>NZ_JAUSSN010000001.1 GCF_030812335.1 Pseudarthrobacter oxydans
TGGTATCAACAAACTTGGCACACTATTGAGTTCTCAAACAACAGACACACCCGGCACCACCACAACCTCAGCCGTGGATCGCTCCGGAGCAACTTCCCAAACTTACCCGAACCAGCGAAGCTTTGCAAACCAGCGTTTCCGCGACCAGCAACTCCACCAAACCAGGCCCCCACCCTCAAACAGCACGCAAAACCACGAACCATTTTCAGGATGTTTGTCAGGGGGTCGGTCGCAATCTCTCCGCATCAGCGGCGGCGACTCGAATTACTTTACACACCCCACCGACCACACACAAATCCACCCCCACACCACCCCCCACCCCCCCAAAAACCCCGCCACCACACGGAACCCAGGCCGCAGGACTCCGTGTTCTCCACCGGAAACCGGGAAAGCCCTTCACGTGTACTGGCTCACATCCACCGCCCTACCTGGCAGCCGGGGCCGGTTTCCCCTCCTGCAGACGCAACTGTCCGCCGTCGGGCCTTAAATGCAGGAAGGGCCGGCGCCAAGAGGCGCCGGCCCTTCTTCAAGCCACTGGCTTCAGGGGTGCTGAATTACCAGGAAGACTTCGTGATGCCCGGGAGCTCACCGCGGTGAGCCATGTCGCGGAAGCGAACACGGGAGATGCCGAACTTCTGGAAGGTACCGCGCGGGCGGCCATCGATGATGTCGCGGTTACGCAGACGTACCGGTGAGGCGTTGCGGGGCAGCTTCTGCAGGCCGAGGCGTGCAGCTTCGCGTGCCTCGTCGGTCGACGCGGGGTCAACCAGAGCCTTCTTCAGTTCGAGGCGCTTTGCAGCATAACGCTCGACGATGACTTTACGCTGTTCGTTCTTAGCGATCATTGACTTCTTAGCCATGTGTTTAGCGCTCCTCTCGGAATTCGACGTGCTTGCGGATGCGGGGGTCGTACTTCTTCAGAACCATGCGGTCCGGGTTGTTACGACGGTTCTTCCGCGTCACGTAGGTGTAACCCGTGCCCGCGGTCGACTTGAGCTTGATGATCGGACGTACGTCCTTGTCCTTAGCCATTAGAGCTTCACTCCTCGTGCCAGGATGGCGGCTACGACTACGTCGATGCCACGCACGTCGATGGTCTTGATGCCCTTTGCAGAGAGCTGCAGAGTGACATTACGGCGCAGGGACGGAACCCAGTAGCGCTTCTTCTGGATGTTCGGGTCGAACCGGCGCTTGTTGCGACGGTGCGAGTGCGAAATGCTGTGTCCAAAGCCCGGCTCGGCTCCGGTCACCTGGCAGTGTGCTGCCATGACGACTCTCCTCAAAAATAAATGAAACGATCGGCGGAGTTCCCGCGTAACCGTGCGGCAGGCGGCGTCCGCATCCAGCGCCCACAGGGTTCCGGCAGTAGTCAGGCAGCGGTGTGAACCGACTGCTTTCCGCACTGCGGCGAAGATTGTGGGCCACGGTTACCGGGCGGCGGAATCCTTTCGGATGGCCACCGCGAAGTACCGGGATGCTGGGCGAATACAGGAGTGCACGCAACTTGAGCCCCTAACTACCGGCCATTAGGACTGCCAATTTTTCAGACAGATCCCGCCAACCGGAGCAATTGCACACGCTCCGCGCCACCTAGCGCCTACCAAGTCTACGAGCTTGACGAATTAAAGACCAATCCGGCATCTGACGGTGTATAAGGGGCGAAGCCCGGTTCCGTGCGAAGTCACATCGACCCCCTAGCGGTTTCACAGCCAATTGATAGGCTGCGGGCGGACCGTGGAGCCATGAACTCCTCACGCCCGATGGCCGTGCCGGCCACGGCACGCCGCACTCCCGTGGAGCCGTTCCGCGGTCAGTCCCGGAGCCGCTTGTTCCGGGCGGACCTGCTGACCGTGCTCGCGTGGGCCTCCGTGGCCTTGACCGTCGCACTGTGGCTCGCCGACGGCGGCGCCGCCGGATTCTCGACGCTGGCCGGCTCCTTCACGGCCCTGGGAGTCGTTGCCGGCCTCGCCGGCATGGATCTGGTGTTGCTGATGTTGCTGCTGGCGGCTCGTATCCCGGTGATCGACGGCGCCGTCGGGCATGACCGGGCGCTGGAATTTCACCGCCAGCTCGGCAAACCGTCGCTGTATCTGCTGCTCGCGCACGGAATCCTCATCGCAGTCGGATACGGGATGGCCGAAGGGCTCGATCCGGTCAGTGAGCTCGTGGCCCTGTGGGTGCTGGTCCCCGACATGTGGCTCGCCATCGTGTCGATCGGGTTGTTCATCGCCGTGGTGGCCGAGCGCGGCAATCACATCTGGCGGGCCGGGGCAGACCGGGCCGGAGCCGGCCGGACCGGGCTCGGACCCCTCGATTTCCGCCAGGTGTCGGTGGCCGCCGCGGACATTCTCACCGCGGATGTGCTCGCGACGGCGGTCGTCGCCGGCGGGAGGCGGTTGCTGAACTGGGCCACCGACAGCTGGGACGTCGAGGTGCTCGCCGTCCTCGGCAGCGGGGAACTGCTCGCGACGCCGGGGTTCCGTGCCTAGAGGTGCGTGAGCCGGGGGTAGCGCGGTGTCAGTCCGTCGCCGGAGGACTTCCCCGTGACGCGGCGGACCACCCACGGTCCGGCGAATTCGCGGACCCAGCGGGCGTTGGCGCGGATGGCCTCGGTCCGGCTGAGTTCCGGCACCGGGGTCATGGGCGGGACATCGATGGAGTGGTCGTGCTCCAGGACGGTGAGGACGCGCTTGGCCATGTTCGCGTGGCCCGCGGCGGACATGTGCATCCGGTCGGTCGCCCACATTCCCCAGTCGTAATACTCGCTGAAGCGCCAGTAGTCCACCAGGAGGGCGCCGTGGTCCCCGGCGATGCCGCGGACCAGTTCGTTGTAGATCGCGGTCCGGCCGCGCGTCGTGCTGAAGATCTTCGAGCCGCGGGAGTCGAAACCGGTGAACATCACCACGGTTGCGCCGGTGGCCGTGAGTTTGCGGATGCCGGCGTCGTAGTCCACTAGCAGGTCATCGATGTCCACCTTGGGCCGGAGGATGTCGTTGGCCCCGGCGTAGATGCTCACCAGGGTCGGTTTGAGGGCGACGGCGGCGTCGACCTGTTCGGCCATGATCTGGCGCAGCTTCCGGCCGCGGATGGCGAGATTGGCGTACCCGAAGCCGGGGTCGGCGGCGCCCAGCTGCTCGGCCACGCGGTCCGCCCAGCCCCGGACGCCGTTGGGACGGGCGGGGTCGTCGTCGCCGACGCCTTCCGTGAAAGAGTCGCCAAGGGCTACATAACGCGACGTGAAATCCATGGATCCAGTCTGCCAGCAGTTGCCCCAAGCAAACAAAGCGGGGCGCAAACAAGCGGGCGCCGCAGAACCGCTATTCGCGGATCCGGACCGCCGTTTCGCGCAGGTACTGCTCCACGCGGGTGTAGGCGTCGCGGGTCAGGGCCTTCCAGAGGGCGATGGCCAGGCGCGGGTCGGCGGCTTCCAGCTCGGAGATTGCCTCCGCGCTGAGCACCATGACCTCCACCGGGCCGACCGCCCGGACGGTCGTTTCCTGCCGGTTCCCGCTGCCCAGCGCGAGTTCGCCAAAGGTCATGCCGGCGCTGAGTGTATTCAGCTTCACGCGGTCCGCGGTGGGTCCCGGGGACGTGCTGCTGACGCGTCCCGAGGTGATGAAGTAGACCCCGCCGAACCGCAGCCCGACGCGCCGGATGACGTCGCCGTCGTCGTAGGACTTCGGGGTCATCAGCGCCTCCAGCGCCGCGGCGTCTGCCTCCTCCAGCGGCGCCAGCGCGGGTGACGCGGTGACCGGCACGTGGTCCGGGAGCAGCAGGTGGTCCCCGTGGCGCTCCAGCAGGCGGTTTTCACAGTATTCGACGGCGGCGCTCCGGGACGCGAAGGACGGCACCTGGCGCTGCGCGGACAGCCCCAGGGCTTCCGTGACGGCACCATCCGCCTCAATCAGCACCAGTTCCCGGCCGGCGTCGGTCATCCCCTGCCTGGCCTTGGCCAGCATGCGCACGGCAACCTCGCTGACCTGGTCGGTGCGGCGCACGTCCAGGACCACCAGCTCGACGTCGTCCGCCAGGCTGCTGAGTTCCCGCACCATGGACTCGGTTCCGGCGAAGAGGAGGTCGCCGTTGACTTCGATGACCCGCGCCCGGTGGCCGTGGGCACGCAGGACGTCGGCGGCCTCGTCGTTCCGGCGGATGCCCGAGGGCGTCTCGGTCACGTCGTACGCGGCGAGGATGGCGGACCGGCCGGTCCGGGCCGCGCGGACGAAGTGGAGCTCCATGTCCCGGGAGAGGCGCTGTGCCGTTGCCAGGCCGCGGACGCTGCTGCCGTGCTCATCCAGCGGCGGCGAGTAGACGGCCAGGCCCACCTGGCCGGGCAGCACGGCGATGATTCCGCCGGCCACCCCGCTCTTTCCCGGCATCCCCACGCTGCTGATCCAGGCCCCGGCGTCGTCGTACATGCCGGAGGTCATCATGACGGACAGCACGCGTTCCACCGGCCCGATCTCCAGCACCTGTTTGCCGCTGAGCGGATTCCGGCCGCCGTTGGCCAGGGTGGCGGCCATGATCGAGAGGTCGAAGCAGTTCACCAGGACCGAGCACTGGCGGAAATAGTCCTCCAGGACCGGCGTCGGATCGTCCTCAATGATGTTGAAGGACCGCAGCAGGTACGCGAGCGCCGTGTTGCGGTGGCCGTGCTTGAGCTCGGATTCGAACACCTTCTCGCTGACCGAGAGCTGACGGCCGGCGAAGGCGGAGTAGGTGCTGAGGATCCGCTTGAACCCGGACTGCCCGCCGGATCCCCTGATCAGCGAAGTGGCGGTGAGGGCGCCGGCGTTGATCATCGCGTTGGCCGGCCGGCCGGTCCCTTCGGCCAGGGAGATCTCGTTGAACGAGTCCCCGGACGGTTCCACGTCCACCTTGGCGTCCACGGCCTCGGCGCCGAGGTCTTCCAGGGCCAGCCCGTAGGTGAAGGGCTTGGAGATGGACTGGATGGTGAATTCCTCGCGGGTGTCACCGATCTCGTACACCGTGCCGTCCACGGTCGCCAGGGCGATGCCGAAGTTGTCCGGGTCCACGGTGGCCATCGCCGGAATGGTGCTGTAGGGCTTGCCGTCCTTGAGCTCGGCGATCTCGGCGTGGATCTGGCGCAGGTAGCTGTCGATCGGCGATTCCATAGTGCCAACACTAGGCGACGGCGGGTCGCGGCAGGCCTCGCGGCGGCCCTTACGCCTGCTTGCTCTCCCGCAGGATCCAGTGGTCCTTGTCCAGGCGGCCCACGATCTTCTCGCCGATCCGGGCGAGGTCAGCGACGTCCTTCTCGTTCAGGGCGTCCAGGAACAGCGACCTGACCGCCTCGACGTGTCCTGGGGCGAGCTCCTCGATAGTGGCCATTCCCGCGTCGGTAAGGTGCGCCGTCGTGACCCGGGCATCCCCGGGGTGCGGACGGCGCTCCACCCAGCCGCGGCTTTGCAGTTTGGTGACCACGTGGGACAGCCGGGACAGGGACGCGCTGGTGCGCGCGGCCAGTTCGCTCATGGGCAGGAAGCGGCCGTCGGCCTCGGAGAGCATCGCGAGGACGTTGTAGTCGAAAAGAGAGAGCTTGCGCGCATGGTGCAGCTGCGTGTCCAGTGCGGCCGGAAGCAGGGTGTTGATGCTCACTTGGGCCAGCCAGGCCCGGCGTTCGTCGGCGTTCAGCCAGCGCGGTTCAGTCATGGATACAGTCTAGGAGCATTGAAGCTTGACGGTTCAACTTCGCGGGATTCCATGACCGGGAGAATCCCGCCCGGGCGCCGCGGACAGACGCTAGGCTGACCCTATGTATGTAGTCTCCCTGACCTATAAGGTCCCCGAAGAGATCGTTGACTTCCATCTTCCGGCGCACGTGACGTGGCTGCAGGACGCCTTCGACCAGGGCATCTTTATGGTCGCGGGGCGGAAGATCCCGCGCACGGGAGCCCTGCTGCTCTCCAACGCGGACCGCGACGCCCTGGATGCCTCGCTGGCCAGGGACCCGTTCTATATCAACGGAGTGGCCGAGTTCGACGTCGAGGAGTTCCACGCGAGCCGGGTGGCGCCGGGCTACGAGAACCTGCTGGACAGCTGACGCCCGCTGGCCCCGCGTGGAGGAACCCCTGAAGAGGAATGGGGTCAGTCCGCGGGGACCTTGGCGGTGAGTTTCTTCAGTCCCGCCTTCGGCGGAACCCTGACCGGCGCCGGCCAGCGCGGGCTGAGCTCGTCCCCGAGCGTGACGCCCCGGAGCTTGCGCGCGAAGAGCGGCAGCACCCAGTCGCTGACCCAGCGCCGCTGTCCGCGCCCCCGGTCGCGGAGGCCGAGTTTCGCCGCGGGCGCCCATTCCTTGGGCTTGACCTTGTGCGCAACCCCGAGCTGGCCCAGGACCTGGCCGGCGAGATACTTGTGGCCGGCCTTGGACATGTGCAGACGGTCCGAATCCCACATCCGCGGATCGTAGAACGCATCGAAGCACCAGTAATCCACCAGCACCGCCTCGTACCTCGCCGCCACCTCGCGGACCCGCTGGTTGTAGAGGGCGTTCCGCCGCTTGAGGGGTTCCAGCAGCGCCGAGACCCTGACGTCGAAACCGGTAAAGAGCACCACGGTGGCCCCGCTCGCGGCAAGCCTGGCGACGAGGTATTCGTAGTCCTTCATCAACGCGCGGATGTCGGTCCCGAGATCCAGGATGTCGTTCCCGCCCGCGTACAGGGTGATCAGGGTCGGTTCCATGGCCAGCGCGGGTTCGAGCTGCTCCGCGATGATCTGCCGCAGTCTCTTGCTGCGGATGGCGAGGTTGGCGTATTGCCACCCCGGGTCCGCCCTGGCCAGCTGCTCCGCCACGCGGTCCGCCCAGCCGCGGACCCCGTTGGGCAGCCGGGAGTTGTAGTCCCCCACCCCCTCGGTGAAGGAATCCCCCAGTGCAACATAAACCCGCCGCCCGTCAGCGCCCGGGGACAGAAGCTTCTCGGCCATACCGCCCACGCTAGCCAACCCGGACGACGCCGGGGTGAACAAGCGGGGCACAGCAGGTGCGGGAGCGTCGGAACAATAGGCGCAACAGCTGCGGGAGCGTCGCCTAGAGCTCGGCCTTCCCCTGCCGCCAGTACCCCATAAACGCCACCTGCTTCCGGTCGATCCCGACATCCCGCACCAGGTACCGGCGCATCTCCTTGACGACTCCCGCTTCACCGGCAATCCAGGCGTAGAACGGCATTGCCCCCGCGGGCTTGTCCGGATTCCGGCTGGCGCTGATCGCCGCGGCGTCCATCCGGGCGGGGGTCTCCCAGAGGATGTCGTGGTCCACGTTGACGTCCTCGGGCTCGGGTCCCGCCGCAGGCTCAACGGAGGGCCGGAGCCCGACCCAGCCGGGGAGGGTCACGGCGGCCCGGACCGCTTCCTGCAGCATTTCGCCGTGCGGACGTGACCGGCCGATCGCCGCACCGCGCGCGAGCCAGGTGATCTCGACGTCGGCGGCTGTCGTGATGCCCTGGAAGTCGCCGGCCTCCGGAACCTCGAGGATGGCATGCCCGCTGAAGTACGGCGGCAGGCTCTCAAGAATGGCGCTGATGGCAGGGACGGCCGTCTCATCACCGGCCAGCAGGACCCGCTGGGCCATCCCCGGACGCCATTCGATCCCCGAGTAGGTTTCGGCGGTGACGCAGTGCGCGGCCCGGTTGTTGGGTCCGATCAGGGTCAGGGTGTCCCCAGGTTTGGCGTTGCGGGCCCAGTTGGCGGCCGGTCCGCCGTGGCCGGCGGCGTCGAAGTGCATCACGAAGTCGACGTCGAGTTCCGGGTAGACGGCGTCGAGGCGTTCCTGCCGCACGGTGTAGGTGCGCATGGACCCGCGGGTTTCAGGATCCATGGCCAGCCACTCGCGGTACCAGCCGGCCTGCTCCGTCCGGAATTCCGGCAGCGGCAGCGCGGTGCCGTCGGGCGCCAGCGAGGGGATCATGAGTTTGATGCGCAGGTCCAGGGTGCTGCCATGGACACCGAAGTTCCGCAACGAATAGCCGCCCAGGGTGACCCGCCGGAAGTTCGGTCCGAGCTCCTGGACCGCCGTGACCTGGACGTCGAAGGCCTGGGTCATGGGCTCGGTGGCGGGTGCGGTTTTGAGGGCCGACCGGGTGCGGGCCGGGGTGGGGTTCGTGGCAGTCATGGGACCAGCTCCAGGGTTGTGGTTTGCGGGACGGCGGCATGGTGGCGGCCCACCGGGATGATCAGGGGTGCCCCCGACACCGGGTCCGAGAGCACCCGGGACTCCAGGCCGAACACCTCGCGGACGAGTTCCTCGGTGACGACCGACCGGGCGGCGCCTTCGGCGACGATCTGTCCGTTCTTCATCGCGATGATGTGGTCGGCGTACCGCGCGGCGAGGTTGAGGTCGTGCAGCACGATCGCCACGGTGGTGCCGCGCTGCTTGTTGAGGTCCGTGATGAGGTCCAGGACCTCCACCTGGTGGGTGAGGTCCAGGTAGGTGGTGGGCTCATCCAGCAGCAGCACTTCGGTCTCCTGGGCCAGGGCCATCGCGATCCACACGCGCTGCCGCTGCCCGCCGGAGAGCTCGTCCACGTTCCGCCCGGCGAGTTCCAGCGTTTCGGTGGCGGCCATCGCCTGCTGCACCGCACGCTCGTCGTCCGGGGAGCCGCCCGCGGACCGGAAGAATCCCTGGTGCGGGTAGCGGCCGCGGCCCACCAGGTCCCGGACGGTGATGCCGTCCGGCGCCGTGGGATGCTGCGGCAGCAGGCCCAGGGTGCGGGCCACCTCGCGGGCGGGTCTGCGGTGGATGTCCCGCCCGTCCAGGGTGACGGTGCCGGCGGCAGGCTTGAGCAGCCGGGCGAGGCCCCGGAGCAGGGTGGACTTTCCGCAGGCGTTGGCGCCGACGATCATGGTCACCTTGCCCTCCGGGATTTCCGCGGAGAGCCCCTCGATCACGGTCCGCTGGTCGTATTTGAGCCGCAGGCCGGAGGTCTGGAGAGTTGCCATCTCAGGCGTCCTTTCGGTTGGAAGTGACGAGCAGCCAGAGCAGGAACGGGGCGCCGAGGGCCCCGGTCACCACCCCGACCGGCAGGACCGTTCCGGCCAGCAGGAGCGGCGCGATGTTGGCGGCAAAGTAGTCGGCGCTCAGCACGATCAGCACCCCGGCCAGGGCCGACGCCGGCAGGCTCGCCTTGCGGACGAACCGGCGGGCGATCGGCCCGGCGAGAAACGCGACGAACGCCACGGGCCCGGCGGCCGCCGTCGCCGCGGCGGCAAGGCCGACGGCGGTGACCACGATGCCCAGCCGGGCCGCCCCGACCCGGACGCCCAGGCCCGCCGCGGTGTCGTCGCCGAGTTCGAGGATGCGCAGCGGCCCGGCGAGGACCGCGACGGCGGGCACCAGCACGAGCAGGGCGAGGCCGAGGACCCCGGCCCGGTCCCAGTTGGCCGAATTGAGCGAGCCGTTGAGCCAGATCAGGACCTCGGCGGCGGTCCGGATGTCCGCCCGGGTCATCAGGAAGCTGACCACGGCGTGGAGGGCGGCGGCGATCCCCACTCCGGCGAGGATCAGCCGGCTGCCGGCGGCGTCGCCCCGCTGTCCCCCGGAGCCGAGGGATCCGCTGCGGGAGATGCCGTAGATCAGGGCGGCCACGGCCAGGGCACCGGCGAAGGCGGCACCCGAAACCACGGCACCGGACGCGCCGAAGACGACAATCGCGGTCACCGCCGCGGCGCTGGCACCGTAGCTGATCCCGATCACGTCCGGACTGGCCAGGGGGTTGCGGAGCATGGTCTGGAACAGCGCGCCGGACAGCCCGAACGCGGCCCCGATCAGCGTTCCCACAACGGCGCGCGGCAGCTTGTGCTCCATCACGATGAAGCTCGCGCCCGGAATCTTCTCGCCTGCGGTGAGGTGCGCGGCCAGGATCCTGAAGAAGTCGGGAATGGTGACGGTATAGCTGCCCAGGAGCACGCTGGCCGCGAAGAGTGCCACGACGGCCAGGGCCAGGATGCCCGTGCGGTTGAGCACGGCCCCGCGAGGTGCGAGAAAACGCCGATGCTTGGGCGGAACATGGGCGCCAAGTGTCACCTCGGCGGGGGATTCCCGGGCGGGGGGTGTCACGTCGGGGGCGGGCCGGACCTGCGCTGCGGGCCGGACCTGCGCTGCGGGCTGGGTCTGCGGGGCGGTTGTCATAGCCCGGCCCCCTTGCTGCGCCGGACCAGCCAGACGAACACCGGGGCACCGACGAGGGCGGTCATGATCCCGGCAGGGACTTCACCCGGAAGCAGGATCACGCGGCCGATCATGTCGGCGGTCAACAGCAGTGCCGGGGCCAGGACCAGCGAAAAGGGCAGGATCCAGCGGTAGTCGGGGCCGGTGAGGAACCGGACGGCGTGCGGAATGATAAGTCCCACGAAGCCGATCGGGCCGGCCAGCGCCGTGGCCGAGCCGCAGAGCAGGACGATCCCAAGGGCGGTGATGCCGCGGGCCAGCCCGACGCGCTGGCCCAGGCCGCGGGCGATGTCGTCGCCGAGGGCGAGGTTGTTGAGGATCCGGCCGGTGGCGAGCACAATCACGGCCCCCAGCAGCAGGAACGGCAGGCCCGGGAGGATCACGGACCAGTCGCGGCCGGCGATCCCGCCGACCTGCCAGAACCTGAAGCGGTCCAGGGTGTCCCGGCTGGAGACCAGGATGACGTTCATGAGGGAAAAGAGACCGGCGCTCAGGGCGGCGCCGGCGAGGGCGAGCTTCACCGGCGTCGCGCCGTCCCGGCCGAGTGAGGCGATCAGGTAGACCACGACGGCGGCGGCCGCGGCGCCGACGAACGCGAACCAGATGTACCCGGTCAGCGAGGACACGCCGAAGATGTAGATTCCGGTGACGACGGCCAGCGCGGCGCCGGCGTTGATGCCGATAATGCCCGGGTCGGCGAGCGGATTGCGGGCAACGCCCTGCATCGCGGCTCCCGCGAGCCCGAGGGCGGCCCCGGCCAGCAGGCCCAGGACGGTGCGCGGGATGCGGGCATGGACAACGGCGTGGTCGCCGTCGGCCGGATCGAACCGGGTCAGCGCCTGCCAGACGGTGTCCAGGGCCAGGCCCCGGGCTCCGATGGCGAACGACGCCAGGGTCACGAGCGCCAGCACGACGACGGCGGCCAGCAGCCAGAGCACGCGCGGTCCCCGGGCGGGGACGGCAACACCCGTGGGTGTCTCCGGGGCGGGCCGGGCGGCTGCGGAGACCGCCGTCGTCGTCAGTTGGCTCATGGGATTGTGCCTACTTCACCGCGGCAGTGACGTTGTCCGCTGCGGTGGCCAGCTGCGGCAGGAACGTGTCCAGCGACCACGGCAGGCTCAGCGGCGACGAAGCCGAGATGGACAGCGTCAGGGTGTTGTCCGAGTCGGCAACCAGGGTGCCCTTCTTGATGGCCGGGATCTGGCCGAGCAGCGGGTCTGCCTTGATGGAGTCGGTGGTGGCTGCGTCCGGAACCCAGGTGACGAAGATGTCGGATTCGAGTTCGTTGGCCTTCTCGGCGGACCACGGGATGAAGAACTCCTTGGAGCCCTTGGAGTTATCTTCCACCACGGGGGCCAGCTTCATGCCGATCTCGCTGAGGAAGCGGGGGCGGTTGTCGTTGGCGGTGTAGACGTTGACTCCGTCAGGCGAGGCGGGCTCCAGGTTGCCGTAGATGAAGCTCTTGCCGGCGATCTGCGGGTACTCGGAGACCTTTTCCTTGATGGTGGCCTCGGTGTCGGCGACCAGCTTGGTGGCTTCGGCGTCCTTGCCGAGGGCCTTGCCGATGATGGCGGTGGAATCCTGCCAGGAGGTTCCGTAGGCGATCTCAGGGTGGGCCACCACGGGGGCGATTTCGCTGAGCTTCTTGTAGTCCTCCTCCGTGAGGCCGGAGTAGGCACCGAGGATGACGTCCGGGTTGAGCTTGGCGATCTCGGTGAAGTTGACGCCGTCGGCCTCGGAGAACTGGACCGGGGCCTTGTCCGAACCGAAGCCGGCGCCGAGCTTTTGGAGTGCGGCATCCTTCCACGGGGTGGATCCCTGGTCGTTGCCGCCCCATTCGTTCTTCGGGACACCCACGGGAACCACACCAAGGGCGAGTGCCACATCGTCGTTGACCCAGGACACGGTGACGACGCGCGTCGGCTGTTCCTTGATGGTGGTCTCGCCGAACACGTGCTTGATGGTCACGGGGAAGGCGGAGCTGGCCGACTGGCTGGGGGCGTCCGCCGCCGTCGAGTTGGCCGGGCCGGTGGAGCAGGCCGTCAGGGACAGCGCGACGGCGGCGAGAGCAGCAGTTGCCTGGCCGGTGGCGCGGAGGAAGCGGCGTCTGGGCACGGTGCGGCCCGGGGCAGGGAGAGGCATGGGATTCCTTAGGTCAATGATGCGAACCCAAGTAAGGCTAGCCTATCCTTGCGGAAATTACGCAAACCTTTCGTAACCTAATAGGCGGAACCGCAGCCCTACCCCCGCTTTAAATAGCAACGCGGGGTCACCTACGGCCCATCCCGGCGGGGATTATGGGCGGCTGGTGACCCCGCGTTGCTTGGGGCGGAGGTCAGCGGAGGACGATGTCCACCGGGTTCGCCTCGGAGCGCCAGGTCCCCTCGGTGCCGGGCCGCGGTCCGATGACGGGAGCGGTGAGCACGCCGGAACGATTGGTGCGCTTGTCCCGCAGGATCTCCGTGACGGAACCAAGGTGCCGGGACAGGTCGATCACGTTCTCGGGTGCGGCCAGGAGCAGCTGGAAACCGAACTCATGCAGCGCCTTGATCCCGGCGCCGGCGAATTCCTCCGAAGCCAGCACGAAGGCCTCGTCCATCATCACGGTGCCGTAGGTGGTGAAGCCCTGCTCGGCGATGCCCAGCTGGTAGCTCAGCGCCGCGGCCATGATGAATGCCGTGAAGCGCTGCCGCTCGCCGCCGGACATCGATCCGGTGTCCGCGTGCATAAAGACCTCGGTCTTCTTCCGCCCGCCCTTCGCCGCCCGCGAACCCTGGACCTCGCGGTGCTCCTTGCACTGGATAAAGAGGTGCCCGCGGACGTCCAGCACTTCGGCACGCCAGCGCCGGTCCTCGGGGGTCTGCGAGCCGAGCCGCTTGACGAGCGTTTCGAGCGACTTGTAGCGGTTGCCGAGCTCGGCGTCGTCGTCCGCTTCCGCGCCGGAAGCACCGGACGCCGGAGCGGCCGCCTTTCCGGGGCGGGTGTGCCGGACCTTCAGCGCGTTCTGGATCGCATCCTTGAACTGCTTGGCGGTGGCGGGCAGGGTCTGCTTGATGTCGAGTTCCAGGAAGCTGCCCTCATGGAAGTTCACCTCGGAGAGGATCCCGTTGAGCGGCAGGATGCGGCTGCTGATCGAGCGGCGCTCCTCGTCCAGCAGGTGCAGCAGGGTGCTGAAGGATTCGTGCGTGCGCTGGTTGAAGAACTGCCGGAATTCGGCTTCCTGCGCGGGAAGGCCGTCGCTGACGATGGCGTGGTAGCGGGCTTCGAACTCCCCCGCCGCGCCGATCGAGGTGCCGTGGTCCGCGGAAATCGCCGTTCCCCACTCGCGGACGAAGCCCTCGAAGATGCGCATGAGCCGCTCCGAGGTCGCCTGCCCGCGGGATTCGGCCGCGTGCAGCTCGGCGAGGAGCCGGGTCCGGACCTGGTTGGCGAGGTTGTCCAGCTCGTGCATTTCCAGGACGTCGCCGAAGTCCGCGAAGTACGGTTCCAGTGCCGTGACGGTGGCGTCCGACGGCGGCGCCTGCGCCAGGCGGTCCCTTGCGGCGTCCAGCAGCGAATCGGCGGAGGTCAGCTGCGCGTCAACTGCCTTGTATTCGCTTTGCAGCACGGCCGCGGCCTCGGTGCTGGACTGGTGCTTGTGCCGGGCCGCCTCGATGTTGGCCCGCAGCGGTTCCAGATCCGCCTGCGCGGCGAGGGCGTCCTTGAGCCGCTGCTCGATCCGGGCGAGTTCGTCCGCGGCCACGGCGGCCGAGACCTGTTCCCAGGGCCGGTGGTCGTCGGCAACGCGGCGCAGGGCCTCGAGCTGCCGGCTCATTCCCTGGTGCGATTCCTCCCGGCTCTGCGCCAGCTCGGCGGCCTTGGCGAGTTCCTGCTGCAGGTCCTCGACCTGCGCGGCCACCAGCTCCAGTTTGGCGGCGTTGTCGAAGCCGAGGACATAGTCCTGCCGGCCGGTGAAACGGTCATCCTTTTCCACGGTATGGCGGTTGCGCTTGACCACACCGCCCAGGCTCAGGCCCTTGTCCAGCCGTGCCAGCTCGTCCGGGTCCTCAACGCAGGGGTAGGCGAAATCGAGGGCGATCCGTTCCCGGATCCACTCGCCCGCTTCCGCGGACGGTCCCATGATGAGGATGTCCAGTTTGGTGAGCAGATCGCCGTCGGCCGCGTCCTGCACGGCCAGCGCCCCGCCGGCGAGCGGCTTCGAGACGTCCACCGCCCGCAGCGCTCCGCGGACGGAATGGTCGTTGAGGTAGCGGGTCACGGCGCCGAAGTGCTCGCCGGGGACCAGCAGCGTGGTGGCGAGGCTGCGCAGCGCCCGCTCGGCGGCCGGCCGCCACCGTTCCTGGCCCTCCGCAAGGTCGATCAGCTCGCCGCCGAACGGCATCTGCTCCTCGGGCACGCCCGTGGCCGCGGCGATGGCGCTGCGGTTTTCAATGCTCGACGGCGGCAGCAGGGACTTGCGCGTCCTGAGCGACCCCAGTTCCTGCTGGGCCGCGGCGAGCTCGCGCTTCCTGGTCGCGTGGCCGTCGAACGCCTCGAAACGAAGCTCCTTGAGCGCCTCCGAATCGTCTTTCAGCTCGGCCGAGCGGGCGGCCGCATGCTCGTGGGCCTGCTCCCAGCCGGCCGCGGACCACTGAAGTTCCAGGCCGGCGTCGGAGAGGGCCTTCCGGGCCGATTCCTCGACCTGCTGGCGGAGCTTGAGCCCCACCCGGGCGTTCTCCAGCGCCTGCTCGATCGCGGAGATCGCGTTGCCGCCCTGGTTGTTGTAGTCCGCCTCGAGCTGCCGCAGTTCCTTGGCCAGGCCGTCCCGGATGCCGCGCTCGGCGCCGAGTTCCTTGGCCTTCGCCTGGGCCAGGTCCTTGAACCGGGCGAGCGTTTTCTCGTGGACCGTGACGGCCAGCTGCTGCCGGTAGGCCTCGAATTCCTCGCCGGCCAGCTCCCGCAGGCGGTTCGCGTCCAGCAGCGACTGGGCATACTCCTTGTTCAGCCCGGGGACCGGGGCCAGCTGGTCGCGCTGCTGCCGGACGTCCTCGAGGCGCTGCCGGATCGACATCAGGTTGCTGAATTCCTCGACGACGTCATCGGCCGCCGTCAGCGTGGCGGGCGCGTCCAGGACCTGGTCCCGGAAGAAGTTGTTGACGCTGCCGCCGAGGCCCTTGCCGGCCTGGATGACCCGCAGCAGCGGCAGGGCCTGGTCCGAATTGATCCCGAGCAGGCGCCGGAAGCGTTCCGCGAAGGCCTTGTGCACGTCGAAGATCTGGGCGTCCGGGAAGAGCACGTCCAGCGCCGACTTGGTAAAGCGCTTCTCCGCGATGCCCTCGATTGCCGCGAGGTCCAGCGGCTTGTTGTCGATCAGGTAGTACCGGCCGACGCTGGACTCCGTGCCGTTCTTGGGCAGGTCGAACAGCGCCGATACGGTCACCCGGGTGCCGGCGGCGTTGTCGAAGGTCAGCGCGACCGCGGACCAGGTGGCGCCGGGGCGCTGGAACGCACTCGCCGAGCCTTCGCCGACGGCTTTGTCCCCCACCTTGCCGCGCATGTAGGTGAAGGTGGTCCGCTTGTCCTCGACCGCGCCGCCCGCGCGCTGGGCCGCGGCCTCGTTGGAGCGCGGCCTGGCGTCGAAGACCCGGAGCATCGCGTCGAACAGCGTGGACTTGCCGACGCCGGAATTGCCGGTCAGCAGGGTGCCGTTGCGGTCCACGTGCATCGTGTGGGCGCCGTGGAAGGTGCCCCAGTTGACGACCTGGACCAGGGCGAGGCGCATCTGGCCAGGGTTCGTGAGCTCGCCCATCGGGAGCATGGTGGCGATGCTCATTTGGCTGCCTCTGCTTCGGTGTGGCTGGGTGACGCCGACGGCGATGCCGCCCCCGCCCCTTCGCCGCGCAGCTGATCTTCGATCAGCTCAGCGCGCGACTCCGACAGGCCCGATGCCACTCCCTGGGCGGCATCGCCATCGTCGTCTTCGTCGCTCAGCTCACCTTGGGCGGCATCGCCGTCGTCGTCTTCGCTGTCCGTGTCGGCTGCTTCGTCGTTGTCGTCGTCACCTTCGGCGTCCTCATCCGCGCGAGCTGGCTTGTCGCCGTCGAACTCCAGCAGGGGTTCGGTGCCGGACTGGTCGGTGCTGGCGGCTACCAGGGCGTCGATTTGGGCGGGGATGTCGCCGATGTTTTCGAAGGGGAGGGCCAGGGGGAGGGCGTTGGAGATGGTGTAGACGTCGTCGAGGCCGGTGGCGAGGAGGAGCTGGCGGGCCAGGAGTTTGGTGATGGCGCGGTTGACGACGTCGGAATCGCGCAGGGCGTCCTGCTGGCCGGCCGGCTGGTAGTGGGCCACGAGTTCGGCGATTTCCTCGCGCGTGATCGTGGGGTCGGTCTGTGCCGTGACGTGGCGGTCCAGGAGCAGGCGCAGGCGGAGCAACACGATGGTTTCGACCCGGCTCAGGGCCCGCTGCTGGCGCAGGATGCTGGAGCGGGTGCTGCCGCCGATGGCCTCGGGGTCCACCGGGCGCAGGACGGCCACCTTGCGTTCGTGGTCCAGCTGCAGGGTCAGGAAGAGTTCGGACAGGCGGCTGCGCAGGATCAGCTGGTTGTCCAGGAGCGTGGTCCAGAGCTTTTCGTCCCGGCCGCCGTCGATGTACGGGCCTTTGAGGAGCTTCACGAGGGCCTGGCGGACCTTCATCGGGAGCACGCCGGTGTCACCCGGGAAGAGCGCAGCGCCGTCGACGAACGTGTCCCGCGGGGTGACCGTGAACGGGGCGGCGTGGACATGCCGGGCGGGCTCCGCGGCCGCGGGGGCACCCTCGGCTGCCTCGGCCGTGTCTTCCACTGCCGCGTGGGAAAGTTCAGTCATCTTCAGTCCTTCTTGAGCGTGACGACCGGCAGGTACGCGGTGCGCGTGGAGCCGTCGATCTGTTCGAAGTCGAGGGTGTCCCACGCCTCACGGTCAAAGCCGGCACCCTCGTGCAGGGCGTGGGAGAGCAGGGCGCGGATCGAGTTGATGTGGCGTTCGCCGGGCGGGAGCTGCTCCCAGGCCTCGGCCAGGGTGGAGGCGCCGGCGAACGCGGCGCGGATCCCCGCGGGGCTGGCTTTGCCGGTCCGCGGCGAGCGCACCCGGTCCGAGTCGCTGAAGGCGATCGGGTCGGCCAGCTTGGGCGGGGCCGCGAACTCGTCCGGATCGAACAGCTTGACCATGGACAGGGACTCGAAGCCGGCGTTGAACAGCACCGGGCCGCGGACCAGTCCGGGGCGTTCGCGCTCGTACGGCAGCGACCGGATGGCCTGCTCGGCCTCCCGGAGGACCTTGCGGAGCCGGACCGACTGGCGGAAGTCGTCGCTCTGGACGTACGTGTTCAGGCTTTCGCTGAGCTTGCCGTAAATCCGCTGGATCTGGCTGTGCTGGGTCCGCAGTTCCGCGACCAGGTTCTTCAGGGTCTCGCGTTCCTCATGGCTGAGGTCATCGGCGAACTGCCTGCTGAGCACCTCGCCGATCGCAGACCGGAACCGGAGCTGCTGTTGCGGATCCTCCAGGAACGCCGTGAAGGAACGGAACGTCCGCCCCTCGGGGCTCTGCCGGAGCCGCTTGTCTGCTTCCAGGACCTGGGCCATCGTGGCGCCCTTGCTGAGGGACTCCTCGATGATCTGGTTGCGGAGCTCGCCCACCAGTTCCTCGATCCGGTCACGCATCTTCTTGTAGTCCGCGGGCAGGCTCCCGGCGAGGTCCAGGATATTCCCGGCGGCCTCCACGGCCTCCTCGTCGTCGAGCAGCCCGTCGAAGTCCCCCGAGCTGATGTCCTCGATCAGCTGGCGCCGTTCACCGATCTCTTCCTCCAGGGACTCCAGCCGGGCGCTCTGGTCCGGGTTCGTCTCATTGGCGAGCTTCTCGACGTCGCCCAGCAGCGTGCCGAGCCGCGACCCGTTGAGCGTGGAGCGTTCGCTGGAGAGGCTGTCCAGGAAAGCGATGACACGGGCGGCCGGTTCGGTGACCTCGTACACGATCTGCCCGGACTGGTTCCGCCGGGTCAGAAAGTTCTTGCGGGTCCACTCATCGCCGAACGTCTTCCCGTTCGCGGCGCCGCCCAGCCCCGGGTCCTGGCGGCGGAGCTGTTCAAGGAAGGCGTCGACGTCGGCGTGGAACTGTTCCAGCGGAAGCTGCGGCCGGGTGCGGGTGAAGGACGCCTGCAGCACGGCGATGACCCACGGCGCCGAGCGGGTCAGCGCCCAGGCGGGACCCTTGGTGAGGAGTTCGAGGTCCCTCAGCCGGGCGCTGATGGCGTCGGCGGAGGACAGGGCGGAGCGGGACACGCACCCTCCTTACGGCTGCCGTGGGATCTGGATCGGGCAGCGGATCAGGAAAACTGCCAGCTACAAGGTTAACGCAGGCCCCGGCTGTCCTCCCCGGCCGAGCGGCAGCGGCCCGCCGAAACCTCCCCGTGAGGCTACCGCAACCGCCCCGTGACCTACGCCCCGGTAGCATTTCGATCCCGTATCAAGAGTGACGGCACAGGCCGTCGACTCTGGCTAGCGCACCTCCCGCACCCTACGCTCGGGCTACTGATTCAGCCGAAGCAATGGTGCAGGGGGAAGAATGCAGTTCGACTTAAGCGCAGTGGAAACGGGAACGCTGGTGTTCATGGGAACGCTCGTGTTTGCCCTGGTGATCACCCTCTTTATGATGACGGCGTCGTTCGCGGCCCTCGTGCTGGTCGGCGTCGGGCGGCTTGCCTGGATCATCGCCTCGACGGTGCTGCTGGGCCTGGTCCATGGCATCAACCACCTCTGGGACCGGCTGGTCCACCACGCCTCCACGGTGGAGCTTCCGGGCGACTTCGCCGGTGACTTCGTGGGGGATATCGCGGCGGAGATTATGGGCCAATCGGCCCCTAGTACCGGCACCTACCCGCGGGTAGTATTGCGGGACAGCTGAAGGGTCCTCCACCCACGGCGGATCCAGGGCTCGAGCCGGTGACCCCCGGTTAGAGGAGATGCCCGATGAGCTCCGCCGTTGAGAATCCAGCAACCGACAATCCCGCCGACAGCCCCGCCTCGGATGTCCCGGTCCCGCCCGAGACGATCGGCCCCGACGCCACCGCGGCCGACGCGCGGGCCATCAGCGAAGCCGCCCGCGAGACCAGCTGGGACCGGCCCAGTTTCGCCAAGGGCCTGTACCTGGGCAGCTTTGACCTCAGCCTGATCCACCCCTGGCCGGAAGCGCCGGCGGACGACGTCGAACGCGGGGAAGCGTTCATGGCCCGCCTGACCGCCTTCTGCCGCACGATGTCCGGGCGCGCCATCGAGCGCGATGCGCTGATCCCGGACGAGTACCTCAAGGGCCTCGCGGAACTCGGGGTCTTCGGCATGAAGATCCCCCGCGACTACGGCGGACTGGGCCTCTCGCTGGTGTACTACGGACGGGCGCTGGCGCTGCTGGGCTCCGTGCACCCCAGCCTCGGCGCGCTGATCTCCGCACACCAGTCCATTGGCGTCCCCGAGCCGGTCAAAGTCTTCGGCACCCCCGCGCAGAAACAGGAATACCTGCCGCGCTGCGCCGCCGGCGCCATCACCGCGTTCCTGCTGACCGAGCCCGACGTCGGCAGCGACCCCGCCCGGATGGGCAGCACCGCCGTCCCTTCGGACGACGGCGAGTCCTACGTCCTGGACGGCGTGAAGCTCTGGACCACCAACGGGGTCATCGCCGAACTCGTGGTGGTCATGGCGGTGGTCCCCTCCCGCACCGACGCTGACGGCACGGTCCACAAGGGCGGCATCAGCGCCTTCGTCGTCGAGATGGACTCCCCCGGTATCACGGTGGAAAACCGCAACGCCTTCATGGGCCTGCGCGGCATCGAGAACGGCGTCACCCGCTTCCACCAGGTCCGGGTGCCCGCGGCCAACCGGCTGGGCCGCGAGGGCCAGGGCCTGAAAATCGCCCTCACCACGCTCAACACCGGCCGGCTCGCGCTTCCGGCGCTCTGCGTCGGCTCCGGGCGGTGGAGCCTGAAGATCGCCCGTCAGTGGTCCAATGCCCGCACCCAGTGGGGCCGGCCGGTGGGCCAGCATGAAGCCGTCGGCAAGAAAATCGCCTTCATTGCGGCCAGCGCGTTCGCCCTGGACGCCGTCTTCGAGCTGTCCGCCGAAATGGCCGACGCCGGGCAGAAGGACGTCCGGATCGAGGCGGCCCTGGCCAAGCTGTGGTCCACCGAGATCAGCTGCCGGATCGCCGACGAGCTGGTGCAGATCCGCGGCGGCCGCGGCTTCGAAACGGCGGACTCACTGGAGGCCCGCGGCGAGCGCGCCGTGCCGGCCGAGCAGCAGCTCCGCGACTTGCGGATCAACCGGATTTTCGAGGGATCCTCGGAGATCATGAAACTGCTGATCGCCCGGGAGGCCGTGGACGCGCACCTCGCAGCCGCCGGCGACCTCGCCTCCGAGGACGCGAGCCTGTCCAACAAAGCCCGCGCCGCCGTCGGCGCGTCCGGTTTCTACGCGAAGTGGCTGCCCAAGCTCGTCGCCGGCGCGGGCATGGACCCGCGTTCCTACAGCGACTTCGGCCGGCTCGCGAAGCAGCTGCGCTTCGTCGAGCGGTCCTCCCGGCGGCTGGCCCGGCAGACCTTCTACGGGATGGGACGGTGGCAGGCGAAGCTGGAGCACAAGCAGGCATTCCTGGGCCGGATTGTGGACATCGGGGCCGAACTGTTCGCGATGGCCGCCGCCTGCTCCCGGGCGGAAATGCTGCTGCGGACCTCCCCGGAGAAAGGCGCCTCCGCCTATGAACTTGCCGAGGCGTTCTGCGAACAGGCCCGGGTGCGGGTGGATGAATACTTCGACCAGCTCTGGAGGAATACCGACGACGGCGACCATGTGCTCGCCCGCAAGGTCCTGGCCGGCGACTACGAGTGGCTGGAGGCCGGAGTCCTGGACCAGTCCGAAGGCACCGGACCCTGGATTGCCGACGCCGGCCCCCGCGCGTCGGTGAAGGCGAACCTGCACCGGAAGTACCGCTGATCGGGCGCCCCGGGCACTCCCCCGCCACTCCAAAAATAGTAAGCATCCTTGCTACCTTTGACTGCCCGTGATTAGGTGGACCCGAGGCCTGCAACAACGGCCTCCGCCTTGCGGTGCCCGGCCCAAACAATGGGTGCGGGTCATTCATTGAAAGTGAGCAGTCCCCCATGAGCAACCCAACAGGCCCCGAAGATCGCACTTCCCGGCCCGCCCGTGACGAGGATGGGGCTGTGAACCAGGACGCCCGGATCCACGACGCCCGGCAGGATGCTGCCCGCCCCGACACCGCCGGCACCAGCGACACCCGCGTCATCCCGACCGGAGCAGCGACCGAGGCCCCCACGCGGAGCCATGCCGCGGTCCGCCCGGAACCGACCCGCAGCCAGCCCGTCACCGCCGTGCGCCATGACGAGCCCGCTCGGGCCACCCCCGCCGCGGACACCATGGTCGAAGAGGTGCCCACCCGGGAAACCGTGGTGGCCCGTGAAAGGGAGCAGTTCGGCGGCATCCAGGTCGGATCAGCGTTCTTCGGCTGGCTCGCCGCCACCGGCATGGCTGTGCTGCTGACCGCCCTCGTGGCCGCCGCCGGCACCGCCGTCGGCCTCGCCACCAACACGGACGTCAACGCTACGGTCGCCTCCGGCAACGAAACCGTGGGACTCGTCGGCATCATTGTGCTGCTGGTGATCCTGTTCGTGTCCTACTTCGCCGGCGGCTACGTCGCCGGCCGGATGGCCCGCTTCAACGGCGCCAAGCAGGGGTTCATGGTGTGGGTCTGGGCCCTCATCGCCGCGGTCGTCATCGCGATTCTCGGCGTGGTGGCGGGCCAGCAGTACAACATCCTGGCCCAGCTCAACGCCTTCCCTCGCATCCCGGTCAACGAGGGCGAACTGACCACCACGAGCATCATCGCAGCAGTTGTGGTGGCCGCGGTGGCCCTGGTCGGCGCCGTCCTCGGCGGCACCGCCGGCATGCATTTCCACCGCAAGGTGGATCGGGCCGGGTTCGCCCCGGTCGACACCGTCGAGGATCGCTAGGCCGGCAGGCAGCCGTCCACGACCTGCCGGACGCCGGGCAAAACGTTGCCCGGCGTCCGGCAGGTGTTTAAGCGTCGGGCGCCCAGCCCGGCCGTTCAGCCGAACTCAACGGCGCCTGGGTCTGTGACAACGTCCACGTAATACCAGCGGCGCTCGACCCGCGCGAAGCGGCTCGTCTCGTGGTGGACGCCGCGTTCGCCGCCGTGCCGGAAGTGGGCCTTGAACTCAACCGTCCCTTCGCTGTCCAGAGGGCCGCCGCGGGACGTGGACAGGATGTCCAGCCGCCGCCACTGCAGGTCCGGGTCCAGGTCAAGTTCGGCAGGCCGGGTCTCCGGGTGCCAGGTCCGCAGGAGGTAGCCGGCGTCCAGCACGACGAAAGCGCTGTAGCGGGAGCGCATCAGTTGTTCCGCCGTCGGGGCCTCAGCCAGGCCGTCGTGGAAGCGCCCGCAGCACTCGCCGTACTGTTCCCCGGACAGGCAGGGGCAGTTGCCCCGGAACGGGGCCCGCGCAGGCTGGGCATTGGCTTCCGGAGGGCCGGCGGCTGGGGGCGTCACATGTGTCCTTTCCGGAGGCCGGACGACGCCGGCAGGGCTCCCTCCGACTATAGACGCACGGTCCCGCGGGGCCGACGCGGCGGAACGGATAACAGCTTTGACACGACTCCGTGAAGAGGCCGCGGGGCTGCGTGTCCGTGGGAAAAAGTCCGTATGGTTAAGGGGTGTTGTTGCCCGCCGGTTGTGGCGGGAAGCGTCGCGGTAAGGCCAGCCAGGAGAGGTGAAATGGAAGATCCGACAACCATCGCCCTCAATCTGACTTTCCTCGGGACCCTGGCAGTGGCGCTCGTCATGTTCTTCGGCCTTTTCCTTGTCTTTGTGGCCACGCTGGTGTTCGCGGGCCTCGGCCGGCTGGCCGCCGTGACCGTCATGGCGGTGGGACGCGGGCTGTTCCGCACCGCGCGCAGCACCGCCGAAACCGTCCAGCGGGACCGCCCGGTCCGGACTCCGGGGGCCACCCAAGAGTCCCGGCCGCCGAAAGCTGTTCAACCGGCAAAGGCGGCCAGGCCGGCCAAACCCGCCAAGACGGAACCCGCCCTGTCGCCGGACTGGGTTGCCGCCGTCGCGCAGGCCGATGCCCGCGCCGCTGCCCGGGCCAAGGCGGAAGCAGCCCCGGCCGTCAAGGTCTCGGTCCGCGAACTGCCCAGCCCCACGGCTCCGGCGCAGGACGTCGCGGCAGTGGCACCGCTCGTGGAGTCAGCCACGGACCGGAACGGCCAGCTCGGCACAGTCCCGCCGGCCTTCAAGAAGGCCCCGATGCCCGTTGCGCAGTCAGTGCTGGACACCGGCTCGCTGGTCTCCCTGCACGGCCGTCCCCCGCTGCCCCGGAAGCCCCTGAACGAACAACCGTCCACGCCCCAAATCAATCAGGCACCCGAGTCGCGGGCCCAGGAGCGCAAAGCCGGCTGAGGCCTTACCCCCAGGCAGTCAAGTCGGCTAGGTTGAAACCCATGGAATTCAGATACCTCGGGAACAGCGGCTTCAAGATCTCGGAAATCACCTTCGGCAACTGGCTCACGCACGGCTCGCAGGTGGAAAACGAGGTCGCCACCCAGTGCGTCCGGGCAGCCCTCGACGCCGGTATCAGCACCTTCGACACCGCCGACGTCTACGCCAACACGGCCGCGGAGACCGTGCTGGGCAAGGCCCTCCAGGACGAGCGGCGCGAGTCGCTGGAAATCTTCACGAAGGTCTTCGGCCCCACCGGCCCCAAGGGCCACAACGATCTTGGCCTGTCCCGCAAGCACATCCTGGAGGCCATCAACGGCTCCCTCACCCGGCTGCAGACCGACTACGTGGACCTCTACCAGGCCCACCGCTACGACTACGAAACCCCGCTGGAAGAGACCATGCAGGCCTTCGCGGACGTCGTGCGGCAGGGCAAGGCCCTCTACATCGGCGTCAGCGAGTGGACGGCCGGCCAGATCCGCGACGGCCATGCCCTGGCCAAGGAACTCGGCTTCCAGCTGATCTCCAACCAGCCGCAGTACTCCATGCTGTGGCGGGTCATCGAGGCTGAGGTGATTCCGACGTCCGAGGAACTGGGCCTTTCCCAGATCGTCTGGTCGCCGATGGCGCAGGGGGTGCTGAGCGGGAAGTACCACCCCGGCAAGCCGTCCCCGGAGGGCAGCCGCGCCACGGATGACAAGGGCGGCTCGAAGATGATCGAGCGCTGGATGTCCACCGAGGTCCTCACCGGCGTGCAGCAGCTCAAGCCCATCGCCGAGGAGGCCGGGCTCACCATGGCCCAGTTGAGCATCGCCTGGGTGTTGCAGAACCAGAA
Organism: Pseudarthrobacter oxydans; assembly: GCF_030812335.1. GTDB lineage: Bacteria > Actinomycetota > Actinomycetes > Actinomycetales > Micrococcaceae > Arthrobacter > Arthrobacter oxydans_B. The sequence goes on from NZ_JAUSSN010000001.1 coordinate 24,552, forward strand.
CGTGGCCTCCGCCATCATGGGCGCTTCCCGGCCGGAGCAGATCGAGAAGAACGTGGCGGCCGCGGGCGTGAAACTGGACGCCGGGATCATGGAGAAAATCGACGCCGCGATCGGCTCACTGGCCGAACGCGACCCGGCGCAGACCAAGTCGCCCGCGTCCCGGGAGGGTTAGGCCCGTGACCGCCGGGCCCTCGCTCGCCGTCACCGGTTCCACCGGGCACCTGGGCGGCCTGGTGGCCCGGCAGCTGGCCGACGCTGGCAGCCCGCAGCGGCTGCTCGTGCGCGACCTCGGCCGGGCGCCGGAGCTGGAAGACGCCGTCCCCGCCGTCGTGACCTACGCCGATCCGGTCCTCGCCAGGGCAGCCCTCGAGGGGGTGAAGACGCTCTTTATGGTCTCCGCCGCCGAGGCCGAGGACCGGCTGCAGCAGCACTGCACCTTTGTGGACGCGGCGGCCGCTGCCGGCGTGCAGCACATCGTCTACACCTCATTCTTCGGCGCGGCAGCGGATTCGACCTTCACCCTGGGCCGGGACCACTTCGCCACCGAGGAGCGGATCAAGGGCTCGGGGATGGACTACACCTTCCTGCGGGACAACTTCTACCTGGACTTCCTGCCGCTGCTGGCCGGCGAGGACGGCGTTATCCGCGGACCGGCCGGGGACGGCGTCATGGCGGCCGTTGCCCGGGCGGACGTCGCCCGTTCCGCCGTGACCGTGCTCCGGGACCCGGCCCTGCACATCGGCAGGACCTACGACCTCACCGGCCCCGAGGATCTCTCCCTGGCCCGGGCCGCGGAACTCCTCACTGCCGGGACCGGCCGGACCATCACGTTCCACAACGAGACGGTCGAGGAGGCCTACGCCTCGCGGGCACCCTATGGCGCGCCGCGCTGGCAGGTGGACGCCTGGGTGAGCACCTACACGGCGATCGCCGCCGGAGAACTCGCCGGGCCGACGTCAGCCGTGCACGAGCTCACCGGCCGCGAACCGCTGGGCCTGGCGCAGTTCCTGGCCGAGTCGCACACGATCTAACCGCCTGCGGGCGGCTACCGGGCCGGGCCAGTATTGACGGCTTCCGGGCTGCGGCGTAGACCTGAAGACAGGTGTCACCGGTCCACAACCGGGCCGGTCCGGAGCAGAATCGCAGTGCCATGCCAAAGCAGATGTCCCGACACTCGTCCATCCTGAAGACCCCGCGGGCCAGCCGGAAACTCACGCCGCACCCCGGCGAGCCGAGCCACGGCCCGCTGACGGCGGAGGAACTGCAGCTTGCCGCGCGGAACCACTCCATGCCGCTGGAGGCGCTGCGGCAGGACACTACCCCGCCCGGGCTGCATTACCTGCTGAACCATTTCGACATCCCGTTCATCGACGCCGAGCAATGGCACCTGCGGATCAACGGCGCCGTGCAGCGGTCCCTGGAGCTGAACCTCAAGGCGCTCCGCCGGTCGCCCAGGATCAGCATCCCCGTGACCCTGGAGTGCGCCGGCAACGGCCGCTCGCTGCTGCGGCCACGCCCGCTGAGCCAGCCCTGGCGGCTTGAGGCCGTCGGCACCGCCGTCTGGACCGGGGTTCCGCTCGCCTACCTGCTGGCCCAGGCCGGGGTGGAGGACGATGCCGCGGAGGTGGTGTTCACCGGCGCCGACAGCGGGATCCAGGGTGGCGTCCGGCAGCAGTACGCCCGGAGCCTTCCGATCGCGGAAGCCCTGCGGCCCGACATCGTGCTGGCCTACCGGATGAACGGCAACGACCTGCCCCCGCAGCACGGCTACCCGCTGCGGCTGGTGGTCCCCGGCTGGTACGGCATGGCGAGCGTCAAGTGGCTCTCCTCCATCAAGGTGCTCACCAAGCCGTTCGACGGTTTCCAGCAGGCCGTCGCGTACCGCTACCAGCAGGACGCTGACGACGCCGGCATCCCCGTCACCTGGATCAAGGTCCGCTCGCTGATGGTCCCGCCGGGCGTCCCGGACTTCTTCACCCGGAGCCGGATCGTGCCGGCCGGGCCGGTGCTGCTGACCGGCCGGGCCTGGTCCGGGGAGGGTACGGTGCAGCGTGTCGAGGTGGGAATCGACGGCAAGTGGGCGACCGCGCACCTGGAACATCCGCCGGCGCCCTTCGCCTGGTGCGCCTGGTCCCTGCCCTGGGTGGCCGACCCCGGCGAACACGAGCTGGCTTGTCGAGCCACGGACGCCAGCGGCGCCACCCAGCCGCTGGAGCAGGTCTGGAACTACCAGGGCATGGGCAACAACGTGGTCCAGCGGGTCAAGGTGACGGTGGAGTAGGCGGCGCTCAGCAGCACTCCAAGTCGGTGAGCACCTGGATCTTGAACCCTGCTAGTGGATGTGGCTTCCGCCGTTGATGTCGATGGTGGTTCCGGTGAGGTAGGCGGATTCCTCGGAGGACAGGAACGTGATGACGGCCGCGATTTCCTCGGTGCTGGCGTTGCGGCCCACGGGAATGCCGGCGTTGATGGCGGCTTCCTGCTCCTCCGTGCTGCCGACCCGGATGTTGGTGTCCACCGCGCCGGGGGTGATGGCGTTGACGGTCACGCCGGTGCTGCCGATTTCACGGGCCAGCGCCTTGGTGAAGCCGAGGATGGCGGCTTTGGCGGCGGAGTAGGGGACTTTCCCGAATACGCCGCCGCCGCGCTGTGCCGAGACGGAGGACATGTTGACGATCCGGCCCCAGCCGCTGGCAATCATGTCCGGCAGGAAGGCCTTGGTGACGAGGTAGGTGCCCGTGGAATTCACTGCCATGACCTTGTTCCACAGCTCGAGGGTGGTTTCCAGGAACGGCACCGGCGAGGTGATGCCGGCGATGTTGGCCAGGGCGCCGACCGGGGGAAGGTTGCCGGCACCGACTTCGGCCGCGACGGCCCGGTAGGCGGCGCTGACGGATTCTTCGTTGGCGACGTCGACCTCGTGCCCGAACGCGGGAACGTTGAATTCGTTGCCGATGTCCGCGGCGACCTTGGCGGACTTCTCGCCGTCGAGGTCCAGGATGACGACCGCCCAGCCGTCGCTGGCGTAGCGGCGTGCGGTGGTGATGCCGATGCCGCGGTCCGAGGTGGCTCCGGTCAGGACGGCGGTGCGCTGGATGGTGTTGCTCATGATGCTCCTTGAATGGTGTGTTGTAACTTCTTGCTGGGATCGGTTGCTCCGTAACTGCCGTTTTGAGGGGTCAAAACGGCAGTTACGGAGCAATCGGTGGTCAGATGAGGTCGGTGATGAAGCTGGCGGCCTTGGCGGCCGCGGCAGGGCGTTCCCCGTGGGTGACATCCCGGGTTTCGAGTTCGAGCGAGAAGTGGCCGGTGTAGCCCTGCGCCGCGAGTCCGCGGAGTCCCGCGGCGAAGTCCGCGTGGCCGTTGCCGATGCTGAGATTGATGTTCCCCGGAACTGCGTCGCGCAGGTGGACGTGCGAGATCCGCCCCGTGTGGCGCCGGAGGTACTCGAGGGGATCCTCGCCGGCGGCCACGATGTGGCTGAAGTCCATGACGATTCCGACGCGGGACCCGGCCAGCCGCCGGGCGAGCAGTTCGGCGCGCTCGAGGTTCCAGCAAAACCGCAAGTAGTGCAGCGATTCGGTCCAGACCTCGACGCCGAACCCAGCCGCGCGCTGCCCGGCGTGGATCAGCGTGGCAGCGACAGCGTCCAGGTCCTCCTCGACGCTCCGGACGGGATCGTGGCTGAGGGCTCCGCAGGGAAGGACCAGCGCCTTGGCTCCGGTGTCGGCCGTGAGTGTGAGCAGCGCCGTCAGGTGCCGCTCTCGGGCCGCCTCACCGTCGGCGTCGAGGACGGCGTTGAGGTCCCCGATGTCCCCGTTGACCGAGCGCACCCGGAGTCCGGAGGCCGCGACCTCGCCTGCCACGAGCGCGACGGCGGGCAGGTCCAGTTCGTAGGGGACGTGGTCACAGACACCGGGCAGGGCGCCCAGGTCGATTTCCTCGAAGCCGAGGTCAGCGATGGTGCGGAGCGCCGTGGACAGGTCCTGGTGCCGGAAGCTGATGGACGAGCAGCCGAGTCGGGAGTTGAACATCGTCGTTGATCCTCTGGTCATGCCCGGGGGCGGTGGTGATGCAGACCACACTACGGAACTTCACTGTCAACAGTCAACCCTTGAAGTTGACTGTTGACATTGCTGTATGGCGCGGGTCACACTGGGTGGCATCAGTTGTTAACAGTCGACAGCGCCGGGCGGCACCGCTTCGGTTGCAAATCGAAAGGGATACACCATGAGCAACGAAGCTCTGAAAATGCGCGGCCACGTGCATGGCACCAAGGACGCAAAGCGGGTCGCCGTCGGATCCGGCGTCGGCGCGGTGATCGAGACCTATGACTTCATCGGTTTCGGCACGGCAGCTGCCCTGTACTTTGGCACGGCCTTCTTCCCCACCGGCGACCCGGTCACGGGCACCCTCGCCGCTTTCGCCACCCTGGGCGTCGGCTTCGCCGCCCGGCCTATCGGCGGCATCATCGGCGGCCACCTCGGCGACAAAGTGGGCCGCAAGCCCGTCCTCGTGGCCTCGCTGATCCTCATGGGTGTGGCCACATTCATGATCGGCCTGCTCCCCACCTACGAGCAGGTGGGCCTGCTGGCCCCGGCCCTGCTCGTGTTCGTCCGCATCGTCCAGGGCCTGGCCTTCGGCGCCGAATGGGGCGGCGCGATCCTGATGAGCTACGAGCACGCCCCGTGGAAATCCAAGGGCAAGTACACCGGCATCGTGCAGGCCGGCTTCCCCGTTGGCCTGCTCCTGGCGAACCTGGTCTTCCTGGTCAGCGTGAACCTCGGCGGCGAACTCGCCTGGCGCGTCCCGTTCCTGGCCAGCATCGTCCTGGTCGCCGTCGGCCTGATCATCCGCGCCAAAGTCCCCGAGTCCCCCGTCTTCGACGAGGTCAAGGAAAGCGGCGCCATCGTCAAGTCCCCGATCACCGAAGTCATCAAGACCGACTGGCGCAACATCGTCAAGGGCATCGGCCTGCGCATCGCCGAGACCGCCGGGTACGCCGTGTCCATCACGTACATGATTTCCTACCTCCACACCGAGCAGCTCGCGGACAAGACCCAGACCCTGGTGGCCCTCTGCATCGCCTCTGCCATCGGCATCTTCGCCACCCAGGCCTGGGCCCGGCTCACGGACAGGATCGGCCGCCGCCCCCTCTACATCTGGTCCTGCGCCTTCGCCCTGCTGTTCGGCATCCCGATGTTCCTGCTGGTCAACACCGGCATGTTCATCGCCATCATCGCCACCGTCGCCATCTCCTACGCCGTCTGCCAGAACTCCCTCGCCGGCGCCCAGGGCGCCTGGTTCCCCGAACTGTTCCAGGCCAAGACCCGCTCCTCCGGAGCCTCACTGGCCTACCAGATCTCGGCCATGGTCTCCGGCTTCACCCCCTTCATCACCACGCTGCTGTTCGTCAGCTTCGGCTGGATGGGCCCGGCACTGCTCTTCAGCTTCTACGCCGCGATCGGCCTCTGGGCCGCCCTCGTCACCCGGGAAACCTGGGGCAAGCGTGAGCGCCAGCTCGCGGACGAGGCCACCAAAAGCACCCCAGAGTCGGTGAACGTCTGATGACCACGACCGAAGAAGCGCACATGACCCGCACGGAGGAAACCATGGCTAACACCAGCACACAACGCGTTGCCAGCGTCTCGGCCGCCGCATACCGGATCCGGCACCACGCCCTGACCATGGGCGAAGTCCAGGGCCAGGGCTACGTGGGCCAGGCCCTGGGCGCGGCGGACATGCTCGCCGCCGTGTACGCGGACCAGCTCCGGTTCCGCGCCGACGACCCGGAGTGGGCGGAACGCGACCGGTTCCTGCTCTCCACCGGGCACTACGCCATCGGGCACTACGCGGCCCTGGCCGAGGCCGGAGTCATCCCGGTCGAGGAACTGGACACCTACGGCTCGGACGATTCCCGGCTGCCGATGTCCGGGATGTCCACCTACACCCCCGGGATGGAAATCTCCGGCGGCTCCCTGGGCCACGGGCTCTCCATCGCGGTCGGCATCGCCCTGGGCCTGCGCCACCAGGGCTCCGCGGCGAGGGTCTACAACTTCCTCTCCGACGGCGAACTCGACGAAGGCTCCACCTGGGAGGCCGCGATGGGCGCCCACCACCACCAGCTCGGCAACCTGACCGCCATGGTGGACATCAACGCCCTGCAGGCCGACGGCAAGACGGACACCGTGCTCCGCACCGAACCCGTCACAGAAAAGTGGGAGGCCTTCGGCTGGTACACCCAGCGCGTCGACGGCAACGATATGGCAGCCTTGCTGACCGCGTTCGACAACGCCGCCGCCCAGGCGGCCCTCACCGGACGGCCCTCCGTGATCCTGTGCGACACGAAGGTCGGTCGCGGCGTGCCGCTGCTGGAGGACCGGGAAAAGGCGCACTTCATGCGCATCGAGGAACACGAATGGCAGACCTGCCGCGAGCAGCTGACCGCCGGATACGAAGAAAGGACCAGCTCATGAGCACCACCGCCGCACCCAAGCTGAAGACCTCGGCCATGATCGCGTCCTTCGCGGACCCGGGCCAGAAGACCGCCTCGGCACCGTTCGGACACGCCCTGGTGAAGGCAGCACAGGAGAACGAGAAAATCGTGGGCCTGACCGCGGACCTGGGCAAGTACACCGACATGCACATCTTCGCCCAGGCCTACCCGGAACGGTTCTTCCAGATGGGCATGGCCGAGCAGCTGCTCTTCGGGGCCGCGGCCGGCCTGGCCGAGACCGGCCTGGTGCCCTTCGCATCGACGTATTCCGTTTTCGCGGCGCGGCGCGCCTACGACTTCCTCTGCCTGGACGCCGCCGAACCGAACCTGAACGTCAACATCGTCGGAGGCCTCCCCGGCCTGACCACGGGGTACGGCCCCAGCCATCAGGCCACCGAGGACATGGCGATTTTCCGCGGCATGCCCAACCTGACCATCGTGGATCCGTGCGATTCCCTGGACATCGAACAGGCCGTCCCGCAGCTCGCCGCCAGCCCGGGACCCAGCTACCTGAGGCTGCTGCGCGGCAACGTCCCGACGGTGCTGGACGAGTACGACTACAGTTTCGAACTCGGCAAAGCCAAGGTCCTGCGCGGCGGCGCCGACGTCGTCTTCATTTCCAGCGGCCTGATGACCATGCGGGCGCTCCAGGCCGCCGAGGCCCTGGCTGCCCACCACGTCGATGTCGCCGTCGTCCACGCCCCCACCATCAAACCCTTCGACGCCGCAACGGTTCTCGCCGAACTCAACACCGACCGCCTTGCTGTGACGCTGGAAAACCACAGCGTGGTCGGCGGGCTCTTCGAAACCGTCGCGTCCGCCGTCGTCACCGCCGGCCTCGGCAAGCGCGTCGTACCGGTCGCCCTGCCGGACCAGTTCCTCGACGCCGGCGCCCTGCCCACCCTGCACGACCGCTACGGGCTCACCGTCCAGAAAATCGTCGCGAAAGTCCTCGCGGAACTGGGCTAACACGCGGCAGCGGGAGAAGCGCGGCACGGGCACCGGCCTGTGCCGCGCTTCCCGTAAGATCAACCGTTAACACACCAACGGTCGACAGTAAGTTGTCAACCGTCGCCCCGCAATATTGAGGACACCTGCCATGGCCGGAGCTACAGCACCGCTGCTCGGACTCGAGAAGAAGAGTCTCCGCGAACAAGCCCTGTCCGCGCTGCGCATCGCCATTACCAGCGGCGAACTGGAGCCCGGACGGCACCTCGTGGAGACCGAGTTGTCGGACATGCTGCAGATCAGCCGCGGGACCCTGCGGGAGGCACTGCGGCAGCTGGAGCAGGAGGGCCTGCTCTCGGCCGGGCCGCGGGGCCGGTTGTCGGTGCGCCACCTCGACGCCAAGGAAATCCGCGACATCTTCGCGGTGCGGGCCGCGCTCGAATCGCTCGCGGCGCGAACCTTGTGCGAACTGCCGGACCGTGTCCAGGTCACCGCTTCGCTGCGGACCGCGATCGAAGCCATGGCCGCGGCCGCCGAGGGCAGCCTGGAAGAGCGGATTGAATCCGACCTCGAGTTCCATCGGACGATGTGCCGCCTCACCGGCAACGAAACCCTGCTGCACTCCTGGGAGTCCCTGGAGGGTTCCATCCGGATGTCGATCATGTTCGCGGGTCTGGAGCGGGCTGTCAGCAACATGAGCGTCGACAGGCATTACGACATCGTCACGGCCATCGAGTCCGGCGACGCCTCGCTCGCGCGGCAGACGATCCTTGAGCACATGGACGGCGCCGCCGCGAACCTGGTGTCCTAGCCCCTAATAGTCCACAATCGCGCCGGCGGAGATGTTGACCGTGGCGTCGGTGATGGCGCCGGCCTTGTCCGAGGCCACAAAGCAGGCGACATTCCCGACGTCGGCCAGCGTAGCGGTGCGGTTCAGGTGGGCGGACTTGGCTATCTCCACGATGATCTCGTCACGGCCCTCCATCTGCCACGGGATCGTCTCGATGATGCCGCCGGACACCATGGTGACCACCCGGACGCCGTGTTTGCCGAGTTCCATGGCCCATTGCCGGCGCAGCCCCTCCATGGCATCCAGGGCCACCTTGAAGCCGCCGAGCCCGGGCGCGGTCTGGGGGCCGGAGCCGCCGAACATCAGCACCACACCCGAGCGCTGCTTGATCATGTGCGTCGCCGCGGCCCTGGTGGTGAGGAAATGGGTGCGGGTAGCCAGGCTGATGGGCTGCGTGAAGTCGTTGACGTCAATGTCCATCAGCGGCTGCTGGATGTCGCCGAAGGAAATGACGTTGAAGGAAATGTCGATCCGCTTGTTCTTCTTGGCCACCCGGTCCACGAACGCGTCGACCTGTTCCTCGTCCAGGGCATCGACGACGGACGTTTCCGCCCGGCCGCCGTCCTCCTGGATGTCCCGGGCCACCTTTTCCAGCCGCGACTCGGTGCGGCCGGCGAGGTGGACGAAGGCCCCCTCCGCCGCGAAGGCCCGTGCCACGGCTCCGCCGATGGATCCCCCCGCACCGTAGATCAGCGCGGTTTTGCCCTGCAGCAGTCCGTTTCCCTGCACCTCGTTGTTCAGCATGGTCGCCTGCCTCCCGCGGTGGAGTGGTGAATTCCCTCCACTATGTTCTCGCCCGGGTCCGCTGGCAAGGGGCGGACCGGTTTACGAGGCCAGGGTTCCGCGGACAATGCTCACGCTGGAGTGCGCGGGATTGCCGTCGACCGGCTCGTCCGAGACGTCCACAATCGGGTACTCGCCCAGATCCAGGCCCGCCGGCACCGCGAAAGTCCCGGACTCGGAGGTCATGACGCCCAGGCTCACCAGCCGGGACAGATCCGGCGCGATCAGCCAGACCTCCTGGTACCCGCGGGCCTCGTTCTTGTCGACCCGGACCTCCAGGGTGCGCTGCCCGTCCTGGGTCTCGACGACCCGCGCCGAGCCGGTGGCGGAATGCTGGTCCACGGGCGCAAGTTCGGCCTGGGCGAGCGGGGTCACCGCCGGCTGGTTCTGCTGCACGGACCAGAAGACCCCTGCCGCCAGCAGTGCCGTGGACGCTGCGGCCGCCAGCCACACCCCGGGCCGGCGGATCCAGCCGGAGCCCCCGCGTGGTTCCCGCTTTCGCGCGGCCCGTTCCTCCCGGGACGGGAGCGGCGTCGGGGAGCCGGCCGCTGACTGAGGCGGCTGCGTCTCCCCCTGCGGCGGCTGTGTCTGTGTCTGCGGCGGCTGTGTCTGTGCCGGAGCCGGTGCCGGCGTGCGGGAGTCCGACACAGCCGGGGATCCCAGCGGGTCGGCGGCGACGGCGGCGGAAAGCCCCAGGGTGCGGTGGATTCCTGCCCACACCTGGGGTCCCGGCGACTCCAGCACGGAGGCGTCGGGTGGTCCGGGCTTCGCCGCCACGACGGCTCGGCGGAAGCCGGCGTAGTCTGCCGCACAGCTGGGGCAGGAACGGAGGTGGTCCGCGGCGTCGTCTCCGAGCTCTTCGCCGAGGGCCAGCAGGCTCAGGGACTCCGGGTCAAGATGTTGCACGGTCTACCTCCAATCGGGTTCTGAGCTGGGACAGGCTGCGGCGGATGTGGCTTTTGACCGTACCAAGGGGCAGGTCCAGTTTCTGTGAAATCTGCGAATGCGTCAGGTCATCGTAGAAGGCGAGCTTGAGGATGGATCCTTGAGGCTCCCCGAGCCTTTCCAGTTCCCCGTCCAGCAGCAGACGGTCGGCCAGGACCTCCGCGGCTGCGTGCCCGGCCGCCTGTTCCGGGTCCGGAGAGAGTTCGACGGCGGCAAGCACCTTCCGGGTTTCCCGCATCGAAGCCGCCTGCGCGTCCGTGATCGCGTTCCGGGTGATGCCCACGATCCACGCCGGCAGCCGCGATTTCGAGGGGTCGAACGCAGACCGCGAGCGCCAGACCCGGATGAACACTTCCTGGGTGACATCATCCGCGGCGGAGTTGTCGCGCAGCGAGCGCAGCGCCAGCGTGTGCACCAGGGGCGCGAACTGCCGGTACGCCTCTGCCAGAGCGCTTTCGTCACCGGCGGCGAAGGACTCGTTGAGTCGCGCGTCCCAAGCGGAAGAGGCGTCGAAAGGTGCCAAGCCCGGCTCCTTCCCCCTGCTGGTGGCGACGATGAGCGCGGCATCCTGAGTCATGCCGGCACCGCCGTGACAATCACATTGTCGCCGTAGTCCTGTTGTTCGTCCAGCCATCGGCCACCGCAGGTCACCAGCTTCAGTTCGGGCGGGCCGTCGCGCCGGAAGATGGATGCGCCGTCGAACGCGTCCTTGGCCATGAGCTCCACCCCGGTCACCCGGAACGTCACGGGCGCTGCCCCCTCGCGCTGCACCGTCACGAGGGTGCCGGGCTCGAGCGATTTGAGCTGGGAAAAGGGCGCCGTATCGGAGGTCGTGTCGACGTGCGCCGCGACCACCGCGGTGCCGGCGGCGGCTCCGGGGGCCGGGCCGAAGCGGTACCAGCCGGCCTCATTGAACGGCTCTGGGATCTCCATCGCCCCGTCCGGGCTGACACCCACCTCCACGATCGGCATGTTGATGGTGGTTCCCGCCACGGTCAGGAAGCGCGGGGCCGGGTCCTTGGGCGTCTGGGCCTGTGGGGTGGCCGGCCGGACCGGGATGGCCGGAGCCGGGACCGGACCGGCAGTGGCCTGCGTCGGGGGCTGCGGGGCGGCTGTCTCCGTCACGGTACTCCCAGTGCCCGTACTCTCCGTGGACAGGGGCTGCGGCGGCGCGGTTTCCTGGGGTGCGGTGCATCCCGCAATCAGGATCGCCATCGAGACAGCTGTGGCCGCGATCGGGGCGGCGGAGACTTGTTCGGAGATCCGCGGACCACGAGTCGGTGGCCGCCGGGTGGCTTCCGCCGTCGTCGTGGGCTTCATGTCCGTCCTCCTGCCGTGTTGAAGCTCGTGTGCCGGCCGCCCGGCGGGTAGCCTGGCGGCCGGCACTAGCGGGTGCGGCCTAGCGGGTGCGGCGGAGCGCCGGCTGCTTGCGGGACACGGCGACCCCGCCGGCAAGCAACAGGAGGACCGCGGCGCCGATGCCTACCGTGGCGGCTGTCTGGCCGGCTGATGCGGTTCCGTCAGCGGCGCCGGAGCGTGCTCCGGGGACGCCGGCGGGGGCGGAGTGCAGGCCCTCAATGTTCTGCACGGCCACCGCCAGGTTGTTGTCCGCGAGGCTGCCCCACGCGTACACGACCGTGTGGGTGCCCTCGGCGACCGTCACATCTGCCGGGCCGATGACCGGAGCCGTGGTGCCGGCGGCGGCCACCGCAACGGACAACGTGCCGGGATCCAGCGTGAGGGTCTCCTCATTGGGGTTGGCCAGGCCGGAGATGACGGGCGTACCGCCAGCGAGGACATCCACGGCCGGCGCCGCTGCCGTGTGGCGGACCGTGAGTTTGCCCTTGCCGGGGTCGATCTGCGAAACGTCGTTCGTGAAGAAGTTGGCCGTCGGTGCGCCTGCAGCGTCGAGGTTGGCCACGGCGGTGTAGTTGCCGCTGGCGGCGAGGGTGACCTTCACGGGCCCGATCACGGGGGCGGAGGCGTCCGCGGCATCGGCGGCGGTGATGGCCAGGTCGTAGTCGCCGGCCGGCAGAGCCAGGGGACCGGCCAGGGTCCCGGGGGCGAAATCGTCGAGGGTGCGTTCGCCGTTGACCCAGACGTCAACGGTCAGACCCGGAACGCCATGAAGAACGGACAGCTGGGCGTCGGACTCGGCCGCCCGGGCGGGGCCGGCAAGGGTAAGAGCTGCCGCGATTGCCACGGCGCCTGCTGTGAAAAGGCTGGTACGCATTTACATCTCCTTCAACGGCCCGTCAGGCGGGCGATTTTTGCTTACACCCCTACTACCGACGCACGGGCGCGTTTGGATGCACATGCATGTAGATATCTTTTTGAAGAATTTGCGGGCGCGGCCACGGGGCGCAGCGGCGAAGACTTTGGGAGACCCGCGATCGGCAAAAATCTACGGCGCAGCAAAGCGGCCGGGCCGCTCTGGTGAGTTGCCCGGCCGCTGCCGGAGATGCTGCCTCCGGTGTCCTAGGGGCGCGGCGGGCTGTCCGCCTTGGCGGGAGCTTCCGGTTTGTCCGGGCCGGAGGCGGCTGGCCCGCCGATTCCGTGGAAGCCTGTCTGGCCCTCGGCCGGCCCCGCCGTGGCCGCGCCCATCCCGCCGGCGCCTGCCCCACCCGGGACTGGCTGGCCTGTCCCACCCGGGACGGACCCGCCCGGACCGGTCTGGCCATAGATGGGCGGGGCGGCGGCGGGGCCGCCAGGAACAGGGGCGTACCCCGGGCCGGCCGGAGGCACCGCCGGCGGAATCGCAGGGGCGTCTCCCGGATCCCGCGGCCCCATATCCAGGCGGAACGGCGGGTATTCGTCACGCATCAGGGAAACGTAGGCAACCACGCGGTAGATCCAGCGGTTCAGGCCCATGAGGAAGTCGAAAAGACCCCGCGAGTACACGCCGGTGAACAGCAGGATGATCCCGGCAATGAAGACGAGCAGCCCGAACAGGGAGAGCCCCGTGCTCACCTGCACCCATTCGCCGTCGCGGTTCACCCAAGTCTGGGCGGTCCCGGTCAGCAGCGAGATGATCAGCAGGTGCGGGATGGCCAGCAGCCAGGACTTCACGAGCACCAGGCCGCGGGAGAGCTTCTCCGGATAGTCGACGTCGAAGTCGGCCGGGTAGTCGGTGCGCTCCAAGGTGAAGGGCGGATAGGTGTCCGTGCCGAGCGCCCCGTACGAGTAGAAGGCCACCCGCCAGCTCCAGCGGATCACCCCGACGTTGAAGTTGAACAGCGAGCGCGGGTAGCGCCCGGTGAAGAGGATCGCGAACCACGCCACGATTGTGACTACTCCGAAGGCAAACCAGAGGAAGAAGAGGACGATGAAGTGCGGGATCGCCAGGAGCCACTTAACCAGCCACTTCCAGCGGGACAGGTTCGGGTCCAGGTAGCCGCTGAGTCGGGCCGGGTAGACGACGCCGGCACCCGGCGGGACACCCGCCGCGGCGCCTGCTGGGGAACCCTGCACCGCACCCGGCACCGCACCGGCCGTATAGAGCTGGGGTGCGGAGGCCGCGGACGAGGGCTGCAGCTCGCCCGGCAGGGGCTGTGGCTGTCCGGGCTGCAGCTGGCCGGGCTGAGGAGGTCCTCCCTTGCCGCGGCCCAGCCCTGCGGCCCCAAGCACGATCAGGGGTACGCCGATGAGCAGGAACAATATTCCGCCGACCAGCAGCCCGACAAAGACGGGCCACAGCAGGTTGGACCGGGCGCCGGCTTTCATGTCCACAACCACCGGGGCACTGGCGTCGGCGTTCATGATCACCACAGCCCAGCTGCCGGACCGCAGGTCCCATTCGAGCTGCTGCTCCCCCGGGCCGCTGGCGGATGCGGCCCAGAACCCCTGGTCCGCGGGCATCGCCGGAACCTGGGTGCCGGCTACGTCCCGGTAGTCCACCCGGAAGGGGTTGAACCGCACGTCGGTGATCTCTGAGTGGCTGACGCCGTTCAGGTAGGCCGCCACGTCGCTGCGCGGCCCGATGCCGATGAAGATTTCCTTGCCGGCCGCGGCCGATCCGCCGATCATGACACTTCCGACCACGCCGACCGGGGCCGTGTCCGGCACGCCCTCGTCGGCCATGATGTCGAGGCGCGGTGTCGTCAGGGCATAGGAGTTCGTGGCATACCGTTCCGACGGGGTCGTGAAGTAGCCGTTGTCGCGTTGCAGGTAGTTGGCGAACCCTGCGGCGCCGGCAGCAGCCAGCAGCCCCAGTCCGAGAAGTGCGCTGAGCGTGCCCAGCACCAGCATGACTATCCGGCCTGGTCGCATGGCCGCCGTCCTTTCAGATGACTCAGATCAGCTCACTCAGCTCCTGAGTGAGGTGAGGAGGGCTCCTGCCCAGCTTCCCGCTTTCTCGATTTCGCCGTCGCGCAGGGGCCCTTCGGTTCCCTTCACGTAGAAGGGCATGGGTTCGGCGATGATGTCCGCCCCGCCCGCCTTCAGGGCATGCGCGATCTTCTTGGCGGCATCACCGTGAATAAACATCCGGACGCGGGTGTCGAACGCCGCGGCTTTCACCCCCTTGAGGGAACCGTCTCCCAGGGCCGCGAGCAGCGCGGTGATCTTCGGCGTCGGGCTCCACCCGTTGATGGGGCTGCCGACCACGAGGAGGTCTCCGGCTGCGAGCGTGTCAGGCTTGAAGTCGCCGACCGGGACGGAGCTCGCCTGGACTCCGTCAAGCGAACCGGCGATCGCCTCGGCTACCGATCTGGTGTTGCCGTGCGCCGAATCGTAGACGACCAGGGCTTTCATGCCGTGATCACGACCTTGAGGGCTTTGGTTTCCGCGGCCCGGGCGAACGTGTCGTAGGCCTCCAGGAACTGGTCGAAGCTGAAGTGGTGGGTGGCGAACTTCTCCGCCGGCACCTTCTTCTGGGCCACGAGTTTGAGCAGCATCGGGGTGGTGTTGGCATTCACCAGGCCCATGCTGATGTTGATGTTCTGGATCCAAAGGTTTTCCACATGCAGCTCCACGGACTTGCCGTGCACGCCGACGTTGGCCACATTGCCGCCCGGGCGGACGATGTCCGTGCACATGCTGAAAGTCGCCGGGATGCCGACCGCCTCGATTGCCACGTCCACGCCCTGCCCGTCGGTCAGCGCGAGCACCTGTTCCTTCCAGTCGGCGTCGCCGGAAAGAATGACGTCGGTGGCGCCGAATTCGCGGGACTTGTCCAGCCGGTTCGAGTCAAGATCGATGGCGATGATGGTGGCGGCTCCGTAGAGTCCGGCGGTTGCGATGGCGGCGAGGCCCACCGGTCCGGCTCCGACGACGGCGACCGTGTCGCCGGGCTTGACGCGACCGTACTGCACGCCGATCTCGAAGCCGGTGGGGAGGATGTCGGAGAGCATGACGGCCTGTTCGTCGGTGACGCCCTCCGGGAGCAGGTGGAGCGAGTTTTCCGCGTAGGGGACGCGGACGTACTCGGCCTGCGTGCCGTCGATCAGGTGGCCGAAGACCCAGCCGATGCCGGAGGCCCCTTCCTCGCCCATGCAGTGCGAGTACAGGCCGGTCTTGCAGTTGGCGCAGTGGCCGCAGGACTTGATGCAGGAGATGATGACGCGGTCCCCCACTTTAAGGCTGGTGACCGAGGAGCCGACGTCGGTGATGGTTCCGACGCCTTCGTGGCCCAGGATCCGGCCCTTGGTCACGGCCGGAACATCCCCCTTGAGGATGTGGAGGTCCGTTCCGCAGATCGTGGTGGTCTCCACTTTGACGATCACGTCACTGGGATTCTGGATCTTCGGATCGGGAACGTCCGTCCAGGACTTCGCACCGGGACCGCCATAGACGAGGGCTTTCACGCGTTCTCCTTGATTCTGAGGATGCTCGGCGGATCCACGATGCGCAACCGGCACGGGGTGACCGTGCCGTCGATGCCGGATGACACGACCGAGCGACTGGCATGGTCGTGCAGTTCTTCTATGGCCTCGGCTGTTACGCGGGCATGGGCGAGGTCCACCACGATTTCGTAACCGGGAAGTTTCGCGGTCACGCGGCGGCAGACGACATAAAGCGCCCTGATATTCGCCGGCGTCACGACGCCGCGCACGTTGACCCGAGCAGACTCCTCATTTGCGTCAATCCGGATGAGCACCCTAATGCGCGGATCCCCGTGCGAGGGGTGCGCGTAGTAGGCGCTGGACCGGCTTCCGTGCTGCCTGTGCGTCATGCGGGGTCAGAGCTCCCGCGCAGCCCGTGGTCGGTCTCAAGAATGTAAGAATCGCTGATAACAGTCATAGTGGCTGCGGTCTCCTGCCGTCTGCCCGCAGACACGGGCAGTGCAGAATGCCTTTTCCTTCCCCAAGGTTCGAGCGAGACCGTACAACTGATAAGCAAGCGGTTCATCCCCAATGGCCGTGCAGGAACCGCCCCAAATTCAGCTTGGTGTGTGCGTCTTCCCTGGGCAAGGGGCGAAAGTCCCTTGTCCGGGGGACAACCGGAATCCGGCCGCTGCGGCGGTCCGGATTGGCGCGGCGCGCTCCGGCCCATAGCCTGTGTCCTATGCCTGAGACTCCAGCCGCTGCCGTGACCCGCCACCTCGTGGTCGCCTCGGCGCGGATCCCCGGTTACACCGCGCTGTACGACGTGCACGTGGCCAACGGGGTGGTTTCGCGGATCGCTCCCGCCGGAACGGTTGTTCGTCCCGATTCCCAGGTGGTCGACCTGGACGGCCGCTTCGTTATCCCGGGGCTGTGGGATGAGCATGTCCACATGACGCAGTGGGCCCTCGCCGCCAACCGGATCGACGTCTCCGGGGCCGCCTCGGCGCGCGAGGCGGCCGAAGTCGTACATTCCGCCCTGTCCGGCCTCGGCCCCGCCGGTGAGGGAGGAGGCGGCCTGACCGTCGTGGGTGTCGGTTTCCGGGACGCCGTCTGGGCGGATGTTCCCAGCCTGGAGCTGCTCGACGGCGCCACCGGCGGCCTGCCGACGGCGCTGCTCAGCCATGACCTGCACTGCGTGTGGCTCAACAGCGCGGCAGCGACCCGCTACGGCGTGCCGGTGGACTCCTCCGGGCTGCTGCGCGAGGAGCCTGCCTTTGAACTGACCCGTGAGCTGGGTAGGCTGCCGGACGCGGTGGTGGATGCCTGGGTGCGGGAGTCCGCGCAGGCGGCGGCCGCACGCGGGATCGTGGGGATTGTCGATTTCGAAATGACCTGGAACCGCGAGGTGTGGCTGCGCCGCGTGGCGGGCGGGTTCGATTCCTTCCGGGTCGACGCAGGCGTCTATCCGCAGGACCTGGCGCGGGCCGTCGCGGAGGGGATGCGGACCGGGCAGGAGCTCGACGGCGGGGCGGGGCTGCTGCGGGTGGGCCCGCTCAAGGTGCTGATTGACGGCTCGCTGAACACGCGGACCGCGTACTGTGTGGACCCGTATCCGCATGGCGGCCGCGGGCTGCTGACCGTGAGCGAGGCAGAACTGCTGGAGCTGCTGGTCCGGGCCCGGGAGTGCGGCTTTGTGCCGGCGGTGCACGCGATCGGCGACGGCGCGAATGAGGTGGCGCTGAATGCCTTCGCGGCGGCCGGGATCGCCGGTCGGATTGAGCATGCCCAGTTTGTCCGGGAACAGGACTTCGCGCGCTTCGGCGAGCTGGGGCTGACCGCGAGTGTCCAGCCCGCCCACGCCCTCGATGACCGTGATGCTGCCGATTCCAACTGGGCCGGGCGAACGGAGCGGGCGTTCCCGCTGCGGTCGCTGCTGGCTGCCGGTGCCACGCTGGCGCTGGGCTCCGATGCGCCGGTGGCGCCACTGGAGCCGTGGACCGCCATGGCGGCGGCCACCACACGGGCGCGGCAGGACGGGCGGGCGCCCTGGCATCCGGAGCAGGCGCTCACGCGGCAGGAGGCCCTGGCCGCGTCAACGCGCGGGCGGGGCAGGATCCGGGTCGGGGATACGGCGGATCTCGTGGCGCTCGACGGCGACCCGCTGGGAGTAGCGGACGCCGTCTTTGCGGCGATGCCCGTGGCCGCGACGCTCGTGGCCGGGCGGTTCACGTTCCGGGACGGCGTCTGACCTGCTAAATCAGCTCGCCTTAACCCGCGACTGGACCAGGTTGGCGAACGGCAGCCGGCCGTATTCCTCCACGAACGCGGCGTGGTATCCGGCTTCGGCCGCGTTGAGCTGCTCAACGGGCAGCTCCTTCCACGCGACGGTCAGCGACCCGGCCGCGGCGAGCTGCCAGATCAGCCGGCCGTCCCAGTGGCCAGGCGGCTTGCCCTTGCCGAAGTCGACGAACTCCTGGATCTGCCGGCGCAGCCCGCGGTTGCCCTTGCTCCCGGGGCCGGCCTTGCCCAGATAGAGGACGTCGGCCCCGTTGACCCATTCGGCGGCGAGTGCGTCCGTCTTCAGGGTGGGGTCCTTCTTCTTGAAGATGCCGGCGGTGCTCCTGGCCAGGAACTGCGCCCGAAAGCCCTCGGGCTGCAGCACCGCGAAGATCCCGGGTTTCTGCGGGATCCGGTTGATATCCAGATCCCCGAGCGGCCGGAATCCGGTGAACCCGTCCTGCTTCAGTGACTGTCTGTTGATCGGCATGGGTTCCTTGGGTTGGGGGCGCTGCGTTCCTTCAAAGCTTACGGACGCGCGGCTTCCGTGGCCGCTCCAAATGTCGGACGTGCCCGATAGCGTGGTTCCATGGACGGCAATCAGGGGCCCGACCAGCCTCAGCCAAAACAGGCTCAGCCAGAACAGGTGACAGTCATGGATGCGGCCCGTTCGCTGGCCGCTGTCCGGCCGTCCGGGAACGTGCCCGAGCTGGACGGTGCGCGTTTGATTGCTGAAATCCGGTCCCTGGAAGACCACAAGTCTGCCCTGGCTGCCCGTCAGGCCCGGCTGTCCGTCGCCTTCGACCTGATCCAGCGCCGCGAACAGCGGGACCGTGGGATACCGGCCGGGGAGCTGGGCTCCGGGGCCGGCGCGCAGATCGCCCTGGCCCGGCGGGAATCCCCGGCCCGCGGCGGCCGGCTCCTGGGCCTGGCGAAGGCCCTCGTCACCGAAATGCCCCACACCCTCGCGGCCCTGGAGACCGGACAGCTCAACGAATGGCGCGCCACCCTGCTGGTGAAGGAAACCGCCTGTCTCTCCGCGGAGGACCGGGCCGCCGTCGACGCCGAACTCGCCCCCGACACCGGGACCTTCGACGGCGCCGGGGACCGGGGAATCATCGCCGCGGCCCGCACCGCCGCGTACCGGCGGGACCCGCGCTCGGTCACCCAGCGCGCCAGCCACGCGAGCACCGAACGGCACGTCAGCCTCCGCCCGGCCCCGGACACCATGTGCTACCTCACCGCCCTGCTCCCCGTCGCCGCCGGGGTTGCCGTCTATGCCGGCCTCACCCGGCACGCCGACACCCTGCGGGCCGCCGGGGACCCCCGGACCCGCGGGCAGCTCGTGGCCGACACCCTGGTCGAACGCACCACCGGCACGGCCGGCGGGATCAGCGGGATCGAGATCCAGCTCGTCATGACCGACCGCACCCTCTTCCAGGCCGACAGCGAACCCGCACGCCTCCCCGGCTACGGCATCGTCCCCGCCGGCTGGGCCCGGGACCTCCTCACCACCACCGGGGACACCACCGGGAACACTGCCGGGGACGCCGCCGGTGACAGGGCCATGAACGTCTGGCTGCGCCGGCTCTACACCGCCCCCGGCACCGGCGAGCTCACCGCGGTGGATTCCCGTGCACGGCTCTTCCCGGCCGGGCTCCGCCGTTTCCTCACCGCCCGCGACGACACGTGCCGCACGCCCTACTGCGACGCCCCCATCCGCCACTTCGACCACATCATCCCCTGGCACCGTGGCGGCACCACCACCCAGGACAACGGGGCCGGGCTCTGCGAAGCCTGCAACCACACCAAAGAAACCCCCGGCTGGTCCTCCCGGCCACGCCCCGGCCCCCGACACACCCTCGACGTCACCACCCCCACCGGCCACACCTACCAAGCCACCGCCCCGCCCCTGCCGGGAACCCCGGCCCGCCAGCCGGAACCGGACCTGGCCGCAGCAAAGAGCCCGGACCACCGCCGCCAACGCCACCGCCGAGCCAACGACCTCCACCGCACCCGAAGACAAAACCAACCCGCAGCCTGAACGTTGCCGGACAAAGGGGCGGCTACTGCCCAAACCACGACTCGGCCAAAGCCACATCAGCCTCCATGGTGTAGTTGCCGGCCGAATGCCCGAGCGCCAGGCGGTAGCTGCCGGTCGAGGTGTGCCACTGCCCGCCGTCGGTGTCGTAGGACGCGAACAGCCGAGGGTCAACGTCCAGCGCGACGGTCCGTGATTCGCCGGGTTCGAGGTCCACGCGTTCGAAGCCGAGCAGCCGCATCCGGGGACCCGCGGGGTCCTCGAGGAGGTAGAGCTGGGGCACGTCGGCCCCGCGGCGTGGTCCGGCATTGGTGACGGTGAACTCGGCCCGTACCCCGTCCCGGTCCTGCACTGTCAGCTCCGCATAGCTGAACCGGGTGTAGCTGAGACCGTGGCCGAAGGGAAAGAGGGGCTCCTGCGCCGTCTTCGCGAACCAGCGGTAGCCGACGTCGGATCCCTCGTTGTAGGTGATCGTCGTCGGGGTCCCCCACGGCGTGCCGAGGCCCGGAAGCTCCGGCCGCGGTGTCTGGTCCAGGGCGGCCGGGAAGGTCAGCGGGAGTTTCCCGGAGGGGTTGGTGACGCCGGTGAGGATTTCGGCGATCGCCTGGCCGCCGCACTGCCCGGGGTACCAGGCCGCGAGGACGGCCCGGACCTTCGGCAGCCACGGCATCGCCACGGGGTTGCCGGTCTCAAGGACGACGACGGTGTTCGGGTTGGCGTCCGCGACCGCCTCGATCACGGCGTCCTGGCCCCATGGCAGGGACAGGTCCGCGTTGTCGTAGCCCTCGCCCTCCACTCGGATGCCGAAAACGACCGTGACATCACAACGGCGTGCCAGCAGCCCCGCCTCGGCAGGGCTCATTCCGGGGTCGTATTCGATCTCCGCGCCGGGCAGCAGCTTCTGCAGTTCCGCCAGCGGCGAGGAGGGCAGCAGGTACAAGTTCCGCATGCTGCCCATGATGCCCGGGCCGCCGACCGTATGGACCTCGGCGTAGCCGCCGGGCGGGGTGACGGCACTGGAGCCGCAGCCGGTGGGTACGCCGAGCTGGGCATGTCCCCCGATGACCGCAATCGTGAGCGGCGCGCCCGGAGGAGACGGCGAGTTCAGCGGAAGCACGCCGTCGTTCTTGAGCAGGACAATGCCCTGCCGCGCCGTCTCCAGCGCGATGTCGGCATGGGCGGACAGGTCGACGTCGGGTGTCCCCTCCCAGCGGTCGATGCCGACGTCGAAAATGGCGTACAGGATGCGCTGCACCATCCCGGTCAGGCGTTCCTTAGGGAATTCGCCCGCCTCGTAGGCGGCCCGCAGCGGAGCGGTGAAGGTTTCCTTCCCCCACATCATGACGTCGATCTGCACACCGGATTCCTGGTCCTGGCCACGCAGCGCGAAGTCCCAGCCCGGCGTCGCGCCCCAGTCGGACATCACCCAGCCGGGGAAGCCCCAGGCGCCCTTCAGGATGCCCTCCAGCAGCGCCTCGTTGCCGCCTGCGTAGGTGCCGTTGATCTTGTTGTAGCCGGTCATGACCGAGCCGGGTCCGGCGCGTTCGATGGCGATTTCGAACGCGAGCAAGTCGGCTTCCCGGTGGGCGGCCGGGTCGATGACGGCGTCCAGCCAGTGCCGGTTGGTCTCGTTGCAGTTCAGGGAAAAGTGCTTGACCGTAGAGATGACCTGCTCGCCCTGGATTCCCCGGACCGACTCCGCGCCGAGGACCCCGGTAAGCCAGGGGTCCTCGGAGAGGTACTCGAAGTTCCGGCCGTTGCGCGGGTCGCGGTGCAAGTTGAGGCCACCGGCGAGCTGGACATTGAGCCCTTTGCTCCGGGCCTCCCTGCCCACCAGTTGCCCGGATCGGCGGGCGAGTTCGGGGTTGAAGCTGGCCCCTAGGGCGATCGACGCCGGGAGCGCGGTGGCGGTGTCGCCCTCCCGGTAGCCCGGGTTGGTGACGCCCAGGCTCGCGTCGCTCATCAGCAGGGCCGGGATGCCAAGCCGCGGGATTCCGGGCGTGTAGCCGGCGCTCATCGGGACGCCGTCCGGGATGCGCGGATCCTTCTCCGTGAGGACCTCGTTGGTGCCCATGACGCTGATCAGGAGGGAAAACCGCTCCTCATCCGTCAGTTGTGCCTCGACTTCACGGGCCCGTGCCATCGCTTCTGAATTCACGCGTTGCCTGCTTTCGGGGTCTCCCGGGGGCGTTGGGCGCCGCGGCGGAGTGGGCACCTGGGATCGGTTCCATCATGCCCGTGGCGGTGAGGCGGGGCCAGAGGTTCGCGCGGGTTTTGGTGCCCGGGCGCCGGGGGACACGACCGACGGCTGTGACAGCTCAGTCGCGCGCGTCTGGACCAGGTGGGCGAAGGAAGTCGGCCCTGTGCGGTGCGCTCGGCGCTTTCGCCTTAAACGCAAGGCCTGCAGGTACTTTCGCGATCTCGCTATGAGACGGCTCGGACATTCTCATGTCCAGAACGACCCGGCTTAATCCAGTGGTTACCTGCAGGCGCTTTAAGCGTACGCCCGCCCATTCAGCGTGACTAGGGGTCCGTGGCCTCTTCCGGAGTCCGAAAAAACGCCCCGGCGCCCGAAAGCGTAGAGTGGAACCAGACGCCTGATTCTGGACGCCGAGCGCTGAGGGAGAAATCGTGACGATTGACTGGGACGAAAAGAAGACCCTGCTGCAGGAACCGAACATCGCCGCCGTAACGCAGCTTTGCGACGAACTGATGGAAAAGAAGCCGGGGTCGGTCGTCCCCTACATCGATCCCGTCCATGACGAGGACGAGTGCCGGATCGTCAGCCTCCACATCGCCCCGGGCAAGGGCACCGAATCGGGCTTCGTTTCCCACTTCAACGATGACGAGGCCGCCCGCCGCGCCACCTCCATCTACGAGGCCGTCGAGCTTGACCCCCGGTACGTGATGCCGTGGAACGCCTACCCCTGGGTGCGCGATCCCGAGCTCCCCTCCGCGCTGAACGTCCAGGAGAAGACGGACGGGCTGCGGCCATTCCGCCAGTTCCTCAAGATCAACAGGCGCGTCTCGGCCGTCATCGCCCACGGCGCCGACGCCCACGCCTTCCTGACACTCTTCGAGAAGACCTACCACTCCTCCCTGAAGAACCGCGGAGTCAAAATCTACAAGGCCACCGCCCTGGGCGGCCGCGCCTTCGCAGTCTCGGCCGTCAAGCAGGAAGAACTCCTGAGCAAGAACGTCGAGGTCTACAAGGACGCCATGCAGCGGGCAGGCATCCAGCACCTCTGATCCGCCGGTATAGGACAGGCACGACGGCGGTTCGCCACCCCCGGTCCGCGTAGGGTCCAACGGCCCTGCCCAAGCCGGGCGGTGCTTGGTGAGCTTGAGTCGGGCCCGGACGGACGCGTCCCCTGGTGCGGCTCGCTCCCGAAAAGGACTCGGCGATGGGACAGTTGGGCGGCAAGGTGGCCCTCACCGGCGTCTTCAACGGCATCAATGCCGCCGCCCCGGCTATGCCAGGCGCAGCGCCCGCCTCTATCATCAACATCCCCTCGATCGCGGGACTCCAGGCCTACGAGACCCTTTCCGGCTGCACCGCCTCGAAGTTCGCGGCGGTAGCGCCGCCCGCCGTCTAACCGGAAAGAAGAATCCCATGTCCCAGAGTCCCGGCTCAAAGCTCGCAATTGTCGGCGCCGGCAGCGTCGGCACGTCCCTCGCCTACGCCGCCCTGATCCGCGGCTCGGCCAGCAGCGTCGCCCTCTTCGACGTCAATGCCACCAAGGCCGAGGCCGAAGTGCTGGACCTGGCCCACGGCACCCAGTTCGCCGCCGCCGCGGCAACCGTCACCGGCGGCGGGGACATCACCGCGGTGGAGGGCGCCGACGTCGTCGTCATCACCGCCGGGGCCAAACAGGCACCGGGCCAGACGCGGCTGGACCTGGCCGGCACGAACGTTCGCATCCTCGAGCAGCTCATGCCGCAGCTGCTCACGCACGCCCCGGACGCGGTCTACGTCCTGGTGACCAACCCCTGCGATGTGCTGACCGTCGCGGCGCAGAAGATCTCCGGTCTGCCTTCCTCGCGAATTTTCTCCTCCGGCACCGTGCTGGATACGTCCCGGCTGCGGTGGCTGCTGGCGCGCAAGGCCGGGGTCTCCCTCACCAGCGTGCACGCCAGCATGGTGGGCGAGCACGGCGACACCGAGTTCCCCATCTGGTCCGGCGCCACGATCGGGCCGGTCCCGATCCGCAACTGGACGGTCGACGGCGAACGCGTCTTCACCCCCGACTACCTCGCCGAAACCGCTAGTGAAGTGACGCACGCAGCCTACAAGGTGATCGCGGGCAAGGGCGCCACGAACTACGCGATCGGCCTGTCCGGCGCGCGCATCGTGGAGGCGCTGCTGCGCGCGGAAAACGCGGTCCTGCCGGTGTCGACCGTGCTGGACGGGCAGTACGGGATCACCGGGGTGGCGCTGTCGCTGCCCAGCATTGTGGGGCATGGCGGGGTCCGCGCCGTGCTGGATACCCCCATGGACGACGGCGAACTGGCCTCCCTGCAGCATTCGGCGGAGACACTGCAGCAGAGTCTGGCGACGCTGGGGATTTAGGCGGCCTGCGGCGACCCTGCTGCGGCGAAGTCGGGCACAATCGTCACCGGTCCGACGTGCGGGAGGGCGCGGCGGACGCCGCGTTCCAGATTGGCCGTCACCGAGGCGAGCTCCACCAGGTGCGCGTCCGTCGGGATCGGCACCGTGATTTCCACGTGCAGCCGGTGGCCGGACCAGCGCAGCCGGGCTGTGCCGCCCGAACGGGAGTGTTCCGCTACGACGGCCTCGACCCTCCGGGTCAGTCCAGGGTCGACACCGTCCATCAGCCGCCGCCCGACGTCGCGCACGGTGCCCCAGAGGAGGACGGCGATGGCGGCGGAAATCAGCAGGCCAACGATCGGATCCGCCAGCGGGAACCCGAGCCAGACGCCGATGACGCCGACAACGACGGCCAGCGAGGTGAAGCCGTCCGTCCGGGCATGGACGCCATCAGCCACCAGCGCTGCGGAACCGATCCGCCGGCCGACACGGATCCGGTAGATCGCCACGAGTTCGTTGCCGGCGAAGCCCACCAGTCCCGCGGCGAGCACCCAGCCGAGGTTGTGCACGGGCTGGGGTTCGAAGAAGCGGCGGATCGATTCGACGGCAGCCACCACCGCGGAGAGGGCGATCATCGCCACGATGAACAGCCCGGCGAGGTCCTCGGCCCGACCGAACCCGTAGGTGTAAGTCCGGGTGGCCTTCCGGCGGCCCAGCAGGAACGCGATCCACAGCGGGACCGCGGTCAGCGCGTCGGAGAAGTTGTGTACGGTGTCCGCCAGCAGCGCCACGGAGCCGCTGATCAGCACGATCACGAGCTGGAAGAGCGCGGTGGCGCCGAGGCCGAGCAGGGATATCTTGACGGCGCGGATGCCCTGGGAGCTGGATTCGAGCGCCTCATCGATGGAGTCCGCAGCGTCGTGCGAGTGCGGGACGAAGACTGACTGAAGCCAGCCCTTCAGGCCGGTGGCGTACGTGTGGTTGTGACCGGGCGCGCCGTGGTCGTGCGCGTCGTGGCCGTGCGCGCCGTGGTCATGGTCATGCACGTGGCCGTCCGGGCCGTGGTCATGGCCATGCGGGTGGGCGTGGACGTGCCCGTCGTCGTGGCTGTGCTCCTGACCCTCGCCGTGGCTGTGTTCGTCCACGGCATCAGACTGGCGGTTCATGCGCCGTGCCGCGGGGCCGTGCCGAGCGCGTGCTCGGCCTGATGGATGGCATCCATCACCAGTTGGCGTGCGTGGTCATTCTGCAACCGATAGAAGACTTTCGTGCCTTCCTGCCGTGTGGCGACCATGCCGCCCAGCCGCATTTTGGCCAGGTGCTGCGAGACTGCTGAGGCCGGCTTCCCGACGCAGTCTGCCAGGGCGTTGACCGGCAGCTCACCTTCTCCCAAAGCGAGGATCAAGCGGACACGCGTGGCGTCGGCCAGCATGGAGAACACTTCGACGGCCAGCTCCACGTGGGGGCTGTCGACCTCAATCCGCATATCTGCATTCATACGCAGATACTGTCACAGTTGTCCCCTCCGGCCAATTGCGCCCTGCGCCGCCGGAACACAATCCCGCGGGCAGGCGTTGAAGACAGGTAGCCTGAGTGCTTCTCGACCCTGCCCAAAGCCGTAACTGCGAAAGGAGGGTGACGATGTCCGCAGCCGCCGCGGCCAATCCCGTCGCCGTCCTCCGCCGTGCCGCACTGCTGGCCGGACTGCTCGCCCTGATTGCCGGTTTCCTGGGGATGCACATCATCTCCGGCTCCCATGGCCCGCACGCCCAATCGTCCCCTCCCGGCGGCATCCACACTGCGCCGCACGCGACGGCGCCGCACGCCGCCGGCCAGGCGGCCGCCGACCAAACCGCCGGCGATCCTGCCGGGCACTCCAGCCACAGCGCCGCCGGCACTTTTTCGCAGGCCGACGAGGGCCCCGCTGCGGCGGAGACCGCGTCTGCGGTGGCACCCGCCACGGCGACAGTCGGCGGAACCCAGGTCCCGCCGTCGTGCACCTGCCAGGGCGGATGCGCCGAGACGCCAGCGGTTCATGTCGGCTGCATGCCGTCGCTGTCAGGGGCCCCGATGAGCGCCACTCATCCCGGGCCCGCCCTGCTGGAGGGCCGGCCCTGGACCGCAGAGGGGGCTGACCGCCCGTCCGGCTACGTTTACGTGCCGGGGACGCCCACGCCCCGGGACCTGTCCATCAGCCGCACGTAGGACCGGGCATGTGCCGTGACGACGCCGGCGCACCACCATCCGCCCCCAGCGCACGGCCGCCGATTCCAGCAGCCTCCGCGCGGCTCCAACCCGCCGGCGTCCACCGCCGGATCACGAAGGACACGACCTCCCATGAAGAAGACCCTCCCTATTTCCGCCGCCGCCCTCGCCGCCGTGATGGCACTGGCCGGCTGCTCCACCCCCGGCACCTCCGGCGGAAGCAGCAGCATGCCCGGCATGGACCACAGCACCATGGGCTCAAGTGCCGCACCCGCGGCCGCGAACCACAGCGGCTCGGACACAATGTTCGTCCAGGGAATGATCCCGCACCACGCCCAGGCCGTGGAGATGAGCGACATCATCCTGAAGAAGCAGGGCATCGACGCCAGGATCACCGCGCTGGCCACGAAGATCAAGGCCGCCCAGGCGCCCGAGATCGAGAAGATGACCGGCTGGCTCAAGGCCTGGAATGAACCCACGCAGGCACCGGGCGGCCACTCTATGACGGGCATGATGAGCGGCGAGGACCTCACCCAGCTCGACGCCGCCCAGGGAACCGAGGCCGCGAAGCTGTTTCTCCGCCAGATGATCGCGCACCACGAGGGCGCCGTCGAGATGGCCAACGCCGAGGTCCGCAGCGGCAAGAACGCCGAAGCCATCCAGCTGGCCAAGGACATCGCGGCCTCCCAGACGGACGAAATCCAGGAAATGCAGGAACTGCTCGCGGGGCTGTAGACGAGCACCCGAGCTCAGGATGACGGCGGCCTCCGACACAGGGGCCGCCGTCACAGTTGACACGCCGATGTGACCCGTGCCATATTTTGAAGCGTGAACCTGTCAGACAGCCGGACAGCAGGACAGCCCCTCGCCCGCCTTAGTGCAGCCGAAGCAGTCTTCAATGTCCTCCGCTCCGAAATCGAATCCGGCCAGCTCGGCGTTGGCGCCAAGCTGAGCTCCGAGGCCACTCTTGCCCAGCAGTACGGCGTGAGCCGCTCCGTGGTGCGAGAGGCCCTGCGTTCCTGCACCGCCCTGGGGCTGACCGTCACCAGGACCGGGCGGGGCACATTCGTCGTCGCCGACCGCGTGGCCAAGGACCTGGTCCTGGGACAATACTCGGCGCGCGACCTCACCGAGGCACGTCCCCACATCGAGGTCCCGGCCGCCGGGCTGGCGGCGGAACGCCGTACGTCCGAGGAGCTGGAGACCATGCGGGACGTTGTTGCCGCGATGACCGCCGAGGACGACCCCGAAGTGTGGGTGGGGCTGGACTCGAGCTTCCACGCGCTGATCGCGCGGGCCAGCCGGAACAAGGTGTTCGAAAACGTCGTTGCGGACATCCGGGACGCCCTGGCCCACCAGTCCGAGACCCTGAACATGGTGGCGGACCGGCAACACGCCTCCGATGCGGAGCACCGGCGGATCCTGTCCGCCATCGAGGCCGGCGACGCGGCAACGGCGCGCATCGCCATGAGCCAGCACCTGCATGCCGTTGGCCTTGCCCTCGACTCGATTCTCAACTCGCCTGCAGGCTCCTGACGCCCGCGCCAAGAAGAGCAGATTCAGCAGCGGCTTGACCAGCGACAACCGACACCACCGCCCAGAGGACGCAATGATTCTTACTGCCCCCACGCACTCCCCGGCTCCGCTGGCTCCGCGGAGCCTCCCTGAACACGTCCCGCTCGCGGTCCAGACCCGCGACGGCCTGGTCGAGAGTGTCCACTGCGGCTCGGTAATCGCTACCGCGGCGGACGCCACGACCCTCCTGACCGCCGGCCAGCCCCTCGCTCCGTTCTACCCGCGCTCGGCCCTGAAGCCCCTGCAGGCCGTTGCCATGGTCCGTGCCGGCCTGGAACTCCCGGTCGAGCTCCTCGCCCTCGCGTCCGCCAGCCACTCCGGGTCGGCCGCCCACCGCGACGGCGCACTGCGCATCTTGGAACTGCATGGACTGACCCCTGAAGACCTCGAGAACAATACCGACCTCCCTTATGGCGTGCCTGAGCGCGAGGAATGGCTCGGCGGCGGCGGGCAGGCCACCCAACTGGCGCAGAACTGCTCCGGAAAGCACGCCGCGATGGCGGCCACCTGTGTCATCAACGGCTGGCCGGTCCGGGGATACCTGGACCCGGCGCACCCGCTCCAGCAGCTTGTGGCCCGGACCGTGGCGGACCTGACCGGCGAGGACCCCGAACGCACCTCCACTGATGGCTGCGGCACGCCGCTGTTCGCCCTTACACTGCGCGGCATGGCCCGCGCCTTTGGCCGACTGGCCTCGGCAACGGGACCCGGCAGTGCGGAAGCCGCCGTCGCTGACGCCATGCGCCGCAAGCCTGAGATGGCCGCGGGCGAGGACCGGGATGTCACCGCGCTGATGCGACTGGTCCCCGGGCTTCTGGCCAAGGACGGCTTCGAGGGCGTCCAGCTGGTGGGCCTGCCCGACGGCCGCGGCGTTGCCGTGAAGATCTCCGACGGCGGAGACCGCGCCAGGATGCCAGCCACCGTGCGGGTCCTGGCCGCCCTCGACGTCGACACCTCTTCCCTGGCGCGCATCGCCGCGGCACCTGTGCTGGGCGGCGGCCGGCCCGTCGGGCTGCTGCAGGCCACCGATTTCCTCGCTTCCCCCGCAACCTCCAACGCCCCCGACGCCCCGTAAGGACCGCCATGACCACGCTCGACGAACGCGCAGAATTCCGTTCCGAACATGACCTGCTGGGCGACCGGGAGGTTCCCGCCGACGCCTACTGGGGTGTGCACACGCTCCGGGCCGTGGAGAACTTCCCGATCACGGGCCAGCCGCTGTCCTCCAATATGCATCTGGTCCGCGGGCTGGCCGCCGTCAAACTGGCCGCGGCCCGCACCAACCACGAGTTCGGGCTGCTCGACGCCGGCCGCGCCCGGGCCATCGAGGAAGCCTGCACCGACGTCATGAACGGCAAGCTCAGCGAGCAGTTCGTGGTGGACGTGATCCAGGGCGGCGCCGGGACGTCCTCGAACATGAACGCCAACGAGGTGATCGCCAACCGTGCCCTGGAAATCCTCGGCCACCCCAAGGGCGACTACGCGCGGCTGCACCCCAACGACCACGTCAACCTCAGCCAGTCCACCAACGACGTCTACCCCACCGCCGTCAAGCTCGGCACGATCTTCGCCGCCCGGGAACTGCTCGAAGCCCTCACCGAACTCGAAGACGCCTTCGCCGCCAAGGCCCTGGAATTCCGCACCGTCGTGAAGATGGGCCGCACCCAGCTGCAGGACGCCGTCCCCATGACGCTCGGCCAGGAATTCGGCACCTACGCCGTCACGATCGGCGAGGACCGGCTCCGCCTGGCCGAAGCCGACCTGCTGATCCACGAAATCAACCTCGGCGCCACCGCGATCGGCACCGGCCTCAACGCACCGGCCGGGTACGCCGGAGCCGCCTGCCGGCACCTGGCCGAGATCACCGGCCTGCCGCTCGTCACCGCGGTGGACCTGATCGAGGCCACCCAGGACGTCGGCGCCTTCGTGCACCTCTCCGGCGTACTCAAGCGCGTCGCGGTGAAACTCTCCAAAATCTGCAACGACCTCCGGCTGCTCTCCTCCGGACCACGCGCCGGCTTCGGCGAAATCAACCTCCCCGCCGTGCAGTCCGGCTCCTCGATCATGCCCGGCAAGATCAACCCCGTCATCCCGGAAGTGGTCAGCCAGGTCGCCTACGAGGTCATCGGCAACGACGTCACCATCACCATGGCCGCCGAAGCCGGCCAGCTCCAGCTCAACGCCTTCGAACCCATCATCGTCCACAGCCTCCACAAGAGCATCTCCCACCTCGAAGCCGCCTGCCGCACCCTCACGGCCCGCTGCGTCCGGGGCATCACCGCCAACACCGAACACCTCCGCCTCACAGTGGAACAATCCATCGGCCTCGTCACCGCCCTCAACCCGCACCTGGGCTACGCCACGGCCACCGCCATCGCCCAGGAAGCCCTCGCCACCGGCAAGGGCGTCGCGGAACTCGTCCTCGAACACGGACTGCTCACCGCCGAGCAGCTCACCGACCTCCTCAGCCCCCAGCGCCTCGCCAACCTGAGCCAATAGCGCACCCTCGAAACCCGAAGGACCCCCATGACTTACCCCGAAACTGCCCGCGCCCAAAAACAACCGGCCGCACAGCCACCGGCCGTCTCCGACCACACCATTCCGGCGCACGCCCATGCCTCCGAGGCCGCGCTCCACGCCGAGGACCAGGGCTACCACAAGGGCCTGAAGCCCCGACAGGTGCAGATGATCGCGATCGGCGGTGCGATCGGCACCGGCCTGTTCATGGGCGCCGGTGGCCGCCTCGCCGCTGCCGGCCCGGCCCTGGTCATCAGCTATGCCGTCTGCGGGTTCTTCGCCTTCATGATCCTGCGCGCCCTCGGCGAACTCGTGATGCACCGGCCGTCGTCGGGCTCGTTCGTCTCCTACGCCCGCGAATTCTTCGGCGAGAAGGCCGCGTTCGTCACCGGCTGGCTGTACTGGCTGAACTGGGCCATGACGGCGATCGTGGACATCACCGCCGTCGCGCTGTACATGAACTTCTTCAAGAAGTACTGGGCGCCGATCGCGGACGTACCGCAGTGGGTGTGGGCCCTGGCCGCCCTGATCCTGGTCCTGGGCCTCAACCTCATCAGCGTTAAGGTGTTCGGCGAGCTCGAATTCTGGTTCGCGCTGATCAAGGTTGTGGCGCTCGTGTCCTTCCTGATCGTCGGCATCTACTTCGTCATCTTCGGCACCCCCGTCGCCGGCCAAGAGGTCGGGTTCAGCCTCATCGCGGACAACGGCGGCGTGTTCCCCAACGGCCTGCTGCCCGCCATCGTGGTGATGCAGGGTGTCGTGTTCGCCTACGCCTCGATCGAGCTCATTGGCACCGCCGCCGGCGAGACGGAAAACCCGGAAAAGATCATGCCGCGGGCCATCAACACGGTGATCGTCCGCATCGCGGTGTTCTACGTCGGCTCGCTGCTGCTGCTCTCGCTGCTGCTGCCCTATAGCTCCTACAAGGCCGGCGAAAGCCCGTTCGTGACGTTCTTCGGCTCCATCGGCGTCGACGGCGTGGACGCGATCATGAACCTCGTGGTCCTGACCGCGGCACTGTCCTCGCTCAACGCCGGCCTCTACTCCACCGGCCGGATCATGCGCTCCATGTCCGTTTCAGGTTCAGCGCCGAAGTTCGCCGGCCGGATGAACAAGTCCGGTGTCCCCTACGGCGGCATCGCCCTCACCGCCGGCGTGGCCGGCCTGGGCGTCATCCTGAACGCCCTGGTCCCGGCCGAGGCCTTCGAGATCGTCCTGAACGTGGCATCGCTGGGCATCATCTGCACCTGGGCCATGATCGTCCTGTGCCAGATGCAGCTTGCCCGGCTCGCAGCCCGCGGGGAACTGCTCCGGCCCGCTTTCCGGATGCCCGGCGCTCCCGTCACCGGCTGGATCACGCTGGCCTTCCTCCTGGCGGTCCTGATCCTGATGGCATTCGACTCGCCCGTGGGCACGTGGACCATCGCGTCCGTCGTGGTCATTGTTCCGCTCCTGATGCTCGGCTGGCGCCTCAGCCGGCACCGCATCCTGGAAATCGCCGCAGTCCGCGAGGGCTTCACCGGACCGTATCCGCTCGCGGACTCCCGGCCTGCAGGGAGCACCGGCGGAGATCCGGAGTAGCCTTCCGGCGTTCCCCCTCCCCGTAACGCAACGTCCCCGCAACCTCGCCCGGAGGCGGTTCGCATATGCTCGACGGACAGCTTCACACTGGCTCAGCGACGAACCACCCGGGAGACACCTCATGACCAACTGGCGAATCAGGGATTTCCATTCCGCCGATCTCGACGGCATCCTGCACCTCTGGGAGTCGCTCAAGGCCACCGATGTCGAACCGGTCTACGCGCTCTCCGAGGTGCTGGCCTCCTGCGAGAAGGACCACGCCGTCGTCGCAGTGCAGGGCGATCAGGTCGTGGGCGCCGCCGTCGGCCGCGCCGCCCACGACCAGGGCTGGATCGTCTTCCTGGCCACCCTCCCCGAGTACCGGGGGCGCGGCATCGGCACTTCGCTGCTGGCCGCCGTCGAGAACCGGATGGCGCCGCACGGGCTGAACAAGCTCTCCGCACTGATGCCGGAGGCCGAGACCCGCGTCGAGGCATTCCTGGGTCGCGGCTTTGTGCTGAAAAAGAACCTGCGCTACTTCGAGCGGAAAATCCCGGTGCAGCGCCAGGAACTCGAACCCCTGAGCCTGCTCGGCGGCCGGATCCTGGCCCGCGACCTCTGGGAAAACGTCGCCGGCATGCGGAATGAGAAGGAACTGCTGGAACGC
Source organism: Pseudarthrobacter oxydans (assembly GCF_030812335.1). Lineage (GTDB taxonomy): Bacteria > Actinomycetota > Actinomycetes > Actinomycetales > Micrococcaceae > Arthrobacter > Arthrobacter oxydans_B. The sequence goes on from NZ_JAUSSN010000001.1 coordinate 57,730, forward strand.
CGCCTCGTTCTTCCGCTGGCCGAGGCTGACCTCGCCGACGAGTACGGTGTGGTGCCGCCGCGCGCCGTCGTCCTCTTTGGCCCTCCCGGCACGGGCAAGACCACGTTCGCGAAGGCCATCGCCTCACGCCTGGAGTGGCCGTTCGTGGAGGTCTTCCCCTCCCGCCTCGCCGCCGATCCCAAGGGCCTCGCCGGTGCGCTGCGCGAGACTTTCCTGGAGATCGCCGAACTCGAACATGCGGTCGTGTTCATCGACGAGGTGGAGGAAATCGCCTCCCAGCGCTCCGGCGAGCCGCCGTCCCCGCTGCAGGGCGTCACCAACGAACTCCTCAAGATCATTCCGGCCTTCCGCGAACAGCCCGGCCGGCTGCTGGTCTGCGCCACCAACTTCATCCGGGCCCTGGACACCGCGTTCCTGCGCCACGGACGCTTCGACTACGTCATCCCCATCGGGCTGCCCGACCGTCAGGCCCGGGAGGCCATGTGGCAGCGGTTCATTCCCGCCACGGTGGTGGACGACGTGGACGTGGAGCTGCTCGTGGACCGGACCGAGGGTTTCTCCCCCGCGGACATCGAGTACGCCGCCCGGAGCGCGTCCCAGCGGGCGCTGGAGAAGGCGGTGTACGACGACGGCGGGCTCGCCTCCAGCGGCAGCCCCTCCGTCCGCGACGCCGTCCGGAAGGGCCCCGCGACACAGGATTACCTCGACGCGATCGCCGAGACCCGGACCACGGTCAGCGACGAGGTCCACCAGCAGTTCCTCGAGGACATCGACGCCCTGGGCCGGGTCTAACCCCCTTCAGGCAACGCGGGGTCAGCCATCGCCCGTGGTGGGCGCCGGGATGGGCCGGAAATGAACCCGCGTTGCAGCGAGTAGAGAGTCAAAGGGGAATCCGTGGTCCTGTTCCTGACGGTGGTGAGCGGCCTCGCCTGGACCGCGGTGTACGTCGATGCCATCCGAATCGGGTTCCGGGACAGAAGCTACGCGATCCCGGCCGCGGCGCTCGGACTCAATTTCGCCTGGGAGACCATTTATGCCGCCCGCTCCGTTGCGACCGGCATCTCCACCCAGGGGGTCTTCAACATCGTGTGGGCCCTCGCCGACGTCGTGATTGTGTACACCTTCCTCAGGTTCGGCCGGTCCGAGCTGCCAGCGTGGGTGACGCGGAGGCTCTTCATCGGCTGGGCGCTCCTGTTGGGCGCCACGTCGTTCGCGGTTCAGCTGCTTTTCGTGGTCGAGTTCGGCTGGGAGGACGCGCCGCGTTACGCGGCGTTCCTGCAGAACCTGCTGATGTCCGGGCTGTTCATCGCCTTGTTTGTTGCCCGCCAGGGACCCCGCGGCCAGACACTGCTGATCGCCGTGGCAAAGTGGATCGGGACACTGGCACCCACCATCGTGTTCGGCTGGTACGGCAACTCGCCGCTGATTCTGGGCGTCGGCGTCCTCTGCAGCGTCTTCGATCTGGCCTACATCGGCCTGCTGTGGCGGGCAAGATCCCCGGCAAACGCAACGCGGGGTCAGCTTTCGCCCATGGCCGGCCCCGGGATGGGCGCCAGATGACCCCGGGTTGCTATCAGGGGACGACGGCGGACGCGGCTTCGGAACTGAACCCGGCCGGCCCTGCGGTGTGCCGGGTCAGGCCCGGTGCGGCTCGGACTCGGCGGCGGAGGTCTCGCCGGGCCCGGCCTCGGGCCTGGCCTCGGTCGATTCCTCCGTGGCGTCCTCGTACGAGAGGTTCTCGTAGTCGGTGTCGTCAGCCTCGTCAAGCAGATCGTCGAGTTCATCCAGCAGCCACGGGTTGATCCGGGCCAGGATCTTGCGGGTTTCCTCCACCGGAACCGCGGCATAAAGCACCGGGCGGGCCTCGTTGTAGCGGGTGACCGGCGGCTTGTCCGGCCACTTTTCGGCCAGTGCCCTGACGCGCTCCGGCAGGGAGTTGTGGGCGTTGTCCGCGATTTTCACCAGGGTGGCGTCGTGGTCCTCGGCGATGTAGCGGATGCCTGCCTGGTAGTCGTCCGGGTTCTCGTGCAGGCGCTTGGTAACGCGCTCAATGATGTCCACGGCACGCTCGGTGACGCCCATGTCCAGCAGCGCCTGCCGGGTCATCGGGGTGTCCTCGGCGATGTCGTGCAGGTAGCCGGCAATCCTGATGTCGTCGTCGAAGTCCGCCAGGGCATCCCCGACCGCGATCACGTGATCGCGGTAGGGCCGCTTGAGCTTGTCCTTCTGGCGGTTGTGGGCCACTTCCGCGAGGATCTTCGCTGTCTCGACGGTAAAACTCGGCTGCGGGGTGTGCGCTTCCCTGAACTCTGGTTCTGACATGCTTCCAGCCTACGCGTCCGGCCCGGCCATCCCGGGCCAGATCCACGGCTCCCGCGGCAGCGCGGCGGGCTCAAACACGGCGAGTGCCTGTTCCACCGGACCGGCCGGCAGCCCCACCGATGCCAGCAGGGTGTCCCGCACCTGACCTACGGGAATGCCGGCGGCCGCAAGGTCCGCGAGCGTGACAGCACCGTCGCGCTTGGCCAGCCGGGCGCCGTCGGCGTTTACGACCAGCGGAACGTGCGCATATTCCGGAACAGGAATATTCAGCAGCGAGGCGAGGTAAGCCTGCCGGGGCGTGGAGGGCAGCAGGTCGTCGCCGCGGACCACCTGGTCGATGCCCTGGGCCGCGTCGTCCACCACGACGGCGAGGTTGTAGGCCGTCACGCCGTCGTTGCGGCGGAGCACAAAGTCATCCACCACTCCGGTGTAGCTGCCGTGCAGCACGTCCTGCACTGTCGCCGCGGTCACGGCGGACCGGAGCCGGACGGCGGCGGGACGGACGGCGCGCTTGACCGCGCGTTCGGCCTCAGACAGGTTACGGCAGGTGCCCGGATAGGCCCCCTGCGGAGCGTGCGGAGCGGACGGCGCCTCCTGGATTTCGCGGCGGGTGCAGAAGCACTCATAGGTCAGGCCCGCCGCGGTCAGCCCGGCGATTGCCTCGGCGTAGAGGGGCCCGCGGTCGGTCTGGCGGACGATTCCGCCGTCCCAGGTGATGCCGATCGCGGCGAGGTCCCTGAGCTGTTCCGCCTCGGCACCGGCCCGGGCCCGGTCCAGGTCCTCAACCCGCATGAGAAACTTCCTGCCGGTGGACCGGGCGAAGAGCCAGGCGAGGATGGCGGTGCGGAGGTTGCCGACATGCAGTTCGCCGGAGGGGCTGGGGGCGAAACGGCCGGCAGAAGTCATGGCACCAGCCTATGCGCCGCCAGCACAAGAGCCCCTCAGCTACCGATGACTTCGGAAATCCGACGTCGGTGGCTCAGGGGCTCTTGCCGTGCCGGGCCCGGGGCGTTGCTCCGGGCCATGGCACTGCGAATGCGGAGATTGGTGCGGAAAGACGATGGTGTGAACAAGGGTCAATCAGCGGGCGGGTTCCTTGCGGGAAGCCTCATCCAAGATCCGGGTGGTGTGCCGGGGTACTTGTAGCCGTTGGGATCCGGCGGTGGCCTTCGTCCCTTTGTTGTCACTATTTCAACAGAAGTCCTACAGTTGGTGCAACGGACATCGTCTCCATTGGTCAATCTGATCAATCACGGCCCGGACAGCAAACAGGAAGTGGTCACTTTGCAGGAACTCGACGCGACCGACCGGCGAATCCTCCTCGCCCTCGACCAGGATCCCCGGCTGCCCATCATGGTGCTGGCCCAGAAACTGGGCCTGGCCCGCGGCACCGTGCAGTCCCGCCTGGAGCGGATGGCGGCCTCGGGCGCGCTCCGGCCGAACAGCAGCCGGGTGCTGCCCTCAGCGCTGGGCCGCGGCGTCGCGGCGTCGGTCAGCGCCGAACTGGACCAGAGCCACCTGAACGAGGCGATCGCTGCCCTGCGGAACATCCCGGAGGTGCTGGAATGTCACGCTCCGGCCGGCGAGACGGACCTGCTGATCCGGGTGGTGGCGAAAAGCCCGGACGACTTGTACCGCGTCTCGGAGGAAATCCGGCTCTGCCCCGGAATCGTGCGGACGTCCACCAGCATGTTCCTGCGCGAGGTCATCCCCTACCGGACCACGGGCCTGCTGGGCACCTGAGCGTCGGCTCCGCCGAACTAGACAGGCGGACCCGTGTTGGACTTCAGGTTCTTCATCACCAGCGTCGACGTCAGCCGCTCGACGCCGGGCAGCGAGGTCAGCTCGCTGTCGTAGAAGCGCTGGTAGGCGGGCAGGTCCTCGGCGATGACCTTCAGCAGGTAGTCGGGGGAACCGAACAGCCGCTGCGCCTCGACGATGTTCGGGTTGTCCGCCACGCGGTTCTCGAAAATCTCCATCGTGGCCCGGTCCACCTGGCGCAGCGTGACAAAGACGATCGCCTCGAACCCCAGCCCGAGGGCCGAGGGATCGATGTCGGCACGGTAGCCGCGGATCACGCCGGCGGCCTCCAGGTCACGGAGCCGCCGGTGGCAGGGCGCCACGGTCAATCCCACCTTCGCGGCGAGCGCCGTCGCAGTCATGCGGCCGTCCTCTTTGAGGTAGCGCAAAATACTTCTGTCCAACCGGTCTATCACGCAATAATTTTACCCCTCAGCGGCAATTCCCCGCGAAAAAGGGGAACACTTACGGCAGTTAATTTCCTAGACTTTTCCTGTACCCGGACCACAGGAGACCGCCATGAACCCCCAGCTTTTCCTCGCCTTTCTGCTGGTCGCCGGCGCCCTGGCCTGCACGCCGGGGGTGGACTGGGCGTATTCCATCAGCGCAGGGCTGAAGCAGCGCAGTTTCGTGCCCGCAGTTGCGGGACTCTGCGGAGGCTACGTGCTGCACACGGTGCTGCTGGTGGCGGGTCTGGCCGCCCTGCTCACCGGGGTCCCCGGCATGCTGGGCTGGCTGACCGTCGCCGGCGCGGCCTACCTCCTGTGGCTCGGGCTGACGACCATCCGGACCTGGCGCGGGGCAAGTTTCGGCGGCGCGGAGGTGCCGGCACCGGCGAACCAGTTCCGGACCTTCCTGCAGGGCATGGGCACGAGTGGCATCAACCCCAAGGGCCTGCTGTTCTATGTGGCCCTGGTGCCGCAGTTTGTCAGCCCCGAGGCGTCCCTGCCTGTGCCCGTGCAGTCAGGCCTCCTCGGCCTGACATTTGTTCTCCTGGCCGGCATGGTCTACAGCGCCGTTGCCTTGCTGGCGCGCAGGCTGCTGCACTCCCGGCCGGGGGCGGCGCGGAAAGTGACGCTCGCCAGCGGCATCATCATGGTGGCCCTGGGCACCGTCCTGCTGTCCGAGCAGCTGGTGCCGCTCCTGGGCCAGGCCCTGTCCCGCGGCTGAACTCAGCCGGCCGCCGCGCGCGGCATGTACCACTCGGTGAACGCTGTGGCGCGGCCGTCGCCCGCGAGCTGGATGATCCAGAGGTTGTCGTAGCTCCGGCTGTCGCCGCGGTAGTTGGTGCGGCCCTGCACGAAAGCCCTTCCGCCGTCGACGCCGAGGAGTTCCCACTCGAACGTCCAGTCCCCCGGCTCATCATGGCTGGCGATCCAGCGCTCCACGATCTGCTCGCGCCCGGTCCACGGTTCGGGATCATCCGGGCGGGTGGAGTAGACGGCATCCTCTGTGAACAGCGCCCGGATATCCTCCGGCTCGTTCGACGTCCAGGCAATGATGTAGTGCTGCATCCAGCGCGCTGCCGCATCTCTCATCCCTCGGTTGTACTCCCTGTTTCCGGGGACCCGCAAGGGTCATTGATCCGGGCCGGAACACTTCGCCTCGGTTCAGTCGTCGTCGGCCCGGCCGTATTCGCGGTCCCAGAGTTCGTGGAGTTCCGCGTCCCTGCGGATGGCCCGGACCGTCTCCAGGTCTGCGGACTGGCGGTGCTGCCGCTCCAGCCGGTTCAGCGCCTTCCGTCCGTTGTCCAGAAGCAGGAGCGCCCGGTCCGTCAGGGCATCGCTGCGGAGCGTAAAGTCGGTCCCGCGTCGGCGCAGGACCTCCTGCAGGGCGGCACGGGCGGCCGCATTGGCACCAAATTTCCGCAGCGAGCGTGCCCGCACCAGGAGCAGCGCCGCCGAGAGGTCGTCCCCGTTGAGCAGCCCTTCCGTGTCCGCCACCACCTCCTCGTGCCGTCCCAGCGAGGCGGCCAGCGTGCAGCGCGCCAGGGCCATCGGCAACGACGGCGGCAGTCCGTTCAGCGCCGCGAGGGCAGTCTCCGTCTGGCCGGTCTCGCGCAGTGAGTGGGACAGCGCCAGGAACACCGCCTCCTCGCTGAACAGGACCGGAACGTCGACGCGCTCGGCGACGGCCACGCGGGTGATGACACGGGCCAGGTAGGTGGAGGCGTAGCGGTTCGCGTCGTCGTCGTTCCTGGTCAGCATCCCGCGCTGGAGCAGTTCGGCAGCGCGCAGGTGGCCGCCTTGGGCGTAGCTCTGCAGCCCTGCCATCAGGTAGCACAGCCCGGCCCACCCGGGGTAGGTGTGCGCCAGGGCGATCAGCCGGTTTGGGTCGGAGCTGCCGAAGATCGCGGCGTGCACGGCCTTCGCCGCCTTGCCCGGGGCCCTGCCGCCCACCTTCCCGAGCCGGGGCGCGCCGCCCTCCACGGGCAGGGCGCCGCGGGTCCGCCCGGCCAGGACTCCTGAGACCGCGCCGCCCACGCCCTCGGCGAGGCCGCGGACAGGCGTCCGGATGACCGGCGTGCGGAACGGCGCCAGGTCGCGCAAGTCGCGGTACAGGGCTGGGCGGGGTGCGGATTGTCCTGGTCCGGCGCTCATACATCCATGCTAGTAGGCGCGGGGAGGCCGCGGGCAGGCTAGGCCGCTGCCGTGACCCACAGGCCGATCACCCAGGTGCTGCCGGCGAGGCAGGCGAGTCCGAACTCGACGATCATGCCCAGCCCGGTGGCCTTCAGGGCGGCCCAGCTGGAGGCCGCGGCGGTGCCGAGGGCCCGCGTGCGGTGCAGTTCGCTGAGCAGCAGGCCGGCGGCGAAACCGACGAACAGGCCCACCACCGGAATGATGAACATCCCCACGACGCCGAGGACCAGCCCGGCCACCACGGAGCGGCTCGGAATGCTGTGCTGTTTGAGCTTCCGGCCGGTCAGAACCGCGCTGGCGGCCATTCCGGCCAGGACGAAGACCATGCCGATCCCGAACACGACCCAGCCGGTGGTCCCGGCGCCGCCCCAGATGGCCCAGGCCAGCAGGCTCAGCCCGATCAGGATGCTTCCGGGCAATACGGGGATGACGGTACCGGCCACGCCCACCAGGATGGCGAGGCCGCACAGGATCGTCACAACAGTCTCGGGGCTCATTGCCCCAGTCTAAGGCGCGGGGGCCTGCGTTCAGGCTCACGGGGGCGGCCCTGCCGGCGCGAAATGACGACGACGGCGCCGCATCCCCCAAGGAAGCGCCGCCGTCGTCGTCTGCGCTGCTGTGGCTACTCGGCTTCAACCGCCGCGGCGACGGCGGCGGACACTGCCGGCGCCACCCTCGGGTCCAGCGGGCTGGGGACGATGTAGTCGGCGGAAAGGTCCTCGTCGGCCAGTGCGGCAATGGCGCGGGCCGCGGCCAGTTTCATCGCCGGCGTGATCCGGCGGGCGCCGGCGTCGAGGGCTCCGCGGAAGATGCCGGGGAACGCGAGGACGTTGTTGATCTGGTTCGGGAAGTCGCTGCGGCCCGTGGCGACGACGGCCGCGTACCGGCGTGCGACCTCGGGCAGGACTTCGGGATCCGGGTTGGACAGGGCGAACACGATCGAGTCCTGGCTCATGAGCTTGAGGTGTTCCTCGGCGAGCTGGGAGGAGGAGACGCCGATGAACACGTCGGCGTCCAGCATGGCATCGGCGGGTCCGCCGGAGACGCCGCGCGGGTTGCCGCTCTCGGCCAGCTGGGCCTTCTTGCTGGCGGGATCGGCGGCAATGTCCGCACGCTCGCTGTGGATGACGCCGCGGGAGTCCAGCAGCACCACGTCGCTGATTCCGGCGGTAAGCAGCATCTGCGCGACGGCGATCCCGGCGGCGCCGGCGCCCGAGACGACAACGCGCAGCTTCTCGAGCCCGCGTCCGGTCACCTTGGCGGCGCCGGTCAGGGCCGCGAGGACGACGACGGCGGTGCCGTGCTGGTCATCGTGCATCACGGGGCAGTCGAGGGCCTCGATGAGCTTTTCCTCCAGCTCGAAGCAGCGCGGCGCGGAGACGTCCTCAAGGTTGACCGCGCCGAAGCTCGGGCGCAGCCGGACGAGGGTCTCGACGATCTCATCGACGTTGGTGGTGTTGAGCACCAGCGGGATGGAGTCGAGCTCGCCGAAGGCCTTGAACAGGGCGGACTTGCCCTCCATCACCGGCAGCGAGGCGCTGGCGCCGATGTCGCCAAGGCCGAGGACCGCCGTGCCGTCGCTGACGACGACCACGAGGCGCTGGGCCCAGGTGAGGGTCTTGGCAAGTTCCCTATTGGCCGCGATGGCGCGGCTGACCTGGGCGACGCCGGGCGTGTAGGCGATGGACAGATCGCGCTTGCTGGCGAGCGGCACGGTGCTGGCAATCGAAAGCTTGCCGCCCTGATGGGATGCGAAAATTTCCTCGTCGCTGAGCGCTGCTACGGGCTCGGGGGACGTGGCGTCGGAGGTGTTAATCGTTTCAATGGACACTTCGTTGTCTCCTGGGGCTCACCGTGGGCGTACGGCACATGGAAGCTCAAGCACAGGGATGCTCAAGATGGTCTGGGGAGCCTCGGCAGCGACCCAGGGTTGGTGGGTCCGCGGTGAAGCTCCGGGTAGTGCAGGCGGCTGGGCCGCTCCGGTTCTGCAATGGTAAACAGAACTCGCCGGTCCCGACGTGTCCCGCGACATACTCTGGCGTTTGGTTAAACGTTTATCCAGCTCAAATCGTGGCTCTGATCACCGAAAAGTGCCACTACCGGTCAGTAAATTGTCAGATTGGTCTAGACCAGTTACGCCGATCGGCGGGCGCATGTCAGCAGGAAACACGCCTTTTTGAGGTCTTCCTCGGCTTCGAAGAGGGACAACCGCCGGCATCGGACGGACTGGACCAGTCCAGTGACGGTCAGGAGCAGAACCCGGGAAAGGGCGGCGTCGCCGCTCACGGCCGTGACGGCCTTCTCGGCAGCGGTGTCGATCTCCCGGAGCAGCCTTGTGGTGTCCGAGTCCTTGGTGTAAACGGCCCTGTTCAGGCACTGCTCCACGGCAGGCTGCATGAGGCGCATGTGGAAAATTTCCATCACGACGCCGACAAGGGCGTGGGCCGGCACGTCGCCCCCTGCGTTCCCGGCGGGCGGCGTCGCGGTTCGACCCGGGGATTTCGTTGTGGGCGGGGCTGCATGCAGTTCCGTCAGCTGCTTGCGGTAGAGCGCCAGCACCAGCTGAGTAGCGGAGGGAAAGTACCGGTACAGGGTGCCCAGCGGAACATCGGCCTTGGCCGCGACTTCGGAGAGGACCACGGACTCCAGGCCCTTGCGGGCGAACCCGGCGGCGACGTCGAGAATCCGGGTGTAGCGGAGACGCTGCCGGGGCAGGGTGGGCGGAGGGGCCATCGGTGGAAGTTCTAAGTGAAATTCAGGCATCAGCAGCGATCCGGGGTCGGTTTTCTCGGCAGCCGGTAGGGGTCCCCCACAGCGCTGCCGCGGCAATTCCCGTCCACTATACGTCACGCTCCCGGGCCGGAAACCAGTTCCAAAAGGTGTGGGCGGCGTCGCCGCTCACGGCTGACACGGCCACCGCCGCGGCGGGTCCTGGCCTAGTCGACGCCCTTGATTTTGACCACAAAGACGGCCCCCAGCAGTCCGATCACGGCCGCCGCCACGTACAGCGAAACGTAGCCGCCCCACAGCGTCACGAAGGGGAACGCGATGAGCGGAGCGAGAACCTGGGGCAGGGAATTGGCGACGTTGAGGACGCCCAGGTCCTTTCCGCGGCTCAGTGACGTCGGAAGCACCTGGGTGATCAGGGCGAAATCCACCGCCAGGTAGCAGCCGAAGCCGATTCCCAGCACCGAGGCGCCCAGCAGCGCCCCGGTCCAGTTCGGCGCGAACGCCAGGATCAGCGAGGCCGCCGCGATGATGACCGAGGAGATGATCACCAGCGGCTTCCGCTTCCCCATCCGGTCGCTCAGCCGGCCGCCGACCACACTGGTCACCATCACCATCACGGCGTAGAGGCCGGTCAGGATCAGCACACCGAACTCCGGCGCGATGCCCTGCGTCTCCTGAAGATGGACGGCGTCCTTGAGGAAGAAGAGCAGATAGAGGGTGACCATATGGTTGCCGATGTTCACCAGCAGCCGGGTCAGCCAGGCCCAGGCGAAGTCCGGATAGAGCACCGGGGAAATCCAGAATCCTTTGGCGAAGCCGGCCAGGCTGAACGGCGGGCGTGCCCCCGCCGGGAGCGGGACGTCGTCGCTCTTGAAAAAATACAGCACGACGCCGGCGAGCAGCGCCACGGCGCAGAACAGGTAGCCGGCGGCGAAGTTCCCGGTGACCGCAGCGGCGATCACCGCGCCGATGAGGATGCCAACCGTCTGGCCCATGGCTGCCAGGCCGCCCACGGTGCCGCGCTGGACCACGGGGACGCGGTCCGGGATGGCGGCGGTGACGGCGGCATAGGCCCCGTTGCAGCCGGCCTGGACCAGGCACCAGAGCAGTGCCATGATGGCAACGTTCGGCGCCCCGGCGAGAGCGATCAGGGCCGCGGCGCCGAGGATCGCCCCGAAAAGGACCCAGGGCACGCGGCGGCCCAGGCGTGAGGTGGTGCGGTCGCTGAACGCACCGAACAAGGGATTGGCCACGAGGGAGACCGCCGCACCGGCTCCCGTCACGAGGGCAAGGATGGCCTCCTTGTCGGCTTCGCTGAACGCGGCGGCCTGCTGGCCGAGGAGCACCTGGAGCGGGCCGAAGAATGCCGCGTTGATGCCCACGTTGACGAGGACGACGCCGGTGACCCAGACAGGGCGGACTGCCCGTTCGGGTTCGGCGAGCGCCACCGCCGCCGGGCTTCCCGCGGTGAGATTGCCGCGGGATGGGTCCGGCGATGCTCCGGAAAGATCGGACAGGCTCATGTAATTCGGTTCCCCCCGGAAACGGCTGACGCACGCTGAAGATCAGTGTGGAGCCAGACTATCGTGGGGAACACGATTAGGCGCCACCGGAAAAGTTGATTTCCGGCTCTGCAAAGTATTGTCAATGTCATTCGGGCAACTCCACTCTGGAGAAAGCCCTCATCACTCATTCCTGGGGGATATATTTTGCTGTTAGAAACGTCGGGCACTGCTGCCCGCACCAAAGCCGTGGGACTGGCAATTGCCGCGGTCATGGCGCTCACCGGCTGCAACGCGGGATCGGCCGGCACTGAAAAGAATGCTTCCGGACCGGCATCAAACTCCGCTCGGGACGAGGCAGTAGTAGTCCGAGTCGTTGACGGAGACACGTTCGAAGCCTCCATTAACGGCGAACAAAAAACGGTCCGGTTGCTCAACGTGGACACCCCCGAGACCAAGGATCCCAAGGCGCCCGTCGAGTGCATGGGACCGGAAGCCACGAAAGCTCTCGAGCAGCTCCTGCCAGTCGGCTCCAAGGTCACTCTGGAATTGGACAAGGAACCGCTGGACAAATATGGCCGAACCTTGGCAGGCGTCTTCGACTCAAACGGAAGACTGATCAACGCTGAGGTAGCGCGGATGGGCTTGGGAGTTCCTGTCTTGTTCGAACCCAACAGGAAGTTCTATCCGCCGGTTGTCACGGCGTTCGAGGATGCCCGCACGAGAGGGGTTGGTCTCAACTCGGCTGAAATACCCTGTCTTCCCGCCCAGCAGATCGAACAGGCAGCCAGGACCGTTGAAACGATCGTGGCCGCACCGCTTGCTGAAGCCACGACTGACCTTGATGAGAGCCATGCAGGGCTGGTCGCCGCGCTGGCCGCGGTTGCCGTTCTCAAGGCCGCCGCGAACGCCAAGAACCACGTCCACTGGGCCGCATACAAGGAGCCTCAGCTGACCGCGATGGTGAACAGGCTGGATTCGGCAGCCGAAGCGGGGGCCGCACACAAAACGACCATCGGTGCGAGGAAGAAGGCCCTTGCAGATGCTGCAGCTGCAGAGTCTGCCCGCCAAGCGGCGGAAGCTGCTGCCGCGGCCGCGGCTGCGGCAGAAGCTGAACGGCTTCGCAACCTGCCACCCGTTCCGGCACCGTATGTTCCGCCAGCCTATGTCCCCCCGGCCTACGTCCCCCCGGCAGCCCCGGCCCCCGCGCCCAACCCGTACCCGGGATATAACGGTCCTCGTTGCTATGCCCCCGGAGGCCAGACCTGGACACCGTGTAGCAAGAGGTAGCTTAGGGACGGAGACTCGTGGATTCCGAGGAATCAACGCGTCTCGGTGACACCGTTCGCACCAGCAAGAGGAGACCCGATGGCCGCAACCGCCGTTAATACCGCCGATCTCTACGACGAGCGGGGGGAAGAACTCGACTCCGTGGCCCTGCAGTTCCAGTCGCTCGGCGGCAACACGCACTTCAGCGGCCCGGTCCGGACCATCCGCTGCTTCGAGGACAATGCCCTGGTCAAGTCCACCCTCGCAACCCCCGGCGACGGCGCCGTCCTGGTGGTGGACGGCGCCGGCTCGCTGCGCACGGCCCTGATGGGGGACCTGATCGCGGCAAGCGCCGTCGCGAACAGCTGGGCCGGCGTCGTCATTAACGGCGCCATCCGCGACCGGACGGCCATTGCCGGGCTGCCGCTCGGCGTGAAGGCACTGGGCAGCAACCCGCGCAAGAGCGCCAAGGCGGGCGCGGGAGAGAGCGACGTGGAACTGGAGATCGACGGCGTCGTCTTCCGGCCCGGCGCGATGATCTGGTGCGACCCGGACGGGATCCTGATCGAGCGATAACGCGCCGAAGTAACATTTCGCGCCCATGATTCGCACCACCATGGGCGCGAAATCTCACGTCGGTGTCCATCCCCGGGACAGGAGGGCGCGCCGGACCCTGCCGACGACGGCGGGGCGTTCGCCCGTCAGGTCGTCCTTCGAGACCCTCACTTCGACCCAGCCCAGCCGGTCCGTGGTCCGCGCACGGTGGATGTCGCGCTGATGCTGACCGGCCTCGCCGTGGTGGACTCCGTCATACTGCAGCGAGACGCCGAATGCCGGATAGGCCGCGTCCGGCCAAAGCTCCGGGATTCCCGCCGGGCCCCAGACCACGTGGTTGAGCTCCGGTTCCGGCAGGCCGCCGCGGACGACGGCGAGGCGCAGATGCGTCTCCGGCGGGGAATCCGCACCGACGCGCACGAACCCAAGCGCTTCCCGCGCCCTCTTGATGTTCCGGGCTCCGGGGTGTTGGAACAGCATCCGGTTCAGCGCCTCGAGGCTCGACAGCGCGTCCCGGGGCGAGGGGAACTCCGGACCGTGCTCGGAGACCAACGAATCCCCGGCAGCCACGAGGTCGTCCAACGGCAGAACCGCAGCCAGGTCCAGGAAGGTGCGTTCGGGCGAGGTCACCCGGACGCCGTCGAGCATCACAACGTCCCCGGGCCGCAGCGCGAGGCGGTGTCCCGCCACGTTCGCCCGTTTCGGGATGCTGCCACCCTGCGGCCGGGCAAGGTGGATCCGCCAGTCGGCGTCTGCCCACAGAGGGAGGCCGACGCGCCATATCCGCGCCGCGGTGAGGTGGCAGAGCACGGTGCAGTCATCGAGCTGGCAGTAGGCCCTGAGCGCTGCGGCGCCCTCTGCGCTGCTGCCGGGCGGGACGCGGATTCCGCGGGACACGGTGATCAGGTCCCGGGCCCGGGTCCGCTTCCGGGGGATCCCGGCCGCGTCCGCAGCCAGCACGGAGAAGGAGCCGTTGGCCAGGGCTGGCGGGAGTTCAAGTCGGCGCATTCCCCCATCATGATGAGATCCGGCGCGGTCCGCTTAAGTTATCCCCAGCTTGCCTCCACCTGTCCTCCACAGCGTCCGGGCCGGTTTCCGCCGAGGTGAGATTTCGCGCCCATGGTCGGACCGGACATGGGCGCGAAATGTCACCTCGGCGGCGTTCGACGGCGTCGCCCGCCAAACTGTATGTTTCGTCTCACTTTTTGGTCCTGTGACATGCACCGCTCTGGCGCCGGTGTAAGACTTGGTAGCTGCGGCCGCAGGCCGTGGAACGCGAAACGCCGAGGGAGCCAGATGACAACCACCCAAGACCAGACCGTAGCCAAGATCCCCCAGCGGGTCATTTGGCTGGCCGTGGCGGGCGCCGTGGGCGGCTTCCTCTTCGGCTTCGACTCCTCAGTGGTCAACGGCGCCGTCGACGCCATCAAGGACGAGTTCGCGCTGAGCGAGGCCGTGACCGGTTTCGCCGTTGCCGTGGCCCTCCTTGGCTGCGCCGCGGGCGCCTACCTGGCCGGGAAGGTCGCCGACCGCTACGGCCGCATCCCGGCGATGAAGATCGGCGCGCTGCTGTTCCTGGTCAGCGCCATCGGGACCGGCTTCGCCTTCAGCGTGTGGGACCTCATCTTCTGGCGCCTCGTCGGCGGCCTGGGCATCGGCCTGGCCTCCGTGATCGCCCCGGCCTACATCTCCGAGATCTCACCCCGCCACGTCCGCGGCCGCCTGGCGTCGCTCCAGCAGCTCGCCATCACCACGGGTATCTTCGCGGCCCTGCTCTCGGACGCCCTGTTCGCGAACTTCGCCGGCGGCGCCGGCGAGGCTCTCTGGTTCGGCATTGAGGCCTGGCGCTGGATGTTCCTCGCCGGTGCCGTCCCCGCCGTCGTCTACGGCTGGATCGCCTACACCCTGCCCGAGTCGCCGCGGTTCCTGGTCTTCCAGGGCAAGGACGAGGAAGCCCTGAAAATCTTCCAGTCCATCGCCCCGAACGAGGACACGGACCGCCACCTGCGCGACATCAAAAAGGCCATCGAGGAAGACAAGGTCGCGGGCCAGAAGGGCTCCCTGCGCGGCAAGGCGTTCGGCCTCCAGCCGGTCGTGTGGATCGGCATCATCCTGTCGGTGCTGCAGCAGTTCGTCGGAATCAACGTGATTTTCTACTACTCCACCACCTTGTGGAAGGCCGTCGGTTTCCAGGAGAAGGATTCCCTGACGATCTCCGTGGCCACCGCCATCACGAACATCCTCGTGACCCTCGTGGCGATCGCCCTCGTGGACCGGATCGGCCGCCGGCCGATCATGCTGGCGGGTTCGATCGGCATGGCCGTCTCGCTGGGCACCATGGCCCTCGCCTTCGGGTCCGCCACCGGAACCGGCGACGCGATTTCGCTGCCCGGCGCATGGGGCCCGGTCGCCCTGGTGGCCGCCAACGTCTTCGTGATCAGCTTCGGCGCCTCCTGGGGCCCGCTGGTGTGGGTGCTGCTGGGCGAGATTTTCCCGTCCCGGATCCGCGCCCGCGCGCTGGGCCTCGCCGCGGCCGCCCAGTGGATCGCCAACTTCGCCATCACCCTGAGCTTCCCGGCCATGGCGGCGGCCTCCCTGCCCCTGACCTACGCCATGTACGCGGCGTTCGCGGCGGCGTCGTTCTTCTTCGTGAAGTTCAAGGTCCCGGAGACCAATGGAATGTCCCTTGAGCACGCCGAGACCCTCTTCGTACCCAAGGGCTCCGCGAAGGATTCCGTCAAGGCCTGAGCCGGGCGCACTCCGGCGCGTTCCCGCCTCGCGAGGTGACAGATAATGCCCATGTTTCGGGGAAACATGGGCATTATCTGTCACCTCGGCGGGCGGGGGCTACAGTACGAGCTTCATGCCCTCGTGGCTCGCCGCAAAGCCGAGCCGCTCGTAAAACCGGTGGGCGGCTGTGCGGGACTTGTCCGTGGTGAGCTGCAGGAGTGAACAGCCGCGGAGCCGCGACTCGTCGATGGCCCATTCCACCATCGCCGCCCCGACGCCTTGGCCGCGCAGCTCGCTCCCCACGCGCACAGCCTCCAACTGGGCGCGCCATGAACCACGGCGGGACAGGCCCGGCAGGAAGCTCAACTGGAACGTTGCCACCAGGCGGGTACCGGGCCCGTCCGCGATCGCCAGCTCCCCCACGAGCAGCAGGTGCGCCGGATCGGCGTCGATCGCGGCAAACGCCTTCTCGTAGGGGACCAGATCGGACGTGTCCTCGCGGCCTGACCCGAGCTGGTCATCGGCCAGCAGCCGGAGAATGTCGGGCAGATCGGCGCGTTCGGCATGGCGCAGGCGCAACGTCCCGCCGTCGACGTCGAGAGTCAGCAAGGAGGTCCGGTCACGGGGGTTCGAAGTCACCAGTCCAGTCTGCCCTACCGCGTCGAGGTGACAGATAATGCCCATGTTTCCGGGAAACATGGGCATTATCTGTCACCTCGGCGGGTGAGGGCCGCTGCTGACACAGACGCCGACGCCGGAACTCGGGTGAGTTCCGGCGTCGGCGGCTATGCTTTCGCGATTATGGGAAACGGGCTAGACGGCTTCCTTGGCCTCGTCGACCAGGGCGGAGACGGCCGCGAACAGCGGGTGGTCCGGGGCGAGGCCGGTGATCTTCGCGGTGGCCTCGTCGGCGCTGGAGGATGCCAGGATCTGCCTGAGCTCCACGGCCTCGGCGTCGGCCGGGTCGTTGAAGCGCAGGGCTGCGGCGATCGCACCGAGCAGGGCCTCCGGCACGATTCCGCGTTCGGCGAGCTCCGCCGCCGGACCGATGAAGCGTTCGTGCCGGCTGAGCTTGCGCAACGGCGCCCGGCCCACCCGGTTCACGGTGTCCGGCAGGTGCGGGTTGGAGAAACGGCCCAGGATCTTCTGCACGTAGGCCTCCTGCTCGTCACGGTTGAAGCCGTGCTTGGCCACCAGCAGCTCTTTGGTTTCGTCCAGGACGGCGCGCACATCGGCGGCGACGTCCTGATCGGCCATGGCCTCGGAAATCTTCCCGAGCCCGGCCTCAAAACCGAAATAGGCTGCCGCGGCGTGCCCGGTGTTCACGGTGAACAGTTTCCGCTCGATGTACGGCTCCAGCTCATCCACGAACGTGGCACCCGGAATGACCGGCACCGCAGCGCCGAACGGTGTCCGGTCGATGACCCATTCGTAGAAGGTCTCCACTGTGACGTCCAGACCCTGTCCGGCCTCCTGGTTGGGCACGATCCGGTCCACCGCCGTGTTCGCGAACACGGCGGCAGCGTCGAGGGATCCCGCGGCCGGGTCCCACTGCGCCGAGACCTCGGACTTCAGGATGTCCGTGGCGTTGATGGCGTTCTCACACGCCATCACCTGCAGCGGTGCGAGTCCGGGGGCCCTGGCGGCGATCCCCCGGGCGATCACCGGGGCCACGAACTTGAGGATATGCGGCCCCACGGCGGTGGTGACCACGTCCGCCGTCGCGATCTCCGCGATGACCTCGGCTTCCTGGCTGCCGGAGTTGAGCGCGCGGAAGTTCTCCACGGTCCGGACGGTGGGGTGCTCCCCCACCTCGTGGACCTGGTAGCTGTCCGCGGCGGCCAGCTGGGTGATCAGGTCCTCCGCGACATCCGCGAACACCACCTCATACCCCGCCTCATGCAGCAGCAGCCCCACGAATCCGCGCCCGATGTTTCCGGCTCCGAAATGAACAGCCTTCACTATGAATTGACCTTTCCGAACAGGTCGAGGACTTCCTCGACCGTGGTGGCCGCCTCAAGCTGTGCCACCTGGGCCTTGTTGGTGAAGACCTTGGCGATGGAGGACAGGATGTGCAGGTGCTCGTTGTTGATGCCGGCCACGCCGACCACGAACTTCACTTCCTTGCCGTTCCAGTCGATGCCGTTCGGGTAGCGGATGACGGAGACCGCGGACTTCATGATGTGGTCCTTGGCGGCATTGGTACCGTGCGGAATTGCGAGGTAGCTGCCCATGTAGGTGGACACGGATTCCTCGCGTTCGTGCATGGCGTCCAGGTAGCCGGCGTCGACGGCCCCGCGGTCCAGCAGGAGCCGGCCGGCCTCGTCGATGGCGGCATCCCGGGTTGTGGCCGTGCCGTTCAGGACAACGCTTTCCGCCACGAGGATGCCGGCGGGGCCGGTCTCCTCGGGAGCTTCGGGCGCTGCGGGCGTTGCGGCACCAGCCGCGGCAGGCGCCGCAGCCGCAGTGGCCGCAGAGGCAGCCGCAGGCGCCGCGGCTGGGGCGTCGGCGCCAATTTCCGTGTTGCTCGACCTGACAAGCTCCACGATCTCGTCGTACTTGGGGCTGTTCATGAAGTTATCTACCGAGACGTGCACGGCGCTGGCGGTCGCCGGGGTGGCCCGTTCGGTCAGGTCCTGGTGCGTGATGACGACGTCGTAGGTGTCGCTGAGGTTGGCGATGGCGGAGTTGGTTACCTTGACGTCCGGGAAGCCGGCAGCCTTGATCTTGTTCCGCAGCACAGAGGCGCCCATCGCGCTGGAGCCCATGCCGGCGTCGCACGCAAAGACGATGTTCTTGACCGGCCCGGCGAGGACTGCGACGCCGCCGGCGGCAGCACCGGAACCGGTGAGCAGGGAGGACACCGAGCTCTTCTTGCCCTTCATTTCCTCCATCCGGGCGGTGGCGGCGCCGAGGGCCTCTTCCTCGGTGGCGCCCACCGGGGTCTTGCTGGCCTTCAGGATCACCGAGGCGATCAGGAAGGACACAGTGGTGGCGAACAGCACGGAGAGGGTCACGCCGACGTAGCTGTCACGTGCGGTCGCCGCGTACACGGCAATGATGCTGCCCGGGGCTGCCGGCGACCGGAGCCCTGCACCGGTGACCACGAGGGTGAAAATGCCGGTCATGCCGCCGCCGATAGCGGCGAGGATCATGATGGGCTTCATGAGCACGTACGGGAAGTAGATCTCATGGATACCGCCGACGAACTGGATCAGTGCTGCACCAGGCGCGGACGCCTTGGCCAGTCCCGTGCCGAAGATCGAGTAGGCGAGCAGGATGCCGAAGCCCGGACCGGGGTTGGCTTCGAGCAGGAACAGGATCGACTTGCCCTCCTCGAGCGCCTGTTGGGTCCCCAGGGGCGTGAGGATGCCGTGGTTGACGGCGTTGTTCAGGAACAGGACCTTCGCAGGCTCGATGAAGATGCTGGTGAAAGGCAGCAGGCCGTTGATCACGAGGAACTCGACGACGGCGCTGGCTCCGGCGCTGAAGGCCTTCACCACCGGGCCGACCACGAGCATGCCCACGACCGCCATGCCGGCGGCCAGGATCCCGGCAGAGAAGTTGTCGATCAGCATTTCGAAGCCCGGCTTGACCCGGCCCTCCCATATCTTGTCCAGCTTCATCATGAGCCAGGCCGTGAGGGGGCCCAGCATCATGGCGCCGATGAACATGGGGATGTCCGTGCCGACGATGACGCCAGTTGTGGCCACCGCACCCACCACCCCGCCGCGCACGCCGTAGACCATCCGGCCCCCGGTGTAGCCGATCAGGAGCGGGAGCAGGTAGGTGATCATCGGCCCAACAAGCTTGCCGAGTTCCTCGTTGGGCAGGAAGCCCGCCGGGATGAAGAGCGCCGTGATGATGCCCCACGCGATGAACGCGCCCATGTTGGGCATGATCATTCCGGACAGGAACGTGCCGAACTTCTGGATGCCTACCCGCACGCTGGTACGGGGTTTCGCAACTGTCTCTGTTGCCATGTGATTTCCTAACCGTCATTCCTGCTGCACCGCAGGATGGTCCGATAATTTCGCGAAAGCTAGCTGGTGGAGCTGGTGGAGATCCGGTGGAGCCATTCGAGGAAGAGCTTGAGTTCCGAGCTGGAGAGCTGGTCCGAGTGCGATGCCTGCAGTGCCGCGTTCAGGGCGATCGCTGCCACAACCACTGACGATTTCCCGGACGCTTCAGGACCGTTTTCTTTGGCCTGTTCCGAGGACACCGCAAAGATCATGGCGTCGCGGGTCATAGTGGACAGCTCGAGGTTGCGCTCGGGCGCCTTTTCCGTGATCAGCATGAGTGTCACCCCGACGTTGGCGGCCAGGATGCTCCTGGCCGCTTCCCGCGGAGGGACGTTAAGTTGGCCGGCGACGGCGGCCTTGTTCAGCATTTCCTCCATCAGGCCCTCGGCGTCGGCGACGACGGCCGGGCGGCTCTCGGGGCGGATATTGCCAAACATGACCAAGTACAGTTCCGGCTGGTTGAGCCCAAACTGGACGTGGTTGTCCCACATCCGCCGGATATCTTCCAGCGGCTGTCCTGACGGCGCGAAGTCGCGTTCGCCCGCCACATACTCCTCGAAACCTGCCGCGACGACCGCGTCGAACAGCCCTTCCTTGTCACCGAAGTGGTGATACAGGGTCGGTGCGGTGACGCCGGCTCGCTGAGTGATCTGGCGGGTGGATACCGCGCCCCCGGCGGAGTTGGCCAGCAACTCAGCCGCCGCACGCAGCAGCCGCGTCTTTGGCGGAAGCTGGCCATCGAAACTCATAACCGCTACCCTAGCACCTATAGCAACGCTATATGAAGTGCATCACATACAATTTTTTCAGGTACCGGGATCCGCCCGCCGACGTAGCTGTCGGCAGGCCTGCCCGGCCGTTCGATCCAGAAAATCCGATCCGGGACGTCCGGCCCGGATCGGACGGCGGACGGCGTCTCCCGCGGTACCTGACCCACCGGCTTACCGGCCCAAGGCAGAGAATGAGGACCTTCAGTGCAGAACTTCCCAGGAGTAGGCGTCAGCCCCGGCCGCATCATCGGAACGATCCGCCAGATGCCCAAACCCGTCAGCGAACCGCCCGCCGGGGAGCAGTTGCCGGCCGGCGTCACGGCCGAGGAGGCGACGGCGGCGCTGAAGACCGCGGCGAAGGCCGTCCACGATGAGCTCAAGGCCCGGGCCGAGACGGTCAGCGGCGACGGCAAGGCTGTCCTGGAAGCCACGGCCCTGATGGCGACGGACACGATGCTCCTGAAGTCCGCCGCCAAACTGATCGGCCGCGGCGCCTCCGGCCAGCGCGCCATCTGGGAGGCCGGCGCCTCCGTCTCGGAGATGCTGCACAACCTGGGCGGCTATATGGCCGAGCGGGCCACCGACGTCCTGGACGTCCGGGCCCGGATCGTGGCAGAACTGCGCGGCGTTCCGGCCCCGGGCATCCCGACCTCCCCCACCCCGTTCATCCTGATCGCCGAGGATCTCGCCCCGGCGGACACCGCCACCCTGGATCCGGAGAAGATCCTGGCGCTGCTCACCGCCGGCGGCGGACCGCAGTCGCACACCGCGATCATTGCCCGCTCGCTGGGCCTCCCAGCGGTTGTGGCCGCGACCGGCGTCGACCAGCTTCCGGACGGCACGGAGGTCTACGTGGACGGCGCCGCCGGCCTGATCACCGTGGACCCGGACGACTCGCAGCGCGCCGCTGCCGAACACTGGGCCGCCACCGCCTCGTTGCTGGCGGACTTTGACGGCACCGGCGCGACGGCGGACGGCCACCTGGTGCCGCTGCTCGCCAACGTCGGCGGAGGCAAGGACGCCGTGGCCGCCGCGAAGCTGAACGCGCAGGGGGTGGGGCTGTTCCGGACCGAGTTCTGTTTCCTGGAGCGGGACACCGAGCCCACTGTGGACGAACAGGCCGCCGCGTACAAGGGCGTCTTCGACGCGTTCCCGGGCAAGAAGGTGGTGCTCCGGACGCTCGACGCCGGCGCGGACAAGCCGCTGCCCTTCCTCACCGACGCCACGGAGCCCAACCCCGCCCTCGGGGTCCGCGGGTACCGCACCGACTTCACCACGCCCGGCGTGCTGGAACGCCAGCTGCAGGCCATCGCCCGGGCCGAGCAGGAGTCCGAGGCGGACGTCTGGGTGATGGCGCCGATGATTTCCACCGCGGAGGAAGCCGCCCGCTTCGCCACGCTGTGCTCCGAGGCCGGGATCAAGACCCCCGGTGTCATGGTGGAAGTCCCGTCCGCGGCGCTCACCGCCGAGGCCATCCTCCGGGAGGTGGCCTTCGCGAGTCTGGGCACCAACGACCTCACCCAGTACGCCATGGCCGCGGACCGCCAGCTCGGCCCGCTCGCGGCGCTGAACACCCCGTGGCAGCCCGCCGTGCTCCGGCTCGTCGGCCTCACCGTGGAAGGTTCCGTCGCGGAGGGCCACAACAAACCGGTCGGTGTCTGCGGCGAGGCCGCCGCGGACCCGGCCCTCGCCGTAGTCCTCACCGGGCTCGGCGTCTCGACCCTGTCCATGACGGCCCGGTCCCTCGCCGCCGTGGCGGCCGTGCTGAAGACCGTCACCCTGGCCGAGGCGCAGGAACTGGCCAAACTGGCCCTCTCCGCACCGAGCGCCACCGAGGCCCGGGCCTGGGTCCGGGCAAAGCTGCCGGTCCTCGAGGAGCTCGGGCTGTAGCCCCGCAGCAGGCAGAGGTGGTGTGGGGCCGATCCCGGGGCGCTAGGATGCACTCCATGACACTGATTGCTCCCCGGGTGACGGCCGCCCTACCGGCTGAGGACGCGCAGAAACTCCGCTACGCCCTCAACGGCAGCGACGACATCACGGTGTTCGTCGACGGCACCGTCCACCGGCTGCCGTCCCAGGCGCGGGACGCCGTTGTGGACCTGCTGGCGCGCTTCAGCCGGGGCGAGGCCGTGACGGTCAGCAGCGTCGAGGAAATGCTGACCACGTCCCGGGCCGCGGAGCTGGCCGGGATCTCGCACACCTACCTGCGGAACATGACGGACCGCGGCGAAATCCCGGTGGAATACCGGGGCACGCACCGGCGGATCCGGCTCGCCGACGTCATGGCCTGGCTGGAAAAGCAGAAGAAGAACAGTACCGCGGACGGCGCTCCGGGCCACGGGGATGACGGTGCCGCGGATGCTTCGTGACGGCGTGATAAGGATCAAACAACGATCCCGGCCCTGCGCGGAAACGCGGAGAAGGCCGGGGTTACGCTTGGATTGTGGGTAAGTTCAGAGGGTGGCACATCGTGGCTGGCATTGCCGCCATGGTGCTCACGGGCATTCTCGGAAACTCCATGGGGCTGAACAATACGGCCGCCTTTATGTCCAGCTGTGTTGCGTTTGTGGCCGTCTCCATGTGGATGGACAGCCGGATCACCACCCGCCGCAGGCGGGACAGCGCGCGAGACGGAGCGCGGGCGACGTCGCGGGAAAGAGCCCAGGAAACTGAGGCCGACGGCGCGGCGGCGGCTGGCGATGCCGGCTCCGCACCGGACCGGCAATTCGAGGCCGAGCAGCCCAAACGCGAGGGCCGCGGCAGCTAGGCCGCCAGCCCCTAGATCCTGGGTCGCGCCGCCCAGCGACGCGCCTTCAGCGCCGCGTGGAGTTCCAGCCGCACCATCCCCTTGAGCGGGTCGACGCCGAGCAGCTGGCGGATCCGGCCCAGCCGGTTGTAGATGCTGCTCCGGTGCAGGTGCAGCTTGTCCGCGACTTCCTGGACTGATCCGTCATTGTCATAGAAGAGCTCCAGCACCGGCAGCAGCTCGTGGTTCCGGTCGTGGTCCTCCAGGAGCCGGAAATAGACCGAGCCCGCGTCCGCCCACGCCCCCGCCCCGCCGCCGGCCGAGGCCAGCAGCTGGTAGATCCCGGTGGCGCGGCAGTCCACGAGTTCTCCCAGCTGGGGATCCACCGCAGCGGCCTGCGCGGCCTGCCGGGACTGCCGGTACGCGTCGGCAAGTTCCCGCGGCCGCGCGAAGCCCTCGGAGGCGCCCAGAATGATCCGGTGCACCGGCCGGCCGGACCGCTTGGCCAGCTCCAGCTGGTAATGGACCAGCACCTGGGCGTGGTTCGCGCGTCCGGTCGATTCCCTGAACAGGACGACGGCGTGGGTCTCCGTGCCGGCGCTGAACAGTGTGGCGTCCACGCCGATGGTGGCCTGCAGCGCGGCAGCGCGGTGGACCAGCGTGGAAGCGATCGGGTCCGCGCCTTCCGCCCAGCCGTCCGCGTCCAGTACCGTCACCAGCTGCCAGGGTCCGCGCCCCTGGACTTCCTTCCAGCCGGCCACGGCCGCGACGGCGTTCGCCTCGCCCCGGCAGGCGGCCAGGAATTCCTGTTCGCGGCGGCGGCGGAACTCGGATTCGGCCGTATTGGACTCCAGCAGCAGGGCCGAGAGCTGCTCCAGCTCGCGGGCCACCTCCGGCAGCTGGGCGAGGACCGTCGTCGCGTTCGGCTCATCGGCGTCGAGCTGGACCCAGAGGTATCCCACCCGGAAGCCCCGCACCAGGAGGGGAACGCAGACCCGGCCCAGCATCCCCAGCTCCTCGTTGGCCGGCACGACCACCGGGCGGACCGCCGTCGCGATCCCGTGCGAGAGCTGCCAGGCGCTGACGTCCACCGGGACGCGCTTGCTGAGCAGGAAGTTCACCCGGACCCGGTCGGCATGGGACTGGTTGGAGCTGTAGGCGAGCAGCTGGCCGTCGAGATCCTCAAGTGAGAGCCCGCGGCCCAGTTGCAGTGCGACCTGCTCCACGAGCTGTTCGACGTCCTGCTGCTGCATGCTGCAACACTACTGCCGATGCCGCCTCCTCTGGAAACGCCGCGGCGGACCCCGCCCCAACGGACAGCAGGCGACACCTGACGTTTCCCGAGTCGACAAATGTCCAGTCCCGTGTTTGGAAAACCGCGGATTTCCGCGGGACCCGGCTGCCGCCGCGAGGCGGCGCCTGTCGCCTGCCTCACAGCCGGATTTATTCTGGAAGTACGACTTCCCTCGTATATCCGGGCCCACGAGGCCCCCAGCATTGGAGCCCACAAATGATCATCGGTGTCCCCAAAGAGATTAAGAACAATGAATTCCGCGTCGCCATCACGGCCGCCGGCGTACACGAATTCCGCACCCACGGCCACTCGGTCCTCGTGGAGCGCGGCGCGGGCCTGGGCTCGGGCATCACGGACGAGGAATACGCCATCGCCGGAGCCGAAATCGTGGTCGAAGCCGATGACGTCTGGGCCCGCGCCGACATGGTCATGAAGGTCAAGGAGCCGGTCAAGGCCGAATACCACCGCTTCCGCAAGGGCCTGATCCTCTTCACTTACCTGCACCTGGCCGCCGAGCCGGAACTGACCCAGCAGCTCATCAACTCCGGCGTCACCGCCATCGCCTACGAGACCGTCCAGGAGGGCCGCACCCTGCCGCTGCTCGCCCCGATGTCCGAGGTTGCCGGCCGTCTCTCCGTCCAGGTCGGCGCAACCTCGCTGATGGCTCCGGCCGGCGGCAAGGGAGTGCTGCTCGGCGGCGTCCCGGGTGTCCGCCCGGCCAAGGTTGTTGTCCTCGGCGCCGGTGTTGCCGGCACCAACGCCGCCGCCATGGCCCTCGGCCTCGGCGCCGACGTCACCATCCTGGACATCAACATCAACCGCCTGCGCGAACTGGATGCCCAGTACCAGGGCCGCCTGAAGACCGTCGCGTCCAACGCGTACGAGATCGAGAAGTCGGTCGTCGACGCCGACCTGGTGATCGGCTCCGTGCTGATCCCGGGCGCCAAGGCCCCGAAACTGGTCACCAACGAGCTCGTTGCCCGGATGAAGCCCGGCTCGGTGCTGGTGGACATCGCGGTGGACCAGGGCGGCTGCTTCGAGGACACGCACCCCACAACGCACCAGGAACCGACGTACAAGGTCCACAACACGATCTTCTACTGCGTGGCCAACATGCCGGGCGCCGTGCCGAACACCTCCACCTACGCGCTGACCAACGTCACCCTGCGCTACGCGGTCGCCCTGGCCAACCTGGGCGTCAAGGCCGCGTTTGAACGCGACGCCGCCCTCGCCGCCGGCCTCAACATCGCCGGTGGCAAGGTGGCACACCGCTCGGTCTCCGAGGCGCACAACCTGCCCCTCGTCTCCGACTGGCACGAGCTGGTCTCCGCGTAACCTGTCCGTCCCCGCATAGCCAGAAGCCGCATCGGCTGCTCCGTAACCGCCCTTTGGAACCCCCAAAACGGCGTTTACGGAGCAGCCGATTGCTGTTTAACCCGGTTTAGCCCAGGGCCCGGGCCTGCTCGATCAGCCGCAGCACCTCCACCGGACCTGCCGGATCGACCGGGACCGGCAGCGCGGAGGCCGCCCCGCCGTCGCGGATCTTCGCGGCCAGGAGCCGGTAGAACTCCGGGTAGGCGCCGCGCTCGGTGGGCAGCCGGTCCAAATGGCCGTCCCGGCCGAGAAGCCCGGCCCAGTCCCGGTCTTCGATCCCATAGTCCGGGTCCAGCGGGCTGCCGCCGGCCACGATGAAGGGCTCCTGCGGGTCCACGCCGTTCTTGGTGAAACCGCCCGCGCTGCCCAGCAGCCGGAACCGCGGCCCCTGCTGGGCGCAGAACATGTTCATCCACAGATGGCTCGTCACGCCGGATTCGTGCCGCAGGGCCAGGAACACGTCGTCGTCGGTCATCTCGCCGGGCCGCCGTGCGGCCAGTTCGGCGTGTGTGACCGTGGCGGGGCCGAACAGCTGCACCGCCTGGTCCAGCAGGTGGGTGCCGAGGTCGAACAGCACCCCGCCGCCGTCGTCCGCCGTCGCGGCCGCCTTCCAGGCCTTGGCGACCTCCGGGGACCAGCGTTCGAAGCGGGATTCGAACCGCGTCACGGTGCCGAGGACGCCGCTCTCCAGCAGGCCCTGGACGGTCAGGTAGTCGCCGTCCCAGCGCCGGTTCTGGAAGACCGTAAGCACACGTCCCAGCCGCGCCGCGAGCCGGATGAGCTCCTCGCCCTCGGCGCTGCGCACGGCGAACGGCTTGTCGACGACGACGTCGAGTCCGGCTTCCAGCGCGGCTTTCGCGAGCGGGTAGTGCGTGGCCGGGGGGGTTCCCAGGACCAGCAGGTCCAGTTCGCCGGCGAGGTCAAGGACGTCCGCCGGGGTATTGACCAGGCGGGCTCCGGGATACCGGGCGGCGGCGGCGGCCTGCCTGCCGGCGTCGGAGGTGGAGATCGCCTCGACGGAGAATGCGGGGTCGGCGTGGAGCAGCGGGGCGTGGAAGACGCTGCCGGAGAGGCCGAAGCCGGCGACGGCCGTGCGGATGGGCCGGGTGGGGTCGGTTGTCATGGTCCCACGCTACCCCCGCACGCCCATTCGACGCTCCCTCAGATTCCGCAACAATTAGGGCGACGCCCCCTCGAAACGTGAGGGAGCGTCGCCCAGAAAGCTGCTAAAAGTGAGGGAGCGTCGGAAGGGGTGTTACTTCTTTTCCCAGCCGATGGTAGTCCAGTCCGGAACCTGGGACAGGCTCTTGAACAGGGACGGGCCGTAGTTGGCCAGACCGGTGCGCACGAAGGAGATCTGCGGACCGTTCATCACAACACCCATCGAGAAGTACTTCTCCATGTGCTTCTTTTCTACTTCCATGGCGGCCTTGTTCCGCTCATCGTTGTCGGCGATGGTGGAGAGCTTCTTGATCTCGGCGTCCAGTTCGGCGTCGCCCAGTTCGTTCTCGTTCGTCTTGGAATCGTAGAACTGCTTGACGGCGTCGGTCGCGTCGGCGCCCACGGTGTAGCCGGAGACGCTCATAAAGAAGTCGCGGCTGCCCAGGACCTTGCCGAAGTCGGCGGAAGCGCGCTGGTCGATGCCAACATCCATGCCGCCGGCCTTGAGCTGGCTCTGCAGGGTCTGCGCGAAGGCCAGGGTGGTGGGATCGTCACCGAAGTTGCTGATCTTGAAGGCAGCGGGGACGCCGTCCTTCTCCATGATGCCCGCGGCGTTGGCCGTGTAGCCGGCGTCGGTCAGGACCTTCTTGGCGGCCTCGGCGCCGGTCTCCTTGACCGGGTAGTTGTCCTGGTAGTGCTTGGAGAACGGCAGCAGCATCATCGACCCGGAGCTGGTTTCTTCCCAGTTCAGGCCGTTGAAGCGGACCTTGCGCAGCGCTTCGCGGTCGACGGCGGTGAAGATCGCCTCGCGGATGGCGACGTCGGTCATCGGCGCCTTCTGCGCGTTGAGGTTCAGGCCGCCGGCGAAGAGGCGCTGGCCGCGGCGGATCTCGGAGTCCTTGGTGCCGTCGAGCTGCTTGTACGGGGTGATGGTGTTGGCGGAGACGCCGTCGATCTCACCGTTCTTGAACGCGGCGATGGCGGCGCTGCTCTCCAGCTGGCGGAAGACCACCTTTTCCAGGACCGGCTTGGTGCCCCACCACTTGTCGTTCTGGGCGAGGGTGACCGTCTTGGCGGCGCTGTCGTACTGGTCGAGCTTGAACGGCCCGGCCATCCATTCCGGGTGCATGTCGCCGGTGAAGCCTTCGTTGAAGATCGCCGGGGTGTTCACGGCCGGGTGGATCAGACCGGTGAACAGGGAGTCCAGCGGGTAGACCGGCTGGGTGGTGGTGACAACAACTTCCTTGTCACTGGACCCGGCCGTGACGGATTCGACGAACTCGTACGCGCCGGAGCTGACGATGTCGATGTCCTTGTTCTCACCCTTGAGCATGTTCCAGGTGTTTTCGAAGGCCTTGACGTCGATCGGGGTGCCGTCGTTGTAGGTGGCCTTCTCATTCACCTTGATGGTGATGGTCTGCTTGCCGTCCTTGACCTCGCTCTGGACGTCCTCGCAGAAGTCCTTGTTCGGCGTGGCGGTGCCGTCGAAGTCGAAGTTCCAGCAGCCCCAGGTGCCGGCCTGGTCGATCGGGCGGTGCAGGGCGGTGTTGTCCGCGCTGTTGCCGTTGTTGGAGAACCCGTTGAAGTCCGGACCGATGTTGCCCAGCGGCAGGGTGACGGTGCCGCCCGGCTGCAGGTCCTTGGCGTCCTTCGCGTTGATGCTGACCAGTTTGGCCAGGTCACTTCCCGCGTCCTGGCCCTTGGCGGTCTCGGGACCCTGTGCAGCGCCGCCCCCACCGCCACAAGCGGTCAGCGCAAGCGCTGCAACGACGGCGGTAACGCCGCCGATCTTGGTCAGATTCTTCATGTGTTCCCCTTCATTCCTTTTGGTGCGTGTTGTGATGCGTGTGACTGGTAGGTCAGGTGGTTTCGTGGACAACAAGCATGTCCGCGTCCAGTTCGCCGTCAGGATAGAAACAGGCGAATTGCTGGTCTGTGGGGGCCGCGGGGCCGGCCCCGCGGCCGCTGCCCGCCGGGTGTCCGGGAGCTCCGGCGGCTCCGACGCCGACGGCGGCCAGGGAGTCCGTGACTGCCAGCAGCCCGGGCTCCTGGGTCAGGCATTTCTCCTGCTTTGCCGGCGGCAGTGCCGCGAAGACCGGGCAGCGCGTGGCGAAGTTGCAGCCCGTCGGCGCCTCCAGCGGCGAGGGCAGATCGCCCTCCAGGATGATGCGTTCGCGGGTGCGTTCCAGGACCGGGTCGGGGACCGGAATCGCCGAGAGCAGGGCCCGGGTGTAGGGGTGGCGCGGATTGTCGAAGACGCTGTCGACGTCGCCGATCTCCACGATCTTGCCCAGATACATCACGGCCACCCGGTCGGAGATGTGCCGGACCACGGACAGGTCGTGGGCCACCATCAGGTAGCTCAGCCCGAGTTCCGCGCGGAGCTGGTCCAGCAGGTTGATGACGCCGGCCTGGACGGACACGTCCAGGGCGGACACCGGCTCGTCCAGGACGACGAGTTTGGGGTTCACGGCCAGGGCGCGTGCGATGCCGATGCGCTGGCGCTGGCCGCCGGAGAACTGGTTGGGGAAGCGGTTGACGTGGTCCGGCTGGAGGCCCACGAGCTCCATCAGCTCCATGATCCGCTTCCGGATCTGGGGCTTGGCCATGCCCGCGTTCTCGAGCGGCTCGGACAGCACTTCAAAGACGGTGAACCGCGGGTCGAGGGCACCAGTGGGGTCCTGGAAGACCATCTGGAGTTCCTTGCGCATGGCGCTCTTGGTCTTGGCGTCGGAGGCTTCCTTGTTGCTGAGGCCGCCGATGACCACCTCGCCGTCCTGGTCCTTGTGGAACTCCATGATTTCCAGCAGGGTGGTGGTTTTGCCGCAGCCGGACTCGCCGACGATCGAGAAGCACTCGCCCTCGCGGATGTCGAAGCTCAGCCCATCGACCGCCTTGACGGTGCCGATCCGGCGTTTGAGCAGGGCACCCTTCATCAGCGGGAAGTGCTTTTTGACGTCCCTGAGCTCCAGCACGGTCCGGCGTTCCGCACGCGGGATCGCGTCAAAGCGTGACACCGGAACCGCCGGGGCCTTGAAGACCTCGCGGACGTCGACTTCCAGGCCGAGGGAGTCGGTCTTGATGCAGGCGGCCTTGTGCTGCAGGCCGCTGTCCGGGCTGGTTCCGGTGACGGGCCACAGCTCCGGTTCGCCCTGCAGGCAGGCGTTGCTGACCAGCGGGCAGCGCGGCGCGAAGGAACAGCCCGTCGGCGGGTGGATGAGGTTCGGCGGGATGCCCTCGATCGGCACCAGCGAGGACTTCTCGGCCACGTCGACACGCGGCACCGCGCCGAGCAGGCCCATCGTGTAAGGCATCCGGGGGTTGTAGTAGATGTCGTCGACGCTGCCGGTCTCCACCGGTTTGCCGGCGTACATCACCATGATGTCGTCCGCCATGCCGGCGACGACGCCGAGGTCGTGCGTGATCATCACGACGGCGGCGCCGGTTTCCTCCTGCGCGGTGTGCAGCACCTCCAGGACCTGCGCCTGGATGGTGACGTCGAGCGCCGTCGTGGGCTCGTCGGCGATCAGGACGCGCGGGTTGTTCGCAATCGCGATGGCGATCATGACACGCTGGCGCATGCCGCCGGAGAACTCATGCGGGAAGGCCTTGAGCCGGTCCTTCGGGCTGGGGATGCCCACCATGCCGAGAAGCTCGACGGCGCGCGCCTCCTTGGCCTGCTTGCTCATGCCGGGGTTGTGGACCGTGAGCGCCTCGATGATCTGGTTGCCGACCGTATAGACCGGGGTCAGGGAGGACAGCGGATCCTGGAAGACCATGGCGATGTCGTTGCCGCGGTACCGGCACATGGCCTTGTCGCTGAGTCCCAGCAGTTCCTGGCCCTGGAGCCGGACCGAACCGGTGACTTGGGCGGTGTCCGGCAGCAGGCCCAGGATGGCCATGGAGGTGACGGACTTTCCGGAACCCGACTCGCCGACGATGCCCAGCGTCTTGCCGGCGCGGAGGTCGAAGTCGATGCCGCGGACGGCGTGGACCTCCCCGTTTTCCGTGTTGAAGCGGACGTTCAGGTCCCGGACGGAGAGCACCGCATCCGCCGGGGCATCACCTGGCGCGTGCAGCCCGGCGAGGTGGAGGCGCTCGACGGCGGAGAGGTCGGGGGATTCGGTGCTGGCGGTCATTTCGTGGCTCATGGGGTCTTCTTCTGTGCGGACTTCTGTGCCTTGCCGGACGTACGCTTCCCGGGACCGTTCTTCTTGGCGCGGCCAACGGAGCTGGAGCTGGGATCGAACGCGTCACGCAGGCCGTCGTTCATCATGGCCAGCGACCCGGTCAGGAGGAACATGACGGTCAGCGGGACCCAGAACATCCACGGGAACGTGGAGACCTGGGAGGTGGCCTGCCCGATCAGCACGCCCAGGCTGACGTCGGGGACCTTGATGCCGATCCCGATGAAGGAGAACGCCACCTCGGCCAGGATCGCGCCGGTGATGCCGCGGGTGATGTCCAGGACCAGCAGCGAGCCGATGTTCGGAACGAGGTGCCGCCAGACGATGCGCCGCGGCGGGATCCCCATGTACTGGGCCGCCTTGACGAAGTCGCGCGACATGAGGGACATCGAGAGCGAGCGGATGAGCCGGGCCGTGCCCATCCAGCTGAAGACCAGCAGCACGATGATCAGCAGGAGCCAGCTGGGCAGGGACTGCTGCAGGCCGTTGCCGCCGCCGCTCGTGGCCACGGCGACGACCAGCAGGGCCGGCATCATGATCAGCGCTTCGAGGACGAACAGCATGACCTTGTCCACCTTCCCGCCGAAGTAGGCCATGGTGCAGCCGTACACGGCGGCGATCAGAACCGAGACCAGGCCCACCACGAGGCCGATCAGGATCGAGATCCGGGTGCCCTCCACGGTCAGCGCGTAGAGGTCAATCCCGGCCTGGGAGGTGCCCAGCAGGTGCTCGGCCGACGGCGGCATGCCGATGTTGAACGGGTCGATCGTCTCCTTGTCCCAGCTGGTGAAGAAGCCGCCGACAAAGGAGAACAGGGTCAGGGCCAGGAACATGAACAGACCGACGACGGCTGTCTTGTTGCGCAGGAAGCGGCGGAGGATGATCGAGGACTTCGCGATGACGACGTCGTTGTTCTCGATTTTCGCTTCGCCGGCGACGGCGGCCGGGTCGATGGTGTTGAGGTTTGTCATGGTTACTGCACCCGCACTCTCGGGTCGACCAGCGTGGTGGCGAAGTCCGCGAGGATCGCGCCGATCGCGAAGATCACGGAGCCGTAGGCGAGGGTCGCCGTCGCGGCGTTGACGTCCTGCAGGGCGATCGCGTCGATGCTCCAGGAGCCGACGCCATGCCAGGCGAAGATCTTCTCGGCGAAGAAGCCGCCGGCGAAAATGGCGGGGATGGTGAAGGCGATGCTTTGCGCGACGGGGATGAAGGATACCCGCAGTGCGTGGCGGCTGATGGCCTGATTCCGGGTCAGCCCCTTGGCCCGAGCCGTCCGGACAAAGTCCGTGTTGACGTTGTCCAGCAGGTACTGGCGCTGGGCGATCTGGTAGGTGCCCCACCCCACGATCGTGATCGCGAAGGTGGGCACCGCGTAGTGCGCCAGCATGTCGACGAACTGCACCCAGCCGCCTCCCTCCAGCCCTGGCGTGGAGATGCCGGTGACAAAAAAGATGCGTTCCCCGACCGTCTCGTTGATGTTGATGGCACCGAGCTGCACCAGAAAGTAGGCGATCGGCGCGGGCACGATGTAGACGAGGTAGCTGTAGGAGGTGATGACCCGGTCCGAGGCCTTGTACTGCCGCGCTGCCGTGTACACACCCAGGGCGACGCCGATGATCAGGGTCAGGATGATGGAGGCCAGGAACAGCCGGGTCGAGATCCAGACCCGGTCGCCGAATTCGGCGTTGATAAACGCGCCGTTGGGGCTGCGCCCCCAGTCCCAGCGGGTGACGATCGCCGTGAGCCACTCAACGTAGCGCTCCCATGCGCTGAGCTCCGGGTCGAGGCCCTTGAGCCGGAACGAGTTGGCCACCTGCTCGGGGGTGGGCCGCGGGATCCGCTCCTGCTCCAGCAGCGCCGGCTGCAGGGTGCTCACGGCCAGGAAGTATCCGGCGGTGGTCGTCAGGAAGATCATAAAGACATACGTGACGGCACGTTTGGCGAGGTATCGGAGCACGGGCGGCTAGTTCTGGATCGCCGTTGTGTGTGCGGTCGCTGCCGCTGCCGGAACGGTGTTTTCTGCCTCGGCGTGCGCAGGATTCCTGACAAGATTCACAAGTTGATCCTTCCGTAGTCCCCATCCGGCAGGGGGTCACCGCTGCCGATCCGGGATCTTGGCCAGCGGGTATCTGGCCGCCCGCAGGCCTTTCGGCAAGTCCTGGTGGACTATGTTGCGGGTCACATTCCAGAGGAAACTATCACATGCACACCGCCGCCGAACGCGCCCGAACCCGGCATTCCGCGAGTCAGGTATCAGATCGTTATGAATAATTCAGGGGAATTGATTTGATGAGTCCCGGCCGGAATCCGGGTCGGCCTAGGCCCCACGCACGACGCGCGAGACGAGCTCGCGCCAGGACGCGGCGAGGCGCTCCGGGGCAATCTGGTGCACACGGACGGCGTGCAGGATCCGCTCCGGTTCCAGGACGGCACTCAGTGACGTGGCCATCAGCCAGGGGTCGGCCGTCAGGCCCGCTTCCCGCAGCAGCATCTCCAGATGACGGTGCCAGAGCACGGCTGCCGGCACGTCGAACCGGTTGTAGGCGGACACGTCCGCGGCCCTGGCCAGCTCGCCGAATTCCAGCACCCAGGCGATCCGCTCCTCGCCAAAGGCGATCAGCCGCTCCAGGGGCGGGGCGCCGGGACCCAGCGGCGGCGGGCCGAACATGAACCGCCCCTGGAACCCGGCCTCCGCGTCGCTCAACAGCGTCATCATCAGCCCGGCCCGGCTGCCGAACCGCCGGAACACCGTCCCTTTGCCCACGCCGGCCCGCTGCGCCAGGGTGCCCATGGTCAGGCCGTCCGCCCCGCATTCCTCGATGAGCTCGCGGGCAGCGCGGAGCAGCAGTTCGCGGTTGCGGGCCGCATCGCGGCGTTCAGGCTCCAGGCCCGGGCGGATTGGGATCAGGCTCACAACGCACATTCTAGCCCCGGGGAATAGAAGCGGACCGCAGTCCGTTTTGATCTGTGAAGGCCGGCAAAGCCTCCATCATCAGCCAGCCGCAGCATCACGCGGCGCGACACCTAGGAGTTCACATGTCCAAGAACACCGTTCTCACCCTGGTCGGCAGCCTGCGCGCCGATTCCACCAACCAGAAGCTGGCTGAAGCCATCCAGCTGAACGCCCCGGAGCACGTGGAGGTCCTGATCCACGACAGCCTCGGCAACATCCCGTTCTACAACGAGGACATCGACGTCGAGGGCCAGGTTCCCGCCGCCGCAGCCGCCCTGCGTGCCGCCGCGAACGACGCCGACACCCTGCTCCTGGTTACTCCGGAGCATAACGGCACCGTGCCCGCCTCGCTCAAGAACGCCATCGACTGGCTGTCCCGGCCCTTCGGCGCCGGCGCCCTGAGCGGCAAGCCGACCGCCGTCGTCGGCACCGCCTTCGGCCAGTTCGGCGGAGTGTGGGCCCAGGATGAAGCGCGCAAGGCCGTCGGCATCGCCGGCGCCCGCGTGCTCGGGGACGTCAAGCTGGCCGTCCCGGGCTCCATGGTCCGCTTCGCCGAGGTCCACCCCAAGGACGACGCCGAGGTTGTTGAGCAGATTAAGGCCGTCTTCGAGGCGCTGGAAGTGTCCCGCACGGCCTCCGCAGCCTAAGTTCTCCGTTCCACCGGACACCCCCGGCCGCCCTCCTGCGGCCGGGGGTGTTTGGCGTCGGCGGACCATCAGGGGATCCGGGAAACAAACGTTTCCCGTGTGGCAACAAGGGTTGTATTCTGGGAGATGTGACCCACGAAACACTTGATGCCGCCGCAGAAGTACTCCCGGCCGAGGCAATTGACGCAATCGAACGTGCGGCTACGTCCGCCCACCGCCACGAGGACCTGTTCTCGGAGCGCGCAGCAAATATCAGGCAATCGGCAGTCCGCGATGTCTTCGACATCTCGATGCGCCCTGGCCTCGTCTCGCTGGCGGGCGGCAGCCCGTACCTCCAGTCCCTGCCGCTCGAACGGCTGGGCCAGACCGCCGCGAAAATCATTGCCGAACAGGGAATGACTGCACTGCAGTACGGCAGCGGCCAGGGCACCGAGGAGCTCCGGACCCAGGTCTGCGAAGTCATGGCGGCGGAGGGAATCCTGGACGCCAGGCCCGAGAACGTCGTGATTACGGCAGGATCGCAGTCCGCCCAGGACGTGGCGACCAAGGTCTTCTGCAATCCCGGCGACGTGGTGCTCGTCGAGGACCCGACCTACGTCGGCGCCCTCAACACCTTTGAGGCGTACCAGGTCGAGGTTGCCACCGTGCCGATGGACGACGACGGCATCATCCCGGACCTCCTGGAGGCCAGGATCGCCGCCCTGCAGACCGCGGGCAAGAACATCAAGTTCCTCTACACGATCCCGAGCTTCAACAACCCCTCCGGGATCACCCTGTCCGCGGAGCGGCGGCAGGAGGTCGTGAATATATGCCGCAATGCGAATATTCTGGTGCTGGAGGACAACCCCTACGGCCTGCTCCGCTTCGACGGCAAACCGCTCACCCCGCTGCGGGCCGCCAATCCGGACGACGTGATCTACATGGGCTCGTTTTCGAAGATCTTCGCGCCCGGGCTGCGGATCGGCTGGGCCCTCGTTCCGGCGCACCTCCAGCGCCGCTATTACCTGGCGTCGGAGGCCGTCACCTTGTGCCCGCCGACCCTCAACCAGATGCTTGTCTCCGCCTACCTCCGCGACTACGACTGGCGGGGCCAGATCGAGACGTACCGCGGGCTTTACAAGGAGCGCTGCGACGCGATGCTGGCCGCCCTCGACGAGTACATGCCCCCGGGCCTGAGCTGGACCCGCCCGGAGGGTGGTTTTTTCGTCTGGGTCACGCTTCCCGAGGGCGTGGACACCTATCCGCTGCTGAAGACAGCGATCGACGCGGGGGTGGTGTTCATTCCCGGCGCGGCCTTTACGCATTCCGACGACCCGTCCAACAAGATCCGGCTGGCCTTCAGCGCCGTCCCGCCGGAGTCCATCCGCGAAGGCGTGCGCCGGCTGGCGCCGGTCCTGCGGGAAGCCATCGCCGCCCTGTAGCCTGAATCATCGGTGCACGCCGAAGACTTTTGTTGACCCAAGGAGCACTTCATGACCGGAATTATTGTTGTCGGCGTCGACGGCAGCGGGACTGCCCTGAAGGCCGCGCACACCGCCCGTGACCTGGCCGCTTCGCTCGGGGCCACACTTCATGTGGTCAGCGCGTTCGACAGCGACCGGACCGAGGTCTTCGGCAGTGGCAGCGACAAGTGGATTGTCTCCGACGCCGGGGAGGCCGAAAAGGTTGCCCGCGGCGTCGCCGACAGCCTCCGCACGCCCGCGGTTCAGGTGACCTACGCCGCCGCCCGCGGCAAGCCGGCCGAGGCCCTGATCGACGAGGCGGCCCGTTCCGGCGCCCAGTTGATTGTGGTCGGCAACCGGCGGATGAAGGGGCTGGGCCGCGTGCTCGGGAGCGTTGCCAACTCCGTGGCCCACAACGCCCCCTGCGACGTCTACATCGCCAAGACGGACGTACCCGAATAGTCGGGTGCCCGCTCAGGCGCGCACCGCGACCGCTGGGCGGGAGTTCGCTGGGCCCTGTTGGCGGCATCCGGTCACCCCCAATGGTGATCGGCAGCCGCCGGGCCGCGAATTCCGTGCCGGCAGTCGCGGCGGTCGCGTTAGTGAAGCGCCGGGGTAAGGGGTTCCGGGGCGGGGGAACGCTCCGTCTCGTCCGAGATGTGGGCCGCGGCAGCGCATTCCCGCACGGCCTCGACACCATGCACCGCAGCGGCGATGTCCGGGTAGGCCCGGGAGAGGGCCAGCACGGCCCCGTTCCCGTCCAGCATGCGAATGAGGAACCCGCCCCCGTCGACACGGACGATTTCAAATTTTCCGGGCGCTGAGGGCCGGCGGATGACAGCGACCTTATGGGGGACGGACCGCGCCGGCGCCGGGGCATGCGGCACAATTCGAATCGCGTGTGCGCGTTGGGCTGCGGAAGGCAGGACGGGGGGAATCTTTTGCACGGTAGCTCCACGATGGGGTTCCAATGGCCGCGTCCTGACCTACTCCTGACTATACGCTGTAGGGGAAGCGTCCAGGATTAGCTGCGTCACATTCGCCGGCCGGCGGACCGATTTGGCGTCCGCGGGCCACCGTTCCCAGTGCCCTGGGCCCGCCGGCGACGCGGCTTATCCGGTAGCTGCGCCTGCCGTCTTGAGCATCCGGCGCAGGATCTTGCCGGAAGAGGACTTGGGCACCGCGTCAATGAACTCGACCCGGCGGATCTTCTTGAAGGGCGCCACCCTGGCCGCCACGTAGTCCATCACCGCGGCCTCGTCGAGGCCCTCGCCGTTGTGCCCGGGCTGGCGCACGACAAACGCCATCGGCACCTCCTGGCCGTCGGCGTCGGAGGTTCCGATCACCGCGGCGTCGCCGATGCCGGGGTGGGTGAGGAGCAGCGCCTCAAGCTCCGCCGGGGCGATCTGGTAGCCCTTGTACTTGATCAGTTCCTTGAGCCGGTCCACGATCGTGACCACACCGTCGGCGCGGACCGTGGCGATGTCCCCCGTATGCAGGAATCCGTCGGAGTCCAGGGTGTCCGCGGTTTCCTCGGGCCGGTTGAGGTAGCCAAGCATCACGTTCGGTCCGCGGCACAGCAGGTGTCCGGGCGCGCTGGTCCCCTCGGCCGGAATTTCGATTTCCTCCCCGGTGGCCGGATCCAGCAGCATGCAATCCATATTGGGGACGGTGTAGCCGACAGAACTGACGGGCAGCTCCGTGGCGTCCACCGGGATCAGGTGGGACACGGGGCTCATCTCGGTCATGCCGTAGCCCTGCAGCACCCGGCAGCCAAGGCGCTCCGCCAGCTTGCCGCCCAGTTCGCCGTCGAGCGGGGCCGCGCCCGACAGGGCCGTGTGGACGGAGCTGAGGTCATAGTCGGCAACCATCGGATGCTTGGACAGGGCCACGGCCACGGGCGGTGCGATGAACAGGTAGCTGCACTTCTGGTCCTGGATGATTCGCAGGAACTCCGCCAGCTCAAATTTCGGCATCGTGACCAGGCAGGCACGCTGGCGGAGGGCAAGGTTCAGCAGCACGGTCAGCCCGTAGATGTGGAAGAACGGCAGCAGGGCCAGCAGGCGGTCTTCCGGAGTGACCTTGAGCAGCCCGCGGGACTGCTCCGCGTTTGCCACTAGGTTCCGGTGGCTGAGCATGACCCCCTTGGGCCGGCCGGTGGTCCCGGACGAGTAAGGCAGCACGGCCACGTGGGTGGCCGGATCGAAGCTGATGTCCGGCGCCGGGGCGCCCGCCGTCAGCAGGTCCCGCAGCGAGGGATGTCCGGCGGCGCCGTCGAGGACGACGAGCCGGCCGGCCGGGATTCCGGCCTGGGTGGCGGCTTCCCGGGCCGCGGGGAGCAGGGCGGAGACGGTAAACAGCCACTGCGCGCCGGCGTCGGCAAGCTGAAGGGCAATCTCGTCTGCCGTGTAGAGGGAGTTGATCGTCGTGACCGTCGCGCCGGCCCGCAGCAGTCCGTGGAAGACTACGGTGAACGCCGGGACGTTGGGGCACAGGATCGCCGCTACGCCGTGGATGCCCAGTCCCTGGGCCGCAACGGCTCCGGCCACGGCATCGATCTGCCCCACGAGGGTCCGGTAGCTGGTCTCGGCGCCGCTCGTGCCGTCGACGACGGCGATCCGGTCCAGGTCCGCGTCCTCCAGGCCGCCAAAAAGGTAGTCGTACAGGCTAACGTCGGGAATTTGCACATCGGGGAACGGGCTCGAAAACACGCAACATCTCCTTTGATCCGCGTCCGCCCCGCTGGCGGCGGCTGGTGCCACTCTAGTGCCGTTAGGTCCGGCTGGACAGGACCGCGCCGACGCGCGCCACACGGCCCGGTGGGCAGGCTCACGCGGATTCCGGCCCGCCGGAACCCTGTACCGGCGGTAAAATTGGAAGTGCCCCCACCGGCGTGGACATCCGATTTTTAGTTCTAGGGGATGAAACTGCCCACTCTTCAGCGCCGCCAGCTCGTTGGCCACGACATTCTCCTGGCCCGGCACGGCGACCACATCACCACGATGCGCGTCGACCGCCAGGCGGACCGGGTGATCGCGTTCCTGGACGACGGTTCCACGGACAGTGCCCCCAACAGGATCTCCCCCGGCCTGCGTATGCCCGGGACCGCGCGGAGCTTGCTCCGCGACGACTGGAAGCTATTTGCCGTGGTGGCCGCATGCACGAGCGGCTTTGCCTGCGTGATGTTCGCCGCGGCAGTCGCCCTGGCCGGGATCAGCGGTGATCCGGCCCTGGCCGAACTGCTGTCGAATTACCCGGGCAGCTAGATCCGCAGGCGCGACGTTCTTGCCCAGTTACTGAACGCGGGCACGCGCATTAGCCCCGGTGCACTGCGAAAATACACGGGCGCCAGGTGCGCAGGGCCGAAGTAACTGGGCAGGAGCGTAGTGTCCACCGGGCAACCTTCCGCCGCGCGGGTCGGCTGCTCAGTCCAGCAGCAGGGCGGGTTCTTCCAGGATCGACGCGACGTCGGCCATGAACCGTGCCGAGAGGTCGCCGTCCACCACGCGATGGTCGAAGGAGCCGCCGAGGGTGGTGATCCAGCGCGGAATCACCTCGCCGTCAAGGACCCAGGGCTTCTGCTTGATGGTGCCGAAGGCCACGATCGCCACCTCGCCGGGGTTGATGATCGGCGTGCCCGTATCGATGCCGAGGGCGCCGATGTTGGTGACCGTCAGGGTGCCGCCCTGCATCTGCGCCGGCT
Source organism: Pseudarthrobacter oxydans (assembly GCF_030812335.1). Classification (GTDB taxonomy): domain Bacteria; phylum Actinomycetota; class Actinomycetes; order Actinomycetales; family Micrococcaceae; genus Arthrobacter; species Arthrobacter oxydans_B. The sequence goes on from NZ_JAUSSN010000001.1 coordinate 97,582, forward strand.
GGGTCTTGCCGGCCCGTGCGGTCGTGGCGAGCTCGTTCAGGGCCAGGGCCAGCTCCTTGAGGGACAGGTCCTGGGCGTTCTTGATGTTCGGGACCATCAGGCCACGGGGCGTGGCCGCGGCGATGCCGAGGTTCATGTAGTGCTTGACATGGATCTCGGCGGAGTCGCTGCCGTTAGGGTCGTCCACCCAGGTCGCGTTGACGCTGGGGTTACGGGCCGCGGCCCAGATGACGGCCTTGGCCAGGATCAGCAGGGGCGAGACCCTGATGCCCTCGAAGTCGCGGGAGGCCTTGAGGCGCTTGACGAACTCCATGGTCCGGCTGGCGTCGACGTCGACGAAGATGCTGACGTGCGGTGCCGCGAAGGCGGACTCAACCATGGCCCGCGCCGTGGCCTTGCGGACGCCCTTGACCGGGATCCGTTCGATCCGCTGTTCCTGCGGGCGGCCGGTCTTGCCCCAGAAGGTGTCCGCCTTGTCGACCTCGGCGTCGCGCTGCGCCTGGTAGCTCACCAGGTCCTCGCGGGTCACTTCGCCGCGGGCGCCGGTGGGGACGACGTCGGCCAGGTCGATGCCCAGGTCGCGGGCGATTTTGCGCACGGGAGGCTTGGCCAGGACCCTGCTGACCAGGCCGCTGATGGCACCGCCGAGGGTGGGCCGCTGGTCGATGCTGTCCGCTGGGGCCGGGCGCTCCGCGTGGGCGACGGCCTCCGGGCTGATCCAGATGTCGTGCGCCTCCACCCCCGCCAGCTCCCTCACCTCGCTAGCCCGGCCAGGGAACCCCGCCGGCGCGGCCACCCGCCGGCGGCGCTTGACGGCGTCGGCCTTGGGACCGGATCCCACCAGCGGGCCGCCGGCTGGAGGCCCGGCTGATTCGCCGGCGTCGGAGGTGTCCGCTTCCAGCTTTCCGTACATCGGAGCCTCGGGTGCCGGCTGGGAGGCCGGAGCCGGGGCGGCCGGGCCGGCGGGCGCCGCGTCGCTCACGCTGATGATCGGGGTCCCGACGTCGACGGTCAGGCCCTCGGGGACGAGCAGCTCGGTGACGGTCCCGGCGAAGGGCGAGGGCAGCTCGACCAGGGATTTTGCGGTCTCGATTTCGCACAGGACATCGTTGATGGCCACCGTGTCGCCGGGCTTGACCTTCCAGGCGACGATCTCGGCCTCTGTCAGCCCTTCGCCCACATCGGGGAGGTTGAACTTGTGGAGTGTCATGTTGTCCTTGTTGGGAGAAGGCGCCTCAGCGGGAAGCGGTCAGTAGGAAAGGGCGCGGTCCAGCGCCTCAAGAATGCGGTCGATGTCGGGGAGGTAGTCTTCCTCCACCTTGGCCACCGGGTAGGGCATGTGGAAACCGCCGACGCGGATGACGGGCGCCTCGAGTGAGTGGAAGGCACGTTCGCTGACCCGGGCCGCGATTTCGCCGCCGATTCCGCCGAATGTCGGGGCCTCATGGGCCACGATCAGCCGGCCCGTCTTCCTGACGGAGTCCGTGACGGTATCGAAGTCGATCGGCGAGATCGAACGCAGGTCGATCACTTCGACGCTGCGGCCGTCCTCGGCCGCGGCGTTGGCAGCTGCCAGGGCGACCGGGACGAGGGGTCCGTAGACCACGACGGTGGCGTCTGTTCCCTCACGGAGCACGTGTGCCTTGAACGGGTCCGCGGACGTTCCGGGCGATTCCGTGTCGACCTCCCCCTTCAGCCAGTAGCGTCGCTTAGGTTCGAAAACGATGACGGGGTCCTGGCAGTCGACGGCCTGCTGGATCATCCAGTAGGCGTCGTGCGGGTTGGACGGGGTGATGATGCGCAGGCCGGCCGTGTGGGCGAACAGCGCCTCCGGGGATTCCGAATGGTGCTCGATCGAGCCGATGCCGCCGCCGTAGGGGATCCGGATGACGACCGGCACGGTCAGGTTGCCGTTGCTGCGGGAGTGCATTTTCGCCAGCTGGGTGGTGATCTGGTTGAAGCCCGGGAACACGAAGCCGTCGAACTGGATTTCGCAGACGGGCAGGTAGCCGCGCAGGGACAGGCCGATCGCGGTGCCGATAATGCCGGATTCCGCCAGCGGTGTATCCACCACGCGGTCGGCGCCGAACTCCGCGATCAGGCCGTCGGTGACGCGGTACACGCCGCCCAGGGGTCCGATGTCCTCGCCCATGAGCAGGGCGCGGGGATTGTTGTTCAGCGTCGCGCGGAGGCCTTCATTGATGGCCTTGGCAATGGTCATGGTGGTCATCGGTTGGCCGCACCTTCCGCCCGGGCGGTCTCAAGGGGTTTTGCCTCGTCTGCGGTCGCTTCGTCGGCGAATCCCGCGCTGTACTCCTCGAACCAGGCCAGCTCCTCGGCCACCAGCGGGTGGGCCTCCACATAGGCGTTGGCGAAGGCCGTGCGGATGTCCGGAGTTTCGAGATCGTAGGTGGTCTTGCGGACGTAGGCGGCGAGTTCGTCGCCGTCGGCCCTGACCTGTTCGAAGAAGGCGTCGTCGGCCATTCCCTCGGCGCGGAGGTACTTCTCCAGGCGCTCCAGCGGATCCTTGGCCCGCCACCGGCTTTCCTCGGCGGATTCCCGGTATTTGGTGGGATCGTCGGCCGTGGTGTGGGCACCGACGCGGTAGGTGAACGCCTCGATCAGCACCGGGCCCTCGCCCTCGCGGGCACGTTCCAGCGCCCACTCGGTGACGGCATGGACGGCGATCACGTCGTTGCCGTCCACCCGGATGCCCGGGAACCCGTAGCCCTTGGCCCGGTTGGCGAGCGGGATGCGGGTCTGCACGGAGCTGGGAACGGAGATCGCCCAATGGTTGTTCTGGCAGAAGAACACCACGGGCGCCTTGTAGGAAGCCGCGAACACCATGGACTCATGGACGTCGCCTTCAGAGCTGGCGCCGTCGCCGAAGTAGACCATGACGGCAGCCTTGGGCTCCGCGGCCTGGCCGGCCGCTCCGCCGGCGAGTGCGGCCGACGCCGCGAACTTCTGGTCGCGCTGGATCCCCATCGCGTAGCCGACCGCATGCGGGGTTTGCGCCGCGAGGACCAGGGTGTAGAGGTGGAAGTTGGTGTCCTTGGGGTTCCAGCCGCCGTTGGAGACGCCGCGGAACTGGCGCAGCAGCTCGGCCAGGTCCACGTTGCGGGTCAGGGCGACGCCGTGTTCGCGGTAGGTGGGAAAAATGTAGTCCTGCGGCTGGCTGGCCCGGCCGGATCCGATCTGGGCGGCCTCCTGACCGGTGAGCGGAACCCAGAGGGCCAGCTGGCCCTGCCGCTGCAGCGCCGTGGCCTCCACGTCGAAGCGGCGGATTTTCGCCATGTCGGCGTAGAACCCGCGCAGTTTCTCCGGGTCTAGCCGCTCGGCGTAGTCCGAGAACACGGGGTCGGAGCCGAGCGTGCCATCGGGAGCGAGGAGCTGCACCATCGGCTCGGCCGGATCACCCAGGCGGGCTTCGGCCTCCGCCTCAAGCCGGTCCTCAATATCGGTTCCATCGAACTCGGTAGCGGGCAGATGTGTGGCGCCCATACCGTCTCCTTGCTTGCCGCATCCGAATGCGCCGCAATCGCTGGGATATATGCCGGACCGGTAATCCATTCCCGATCCGGCATATATTTTGGCTAACTCGTCCCTACTTTATCCGCAGCCGACTGGCGGCGGCCGTTATGTTAAGCGCTAGGAACGCAGCGGGGGTTTTGTATAGATCGCACAGAGTTCCAGGAAGCGGGTGTTCGCCTCGGTCTCGCCGATGCTGACCCGCACACCCTCGTTGGCGAAGGGGCGGACGGAGAGGGCCCGCTCCCCTGCCAGGGCGGCGAACTCTGCACTGTCCGCACCGAGATTGAGCCACACGAAGTTGCCCTGGGCCTCAGGGACAAACCAGCCAAGGTCCCGCAGGCCGGCGGTGACGCGGTCCCGTTCGTCCACGAGGCTTTGTACCCTTTCTACAACCTCGCCGAAGTGGTCCAGCGAGGTCACGGCCGCGATTTCGGCGATCTGGGACACGGCGAAAGGGGTGGCCGAAACGCGCAGATGCTGCGTGAGGTCCGGTTGGGCCACGCTGTAGCCGACCCGCAGCCCGGCCAGGCCGTGGGCTTTGGAGAAGGTCCGCAGGACTGCGACGTTGGGGTACTTCCGGTACATTTCGATCCCGTCGACGGCCTGCTCGTCGCGGACGAATTCCTGGTAGGCCTCATCGATGACCACGACGACGTCGGAGGGAACCCGTTTGATGAAGCGCTCGGTTTCCTCGGTGGTCAGGATCGGTCCGGTGGGGTTGTTGGGCGTGCACAGCAGGATCATCCGGGTGCGCGCCGTTACCGCGGCGGCCATGGCGTCGAGATCGTGGCGGCCCTCGCCGGTCAGCGGGATCCGGACGCTCTCGGCGCCGGCCAGGCCGACGCAGATCGGGTACGCCTCGAAGGAGCGCCAGGCGTAGATGACCTCGTCGGGCTTGCCGTCGTCGTTCTGCCCGGCGAACGTGGCCAGCAGCTGGTTCAGCGCGCCGAGGCTTCCTGCGCCGGTGACGATGTCCTCGGCAGGAACCGCCAGGAACCGGGAGAGCGCGCCGCGCAGCTTGCTGCTCAGCGGATCCGGGTAGCGGTTGAAGTCGGTCTGCGCCGCGATGGCCTGCTGCACTGCAGGGATCGGGGGCAGCGGGTTTTCGTTGGAGGAAAGCTTGTAGCTGGCCAGTCCCTCGACGGGGACCGGCGGTTTGCCGGCCGCGTAGCGGGGAAGGAGGTCTACCACCGGACGGGGCCTGATGCCCCCGGCCGTGTTCTCTGATGAAGTCATGCCAACTAGCCTACTTCGGGCTGCCGCAAGAGGGGGATATGGTCCCTGCCGCTGCCGCCGGGCCTGTGACAGCATGGGCCCATGCGCTCCCTCATCGTACGAGTCATCGTCAACGGGTTGGCCCTGGCCATCGCGTGTTGGATCCTCACCGGCCTGGATATCTCCACCGCGGGCAACAGCACCCTCAGCATCATCCTGGGCTACCTGTTCATCGGCTTGATCTTCGGCCTCGTCAACGCCTTCGTCAAGCCGATCGTCAGCCTCCTGTCGCTGCCGATCACCATCCTCACGCTGGGCCTTTTCACGGTTGTCATCAACGCGGGGATGCTGTATCTGACGTCCTGGATCAGCAGCTACACCACCGTGCACTTCACCATCGACAGCTTTTTCTGGACGGCGGTGTTCGCCGCCCTCATTATCAGTGCGGTGTCCCTCGTGGCGAGCTTCCTCCCCGCGCTCGACCGATGACGTCGCCCCGGAACCCCGGCGCGGGCCGGGCCGGGAACGAAGGTCGGGAACAGGTCCCTAGGCCGCGGGCCGCCGGGCGGGATCCGGGGAAGTTCCTCCCGGACTGCGCCTCGGCCCCGGGGCGACAGGCGCTCCCCGCTGGGGCGGCATGGCTTCGCGCCGGAGCGAGAAGCGGCTCACCGTGGCGGTTCCGCCCGCGCCGACCACGGCCGCGAGCGCGGCGGTCGAAGCCCGGAGTGATGGATCCTCGCTGGCCGCAACGTCCCGGGCGCCGTCGGCATAGCGGTCCATGGCGTGGCCGGGCCCCATCCCAGGCTCCAGCCATTCGTGTCCGGGGACCGGGGCGGTCAAAGTGACGGTCACCCGGTCCTTCAGGTCGGGGTTGGGCGTCCCGTCCGCCCCGGGCACCCAGTCCTGCTCGTGCTCCAGGTGCAGGCTGCCGGTGCCTGGCCCTGGCTCGATCCCGCCCACCGGGGAACCTGCCGTGAGCACGAACTTCAGCTCGTAGTCGGCCAGAAACGCCTTGTCCCGGCCGAGGTTCATGGCGTGGATACCGCCCTGGCTGTAGCCCACGGCGGCCACCTGGTCGCCCGCCTCGGCGCCGGCCTCCGCCAGGGCCTGACGGATGGCCGCGGCGGTCTCGGCCGAATCGTAGCCGAGGCCCTCTGCGATCCCGGCGGTGTCAAAGGGATTGGTGCCCTGCGGCAGTCCGTCCAGCTGCGTTCCGGGGATGACCACCGCCCAGGCGCGGTTGCCGCGCTCCCCCAGCCGGAGGACCTCGATCTCGCCGCTGTTCCGGCCGACGTCCCCGGCCCGCAGCAGCAGCCCGGCCGGTGAGACATCGACCTCCTCCGTCCGGGTCTCCCGGCCCGCGATCCGGACGGGCCGGGGCCGCAGGAAGTCCAGTCCCGGCTCGTCCGCCAATCCACGGATCACGGCCCGAACACCGCCCGCCGGTCCCCCTGCCGCCGGGGCGCCGGCCGGCAGGCCCAGCAGCAGCGCCAGCCTTCCGGGCGCCAGCGAGAACTCGTCCTCCACCGTGTCGCGGACGGTCAGCGGCGGCAGGCCGGCCAGACCCCACAGCGGCCCGTATCCGGGGCCGGCCCGGCCGATCCGCAGGAGCAGGGTGTTCCTGGCTTCGGCGGACTCGTACTCCCGGTGGCTCGCCCGGACCTCACTGCAGAGACGCTCCAGCTCTGCCCGGACGCGGCCGAGGGCCAGGGCTCCCTCCCCGACGGCGGTAATCGCAGCACTGCCGGAGGCGTACGAGTCGGACTGGTAGGGGAACAGCGCGCGGCGCACCCGTTCTCCCTCCGCCTCCGCGGCAGCCAGTTCCCGGACGAGGCCGTCCAGCGCAGAGGCTCCCGCCAGCAGTTCCTCGAACGAGAAACTGAGGCCGCCCACTCCGCCCCGGATCCGCAGCATCCCGTCCACCGGAGCGGCGGGGACGGGGGCTCCCCCGGAACCGGCCGGTGACACCTCCGCCATCAGGGCCCCGGCCGCCCCGGGGACAGAGCCACGTTCCGAGCATGGCGGAGCACGGCTGCAGCGGCCTCCTGCAGGGCTGCGCGGCTGCGGCGCAGGGAGGCGGCCTGCAGGGACACCGCAGTCCGGTAGGCCCGTCCCGCAGGGGACTGCCAGCTCTGCAGTTCCACGCGGGCCAGGCCAGCCAGCACAGCGTCGGTGTGGTCTGCGCAGGCGGCCACCCGGGCGGCGAGCTGCTGGACCTCGTAGCTGCGCGAGACGCACGCCCCGGCATCAGAGGCCAGGACACCCCCCGCGGACGCCCCGCCGCCCCCGGGGCTGTTGCTGGTGTGGGCGCTGGTATCGGCGCTCCCGCTGGTCATGTCACCGACCTTAGGGACCCCCGCCCACGGCCTGAAGCCCCCCGCCCGGCCATGTGGACAACTGCCGGTGAAACCGCAGTGAGCACCGGGGAACCCGGCCGGAAGTCACATGGATCAGCGCGCTTAAGGCCCGGCGGGACTTCGTGAAAGAATCGGAGCATGCCTGAAACTGCCGCCACAGCCGATACCCGCACGCCGTCCGGACGCCTGGCCCTCGCCGCGTCCTCACAACAGATCGCGCTCGGCCCGCTGGACGGCCGGTACCAGTCCGCCGTCGCGCCGCTGGTCGACTACCTCTCCGAGGCCGCCCTCAACCGCGACCGGGTCGCCGTCGAGGTTGAATGGCTCATCCACCTGACCGGCAACAACGTGCTCCCCGGCGCCGGGCCGCTGACTGCCGAGCAGCAGGAGAAGCTGCGCGCCATCGTCACCGAATTCGACGCCGGCTCGGTTGCCGAACTGGCGGACATCGAAGCCGTCACCGTGCACGACGTCAAGGCCGTCGAGTACTACATCGGCCGCCGCCTGCCGGGGATCGGCATCGAACACCTGACCGCCATGGTGCACTTCGGCTGCACGTCCGAGGACATCAACAACCTCTCCTACGCCCTGGGCATCAAGGGCGCCGTGGAGGACGTCTGGCTGCCCGCCGCCCGGCAGCTCGTCGCGCAGATCAGCGCCATGGCCGGGGACAACCGGGCCGTGCCGATGCTTTCCCGCACGCACGGCCAGCCGGCCACCCCCACCACCCTCGGCAAGGAACTGGCCGTCATCGCGCACCGCCTGACCCGCCAGCTGAACCGCATCGCCCGGACTGAATATCTCGGCAAGATCAACGGCGCAACCGGCACCTACGCGGCCCACGTGGCCTCCGTCCCGGGCGCCGATTGGGAGCACGTCGCCAAGGGCTTCGTTGAAGGCCTGGGCCTGAGCTGGAACCCGTTGACCACGCAGATCGAAAGCCACGACTGGCAGGCGGAGCTGTACGCCGACGTCGCGCGGTTCAACCGGATCCTGCACAACGTCTGCACGGACATCTGGAGCTACATCTCGATCGGCTACTTCGTGCAGATCCCGGTCGCCGGCGCCACCGGTTCCTCCACGATGCCGCACAAGGTCAACCCGATCCGCTTCGAGAACGCCGAGGCCAACCTGGAGATCTCCTCCGGGCTGTTCGATGTCCTGGGCTCCACCCTGGTCACCTCGCGCTGGCAGCGGGACCTCACCGATTCCTCCTCGCAGCGCAACATCGGCGTCGCCTTCGGCCACTCCCTGCTCGCCATCTCCAACGTGGCCAAGGGCCTGGACCGCCTGAAGGTCGCCGAGGACGTGCTGGCCGCGGACCTCGACACCAACTGGGAAGTCCTGGGCGAAGCCATCCAGATGGTCATGCGCGCCGAGGCCATCGCCGGCGTCGAAGGCATGGAAAACCCCTACGAGCGGCTCAAGGACCTGACCCGCGGGCAGCGCGTCGACGCCGCCAGGATGCGGGAATTCGTCCAGAGCCTGGGCCTGTCGGCGGACGCCGAAGCCCGGCTGCTGGCCCTGACCCCCGGCAGGTACACCGGCATCGCGGACAAGCTGGTGGACCACCTCGCATGAGGCTCCTGCTCATCCGCCACGGCCAGACGCCCGGCAACGTCCTGGGCCAACTGGACACCGCCCACCCGGGCCCCGGGCTGACCGAGCTCGGCGAACGGCAGGCCGCCGCGCTGGCGCGGTCCCTGGCGAATGAGCAGATCGACCTTCTCTTCGCCTCCACACTGATCCGCACCCAGATCACGGCCGCGCCGCTTTCAGCCGTCCGCGGCCTGGAGATCGAGGTGCTGGAGGGCCTGCGGGAGATCGAGGCCGGGTCCCTGGAGAAGCTCACCGACAAGAAATCGCACCTGCGCTACCTTGGAACCGTGTTCGGCTGGGCGGCCGGGGAACTGCACCGCAGGATGCCGGCCGGGCCCAGCGGGCACGACTTCTTCGAACGCTACGACGCCTCGATCACACGGATCGCCGCCGCGGCCGACGGCGACACCTCGACGGTGGCCGTGGTCAGCCACGGCGCCGCGATCCGCGTCTGGGCGGGCCTTCGGGCCGGCAACGTGGAGGCCGGCTTCGCCGCCCGCCACGGCCTCGCCAACACCGGGATTGTGGCCTTGGAAGGGGATCCCGACGCCGGCTGGCGACTTATCCACTGGGACGACAGTCCGGTCGGCGGCCTGGCACTGCTGGACCCGACGGCGGAGGACCCGGCCGGCGGCACGCTGTAGCTGAATTCTCCGAACCCTAACGCGCAGGAAACACGGCCGAAACCGGCGGTGCCTACCGTTGATCTGCATAACCCTTCGGCGAAGCGAGGCAGCCATGCAGACCAACCCGCGGCTCAACATCCGGCAGGTCACCTGGGCCAACCCGGTGGGCGCGGATCTCCGTGCAGCCCAGCAGGCCGAACTCGACGCCCGCTTCGGCACTAGCGACCATGAACCCGGCCCGCCGCCGTCGGAGGCTGACACGGCCGTGTTCCTCGTCGCCCACGACAAGGCCTCCGGTCAGCCCGTGGGCTGCGGCGGCCTGCGCATCCTCGACGCGCACACTGCCGAGATCAAGCGGCTCTACGTGCTCCCGTACACCCGTGGTTCCGGGGTGGCCAGCTCCATCCTCGCGGCCCTGGAGGCGCACGCGCACAGCCTCGGCATCACGTCCATCACCGCCGAGGCCGGCTCGGTGCAGACTGACGGCCGGCAGTTCTACCAGAACTCCGGCTTTGTCCCGGTGCCGAACTTCGGGCCGTACATCGGGGTGGAGCACTCCTACTGCTACTCGAAAGCCATCGACTCGCACAGCGCCGCCCACACCGCCATGGCCTAGGCGGGGTACTGCGTTTGCCCCCGTCAGCCGGCAGCAGCGCCGCCGCGCCTGCCGGTCAGCCGCAGCAGCCCGTCGCGCAGGGGCTGGGCAGTCTCCGCGAGTGCCAGCCGTGCCATGGCGGAGGACGCCACGCGTAAAGCCTGGCTGCGCAGCAGCCTCCGCCGGTTGTACGCCCGCAGGGCCTCCGGGACGGGGCGGGAGTTGAGCAGTCCCGCGAGTGTGACGGCGTCGATCAGCGCCTCGCAGGCGCCGCGCCCCAGGTTGGGCGTCATGCCGTGCGCCGCATCCCCCACCAGCACCGCACCGTTCCGCTGGTAGCTGCCGGGGAAGGGCACCGTCCAGACCCGTTGTGCCAGCGTCTGCCCCGGCGTCGCGGCCGCCAGGACGCGGTCTATGCCTGCAGCCCGGCCGGACAGCCGCGCGCGGGTGAGCGCCAGGGCCTCCCCGACATCGATGCCGCCGGGCCCCAGCCCCGACCGGTAGGAGGCGTACCAGTAGGTCCGGCCGCGGGACGCGGGAGTGATGCCAAACAGCTGCCCGCGCCCCCAGTATTCACCTCCGCCGCCGGGCGGCACCGGTTCGTCGATGATGCCGCGCAGCGCAAGATAGGGGCTGAGTCTGGCCCTACTGCGTTCGCCCCAGAGCCTCCGGCGGACAATGCTGTGCACCCCGTCGGCGCCGACGACGAGGCCCGAACGCGGCAGTGATGCCACCGGGCCGTAGGCTCTGGCCACCGGGGCCGGCACCGCCGCGTCCAGCAGCCGGAGCAGGTCCGCACGTGAAACCCCGATGATGCCTGGTGCCCGGGCCGTGAACAGAACGGCCCCGGATCCGTCCCGGAGTGCCATCCCGCCAAAAACGGAACCGGCTGCCCGGACGGCCGGGAGAATCCCCACTTCGTCCAGGGCCTGCTGGGCTTCCGGCCACATGGCCAGGGACGTCTCCACCTGCGGCGGCTCGTTCCGCCGCTCGTGGACGGTCACCTGAAAGCGTCTGGGGTCAAGGCATGCCGCCAGCGCCAGTCCCGCGATGCCGCCGCCGACGACCGAGAGAGCGTCCATGCCCAGAGTCTACGGCCGGTGCCGGCTGTGGGGGATCCCGTCATACTCCCGCGGGCCGCGCCGCCGTCGGCTAATCTCGCACTATGGAACCGGCCGACATCACCTTCCGCACCCGCAAGTGGGTGCGGCCCGAAGACCTGAACGCGAACGGCACGCTGTTCGGCGGAAGCCTGCTGAAATGGATCGACGAGGAAGCGGCGATCTACGCCATCCTCCAGCTCGGCAACGGCCGGGCCGTCACCAAGTACATCTCCGAAATCAACTTCGTCAGCTCGGCCGTCCAGGGCGACCTGATCGAAATGGGGCTCACGGCCACCCGCTTCGGGCGGACCTCGCTCACCATGCGCGCCGAGGTCCGCAACATGATCACCCGGCAGAGCATCCTCACGATCGAGGAAATCGTCTTTGTGAACCTCGATCCGCGCGGCAAGCCCGCACCGCACGGGTACACCGAGATCACCTATGACCGGGACCGGATCCCGACGCACCACCTGACGGAGACGCTCGAGGAGGACTAGGGGAGGCTCTGGCCCCGGGTCCTGCTCCGGGCGGACACGGATCGTCGCCTGCCTCCGTTGCGGACGGCAGTGGCGGTCCTGTCAGGTCCAGAAGTCGTCGCCTTTGGCCGTGTCCTCGGAGAACTCCCGCCCTTCCGCAATCTTTCCGCCGCGGACCACAAACGCGATGACGGTGGCCAGGTCCAGAGTCTTGCCGTTGTTTTCTCCGCGGGTTTGCTGGATCGCTACCGTGTGGTTTTCCCCGCCGACGATGTCCTGGACATTGGCCTGGAACGAACCCTGTGTGCGAGCTCCCAGTTCACCGAAGTACGCCAGGACTGCATCACGCCCCTGTTTGGTTCCCGATAGCACACCGCTGCCGGCAGCGTGCCAGACGGCGTCCTCCGCGAACAACTCGCTGAGGGTCGCCATATCGCCTGCGTTGAAGGCCTCGTACCCACGCCGGACCAGTTCAGCATTTTCTGCGGCTCCCATGTCGGGCACCTCTCCGTCATCTTTGTCGGGTTGTCGGGTTGTTGGGACGATTTAAGGCTATTCCTGGACCGGGGGCATGTCGATGGATCCCCTCATTACGGCCGGGTGCGAGTCCGGCGCACCTGCAGTCAAGCCGGGCGCCCCCGGATGTTCACCGCGTGTTGACGCCGCGGGCGCCGGACGTTCACACGGACGCACCAGACTCGGTGGCCAAGGTCGGGCTATTTCATCGATTTGATAGCCATTACCGCTCAATCCGGCGCCGTCCGCTATAGGCTGGCCGGACAAATGCCATCCGGCCCCGTTCAGGAATGAGTCTCACTCGTGCGCAGATTGAAAACCATGGTTGCCGGCGCCGTCGCCGTCGCCCTTCTTTCCGGTTGTGGAGCGGGCGCCGCAGCCCCCGCCGCGTCCGAAGCAGCTACCGGGCCCGCCGCCGTCGCCCCCTCGGGACCGCCCTCCGGCGAAACACTGATCGTCTACACCAATTCCAACGGTGAAGGCCGTGGCGAGTGGCTGACGGCGAAGGCTGCGGAAGCCGGCTTTAAGATCGAGATCGTCGGCGCCGGCGGCGCGGACGCCACCAACAAGCTGATTGCGGAGAAGAACAACCCGATCGCGGACGTCGCCTTCGGGCTCAACAACATGTACTTCGAGCAGGTCAAGGCGGCCGGCGCCATCGCACCGTTCACGCCCGCCTGGTCCGCGGAAGTCGACGCCGCCAAGGGCGACCCGTCCGAGAGCAAGGCGTACTGGCCGCTGGTCCAGCAGGCCATCCTGCTCGGCTACAACACCGAGAAGTTCAGCGCGGACGAAGCGCCCAAGGACTGGACCGATCTGTGGACCCAGGACAAGTTCAAATCCCGCTACGAGCGGGTTACCGGCCTCGGGACGGCCACCGCGCAGCTGGTCTTCGCCAGCATCCTGACGCGGTACAAGGACGAGACCGGCGACCTGGGCGTCTCGGACGAGGGGTGGAAGCAGGTGGAAGCGTACTTCAAGAACGGAACACCGGCCGTGGCCAAGACCGACCTGTTCGCCCGCATCGCCGCGGGGGACACGGACATGGGACAGATGCCCTCCTCAATCATTCTCGAACGTGAAAAGTCGTTCAGCGTCGATGTGGCGACCGTGATGCCGTCCGTAGGCGTACCGCTGGCCATCGAGCAGGTCGCCCTGGTCAAGGGAACGGACAAGCAGGACGAGGCCCTCAAGTTCATCGACTGGTTCGGCAGCGCGAAGACCCAGGGTGAGTGGTCCCAGCAGTTCAACTCCATGCCGGTGAACAAGGCTGCCGTGGCCACGGCCAAGCCCGAGGTCGTCGAATTCTTCAACACGCTCAAACAGCAGGACATCGACTGGACCTTCGTGCAGGAGAACATGGGCGCTTGGGTGGAAAAGATCGAACTGGAATACATGAGCTGACCCGAGCCCGGGCTGCAGCCGGCCAGCCGGCTGCAGCCCGGGCTTTTTCCGTCGGACACCCCGCTTCGACGCCAGCCAAGGACAGGTTGCCATGATCCGTTTCGAGAACATCGAAGTCACCTTCGGCGACTTCACCGCCATCCCCAGCCTTGATCTCCAGGTAGAACCGGGGGAATTCTTCACCCTGCTTGGACCCTCGGGCTGCGGAAAGACAACCGCGCTCCGCACCCTGGCGGGATTCATCGAGCCGTCCGCCGGCGAGATCTACGTCGACGGCAAGGCTGTCACCCGGCTCCCGAGCGACAAGCGCCAGGTCGGCATGGTGTTCCAGAACTATGCCCTGTTCCCCAGCATGAGCGTGTGGGAGAACATCGCCTTCGGGCTCCGGGTGCGCAAGGAGAAGCCGGCCGAAAGTGACCGCCTCGTCCGCGATATCGCCCGGCGGGTTGACCTCTCCGAGGACCAGCTGCGCAAAAACGTGGCGGAGCTGTCCGGCGGACAGCAGCAGCGCGTCGCGGTCGCCCGGGCGCTCGTGTTGCAGCCCAAGATCCTGTTGCTCGACGAGCCGCTCTCCAATTTGGACGCCAAGCTTCGCCACCAGCTCAGGCAGCAGCTCAAGGATCTTCAAAGCGAATTCGGCATCACCACGGTCTACGTCACCCATGACCAGGACGAGGCCCTGGCGATGAGTGACCGGGTGGCCGTCTTCAACAAGGGGGTGGTGGAACAGATTGGCACTCCGCAGAGCATCTACGACGAGTCGGCCACCGAGTTCGTCTGCAATTTCATCGGGGACAGTTCACGCCTGACGGCCGCGTTCGTCGAGGAGCTGAACCGGCAGTCAAGCCACGTCCTCGATCCCACGGCCAACTCCTACCTCCGCGTGGAAAAGGCATCGCTGGATCCCGCCGGCGGCAACGGCTCGTCCGTCCCGGTGCAGGGAACTGTCGTCTCGAAGACCTACCACGGCCTGCACAGCCGGTTCATCGTCCGCTGCCACGACGCCGATATCCGGCTGCTGGTCAAAGAGGACGGCGGGACCCATCCCGCCACGGGCAGCCAGGCCACGGTGTACGTCCAGCCCTCCCACGTCCTCCAGTACCACCCGGAGACAGGTGTCTCACTCAGAAACCGCCTGCAGGAAGTGACCAGCCTGTGAGCACGGCGGGCGGCTCGAACGGCGCGAGCATCCGGAGCATGCTCCGCTCCCCCGCAGTCCTGATCGTCGGGGTCGTGCTGACCTGGTTCATTGCGGCCTTTCTCGTCTGGCCCAATGCCAATGTGCTGATCCAGACCTTCTTCCCGGACGGGAGCTTCTCCGGGCGCGCCGCCGAGAAGCTCTTCTCCTCCCAGCGGGCGATGAAATCCCTGGGCAACAGTTTCCTGCTGGCGGTCGCCCTGTCGATCACGGTCAACGTGGTGGGAATCTTCATTGTGCTGGTGACCCAGTACTTCAGGATCCGCGGCTCCAAGGTGCTGTTTCTCGGCTACGCCACCACCTTCATCTACGGCGGCATTGTGCTGGCGGCCGGTTACAAATTCATCTACGGGGACAAGGGCATCGTGACCGGTTTCCTGGTGGGGCTGTTTCCCGGCATGGATCCCGGCTGGTTTTCCGGTTTCTTTGCCGTCCTGGCCGTCATGACGTTCGCCACCACGACGAACCACATGCTATTCGTCACCAACGCGCTGAAGGGCGTGGATTACCAGACCATCGAGGCGGCCCGGAACATGGGGGCCTCCACCTGGACCATCCTCCGGCGTATCGTCCTGCCGATGCTTAAGCCGACGCTCTTCGCCGTCACCGTCCTCTCGTTCCTGACCGGTCTCGGAGCGCTCAGCGCACCGCAGGTTCTCGGCGGCCGGGAGTTCCAGACCATCACGCCAATGATTCTCACCTTCAGCAACAGCCCGACGTCGAGGGACCTCGCCGCCCTGCTGGCCGTGATCCTCGGTGTGGCCACCATCCTGATGCTGGCGGTCATGACCCGGCTGGAAAAGGGCGGAACGTACTTCTCGGTGTCGAAAGTCTCGTCCGGACTGCAGAAGCAGCAGATCCGCAACCCCGTGGCCAACGCTCTCGTCCACGCCGCCGCGTACCTGCTGTTCGCCGTCTACACGCTGCCCGTGGTGCTGATCGTGGTGTTCTCCTTTGCCGACGGCGCCGCGATCCAGACCGGCCAGCTGCTGCCGGCGAGCCTGACCTTCGACAACTACATCCGGGTCCTCACCCAGCCCTCGGGCCTGCGGCCGTTCATCATCAGCATCGTCTACAGCGCGCTGGCCGCGCTGATCGCCGTCGGAGGCCTGCTCTTCGTGGCCCGGCTCCTGCAGAAGTACCGCAACTGGGTGACGTCGGTGGTGGAGTACCTCCTCCACATCCCGTGGATCCTCCCCTCCGCCCTGCTCGCCCTGGGCCTGATCCTCAGCTACGACCATCCGAACCCGCTGGTGGGCGGCGCCGTCCTGACCGGGACCACGGTGATCCTGCTCATCGCCTTCGTGACCGTCAAGATCCCGTTCACCCTGCGGATGCTCAAGGCCTCCTTCACCTCGGTCAACTCCTCGCTCGAGGAAGCCGCCAACATTATGGGCGCCAAGACGCTGTACGTGTTCCGCCGGATCCTGCTGCCGATCGTCCTGCCGGCAGCCGCGGCGATCACGGCGCTCAACTTCAACAGCATGCTCGACGACTACGACACCGCCATCTTCCTGGCCCACCCGCTGTACCAGCCCCTGGGCCTGGTGATCAAGGCCAACACCGACGGCGCCGATGGTGTCGACGGGGTCTCCAACACCTTTGTCTACACGGTGCTGCTGATGGTCATCACGGGTGTGACGATGTATCTGGTCTACGGCCGGGCGGGCCGGAAGGCCGCCCGAGCCGGGAGGGCAGGCACGGGTGACAAGGGGAGCACGACGCCGGCCCTGATCGAAGCGGCGCCGGCCGAATCGGTGCGCGTCCCATAGCTAGCCCGCGGGCACCCCCGGTGATAGTGCGCGCCCGGAATCAGTGCGCGCCCGGCCAGCCGGTGTAGGCCTCGGCGAGGTAGGCCCGGCCGTGCCGGGAGGACACCACCGAGTTGAGCTCGCCGAGCTGGCGGGCGCGGGCGAAGTCGTCGGCATCGACCGGGGTGTGCAGCATGGACGTCATCCAGTAGGAGAACTGCTGGGCCTTCCAGACCCGGTCCAGGGCGCGGTCGCTGTAGGCATCCAGAAGCACGGTGTTTCCGGTCTTGTAGAAGCTGTCGAGGCCTTCAAAGAGCACCTTGACGTCGTGCAGTGCCAGGTTCAGGCCTTTGGCGCCGGTCGGCGGGACGGTGTGGGCGGCGTCGCCGGCGAGGAACAGCTTGCCGTGCCGCATCGGGGCGTGCACGAAGCTGCGGAACTTCAGGACCGTCTTGTCGATGACCGGCCCCTCCTTGAGCTCGAAGCCGTTGCCGTTGACCCGGCTGCGGAACGCGTCCCAGATCCGGTCCTCGCTCCAGTTGTTGACGTCCTCGTTCGGGTCGCACTGGAAATACATCCGCTGGACGGTTTCGGTCCGCTGGCTGATCAGCGCGAAGCCGTTCTCGGAGTTGGCGTAGATCAGTTCGTCGGAGCTGCGCGGGGCTTCGGCCAGGATCCCGAACCAGGCGAACGGGTACTCATGGAAGTACCACTTGCGCCGGACTTCCGGGATCTGGAATCGGCTGTGGCTGCGCGAGCCGTCCGCGCCGGCGATGAAGTCCGCCTGCAGCTCCCATTCCACGCCGTCGGCGTCGGTGAACCAGACCTTCGGCGTGCCTTCGAGGTCATGGATGGTGGTGTCGGTGACGCTGTAGCGCACGTCGCCGCCGTCGGCCTGGCGCCGGGCGGCTAAATCGAGGAAGACGTCCGTCTGGGGGTAGAGCCAGACCGACTCGCCGACGAGGTCCTGGAAGTCGATCCGGTGGCTTTCGCCGTTGAAGCGCAGCTCGATGCCGTCGTGCCGGTCGCCGTCGCGCAGGACCCGGTCCGAGACGCCGCTGTCCACAAGCATCTTCACGGAGCCGTGTTCCAGGATGCCCGCGCGGACGGTTTCCGAGATTTCCTGGTGGCTGCGGATCTCGATCACGGTGGATTCGATGCCCTGTCGGGCCAGCAGGTGGGAGAGCATCAGCCCTGCCGGGCCGGCGCCCATGATGGCGACCTGGGTGGTGATGACGTTGCGGTTTGCCATGGTGTCCTCGCTTCGTTGCGGGGCCCGGACTGGTGGGCGTCGGGGGCCGTGTGGGTTCTCTGGCTCCAGTGTGCGCCCGGGCACGTGATGGGCGTTACACGGATTCCGCTGAATGGAAGGCGGGTGACGCCGTCGCTCCCAGCAGCTGGCGGCCGATCCCGCGGGCAGCCGTCTGCAGGGCCGGAACCAGCGCCTGAAGCCGCATCTCGCGCAGGGGTACGACGACGCCGAGCGCGGCCACGGTGCGGCTCTTCGCGTCCCGCACGGGGACGGCAATCCCCCAGGTGTCCGGGTCCACGACGCCGGCCAGTTGCGCGAAGCCGTGGGCGGCCGTCTCCTGGAGCAGGGTGCGGAGATCCTCCGGCCGGACCTTGCCGGCCGGATCGTGGAACTGGTGGAGGTACTCCGCCTGGACCGGCGCCGGCTGGTTGGCCATCAGCGCCAGCCCGGCGGAGGACACGTGCACCGGCATCCGTCCGGCGACCTGGGCCCGGTTCGCCACGGAGCCGCGGCGGGACAGCCGCTCGACGAAGAGTGCCTCCCAGCCCTCCAGCACGGCCAGGTTCACGTTCTGGTTCAGCACCTGCTGGATGTCCTCCATAAAGGGCATGGCCGCCTGGCGGAGGGCCAGGGTGGGCGAATTCCGGTTGACCAGCTCCCACAGGCGCAGGCCCAGCCGGACGGATCCCCCGCTGCCCAGTTCCAGGAGGCCGTGCCCGGCCAGCTGCCGGACCAGCCGGTGGGCCGTGCTCAGCGGCAGTCCGGCCCGGTCCGCGAGTTCGGAGAGGGGCAGCACGGTGACGCCCTCGGGGAACGCCGAGATCACCCGGACGACGCGGTCCACCACGGAATCCCCGGTGCCCGAATTAGCCATCGCCGTCACTTCCGTTGAATGGATCCTACGTCAACTCTACGCCGCGGCGCCCCGCCGGCCCGGGGGTGCGCAGCGCTAGAGGGCCCGGTTGAGGCTTCGCCGCAGGAGCCCGGCGCCCAGCACGAGCAGTGCCGCGGCCATGCCGGCAAGCACCCCCAGCTCGGGCAGGACGTCACCCAAGGTGCCGTCGTGGCGCTGGATGGCCGATAACGCCTCGTACGCCCAGCGGTGCGGCGTGGCGAACGAGACCGCGGCCAGCGTTTCCGGGAAGAACTCGGGCGGCACCATGCAGCCGCCCAGGCCCGCCAGCACGAGTCCGGCGCCCACACCGACGCCGGCGGCGGCGGTGTCGTTGTCCATCACCGAGCCGACCATCATCGCGGCGGCGGCCGAGACGGCGCAGAAGAGCACCAGCACGAGGGCCGAGAGCCACAGGTTGCCCCAGTCGACGCCGAACAGCAGCGCGGTGCCGACCATGATGAACCCGCCCTGGACGAAGGCGATGGCAAAGCGTCCCAGCGCCTGCCCGGCCACGACCTGGCCGCTGGACACCGGAGCGGACATGACCCGGCCCACGACACCGAACCGCCGCGCCTGGATCAGCGTGGCCGCACCGGTGAGTGAGCTGAGGAAGACAAAGAGCAACAGCTGCTGCGAGGCGCCGAGATCGAACTTCCCCAGTCCCCGGAACTCCTGCACGACGTCGCCGGTGTCCACGATCTGCACTGTCGGCGCCGCCACCTGCGCGGCGGCCTGGTCCAGGGCCGGGCGGGCCTGCTCCTCGGGGATTCCGGCGCCGGTCAGGGCAGCGAGCTGGCTCCGGTCCAGGCCCACGGCCTGCACGGCCGTGCGGACCTGCTGCAGCACGGCCTGGGCCGAGGACTGCGAGGCCATCACCACGGCAAGCTCGGCCGGCCGGCCGGCATGGAAAGCGGCAGCGTCGGCGTCGTCAAGGAACATGCCGACGTCGGTGCGGCCGCGGCGGAGGTCCGCCCTGGCCGCGTCCTCACCGCTTGCCGTGACGTCGACGCCGGCGGACTCGAGCTCCGCGGTCAGGGCCTGGGTGAGCGTGCTGCCGGGTCCGGCGATGGTCACCCGGGGCTGGCCGCTGCCGGCACCGAACTGCGAACCGAGCAGCAGGATGAGCATGAGCGGAAAAATGAAGACGAAGAAGAGGTTCGACTTGTCCCGCAGAAAGCGACGCAGTTCCACGGTGGCGATCGCGACGATGGCGCTCATGCCTGCGCCCCCCGGTCCGGGAGGATGCGCGCGAGAAGCAGCCCGGCCGCGGCGAACGCCAGCATAACCGCGACCGGCCCCGTCACGTCCCCGACGTTTCCGCCCCCGGCGGAGATCCCGAGACCCCGGTTGAACGCGCCGATCGGGTTGAGGTCCAGCAGCGTTGCGGCGAAACCGGTGCCCTGGACCGGGAAGAAAGCGCCGCCCGCGATCCCCAGCACCACCGCCAGGATGGACTGCGCCACGTTGGCCTGCTCCGCCGTCCGGACCAGCCGCGCGACGACGAACGTCAAGCTGGTCGCGGCCGTCACGACGCTCAGAATCAGCGCGGCCACCACGAGCGGGGAGCCGAAGGAGACGCCGAACAGCTGGGAGCCGGCGGTGAGCAGGACGGTGGTGGCAACGACGCCCAGGATGAAGCCGGTGCAGGCCTTGGCCGTGATCACGGCGGCGCCGGTGACCGGCATCGACCGCAGCCGGGCCAGGGTGCCCTGTTCCCGCTCCGCGAGCAGCCCCAGCACACCGAATCCGACGGTGAACATCAGAAACAGCCCGGCCTGGCCCGCCACGAGCGTGCCGCGGAGCGAGAGTTGTTCCGCGGCGGCCTGCCCTTCGGTCAGGGTGAGCAGGGACGGTCCGGCCGCAGCGTGCCGGGCCAGCGCCGCGAGATCCTGGCGCGGCAGCCCGGAAAGGCCGCCGGCGGCGGCGGTCACCGTGCCGGCGGCGAACTGGTCCACGACCCCCTGGACCACGGAGATCAGCACGCCGGATTCCAGCGAGGCGTTGTCACCCTCAACGAGCTGGACCGACGCGGCCTGGCCGGAGAGCACCGCGTTGCTGAAGCCCTCGGGAATGATGATGCCGAGGTCGGCGCCGCTGGCCTGGGTCTCGTGGCGGACGTCCGCGGCGGGGACCCGCTTGATGGTGACGTCCATGATCTCGAGTGAATCAACGGCGCCGAGCAGTGCGGCACCCAGCTGGTCGGCGTCGTCCGCGCTGGCGACGACGGTGGCCGGCTGCAGGTCAACGGTGTCCTCACCGAGTCCGCCGAACACCAGGCTCAACACGCCCATGAGCGCGAGCGGGACGATGAGGGAGAAGATGAAGACGGACTTGTCCCGGATGCGCTGGCGCAGGTCCTTGGCGACCATGGTCCACAGACCGGGCATCTCAGTCCCTCAGCGCTTTGCCGGTCAGGTGCAGGAACACGGACTCCAGGTCGGGCCGGACAATCTCCACCGACGTGACGGACATTCCGGCGTGCCCGGCTCCGGTCACGATCCCGGCGAGTGCGGTGGGTCCGTCGCTGACGGTGAGGATAAGCCCGGCCCCGTCGTTGTCGACGTGCTGCACCGCCGGCAGCCCGCGCAGGGCCTCCGCGGCCCGGGACATGCTCCCGCCGCCGCGCAGGTTGATCCGGTCCACGCCGCCGGTGAGCGTGATCAGCTCGTCCCGGGTGCCCTCGGCCTGGACCCGGCCCTCGTCAATGATCGCAATCCGGTCGCAGAGCCGCTCGGCCTCCTCCATGTAGTGCGTGGTGTAGAGCACCGCCATGCCTTCGACGGAGAGCCTTTCCACGGATTCGAGGATGGCGTTGCGGGACTGCGGATCCACCCCGACTGTCGGTTCGTCCAGGATCAGCAGGGTGGGGCGGTGGAGCAGGCCGATGCCGATGTTCAGCCGCCGTTTCATGCCGCCTGAGTACTTTTTGGTCAGGTCACCGGCACGGTCGTTCAGGCCGATCAGCTCCAGCACCTCGTTGGTGCGCCGGGTCAGCTCCCTGCCGCGGAGCCCCTGGAGCCGGCCGAAGAATTTCAGGTTCTCCCGCGCGGTCAGGTCCGGGTAGATGGCCAGTTCCTGCGGGACGAGGCCGATAATGCGCTTGGCTTCCGTCTTGGACGGGGTCATGGCCCGGCCCGCCACACGGACGGTTCCCCCGTGGGCGGGGATCAGGCCCGCGACCATGGAGATGATGGTGGTCTTACCGGCGCCGTTGGGTCCCAGCAGCCCGTAGGTTTCGCCGGAGCGGATGTGGAAGGAAACACCGTCGACGGCGGTCAGCTCCCCGTAGCGCCTGACCAGTCCGCTGACGTCCAGCACGTCCCTGGTTTGTGTCTGTACTACTTCCACCAGCATCCCCCGCCGCTTTGTTGTGTCCAGCCTAGCCTCGGGGTCCGGCCGGGCAATGGACAGGGACCTTATTCCCGGTGCCGTGTCCCGAGACGGGCGACGAATCCGGAGACCAGGCCGCGGAAGTGATAGCGTCTAGCGGTTGATTCCCGCGCCCCGGGACACGGCACACAGAACCAAATCAAGGCACACCGGAGGACCCATGCTCAAAGGATTCAAGGACTTCATCCTGCGCGGCAACGTGATCGAACTGTCCATCGCCGTCGTTGTCGGCACGGCTTTCACCGCCCTGGTCGGCGCGTTTACCTCGAACATCGTGAACCCGATCATCGCGGCAGCCGGCGGGGTTGAGACCAACGGGCTGGGCTTCCCCATCTGGCCGGGGAACGAGAAGACCTTCGTCAACTTCGGCGCCGTCATCACGGCGTTCGTCACGTTCATGATCACGGCCGCCGTCGTGTACTTCATTTTCGTGGCGCCGATGAACCGGATCAACCATCTGGTCAAGAAGCGCCTCGCCACAGCGGAGCCGGAGGAGAAGCCGCTCCCGGCGGACACGGCGCTGCTGGCCGAAATCCGTGACCTGCTGGCCCAGCTCGCCGGCGCGGAACACGGGCGGTCGTCCGGCCCCACCCTGGCGCGGGACGGCGAACCGGCTGTGGACCGCATTGACGATCTGGCCGGCGCGCGCACTCGGGAGCAGACCGTCGAGGCGGCCGGCAGGCGCGGCCGCTAGTCTGAGCGGAATCGTCACCGGCCGGCAATAGGCCTGTAACAGCCGCCGGACATCATGGGACCCATGAAGCCCTCAGCCCTTGGCAAGAATCACGGCCAAACACAGGATCCGGCCGCCGCCGAACTGAGCTGCGAGGTCTGCGGCCAGATGCCCGAACCGACCAAGACCCGGCTGACCCTGGCCAACGTCGCCGTCATGCTGCCGATCGAGCTGGCCGTGCATGCCGCGGTGGTGGGGACGCACCTGCCCTATGTGGCGAAGGTCCTGGTCCTCACGCTGACCGCCACCGTCCTGGTCATCTGGGTCGCGGAACCATCCGCGGCGCGGATGCTGCGGCGCTGGCTGCACGCCCCGGCCCTGCGGCACCGCCGCCGGCTCGGGGCCGCACCGGCCCTGTGGCGGGCCCGCACCGTCTTAAAGGACCGGCCGGGGTCACTGCAGAAACTCACGCAGTCGCTGGCCAGGCTGGACACCAACATCCTGAGCATCCATGTGCACCCGGTCGACGGCGGCGTGCTGGATGAGTTTGTGCTGTCCGCGCCCGGCGAACTCGGCGAAGCGGAGCTGCTGAAGGCCCTGCGCGACGGCGGCGGCTTCGACCCGCATGTCTGGCCCACCACGGCACTGGCCATGGCTGACGGGCAGACCGGGGCGCTGAGCCTCGCGGCAAGGATCGCAGCCAACCCGGCGGAGCTGCCGCTGGCGGTCGCTGAACTGCTCCGCGCACGGATCGAGGCCAGGCCGGGTACGGGCGCCGCGGCTGCCTCTGCCAAGGCGGGCACGGCGCCGTCCCCGGACGGATCCGTGCTGAGGATCCCGACCGCCTGGCACGGCCCCATCACCTTTGTCCGTCCCGGCGAGCCGTTCACCCCGGCGGAGTCAGCCCGGGCGCACCGGCTGGCCGAGCTCGCCGAGATCCTCGCGCACAGCCCTGCCACCGGCCGGTGAAGGCGCGGGTTCCGCGCTGCATTTCAGCGTCGGTCAAGTGTTTCCTGGGTGTTCCCTCAATGTTCCTCGGAGTTCCCCTGGTGTTGTTCGCTCAGTGGAGGTTGCCGCCGGCACCCGGCTGTCGGGTGCTGGCGTCGCGTTCCCACCCCGCCGGATGTGCGGTGCCCCGGCGGCCAGCCAGGGCAAAGCCCATGTAGACCGAGGCGTGGACGGCGGAGAGAGGACCGCGAATCGAGCGAACGACCTCCGACAGCGTCTGACTGGCCGTGCTGTGCCCGTCGTTCTGCTCGGCGTTGCCGCGGTAGACGCGGTGCAGCACAGCCAGTTGATCCTTGGGTGTCCTCGGCGGGCAGATCACCACCGGCTCCACGTCCAGGACGGCTTTTTCTGAGGGCTCAAAGAGACGGTCCACGAACAAATCATCGGCTGTCAGGTTGGGGAACTGCTCGAAACGCTGCCGCCCCTCCTGGGACAGGCCGTACACACCGCCTCCCCACAGTCCGCTGCGGGCCGCCGGCAGATGCAGTCTGGTGCGGTAGTACGAGTGGATCAGGGGGTGCGCGTGCTGAAGGTCGAAGCGAACAGCCGGACGGGCGGCGAGAACCTGGCCGGAGAGCAGCGCGTTGAGCACGGCGCGCACAGTGCCCGGACTGATCTGCACGTCCGCGTCGAGATACAGCCGCGGCCAGTGCGAGGCGACGGCATCACCGGCGTTGAGCGCGGCGGTCTTGGACGGCTGCTCTAACTCCAGCACCGTCACGCCCTCGAACTGGCCTGCAATCCTGGCGGTATCGTCGCTGCAACCATTGCAGGCCACAATGACCTCCAGTTGTCCGGTCGCAGCCAGCCTGGCCAGCGGCGCCAGGGTCCGCGCGATCACGGAGGCCTCATTATGCGCCGGAATAATCACGGAGCCGTGGGGGAAACTTCCGGCGTCCGCGTTCATCCCGGGGTCCGAGCCCGGTCCGGGCAGCGCAGTCCAGCTGCCCTGGTCGAGCACCGTCCGCAGTACACCACGGTGTTCCGGCTTCCAGCACCGCAACAGTTCAGACAACACGACGGCCCCGTGAAAAACCGCCGAGTAGGCAGCGGAATGGTACTTACGGATGTAGCGAACACGGTTGACGGCCAGGAGCGCATTCAATTCCGGTGAGTTTCCGGAAGCCCCTCCGGTGTGGTTCATGACGGCCTCGGGCTCGTACCAGACGGTTTCCCCCATGGTCCGCAGGCCCCGGAAGAAATCGGTCTCCTCGCTGTAGAGGAAGTAGGACTCGTCCCACGCCAGAGCGTCCGCCAGCGGACGCCGGACCATCAGCGCAGCACCGGTCGCCCAGTCCACAGGGTGGGGGTGGGCGTAGCTTTCCGGGGCGTAGTCCGTGCCGGCCAGCCAGCCTGGCCGGTTGGGCGCCCGCCTTCCCAGCAGTGCATCGCCCACAGCCGTGGCGACGGTTGGCTCCCGGTAGAGTGAACGGCTAGTGACGCCCCGCTCGTTCAAGAGGCGTGGAACCACGGCCCCGGCCTGCGAGGCAATCAGCCGATGCATCATCGTTTTGAAGCTGCCCGGTTCCACCGTGAGGTCGGGGTTAAGCACCACCACGGTGGCCGCATCGCCTGCCCGGCACATGGCGGCGTTGATGCCACCGGAGTAGCCCAGATTGCCGCCCGTACTGAACGCATGGACGTCGGGGTGGCTGCGGCGCACCAGGTCCAGGGTGCCGTCGCTGGAGGAATTATCTGCGACGAGAACACGCAAGGTCAGGTCGGCTGTTTCCACCCGCAGGCTCTCCAGCAGCGTCTCCACGCATCCAGAGCTGTTGTAGGTGACAATGACGACGACGGCGTCCGCCGAACCCTCCGGCCCGGTGAAGCGGCCCGGAGTCCGCGGGGCAGGGGCGGCCTGGGTCAGGGGTTCGGTGCGGGCCGGCGGGACGGCGCAGGAGGCGGTCCGCAGCTTCAAGTAGGCCGGCGGTCCGTCAACGAGATAGCGGCCGGCCAGCCGCCTGGGCTCCAGGGCCAGCCGGTAACCCCATTCCAGGCCGTGCTCACAAAACCAGTCGGGGGCCCGCTGGACCCTGCCGGCCAGGAAGTCGACCGCCGCGCCGAAGGCCAGCAGGACAGCCGCCCCCGTGGCCTCCGCGTACCGGTCGATCCAGAGCTCCTGGCGGGGCTTGCCGAGTCCCACGTAAAGGATCTGCGTGCCGGACGCGGCAATCTCGCCGGCGATCCGCTCGGAGTCAGGGACTGAGGCCAGTTCCTCCCGGCTCGGAGACCACATGCCGGAGAGCTGCAGGTCCGGGTGCTCATTTGCGATCTTCTGCGACAGCAGCCGCTGGTTGGCTTCGGACCCGCCGAGGAATCCCACCCTCAGCCCGAGTTGCTCTGCCCGCGCCAGCAGGGGCGATGCCAGATCGCTGCCGGCGAGCCGTGGCCACCGGTGCCCGGTGATTCGCTGGGACTGGGAAACCAGGGGCGCTCCGTCAAGGAGGTAGAGCCAATCCACGCCACTCGCGGGGTCCGCATGCAGGGTACCCGCCCATCGGCCGCCGGTTCCAAAATGGTGCAAATGATCCAGGTTGACCGAAGCAACCCCGAGCGGCGGGAGGCCGGCACCGTCGGTCACCCTGGCGAGTATCCTCTTCAGCGCCGGTTCGGGTTCCATCAGATCCACCGGTGTGCCGCCAAGAATGACCTTGCTTCTATCCAGCTTTTCCACGCCGCCTCCTCAGTCCATTACCGCTGGCGTTAATTGCCCGCTGGTTTCGACGTACCTCCGGCCGGTGGCCGGGCAGAGCCAGCTGCCGCCGTCCTGCTTGAGCGGGTGCCCGGCCTCACCCACCCAGCCCGTCTGCCTGGCCGGGACGCCGACGACGACGGCGTACGCCGCAACGTCCCGCGTCACCACCGCTCCGGCAGCCACCGTTGCCCACTCGCCAATGGACGCCGGGGCGATACAAACGGCGCCGGCCCCGATGGACGCCCCCTTGCCGACGGTGACGCCGACAGCGACCCAATCGTCCGAATCCTTGAGCGTCCCGTCCGGGGTGATCGCCCGCGGGTGCAGGTCATTCGTGAGCACCGCCGCGGGGCCGACGAAGACGCCGTCAGCCAGGCATGCCGGCTCATAGACGAGGGCGTAGTTCTGCAGTTTGCAGTTGTTGCCTAGGACGACGCCGGGTCCCACATAGGCGCCGCGTCCGATGTTGCAGTTGCTGCCCACACTGGCGTCCTCGCGGACCTGTGCGAGGTGCCAGATCCTCGTTCCCTCTCCAATGGCGGCCGTGTCTGCCACGTCCGCCGTTTCGGCGATGGATGTCATGGCGCTCCTCCTGGTATCGGGCTCAGCGCCCGGGTCCGGCGCTGTCACTTGCGCGGGGCGTGTTCGAATTACCCGAATGGCCACAGCACCAAGCACAGCACCCAAGGTGTTGTTCACAACGTCACCCAAACTTGCATAGCGCTGGCTCAACGCAAGGTACTGGACGGTTTCGATCGTGGCTGAGATCAGCAGGCCAGCGACCCCCGCCAGCCACCACCGGCGGATCGGCAGGAGCAGGGCGATCATCAGCCCCAGAGGAACAAAGAGGACGACGTTAGCAGCCCCCTCAACGTGTATGTATGTCATGCCGGCTGTCAGGGGGTTGCCCCGCACAGCGTCAATAAGATCCTTCAGCAGACCGGCCAGGGGACGCTCCACGGGCGTCGGCCAGGCGCCGACGAACGCGAGGCCAACGAGATAAAGCGCCAATGCGGTGAGCAAGATCCCCCGGTGAGCCTTCGCTTTCATCGCCTGGCTTCCCGCAGGGGACAGGGATTCCGGGGTTGTCACGGCTGTCCCAGGGCTGCCTGCAACTGGTCCGCCACGTACTGCTGCTGGGCCTTGCTGATGTGTGGGAAGAGCGGCAACGACAGCATCCCGCGGGCGGCCCGCTCCGTGACCGGGAACGATCCTGGACCCAGGCCCAGGCCCCGGTAGGCGCGGCTGAGGTGCACCGGAACCGGGTAGTGGATGCCCGCGCCGACACCCGCTTCGGTCAGGGCAGCAAGCACGCGGTCCCGTTCTGCGACTCGGATGACGTACAGGTGCCAGACATCGAGGTTGCCCGGGGCCGTGCGGGGTAGCTCGACACCTGGCAGGTCTGCCAGCAGTTCCTGGTAGCGTGCCGCGGCCTTCCGCCGTCGTTCATTCCACAGGGCCAGCCGGCGCAGCTTGGCGTTGAGCACCACCGCCTGGATGGTGTCGAGGCGCGAGTTCATGCCGACCGCGTCGTGCTGGTACTTCCGTTCGCTGCCGTGGGCGCCGAGCATGCGGACCCGGGCTGCGAGGTCGTCGTCATCCGTGACAACAGCTCCGGCATCCCCGGCGGCACCGAGGTTCTTGCCTGGATAGAAGCTCGTGCCGGCGGCCAGCCCCAGCGTGCCGGCGAAGCGGCCATGGCGGGAAGCGCCCTGGGACTGGGCGGCGTCTTCCACAATCACGGCGCCGCAGGCTGCCGCAACCGGGGCCAGCCGCTCGACGAAGGCCGTTTGCCCGAACAGGTGGACGGGCATGATGGCCCGGGTCCGGGGAGTCACTGCCTCCGCCACCCGCTCCGGATCGATCAGCAGGTACTGCGGGTCGACGTCGGCGAGCACCGGTACGGCGCCGATCCGGCTGACCGCCTCGGCCGTCGCGATGAAGGTGTTGGCAGGGAGGATGACCTCGGCTCCGGCCGTGACGCCGGAGGCACGGAGTGCGAGTTCCAGGGCGTCCGTGCCGTTGGCCACCCCGACGCAATTCCGGGTACCGAGGAACCGGGCGTAGGCCTGCTCAAATTCGGCCACGGCCGGGCCTCCGATGAAGGAGGTCTGCGCGAAGACGTCCTTCAGCCCAATCTCGACTTCAGCGGCTATCTCGTCCTGCTGGGCGCCCAGGTCAACGAAGGGTACGGAAATGCCGGCGATTCTGGCCCGGGTCACCGCACACCACCCGCTGCAGTCGCTGCCGGTTCCAGCACGCGCGCCGGGACTCCGGCCCACGTCTCTCCGTCGGGAACGTCGCCCAGCACGGCGGCTCCCATGCCGACCCTCGTTCCCGCCCCCACCCTGGCGCCTTCCCGCACACAGGAGTTCATGCCCAGGTATGCCGCGCGCCCAATCCTGACACCGCCACCCAGCGACACGCCGGCGGCCAGGGTGGCGAAGTCCTCCACCACGTCGTCGTGGGTGAGCGTCACTCCGGGCATCATCACGACGTGGCTCCCGACCGTGATGCCGGCGGTCAGTGTGACGTTGCCCAGCAGGATGCTTCCGGGACCGATGTCGCAGCAGTATGGAATCCGCACGGAAGGGTCGACCACTGTCGCGAAGCGGTGGCTCGGGAAACCGAGCCCGGCGAGTCTGGCGACGACCCGCTCGCGCCCCGTTCCCGCACCGATGCAGACGACCACCCGTGCCTCCGGATAGCGCAGGGCGTGGCTGGCGGGACCCATGATGGGTGCGCCGTCCAGAGCTGACCCGACCTGGGATTCGTCATCGTCGAGGATTCCGACCACGTCGAATTGTCCGTTCTCGCGGACGCAGGCAAGCACCTCGCGGGCAAGGCCGCTGGCGCCAATCAGCAGTAACTCAGTCATGGGAACTCCCCGCAGCCTTCAGGATTGAATCGATGACCCGGGACTGCTCGTCCGGGGTCAACTGGTGGTAGACCGGCAGAATCACGGTGTGGTCTGTGAGTCGTTCCGTCACGGACAGGTCCGCCCGGCCGGTGTTCAGCCCGGCGTAGGCGGGCTGACGGTGCGCGGCCATGATGCCCCGCCGGGCGGATATCCCGTCATTGGCCAGCCGCTCGAGTAGTTCCTCGCGCCCGACGGCGAAGCCCGGCAGGACTTCGAACCAGAAGGACTGGAAATTGCTGGTGCCGTACGGCGGGTCCTGGCTGAAGCGCAGCCCCGCTACCCCGGAGAGCGCCTCCCGGTAGGTGGCGACAATGGCCCGGCGCCGCGCCACCGCCTCCTCCAGCCGGCCCAATTGCACAAGCCCGACGGCGGCCTGCATGTCCGTCATCCGGTAGTTGAACCCGATTTCCCCGTACTCCTCCGGCGGCGCCAGGACCGTGGAGTGCCGGTCCTTCGCGGAGACGCTCATGGCGTGCTCGCGGAGCTTCCGGGCGCGGTCCGCCCATCCTGCGTTGTGAGTGGTCAGCATCCCGCCTTCCCCGGTGGTGAGGATTTTGCGGGGGTGGAACGACCAGGCGGCGAGCTCGGCGCCCGCC
This sequence comes from Pseudarthrobacter oxydans, assembly GCF_030812335.1. Lineage (GTDB taxonomy): Bacteria > Actinomycetota > Actinomycetes > Actinomycetales > Micrococcaceae > Arthrobacter > Arthrobacter oxydans_B. Next base: position 127,385 of record NZ_JAUSSN010000001.1, read on the forward strand.
CCCACCGGCCGGCCCCGGTAGGTGGATCCCGCCGCGCAGGCGGCGTCCTCGACGACGGTGATGCCCAGTCCGTCGCAGAGGGCCCGGATCGGCACCAGATCGACCGGCATGCCGCCCTGGTCGACCACGATCACCGCGCGCGTGGCGGGGGTCAGGGCTGCGGCGATTGTCCGGACGGACACGTTCCCGGTGTCCGGTTCGACGTCGGCGAAGACCGGCCTGGCGCCCACATAGGTGACCGCGTTGGCGGTGGCGATGAAGGACAGGGAAGGCACCACGACGTCGTCGCGCGGCCCGATGCCGGCCACTTTCAGGGCCAGATGCAGGGCCGTGGTGCAGTTGGAGACGGCGACGGCGTGGGCGGCCTGTTGTGTGCCGGCGAAGGCTTCCTCGAAGCGCGCCACGCGGGGCCCCTGCGCCACCCAGCCGGAGGCGATCACTTCGGCGACGGCCTCGGCTTCCTCGGTCCCGAGCCACGGTCTCATGACGTTGATCCGGCTCAGGGCCCGGTCCTGGCTGACGGTCACCGCGCACCTCCGACCCTGGCATCCGCAATCTCGTCGCGCAGCGGCCGCCACCAGTTCACAAGTTCCCGCAGCCCGTCTTCGAGCCCGGTTTCGGCTCTGAATCCCAGGTCGCGCCGCGCCGCGGCCGTGTCCGCCTGGCGCCGGACGACCCCGTTGACGGCCCGCTCGGGGCCGTGCTCCACGTGCAGCTCCGAATCCATGGCCCGCAACAGTGCCTCGGCCAGTTCCAGCAGGCTGGTCTCGGCACCGCTGGCGACGTTGTACACACCCTCGTCTACGCCGCTGCCTGCGGCCAGGATGTTGGCCCGGGCCACGTCCCGGGTGTGGACGAAATCCATGGTCTGCTGTCCGTCGCCGAAGATCAGCGGCGGCAGCCCGTCCTCGATGCGCTCCATCCAGCGGACCAGCACCTCGGTGTAGAGCCCATGGACGTCCATCCGGGGCCCGTACACGTTGAAATAGCGCAGCAGCACGTAGTCCAGGCCGGACATCGCACGGAAGCTGCGGGCCATGGCCTCGTTGAAGGACTTTGCGGCGCCGTAGAACGTGTCGTTGTTGTGGTGGTGATGGCGTTCCGAGGTCGGGAAGGTCTCCGCCATGCCGTAGACCGAGGCGCTGGAGGCGGCCACGAGTTTGCCGACCCGCTGGGCGGAGGCGGCTTCGAGCACGTTGAAGGTCCCGTCGACCAGCACCTCGAGCGCGAGCCGGGGTTCCTCGGCGCACTGGGTGATCCGGATGGCCGCCTGGTGGAAGACGATGTCTTTGCCCCGGCTCAGGTCGTGGACGAGGTCCCGGTCGCGGAGGTCCCCTTCGATGAGGTGGACCCGGCCGCTGGCGATCGCCGGATCGAGGTTGGCCCGCCGGCCGCGGACCAGGTTATCCAGCACGTCAATCGTGCCGGCGCCGGCGTCGAGCAGGTGGTCCACGACAGTGGAGCCGATGGTTCCCGCTCCTCCGGTGACCAGGACCTGCGCGCCCTGAAGCGTGCTCATCGGCTGGCCTCCAGCTTCGCTTCGTTGCCGACGACGATGCTGGCTTTCCCGTCCGCGCTGAGGCTGTCGCTGACAGCCTCCAGCACGGACAGCACCCGCAGGCCGGATGCGCCGCTGGTCCTGGCCGGGCGCTGTTGCCGGATACTGTTGGCGAATTCGGCCACCATCTGCCCCAGCGCCTCGTGTTCGGGCAGCGCCGGCGACCAGGTGTCACCCAGCCGGTAGGAGATGGCTGAGGCCTTCCGGTCGGCCGAGGACCGGGACTGGCGGTCCAGGCTCACTCCGCGGTCGTAGACGCTGAGCCGCTGCTGGGGGTTTAAGTCATCCCAGACCAGGGTGCGCCGGGAGCCGCCGACCACCAGCTGGCGGATCTTGGTCGGGCTCAGCCAGTTGACGTGGACGTGGGCCATGGCGTCGTTGGGCAGTGCAAACGTCAGGTGCCCGATGCAGGCATGGCCGGTACCCAACGGATCCGCGCCGTGCGCCGCGACCTCCACCGGCCGCAGCCCCTCGGGCAGGATGAAGTCAAGGATGGACAGGTCGTGCGGGGCCAGGTCCCAGAAGACATCGACGTCCGGCTGCACGAGCCCCAGATTGATCCGGACCGAATCAATGAACAGGATGTCGCCCAGGGACCCGTCGGCGATCAGTTCCCGGATCTTCAGGACGGCCGGCGTGTAGCAGTAGGTGTGGTCCGCCATCAGGACCAGCCCCCGCTCATCCGCTTCCTCGACCATCTCCAGCCCCTTAAGCCGGCTGTCAGCGAGGGGCTTCTCGACCAACACATGCTTCCCGGCCTGCAGCGCCGTCAGGGCAATTCCGTGGTGTGTGTGAGCCGGCGTCGCAATCGCAACGGCGTCGACGTCGGCCGTGTCGAGCAACTCGTCAATGGACCGGAAGACGGGAACACCGCCCTGGGCCGCGGCGAGCTTAGCGGCACGCGGCTGGTCCAGGTCGACGATTCCGGCCAGCTCCCAGTCGGGACTCGCCGTGAAGTTTCGCGCCAGGTTGGGTCCCCAGTAGCCCGCACCGATGACCGCTGCCCGCATCAGGCCGCGGGAGTACCCCGAACGTGTTTCATTCATTGTGTTTCCTCACTCAGTCAGTACGCGCCGGCAGGCACGCACATAGCCCTGAAGGTGCGCCATATGATGATGACGTCGCCCATGATCGACCAGTTTTCGACGTAGTAGAGATCCAGCCGCACGGCCTCGTCCCACGGCAGGTCCGAACGTCCGTTGACCTGCCACAGCCCGGTAATCCCCGGTTTGATCAGCAGCCGGCGGTGCGTATGCCGCTCGTAGCCGCCCACCTCACGCTGCAACGGCGGGCGGGGCCCGACCAGGCTCATTTCGCCGCACAGGACGTTCCAGAACTGCGGCAGTTCGTCCAGCGAGTAACGGCGCATCCAGCGTCCGCAGCGGGTCACGCGGGGATCATTGCGCATTTTGAAGAGAACACCGGCTCCCTCGTTCTGCACCCCGAGACTAGACAGCGCGGCTTCGGCGTCCGTGATCATGGACCGGAACTTGAGCATCCGGAATGGCTGCCCGGCCTTGCCCACCCGCTCTTGCCGGAACAGGACCGGTCCCGGGCTGTCGCGCTTGACGATGATCGCCAGGACCAGGAAGAGGGGCGACAACAGGATCAGGGCAGCCGCGGCGACCGCGATGTCCAGCAGGCGCTTGAAAGCATGCCTGGCGCCGCTGTAGCGGGGCACATCCACGTGCATCAACGGCAGCCCTTCCACCGGGCGCCAGTGGATCCGGGGCCCGGCGACGTTGGTCAGGGACGAGGCGAGCACCAGTTCCGCCTGGTGCTCCTCCAGCCCCCAGCCCAGTTCGCGGATGTACTGGTTGCCGCCGGGGACCGGCCCGGCCACGATGACTGCTTCCGCACCGCACCGGCCAACCGTCCGTACGACGTCATCCGTGGAGGAGAGGACAGGAACCCGCCGGCCGTCGACGTCGAACGACGTCCCCCGCCGCCCGCCGGGCAACGATACGCCGAGGACCTCGTAGACGGCGCCGGACTTCCGGGCGATCCGCTTGAGCACGTAGCGCACATCCTCCGCCTGGCCGATGACGATCGCCTTGACGAGGTACTGTCCCTGCGACTGGCGCGCGTTGTACCAGCGGCGGGCAACCCAGCGGCTGCCCGGCAGCAGGGTGAGTCCCAGCGGTAGGGAGACCAGGTAGAACGCCGATGCCGGCTGCACGCGGAACGCCACGAGGCCGACGGCGAGCAGCCCGAAGACCGCGCCGCTGGCGGCAGCAACCCGCTTGTATTCGCTGGTCCCGGCTCCCAAAATCTTCGTGTCCCTTGTGCGGTAGAGGCCAAGGGCTGCAATCCACATCACGCCTAGGACTCCGCCGATGGCGGCCGCGTTGAGGTCACTGAGGCCTCCCGCGAAGGGCTGGCCGCCGTCGAAGGGGACGAGGAAGCCGGCGGTGACACAGAGGATGACCAGCACGGCATCTGTGCCCCGCAGCACGCGGCGCAGGAACCGCGCCCATTCCCGGCCGGAGGGCCGTGCCGGGGCCGGCGTAGGGGCGACCGCAGCGGCGGGCAGCCCCGCAGTGTCAGCAGCGGCGACGGAGGCCCGGAGCGGCTCGAAGGATGCGGGAGCGCTGTGGCCGACGTATGACGCGTGAAGGGCGTGGGGCGCGTACGCGAGGTCGGCCATCGTCCCTCCGGGGCGGCCAGCGGTGTGTCCGGGGGTTTGGAGGGTCAGGCCGTGCGGCATGCCCTCGGACCGCGGTGTCACCGGGACCTGCTGGGGCCACTGGGCCGCGGGCCGGCGGACGCTTCGTCCGCACAAATTAAGGATGTTCGGTCAGGAGGCCGAACATCCGGGGCGACAGCGAACCAGCGTGCCATTGCGACTCCCTCCAAAAGGCAATTGGCTGCATCATTTGATGCCTGAGCCAATCAAAGATGGTGGGAATACGCCGGTCACGAGTGGTTGCTACTTGCCTTTACGAACCAAGCCGAAAAGGCCATGTCCGGGTAGTACTCACTACCCGGACATGGCCGCCCGCGCTGGCACCGGAATCTGGCAGGCAGGTACCGCCGAACGCCGGTGGAGGGTGGTCTAAGTAGTCATCAGGATCTTCAGGGCGTCGCGCTCGACGGCCACGGCGAGATGCGTTCCGGTGCCGAGGTGGTCACCGTCCAGCTGGAATTCCTGCTCGTGCTCCAGGGTGATCTCAGCGGATTTTCCCTGGAAATACTCCACCGATTCGGTCTCGCGCTTGTTCCGGCCGAAAATCCCGGCCACAACCCCCAGCCAGCCGAGCCGGCCGCGCGGGGCCAGGACCAGCAGGTCCAGCACGCCGTCGTCGACCTTGGCGTCCGGGAAGATCTCGACCCCGCCCATGATCCGGCCGCAGTTGCCGATCATGACGCTGCGGATCCTGCGGCGGACGGGTTCCCCGCCGTCGACGCTGATCCTGGCTTTGACCGGTTTGCCGGGGAGTTTACGGATGCCCGCCTCAACGTACGCGAGCCAGCCCATGCGGTCCTTGAGCACATCGACGGTGTCGGCCATGATCGCGGCGTCGTAGCCGAGCCCGGCCATCACCAGGAACACCTGCTCCTCATCCGAGTGGTTCAGCCGCGCCTTGACGACGTCGATGGCCTTTTCGCTGCCGTTGAGCACGTCGTAGCAGGCCGAGACGGGATCGGTGATGTCCACGCCGAGGTTGCGGGCCAGGAGGTTTCCGGTTCCCAGCGGCACCAGGCCCATGGGTGTGCCGGTGCCGGCGAGCACCTCGGCGACGCAACGCACGGTGCCGTCGCCGCCCGCGGCAATAACGACGTCGACCCCGGCCTCCAGCGCCTGGCGCGCCTGACCGGCGCCCGGGTCTTCGACCGTTGTTTCGAGCCAGAGCGGCTCGGCCCATCCCTGCGTTTCGCACAGCCGGAGGATTGCGCCCTGGAGCGACGAACCAACGGATTTGGCGGGGTTGATGATTACGGCTGCGCGCCTAACCTGTGGAGTGCTGTCAGGCGCGGGATTGTTCTCTGGCATGGCATCCTTCGGAGGCAAGGGGGCGTGAGGTGTCCCGGATTGAAATCCTAGCGGGATTCCGCACGTAACTTCCGCAGCCGGGGCGCGAAGCGTGGACGTCCGCGCGCCGGAGTCACTAGACTGGCCATGCTCAAGTACTGGAGCCTGCCGTCCCAAGCGATTTTGGGCCGGCTGCCTGTCCGGATCAGCCTGACAGGCCGCACTCCAGGGGCGGGAAGCGGGAGTACATGTCCGAACCACACGAGAACTACTCGGCCGAGGCCGAAGCGTCCAGCACCGATCCCCACGACTGGGGCCGCGCCATGGCGCGGGCGGTTACGCGCCTGGCGGAGCAGATCGCCCCGGCGGACAGCGAGGACATTCATGCCTGCCTTGTGGGCAAGGACCTGCATCTGAAGATCCGTGACGACGAAGCCGGCGTCACCATCACGGTCTCCACCGCCCCGGCTGCGGACCCGTCCAGCTGAGCTCCCCTAACGCCCGGAAGACAGGTCCGCGGAGATGACTTCGGCGGTGGCCACCGTTGCCGCCCGCACGGAGTCCAGGTAGGCCGCCGGGTCCGGCCGGCTCGCGACCGACTGGGCCTGCAATGACACGTTGATGGCGGCGACCACCTTAGGGCCGTCGTGGACGGGCGCGGCAACGGACATCAGCCCGAGCTCCAGTTCCTGGTTCAGCAGGCACCAGCCCTGCTCCCTCACGGTGGCAAGTTCGGCGAGCAGTCCCTCGCGCGTGCCGATGGCCAGCGGGGTCAGGGGCCGGATTTCAGTGCTGGCAAGGTAGTCCTGCAGCTGGTCGGGCGGCAGCGCCGCCAGCAACACCCTGCCCATCGAGGTGGCGTACGCCGGAAAGCGGGTACCGACGGTGATGCCGACGGTCATGATCCGTCGCGTCGCGACCCGGGCGATGTAGGCGATGTCCGTGCCTTCCAGCACGGCGGCCGAGGTCGACTCCCCCAGCTGGAGCGACAACTCCTCGAGGTGGGGCTGGGCGAGCTGCGGCAGCGACAGCCCGGACAGGTAGGCGTAGCCGAGCTGCAGCACCTTGGCGGTCAGCGCGAAGATCTTGCCGTCGGTGCGGACATAGCCCAACTCCACGAGCGTGTACAGGAACCGCCGCGCCGTGGCCCGGGTGAGGTCCGTCCGGGCGGCCACCTCCGTTAGCGTCATCTTCGGATGGTCCGTGTCGAAGGCGCGGATCACCGCCAGGCCGCGCGCCAGCGACTGCACGTACTGGTCACTGGCCGCCGGCGCGCCACCGGCCTTGGCGCCCTTTGCTGCGTCAATCATTTCCATGCCTCTCGGTCCCGCACCACTTTATCCGTGCGAGCGGATGCTCAGCTTCCGGCGGCGGACGCGGCCCTCAGCGGCACCGGAACCATGTCCTGCAGCTCCTCGAGCGTGCAGCCGAAGGTTTCCCGGACCTCGACCCCGTCGGGGCCGGTCAGGAAGACGGCCCTGTCCGTGTACACGCGGGTCACACAGCCGATGCCGGTGAGCGGGTAGCTGCAGGTCTCGACGAGTTTGGAGATCCCCTCGCGGGTCAGGAGGGTCATCATGACGAAGACATCCTTGGCGCCGGTGGCGAGGTCCATGGCCCCGCCGACGGCCGGGATCGCGTCCGGCGCGCCGGTGTGCCAGTTGGCGAGATCGCCGGTGGCGGAGACCTGGAACGCGCCGAGCACGCAGATGTCCAGGTGCCCGCCGCGCATGATCGCGAAGGAGTCGGCGTGGTGGAAGTAGGAGGCTCCGGGGAGTTCGGTCACCGGGATCTTGCCGGCGTTGATAAGGTCGCCGTCGATCTGGTCCCCGGTGGCCTCGGGGCCCATGCCCAGCATGCCGTTCTCGGTGTGGAGCGTGATGTCCTGTTCCGGCTCGAGGTAGTTGGAGACCAGGGTGGGCTGGCCGATGCCGAGGTTCACGAAGGAGCCGGGCTTGATGTCCCGGGCCACCAGGCGGGCCAGGTCATCGCGGCCCAGGGGCTTCTCGGAGGTCCGGATGCCGGCGGGGCTTGCCGTTTGGTCATTGGACTGGACGCTCATCTCAGGCCACCTTCACAATGCTGTTGACGTAGATTCCGGGGGTCACGATGATCTCCGGGTCGAGGCCGCCCGTGGGGACGATCCCGGAGACCTGGACGATCGTGTGTTTGGCCGCGGCGGCCATGATCGGGCCGAAGTTTCGGGCGGTTTTGCGGTAGACGAGGTTGCCCTTGCCGTCGGCTGTGAACGCCTTGATGAGCGCGACGTCGGCGTGGATGGGGGTCTCGAAGACCTGGCCGCGGCCGTCGAGGATGCGGGTTTCCTTGCCTTCGGCCAGCATGGTGCCGTAGCCGGTGGGGGTGAAGAAGCCGCCGATCCCGGCGCCCGCGGCGCGGATCCGCTCGGCGAGGTTGCCCTGCGGCACTAGTTCGAGCTCGATCTCGCCGGCGCGGAACTTCGCGTCGAAGTGCCAGGAGTCGGACTGCCGCGGGAAGGAGCAGATCATCTTCTTCACCCTGCCTTCCTTGATCAGCAGCGCCAGGCCCTGATCGCCCTGGCCGGCGTTGTTGTTGACCACGGTGAGGCCGGTGGCTCCGCAGTCCATCAGCGCGTCGATGAGTTCAAACGGCTGGCCGGCGTTGCCGAAGCCGCCGATCATGACGGTGGAGCCGTCCTTGATGCCGGCGACGGCCTCGCCGACAGTGTCTACAAAGTTCAGCATTCGCTTACGCCTTTTCTGTGTTGGTTCCGGTAACGGTCATGTTTTCGAGGACGATGGCGAGGCCCTGGCCGACGCCGATGCAGATTGCGGCGACGCCCCAGCGTTCACCGGAGGTCTGCAGGGACCGGGCCAGGGTGCCGAGGATGCGGCCGCCGGAGGCGCCGAGGGGGTGGCCCATGGCGATCGCGCCGCCGTGCCGGTTCACGATTCCGGGGTCGATGCCCCAGGCGTTGATGCAGGCCAGGGACTGCGCGGCGAAGGCCTCGTTGAGTTCGACGGCGCCGACCTGGTCCCAGCCGATGCCGGCCTTGGCGAGGGCCTTGTTCGCGGCCTCCACCGGGGCGTAGCCGAAGTACTGCGGATCGTTCGCGTGCGCGCCGCGGCCGGCGATGCGGGCCAAAGGTTCCATCCCCAGGATCCCGGCGGCGTTCTCGGAGCCGAGCCAGGCCGCGGACGCGCCGTCGGAGAGCGGCGAGGCGTTCCCGGCGGTGACGGTGCCGTTTTCGGTCCGGAACACGGTCTTGAGCCCGGCGAGCTTCTCCGCCGATGACCCGGCGCGGATGCCCTCGTCCCGGACCAGGTCCGTGCCGGGAACCGGCGTGACGAGCCGGTCGTAGAAGCCCTCGTCCCAGGCCGCGGCGGCGAGGTTGTGGGAGTTGGCGGAGAATTCGTCCTGGGCCTGACGGGTGATCCCGTACTTCTCGGCCAGCCGTTCGGTGGCCTCACCCAGGGACACGGTCCAGTCCGGGCGCATGGCCTTGTTCACCAGCCGCCAGCCCAGGGTGGTGGAGACCAGGGTCATGTCCCCGGCCGGGTAGGGCTTCTCGGTCTTGGGCAGCACCCACGGCGCGCGGGACATCGACTCGGCGCCGCCGACCAGCATCAGCTCCGCGTCGCCGGTGTTGATCTGCCGGGACGCGATGATCGCCGCGTCCAGCGAGGACCCGCAGAGCCGGTTGACCGTGGTGCCGGGGATCGAGACCGGCAGGCCCGCCAGGAGGGTGCCCATCCGGGCGATGTTGCGGTTTTCCTCGCCCGCACCGTTGGCGTTGCCGAACACGACCTCGTCGATGCGCTCGACATCGAGGCCCGGCGCGCGCTTCACGGCTTCACCGATCACATGTGCGGCCAGGTCATCCGGGCGGACCCCGGCGAGCCCGCCGCCGAACTTCCCAAACGGGGTCCGCACGGCGTCGTACAGAAAAGCGTGATTCATGATTCCTCTAATTTCCGTCGAGAATCCCAACCAGGTAGCAGATAAGGCCGTTCTGAGGGCTCAAAACGGCCCCAGCAGCCAGCTAGTTGGGAGGGGTGGCTGCGTCAAGCTCGGCAAAGACTTGCTGGGCGGTCTTGAAGGCGGTGTTGGCGGAGGGGACCCCGCAGTAGATGGCGGTCTGCAGCAGGATTTCCTTGATCTCGTCCCGGCTCAGGCCATTGGTGACGGCGGCGCGGAGGTGCATGGCCAGTTCTTCCCAGTGGCCGTGGGCCACCATCGCGGTGATGGTGACCGCGGAGCGCATCTGCCGGGTCAGGCCCGGCCGGGTCCAGATGCCGCCCCAGGCGATCCGGGTGATCATGTCCTGGAAGTCCTCGGTGAAGGAATCCCTGGCGGCGTTGGCGCGGTCGACGTGCGCGGCTCCGAGCACTTCGCGCCGGACGGCCATTCCGCCGTCGTAGATTTCCTGGCTGGTGGCCTCCGGCTGGACGACGCCGTTCCGCGCTGCGCCGCTGAGATCTGCGCCGGTCACTTGGCTGCTCCGCTGGATTCAGTCCAGGTGATGAGGCTCCGCAGCAGCTCGGCGACGTGGCCGGGTGCCTCAAACGGGGCCAGGTGTGCCACCCCTTCGAGGGTGACGGCGCTGGCGGTGCCGCCGCCGGCGGTGATCCCTGCAGCGATCGCCTCGGCGAAGGACGGCGGGGCGACGCTGTCCTGGGCGCCGGCGACGGCCTGGGTGGGGACGCTGATGCTGCCGAGCTCGTCCCGGACGTCGAAGCCGGCGAGGGCCTCGCAGCAGAAGGCGTAGCTGAACCGGTCGGCGTCGCGCAGGCTGTGCAGCAACCGGCCGCTGAGTTCCGGCTGGCGCTCCATGAAGCCGGGGGCGAACCAGCGTTGCGCCGAGCCCTGGATCATCACGGGCGTTCCCTGCGTACGGACGGTCTCCGCGCGTTCCAGCCAGCCCTCGGGCGTGCCGAGCTTCGCTCCGGTGCACTGCACGGACAGGCTCTTGAGCCGTTCGCCGTGCTTGATGCCCAGCTGCAGGCCGGTGGCCCCGCCCAGGGACACGCCGGCGTAGTGGAAACTCGCTCCGGGGGCGATCGAATCCACCAGCTCGACGACGGCGTCTGCCAGTTCGGCGACGGTGAAAGTTTCCTTGGCGGCCGGCGAGATGCCGTGGCCCGGCAGGTCCCAGGCGACGACGTCGACGTCGTCCCCGAGCAGGGCGCCGGCCTGGGTCCACAGCAACGTGGACGTGCCCAGCGACGGGCCCACCACGAGGAGGGGCTTGTCGCCCAGCGGGCGCTGGGGTGACAGCAGTACTGCCTTGAGAGTTGGTCTAGCCACGGGAGGCTCCGTTCAGCTCGGGGGTCGGTGATGCGGTGTGGGAACCGGCGACTGCGTCAGTGACGCGGCCGCTGTAGTCCGGGTAGGCGGCGAGGATGCGCCGGGAGATCTCGGCGGCCTGGCCGAGGTAGTTGGCCGGATCAAGCAGCTGCTCCAGCCGGGCGTCGGAGAGCAGGTCCGCCGGGACGGCTGCACGGAGCAGCCGCCGGTAGGTGGACGCCTGGTCCGCGGCCGGGACCCGGAGGGTCTCGTCCACCACCGCCTGCAGCCGCTGCCTGCCGTCCGCGCTTTTCTTACCCGCGACGTTTCCCGCCAGGAGCGGTGCGACGGCGGCCGTGACGGCCTCGCTGAGCAGCAGCGGGCCGGAAAGATCCAGGTTCCGCCGCATGGCCTGGGGGAAGACCTGCAGGCCCTCGGCGAGTTCGCGGAGCTGCACGGCGGCGCCGAGGCCAAGGCGGAGAAGCTGGCGGAGCGCCGGCCATTCGCTGTGCCAGGCACCGTCGGGCCGTTCATCGTTGAAGTTGGCGGCGGCCAGGTGCAGCTGGGCGGCGTGGCCGGGCGCCTGCAGGGCTGCGCTGCGGATCAGCACGGAGAGTACCGGGTTCTGCTTCTGCGGCATGGCAGAGGACCCTCCCCGGCCGGCGGCGCGCGGTTCGGCGAGCTCGGCGACCTCCGGCCGGCTGAGGAACAGCACGTCGGCGGCGATCTTGCCCGCAGCGTCGGTCACGGAGGCCAGGGCGTCACCGAGGGATGTCACGGCCAGCCGGTTCGTGTGCCAGGGGGCCGGGACGGCGGCGAGTCCGAGTTCCGCGGCCAGCCGATCGGAGAGATCCAGGGGGCTGAGGCTTGAGCCCGCCGTCAGCACGGTGCCCGCGGCCAGGGTTCCGGCCGCTCCCCCGGTCTGGACGGGGAATTCGAGGGCCGCCAGGCGGCGGGCGGCAGCGGCGAGTCCGTGGAACCACTGGGCCGCCTTGAGTCCGAAGCTGAACGGCAGGGAGTGCTGGGTGAGGCTGCGCCCCACGCACAGGGTGTCCGCATGCTGTGCGGCGAGGGCGGCCAGTGCCGCGGTCGTTGCCGTGAGCTCGGTGAGCAGTCCGCGGACCGCCTCCCTGCACAGCAGCATAAGCGCACTGTCGAGGACGTCCTGGCTGGTTAGCGAGGTGTGCACGGCTTTCCCGGCACCGATACCCGCCGCGTCGAGGGCCTTGACCTGACTGCGGAGATCCGCCAGCAGCGGGATCACCGGGTTGGCGCCGCCCTGGGCGCGCACGGCCAGGTCCGCGACGTCATAGCGGCCCACCTCGGCCGCCGCGGCGACCACCGCGGCGGACCCGGCCGGGGCGAGTGCTGCCTGTTCCAGGACCGCGGCCCAGGCGGCCTCGACCCGGAGCAGGGCGGTCAGCACGGCCCGGTCCCCGGTCAGCGCCGCCACAAAGGGCGACGCCGACACGGGACTCAGGAGGCCAAAATCGCCCTGCGGGCCGGCGTCGCCCCCGGTGGCTCCGCTGGTTTCACGAGAGATCACTTCGAGGCGCCCTCGAAGTCGAGGAACACCGTCTCGCCCGGGCCCTGGAGCCGGACGTCCCAGCTTAGGCCGCCGTCGGCGTCGCGGCGTGCGATCAGGGTTTTGCGGCGTTCCGGATCCAGCGAGGACAGCAGCGGATCCGCGGCCAGGGCCTCACCGTTCTCCGGCAGGTAGATCCGGGTGAAGAGCCGGTTCATGAGTCCGCGGGCGAAGACCGCAACGGCGATGAAAGGCGCTGCGCCGTCCTCGGTGGGGCCGGGGTTGACCGTGGTGAAGGTGAAGACGCCTGTGTTGCCGACGGCGCTGCGGCCGAAGCCGGTGAAGGTGTAGCCGTCGCGCACGAGCGAACCCGTGTGGTGCGGGACGTTACCCTCGGCGTCCGCCTGCCAGATTTCCAGGATCGCGTCCGGAATCGGGTGTCCGGCGCCGTCGTAGACGGTGCCCTGGAGCCGGATGGAGCCCGGGGAACCGGGAGCCAGCAGCTCGCGGTCCTTGGTGTAGGGCAGCGCGTAGCCGTAGAAGGGGCCCACGGTCTGGCCCGGTGTCGGAGTGAGTTTACTCATGCTGGCCTTATTCATCGTCGTCTCCTGCTGCGCCGAGTGCCTCGTTCTCTGTCCAGGTCCGCTTCGACCCCGTCAGGACGATGTCCCAGTTGTACGCCAGGGCCCACTCGGGTTTGGTCTGCTCGTGGTTGTAGGTGGCCACCAGCCGGTCCCGGGCGTCCTGGTCGACAATCGACTGGTAGATCGGGTCCAGCGGGAAGAGCTGGTCGCCGGGGAAGTACATCTGGGTGACGATCCGCTGGGTGAACTCCTGCCCGAACAGGGAGAAGTGGATGTGCGCCGGGCGCCAGGCGTTGAGGTGGTTCTTCCACGGGTAGGCGCCGGGCTTGATCGTGGTGAAGCTGTAGGAGCCGTCGGCGCCGGTGATGCAGCGGCCGACGCCGGTGAAGTTGGGGTCCAGCGGTGCCGGGTGCTGGTCCCGCTTGTGGATGTAGCGGCCGGCGGAGTTCGCCTGCCAGATCTCCACCAGCTGGCCGGCGACGGGACGGCCGTAGCCGTCGAGCACGCGGCCGGAGACGATGATGCGTTCGCCCAGCGGCTCGCCGTTGTGCTGGATGGTCAGGTCCGCTTCGAGCGCGTGGACGTCCATGTGCCCGAAGGCCGGGGAGTACAGCTCGATAGTTTCCGGATCCGCGTGGTGCAGGTCCTTGGTGGGGTGGCGCAGGACGCTGCTGCGGTACGGTGCGTAGTCCAGCCGCGGCTGGATCTCCGCCGGGGCGCCGTTCCTGAGCGCCTGCGCGTAAGCATCGCCGAGGGCTTTCATCTCGGCGCTGAGGTCCGCCTGCGACTCGGCGGCGGTATCCAGGGCAGGGACAGCGCGCGCAGCCGTCTTCGGTGCGGCCTCCGTGGCTTCGTCGGACACGTCTTCGGTGAGCGGATCCGCGTTGTAGATCTCAAGGTTGAATTCTTCAGGCACAGCAGCCTCCTTTCGTTGGGTGGTGGTGTTTGGTTTTGCCTTGGCCGGTCAGGTCGTGGGGTTCAGCTGGTGCAGGTGGTCGTACTGGACGGCGTGCCGTACCGGGGCGTTGGGCGCCCCGTAGCCGTCGTAGGCTCCGCGGCGCTCCAACATTTCGAAGAACACGCTGCCGACGGTGGCGGTGTAGAAGTGCAGGAACTCGCCGTCGGCGTCGCGGTCGTAGAGCAGGTTGAGCTCGCGGAGAGTGGCCAGGAAGGACGGGTCCAGGTCGAACCGCGCGTCGAGGTCCTCGTAGTAGTTTTCCGGGATCTGGAGGAAATCGAGGCCCCGGTCTTTCGCGGCGCGGGCCGTCGCCACCAGGTCATCCACCGCGAACGCGATGTGTTCCTGGTAGGTCCGGCGCTGGCCGGTGCCCGCGCTTTCCCGCACCTCCGGTGCAGCTGCGGCGCCTTCGCGCTGGATCAGCGGGGCCAGGTTCAGCACCAGGCGGACGCCGCGGTCGCGGGTGAGCATCACCTGGGACCGGACCAGGCCGCTGGGGCTGGCGACTTCCGCGTACGGCTGCGGTTCCAGGGCCAGGGCGCTCGTATAAAAGAGGACGGCTTCGTCGAAATGCTGCCAGGGCTGCGCCAGATTGACGTGGTCGATCACGGCGCTCCGCCCGGCAGCCAGGCCGGCGGCGGGGGCTTCCGTTCCTTCGCCGAATTCGCCGGTCCACACGGCGGTACCGTCGGGGCTGCCCTGGCACAGGAAAATCTCGGTGGAGTCGGGGGCGGCGAAGCCCTGGAAAATTTCCTCGTCGGCCTGGCTCTTGCGCGGCACGGCCGGGGCCTTGAGCTGCTGGGCCCGGGCCGCGGCAATCACGGGGGAATCGACGTCGAAGCCCAGGGCCGAGATTGCGGGCGCACCGGCGGCCTGCGGGTCGAGGGATTCCTGGGAGGAGTCCTCATTGATGATCACGCGGGCGTGGCCCATGGTCCACAATTGCACATTCTTGGTCCGGTGGCGCCCGTTGAACGCGAATCCCAGCTGGCCGAGCAGGGTTTCCAGGGCGGCCGTGTCCGCGGCCCTGACCTCGGCAAAATTGAAGCCGGCCGGTTCGGCCACCTGCGGGAGCGTGGCCAGTTCCATCGGGTAACGGCGGCGGCGTGCCGCAGCGTTATCGGCACGGGTGCCCGCGCCGTTCCCGGAGGCCGGCGCCGCGTCCAGCCATTTGGCGCTCTGCTCCTCGAGCCAGATCAGCGACCGCATGGCATCCACGGCCGTGCGTTCGACGTCGGACTGGCGGAAGACGTCGTTGAAGACCTCCAGGGACACCGGGCCGGTGTAGCCGGCACGGACCACGTGGCCGAGGAATTTCGCGAGCTCGAACTGCCCTTCTCCCGGGAACACCCGGTAGTGCCGGCTCCAGGAGAGCACGTCCATGGACAGTTTGGGCGCGTCGGCCACCTGGACGAAGAAGATCTTCTCCGGGTTGAAGGATTCGATCGGGGCGGTGTCCCAGTCGCGGGAGAGAATGTGGAACGAGTCCAGGCAGGTGCCCAGGTTGGGGTGGTCCACCGCTTCCACGAGCCGGTGGGCGTGCTCGTAGTCGTTGACATATTTGCCCCAGGCGAGGGCCTCGTAGGCCACCTTGACGCCGTGGTCCTGGGCGAGGGCGGCGAGGGCGGCGAGCTGTTCGGCCCTCAGCCCGTCGTCATCAATGCTGGCGGTGGCCACGTTGGAGCAGACCAGGATGGTGTCCATCCCGAGCCTGGACATCAGCCGGAACTTCGAGGCCGCCCGGCGAAGGTTGGCGGCGAGCAGGTCCTCCGGCACGCTGTCGAAGTCGCGGAACGGCTGGTAGAGGTCCAGGGTCAGTCCGAGGTCGGCGGCCATCTTCCGGACCTCTTCCGGGCTCAGCGGGGAGGTGACGAGGTCCTGTTCGAAGATTTCGATACCGTCGAAGCCCGCAACGGCGCAGGCCTGCATCTTTTCCCGCAGGGTGCCGGAGAGGCAGACGGTGGCGATGCCGGTGCGCATCAGGCGGCCACCTCTTCAGCGGCGACGAGTTCCAGGAAGTGGGCGCGCATCCGGTCCGCATCCGCTTCGAGGCCGGTGAAGATCCGGAAGGCGTCGGCGGCCTGTCCCACGGCCATCCGGCCGCCGTCAAGCACGTCGCAGCCCTTGGCGCGGGCCTCGCGGATGAGCTCGGTCTCGATCGGCCGATAGACAATATCCGCGACCCAGTGCCGGGCTGCCAC
The DNA here is from genome assembly GCF_030812335.1 of Pseudarthrobacter oxydans. Classification (GTDB taxonomy): domain Bacteria; phylum Actinomycetota; class Actinomycetes; order Actinomycetales; family Micrococcaceae; genus Arthrobacter; species Arthrobacter oxydans_B. The sequence goes on from NZ_JAUSSN010000001.1 coordinate 143,449, forward strand.
GAGGGACATGTCCAGCGGGACGCCGGGGTGGGCGGCCATGCCCACCGGGGTGCAGTGGACCAGGCCGTCTGCCAGCGGCATCAGCCGCGGCAGCTCCGACGTCGTCCGTGGGGTGACCAGCTGGTCCGGGAAGAAACCGGAGAGTTCGGCGGCCCGTGCCGCGCAGCGGACCGAATCGGTGTCTACCAGATCCAGTTCGCGGACCCCGGCAGTGAGCAGGGCGTAGGCGACGGCGGAACCGGCACCCCCCGCACCCAGCTGCACCACGCGGTTTAGCTTGGCTCCCGGCAGGCCCGTGGCGAGCGCGGCGGCGAACCCGGAGAAGTCGGTGTTGTGGCCGATGAAGCGGCCGTCCCGGATGGTCACGGTGTTGACCGCGCCGAGGCGCCGGGCGTCCGGAGTGACCTCATCCAGGTGTTCCAGGACCAGCTGCTTGCAGGGGTGGGTGATGTTCAGTCCGTTGAAGCCCAGACGGTAGGCGCCGGTGAGGAGCTCGCCGACGCTCTGGCCGGGAAGCCCCAGCTCGGTCAGGTCGATGGGGCGGTAGAGGTACCGGAGGCCCTGCACATCGCCTTCGCGTTCGTGCATCGGGGGCGTGAGGGACGGCGTCACGCCATCACCTATCAGGCCCACAAGAAAGGACTCTGCTCGATTGCTCATCCGTATAGCTCCTTTGACAACGGCACTCGGCGGGCGGGGACGCGCGGGGCGCCGGCCGCGGGCCGGGTGTTGGGGATTACAGTACCGCAAAAGTTCATATGTTGCACTGTTGTTCTACTAGCGAACAATATGGGCCGACGCATGACGGGGCGGGCCGCGGGACTCATTGCTGGGGCAGCCGGGCGGAGAGCTCCGCTGCCGCCGACTGGAGCAGCGGAACCAGTGCCACGAGGGCCTCCACGCCCATCCGGAACACCGGGACGGCGGTGGCCAGCGCCGCAAAGGCGTGGCCCTGGGAATTGAAGACCGGGACGGCGACGGCGCGCATGCCCAGTTCGTTTTCCTCGTCCATCAGGGCGTAGCCGCGCTTGCGCACCAGCTCGATCTCGGTCCGGAAGGCCTCCCGGTCGGTGATGGAAAATTCGGTCAGCGGCTCCAGCTCGAGTTCCTCGACGAGCTGGGTGCGGGTGGCGTCATCGGCGAAGGCCACTAGCGCCTTGCCAACCGAGGTGGTGTGCAGGGCGCCCAGGTGCCCAGGGTCGCTTGTGACGCGGAACGTCTGCGGGCCGTCCACCTTATTGACGGTGAGGTGGTGGTTTCCGTCGCGCACCGAGAGGATGGTGGCCTCGCCCGTTTCCTCCGTGACACGCCGCAGGATCGGCAGGGCCGTGCCGGCGAATCCGTGGTGGTTGGACACGCGCTGGCCGAGCTGGAAGATGCGCAGGCCCAGGTGGTAGCGGCGGCCGTCGGGCTCGTAGTCCACGAAGCCGTCGCGGGTCAGGGAGCCCAGCAGGCGGTAGGTGGTGCTGAAGGGAAGTTCCGCACGGCGGGACAGCTCGGCGGCACTCGCGCCCCGGGGCTCGTCGCCAAGCAGGACCAGCAGCCCCAGGGCCTTGCCGACCATGTCTGTCCGGGTGTCCTCCTTGCCAGCCTTGGCGCCGGCCTTTCCGCCGGCGGCCGCGCCGTTGCCGGCGGGGACTGGAAGGGTGGCGGCGGCCGCGGCCGCTTCTGTGTTTTGATTCACACTCATGGCTCAATGCTCTCACATGGTGAGAGCTATTTCTAGATGGTGATTATTTTTGTTGACAAGTGATCGTCCTCACAGTCATTATTGCTACATCGCACAAGTAGCTCCCACCATGTGGCTACTCGTCCGGGTCTTTCCACGAACCTCCGGCTGCCGCAGACTTAAAGCCAGCGGCGGCCGCGACCTTCCTGATCCATCCGCGACAATGTCGTCACACAAAAGGAACACCATGAGCCAGACACTCCCGTCTACGACGCCGGGCACTGACGCGCCGGCCGGGACACCGAAGAAAGCAGCCCTCGCCAGTTTCCTCGGCAGCGCCGTCGAGTATTACGACTTCTTTATCTTCGGATCCGCAGCCGCCCTGATCTTCCCCACGGTCTTCTTCCCCGACGCCGGTGCCAACGCGGCGATCATGTCCTTCGCGACCTTCGGCTTCGCCTACATTGCCCGGCCGATCGGCGCCGTCATCCTGGGCCACTTCGGTGACCGGGTCGGCCGCCGCAAGGTCCTTATGTTCACGCTCCTGCTGATGGGCGCCTCCACCTTTATGATCGGCTGCCTGCCGGACTTCAACACCATCGGATGGTGGGCTCCGGCACTGCTGGTGCTGGCGCGTCTCTGCCAGGGCCTCTCCGCTGCCGGCGAGCAGGCCGGCGCCTCCTCGATGACGCTGGAGCACGCCCCGGACAACCGCCGCGCCTTCTTCACCTCCTGGACGCTGACCGGCACCCAGGGCGGCCAGATCCTCGCGGCCCTCGTCTTCATCCCCGTCCTGGCCCTGCCGGACGAGATCAAGTACGGCATCGGCTGGCGCATCCCGTTCTGGCTCAGCGCCGTTGTGGTGATTGTTGCGTTCTTCATCCGCCGCACCCTGCACGAGCCCCCGGCCTTCGAGGAAGCCCAGAAGACCGCCCAGATCTCCAAACTCCCCGTCGCAGACCTGCTCAAGCACCACTGGCGCGATGTCCTCCGCGTCGTTGCCTGCGCGTTCATCGCCGCCGTCTCCACCGTCTTCGGCACCCTGGCCATCGCCTACGCCAAGAATGTCGCCGGCGTGGACGGCACCACGACCCTCTGGCTCGTCGTCGGCGCCAACGTCGTTGCCCTCGGCACCCAGCCGCTTTTCGGCAAGCTCGCGGACCGCATCGGCCGCAAGCCGGTCTTCATCTACGGTGCCCTGGCAAGTGCTGTCCTGACCCCGCTGTTCCTGCTCAGCCTCGAGTCCGGCAGCGTTCCGCTGATGTTCCTGGCCGCGATCGGTTTCTTCTCGTTCGGCTACGCAGCCTCCAACGCTGTCTGGCCCGCCTTCTATGCCGAAATGTTCAGCACCAAGGTCCGCTTCTCCGGCCTGGCCATCGGCACCCAGCTCGGCTTCCTGATGGCAGGCTTCGCCCCGGCGATCGTCGCGGCCATGGGCGGCACCAAGCCCGGCGGCTGGGTCCAGATCAGCATCTTCACCGCGGCCATCTGCCTCATCTCGGCCTTCTCGGCCCTGACCGCCAAGGAATCCTTCAAGATTCCCACGAAGGAGCTCGGCCTGAAGTAGCCAGGCCGCAGCACCGGAAGCCCGGCGTGTTCACAGGACACGCCGGGCTTCTCCCTGTCGCGGGCAGATGGACCGGAAAGCCGGGTCAGCCCGTGCCGGTCGCCAGCACCTCGGCCAGATCGTACCTGACCGGCTCCTCAAGCTGCTCGTAGGTGCAGGACCGCGGATCCCGGTCCGGGCGCCAGCGGACAAACTGCGCCGTGTGGCGGAACCGTGTCCCCTCCATGTGGTCGTACTTCACTTCCACCACGCGCTCCGGCCGGAGCGGTGTGAAGGAAAGGTCCTTGCCGCCGCTCCACCGGCTGCCCTCGGCATTGCGCGGGGTCCGGGTCCCTTCCTCCTGCCGGGCCCAGTCCCAGGGGTGCTCCTCGAAGCTGGTCACGAGCGGCTGGAGCTCCTCGAAAAGCTCCTTGCGCCGCTGCAGCGGGAAGGCCCCCACCACGCCCACGCTCGCCAGTCCGCCCGCGTCGTCGTAGAGCCCCAGCAGCAGCGAGCCGATCCGGTCCGGCCCGGAGGCGTGTACCCGGTACCCGGCGACAACACAGTCGGCGGTGCGGGCATGTTTGACCTTAAACATGGAGCGCTTGTCCGGCAGGTAGGGCCCGTCCAGCGGCTTGGCCACGATCCCGTCGAGCCCGGCGCCCTCGAACTGGTGGAACCACTGCTCGGCGGTTCCCCTGTCCCGCGTCGCGGCGGTGAGGTGGACCGGGGCCGCAGTTCCGGCAAGAACGCGTTCCAGCGCCGTGCGCCGCTCGGCGAAGGGACGGGCGGTGAGGTCCTCGTCGTCGAGCGCCAGCAGATCGAACGCGACGAAACTCGCCGGCGTCTGTTCGGCCAGCAGCCGGACCCGGCTTGCAGCGGGGTGGATCCGCTGCTGCAGGGTGTCGAAGTCGAGCCGGTCGCCGGAGGCACCGACCATGATGATCTCGCCGTCAAGCACGCAGCGCGGCGGGAGGTTCGCCTTCAGGGCCTCCACCAGTTCGGGGAAGTAACGGGTCAGGGGCTTGCCGTTGCGGCTGCCGATCTCCACGTCCGCGCCGTCGCGGAAGATGATGGAACGGAACCCGTCCCACTTCGGCTCGAACATCAGGGCGCCGTCGGGCAGGGACGTCACGGCTTTCGCCAGCATGGGCGCGATCGGGGGCATCAGGGGCAGTCGCATGCCCCTATTGTTGCCGGGCACCGCGCCGCCCGCCAGAGGCCCGGCGGGGCAGGCTTTCCTCGACATCCGGCCGGGTCGGGGGTAGACATGAACGATGGCTACCCTCGGTTTCCACGCATCGCACGAACAGATCAGTCCCGGCCAGCTCCTCAAGGACGTGCAGCTGGCGGAGCAGGCCGGCTTCGACGCCGCCATGTGCTCGGACCACATCGAGCCCTGGTCCGCCCGGCAGGGCCATTCCGGTTTCGCCTGGTCCTGGCTCGGGGCCGCGCTGGCCACCACCAAGCTGCGCATCGGCGTCGTGACGGCTCCGGGCCAGCGCTACCACCCCGCCATCATCGCGCACGCCTCGGCCACCCTCGCGGACATGTTTCCCGGCCGGTTCTGGCTGGCGCCGGGCAGCGGCGAATACATGAACGAGCACGTCACGGGGGACGCCTGGCCGGACAAGGCGACGCGGCAGCAGCGCCTCGAGGAAGCCGTGCAGATCATCCGCGACCTCCACGACGGCAAGGAGGTGACCCGGGACGGCCTGGTCACCGTCCAGCAGGCTCGGATCTGGGACGTGCCGGAGATCAAACCGCCGCTGATTGCTCCGGCCGTCAGTGTGGAAACGGCGCGCCGCGGGGCGGCCTGGGCGGACGGGCTGGTGACGGTCAACCAGCCGCACGCGAAGCTGAAGGACATGCTCGCCGCCTACCGGGATGCCGGCGGCAGGGGCAAGGCCGTGCTCCAGGTGCACTTGTCCTGGGCGCCGACGGAGCAGGAAGCCGTGGCAGTTGCCCTGGACCAGTGGCGCAGCAACGTGTTTGCCCCGCCCATCCCCTGGGATCTTCCGACGGCGGCCCACTTCGACGGCGTCAGCGCCGACGTCGGCGAGGAACAGGTCCGTCAGGTCGTGAACATCTCGGCGGACACCGGGCAGCACGCGCAGTGGCTCGCCGAATATGTCGACCTCGGCTTCGACGAGCTGTACCTGCATTTCGTCGGGCAGGAGCAGCCGCCCTTCATCCACGCCTTCGCGGAACACGTGCTCCCGCAGCTCCGCGGGTCCGGGACCCCGCGCCGGGACCGGGAGGCCCTGCTGTGAGAATCGCCGAGACCTCCGACCTGTGGTGGAAGAACGCCGTCATCTACTGCCTGGATCCGGAGACGTTTTTCGACGGCGACGGCGACGGGACCGGAGATTTCGGCGGCCTGATCGAGCGCGTGGACTACCTCGCGGCTTTGGGAGTGACCTGCATCTGGCTGATGCCGTTCTACCCCACCCCGGACAAAGACGACGGCTACGACGTTACGGATCTGTACGGCGTGGACCGGCGGCTGGGCAACCTGGGCGACGTCGTGGAGTTCATCCGGACAGCGAAGGACCGGGGCATGCGCGTGATCGCGGACTTCGTCCTCAACCACACCTCGGACAAGCACCCCTGGTTCGTCGAGTCGCGCAAGGCGGTGGACAACCCGTACCGCGATTACTACGTCTGGCGCAAGGACACGCCCCCGGACACCTCGGAGCAGGTGGTGTTCCCCGGCGAGGAGACCTCCATCTGGACCCAGGACAAGGCCACCGGCGAGTGGTACCTGCACATGTTCGCCAAACACCAGCCGGACCTGAATGTGGCGAACCCCAAGGTACGGGACGAGATCGCCAAGTCCATGGGGTTCTGGCTGCAGCTGGGACTGGACGGCTTCCGGCTGGACGCGGTCCCGTTCTTCCTGGAGCTGCAGGGCACATCCAAGGAGGACTCGGCCACCGTCGATCCGCACGACTACCTCAGCGCGCTCCGCAGCTTCCTCAACCGCCGCAACGGCAGCGGCCTGCTGCTGGGCGAGGTCAACGTGCCCTACAAGGATCAGCTCACGTACTTCGGCGGCGCGGCAGGAAACGAGCTGAACATGCAGTTCGATTTCCTGTCCATGCAGAACCTGTACCTGTCCCTCGCCCGGGAGGACGCCCGGCCGCTGGCCAAGTCGCTCAGCTCCCGCCCGAAGATCCACCCGGACAACCAGTGGGCCATGTTTGTCCGCAACCACGACGAGCTGACCCTGGACAAACTCAGCGACGCCGAACGCGAGGAAGTTTTTGCCGCCTTCGGACCGGACGAGGACATGCAGATGTACGGCCGCGGCCTGCGCCGCCGGCTGCCCACCATGCTCAACGGCGACCCCGCCCGGATCCGCATGGTCTATTCGCTGATGTTCGCGCTGCCCGGGACGCCGGTGCTTTTCTATGGCGAGGAGATCGGCATGGGCGAGGACCTCACGGCGAAGGGCCGCTCGGCCGTGCGGTCCCCCATGCAGTGGAACGACACCGAGAACGGCGGATTCTCGACCGCCCCCGCAAAGGACCTCGTGGCCCAGGTGGTGGACGGCTACTTCGGGCCGAAGAACGTCAACGCAGCGGCGGCGAAGCGGGACCCCGAGTCACTGTGGAACTTCATGGCCACCCTGATCCAGCGCTACCGGGAGAGCCCCGAACTGGGGTGGGGCGACTTCGAACTCATCAAACAGCCCGCCGCGAAGGTGCTCCTGCACCGGTGCTCCTGGGGCGGTTCGACGGTCGTCCTGGCCCACAACTTCGGGGCGGAGCCGGCGTCGGTGGCCGCGAACCTGAGCTCCGCGGGGGACGCGGAGACGGGTTTCGAGGGCACCTACCTGCGGGACCTGCTGGACGGCCAGGACATCGAACTGGCGGACGACGGCGGTTTCGAGCTGGAGCTGGGCCGGTACGGCTACCGGTGGTTCCGGATCCAGCGCCCGGGTGAACGCCACATCCCGTGAGCCGGCAGCGGCCCTGAGGCTCCGGCAGCAGGGTCGTCGACGCCGGTAACTCCCCCGGCGTCGAACGCTTACCCACGTCTTACCGGGCGGAAACGCAGCGGCAACATTGGCGCAGGACACTGGAAGTGCCGGCAAAGAGCAGGCACCACTCTCCAGTCCAGGAGGCCCCCGCCATGTTGAAGGAAGCCACAGCCCATGTAACCCGCATCCGTGCCCTGGATCAGCTGCACCGCGGCGACGAGATCGAGGCGCGCCTCAGGGTCGGCCCGAACTACGACGACGTCGTGATCCGCCGCGGCAGCGTCCAGGAAACCGCTCCCGGAATCGGCGTGGTCTGGATCATGGACCGGCAGTCCGGAACCCGGAAAGCCATCAATACGGACGAGTGCAGTCTCTGGCGGGTCGCCTGAGACCGCTAGCCCCCCGCGACGGACTGGATGATCAGGACCTCCTGGCCCGGGGAAACCTCGGTGGCCAGGCCCTGCAGGCGGCGAATCTCATTCCCGTTGACGTATATATTCACGTAGCGTCGGATCGCCCCGGTCTCATCCCGTAACCGCCTCGACAGCGCCGGGTACTCCCCGGTCACCACGTCCAGCACCCCCTCCACCGTCACCGCGGTGTCTGCGGGCGCAGTCAGGAAGGACTGCCCGCCGGCCAGCGGCTGGAGCACGCTGGGCAGCACCACAATGATCCCGGCCACGAAGCTCAGGCGCTCACCGCGGCGCCGGGTCCCGCGGAACCGGAGGCGAACGCGGGGGTGACGGCCGCGGCCCGCACGCACAGCACGTCCGGCAGGTGCGAAGCCACTTCGGCGAAATGCTCCCCCTCGTCGGCGCTGGCGTAGACAGTGCCGCCGCGCGTGCCGAAGTACACGCCTGCCGGTTCCGCCGCGTCAACGCACGCGGCGTCCCGCAGCACGGAGTTGAATTCCGCTCCGGGCAGTCCGTCGTCCAGCCGCTTCCAGCTCGCGCCGGCGTCGTCGGTCCGGTGGACCGCCAGCTTGCCCTCCGGCGGGATCCGCTCGCCGTCCGCCTTGAGCGGGACCACCCAGGCGGTGCCGGCCCGGCGGGGATGCGTCAGCATCACAAAGCCGAAATCCGCCGGCAGGCCTTCCGCGATCGATTCCCAGCTCTCGGCGTCGTCGTCGCTGCGGTAGACGCCGTGGTGGTTCTGCGCGTAGAGCCGCCCGTCGACAGCAGCATCAGCGGCGATCTTGTGCACACACTGGCCGAATTCCGGGTTGGGGTCGGGCATGAAGTAGGCCGAGATTCCCTTGTTGCGCGGCTCCCAGGAGCTGCCGCCGTCGAGCGAGCGGTAGACGCCGCCGGTGCTCATCGCGACGTGCACCTTCTCGCCCGTGTGGTCGACGACGATGGAGTGCGCCGCGGCGCCCCCGTAGCCGGCCCCCCATTCAGCGCGGTGCGGGTGGTCCCAGAGGCCGCGGTTAAGCTCGAAGTGTTCACCGCCGTCGGTTGATTTCCAGACCGAGATCGGCTCGCAGCCGGCCCAGACCACCCCGGGCCGGGATTCGGCGTCGGGGTGGATCTGCCAGACCCGTTCCAGGGCGGCATCGGTCCCCTCCGGGAAGCGGATGGCGCCCTCTTCGGGTTCGTTCCACGTTTCGCCCAGGTCATCGGAGTGGAACACGGTGGGACCCCAGTGCTCGGACCGCACGCCGACCAGAATCCGGGTCCGGCCGTCGCGCGTGTCGATGCCGATGCTGGGGACTTCGCTCATCAGGAAGTGCGGGCCGGAAAGGGACCAGTCTCTGCGGTCCGGGCTCGTCGCCAGCCAAAGGCCTTTTTTGGTGCCGATCGCCAGGACGTAACTCTCTGCTGTAGCCATGCCCATTATGCAACCACCCGAAGCGGATGCCCGCAATGGTTTTCGCAGGCCGGTTCAGTCCGGTCCTGCGCCGCCGGCGGAACCGACCCGCCGTGCTGTGCGCCGGACGCCGGTCAGTCGACGAATTCGGACTGCGTCTCGATGAAGTCCCAGTCGGCGTCGCTGAGCACACCGGACACGTCATCCGGGTGCGGGCCGCCGGCCTCGGCAATGCCCTGCAGTACGGTCAGCGGCAGCTCGGTGGCCCGCAGGTTCTCCCGCAGCCACTCCTTGCTCGCCAGATCCAGATCCAGCCACCACATGAAGATCTCCACGGCGGTCACCCTTTCCTGAGGTCTTCAACGTTAGGCCCCACACCGGAGGTGTTCAAGTGCCGCATGGCTCTGGCTGCCTACAGGGCCGAGAGCAAGTCCGCTGTCCGCTCCAGTGCGCCGGGGACCAGCGAGTAGTAGGCCCAGGTGCCCCGCTTTTCGCGGTGCAGCAGTCCCGCATCAACGAGGATCTTCAGGTGATGGGACACCGTCGGCTGGCCGAGGTCCAGCGGCTCGGTGAGGTCGCAGACGCAGGCCTCGCCGCCGTCGGACGCCTTGACGATGGACAACAGCCGCAGGCGGTTCGGGTCGGCGAGGGCCTTGAAGAGCTGGGCCTTGCCCTGCGCCTCGTCCGCGCCCAGCACCTGCATCCCGGACGGCGTGCAGCAGGCTTCCGCCGCCGTGGACTCAACGATCTGCAGGGTTGTCATGCCTCCATTATGCACCATATTGACAGGTGTCGATATATAAGGAGATACTCGGCATATCGATCATCATCAATCTATCCAGACAGAGGGCACCATGGCTGCAACCACCAATCTTCCCGTCGCTGTCATCGGAGCGGGCCCGATCGGCCTCGCCGCGGCCGCCCACCTCCTGGAGCGCGGCCTTGAGCCGCTGATCTTTGAGGCCGGTCCGGCGGCGGGCGCCGCCGTCGAACAGTGGCGCCACATCCGCCTCTTCTCACCCTGGCGCTTCAACACTGACGCCGCCGCCACGCGCCTGCTCGCAGCCTCCGGATGGGAAGCTCCACGGCCCACAGCGCTGCCGTTCGGCGGCGAGCTCGTCGATTCCTACCTGGCACCCCTGGCTGCGCTGCCGGCCCTGTCCTCCCGGCTGCACACCGGCGCCCGGGTGGTGGCCGTGACGCGCCAGGGCCTGGACAAGACCCACAGCCGCGGCCGGGACACCACACCGTTCCTGCTCACGGTCGAACACCCGGGCGGCGACGTCCGCGAGTACCGGGCCGCGGGTGTCATTGACGCCTCCGGCACCTGGGGCACCCGGAACCCCCTTGGTACCTCGGGACGGCCCGCTACCGGCGAAGCCGCCGCGGCGGAGCGGATTTCCTCCGCCCTGCCGGACGTCCTGGGCCGCGAGCGTGCGCGGTTCGCCGGCCGACGCGTCCTCGTTGTGGGCGCGGGCCATTCCGCCGCCAACACCCTGATCAACCTCGCCGAACTGGCGCAGCACGAGCCGGGCACCAGAATCCTTTGGGCCGTGCGGGGCTCCTCGGCCGCAAAGGTTTACGGCGGCGGCGACGCCGACGGCCTGCCCGCCCGCGGCCAACTCGGCGGCCGGCTGCGGCGCCTGGTCGAGGCCGGCACGGTGGAACTGCACACCGGTTTCGGGATCACCGCCCTCACGCCGGCGGCCGCGGGCGTCACCGTCAGCTCCGCCGACGGCCGCAGCCTCGCGGCCGACGTCGTAGTGCCCTGCACCGGCTTCCGCCCGGACCTGGACATCCTGCGGGAGCTCCGGCTGGAACTGGATCCGGCCGTCGAGGCCCCGCGCGAACTGGGTCCGCTGATCGACCCGGAGTTCCACTCCTGTGGCACCGTCGCACCGCACGGCGCCAGGCTGCTGGCGCACCCGGACAAGGACTTCTACATCGTCGGGATGAAATCCTACGGCCGGGCGCCCACCTTCCTGCTGGCCACCGGCTACGAGCAGGTCCGCTCCGTCGCCGCCGCCCTGGCCGGGGACCGCGAGGCCGCGGACACCGTCCAGCTCGACCTCCCGGAGACCGGGGTCTGCTCCTCCGACGCCGGCACCAGCTGCGACGTCCCGGCCGCTTCCGCCGACCTTGTGGTCGAGACAGCCGGCGCCTGCTGCGGCACCCCCGAACCGGTCCTGGTGGGCTTTCCCACCGGACTCGCCCACGGCCGCTCCGGCGGAAACTGACGCCGCCGCGCGGCTGACTGAGCCCATGACAGCCCCCGGGGTACCGCCGCAGCCTGCCGCCTCGGGTGCTCCCCGGGGCGGCCTGGTCTCGCTCTGCATCACCCAGACGACGGGCTGGGGCCTGCTCTACTACTCCCTTCCCGCCGCCGTGCGGCCGATCAGCGAGGACACCGGCTGGGATCCTGCCCTGGTGACGGGATCCTTTTCCGCCGGACTGCTGCTGTCCGCCCTCGCCGGCATCCGCGTGGGCCGGATCCTGGACCGCACCGGGCCGCGGACCCTCATGGTCAGTGGCTCACTGATCGGTGTCCTGGCTCTGACGCTGGTCGGCCTGGCACCGAACCTGCCCCTGTTTGCAGCCGCGTGGCTGCTGGCGGGAGCCGCTCAGGCCGCCATCCTCTATCAGCCGGCGTTCACCGTGATCAGCCGCTGGTACGGCCACGACAGGGTCCGTCCGCTCACCACGCTGACGCTCGTGGCAGGCTTTGCCTCCACGATTTTCGCCCCGCTGACCGCAGGCCTGACAGCCGCCATCGGCTGGCGCAGCACCTTCCTGGTCCTCGCGGCGCTGCTGGGGCTGGTCACGGTCCCGCTGCACGCCCGCTTCCTCAACCGCTCCTGGCCGGCCTCGACCCATCCCGCCCGGCCCGCCGACGACCGCCGCCGGGTTCGCTTGATCACCCGGAGTCCGGAGTTCCTGGGGCTGCAGGCCCTGATGGTGCTGCTGTGCCTGGGCCTCTACACGGTGACGCTGAACATCATTCCGCTGCTGATGGAAAAGGGCGCCGATTACGCCAGCGCTGCGCTGGGCCTGGGGCTGGTGGGGGCAGGGCAGGTCGGGGGGCGCCTCCTGTTCGCCAGCATTCCGGTCCCTGCCCGCTTGGCCACAATTGCCGGAGCTGCCGCCGGAGCGGTCCTTTCGCTCGCCGTGCTCCCGGGTCCGCCCGGATTGCTCATCGCCGCGGGAGTGCTCGCCGGGGCGGTCCGCGGCTGCCAGACGCTGCTCCAGGCCACTGTCGTTGCCGAGCGGTGGGGCATGTCCAGTCTGGGCGCCCTGCAGGGGCGCTTTGCCGCCCCGCTGACCGCGGTGACGGCGCTGGCCCCGGCCGCCGGCCCTGCGCTGGCTGCCTGGCTGGGCAGCTACACCGGGATGGCGTACGCCATGGCGGGCGCCGCCGGCCTTGCCGCCCTGCTGGCCGGCACGTTGCTCACCGTCGGAGCGAACCGCAAGGGATCACCCGGCACGAAAGGGCCGGATTCCGCACCGCTGGCCAGCGGAAAGTCCGGGGAGTAAGCCCCTGTTCCTGACGCAGGGCGGGCGCCACAATTGAGTATGTCTGCCGAACGCACAAGTGGTCCGCCGCCCCTCGTGGTCGGCGTGCTCCCGGGACAGAGCCCCGAAGTGCTGCAGACCGCTGCCTCACTGGCCTCGAAACTCGCCGCCCCGCTGATCTGCGCCCACGTGGATGAGGCGAGTTACCTCGTGGAGTGGGATCCCGCGCGGTCCGCGCACCGGCTCTCACTGCACCCGGAGACGAACAACGCCGAAATCCGGGCAGTGACCCAGGAGCTGCGGAACAGCATCGGCTCGGCCTGCGACGTCCTCGGCATCCACTGGACCCTGCGGACGCTGGCCGGGGATCCGGCCCGGGCTTTGGGCCGGCTGGCAGCCGAGGTCGGTGCCGCGATGATCATCGTGGGTACACCGGAGCCCGGCCTGGGTCACCGAATTTCCGCTGCCCTCAACGGTTCGGTGGCCGCGTGGCTCAGCCACCACCAGGACCATCCGATCCTCATCGTTCCGGTCCGGGCCGCCGTCCACCACCGGACGAAGCACGGCACCTGACATGGTGCCTGACTGTGGGCCGGCATGACCGTCCCGCTGGACCGGGAAGCCGTCGTTGCCGCGTATCGGCGCAACTGCGCAGAGCTCGAAGCGACCCTGGCAGCGGCCTCGCCCGATGCGCTCCACCGCCGCAGTGCGGGCACCCGCTGGACCAACGAGGAACTGCTTTACCACATGGTGTTCGGCTACGTCGTGGTGCTGGCACTGCTTCCCTTGGTGCGGATCTTCGGACGGCTGCCTGTTTCCGCTAACCGCAGTTTCGCGCGGCTGCTGAACGCCGGTACCGTCCCGTTCGACGTCGTCAACTACTGGGGCTCCAGAGGGGGCGCACGTATCTTCCACCGCCGGCGGATGGCCGCCCTGCTGCACCGGGTGACCTCGGCGCTGGAACGGCGGCTGCGGCGGGAGACGGATCCTGGCCTGGCCCGCCGGATGTACTTCCCGACGCGCTGGGACCCCTTCTTCAAAGAGGCCATGACCCTGGCGGACGTCTACGCGTACCCCGTGGCGCATTTCGCCTTCCATGCCGCCCAGCTGTCCCTGGACGCGGACCCGGGGCGCAGCGGGGCTCCCGGAAAATAAAGTGAATGTTGTTATTCGGGGTGCTGGCTTTCTCCGCCCACGGCCACGTAAGCTTGGATGCGTAGGCGGGAGAAACACCGCCGACCCAAAGACAGCTCCGGAGTGCGTATCCCCCAATAACGCACTCCGGAGCTCTTTTGTGTCCGGACATTGTGCCCGGGTGCCGGCCAGGGATACCCCCGCAGGGTACTTGCGTCATACCCCTAGGGGGTATATGTTGGGCTCATGAACGAGCCCGAAGTCCCCGTTATGGAACCCGCGGACGCCGAGCAGCATCAGCAGCACGGCTATTCCTCCAACAAGGACGCCTACCTGTTGCGGCTGAAGCGTATCGAGGGCCAGGTGCGCGGCATCGCCCGGATGGTCGATGAGGACAAGTACTGCATCGACATCCTGACTCAGGTCGCCGCCGTCACCAAAGCCCTGCACGCCGTCAGCCTTGGACTGGTGGAGGAGCATATCGGCCATTGTGTCGTCGGCGCCGCCTCCGAACCGGACGCGAAGCTGCGCGCTGAAGCCATCGACTTCAAGGTCAAGGAGGCCACCGATGCCATCGGCCGCCTGCTGCGGTAGCGGCAACACCACCCATCACACGTCGGGGCTGACGAACCACCAGCAGCCCACCCACAAGGAGCAAGCCATGAGCACCGTTTCCACCACCGTCAACGTCTCCGGAATGACCTGCGGCCACTGCGTGTCCTCCGTCAGCGAAGAGCTCGAATCCCTGGCCGGCGTTGAAGCCGTCGACGTCGACCTCAACTCCGGAGGCATCTCCACCGTCACCATCACCTCCACCGGCGCCCTGTCGACTGCCGAGATCGGCGAGGCCGTTGCCGAAGCGGGGTACCTGGTCGTGTCCAACCAAACCTGAGCACCGCCGCCAGGCACACCCCGCGCAGCACCAGGACAGACAGGGAAGACCGTGAGTAGAGAGCAACTGCTGGACCAGCCCGGACACCGGGTGATCGAACTCGACATCGAGGGCATGACCTGCGCCTCCTGCGTCAGCCGCGTCGAACGCAAGCTCGGCAAGCTCGACGGCGTCACCGCCACCGTCAACCTGCCCCTGGAGTCAGCCCACGTCACCGTCCCTGCGGCCGTGACCGACGACCAGATCACCGAAACGATAGCGGCAGCAGGCTACAAAGCCACGATCCGCACCCCCCTGTACCCAGCCACGGTGATCGAAGCTGGCGTCGTCAGTGCGCCGGATGAAACCGCCGGTGAGCTGCCCACGCGTGCCGACGGTGCCGGCATGCGGCAGCATGCGTCTAAGCGAGGCACGAGCGAGCATGCCGAGCATGGCGGACCGGCGGCGCGCGGAGGTGACCACACCGCGACCCACCCGGCGGCCAAACTCCGCCCGCGCCTGATCGTCGCGGCCATCCTCACCGTCCCGGTGTTCCTGATTTCCATGTTCCCGGCCTTCCAGTTCCCCAACTGGGGCTGGGTCGCAGGAGCCCTGGCCCTGCCGGTGGTCACGTGGGCGGCCTGGCCGTTCCACCGGGCCGCCGCCGTCAACGCCCGGCACCTCGCCTCCACGATGGACACGCTGGTCTCCATCGGCGTGACCGCGGCCTACGCCTTCTCGGCCTGGCAGCTCTTTGCGGACCCGCGGATGACCGACCACCAGCAGGGTATGGACAGCATGGAAGGCATGGGCTCCGGCGGGCTGTACTTCGAGGTTGCCGCCGTCGTCACCACCTTCCTGTTGCTGGGCCGGTACCTGGAGGCCAACGCCAAACAGAAGGCCGGGGACGCCCTCAAGGCGCTGCTGAACCTGGGCGCCAAGGATGCCACGGTCCTCCGCGGCGGCCAGGAGCAGCAGATCCCGGCCGACCAGCTGGGGGTGGGCGACCTCATGGTTGTCCGCCCCGGCGAGAAAATAGCGACCGACGGCGTCGTCGTTGAAGGGTCCTCCGCCGTCGACGCCTCGCTGGTGACCGGCGAGTCCGTGCCGGTGGAAGTCGGACCGGACAGTCCGGTCACGGGCGCCACCATCAACACCTCCGGCCGGCTGCTGGTCCGCGCCACACGCGTCGGGGCCGAAACCACCCTCGCGCAGATGGGCCGATTGGTGTCCCAGGCCCAGACCGGCAAGGCGCCGGTCGCGCGCCTCGCGGACCGGATCAGCTCCGTGTTCGTGCCGGTGGTCCTGGCCATCGCCGCTGCCACCTTTGGCGCCTGGCTGCTGGCGGCCGCCCCGGACATCAGCGACGCCGAACTGCGCGCCGCGTTCACCGCCGCCGTCGCCGTGCTGGTCATCGCCTGCCCGTGCGCCCTGGGCCTGGCCACCCCCGTGGGACTGCTCACCGGAACCGGCCGGGGAGCGCAGCTGGGCATCCTGATCAAAGGGCCGCAGGTCCTTGAAGACACCCGGACCGTTGACACCATCTTGCTGGACAAGACCGGCACCGTGACCAGCGGACACCTGGCCGTCGACGGCACCGAGGCGTTCGGAACTTTCAGCGCGGCCCGGGTGCTGCGCCTGGCCGGCGCGATCGAGGCCGCATCCGAACACCCGATCGCCCGCGCCGTCGCCGCGGCAGCACTCTCGGCGGAGCGCCGCGACAACGACGCCGGCGCCCTTCCTGCCGTCGCCAGTTTCCGCTCCGCCCCCGGCGGCGGAGTCCGCGGAACGGTCGGGGGCCGGGTCGTGACCGCCGGCCGTACGGGCTGGCTGGAGGAGAACGGCATCACCCCCACTGCGGCGCAGCTGGAGGCCCTGGGCAAAGCCGAGGGTTCCGGGGCCACCGCGGTCTGGCTCGCCGTGGACGGGGAGCCCGCCGGAATCATCAGCCTGCGGGACACCATCAAGCCGGGCTCCCCCGCCGCGATCCTGCGGCTCCGGGAGCTCGGGCTCCGTCCGATCCTCCTGACCGGGGACAACGCCGCGGTCGCCGCGCAGGTGGCAGCCGCCGTCGGCATCGTTCCGGAGGACGTGTACGCCGGAGTGCTGCCGGAGGGCAAGGTCGAGGCCGTGCGGAAACTGCAGGCCGCCGGCGCCACCGTGGCCATGGCCGGCGACGGCGTCAACGACGCCGCGGCGCTGGCCCAGGCGGACCTCGGCATCGCCATGGGGTCCGGGACTGACGTCGCCATCGAGGCCGCTGACCTGACGGTCATGGGCAACGAACTGGGGCAGGTCGTCCAGGCGATCGAGCTGTCCCGCCGGACTCTCACCACCATCAAGACGAACCTCTTCTGGGCCTTCTTCTACAACGCGATCGGGATCCCGGTGGCGGCCCTGGGCCTGCTTAACCCGATGATCGCCGGCGCCGCTATGGCCGCCAGTTCCGTGCTGGTCGTGGCGAATTCGCTGCGGCTGCGCAGCTTCGGCAGGTAGGTCCCCCGCCGTACGCGCCTCAGGCCGCGCCGAAGCGGACGGCAGCCCTGGCCTTCGCCTTGGCGGCTTCCTCCCCGCGGTCCCTTGCCGGGGCGTGGGTCACCAGGGAGTCCAGCAGGTGCTGGGTGGCGTGGGCAATCTCGTGCACCGCCCGGTTGAAGGCCTCTTCGTTGGCCTTGGACGGCTTGGTGCTGCCACTGATTTTGCGCACGTACTGCAGCGCGGCGGCTTCCACCTCGGCGGTGGTGGCGTGGGGTTCGAAATTGTGGAGGGTCCGGATGTTTCGGCACATAACACCATGCTAGGTGCCATTGCGGCCGGGATCGAGGGCATGGGGAGGGCTGCCCATCGACACTTTTTCGGCAGGCAGGATAGTTTGGGGGCATTGGATCTTCCGGAGCAGCCGGGATCCGCCGGGGGGCGCCTACAGGGCCCGGGGCCGGTTCTATCACTTGAGGAGATTTTTCGAATGGCTATTTGGGGTGCAGACATTGCTCAGCTCAAGACTCTTGGGACGAAGCTGCAGGCGGGTTCGTCGGAGATCGACAAGCAGAAGTCGCTGCTGACCAAGGTGCTTGAGGGCACCGACTGGAAGGGTCCGGACGCCGACAAGTTCCGCAGCGAATGGAACGGCCAGCACGTTGCCGCCCTGGCGAAGGTCTCCCAGGCGCTGCAGGAGGCCGGCAAGCAGGCCAGCCGCAACGCCACCGAGCAGGAAAGCGCTTCGCGCTAGCAGAAGCCCGCAGAATCGAACCGGCCCGGACGCAGCAGCGTCCGGGCCGGTTTTGTCGGACCCTGCCTACGGCACGGGTTCGACGTCGTTCGCGTGGTCGAGGGCCGCCGGACCGACCCCGGACGGGGTCCGGAGCTCGTCCAGCCGGACCACGACGACGCCGCCGACAATCAGCAGCCCGCCCATGAGCTGGATGGGGCCTGGCAGTTCACCCAGCAGCAGCCACGCCCAGACGACGGCGAACAGGACCTCGGTCAGCGAGACGAAGGATGCCACTTTGGAGCCGAGTGCGCGCGCCGCCACAATGCCGGACACATAGGCGAGCACGGTGGCCAGCACCACGAGGCCGCCCAGGGCCACCCACCAGGGCGTGACCCAGGGGCCCAGCCGGGTGTCGGAGGTGCTGAAGGCCATCGGCAGCAGGCCGGTTGCCGCGGCAAGCCACATGGTGACGGCACCGACCATGAGCCCTCCGGAGGCGAGGACGATCGGCGGGAGGGTGTCGTTTTCCCTTGCCGTAATGAAGAAGTAGATCGCCAGGCAGACCGCGGCCGCGATCCCCCACAGCACGCCGATGAGGTCGATCTTGACGGCCCCCGTGAGGTCCAGGACGAGGACCAGCCCGCCCAGGGACAGCAGGGTTCCTGCGATCGTCAGGGGACGGGGGCGATTGCGGCTGGCGGCCCAGAGCCACAGCACAATGATCACGGGAGCCAGGTATTCCAGCAGCAGGGCGACCCCTACGGACAGGCGGGCCACCGCGTTGAAATAGAACAACTGGCAGGCGGCGACCCCGATGAGGCCGAAGAGCAACACCGTGAGCCAGTTGTCCCTGAGCTGGTGCCAGCGTCCGCGCAGCGCCGGAATGGCGGGAACGGCCAGGATGATCGCCGCCCCGGTAAGGCGGGCGGTGACGGCAGCCCCGGGGGTCCAGCCGGACTCCAGCAGAGCCTTGGCAAAGGAACCCGAGAGACCGAACACTGCCGAGGAAAACAGGGCTACTCCCAGGCCCGATGCCATAAAAGCTGATGCCGCACGGGGCCTGCCGGCACGGATTTTTCCGGGGCTGGGCATTCCGGAGTCGGTTGTGGCCGGTGCTTCGGCGGTGCGGCGTGCGGCAGACACAGGCTGCCTCCTGTCAGGAGTAAAGTGGGTTATGCTCATGACAGTACGCCACGCCGACGTAAGGAGTCAAGATGCTTTTTGCCCCTGACACAGAGGTGGCCCTGCGGTCTGTGGTCAACCTGATCAACTCGGCGGCCAACGGGGATGAGCACCTGTCCACGACCGAGGATCTGGATCGCTTTCTGAAGGCCGAGGGATTCGCCGGCTCCCGGACCCGGGACGCGGCCGAGCTGGCGGGCGTGAAACGCCTCCGCGCGGAGCTTGCCACCCTTTGGCTCGCGGACGAACCCGCCGCCGTGGACACCGTGAACCGGCTGTTGCGGGAGGCGCACGCGCTCCCCCAGCTCGTCAAGCACGATGAATGGGACTGGCACCTGCACGCCTCGACCCCGGATGCGCCACTGGCGGACCGGATGAGCACGGAAGCCGCGATGGCCCTGGTCGATGTCATCCGCAGCAAGGGAATGGACCGCATGCTGGTCTGCGCCGCCGAGGACTGCGACGCCGTCGTGCTGGATCTCAGCCGGAACCGCTCCAAGCGCTACTGCGATACCGGGAACTGCGCGAATCGCGCGCACGTGGCGGCGTACCGGGCCCGGAAGGCGGCGTCCTGAGCGTCACAAAGCGCATTGCCGCGACCCGGGCGGGCCCTCCCTGCGGGGCCGGACCAATTACCCCATCGACTGGATTAATTCGCGCAGCCATCAGGCCGGCGAAACCCAATCTAGGGATATCAGTACACATGGCACAGCGCCCACCGCTCAAAAACGTCACGGCAGCACTGGGGATTACCGGAATTTTGGCTGTGGGGCTGGTCGCCTGCGGCGGGGGCGGCTCCTCGCCCGCGACTTCCGGGTCGACCGAGGCCGCGACCCCTGCCGCCAGCAGCGCCAGCACCGGTGCCACGCCCAGCACAGCAGCGTCGACCGCAGCCGCGGCAGCGGCGCCCGTGGACGGCACACTCACCGCGCCGGGAACCAAGCTCAAGGCCGGAGAACCTGCCGTCACCCACACCAATACGGGCAAGGACAAAGCCGACCCCAAGTACACGGAAGCCGTCTTCACCTCGACGCTGACGGGTGTCGTCGCGGGCACCCCGGACGACTTCGCCAAGTTCAAGGACGCCGCGAAGTATGCCGGGCAGACGCCCTATTTCGTCTCGGTCAGCCACCGGATGGACAGCCTGAGCAAGGTATCCCTCGGCATCAGCGAGCCCAGGGTCACGGCCCAGCTCAAAGACGGCTCCGACGCGCAGTCACTCATGGTCTTCGGCGCCTTCGACCAATGCAACAGCACCCGCTTCGCCACCACGGGCACCGGGGATGCCCTGACTCTGGTGGTCGGCAGCACCATGGTGTCCTGCCAGGTGTTCCTGGCGCCGGCCGGCGATGAAGTTACCACCGTCGAATACACCGATTCCAAGTATGTCTACGCCAACTACAGCGACAACCCGTACCTGAAGAATCCGATCTCCTGGACCAAGTAGGAACCGTCGCCGTGGCGCCAGAACCGGGCGCCGAGCGTGTGGGACGGCGTTCGCGGACCTAGCGGACGTCGTCGCCCGACGCGCGGGGGCCGGCATCCGGGGTGCCGGCGTCCGGCCGGGGCTGCGCCGGGTTGCCGCCGTGGCCGGAGTGCCGGGAGCTCAGGTTGACGCCGGACCCCTTGCCGAGCTGCTCATCGTTGGGCTTGTGGCCCATTGAAAGCATGGCAAGCACGACCAGGATCACAATGAAGGCGATGCCGGCGGCGGTGAATGCCAGGTCAAAGCGCGGGGTCTTGGCGCTGCCGCCGGAAGCGAACATCAGGGTGGCAACGAAGGCCAGCACTGCCCAGAAGGCGGAGAACATGAGCGGTCCCTTGACCGAGGTGCGCAGCTTGCGCGGTTCTCCAGATTTCTGCTGTGCCAAGGTGCTTTCCTCCTGCAGCCGACGCCGCCAGGCGTGGCAGTTGTGATGCCGCGATCGTTCTACGCAAGGTAGAACCTGTCGGTACTAGTTTACGGCCTTCGCGGATTCGGCCCGCGCATCGTGCCGCAGGGTCAGCCCGGCCAGCATCCAGAGCACGCCGCTGATGATGGCACCGCCGCCGGCGACGCCGAGCAGTGCATGCGGACCGAGGTCAATAAAGAACGGCAGCAGGCCGGCGGTGCCCACCCCGACGACGCCGGAGGCGATCCAGTCGCGGGCCAGCAGGGACCGGCCGCGGTTGGTGATACCGAGGTAGAGCTCTGCTGCTCCGGCAAGACCCAGGCCCAGGGCGGCGAGGACCCCGAAGAGCAGGTTGCCGGACATGAGCCCGACCGCGGCTCCGGTTCCGGTTAGCACGGCGCCGGCGGCTGACAGGACCTTGCTGGACGCGGACCCCGCGCGGAGTCCGGTCATATTCACACTCCAGAGCAGCACCACACCGGTGGCCAGCAGGTAGATGCCGCCGGCCCAGCCCATGCCCGCCGTGGAGGGCGCGGCCCAGAATACGGTCACAGCACCGAATGCCAGCGCGACGGCGGCCCGGACCAACACCGGCTTCCAGAGATCCGCGGCGGCGGGCTGGGCGGTGGGGGCGTCGGGGTCTGCGGGAAGAGTCACGCGACCAGTTTAGTGCGAAGCCGCACCGGCGCATGCCGGTATGCCGCGCAGACCGGAGGTACGGCGTGAGGGCCGGTCGGCAGGACTCAGTGTGAGCCGAGCACCATCCACCGGTCCGTCCGCGCGCGGAGGCCGAGTGTTACAGCCCTGGCGGCCATGTAGCCCAGCGAGAACGCCGCCCACAGCCAGAGCAGGCCCGCGCCGCCGTCGGCCCCGGACTGACGGACGGCCAGCAGCAGCGGCACATACACGGCAAGATTCACGACGCCGGCCAGGGCCAGGTACTTCGCGTCGCCCGCGCCGATCAGCACGCCGTCGAGGACAAAGACGTAGCCGGCGAGCGGCTGCCCGGCAGCGAGCACCCACAGCGCCAGCGTGAGCGCGGCCCGGACTTCGGCGTCGGACGTGAAGAGCAGGCCCGCCCACGGTGCCGCAACGGCGAGCAGGATCCCGGCGAGTACCCCAACACCGAGACCCCACCGGACCATGGTTCCGGTGAGCTCGCGCACCGCCGCGGGGCGGGATGCGCCGAGTTCCTTGCCGATAAGCGCCTGTGCGGCAATGGCAAGGGCGTCGAGGGCGAAGGCCAGGAACGTGAAGACGGTCATGGCGAGTTGGTGGGCGGCCAGATTGACCGGCCCTTGGGCCGTGACCACCACGACCGTCGCGAGGATCGCAATGCGCAGGCTGAGCGTCCGCAGCATCAGCCAGGAGCCCACTTTGGTCAGGGCCCTGATGCCGTGCCAGTCGGGCAGCAGGGACACGCCATGATTGCGGGCATTGCGCTGGACCATCACCACGTAGACCAGGGCCATGGCCCATTGGGCGATGCTGGTGCCGATGGCGGAGCCAGTGACCGACAGCTGCAGCCCGTAGACCAGGATGAGGTTCAGCACCACGTTCAACGTGAAACCGGCGGCCGCGACGAACAGCGGCGTGCGGGTGTCCTGCAGGCCCCGCAGCACGCCGGTGCCGGCAAAGATGAGCAGCATCGCGACCAGCCCGGGCATCGACCAGCGCAGATAGTCGACGGCAAATGTCCGCACGTCGCCGGTGGCGCCCATCAGGTCCAGGAGCGGTTCGGCGGCGAGGAACCCGGCGGCGGCGAGGACGATTCCGAGCAGCAATGCCAGCCAGACGCCGTCCCGCCCGGCGGCCAGCGCCCTGGGCAACTGACCGTTGCCGATCGCCCGCGCCACGGCCGGAGTGGTGGAGTAGGCCAGGAACACCATGAGGCCCACCACGGTATGCAGCACCGCGGATGCCAGTCCGACGCCGGCGAGCTGGGCCACGCCGAGGTGACCGACGATTGCCGCATCCGCGAGGAGGAACAGCGGTTCGGCGATGAGCGCACCGAAGGCCGGGACTGCGAGGCGCAGAATTTCCCGCCGGCGGCCAGCCGCGGACGGGAGGTCTGCGGGAGTCGGGACGGAGGCTGGCACGGAACCACCCTAGCGGCAGGGCCGGCGTCGCACAGCTTCGCATTAGTTGACTTTTCAACTAGTGGCCGCAAGACTATAGGTTGAATCTACAACTAAATCCGGGCGGCCCGCACGCCGCCGCGGCCCCCAACGTCAGAACGGCATCCCCATGAACCAGCCCACACTCACCACCACGGCCCGCACCATCCTTCGCATCGTCACCGGCTTCCTCTTCGCCGCCCACGGCTGGCAGAAATTTAACGAGTTCACCATTGCCGGCACCCAGGCCGCCTTCGCGCAGATGGGCGTTCCGGCCGCCAACCTCGTCGCCCCGGTCGTCGCAACGCTGGAACTCGTCGGCGGCGTCGCGCTGATTCTCGGGGTTCTCACCCGCGTGTTCGCCGCCCTGCTCGCCGTGAATATGCTCGGCGCCCTGTTCCTGGTCCATGCCCCGGCGGGAATCTTTGCCGCCACCGGCGGCTATGAACTCGTGCTGATCCTGGCCGCCGCTGCCCTGGCCGTGGCCCTGGTCGGCGCCGGCAAGGTCTCCGTGGACAAGGCCCTCTTCGGCCGCACCGGATCCAGGCTCAGCGTCCTGGCCTAAGGAATTCCCCGCGCCAGGCAACGCGTCGCGGCGGGCGGTCACCAACAGGTGGCCGCCCGCCGTCGTTGCCCCGTGTGGCGTCCCGGACAGCGTTTGTGTCCTCGCCCGCGACGCTTCCGCGGCCCGTCAGTAAACTCACACCATGAGTGAGACTGCCGCCAATGCCATGACCCTGCGCTTCCTCGCCGCGCCCACCGACGTCGGCCACAGCGGTTCGGTCGACGCCGGCACCGTGCTTGAGTGGGTGGACAAGGCCGCGTACGCGGCCGCGGTCGGCTGGGCCAAGTCCTACTGTGTGACGGCCTACGTGGGGAACATCCACTTCGCCGACCCGGTCAACAGCGGGGACATGGTTGAGGTCACGGCCACGATTGTCTACACTGGCCGGTCCTCCATGCACATCCGCACCGTGGTGTCCTCGGGCGATCCGAAGGGCGGCCCGGCCAAGATGCGCAGCCAGTGCATGGTGATCTTCGTGGCCGTCGGCGCGGACGGCAAGCCCATCCCGGTGCCGCAGTTTGAGCCGACCACGCCGGAGGAAATCGAACAGCGCGACCATGCGCTGGCGAGGATCAAGGTCCGCGAGGACATTGTCCAGGCCATGAGCGGGCAGGAATACACCGACGCCGGAACCGCCGAGAATGTTGTCCTCCGCTTCGTGGCCGCACCCACGGACGTGAACTGGGGCGGCAAGGTGCACGGCGGCATCGTCATGAAATGGATCGACGAAGCGGCCTACGTCTGCGCCTCGCGGTACTGCGGAATGGACACGGTGGCCGTCTTCTCCGGCGGTGTGCGGTTCTACCGTCCGCTGCTCATTGGCCACGTGGTGGAGGTCGAGGCCCGACTCGTTTACACGGGAACCAAGGGCATGCACATCGCGGTCCATGTCCGCTCGGGGGATCCCAAGGGACGCGAGCTGGAACTCACGACCTACTGCCTGACCGTGATGGTGGCACGCGACGAGCACGGCACGTCCGTCCCGATTCCGCAGTGGGTGCCGGTGTCCGAGGAAGACAAGCGGCTGCACGCCCACGCCCGCGAACTGCTGGAGATCCGGGGCCGGGCGCCGGGGAACCGGCTGCCCAACCACCTGCTTCGGTCCGGCGGCGAGTAGCCCCTAGAAGCCGCCGCCCCCGGCGTCGGCCGCCATGTTGGCGAACCGGGAGTAGTGGCCCTGGAAGGCGACCACGATGTCCTTGGTGGGCCCGTTACGGTGCTTGGCGATGAGGATGTCCGCCTCGCCGGCACGCGGCGATTCCTTGTCGTAGACGTCTTCACGGTGCAGCAGGATGACCATGTCGGCGTCCTGCTCAATGGAGCCTGATTCGCGCAGGTCAGAGACCATCGGGCGCTTGTCCTGGCGCTGCTCGGAGCCACGGTTCAGCTGCGACAGGGCAATGACGGGGACCTGGAGTTCCTTGGCCAGCAGCTTCAGCGCGCGGGAGAACTCGGACACCTCCTGCTGGCGGGACTCCACTTTCTTGCCGGAGCTCATCAGCTGGAGGTAGTCCAGGATGACGAGTTTGAGATCATGCTGCTGCTTCAGGCGCCGGCATTTGGCCCGGATTTCCATCAGCGACATGTTGGGGCTGTCGTCGATGAAGAGCGGGGCGTCATTCATCCGGCCCATCGTGGTGGCGATCTTGGACCACTGTTCGTCCTTGATCGTGCCCTTGCGCAGATCCTGAAGGCCGATCGTGGCCTCCGCGGACAGCAAACGCATGGCGATTTCGTTCCGGCCCATTTCCAGGGAGAACATCACGGTGGCGAGGTTGTTCTTGATCGCCGCGGAGCGGGCGAAGTCCAGCGCGAAGGTGGACTTACCGACGGCGGGGCGGGCAGCGATGACGATCATCTGGCCGGGGTGCAGGCCGTGCGTGAGCTCATCGAGTTCGTAGAAGCCGGTGGGAACGCCGGTCATGCCCTCCTCACGGTGGCCGGACGCTTCGATCTCGTCCACGGTGGACTCCATCACGTCCTTCAGGACAACGTAGTCCTCTGCGGTCCGGCGCTCCGCCACGGCATAGATTTCGGCCTGCGCCTGGTTCACCAGGTCTTCGACCTCGCCGTCCTGGCCGTAGCCGAGCTGGACGATCTTGGTCCCGGCGTTGACCAGGCGGCGCAGGACCGCGCGTTCGCCCACGATTTCGGCGTAGTACCCGGCGTTGGCGGCGGTGGGAACAGTCTGGATGAGCTCGTGAAGGTACGCCGGGCCGCCGATCCGGTTGATCTCGCCGCGCTTGGTCAGTTCATCCGAGACGGTGACGGCGTCGGCAGGTTCGCCGCGGCCGTAAAGGTCGATGATGGCCTCGTAGATCGTCTCGTGCGCCGGGCGGTAGAAGTCCACGCCGCGGAGGATTTCGACAACGTCGGCGATGGCGTCCTTGGACAGCATCATGCCGCCCAGCACGGATTGCTCGGCGGGAATGTCCTGTGGCGGCTTGCGGCTGCCTTCGGCTCCCCGAGTCCCCTCGACTGAGTCCAGATGCGTAACTGACAAAACTGCCGTCCTCCATTGTGTGCCTCGGCGGATGTCCGTGCGCCGGCGACGCGTGTGCCATGGGCCTTGGTGCCCGCTGCCGTCAACCCCGGCGTAAGCCCGACGGGTTAACTACTATCAGCGGGCCCCGACAGTTTGGCCGCCTCCCGGAACTGCCGGTTTTCCACAGCCCGGATCCAGGCCTGAGGGGCCGGGGCGGAAGGGAAGCCAGCATCGGATTTCGGTATCCAAGGCTCGATATCCAGCAACGTTATCCCCCGCCGGGGCAGGCACCAACCCGGCCGGCCGCCCCTCCTGTGGATAACCTGTGCACTACTGCCCCCTGCTTGTGCACAGCCTGTGGGAACAGCTGTGGATAGAAAGTTTCTTGTCCCCGAAATCGGCGTCTGACGTGGGGAAACACTGCGGTCACCGTGTGGACACAAAAGAATTTCCGGCCATCTTCATCCACAGCGGCCGAGTCGTGGCTGGGGATAGTCGGCGGCCGGTGAGGGCACACAAGCCGGAAATATGCACATTTGGTGATGGTCCTCACGGGGATTGGCCCGGCATTGACGCCTCCGGCGCCGCACGGTATGCCGATCGCAGAATGTGCTGTGGATAACTGTGATCTGGCATAAGCTCTTCACATGGGCGATGTACTGCTAGTCATACTGCCTGCCCTCATCCTGGCAGCAGTCCTCTGGGCGTTTGCCACGGCCCTGAGACCCCGCGATTTCGGCATGTCCGACGCGGAGCGCTACCAACAGGAGCTGGCCGTCCGGTCCCAGGCCCACTACGCGGCCCAGGTCCAGGCCGCCACCGCCGCCCGGGCCCGCGTGGACGCTGTCACCCGCCCCAGCCAGAATGAACAGCAGCAGTCGCAGCAGGCGGACCATGCCCGCAGGGCGTTGCGCGCCCAGGCGGGTTCCGCGCCCGCCGTCGGCCAGCCCGGGTATCAGGGGCACGTGCTCCCCGGCGGCCAACTGAACCCGCAGTTCGCGCTGCAGCTCCAGTCGATGGCACGGAACGGCAAGAAGCTTCAGGCCATCAAGCTGCTGCGGCAGACGACCCATTCAGATCTTTTGACCGCCAAGAAATATGTAGATCGGCTGTAGTTTCATGGAATCCCTGCTTATCCCCCTGCTAATTCTGGCGCTCGTCGGTGCCGGTGTCCTGCTCGGCGCGCGCGCCCTCGGCCGCCGCGACAAGCAGCCGCGGCGGGAAGCTGCCCCGCAGACGGGGCGCGATCCGGTCGAACTCGCACGCGCCGCCGCGGCCAAACTCAACCAGGAGCAACACCGCCGGCTGTACGCGCTGATCGCCCAAGGGCAGGCCATGGCCGCCATCAAGCTGTACTTCGAGGCCACTGGAGACGGACTGCGGGCCTCACGGGATGCCGTGGGGGCCCTGGCTGCCCACCCGCAGCCCTTCCGGCCCGAGACACCCGAGCAGGGTCCCGGGGAGGACGACGACGACGCGCCGCAGCGTTTTGCCTACCGGTACAGGGCGATCGCCAGCAAGGGCGATGTCACCCGCGAGGTCAGCAGCAACATGCTCAACGACGAGATCTATGGCAGGATCCGCACCCTGGCCAGAAGCGGCCAAACCGAGGCGGCGGCGGAGGCCCTCACCCGCCACTCGGACATCTCCATCAAGCAGGCGCGCGAATTCATCGCCCTCCTCGAGGACTGACCCGGCCCCTGGGGAATTAGAAGTCGAAAAGCTCCCCGAGCCAGCCTTCCTTCTTCTTGGGGCGGCGGCGGTCGTCATAACGCGGCTGTTCATAGCGCGGACGGTCACGTCGTTCGTCATAGCGGCGGTCATCGGGACGCCGGTCGTCGCGGCGCGGGTCCACGTTGTAGAGCGGCGGCGGAATGTGCCCGGGCGTCACCGTCGGCAGGGGCTGCGGCGGCGCCGAGACTCCCGGGCCCATGGTCTCCGCCGCGCGGTCCAGGATCTTGTCCAGCTCGCCGCGGTCCAGCCATACGCCGCGACACTGGGGGCAGTAGTCGATCTCGACACCACTGCGTTCGCTCATGATCAGGTCAATTGAATCCACAGGACACTTCATGTCCCGCACAACGAGCCGGGACCTCAATTCGTTCGCCGGTGTGCCGGAGCTTCAGTGCCGGCCCGAAATGCCGGCAAGCAACTGTTCGAACGGAAGCGACTCCGGGGCAGCCTGCTTCTGCTGCGGCTGGGCAGCCTGCAGCAGCGCGACGAACTCGCCCGCCGCCCGGTCGATCCGCGTCGAGAGGGGCGAACCGCCGTCGTCGTTATTGCCCCAGTCCTGCGGGCCGGCAAAGACGGCAGTGCTGGCAATCCGGGTGCGGAGGTAGCTGAACAGCGGGCGCATGGCGAAGTCCAGGACCATCTGGTGCCGGTCGGTTCCGGCGGTGGCGCCGAGCAGGACTGCCTTGCCCTCGAGCGATTTGGGGTCAAGGACGTCGATGAAGGACTTGAAGAGGCCGCTGTAGGAGGCGCTGAAGACCGGGCTGACGGCGATAATGCCGTCCGAGGACTCGACCCCGGCGATCACCTCGGCCAGCTTCGGCGCGGCGTAGCCGGTCACAAAGTTGTTCGCGATATCCACGGCGAGGTCGCGCAGTTCCAGCACCTGGATATCGGCGGCGTAGCCGGCCACTGCCAGGTGGTGTTCCGCGGAGGCGGCCAGCTGGTCCGCCAGCAGGCGGCTCGATGACGGGACGCCGAGTCCGGCGGAGAGAACGGTGATGCGGCGGGATTCCACGGGGATGCTCCTCAAGTTGTGCCAGGCCGCAAACGCTAGTACATGCGTTTGCATCTAACTAGTGAAGCGCGGGCCCTTACCGTTTATTCCCGGTCCCTGTTGCGCCATCACTTGTGGGCCCCAAACCGACGGAATGGCAACCAGACCTGACAGGGCAACGAGGCCGGCACGACGTTTGGCTGCGGACTGGCCGGGGATCGGCCGCTCAGAGCAGGACAAACCCCTCGATGCAGCTCACCGAGCTCCCGCCGACCCAGATGTCGTCCCCCGCCGCCTCGATGTGCACGCGGCCGGAACGCCCCAGCACCTGTCCCTGCGCCGCAACGTAGGACTCCGGGGCCCGGCCGCTGCGAATCAGCCACTGGGCCGCGCCGGCGTTGAAGCTGCCCGTGACGGGGTCCTCCGCCGCGGCGTCGCCCGGGATGAAGGTGCGCACCTCGAAGCCGATTTCCGATCCGGCGGCGTGGGGGCCGATCACGCCCACTTTGAGTCCCGCCATGGCTGCGTAGTCAGGCCTGATGGCGAGCACCTGCTCCGCCGATTCCAGTAGCACACCGACCCAGTCCGGGCCGTTGACCAGCCAGGACGCGTCCAGCAGCGCCTCCCGCGGCATTCTGAGACCCGCGGCGATGCGCGCGAGGTCCTCCTCCGCCACCGGGCCCGAGCGGGTCAGCGGCGGGGCCGCGAACGCCAGCCGCTCGCCGTCGCGCTTTACCTGCACGAGTCCGGCCCCGCACTCCTGGACCAGCATCCCGTCCTGCCGGGGGATGCCGCCGGCTTCCAGCCAGGCATGCGCCGAGCCGAGGGTGGGATGGCCGGCAAAGGGGAACTCTTCGCTGCCGGTAAAGATTCTGACCCGGTAGTCCGCCCGGGGGTCGGTGGGCGGCAGCAGGAACGCGGTTTCGGCGAGGTTGGTCCAGTTGGCGAACCGCTGCATCCCCTCCGCCGTGAGGTCCCCGGCGTCGAGGACAACGGCCAGCGGGTTGCCTCGGTAGGGCTCGGCCGAGAAGACGTCCACCTGAGCGAAGGGGCGGAGGCGGGGCGCGGGTGCGGTAGGTGAGGTCACTGCCGCAGGCTATCACCGGCTCCGGTGCGGCTGACAAGGCTGCCGCGGTCTGCGAGACTTCCCGCATGGCTGTGAACAAAACCGAAAACAAGACCACGGCGACCGGTGCGTCGGTCGAGGAGTTCCTCGCCGCCGTCGAGCATCCCGTCCGGCAACGGGACGGGCTCCGGCTGCTGGAACTGATGGGAGCGGCCACCGGGCAGCCGGCAGAGATGTGGGGGCCGACGATTGTGGGCTTTGGCCGGTACCACTACAAGTACGCGACCGGCCGGGAGGGAGACGCGCCTGCCGTCGGCTTCTCACCACGGAAAGCCAGCCTGTCCCTCTACGGGTTGAGCTACGGGCCGGAGTCGGCCGGGCTGCTGGCGCGGCTGGGGAAGCACAAGACCGGGGCCGGGTGCGTCTATGTCAACAAGCTCGATGACGTCGACGAGGCGGTGCTCACCGAGCTGGTCCGGAACGGCTACCGGTACGTGACAACGGTCCTGCACCACGCCTAGGCAACTGGCAAAGCCCTTCCAACGCGGGGTCACTCCGGGCCGATGGCACCGCCCGCGTAGGGCCGCAGGTGACCTCGCGTTGGCGTTAAAGCAGAAGGCCCCCGCGTCCGGGTCCTTAGAGGATCCGAAGGCGGGGGCCTTCCAGCAGTTCAGGACTGCGCAGCCGGTGAGGGCTACTTGCCTGCGACTACGTCGAGTTCGATCACAGCGGCAACGTCAGCGTGAAGACGGACGTTGGCCTGGTAGGAACCAACCGACTTGATGTGCGTCGGCAGTTCAACCTTGCGCTTGTCGATGCGGCCAAGGCCAGCGGCCTCAACAGCGTCGGCCACGTCGCCCTGCTTGACGGTGCCGAACAGGCGCCCGGTCTCGCCTGCCTTGACAACGAGCTTGACCGGCTTGGCGGAGAGTGCAGCGGCCTGCTTCTGAGCGTCTTCCAGGGAAGCGTGCTCGCGGGCGGCGCGGGCAGTCTTGATGGACTCAACCTGCTTCTCGCCACCCTTGGACCAGGTCAGAGCGAAGTTGCGGGGCAGCAGGTAGTTACGTGCGTAACCGTCCTTGACCTCAACAACATCGCCTGCAGCACCGAGACCGGTTACTTCGTGGGTCAGAATGAGCTTTGCCATGTTAGTTAATCCCTTCCTTAGCCGCGGCCAGCGCCGGAGTAAGGCAGCAGAGCAACTTCGCGGGCGTTCTTGATTGCCTGGGCGATCTTGCGCTGTTCCTGCACCGTGACGCCAGTGACGCGACGGGCGCGGATCTTTCCGCGGTCGGAGATGAACTTGCGCAGCAATGCTACGTCCTTGTAGTCGATGACAGTGATGTCAGCGGCCTTCAAGGGGTTGGACTTTGGTTTGGGCTTACGGAGTTCAGCCTTAGCCATCGTGGAGCTCCTATTCGATGGAGCCCGTGGATATTGATCCACGGGATGGTGGTGATCCGACGCCGGTTAGCGCCCGTCCGCCTTTCGGCGTTCCGGCGGGTTCCGTCGTCGAACCTTAGATGTTGTTTAGAAGGGAGGTTCGGAATCCGGGCCGTTGCCCCAGCCGCCGCCTGCATTGCTGACACCGGGCGTGGCCCAGGGGTCATCCTGCTGTGCGGGCTGGTTGCCGCCCCAGGTTCCGCCCGAGTTGCCGCCCTGGCTTCCACCAGAGCCGCCACCGAAGCCGCCACCGCTGTTGCCGCCGCCGCCACTGCCGAAGCCGCCCTGGGCGCCGTTGCCGGCACCCCCACCGCCGGAGCGCTGGGTGCGGTTGACCTTGGCGTTGGCGTAGCGCAGGCTGGGGCCGATTTCATCGACCTCAAGCTCGATAACGGTGCGCTTCTCGCCTTCTTTGGTTTCGTAGGAACGGCTCTTCAGCCGGCCGTTAACGATCACACGCATGCCCTTGGTCAGGGATTCGGCGACGTTTTCGGCTGCTTCGCGCCATACCGATGCGCGGAGGAACAGGGTTTCCCCGTCCTTCCATTCATTGGACTGGCGGTCGAAGGTGCGGGGAGTAGAAGCGATGGTGAAATTCGCTACTGCCGAACCTGACGGTGTGAACCTCAGTTCGGGGTCACTGGTGAGATTACCGATGACCGTAATAGTGGTTTCGCCTGCCATCTACTGCCTCCTTGTGCGTTCCTGCGGGGTGAAGAGTGAAAACCGGGAGCTGAAATTACTCAGCAACGACCTTCTGTACTTCGGGGCGGGTGATCTTGGTGCGCATGATGGTCTCATTGAGGCTCAGCTGGCGATCAAGTTCCTTGGCGGTAGCCGGCTCAGCGGTGAAGTTCACCACGGCGTAGATACCTTCAGACTTCTTCTGGATTTCGTAAGCCAGGCGACGACGGCCCCAGATATCAACCTTCTCGATGGTTCCACCATCGGTCGTGATGACGTTCAGGAACTTCTGAAGCGTTGGCTCAACGGTACGCTCTTCGACCTCGGGGTCGATGATTACCATCAATTCGTAAGGACGCATATGTGAACCCACCTCCTTTGGGCTAAGCGGTTACGGCATTTCCGTAACAGGAGGTTCATTTGCGGTGCCATGTGCCCGCATCGCCCCCAGGAACGGGGGCAGGGCGCAGCACAGACTTCAATAGCTTAGTGCATCGGGGGCGGATTCCGCGATTCCACGCCAGGCCAGCGTAGGCCCGGCCGACAGGGTCCGGGAAGCGCCGCCGGGCTCCATGTGGACAACCCTGTGCCAAGATCGGGGAATGAACAAGGGTTCCCCGATCCGCGGCAACGCGCGGCCGGTCCGCCGCAGCCGGCTTCGCCTGGCGGTCATGCTCCTCGCCGGTGTGCTCGCGGCCGCGGCGACCGCCTTGGGCGGGTACTGGGTCGCGGCCCCGGCCGTCGGCTGGGGGACCGCCTCGTTAACCTACGTCGTCTGGGTATGGGCGGCTGTCGGCCGCTTCAGCCCGGCCGAGACCCGGGCGCATGCCACTGTGGAGGATCCGTCCCGCAGCATCACCGACCTGCTGATCCTGGCGGCCAACGTCGCCAGCCTCGGCGCGGTGGCCGCCGTCGTCGTCGATTCCCATGCCAGCGGCGGCGGGTCCCGCTTTGGTGGCGGGCTCCTGGCGCTGGCGTCGGTGGCCCTGTCCTGGATGCTGGTGCAGACGCTGTTCACGCTGCGCTACGCCGAGCTGTACTACGGCACCGGCGGGAAGGCCGGGACGGCGGTGGGCGGCATCGACTTCAACCAGGAACGGCCGCCGCAGTACACCGACTTCGCCTACCTCGCCACCAGCCTCGGCATGACGTACCAGGTCTCCGACACTGCCCTGCAGAGCCACGGCATCCGGGCGGAAGCGCTCAAGCACAGCCTGTTGTCCTACCTCTTTGGCACCGTCATCCTGGCCACGACTATCAGCCTCGTGATCAGCCTGGCCTTCTGAAATCAAGGGCCTGACAGCTCCTGCCGCACGCATCGTGTTCTGGTCCTTGGCGGCCTTCCGGGACCAAAACGAGTACTGGACACGAAAACTACTCGACTTCAGTCAATGCCCTACTCGACTATCCATGCGGCCTAGGCCCCGGCAGAACCCCGGCCTATATTTGCAAAAGCACAGCCATTTGGTCAGGGTCTCGCCCCAAGCGCGAGCCACCAGGGCCTTCGTCTTTTCAAAAGAAGTTGGCGTGCGGCAGTGAAATATGTCAGTCGGGGGTCCATGTTTTCTAGCTGAAGACTTGGACTCGCGCTGAATGGTCTCTTTGGGGATGGAATGGGGACACCCATGATTTTGTTCGGCCGCAACAAGGAACTTGCTCGCATTCATGCTCTGATTTGGAGCCCCAGGGAATCTGCGATGACGGTCACGGGACGCCGCGGGAGCGGCAACTTTCCCGCCCCCTTGGCAGTTAGCACGGCGATGAGTCAGCGATGACAGATACGCAGGGGCGCCAAGGGGCTTCCGGAGCCTTCGGCTGGAGCGTACTGAATACAGCGCTGTCCCGCGTGGGCACCTTGGGCATCGGAATCCTTCTGGCCCGTTTCCTGGGGCCCGAGTCATTCGGAACGTTCGCGGTGGCACTCGTGGCACTCATGGCAGTACTGAGCTTCAATGAGCTGGGCGTGTCCCTCGCCATTGTCAGATGGCCGGGGGATCCGGCAAAAATCGTTCCCACAGTGAACACCATCTCCGTCGTTGGGAGCGCCGTGTTCTGCGCGGCGGCGGTACTGGCGGCGCCGGTCTTCACCTCCGCCGTCGGGGACCCCGAGGCTACCAACGTCATCCGCATCCTGATCATCAGTGTCTTCATCAACGGCGTCGTAGCGTCGCCGGCAGCCCTGCTGCAGCGCAACTTCCGCGAGAAGACGAGGATGAGCATCGACCAGGTCAATGTTTGGGTTGGCGCGGCAGTTTCCCTGGCTCTGGCCATTGCCGGACTCGGGGCCATGGCGCTGGCCTTGGGCCGGATTGTCGGCGGCCTGCTGGCAGCCTTCATGTTTTTGCGGGCTTCACCCTTACCGTACCGGTTCGGATTGGACCGAAACTACCTGATGCCGCTCATCAGGTTCGGCCTGCCGCTGGCTGGCACCAGCATCATCTTCTTCGCCATCGGTTACGCTGACCAGCTCACCGCAGGAATCCTGCTCGGAACAACCGGACTGGGCTTCTACGTGCTGGCCTTCAACCTCTCCAGCTGGCCGGTGAGCATCCTGGCGCAGCCCTTACGCCGCGTGGCACCATCAGCGTTCTCTGCCCTCCAACACGACCCGTCCGGACTCAATGGCACGCTGGGCGCCATCTTCACCGTCCTCCTTTGTGCCGCAGTGCCGCCAATGCTCTTCCTTGCCGCCAGCTCCGAACCATTGATCAGCCTGATCTACGGGACAGCGTGGATTCCCGCGGCCCCGGTACTGTCCTGGTTGGTAGTAGCCGCCTTTGCGAAGATCATATGCGACCTCGCATACGACTTCCTTGTGGTCTTAGGAAGATCGGGCACGGTCTTCATGATCCAAGCCGGGAGCCTGCTAGTTCTTATCCCCGCGCTGATCTCCGGGGCCATCCTGTTTGGGCTGGCCGGCCTCGCAGCTGCGCAGGCGTTGGTCACGGTCCTCGTCGTCCTCCCCTGCTATCTTCGACAACTGCACAAAGCAGGCGTCAACCTCGCGCCGATGGCCGGGAGCATCTGGCTTCCAGCCACCGCCGGACTCGCCGCCGGTGCTTTCGCTTGGCTGATGGCAACGGTCCAACCGAGCCCGCTTCTGGTCATGACTACTTCAGGTCTGGTCACAGGGGCCCTCACCCTGGGCCTGCTCTACCTGCGCCGGACCTCGCTGGGCCTCCTGCGCACCATCGGGAACACTCCCCAAACCGCAGGGGTGGCCCCGTGAAAATTTTGGTTTTCCCCCACGACCTCGAAATCGGCGGCAGCCAGATTAACGCCATCGAGATAGCGGCTGCAGTGCAGCAACGAGGCCACGAAGTTGTCATTTTCGGCAGAAAGGGCGCGCTCAATGCCCGGATCGTGGGGCTGGGACTTGAGTTCATTGAATCACCCCGGCCCTCGCACCGCCCCACTCCGGCAATCGTCAGGGCCTTGAAACAGTTGATCAGTTCACGTGGTTTCGATGTCCTCCACGGCTATGAATGGCCGCCCACGCTCGAATGCGCGCTGGCCGCCAGGAAAACACCCGCCGTGGCCGTTTCCACTGTCATGTCCATGGCAGTGGCCCCTTTCATCCCCAAGCACCTTCCCCTGATGGTGGGAACCGCCAGCATTCTGGTGACAGAGCAGAAATTCGGCAGAACCCGCACCGAACTGCTGGAGCCGCCGGTTGACTTGGCAGCGAACAACCCAAGCATGGAGCTAGGGGTCGAAACGTTCCGGCGCCAGTGGGGGCTGGGAAGCTCGTCCTTTATTGTTTCAACAGTCACTCGCCTTGCGGTTGAGCTAAAACTGGAGGGCCTGCTGTCCGCCATCGAGGCAGTTGGCAGGGTTGCCAATCAGATTCCCGTCCAACTGCTCATCGCCGGTAGCGGCCCCGCCCGCAACATCGTCGAGGCGGCCGCCAACGAAGTAAACCGCCGGACTGGACGCAGGGTTGTTGTCTTGGCAGGTCAACTCGACGATCCCCGCGCGGCTTACGCCGCCGCGGATCTTGTCCTCGGCATGGGCGGTTCGGCCTTGAGGGCCATGGCTTTCGCCAAACCGCTCGTGGTTCAGGGTGAACAGGGATTCTGGGAGCTGCTGACTCCGGAATCGCTACCGCATTTTCTGCAGCAGGGCTGGTTTGGCACCGGTCCCGGAGCACAGACTGGAGGGGGAAGGCTCGCAGGACTACTGGTGGAGGTCTACGGGAACCCGGACCGCCGCCGGGAGTTATCCGCTTTCGGCCTCGCCACCGTAACCGGGCGCTTCTCACTGTCACGGGCGGCCGAACGGCAGGAGGCCTTCTACGGCCGGGCCCTGCAGGAGCCGGCGGCCGTGCAGGTTCTAAACAATTTTGGAGCTGCGGGCCGGTTTGCCGCCCACCAGGTGGTCCAACGTACCCGGCAATTGCTCGGCTCCGCCGCCGAAGACGACTTTAACGCATCACGGCCCGGCAGGCGCCAGGCCGTAGTGCAGCAGGCGCCTAAAGGAGTGCGCGGATGAGCGACAAAAGCGGTGTTCTGGTGTTCATTCCGGGAAGCCGCTGGGAAAACGTCAGCGGCACTGACCATCAGCTTGCCTTGGCCGTGGCGGGATCGGTTCCCGTACTTTGGGTCGATCCGCCCCTGCCGTTCCATCACGCCTTGCGGTCACCTTACCTTCCACATGGCCGCCCACATGGCCGCCTAGAACTTTCAGAGGTAGCTGACGGCATCACCCGGCTGCGGTCCCTGTCGTTGCCCGGATTTACCCGTCGGCTCGTGGCACCCTTGACCAGCCGACTGTTGTCCGCTGACATCCGGACCGGTCTTGCCTGGCTCGGCGTGGAGGCCAAGGCCACGTTGCTGTCCTCGCCGATCTCACGCTTCCCGTCCGGGCTGGCCGGTCCCAATTTGCTGTACGTGACAGATGACTGGGCAGCGGGCGCGACCATGATGGGAGTGGCGTCTGGGCTTGTAGAAAAGACCCTGCGGGCCAACGTGGCTACCGCCCTGTACACCGCAGCAGTTTCACCAGCGTTGGCTGCCCTCGTTGATTCCCGGATGCCCGCGGGCCAGCGGGCCACCGCGGTGCTTCCCAACGGTTGCGCCATCACCGCCCTCCAGGAGCCGGCACCGAACCGGACGCCCACGGCGGTACTTATCGGGCAGCTGAATGAACGACTGGACATGGACCTGCTGGCGGCATTGGACGAAGCGCATGTTCCGATCCTGGTCATCGGACCGCGGACCGAACGTGACCCGGAAACACGCTGCCGCCTGGACACCTTCCTGGCCTCGGACAATATCGCATGGTTGGGTCGGCTCCCGCTCGCGGAAACCAGGAAGCACCTGGCTACCGCTCGAGTCGGCCTGACGCCATACCGGGACAATGCGTTCAACCGGGCGTCCTTTCCCCTCAAGACCCTCGATTATCTGGCCGCCGGCCTGCCGGTAGTGGCCACCGACCTGCCCGCCGTCCGCTGGCTGGATACAGATCTGGTGACGATCTGCGATTCGGCGGAAAACTTTGTCCGACAGGTCCAGCAGCAGTTGGCCAGCGAACCGACCACCGCGGCCGAGGCTGAACGCAGGACGTTCGCGGCAGGACATTCCTGGCACGAACGGGCCCGCCAACTGATGTCCATCATTGAAGGAAGTGAAAAAAGATGATACATCCCGTCCGCAGCGCGGCTGCAGCTTTACTGATGATTATCGGACTGTTCTGTGCTGCCTGCACCCCCGTTGCAGAGGCAGCTCCGGCTGCCGGTACCAGCACGGGGCTGGATCTGCCCAGGATTCCTTGGGAAGGCGGCCCCGATTACTGGAAGGCCTTCGCCAATGCAGACGCCGCCGGTTGGGACGATCCCGGGTTTTTCCCGGTGGCCATCTGGTACAACGGCATCAGCAGCGACGAGGAAGTGCGCTTCGACAAAGACCATGGAATCAACACCTATATGGGCATGGACAGCAGCACTCCCTACTCAATTTTTGAGCGCAACAGCGTCTATTGGATCGGGGGGAAACTCAATGAATCATTCACCCCGGCCGGGACCAACTGGGTGGGTGCGTTCCTGGACGACGAGGTCGATGGCCGGTTCACCCCGGAGGAAGGCCGGAAGCATCTGCAGGCCCTCTCCGACGCAGTACCCGCTGGTCTCTTTAAGTACGCCAATTTCACGCAGATGGTCATCAGTCATTACATGCCAGCCGCCGATGCCCAGGCATTTGTGAACGACTACACCGATACCGTCTCCGTGGACATGTACTGGTACACCATCCCGTACTGCAGCATCAAGCCGTACCAGAACGCCCACATAATTCCTGTAGACGAGGCAACCTGCCGGACTGCGTCCAGCTACGGGAAGACGATGAAGGCCTTGCGCCAGCAGGACGCTGCGGACGGGAAACTCCAGCCGCTGTGGCAGTTCGTCGAAAACCTCAACGGGGGTCCCGGCGAGGGCCCTTTCGTCTCCAACATCAGCCCGGCACAGCTGGAGGGCGCGGTGATGAGTTCCATCATCAACGAAGCCCGCGGCATCGTCTACTTCAATCAAAGCCTTTCCGGCCCGTGCGGCGGCGGGAGCGTACTGCGGCTGGCCCAAGTGACAACCGATTACTGTGGGGCCCCGCAGGTCGAGGCCATGAAGAACGTCAACTCCCGAATTCATGAGCTGGCACCGGTACTCAACACCCAGTCTTATGACTATTCGCTCGGCGTCGGCCTGGACACCATGCTGAAGTCATACGAGGGCTCCGCCTACATTTTCGCGATGGCCACAGGGGAGTCCGTACCAGGAAACCGGGTCTTCGCTCTTCCGCCGGACATAAAGGCGGACAGCGTTGAGGTCCTTTTCGAGGGACGCTCCCTTCCCGTTGACGGCAGCGGGCGGTTCGCCGATTCCTTCGCCCATGAATCCGCCTACCACGTCTACAAGGTGAAGCTATGAACCACACGATGGACCATGTAATCCTCACCAGGTTCAACGTGCCGTCAGCCGGCTTGGAAAGCCGGATCCGCGCCAAGGAGGGCTGGCTCCGTGAACGGATGGCGCTGTTCGAAGCTTTCTGTCTGCCATCCGTCCGGTCCCAGACCAACGCTGATTTCCGCTGGATCATATACCTCGATCCGGAAAGTCCCGCATGGCTCAAGTCCAGGCTCGCTGAACTCAGCGCCGGCGGGCTCTTCACACCTGTTTACCGGTCGCAGATTTCTGGTTCGGAAAGGATTGCCGATATCAGGGCAGTGACCGGCGCCACCCGCCAGATCCTTATTACTACCAACTTGGACAACGATGATGCACTTGCCGCAGACTTCATCGAACGGCTGCAGAAGACTCCGGCCGGGTTGGCCCGAGCAGCCGTGTACTTCGTCAACGGCTTGGTACTCAGCGGCGATGCCCTGTACATGAACAGGGACAGCACCAACGCATTCTGCTCAGTCATGGAAACCTGGGACTCTCCAGTGACCTGCTGGGCTGATTGGCACACCCGTCTGGGAACATCCATGCCGGTGCAGGAAATTGGCGGCGCGGCAGGCTGGCTTCAGGTGGTCCATGGAACGAACGTGAGCAATCGCGTCCATGGGACCCGGATACCCGCCAGTGCAGCGCCGAAGACTTTCGGGCAGCTGTTGGCCGGGGTGAAGGACCCCACAGGGCTGCAGTTGTTCTATGAGTTGGCCCTTGCCCGGCCTAGCAGGTGGAGCCGGGACAGGACACGGTCCCTTGCCAAGGGAGCCATTCTCGGGACCTTCGGAAAATCAGGATTGGACCGGCTGAAGAATTCCTTGAATGCAAAGACCCGTAACTTGTCCAGCCGTTGACGGTTAAAGGAGCTACATATGTACCTGCGTGATTTATACGCCAGCCTGCAGCGGAGATGGTATTTGGTTGTGCTCGGAGCGCTCCTGACCGTCTCTCTGGCTTTCGTCGTCTACTTCCAGGCGCCGGTGAAGTACGAGGCCACCGGCAGTGTTGCCTTGGTGCCGCCGGCGACTGCTGTCATTTCCGGCGACAACCCATTCCTTTACATGGGAGGCCTGGAACAGGCGCTGGGGATCCTTACCGCAAAGCTGAACTCCGATGTGGCGCAGCGCGATATCGTGGGCAAATACGACGCCGTCCAGTACTCCACCAACCGCGACCCGTCGACGAACGGGCCCATCGTCCTGGTCACCGTCACCGGGGCCACGGCTGGTGAGACGCTGGGGGCCCTTACTGACGTCCTGGCTGCCGTACCGCAGAACCTCAACAGCCTGCAGGACTCTCTGAATCTCACCGAGAATTCCAAAATTACCTCGATGCCGTTGTCCTCGGACGAGGAAGCAATAATCGATAGTAGTATCAGGACCAGGACCGTACTGGCCCTCGCCGCAGGAGGCGTCGCCGGAACACTGCTGCTGACCGGGCAACTGGACAAGATCCTCCTTCGTCGACGGGCAGGCAAGGGAACAGGTCGATCAGGGGCGCAGTCCCGAAACGGTAAAGGGCCCGAAGACTCTGGGAGCGATGCTTCCGCAGAGAAAAATACGAACCGGTCCGCTTTCCGGCGGGCCCGCCGGCATACGGATCCGGGACTTGCCCCGTCCCACGAAGCGGCATCCGAAGATCCGGGGCGAGACGCCGACACCGCACCCCGGAGCCGCGTACCTGAACGCACCCATGCGCAGACACGCTGACCCGCGGAGCTCAAAGCTCTTCACCGTCGATGCCCACGGTCCCGAACGGGATCGGACGGGATGGGACGCCGTCAACGTCCTGATCATCTATTTCCTAATCCTCCTGGTGGTGCCGTCAAACCGGGCCATTGAAGCGTTGGGCGGGGCGGGAGCACCCGCAGCACTGTTTGCCCTGGTCTTTCTTCCGTGGTGGGGCTGGTACCACTTGCAACGCACTGCCAGGATGCCCGCCGACCGCATCCAGCCTGTGCGGATCGCGATGTTCATCTTGCTGGGGTGCATAATGGCGAGCTACGCGGCCGGCGCCCTCCGGGCGATGACGCCGACGGAGTCGAATGCGCTGAACCTCGGACTGGTGCGGACCGCCGCCTTCGCGAGTGTCTTGCTTTTGGCCAGTGACGGCATCCCCACCAGGGAGCGGTTGATCCGGTTCCTCCACTGGTGCTGCCTTCTGGGCGGCATGTACGCGGCCCTGGGCATCCTGCAGTTTTTTACCGGTCAATCATTTGTTGCCAACCTGACCATCCCGGGCTTGTCCGTCAGTGATTTCGGCGCCCTTCAGGAGCGCGGAGGCTTCAACCGCCCGTCCGCCACTGCCCGAAATCCGCTTGAGTGCGCCTTTGTGTTGTCCATGCTTTTCCCTGTTGCTATCAGCCTTGCACTGCATGACCGGGGGAGGCATGTGTTCCTGCGCTGGTTCCCAGTCGCCGCCATGGCCATCACTCTCATGCTTTCCGTGTCCCGTTCGGCAATCATCGGTTTGTTTGTGGCTGTGGCCGTACTCTTTCCATTCTGGTCCCCGCAGGTCCGGCGCAGGGCGGGTATCGCAGCGTTGAGCCTGCTGGTGATGGTGGGGGCAGTGATACCAGGGATGATGGGCACCCTTTTGGGCCTTTTCGGCGGCGAAGACGCCAGCTTGAAATCGAGAACTGACAGCTACGATGTCGTCTGGATCTTCTGGCAGATGAACCCCGTCTTCGGCAGGGGCCTGGGTACCTTCCTGCCCGAGTACCGGATTCTTGACAACCAGTTTCTCGTTAGCCTGCTTGACACCGGGGCGGTGGGCCTGGCTGCTTTCATCGCCGTTCCTGTCACCGCGTTCGTGGTTGCCCTCATCGCGCGAAAGCGCTACAGCGACCAACTCTTTGTTCATCTCGGTCCAGGGCTGGCCGCCGGCGTCGCGGCAGGAACATCACTTACCGGATTCTTCGACGCCCTTTCGTTTCCAC
Organism: Pseudarthrobacter oxydans; assembly: GCF_030812335.1. Taxonomy (GTDB): domain Bacteria; phylum Actinomycetota; class Actinomycetes; order Actinomycetales; family Micrococcaceae; genus Arthrobacter; species Arthrobacter oxydans_B. The sequence goes on from NZ_JAUSSN010000001.1 coordinate 185,218, forward strand.
AGGCAGCGGGCTGCCTTTTCCTTCTGACGGGAGTGTGTGGCGCTTACTGGCGCCTGCGGGATAAGCAATCGATGTCTCCACCGGACCGTCCCAGGTTGCGGTCTTCCAGCCGCGGGGTGGACATCACGCAGTGGGCGGTTGCCCCAATTGTGTTGCTGCTGATGGCACCACTCATCGTAGCCGCCAGCCAAAGCAAAGGAGTCTACTCGGCCAAGCAGGACGTGGTTTTCCTGCCGCCTCCGGGGGCAGCGGCTGGAAACCCCCTTCGGTTGGATTCCGAGGATATCGTCCAGTTCGCTGCCGTGATTGAGCGCCGGGCCATTGCCAGGAGCAGCGAGCCGCAGCTAAAGACAAATGGTGCAAGTCTGTACACAACCGGGGTCCGGGAGGGCTACTCGGTTTACCTTCCCAATGCCGGTTCGCAGTGGGAACCTTCGTTCAATAAGGCCGTGGTAAAGGTCGAAGCCGTGGCGGACGACCCTGTCACGGCGGAAAAAATAGTGGCGGGACTGGCTGGGAAACTCGAAGCCGCCGCCGCTCAGGAGCAGGACACCCTGGGGGTGTCCCGGAGTGCGCACATCACCACCGAACGCTCACCCTCAGCAACGGCAGTGAGCTATCACGCGTCCAGTCCCGCCGCGGCTGCAATGGCCCTGGTCGTGCTCGCCGTAGGTCTTGGTGCGGGCGCTGCTGCCGCCCACAGGGTCTTTCGAGACACTGCACGGCGGCGGCAAATAAGAGGGTGACTGACAGAACATCGCTGAACCAAGTCCCCTTGAGATTCTCGAATGACCCGCAGCCGTAACGGCAAGGGCGCCAGGATCCCGAAAACATGCCCGCTGGGAGGGCACCTGAAGCTCGGCCGATGATAGGAACGGAGCAGCCAATGGGATCCCAGGCTGCCGTAGATGAGATCGGGACGGGCCGCGAGGCGCCTCCGCCGGACGTTTTGCGGTGGGCCGCACGCCCTACGCTGTGTCCCCGACGATCTATACAGCCGTCCGGAAGAACATCTCCGTCACCCTCGTAAGACGGTGCGGATCGTCGACTCCGCACAGCTCACGTGCGGAGTGCATCGAGAGAAGGGGCACACCGACGTCGACCGTCCGGATGCCCAGGCGGGTGGCGGTCAGGGGACCGATCGTGGAGCCGCAGGGCATCACGTTGTTCGAGACGAACTCCTGATACGGGATGCCGGCGTCCGAGCACAACCGCGCCCAGAGGGCGGCGCCGGTGGCGTCCGTGGCGTAGCGCTGGTTGGCGTTGATCTTCAGCAGCGGGCCGCCGTTCAGGGCCGGCCGGTTGGCCGGGTCGTGCCGTTCGGCGTAGTTGGGGTGGACGGCGTGGCCGGCGTCGGCGGACACACAGAACGACGCCGCGAAGGCCTGCCGCCGCTGGCTCGCTGAGGCGCCCAGGCCGTCGGAAATGCGCACCAGCACGTCCTCGAGGATAGGCCCGCTCGCGCCGGAACGGGAGGCTGAGCCGATCTCCTCGTGGTCGAACGCGGCGAGCACGGCAATCGGCGTCCCGGCCGGAAGCGGCGCGGCGGCGTGCGCAATCAGTGCGGTGAGCCCGGCGTGGGTCGCCGACAGGTTGTCCAGCCGGCCGGAGGCGAAGAATTCGCCCTTCGCGCCGAACACGGCCGGGGGCTGGGTGTCGGCGATGACGACGTCGTAGCCGCCGATCAGGGCGGCGTCCACGTCCGCACCGGCAACCCGGTCCGCCAGCAGGCCCAGCAGGTCTTCGCCGGCCGGGTCGCCGAGCCCGTAGACCGGATTCATGTGCTGCTGCTTGTCCAGGGCCAGCCCCTCGTTCACGGCGCGGTCCAGGTGGATGGCCAGCTGCGGGAACCGCAGCAGCGGCCCGGTGGCGGTGAGGTGCTGGGTCCCGTCCCGCATCACCAGGCGCCCTGCGAGCTGCAGTTCGCGGTCCAGCCAGGAGTTGAGCAGCGGACCTCCATAGACCTCGACGCCGGCCTGCAGCCAACCGAACTTGCCCGTCGTGGGCTTGGGCTTGAGCTTGAACGACGGCGAATCGGTGTGGGCGCCCAGGATGTTGAAGCCGGTGGTGGGACCGGCCGTTTCCGGCGTCACCCAGGCGATGATCGCCCCGTCGCGGACCATGTAGAACTTCCCGGTCCCTGCGGGCCCGTCCCAGGGCAGCAGCTCGTCGAGGGCGGTGAATCCCGCCCCGTCCAACCGGCGGGCGGCCTCGTGCACGGCATGGAAGCTCGACGGCGACGCGGTGACGTACGCGCCGAGGTCCTGGATGTGGGCTGCGGCGTTGGACTCTGAAGGCATGGCTCCGAGTCTAGCGCCGTGCCGTCGGCCGGAGAGCTCCTACACGGTGACGTTGAGACCGGCCGTGTACCCGCCGGACACCGACCCGGACATCGTGGCGAGCTGGTAGATGCCGCCGTCGTCGCCGAACACGTTGTCCGACGTCAGCGTGGTCCGGGGGAAGTTCCGGGCGCTGGATTCGTAGCCGGCCGAGGCGTAGACCTCCTTGCAGGCGGCGTCGGTCAGCGCGATCTGGGACACCGCGAGGACCTGCCCGGCCGCCGTCGCGTTGTCCATGGACTCGAAGATTTCGAAGTGGATGTGTGGCCAGCGGCCGCTGTAGGCACCCGGGAAGATGGTCTGGAAGGTGACCTGGCCGTTGGCGTCTGCCTCCTGGACGCCTCGGAGGTAGTTCTCGTTCTTGAGTCCGGCGTCGTACATGGAGTACTTGCCGTCCTTGTCGCAGTGCCAGGCGTAGACGGCGGCCCCGGCCAGCGGCACGCAGCCGTTGGCGTTGTCGAGCAGGGTCAGCGTGACGGTGAGCGGCACGCCGTCGGCCCGGGTGCTGGAGGTGCCGAAGCTGGTGGTGATGTCCTGCCGGACCACGCCCGAGGTAGCCAGGACGTTGGGCCCGTTGGAGCCGTCGCCGGGATAGGGACCGGCGGTTTCCGCCGGGATTTCGACGCCGCATTCGGCGATGGCGCGGGTCAGGGTGGGCGAGGCGGATGAGGGCGTGCCGGTGGCCGCGGCGGTTCCGGTGGTTGCCGCCGTCGACCCCGCTGAGGCCGTGGCGGAGGCGGCGTCCGTGGAGGATCCCCCCGGCGTGCAGGCTGCCAGGGCGGCGGCCGTGCCGGCACCGAGGAACATGCCCAGCGACCGGCGGCTCATCAGGGTGGAAAGGTCGAACTCCAGGCCGCGGTCGTGGTCGGGGTGCGGCTCATGCGATGGCTGCGGGGAAAAGTTCATGCATCCATCGAACCCCGGGGCACTATGCCCTGGCTAGGTCCTCCCTGTGAAGCCGCTGTGGCCTGCGACGGAGCGCCCCGGCGCGGACTGGGCGCGGGGCATGCACCGCCCGGGCGCCTAGGACTGGACATGTGCCACCGGCGCCCGCCGGACATGCCCTCCCCGCCGGCCAAAGTCTGGACATGTCCCACCTGGCCCGCCGGACATGCCCTCCCCCGGCCGCGCCGAGTGGACACAATGCCATTATGTCCACTGCAGCGCGGGAGGGGAGGGCATGTCCCGTGGTGCTGGAGGACCCGGGGCCGGGGCGGGAGTTAGGACGCCGGGCCGGCACCCACGGTGGCTTCTTCGGCGGCCGTCACGGTCCCGGTATCCGTGGCACCATCGTCGCCGATTGCCGCGGGCTTCCCGCCGTTTTTACGGTAGCGCCAGACGCCGATCCCGACCACGACGGCGGCGAGGGCCAGGGAGAGCAGCAGTGATTCGCGGGTGGACTCCAGGACCACCATGCCGATCAGCAGGGCGACGATGCTGATGATGGCGACCCAGGTCAGGTAGGGGAACAGCCACATCTTCAACTGGAGGTCCTTGGCCGCGGCGCCCATCCGGCGGCGCAGGATCAGCTGCGAGCCGGCGATCACGAGCCAGACAAACAGGGCGATGGCGCCTGAGGTGTTGACCAGGAACAGGAACACGGTGTCCGGGGCGATGTAGTTCAGGCCGACGGTGATGAAGCCGACCACGGTGGAGGCAAGGACGGCGGCGGCGGGAACGCCGCGCTTGGAGATCCGCATCCAGGACCGCGGCGCGTCGCCGCGGCGGGACAGCGAGAACAGCATCCGGCTGGCGGTGTACAGGCCGGAGTTGAGGCAGGACAACACGGAGGTGAGCACCACGATGTCCATGATGGTGCCGGCGCCGGGGATGCCGTACAGCTCGATCACGGCAACGTAAGGGCTCTTGGCCACGGAGGCGGAGTTCCAGGGCAGCAGCGTGACCACGATGGCAATGGAGCCGATGTAGAACACGAGGATGCGCCAGACGGTGGACTTCACGGCTTTCTTGACCGCGTCGACGGGGTTTTCGGATTCTCCGGCGGCGATGGTGGCGATCTCAGCGCCAAAGAAGGAGAAAACGACCACGAGGATGCCGGCTAGCACGGCGCCGGGGCCGTTGGGCATAAAGCCGCCGTTTTCCAGCAGGTTGCTCACCCCGGGGGCCGGGACGCCCGGGATGAGGCCCAGGATGGCCGCGGCGCCGAAGAGCAGGAACAGCACGATCGCCGCCACCTTGATCGAAGCGAACCAGAACTCGAACTCGCCAAAGGACTTCACCGAGCTCAGGTTGGTCAGGGTCAGGACCACCATCAGCAGCAGTGCCCAGATCCACTGGTCGATTCCGGGCACCCAGCGGTGCATGATCGCCGCACCGGCCGTGGCCTCGATGCCGAGCACAATGATCCAGAACCAGGCGTACAGCCAGCCGATGCTGAATCCTGCCCACCGGCCCAGGGCCTTGTCGGCATACGTCGAGAAGGATCCGGTCTCCGGATTGGCTGCCGCCATTTCGCCGAGCATCCGCATGACCAGGATGACCACGAGTCCCGCCGCCGTGTAGGCGACCAGGATGCCCGGACCGGCTTGCTGGATCGCCGCGCCCGAGCCGACAAACAGGCCGGCACCGATCACCCCGGCGATGGCGATCATGGACAGATGCCTGGGTTTCAGGGATTTCGAGAGCTGCTGGTCAGCCTGCATGAAGCGCCGTCCTTCGTGGATTGTTCGGGTCCGCGGATAAACCGTGAAGACTTGTGCGGCGGACCACATTGACGTTTCACCCTAGACCGGGCGGGGAAGCGCCTGTTCTGTGCAATCCCACAAATGACGGAGGACCAATGAGGGCACAACTCCAGCAAAGAGGCCCATAGAGCAAGAGAAGTTGCCTCACGGGCAATTCGGCAATGTGCCTGAAACCACTGCTTCGGACTACTGAGCCCGGCCAGCCCGTGGCCGGGCTCAGTAGTCCGGGTTGCTGGGCACCACGAGCCCGGTCTCGTAGGCGTACACCACGGCCTGGACCCGGTCGCGCAGATGGAGCTTGGTGAGGATCCGGCGCACGTGGGTCTTGACCGTGGCTTCGGAGAGGAAGTACCGGTGCGCAATCTCGGCATTGGACAGCCCCTCGGCCATCGCCCCGAGCATCTCGGTTTCGCGCGGGGTGAGGTCCTCCAGCAGCGGATCCCGGGCTGGCCGGACCCCGGCGGGTGCCCCGCCGGACGCCTCCTGGCCGGGGGCGCCGCCGTCGGCCGGGCCATTTCCGTTGCCCCGGACATACGTTTCGAGCAGCCTTCGGGTGATGCGCGGCGCCACCACCGCGTCACCGCTCGCCACAACCCGGACGGCACTAATCAGCTCGGCGGGCGCCACGTCCTTGAGCAGGAAGGCCGAGGCGCCGGCCTGGAGCCCGGCGAACGCGTATTCATCCAGGTCGAAGGTGGTGAGGATGATGATCCTCGCGTTGGCCCCGGCTTTGGTGATGGCCCGCGTGGCCTCGATCCCGTCCAGCACCGGCATCCGCACATCCATCAGCACCACGTCGGGCGCGAGTTCGCGGACCTGACGGATCGCTTCGGCGCCGTCGAAGGCCTCGCCGACAATCCCCAGATCGTCCTCGCCCTCCAGGATCAGGCGGAAGCCCATCCTCAGGAGCGGCTGGTCATCCACCAGCAGGATGCGGATCGGTGCGGTCTCGCTCATCGGTTCCCCTTGACTCATGTGCCCTTACTTCCGTTGTCGCCGTTCCAGTGCAGCACGGCGTGCACACGCCAGCCGTGATCCGCGATCGGCCCTGCCTCCACGGTCCCCGCGTAGATACGCGCCCGCTCCAGCATTCCGGCGAGGCCCCGGCCCGTCCCCACGGATCCGCGGGATTGCCGGGCCGCCGCTGCCGAGCCGCCGGAGTCGACGGTGCCCTTGCCGTCGTCGACGACGTCGATGCTGACCGTAGGGCCGGTCCGGGCAATGGCCACGTCCACCCGCCCCAGCGATCGGCCGTAGCGCAGCACATTCGTCAGGGACTCCTGCACGATCCGGTACACCGTCAGCTGGAACGCGGCGTCGTCCGGCAGCGAGGGGCCGGTGTGCGTGTAGTGCAGCGGGAGCCCCGCAGTGCGGAAGCCCTCCAGAAGTTTGCCCAGGCTGTCCCCGCCCGCGAGCGGTTCGCGCGGAGCCTGCCCCGGGCCCGCGTCGTCGCGCAACACGCCCAGGACGCGCCGCATGTCCGCCAGGGCGGTGCGGCCGGTGCGGGAGAGTTCCCCGAGGACCTCCGCCGCCCGCGCGGGGTTCTTTTTGACCACGACGGCGGCCCCGTCCGCCAGGCTGACCATCACCGTGAGCGAATGCGCCACGACGTCATGCATTTCGCGCGCGATGCGGTTGCGTTCGGTGACCGACCCGAGGCGAGCGGCCCTCGCGGCCCAGGCGGCAATCTCGTGCTCGTGCTCGCGCCGCTGCCGGACCGAGACGCCGAGGCCGGTGGCGATGACGTTGGAGAGGGTGATGCTGACGGCCGCGGCGATGCTGGTGATCAGCTGGAAGTTCTCCGGCGTGTTCACGCCCATGTCCGGCAGCCGGCCGTCCAGCGGACCAACTGCCAGCAGGAAGTACAGGAACACCAGCGGTGCTGTCGCCGCCACCAGGCAGGCCAGGGCGAACCGGCGGCTGCGCGCCTCCGCCACGGCGTAGAGCGCAAACCACAGCCCGGCGGAGACGCTGGAACCCCAGGGGTGGAGCAGGGCCACACCCAGCTCCAGCACCGCCACGACGGCCACCACGTGTACCGGATGGCTCCGCCGGAACACCAGCGCGGCCGCGGCCAGCACGAGCAGCACGACGACCGGCCACACGCCGTCGCGCACCGCTTCCACCGCGGCGGGGGTCACCAGCAGCAAGTAGCAGGCCACGACCACGGCATCCATGGCCCGCGGGTGCTGGAACAGGTAGCGCCGGATGCGCCCCCGGCGTCGGGCGGTGATTTCAGCGAAGGACGCGTCAGCCTGGCCGGCTGGCGCGTCCTTCACAGGAACTGCATCGATCATGCTCTGAGCCTAGACGGCGGGCGGGAGCCTAGACGTCCCGCTTCTTCAGCAAAACGGCGGCCAGGACCACCGGGATGACGACCCAGGCGCCCAGCACCATCGCGGCCTGCCAGGCCTCCAGTGTGTCCGGGACGTGTTGCACGGCTGTCATGGGTTCGACCGTGTTGCCCGGCAGGTACTTGCGGGCCTCGACGAAGAAGTCGCCCGGGATCAGCTGGAAGGCGATCGGTGCCACGAAGAACAACCCGACAAGGCTCATGATGCCGCCGGCGGAATTGCGGATCAGCGAGCCCAGTGCCATGCCGATGGCGGCGACGGCGGCGACGTAGAGGCTGTTGACGAGCAGCATCTTCACCGACTGCGGGCTGGCGAGGTCCAGGTTGAGGTTGTAGTTGTCCAGAATCGGCAGCGCCATCAGGCCGGCCAGGTACACGGAGGCCGCGGTGAGGACGAACGCCGTCACCATGACCACAAGCAGCTTGGCGGCGTAGGCGGGGATCCGCTTGGGGACCGCCGCGAACGTGGAGCGGGCCATGCCTGTAGTGAACTCGGAGCTCATCAGCAGCACCCCGAGCGAACCGAGAATCAGCTGGGCGAACGCGATGCCGGACGTGGGGACGCCGACGGCGAGGTCCCCGCCCTGGGCGGCGAAGGCAGCGGCCGCTTGCGGATCAGTGGCCGCGGCCTCGGCGAACTGTCCCGTTCCCCAGGCGGAGAGGGCACCGAAGCCCACCACGACCAGGACGGTGCAGCCCAGCAGGATCAGGGTGGACAGGAGCGTGCGGAACTTAATGAATTCGGAGTTCAGCACCCGAAAAAAACTGGGGCCCGGGCCGGTGCTGGTGCCGGACATCCCGCCGGCCGGGGCGCCACCGGTGCCGGCATGTGCGCCGCGGCGGGAGGGGTCGAGAGTGGTCGAGCTCATGGCTTAGTTGCCTCCGGACTGGACGGGGGCGGCAGCGCCCGTGGTGATCAGTGAGTGGTATTCGACCTCATCCTTGGTCAGTTCCATGTAGGCCTCCTCGAGGCTGGCCTGAAGCGGGGTGAGTTCGTAGATCATGACGTGGCTGTCGAGGGCTGCGCGGGCGATCCGGCGCGGGTCGAGGCCGGTGACCTCGAGCAGTTCGTTCTCCTGCAGCTCCACGGAAACGCCGTCGCCGGCGAGCAGGTGCATCAGCCGGTCCGGCTGGTCGGTGCGAACGCGGGTGCGGATCTGGCCCTTTCCGGTGATGATGTCCTGGATCGGCGCATCGGCGATGATCCGGCCGCGGCCGATCACGATCAGGTGGTCGGCGGTGACGGCCATCTCGCTCATGAGGTGGCTGGAGAGGAACACCGTGCGTCCCTCGGAGGCCAGGTACTTGACCAGGTTGCGGACCCAGACAACGCCCTCCGGGTCCAGTCCGTTGACCGGCTCATCCAGGATGACGGTCTGCGGGTCGCCGAGCAGCGCGGCGGCGATCCCGAGCCGCTGGCCCATGCCGAGGGAGAAACCGCCGACCTTCTTTTTGGCCACGTCGGCCAGTCCCGTCATCTCGATGACGTCGTGCACGCGTTTTTTCGGGATGCTGTGCGTGGCGGCCATTGCGAGCAGGTGGTTGTAGGCGGAGCGGCTGGTGTGGACGGCCTTGGCGTCGAGCAGCGCGCCGACATCGCGCAGCGGCGCTGCGTGCCGGGCGAACGGGCTGCCGTTGACGGTGACGGTGCCCGAGGTCGGCCGGTCCAGCCCCATGATCATGCGCATGGTGGTGGACTTGCCGGCTCCGTTCGGGCCCAGGAAGCCGGTGACCCGGCCGGCTTCGACGGTGAAGTTGACTCCGGCGACGGCGGTCTTGTCGCCGTAAACCTTGGTCAGGCCTCGTGCTTCGATCATGGAAGCGTTCCTTTACCTAGCAATGGGGGTTGGTGTACACACCACGCTACCGAGGCGGGGAGCCGGTTTCGCCGGTCTCAGGGATGATTCAGGGTCGAATCAGGGTAGTCCGGGAGGATGACGATGCCGCCGTCAGGATGCCGGCGAGTAGTACGTCAGGGCGCCGGGCGTCACCGAGAATACGACAGCGCGCACGCCGGGCATGACCTCCCCGTCCACGGCCAGGACCATGCTGGTGTCCCCCGGTTCCACCCGGATGCTGCTGGATTCGCTGAGGTGGGTAATCCGGGAGGTGGCGACGGTTCCGGTCAGCACTGACCACAGCAGCCGGAGCCGGGCGAAGGATTCGTCGGCGGTGATCATTCTGAGGTCGAAGACACCGTCGTCGAGCACCGGGCGGACCAGCGGGGCGTGGTCGCGGGGGTAGTACCGTCCGCGGCCGATGTAAAGGATCCACAGTTTGTGCCGCACCCCGTCGACGATCAGGGCGGTGGGTGTCTCGGCGGCGAAGGTCCGCAACATGGCGACCACGCCGGCCAGGGGTTTGCCGAGGGCCGGCTGGAGCAGTTCGCGCCGGCGGACCAGGTTCGGGTAGAGGCCGATGCTCGCGGTATTAAGCATGGTCAGGTTCAACAGCTCGGGGCTGGCGGGAAGTCCGCGCTCCACAGACACCCTGCCAACATCAGCCCGTGCCGCTTCACCGCGGGTCGCGGCCTCGACGGCGGCCACGAGGTTGGGGGTCCCGGCGTCGCGGGCGAAGTGGTTGAGGGTGCCGCCCGGCAGGACCAGGAGCGGAAGGGAATGCTCGACGGCGGCCGCCGCGGCCGTGCCGACCGTTCCGTCGCCGCCCCAGACGCCCAAGGCAACAATCCCGGGCCGGCCGGCCACCCGGGCAATCTCCTCCGCGAGGTCCTCACCCTGGGCAATCTCCTTTATATACGCCTTGGGGAATACTTTTTGCAGCGCGGCTACGGTCTCCTCCGCGTAGGAGCCGCCCAGCGTGTTGACCGCTATGCCGAGGCCCTCACCCTCCGGTAGCTCCGCGGCTTTCACCGCAGTGCGCCGGAGCTCGGGAAGCGGAGGCCGGACGGGCCACCATTTCCGCGTGACCAGGGCAGCCCCCGCACCAATCGCCGACCCGAAGAACACATCCGAGGGCCAGTGGGCGCCGGTGTGGACCCGGGAGTAGGCGACGCCTGCTGCGAGGGGGGCCAGCGCGGCGCCGAGGGCCGGCCTGACGAGTCCGGCGCCGAGGACGAACGCCACGGCCGAGGCGGAGTGCCCCGAGGGCATGGAGGAGCTCTTGGGCTGGGGATGGACAAACCTGAAGACCGGCAGGTGCTCCGGCAGCGGGCGGGCCCGCGGCAGCAGGGTTTTGAACCCGAGATTCGTGACCGCGGAGGCGACGGCCTGCGCCAGCACGCCGTGGAGCGCGGCGCGCCGGGTTCTGCCGGGGAATAGGGCCATCACGGCGGCGATGCCGAACCAGAGCTTGCCCTTGTTCGCCGCAGCGGAAAGCCGCCGGAAAAAGTCGTCATGAGTGCCCCCGGGGAGGCCGGACACGGCGCGTACGAGCTTCCGGTCGAGTTTCCCCACCCGGCTCGGCGCCTTCCTCAGCATGCTGCGCATGCGACCACCTTACTGCCGGATCGGGACGGCGCTATCACGTCCCTTTGCAGTCCGTTCAGGGATGCCCCTATGGACGCCGCCGCCTGCTTAGCTGGCACGCAAGGGCTTCGCGGCGCCGGCGAGCAGGAGCGCCCCCAGGATCGGGATCATGATGGCCAGCAGAGCCAGCCGGATTCCGATCAGATCACCGAGGTAGCCAAGCAGCGGCGGACCGGCCAGGAACGCGACGTACCCGATCGTGGAGACCACCGAAACGCGGGCGGCTGCGTGCTTGGGGTCGTCGGCAGCCGCCGACATCCCCATCGGGAACGCGAGGGCGGCCCCCGCTCCCCAGAGCACCGCGCCGGCCGTGGCCGTCCAGATGTCACCGGCCAGGACGAAGAGCCCCAGCCCTGCGGCGGCGGCAGCCATGCTGGCACGGAGCACAGACACCCGGCCGTAGGCGTCGATCGCCCGGCCGCCGAAGAAGCGCACCGCGGTCATGGCCAGGACAAAGGCCGCGAACAGCAGTGCCCCCGTCGATTCCGTGGCGTCCAGGCCGTCCACGGCGGCTTTCGCAATCCAGTCGTTGCCGGCGCCTTCGGTGAGCGTCGCGCCCAGCACCACGACGCCGATCAGCAGCGTCCGTCCGTCCCGCCAGGCCGAGCGGCCCTTGGGTTCCCTGGTTTCGCCGGCCACCGGCACGGGCGCCGGGAGGTGCGGCAGGAAGTAGCGCGGCGCTGCCAGGGTCACAACGGCAACGATGGCGGCGATCACCAGCAGGTGCGCCGGGAGCCCGATGCCCAGGCCCGCCAGTCCGGCGCCGATCAGGGCGCCCAGGAACGCACCCCCGCTGAAGGCGGCGTGGAACTGCGGCATGATGGTGCGCCCGAGCTGGTGTTCGACGTCGGCGCCTTCGATGTTCTGGGACACATCCCAGAGCCCGATGCCCATGCCGAAGAAGAACAGCGCGACGGCGGTCCCGGGGACGGACTCGGCCAGCAGTGCCAGCGCGACACCGACGCCCGCCAGGGCGGCGACAAAGCCGGCGGCCCGCACGGCATTGGCCGTCCCGATCCGGCCCACCACATGGCCGGCGGTGGGCAGTGCGATCAGCGAGCCCGCCGCCACGCACAGCAGCAGGGTTCCCATCTGCCCCGAGGAGATGTCCAGGATGTCCGTCACCGCAGGGATGCGGGCGGCCCAGCTGGCGAACACGAGCCCGTTGATCCCGAAAATCAGGAACGTTGCCGCGGCTGCGGCGTTGAGCTGCGGGCGGGTTGCCGTCTTGGTCATACGATCACTACTTCCACCGAGTGTTGGGTGAGCTGGGCAAGTTCTTCGGTACTGAGCTGTTTGTCGGTGACCAGGACATCCACGGCATCCAGCGGCGCGACGAGCGCGACCGCGCTGGCGTTCCACTTGCTGCCGGAGCAGGCGACGATCACCCTGCCCGCGGATTCCAGTCCGGCCCGTTTGACGGCCGCATCGTCGAGGTCATGGGCCAGGAGCCCGTCCCCGAGGTTCAGCGCGCAGGGCGTGAGCACGGCTGTATCAAACCGCAGCGAACGGATGTTGGATTCCGTCATGGGCCCGCGGAAGGACAGTTCCCCGGCGACCAGGCTTCCGCCGGGCAGCAGCAGTTCGGGATGCCGGCCGGCGGCCGGGCCGCCCTCGGTCAGCGCGTTGACGGCCCGCAGGGACATCGGCATCAGGGTCAGGTCCCGCTGCCGCAGCTGCCGGGCCACCTCGGTGGCCGTGGTGCCGCTGTCCAGCCAGACGTGGCGGCGGTCCTGCAGCAGGGCGGCAACGCCGGCCCCGATCCGGATTTTGGCGGCGTGGTCCTCGATCTCGCGTTGCCCGTATTCCGGGTTCTCACCGCGCAGCACCAGGCTCCGGGCCCCGCCGTGGACGCGGCGGAGAACGCCGTGGAGCGCCAGGACCTCCAGGTCACGACGGATCGTCGCGCCGGAAGCGCCGCATTCGGCCATCAGCTCATCGACCGACACCTGTTCCCGGTGGCGCAAAATCTCGCCGATGCGGCGGTGGCGCTCCTCAGTGGTCATGCACAAATGCTAACTGATCGTGATCATTTAATCATTTCCTGCACGAATGTACTCTGGCGGCATGGCCCCGAATGGACCATTCGGGCCCCGGAGGCCACCGAAACCAGGCTCAGATCCTTCAAATAGCCCAACGCTCCCTCACGTTTCGCATGGAAAACGCCAACCCTCCCTCGTCAGCTGAGGGAGGGTTGGCGTTATACGTGCAGGACCTGAGGGAGCGTCCGGTTTTAGCGGGTGACTTCCTCCAGCAGCTCCAGCACGTGGCGGTACTGGGCGCCTGTGGCCCGGGTCATGCCCAGTTCGCACGTCCGGTTGCACGAGGCATGCGCGGCAGCGCCCATGTCCGCCACTTCCGCGGCCTGTTTCGCCGTGGCCGACGCCGTCAGTTCGGGGTGCAGCATGCCCCGGTCGCCCGCGAACGCGCAGCAGCCCCAGTTTTCCGGGACCTCGACCCGCTCGGCAACGGCCCCGGCGACGGCATCGAGGGCATCGTTGAGGCCCATCCGGGTGGAGGAGCAGGTGGGGTGGAGGGCCAGTGACTCCAGCTTCCCGTGGGCGGGAAGCCGGGGCAGGATCCGTTCGGCGGCGAAGTCCACCGCGTCCACCATGCGCAGGGCACGCTGCCCGGCCGCGGGCACGTCCGACTCCACGGCCTGGCGCAGGCCCTCGGTGCAGGAGGACGCGTCGCAGACGATGGGCAGCTCGCCGCCCCGGGTTGCCACCCGGAGGGCGGCCAGCGTCTTCTCCCGCATGGTCTCCTGGCCCGCGGCCATGCCCTTCGAGGACCAGGGTGTGCCGCAGCACAGGCCGTCGATGCCGTCCGGGACCAGGAGCGTGAGCCCGGCCCGGGCACAGAGCTGTTCGAAGCTGTACTGGACGCCGTGTCCCCCGCTGCCCTGGGCTGCTCCGGCGGGCCCGAACATGGTGCCGACGCAGGCCGGGAAGTAGACAGCGTCAACCGCGCCCGCCGGCGTCGGACGCTTCCGCACGGAACCGCCGCCCGGCAGCTCGGCGGAATACAGCGGCACCGTGTCCGCTCCGAGCACCGCCCGCGCGGCCTTGTTGGGCGGGGCGACGGCGGCGGCCGGGAGCTTGTCGACCACCGTCAGCGCCAGCGAAGCGCCACGGGTGACGCCTTCCCAGTGCTTGGCGGCGGCGTTCCACGCCCCGTTGGCGACCGGACCGGCGTCGGCTTTCCGCAGACGCTTCACGAGCGACCCGGTATTGATGTCCACCGGGCAGGCGGTCTGGCACATCCCGTCCACGGCGCAGGTGTCCACGGACTCGTACTCGTAGTCCTTCTCCAGTTCCCTGACCAGCGCCGTGTCCCCGGCCAGCCGGGCCGATTCGATGGCGCGCAGCGTGACGATCCGCTGCCGCGGCGTGAGGGTGATGTCCTTGCTGGGGCATACCGGCTCGCAGTAGCCGCAGGAGACGCAGCGGTCCACTTCCTCGGCGACGGGCGGCGCCGTCTTGATGTGCCGCAGATGCGCCAGCGGATCCTCATCCATCAGGACACCCGGGTTGAGCATCGCGGCAGGGTCGAAGAGCCGCTTGATGCTGCGCATGACGTCGTACAGCTCGTCGCCGTACTGCCGGCGGACGTACGGGGCCATAACGCGCCCGGTCCCGTGCTCGGCCTTCAGGGATCCGCCCTCGGCCAGGACGAGGTCCACCATGTCCTCGGTGAAGGCGCTGTAGCGGTCCAGTTCGGCCGCGGTGGCGAAGCCGTCGGTGAGCATGAAGTGGACGTTGCCGTCCTTGGCATGGCCGAAGATCACACTGTTGCTGTAGTTGTATTTTTCGAAGAGCCGGATCAGTTCCCGGCAGGTGCGGCCCAGCACCGGGACGGGGACCACGATGTCTTCCAGCAGCGCGGTGGTGCCCTGGGGCCTGGCCCCGGCCACCGAGGCGTAGAGGCCCTTGCGCAACTGCCAGAGCTGCCCCCGTTCCCGGGCGTCGCCTGTGAACCGGGCCGGGGCGGAGAGCCCGAGGCCCGGGAGGATGCCCTCGCCGTGTGTCTGGAGTTCCGCCAGGTGTCCGGCGCTGCCGGCGGAGTACTCCACGAGCAGGCCGGCGTGGTCCCGGACCGCCAGGTCCTGCACGACGGCGGGTGTTCCCTTGAGTGTCTGGCCCACCTTCAGTGACAGGGCATCCATCAGCTCGATGGTGGCGGCCCCGGTTTCGACGAGCGCGGGCAGGGCCGCGTTGGCGGCCTCCAGGCCCGGGAATACGAGCAGGCCCGCGGCCGCGTGCTGGAGCCGCGGGATGGTGCGGAAGACCGCCTCGGCCACGAAACCCAGGGTGCCTTCGCTGCCGACGATCAGGTGGGCCATGATGTCCACCGGGGTCCGGTAGTCCAGCAGGGAGTTCAGTCCGTAGCCCATGGTGTTCTTCATGGAAAACTGCTGCCGGATCCGGCGCACGGAGTCCGCGTTGGCCCGGACCCGCGCGGCCAGCCGGGCCAGTCCTTCGTAGAGGTCCGGCTCGAGGGCGCGGAGTTTTTGGTCGGCGTCCGCCGCCCCGGTGTCGATGACCGTGCCGGAGGGCAGGACCACGGTGAGCGACTCCAGGGTGCGGTAGGTGTTGTCCACGGTGCCGCAGTTCATGCCGGAGGAGTTGTTCGCCACGACGCCGCCGACCGTGCACGCCGCCTCGCTGGCCGGATCGGGGCCGAACTTCCGGCCGTAGCGGGCAAGCCTGGCGTTGAGGGCCCGCACGGTGACGCCGGGCTGGACCCGGACCCGGGCGCCGTCGTCGAGCACCTCGATGTCCCGGAAGTTGCGGCGGACGTCCACGAGCACGCCGTCGGTGACCGCCTGGCCGCTCAGGCTGGTCCCGCCGGAGCGGAAGGTCAGCGGCACGCCTTGGGCGGCGCTGGCGCGCAGCAGCCCGCCGACCTCGGCGGCGTTCCCGGCCGTGACGACGGCCTGCGGGATGAGCAGGAAATGCGAGGCGTCATGGGCGTTCGCGTGCAGGTCGATGGCCCGGGTCTTCACCTGGGCGGGGTCGTGCACGGCCGAGCGGAGGGCCGCCAGGTCCAGGGGGGCCATCAGGGGACCATCCAGCCCAGGACGGGGGTGGACTGCAGGAAGATCAGCACGGTGATCAGCGCCAGCAGGCCCAGGCTCCAGCCGATCAGCTTGCGGAACAGCGTGCCCTCCGCACCGTCCAGGCCGACCGCGGCGGCGGCAACGGCCAGGTTCTGCAGGGACAGCATCTTGCCCATCACGCCGGCGGAGGAGTTGGAGGCGGCCATCAGCACCGGGGACAGGCCGGTCTGCTCCGCTGCGGTGGCCTGCATCTGGCCGAACAGGGAGTTGGAGGACGTGTCGGACCCGGTGAGGGCGACGCCGATCCATCCGATCAGCGGGGAGAGGATGGCGAAGAAGCCGCCCGCGGAGGCCAGCGCGAAGCCCAGGGTGGTGGTCTGGCCGGAGAGGTTCATCACGAACGACAGGCCCAGGACGGCCGTGACGGTAACGACCGTCCAGCGCAGCTGGACCAGGGTGTCCCGGTAGATCCGCAGGCCCTGCGAAGCGCTGACCTTGTACAGCACCATGGTGAGCAGCCCGGAGAACAGCAGCAGGGTGCCGGTCGCCTTGAGGTGGTCGAGCTTGAACTTAGTGGCCGCGACCGGTTCGCCGGCCGAATCGGTGATGTCCAGACCGGGCCAGGCGAACGTCACGCTGCCGACCTGGCTCAGCCAGGTCTTGACGAACGGAAGCTGGGCCACCGAGAACACCGCGATGATGATCAGGTAGGGGGCAATCGCCATCCAGATCTGCCGGGGTTCGGGCCGGGAGTTATCGGTGGGCACCGTAGTCCCCGCGGCGCGTCCGGCGTCGGCGTCGGATCCTGCGGCGGAGCCGGGAGCGTGTCCGGCGGACCCGCCGCCAGGCGATCCGGCCGTCACGGCGACGGCGGCGTGGGCAGCTTCCGGGGCGCCCTCGACGCCACCTTCGACCCCTACGATCTCCTTCGGCTGCCAGACTTTCAGCATCAGCAGCACGGCGGCCACGGTCACGACGGCGGCGACAACATCGGTGAGCTCCACGGCAAAGTAATTGGAGGTGACAAACTGGGCCGCGCCGAAGGCGACGCCGGCCACCAGGGCCACGGGCCAGGTCTGCTTCACGCCGCGCCGGCCGTCGACGATGAACACCAGCAGCAGCGGAACGATCAGGGCGATGAACGGCGTCTGGCGTCCGGCCATGGAGGACAGATCCTGCAGCGGCAGGCCCGTGACACCGTTCAGGGCGATGATGGGCGCGGCCATCGCACCGAAAGCCACGGGTGCCGTGTTGGCCAGCAGCGAGACCACGGCGGACTTCATGGGTTTCATGCCGGCAGCCATCAGCATGGCGGCGGAGATCGCCACCGGGGCGCCGAACCCGGCCAGGGACTCCAGCAGGGCGCCGAAGCAGAAGGCGATGAGGATGGACAGGATTCTGAGGTCGTTCGAAATGGAGCGGATGGTGCGTCCCAGCACTTCGAACCACGGGGTGGCCACGGTGAGCCGGTAGATCCAGAGCGCGTTGACGAGGATCCACAGGATCGGGAACAGGCCGTAGAAGATCCCGGCCGCGGTGGCGCTCAGCGCCTGGTTCACCGGCATCTGCCAGCCGACGATGGCCAGCACGAGCGAGAGGGCCAGGCCGGCCAGGGCAGCGACGGGGGCCTTGACCTTGAAGACGCCCAGGAGGACGAAAAGCAGGACAAGCGGAAGGGCCGCGCAAAGGGCTGAAATCACGAGGGACCCCGCTATGGGGTCGAGTATCTGCTCAAACATGAGTTCTCCAGATTGTGTTAGGCGTCACAACACCGTGGCGCCCTATGATTGTCTTACAAGTACACATGATCGTCAAGAGAGGCTTGTTGGCTTGTCTGGCAAGATTGGGAGTGAATCAAAAACTCTTGGCGGGAAGGAGCTCCGGTGGCCGGGCGAATTGCAGCAGTCTCGATCGTGGACGCGGTCGCCGCGGACCTGCGGAGCCGGATCTTTGCCGGCGAACTGGGGTCCGGGGATGCCCTGACGGAGTCGGAGGTCGCGTCCTCCTACGACGTGGCGCGGCCCACGGCGAAGGCCGCCATCGAGAAGCTCGTGGCCGAGGGACTGCTGGACCGGGGGACCCACAAAACCGCCCGGGTGGTCGAACTCGGCCCGGACTCGGTGCGGGACATCTACCTGGCCCGCGCGTACCTGGAAAGTGAAGTGCTCCGCCGGCTGGCGCGCACCCGGGACGTGCCGGCAGCGGCGGTGCAGGCCAACCGCGACATCGCGGCCGCGCAGTCCGGCGCGCCGCTCGACGTCGTCGAACCCGACATGCGGTTCCACACCAGCCTGATCGACGCCGTGGGCAATGAACGGATCAGCAGGATGTACCGCTCGCTCGTGGGCGAGGTGCGGCTGTGCATGGTCCGGGTCCAGTCCCTCCACCTGCTGGACACCGCGCTGATCCGGGCCGAACACCAGAAAATCCTTGAACTGATCGAGGCCGGGCAGGGCGAGGCCGCGGCCGAACTGCTCGACGAGCACCTCGGGCGCGCCCGGGAACGGCTGGTCGCCGCCATGGGGGGAACCGCCGGGCCGGAGGCCGGGCAGCCGTCCGGGCTGCTGCCGGAGTAGCCCGGCCCGCCCGTTAGGCACCGCGGCGTCACGTACCCTTCCCGAGGGTTTTGTGGGCGGTGGTGACCCTGCGGTGCTGTTGGCTAGCGGACGCGTTCGACGCGCTTTTCGTCCCAGACGGGCTCGGCCGATTCGTAGACCTTGCCGTCGGAGCCGAACACCAGGAAGCGGTCGAAGGTCCGGGCGAACCAGCGGTCGTGGGTGACGGCCAGGACCGTTCCCTCGAAGTGGTCGATGGCGCGCTCGAGCGCCTCGGCCGAGTGCAGGTCCAGGTTGTCCGTGGGCTCGTCGAGCAACAGCAGGGTGGCGCCGGAGAGCTGCAGCAGCAGGATCTGGAAGCGGGCCTGCTGCCCGCCGGAGAGTGATTCGTACTTCTGCTCCGACTGCGGCGCCAGGCCGTAGCCGTCGAGCGCGCCGGCCGCGGCCTCCCGCCCCATGCCCGAGCGGTGTTCGTCGCCGCGGTGCAGGATTTCCAGCAGGGTCTTGCCCAGGAGGTCGGGCCGGATGTGGGTCTGGGCGAAGAAGCCGGGGCGGATGCGGGCGCCGAGTTTCACGGTGCCCTCGTGCGGGACTTCGGCGATGTCGACGTCGGACACCGGCAGGTGCTCCCGTTCCGGGTCGGTGCCCCCGGTCGCGAGCAGGCGCAGGAAGTGGCTTTTGCCGGAGCCGTTGGAGCCGAGGACGCCGACGCGGTCGCCGAACCAGACCTCGGTGGAGAAGGGCTTCATCAGCCCGGTAAGTTCCAGCTTTTCGGCCACGACGGCGCGCTTGGCGGTCCTGCCGCCCTTGAGCCGCATCTGCACGTTCTGTTCGATCGGCAGGGCCTCGGGCGGGCCGGCTTCGAGGAACTTCGCCAGGCGGGTCTGCGCGGCGTGGTACCGGTTGGCCATGTCGGAGCGGAACGCGGCCTTGTTCTTGTACATGTTGACGAGTTCCTTGAGCTTCACGTGCTCCTCGTCCCAGCGCTTCCGGAGCTCCTCGAAGCGGGCGTTCCGGTCCGCGCGGGCGTCCACGTAGGAGCCGAATCCGCCGCCGTGGATCCAGGCGCCGGCGCCGTTGATCCCCGGTTCGAGGGTCACGATGCGGCCCGCGGCATTGTTCAGCAGTTCCCGGTCGTGGCTGATGAAGAACACGGTCTTCTTCGACTCGTTGAGTTTGGCCTCCAGCCAGCGCTTGCCCGGGACGTCGAGGTAGTTGTCCGGTTCATCGAGCAGCAGCAGCTCATCGGGGCCGGCGAAGAGCGCCTCGAGCACCAGGCGCTTCTGTTCTCCGCCGGAGAGGCTCGACGCCGGGCGGTGCTGCGCGCGGTCAAAGGGCAGCCCGAGCGCGGCCATGCAGACCTCGTCCCAGACGGTCTCGACGTCGTACCCGCCGGCGTCGCCCCAGTCCACGATGGCCTGCGCATAGGCCATCTGGGTGGGCTCGTCGTCGTGCTCCACCATGGCCAGCTCCGCGGCGTCCACGGTGCGGGCGGCGGCGGCCAGGGCGGGCGGTGCGGCGGAGACCAGCAGGTCGCGGACGGTGGATTCGTCCCGGACCTGGCCGACAAACTGGCGCATGATGCCCATGTTGCCGGATCGGCCGATCACGCCTTCGTCGGCGATGAGGTCGCCGGAGATGATCCGGAACAGCGTCGTCTTGCCGGTTCCGTTGGGTCCGATCAGCGCCGTCTTGCTCCCGTCCGGGACCTTGAAGGTCACCCCGTTGAGCAGCTGGGTGCCGTCGGAGAGGAAGTAATCGATGTTGGAAACGTCAATATGAGCCACGCTTCCATCCTCCCACGGCCGCCGCTGCGGCCCGTCGGCGGCCTCAGCCCGCGGCGGTGAGGAACTCCTTCAGCAGCGGACCGGAGACGGTGGCGCCCAGCCCGCCTTCCTCGACGAACACGGCGACGGCGAGGTCCCCGTGCACGGCCACGATCCAGGCGTGGGTCTTGGGCGGGTTCTCGCTGCCGAACTCGGCCGTTCCCGTCTTCGCGGCCACCGGGGCGCCCGGGACGGAGGCGAGGAAGCCGGTGTGCCCGGAGGTGACCACGGCACGCATCATGTCCGCCAGGGCGGCGGCCTCGGTGGCGGTGACCGGGGTGCCGGAGGCCGGCGCCGGGGCCGGTGCGGAGGCTGACGCCGTGGATCCGGCGGACGGGGTGGCGGAGGTGCCGGCGGCTGCCGCCTCATCGGCTCCCGGGTTCAGCACGAGCTGCGGCGACACGGGCGCACCTTTGGCGACCGAGCCCGCCATGATGGCGGCGGCGAGCGGGGACATGAGCACCTTGCCCTGGCCGATCATCGAGGCGGCATGTTCGGTCCCGGTGGCCTCGCCCGGAACCGAGCCCAGGAACGCGCCGGCCCCCAGCGCCGGGGCTTCCACGGCGACGCCGAGGGACGTGGCAGCGGCTTCCAGCTGGGCCTGGCTGACGGTGTCGCGGGCGTTGATGAAGGCGGTGTTGCAGGAGTGCGCGAAGGCATCGCGCAGCGTCACGGATCCTAGCGAGGAGGCGGGGTAGCCTTCGGCGTTCTTGAAGGTCCGGCCGTCGACGGTCAGGGTGGCGGGGCATTCCACCGTGGATTCCGGGGTCATGCCGTTGCGGATCATGGCCAGGGAGTCCACGATCTTGAAGATGGAACCGGGGGCGTACTGCCCCAGCAGCGCGGTGTCGTAACCGTTGCTGCCCGGTCCGGAGGCGGCGGCCAGGACGGCGCCGCTGGAGGGCCGGAGCGCCACAATGGCCGACGCCGGGCCCACCTTCCCCAGGATGTCCTCGGCGAGCTGCTGGAGGTTGGGGTCCAGGCTGGTTTTTAGCGGCGTTCCCACCTTCATCTCGAGCTGGAAGATGGACCGGCGGCCGCCGTTGGGCAGGGCCTGCCGTTCCTCGGCCGTGAGGCCTGCCTTTTCGGCATAGACCTGGATTCCGTTGCTGCCGCGCAGTTGAGCGTCGTATTGCTGCTGCAGGCCACCGGTGCCCGTGGTGTCGCCGGCGTTGAGCGCACCGCCGGATTTCTCGATCTGTTCGGCGTTCGCCTCGGCGGCGGTGCCCAGCAGCGCGCGGGCGAAGGTGCGGGTGGGCGCCAGTGGGAGGGAGTCGCTGATGGCGCGGGCGCCGGGAATCTCCCCGATCTGGTCGTCGGTGATGGTCCGGCCGTCCTCGCGCAGGGTGATGGCGGTGACGAAGGCCTCCGGGCCGGCCGCCTGGACCTGCTCGGTGTAGGCCGCAGGGTCCACTCCCACCAGCTGGGCGAGCTCGGCGGCGGACGCCGCCGGATCGGCCGAAGCCAACAGGGGCTTGTCGATGCCGACGTTCACGACCGGCCGGTAGGTGACCAGTTTGGCGTCGCCGGCGCCCAGGATCTCCGCCCGCGCCGGGGACTGGGACAAGGTGCCGAGGATTTCCCCTGCGGCCAGCCCGGGGACCAGCGTCGCCGGGTTCCAGACGGCCAGCCACTGGTCGCCGGACTTCTTCAGCTCGGCGGAGGTGGTGTACTTCCACTCCCCGGAGCCGACCGTCCAGGTGTAGTTCAGCGGGACCGTGGCCGTGCCGGAATCCAGCGTCGGCTCGCCGCTTTCCACCGCGGGCTTGGCCGGGTCCAGCGCCTTGAACACCTCGTTGAGCTGCTCATTGGCGGCGCCGGCGTCCTTGCCGTCAAAGGCGACGGAGCCGACGTCGAGCGCCGAGACGGCGGACGCAAGCTGCTTCGCGGCGTCGCGCGCGCCGGCGCTGCCGTCGTCACAGGACACCAGCGACGCGCCCAGAATCAGACCAACAAGGACAATTGAAATTCTTGATATTTTCCCCACCGCGCCATTATGCCCCGAGCCGCAGACAAACCCGCTGTCACAAAGTTCTCCTGGTCCGACGCTCCCGCCCGGTTACTCCGGAGTGGACTCCACCGGAGGCCGGCAGGTCCGCGGAACTCCGGGGGATTTCCAGCCGCGGACAACACCGCCCGACGGGGTAACTGGGCAGGAACGCGGTGAAGGGGCTCAGAAGCGCCGGATGATCCGGCGCTGCGCGGCCACGGAGATCGCCGCCGTCCGGTTGTCCACGCCGAGCTTGCCGTAGATGTGCACCAGGTGCGTCTTGACCGTTGCCTCGGAAATATACAGCTGCTTCGCGATGGCCCGGTTGCCCAGGCCCGTGGCGAGCAGCTCCAGCAGCTGGATTTCGCGGGCGGACAGGGCAGGTTCGGGGTTGCGGATCCGCCCCATCAGCCGGGCGGCCACCTCGGGGGCCAGCGCGGTCTGGCCGGCTGCGGCGGAGAGCACCGCCTGGCGGATCTGCTCCGGCGGGGCGTCCTTGAGCATGTAGCCGCTCGCTCCGGCTTCCACTGCTGCGAGGATATCGGCGTCGGAGTCGTAGGTGGTGAGGATGAGGACGGGCGGGGCGGGCTGGCCGGCCTCGCCCGCCTTGATCCTGCCCGTCGCCGTGACACCGTCCATGCCGGCGCCCATCTGCAGGTCCATCAGGACGACGTCGACCGGCTCGCCTAGGGTATGGAGCCGGGAGAGCTCGGCGAGGGCCGCGCCGCCGTCGGCCGCCTCGGCGACGACGGTGAGGCCCTCGAAATCGCCCAGCATGGCCCTCAGCCCGGCCCGGACCACCGGGTGGTCATCCACCAGCAGGACTCGGATGTCGTTCACGCCGGGTTCCCTGCCGCGGAGTCCCCGAGCGGGAGCCGGATGGCCACCACCGTGCCTTCACCGGGCGCGGACTCGATGTCCAGGCTGCCGGACAGCGCGGCCACCCGTTCCTGGAGCGATTTGAGCCCGTAGCCCGAGCCGTCGGGGCGCCCGGCGGCACCCGTGACCGCCGAGGGGTCGAAGCCCGCGCCGTCGTCGAAAATATCCATCGCCACTTCGCTGCCCAGGAAGGACAGGGTCACGACGGCGGTGCCCGCCCGGGCGTGCACCCACACGTTTGCGAGGCTTGACTGCGCGGCCCGCAGCAAGGTGGTGCGGTACGGGTTGGGCAGATCCACCGGGGTTCCCTCAAGGTCGAAGCGGCAGCGCAGCCGGGTGCCGCGGGCGGCCGCCTCGGTTTCGGTCTTTTCGCAGAGCCTGCGCAGGCTGCTGACCAGGGGATCCTCCGGCGGGCTTCCCGTCTGATTCTCCGCAGGGGTCTCCGCTGACTTCCCCGCCGGGTGCTCCGCAAGGGCGGGGGGCTGCAGGCCGCGGACGAAGTTTCGGGCCTCGGCCAGATTGGCCGAGGCGGTCTCCTGGACCGTCCGGAGCCGGTCCCGGGCCGTGTCCGTGTCCCCGTCGTCGAGGGACTTTTCCGCCGAGCGGCCCATCAGCACGATGCTGGAGAAACCCTGGGCCAGGGTGTCGTGGATTTCGCGGGCCAGCCGTGCCCGCTCGGCCAGTGTGCCGGCGTCGTGCTGGCTGCGGGCAAGTTCGGCGCGGGTGCGGCGCAGCTCCTCGGCGGCGAGCCGCTGTTTTTCGGCTTCCAAGTAGAGCGCCCGGTACGCCAGCCCGGTAACGACGGCAAAGGCCGCCCCGAACGCCGGTCCCAGCACCATCGGCAACTGCAGGGCACCGCCATCCGCTCCGGAGTTGTGGAACCAGAGCGCCACGATGACCAGCACCGTGCTCAGCGCGATCGCCGGCAGCGCCAGCCGCAGCGGGAGCACGTGCAACTGCAGGAAGAAGAGCGGGAAGGCCAGCCAGACGAAGTCGGCGCTGGCCCAGATCAACAGCAGCCAGAGCAGGCAGACGGCCCCGAGCCACAGGTGCGCGTAGGGCCGCGGATCGAACCGGGACGGATCTGTGGAGTGGCGTTTCTCCAGGACCGTGCCCAGCAGGTAGACCGCCGCGAGAATCAGCGCCAGTCCCAGGGCGAGCCAGCCCGTGCCCTGCAGGCCGGTTCCCAGCAGCCGCACGACGGCAACCAGGAGCAGGACAGCGAAGCCGCTGTGCAGGCACACCCGCAGGACGCGCAGTATCACCGCGGCATCCGGGGTGCCGGCGGTGGCGGTCCCTGCCGGTGTGCTGCCGGCCTTGTCATCCATGCTTTCAGCGTAGTGCCGGGGCGGGCCGATTCCGGTCGGACCGACTTCCGGCGGGCCACGATCAACCTTTTGGTTGACCCGCCGGTCAACCATTCCGGCCTGCAGTCCCCACCGGGCGGGCGATGCCGGCGACGTGACGCAGCGGGAGGCTTGGAACTAGGCCTGAAACCCTAAGAGAAGGACTGCCATGTATCTCGCTCTCCGCGACCTCCGCTTCGCCAAAGGACGCTTTGCCCTGATGGGCGGAGTCGTCGCGCTCATCACCCTGCTGCTCGTGCTGCTCTCCGGACTCACCGCCGGCCTGGGCAACCAATCGACATCGGCCCTCGCCGCGCTCCCTGCGGACCAGATTGTCTTTGGAGCCCCCGCCGGAGACAGCGCCAAGGCGTCGTTTACCGAGTCCGAGGTCACCCGCGGGCAATGGTCCGAGTGGGACTCCCGGGAAGGCGTCGCGCACGCCGAGCTGCTGGGCATCAGCCAGAGCCGGTTCCAGGCGATCGGCCCCGCGGGCGCCCCTTCCGGGACGGCCAGCGTGGCTGTCTTCGGCACGGAGGGCGGCACCGGCCTGGCGCCGGCCCCCGTAGCCGAGGGAACGGTCGTGATCGGCAGCAGCCTCGCCGAGGAACTCCAGCTGCATGCCGGCAGTCCCGCCACGGTGGGCGGTACCGAACTTACCGTCTCCGCCGTCGTCCCGGACCAGTGGTACTCCCACACCGGCGTTGTCTGGACCACGCTCGGCGACTGGCAGACGCTGGCCCACATCTCAGGCAATGATGCCGCCGCGACCGTCATCGCGGTCACCGCCGACGACGAACTGGCGCTCGACGTCGATGCCGCCAACGCAACGGCCGGGACCGTCAGCACGACCCGGGACGGGTCCTTCCAGGCCCTGGGATCCTACAAAAGCGAAAACGGTTCCCTGCTGCTCATGCAGGCGTTCCTGTACGGGATCTCTGCCCTGGTCATCGTGGCATTCCTGACGGTGTGGACCGTGCAGCGCACCCGCGATATCGCGGTCCTCAAGGCACTCGGGGGATCCTCCGGCTACGTCCTCAAGGACGCGATGGTCCAGGCGGCGTTCGTGCTCCTCGCCGGGGCCACGGCCGGGGGCGCCGCCGGCGTGGCCGGCGGCTTCCTCGCGGCCGGGGCAGCCCCGTTCCTGCTGACCCCGCAGACCACCCTGCTGCCGGCGGCGGGCATTGTGGTGCTCGGACTGGCGGGCGCGGCCGTGGCGGTCCGGAGCATCACCCGGGTCGATCCGCTCCTGGCCCTGGGCGGCAACTAGCCCCGTTCCGCACCGCACTCAAAACATTCCCTGAAAGGCATACACCGTGAACACCGCCCTGAATCTCGTCAGCGTCACCCTCGAATACCCCGATGGCGACGGCACCCTCAAAGCGCTTGACGACGTCAACCTGAAGCTCGCCCGGGGGGAGTTCCTCTCTCTTGTCGGCCCCTCCGGGTCGGGGAAATCCTCCCTCCTGGCCGTTGCCGCCACTCTCGTCAGGCCCACGGCAGGGCTCGTGCTGATCGGCGGGATCGATGCCGGCGGACTGTCCGGGGAGGAACGCACGTCACTGCGCCGGGACCAGATCGGCATCATCTTCCAGCAGCCGAACCTGCTGCCGTCCCTGACCGCGCTGGAGCAGTTGGTGATCAGCGACCACCTGCGCGGCAACCCGGCGAAGGCGGCCAGGGTCCGTGCCGCCGCCCTTCTGGATCTCGTTGGACTGGCCCCGGCGGCCGGGAAACGGCCCCACCAGCTCTCCGGCGGCCAGCGTCAGCGGGTCAATATCGCCCGCGCCCTGATGGGGGATCCTGCCGTGCTGCTGGTGGATGAACCAACAGCCGCCCTCGACCACGACCGCAGCGAGGCCATTGTGCGGCTGCTGCGCCAGGTTACGGACGAGTTCGGCGTCGCGACCGTGATGGTCACCCACGACACCGGCTTCGTCCCGCTGACGGATACGGTCGCCAGCATGCGTGATGGCGGGCTCTCCGCCCTGCAGCCGGTGAGTCCTGCCCTGGCCTGAGGCCCTTGCCCATGGTGACGCAGGCGCCCCTAGATCCGGAGGGCCGGCAGCCCGAGGCCGAATATGTCTCTTAGGGCATATTTAGCGGCGTGGAATCCTGGCATGCCTGTCACGCCGGGCCCCGGCGGGGTGGAGGAGGAACAGAGGTAGACGCCGCGCAGCGGGGTTCGCCAGGGGACCGGGCTGAGGACGGGCCGCCGGATGATGCCGCGGAGGTCCATCAAGCCGGCACTGAAGTCCCCGCCGACGTAGTTCTCGTTGTACTTCCCGAGTTCAGCCGCTGTCGTGACGTGATGGCCGAGGACAAGGTCGCGGAATCCGGGCGCGAAGCGCTCCAGCTGGGCCGTCACGGCCTCCGCCATGTCCACGGTGGATCCGGCCGGCACGTGGCAGTAGCTCCACAGGATGTGCCGGCCCTCCGGTGCCCGCCCGGCGTCGAAGCCCGATGGCTGGGAGATCAAAACATAGGGCCGTTCCGGATGCCGCCCTGCGGCGACGAGGTTTTCCGCCTCGGCCATCTCCGCACGGGTGCCGCCCACGTGGACCGTGCCGGCATCGGCCAGCCCGGGCGCCGCCCACGGCACGGGGCCGGACAGGATGAAGTCGACCTTGCAGGCCGCGTTTCCGAACCGGAACGACTCAAGGGCGCGGCGGTAGCGGTCGGGGAGCCTGCCTTCCGCCATTCTCAACAGCCCGGGCGGCGCCACGTCCAGCAGCGTGGCGCGGACCGGAGGCAGGTCCGCCAGGGATCCGATCCGGGCCCCGGTTTCCACGGCCCCGCCGTGCGCTTCAATGTCCGCCACCATGGCCTGCGCGATCGCCGCGGAGCCGCCGACCGGGACGGGCCAGCCGACCGTATGGGCCAGGGTCCCCAGCATGAGGCCGGCTCCGGCCGGGGCGGGGGCCGGGAGCTGCGCCACGGCGTGCGCGGCGACCCCGGTCAGCAGCGCGGGCGCCAGCTCCTCCCGGAACCGCAACCCCCAGAGCGGTGAGCCCTGCTCCAGGACCCGGGCTCCGAACAGGGCGGCCGCCACCGGGTCGTGCGGTATCCGCAGGAGCTGGTTCAGCGTCAGGTCCGTGATGCCGTCCGCGCGCTGCACGAGCGGGGCCATCAGCCGCCGGAAGGCGCGGCCGTCGCGTCCCAGGCCGGCTACGGTGCGCTCGAGGGAGCGGTACGCCAGCGCCGCCCGGCCGCCGTCCAGCGGTGTTCCGTAGGAGACCTCGGGTATCTCCAGCCGGATCCGCCGGGACAGTTCGAACTCCCGGAAGAACGGCGAGGCCAGGGCCATCGGGTGCACCGCCGAGCAGACATCGTGAAAGTGGCCGGGCTCCATGAGTTCCGTGGTGCGCAGTCCCCCTCCCGGGGTGGTCGCCGCCTCGTAGACGTGCACCTTCAGTCCGGCGCGGGCGAGGGTCACCGCCGCGGCGAGCCCGTTCGGTCCTGATCCGACGACAGCGACATCAGGCATCCGCGGACGCCCTCCGCCAAGGCAGCACGGATGCCGCGGGCCGCAGCAAGTCAACCCGCAGCCGGTCCGGAACCCCTTCGAACGGCCCGCCCTGCGGATCATCCATCCCGTACCGGCGGACCACGTCGTGGCTGGGGTCCCAGATCTCCCAGGCCACCCGCGCCATGAGGTAGCCGGTGGCAATCATGTGGAAGACGACGGCCAGGACGTAGTAGGGCATATCAATATTGTGCTGGGAGACGCCGCCGCTCGTCACCTGTCCGAGGTACATCCAGACGGCCGCCCAGTGCAGCGCCTCGAAGGTCTGCCAGATCAGGAAGTCGCGCCAGCGCGGCCGGGCCAGGGCAAGCAACGGGATGAGCCAGATGACGAACTGGGGTGAGTAGACCTTGTTAGTCAGGATGAACGCGGCAACGATCAGGAAGACGAGCTGTGCGAGCCTGGGCCGCCGGGGCGCGGCCAGAGCCAGTGCGCCGATCAGCACACAGGCCAGCACGAAGATGTTCATGGCCAGGGTGTTGATCGCCTCGGGCTGCAGGGGGAGCCAGCCCAGCCGCCCGGCGACGAGGTTGTAGGCAAACCAGGGCGAGCTGTAGCCCGCGGGCCGGTCCTCGGTGAACTGGTAGAAGTATTTCCAGCCTTCCGGATTGACGGCGGCAACCGGGAGGTTGACGGCCAGCCACGCGGCGGCGGCGGCGCCGGCCGTGACCAGGACCGCCCGGATCCTCCCGGTGCGCAGGGCCAGCAGGAGGACAGCGCCAAGAATCAGCACCGGGTAGAGCTTCGTTGCGGTGCCCAGCCCGATGAAGATCCCGGCCAGCACGAGTTTGTTCCGAGAGAAGAAATACATGCCCAGGGCCAGCAGTCCAACAGCCCACATGTCCCAGTTGATGGTGCCGGCCAGGATGAGGCCGGGAGCCACCGCCACCATGGCCGCGTCCCAGGGTCGACGGCGGGCCATCCGTGCCGTGGCGAGGACCGTAACGATCCAGACGGCCAGGATCAGGGCTGCGTTGATGTCGAAGTAGGCCAGGATGCGGCCGGCCGAGACGCCCTCGCCGGGCACCAGCAGGGCCGTGGCGCCTGCGATGAAGCCCATGAGGACGGGGTACTCGAAGAACGTCCCCTGCGTGATGAAGGGGAAGGTACCTTCGCCGAGGCCGCGGTTCTTGAACAGTTCCGGGAAGTCCGAATAGCAGGTCGCATAGAACTGGCCCGGGGTTTCCCAGCCGTTGCCGCGGCAGTAGGACTTGAGCAGGACGCCGATCACGGCTGCCAGAACGGTGAGCAGGATCAGGACGCGTTCGACGGTGAAAAATCCGGGGGAAACGATGCCGGGGGCAGAGCGGCGGCCCATGGGTCCACCGATCAGCTCGGTGAAGTTCCTCAGCATGGGGTCGCTGCGGCTCGGAATGACCAGTCGGACACGTCTGCGGTGCTCCGGCGGCTTAGTCTCCTGCATGTCCCCGAGCTTACCGGGGCGGCTGCGGGTGCCGGTGCTGCGCCGGGCGGACGGCTGAACGGGTGCTTAACCGGGGGAGCCCACGCGTCGCCGCGTGGGCTCCTTGCGGATCGGTTCCGATGTCAGTCATCGGTTCCTCCTTCGATGCCGGGACCTGCCTCAGCGGATGAGGCCCATCTGGTGCATAACGACGTAGACGTCTTCACGCTTCTGGTCGAGGAGTTGTCCGTTGAACAGCGTTGTGTGCCGTGGGGCCGGTTTGAGGCCCCGGCGCAGTATTCTCTGGAGTTTCTGCTTCATGGTGGTCACCTCCCGCCGCCGGCTCGTGCTGCGTGGTCGGGCTGTGATGCTGGCAATTGTCACGATGGACCTTTCATTGGTACTGCGGGAACGGGGGTAATTGGGCATGCCAATTAGAGCCTCTGTGAATTGAAGAATAAAAGGCCGTAATTGGGCAGGCAAATGCCCGGCGCTAATTACACGGTTTCGCAAAAGCGAAGGGAGGCTCTTGGACGCGGGGCGCCGCAACCCCAACAAGAAGCTGGGTTCCGAACTTTGGGGATGCTGCGCAACCGCGTGGTTCCGCCCGTTCAGTCCACTGTCACGGGACTCCCGGGAAGGGGAGTGCCGGTACCGCGCTGGCTCCGCTTCCTAGGTCAGGGACCTGGCGGCGGCGGGAGGGGTCAGGAGACAGTCGGACCGAAATTTGGGCGCAATTCAGCGTCAGAGGCCGGGGTGGCGGCGACGAAGTACATCCATCCGCTAGTCAAAGTAATCATTTATCCCAACCTCCTTTTCTGTTATGCCGTGGCTCCGGCTGACTAGCCGGGCGACGCGCGCCTCGACCCCGGCAGGACGCTCTGGGGTCAGAAATAAAAATACACCAACAATGCAGCACTTGACTACCGCATTCATAAACTTTCTTGAAGTTATTTTCTAAATCGTGTTTATAGTCCCCAGCGGACCACTGCCGGGGTCTTCTTGTCCCAGCCGAGTGTGCAGACTTTCGCGGTTCCGAGGATAAAGTGCCGGCCCTCGTGGGGATCGAGCCCCAGCCACCGGGCGGTGAGGATCCGGGAGAAGTGTCCATGGGCCACGATGAGCACATTGTCCAGGCCGGATTCCAGCACCCGTGCCACGATCTTGTCGGCGCGCGCGGCGACGTCATCGAGCGCTTCGCCGTTCGGCACCCCGTGGGTCCAGATCAGGTACTCCGGGTTGTCCTTGCGGATGAGGTCCGAGCTGATGCCCTCGTAGTCTCCGTAGTCCCATTCGACCGCGAGCGGCTCCAGCTGGGCGTCGGGGAAGCCGGCGAGTTCCGCGGTCCGGCGCGCACGGCGCAGCGGGGACGTCAGCACCAGGTCGAAGTCGACGGCGTCGAGCACCTTGCGTGCCTCCACGGACTGCTGCTCCCCCTCGACGGTAAGCGGGAGGTCGGTGAGGCCGGTGTACTGGCCGCTCTTGGACCACTCCGTTTCGCCGTGCCGCAGGATCCACAGCTGCGGGCGGGGGGCGTTGGAAGGTGCAATCACTTAGGACTCCTCGGTTGAGAGTGCGACGGCGGACTCGGGCTGTGCAGCCCACCATTCGTGCAGTTTGGCCTCGGCGACGGCGGGTTCGAGCGGGCCGTGCTCCATCCGTTCCTCCAGCAGGAATTTGTAGGCGCGGCCGACAACAGGGCCGGGCTTGAGTCCCAGGAGTTCCATGATCCGCCCGCCGTCGAGGTCCGGGCGGACGGCCTCCAGCGATTCCTGCTCCCGCAGGGCCGCGATCCGGGCCTCGAGGTCGTCGTAGGCGAAGGCCAGCCGCTCGGCCTTGCGCTGGTTGCGGGTGGTCACGTCCGAGCGGGTCAGCCGGTGCAGCCGTTCGAGCAGCGGACCGGCGTCGGTGACGTAGCGGCGGACCGCGGAATCGCTCCAGCCGGCTTCGCCGTAGCCGTAGAAGCGCATGTGCAGTTCCACCAGCTTGGCCACGGCCTTGATGGTGTCGTTGTCGAAGCGCAGCGCCTTCATCCGTTTTGTCGTCAGTTTGGACCCGACCATGTCGTGGTGCCGGAAGCTCACCGCGCCGCCCGGTTCGAAGCGTCGCGTGGCCGGCTTCCCGACGTCGTGCATCAGGGCTGCGAACCGCAGCACAAAGTCCGGCCCGGGCACCGGGCCGTCGGGATCCGTTTCGAGTGCGGCGGCCTGCTCCAGGACCTGGAGCGAGTGCTGGTACACGTCCTTGTGCCGGTGGTGCTCATCCGATTCGAGGCGCAGGGCGGAGACCTCCGGCAGCACGAAGTCAGCCAGCCCGGTGTCCACGAGGAGGTCCACGCCGGCCCGGGGGTGCGCCGCGCAAATGAGCTTGACCAGCTCCTCGCGGACCCGTTCCGCGGAGATCATGGTGATCCGTTCCGCCATCCGGGACATCGCGGAGCGGACGTCCTCATGCACCGTGATCCCCAGCTGCGCGGCGAAGCGGGCGGCGCGCATCATCCGCAGCGGATCGTCGGAGAAGGAGGATTCCGGCGCCCCCGGGGTGGCGAGGATGGAGGCGTGGAGGTCGCGGACGCCGCCGAACGGATCCACGAGCTCCAGCGCGGGCAGGCGCAGGGCCATGGCGTTGATCGTGAAGTCCCGGCGCAGCAGGTCATCTGTCAGCGACGTTCCGAACGCCACCGCGGGTTTGCGGGAGTCGGGATCGTACGCCTCGGCGCGGTAGGTGGTGATTTCGATCTGGAAGCCGGCCTTGCGCATCCCGATGGTGCCAAAGGCGCGCCCGATTTCCCAGTAGTTGTCGGCCCACTTCCTGATCAGGGCGACCGTCTGGTCCGGGGTGGCGTCGGTGGTGAAGTCCAGGTCGGGGGACACCCTGCCCAGGAACAGGTCGCGCACGGGCCCGCCCACCAGGGAGAGTTCGTGGCCGGCGTCGACAAACCGCTGCCCAAGCTCCAGGACCACAGGGTCCACCTGGAAATCAACAGTGTGCGAGTCAGTCTTGTGATGTGCGTGCGCCATAGTTTCTTAAGCTTGTCAGAAAACCCGGCCAGCACCACACCGAATGCTCGCCAAGTCCGGCTCCTTGCAGCGAAGCCGGGGACGGATCGGGCGATCCACTTTCCCGGCCGTCCACTTTCCTGCCATGTTTAGGTCATCAAGTGCGGACAAGAGTCGTTAGAGTGGACTTCATGGCCCATCCCGTACCGAGCGCTCCCGGCAGGAGGACAAACGCACCGTTGCCGTCGGCAATCGGTGCCAATGTCGCGCCGGTCCAGCACTCCGGACAGGCCTCGCTCCCCACGGTGGAAGAAATCTCCGCCGGCGGCGTTGTGGTGGACACTTCCGACGGCGAACTGCGGGTTGCGATCATTGCCCGCCTTAACCGCGGCGGGCGGCTGGAATGGTGCCTGCCCAAAGGCCATCCGGAAGGGAAGGAAAGCAACGAGGAAGCCGCCGTGCGGGAGATCGCGGAGGAAACGGGCATCGAGGGCAAGATCCTCGCACCGCTGGGAAGCATCGACTACTGGTTCACGGTCAGCGGGCACCGCGTCCACAAGACCGTCCACCACTACCTTCTGCAGGCCACGGGCGGGGAACTGACGATCGAGAATGATCCGGACAAGGAAGCCGTGGACGTCGCCTGGGTTCCCATCCTTGAGCTGGCCCGGAAGCTCTCCTTCCCGAACGAACGCCGCATCGCCGACCTGGCCAAGGAAGTTCTGCCAGAACACCGTTAGGCCCCCACAACCCCCCTTATCGGACGCGGATAGCGCCTAAATCAGTGCCCGGATGAGACGATGAAGACGATGTCATCACCCAAACCCACCCCCGCGCACTCCGGCCCCGCCGATTCCAACGCCGTCCAATCCGGAGAAGTCCGTTCCAGCGCCATCATGGCTGCCGGAACGCTGGTCTCGCGTTTCCTGGGCTTCGCCAAGACCTGGATGCTGGCGGCCGCCCTCGGGCTGGGCTCCACGGTCAACGACACGTTCATCAACGCGAACAATCTGCCGAACCTGATCTTCCTGCTGGTGGCGGGCGGCGTCTTCAATGCCGTGCTGGTGCCCCAGATCATCAAGGCCAGCAAGGCTCCGGACAAGGGAGCGGACTACATCAGCCGGCTGCTGACGCTCGCCGTGCTGGTCCTGCTGACGCTGACTCTGACAGTGACGCTGCTGGCGCCGTGGGTCATTGAGCTCACGACGCAGGGATACTCGCCGGAGCAGAAGGCCCTCGCGGTGTCCTTCGCGTTCCTGTGCCTTCCGCAGATCTTCTTCTACGGGCTGTACGCCCTGCTGACCCAGGTGCTCAATGCCCACGGCGCGTTCGGGCCCGCGATGTGGGCGCCGATCCTGAACAATATTGTCGCGATCGCCGGCCTCGGCATGTTCATCTGGACCTTCGGCGCCAACGCCGGCAACCCCCACACCCTGGACACCTGGGGCTCCACCCAGACTTTCCTGGTGGCCGGATTCTCTACCCTCGGTGTCATTGCCCAGACCGCCATCCTGCTGGTCCCGGTGTTCCGGCTCCGGCTCGGGCTGCGGCCGCGCTTCGGCTGGCGCGGGGTCGGACTGGGCCAGGCCGCCAGGCTGAGCGTCTGGACCCTGGCGACAGCCGCCGTCGGGCAGCTGGCCTTCCTGTACGTCATGCGCATCGCCACGATCCCGGGCGCGGAGCGCCTCCGGCTGGAACAGGCAGGGGATCCGGCCGCCGATACGCTGCCCGGCAACGCGGTGCTGGAGGTGGCCAGCCAGCTGTACCTGCTCCCTCACTCGATCATCGCGCTGTCGCTCGCCACGGTGCTGTTCAACCGGATGACCCGGGCCTCGCAGGACGGGGACCACGCCGCGCTGCGCAATGCGCTCTCCCACGGGCTCAGGACCATGGCCGTGGCCACCGTGTTCGGCGCTTTGGCCCTGTTCGCGCTGGCCGGGCCGCTGGGCATGTTCTTCTCGGGCGGGGTGCCCCAGGACGGCGTCATGCTGGCCCAGACGCTGACCATCCTGGCCCTCAGCACGCCGTTCATGAGCGCCAACTTCATGATGTCCCGTGTGTTCTACGCCAATGAGGACGCCCGGACACCGTTTTTCATCCAGCTGGTGCTGGCCCTCGTGAACGTGGTTGCCGCGTTCACCATCCAGTTCCTGCCGTTCGATCAGATTATCTTCGCCATCGCCGTCCTCTACACCGGCGGCAATATCCTCTCCGTGATCGTCAGCGCGATCTTCCTGCGCCGGCTCCTGGGTCACCTGGACGGCCCGCGGATCGCCAACGCCTACATCCGGATGGGCTACGCCGCGCTGGGTTCCGCCCTGGCCGGTGCGGCGGCGTTGTGGCTGATGGGCAGCTACAGCCGGGACGGGTTCGCCTGGAGCACCCCCGCCGCCGCGCTGGTGACGATCGTCGTCGTCGGGCCCGTGATGCTGGCGGCCTACCTGCTCCTGCTGAAGCTCTTCCGGGTGACCGAGCTGAGCGACCTGCTGCAGCCTCTGCTGGGTCGGCTGCGCCGCCGGTCGGCTGCGGAGCCCGCTGCCGGGACTCATCCTGACGGCGCCCCCGCAGGCCAGCCGAGGCCGGAACGCGCCACTGTCGCGGTGGACACCGGACTCATTCCAAGGATTTCCGGGGAATTCGACGCTTCCTCCTTCCGTGCCGGTCCTGACCTGTCCGAACGGGACGAACGGGCCGGACGCACCGGCCCCGAAGGTGGCTACCTCCCCGCCGAGGATCTGCCCAGCACCGCGGAGGGCGGCCTGGGCGGCGATGTCCCCCTGCCCGGGCGCAGGACCTACCAGGGCCCGGCAGGGCACAACCCCTACTTCCCGTTCGGCGGCAAGAAGAAAAAATAGTATCCGGCCGCGTCTGCGTCGCCGTGCTTCCGTGGCCGGACCGGTGCATCGGCTAGGATCGAAGACTAACAAGGGGAGTTGCAGACCAGGGGTCCACCGGCTTTACCGGACGGCTCGCGGTCACTGATGAAGTGATCAGCTCGGCAGCTCCCGGACAGTCTAGGAGGAGCCCGTGTCCCACCCGATCGATGTCGGATCAGTACTAGGTGGCCGTTACAAGGTCACTGCCACTGTACTGACCTCACATGACCAGGATCTGGTGCTGGACGGTGTGGACCAGGTACTCAACCGTGCCGTGAGCATCCTGGTGGCCGGCCCCGACAACGCCGATCAGGTGGCCCGAAGCGCCCGCGAAGTCGCCACGGGGGAACGTCCCGGCCACGTACAGATCCTCGATCTGGGGGTCAGTGAGGACACGACCTACCTCATCACCAACCACACTCCGGCCGCTGACCTGCTGGACCTGGTGGTATCGTCCCACCCGCCCTACGTCGAACCGTTCTTCACGGACACGCTGGGCAGCGAAATCTTCGGTCAGCCGCGATCCCACGAGCCCGAAACCTACGACGGCCTCTACGACGAAGAAGAGGTGGACGCCGGGTACATCACCTACGGGCAGAACCAGAAGCCGGCCGCGCCGGCGCAGAAGGCCAAGCCGGCGGTGCCGCCGGTTTCCCCTGCCCGCCCGCCATTGCGTCCGGCCACGTCGACGCAGGCCGCTGGCGCTGGGGCCGGCGCCGCCGGCGCCGCCGGACTGGCTGGCGGAGCCGCCGCGGGTGGAGCCGCAGCGGCCGCGTCATCCAGCGCGAAGTCCCCCGACACCGCATCGCAGGAGGCCGCCCCCCACGTAACGGCTCCCCAGCCGGTCCAGGGAGGCTCCCCGAAACCCGCTGCACGTGATTCCACGCCGCCAACACCTGCGGAAACACCCAAGGTGTCGCTGTGGTCAGACGACGACTACGACCAGCCCGCCCCCGACAGCGGGCGCACTTCCCAGCAGGGTCAGGCACCGGCATTTGCCGCTGCGGCCGAGAGTGCCTCCGCGGACCGCGCCCCGGGGTTCTTCCCGGGCTCGGCCCGGACCAGCCACTCCGCCGCAGATGATGAGTACTACGGCAAGGACGAGGAACCTCCGCGCGAGCCCCGCTCCATGCGCTGGCTGGTCGGCGGACTGCTGGCCGCGGTCCTCGTGGTGGGCCTGGTTCTGGCCGTGACCAATCTCGGCAGTCTCTTCACGAACACTCCTGAGCCCATCGCCGGCACTACGTCCCCCGGCGCGCCCGGTCCGACGTCGGCAAAGCCGTCAGGTACCGCCAGCGCCGCGCCGGCCTCCGGCCCGCCCGTCATTGAGGACGTCACGCGGCTGGGCAACTTTGACTTTGCCGGCACCTATGACGGTGACCTGGTCAAAACCTTTGACGGCAATGCCGCGAGCTACTGGTCGGACATGGAATTCGCCACGGACAACTGGGGCGGCCTGACCACCGAGGTTCCGCTCGTCGTCAAGCTCGAGAACCCCTCCGAGGTCTCCTCGGTGACGCTGAGCCAGCTGGGGGCGTCCGGCGGCAGCATCAGCGTCTTCACCAACGACAGTCCGTCCCTGGACGGCGCCAAGCAGGTTGGCAGCAACAGCTTCACCTCCCCGGACCTGACGATGCCCCTGCAGGAGCCCACCACCGCGGAGTATGTCATCGTCTCAATCAAGACCCTGCCCAAGCTCGCGTCCCCGAAGACCCGGTACGGGTTTGGCCTCCGTCTGGCCGAGATCAAGGTCCAGTAGCAGGCCCTTCACCAGGGCGGTCTCCCGGCGGTTCTCAGGGCCAAGACGGTATCCTGAGTGCTGGCGTCCTCCCGTGATGCCCAGTCCGACCGGAATATTCAGCCCCAAGTAGTAGTTGTGCCATGTGGCCGGCCATCCAGGCGGGTGCATCGACAAAGGAAGAGGTTCACCGTTCAGTGAGCAACGCAGAAAACACCGCGTCCGAAGTACGTGATGTCATCATCGTAGGCTCCGGCCCCGCGGGCTACACCGCCGCGGTGTACACGGCGCGCGCCAACCTGAAGCCGCTGCTCCTGGCCGGATCGGTCACCGCCGGCGGCGAGCTGATGAACACGACGGACGTCGAGAACTACCCGGGCTTCCCGGATGGAATCATGGGTCCGGACCTGATGGAAAACTTCGAGAAGCAGGCTGCCAGGTTCGGCACCGAAATCCAGTTCGAGGATGTTACCGAGCTGGAGCTCGACGGCGACATCAAAACCGTGACGATCGGCTCAGGGGAGACCTTCCGGGCGCGCTCCATCATCCTGTCGACCGGTTCGGCCTACCGTGAGCTCGGGTTGCCGAACGAGAAGCGCCTTTCCGGACACGGTGTCAGCTGGTGTGCAACCTGCGACGGTTTCTTCTTCAAGGGCCAGGACATTGCCGTGATCGGCGGTGGTGACTCCGCCATGGAAGAGGCACTGTTCCTCACCAAGTTCGCCAACTCCGTCACCGTCGTGCACCGCCGCGACGCACTGCGCGCCTCCAAGATCATGGCCGACCGCGCCCTGGCACACGAGAAAATCAGCTTTGTCTGGAACACCGGCGTCGAGGATGTCCTCGGCCAGGACAAGGTCACCGGCCTTAAGCTGAAGAACCTCGTGGACGGCACCGAAACAGAACTCGCCGTCACGGGCGTCTTTGTGGCGATCGGCAACGATCCGCGCACCGATCTCGTCAAGGGCAAGCTGGACCTGACTCCCGAGGGCACTATTGCTGTTGAAGGCCGCACCTCGCAGACCAGCATCAAGGGTGTCTTTGCCGCAGGCGACGTCATCGACCCGACCTACCGCCAGGCCATCACGGCTTCGGGGTCCGGCTGTGTAGCCGCCCTCGACGTCGAGCACTACCTCGCAGACTTCCACGCCTAATCGGCGCGCAGTATCCAACCGAAGAGAGACAGGGCCAATGAGCAACGCAAAAGAAGTAACAGACGCTAGTTTCGGCACCGACGTACTGGCTTCTTCCAAGCCGGTCATCGTGGACTTCTGGGCGGAGTGGTGCGGCCCGTGCCGCAAGCTCGGACCGATCCTCGACGAGATCTCCGTGGAATACAGCGAGAAGGTGGACGTCGTCAAGGTCAACGTCGACGACAACCCGGCGATCGCAGCCCAGTACGGCATCACCTCCATTCCCGCCGTTTACCTGTTCCAAGACGGGGAAGTGAAGGGCACCGTGATCGGGGCGCGCCCCAAGCAGTTCTTCGAAAAGGAATTCGCGGACGTTTTGTCCTAGTCCCTTCGGGTCTGTGCTGAGCGCAGACACCGTGCAAAAGTGGCCCCACTTCCTGTGACGGGAGTGGGGCCACTTCTTTGTCACCTGATGAGATGTCTGGCCCTGTGCGGAGGACCGACTAGTCGCAGGCCAGTACTAAGACATAGAGGCAACAAGTAAAACTACTCAAATAGAGTGTTTTACTCACTAAAATTGTGCGGTTCCCGTTTGTCGTGACGAGGCTACCCCGCCCGTGACCGGGGTAGCCTAACCCGGTGATACTGAGGAGTAGCGGACGAGGGGCGCCGGGCAGCCGGCTACGTTTCACGTGAAACAAGAGGCGGCGGCGATCGACAAGCCGCCAACATGTTGATGGCGCTCCGGCATGGGGGAGTGAGCGACGGTGACCCTGGTTTCACGTGAAACATCGGCATCGAAGCTGTCGTCAGTTACGCAAACCATAGGCTGTGAAGAAGCCCCCCAGGCCTGATTCTTTCGCCTACACCCACGGCAATGCCCGGCCCAGCCTTCTGGTACCGGGATACCGGGCCGTGACCCTCCTGGAAAACTGCCCGTAAATGTCCCATCACCACCGCCGCTGGGATGCCGGGCAGGGGTCAGGCCAAGGTCAGGGTCAGGCCAGATATTTGCCCAAGTGAGACCTTCGCCCGCGGAGGTCTCCAGGTCGCAGGGCAATTCCTCCGAGGCGACGCCAATCAACGAGCGTCGGAGTCCGCTAATCGCTATTCAAGCGGAGGCCCACAGGAATAGTGGCGCTCCTATAGTTCGGCACTGGCACCTCACGCTGCCGCGCCCCTAGGACCCAATTGGCCGGGGCATGAAGGACGCTAGCTCGGTGGCGGCGCAATGTTTCACGTGGAACATCTGCCTCGATGTCGAATGGGCAGTACAGATCGGCTCACTGTGAACCCCCGCGGAGGGTCACCTCTAGTGCTAACTGTCCAGGGGTAGCTGCGACTGTTTCACGTGAAACAGTCGCAGCACGCCCTGGTCTCATCTTTCGGCGCCCCGGAACCATTACGGTACTGGAATCTTCCGTGCGCCACAGCAGAGCCTCCGTGTTTTACGTGAAACATACTTGGATCCGACCCGGCTCAAGCAGCGTTTCGGGGTGCTTAAAGTAATCCCTTCGTTCAAGAACGAGCGTATAGAACTGCGTGGAGAGGCATTATCCGGCTCCTCCGATCCGATAATCGACTCTCGTCTAAGCGCAGAACTAGACCCCGAATGACAAAACGGCGGCTGCCGGAGACTATTTGTCGTCGTCGATGACGTTCGAAGAACCACCCGGGGGCGGCACCAATCGAGAATGACGCCGTCTGGAAACCGGGACTCGTGGACTGCTGCGGGTGCATAAACCGGGAAGTCTCGCGTCGCGATACATACCTGCATCCGTATTTGGAGCACCGAATTGGGCACCTCAGTAAGGAGTTTCACGTGAAACATCATCGGTCCCGCCCATCCGGCGGCACGGTCGGCGAAGGGAGTCCCGGCTGCAGACCAGCACCTCTCAATCGAACCGGAACCAGCCCTGGAAGCCTCCACGCCGCCGTATCGCATCATCGAGGCACACGTTACGACCTATACCGCAAACGCTGCGGCACGGACGTCCAGGGCACAGCGGACCGGGCAATCGGCGGACCACCCCTCGTGCCGGGCCTGCTTGATTTTCTTTCCCTTTGCTGTCGGGAAGCAAAATACCGCTGCCTCTTGTTCGTAGACGTGACACTGCCGCCGGCTCCAAGCCAGGCTCAGGTGTTGTGTCCGAGTTTGGCCGGGACGAAGGCCGACAGCAGGCCCGGCCGGGATGCCGTACCTGAGCAGACATATCAGCAAGTCTCGGACCCAGCACCTGTGCCGGCCCCCGAGGCCAGTCGCGATCAAAATGCTCCCCGGTTCTCACATCAGCGGTTACCCGCAACCCTCTCAACAAGCGGGGAGAGGGGACACACGTACCCAGAGTTCGACACCCTGGTCCACCCAGCAACGGACGGTGGTCCCCGTCCCGCATGCTGACCCACACGAGGAGAGAACCAAATTCCATCCAGAGAAGCTGCCCTTGGGGACCACAGCTAACCCGCAGGATTGGACGACCCCGGGATATCGGAACGCCTACGCCGGGGGCCCGGCT
The DNA here is from genome assembly GCF_030812335.1 of Pseudarthrobacter oxydans. Classification (GTDB taxonomy): domain Bacteria; phylum Actinomycetota; class Actinomycetes; order Actinomycetales; family Micrococcaceae; genus Arthrobacter; species Arthrobacter oxydans_B. The sequence continues at coordinate 225,942 of NZ_JAUSSN010000001.1, forward strand.
GTTGTGGACGCTTCCCCTGCCCCGGCACGAAATGCTGCGCCAAGTGATCCCTACGCGGGATCCCCGGGGCTCAGAAACGTGCCTTCTGCGACTGGGATCGACCCTACCCCACCGAGGTTCCTTCATGAGGCGACCAGACTCTTTCGTGCGCGTACCGTGCGATCCTAGCGGCCTGCACGAACAGTCGACTGAAGTCCCAGCAGTCCGGGAGCTCAGCCAGCCGGCGCGTTTGAGCCGTCGTCGGCAATTCCCCAAGGTGCGGGCAAGCAAGATGAAGGGAGGCCGGGCGGCTGCCCCCGCGTTGCTGGTGCTGAGGCGTAATAGTGGACGCTCCGCCCGCTGCTTGCGTATCGAAACGGAGTGCCGGGTGTTCGGTGCAGCCAGCCCGAAGGGATCCCCGAGCGCCACTACCCACAGGTTTCTCCACAGATGTTATGCACATAGTTATCCACAGACTGTGAGGGATTTGTCACAGGGCCGTTCCGCGTTTCTGCAACGCGGCAAGAGGGTGAGTCCATCTCCCGCCTCAAGACACTGGTTCTCCGCGCTGCCAGCAGCTGAGGAACCACCGCTGCCGATGCCATTCCGTCCTGGAGTAGTCGGGCAAATCCTGCATAAATACGCGAGAAATTAACCGTCAGCGGGGGATTTAGAAAGAACGGGCTCGCGTGAATTGGATCACGGTTCGGGAACCGCGATTGTTTCACGTGAAACAGGACAGGCCCCGTCGTCGAAGAGGTGCATCCACCGTTCACTTTGAGTCCACTAGCCCAGCGGAGGGCAGTTCCCTGGAACAAGCTCGGCCAACTAATCCACAAAGTTATCCACAGCGCTATCCACCGCGATATCCACCGCGATATCCACCGGTCTATCCACCGTTCCCCCGCTTGTACGAGACGCCTCATTCGGGCCGGCGCACCCGCCTGGTCACCGCACTGGCATCATCGGCGCCATTGAAGGAAGCAGTTGAAATCAGCAGGGAATCGCCCACTCAAGCCATACATCCAGCGCTCTTGGTCCAGCGAGGACCGACCCGGTGCCGCCTGCTAGCAGCTTCCCCGCAGGCGCACCCACAATGGGAGCCTGCAGGAGCCGACCGAGCGTCACTGGCAGACATCCCTCCCGGTACAGATTGTCTTCCGAGGGGGAGCGCGCCGTCCGGCAGCAAGGACCGAGTCGAAATACGCCCAGTACCAAACGCCAATACCGCTGAAGATCCGAAGTTCCAAAACCCGTGCCCGCTGAGGTCGATGCAGGCGGATACACCACTCATACCGCGCGGATGGGATCCCGCCTGGGAACCAGACAGCCTCCGGAGAGATTCCGAAGAGTCTCCATCCGAGCCTCCCTTCACACGGGGACGGCAGCGGCACGCCTCGGGTGCCGAGCCTTCGAAACGGGGCCTACCCTGCGGCTGGCCTGAATGGCCGGTAAGTTCATCAAGGGGCCCGGTCCGATGAATCCCGCCACTGCATGGGCCCCTGCACGCGTCCCAGCGCCCCAACCAGACCCGCATTGGTTCCGCTCCACGGCGGGGCACCGGGCAGCATCCATACCTCCCCTGACGGCCGCGGAGCCCTCCCGGACGTTGGCAGAGCGGACAACGGCCGGGGGCATCACCAAGGCGGCCAGGTCTCACTCCTGCGACCACTCTTATTCCGGCCTACAGCACGACGCTCGCTACCGCTGAAGTCCATGACCGGCATGCAGTGCTGGTGCAGGTGCCCGCCGGCGCTTAGTAGCCAAGTGCATTGGAGTCCCGTGGGCGGCGGGTCGAAGAATAAATCCCGCGCCAAGGGACATAGAAGTCCAGGGACGCGCGAACATCCCAGGCCCACACAGGCGCTTACGGCTCCGTAGCGTCCTTCGGGGGAGTCAGAATCCCTCCCCGGACCGTTCCGGCGTAGAAAACCGTCCCCAGCGGTTCTGGCAACCGCTGGGTGGCAGCGTCCACCCTGTGGCACCTCGTTCGGACCCGACTCACGCGCGTACCAGGGGCGGTAATGCGGCCGAACCCGGATCCTATTGAAAGCCAGATCACCGGATGTTTCACGTGAAACCCAACAGCCCACACAATTCGGCACGCTTCCGTTCCATACTCGATATCGACCGCAAAACTCACCTTTACGTGCGAACGTGCGCGTACAGCGTACTGACAGGCCGGACCATGGCGAGTCTGGTTCCGATCCCGGAACGGCGGATCGTTTCCTGCGGTGACGATCTCCGCCTCAGGCTCCTCCGGCCAGGCTCGGTGATGTGTTCGCCTATCTGCCCTTCAATGACCTCTCTCTACGGGCCATTCAATGCGTCTTGATCAAATCCCGATAACCCGGCGGTACCATCTTGTTTCACGTGAAACGCTCCGATGCCTGTTCAGTGTTGGCAAACCAGACCAACGCTGACAAAGAGGATCACTATGGAACTTTCTGAGCTCAAAGAAGCGCCCAACCAGGGGATTGACGACCAGGTCTGGGCGCTCATACAGTGCCGCACGACGGGCGCGGCAATCGTCGAGACGCATCCTTTGGATCTACAGCCTGCAGTGATGCAGGCAGTTCACCTAAAATAGCCGATGATACCGGCGACAACACCCAGGCGGTGCAAGGACTGAATACCGGGAGACGGTCAATTTATGTGCCAGGAATCGTGACTGGTATAGCCTCGCGGCCACGCCCCGTGGGGATTCTGGTTCCAGCCCCGGAAAGGCGGACACTCTCCTGGACAGTTCCAGACTGCACCTGCAACCCCGTGAGTACGACCTTGTTTCACGTGAAACGTACGGATCCCAGTTCCGTGTGGTTAACCAGATGAAGGGTCGAGAACAACAATCAATTTACAGCCCAGGGCTGCAGGTTCTTCCCACATAAAACGGTCACAACTAGCGCTGCAATCCACCGCCACCAACTACGGTGCAAGGAACCCTTCAAGACTGCCGGGGCGGCTCCTTGGGCACCGTACGGCATCCGGCCAGTACAAAAAAACGCGCGTGACCGAGCGGATAATGCACAGCCACCAAAAAAGGGACCTGTTTCACGTGAAACAGGTCCCTTCGCCGACGATGTGGGCTAGCTGGAAGCCCCCGGCGTCAGGACATCCATGATCCGATTGAGGTCCTCCACGCTCGCGAACTCGATACTGACTCGTCCCTTGCGTGCACCGAGGGAGATCTTGACGTTCGTATCGAGCCGGTCAGAAAGTGAAGAAGCCAGGTAATCCAGGCGCTCGTGCCGCGCCCCGGGGCGCGGAATGTTGTTCTTCGGTGTCGCCGACGGATTCTGGTAGAGCGTCACGGCCTCTTCGGTCGCGCGGACAGACATGCCTTCAGCGACGATTTTCTGCGCCAGGCGTTCCATGGCGGCAGCATCCGGGAGTGCCAGGAGCGCGCGGGCGTGTCCGGCAGAGATAACACTGGCGGCCACACGGCGCTGGACCAGCGGCGGAAGCTTGAGCAGACGGAGCGTATTGGACACCTGGGGGCGTGATCGCCCAATGCGGTCAGCCAGCTGTTCGTGGGTGGTGCCGAAGTCCTCGAGGAGCTGCTGGTACGCGGCGGCCTCTTCGAGTGGGTTCAGCTGGCTCCGGTGCAGGTTCTCCAGCAGGGCATCGCGGAGGAGGTCGTCGTCGGTCGTATCCCGGACAATGGCGGGGATGGTTTGAAGGCCCGCGGCCTGCACTGCCCGCCAGCGACGCTCGCCCATGACGAGCTCGTAGGGTTCTCCACCTTCTTCAGTTGAAGTGCGGACTACAATTGGCTGGAGGACACCGATCTCACGAACCGAGTGAACCAGCTCCGCCATGTCGTCCTCATCGAAGACTGAGCGCGGCTGCTTGCGGTTGGGGTGGATGTCGGTGACCAGGATTTCCGCAAAGCGGACGCCGGGCACCTCCACGAGTTCAACACCCTGATTCTCAGTTGAAGGGTCCGGTTCGTCGACTGCCGGCTTCCGGGCGGCCGGCGCAGCTGCTGCTGCGGGCGCCTCACCCTTGGCCGCAGATGTCTTCCGGGGCGTTGCCTTCTTGGCCCCGGAAACAGTTTCTTCCTCCGGCCCGTCGGAGGTACCCGCCGGTGCCGGCGAGGACGTGGGCACCTGCGGCTTTGCAGTTTCCTCCGTCCCGGGACGTGTGGCCTTTTCTTCCGTAGCCGCTGCCTCGACAGCCGGTGTCCGCTTTCGAGACTCCGGAAAGAACAGATCCACGGGACGGGACGGCGCTGAACCGTTGCCGGCAGCCGCAGCGGAACTTGGAATGAGTGCCCCAAGTCCACGGCCGAGGCCGCGTCGCTTATCGCTCATGGATAAATCCCTCCATTGGAAGAGCCTGGCAGCACCGGGCTCTAGCTAGTGCAATTCTCGAAAAGATTCTAACGTTCCGCGATTTCGGCTGCGGCTTCCAGATAGGACAGGGCACCGCTGGATGAGGGATCGTAAGTCATCACGGTCTGCTGGTAGCTGGGAGCTTCAGAAATACGCACAGAACGGGGGACCACGGCGCCGAGAACCTGCTCGGGGAAGTGTTCCCGCACCTCGGCCGCCACCTGGGCGGCGAGGTTTGTGCGGCCATCGTACATGGTCAACAGGATCGTGGAGACGACCAGGTCCGCGTTCAAGTGCTTCTGGATCATTTCGATGTTCTTCAGCAGCTGGCTCAAACCCTCCAGGGCGTAATACTCGCACTGGATCGGGATGAGCACCTCGCTGGCTGCACAGAAGGCGTTGACGGTCAGCAGCCCCAGGCTCGGCGGGCAGTCGATAAAAATGTAGTCCAGCCGCTCCTCACCGTTCTTCGCCCGCTCCTTGGCGTACACATCAATCGCCCGGCGGAGACGCTGCTCGCGAGCAACGAGGCTGACCAGTTCAATCTCGGCGCCGGCGAGGTGGATGGTCGCGGGCGCGCAGATCAGCTTGGCGATGTCCGGGCAGGGCGCCACAACGTCCTGCAACGGGATGTCGTTGATGAGCACATCGTAGATGCTGTCAACGTCGGCGTGGTGTTCAATTCCCAGGGCAGTCGAGGCATTGCCCTGCGGATCGATGTCGATGACCAGCACATTCAAGCCTGCGGCGGCCAGAGCGGCGGCGATGTTGACCGTGGTGGTCGTCTTGCCCACTCCACCCTTTTGGTTGGAGACGGTGAAGATGCGCGTCTTCTCCGGCTTCGGAAGTGGGCGGCCCAGGAGGCGTTCCCGGCGTTTGTTCTCATGGGCGAGCTCGCGGGCGATGGGGCTGGAGTCGTCTATGGAATCCAGTACGGTCGCGGGGCCGGCAACAGATGTTTCACGTGAAACGCCTGCCATGCCGGTGGTCTTCGCAACCGATGTGGTGCGATTTCCGGAGTAGGCGGGAGCGACTGCGGGCGCAGCGAAGGCCCGTGCGGACCCCAGGGACACAAACGGGGGAATCCGTTGTGTGGAGGCTTCGCTACTGGTCACTGTGACACACTCACTCTCGTTCGGCTGTTCTGCCGGTTACTAGCCTAACCTCTTACCCTTGGCGTCCGAGGGCAACGGGCTGATGCTAGGCAATCTTTTGAGGCTTATTCACAACGATTCGGACTACGGTTGTGGGTTCTTCGAGGAGGTCCTCGCCCACTAGTACAACGGAAGTCTGCGTACCGCCAAGCTTCCGGATCACCTTGGCGGCCTTTTCGATTTCCTCGCCGGCGCTGCGTCCTTTGATCGCGACAACTTCACCTTTGCCCGCCAGCAGCGGAATGGTCAGTCCTGCGAGGTTGGCGAGGGCGGAAACGGCGCGTGCCGTGACGACGTCGGCGTTCACCATACCAACCGCAAGCTCGGCGCGGGTGCGCATGATCGTGACGTTGTCGAGGCCGAGGTCATCCACGACTTCCTGGAGCCAGATGACACGGCGTTCGAGGGGTTCGATCAGGGTCAGTTCCAGGTCCGGTCGGGCAATGGCCAGGCACAGTCCGGGAAGGCCGGCGCCGCTGCCGACGTCGGCCACATGGCTTCCCTCGGCAATCTGGCTCTCGATGACGGCACAGTTCAGCACGTGCCGGCTCCACAGCCGGGGCACTTCGCGGGGCCCAATCAGGCCCCGCTCCGTTCCGGATGTGGCCAAATGTTCCACATAGCGCTTGGCCAGGTCCAGCCGGTCCCCAAAGATCTTCTCGGCTGCCTGCAGTTCGGCGGGGGTAATTTCAACCATCAAGCTGTCCGGCGTCTTCAGTCTGCGGAAACGACGATGTGGCGGTCGGCGCCTTCGCCTTCGGACTCGCTGATGAGCCCCAGGTCGGCAACGGCGTCGTGCACAATCTTTCGTTCGTAGGCGCTCATCGGTGCCAGAGCCACGGTCTCGCCGGATTCTTTCACGGAGGCGACGGCGTCTTCGGCTATCTTCTGCAGCTCGCCGGCACGCTCCGAGCGGTAGCCGTTGATGTCCAGCACGAGCCGGGAGCGGTTTTCCGTCGCGGACAGCACGGCAAGCCGGGTCAGCTCCTGCAGTGCTTCGAGAACTTCGCCGTCCTTGCCGACGAGGCTGTCGAGGCCTGCTGATTCTTCCTCAGCGACGATCGAGATGTAGGTGCGCCCGTTGCGTACTTCAATGTCGATGTCGCCGTCGATGTCGGCAATGTCCAGCAGTTCCTCGAGGTAGTCCGCTGCGACGTCGCCTTCTTCTTCCAGGCGGCTGGCGGAAGTGCCCTTGTCCTCGGAACCCTCGGAATCTTCGGCTCCGGCGCCTGACTCAACGTCCTGCCCGGTATCCTGGACTGCACTCAGGGCGTCGTCCTGCTCTTCGATGGCTTCGGCGGAAATAGCGTGTTCGGTGCTCTCGGCGGACATTACTTCCTCTTCCTGTTCTTGCGTTGTGGCTGGACGCGCTGGCTCTTGGCCACCAGGGCCGCGGCGGCGGCAGCTTCAGCGGCCTCGGCCTCGGCCTTCTTGGCGCCCGTCAGCGGCAACGCCGGCAGGCCCTTGGCGGCACGGCGCTCGGCCAGGGCCTTGGCCGCCGGGGATCCCGGAGTCGGCATGCGACGGATCACGAAGAACTGCTGTGCCATGGTCCAGAGGTTGGTGGTGGTCCAGTAAATGAGGACGCCGATGGGGAAGTTGATGCCGCCCACGCCGAAGACGATCGGCAGCACATACAGCATCATCTTCTGCTGTTTCATGAACGGGCTGGCCATGGCCTCTTCGGACATGTTCTTGGCCATGATCTGCTTCTGCGTGATGAACTGCGAGGCCGTCATGGCCAGGATCATCACGATCGAGAGAATCCACACCGCGACCACGTTGCCGCCGGGAGGAGTGCCGTGCAGCAGGGTGGCGGAAAGCGGGGCGCCGAAGATGCTGGACTCGTCGAACTGCACCACTTGCTCGTGGCTCATGGCGCCGATGCCCTTGCCGCTGTCCGCCGCCGTCGTAATGCCGGACAGCACGGTGAAGAGGGCGAAGAAGAACGGCATCTGGATCAGCATGGGCAGGCACGCCGAGAACGGGTTGGTGCCGTGCTTCTTGTACATGGCCATCTGTTCCTGGGCCATGGCCTGGCGGGACAGCTGGTCGGTCTTGCCCTTGTACTTGTCCTGCAGCTTCTTCAGATCCGGCTGCAGGAGCTGCATGCCGCGCTGGGCCTTGATCTGCTTGACGAACACGGGAATCAGGGCGGCGCGGATCACCAGCACCAGCCCGATGATGGACAGCGTCCACGTCCAGCCGTTGGCGGCGGGCATGCCGATGGCGCTCAGGCCATCGTGGAAGACCACCATGATGGCGGATACAAGCCACTTGAACGGAAACATGATTGTTTCAAAGAAATCCATACGATATCCCTATTCGTTAGGCCGCAGAGCGGCCTTCTCCATCAGTCTGAGCAGCCAGGTACTTGTCCGGATTGTTCAGCACAACAATTGTGGGGGTTCGGTCTGCGGGCCACTCGCAGTTACCGGCGGGGACATGGTCCACACCGCCGGCATTCCAGGGATGGCAGCGCACCAGACGCTTGGCCGCCAGCCAGCTTCCCTTGACCGCGCCGTGGACCGTGATCGCCTCAAGGGCGTAAGCCGAGCAGCTGGGGAAGAAGCGGCAAACCTGGCCGTAGAGCGGTGAGATCACCTTGCGGTACGCCAGGAGCAACAGGATGAGGATATTGCGGGGCAAGTTCCAGAGCGCCCGGCCCAGCCATACTGCTGCGGATTTTGAAGGAGGGACGACGGCGGCAGTTAAGTTACGCACGCGGGGTCCCTTCCTGTGTTGTCTCGTAAGAAACTGAAGAAGCAGCCTTCGGAAGGCGGCTGCCCAGTCGTTTCATGTTGCTTTCCAAGGCAGCGTCATAGTCTGACCGCAGCTGCTCGAAGCTGGCGCCCGCCGCGGCGGGCAGGGCCCGGACCACGATCGCGAACCCGCTGCCGTACTGCTGCAACGACAAGGCGCCGACTTCTCTCAGTCTCCTCTTAACGAGGTTCCTGACAACAGCGTTCCCGACACTCTTGGAAACGATGAATCCGATCCGGCTTGGTTCATCGGCAGCGAGAGCTGCCGTATATAACACTACGTTCCGGCGTCCATTGCGGACACCGGAACGTACGGTTGTTGAAAAATCGGTTGATGTCCTCAGACGGTTGCGGGTGGCCAGCACCTTTACACTCGCACAGGGATGTGGACCGACGAGTCAGTTATTTAGGCCGACAGCTCGGTGCGACCCTTGCCACGACGGGCTGCCAGGATGGCACGGCCGGCACGGGTACGCATACGAAGGCGGAAGCCGTGCTTCTTGGCTCGACGGCGGTTATTCGGCTGAAAAGTCCGCTTGCTCACGTTAGTTACTCCAGTGGGATCAAAGGTGCGCCCACCCGATCAAGGGGAAGAACTGGTCGACGCTAAGTTTTGTATGTGCCGCTTCCCTCGACTCGCAAGACGCTGGGCGTCGGGTGAGATTCAAATGAGGCGAAAAGCGTACACATGGGACTTCACAACGTTAGGGCTTGCCGCCCTCCCGAGTCAAACCGGGGGTCGCGCCGCAGACTTTCCACAGTTGTGGCTAAGTGCCGCTCCAGCCTGTGGATGAAGTGCGTCACGGGCCCCGTTTTCGAACTACACCGGTGTGATTATCCACAGGACAGATCCCAGCTATCTTCTGGCCTTTTCATCCCCTACAGTGGCTCAGTAACCCATTATCCACGGACTGTGCATAACCCTGTGGATTATCCGGGGGTCCGGTGCGCTGGATCGACCGCGCGGCTGCAGGTAATGAAGGCAAGCAAGTTTGAGGAACTGATTGATGACAGTAGACGAAGCCAACCAAGCCAACACTGTCGGAAGTTCCTGGCGGCGGGTCGTGAGCCTGCTGGAGAACGACCACCGTGTGTCACCGCGGCAGCGTGGCTTCGTCATCCTCGCCCAGGCCCAGGGCCTGATCGGGTCCACCCTGCTGGTGGCCGTACCAAATGAGCTCACCCGCGAGGTACTGCAGACGCAGGTGAAGGAAGCCCTCGACGACGCCCTCCGGAGCGTGTTCTCCGACGAAATCCGGTGCGCGATCGACGTCGACACCGATCTCGTGCCGCTTCACACGGAGCCGGAACCCGCCGTCGAGCTGTCCCTGGCTGCCGACCCCTCGGTGGAACTGAAGCCGCAGCCGATGCTGCCCAGCACCTCCCACGAATTTGGCCGGCTCAATCCAAAGTATGTTTTCGACACCTTCGTGATCGGTTCCTCCAACCGCTTCGCCCACGCCGCCGCCGTCGCCGTGGCCGAAGCGCCGGCCAAGGCCTACAACCCCCTCTTCATCTACGGTGACTCCGGACTCGGCAAGACCCACCTGCTCCACGCAATCGGCCACTATGCCCGCCGGCTCTACAGCGGGATCCGGGTCCGGTACGTGAACTCCGAAGAATTCACCAACGACTTCATCAACTCCATCCGTGACGATGAAGGCACCAGCTTCAAGACGACGTACCGCAACGTGGATGTCCTGCTGATCGATGACATCCAGTTCCTGGCCGGCAAGGACCGGACGTTGGAGGAGTTCTTCCACACCTTCAACGCGTTGCACAACAACAACAAGCAGGTGGTCATCACCTCCGACCAGCCGCCCAAGCTGCTCGCCGGCTTCGAGGACCGGATGAAGTCGCGGTTCGAATGGGGCCTGCTGACGGACATCCAGCCGCCGGAACTCGAAACCCGGATCGCAATCCTTCGCAAGAAGGCCCTCAGCGAGGGCCTGTCCGCCCCGGACGATGCCCTGGAATACATCGCCTCGAAGATCTCCAGCAACATCCGCGAACTCGAGGGCGCGCTGATCCGCGTCACGGCCTTCGCCAGCCTCAACCGCCAGCCGGTCGACGTCGCCCTGGCCGAGATGGTGCTCAAGGACCTCATCACCGATGACGGGGCCCAGGAGATCACCTCCGCGCAGATCCTCACCCAGACCGCCGACTACTTCAAGCTCAGCATGGAAGAACTCTGCAGCAAGTCCCGGACCAGGACCCTGGTGACCGCCCGGCAGATCGCGATGTATCTGTGCCGCGAGCTCACGGACATGTCCCTGCCCAAGATCGGCCAGGAGCTCGGCGGCCGCGACCACACCACGGTTATCCACGCGGACCGCAAGATCCGTGAGCTGATGGCCGAGCGCCGGGTGATTTACAACCAGGTGACCGAGCTGACCAACCGGATCAAGCAGCAGCAGCGTAATTCCTGATCTGATTCCTGACCTGACCGGCCGCGCACTCTTACCTTATTAACAGGCACCTGTGGACAAGCCTGTGGATAGTTAAGGGGACAACTGCGGTTAATGGGCTTAAAACCCTTAAGGCGCCTGTGGATCACCGGGACCGCCAAAAATGTTATCCCCATCCACACCCTGTTTAAAACCTGCTCCGCCCACAGTCCATGAACAGGGCTTAACCGCGGAATCGCACCGCCAAACAGGGTTATCCACAGTATCCACAGCAGTTATTAACACTACTAATCCCTAGAAAATGAAATTCCCTCAAATAACAACTTCGATCCGCACCCGCACCCAGCCCAGGACCGTCCCGGCCCCCGGCCGGAAACCGGCACCGGCCCGGCCGGGCCGAACCACACGGATGTAACCCGGGGATGGGAGAATCACACTTCTTGCGGCTAAGCTGTCTGCAGTGTGTCCGTCCTGGACATCTTTTGTGATTCCCTGCCGGGCCCATGGCCCCGGCAACCAGCGATGACAGCAGCAATGAAAGGCGGCACCCTTCCGTGAAGTTCAGAGTCGAGCGGGACGTCCTGGCAGAAGCCGTGACCTGGGCAGCCCGGTCGCTGTCTCCGCGGCCGCCAGTACCCGTACTTTCGGGCCTGCTCCTCAAGGCTGAAGGCGGCACCGTCAGCCTCTCGAGCTTCGACTACGAAACTTCAGCCAGGCTCGAAATCGCTGCCGACATCACCACCGAGGGCACGATCCTGGTTTCGGGACGCCTGCTGGCCGACATCTGCCGCAGCCTGCCGTCCGCACCGGTCGACATTGAAACCGAGGGCAACAAAGTCACACTGAGCTGCCGTCGAAGCAGCTTCCACCTGGCCACCATGCCGGAAGCCGAGTACCCGCCGCTGCCGGCATTGCCGCCGATCAGCGGCACCGTCCCGGGCGACTCGTTCGCCCAGGCCGTTTCCCAGGTGATCATCGCAGCGAGCAAGGACGACACCCTGCCGATCCTCACCGGCGTGCGGATGGAGATCGAGGACGACCTCATCACGCTGCTGGCCACCGACCGTTACCGGCTCGCCATGCGCGAGGTCCCGTGGAAGCCCGTCACCCCGGGCATCTCCACCAGCGCACTGGTCAAGGCCAAGACGCTCAACGAAGTCGCGAAGACCCTGGGCGGCAGCGGCGACATCAACCTTGCCCTCGCCGAAGACGACAGCCGGCTCATCGGGTTCGAAAGCGGCGGCCGCACCACGACGTCGCTGCTGGTTGACGGTGACTACCCCAAGATCCGCTCACTCTTCCCCGAATCCACCCCAATCCACGCAACCGTGCAGACGTCGGAACTGGTCGAGGCAGTGCGCCGCGTCTCGCTCGTGGCCGAACGCAACACCCCGGTCCGGCTCGCCTTCACCCAGGGCCAGCTGCACCTCGACGCCGGAACGGGCGAAGACGCGCAGGCCTCGGAAGAACTCGAAGCCCAGCTCACCGGTGATGACATCACCGTGGCCTTCAACCCGCACTACCTGATCGAGGGCTTGAGTGTCATCGAGACCAAGTTTGTGCGTTTCTCCTTCACGAGTGCCCCCAAGCCGGCCATGATCACGGCACAGCAAGAAGCCGACGGCGAGGACCAGGGCGATTACCGCTACCTTGTTATGCCCGTCCGTCTGCCCAACTAGCAGGCAGCTGGTTCCATCCTGATCCTGTGGAACGGCAAGCCCCGCCGGCTGCGCCACCGCCCGAAGCACCCCATCGCAGAAGAGAGTTCATACCGTGCACATCGGACTGATCGGCCTTGGAAAAATGGGTTTCAACATGCGCGAGCGGCTGCGCAAGGGTGGAATCGAAGTCACCGGTTTTGACCGCAACCCGGACGTCACCGACGTCGCGAGTGTGGATGAATTGATCGCCGCCCTGCCCGCCCCGCGCCTGCTTTGGGTGATGGTCCCGTCCGGAGAGATTACCGACGCCGTGATCACCGAACTGGGCTCCAAGCTCGACGCCGGCGACCTCGTGATCGACGGCGGTAACTCCCGTTATACCGAGGACCAGAAACACGGTGCCGCGCTGGCCGAAAAGGGCATCCGGTTCGCCGACTGCGGGGTTTCCGGCGGAGTCTGGGGCCTTCAGAACGGCTACGGACTGATGGCCGGCGGGGACGCCGCGGACATTGAACACGCGATGCCTGTCTTCGATGTGCTTCGTCCCGAGGGCGACCGCGCCGACAGTTTCGTCCACGTCGGCGGCGTCGGCGCCGGCCACTACGCCAAAATGGTCCACAACGGCATCGAGTACGGGCTCATGCAGGCCTATGCCGAAGGCTACGAACTCCTTGCCGCCAAGGACATCGTCACGGACCTTCCCGGCACTTTCCGCGCCTGGCAGAAGGGAACCGTCGTGCGGTCCTGGCTGCTGGACCTCATGGTCAAGGCCCTGGACGAGGACCCCGGCCTGGCCTCGATCGACGACTACGTCGAGGATTCCGGTGAGGGCCGCTGGACCGTGGAGGAGGCCATCGCCAATGCTGTGCCGGCCCCGGCCATCACGGCAGCACTCTTTGCCCGCTTCTCCTCCCGCGAGGACAACTCGCCGGCAATGAAGATGGTTTCCGCGCTGCGCAACCAGTTCGGCGGGCATGCGACCCGTCCGGCGAAATAGTCCTGCCCTGAAGTCCTGATCCCGGCGTGTATCTAGAACAACTTTCGCTCACAGATTTCCGCAGTTATGCCCAAGTGGAACTGAGCCTCGAGCCCGGGGTCACGGTGCTGGTCGGCTCGAACGGCATCGGCAAAACCAACCTGATGGAAGCCATCGGCTATCTGGCCACGCTCAGCTCCCACCGGGTCAGTTCCGATGCCCCGCTGCTGCGGTTCGGCACCGAACGGGCCATGATCCGCGCGAAGCTGGTCCGGGGCGAGCAGTCAACCGTGCTCGAACTCGAAATCAACAGCACCCGCGCCAACCGCGCCCGGATCAACCGCAGCAACCCGGTCCGGGCCCGAGACATCCTTGGCATCTGCCAGACCGTCCTGTTCGCTCCGGAGGACCTGGCCCTGGTCAAGGGCGATCCGTCCAGCCGGCGCCGTTTTCTCGATGAGCTCCTGGTCAGCCTCATCCCGCGGCACGCCGCCACCCGCAGCGACTACGACCGGGTGCTGAAGCAGCGCAACGCGCTGCTGAAGTCCGCCCGCGCTGGAAAATTCAGCACGGGGCATGAAGCCACCCTGGATGTCTGGGACCAGCACATGGCCCGGGCTGGCGCCGAGCTGCTGCATGCACGGCTCGAGTTGGTGGAACGGCTCCGTCCCCACCTCAGGAACTCCTACGCCGGGCTGACCGACGGGTCCAAGGAAGCGGGGGCCATCTACCGCTCCACGCTGCAGGGCGCCGTGGAGGATGACGGCGCGGTGTCGGACGCCGGAGGGCCCGCCGAGGACCTCCGGCTGCTCTCCGTCGACGAACTTACCGGACGCTACATCCAGGCCTTTGCCTCCTCACGGCGCAAGGAACTCGAACGCGGTATTTCCCTCGTTGGCCCGCACCGCGACGAGCTCGAACTGGTCCTTGGCGAGGCCCCGGCGAAGGGGTATGCCTCCCATGGTGAAACCTGGTCCATGTGTTTGTCCCTGCGGCTGGCCTCGTACTACGTGATGCTCGACGACGCCAGGACCGGCGGATCCGCCCCGATCCTGATCCTGGATGACGTTTTTGCCGAGCTTGATGTCCAGCGGCGGCGTAAACTGGCCGCAATAGTATCCGGCGCCGAGCAGGTGCTCGTGACTGCCGCCGTCGAGGACGATATCCCGTCCGAACTGGCCGGGCGGCGGGTGAAGGTAATCCCGGGAGGAATCGATGAACGGGAAGATCGGTGAATAAGGATACCGACGGCGGCCTGCAGCCGGGCCGCGATCCCGACGACATCGACGCCGCCCAGTCGGCCCTGAACAGGATGCGCGAGGCGGCTGCATCCCGGGGCGAAATCAGGCGCAAGGCCCCGCCGCGGCCAGGCAGCACCCCGCAGAAGTCCGGCCGGAGTTCCGGCAGCAGCCGCGGTTTCGGACAATTCCACGGCACCGGCCGGGACCCGATGGGGCTCGGAAAGGTGGTTGGCCGTCTCGTCGCGGAGCGCGGCTGGAGCTCCCCGGTCGCCGTCGGCTCGGTGATGGCCGAGTGGGCAACACTCGTGGGACCGGAGATTTCCGCCCACTGCACCCCGGAGAGTTTCACCGACACGACCCTCCACGTCCGTTGTGATTCCACCGCCTGGGCAACCCAGCTGCGCCTGCTCAGCATGAGCCTGCTGGAGAAGTTCCGCACCGAACTCGGCGACGGCGTCGTGACCAAGATCCAAGTCCTCGGACCGGCCGCGCCGAGCTGGCGCAAGGGCGGCCGGACCGTCAACGGCCGCGGCCCCCGGGACACTTACGGATAACTCTGGGTGGCCCAGCGTGGACATCAGGCCCCCGGCAACCCGTAGATCTGAAGCACTCCTTGCAAAACTCTTGAAAAAACCGCAAACGGCGTGTAGGGCGCTCAGACGCACCGGAGTCGTATAGGAACCCGCATCCGGTAGTGCTGGAGCCTTGAAGGTGGAGCCTGTGGCCTCCCAGCGGTACTTTCCTCCCCGTTTGACCCTCTGGAATGCGGGTTTAG
Source organism: Pseudarthrobacter oxydans (assembly GCF_030812335.1). Taxonomy (GTDB): domain Bacteria; phylum Actinomycetota; class Actinomycetes; order Actinomycetales; family Micrococcaceae; genus Arthrobacter; species Arthrobacter oxydans_B. The sequence continues at coordinate 241,232 of NZ_JAUSSN010000001.1, forward strand.
GCCCTATAGCACGGTAGAATCGTGGAAGATAACTGGGCGCCGGTGAAACGTTGACTGAGTCCGTTTCCGACGCAATATCCGCGTGCGGTAAACGGATCCTCGAGCCAGCATCACAACCGGTGGCATCAGTGACGTGCCCGTTGGCTGTAGCTGTTTCCTCCGGGAAGGAGCAACGGCCGGCCTATAACGAAAAAGAGGAGTCGAAAGCGCCTGTGGCTAACGACAATGCAGAGATCCCGGCAGTGGAACCAGTAGTGGCGGGAACGGCGGACACCCCGCCGGAAGCCGCAACTCCCCACGGTTACGGCGCCAGCGACATCACGGTGCTCGAAGGACTGGAAGCTGTCCGGAAACGTCCCGGCATGTACATCGGTTCCACCGGGCCGCGCGGTTTGCACCACCTGGTCTACGAAGTCGTGGACAACTCGGTGGACGAGGCCCTGGCCGGGTACTGCACCCACATCGAAATCGTGCTGCAGGCAGACGGCGGGGTCAAGGTCGTCGACAACGGCCGCGGCATCCCCGTCGACATGCACCCGACCGAGCACAAGCCCACCGTGGAGGTTGTGATGACCATCCTGCACGCGGGCGGCAAATTCGGCGGCGGCGGCTACGCCGTATCCGGCGGCCTGCACGGAGTGGGCATCTCCGTCGTCAACGCGCTTTCGAGCCGCGTCGACACCGAGGTCCGCCGTCAGGGCCACGTCTGGCGGATGTCGTTCGCCGACGGCGGCAAACCCCAGGGCGGCCTGGTCCAGGGTGAAGAGACATCGGAAACCGGCACCACCCAGACGTTCTACCCGGATGCCAGCATCTTCGAGTCCACGGATTTCGATTTCGAAACACTCCGCGCACGCTTCCAGCAGATGGCCTTCCTGAATAAGGGACTGCGGATCACACTCACCGATGAGCGGCGCGCCACAGAGGAACCAACCGAGGACGGGGACCTGGACCTCGACACCGTTCCGACCGAAGGTGAAGTCCCGGCCGAGTTCCACACCGTTGTGTACCAGTACGACGACGGTCTGCTGGACTACGTGAAACACCTCAACTCCGGCAAGAAGGTCGATGTGGTCCACGAGGACGTCATCGCGTTCGAAACCGAGGACAAGGAACGGCACATCGCCCTGGAAATGGCGATGCAGTGGACCAACGCGTACTCCGAGAGCGTCCACACCTACGCCAACACCATCAACACCCACGAGGGCGGCACCCACGAAGAGGGATTCCGCGCCGCGATGACCTCGCTGATCAACCGCTACGCGCGGGAGAAGAGCATCATCAAGGAAAAGGATGACAACCTCACCGGTGACGACATCCGCGAAGGCCTCACGGCCGTCATCTCGGTCAAGCTGGCCGAGCCGCAGTTCGAGGGCCAGACTAAGACCAAACTCGGCAACTCCGAGGTGAAGGGCTTCGTCCAGCGCGTTGTCACAGACGGACTCGGCGACTGGCTCGAACGCAACCCCGGCCCGGCCCGCGATGTCATCCGTAAGGCCATCTCGGCAGCCCAGGCCCGGATGGCCGCGCGCAAGGCCCGCGACAACGCGCGCCGCAAGAGCCCGCTGGAGTCCTTCGGCATGCCCGGCAAACTCTCCGACTGCTCCTCGAAAAACCCCGAAAAATGCGAGGTCTACATCGTGGAGGGCGACTCCGCCGGCGGTTCGGCCAAGCGCGGCCGCAACCCGGAAACCCAGGCCATCCTGCCGCTGCGCGGCAAGATCCTGAACGTGGAACGGGCCCGGCTGGACAAGGCCCTGGGCAACACCGAGGTCCAGTCCATGATTACCGCGTTCGGCACGGGGATCGGCGAGGACTTCGACCTGAGCAAACTGCGCTACCACAAGATCGTCCTCATGGCCGATGCCGACGTGGACGGACAGCACATCACCACCCTGCTGATGACCCTGCTGTTCCGCTACATGCGCCCGCTGATCGAGAACGGCTACGTCTACCTCGCGCAGCCGCCGCTGTACCGGATCAAGTGGTCCAACGCCCCGCACGATTATGTCTACAGCGACCGGGAACGCGATGCGCGGCTGCTGTCCGGCCAGGCCGCCGGCCGCCGCATCCCGAAGGACAACGGCATCCAGCGCTACAAGGGCCTCGGCGAGATGGACTACACCGAACTGTGGGATACCACCATGGACCCGGATCACCGCACCCTGCTGCAGGTCACCATGGACGACGCCCTGGCCGCGGACCAGACCTTCTCCACTCTGATGGGCGAAGATGTCGAATCGCGCCGAAACTTCATTCAGCAGAACGCCAAGGACGTTCGGTTCCTCGATATTTAGCGGCCAAAAACCGTAAATATTCCCGAACTGATATATACCTGAAACGGAAAATATAGACTATGAGTGACGAAACACCAGAAGTTCCGGCCGGCCCGGCCGGTGCCGAGCCCGTTCTCGAGGGCACCGTCCTTGACACCGATGTGCTGACCGACCGCGTCGAGCAGGTTGACCTGCAAACGGAAATGCAGCGTTCCTACCTCGACTACGCGATGGCCGTGATTGTGGGTCGTGCTCTTCCGGACGTCCGCGACGGACTCAAACCGGTCCACCGGCGGGTGCTCTATGCGATGTTCGACGGCGGCTACCGCCCTGAACGGTCCTTCAACAAATGTGCCCGTGTGGTCGGCGAGGTCATGGGCCAGTACCACCCGCACGGCGACACCGCCATCTACGATGCGCTGGTCCGCCTGATCCAGGACTGGACCATGCGCTACCCGCTGGCGCTGGGCCAGGGCAACTTCGGTTCACCCGGCAACGACGGCGCTGCTGCTCCGCGGTACACGGAAACGAAGATGGCCCCGCTGGCCATGGAAATGGTCCGCGATATCGACGAGGAAACCGTCGACTTCCAGGACAACTACGACGGCAAGAATCAGGAACCCACGATCCTGCCGGCGCGGTTCCCTAACTTGCTGGTCAACGGCTCCTCGGGCATCGCCGTCGGCATGGCCACCAACATCCCGCCGCACAACCTCCGCGAGGTTGCCGACGGGGTGCAGTGGTACCTGTCCAACCCGACCGCAAGCCGCGAGGAACTGCTCGAAGAGCTGATCGTGCGCATCAAGGGTCCGGACTTCCCGACCGGCGCCACCATCCTGGGCCACAAAGGCATCGAGGACGCCTACCGCACGGGCCGTGGCTCGATCACCATGCGTGCCGTGGTCAGTGTGGAGGAACTCCAGGGCCGCACCTGCCTGGTCGTCACGGAGCTGCCGTACCAGGCCAACCCGGACAACCTGGCCATCAAGATCGCCGAACTCGTCAAGGACGGCAAGATTTCGGGCATCGCGGACCTGCGCGACGAAACCTCGGGACGCACCGGCCAGCGCCTGGTGATCGTGCTCAAGCGCGACGCCGTCGCCAAGGTGGTGCTGAACAACCTCTACAAACACACCCAGCTGCAGGACAACTTCGCAGCCAACATGCTGGCGATCGTCGACGGCGTTCCTCGCACGCTGAGCCTGGACGCTTTCATCCGCCACTGGGTCACCCACCAGATGGACGTCATCGCACGCCGCACCCGCTACCGACTCCGCAAGGCCGAGGAGGAAGCGCACATCCTGCGCGCCCTCCTCAAGGCGCTCGACGCGCTCGACGAAGTCATCGCGTTGATCCGGGCGTCGAACACCACCGAGGCGGCCCGCGACGGACTGATGCAGCTCTTGGACATCGACGAACTCCAGGCCCGCGCCATCCTGGACATGCAGCTGCGGCGGCTCGCGGCCCTGGAACGCCAGAAAATCCAGGACCGTCACTCCGAACTCGAAGCCCTGATCGCCGAATACAACTCGATCCTCGCTTCCGAGGAACGCCAGCGCGCTATCATCAGCACCGAACTGGGTGAAATCGTGGCCAAGCACGGCGATGACCGCCGTACGAAGGTCCTGCTCGGGTTCGACGGCGATATGTCCATGGAGGACCTGATCCCCGAAGAGGAAATGGTCGTCACGATCACCCGCGGCGGCTACGTCAAGCGCACCCGCAGCGACAACTACCGTTCCCAGCAGCGCGGCGGCAAGGGCATCAAGGGTGCCCAGCTGCGCGGCGACGATGTCGTCGAGCACTTCTTCGTGACCACAACCCACCACTGGCTGTTGTTCTTCACGAACCTTGGCCGGGTATACCGGGCGAAGGCCTACGAACTCGTGGAAGCCGGACGCGACGCCAAGGGCCAGCACGTGGCGAACCTGCTCGCGTTCCAGCCGGACGAGCACATCGCCCAGGTGCTGGACCTGCGGGATTACCAGCAGTCGCCGTACCTGGTCCTGGCCACCAAGCGCGGCCTGGTGAAGAAGACCCGTCTAGAGGACTACGACACCAACCGCTCCGCAGGTGTCATCGCAATCAACCTCCGCGACGGCGACGAGTTGGTCTCCGCCCAGCTGGTCTCGGAGACGGATGACCTGATGCTCGTCTCCCGCATGGGCCAGTCGATCCGCTTCACCGCCACCGATGAGGCCCTGCGCCCGATGGGCCGGGCAACCTCCGGCGTCACCGGAATGAAGTTCCGCGAGGATGACGAACTTCTGGCGGCCGACGTCGTCACGGACGGTTCCTTCGTGTTCGTCGTGACCGAGGGCGGTTACGCCAAGCGCACCGCGGTAGAGGAATACCGCCTCCAAGGCCGCGGCGGCCTCGGCATCAAGGTCGGCAAGTACCAGGAGGAACGCGGCCACCTCGTAGGTGCCCTGATCGTCCAGGAAGAAGACGAGGTCCTGGTGGTCATGGAAGGCGGCAAGGTGGTTCGTTCCTCAGTGACCGGAGTGCCGGCCAAGGGGCGCGACACCATGGGTGTCATCTTCGCCAAGCCGGACAAGAACGACCGCATCATTGAGGTGGCGCGCAACAGCGAACGAGGCCTCGAAACCGACGAGGGTGCTGAAGACGAAGACGCAGACGCTACGGCCGAAAGTCGGGCATCGGCGGCTGATGACGTAACGTTGGCTGAAAATACCGGATCACATGAGGGGTCCGCAGCGGAAGAATCAGCACCGGCCCCGGAGTCAGATGAGTCATCAGGCAATGCCGAGCTGGACGAAGACAACACCGGAGGTAACGAGTGAGTAATTCCGACTCATATCCCAAGCCGAACAGCGGCGTTCCCGGCGGAGTGCGGCAGCCTGCTGCCGCGCCCCGGGTAGGCGCGCCGTCCCGTCCCGAGCAGCGACCCGGGGTGGCAAGCGGCGCCACGGGCACGACTCAGCGGCCGCAGGTGCCCGGGCAGCGTCCGGCCCAGGGAGGCCCGGTGACTCCCGGGCAGCGTCCGGCCAACGCCGGACAACGTCCGGACCAGAACAGTCCGGGGCAGAACACCACAGGCCTGATCAAGCCGGCCCCCAAGGCCAAGGTCCGCCGCGCCCGGCTGCTGGTGAGCAAGGTTGACCCCTGGTCCGTGCTGAAGATGGCCTTCCTGCTCTCCGTGGCCCTGGGCATCGTGACCGTCGTGGCCGCGATTGTGCTTTGGACGGTCCTGGACCTGACCGGAATCTTCGACCAGGTCGACGGTCTCCTCGGCACCCTGGCCGGCTCCGAAGGTGGCGGCTTCGAATTGAAGAAGGTCGCCTCACTGGGACAGGTGGCATCTTTCGCCACCATCATCGCGGTCATCAACGTCGTCCTGCTGACGGCGCTCTCGATGCTCTCGGCCGTGCTGTACAACATCTCGGCCACCCTGGTGGGCGGCATCGGCGTCACCCTCACGGACGACTAAAACCGATAGTTTTCCCGGAATTTTCCCGGGGAAATGCCTCGATTTGAGATCGGGCCGGGATGTGCTGTAAAGTCGTATCTCGGCCCGATGAGGCATCGGGGCGTATAGCTCAGGCGGTTAGAGCGCTTCGCTGATAACGAAGAGGTCCCAGGTTCAAGTCCTGGTACGCCCACGGAATCTGTACGGATTCAAGTGGAGGTCCGGTTGATATTTGTTTATCGCCGAACCGGAACGGGGTGCATGTGAAGAAGTTGCTCGTTGTTGCAGCTACGATCGCAGGCGTCCTGCTCTACAAGAAAGTGCAGGAATCCGAGGCCCGGAAAACGGTCTGGAGCGAATCAACCGATACGGTTGATTAGCCCGGATTCCCGGTTCGACAGCCGGAAAGCGGCTCATCGAACTAGGGTATGATTGTCGGGTTGCTTCTTATGGGGGCATGGCGCAATTGGTAGCGCACCTGCTTTGCAAGCAGGGGGTTCGGGGTTCGAGTCCCCGTGCCTCCACCATAGGAAAGGCCCCGGACAGCGGAAACGCGGTCCGGGGCCTTTTGCATGCCCTGGCTGGCCGCAGCCGCAGGGCGGCTCCTCAATCCTTGGCACTCCACCCCCACTAGTGTTGGACCGTGAACTTCTTCCTTGCCGCCCTGGGCGTCCTCGGTGTGGCCTCGTCCGGGCCGCTCATTGCCGCCACTCTGGGGGCCACGTCCGTCAGTGCGCTGGCGATCGCCTTCTGGCGCAACGCCATCGGGTCGGTTGTCATGGCGGGCCCCGTACTGGTCCGTAACCCCCGCCAGTTCGGCCGGGTCACCGGCAGGGAATTTCGTTGGTCTTTGGCGGCTGCGGTTGCTCTTGCGCTGCACTTCGCCTGCTTCATCACCTCGCTGCAGTTCACCTCGGTCGCGGCAGCCACCGCCCTCGTCTGCCTGCAGTCCGGCTGGATCGCCGTGTTCCAGCTCTTCCGCGGCGTCAGACACCGCTGGCCGGTCCTGGTGGGCCTGGGGATCGCGTTTGGCGGCGTGGTCGCCATTACCGGGTTCGACATGGGCACTTCTCCGGAGGCGCTGCTGGGTGATCTGCTGGCGGTGGCCGGAGGAGCCCTGGCCGGTGTCTACACGCTCGCCGGAGGCAAGGCACGCCAGACCATGGGGACCGGCGTCTACACGACCCTGTGCTACGGGATGTGCGCAGCGGTGGTGGCCGTGCTGGCCCTGTTCACGCAGCAGCCACTGGCAGGGTTCGAAGCCGCCGGTTGGATTGGCATCCTGGCGATCACGGTCTGCGCCCAGTTGATCGGTCACACCGCATTCAATCACCTGCTCGCCACCATGAGTCCGCTGCTGGTGTCCATGATCATCCTGCTGGAGATTCCGGGGGCGGCGCTGCTCGCTGCCGCGTTCCTGTCCGAGACCCTGCCGGCCGGGACCTACGCCGGCCTGGCAATGATCCTCGTGGGGCTCGCCGTCGTCGTCCTGGGGCAGCGCAGCTCACGCGCCGTCCGGCGCACGGCTGAAGGGCTGGCGGAGCTGGGGACGGACTGACGAGGCTTGCGGTGCTGGGGACGGACTGACGAGACGCGCGGCGCCGCAGGGGCGTGTGCTACTGGCCGCCGCGGCGGGCAGGCTGGGCCGTGTTGACCGTATGGATCGCACGCAGCAGCTTCGCCGGGAAATACACCGAGAAGAAGACCACCATGGGGGCCTTGAGCGCCATCTTCTTGACGTTGTGGGCCTTGTACGTGCGGTCGAAACGCGTCACGTAGTAGCGGTAGTCGCGGGGAGAGTCTTCCAGCCGGCGTGCGGACATGCCGGAGACCATCTGCGGCCAGTACTGGATCCGGAGGTCATGGTCGGCCAGATGCAGGGACAAATCAATGTCCTCGTGCATCTCGTCCTTCTCATCCCGGCACGCCTCGTCCCGGATGATCTCCCACGCGGAGCGGCGGAGGGCCATATTGGAGCCAAAGAGAAAGTGATACTGGTGCTTGGCAAGCTTGAGCATCAGCTGGCGCATCCTATCGTCAGCCTTGAGACCGAAGCGACGCATAGGCATGTCGTAGTAAACCACCGGGCCGGTCGCGGCGTGGACGGATTTGTCCCGGAAGGCTAACTGCACCTGTTCAACCCAGTCGGGCTCCAGCACGGAATCGGCATCGATCCGGCCCAGAATGTCACCCGTGGCATGGTCGAGCCCGAAATTTCGGGTCGGGATCAGGCCCTGGTCGCGGTCCTGGCTGAGCAGGATGATGGGGCTCTCCGGGTATTCCAACTGCATCTGCCGGACGATGTCGGCCGTGCGGTCCTTGGACATGTTGTCAACGACGATGATCTCGTGCGCCGGGACTGACTGGTACACGGCGGCAATGAGGCACTGCCGGATGACGCTTTCCTCGTTGTATGCCGGGATGACGATAGACACAGCCGGCGTGTGCACAGCATCGTGTAAGGCATCCTCAGAGGATTTTTCGGGTGACATCCCCCCAAATTTAGCACCAACGCGGTTTTTCCCGCCCGGCGCCGGGCAGTGCCCCGGCTACGAACTGGTAAACATCGGGCGCAAATAAGGGAGGGATCCCGCCTCTGTGGCGGAATCCCTCCCTCAACGACTGCCCGCAGGCGGCCCGCCGTCTGTCTTAGCTGCCGGTGGTCTTGTCGGTGCCGTTGTTGCGGCTCGCAGCGATGTTCCGGACGGCGGTCTTCGCATCGGTGGCGACCTTGGCGGAAGCATCCTTGATGTCCTCGGCGGCGTCCTGGACCGAGTCCTTGATGTCCTCGGCGGCGTCCTGGGCTGCGTGCTTGGCCTTGTCAGCTGCGTCGTCGGCGGACTCGGCAACGTCAGCCGAAGCGGCAGCGGCGGTGTCAGCGGCGGCAACCGTGGCGGCGCCAGCCTGGCCGGCGGATTCCTTGACGGATTCCCGGACGTCGTTGACGGTGGTGGCCGGAACCGGTGCCGGTGTGACCGGGGCGGGTGTCTTCCAGGGATCCTCGACCGGCTTGGAAGCCCGCCACGCGGCAACTCCGGCGGCAACTGCCGCGGCGATGATACCGAAAATCAGCAGCCCGCGGTGCTTGGGCTTCTGCTTCTTGACCAGCTCACCGCTCACGGCCTTGCTCGCCTTGTTCGCGGCGACCTTGGCGTGGCGCTTCGCGGACTTCGCCTGCTCCTGGACGGAGTGGATGATCCCCGCTTCGCCGAGCCGCTGGGCAACCGCATCCACATGGCCCGGGGCGCTCTGGAGTGTGCGGTGCACGGCGTCGGAGGCGTGGCCGATCTGGTCCGAAAGCTTCGGCAGGTACTCCACGACCACCCGGTCGCGCGCGTTGGCGATCACCGGTGTCGCCTTGTCCAGCGCCTCGTGCAGGCGGGGGGTGGCGCCCTCAACGGCGTCGTTGATCTTGGGTGCGAGGTGTGCGAGTCCGTCCTGGAGACGCGGGGTTACCGTCGCAACGCCGTCGGCGAGATTGTAGGCCGCCGACTTGAGCCCCTCCTGGATCTTGGGAGAAGCGGTATCCAGGCCCTGCTGCAGGCGCGGGACGGCCCAGTTGACGGCTGCTTCAACCCGCGGGGTTGCCCAGTCCTTGGCGGTCTCTACTCCGGTGCTGACTGAATGCTCCAGCTCACGGGCAATACGATCCGTTTTCTTCACAACTACCTCCCGATTAATGTGACGATTCTGCTGTTAGCCTACGTGGCCCAGACCTCACCGGCTATTCTTCAGGCCGATTATGGGCGGATTTCACCGAGCGCGGAACTGGCGGACCGGCCCTATGTGCAGGGGCCTGTCGTGGAAGAATAGGGCCTATGACTGCCATCGCAACTGCAAAAGCAACCATTCACACGAGCATGGGCGACATTGTCGTCAATCTCTTCGGCAACCACGCCCCCAAGACCGTCGAGAACTTCGTCGGACTGGCGACGGGCGAGAAGGCCTGGACCCACCCGGAGTCCGGGGAGGACAAGACCGGGACGCCGCTCTATGACGGCACCATCTTCCACCGCATCATCAAGGACTTCATGATCCAGGCGGGCGATCCCCTCGGCCGTGGCGTGGGCGGACCGGGCTACAAGTTCGACGATGAAATTCACCCCGAGCTGACCTTCAACGAGCCCTACAAGCTGGCCATGGCTAACGCCGGCATCCAGATGGGCCGCGGCACCAACGGCTCGCAGTTCTTCATCACTACCATCCCCACCGGCTGGCTGCAGGGCAAGCACAGTATCTTCGGCGAGGTGGCAGACGATGAGTCCAAAAAGGTTGTTGACGCCATCGAGGGTGTCCGCACCGGAACGGGCGACCGCCCGGTCGAAGACGTCACCATCAACAGCATTGACGTAGAAAAGCTCTAAACCCAGCGCATGAGCTACGGAATTCCGGCGGCAGAGCCGTCCGCGCAGATCCCGGTGTGCCCCCGGCACCCGGACCGGCCCGCCTATGTGCGCTGCCAGCGTTGCGGGCGCCCTGCGTGCCCCGACTGCCAGCGGGCGGCCGCCGTCGGATTCCAATGCGTTGACTGCGTCAACGAAACAAAACGTACGACGCCGGCGGTCAAGACCGTCTACGGCGGCGCCGTGACCACCGGAAAACCCGTGGTTACGCTGTCCCTCATCAGTCTGTGTTCCCTGGTCTTTGTGCTCCAGTGGCTGGTCCCCAACGACGGGATCTACCGGAACCTGGCGTTCGCCACTGTCTATGCCAGCCCGGAGTACGGGGTCTTCGAGCCCTGGCGAATGGTGACCTCCGCTTTCCTGCATTCCCAAGGCTTCATCCTTCACATCGTGCTCAATATGTACATGCTGTGGGTGTTTGGCCAGGCGCTCGAGCCTCTCCTGGGACGAATCCGCTTCCTGGCGGTGTATTTGCTATCCGCTTTTGGCGGATCGGTCGGCTATCTCCTGCTGACGCCGGAGTACGTCCCGGGCCAGCCGCTGAGCGGCGTGGTCGGCGCTTCAGGCGCCATCTTCGGGCTTTTCGGCGCCATGCTGGTCGTCCAACGCCGCCGCGGGGGCGACACCAGGCAACTCTGGGTGCTGATCCTTATTAACGGCGCCATCGGCTTTTTGGTCCCCTCGATCGCCTGGCAGGCCCACCTGGGCGGGGCAGTCACAGGCGCCCTCTGCGCGGCCGTCCTGGCGTACACGCCCCGCGGCCCGCGTCAGGGACTGCTGCAGGCCGGCGGTCTGCTCTTGGTCCTTGCCGTGCTGATCGCAGTCTCCGCCCTCCGCGTCGCCGTCGCCTGACCCCGCGGGGCCGTCCCCTGCCGCGTCACGCATGACCGCCCGTCCAAGGGTCTTCCGCGCTGGGTGATCCCGCCCTGCGCCCTCCCGTCCAGGGGTCTTCCGCGCTGGGTGATCCCGCCCTGCGCCCTCCCGTCCAGGGGTCTTCCGTCCGGGGGTCTTCCGTCCCGGGTCATCCCGTCCACGGTTCTCCCCTTCCTGATCCTTGCCGTGCGCGCTGTGGCCGCCCGCTGCGGCGCCACGTCGGCACTGCCACCTGATCGGCGGCGCAAAGGCAGCGTCGTGCCCGGACGCTCGAGTGTTGTGGCCCGCGGTGGCGTCCCTGACGTGCGTCCTGCCCTCCGCCGACGCTCCAGCCCAGTTACTCGGTGCTTCAGCATGCCCCCGCTTCCTGGAACCCCGGATTTCCGCGGCCGCGGCGAGGTGAAGGCGAAAGCAACTGGGCGGGAGCGTCAAACCGGCGCCGGTCCACGGAGCCCATCGGGAAGACTGGGAACTCCGGAAAATCTGGAAAGCCGTGGAACTCTAGGAAGCCTGGGAAGTCCGGGTCTTCTGGACTGGGCGTCGGACGTTGCCCGCATCTTGTTCCCGTTTTCCACAGCGCGCTGTGTCCTGCCCTCCCTCCTTGCGCCGTCCCCGCCTCCCCCCGGTGCCCAAAGGATGGGCCGCACATGTCCCGGCGGAGAGTTATCCACAGGGGTTATCCACACTGTTGGTAACTTACACGCCTGTAGTTCATGTCGGTCCCCCGGATCTGAGGGCCACACCGGGCGATTCCGGAATGGGTCGCCGTGGGATCTCCACAATTGTGGATAACTCCTGTGGGCGGCCCTGTGGTTAAGTGGACAACTCCGGCCGGGAGGCAAATCCCGTTTATCGGAGGTCGATGGCAGGGCGGATCGCGCAGCGGGGTTCCACCAACGAACACCGGGCCGGCTCCAGGATCAAATCTTATTTCAACAGAGTTATTCACAGGATTATTCACAGTGTTAATAACCCGCCGGGTGAAGTTTCCCCGGACGAATTGGCGCCACGTGGGGTGGAACTACCGGAAATCCCCCGTCTCAACTTCGTTATCCCCAGCTGTGGATAACTTGTGGGTACTGGGGAGTTGTCAAGTGGATAACTTTTCGTCGGCGCATGGCGGGGCGCCGGAAACCGCAGTGGCGCCACCGCGGGGGTGCCATCCCGCCGACCGGGGCCACGCGGCGAACTTATCCACAGGGAATCCACACTGTTAATAACTCACAGCTGTGTAATTCATTGGGGAATGTCCTCCGGAAGTGCCGTGTGAGGGCCACAGTGCACGGGCAAGGCCATGCGCGGGGCGGAACTGGGCCAAAAGTTATCAACATTGTGGATAACTTTGACCGGAGTTGTGCACACCGGTACGGGGTCTAGCGCGGCCAGATACCGGAGGTCCCGCGGCGGTGGCTGTCCAGCAGATGGGTGTCGATCATGCCGATGGCTTCCATCAGGGCGTACATCGTGGTGGGTCCGACGAACGCGAAACCCCGTTTCCGCAGTGCCTTGGACAGCGCAATCGACTCAGCCGAGGTGGTGGGGATTTCCTCGTGGGACCTCGGCTGGGGAGTGGAATCCGGCTGGAAGGACCAGACGAAATCAACCAGCCCGCCGTCGTCCCGCAGAGCAATAGTGGCCTGGGCGTTGGTGATGGCGGCCCTGATCTTCAGCCGGTTGCGGACGATCCCGGCGTCGAGGAGGAGACGCTCAACATCAGCAGCTGTAAACGCGGCCACCGTCTCGGGATGGAAGTCGTGAAAGGCCGCCCGGAATGCCGGCCGTTTCCGCAAAATGGTGGCCCAGGAGAGTCCGGCCTGGAAGCCCTCGAGGCTGATGCGCTCGTACAAGCCCTGCTCGTCGCGCACCGGAAGCCCCCACTCGGTGTCGTAGTACTCGCGCAGCAACGGATCCACGGCCGCCCAAGGGGGCCGGGCCAGGCCGTCGTCGCCGATTACCGGGCCGGTTGTTGCCTGTGTTGCCGGGACCATCTGGACTCCTTCGCTCGCTGTGTTCTCCGCTCCAGCATTATCGGCCCCTGCCGGGGCCCGACGTTAACGCGGAAGACCGGCACACAGGGTGTACCGGTCTTCCGTCGGATGCTGCGGGGTTCAGGAACGCCAGCGGGTGGTCATCAGGAAGCCGATGATGGCGATGCCGAAGCCGGCGATGATGTTCCCGGATCCCCAGGCAGCAACCGGGAGTGCGCCTTCGCTGATGTAGAAGGTAATGATCCACAGCAGGCCGATGATCATCAGGCCGAACATCACCGGCTTGAACCAGACCGCATTGGGCTTGTTGGCCTGCGCGGCGGACGTCTGCGGCGTTTCGTGGGCAGTCCGTTTGCGGCGCTTTGACTCGGGCACGGGTCCTCCTTGGCGGCTGGAACAGGAGCGGGACCCTGGCTTGATATCCTGCAAGGAGGAATACACCGGCGGTCAGCGCTCATGGTCATGTTGAAGTTCTTATTCGGAGCCAATTCTAGCTGTAGTTCAGGCCACGGGGATGTCCGCCGCGAACGTCCGGGATGGCACGATTCACCAGGTTCTCTGATTCAACGATTGGTTCAGCAAGGCACCCATGAGTACAACCAAGATTCTCGTCGTCGACAACTACGACAGCTTTGTCTACACCCTGGTGGGATACCTCCAGGAACTCGGCGCGGAGACCACGGTGGTCCGCAACGACGACGTCACCTTGGCCGAGGCGTTCGACCTGGCAGAGGCACGCGACGGCGTCCTCATCTCCCCGGGCCCCGGCAACCCCGCTGGCGCGGGCGTCTGCATCGAGCTGATCAAGTGGTGCGGTAGCCACCACAAACCCATGCTGGGAGTCTGCCTGGGACACCAGGCACTGGCCGAGGCCTACGGGGGAACCGTCACGCATGCGCCGGAGCTGATGCACGGCAAGACGTCCCTCGTGGAGCACCACGGCACCAGCGTGTTCGCCGGATTGCCTTCGCCCTTCACAGCGACCCGTTACCACTCCCTCGCCGCCGTCCGCGAGAGCATCCCTGAAGTCCTGGAGATTACCGCGGAGACGGGCACCGGAGTTGTCATGGGGCTCCAGCACCGCACCGCCCCGCTCTGCGGCGTGCAGTTCCACCCGGAATCCGTGCTCACCGAAGGCGGCTACCAGATGCTCGGGAACTGGCTCGAATCCCTCGGCATGGCCGGCGCGGCCCAGCGTGCCGCATCCCTCAGCCCGCTCATCAAGCACTAGGCCGACCAGAAAAAACTCAGTCGTCCTTGGACCCCTTGGTGGACGTCGAGGTCGGCGTGGGTGTGGGTGTGGGGCTCGGCGACGGCGGGGGCGGGGGCGGCGGAGCCTTGGCCACGGTGACGGAGACCGCCTTGCCCTGTTCCACGAGACCCTCCGCGGCGTCGGACTGTCCGGTGACCTTACCCGGTTCGACCTGGGAGTTTTCGACTTCCGTGGCAATCATGACCAGGCCGAGCGCCTTCAGGGCCGCTTCAGCCTCGGCCTGGGGAAGCCCGACCAACTGCGGCACCACGACTTTGCCGGTGGAGACGATGATTTCCACGATGCTGCCAGCGGCCACGTTCTGGCCCGGCGCCGGGTTGGTGGTGATCACGATGCCGGCCGGGACCGTGGGACTGTTGGCCATGGTGGTGCCCGGCGCTCCGGCCAGACCCTTCTGGCGCAGCACATCGCGCGCTGCGGCCTCCGTGCGTCCCGGCAGGTCGGCGGGGATGGTTATGACGCTGGGACCTTCGGAGATGTTGAGCGTGATGTCGGAATTCGGATCCAGCGAGCTCCCCGTGGCCGGGACGGTGCCGATCGCGATGCCCTTGGCAATCGTCTCGTGCTGCATCCGGCTGAGCTGGGGCTTGAGTCCTGCGTTGTAGAGCTTCTGGAGGGCCTCGGTCTCGGTCAACGACGTCACCGACGGCACCATGACCTTGGCCACCGGGGGCGGTGCCTGGTTCATCATGTTGTACAGCCACAGGCCGCCGCCTGCCAGTACGAGGACGGTGACGATCACCAGGGCGGTGATCCACGTCCGACGCCGGGATTGCTGACGCGGGGTGTGCTCGCGCTCCGGCGGCAGGACCAGCGGCAGGCTGCCGCTGTCCGCGGCGCCATAGAGGACACCTTGGGCCATCAGGGCGTTCTCATCATCGGCCGGTGCCTCCGGCACAGGCCGGAGCCGTCCGGTGGGGGTCTCGTCGAGGAACTTCGCCCCGGTCACAGAGAAGGCCGCTGTCGGCGTGCCGTCAGGGGTCGGTACGGTGTCATTGGGGTCAGTGGGGGCTTCGCTCGCGGCCGGTGCGGCGACGCCAACTCCGCTTCGCGCGGCCCGGAGGGCGCGGCGGAACGCCGCGGCATCCTGGAAGCGGTCCGCACGGTTCTTCTGCAGCGCCTTCATCAGCACGCTGTCCAATGCCTCGGAGACGTCGGGATTCAAGCTGCTGGCCAGTTCGGGGATTTCACGCACATGCTGGTAGGCCACCGACACGGGGCTGTCGCCGATGAAGGGCGGCCGGCCCGCGAGCATCTCGTACAGCAGGCAGCCGGCCGAGTAGAGATCGCTGCGGGCATCCACGGTCTCACCGCGGGCCTGCTCCGGTGAAAGGTACTGGGCGGTGCCCACCACGGCCTGGGTTTGGGTCATGGTCGCTGACGAGTCCGCCATGGCGCGGGCAATCCCGAAGTCCATCACCTTGACGCTGTTGGAGTCCGGGCAGAACATCACGTTGGCAGGTTTGATGTCGCGGTGCACTATCCCGGCCTTGTGGCTGTAATCCAGGGCCGCGAGCACGCCCAGGGAGAAGTCAATCGCCTGGTCGATGCTGACTTCCTTGGCCCGGATCAGGTCCCGGATCGTCTTGCCGGAGACGAACTCCATCACGATGTAGGGCACGCGGACGGTGTCCTCGTGGTCGCCGGGGACGGCGTGGTCTCCGGTGTCGTAGATGGCCACGATCGAGGGATGGTTCAGCGCGGCCACCGCCTGCGCCTCGCGCTTGAACCTGGCTTGGAACTGGGGGTCCCTGGCCAGGTCCGGGCGGAGCAGTTTGACCGCTACGGTGCGTCCCAGACGGGTGTCGACGCCGCGGAAGACGTCGGCCATGCCGCCGCGGCCGATCAGCTCACCCAGCTCATAGCGCCCGCTGAGGACGCGCTGGGTGTTCACGGGGCCGCGGTCCTCCCGGTGCGATGGGGTGCGGGGTGAAGTGGACATAGCGGGCTACGTTCCCGTGGGGCTGGGGGTTGATTCCGCGGCCGCGGCCTTGGCCAGGTGGTAGGTCACGACCGAGCCGGCGGGCACCTCGCTGCCGGAAGCAGGTTCGGCGCTGACGAAGGTCCCGGGCGCCTCTTTTTTGTTCGTCGGATTCACGTCCGCGCCCTTCGCCCAGCGCAGGCCGGCGTTCTGGATGGCCTGCTGGATTGCGGCTTCGCTGGCCCCGGACTGCAGGGTCGGCACCGTAACGCTTTGGGGTGCTTCCGGGCCCTTGGAGTAGGACACCGTGATCGTTGTGCCTGGCTGGACCGGCCCGGCGGGGTCGATTTCGACAACCGTTCCGGGGGCGGACTCGTCGAAGACCTCTGCCCCGGTGACGCCCAGGCCCAGGCCGATCAGTTCCCTGCGGACGTCGTTGTACAGCCGGCCGAGGTACCTCTCCGGAATCAGGTTAATGGCGGCCGGTGTGGACTGCGTCGGTGCCGCGGAGGTGGTGGTGGGGCTGGCACTGGTGGTCGTGGGCGAGGCGCTTGTGGTGGCCGGTGAAGCACTAGTGATGGCGGCGCTGCTGCTGCTCGCCGGAGTCTGCGGGAACAGAATCCCGGCCTGGGTCAGCATGACGCCCACCAGTGCGAACAGCACCAGCAGGATCAGGGCAATCAGCGGCCAGGTCCAGGGGCTGCGTCCGCGGCGTTCCGGCTCAGTGGCCGGCTCGTCGTAGTCGTCGTCCTCCTGGACCCAATTGCGTTCCGCGGCGAGGGCGTCGGCACGCGACAGTGTGTTGCGGGCTCCATACGCGCTGGCGGCGGCGGCCCCGGCAGCAACCCCTGCTGCGGCACCCGCTCCGGCGGCGCCAACCACGGGCAGCGCAGAAGTGGCCGACGTCGTCCCATCTGCAGCGCCGATGACGCCGGTTGCTGCCGTCGGGATGTCCACCGGTGCCGTGATCGGCCCGGTGGCTGCTTCGAAGAGCAGCATGCCCGGGACGGCGGCGTGTGCTGCCGGGATGTCGCCGTTGCGGATGGCCTCGGCGGCTTCCGACAGTTTGAGAGCGTCCGCCGGGCGGTTCTTGGGGTCCTTGGCCAGCATGGACATCAGCAGGGCGCGGACCGGCTTCGGCAGGGTTTCCGGAAGCGGCGGCGGCGCATCATTGACCTGGGCCAGAGCGATCGCGATCTGGGATTCCCCGGAGAACGGGCGGTGCCCGGTGAGGCACTCGTAGCCGATCACGCCGAGGGCGTAGATGTCCGAGGCGCCCGTAGCAAGCTGGCCGGTTGCCTGCTCCGGAGCCAGGTACTGGGCGGTGCCCATAACCTGTCCGGTCTGGGTCAGCGGGACCTGGTCGGCCAGCCGGGCGATGCCGAAGTCCGTGACCTTGACACGGCCGTCCGGGGTGATCAGCAGGTTGCCCGGCTTGATGTCGCGGTGGACCAGGCCCTGGGCGTGGGCCACCGAGAGGGCGCGGGCCGTCTGCGCGATCATGGACAGGGTGCGGTCCGGGGAGAGCACCTGTTCATGTTCGATGATGCTGCTCAGCGGCTGGCCCGGGACCAGCTCCATGACGAGGTAGGCGGAGCCTTCTTCCTCGCCGTAATCAAAGACATTGGCGATGCCCACGTGGTTCAGGAGCGCCGTGTGGCGGGCTTCGGCGCGGAAACGCTGGAGGAAGCCGGGGTCGCCCGTGTACTCCTCCTTGAGCACCTTGATGGCGACGATGCGGCCAAGGATCAGGTCTTTGGCTTTCCAGACTTCTCCCATGCCGCCGATCGCAATACGCGTGGTCAGCTGGAACCTGCCGCCGAGGGTGATTCCTGATGAAGGCCTCACTTATTCAACACCGCCTCAAAAATCTTCTTCGCGTTCGGACTGGTTAGTGTTGCGCCGGTGGTGATGTCTACGCCTTCAATGACGATGGTGACAGCCACCTGCGGGTCATTCGCCGGGGCAAACCCGGTAAACCATGAGTTGTTCAGGCCGTCGCCGAGTTCCGCTGTTCCGGTCTTGCCGGCCACCTTCACGCCGGGCACTGCCGCCTTACTGGCGATCCCGTCGTCGACGACGCTGACCATCCACTCGTTGATCTGCCGGGCAATCTCCGGCGTGGTGGAGGTCTGCAGTGCCTGGGGTTTCGGCTCGCTGATCGGCCGCAGGTCCGGGGAGCGGACGGCCTTGATCAGGTTCGGCTGCATCTGCACCCCGCCGTTGGCGATCGCAGCTGTCATCTGGTTGATCTGCAGCGGGGTGGCCCGGACGTCCCGCTGGCCGATCGACGACTGCGCCAGGCTGGCGTCGTCCAGTTCTTCGGTCGGGAAGAAACTCGGGGCGGAGTCCAGCTTCAGCTGGTCGCCGAAGTCCTGGCCGAAGCCGAACTTCTCCGCCTGGTCCGCGATGGCCGCCTGCCCCAGGTCCAGGGCAATGCTGGCGAACGGAGTGTTGCAGGACTGCTGCAGAGCGAAGGCGAACGTCGCCGTGTTGCGGGTGTAGCAGTTGCCGCCGGCATAGTTAGGCAGCGTGTACTGGATGCCGGGGAAGGACATCTCCGCCGGGTTGGGCAGGACGCTGTCCTTGTTGTACTTGCCCGAGCTAAGCGCCGCGGCCGTGTCGATGAGCTTGAAGACGGATCCCGGTGCCAGCAGAGCCCCGGTGGGGCCGCTAACGTTCTGGTTCAGGTTGATCCCGGGGACCTTGTTCAGTTCGGCGAAGTTGGCAGCCTCTGCCACGGGATCCTGGGTGGCGATCAGGTTGGGGTCGTAGGAGGGCTTGGACACCATGGCCAGGATCGCGCCGGTCTTCGGATTGGTCACCACGATCGATCCGCGCTGGCCATCCGGGATGAGGTCGTAGGCGAGCTTCTGGATCTCGGGATCGAGCGTGAGCTCCACCGAGGCGCCCTTGGGCTGGTTGCCCAGGAAGAGCTGGCCGACCCGGTCCAGGAACTGCTGGTCCGAGCTACCCGCGAGCTCTTTGTTCATCGTCTTCTCCAGGCCGGTCACACCGAAGCTTCTGGAGAAATAGCCGGTGATCCCGGCGTACGGTTCCGGCTGGTTGTAGGTCCGCTGGAACTTGCAGCTTTCATCGGCAGCGACGGATTCGGCCACCGGGGTGCCGCCCACGATGATGGCGCCTCTGTCGTTGCAGTAGTTCTGCAGGAGGGTCCGCTTGTTCCAGGCGTTGGCCTCCAATTCGTCCGCTCCGACCACCTGGACGTAGCTGAGGGCACCGAAGATCAGGACGAACATCGCGATCGCCGCGATCCAGGCATTGCGAATGGCTTGGTTCACAGCTTCACCGCCTCGGTCGGGGCGTCCGGACTGTTCCGTCCGGTGCCGGGCACAGTGGCCGGCTTCGAAGGCATGACAGGCAGTACTTTCTGTGGGTCGGGTTCCTCACCGGGAGCTAGCGGTGTTGTGTCCACCGGGCCGCGCGCCGTATGCGAGATCATCAGCAACAGTCCGACGATGATCCAGTTGGCCAGCAGTGAGGAACCGCCCGCGGCCAGGAACGGCGTGGTGAGGCCGGTGAGGGGTATGAGCCGGGTGACGCCCCCGATCACGACAAAGCACTGCAGCGCAATGGCGAAGGACAGCCCGGTGGCGAGCAGCTTCCCGAACGCGTCACGGGTGCCGAGCGCGGCACGGAAGCCCCGGGTGAAAAGCAGCAGGTACATCAGGACGATCGCGAAGAGACCGATCAACCCGAGTTCCTCGCCGAAGGAGGCAATGATCATGTCGCTATTGGCGAACGGAACCAGATTGGGGCGCCCTTGGCCGAGGCCGGTGCCGACCAGTCCGCCGTTGGCCATGCCGAACAGACCTTCGACGATCTGCAGGCTGCCGCCGAACGCCCGGCCGTAGACCTCGTCGGTGAAGGCGTTGATCCAGCCGTCAATCCGCAGGGCGACGTGGGAGAAGACGCGGGAGGCGACGAATCCGCCGGCCGCGATGAGCCCGACGCCGATGATCACCCAACTGATGCGGCTCGTGGCGACGTAGATCATCACCAGAAAGAGTCCGAAGAACAGGATCGACGAGCCGAGGTCCCGCTGAAAGATCAGCACGCCGATGCTCACGAGCCAGGCGGCGATCATAGGACCCATGTCCTTGAACCGCGGGAACTGGATGGGACCGACTTTCCGGCCGGCCAGCAGGATGAGATCGCGGTTGGAGGAAAGATACCCGGCAAAGAATATAGCGAGGGTGATCTTGGCGATCTCCCCGGGTTGGAAGGTCATCGAGCCGAACTTGATCCAGACCCGGGCGCCCAGGATTTCACCGGCGCTGATGCCGGGAACCAACGGGAGGATCAGCAGGAAGGCACTGGCGGCCAGGGAAATATAGGTGAACCGGCGGAGGATCCGGTGGTCCTTGAGGAACCAGATGACCGCGATCGAAACGGCCATGGCCACCAGGGTCCACCGCAGCTGGTTGTTGCCCGTGTCCTCCCCGACCCGATCCAGCCGGTGGATCATGGCGAGGCCGAGGCCGTTGAGCGCCACCACCAGCGGAAGTATTACCGGATCGGCATATTTTGCCCGGAGGCGCAGGACGATGTGGAACGCGAGGGCTGCGGCGGCGAGCAGACTCGACTGGAACCAGAAATCGGTGTCGAACGCTTTCTGCTGGTCCACGCCGACTAGGGCGTTGGCCCCAATGCCGACGGCAAGGGCCAGCACCAGCAGGACCAGTTCCACGTTCCGCCGCGGCCGGGGCGTGGGATCGATGGATGTCAATTCCCCACCTCGCAGACAGGGGCCGTCGCCGCCGGCGAAGGTGCCGCGGTCGCGCCGGGACCCGGCGTGACACCCGGGTCGGCCGTGGCACTGGGGTCCGCGGTCGCGCCGGGGGTGGCAGGGGTCGGAGACGGGGTGATGCACTCGTCCGCGGGGGCGGTGGTGCCGGTGCGCTCAAGGTTCTTAACGATCCGCTGGGCGTCATAGAGGTCCCGGGCCGGCACGGTCTGGCGTACCCGCTGCTGGGAGAATTCAGGGAGATCTGACATCCGGATTTCGGTCACCGCTTCGAGGGTGGAGAGCTGGATGGGTCCCAGGCGCTGGGAGACCCCGTTGAAAATGGCGACATGCTGGTCGTGCTCGCCGATGTAGTACCGCGTCTGGGTCCAGGCGTAACCCAGCCATAGACCCACCATGAGGAAAGCCACAATGGCCGCGGCAATGGAGACCGTCACCCAGCGGCGGGGACGGCCGGCCTGCCGGTACTCTTCGGCTTCCTCCCTTGCCTGCTCCGACTTGTGAGTCAGGACCGTTGCCGCCCGGCGGGCCATGGTGCGCCCCGCAATGGTGGGGATGGAGCCGGATTCCGCGGCGGCTGCGGCAGCGCCCACGAGTTCGTGGGGGCGCCCGGCCAGTTCCTCGCGGAGCACCTCGGCGGACAGATGCTCACCCAGGTGCGGGTCGGTGGAGGTTGGCGGTTCGCCCGCCGCGCCGGGGTCGGAATGGGAGTCTGCGGCCCCGGACGGAGCGGGGGCCGATGCGGCCCCACCGGCCAGTGGGAGGGTGGCGGAGGCGCCGGTATCGGCCGGTCCTTGGGTCTTCGGCGGCGTCTCGGCAGTTTTCGCTGCACCAAAGGTGTTTCCGGTCTGGCGGGCGCCTTCGGACCCGGCCGCGGCTACGGTGGACGGCAGCGTCGACGGGACAATTTCGACGGCGGCGGTCCGGACGTCGTCGGTGGTCGGTTCGACGATCTCCAGCATCACCACGGTGACGTTGTCCGGGGCACCGGCCTCCAGCGTGAGATCGACCAGCAGCTCAACGCATTCCCGCAGGCTGTTGGTCTCCCGGACGGTGCGCTCCACAACGTGGCCGGCGACGTAGTTCAGACCGTCGGAACAGAGTAGCCAGCGCTCACCCGGTTCGACCTCGAGCGTCGCCAGGTCCAGTTCAGGGCTGGCGTCGACATCGCCGAGGACGCGCATCAGGACGTTTTTGTGCGGATGGGTCTCCGCTTCTTCCGGGCGGAGACGGCCTTCATCGATGAGGCGCTGAACGAAAGTGTGGTCCACGCTGACCTGCTCGAATTCGCCGTTCCGGAGCCGGTATGCGCGGGAGTCGCCGATATGGGCGAAGTGCAGCTTGCCCTCGGCCAGCAGGAGGGCGGTGACGGTGGTCCCCATGCCAGCCAGCTTGGGGTTGATGTGGACGAGTTCGGACAGCAGCGAGTTGGCGGTCTGGATCTCGTCGGCCAGGACAGTGCCGGCGTCGCCGTCGTAATCGTCGCTATCGAGGTGGATCATGTCCAGCACCGTGGCGGCAGAGGCGACATCGCCGCCGGCGTGTCCACCCATGCCGTCGGCGACGACGGCGAGGTGGCGGCCGACGTAGGCGGAGTCGTCATTCTTCGCGCGCACGCGACCGACGTCGGAGCGCGCGGCGTAGCGCATGATGAGCGGCCGCTTAGGGGCAGTTGTTTTGCCTTCGGCCCTGTCTGCGGGGCGATCAGGGGCAGCCACGGCTACGGCCTCAATTCAATGACCGTCTTGCCGATTCTCACGGGGACACCCAGCTCTACGGGCAGTGCCCTGGTGAGCTGCTGGTCGGCCAAATAGGTTCCGTTGGTCGAGCCAAGATCCTCGATAAACCAGCGGCTGCCCTGCGGGAACAGGCGGGCGTGGCGGCCCGATGCATAGTCGTCCTCCAGCACAAGGGTGGCTTCCTGGGCGCGGCCCAGCAGGATGGGGCTCGCGGCCAGCGGGATCGTGGTGCCCTTGAGCGGGCCTTCGGTCACGACCAGTTGGCGGGGCTGTTGTCTGACGGGGGCTGCCTTTTCGGCCAGGGCCGGGTTCTTGCGGACCTGCCGCGCTGTGGGGGCGCCCGCTGCTGCCTTGCGTCCGATCATGAGGTCGCGTCGCATGGCGGCAACGATGCTGAAGATCAATACCCACAGGAGGAGCAGGAAACCGAAGCGCAGGGCCGTGATGGTCAGTTCGCTCATCGGCGGCCGCCTGGGCTGGCGGGCAAAAGTCGGAAGATGATCTTGGTCCGTCCCATTGTGATCGTGGAGCCGTCGGTGAGTTCCGAGGAGCCCGCGATCTTGTGGCCGTTGACGTAGCTGCCGTTCGTGGAGCCCAGATCCACGGCCTGGGCAGTGCCCGGTCCCGTGCGGATCTCCAGATGGCGGCGGGAAACGCCGGTGTCGTCAATAAGGATGTCTGCCTCCGAGGAGCGTCCCAGCACGATCGCCGGAGCGTTCAAGGAGTAGCGCTGCCCGTCGATGTCCAGCACGGGCTGCATCCGGGAAGGCTGGCGCGTTGGCGCGGCAGGCATTCCGGCGTGGGGGGCCGGCTGGGCGGGCGCGGAGGGGGATGCGGTCTTTTCGGTCCGGGATTTGATCTCGAAGTCGCCGGCGCGGCGGTCCCCGTCACGGCGGAAACTGATCCGGACGGGACCCTGGAGGGTGTAGCCCTGGCTGCGCACGTGGTTGATGACCACGTCGCAGAGTTCCTCAGCCAGCGGGGTGCCCCATTCCTGGGCCCGTGTGAAGTCGTCGTCGCTGAGGAGGACGTCAAAGACATTGGGGGCGAGGGTCCGTCCCGCGGCGATGGTGATGGCCTTGTTGTCGACCTCGCGGCGGAGGTGGCTGGCGATCTCGACCGGCTCGACCTGGGCGCGAGAACCGGTGGAGAAGACTCCGCGGACGGCCTTTTCGATGCCGCGCTCGACTTTGTCCAGCAATCCCATGGTCCTTCTCCTTTCGTGACGGCTGCAGGGCAGCATTCGTTCCGGAACTCGGTTTCCCACATCCGAGGGAGCCCGCTGTTAGCGGGCACTCCTACATCAGATACTACTGGGCGAGTCTGGGAATGGCCTTAATGCGCGTCGCCACCCCGCGCCGGGAAAGTGCGCCGGACCGGCCTTGACGTGCACGGACACCGGCTCGCTGCACCCCGCCGGAGACGGCGTCCAGGTGGCTCGGTGGGGTCTTGGTCCCGGTGGTGCCGGCCCCGGATGTCCGGCGCGGAACGTCAGGACCTGTCCCGCCCGGGAGGCCGATTGGTGTTTTCCCGCTGTTGTCCGTTATGCTTGATCTCGCTGCTTTTACGAGGTTTACGGCACGATTCTGGACCGAAAACTACGTGGAAGAAGTTGCGCGCGAGTGGCGGAACGGCAGACGCGCTGGCTTCAGGTGCCAGTGTCCGAAAGGGCGTGGGGGTTCAAATCCCCCCTCGCGCACGCAAATGAAAGAACCCCGGGAAATTAATGATTTCCCGGGGTTCTTTTTGTTTGCCCACGCGCAACCACGTTTCGCCCACGCGACTCCCGATCAGGCAACCGCCGTGGGCGGCCTGTACGCATAGTAATCAACATGGCCTACATCGAATCTCGCAAGCGCTAACATTGCGGCACAGTGTTCCTCGTTCCTCCGGGAAATCACGCCAGGAGCTCGAAGGGTCCCCTCAAGCCGGTGGCGCCCAGCTCTGCAGCTCGACGGCGTTGCCCTCAGGGTCGGTGACGTAGCACCAGGTGACCCGGCGCCCGTCAGCTGTCGTGAGCGTAACGACTTCGCCGATGGAGTTCCCGCCCTCATCGAGGACGCGGCGTCGAGCGGCGTGGACGTCCGTGACCGCGAACGCGATATGGCGGAAGCCCGGCCGGTCGATGCCCGCTTCCGACGCTCCGTTCGTCGATGCGAACGTGTAAATCTCGAGCGTCGGGCCGCCATCGCCATGCCCGGGCAGGCGCAGATGCACGCCCTGAAGGGCAGCGTTCGGTACGGCGGTGCCGCGCTCGAGGTCTTGCCCCGAGTAGTCGCGCTCCGGCGGGACCCGTGTGCATCCGAAGAGACGCACGTACCAGTCGGAGAGGTGGCGCCAGTCGCGTGCGATCAGATTCGTGTGCCCGTATCGGGCGCCATCGATGGGCTTACTTGCGTCACCACTCATGGACGCATCGTACTCACTGCAGGCCCCGGAAAGAACCGGTGAATCGGCCGCTGCGGGCTCCCAATCTTCCCCCTTCCGGCTTCGTGTTCGGCGACGTCGTTGCGCTCCCGGGGAGGGCCCGTCCCTTGACGAAGGCGCGCCCCGGTCACGCCCCGTCGACGTCGGCGTGACGGGCGGTCAGCCGCGTAACGTCCCAAAACGCGCGATCATCGCCTCCAGGCCCAGGTTGAACGCGACGTCGGCGGGTTTGTCGTAGCCTTCCAGGTCCTGCTGCTTGACGGCCGCGGTGAAGTTCGGCGTCGAGTCCGCCATGCTGCCGGAGTCAAAAATGTCCGCAGGCGCCGTGACGTCATAGGCCGAGCCGAAGATGAAGGACTCCAAGGCCACGATCGCGGACACGATCAGCCCCTGCGGAAAACCCGCACGGCTGAACCCCGCGCTGACGGCCTCATACATGGCCAGCGTCTTGGGGGCATCGGTAACCGGGAGCACGGCGATCACCGGGATCAGCGGCGTGTGCTTGGAGAACACGTCGCGGTAACTCCAGGCCCAGCTGCGCACGGCCTGGTCCCACGGTTCGGCCTCGAAATTGGACACATCAACGAAGGACGTCAGGTGGTCCTGGACCAGCACCAGGACGTCGCGTTTGGACGAGACATGGTTGTACAGGGCCGACGGCGCCACGTTCAGCGTCCGGGCCAGGGCAGCCATCGTGAAACCGTCATAGCCGCTCTTCCCGATGAGCTGCAGCGCCGCCGCCGTGATGCCGTCCTGGTCGAGGACAGCCGCCGCGGGCCGGCCCACCCGGCGGCGCGGCTTGGCGTCGTGGCGGTGCGGATCGGCAGGGGCGCTAGTTGGTGCCGGCATTGCTGGCCTTTCTGCGGTCGGTGTCCTGGATGCTCCCATTGTGCCCCCACTTTACGGGCACTTACCCGGCGAAATTTAGTGCTCAGGAGGTCTTCCCTGATGCTTCCGAAGGGTCTATAGTCTATCGTAAATGAACGGCATTCATTTAGTGGTACGCATCACTACAGTGGCCACAGAGAGGACATCATGCTGGAACTTGACCGCGACGTCGTCATCGTCGGAGCTGGCCCCGCCGGGCTGACCGCAGCACGGGAGCTGAAGAAGGCCGGCCTGAGCGTGGCCGTCCTGGAGGCGCGCGACCGTGTCGGCGGCCGCACCTGGACCGACACGGTCGACGGAGCCATGCTGGAGATCGGCGGCCAGTGGGTCTCCCCGGACCAGACTGAATTACTGGCCCTCCTTGACGAGCTTGGCCTGCAGACCTACTCCCGTTACCGCGACGGCAAATCCGTTTACATCGGCTCCGACGGCAGGCGCACCCTCTACACGGGCGCTACTTTCCCGGTCAGCGAAACCACCGCCGCCGAAATGGACAAGCTCACCGCCCTGCTGGATTCTCTCGCCGCCGAGATCGGCCCCACCGAACCGTGGGCGCACCCCAAGGCCCGCGAGCTGGACACCATCTCCTTCCACCACTGGCTGCGGGAGAACTCCTCGGACGAGGAAGCCTGCAACAACATCGGGCTCTTCATTGCTGGCGGCATGCTGACCAAACCCGCCCACGCCTTCTCCGCACTGCAGGCAGTGCTAATGGCAGCCTCCGCCGGATCCTTCACCCACCTCACCGACGAGGACTTCATCCTGGACAAGCGCGTCATCGGCGGAATGCAGCAGCTCTCCCTGCTGCTCGCCGCCGAACTGGGTGACGACGTCGTTCTGGACAGCCCGGTGCGCACCATCAACTGGACGCCGGCCTCCCCAGGAGTAATGGGAGAAAACACAGCCCACCAGGTGACCGCTGTTTCGGAGCGCGCCACCGTGAAGGCGCGCTTCGTCATCATGGCCGTGCCGCCGAACCTCTACTCCCGGGTCTCCTTCAACCCGCCTCTGCCGCGCCGCCAGCACCAGATGCACCAGCACCAGTCACTCGGCCTGGTCATCAAGGTGCACGCCGTCTACAGCACCCCGTTCTGGCGCGAGGACGGCCTCTCTGGAACCTGCTTCGGCGCCGGCGCCCTGGTCCAGGAGGTCTACGACAACACCAACCACGAGGACGCCCGCGGCACCCTGGTCGGCTTCGTCTCGGATGAGAAAGCCGATGCCATGTTCGAGCTCAGCGCCGAGGAACGCCGCCGGGCCATCCTCGAATCGATGGCCAGATTCCTGGGGGACAAGGCCCTCGAGCCGGAGGTCTACTACGAATCGGACTGGGGCTCTGAGGAGTGGACCCGCGGCGCCTATGCCTCCAGCTACGACCTCGGCGGACTGCACCGCTACGGCAAGGACCAGCACGCCCCTGTTGGCCCGATCTACTGGTCCTCCTCGGACCTCGCTGCCGAGGGCTACCAGCACGTCGACGGCGCGGTCCGGATGGGCCGCCAGACTGCGGCCCGGATCGTCGCAGCCGCAGACCGCAGCTCCGTGGCCTCCCATTAACCCGGACCTCCCACCCAACCCAACAGTTCAGAAAGGATCGGCCAGATGCGTTACGTAGTGGGGTATTCAGCCAATGCCAGAGGCCACGATGCCGTTAATCTGGCCGTATCGCTGGCACGCGGCCGCGGTGCCAGCCTGGATCTCGTCCTGGTGGTGCCGGAAGTCCAGCAGTTCGGCGCCGCCCATGCGCCCAAGGCAGGCTTCGAGAACCTTCTGAACGAGCAGGCTCGCCAATGGCTTGACGAGGCCCTGGCTCTCGTCCCGGCCGACGTTCCGGCGCAAGCGCACATCCGCAGCGGCGACTCCGACGCTCACGCTCTCATCGAGGCGGCCGAGGAACTCGGGGCAGACGTCCTGGTCATCGGGGCCACCAGCAGCGGACTGTTCAAGCGGTTCACCATCGGTTCGGTGGCCAGCGCGCTCCTTCACGCGTCCACCGTTCCGGTGGCCCTGGCACCGCACGGCTACTACCGCCAGGAAGCCCTTACCC
The DNA here is from genome assembly GCF_030812335.1 of Pseudarthrobacter oxydans. GTDB lineage: Bacteria > Actinomycetota > Actinomycetes > Actinomycetales > Micrococcaceae > Arthrobacter > Arthrobacter oxydans_B. The sequence continues at coordinate 269,265 of NZ_JAUSSN010000001.1, forward strand.
GGATCAGCTGCGGACTCGGTACCCGGGCGGGAGCAGAGAAGCTGCTCGACTTCGCCATCGGCATGGCGGCGAACCGGGCGGTCCCGCTGCGCGTGGTGTCGCTGCTCGCGCTCGACGGCGGCGACTCAACCGCCGCTACGGCCGCCCGAGAGTACGCGGAGAAGACCGTCGCGGCAGCGGCGCCCGTCAGCCCGTCGGGCGTCCAACTGGCGGCCAAGACGGAAGTCGTCGTCGCACAGGGCCGGAGCATCGAGGAGGCCGTGGACGGCCTCGATTGGGAAGACGGCGAGGTCCTGGTCATCGGGTCGAGCCGGCTGGCCCAGGGCCGCTCCATCTTCCTGGGCAGCACGGCCAGCCGGATCCTCCGCGCCCTGCCCGTGCCGATGCTCGTGGTGCCAAGCGGCTACGAACTCAAGCACCAGAACCACCCAACGTCGAACGACACGTCAGGAGAGGCACCCCAATGAGTACCGAACACGCGGCGGCCAAGGCCTCGCACGACACCCACGCAGGACTGAGCGCCAAGGGCCTCAAAGCCGGATCGGTAGGCCTGATCGGCGCCGTCGTCATCGGCGTGTCCTGCATCGCCCCGGCGTACACGCTGACCGCGGCCCTGGGCCCGACGGTCGCCGAAGTCGGCGTCCAACTGCCGGCCATCTTCCTGGTGGGCTTCATTCCGATGCTGCTCGTCGCGTTCGGCTACCGGGAACTGAACAACGCCATGCCCGACGCCGGAACCTCCTTCACCTGGGCCTCCCGCGCCTTCGGGCCCTGGATCGGCTGGATGGGCGGCTGGGGACTGATCGCCGCGACGATCATTGTGTTGTCCAACCTGGCCGCCGTGGCCGTGGACTTCTTCTACCTCATGCTGGCCCAGCTGTTCGGCAACCCCGAACTGGCTGACCTGACCCTGAACCTGCCGCTGAACATCGCCACTACCTTGGTGTTCATTGCGCTGGCCTGCTGGATCTCCTACCGCGGCATGGAAACCACCAAGGGCGTGCAGTACGTGCTGGTCGCATTCCAGCTCTTCGTGCTCGGCTGGTTTGCCGTCGCCGCCTTCAGCCACGTCGCCAACGGCACTGCCTTCGATGCCACCGCGATCAGCCCCGAGTGGTTCAACCCGTTCGCCGTCGAATCCTTCTCGGCCTTCGCTGCCGGCGTCTCCCTCTCGATCTTCATCTACTGGGGCTGGGACGTGACCCTGACCATGAACGAGGAAACCCGCAATCCGGAGAAGACCCCGGGCCGCGCGGCCACCGTCACCGTGCTGGTCATCGTGATCATCTACATGACCGTCGCACTGGCCACCCTGTCCTACGCCGGCATCGGCCAGGAAGGCCTGGGCGCCGGAAACCCGGAAAACCAGGGCAGCATCTTCGCTGTCCTCGCCGGACCGGTCATGGGCCCGTTCGCCATCCTGATGTCCCTGTCCATCCTGAGCAGCTCGGCCGCGTCCCTGCAGTCGACGTTCGTCTCACCGGCCCGGACGCTGCTGGCGATGGGCCACTACAAGGCGCTGCCGACCAAGTTCGGCCGGATCAGCCCCACCTTCAAGTCCCCGAGCTACGCCACCATCGCGGCGGCCATCGCCGCGGCGGGGTTCTACGTCATCACCCGGACCACGTCCGAGAACGCGTTGTGGGACACTATCACCGCACTCGGCATGATGATCTGCTTCTACTACGGCATCACCGCCCTGGCCTGCGTCTGGTTCTTCCGGAGCGAGGCCTTCAGCGGGGCACAGGCATTCTTCTTCAAGTTCCTCGCCCCGCTCCTGGGCGGCGTCATCCTGCTGGTGATGTTCGTCAAGACCGCCTATGACTCCATGGACCCGGCATACGGTTCCGGATCATCCGTCGGCGGCATTGGCCTCGTGTTCATCCTGGGTATGGGCGTGATCCTGCTGGGCGTCGTGCTCATGCTGGTCATGGCCAAGATCCGCCCGGAGTTCTTCAAGGGCAAGGTCCTGCCCACGGGGTACTAGGGCCGGGTACCAGGTCCGCGCCGCACCACACCGGGAAGGTCCTTCTTCCGCTAGCCGCTGGAAAGTAAGCAAACTTACCAATAGGCTGGCGGGAGGGGGACTTTCCCCCGTTCGGAACCAGAACGAGGTGACAGCATGTCGGACGCAGAAAACATCAGCAAAGTTACGGACATCATCAACGATTCGCGGATCGGGATGTTCACTACCGTCAACGAATCGGGCGCTCTGGTCAGCCGGCCGCTGGCCGTCCAGGATGTGAGGGACGACGGCGACATGTGGTTCTTCACGTCCGCCAACACTTCCCAGGTGGCCCATGTCCGGGCGCACCCGCGCGTCAACGTCTCCTTCGGCAAACGCACGGAATGGGTGTCCGTGGCCGGAACGGCCGAAGTCGTCACCGACCGCCAGAAGATCCACGAGCTTTGGAACCAGATGGTCGAGGCCTGGTTCCCGGACGGCCCGGATACCCCGGAGGTGGTCCTGCTGCACGTCGATTCCGACTCCGCCGAATACTGGACCAGCCCGGGCGGAACCGCAGCGACGGTGCTGCAGTGGGTCAAGTCCAAGGTCACGCACAGCCGGGTCAGCGTGGGCGAAAGCGGCACGGTCGAACTGTAGGTCCTGGCAAGCGCGGGGGTGCCGGCGTCGGCCTGCTGCGATCTCCGAGGGTGGGGGTTATTGCTGAGATGCGCGCTTTCAGCCCTTGGCCGGATCCACCCTGGACAGTCCGGCGGGCCGGGCCGGAGTGTCCTGGCCGACACCGGCGGCCTGTTCGGCCTCGGCGAGGGCCTGTTCCAGCCGGTCAACCGCCGGGGCATAACCGGCGTCCGTCCCGCCACGAAGCTGCTCCGCGGCCTTCATTGCCCGGATCAGGGCGGCCGTCTCCGGCTGCCGCGGGTCACTCATGGCGGGATAATCGATGCTGTGCGCCGGGTCCAGTTCGTAGCGCTGCCAGCGGGCCAGGGCGCGGCGGTGCCGGGCCGCGGCTGCCTCGTTACTGGCCGCTATGTCCCGGGAAATCCGGCGGGCCTCGCTCCGGCTGAAAACCTTGGGAGTCCAGAAGTAGGAGGCGGCGGCCGCGGCCACGGCGAGAACACCAAGCAGCAGTCCGGCCCACGGTGCCGCCAGGGCCGGGAGGATCACGGCCGGCGCCACGATGGCGAGTCCGGCGAAGACGTCCCAGAACACGGCATCGGGCAGGCCATCGCTGGCGGCGGCCACATGCTTCCGGACGAGATAGACCGAGGCTCCGGACGCGCACACGACGACGACGGCCAGGGCCAGCAATTGCCAGAGCGCGAAGGGGGCGGACTCGAACAGGGACGGCATTCCAACACCTCCAGGGATCCGGCCCGGACGGGCACGGTTCCGCTGATTCCATTGGAGTCCATTGGAGGAGGGCCGTCAATAGCCCGGAACGGTGCGGGAGCCCGCCGCGGCCGGACCGGTTCACAGCAGGACCCGCCCCGGCGTAGCCTAGGGCCCATGCGACTGAAAATGTGCAGCATCCACGTCAGGGACCCCGCCGCCGCTTTCGAGTTCTACACCGGAATCCTGGGCTTTGAGAGCCTCCTGGCCATGCCGGAGCACAACCTCTACATCGTGAAGGACCCGGCCGGGTCCGGCGGTGGATCAGTCGGGCTCCTGCTGGAGCCCAGCGACAACCCGGTCGGGGCCGCCTACATGAACGGATGCCACGACGCCGGGCTGCCCGCGATCGTCCTGGGCGTGACCGATGTCCGGGCGGAGTACAAACGGCTCGCGGGCAAGGGCGTGATCTTCCAGGGCGAACCATCCGTTGGTCCCGGCGGCACCACGGCGGTGTTCGACGACGGGTGCGGCAACTTCGTTCAGCTCCACCAGGACTGAGGGGGCCGCCCCCTGGACCGGGGGGCGTGCCCTGAAGGCAGCCGCGGCTACTCGGCCGCGGTGCGTGCCTGCTTGGCGTCCTTCTTCGCAGCCTCGTCCTTGACCCGCTGGGCCTCGGCGCGGACGGCAGCGTGAGTGGAGCGTTCGGCGACCAGCCACGCCGGGGGGGCCTGCAGCAGCGCGGTGATTTCCGCCGTCGTCAGCGCTTCCTCGACGCCGCCGCGGGCCAGGCCGCTGATGGAGACGTTGAGCTTCTGCGCTACCACCGGGCGGGGGTGCGGGCCGTTGCGGCGGAGTTCGGCAAGCCACTCCGGCGGGTTGGCCTGGAGTTCGGCGAAATCGGCGCGGCTGATGACCGAATCCTGGAACTCCTGGGGTGTTGCGGGCAGGTAGATGCCAAGCTTCTTGGCAACGGTGGCCGGCTTCATGGACTGGGAGTTTGCAGAGGTCATGCTTCAAGGGTATCCGGCCAGAGGCTGGCTGGGCACCGGCACTGAGCACTGACACCCGCCGTGCGCCGGGCCGGGCGGTACTGTGAACATGTGTCCGCAGCAGAAGAAACACCCCAGACCCCCGACGAAACCGCCGCCGTCCCGGCCGAAGATGCCGTGCGGGAGCTGCGTTTTGCCTACGTCGCCGGCGTGACGCCCGGCAAGTGGACCCGGCGCTGGGAAGAGCGGATGCCCGATGTTCCGCTGCGCTCCTTTATGTCCGAGGAGGGCGCCCAGCTCAGCGTGCTGCGCGACGGTTCCGCGGACCTGAGCTTCGTCCGGCTGCCGGTGGACCGCGAAGGCCTCAGCGTTATCCCCCTGTATGAGGAACAATCCGTGGTGGTGGCACCCAAGGGGCACGAGATTTCCGTGTTCGAGGAGGTGGCCTTCGCCGACCTGTCCAACGAGACCTTCCTGGATGTCGCCGAACTCGGCGGACCGGAGATGGCCCTGCAGGTCGTGGCCTCGGGGGCCGGCCTGGTGATCCTGCCGATGTCAGTGGCCCGCCACTTCAACGTCAAAGGCACCGTGGCGCGCCAGCTCACCGGCGCCCCGACGACGGAGATCGCCGTGGCCTGGCCCAGCGACAGCACGGACGAAGTGATCGAGGAGTTCATCGGGATTGTCCGCGGCCGGACCGCCGCGAGCTCCCGCCAGCCCTCCGCCCAGCAGGAAAAGCCCAAAAAGGAACCGAAGCCGGACCGGCGCGGTCCCGCGGTCAAGAAGCCCAAGGTGGCGCAGCGCTACGCGCCCAACCCGGACAAGGGCCGCGGCAAGGGGTCACGGAAAAAGGGCAAGCGCTAGGACGCCGCCCGGCCCGGAAGGGCTACTTGGCGCAGGCGTCCTGCAGGGCCTTGACGGAATCGGACGGAACCTGGTCGCCGGATTCGGCGATCTCCCGCAGCGGCGTGGTGATCTCCGCGGGCACACCCGCGGTCTCGGCACCGGCGACCAGGCCGCCGAGCAGTTCCTTGTCCTGGACGCTGACCAGGCCGTCCTCGACGAGCGTGCAGGCCTGCTTCTTCACTTCACTCCCGGCCGCCGTGGCAACCTGGGAGGCGCCGTCGCTGACGGCCTTGTTTGCGGCGTCCTGCACCTGGCCGCAGCCCGTCAGGGCGATCATGAGGGTGGCGGCGGACAAGGCGGCAAGGCGAAGTTTCATGCCTCCACCCTAACAAGCGCTCCTGAGCGGAAGCTGGCCGCGGGCCGTCACTGGAGGAACCGGAACGCCGTCCAGGGCCTTGCCGTCAACACGCACTGATCGTCGTGGACGGCCCCGAAAGCGGCGCTGCGCCGTGCTGAGGCAGCCCGGAAAAAGGCCGGAGCGCCGCACGCGATACACACCAGGCGTCGGCGGCGGGCCCCGGGCGGGTGGTGGAAGTCGTGTCCCACACACCCGTCCCGGCGTTCCGCACCTTGACGCCCCGCACTTCGTGGGGAGCCGGAGGCCGGGCCGTCACATTCTCGAACTTAGCGCTTGACGGCGTCCAGCTTCAGCATCTTGGCGATGACACCGTCGAGCTCGGAGTCGTTGAAGATTTTCTTCCAGTCGTCCTTGATGATGGTGTCCTTGCCGTACTGGATGGCGATTTCGCAGGCCTCCGAGAACGGGTTGGAGCCGCGGAGGGCGTTGGTCAGGGCGATCTGCACGTGGCCGAACAGCATGGCCTTGGCGGCTTCCTCAGGGACACCGGCGGTGTGCACGGTCTCGTGCAGCGCCTCGTTGAGCAGGGTGCCGATCATGCAGGCCACGGTTTCCACCAGCGTGGGTTCCAGGATGGCGAGCTGCTTCACGGTGACCCAGTGCACGTCGATGACGGGGGCGTAGATCGTGCGGATGACGGCCTCGGCGGCTGCCTTGGTCTCTTCCGGGGCGTTCTCGTCGATCGCGGCGACCACATTCTGCGGTGCGCCTTCGCCGCCGAAGGTGTCGGCCCATTCCTCCTTGGTGGTGCGCTCCAGGAACACGGACGGGTGGCACGGGTGGGCCACGGCCTGGACCACGTCGTCGCGCTTGGCCAGCAGGCCGGCGTAGGCGGCGGCCGGGTCCAGGGTGAGCAGGATTGCGCCGGCCTTCATCTGGGGGACAACACCTTCGGACACAACGCCGAGGACGGTGTCCGGGACGGCGAGGATGACCACGTCGGCGCCCTTGACGGCGTCCTCAGTGGCGGTTATTTCGCGGCCTTCGGCCTGGATGCGTTCCTGGCCGGCGGGGGAGTTCTCGCTGTAGAAGACGGTGTGGGCGCTCTTCTGGAGGTTCCGGGAAACGCGCATTCCCATTTTGCCACCGGCTCCGATGACGGCGACGGTCAATTGTTCTGCTGACATTTCACTTGCTCCTTAGGAATTCGATGCTTTGCTGGGTCCACTGGTTTTCGAGGCGGATGGTTTCCGCCTCGGAGTCCTGCCACGGCAGCCAGTGTTCGACGATCTGGTTGATGTTTCTTTCTTTGGGCTGAAACTTCCCGGCCATGTAGTCATAGTCGAGAAGCCCTTCGCCGAGGGGAGCGCCGGAGTACGTGAACCCGACCCACCCCTCCTTGCGGCTGAACGCAAAGTCTTTGATGTGCATGTTGAGGACGTACGGGGCGACGGCGTCAATCACCTCACGGGGCATCTCCAGTGCCGCGACCGTGTTGGCCGGGTCGCTGCAGATGCCCAGGTACGGGCTGTCCACGCGGCTGATGACCTCCAGGATGCGGGAGGTGGGGACCTGTTCGTAGGTTTCCACCGCGATCTTCACCCCGGCGGCCTCGAATTCCGGCAGGACCCCGGTGAAAATCGCTACCGCTTCGTCCACCGTCGGGGCGTGGCCCGGGACGTTGAACATGGTCCGCAGCAGGGGAGATCCGAGGATCCCGGCGATGCGCAGGAACTTGCGCAGATGCTCCGGCCGGATGCCCTTGGTGCCGAGCTCCAGGGAGATGCCCAACCGGTCAGCTGTGGCGCGGACGGCTTTCAGTTCGGAGTCCGTCATGGCTTCCAGCGGGGCGTAATCGCAGATCTGGAAGAGGTCCACGCCCAGGGCTGCGGTCCGCTCCAGTGCCTGGTGGATACTGAGCGGACTGGAGACCTGGTCCGAGAGCTGCCAGAAAAAGGCGTAGCTGCTCAGGCCTATGCGTGAGCCCGGTCCGATGCCGCTCATGCGGCCACCTTCTGCGCGGCCAGCCGTGCGGCGGCCTCGTCCAGGATGGTCTTGAGCGCCTTCGGATCGTGGGCGAAGCGGCCCAGGAACAACCCGGCGACGGCGGGGCCCAGTTGGGTGATCAGGCCGGGGCCGGCGCTGCCGCCGTAGATCACCCGACTGTCGGCCTGGCCGGGCATGGAGCGCAGGTGTGCGTCCAGTCCGGTGATGACGGCGCTGATGTACTCCGGCGTTGCGGGCTCCGGGGCGCCGATGGCCCACTGCGGCTCGTACGCCACGATGGTGCGGCCGACCGGCCCCAGCGACTGCGCGCGGTTAAGGGCGGCGTCGATCTCCGCGGAGCAGCGGGTGACGGCTTCCTCCACGGAACCCTGCTGCCGTTCGCCGACGCACAGGACCGGGGTGAGGCCGTTGCGGTAGGCGGCGGCGGTCTTGAGCCCGATGATCCTGTCGTCCTCGCCGAAGATCCGGCGGCGTTCGGCGTGGCCCACTTCGGCGTACCGGCCGCCGAGTTCGGCCACGATCCTGCCGCCGACTTCACCGGTGAACGCGCCTTCGTCCTCCCAGAAGATATCCTGCGCGCCGGCTGCTGCCCCTGCGGTCCCGAGGATGCGGGCCGCTTCGGGCAGCCCCGGGAGGGTGGGCAGCACGAAGAGCTCGATGTCGCCGTTCTGGACCGTCGGGTGCGCTGACGCGATGGCGGCCACGTCGCGGCAGTAGTCGAGCGTGCGTGCGTAGCCGAAGTACATCTTCAGGCTGACGCCGATGATGGCCTTGGGTGAGGCTGTCCCGCCGGCGGCGGGGTTAGCAGGAAGTGACACCTTCATAGTCCTTAATCAGGGTGACTTTTTCGGCCGAGGCGGAGGTCTCGTCGAAGGTGTAGGTGAGCCATTCGCGGGCGAGCCGGCGGGCCAGTTCCAGTCCTACGACGCGCTGGCCGAAGGTGAGGACCTGGGCGTTGTTGCTCAGGATGGAGCGTTCCACGGAGAAGCTGTCGTGCGCGGTGACGGCGCGGATGCCGGGGACCTTGTTCGCGGCGATGGCGACGCCGAGCCCGGTGCCGCAGACCAGCAGTGCGCGGTCGGCCTTGCCGGTGGCGATGAGTTCGGCGGCGGCGATGGCCACGGACGGGTAGGGGGTGTGGCTGGTGGCATCGACCCCGACGTCGGTCACGGATTCGACCAGGTCGGAGGCCTCCAGGTCAGCTTTCAGGGCTTCCTTGTATTCGAAACCGGCGTCGTCGGCTCCAACGATCAGGCGCAGTTTGGCGCTCATGTTTTCTCCTTAATGGTGGTCCGCTCGATGAGCGTGTTGTGGATGGCTCGGACGATCAGTGCCATGGATACCGCTCCGGCGTCCGGGGTGCCGAGGCTCTTCTCGGCGTGCGGGCGGGCGCGGCCCATGAGGGGCAGCAGCTGTGCGGTGTCTTCGGCGGCCTGTTGCGCGACCGTGGCGGCGGCGCCCCAGGCCTCGGTGAGGGACTGCCCGGCATTCACACCGGATGTGAGGGCGTCGCGGAACGGGACGAGGACATCCACCAGGGTCTTATCCCCGGGCTTGGCCTTGCCGAACTCCATGATCGCGGCCGCCGCGCCGGCGACTCCGGCGGCGACGGCTTCGGCGTCGGGGGCTTTGGTGTCCCCGACCGTGTCTCCGACGGCCCGCAGGGCCATGCCCCAGAGGGCGCCGGACGTGCCGCCGGCCTTGTCGGCCCAGGCATCAGCGGCGAAGTGCAGGGTGGTGGCGGCACCTGCGCCGCCGGCGACGGCGTCACGGGCTGCGTCGACGGCGGCGCGGACGCCGCGTTCCATGCCGATGCCGTGGTCACCGTCGCCGGCGATGGCGTCGATCCGGCCGAGTTCGTCGGCGTTGGCCTCCACCACGGCCTTCGCGGCGCCGAGCGCGGCGAGGATGCGGACGGCACCGGCGCGGGATTCTTCGGATGCGGCCGGGATCGATGCTTGGGCCTCGGCGAGGTCGGTGACTTCGGTGGTTTCGAGGGCCGCCGCGGTGACGGCGCCGCGGCGGAAGGCCGGGGCGTCGGCCGGTGCGTTCCAGAGGGTCTCAAGTTCGTCGTCGAGCCAGAAGAGGGTGAGGGAGGTGCCGGCCATGTCGAAGCTGGTCACGAGTTCGCCCACCTGCGGGTCCACCGCGTCCAGGCCGGCGGCGGCGAGGAGCTGGGCGACGCGGCGGTAGACGACAAAGAGTTCCTCGTACTTGACGCTGCCCAGACCGTTGAGGATCGGGACCACGCGCGGTCGGGCAGCAGCGCCGGCCGAGGCCTCGAGTCCCTCGGGGATTTCGGTGAGGAGTTTGGCCACCAGCAGCTCGGCGAGCTCGTCCGCCGTCGGGATCTCCGTTTCGCCGATGCCGGGTTCGCCGTGGATGCCCATGCCCACGGCCATCCGGCCCACGGGGACGGAGAACAGCGGGTGGTCAGCGCCCGGCAGGGTGCAGCCGGTAAAGGCGACCCCGAAGGAACGGGTGCGGTCGTTGGCGCGCTCGGCGATGTCCACGGTGGCGTCCATGGAATAGCCCGCTTCCGCGGCGGCAGCGGCGACCTTGAAGACGGTCAGGTCCCCGGCAATGCCGCGGCGCTTGCTGCGTTCGGCCGGCGGGGCGGAGGATACGTCGTCGGTGACGGCGATGCTCCGGCAGTCGATGCCTTCCTTGTGGAGACGGTCCTGGGCCTGATTGAAGTGCAGGACGTCGCCGGCGTAATTGCCGTAGCCCAGGAGCACGCCGGCGCCGTTGTTGGCGGCTTTCGCCACGTTGTAGACCTGCTGGGCGGAGGGGGACGCGAACAGGTTGCCCATCGCGGCGCCGTGCGCCAGGCCCTGCCCCACCAGGCCGGCGAACGCCGGGTAGTGACCGGATCCGCCGCCGATCACCAGCGCCACCGTGTCCGGAGTGCTCCTGGTGCTGCGGACCACGCCGCCGGAAACGCGCTTCACCCAGCGGCCGTGGGAGGCAACAAAGCCTTCGATCATCTCGTCAGCGAAAGCTGAAGGTTCATTGAACAGGCGGGTCATGGGAAGCTCCTGGGCCTAACTAAGGGAAAGGTCGTGACGCGAATGTTGGTGCGGGAGCGTCCCCGGGTAAGGGGGACGCCCCCGGGTCTGTTACGGTTCGGCGTGGTGTCCGGCACCCTTGGGATCAAGGGCCTCAGCGGGTACGCCTTCGCTCACTTTGCCGGTGCGGCTCAGGACCACCATGAGGACGGCCGAGAGGAGCATAAAGCCGCCGACGACGAACATCGGTACGGTGTAGGAGCCGGTCCAGTCCTTGAGCCAGCCGGTAACGAAGCCGGCGCTGAAGCCGGCCAGGTTGCCCACGGTGTTGATCAGGGCGATGCCTGCTGCTGCGGCGGCTCCGGTCAGGAACTGGGTGGGAACGGTCCAGAAGTTCGGCAGCGCCGCGAAGATGGACATGGCCGTGATGGTGATGACGGCGATAGTCGCGGCCGGCGAACCGGCGAACAGGGCCAGTGGGATGCTCAGGCCGCCGATCAGGGCGGGCAGGGCAATGTGCCAGGTCTTGACGCCGCGCTTCGTGGCGTCCTTGGACCAGAAGTACAGGGCAAAGGCCGCGGGCACGTAGGGGATGGCCGTGATCAGGCCCTTCTGGAAGACGTCGAACTTGGTCCCGTAAAGGCCTTCGAAGCCGGCGATGATGGTGGGCAGGAAGAACGCCAGCGCGTACAGGCCGTAGATGAAGCCGAAGTAGATGACGGACAGTACCCAGACCCTGCCGTTGGAGAAGACCGTGCGGACGCTGACGTGCTTGTTGCTCGCCGAGGTTTCCTTCTTTTCGGTCTCGAGGGCGTTGGTCAGCCACGTCTTCTCGTCCTGGTTCAGCCACTTTGCCTTGGCCGGGGAGTCGACGAGGTAGAACCAGGCGATGATGCCGACGATGATGGCCGGAATGGAGACGCCGAGGTACATGACGCGCCAGCCCTCGAGGCCGAAGAGGCCCTCCTGCTGGATGAGGAAGCCGGCAAGCGGTGCGCCGATGACGGTGGTCAGCGGCTGGGCCAAGTAGAACAGGGCGAGAATCTTGCTGCGGTGCCGGGCCGGGACCCAGAGGCTCAGGAAGAGGATGGCGCCGGGGAAGAACCCGGCTTCGGCCACACCCAGGATGAAGCGCAGGACGTAGAGCTGCTCCACGCTGCTGACCCAGGTGAACAGCAGGGACACGATGCCCCAGCTGACCATGATGCGGGCCAGCCAGCGGCGGGCGCCGAACTTGTGCAGGGCCAGGTTGCTGGGAACCTCGAGCAGGATGTAGCCGATGAAGAAGACGCCCGACGCGAAGCCGAACTGGGCCGCCGAGAGGCCGAGATCCTGATTCATGCCGTTCGGGCCGGCGAACGAGATGGCCGTTCGGTCCAGGAAGTTGATGAAGAACATGAGGGCGACAAACGGCACCAGCCGGTACGCCACCTTCTTAATTGCAGATCTTTCGACCACCGATTGTGTGGTGTCCACATTGACTCCTAGAGATTGGTTGCTGCGGCTCCCTGCGCTGGGGCCTTCCGGTTTCGCCCGGTTGCTGGTGCCCGTGCGGGCTGCGATAGCTAAAGCGTGTGATTAAAACCATAGGCCTCCACCCGCAAATTGGTCAACCGGTTGACGAGTTATTTCTTTTCCGGTTGGGCCTCGGGTTCAACTGGTCATCCGGTTGTTACCCTTGGACTGTGTCTGCCACCTCCGCCGCTTCGGCCGCCAAGATCAGCGCCGCCCTCGGCTCCATGGAGCAGGGGTCGGTTGTCTCAGAGGTGGCCGAGCGACTTCTGGGCTACTTCACGAGCGGGGAGATTGCCGCCGGAACACGGCTGCCCGGCGAACGCCAACTCGCCGCCTCGTTGGGGGTGGGACGCTCAGCCGTCCGCGAAGCGCTGGCGGCCCTGGAGATCCTCGGCATCGTGGTGGTCCGGCCGGGCTCCGGCACCTATCTCCGGGACGGCATCTCGGAACTGCTGCCGCGCACCCTGAGCTGGGGCCTCATGCTTGGGGAACCGCGAACTCGTGAGCTCGTGGAGCTCCGCGGAGGCCTCGAAGTCCAGGCCGGCCAGCTCGCCGCGGCCCGCATCACGGACGAAGCACTGGCGCGTCTGCGCGGCTACCTGGCTGCAATGGAAGCCAACCTGGATGACCTTGCGGCCTTTGTGGAAGCCGATGCTGCCTTCCACCGCGAAATCGCCGAAAGTTCGGGGAACCAGATCCTGGCCGAACTCCTGCAGAGCATCCGCTCACTGCTGCGGATCTGGGTGGACCGCGCCCTGACCGACGAAGGGCATGCAGCGGCCGCCCTCACGGAACACCGGGAGATTTTCACGGCGCTGGAGCGCCGCGACGAGGCGGGCGTGACGGCCGCCATGCATTCGCACATGGGCACCGCGGCCCGCCGGCTCCTGGCCGGTTACGACGCGGAACGGAACGACCCGCAGGGCTGAACCCCGCGACGCCGCCGTCGACGCCGTCGGCGTCCGCTGCGCCGCAGTTTGTGACAAAAGGAAACCTGCAGGAAACCTTCTCCGTCTACGCTGGCAACACCGCGGCGCCGCCAGGCCCGTGACCGCCGGTGTTGAAGGGATTCCGTCATGCATCTTCTGCCCCGTGAGCAGGAAAAGCTCATGATCGTGGTCGCGGCCGACCTCGCCCGCCGGCGCCAGTCGCGGGGGCTGAAGCTGAACTTCCCGGAGGCGGTGGCCATCATCAGCTACGAGCTGATCGAGGGCGCCCGGGACGGCAGGACCGTGGCGGAGCTGATGAGCTACGGCACCACCGTGCTCCGCCGCGACGACGTCATGGAGGGCGTGCCGGAGATGATCCACGACGTCCAGATCGAAGCCACGTTCCCGGACGGCACCAAGCTCGTCACCGTCCACGACCCGATCCGATAGGGGCACCGAGATGATTCCCGGAGAATACGTCCTGGGCCCCGAGCCCGTGCTGGTCAACGCCGGCCGGGAGGCGGTCGACGTCGTGGTGATCAACACCGGGGACCGTCCCGTGCAGGTGGGCTCGCACTTCCACTTTGCCGAAGCCAACGCCGCCCTGACGTTCAACCGGCGGGCCGCCTACGGCCGGCGCCTGGACATCCCGGCGGGCACGGCGGCCCGCTTCGAGCCGGGGGACAGCAAGACCGTCCGGCTGATCGAGCTCGCCGGCCGGCGCGAGGTCTTCGGCCTCAGCAATGCGGTCAATGGAAGTCTGGAGGGACGCAAGTGAGTTTCGAGTTATCCCGCCGGCAGTACGCGGACCTGTACGGGCCCACGACGGGCGACTCCATCCGCCTCGCCGACACCGAACTTTTCCTCGAAATCGAGAACGACCTCACCGTGTACGGCGAGGAAGTGGTCTTCGGCGGCGGCAAGGTGATCCGCGACGGCATGGGCCAGAACGGCCAGGTGACCCGCGACGGTGTTGGTTCCGGCAGTGTTGGTTCCGGCGGTGTTGGTTCCGGCGACGGGGTTCCGGACACCGTTATCACCAACGTTGTCATCCTCGACTACACCGGGATCTACAAGGCCGACGTCGCGCTCCGGGACGGCCACATCTTCCGGATCGGCAAGGCCGGCAACCCGCAGATCACCGACGGCGTGGACATCGTCATCGGCGCCAGCACCGAAATCATCGCCGGGGAGCGGAAAATCCTGACCGCCGGAGGCGTGGACTCGCACATCCATTTCATCTCCCCGGACCAGGTCCCCGCCGCCCTGTGCAGCGGCGTGACCACCATGATCGGCGGCGGCACCGGCCCCGCCGAGGGCACCAAGGCCACCACCGTTACCCCCGGGAAATGGCACATCCAGCGGATGCTGCAGGCGGCCGAAGGGCTCCCGATCAACATCGGCCTGTTCGGCAAGGGGCACGCGTCCGCCGTCGAGCCCCTGGCCGAGCAGATCCGCGCCGGCGCGATCGGGCTGAAAGTCCATGAGGACTGGGGCTCCACAACCTCCTCGATCGACACCTCGCTGCAGGTCGCGGATGCCTACGACGTCCAGGTGGCCATCCACACCGACACCCTGAACGAGTGCGGCTTCGTGGAGGACACCATCCGGGCCATCGACGGGCGCGTGATCCACACCTTCCACACCGAGGGCGCCGGCGGCGGGCACGCCCCGGACATCATCAAGATCGCGGGGCTGCCCAACGTCCTGCCGGCCTCCACGAACCCCACGTTGCCGTACACGCGCAACACCATCGAAGAGCACCTGGACATGCTCATGGTCTGCCACCACCTCAACCCGGATATCCCGGAGGACGTGGCCTTCGCGGACTCCCGCATCCGCGCCGAGACCATCGCCGCCGAGGACGTGCTCCAGGATTTGGGGATCTTCGCGATCACCTCCTCGGACTCCCAGGCGATGGGCCGGGTGGGCGAGGTGGTCATCCGCACCTGGCAGGTCGCGGACAAGATGAAAAAGCAGCGCGGGATCCTGAAGGATCCAGACGGCGGCGAGCACGGCGCCGCGTCCGGACTGGGCGCGGAGAGCGACAACTTCCGCCTGAAACGCTACGTCGCGAAATACACCATCAACCCCGCCATCGCGCAGGGCATGGCGGACTCCGTCGGCTCGGTGGAGGTCGGTAAGTTCGCGGACCTGGTGCTCTGGGACCCGGCGTTCTTCGGGGTCAAGCCGGAACTGGTGCTCAAGGGCGGGCAGATCGCCTACGCCCTGATGGGGGACGCCAACGCCTCCATCCCCACGCCGCAGCCGCGCACCATGCGGCCGATGTTCGCCGCCTACGGCAAGGCCCTGCAACAGTCCTCCATCACCTTCCTCTCCCAGGCCGCCATCGACGCCGGGGTCCCGGCCGAGCTGGGCCTGGAGAAGGTCATCCGGCCCGTGTCCGGCATCCGCAGCCTCACGAAAGCGGACCTCAAGTACAACGGCGCCACCCCGGAGATCGACGTGGACCCGGAAACGTACAGGGTGACGGTCGACGGCGAGGACGTCACCTGCGAACCCTCCGATGTGCTGCCCATGGCGCAGCGCTACTTCCTTTTCTAGGCGTCCAGAGGAGACAGGAATGATCATCGACAAGGTCCTCGGCAACACGCACGATGTTCCCCCGGGTCCGGACCCGTATGCCGGGCTTCACCGCGAAAAGGTCGTGCTCCCCAGCGCCCAGCTGGTCAAACGCGTCCAGCGCGTCACCACCGACCATGGCAAGGAACTGGGCATCCGCCTCCCCTCCGGTTCCGGGGACCTGCGCGACGGCGACGTCCTGCACGTCGCGGAGGCCAACATGATCGTGGTGTCGGTGCTGCCCACCGATGTCCTCGTCATCGCGCCGCGCTCCATCCACGAGATGGGGGTAGTGGCGCATTCGCTTGGCAACCGCCACCTGCAGGCCCAGTTCTTCGAGGCCTCCTCCGAGTACGGTGCCGCCGTGATGGTCTGCCAGTACGACCACACGGTGGAGGACTACCTCAAACACGTCGGAGCGCCCTATGACCGCCAGGAGCGCGTGATGTCCGTCCCCTTCCGCCATGCCGAGCACTCCCACTAGCCCGGCGTCCTACCAGCTGGCCCTGCAGCAGCTGTGTGATTCGGCGCTGCCCACCGGGGCGTTCGCGCACTCGCTGGGGTTTGAGAGCTACATCGACCGCGGGCTGGTGCACGACGAGGCGTCGTTCGGGGTGTGGCTGGCGGCGTTCGTGGGGCAACAGCTGAGCTACTCGGACGCCCTGGCCATCCGGTTCCTCTACGAGGATGTTCCTGTTACTGAACTGGATGCCTTGCTGACGGCCCAGCTGCTGCCCCGGCAGCTGCGCGAGGCCAGCATCAAAATGGGCACCCGGCTCCTCGAGATCGGCGCCGAGATCTTTCCGTCCCCGGAGCTGGCGGAGTACCGCGAACTGGTGGGTTCCGGCCGCGCCGCCGGCCACCAGCCGCTGGCGTTCGCCGTCGTCGCGCGTTCCCTGGGTGTCCCGCTGCCCGAGGCCCTCGCCGCCTACCTGTTCGCCGCGGTCACGTCCTTGACGCAGAACGCCGTCCGGGCCATCCCGCTGGGGCAGAACGCCGGCCAGCGGCTGTTGCGGCAGGCGGCCGACGACGTCGTTGCCGCCGTCAGGCGCGCCGGAAGCCTGGACCGGTCCGACTTTGGCGCGGTCAGCCCCGGCCTCGAAATTTCGCAAATGCGGCACGAGCGCCAGCGTGCCCGAATGTTCATGAGCTAAGTCAGCCGCGAGAGAAATATGTCTGGAGAAGAATATGTCTGAGCCCATCAAAATCGGCATCGGCGGCCCGGTGGGCGCCGGCAAAACCCAGCTCGTGGAGCGCCTCACCCGCCACATGAGCCGGGAGATTTCCATGGCGGCGATCACCAACGACATCTACACGATCGAGGACGCCAAGATCCTGGCGGCCAACGGGATCCTCCCGATCGACCGGATCATCGGAGTGGAAACGGGCGGCTGCCCGCACACCGCCATCCGCGAGGACACGTCGATGAACACCGCGGCCATCGAGGAGCTGAAGCAGCGGCACCCGGATCTGCAGGTGATCTTCGTGGAATCCGGCGGGGACAACCTCTCGGCCACGTTCAGCCCCGAACTGGTGGACTTTTCCATTTACATCATCGACGTGGCCCAGGGCGAGAAGATCCCGCGCAAAGCCGGCCAGGGCATGATCAAGTCCGACCTTTTTATCATCAACAAGACCGATCTCGCGCCGCACGTCGGCGCGGACCTCTCCGTGATGGAGCGGGACTCGCGCGAATTCCGGGGCGAAAAGCCGTTCTGCTTCACCAACCTCAAGACCGACGAAGGACTGGAACGCGTGATCGAATGGATGCGGCGCGATGTCCTGATGCTTGACCTGGCGTCATGAGCACGACGGCGGCCGTTGAGCCTCCCGCGGTTGCTTCACCAATGGGGGAGCTTGAGTTGCGGATTGCCGTGCGCGGGGAGAAGTCCGTGGCCGTGCATCAGTACCATCGCGGGGCCTTGCGGGTTTTGCGGGCGCATTACCTGGATGATTCGGGGCAGGTTTGTTATGTCGTGGTGAATCCTGGCGGGGCGTATCTGGGGGCCGATCTCTATGTCATCCATGTGGAGGTGGCGGACCGGGCGAAGCTGCTGCTCACCACGCAGTCGGCCACCAAGATTTACCGGACGCCGGGCTCCTTCGCGGAGCAGCGGATGCGGCTGCGGCTGGGGGAGGGATCGCAGCTGGAGCTGGCCCCGGACCAGCTGATCGCCTACCGGGAGGCCAGCTACCGGCAGAACACGCACATCACCCTGCACCCGACGTCGAGCCTGGTCATGTCCGAGGTCGTCACCCCCGGCTGGTCGCCGGACGGTGCCTCCTTCCGTTACGAGGAACTGCGGCTCCGGACCGAGATCCGGGTCGAATCCGGGGGGAAGAGCGGACTGCTGGCCCTCGACAACCTGCTGATCCGGCCCCCAACGCACGACGTCACGGGGATGGGGTTCATGGAGGACTTCAGCCATGTGGGGTCCCTGATCGTGGTCGACCGGCGCGTCGACCAGGCCCTCGCGGACGAACTGCACGTGCTGACGGCCGGGAATGAGGCCTACACGGGAGTCTCATTAACTGCCACAGTTGATGGCATCAGCGGTCTGGTGCTCCGGTCCCTCTCGAACAGCACCGAAGAACTCAACCGGCTCCTGTGCGCCTGCAGCGCCCTGCTCCGGCAGCGGTGGCACGGCACGGCGCCCCTGGACCTAAGGAAATACTGATGACCACGTTGACCGGAGTTACCGCCCTGTACCGTCAGCGCGAGCAGCTCCCGTTGCGGACCCGGCTGTTGGTCACCTTCGGTGCGGTGCTGGCCCTGCATGCGGCCGCCGTCGTGCTCCTGCTGACCGGTCTGGTGACGGCCGGCGAGCCGCTGGCGCTCGGCCTGGTGCTGACGGCCTACCTGGCGGGCATCAAACACAGCTACGACTGGGACCACCTCGCCGCCATCGACAATTCGACCCGCAAGTTCGTGGCCCAGCGCCGGGACCCGGTGAGCGTCGGGTTCGCCTTCAGCCTGGGCCACAGCTCGGTGGTGATCCTGGCCGGGATCCTGGTGGTCGGCGGCGCCGCGCTGGTGGGCCAGTTCATGGAGGACGGCACCACCGGCAACCTGGTGCTGGGGCTGATCGGCAGCGGCGTCTCGGGGATCTTCCTTCTCGCGATGGGGCTGTTCAACGGATCCGCCTTCATCCGGACCGCGCAGGCCTACCGCAGCGTGCAGGGCGGCGGAGCGGTGCGGGAGGAGGACCTGGAGGCGAAGGGATTCGTGGCTCGGCTGCTGGCCAAACCCCTGTCCCGCGTCCGGCGGCCGCGGAACATCTACGTCATCGGCTTCCTCTTCGGACTGGGTTTCGACACGGCCACCACGATCGGCCTGCTGGTGATGGCCACGGCCGCATCGCTTGCCGGGGTCTCCCCGCTGGCCCTCCTGGCGCTTCCGCTGGCATTTGCCGCCGCCATGACACTGTGCGACACCATCAACGGAGTCGCCATGATGCGGATGTACAGCTCCGCCATCCACAATCCGCAGCGCACGCTGGGCTTCAACGCCCTGATCACCGGCATCTCCGCCGTGTCGGCCCTGGCCATTTCAGTCATCACCCTGGGCGGGTTCTTCAACGCGGCCTTCGGACTTGAGGATCCCGTGACCGGCTGGCTCGGGGACGTCGACCTGGGCGAGGCCGGGCTGCTGCTAGTGGCATCCCTGCTGACCGTCTGGGGAGCGGCCTCCGTGCGCGGGCGGTTGGCCATGTCACGTCGAGGGACCTAGCAGGCCTACATAGCCACTTAAGAAATGCGACCCGGGTCCGTCGAAGAGGGCGGGCCCGGGTCGCATTTTGTCCGTTCTAGCGCACGGAGGACGGTGCTGGCTGGTCCGCTGCGGAAGCGGCCGGCTCGCCGGCGATGATGGCGTCCACCTCGGCCTTTTCCTTGGCGCCCCAGGTTTCCCGGGTGTTCAACACCCCGATGAGGCCGATGACGCCCACGAGGACGTACAGCGAGGCGCCGCCGGCCCAGCCGAAGACGGAGGCCAACA
The DNA here is from genome assembly GCF_030812335.1 of Pseudarthrobacter oxydans. Lineage (GTDB taxonomy): Bacteria > Actinomycetota > Actinomycetes > Actinomycetales > Micrococcaceae > Arthrobacter > Arthrobacter oxydans_B. Next base: position 288,795 of record NZ_JAUSSN010000001.1, read on the forward strand.
GAACGGCCAGGAAGGGTGCGAATCCGGAAATGGACGCGGCAACCTGGTAGCCAATTGAGGCACCGGACGTCCTGGTGTTGGTCTGGAACAGCTCTGCGAACCAGGCACCCTGCGTGCCGGTAAACGTGGCGTGGATGATGCCGATGCCGATCACGAACGCCAGCACAATCAGGAACGGATTACCGGTGTTGCTGAGCAGGAACATCGGGAAGCCAAAGGCGATGACGGCGATGGTTCCGCCAAGGTAAAGCTTGCGACGGCCGATGCGGTCGGTAAGCGCGCCGGCGATCAGCGTGACCGGGATGGCAAGAAGGCTGGCGATCACAATGCCGGTGAGGCCGATGGCCCGGTCATCGGGGTTGTTCTTGGCGATGTAGGAGAGCAGATACGTTGCCGTGACGTAGTACGCGCAGCTCTCCACAATGCGAAGAGAGATCACCCGCAGGATGTTTCGCCAGTCGTTCTTGATCACGGTGGTCAGGGGGTTCTTGACGATCGCGCCCGTGGCCTTGGTGTGTTCGAACTCGGGGGATTCCTCAAGCTTCATCCGGACCACCAGGCCGACAACGATCAGGATGGCGCTGGCGAGGAACGGCAACCGCCAGGCCCAGTCGGTCTGCAGCGACGCGGAGAGCAGGAAGGCGGCGTTGGCCAGGGTGATGCCCAGCGGGTTGCCTGCCTGAGGGATGGCGGCGAAGCGGCCTCGCTGCTTCCACGGCGCGTGCTCGAACGTCATCATAACGGCGCCGCCCCACTCGGCCCCGAAGGCCAGGCCCTGGATCATCCGGATGATGACGAGCAGGATGGGTGCGAGGATGCCGACCTGCGCGTAGGTGGGGAGGCAGCCGATCAGGACGGTGGCGATGCCCATGGTCAGCAAGGCACCGACCAGCACGGGCTTCCGGCCATACTTGTCGCCGAGGTAGCCGCCGACGGCCCCGCCGATGGGCCGCATCAGGAAGCCCACAGCCAGCGTGGCGAAGGCCAGAAGAGTTCCGACGACGGGGTCCGTGTTGGGGAAGAAGACCTTGCCGAAGTACAGTGCCGCGGCCGTGCCGTAGGCCACGAAGTCGTAATTTTCCACGCAGGTGCCGGCGGCCGAAGCCATGGCAGTCTTGATCTTTCCGGGGGAACCGTGGGCGGCCTGGCGGGGCCGGTCCGTAATTGCTGCCGTCATGTTCGATATCTCCTTTGATATTGCTGGTCAGCCCTGGGCGGTGCGCCGAAGGCCTGTTGAACTTCTGGTGGGGCCGGACCGGTCAGATTTCGGCGGCCAGTTCCCGTGCTCCCTCGAGCTCCATCTCGCGCAGTTTCTGGACCCGCCGGATCGTGTCCTCGTCGTTGTCGAACTTGGCGTCCAGGAAGGACTCGAGGACTTCCTTGGCCGTGGCCCTGCCGATCAGCCAGGCGCCCATGGCGATGGCGTTCGCATCGTCGTGTTCCACGCTCTGATGGGCGGAGTAGACATCGTGTCCCAGGGCGCAACGGATGCCCGGGATCTTGTTGGCCGCCATGACGGCGCCCACCCCGGTCCCGCAGACCAACACGGCCCGCTCGGCCTCGCCGGAGCGGACCAGATCGCAGGTGGCTCGGGTGATGTCCGGGAAATCGACCGGGGTCTCGCTGGGTGCGCCGCAGTCGATGACCTCATGGCCGAGGTCTTCCAGGACGGACTGGACGAAGGCCTTCAGGGGGAAGCCGGCGTGGTCGTTGCCGAGTGCGATTTTCATGAGACTCCTTGGTACGGAATGGCGGGGTTGGTTGTTGCGGGGGACGGCTCGGATGCCGGTATTTCATGGCGCCATGGAATCGATTCCATGGCGCCGCTGCGCGTGACGGCGAGGGCCGATGCGCGGCTGGCTTGGATCAGTGCGGCAGGCAGCCGGCGTGGGCCGCCTGCGAGGGACGCGGCGAGGTAGCCCACGAACGTGTCGCCGGCCCCTGTGGTGTCCGTGGCGGTAACTTTCGTCGCCGGGACGTGCACAAGGTTGCCGTCCAGGACCGTGTGGGACCCTTCCGCTCCGGCGGTGCAGACGATTGCCGGACCAAGAACTGGTGGGAGCGTCTGGACCAGGTCCCGGTGGCTCCCGCGTATCCCGGCGTGGCCTGCCAGGACTTGGATTTCCTGCTCGTTCACTACCAGGAGGTCGACGTCGTCGAGCAGCCCGTCGATCCGCCGGGGGGCGGGGGCGGCGTTGAGGATGACAAACGCCCCGCGGCTCTTAGCGGTCCGTGCGGCCTGCCGGACCAGCGCCGTCGGGATCTCCAGCTGCAGGACCAGGACGTCGCCGGCCCGCATGGCGGCGAGTCCGGCTTCGACGTCGCCTGCGGTGAGCCCCGCATTAGCGCCCGGACTGACGATGATCTGGTTTTCGCCCTGGTCGTCGACAGCGATGACGGCAGTCCCCGTGGCGGCGCCGGCGACGACCCGTACATGACCGGCGTCGATGTGGGCCCCGGACAGGACCTCAAGGATTCGCCGTCCATGGGCGTCGTCACCGACAGCGCCGGTGAATTTCACCGAGGCACCCGCGCGGGCCGCCGCAACGCCCTGGTTGCCGCCCTTGCCGCCGGGGCTGAACGTTGCGTCCGATCCCGGGACGGTTTCGCCAGCCCTGGGCAGGGAGCGGACGCGGATGTTCTGGTCGATATTGAGGCTTCCGACCACAAAAACCGTGCTCATGGGACCTGCTCCTTTAGTGGTGTCGGATGGTGCCCCAAGCCGGAAATCAGAGGGGTCGGACGGGACGGAAGCGGCCGCTATCACGGCTGCCCCACGCTGGGGCCAGTCGTGCCTGAGGAGGCGCGGACTATCAGTTCGCTGGGCAGGACGACCGAGTCCGGCTTCTGACCGTCGATAACCTCGAGCAGGAGCCTGACCGCGGTCCGGCCCATCGCCTCCACGTCATGGGAAATGACGGTCAGCGGCGGATCCAGCAGGGAAAACCATTCGATGTCATCGAAGGCAATAAGCGCCATGTCCCGGCCGATGCGCAGGCCCTTCCGGTTCAAGGTGGCCAGCGCGCCGACGGCCATGGGGCTGTCGGCGGCCAGCAGCGCGGTCGGCGGCTGCGCGAGGCCCAGCAGGTGGTGCGCGCCGGCCGAACCGCTGGCGGACTGAAAGTCCCCGAAATAGGTCAGGGCGGGGTCGGTGCTCAGCCCGAATTCCCGGGCGGAACGGGAGAAGGACTTGAGCCGGTCCCGTCCCGTGGACGTGGTCTGGGGCCCAGCGATGTAGCCGACGCGCTCGTGTCCCTGGCGGGCGAGGTGCTCCACCGCCTGGCGGATGCCGGTATCACTGTCTGTTGTCACACTCGGGACGTCGACACCGTCGACAGTCCGGTCGACGAATACCGTGGGGATTCCCCGTTCCAGCAGGGCGTGGAGGCTGGAGCTGCCTTCACCCTGGGGCGCGGCGATCACGCCGTCCACGCGCTGCGAAATGAAGGTGTCCAAATACCGGTCCTGCTGCGGAATGCTCTCGTTGGCGTTCCCGAGGAGGGTGACAAGCCCCTCGGCGAGTGCCGCCTGCTCCGCGGCGTGTGCCAGATCGGCAAAAAACGGGTTGCGGACGTCTGAAAGGAGCAGCCCGATGACGTTGGTCCTGGTGGATCGGAGTGCTCGGGCCTGGGCGTTGGGATGGAAATCCAGTTGGGCGACCGCCGCGGCCACTCGCTGTCTGGACTGCGGCGACGTCGCCGGATTCCCCGACAGCACCCTTGACGCCGTGGCCGGCGAGACGCCGGCCAGTGCCGCTACGTCCTTGATGGTGATGGAAGGTCCTGTCACTGCTGCACACCTCATTGTGGGACTGCTTGTGAACTGCTCATGGAATCGATTCCATGGAATCGGTTCCACAAGTATGTGATGCGAATTACGTTGTGTCAATGGCTTCGGCTTCACGATCAGGATTGTGTCAATGATTGCGGCGTGATCGGCGTGAACGCGGACGAATGCCTATGGTGCCTGTGTTACCTGTGACTCCTTGAGGAATGAGACGGCGGACCCGCGGAGTGTCCGGTGCGGGGTCACGACGCGGAAGATTCCCCGCGCCTCGCGGAATTCCTGGCGCGCCGGTATTCCGGTAGCGGCAGGTGTTCACCGCCGCGCAGGCCTGAAGGCGCGTCGCAGCGATGCTGGCCTGGTCGTCCTGGTCGGCCGGGTCGGCCGTGCCGGACGCGGCGCGGGGAGTGCACGCTTCTTCGGTAGATTGGATCCATGCCGATGAATACCGCGCTTGAAGGGATCTCCGACGAGGTCCAGGCGACTCACGCCCACACCGGGTCGTGGGTGGCTGCTGTGCTGCGTTCGCGCATTTCGGCGGGCCAAATCGCCCCGGGAACGAAACTCTCCGAGCAGAGACTCTCCGAGGTCCTGGGCGTCTCACGGAATACGCTGCGGGAGGCTTTCACCGTCCTCGCCGGTGAGTCCGTGGTGCGGCGCATTCCGAATCGCGGCGTGTTCGTGTCCGCGCCGCAGGCCGAGGACGTCCGTGAAATCTACCGGGTCCGCCGGCTGATCGAACCGGCGGCCGTGCTGTGGGGGGAATACCGGGCAGAGACCCTGGATGCCCTCGACGCCATCATCGACCGGGCCCGCGCCGCCCTGAGCGCGGGGGCCGTGACGGAGATGGCCGATGCCAACCAGGACCTGCACAAGGCGCTGGTGGCGCTCTCCGGGAGTGCGTCAGTGGATGAACTCATGGACAGGGTCCTCGCCCAGATGCGCCTGGTCTTCCACGCCATGGCCACCACAACGGACTTCCACAGCCACTACGTGGAACGCAACGCCGCCCTCGTGGCGCTGCTGCGTGCCGGCCGCCGGGACGAGGCCGCGGCCGAGTTGCGCCGGTACCTGGACGCCGCCGAGCACGAACTCCTGGTGCATATCGGCGCCCAGTAACCTACGGGACCTGGTACGAGGTGTCGCGCGCGTCCGTGATGAGCATGTGCCCCGGGGCGTGGCCGATTGCCAGTGCCGGCCTCGACTCCATCACGGCTGCCTGCGGCGTCACCCCGCACGCCCAGAAGACGGGCACATGGCCGTCCGGGATCCGGACCGGGTCGCCGAAGTCGGGGCGGCCCAGATCCGCAATGCCCAGTTCGGCGGGGTTTCCGACATGGACCGGCGCGCCGTGCACGGCCGGATAGCGGGAGGTGATGCGGACGGCGTCGGCCACCTGGGAGGCCGGAACGGGCCGCATGGAGACCACCAGCGGGCCGGCCATTTGTCCGGCCGGTTCGCAGCGGACGGACGTGCGGTACATGGGCACGTTCACTCCCTGGTCGATGTGGGCCACCCGGATGCCGTTGTCCTGGAGGGCGGATTCGAAGGTGAAGCTGCAGCCCACAATGAACGTCACGAGATCATCGCGCCAGTGGTCCGTGATGTCGGTTGGTTCGTCGACCTTCCGGCCGTCTTGGTACACCACGTACTTGGGCACGTCGGTGCGGATATCACCTCCGGCCAGCAGCGCACCGGAGGTCGCGCCGGCGTCCAGCACGCCCAGGACAGGGCAGGGCTTGGGGTTGCGCTGGGCGAACAGCAGCACGTCGAAGGCCTGCGCCTTGGGCACGATGATCAGGTTGGCCTGTGCGTAGCCGCTGCTCCAGCCGGAGGTCGGCGTCACGAGGCCGGCGCGGAACAGGGCCCGGGCCTCGGCCGGGAGCAGACCTGACGGGTCTGCGGGGCGGGCGATGCGGGACGGGACGTTCACCTCGGGAAGATTCATTGGTCTAGGCCCACAGCTTTGCCAGGCTGGTCAGCGAGCTGTAGCCGAGGAACAGTGTCAGCAGCCAGGCCACGATGCCAATGACCAGCAGGCCCTTGGGGTAGACGTAGCCCTGCATGAGGTCCCGGCGGCGCCAGGCCACCCAGAGCAGGACTCCGAACCCGACGGGGAGGATGAGGCCGTTGAAGGCGCCGGCGAAGATGAGGAGCTGCTGCGGGGCCTGGCCGATCAGCAGGTAGGCCACGGTGCAGAAGGAGATGAAGCCGACGGTGATCAGGTTGCGGGTGCGGTCCTTGGTGGTGGACTTCGTCACGAAGGAGACCGAGGTGTACGCGGCACCGATCACGGAGGTGATGGAAGCGGCCCACAGGATGACACCGAAGACGCGCATGCCGATGTCTCCTGCTGCGGCCTGGAAAGCGGAGGCGGCAAGGTTGTTGCCGGTCAGGGCCACGCCGCCGGCGACGACACCGAAGATAGCCAGGAAGAGCAGGATGCGCATGACGCAGGTGACCAGAATCCCCACGATCGAGCTCTGCGTGATCTGTTTGACGTTCTCAACGCCGGTGACGCCGGTGTCCAGCATGCGGTGGGCACCCGCGTACGTGATGTAGCCGCCGATCGTTCCGCCGATGAGGGTGGTGATGACCAGGAAGTCGACCTTCTCGGGCATCACGGTGTTCTTGAGGGCCTCACCCAGCGGCGGGGCCGACACGACTGCCACGTACAGCGTCATCAGGATCATCAGGGCACCGAGGATCACCACGATCCGGTCGAGGGCCACGCCCGCCCGCTTGCTGAGGAAGATCAGGATGGCCAGCACGGCGGAGATGGCCCCGCCGATTTTGGGATCCAATCCCATCATGGCGTTGGTGCCGAGCCCGGTTCCGGCGACGTTGCCAATGTTGAAGACGATCCCGCCCATGAAGACGAGCGCGGCCAGGAACCAGCCGACGCCGGGGAGGACCTTGTTGCCGAGCTCCTGGGCCCGCAGGCCGGAGACGCCGATGATCCGCCAGACGTTCGCCTGCACGGCAATGTCGACCAGGATGGAGACCAGGATCGCGAAGGCGAAGGCGGCGCCGAGCTGGACGGTAAAGGCTGTGGTCTGGGTGATGAACCCCGGGCCGATGGCACTGGTGGCCATGAGGAACATGGCGCCCAGCAGGGCGGAACGCCGGGCGGCCGGTTTGAGGGCGGCCTTGACGGTGGTGGTTTCCATGGGGAGTCCCAACAGTTGGGTGACTGGCGTCACAACGATTGTCTCCCGCAACTGTACCGACTGTTGAACAATCTGCGCAAGGAATTGTTCAACAATTTTAAAGTGTGCTGTTCCGGCCCCGGTGATTTACCGGGGCCTCCGGCGGGTCAATTTTCGCTCAGTCGCCGTGGACCGCGCGCTGTTTCTCCTCCGAGTTATTCAGGTAGGCCAGCAGTAGGTCCCCGGCGCGGTCCAGCTGCCCGGCCTCAAGGGTCTTGCAGATTTTCTCGTTGTCGTCGAGGTAGCTGCGGTAGAAATGCGCATCCACGGTGGCCTTGTGAAAGAACAGTCGCATCTCGGCCAGCACCTGGGCCATGATCGTGTTGAGGCGCCGGCTCTCGGCCAGCGCCACGATGGCCCCGTGGAAATGCTGGTTCGCGGTGCCGAGGGCTTCCTCGTCGTCCGCTGCCGCCGCGGCCTTGCCTTCCTCCACCGCCGCGCGGACCGCCGCCACCCGCTCGGGGCTTCCTCCGCCGCGGATGGCGCTCACTTCAATGAACCGGCGCACGGTGTAGACGTCGTGGATCTCGCCCGGCCCCAGGGTCGCGACGAACACGCCGCGGTTGGGGTGCCGGACGACCAGCCGCTCGGCCGCGAGCTCGGCAAAGGCCTCGCGGATGGTGTTGCGGGAAACGCCCAGCTCCTCGGAGATGGTTGATTCGGTCAGCCGTGCGCCCGGCAGCAGCAGCCCTTCCGCCAGCTGCAGCCGCAGCTCGGCCGCGACCCGGTCCGCCACGGAAGGGGTGGCCACCCGCAGCCGGGCCGCCGACCCCAGGGCCGCACCCGCGGTGCCGGAGGCCTTGCTGCGTCCGGCGGCGATTGAGCCGGGAAGGCCAGGGAGTCCTGATTCGGCGCTCGTCATAGATGCGAATCTACACGATCGTCACATCGTGGAATTGAAGAATTGTTGAACAATTCTGAGATTTGGTGCATCCTAGATAGAGGAACCCCCATGAGACGAGGATCACAAATGGCAACCATCGACCTGAACAGCGACGTCGGCGAATCCTACGGACGCTGGAGCCTGGGAGATGACACGGCGATGTTCCGTTCGGTTTCCAGCGCGAACGTTGCCTGCGGATTCCATGCCGGGGACCCCAGCGTGATTCGGAAGACCTGCCGCGAGGCGGTGGCCGCCGGCGTCGTAATCGGCGCCCACGTCGGCTACCGCGACCTGGCGGGTTTCGGCCGCCGCTTTCTGGACATCGACCCGATCGAACTCGCGGACGACGTCGTTTACCAGATCGGCGCGCTGCAGGCCCTGGCCGCGGCGGAAGGCGGCAAGGTCACCTACGTCAAGCCGCACGGCGGTCTGTACAACGCGATTGTGGCGCACACCGCGCAGGCGAAAGCCGTCGTCGACGCCGTGAAATCCGTCGACCCGAACCTGCCCATCCTGGGCCTGCCGGGCTCAGAGGTGCTCCGCCTGGCCGAGGCCGCCGGCCTCCGGGCCGTGACCGAAGCCTTCGCGGACCGGGCCTACAACCCGGACGGCACGCTCGTGTCCCGCACCCTGCCCGGAGCCGTCCTGCACGACCATGCGGAGGTCACTGAGCATGTCCTGCGGATGGCCTCAGATTCCGCCGTCCGCACCATTGACGGCTCCATCCTGAAGATCCGCGCAGAGAGCATCTGCGTTCACGGCGACTCCCCGGGCGCCGTCACCATGGCCGCCGCAGTCCGGGCGGCCCTGACCGCCGCCGGCATCAGCACGGCCGCATTCGTCCACGCCTAAGCGGCGCGGCCCCCTCGAAGCACCGCCAAACGATGAAGGCAGCTCATGATTGATACAGCAGGGCAAACCCTGGCAGTACAGAAGGTCCGCTCCGTGCGGGCGGTGGGAACCCGCGCGGTACTGGCCGAGCTCTCCGGAACCCAGGACGTGCTGGCCCTGCAGGCACTGCTCGTTGAGCACCCGTTGCCGGGCCAGCTGGACGTCCTCGCCGCGGCGGAGACGGTGCTGGTGACAGCGGATTCGCCGGTGTCGGCACGGCGGATCGCCGCACGGCTGCTCCAGCTCGACCTCACCGCCCCCGCGCACCGGGAGGGCGAGCTGGTGGTCATCGACACCGTGTACGACGGCGAGGACCTCGCCGAGGTGGGCGAGCTGACCGGCCTTGGAACCGACGGCGTGATCGCGGCCCACACCGGCCAGATCTGGACCGTGGCCTTCGCCGGCTTCGCGCCGGGCTTCGGCTACATGGTGGGCGAAAACCAGGTGCTCGAGGTGCCGCGGCGCAGCTCCCCGCGCACCGCCGTCCCCGCCGGTTCGGTGGCGCTGGCCGGGAACTATTCGGCAGTGTACCCGCGCCGTTCGCCCGGCGGCTGGCAGCTGATCGGACGCACCGGCGCCACCATGTGGGACCTGGACCGGGAACAGCCCGCCCTGGCCGCCCCCGGCCACCAGGTGCAGTACCGCGCGGTCCGCGACATCGTCACGCTGGCGCCGGAACAGCAGGCCCAGATTCCTGCTCCCGAGCTGAGGTCCGGACTGCGGGTCGTCGCGCCGGGGCTGCAGAGCCTGATCCAGGACCTTGGCCGTTACGGCCACTCCGGCCTGGGCGTCTCCGCGGCCGGCGCGCTGGACCGGGCCTCGCTGCGCCGGGCCAACCGCCTGGTCGGGAACGCGCCGTCGGCCGCCGCGGTGGAGACCGTCGCCGGCGGGCTCACGGTGCAGGCCGTTGGAGACCAGGTCCTCGCCGTAGCCGGGGCGCCGTCGGAGCTGACCATCGAGTCGCGCTCCGACGCCGGCTTCGACGCCGGCTCCGACTTCGACGACGCCGACGAGGCCGGGTCCGGTCCGTCCTGGCGGACCGTCCCGATGGCCACTCCTTTCGCCCTGCTCGACGGCGAAACCCTGAGCATCGGCGCCCCCGAGAGCGGCTTCCGCAGCTACCTCGCCGTCCGCGGCGGCGTTGACACCGCCCCGGTGCTCGGCAGCCGCTCCACCGACACCATGTCAGGGATCGGCCCCGCCCCGCTGGCGACTGGCCAGCTCCTCGCCGCCGGCGGGGAGGCCGAATCCGGCGTTGTCGGCCACCCCGAACTGCAGCCGGAGTACCCGGGCACCGGGGTCACCGTGCTCGACGTTGTCCCCGGCCCCCGCGCCGACTGGTTCGATCAGGGGGCGCTGGACTCGTTCACGGCCCAGGACTGGGAAGTGAAGCCGCAGTCCAACCGGGTGGGCATGCGCCTGCAGGGAACCCCGCTGCAGCGCACCCGCCAGGGCGAACTCGCCAGCGAGGGCACCGTCGCCGGCGCCCTGCAGGTTCCGCCGGAAGGGCTCCCCGTGCTCTTCCTGGCCGACCACCCGATCACCGGCGGCTACCCGGTGATCGCCGTGGTGGTCGACTCCCAGCTGGACCGCGCCGGCCAGGTCCCGATCGGCGGGAAGATCCGCTTCCGCTGGGCCGAATCCACCCTCACCGGGAACGCCACCCCCCAACCCGTCACCCCCGAAGAAGAAGCGAGTTACTGATGCGCAAGGTCCTGATCGCCAACCGCGGTGAAATCGCCGTCCGGATCGCCCGGGCCTGCGACGACGCGCAGCTGGCCTCCGTCGCCGTCTATGCGGACATCGACGCCGACGCCCTGCACGTCTCCGCCGCGGACGAGGCCTACGCCCTGGGCGGCAACTCGCCCGCGGACACCTACCTCAACATCCCCAAGCTGCTCGCCGCGGCGGCGGAGTCCGGCGCCGACGCCCTCCACCCCGGCTACGGCTTCCTGTCCGAGAACGCCGACTTCGCCCAGGCCGTCCTTGACGCCGGCCTCACCTGGATCGGGCCCACCCCGGACGCCATCCGGCTGCTCGGCAACAAGATCACCGCCCGCGAGACCGCCGTCCGCGCCGGCGCCCCGCTGGTTGCCGGCAGCGATGGCCCGGTGGAATCCGCCGCCGAGGCCCGCGCCTTCGCCGAGCAGCACGGCCTGCCGATCGCCATCAAGGCGGCCTTCGGCGGCGGCGGCCGCGGCATGAAGGTGGTCCGCGCCCTCGACGAGGTCGAGGAAGCCTTCGACTCCGCTGTCCGGGAGGCCGTCGCCGCCTTCGGCCGCGGCGAATGCTTCGTGGAGCGCTACCTCGACCGGCCGCGCCACGTCGAGGCGCAGGTCCTCGCCGACGCGCACGGCAACGTCGTCGTCGTCGGAACCCGCGACTGCTCGCTCCAGCGCCGCCACCAGAAGCTCGTGGAGGAGGCGCCCGCGCCGTTCCTCAGCGACGAACAGACCCGCCAGATCTACGACGCCGCCAAGGCGGTCTGCCGCGCGGCCGGCTACTCCGGCGCCGGCACGGTGGAATTCCTGGTCGCCGCGGACGGCACCGTGGCGTTCCTCGAGGTCAACACCCGCCTGCAGGTGGAGCACCCCATCACCGAGGAAACCACCGGAATCGACCTCGTCCAGGAGCAGTTCCGCATCGCCGCCGGGGAACCGCTGCGCCTCACCGCGGACCCGACACCGCGCGGCCACGCCTTCGAATTCCGGCTCAACGCCGAGGACGTCGGGCGCGGCTTCCTGCCCTCGCCCGGCACCGTCGAGGAGTTCCACGCCCCCACCGGCCCCGGCCTCCGGCTCGACACCGGCGTCCGCCCCGGCTCCTTCGTCCCGCCGCAGTTCGACTCGCTGCTCGCGAAACTGATCGTCACCGGCGCCGACCGGCAGCAGGCGCTGCGCCGCGCCCGCCGCGCCCTCGCCGAAATCAGCATCACCGGGGTGGCCACCGTGCTCCCGTTCCACCGCGCCGTGGTCGACTCCCCGGACTTCACCTCCGAAACCGGCCTCGGGATCCACACGCGGTGGATCGAAACGGACTTCGCGGACACGATCGCCGCCGACCCGCGCTTCGGCACCACCGCGCCCGACGGCGAACGCCGCACCATCACCGTCGAGGTGGACGGCCGCCGGATGGCGGTCGGGCTGCCGGCGGACCTGCTGGACGGCTGGGCCCGGTCCGGCGTGCCCCTTCCCGCGGGGGTTTCCGTGGGCGGAACGTCCGACGGCGGAGCTGCCGCCCCCCACCCCGGGGAGCTGCGCGCCGGGATGGCCGGGACTGTGGTGAAGTGGCTCGTGGAACCGGGCGCCGAGGTCGCGGCGGGGGATCCCGTTGTCGTGCTGGAGGCGATGAAGATGGAAACCCAGGTCCCGGCCCACCGCGACGGCACCGTGACCGGCCTCCGCGCGGAAGCCGGCGGCGTCGTTACTGCCGGCGCGGTGCTGGCCCTGATCGGGTAGCCGCTCGTTCCTGGTTCCTGTGGCCCGCCGCTCGTTCACCGGCCAGTCGGCAAGCAGCGGGGGATCGGGGCCATGTCGGGTCCGGAGGGGGTCGTGAATTAAATGTAGTAGGAAGTCCTAGTAATAATTGGGCCGTCGTACTACATTGAGTCAAGATCTACACTTCGGAGGACTGGGAATGTTTGAACTCAACGAGGACCAGCAGTCGCTGGTTGCGATGGTGCGGGACTTCGCCAACGGGGCTCTGGCGCCGAACGCCGCGAAATGGGACGAGACCAAACACTTCCCGGTGGACGTGCTGCGCGAAGCCGGCGCCCTGGGTATGGGCGGCATCTATGTGCAGGAGCAGTTCGGCGGCTCCGGGCTAACGCGCAGCGATGCGGTGCTGATCTTCGAGGAACTGGCCAAGGCTGATCCGACGATTGCCGCCTACATCTCCATCCACAACATGGTGGTCTGGATGATCGACTCGTTCGGCAACGATGAGCAGCGCGCCCAGTGGGTGCCGCAGCTTGCCTCCATGGAAGCCCTGGGCAGCTACTGCCTTACCGAGCCCGGCGCCGGCTCCGATGCTGCCGCGCTGAGCACCAGGGCGGCGCGCGACGGCGATGAGTACGTGCTGAACGGCGTCAAACAATTCATCTCCGGGGCCGGGTCGTCGAGCTACTACATCGTGATGGCCCGCACCGCCGACACCGGAAGCCGCGGCATCACGGCCATCGTGGTCCCGGCGGGGACCCCGGGCCTGTCGTTCGGTCCGAACGAGAAAAAGATGGGGTGGAACGCCCAGCCGACCCGCCAGGTTATTTTCGACAATGTCCGGGTTCCGATTGCCAACCGCCTCGGAGACGAAGGCAGCGGTTTTGGGATCGCGATGAAGGGGCTCAACGGAGGCCGCGTCAACATGGGCGCCTGCTCCCTGGGCGGCGGCCAGACTGCCCTGGACAAGTCGGTGGCCTACCTCAAGGAACGCGAGGCGTTCGGCGGACCGCTGATCAACCAGCAATCCCTGCTGTTCCAGCTGGCCGACATGGAAACAGAGCTAGTGACCGCCCGGACGCTGCTCTGGCGGGCAGCGGACGCGCTGGACCGCGGCGCGCCCGACGCCGTCAAGCTCTGCGCCATGGCCAAGAGGGTCGCCACGGATGCCGGGTTCAACGTGGCCAACAGCGCTATCCAGCTCCACGGGGGCTACGGCTACCTTTCCGAGTACGGACTGGAGAAGATCGCCCGGGACCTGCGGGTCCACCAGATCCTCGAAGGCAGCAACGAGATCATGCGACTGATCATTGGCCGCACCGTGGCCGGTACCTAGCCAGGGACGCGGTTATTACCGTTGACAGCCGGGCGTTCCCGACAGTCGGCCGCCCCTTAGCCCTGCTTCAGCGGTTCCTGAGCTGAAGGTCGCCCACCACGGGGTGCCGAAAGTGCTTGAGCCCGGACAGCTCCACCGCGACGGCACCGTGACCGGCCCCTGCGCGGAAGCCGGCGGCGTCGTTGCTGCCGGCGCGGTGCTGGCCCTGATCGGGTAGCCGCTGATTGCTGCGTGCCGGCCTGTCCGGCCTAGAGCAGCAGGAGGCGGCTAAGCATCGATCACCAAATCGGTGCGCGCGGTAGAGCAGCAGGGCAGAAACTTGCCCGCATCGATTTCCCGTGCCCGGATCCCGCCCTGGTGGTTCATCTCGACCTCCCCGGAAAGCTTGACGACCTTGCAGGAGCCGCACATGCCTTCCTTGCAGTTCGCGCCGATCCTGACGCCCGCACGCTGGGCCACCCCGAGGATGTGTTCGGCGGGGTCGATGCGCACGTTGATGCCGGTGCGCATGAAGGACAGAGTGAGGCTTCCCGTTCCGACAGTGTCGAAGCTCGAGGCATCGGGGGAGCCTGCCTCCGGCCCCACGTCCGGACTGCCGCCTCGGCCTTCGGGACAGGGCGCGTCCGGGGCGACGGTTTCCAGCGGCAGCCCTGTGGCCTTCAGGGTTCCCCCGGCGTCGTAGCCGGGCTCGTAGAGCCCGAACGCGGTGGGCTGGCTTTCGTAGTAGTCCTCAGCGGAATCGGCGATTTCCTCGGCGATTCCCTCCGCAATGTCCACCGCAAGCGCGAGCTCCGCCTGGTATTCAAGGATCGTCTGGCGGTCTCCCGAAAAGAATTCCATGTGGATGGAGGTGTCGTCGACGCCGACCTTCCCAAGGAGCTCGGTGGCGGTGTTCAGGTAACCCTCGGGGCCGCAGGCATAGACCTGGCGGCCGTTGGCATCGGGGGCCACCTCGTCGAGCATGGCCGCCGTCAGCCTTCCGGTGAGCCCTTCCCACCCCTCGGGTTTGCCGCGGTCGCCCAGGGAGTAGAAGACCTTGACGCGCGAGTCCACGGAGGCGATGTAGGCCAACTCCTTGTGGAAGGCAAAGTCTCCGGCCGCCGCTCCGTGGTAGAGCACCACGACATCTGCCTGTCCGGGCAGGGAGTGGATGGTCCGCACCATCGACATGATGGGGGTAATGCCGGCGCCGGCGGCCAGCAAGAGGTACCGTGCCCGCCGGTCGGCGTCGGGCAGGTGGAATGCCCCGACCGGTCCCAGCATCTCGAGGATGGTGCCGGGTTTGACGTTCGCGTGCACCCACGGAGAGACCTGTCCCGTGTGGTCGCACTTGACTGTGATGTTGAAGGTCCACGGCTTGGTGGGCGAACTGGACAGCGAGTAGCTGCGGTCCACCGCTTCCTGGTCCTCGCCGTTCACGGGAAAGGCGACATTCACGTATTGGCCCGGACGGAACGCCAGGGGCGCCCCGTCGGAGCGGCGGAACACGAAGGTCATCATGCCGCCCACCTCGGGAACGGTCTCGACACATTCGGCCATGAACTCCTGCGGATGCCAGGGCCCCAACGCGCGGGCGGCACCGGCGGGTCCGTCGGTGCCGCCCATCACCCTGTTCCACGGCATCTCAAGACCGCGAATGCGCTGTGGTTCCTGGATTGCCGTGACGGTGCCGAGTTCAATCATGCCAAGTGCTCCTGCACGCGCTGCACATACCAGTTGATGAACGCCTCGACCTGGTATTCGCTCTTCATGTACGGGCCGGGCTGATAGGCGGGGCTGCCGGCGCCCTTCTGGCACAGCTCCACGAACGCCTTGTCCTGCAGGTTGGTCTGCTTCCAGGTGTGGGTGAGCTTCTCCAGGTCGTAGTCGACGCCTTCCACGGCGTCGTCAGCCACCAGCCAGGTGGTGCGTACCAGTGTCTGGTGCTCATTGACGGGGAAGACGGCGAACGTGATGACGTGGTCCCCGAGGAAATGGAACCAGCTGTTGGGCTGCAAATGCATCGAGCAGCGGCCAAGGCGGAAGTCCCGCAAGTCTCCGAGCAGCTTCTTGGACAGCCTGTGCCCGTCGGGTGAGAACGATTCGCCGTCACCGTCGAGCGAGTCTCGCGAGATGCGGATTCCCGCCACACGGGTGTCGAGCTCCTCGACGACCTCATAGGGAAGGCCATAGCGGCGGCAGCGGTCCTCGAGCGAGGACTGTGCTTCCTTGTTGCGGTCCCACACCTCCTCGAGATGGAGCGGGATCAGGCCCTCCGTCAGGCCCCAGGTGGGAAAGAGGGAGCAGGCGAGTTCCGGGTGGCCGTCGCAGTGGTAGCACTCACGGTTGTTCTCCATGACGAGCTTCCAGTTGCCCTCCTCGACGATGTTCTGCTGGTAGGCGATTTTCGTCTTCGACAGATCGTGCGGCGCGAGGTAGGGCTCGAATATCTTTCCGGTTTCGTCGAAATCCGTCGGCGGTTCGTCCGCAATGGAGACGAAGATGAGTCCGGCGAACACGCGGCTGTGGGCGCGCTTGAGGCCGAAGCAGCCCTTGTCGAACTTCGTTTCCCCCGGTGCCGAGGCATGGATCAAATCACCGTTGGGGGAGTAGGTCCAGGAGTGATAGCCGCATACCAGGTTGCCCGTGGTCCCCGCGGGTTCGGTCAGGACGCGGGCGCCGCGGTGGCGGCACACGTTGTGCAGGACGTTTACGCCGCCGTCGTCGTTGCGCAGCACGATCAGGGAGTAGGGCCCGTAGTCGACAGTGACGTAGTCGCCCGGTTCCGGGAGCTCAGCGATGCTGGCGGCAAAGATCCAGTGCTCGCCAAAAATGGCCTTCATGTCGATGTTGAAAATCGTCGGGTCCGTGTAGAAGGGGGCATCGAGGGAATATCCCACGCGTCGGAAATCGAACAACTCGGTGATTTCCGCCACCTGCTCGGCAGGCAATGATGAAGCGAGTTTTCCGCGTGAATTGAGGGGCACGTTCACTGGAGCAGACATGTGTTTCCTCCCGGGAGGGGTAAGTAAATGTGGATTCGTGGGGACTACGGGGTTGGTGGGGGCAACCGGCGCTGTCGAAAACGTTCTAGTCATGAGATTAGGGAGGATCGATCTGCAAGAAAAGCGCAAGATTTTGGAAATAACCGTGCATAATTGGTGCATGATCGATCCGCGGCTTATAACACTTCGGGTGTTTGCCCGGTGCGGCACCGTCGGGGCAACCGCGGAGCTCACGGGTTATTCTCCCTCCGCCGTCTCCGCGCAATTGCGGGAGCTCCAGCGTGTGCTTGGAATGCAGCTGCTGACGAAGGACGGCCGGGGGGTGCGGCTGACCGCCACGGGCCGCTATCTCGTGGCGGGATCGGACGCGCTCATTGCGGAATGGGAGAGCCTGCGCGCCGCGGCCATGGAGGCCGGCGACCAGGTGCAGTCCCGTTTTGGGCTCGGCGGATTCTCCACGGCGGCTGCCCAGTTGCTCGCGCCGCTGGCCGCCACCCTGCGCTCGACACGCCCCCTCCTGGAGGTGCAGGTACTCGAGGCCAACCCGGCCCGCTGCTTCGACTTGTTGGTTGCTGAGCGAATCGACCTCGCGGTCGTCGTCGCGATGCAGTCCGACACCTATGTTGAGGACGATAAGCGCTTCGAGCAGACCCTTCTGCTCGACGATCCCTTGGACGTGATCATTCCCGCCGACCATCGGTTGGCATCGCGGGAAACGGTGACGCTCGAAGAGCTGGCGTCGGAACCCTGGATCACCGAGGCCGCCGGTTCCACCTACCATGCCCTATTCACCGCGGCGTTCACGGCAGTTGGGGTGACACCGCGGATTGCCCACGAGGCCGTTGAATGGGAAACCCAGATCGCCTTCGTTGGTGCGGGACTGGGCGTGGGCCTGCTGCCGCGGCTGGCGCCCCTGCGCAGTGCCGAAAACGTGATTAGACTGCGCATTACCGGCAAGGGGAAGCCCGCGCGCCGCATTGTCGCTGCGGTGCGCAAGGGCAGCATCGCATCGCCCCTGATCCAGGAGTCGCTCGGCATCCTGCAGGTCAGCGCCAATCGGATACTCACCGCCCGGCCCAAAGACGATCTCTGAGACCGGATGGCCGCGATTCGTTGTCGACAGGCCAGCAGGTCCTGATGGTGGCGACACGTCCGCTCAGCCGGCCTTGGAGGTGGGCGTGCCTAGGCGGCACGGGCCGGAACAAGCCGCGTGCCGCCTAGGTGGGTTGCTACTTAAGGTGCGCAGCTATTTACTGTCCGGGACTGGATGCCGGGGTTCGACGGTTGGGATGCTCCCCGTGGGAGTACCTCCCAGACAGTCCGAGTCGGGGCACGTTTCGGCGCAGTCGTGCTTTGTTACGAGGTCGAACTGCACGCCGCCGTGTTGTTCCACGCCAGTGCGTATGGCCCGTTCCACTACGGATGTGGCCAGGCGACGCCGCAAGGAGAGGGGATCGCGACGCAGGTCCTTGGTGAGGGCAAAGCAGAGCAACATCATGACGATGACGAACGGTAGCGCTGCCACGATGGTGATTCGTTGCAGGCCAGCCAAGGCTTCCGAAGGTTCATCGCCGCCGGCCAGCAACATGACCGCCGCCACCGCGCCGGTGAGGCAGCCCCAGAAGATGACCACGCCGCGGCGGGGGTGCTCGGCGCCATTGGAGCTGAGCGATCCCATCACGATGGAGGCAGCGTCGGCGCCAGTGATAAAGAAGATGGCGACCAGAACCATGGCCAGCACGATAACGGCAGTGGTAGCCCAGTCAGGCATGCTCAGGTTCTTGATCAGGTCGAAGAGTGCTCCGTCGAAGTTGACGGACGGTGTCCCGTTGACCATGGTGACCAGGCCGGGGGTATTGGCCTTGTCGGCTTCCTGCTGGACGTGGAAGGCGGCGCCTCCGAAGACGGCAAACCAGATCACGCTGACGACGCTGGGCACCAGCAGCACACCGGTGACGAACTGGCGGATGGTGCGGCCGCGGCTGATGCGGGCAATGAAGAGTCCTACGAACGGCGTCCAGGAGATCCACCAGGCCCAGTAGAAGATAGTCCAGCTGGTCATCCAGCTTCGCAGGGACTCGTCGCCGACCGCTTCAGTCCGGGACGCCATCTCGGCCAGGTCGCGGGCGTAGTCGCCGACCGCGGAGGGGATCAAGTTGAGGATAAAAAGGGTGGGGCCGGCGATGAAGACGATCAGCGCAAGGACGACGGCCAGGACCATGTTGATATTGGAGAGCCACTGGATGCCGCGGCTGATGCCAGAGACGGCCGAAGCGACGAAGCATAAGGTCAGGACGGCGACGATCGCCACGAGCACGGGGGTGCCGATTTCGCCGAACCAACCGTTGGAGGTCATGCCGCTGCCAATCTGCAGGGCACCCAGGCCCAACGATGCGGCGGTACCAAACAAGGTGGCGAAAATGGCCAGGATGTTGATGAACTTTCCGAGTGGCCCTTCGACCGTCCTGACGCCGAAGATCGACGTGAAGGCGACGGAGATCAGTTGCCTGCGACCCAAGCGGTAGGTGCCGTAGGCCATTGCGATGCCGACTACTGCATACATGGCCCAGGGATGCAGGGTCCAGTGGAAGATCGAGGTGGCCATGGCTGTCTGGATGGCTTCGGGGGTCCGGCCGTTCACGGTGCCGGGCGGCGGAGAGATGTAGTGGTAGAGCGGTTCGGCCACTCCGTAAAACATCAGCCCGATGCCCATGCCGGCGGCGAACATCATCGCGACCCAGGAGACAGTACGGAATTCGGGTTTTTCACCATCCTTACCGAGCGGGATGTTGCCGAACTTGCCCATGGCCAGCCACAGGACAAAGACCACGAAGAGCGACGCCAGGAGCATAAACAGCCATCCTGTGTACTCCATGACCCAGTTCAGGGCACCCGTGGAAGTTTCGGACAGACTGTCGCGTCCCACGAAGCCCCAGATAACAAAGGCAATGGCTATGACGCCTGTGATCCCGAACGTGACCTTGTCGAGAACGAGCTTATGGTTCCGTCGATCCGCAACTGCTTGCTCGGTCTTGGCATGACGCAACTCTTCGAGGATCTGCTCGTACTCTTCGACGTCCGGCAAGATGGCCGTGCCTCCGTCCTCCGGATCGAGGACAGCGGGGGATGTGTCTACATCCTCGGAGACAGCGAAGACTGCTTTACTCCTCTTCCCACTTCCAGGTTCCTTGTTAAGCGGAGCATCTGCCACGCCGTTGTCAGCAGGCAACTCCTCGGGTGTATGGGATTTTAAGTCACTATCAAAAGCCATGAGCGGGTCCTTTGCTCGGGGAGGCATGGGCCTGCGGTTAAACATTGCCCTCGGGAGTCAGACCGGGCGGAAGGTTGGGGACCTCGTCCGATTCGGTGATCATGATGTGCCGTCGACAATTTGCACTTCGTAGGTGCAGACGGAATCGTTCCGTATGACTCAACGGAAATCGCACTAAGCAACAGATTGCGCCCGATAAAAAGGGATGTCAAGGGTTTTCGCTGATCTGCCGGGAATCTTGACATGCAACCCGGGATACGTCACGCTGTTGCATATCGCGACTATTGTTGCGCAGGAAGCAGTTGGGGGGTGGGATATGGGGACGCTTGCTGTCGTCGGGCATCCCTCACCGGCCTCTCCGCTGCCGAGCTGCCCGTGCCCAGGGTTTCGTGGAAACAGACGACGACGATCGCCAGGCAAAGTGGCGCTGCTCGACCACGGCGCACCTCAGCAGCCGCTGAAAGACCATATTTCTGGTCCGACCAACACGTCATGGGATCAAACATCTACGCGAAGGGCGGGTACTGGTTCCGAGCGAGCACCACATCAGCGCAGTCCACGACTGGATTCGGGAAGTTGTAGCGGACGTCATTCCGGCTAGCTAATCGAGCGCCCATTTGCCCTCCGATATGCCCGACCTCCGCGGTTGGGCTTATCGGCTTCTGTAGCCCATTTTCGCGCTAATGGACAGCCCAGCCGCGCGGAGCCCTTCGATGAGTCCGGGATCCTCTTCCGGAGCGAACCGGAACGCAGGACCCGAGATACTCACCGCGGCGATTACCTTCCCAAGATGGTTATAAATGGGAACTGCGACCGCTGACAGGCCGATTTCGAACTCCTCGTGGACGACCGCATAGCCTTGCCGGGAAATTTCGACCAGCTGCTTCTCTAGTTGCGCACGATTCGTCACGGTACGCGGAGTGCGGGCTGGCAGGCCGACGGTCTTGAGGATGGTGTCCCTTTCGTCGGCCGGAAGGGCAGCAAGCAGAACCTTGCCGCTCGACGTGGCATGCAGGGGCGTTAGGCTGCCGACCCAGTCGTAGGTTGCGAGCGTGGAGGGGCCCATGGCCTGGTCCACGTTGACGGCATAATTCGATCGCAGGACGGCCAAGTTCACTGTTTCCTTGTAGCGCGCAGCGAGGCTCTCTAAAACGTCTCTGGCCTCTCGCACCACGCTCAATCGGCCCGGGATGGACGATGCTAATCGCAGGATTCCAAAGCCCAGCTGATACTTGCCGCGTTCGCTGTTCTGGCGGACCAGTTCACGACCCACCAGGGACCCCATCAGGCGGGATACTGTGGATTTGTGGACGCCCATCTCGTCAGCGATCTCACTGACGCCGGCATCACCCTCACGGGCGAGGATATCCAGAATCTGGAGGGCACGGTCCACCGATTGGACGCCTCCGCCCTGTGCGTCTACGCCTTGATCCGGGTCGTTGCGTGCGGCCATGTCGCCTCGTGTCCTTGTCCATGCGGTGTACCCAGGCCTGGAAGTCCCAGCCGAACTGCAACCCTAGTCAACTTTCATCCTAGACCGCCTCAGGCGCTGGCTCGTCAACCGTCATCCCAGCCTTCGCGCGGCCGTGCAATCCACGGAGTTCGGGCGCATAAACCGGGGCGGAAGGGGCGTTGAACCGGTACCGGCCTGGCCGTCTGACCACGGTTACCGGCTTCGTCGCCCTCGACGGCCGCCGCCCTGTTCACGGGGACGGTGGAGACGCTGAGCCCGGCGGGGACATCGCTGCGCGCGGACAGATTAGCCTTTCGCGGCCAGCGCAGACACTCAAGCTGTGCACCCTGCTGAATCCAATCAACATCTCTCCGGTTTCGACGTCCGACGACGAACCGACCGTCCGGGAGGCCAGAACAGCAGGATGGCCTCGGCGCATGGCGATGCCGTCCCGCAGCAGTCGCCCACCGGGCGCGGCCGTCCGGTTCCGCCTGTCGTTATAACGACGTCCGGCTGCTCCCCGGGGAGTGCCTCGGAATCTTCCAGGGCAGCTAGGGATTTTCAGGGATGCCCCCCAGCAGTGAAATGACGGTGCCCAGTTGGGGGACCGGACGTGTCTCGGACCTGTGCGCGGTCATTGAGGGCCAGCAGGAGCTTGCCATCCATGTCCTGTGTGATCTGGCCGCTTTCCTTGCGGAGTATCGAAGTTGCGCCTTAGCGCCCGTGTATCAGGCTGAGCGCCTCAGCCCGGGCCGCCGGCAGGCGGAGCTCCCCGCGGACGGCTGACGTGATGGTCTTGGCCCCGGGCTTGCGGACACCGCGCATCGACATGCAGAGGTGCTCGCACTCAATAACCACAATGGCCCCCAGGGGCCGCAGCGAACTGACCAGCGCATCAACGACCTGGGTTGTCAGCCGTTCCTGGACCTGGGGCCTGCGTGCAAAGACATCGACGAGCCGGGCCAGCTTGCTCAGTCCCGTGACGAGGCCCTCAGCCGATGGGATGTAGCCAACGTGGGCTACGCCGTGGAACGGCACCAGGTGGTGTTCGCAGGTGGAGTAGAAGGGGATGTCCTTGACGATGACCATTTCTCCGTGCCCAAGGTCAAAGGTCTTATCCAGCACGGCCAGGGGGTCCTCATGAAGCCCGCCGAATATCTCCGCAGCCGCCCGGGCTACCCGCGCGGGCGTATCCACGAGCCCTGGCCTGTCAGGGTCCTCTCCGATCGCAAGTAGATATTCGCGGATGGCCTGCTCAACCCGCGGCCCGTCCACACCCTTGGACGCTGTTGCCGTCATCATGTCGGCGCTCACGCTACGGCCCGTTCAAGCCGCACGATGACGGACTTGGATGTCGGTGTGCCGCTCGTGTCGGCTACCGAATCGAGCGGCACGAGCACGTTGGTCTCCGGGTAGTAGGCTGCCGCACAGCCCTTCGGGGTCGAGTACGAAACGATCCGGAAGTTGTCGGCCCGCCGCTCTGTCCCGCGGAACTCGGAAATCAAATGAACCATGTCACCGTCCCTGAAGCCCAGCTCAGCGATGTCAGCCTCGTTGACAAGAACCACCCGGCGCCCACCGTGGATACCGCGGTATCGGTCATCCTTGCCATAGATGGTGGTGTTGTACTGGTCGTGTGAGCGCAGGGTCTGAAGGACCAGCCTCCCCTCGGGTACTTTGATGAATTCCAGCTCGTTGCCGGTGAAGTGGGCCTTGCCCGACGCGGTCTGGAACTGTCTGGCGTCCCGCGGAGGGTGGGGGAGGACAAAGCCGCCAGGGTGCTGTATCCGCTCCTCGAAATTTTCGAAGCCGTCGATGACCGCCTCGATGTGTTTCCGGACCAGGGAGTAGTTGTCTTTCATCGAGAGCCAGGCAGCTTTAGGCGTGTTGGGCAGTGGGCGGTTGTCGCTGTCGGTGAAGAGCTTGTGGGCGAGGTTGCACACTATGGCCACTTCTGAGTGGAGGTGCTCGCTTGCCGGTTTAATACGTCCGCGGGACGCATGGACGGCGCTCATGGAGTCTTCCACTGTAACTCTCTGGTCGCCGGTGCTCTGCGCGTCCTTCTCGGTCCGGCCCAGCGTCGGGAGGATCAGCGCGCGTCGGCCCGTGGACACGTGGGAATGGTTCAGTTTCGTGGAGATCTGTACCGTCAGGTCTGTGTTTGCCAGTGCCCGCTCTGTGACCTCGGAATCCGGGGCCGCCCGGACGAAATTTCCGCCCATCCCGATGAAGACGCGGACTTTGCCGTCCCGCATGGCGCGAATTGCCGCGACGGTGTCGTAGCCGTGTTTGCGGGGGGAATGGAACTTGAACTCCTGGTCCAGCCTGTCATGGAACGACTTTGGCATCTTTTCGAAGATGCCCATGGTCCGGTCGCCCTGGACGTTCGAGTGGCCGCGTACGGGGCATACTCCTGCTCCGGGCTTCCCGATGTTGCCTTGGAGAAGCAGCACGTTGACGACGTCGCGGAGGGTGGGAACTGAGTGTTTGTGCTGGGTCAGGCCCATGGCCCAGCAGACGATGGTGGCACTGGAGGCCAGCAGGCGTTCGCCCGTGGACTTGATCTGCTCCAAAGTCAGGCCCGTGGCCTCGACTATTTCACTCCACTCGACCTTTTCGAGGTGCCGCAGGTATTCGTCGATGCCGACGGTGTGGTTATTGATGAATTCGTGGTCCAGGACCGTAGTCAGTCCCGGGGTCTTCCTCCCCTGTGTCTCGGCCTCGAGGACGTATTTGCCAAGCCCTTGGAAGAGGGCCTGATCCCCGCCGGCCCGGATCTGCAGGAAGTCGTCGGTCAGTTGCGTGCCCACGAGCGTTCCGGAGATCGTCTGCGGATTCTCGAACCGGATGAGCCCGGCCTCGGGAAGTGGGTTGACGGAGATGATGACGGCGCCGTTCTTCTTCGCTTTTTCCAGGGCGCTGAGCATGCGCGGGTGGTTAGTACCTGGATTCTGCCCGGCAACGAAGATCAGCGAAGCTGTCTCGAGGTCGACGAGGCTGACCGAGCCCTTGCCGATGCCGATGGTTTCAACGAGGGCCGAACCCGTGGACTCGTGGCACATGTTGGAGCAATCGGGGAGATTATTCGTGCCCAGTCCCCGGACGAGGAGTTGGTAGAGGAACGCGGCTTCATTCGAGGTCCGCCCGGAGGTGTAAAAAACTGCCTGGTCGGGATGGTCCATTTCTTTGATCTCCTGGGCGATCAGCTCATAGGCTGCCTCCCATTCGATAGGCGCGTAGTGCGTTGCCCCCTCGGCCAAAAGCATCGGGTGCGTCAGTCGGCCCTGCTGACCCAGCCAGTAGTCGTCCCGTGTTTTCAGGTCCTCGATGGAGTGTTGGGCGAAGAACTCGGGGCTGACGCGGCGGCGCGTGCCCTCCTCGGCCACTGCCTTCGCGCCATTTTCGCAGAACTCGGCCGCGTTGCGCTTTTTGTGTTCGGGCCACGCGCAGCCCATGCAGTCGAACCCGTCGACCTGGTTGACTGCCAGCAGCGTTTGGACACTGCGCAGCGGACCCATCTGCTCGAGGGAGATCTTCAGCGAATTCACTACCGCGGGGATTCCGACGGCCTTGGTCTTAGGTTTGGTGACAGTCAGCTTTGACTCGTCGATGTTATGGAGGGGGGCTCTTGAAGCCATGTGATGTTCCCTTCAGATCTTGGCAGGAAAAAGGGTATGGGCTGCGACTCTTTGAGGCAATGTGCTCGGCTGCTGCGTCGGCAGACTGTCCACGAGGCCCGGGAGGCGCGACAGGTCGTTGAAGGTATAAACGTGGAACCCGGCAAAAAGAGGATCGCCCGCCAGCTCGTGGTGAACCTGGCGGATGAGCTGGGCACTGTCGTAGTTAAAGTCGCCACGCCTCCGCAGAGCACGCGCCATTCCTGTCCCGCGGGCCAGCTTGATGGAGCGGCCTACGCCGAGGCGCGCCCCCATGGACACCAGCTTCTTGATGGAGACCGGACCCGGGACCCCAACCCATACCGGAAGCATTACGTCGTTTTTGCGGATCGCATGGAGGTAACGGCTGATTGCCTGCGCGGAAAAGCACATCTGAGTAACCAGTGAGGAGGCCATCGGCGCCTTGGCCCGGAGGCTGCTCATGAGCTGCTCCTGGCTAAGCTCGGGGTGGCCTTCGGGGTAGCCGGCAATGCCCAAGGAGAACTCAGGCGAGTACGCCTTGACCGCCTCCAGGAGTTGTCCGCTCCATGAGTAGGGACCCGCAGGCGTGCGCCGGTCACCCGCAACGAGGAACAGCTCGGAAACTCCCGCGCCCTGCAGTTGCCGTAGCAGGGAATGCAGCTCGGCCTGGCTGGTAATGCTACGGGCGGCGAGATGGGGAACAGTGTGGTAGCCCAGTAGCGCGAGATTTATGGATGCTTCTACGGTCCGGGCGGGACCGTGATGCGGAAGACACGTCACACTGACAGAACCCGGAGCACCGAGGGCCAGGGGGAGTTGGCTGAGCAGATCAGCAGACGGCACAACTTCCAGCCGCACCCTTGCAGCAGCTTCCTTGCTCATTGCGCTCCGTTCTTTGAGCCAACCCGTACTCTGCCCGTTGGGGAGGGCCGCATCCATTCGGGAACCCGGGGCAAGGCTTGACATTCCTATGCTCATATAGTGATATATCAGTTCTAGGAATACTATGTTCATGGAGCCTCCACGTCAAGGCTCAGTCGTACTTCGGGAGGGGACTTGAAAATGGCAAGTGGTGGCGGATTACCCGTGGATGCGGGAGGACCGTATCTGCCGGGGAGGCACGACGAAGAGTCCTTCGCCGACTTCGCCTATAGGGTCCTGTGCGACGAATTAATCGTTCTGGACATCAAACCGGGTGAACCCCTCAACGATGAAGTGATTTCCAAGCGCCTCGGGGTAGGCAGAACGCCGATCCGGGAAGCTATGAAGCGGCTCGAGAGCGACCATTTGGTGGTGGCCTATCCCCGGCGGGGAACATTCGCCGCGGGCGTGGACATAACTGATCTGGCTGAAATCTCCGAGATACGCCAACTTCTAGAGCCGGCAGCTGCAGCGCGCGCTGCGCGGATGGCGTCGCCGCAGCTTCGGCAGGACCTTAGGGATTTTGCCCGGGAAGTCGGGCAGCTTCTGCCGGGGATGCACTCGCAACGGGATCTCATGCGTTTGGATATGCGGGTCCACCGGATGATCTATCGGGCCACTGGAAGTCGGCACCTCGAAGAAGTCCTGATTCGATACGACAACCTGGCAACGAGGATTTGGAGCCTTGTGCTGGAAAAGCTCCCGCCAGTGTCGGAGCATATCGCCCAGCATATTGAGCTTCTCGAATGCA
Source organism: Pseudarthrobacter oxydans (assembly GCF_030812335.1). Taxonomy (GTDB): domain Bacteria; phylum Actinomycetota; class Actinomycetes; order Actinomycetales; family Micrococcaceae; genus Arthrobacter; species Arthrobacter oxydans_B. The sequence goes on from NZ_JAUSSN010000001.1 coordinate 315,352, forward strand.
TCGCGGAAGGGGATTCCGAAGCAGCTGCACGGCTGACCACCCAGCACGTGGCCGACTTCGAGAATCTGATCAGGGCCGTCCTGTAAACCACCTGGCCTGGAGCCGCACGGCATGACCTCAACCGGGAAAAACGGCGCCTAGAACGCCAAGGATGGCCTTGGCTTTTGTGTGGATCTCTGCCAGCTCATCGTCCGGGTCGGAATCGGCTGTAATGGCCCCACCGATACCCACGGACAGCCGCTGCCGTTCCGCAGGAGGGGTGTGGAAGACTCCGCTGCGAATGGTGACCGAAAGGTCTGCCGCGCCGTTTGGGGAAAAATAGCCAACCACACCTGAATAGGGTCCGCGCGGTTGGGATTCCAATGCGTCGAGGATGGCCATGCTGCTGATCTTGGGTGCCCCGGTCATGGAGCCGGGAGGATAAGCAGCCGCAACAACAGCCGTCCTTGACCGGCCACGGGCAATTGTGGCCTCTATGGTGCTTACCAGCTGGTGCACCGTCGTGTAAGTCTCCACTTCGCAGAGCCGGGTCACAGAAACCGTTCCCGGTTCGGCATGGCGGGACAGGTCGTTTCGCATCAGATCCACGATCATGATGTTCTCCGCCCTGTCCTTTGCCGAGGTCATCAGGTCATGCTTCAACTGCCTGTCCGCCCGGGGCGACGTGTCCCGCCGTCGGGTTCCCTTGATGGGTTCGGCACGGACGCGACCGCCCGCGGTGATACTGAGGAACCGCTCCGGGGAGGAACTCGCGATGGTCACTGCACCAAGCTGGACGAGGCTTGCGAACGGCGCCGGGCTGGCCCGGCGGAGTCTGCGGTATAAGTCCCACGGATCCATGCTCTCGCGGAGATTGGTAAAGATCTGGGTCGTGAGGCACACCTCGTAGGAGTTTCCCTGCACGATTTCGTCCTGGGACGCTGCGATTTTTTGAAGGTAGGACTGGCCGGAGTCCGCTGCGCTGAACTGCACGGCCGGCAACCGGCTGCTGAGGGGCCGGGGCGCGGAAGGCAGGCGCCGGATGCGTCGGGCGACGTTCCTGCACCATTGCTGGCCTTCTGCGCCGGCTTCCGCAAGAAGGTACAGGCAACGTGCCTCGTGGTCGAACACCACGGCCCGGCTGCAACGGATCAATGAGGCATCTGGCAGGGGCGATTCCACCGCGTTTCCGCCACACTCGCGTTTGAGCTCGTAACCCAGGTAGCCCAGCCAGCCGAGGGCGAACCCCAAACCGGGGGGAAGAATGGGCACCGGTGCCTGGCTGCTGTGCCAATTCCTGTCCAGCCAGCTGAAGAAGGGACCCTGGAACCTCGCTATCACCAGCTTTGATTCCATGATGGTTACGCCGTTCAGGTGCTGCGCCCTCATTCCGCGGGCGCCGGAATCGTCGGCCATGATGCTGTAGCGGTTACGTCCGGCCACGGGGTCCGTTGCCGCGTTCGAACTGTCCAGCCAGACGCGGTGGCTGGACAGCCCGTAGAGCTCGTGGAAGGCTGCTTCCGGATCCGGGTAGTCCGCCAGCGGCACACATTGGAGGGCGGGGGTGGCAGGCAGTGTCCGGAGACCGCGAACAGCGGAGAGAGCGGGAAGCTGGGCCAGGGCCTCGGCAGCGTGAACGGGCGCTTCAGGATGCGAAGGGTCCAGGACTGTGACTTCAGCAGGCACCCCGACCCGGCCGTTCTTCGGCCCGGCGAGTATTCGGAGCAGGCAGTCTCGGGTGTCGCCCCGGCTGGTCACGAGGACAACTTCGGGGCATTCGCCGGGCGCGTGCAGCACCTTCCGGCCGGGTTGAGTTCGCACCGTGCAGAAGGAACTCAACACCGTTTCGAGCGCGGAAACAAAGGCTAGCCCTTCAGGCGTATTCCCGCCTTCGACGGCCACGACAACGGATTCCGGGTGCCGGCAGCTGTCCCTGCCGTGGATCACCCGGCAGTTCCAAGGACCAAAGTGCGCGACTGTTTCCGCGCGGCCTCGGTTGTATGCAGGAGAAGCAGGGAAGTGGTGACGGAGCCGACGCCGCCGGGGACAGGTGTCAGTGCCGCGGCAACGCCACGCACGCTGGCTTCGTCGACATCCCCCACGAGGGAGCCGTCGGGAAGGACGTTGGTGCCGACGTCGATCACTACGGCAGCGGAAGAAACGTGGTCGCCTTTGAGCAGGCCGGTCCGCCCGGCTGCGACGACCACGACGTCGGCGGTCTTGGTGTATTTCTCCAGCGGACCTGACTTGGAGTGGCAGACGGTAATGGCCGCGTCACGTTCCAGCAGCAGCAGGGACAACGGCTTCCCCACGACGGCGGAACGGCCAATGATGACGACGTTCCGGCCCGCGAGCGGGATGTCGAAATGGTCAAGGATTTCGATTACGGCGCGGGCCGTAGCCGGCGCGAACGACGGCTGCCCGACAGCCAGCCGGCCAAGACTCAACGGGTTCGCGCCATCGATGTCCTTCTCCGGGTCAATATGCCCGACCAGCACATCTGTCTCGACACCAGGAGGCAGAGGCGTCTGGAGGATGATGCCGTTCACCGACGGATCAGCGCTGAGGTCCTTTAGTGCGGCGGCCAAGACCTCCCCGGTAGCATCGTGGCCAAGGTCCACAATGCGGCAACTGATCCCGGCCCTTTCCGCGGCCCGTTCGATGGACCGGACATACCAGTGCGTGGAGCCGTCGTCCGTGGCCACAACCACCGCGAGCGTTGGGTGCAGCCCGTCGGCCTCAAGGCCCCGGGCCTCATCCTGGGCTTTCTGCTGAATGGTCTTGGCCAGTGTTTTTCCGGAGAGGAGTGAGGTGCTCAACCGAGAATCCTTTCGCGCACACGCCGTACGAGGGAGTCCGCCGCCAGGACGACCTTTTCTTCCAGGCCGTCGGTTTGGCCAGCCAACCGTGAACGGGCTGCGGCGTCTTTGATGGCCACCACGTTGATGTCGATGTTCACCCGGGCCGTGGTGGCGGCTGCGCGGGCTGCGTCGGCGGCCGCGGCGATGTCGCTGATCACGTTGGCGTTCGCGACCTCGAAGAGTTCCGTGGCAAGATCCACGATGGCACCGGCGACCTTGATGAGCTGTGCGGGCGGTTGCGCGGCCAGGATGAGGGCTTCCTGGATGGACGCCGTTCGTGCGGCCCTGAGATCTTCCTGGCCGGACGGAAGTTTGTACGAATCGATGACGCCCTGGAACGCATGTTTGTCAGCGTCGGCCAGGCGCAGGGCCTCCACTACGAGTCCGTCGGCGGCGGTGATGGTCCTTTGAACGAGCTCGGCGTGCTGCTCGTATTTCGCACCGGTGGTGTATCTGGCGACCATGGCGACGAGCGCCGCCCCCTGAGCGGCGTGGAGGGCCGCGGCTGCGCCGCCGCCTGGGGTGGGTTCGCGTGCGGCAAGGCTGGCGAGGTACTCGCTGATTGTTTCTGAACTGATCATGTTGTCTCCCTGGGCTGAAGCTCGAGTCGACTAAGCGGGGTGTGGGACGAGCCATGGAAGAGCGGCGGCCCGGACTCTGGTTCGAGGGAGTCCGGGCCGCGCGCCCTTCAATGGTCCGGCGCGTGGTTAGCCGCGGAGCCTGGTCATTGAGGGGTCGTACAGCGGATCTGCGGTGACTGTGGCCTGGATGCGCCGTCCGAAGTACTCGATCTCGACTGAATCACCCACGGAGACAGCGGCCGGGAGGTACGCGTAGGCGATCGGCTTGGCGACGGTGTAGCCGTAGGCGGCACTGGTGACATAGCCGACCGCCTGGTCCTTGTAGAACACCGGTTCCTTGCCCAGGACGATGCTGCGGCCGTCGTCGACCGTCAGGCAGCGCAGGCGGCGGGCGGAGCCTTCCTCGGTGCGGCCTTCCAAAGCGGCCTTTCCGACGAAGCTCTCCTTGGTCATCTTGACGGCGAACCCGAGGCCGGCTTCCAGGGGATCGTGCTCGGTGGTCATGTCAGTGCCCCACGAGCGGTAACCCTTTTCGAGACGCAGCGAGCTGAAGGCGGCCCGGCCCGCGGCGATAACGCCGTGAGGCTGTCCGGCCTTCCACAGGGCATCCCAGAGGCGCTGTCCATTGTCCGCACTGGTGTAGAGCTCCCAGCCCAGCTCGCCGACGTAGGACAGGCGCATCGCGGTGACGGTGACGCCGCCGATGACCACCTTTTTGGCACGGAAGTAGCGGAGGCCATCGTTGGAGAAATCGTCGCTGCTGACGGTGCTGATGAGGTCCCGTGCCAGGGGGCCCCACAGGCCGATGCAGCAGGTGCCTCCTGTCGTGTCGCGCACCTGTACCCAGTCGCTGGCCGTACCGCTTTCCGTCTGGTGGCGTGCGGCCCGCTCAAAGTAGGCGGTATCGATGTTTCCGTTGGCTCCAAGCTGGAAGGTGTCTTCACTCAGGCGGGCAACGGTGATGTCGCTGCGGATGCCGCCGGCGTGGTCCAGCAGGAGGGTGTAGGTGACTGCGCCGGGCTTCTTTGTCATGTCCGCGGTGGTGAGTTCCTGCAGCAGCTTCAGTGCACCCGGGCCGGAGACCTCGAGGCGCTTGAGCGGAGTCATGTCGTACATGGCCACTGCCGTGCGGGTCTTCCAAGCTTCCGCAGCTGCAATGGGCGAGCTGAACATCCCTGACCAGGCATCACGGGCCGGGGGCTGCCACTCAGCCGGCATCTCCTTCAGCAGGTCCGCGTTGGCTTCGAACCAGTAGGGGCGTTCCCATCCGCCGCCCTCCAGGAAGAATCCTCCCAGGGCCTTGTGGCGGGCGTAAAAAGGGCTGACCCGGAGGTTGCGGGGGGAGAGCTTGGACTGGAGCGGGTGCAGGACATCGTAGATTTCAACGAAATTCTGCTGTGACGTTTCGCTGACATATTCCGGGGTCAGCTGGACCTCTTCAAAGCGGTGAATATCGCAGTCACCCAGATCGATCTCCGACCTGCCGGTGGTCAGCAGTTCGGCAACGGCGCGGGCGATGCCGGCTGAGTGGGTCACCCAGACGGCTTCGGCGACGAAGAAGCCATCCAACTCCTTGGACTCGCCCACCAGGGATCCGCCGTCGGGGGTGAAGGAGAAGATGCCGTTGAAGCCATCCTCGATGTCGCTTTCCCGCAGCGCAGGCAGCATGCGCTTGGTGGCTTCCCACGCCGGGAGGAAGTCTTCCAGGGTGAAGTCCAGCCGGGACGGCATGTTGTGATCGCTGATCGCGGCCGGCTCGTAGGTGGCCAGGTCCGCAAGGTCCACGGGCATGGGGCGGTGCGCGTACGAACCGATACCGTAGCGTTCGCCGTGCTCGCGGTAGTAAAGGTCCTGGTCCTGGTGTCGCAGGATGGGCAGGGAGGCGCCGTTGGGCAGGTCGTTCTTGCCCTTCAATGCCGGCACCGGAGTGGTTTTGACGTACTGGTGGGCCAACGGCAGAAGGGGGACGGACATGCCGATCATCTCGCCGATCTTGGCCCCCCAGAAGCCTGCGCAGGAAACCACGATGTCCGCGGGGATAACACCGTCGGACGTCTCGACGCCCGTGACGCGCCGGCCGGACTGTTCAATACCCGTGACCGTGGTGTTGCCCCGGTAATTGACGCCCGCGGCTTCCGTACGCTTGATCAGCAGCTGAACGGCGCGGGCGGCGTTGGCCAGGCCGTCGCTGGGGACATGGAGCCCGCCCAGGATGTCTTCCTCGTTCAGCAGCGGGTAGAGCTCCATGCACTCTTCACGCGAAAGCATCTTGCCGCTGATTCCATACGATGCGGCGTATCCGAGCTTCCGCTTCAGGTCCGCGAGACGGGTCTCGGTGGTGGCGACCTCGAGTCCGCCGACCTGGTTGAAGCAGTTGACGCCGTCCTCGGTTAAGGACAGAAGCTTCTCCACCGTGTACTTGGCGAAGAGTGCCATGGACTTTGAGGCGTTGGTCTGAAAGACGAGACCGGGGGCGTGGGACGTGGAGCCCCCGGGCATGTTCAGCGGTCCCTGGTCCAGGACAGTGATGTTGTTCCAACCCCGGGTGACCAGTTCGTCGGCCAGGTTCGTGCCGACGATTCCAGCTCCGATAATGACAATGCGTGGCGTCGATGCCATGTGGTTTCTCCTGCTGATCTTCGTGTGTTGTCTTTGCTGGTTCGGTGGTCGTGCTTAGCGGAACACGACTGTGCTGGTTTGGTCCAGCAGCACACGGTGTTCGCAGTGCCACCGCACGGCGCGGGACAGTGCCAGTGCCTCGGCGTCCTGTCCGACCGTTGAAAGCGCGGTCGGTCCGTAGCTGTGGTCGACCCTGATGACTTCCTGTTCGATGATTGGCCCCTCATCCAGTTCCGCGGTTACGTAGTGGGCCGTGGCGCCCACGAGCTTGACTCCACGGTCGTAGGCCTGGTGGTAAGGGCGAGCACCCTTGAACCCGGGGAGGAATGAGTGGTGGATGTTGATAGCCCGGCCTTCCAAGGAGCGGCAGAGGTCGTCGGACAGAACCTGCATATACCGGGCGAGCACTACGAGGTCGATTTTATGCTCATCCACCAGTTCCAAAAGGCGCCGTTCGGCATCCAACTTTGTCTCAGGGGTCACTGGAAGGTAGATGAAGGGGAGGCCCGCGGCCTCGGCCATGGCCCGGTGGGTTTCATGGTTGGAAACGATAAGGGCGATGTCGCCTCCGAGACTTCCGCCCCGCCAGCGGAAAAGCAGGTCGTTCAGGCAGTGGCCGAACTTGGACACCATCACCATGACGCGCTGCTTGGTTTCGTCGTGAAAACTGAACTTCATGTCGAACCGGTCGGCGATCGAACGGAATTCTTCCTCGAGCCTCTCCGGGGTGTGGTCCGCCGAGCCGGAGAAGGCGGTGCGCAAATGCAGCGTCTGGCGGAGGCCGTCATCGAACTGCTGGTGTTCGTCGATGTTGAAGCCACGCTCAAAGAGGAAGGTGGTAACCGCCTGGACGATGCCCGCGCGTTCGCCGCACGACAGTGTGAGCACGAATTTCTGCGTTTGGTCGTCCTCGCGAGCCTCCGACTGAGTCAGCGTGCTGGTAGATGAGTCTGTCGCCACTAGGGTCATGTCTCCTCCTTAGATATATTTCAAGATCTACTACTGATATATTAGCGTGGAAATCAGCGTATACTGGTCGGTGGGTGAGGTCAATAGCCTTCTAGGCTTGAGTGAAAAGGGGCACGTTATGGCTTTTGAAGTTCTGGCAATCGCCGACGATGCGGCAAAGAGGTCGTTGGCCGACGTCGCTTACGAGCGCATCAGGGACCGGCTGCTGATGCTTGACATCAAGCCCGGCGATCTCCTCAATGACGACGACCTCGCCAAGGACCTCGGCGTCGGGCGGACTCCGGTACGTGAAGCCTTGAAGCGGCTGGAGCTCGATCGCCTGGTAGTTTCCTATCCGCGACGGGGGACTTTCGCGACGCGGGTGGAGGTCACCGACCTTGCGTTCATTTCCGAAATACGCACCCAGCTCGAACCCCTTGCCGCCTCCCGGGCGGCGCGGGTGGCGACGGATTCGATGAGGGAGCGGTTGCGGGGTGTTATGCGCGCTGTGGAGTCTTTCGACACCAGTACGGCATCCGCGGTCGAAACCCTGCGGCTGGATGCTCGGGTGCACCAAGGCATATACGCCGCCGCCGGCAATCCCCACCTCGAGGACGTTCTGATTCGTTATGACAATCTCGCGATACGCATCTGGTGCGTGGTCCTGGATCGCCTTCCCGACCTTTCGCGCCACGTGCATGAGCACGAGGACCTGCTCCGTGCGGTTATCGACGGGGATGAGGCCCTGGCGGCGGAGCTCGCGCGAATCCACGTCAGCGGCTTCGAGCACGCTGTACGCGAAGCTCTTTTCGCCACTTAGGCCACATCTCCAGCGGCCTTGAGCTGAAGCGCGGCCGGGAGGCCGTGCTTCAGCCGCCCCGGCCGCCTGGTCTCTTTGTGGCCCTTGGCTCTGCCGGCCAAACCGGCCGGAAAATCTGTTGACACCCATCGGAGTGGATAGCATACTTGAATCACGACACTAATATATCAACAGGATATTAGTTAGCAGACTTAGGAGAAATGATGGTCGACGTTCTGACCCGCTCGCTCGCAGAGACCGATCCGCTGATCCACGCCGCTATACAGCAGGAACTGCTGCGGCAGCAGGGCACCCTGGAGATGATCGCCTCGGAAAACTTTGCGCCGACTGCCGTTATGGAAGCGCAGGGATCTGTCCTGACCAACAAGTATGCCGAGGGTTACCCCGGCAAGCGCTACTACGGCGGCTGCGAGCACGTCGACGTCGTCGAGCAGTTGGCCATTGACCGGCTCAAGTCACTCTTCGGTTCCGAATTCGCTAATGTCCAGCCCCACTCCGGCGCGCAGGCCAATGCATCGGCCATGTTCGCACTCATCCAGCCCGGTGACACCATCCTGGGGCTGAATCTCGCGCACGGCGGCCACCTGACTCACGGCATGCGGATCAACTTCTCGGGGAAGCTGTACAAAGTTGTCCCGTATGGCGTTCGCGAGGACACCATGCAGATCGACATGGCCGAGGTGGAGCGCCTCGCCGTTGAGAACAAGCCGCGTCTGATCGTGGCCGGCTGGTCCGCCTACTCCCGCCAGCTGGACTTCGCCGAGTTCCGCCGGATCGCCGACCTGGTCGGCGCGTACCTGATGGTGGACATGGCGCATTTCGCCGGTCTGGTGGCAGCCGGGCTGCACCCGAACCCGGTGCCGCACGCCCACATCGTCACGAGCACCACGCACAAGACCCTTGGCGGCCCCCGTGGTGGTGTGATCCTGACAAATGACGCCGACATCGCCAAGAAGGTTAACTCCGCGGTTTTCCCCGGCCAGCAGGGTGGACCGCTGGAACACGTGATCGCGGCGAAGGCTGTCGCTTTCAAACTCGCGGCGGAGCCCGAATTCCGGGAACGCCAGGAGCGCACCCTGGAAGGTGCGAGCATCATCGCCGAACGCCTGTTGGCGGCAGACGTCGCCGAATCCGGTGCGACTGTGGTCAGCGGCGGCACCGATGTGCATCTGGTCCTGGTGGACCTGCGGAGCTCGGACCTGGACGGCCAGCAGGGCGAAGACCGCCTGCACCGCATCGGCATCACGGTCAACCGCAATGCCGTCCCGTTTGACCCGCGCCCGCCCATGGTCTCGTCCGGTCTTCGCATCGGCACCCCGGCCCTTGCCACGCGTGGCTTTGGCAAAGCCGAGTTCACCGAAGTGGCCGACATTATTGCCGCAGCCCTCAAACGCGAGTTCAGCGAGGACACGGCAGCAGAACTTCGGCAACGGGTTGAAAACCTGGCAGAAAAGTTCCCCCTTTACCCGAACCTCTCCGCTGACACGAACGGGGCAGCATAATGAGCGCGGACCAGCTTCCGGAACACCCGGATTTCCTCTGGCGCAACCCGGACCCCAAGAAGAGCTACGACGCCGTGATTGTCGGCGGCGGCGGGCACGGCCTCGCCACCGCCTACTACCTGGCCAAGAACCACGGGATGACCAACATCGCCATCCTGGAAAAGGGCTGGCTTGCCGGCGGCAACATGGCCCGGAACACCACGATCATCCGCTCCAACTATCTCTGGGACGAGTCCGCGGCGATCTATGAGCACGCCCTGAAACTTTGGGAGATCCTGCCGGAGGAACTCGAGTACGACTTCCTGTTCAGCCAGCGCGGGGTCATGAACCTCGCCCACACCCTGGGCGATGTGCGCGAAAGCATCCGCCGGGTCGGGGCCAACAAGCTCAACGGCGTCGACGCCGAGTGGCTGGACCCGCAGCAGGTCAAGGAACTCTGCCCCATCCTGAACATCAACGACAACATCCGTTACCCGGTCATGGGTGCCACGTACCAGCCGCGCGCCGGCATCGCCAAGCACGACCATGTCGCGTGGGCCTTCGCCCGCAAATGCGATGAGCTCGGCGTGGACATCATCCAGAACTGCGAGGTCACCGGCTTCGTCAAGGACGGAAACAAGGTGGTGGGGGTCAAGACCAGCCGCGGCACCATCAACACCGAAAAAGTCGGCCTCTGCGCCGCCGGGCACAGCTCGGTTCTCGCGGAAATGGCCGGGTTCCGGCTCCCCATCCAGTCCCACCCGCTGCAGGCACTGGTGTCCGAACTCCACGAACCGGTCCACCCCACGGTGGTCATGTCCAACCACGTCCACGTCTACGTCTCCCAGGCGCACAAGGGCGAACTGGTCATGGGCGCCGGCGTCGACTCCTACAACGGCTACGGCCAGCGCGGCTCCTTCCACGTGATCGAGCACCAGATGGCAGCCGCCGTCGAACTCTTCCCGATCTTCGCCCGGGCCCATGTGCTCCGGACCTGGGGCGGGATCGTGGACACCACCCTGGACGCCTCCCCGATCGTTGGCACCTCCCCGGTGGAGAACATGTTCGTCAACTGCGGCTGGGGCACCGGCGGATTCAAGGGGACCCCGGCGGCCGGCCTGACGTTCGCCCACACCATCGCCACCGGCACCCCGCACGAGCTGAACAAGCCCTTTGCCCTGGAGCGCTTCGAAACCGGCGCCCTGATCGATGAACACGGCGCCGCCGCCGTGGCCCACTAGAGAGAGGTAAGGACATGCTTCTGATTTCCTGCCCCAACTGCGGTTCCCGCGACGAGACGGAGTTCCACTACGGCGGCCAGGCCCACGTGCCCTACCCGGAGAACCCGAACGAACTGAACGACCGCGAATGGGCCGAGTTCCTGTTCTACCGCGACAACACCAAGGGCGCCTTCGCCGAGCGCTGGCTGCACAGCACCGGCTGCCGCCAGTGGTTCAACATGCTCCGCGACACGGTCACGTACGACATCCAGGCCATTTACCCGATGGGCGCCTCCCGGCCGGCAACCGCCATCCCGGCGGCGGCTGAATCCGGCACCGCCAGCACCGCCGCCGACAGCACCACCACCGGTGACGCCGCACCCAGCACCGCCGCCACCAGCACCACCGCCCCGGAAGGAGCAACCAAGTGACTTCCCAGAACGCCCGCCTCGCTGCCGGCGGACGCATCGACCGCACCATCTCCTGGCGTTTCACCGTGGACGGCGAGGAATTCACCGGCCACCCCGGCGACACGCTCGCCTCGGCCCTGCTCGCCAACGGCCGGATCACCGTCGGTAACTCGCTCTACGAGGACCGGCCCCGCGGCATCTTGGCCGCCGGCGTCGAGGAGTCCAACGCCCTGGTCAAGGTCGCCCCCCGGTTCCCGGGCCACGTGGCCGAGTCCATGCTCCCCGCCACCACCGTCACCCTGGTGGACGGCCTGAAGGCAGAGCTGCTCAACGGCCTGGGCCGCCTGGACCCGGAGGAGGACCGCGCCGAGTACGACAAGAAGTACGTCCACACCGACGTGCTGGTCATCGGTGGCGGCCCCGCCGGCCTGGCCGCGGCCCGCGAGGCCGCACGCACCGGTGCCCGCGTCATGCTGTTGGATGATCAGCCCGAACTGGGCGGATCGCTGCTGTCCGGCCCCACCGCGCCGGACCTGGCCGAGACCATAGAGGGCAAGCCTGCCCTGGAATGGGTGGCGGACGTCGAAGCGGAGCTCGTCTCCGGCGCCGAGTGCACCGTCCTGAACCGCACCACCGCCTTCGGCGCCTACGATGCCAACTACGTCATCGCCGTCCAGAACCGCACCGACCACCTGTCCAGCCCCGCCGCTTCCGGGGTGTCACGGCAGCGGATCTGGCACATCCGCGCCAACCAGGTGGTTCTGGCCCCCGGCGCCCACGAACGCCCGCTGGTCTTTGAGAACAACGACCGGCCCGGCATCATGCTCGCCTCGGCCGTCCGCAGCTATCTCAACCGCTACGCGGTGGCCGCCGGGCAGCGCGTGGTCATCGGCACCACCAACGACAGCGCCTACGCCCTCGCCGCGGACCTGCGTGCCGCCGGCGTGAAGGTCGCCGCCGTCGTGGACGCCCGCGCCAAGCTCACAAACGTCGCCGCAGCCTCCGCCGAAGCGGGCACCCGCGTGCTGATCGGCAGCGCCGTGGCCGCCACAGCTTCCGGTTCCGCCGACGGCCGGGTTGGGAGCGTGACGGTCCGCAGCATCAACGACGACGGCGACCTCACCTCCGGCATCGAAGAGATCGCCTGCGACCTGCTGGCCGTCTCGGGCGGCTGGAGCCCGCTGGTCCACCTCCACTCCCAGCGGCAGGGCAAGCTGCGCTGGGACGAGGATCTGGCCGCCTTCGTGCCCAGCACCCTGGTCCCGAACCAGCAGACCGTCGGCTCCGGGCGCGGCAGCTTCGACCTCGGCGACTGTCTCGCCGAAGGCATCTCCGCCGGAACCGCGGCAGCCATGGCCGCCGGCTTCAGCCCCGACAATTCCGGCGCAGGAGCCGGCCCGCTGGCCCTTGCGGAACCGAAGGCGTCCGCCCCGACCCGGCAGCTGTGGCTGGTCCCGGGCCAGGAGGGCACGCCGGATGACTGGCACCACCACTTCGTGGACTTCCAGCGTGACCAGTCCGTGGCCGACGTGCTGCGCTCCACCGGAGCGGGCATGAGGTCCGTGGAACACATCAAGCGCTACACCTCGATCAGCACCGCCAACGACCAGGGCAAGACCTCCGGCGTCAACGCGATCGGCGTCATCGCCGCGGCACTGCGCCAGGCCGGCGAAGCGTCCCGGGGCATCGGCGACATCGGCACCACCACCTACCGGGCACCGTTCACGCCGGTGGCGTTCGCGGCACTCGCGGGACGCCAGCGCGGCGAACTGTTCGACCCCGCCCGCGTCACCTCGATCCACCCGTGGCACGTCGCCAGGGGTGCCCTGTTCGAAGATGTCGGGCAGTGGAAGCGCCCCTGGTACTACCCGCAGGACGGCGAGGACATGGACTCCGCGGTGTTCCGCGAATGCGCCGCCGTCCGCGAGTCCGTGGGCTTTATGGACGCCACCACCCTGGGCAAGATCGAGATCCGGGGCAAGGACGCGGGTGAGTTCCTCAACCGGGTCTACACCAACGCGTTCAAGAAGCTCGCCCCCGGATCGGCCCGCTACGGCGTGATGTGCATGGCGGACGGCATGATCTTCGACGACGGCGTGACCCTTCGCCTCGACGAGGACCGGTACTTCATGACCACCACCACCGGCGGCGCCGCGAAGGTGCTGGACTGGCTCGAGGAATGGCTGCAAACCGAATGGCCCGACCTGGACGTGCACTGCACCTCGGTGACCGAACAGTGGACCACGATCGCCGTCGTGGGGCCCAAATCGCGGGCGGTCATCGCCAAGGTGGCGCCCGAACTCGCCGCAGGCGGCGGGCTCGACGCCGAAGCCTTCCCGTTCATGACCTTCCGGGAAACCACCCTCGCCTCCGGCGTGCAGGCGCGGATCTGCCGGATCTCCTTCTCCGGCGAACTGGCGTACGAGATCAATGTGCCGGCCTGGTACGGCCTGAACACCTGGGAAGCCGTGGCAGCGGCCGGTGCGGAATTCAACATCACCCCGTACGGCACCGAAACCATGCACGTGCTGCGTGCCGAAAAGGGCTACCCGATCGTCGGCCAGGACACCGACGGGACAGTGACCCCGCAGGACGCCGGGATGGAATGGATCGTCTCCAAGGCCAAAGACTTCATCGGCAAGCGCTCCTACGCCCGCAAGGACGCCAGCCGCACGGACCGCAAGCACCTGGTCAGCGTCCTTCCCGTGGACGGATCGCTGCGGCTGCCGGAAGGAACCCAGCTCGTGGAAAAGGGGATCACAACGAACCCCGCTGACGGACCCGTCCCCATGCAGGGCTTCGTGACCTCGAGCTACCACAGCGCCGCGCTCGGCCGCTCGTTCGCCCTGGCCCTGATCAAGAACGGCCGCAACCGCATCGGCGAGACTCTCGTGGCCGCCGCAGGTGACCAGCTGGTGGACGTTGTTGTCGCCGAAACCGTACTTTTTGACCCCGAAGGGACCCGCAAAGATGGCTAACACCGCAGCACTCACAGGCTTCAATGGACTTCGGGACATCCGCCGCAGCCCGGCCTCGCACCTGGCCGAGGCCCTGGAAGCCGGCTCCGTGCCGGGAACGGTGGTCCTGAAGGAAGGCCCGTTCCAGACCATGGCCGGGGTCCGCGTCGCCCCCGGCTCCGCGGAAGGCTCGCGGATCGCCGCCGTCACCGGCGGCCTGCCGGCCCGTTGCGGCGAGGTGGCCGGCACGGACAGCATCAGCGTCCTCTGGCTGGGGCCGTCCGAGTTCCTGGTGGTGGCACCGGAGGAGGCCCATGACTCCCTGGACGGCAACCTCATCGGTTCCCTCACAGCCGCCCTGGGCAACGCCCCGGGCCAGGTGGTGGACCTCTCCGCAAACCGCACCACGTTCGAACTCTCCGGCCCACGAGCCCGGGCAGTGCTGGAAAAGGGCTGCGCCCTGGACCTGCACCCCCGTAGCTTCACCCCGGGAACGGCGCTGGCCACGGAGGTCGGTAACATCCCCGTGGTGCTGGAGAAGACCGGGGAGGACAGCTTCCGGATCTTCCCGCGCGCCTCCTTTGCGGAGTTCCTGGGCCGCTGGCTCCTCGACGGCATGCGCGAGTACGCGTCCCCCGAGGTGCCCTGATGGCGCTTAGCGCCCTGGACCTGTTCTCTGTTGGCATCGGGCCCTCCTCCTCCCACACGGTGGGCCCGATGCGGGCGGCGAAGCTGTTCGCCGACGGACTCAAAAGCGACGGACACCTAAGCTCCACCAAACGGGTCCAGGCCGAGCTGTTCGGCTCCCTCGGGGCCACCGGCAGGGGCCACGGTTCGGACAAGGCCGTTGTCCTGGGCTTTCAAGGGCTGGATCCGGAAACCGTGGACACTGCCACCGCCGATGACCAGGTGGCCGCCGCTGCCCTGGATGCCGAACTCCGGATCGGCGGGGAGCACCGGGTGGACTTCAACTGGGACGAGGACGTGGTGCTGCACCGGCGCAAGTCCCTGCCGGCCCACCCCAACGGCATGACGTTCCGGGCGCTGGACCACACCGGCGCCGTCCTCAGCGAACGGAGCTTCTATTCAGTCGGGGGCGGCTTCGTTGTTGACGGCGACGCTGACGCCGGAGACCAGGTGGTATCTGACGCCACCATCCTTCCTTACCCGTTCGCGACCGCCGACGAACTCCTGGCCATCTGTAAACGGGAGGGCATGTCCATCTCCGACGTCATGTTGGCCAACGAACTCACCTGGCGCAGCGAAGCGGAGCTTCGCGAGAAGCTGCTGAAACTCTGGGCGGTCATGCGCCAGTGCGTGGACAATGGCTGCGCCGCCGAAGGAATCCTTCCCGGCGGGCTGAACGTCAGACGCCGGGCGCCGTCGCTCTTCAAGACCCTGACGGCGGACACCGGCGTCACCGATCCGCTCCGGGCGATGGAGTGGGTGAACCTCTTCGCCCTCGCTGTCAATGAGGAAAACGCGGCCGGCGGGCGGATCGTCACCGCCCCGACCAACGGAGCGGCCGGGATCGTGCCCGCAGTACTGCACTACTACGTCAAGTTTGTCCCCGGAGCCAACGACGACGGCGTCATCCGCTTCCTGCTCACGGCAGCCGCAGTCGGAATCCTGTTCAAGATCAACGCCTCCATCTCCGGGGCCGAGGTCGGCTGCCAGGGCGAAGTCGGTTCCGCCTGCTCCATGGCCGCCGCGGGGCTCTGTGAGGTCCTGGGCGGGACGCCCGAACAGGTGGAAAACGCCGCCGAAGTCGGGATCGAACACAACCTGGGCCTGACCTGCGACCCAGTGGGCGGGCTGGTGCAGATCCCGTGCATCGAACGCAACGCCATCGCCAGCGTCAAAGCCATCAACGCCGCCCGCTTGTGCCTCCACGGCGACGGCAGCCACAAGGTTTCCCTCGATAAAGCCATCAAGACCATGCGGGAGACCGGAGCGGACATGATGACCAAGTACAAGGAGACGTCACGCGGTGGCCTCGCGGTCAACGTCATCGAGTGCTGAGCCCGTGAAGTGCCGGTGGCCCCGAGTGTGAACAGACATCTCGGGGCTTGTCCCATTAGTAAATGCCTGGCCTTGCAGGCATCCCGCCCGTTTGGAGCAAGAAGTGCCTCTTAGACCACTCCCGTACGAACACGTCGCCGTCGCTGGCAGCAGCCGCGTCAAGCGCGGCATGGCGGAGATGCTCAAGGGCGGCGTCATCATGGACGTCGTCAACGTCGAGCAGGCCCGCATCGCTGAGGATGCCGGCGCCGTGGCGGTCATGGCGCTGGAACGCGTTCCGGCCGACATCCGCGCCCAGGGCGGCGTGTCCCGCATGTCCGATCCCGACATGATCGAGGCGATCATCGCGGCCGTGTCCATCCCGGTCATGGCGAAGGTCCGGATCGGCCACTTCGTCGAGGCCCAGGTCATTCAGACCCTCGGTGTGGACTACATCGACGAGTCCGAGGTCCTGACCCCGGCCGACTACGCCCACCACATCGACAAGTGGAACTTCACCATTCCGTTCGTCTGCGGCGCCACCAACCTCGGTGAGGCCCTGCGCCGCATCAACGAGGGCGCGGCCATGATCCGCTCCAAGGGCGAGGCCGGCACCGGCGACGTCTCCAACGCCACCACCCACATGCGCCAGATCCGTGCGGAGATCAAGCGTCTGGCCGGCATGGCCGAGGACGAGCTCTACGTCGCCGCCAAGGAACTGCAGGCCCCGTACGAACTGGTCAAGGAAGTTGCCGCCACCGGCAAGCTCCCCGTGGTCCTGTTCACCGCCGGCGGCATCGCCACCCCGGCCGACGCCGCGATGATGATGCAACTCGGCGCCGACGGTGTCTTCGTCGGCTCCGGCATCTTCAAGTCCGGCAACCCGGCCCAGCGCGCCGCCGCCGTCGTCAGGGCCACTGCCTACTATGACGACCCGGAAGAGATCGCCAAGGCCTCCCGCGGCCTGGGCGAGGCCATGGTCGGCATCAACGTGGACGAGATCCCGGAACCGCACCGCCTGGCCCAGCGCGGCTGGTAGCGGATCATGTTGGCTACGAGCCCGGAGAAGACCTCGACTGGACGTGGGCTGCGCAGCGACCGGGCCCGGTTGCCGGGCCACACAGTGGACGTTTTCGCTCGACGGCGGCACGGCGACACAAAGCCCGACAATTACCTCAGCACCGGTGACGTATTTGAGTTGGCAGGCGCCGGGTTGCAGGGGGCGGCAGCACTCGTTTCAGAGCGATCGATTAACGGCTTGGTCAGCTCTTCCAGCGTTCCGCAGCTACGCGAGACCCGCCGCGGGTGTTGCGCCTTTGCTCCCCTTAGCCCTGCTTCAGCGGTTCCTGAGCTGCTGCCTGTGTCGCGGCCCAGCTGACCAGCAGCCGCAGCGCGTCCCCGGTGGGAGAACCGGGCTCGGCCGTGTAGACCAGCAGCGACAGCCCGGCGTCCGCCGAGAGATCCAGGGACTCGTACATAAGGTGGAGGTCTCCCACCACGGGGTGCCGAAAGTGCTTGAGCCCGGTGTAGTGCAGGCGCACGTTGTGGGCCGCCCACCGGGTCCGGAACTCTTCACTGCGCGTGGACAGCTCCCCCACCAGGTCGGTCAGGCCGCGGTCATAGGGGTCCCGGCCGGCCTCGGTCCGCAGGATCGCCACCGTGTCGTTCGCGGCGCGCTCCCAGTCCGGGTAGAACCCGCGGGAACGGTCGTCCAGGAAGAGGAACCGCGCAAAGTTGGCCGGCCGGGCGGGGCTGCCGTACATCTCGGAGTACATGGCCCGGCCGAGCTGGTTGGCTGCGAGGATGTCCAGGCGCCCGTTGCGCACGAACGCCGGGGCGCTGGTCATCGCGTCGAGCACCAGCTGCACGCTCGCCCGGACCGGCTGGGTGCCGGGGCGGCGGCGCTGCGGCTTGCGGGTGGTGCTGGCGGCCCGGGCCAGGTCGAACAAATGGGCCTGCTCCGCCTCATCCAGCTGCAGCGCCCGCGCCAAGGCTTCCAGGACGCCCTCGGAGACTCCGGAGAGGTTTCCGCGCTCCAGCCGGGTGTAATACTCGACACTGACCCCGGCCAGCATGGCGACCTCGCCGCGGCGCAGTCCGGGGACGCGGCGGTTGCCGCCGTAGACGGGCAGACCCGCCAGTTCCGGGGTGATTTTCGCCCGCCGGCTGGCAAGGAAGTCCCGGGTCTCGCTCTGGTTGTCCATACCTCCAACGGTAGAGGGTGCGGCCCCGTAAGGGAGTCCCTGCCAGTACCCCTCACAGCAGAGCCTCCCTCACCGGCTGCCGAGTGGTGTTTGATGGATAGTGCCCCCGATGACGACCGGGCCGAAAGGCCGCACCTGACCGGTGCCGGACGCCGGGGCACCCCCCACACCATCCACAAGCAGGAGATCCATGCTTACCGTTAACGCTTACGCCGCCCCCTCCGCGACGGAATCCCTCGTTCCGACCACGATCGAACGCCGGGACGTTGGCCCGCACGACGTCCTGATCGACATCAAGTTCGCCGGCATCTGCCACTCCGACATCCACACCGTCCGTGGCGACTGGGGCCCCCAGCAGTTCCCCTTGGCACCGGGCCACGAGATCGCCGGCATCGTTTCCGAGGTCGGCTCGGCCGTCACCAAGCACGCCGTCGGCGACCGGGTCGGCGTCGGCTGCATGGTGAATTCCTGCCGCGAGTGCGTCAACTGCCAGAAGGGCGAGGAGCAGTACTGCCTCGCCGGCAACACCGGCACGTACGGCGCGGTGGACCGCGACGGCACGATCACCCAGGGCGGCTACTCCACCCATGTGGTCGTGACCGAGGACTTCGTCGTCCGGATTCCCGAGGGCATCGAGCTGGACGTCGCCGCGCCGCTGCTCTGCGCCGGCGTCACCACGTACTCGCCGCTGCGCCACTGGGGTGCCGGACCCGGCAAGAAGGTGGCCATCGTGGGACTCGGCGGCCTCGGACACATGGCCGTCAAGCTCGCCCACGCCATGGGCGCCGAGGTGACCGTGCTGTCACAGTCGCTGAAGAAGCAGGAAGACGGCCTGCGCCTCGGCGCGGACCACTACTACGCCACCAGCGACGAAAACACCTTCACAGATCTGGCCGGCTCCTTCGACCTGATCATCAACACCGTCAGCGCGAGCATCGACATCAGCTCCTACCTGCAGCTGCTGAGCCTCGACGGCGCCCTGGTGAACGTGGGAGCCCCGGCCGAACCGCTGCCCGTCAACGCGTTCGCCCTGATCATGGGACGCCGGTCCTTCGCCGGATCCATGATCGGCGGCATCCGGGAGACCCAGGAAATGCTCGACTTCTGCGCCGAGCACCAGCTTGGCGCAGAGATCGAGGTCATCCCGGCCGGGAAGATCAACGACGCCTACGAGCGCGTGCTGGCCTCCGACGTGCGGTACCGCTTCGTGATCGACACCTCCACGCTGGGCTAGTCCACGCCTGGAAAAAGGGCCCGGCCGGCATCAACCGGCCGGGCCCTTCCTGGTTCCGCTGGACGGAAGTTGGTCCTTGCCCGCGGCCGGTTCGGCGGGCACGCTGGCAGGATGATCAAACTGCAGCCCGGCGCCAACCTTTCCGGCTTCGACATTTCCGCCGGGATCGAGGCGCAGCCCGACGGCGTTATCGCCCTGGACCCGGACCTGGCCGCCATCTGGAATCTTGCTGCGCCGTACCTGTTGGTCCGCGACAATGACGCCCACACGCTCTACGCCTTCGGACTGGCCCGGGCCCTGCTCGCGGCGCACCCGGAGGCGGATGCCGCCGTCGTCCTCCCCGCGATCATGCTGCACGACATCGGCTGGTCGCAGGTGCCGCCCGCGGAGGTTTTGCAGGCGATTGCGCCCGGCGGCGGCAGGCCCGATCTGGTGCTGCTGCACGAGAAGGAAGGCGCGCGGCTCGCCGCCGGGATCCTCGCCGCGGCCGGCTACGACGCCGGGAAGGTGCCGGCCGTTGTGGACATCATCGACGGGCATGACTCCCGACGCGAGGCGATCTCGATCGAGGATGCGATCGTCAAGGACGCGGACAAGACCTGGCGGCTGAGCCCGCACGGCATCGACACGGTGATGGACTGGTTCGGCCTGGACCGCGGCCAGGCGCTGCGGCTGTGCAGCCAGCGGGTCCACGGGCACCTGTTTACCGCGGAAGCCCAGGCCATGGCTCGGGCACTGTCCGCGCTGGAGTCGGTGACGCTGTGGCCGCAGCGGCAGGCGCTGTTGGGCGGGGAATAGGAACGTCTGCCTGGGGCGCACCGGGGCCGCGCTGCAGGGTATCGTCCCAGCTCAGGCCTTAGAATAAGCCCAATGAACCCTGAACCAGCTGTCGCCGCCGAAGGGAAGAATTCCCTCAGCGTGCGCGCGGGGATCATTGAATCCGTCTGGCGCCCCGGTTCGTTTGTGGACGTCGGCGACGCCAAGGACGCCATGCTGGCCGTGGAGCGAATCAGCGGGGGAACGCCGATGCCGATGCTCTCCGAAATGACCGACGTGGAAATCAGCGCCGCAGCCCGGTACGAATTCGCGCAGACCACGGGCGTGCTGGCCATCGCGGTTCTCGGATCCAGCGCTGTTGACCGCGTGGTTGCCGCCGCCATGAGCCGCCACACGCTGTACCCGCACGAGTTCTTCACCTCCAGGATCGCCGCCCTGACCTGGCTGGCGGACGTCGCCAGGGGCCGGGCTTAATACACGGAGCCTTGAAGCAGTTCTGCCAGTCTGCCCGCGGCGCGGCGTAGTTCGGGAACGGCTGCTTTGAGGGCTGGTTCGGTGGCTGTCTCGACCGGGCTGGTCAGCGCAATGGACTCGCTGGGCCGGCCGGCTCTGTTTGGAACGGCGACGGCGACCGACAGTACGCCGGTGGCGCGCTCGTCGGCGGAGTACGCGTACTCGATCCCCGGCTCGGGCAAGCGGGCGCGAAGCTGCTCGACGGTAAATGTGGGTGCTTCTTGGCCGGCCGCGATAGCGGCGGCCGTCACCTGTTGCAGCTCTTCATCGGTCGCCGAGGCCAGCAGAATCTTGCCTGCCGCGCCAACCGTCAGCGGGAGCCGTTTACCCAGGGGCAGATCATAGGTGAGGGGCGATGCGCCGTCGACCCGGGCGACCAGGATTCTTTCAAAGCCCAGCCTCGTATAAAGGGAAACCGTGAGTCCCGTTTGCGCGGCGACCTGCTGGAGAACCGGCCGGGCAGAAACTACGAGCGGATCGTTCTCAAGATAGCTTCGGGCCGCGGGCAGGACGGCAGGCCCGATCCGGTACGACTTGTCCGTTTGGCTGACCATGCCGAAGTCCTGAAGAACGCGCAGGATCCGCAGGGTGGTCGGCAGGCTCATCCCACACGTCCTGGCCAGGTCGCTGAGGCGCTGGGGCCGTTCCGCGCGCTGGAGCTCGGCAAAGACCTCCAGTGCGCGGGAGAGGGAGCGCATGTTCCCCGCTTTTGGGCCGTCTTCGGCTGAGCCGGCGGAATGTGTCGATGTCACCGTCATTCTTTCATTCTATGTAATTTCCTTGCGCTTGACAGTGAGTGTGTCTCCTGTCACTATTTCTCTAGACGCAATAACCTTTCATTGTATGAAACTAAACTCACGGAAAGTAAGAAGGAAACGATGACAACGGAGTCACTGATAACGAAACCCGAGAGCGCCATCCGCGTCGCTCCCTCGGTGCTGGTGGGTATCGGAGCTTTTGCTGCCGTCGGCGTCTATGTGCTGGTCGGCTCGGTAGAACTCAACCTCTGGACGTCACTGGGCCCCGGACCTGGCTTGTTCCCGTTCGCGATGGGGGCAGTTCTTGTCGCCATGGCCGTTCTCTGGCTGGTCCAGGAGCTGCGCCGCCCCAGCGAAACCGCCGAGGGTGTTGACCGGGGACTGGTGGTCGCCGTTGTGCTGAGCCTGACGATTCTCGCCGCCCTGATGGACCTGCTCGGGTTCCAGCTGAGCATGTTCCTGTTCCTCATGTACCACCTGAGGTTGCGCGGCCGCCGGTCCTGGGTCTCTTCGCTGATCACTGCCCTCGCCGGAAGCGTCGGCGCCTTCTACGCCTTCAATTACGGCCTGAACGTGACGCTGCCCGTTTCCGCCTTCCCGCTGCTGAACATGATCGGACTGTAGACGTGGATACCCTCAACGAACTCATGGGCGGTTTCGCGGCCGCCATGACCTGGCAGAACCTCCTCTTTGCTTTCCTGGGCTGCCTCCTCGGGACCATCATCGGAGTCCTGCCCGGAATCGGTCCCGTCGCCGGTGTGGCGCTCCTGATCCCCCTCACGATGAACCTGGACGCGACCGGTGCGATCATCATGCTGTGTGCCATCTTCTATGGCACCGCCTACGGGGGAACCATCACCAGCGTCCTGCTGAACACTCCCGGTGAAGCAGCCTCTGCAATCACGACCATCGACGGCTACGCGATGACAAAGGTGGGCAAGGCGGGGGCGGCACTGACCATCGCCGCCGTCGGATCCTTTGTCGGCGGAACGATAGCAACCATCGGTCTCGTCGCGGCGGCGAAACCCCTCGGGGAACTGGGCCTGCTCGTCGGACCACCGGAATTCTTCGCCCTGATGGTCGTCGGCATATCCCTGCTCGTCGCACTGGCTGGCAAGTCAATGGTCAAAGCGGTCATCTCCGGCGCGCTCGGCCTGTTGATCGCCATGGTCGGCATCGACCCCGTCGCCGGCGCCCCGCGGTTCACTTTCGGCATGGACCGGCTCCTGGACGGAGTCAGCTTCGTCGCCGTGATCGTGGGCGTCTTCGGACTCTCGGAACTCCTGTCCCACCGCAAAGAGACCGCGACCCCCACGGTGCACGCACCGAACATGCGCGCGCTGCTTCCCACCGGGAAGGAATGGCGCCGGAGTGCCCCGGCCATGGCCCGCGGCACGGGCATCGGCTTCGGCCTGGGCCTCATCCCGGGCATGACCGGTTCCGTGTCCTCCCTGCTGGCGTACGGCGCCGAAAAGAAGTTCTCCCGCCACCGCAGCCAACTGGGCAAGGGCGCCATTGAAGGTGTCGCCGGTCCCGAAACAGCCAACAACGCCCACGCGAACGCCGCACTGATCCCGCTGTTCACCCTGGGCATCCCGGCATCACCGACGATCGCCGTGCTGATGGGGGCCTTCCTTCAACAGGGCCTCACGCCGGGCCCGACCCTCTTCACCGAACACTCCGAAATCGCGTGGGCGATCATTGCCAGCCTGTTCATCGGAAACCTCCTCCTGCTGGTTCTGAATGTTCCCCTGGTCGGTCTCTGGACCTCCATCCTCCGGGTACCGTCAACGATCCTGACGCCTCTCATCCTGCTCTTTATGGTCATCGGCGCCTACACGATCAACTTCAGCGTCTTCGACGTCTTCGTGATGATCGGCTTCGGACTCCTCGGACTCGCCCTGCGCCACCTGGATATCCCGCTGGCCCCCATGGTGCTGACCCTGGTCCTCGGACCCCTCATGGAG
Organism: Pseudarthrobacter oxydans; assembly: GCF_030812335.1. Lineage (GTDB taxonomy): Bacteria > Actinomycetota > Actinomycetes > Actinomycetales > Micrococcaceae > Arthrobacter > Arthrobacter oxydans_B. Next base: position 338,682 of record NZ_JAUSSN010000001.1, read on the forward strand.
CGCTCCCTGCGGGAGTCCCTCGAAATCTCCCAGGGCGACTTCGGCATCTTCACCAGCCGCCCCATCTCCGCGGTCCTCATCGGCCTCGGCATCCTGATCGTCTTCAGCCCCCTGCTCAAGTTCCGCAAGCCCAAGGCACTGAACGAAGACCCCGAAACGTAAACCGCCGGGCTGTCCGGCTGTTCACACCCTGCACCTGCATTACCAAATTCACTTCAAAGGAGAAGAACAATGATCACCCGTTCACGCATCGCCGCTGCCTTCGCGGCAGCAACCCTGATCGCACTCACCGGCTGCGGCGCCAACGCCGGAGCCGCCAACACCGCCGCTGACGACTTCCCGAAAAAGGGCAAGTCCATCGACCTCGTCGTGGCCTTCGCCTCAGGCGGCGCCGTCGACACCGCCGCCCGGCTCATCCAGCCGATTTTGGAAAAGGAACTCGGCACCAACGTCGAGGTCATCAACAAGCCCGGCGCCGGCGGACAGATCGGCTACACCCAGCTGACCAGCGCCAAACCCGATGGGTACACCATTGCCGCGACCGGTTCCCCCTCGGTGGTCGTCTCGCCCCTGGATCCCGCCCGCGGTGCCAAATACACCCGCGACAGCTTCCAGCCCCTCGGCCGGCAGGTCATCGACCCCGCCGTCATCGCCGTCCAGCCCGACAGCCCCTACCAGACGCTGAAGGACCTCCTGGAAGCCGCCAAGGCCGATCCCAAGTCCATGACCGCCAGCACCACCGGCCTGCAGACCGGTGAACACTTCGCCATGGCGCAGATCCAGGAAGCCACCGGCGCCGAGTTCGCACCGGTCCACTTCTCCGAGGGCGCATCGCAGGCCACTACGGCGTTCCTCGGCAAGCACGTGGACATCCTCGTCGCCAACGTCAGCGACGTGACCGACCTGACCAAGCAGGGCAAGGCACGGGTGCTGGGCGTCATGACGGCCGAGAGGTCCCCGTCGTTGCCGGACGTTCCCACATTCAAGGAATCCGGCTACGAAGTTGAGGCCGGCACCGTCCGCGGCTACTCTGCCCCGGCCGGGCTGCCGGACGCCGTAGCCAAGAAGCTCGAAGCTGCCATCCAGAAGGCCATCGAAGACCCGTCCGTCGTGCAGAAGATGAACGACCTTGGCCTGCAGACCAGCTACCTCACCGGCGAAGACTACAAGCAGTTCTGGGCGGGACAGGAAGAGGACTTCAAGAAGGTCCTCCCGCTGGTTCAGAAAACCGACTAGTCCCCAAGCGTTCCCCGACGGAAGAAATCATCATGACAATCCCAGCAATTGACACTATAGACACCGACTTTCCCCGCCCAGACCGGGACGCCGTCGAACGGCTCGCCAAGCTGCCGGCCGCCAACATCGGCGACGCTATGGACCGCCTCGGCGTCGCACACTCCGCGATCCAGGCCATCTGGCCCGGAGCTCTCCTTGCCGGGCCCGCCTTTACAGTCTGGACCCGCCCCGGAGACAACCAGGGCATCCACCGGGCACTGGAATTCGCGCGTCCGGGAGACGTCATTGTTGTCGCCGGAGGCGGGGATGAATCCCGCGCCCTCCTCGGTGAACTCATCGGTGAGCGGGCCATCAACCTCGGCATCGCCGGCTTTGCCCTGGACGGGGCGGCACGCGACGCCGAGGCCCTCGCTGAAATCGGCATGCCGGTCTTCGCCCGTGCCACGACCCCCGCGGGACCGTATAAGAACGGACCCTCCCGTCTGGGGACGCCCATCTCATTCGGCGGGATCCCCGTCCTTCCGGGCGACGTCATCATTGGCGACTCCGACGGCGTGGTGGTCATTCCCCGGGAACAGGCAGCCGCAGTAGCCGAAGCCGCGGAAGCAGTCTTCGCGGACGAAACCAACCGCCGGCGAGCCATCGTCGCGGCCCGACACTAAGCAAGAAAGACAGAAACTCATGACAGCGTGCACCGTCATAGGCCTCGGCGAAGCCGGAGCCACCTACGCCGCAGCCCTCACCGCCGCCGGCCACACGGTCACCGGGTTTGATCCCGTTGCCCCGACCACTCCTGCCGGCGTCACCCGGGCAGCTACCGCCGCCGAAGCCTGCGCCGGGGCTGACGTCGTCCTGGTCCTCACCGGAGCGGGCGCCGCGCGAAGCGTGGCGCTGGAGTGCCTGCCGGTCCTGCCCGCCGGCAGCTGCTACGCCGACTTCACCTCATCCTCCCCGCAGGTCATGCGCGAACTCGGCCAGCTTCCCAGCCGGGCAGCCTTCGCCGACGTCGCCATCCTCGGACCGGTGCCCGCGCTGGGAGCGAAGACGCCCCTGATGGTGAGCGGGCCCGGATCCCAGGCTGTCGCTGATCTCCTGGCCCCGGTCGGTGCGGAAATCGAAATCGCCGACGGTGGGCCGGGTGCGGCCATGGCCCACAAACTTCTCCGCAGCGTGCTGATGAAAGGCCTGGCCTCCGTGGTCGTCGAAGCGGTCACCGCGGGCCGGGCGGCCGGGCTCGAACAGTGGATCCGGGCTCAAATCGCAGGGCAACTGGCCGGAGACGGCCAGGCGGTCATCGACCGGTTCCTCACCGGCACCGCCAAGCATGCCCTGCGCCGCTCCAAGGAAATGCAGGACACCGCAAGCTACCTGTCGGACCTCGGTGTGCCGGCCGAGATGACGTCCGCCTCCGCCGCTGCCTTGACCCGCATGGCCGAGGAAACGGCACCGGCGGCCGCAGCCTTGCGCTGACCCCGTCATCCGGCAAAATCAGGGACAATAGCCAACGATGAACCTTGCAGCAGCAAGAAATTCCCCGGCAGGAGCGGCAACATGATCGGCATCTGGGCCCTGGGAGCCTACCTGGCCGTCATCCTGCTCTGGACGACAGTGCTCAAGCGCAGCGTCGGGGAAGCCATGATCCTCGGCTTTATCGTGGTGCTTCCCTTTACTGGAGCCTCCGCCGTACAAATCGGAGGGGCAGCGCTGTACGCGGCCGTGACCGATGAAATCGTCTACGCGACCATGGCGTTCGTCTTTATGGGGTATCTGCTGGACAAGACCGGAGTGCTGGACCGGCTCATCGACCTGCTGAACTCGCTGATCGGCGGCGTAAAGGGCGGCCCCGCCTGGGTCTCGACCGTGGCGTCCGCCGGCCTCGGCGGGGTCGTCCACAACCAGGCGGCCATTGCCGCGACCGTCGGCTCCGTCACCATCCCCTGGATGGAGAAATCCCGCCTCGATAAGCCCTCGGCCGCGACACTCGTGGCCGGTAACGCCGGAATGGGCATCACCTTCCCGTTCAGTGCGTCGATGTTCGTCCTCGTCGGCTCGGCCACAGTCGGGCCCCTGCTGGATGTCGACGACCTCGTCCTTCCCCTGCTCATCGGGGGTCTGTGGTGCTTCCTGCACCGGCTGATCGTCACGTGGCTGCTGATCCGCACGAGCGGGATGGCCCCGCTGGATGCCGCGCACCGGCTGCCCGTCCGGGCAGCGTTCGGCCGCGGCTGGGCGACTATGCTGCTGTTCGTCGTCGTGGCCATCCCGCTGACCATCACCTCCGGCTCTATCGCCACGGCACTGTCGGACTGGACCGGCGGGGATGTCACCCAGTCCGTCAGTGTCATCGTCTGGATCCCGGTGGTCCTCATCATTACGGGGGCGCTGCTCGGCAGAAAGAGGCTGCCTGGCAGCGGCCGGGCCTGGTGGGCGCTGCTGCAAAACTCCGCCCCGAGATTCGGTATTGTCGGCGTCACCGTCGTTTTCGCCTTCGCCGGAGCCAACGCCCTCGCCGCCACCGGCCTCCCCGAGCAGATGACCACTGTGCTCAACCAGATGAACCTGCCCCTGTGGCTGCTGGCCATCCTGATCGGCCTGATCGTCATTGCCGTCGCCGCCCCGCTGTCAGCGACGGCCACGATGGCCGCTGTCGGAACCGTCGGCGTCGCCACCCTCGTTGCTGCCGGCGTTCCGGCGACCACAGCGGCCGTTGCCGTGCTGGTCTTTTCCTCCTGCGAAGCAGCGGTTCCCCCCGGAGGCGCGCCGCTGTACGTCGCGTGCGGCATCGCAGACGTCGACCCCGTCAAAACCTTCGCCCGCCTACTCACCCACTACGCCCTGCCGCTGCTGGGCATCGGTGTGCTGATCATCGTCGGCGTCCTGCCGGTCTAAGGAACCTAAACCATGCACCAGATCAGACGGACCACCGAGATCATCTTCGTCCTGACCCTCGCAGCACTCCTGCTTGGGGGAGTGGCGCTCGTGGCCGGCCAAGCAATCGCCCTGGTCGCCGGCCAAGGCGCATGGTTGGAGTTCTTCAACGATTCCATCAAGACGCCGATGTGCCTCTCGGCCTCCATGTGCGCAATCGCCGGCTTCCTCCTTAATTACAAGCGTCACCAGAAACAAGGACAGGCTCCCCAGAAAGCAACGTCGCGATGACAGAAACCACGGACGACGGGATCTATCCGACCTTTGCTGAGTTGCTCGAGAGGGAGGGCAAGCTCGTCGGCACCTCGTGGGGACTGTTCTCCGAATCCGACCGAGGAACGCCGTCCTTCATCAAACCCGACGCCGTCCTGGAAGCCAAGAACTGCATCAGGACCGGCACGGTCTTCGGCCTGGACTACCCGGCCGACGCCTTCGATCCCGGAATGTCACTCAAACGCAGGGCACCTCGGCACACCATCTACTCCTCGCACCCGGCACACCGGGACGACTTCCTGGACGGATACTACCTTCAGGGATCCACACAAATCGACGGGCTCAGGCACCGCCGGGCAGACGACGTCGGCTTCTACAACGGCACCCCGGATGACCGCATCAAGGAGGGCACGCCGGACCTTGGCATCCAGGAATGGGCAGACAACCCCATCGCCGGCAGGGGAGTGCTCATCGACCTCGACGGCTACCGCACCGGCCAGGGCAATCCCATCGACCATCCGGGAGGTGAGCCACTCGGCCTCGACCTGATCCAGTCCGCCATCCAGGCCCAATCCCTCACCATCCGACCCGGAGACATCCTCATGTTCCACACCGGCTGGTGCGAATGGTTCCTGGCCCTGACCCTAGAGGACAAGCAACGGACCCGGGACAGCCGACGTGCCACCGGCCTCGCCCAATCGGAGGAATTCGTCGCCTGGGCGTGGGACCACCGCCTCGCACTGCTTGCTGCCGACAACTTCGCCCTCGAATGCCTGCCGGCCATATCCGGAAGCCCCTTCCGGCGTTCCGCCCCGAACGACCACGGCATGATGCACCAGCAACTCCTCGCCAAGCTCGGCATGCCCCTGGGCGAACTGTGGCGGCTCGGACCGCTCAGTCGTTACATGAAAAATACGGGCGACTGGGACGCCTTCGTCAGCATCAAACCACTGAACATCACCGGGGGGACCGGTTCACCAGCCAACGCCACGGCGGTGGTCTGATAGTCAGCGACCGAGCTTTGCAGCTTTGCGACGGACCTGAAACCACCGCGGGTATTGCCCCGGATTTCGTGGAGGCCGGTCCTGGCAGATGGCGTCCTCGACGCCGATGGCCTAGACCCTAGATCACCGTCCGAGTCCCCGTTCGTCGCCGGCCCCGCCCGCGGAGACTCCGCTCAGGGTGTCGATGTAATCCAGCGTTTTGGGGCTGACATGGCGCACGGCCGCAAGGGCCTCCCGGAGAACGGATCGCCTGGCCGGGTCACCGAGTGCGCCCCGGAGTTCCACGACCGTCTCGATGCCCTGGCCCTCGAACACGCGCGTGATGTCCTCGACCTGGGCCAGGCGGCCCGGCGAGGGCCAGTCGATAACTTCCGAGAGCTTGCCCGTAGCGAGGTGCCGCCGGAATCCACTGGTCGTGGCGGCATCCGGCCAGGCCGCAATGAGAGCATCAACGCGCGGCTTGACGGTCTCGTGGTAGTTCTGCCGTCGCTGCAATGTGGCATCGACGATGATGGCGCCGATGTGGTCCCAACCACGGCTGGTTTCGGTCGAGGCGTCTACGCCGTGTGAGTCCGCTGGCGCCGGATGGTTGGCGGCATCATTATCGCTAGTCATAAGTGAATACTTCCATGTATCGTCATTTTCATCCGCGACCGAGGTCCATGGCCCCTGAGGAGGGGCCGATCAGGCGAAGCCGAAAATGGGCGGGAAGGCCAGGACAACGAGGGCCGCCCAGGCGCCGTAGACCGGCAGGTACCCTGTCTGCCAGCGCTCGACCGCGGCAAAAGGGCGTCGGCCGCGCAGGAATCCAAACGCGAGCCAGGCCGCGCGGAGCAAGTGCACCAGCAGCAGAATATTCAGTCCGAGTGCCGCGACCTTGTTGGGGCTGTAGCCGAACTCGGCGATTCGGGTCACCATCGCAGTGAGCATCACGGCATCCAGGGCAAGGGCCGCGACCACGAGGACCAACTGCAGGGCATCAAACAGGCCGGGGACCGTAACCGAGTCGCGTGCGGAAATCGAGTAGAGCAGCAGGCACAGAACCAGCACGAGGATAGCGTCCATCAGAATCAGCAGGTTCCGGTCGACGTCGACCAGTCCACCGGCGGTGGCAAGCACGGGCAGAAGGACCAGCAGCATGACAACGGTCAGCGGCGTGAAAACACGGGTCAGGACCGGGGCGATGTTTTCGACGACCTGCTGCTTGGCTTCGACCAGCCAGGTCGCGACCAGAAGCGCGCCGGGCATCGCGAGCGGCAGGATCCAGCCCTCCAAAACCGGCTCGAAGTCGGCGCCAATGGCCTGGAAGGTCGCGGATGTCAGTGCGATCAGGACTGCGCCGCCGAGGGCAAGCAGCGTGTAGTAGATCGCGAGCTCGCCGGTAAATCGGACGAAGTCCATGCGTCGCTTGTCGGACCGCCACCTCCCGCCGACGTAGGCCACTCCCACCAGCAACCACAGGATGACCGGTGCGTGCAGGGCGGCGAGCATCTGGGTGGCACCGTCTTTCGCGAACGGGTAAACGTTGAGCACGACTGCCAGAACAACAAATGCAATGCAGAGTGTCGCTGCCACCGCACCGGTGAGGCGGCGCTTCCAGGCGAAGTACGCGGCCAGGAACGGGAAGACGAGCAGGCCGAGGCTGCGCATCAGCGCGTCGCCGTCGCCGATCCACGCCAGTCCGGCCTTGACCGCCAAGCCCGCCCCGACGGCGAGCGTGAGGACCACGGCCAGCTCGCGCCACGGTGATGTCCCGGCGCCGTCGGGACCCTCCGGCACCAGAACGAGCTGCTTCCACAGCCGCTCGGAATGTTCGCGGGCAAACTCGTGTGAGACGGCGTCGAGGTTGCCCAGGCGTTTGATGGCGACCAGGAAGGCCTCCTCATCATCGAGACCTGTCGCCTGCCGGTCGGCGATCTGCTCACGCAGGTGGTCTTCCAGCTCTTCGACGTCGGCGGGAGAGATCGCCTGCCTTCGCTGAACGTAGCCGCGCCACCGGTCGATCTGGGCCTCCAGCTCGGCGTGCGGGGTCATCACGCCCACCCCTCAACCGCGGCAGCAGGCCGCGGCGGCGACTGCCACACCTGCCGCAGCGCGTCTGCGACCACGGCCCACTGCTCCTGCCGGTCGGCGAGGGCCTCCCGGCCTGCCGGCGTGATGGCATAGTGCTTGCGCCGCCGCCCGGCATCGGACGTACCCCACAACGACGACACGTAGCCGAGACGCTCGAGCCGGTGCAGCAGGGGGTAGAGCATCCCGTCGGTCCACTGCATGCCACCGCCGGACAGCTCACCGACTCGTTTGAGGATCGCGTAGCCGTAGAGGTCGCCCTCCGTCAGGATGCCCAGCACCAGCGGCGTGGCTGAAGCGGCGACTAAGTCTTTGTCAATGCGCACGGCGACTCCCATACCTAGATCTGAAGGGTATCAAACATAGCAGATCTAGGTATAGGCGGCCCGGGCCATCTTTAACGCGCCCGGGCAACGCGTACTTGGGTGTTACAGGGTAATTCTGCGGCTGATGATCTTGTCCGCTGTTTCGTAGATGGTCTGGTTGTGGGCGCGGGCATAACCGCGCAGCAGCGCGAAGGCGGCGCTCATGTCGACATTGGACGTGTGGGCGATGACGCCCTTGGCCTGTTCGATCAGGATGCGGCTGTTCAAGGCGCGCTGCAGCTGCTCGTTAATCAGGGCGCTTTCCCGCGCGGCGCGTTCCTGCAGCAGGGTAATGGTTGCCACGTCAGCGAAGGCCTGGGCAATCGCGGCGTCGTCGGCGGTGAGGGGGCCGGTCTCGTGGCCAAAGAGATTGAGGGCACCGATCGTGCGGCTGCGCAGGCGCATGGGGACGGCGTGCAGGGACCGGAACCCCTGGGACAGCGCAGCGGACTGGAAGAGGGGCCACCGGGAACCCTGCGTCGCGATGTCGTCAATCGTCACCACGGCTCCGGTCCGGTAGCAGTCCACGCACGGACCCGCGCCAGCCTCGAGCTGGAGGACTTCCACGAGCTGGCTTTCCTCGCTCGTTGAGGCCATGACCTGGAGGTCCCCGGCCGGATCGACCAGCACGAGCCCTGCGGCGGCGGCGTCAAGAATGCCAACTGATTCATCCACCAGCGTGTGGAGGAGGTCGAAGACGTCGTAATCCGCCACTAATGTGTCCGCTATCTTGACGAAAGCGGCACTCACGCGTCCTGCGCGGCTTATCATCGCCATACCCGGATTCTACTGCACGCGCCCATCTCAGCCGCCTCCGGGGGTGAAGTCAAGGCTTCTGCTGACGACGTCCCGGGCGACCTCCCGGACGGTACGCCCATGGGAAAATGCGTGAGCCCGCATCAGCAGAAGTGCGTCCCGCGCAGACGTCCCGGCCTGTGCCAGGACCATTCCCGTGGCCTGGTGTACCTCGCGGCGTGAAAGGGGAGAGCCATCCGGCGGGGCCTCGGTGCCGTCTCCGGGTGCAAGGGTCAGGAGCTGGCGCAGCAGGAGCCAGGTGGCGGCGTCGGCGAGTTGCAGGGCTGTGGAATGCTTTGCCGGGCTCAGCGGGCCGGATTCCGAACTGTAAAGCTCCACGACGCCGATATCCAGCGCGCCGAGCGCGAGCGGGAAAACGAAGATGGCCGCAACATCCAGCTCCAGCAGGGATTTTGCAAAGACCGGCCAGGCGGCGTGCGGCCCCCTGCGCACATCCGGCAGAAGCACGGGTCTGCGGGCCTTCAGGGCTTCCCAGCGCGGGCCTTCCCCCAGATCGAACTGCAGCTCATCGATCCTTGCCGCCACTGCGTCGCTGGCACAAACCAGTGTCTCCGGGGCCAGGCCGGAGAACACTGAGATCGCGGCCCCGGAGATCGGCAACGCCTCCACGAACCCGGTGCAGAGGCCGGCATCGAATCCCTGTGCCACCGCGTCTGTGCCATCACCCATGCCGGGCAGCCTGGCAGGTTGTATCCATGAAGCCGAAACTTCCGGCCGGGGGAGATAGGTGCCACTCAATCGTCCGGTACAAAATACTGGCCATGGGGTCGTGCCTCCTCGGCCTGGTCGGAGTGCCATCAATCGCTAGTGAACCACCCACGTGTTTGCTTCAGTCTATGCCTGCTCACCGTCGAGCCCGCTGGCGGCACCGGTTCCCCGTTTCTGCCGTGGCTGGCGCAGCGGCACGGACCTGCCCCCGGCGCCCTACCGTCTTGCTTCAAGATCAGATAAAATGACTCCGTTGCCCTGGACCCCGGTAGCGCCATCATTCGGCGAACTATCCAGGAGGATCCCAGCGATGAGAGTCAATCCCAACCTTCGACCCGAGTCCGTACACCCGTTCCACCGCTCCGGGGCCATCACTGATGGTCCGCATCCCGGACTCAGCAAAGCGAACGAACCGCAGGGCGGTCAGGCGCAGGATGGCGAGCAAGCACCAGCGCCGCCAGGCCAGGCCCGACAGCAGGACCTGGCGGCCGAACTTGCCGACTTCTTATGGAAGCGGCAGGAACCGGGCCTGGACCAGTTGCCGTCGTCCACCAAAGGCCGCAGTGGTGAGCAGGATTCCGGAATTTGGCGGGATCAGCTCTTGGCAGAGATCGAAGGCCTCGCAGCGACGCTGAAAGAGAAGGTGGCCCGGTACTCGTTGACGCAGACGCCTTCGCCCTCCGAGCTGGCCGCCGAACCAGCCAACGAGACTGCCGTGTTGTGGATTCAGGATGCCCTTGAGGATATTGCCGCGACTGCCTTGGGCATTGAAATGGCGTCACGCAAACTCTTCATCCAGGCGGCTTCGGACGGGGTGCAGGATTCGAAACGCGAAACAGCCCGCGAACAAACGGCAGGGACCGCAGAATGACCAGCCCCGTCGAGGCGGACTGGACCCATCTCGTTGAGTTTCTCGAAGCGCGCATCGCGGAGCAGGAATCAGCCATCCGGGAGGGAACCTTCGCCCTGGGGACCGCCGATGCTCCTGAAAGCAACCACAAAGTCTCCTTGGGTCAGCTGATGCTGGACGAGTGCGCCCAGAAGCGGGCAATCATTGCCAGCTGGAAGGAAGCGGCCGGCGCCGAAGGGATCAGCGATCTCAGCCAGGCCGAAGGAACGATTGCCATCGCCCGCAGGTCAATGCTCACCATTCTCGCGGGCTCCCATCGTGAGCATCTGGACTACGACCCGGCCTGGTCACCCGCACTGCCAACAGGTATGCCCGGAGAACCCGCCAAGGTCTGAAGTGCCCGGCCCCGGCGGGGGCGGGCATGCCCGCAGCCTGAGGATCGCACTCGCCGCCCGCCACCCAGACGCCGAAGCCTAGCGGCTGCTCACCTGACCGAACAGCTTCGCGATGGGTGCGAGCAGAATCGGGCGGGCGGCGTACCACCCGGCCACCGTGACGGCGATTGCGGCCGCGAAGAGCCAGAACCCGACCCAGTTCACCACATCGGTGCCGCCGAACATGTGGTTCAGGTTGCGCAGCGCACCGGTCGAGAACACCAGGAACACGTGGATGAGAATGAACAGCACGAAAAACAGCATCGTCGGGAAGTGGACAGCGCGGGCAACTTCCACCGGGTAGATCTTGCTCAGCGTCTTCGCGTTCTTCGGCCAGAATTCGCTCATGCGCACACCCGTGATCGCCGCGAGCGGGGCAGCGATGAACACCACGATGAAGTACATCAACTGCTGCAGGCTGTTGTAGTTCACCCAGCCGTTCTCCACGGGCCAGTCGAGAGTCATGTACTGCAGCAGCGCGGAGAGCGCATTCGGGAATACTTCCCAGCTGGTCGGCACGATTCGCATCCAGTGGCCGGAGGCAAACAGCAGCACCACGAAGATGAGACCGTTGGCCAGCCATAAGATGTCGAGCGACTGGTGCAGCCACAGGTTGATGCTGATTTTCTTGCCGCCCCGCTTCGGCGTCCAGAACGCCGGCGGCTTCTGCTGCGTGCGCACCTGATAGCCGGAGCGAATGATGAGCACCATCAGGAAAAGGTTCAGGAAGTGTGTCCACTGCGCCCACCACGGGAATCCCGGTTCGGCGGTTGCGGGCAGGTGGTATTCGCCGGGGTACCTCTCGAGGAACGCTGGTACGCCCGGCAGCGTCGTTACACCCCGCGCGGCGAGCACAAGAATCGCCGCGGCGGCCACGGCGCCGACCGCGAGGAGCACGACGCGCCTGATCCACTGGCCCAGGGTCAGCGAACCGTAGAGCCTTGCTTCGGCCTTTGGCCGCACGGGCTTCTCGGCGGCGACGGAGGGCGCCGGCGATGCTGGGGCGGCTGTCGGCGCGGGCGGGCTCGGGGCCGCCGTCGGCTCCTCCTCGGCAACGGTCTCCACCACGCTGGCGGTCTCCGCCACGCCGGTTTCCGGGGCACGGGCCGGGGCGATGGGTCCGGGAGCTGCGTGCACCGCGGGGGCGGCGGCGACCGCCGGAGCAAGCGCCGCCGGCGGCCACGGTTCACCACCGGGGAAACGGGGAAGCCCGCGACGAAGCGGTGTGGTTCCCGTCGTCAGGGTGGCGGGTGCAGGTGCGGGTGCTGTGGCTGGGGCAGCTACCGGCGACGTCGTTGCCGGCACTGCTGCTTTCTCAGAAGCATCTGCAGCAGCCTCTGCGGCCGGCGTCGTTGTGGCGCCTGCGGCGGCGGGAGCCCCGGACGGAGCCGCCACCGATACCGAAATCTCGCCCGCTGGCGGCCAAGGCTCGCCGCCCGGCACGCGCGGCAGGCCGCGGCGCAGCTGCCGCGCCCCTGCGGGACCTGGGTTCACGGGAGGGACCGGAGCGGACACGGCCGTCGGACCCGGTGCCGTTTCCTGGGAAGCGGCGGCAGTAACGGGACCGGCGGCGGAGGGCGTTGCGGCCGCCGGTTCGGCGGCGACCAATCCCACCGCCGAATCAGGCGCCGACCGGGCTGCGGTTCCGGCCGTGACCACGCGCGCGGGCGCCTGGCCTGCCGGCGGCCAGGGATCCCCGCCTTCGACGCGCGGCAGGCCCCGCCGGATCGACCGAGACAGAGACGCCATCACTGATTCTTCCGAGCCTCAAGGGCGGTAATCAGCTGCGGCACAACCTTGAAGACATCTCCGACCACCCCAAAGTCGGCGATTTCGAAGATCGGCGCGTCTGAATCCTTATTGATGGCGACAATCGTCTTCGCGGTCTGCATGCCGGCCCGGTGCTGAATCGCCCCGGAGATGCCCAGCGCGATATACAGCTGCGATGACACGGAAACCCCGGTCTGGCCGACCTGATGCGACTGCGGGATGTAGCCTGCATCCACCGCGGCACGCGAGGCGCCAACGGCCGCACCGAGCGTATCGGCGAGCTGTCCGACGAGGGCGAACTGTTCCTCCGACCCGAGGCCGCGCCCGCCCGCGACCACCTTCGCGGCACCTCGCAGCTCCGGCCGAGAGGTGGCAACAACGGCCTCGTCGAACGAGTCGATCCGCGCGGCCGGCTTCCCGGAGGGCGTCACTGCCAAGGTTTCCGACGCTTCCGGCTGAGCGGTAGCACGCGCTTCGATGGAGCCCTGGCGAACCGTAATTACGGGCGGACCAAACGTGGACGTTGAGGTCACGTCGTACGCACCGCCGTAGACGGAGTGGTGGGCCACGACGCCCTCGTCATCACGTGACACACCGATCGCATCGACGGAAACCGCGGCACGCGAACGAGCCGCGTATCGGCCGGCAAGGTCGCGCCCGTTCAGCGAATGCGAGATCAGGATCGCGTCCGGCTGCACCTGCTCCACAGCGGCGGCAAGCGCGTCAACGCCCGGCACGCCGAGCTCGGAAGGATCCGGAGTCTCCGCGATGAGTACGTGCGCGGCACCAAGGGCTGCGGCCTCCGCAGCGGCGGCGCTTCCGGCACCGGGTGCGGCAAGCACCAATGCAATGGGCGTGCCGCACCCGGCTGCAGCGCCGAAGAGCCCGGCCGCAGCCTTCTCGAGTTCACCCGAAGCCTGGCTTTCGACGACGACGAGGATTGCGTCACGAGGGAATTCAGTCATGTCGTTATTCCTTAAGCCAGTCGGTTGTCGATAAGGAAGGCAGCGAGCTTCTCGCCGGCGTCTCCCTCGTCAATGATTTTTACGCCAGCCGCCCGCGGCGGCTTCTCTGCAACGGACAGCATGATCGAACGCGCCGCCTCGGGGTCGTCCGGCGTGACCCCGAGGTCTGCCAGGGTCAGCATCTCAAGGGGCTTCTTCTTGGCCGCCATAATTCCCTTGAAGTTCGGGAAGCGCGGCCCGGGAAGCGCTTCGGTAATGGAGATCACGGCGGGCAGGCTCGCTGACACCTTCTGCACACCGGATTCGACGGGCCTGGAGCCGGACACGACGCCGTCGCCGATCTTCACGGAACTGAGGCCGGTGGCGAGCGGCACGTCCAGCAATTCTGCGAGCATCGCGGGAATCATGCCGCCGGAGCCATCGGTGGAGACGTTGCCGGCGATCACAAGGTCAAACTCAACGCGACGGATGGCTGCGGCGAGGGTTTCAGCGGTGAGGCCAAGATCCGCGCCCCGGAGCGCCTCGTCAGAGACGTGAGTGGCGCTTCCCGCGCCCATCGCCAGCCCCTTGCGTATCGTTGCCGTGGCACCCTCGGGAGCGAGGGAAAGGACTGCGACCTCAGTGCCCTCGTTCGCGTCGGCATACGTCAGCGCAAGCTCCAAGGCCCGCTCACCGATCTCATCAATGACTGCCTCGCTGGCTTGTCGATCGGCGAGACCTGTTTCAAGGTTCAGTTTTCGGTCCCCGTAAGTGTCGGGGACCTCCTTTACAAGGACGATAATCTTCATCGATGGCTCTTCCTGTGGCGGGCTTGTCTCTCTATAGGAGACATACCGGATCTCCATTGAGTCTACGAAAGTAGTTTCACTCCTGCTGACAGCCGCACCACCACCCACTGGCCAACCGGCGCTTGCGAAGCGTCTTCAGAGGTCTAACTTAGATGCATGGAGTCCCTGAGAGGTCCTTTGTATCTGGATGTCGCGGCGAAAGGCTTGTCCTTGGCAGGCATTGCGTTGATGATTTTCGCGGAGGGCGGCTGGTTCACCGCGGGTATGTTCATGGTGCTCGTCGGTGTGCTGATCGGGGCATGGGCCGTGTTTGCCGCGCGTCGGGTGCGGTCACCGGGCGGGCCCGCCCGCCCGGCGCCTTTCGGCACCTGGAGCCGGCGCGACGCCGGTCCGGAAAAGGACAGCGAATCCTGAACAGCGAGGATTCGCCCGGTCCGCAGCCAACCCGAGGTTACGGCGCGAAGGTCCCGGCATGTGCGGCCGCCTAGTCTTTGTCGAGTTCCTCGAGCAGGGATTTCGCTGCCGTGGCGATGTCGTCGTGGTCGTACTGGGCTGCACGGCTCTCGATGGCAAGAATTGCGCAGCGGTGAAGCCGCCGGAAATCCCCGAAGGGAAAGCTGTAGCGTCCCTTTGTGTCGTTTGATTTCTCGCTGTCTTCGCCGAGGTGCCACTTTCCGTATTCCGCGTACCCGTGCTTGTCGATGAATGCGTTTTCCTGGTCCGTGTCCGGGGCATGTTCGCTCCAGTCATCGCGCGTATCCCGGGCGACTCTGGCGTCCCTGATCAGCTGCCGGGCATGACCCAGTGCCGCATTGTTGGTCTTGATTGTCATGACCTTGCCTTCACTCTCTCGTCTTCCCTCGCCGGCAGGTGTCATCGGCCGTACCCAAGACCTAATCAGCATGCTTAAGGTGCCGCAATCCCCGGGATAGCGCCCGGGATTCCATCTTTCCGAGGCGGACTTCCGGTGAGACGATTCCAGTATGAGCGAGAAGAAGGCTGCGGCTCCGCGGGAGCATGGGCGCCATCAGGAGGACTACGCCGGTACGCCGACCACGCAACAACTGCGCATAGTGGGCCAGCGCAGACGGGACGCCGAGGAGAAGCTGGAGCACCATCTGAAGAAGGTCCAGCACAAAGATGATCTCCACGGCGACGCAGGCCCCTGAAAAGCATCGAAGACGGTTGAAGCCGGGCCACTGCTGGTAATCGGTCCGAAGAGTGGGTGAGGCGGCTCGGCGATTTCACGTGCCCATGTCCGGCTGTCTCGGCTAGTTCTCGTCCGGTTTCATTTGGATGAGCTGAATGAGGTTGCCGCACGTGTCGTCAAAGACGGCCACGACTGCCGTGCCGATGTCGGTCGGCGGCTGCGTGAACACCACACCCTTGCCGGTCAGCCGGGCGTGCTCGAATTCGACGTCGTCGACGGCAAATTGAGCGAGCGGGATACCGTCCCGGACGAGAGCATCCCGATACGGCTTCACGGCAGGGTGGTCCGCCGGCTCCAGCAGCAGCTCGGGACCGTCCGGCGATTCCGGTGATTTAACGGTGAGCCAGAAGTTGTCACCGAGGGGTATGTCATGGTGTTTCGTGAAGCCGAGCACCTCGGTGTAAAAGGCGAGGGCTGCTCGCTGGTCGTCCACGAACAGGCTCGTCAGGGCAATTTTCATTTTTCCGTCCTCTTTCTGGTGGGCCATCGTAGCGTCAATCCGCGGCCGGCAGCGTCTTGGTGGTGGGGCCTTGCAGGACGTCCCCGGCGGGAGTGAAGCGGGAGCCGTGCAGTGGGCAGTCCCAGGTTTTCTCGGCGTCGTTCCAGCTCAGGATTCCGCGCAGGTGGGTGCAGACAGCCGATACCCGGCAGGTGACGCCGTCGACGGTGGACACGGCCACGGGTTTGCGGCCGTGCCGGACGATGATGCCTTCACCCTCGGCGGGGACCGTGGCTGCTGCGGCGTCGGGCGGGGCCGCTTCGGCTTTCGCCCACCCCCTGGCCATGGTCATGACGGTGTCAGCGTTGAGCGCGACGGCGGCGGCGGCCCCTTTGGGTGACGTGACCCTGTGGTGGATGGCGGCGGCCCCTTTGGGTGACGTGACCCTGTGGTGGATGGCGGCGGCCCAGGGGAGGTTGCCGCCGAGAATCTCGGCGGTAAGGGCAAGCGAGGCTGCGACGCTGTTGCTCATGCCCCATTTGTTGTAGCCGGTGGCGAAGAGAATTTTGCCGCCGCCGCGCGGCATTTTCCCGAAGAACGGCATGAGGTTGGTGGCCTGGTAGTCCTCTCCTGACCAGGTATGGGTCGGTTCCGCGCCCGGGAAGTGCCGGCGCGTCCAGTCCACAAGCTCATCCAGGCGGGCCCGGGGGGAGGGTTCCCTGCCGACCTGGTGCCCGTTGCCGCCCGCGATGAGCATCTCCCCGGTGTCGCTTGGGTAAGTGCGGAGCGAGCGGCCCGGCGTTTCAGCGGAGAGGTACATTCCGGACGGGATCGGGGTCGAGGCCGGCACACGGAACGCCGCGGCGTAGGACTGGGAGGCTTTCAGCTTGGCGAAATACAACCCCCGGTCCAGGACGGGGATGCCCGTGGCCAGCACGACGCGCCGTGCGTAAACGTTCCCGGCGCCGGTCGTGATGGAGACCCTGCTTCCCCTGGAGACATCCCGGACCCGCACCCCTTCAACTAGAACTCCGCCATGGGCGCGGAAGTCCGCGGCGAGGCTCTCTAGGATGTCCATGGGGTTGAACTGGGCCTGGTCCGGGAGGCGGATGGCGCCGCGGGTAGCGAACGGGAGTCCGGGGTCCGCCACGTCCTCGACGGCCAGGCCGGCGGCCCGGCTCACGGCGAACTCCGATCGGACGCGGTCCGCGCCTCTGTCGGATACTGCGAAAGTGTAAGCATCCCGGCGCTGGAAGGGCACCGCCCTGTCCTGGAGATGCCGGAGCAGCCAGGCCTGCCCTTCCCTGTTGGCTTCGACGTAGGCGTTGACGATCTTCTGGGAGTACTGCCCGCGCAGTGCGGACAGCACCGTGCCCTGGAGCAGGCTCAGCTTCGCGGTGGTGTTGCCGGTGGTTCCCGCCCCGACCGAACGGGCCTCCAGGACTGCAACCGTCATGCCGGACCGCGCAAGCAGCAGCGCGGTAGCCAGGCCGGTGATCCCGGCCCCGACGACGACCGTGTCGTAGGTGGATCCGGGAACGAAATCGTCAACTGGTATTGCTTGGTCTCGGTCCAGCCAGAGTGAGGTCATGACAGCACTTCCTGTCCTTGGAGCTGCGTATGAAGGAGACCCCACATCCGCGCAAATCGGTGAAGCTCGACAAGTTACTCAGCCTGATGCAGCCAAAAGGGCAGCGCAGGCCTGTTCGCACCGGCGGCATGCCGCGGCACAGATCCTGCAGTGCTCGTGCATGCCGGCGTGCCTCTCGCATTCCTCGGCACAGGCCGAGCAGGCGGCGCGGCAGGCCTCCAGCATCGCGCGGCCAACTCCGGGGTTGGATGCCGTCTGCCGCATCAGGATGATGCCGGTGGCAGCGCAGACGTCCGCGCAGTCCAAATCCGAGCGGAGGCATGAGACGAGGTCGGAGACCATGTCTTCAGCAAGGCAGGCGTCTGCACAGGATGTACATGTTTGGGCGCACTGATGGCAGGCGGCAATGCATTCGGCCAGCTTGGACTTCTCTGAAATTTCGGCCGCCTGGGGGTGGACGTCGAGCATGGCGGCAATGTGGTCGGACATGATTAGGCTCCTGTCGCGGTCATAGGGCGGCCGGCCTGCCGCCGTTATGCCCCACGATAAACCCGCGCTGACCGTGCCGTCAGCCCCCAAGAGGCGGGCCGTCGAGGCTGGCAATTCCCCCCTTTATTCAGGCCGACGGCGATCCTGGTGGCACCGGGTGCCCTACCGGCGGGGAGACGGCCATCGATTTGAGGAATGCCTGATCTCGTGCGGAGAGCGGGAGTTGCCCGTTCTGATCAATCCCCTCCTCCAGGGCCTCGGGGTCATCGCTCGCTTGAAGAAGCGTTGCGGTCACACTGCGGGGAAGGATGACGCTCCCGGGATTCGCCCGCAGCCACTCTTGCGTCTTTGGATCCAGCTTGTTCCAAAGGTGCTCAATAGTCGTGTTGCCCATGGTTCCTCCTAACGGCATTCGCTAATAAGCGCCGAAAACCGGACTGCCGTAGTGGCGGTTTGCCCGGAATGTGTGAATTCCTGCTCTTCAGCCGTGACAAGAACTCTTAACCATTCTGGCGACTCCCTGTCATACAGCTCAAGACCTCCCCGAGCCCCGCCGATCAGTCCAGGATCGTTGGCGCCGGGTGGCTCAGTCCTAAGCGCGGCCCTTGAGGATCAGGTTCCAGTACACCTGAGGGAAGATGTCGCGGTCCACGACCCACGATGCGCGGCTCTCTTTCCATGTCGGCAGCTTCGGGACGGAGGGCATGGGCCGGTACTGGTCATCGAACTCGGCGAAGACAACCGTGGAGCGGGAAACCGTAAAGGGGCACACGGAATATCCGTCGTACTTTTCCGTCAGGGGTTTCCCGTTTCGGGCCGCAGCCAGGTTCTTGGCCAAGACCTTCGTCTGCTTTCGCAGCGCGCCGCCGGATTTGGAGTTGGTGGTCGCCGCGGCATCCCCCAAAGACCAGATGTTCGGAAAACGGACGTGCCGGAGCGTCTGCGGGTCCACTTCCACAAATCCGCCGGAGTCACCCGGGGCGGGCAGCTCCGTGGCCTTGAGCCAGTCCGGGGCTGACTGGGGCGGGACGGCATTGAGCACGTCGTAGCGCAGCTCTTCGGTGGACCCGGTTGCAGTGTCCCGGATCAGCGCGCTCCGTGCCGCAGCGTCCACCGAAACCAGTTCGCTGTTGAGACGCAGTTCAATGCCGTACTCGGCAATCTTGCGATTAAGCTCGTCATCCACTCCGGGGGTACCGAACACGGTGGGGTATGGCTGGATCATGACTACCCGGATGTCCTGGAGCACTCCCTGCTCCCGCCAGTAATCGCAGGCGAGGTACATCGGTTTCTGCGCGGCGCCGCCGCATTTGATGGGGCCGGAAGGCATGGTGAATACGGCGGTCCCGGTCTTGAGGCCGCCGAGCAGCGTCCAGGCCTTGGCTGCCAGGTTGAATTCATAGTGGGACGCGCCGGACGGGGAATGGACGGCCTCGCCCAGACCCGGGATCTTGTCCCAGTCCAGCTGCAGTCCGGGGCAGACCACCAGGTGGTCAAACCCCAGCCGGCCGCCCGCGGCCAACGACACCGTGCTCGCCGCCGGGTCGATGCCCACCGCGCTGTCCCGGATCCATTCCACGCCGCGCGGCATGACGGAGCGCTGGGGCCGGATGGCTTCTGAGGCCTTCGCCCTCCCGCCGGCGATGTGGGAGAACAGCGGCTGGTAGTGGTGGTGGTCCCCGGGCTCCACCACGGCCACATCCTTACCCCCGTAGCGATGAAGGCGCGCCGCGAGGGAAACACCGGCGTTGCCCCCGCCGATAATGACGACTTCGCGGTGCTGCCCGGCCACGGCGTTACTTCCTCCTGCCGCGGGTAGGGCCCTCGGGCGTGTTCCATTCCACGGGTGTTCCCTGGTTCAGCAACATTGGCACTCCTCGGATAGGGCCTGTTCCAGCGGCGCATGCGTGACCAGCAACCGAAGTCTCAATACTAAGCATGATGATCTTTATTGGGTAACGTTTTGCTCGTTCCAGCTTGACCGGGCCGCCATATACCTTCTGCCTCAAGGCTCTTAATGTTGTTGTAGGGGCGGACCAACACTCGCCCGCTCCAGCCAGAGATAGCAATGAAGGCCTGCGATGCGTCCCCGGGGACACTCGCCACGCTGGGATGCTGCCGGCCTGGAGAGGGGAATCTAATGGAAACGCGTGTGGAACCAAGGACTTTCTGGGGGAGGATCGCCGCGATTGCGCTTCCCCTCGGCGTCATTATGTTGGTGGCGGCTACGGCTGTGCACCCGTCCAGGGAAGACGTCATGAATCACACGGCGGTCTTCAGGGAGTATGCGCAGACCGACGCCTGGATTGGCATCCACTTCACGCAGTGGCTCGCCAGCCTGGTGTTCTTCGGCGGGCTGGTGGCGCTGTACTTTGCCATGACGCCCAAGCGGGAAGGAACGACTGCGCTGGCACGCTTCGGCCTTGCCGCGGTGGTGCTGACTGCGGCGGCCATCACCATGCTTCAAGCGGTGGACGGTGTTGCGCTCAAATGGGCGGTTGACGCCTGGGCGGATGCTCCTGCCGAGCAGGAGTCTTCAGCGTTTTCGGCCGCCATGGGATTGAGGTGGACTGAATACGCGTTGCAGAGTTATTCCAATATCCTGCTGGGGCTGACGCTTATTTTCTTTGGTCTGGCCATCGCATTCGGCGCCGCATATTCCCGCTGGCCGGGATGGCTGGCTGCCGCCTCGGGGGTCGCCTGGATAATCCATGGCCTGATGGTTTCCTACGTGGGCCTGTTCGACTCGGCGCCCCGGCTGGTGGCTCTGGTGCTCTTGGCCGTCTGGGCTTTCGTGATGGCTGTGCAGATGTGGCCCAGCGGCCGCCGCGGACATGCCGCCCGCACCGCTGCCCCCGCGGGCCCGGTCACCGCATAGTTTGGGCATTGGAGTGGTCCTCATGCCTCAACGTCACATCACGGTGCAACGTCGCATGTCTGCCTCCACGGGTTCCGTATGGGCCCTGTACGCCGACTTCCCCAGTCTCGCGAGCCATTGGAGCGGCCTCAGGGCCACGAAAGCCATCGGCGACCAGAACAGCGGCGTGGGCGCTCGGCGCCGCGTCGAACTGAAGCCGATGGGCAGCATGGATGAAACCGTCACCACTTGGGAGGAGGGTCGCAGGATCGACACAAAGAATCAGTCGAGCGTGTCGGTGCCGTTCAAGCAGGCAGAGTCCACGCTCACGCTCGAGCCCGACGGCGACGGAACGTTGGCCACCTTCGACTACCGATATGTACCCCGGGGTGGCCCTATCGGCCGGTTCACCGGTCCATTGATCGACAAGATGCTGACGGCGACCTTCACCTCCATGCTGGCCGCGACCGAGGAGGCCGCCCTCGCGAACAGGTAGCGGGACGTAGGCCGCCAGATCCGGGAGCACTGCCAGACGCGCCAGGGCGGATTCCTGGTGCCAGCCTTGCCCGCGGGCTCACCAGAAGGTCTGCACGCCGGAGGCGGCGTCACGCAGACGGGAGCCGTCCAGGGAAACGGAGCACTCCTCCAGGCCGAAATCTTTCCACTGTGCGACCAGCCGGAGTGTCCCCGCCGGCGGCAGCGGCCAGAGCCAGAGCGATCCGGAGCCGGAGAGTTCGTCGTCGCCGCCGTTCCCGCCGCCGTTTCTCATCAGGAGCACCGGTGGATCTGGCTCCTTGGTGCCTTCGAAGAATCCGTGGGGGTGCGCACCGGTGCTGGACTTTGATCCGTCAGGGAAAGCCGCACCGAACAGCAGCATCGAAGCTCCCCCGGCGCCCCTGCGGGCGCCGGGTCCGGGCCGGAAAAACATCTCGTTGAGGTCCGCCCAATCCTCGTCCGTCTGGTCGCCCCGGCGGCTGATGACCCAGGACACATCGAACGAACACCCCGTCGAGAAGACGTCGGCGCTCTTGACGGCCATCACGACCGTCGGGCTCCGGTGCAGGAACTGACCGATGTGGACGACGACCGGAAGCTCGTACGGCGGGGCGCCGGCCCAGACCGGCGGCACGTACCTCACCGCCCGCCCGCGCGGGGGAGAGGGCGGCACCGGAAAGTCCTGGAAGAACGTCATGGTTGGTCCTTTCGTCGGCGTGGCTGCAGGCCGGCAACCGTCAGCTCGACGGCAGAGCGAAAGATCCCCCCGAATCGGCCTCATTTCGCCAGTGTAGACAGGTTCACGGCGGGCCGCTCGGTTCCCTCGGCCGTCGGGCGGCCGGACCCCGCGTCTGGTTGACTGGTCCCTATGATCAGGGGCGCCCGGGCAGAGGATCTGTCGAAGATGCGCGGCATCGAGGCCGCCGCGGGCGAGGCCTTCCGGCTGGTCGGCATGGCGGCGATCGCGGACGATCCGCCGCTGGCCCTGGATGCCTTGGCCGTTTACCAGCAGGATGGCAGAGCCTGGGTGGGCACCGATTCCGAGGACGATCCGATCGCCTACATTCTGCTCGACGTCGTCGATCGGTTCGCGCACATCGAGCAGGTGACCGTCCACCCCCGATACGCCCGCCGCGGCATTGGCCGGGCGCTCATCGAAGAAGCCGCGCGCTGGGCCGGAGCATGCGGACTGCACGGACTGACCCTGACGGCCTTTGATGAAGTTCCCTGGAATGCCCCCTACTACCGGCGCCTCGGCTTCCAGGAGGTGCCCGAATCTCAATGGTCGGAACGCATCCGGCAGATAATGCAGTCCGAACGTGACCACGGTCTGGCGGTCTGGCCGCGGGTTGTCATGAAAAGGACGGTCCCCTCCGGCGGCAGCTCGACCGTCCCCCAGCCACCACCACCCATGTGAAACTCAGTATCTATTGACGTGAGACTCAGTTTCACGATAGAACGGTGACATGGTTCCCGACAATGTCGTTGAAACTGCCACGCTCGCGGAGGCCGGAGCAGCCGCCTCCCGGGGCTCCCGAAGGTCGGCCAGCGCGTACGCGGAGGCCCTCCTGGCCGGTGAACGGCACAGGCCGCAGGGCGCGCCCGGCGCAGTCCCGCGCCCTGTCCGAAGCGTTGGAGTCATCGGGGCCGGGCTCATGGCCAGTCAGCTCGCCCTGCTCTTCGCCAGGCAGCTGGGGGTTCCGGTGCTGATCACCGATCTGTCCCAGGAAAAGGTGGACGGGGCCCTGACCGGGATCGCCGGACACCTGGAGAAGCTGGTGGCGCGCGGGCAGCTCACTCCAACGGCAGCGCGGGAACTCGGGAGTCTTGTCCGCGGAACGGTGGACAAGCGCGAGTTCCGGAACTGCGACGTGGTCATCGAGGCCGTGTTCGAGGAGCTGAGCGTCAAGCGCGCGGTCTTCGCCGAGATCGAGCCCCTGCTGCGCGAAGACGCGCTGCTGCTGACGAACACCTCGTCCCTTTCCGTGGCAGCCATCGGCCGCGGCCTGACCCATCCGGAACGCCTGGTGGGACTGCACTTCTTCAATCCGGTGGCGGTGCTGCCGCTGGTGGAAATCATCAGCACCGAAAACAACGACGACGTCAGCGTCGCCTCTGCCTGTTCGCTCGCCCGGCTCCTGGGCAAGACCGCGGTGCTTGTCACGGACACGCCGGGCTTTGTGGTGAACCGGATCCTGAGCCGGCTGTTCTGCGAACTGCTCCGGATCATTGATGACGGAGCGGAGGTACAACTGGCGGACCACGCCCTGGATCCGCTGGGACTGCCGATGACCCCGCTCACCCTGCTGGGATTCATCGGACCCGCCGTCCAGCTGCATATCTGCGAGACCATGCACGCCGCCTATCCGGACCGCTTCTACGTCAGCACCAGCCTGGCCGCCATTGCGGCGGCGCGCCTGCGCGGCTATCTCGACAAGTCGGGCACCGTGCTTCCCGCGGCCGCGGCCGCCGCCCTGCTGCCGCAAGCCGACGCAGGCCCGCCGGCACCCGGCGCGGAGTCCATCAGGGCACGGATCCTGGATGCCCTGGCGGACGAGGTGGGCCTGATGCTGGCCGAAAACGTGGTGGCCGGACCGGCGGACGTGGATCTGTGCATGCTGCTTGGCGCCAACTTCCCCGTGCACCAGGGCGGCCTCACACCGATGCTTGACCTCAGCGGCGCCTCCCGGCGCGTGTGGGGAAAGGAATTCCACCCCGGCCCCGGCTTTGCCGAATAGCCACCCCGCGCGGGCCGTCCCAACCGGCACCGCCCTTCACCCTTTTCCTCAGTTCCTCCCAAAGGATGCAAGCCATGCCCGACTATGACGTCTCCGAACCGCTCGATACCGACTACTACTCCGTCTTTGCGAACGTTCCTGCCGCCGACCGTGACGTCTGGAACCGCGCCAGGGCCTTCACCGCGGAGGCAATGCCGCAGATGAACGACTACTGGGAGCGCGCCGAGTTCCCCGCACACCTGGCGAAGCGGATGGGCAGCCTGAACCTCCTGGCCGACGGCATCGCGGTCCCGGGCCTGGACCTGATGTCACCCCTGGGCGCCGGACTGGTCAACATGGAAGTCTCCCGCGGGGACGGTTCGCTGGGTACCGTGATCGCTGTCCAGGGCGGCCTGGCCATGCGCTCGATTGCACTCTTCGGGTCCGAAGCCCAGCGCGAGACCTGGCTTGGACCGCTGGGCCGGGGCGAAAAGCTCGGCGCCTTCGCCCTGACGGAACCGGAGCACGGCTCGGACTCCGTGGCACTGGAAACCACCGCCACCCTCGACGGCGGGGAATACGTCCTCAACGGCGAGAAGAAGTGGATCGGCAACGGCGCGGCGGGGGATGTCTCCGTGGTCTGGGCACGCGATGACGCCGGGGATGTCCGCGGCTTCCTGGTGGAACAGGACCGGGAGGGGTACGAGGCCGAGACCATCACCGGAAAGGCGTCGCTCCGCGCGATTCACCAGGCCCGGATCCGGCTCAACAATGTCCGCATCCCCAAGGCCAACCTGCTCCCCGGTGCGCGCACGTTCAAGGACACCTCCAAGGTCCTGGTGGCGACGCGCCTGGGCGTGGCCTGGTCGGCCCTTGGCCACGCCACCGCCGTCTACGAAGCCGCGCTGAACTATGCCACCCAGCGCACACAGTTCGGCAGGCCGCTCGCGAAGTTCCAGCTGGTCCAGGAACGGCTGACCTACATGCTTTCGGAGCTGACCAGCATGCAGCTGCATTGCGTCCATCTGGCGGGTCTTGATGCGGCCGGCCTGATGCGACCCACCCAGGCCGCGATGGCGAAGTACCACAACACCCGCAAGGCCCGGGAGCTGGCATCCATCGCCCGCGATATGTTGGGCGGCAACGGCATCCTTCTGGAAAACCACGTGATCCGGCACCTGTTGGACATCGAATCGATCCATACCTATGAAGGCACGCAAAGCATTCAAACCCTATTGATTGGCCGCGATGTCACCGGACAAAGCGCCTTCGCCTAAAGGACCCGCCATGACCACCATCGAGCGTCCCAACGAAACCCCGCTGAGCCCCCTGCGGTTCCTCCAGCGTTCCGCCGAGGTCTTCGGACACAAGACGGCGATCATCCACGGTGATCGCTCCTACACCTACACGGACTTCGCCGCCGAAGCCCAACAGCTCGCCAGGGCGATCAGGAGCAGGATCCAGCCGGGCGACCGCGTGGCCTTCCTGTGTCCCAATGTGCCTGAACTGCTGATTGCCCACTACGCCGTTCCCCTCGCCGGGGGCGTCCTGGTGGCCCTGAACACGCGGATGACCGCCCGGGAACTCCAGTACATCCTGGAACACTCCGAAGCCAGGCTGCTGTTTGCCGATTCGGAGCTGCTCGGCACCGTGGCGGGACTGGACCTTGGCCCGACACAGCTGGCCGGCGTGATCGAAGTGCCCGACAGTACCATCCCCGATCCGGTGGTACCGGCGGGGATCAACACCACCCGCTATGCGGATTTCCTCGCGGGACCGGACAGCCGGGATGCAGATCTCCCGTGGGGGGTCCAGGACGAACGCGCCCCCATCACGCTGAACTACACCTCAGGGACCACGGGCAAGCCCAAGGGCGTGCTGTATTCACATCGCGGGGCTTACCTGAACTCACTCGGGGAAACCATCCATAACAAGTTCACCGGCGACACCCGCTATCTGTGGACTCTTCCGATGTTCCACTGCAACGGCTGGTGCACGACGTGGGCGGTGACCGCCGTGGCGGGTGTCCATATCTGCCTACGCGCCGTGCGCGCGGATGCAGTCTGGGACGCTATCGACACCCTCGGCGTCACCAACCTCTGCGGCGCACCCACGGTGTGCAGCATCATTGCCGGCGCGCCCCAGGCGCACGAGCTGACCGCGCCGCTGCTGATCACGACGGCGGGCGCCCCGCCCTCGCCCGCGATCATCACGTCCCTGGACTCACTCGGGATCACCGTGGTGCACGTCTACGGGCTGACCGAGGTGTACGGCCCCTACACGATCTGCGAGTACCAGTCCGAGTGGGATGATCTGTCCCCTCAGGACCGGGCCGTGAAGATCTCACGGCAGGGTGTGGGAATGCTGCAGGCCGAGACGGCGCGCATCGTGGACCTGGATATGCGCGATGTCCCGGCGGACGGCACCACGCTGGGGGAAATCGTGCTGCGGGGCAACAACGTGATGCTCGGATATTTCAAGGACCCCGAGGCCACCGCCGAGGCGTTCGCCGGCGGCTGGTTCCATACCGGAGACCTCGGCGTGATGCATCCGGACGGCTACATCCAGCTCAAGGACCGGGCCAAGGACATCATCATCTCCGGCGGCGAGAACATCTCCACCATTGAAGTCGAGCAGGCCATCAGCAGCCACCCTGCGGTGTTGAACGTGGCCGTGATCGGCGTCCCGCACGAAAAATGGGGCGAACGTCCGGTTGCCTTTGTCATCCGCAGCAGCTCCAGCCCGGTCACCGCCGAAGAAATCCGCGCTCACGTCCAGGGCCTGCTCTCCGGATTCAAGGTGCCGGACCGAATCCTCTTCCCCGACGAACTCCCGCACAACTCCACCGGCAAGGTCCTGAAGTCCCAACTGCGGGCCCTGGGCGTCAGCGCCGCGGCGCACAGCCAGGAAGCCGCCCAGTGAGCGGCCAGGACATCGTCATTGTGGGCGCGGCCCGCACGCCGCAGGGAAAACTGATGGGCCAGCTGGCAGCGGTGAGCGCCGTGCAGCTTGGCGCCGCCGCCATCGCAGCGGCCCTGGGCCGCTCCGGGATCGAACCGGCGGCCGTCGACGCCGTCATCGTGGGCCAGGTCCTGACCGCCGGCGCGGGCCAGAACCCGGCGCGCCAGAGCTCCGTGGCGGCAGGAATACCGCTCAGCACCCCCGCCGTCACGGTGAACAAGGTGTGCCTCTCCGGGCTGACGGCCATCATCGACGGCGTCCGGCTGCTGAAGCTGGGCGAGGCGGACGTCGTCGTGGCCGGCGGCCAGGAATCCATGAGCCATGCGCCGCACCTGCTCGCCCGCTCGCGCGCCGGTTACCTCTACGGCAGTGTCATGGTCCTGGACTCGGCCGGCCACGACGGGCTGACTGATGCCTTCGACGACGAAATCATGGGTGTTGCCACCGACCGGGCCAACGGGGACCTGCAGCTCTCCCGCGCGGCGCAGGACCGGATCGCGGCGCTGTCGCACCAGCGAGCGGCCCAGGCCCAGGCCGGCGGGCTGTTCGACGCCGAGATGGCCCCCGTCGAAGTGCCGCAGAAGCGCAGCTCACCCACGGTGGTGAACATCGACGAGGGGGTCCGCCCGCAGACCACCCAGGAGGTACTGGCCGGGCTGAAGCCGGCCTTCACCGCCACAGGGACCGTCACGGCCGGCAACGCCTCCCCGTTAAGCGACGGCGCCGCGGCCGTCGTGCTGGTGAGCCGCGCGTACGCGGACGCCAACGGCCTGGAGGTGCTGGCCGTCGTCGGGCCCGCCGGGCAAATTGCCGGGCCGGACACGACGCTGCCGGACAAACCGGCGCAGGCCATCACCGCCGCCCTGGCCCGCGCGGGCTGGACGCCCGGTGACCTGGACTTCGTGGAGATCAACGAGGCCTTCGCTTCCGTGGTTGAGCACTCCGCGGCCGTTCTGGGCGTCGGTTTGGACAAGGTGAACGTCAACGGCGGTGCCATCGCCATCGGACATCCGATCGGAGCCTCCGGTGCGCGCCTGGTCGTCTCGGCCGTCCATGAGCTGGTGCGCCGCGGGAGCGGCAAGGCCGCCGTCGCACTCTGCGGCGGCGGCGGACAGGGCGACGCGCTGTTACTGGACCGGGATGGCATCAGTGGCTAATTTCCGTTCCGAGGTGGCCGAGGCCGCCCTGGATCTGTTCACCGACAACGGCTACGATCCGACCAGCGTGGACGATATTGCTTTGGCGGCCGGGATCTCCCGGAGCACCTTCTTCCGCCAGTTCCGCGCCAAGGAAGACGTGATCTTTGCAGACCACGAAGCCTTGCTCGATGAGCTGGGCAGCTATCTGGCCGCGGACCATCCCGATCCGTGGGAGGCCGTGTGCCAGGCCGCGGCACTCGTCTTTGGGAAGTTTGCTGAGCGCCGGGAAATAGCCCAAAAGCGCTACCACGTGGTGCAGGCGGTGCCCGCGCTCCGGGACCGGGAAACGATCATGGTATCCCGCTATGAGCGGCTTTTCTCCGACTACCTCCGGCAGGCCCTCCCAGGCCTGGCGGCACTTGATGCCATCCGGTTCGCGGCGGCCGTCACGTCCACCCACAACTATGTGCTGCGCGAAATGATGCTGGATTCCCCCCGCGGATCCCTCCGGAATCTGGAACACGAATTGCTGGCAGTGCGCCGCATCTTCGGCGTCCTGTCACCGGGCGACCCGTCCGTTGCCCCCGCCGCGGATGACCTCGTGGTGGCCGTATTCCCCCGGTCCACACCCACCGCCGAGGTGGCGCGCCGCATCCAGGACACGCTCGACGGGCGCTCCGCCTAGCCACCGGACCCCCACTCATGGGGAAGTTGTCCCCATGGCCCCCTTCTCGGTCCGTGCTGTAGCGTGCCTCTCATTGGTTGAGCCTCCGACCAGTTCCGAACCGAAGGTCTCAGCCATGCCAGATTCCGCAGTGATACCGGCGACAACCACCTACCGGATGACCAGCCTCGCCTGGGCCTTGGCCGTGTACCGCGCCGAGGAAACGCTGCGGGGCGAAGCGGGGGTGGACATGTCGGGCTACCGTCCCGGGCCGGAGGTTGCGCTCCTGGCAGGGCTGGACGAACCGACCCTGGCCGGACTCGAAAGCGAGCTGACCACCGCCGGGATCACGGACGCGGCAGGAAATATCCGGCCCCAGTGGCTGCGGGCGTTGGGGCAGGCTGCGACCGCACGGGTCCGGGTGAGCCTGGTGTCACGCTCGGCCGGCCTCTCGACGCATTGCAGGGTGGACCTCTTTGACGGCCGCGGCATCGCCGTCGAATTTACCCGCCCGGTCGTCACTGCCGCAGACGGAAGGGTTGCCGCGCTCGACGTCGCCGGCATCGTCACGGTCACGCTGCTCTCGGAGGCGGTCCTCTGGCCGGTGCTGGCCAGGTCGATGCCTCCGTTCCTCGAGCTGACCGCCGGGGGAGGGGACCCGGACTCCGGCACTGAGGATTCGGGTCCGGTCCCCGGCCGCGACGGCGCGAAGACGACGCTCTCGGCAGCAGACGTCGCCGCCCTGACCGGCGGAGGGGACGCCGGAGTTCGCCCCGGCGTCGCAGCCGCCGTGGCCGCGGCGAAAGCCACTGTCCACCTTGAGGTGCAGTCCCGGGCCGCCGGCACCCACGTGCCGTATCGCGCGGCCGGAGTCTGGGCGTTGTCCGACGGCCTGTTTTCCGTCCGCACCGCCGGACCGACCACGGCGCGCCGCCTGGTGATGGTGGAAAGCGCGAGCGGCGACATCGCCCGCCAGCTTGTCTGGCACGTGCTCGGCGCCCGCGATTTCCTGGCCCGCCACGCCAGCACGGAGCCGGCGTCATGAGCCTGTACGGAATGGACCTGGAACAAGGTGAGCACCTCGCCAAGGAACTCACCCGTGCCAGCCAGCGCTTCGCGCAGCTGAGCGGGCAACTGACGCCGATCATCACGGCCGGTCTCTGGCGGGGGCCCGACGGAGAGCAGTTCCGCGGCGACTGGAAGTCCCACAGCAGGATGCTGCTGGCCGCCTCGCAGGCGTTGCGGGATGCATCTGAGGCCGTGCGGGCAAACGTCCGCCAGCAGCAGTACGCCAGTTCCGGACCCACAGCCGACGGCCAGCCCGACGGAAGTCAGCCCGGCGGCACCGCGGCGGCTTCGCTGCTGGACAGCTTCCTGGCGGGTGCCGGCGACCTGTGGGACGGAACCGGTGAGGTCATCGACACCGTGGGCGGCAAGGTCGGCGACGGGCTGAGCTGGCTGGGAGGCCGGGTTTCGGAGTCCGTGTCCAACCTCGGCGACGCGGGCGGCGACGTGGTTGGCAGCCTGGGAGACATGGGCGGCCTGGGCTGGGACTTTCTCAGCACCGGGGAGCCCCCTTCGGTCACCGAACTGCTCGCAGGCGGAACCGGGCTGCTGGCTGCCGGTCTGAATGCGAACGTTGCCCTGTCCACCGCCGGGCTCCTGCACCCGCACATCCTCGATGACGGCTCGCCGGTGGCGGGCGACCCGCAAACCGTGGGCGTCGGCTCAGACCCGGCGCAGAACGGCCACCGCAGCACCCCCGTACCCAGCAGCCTCGCGCAGATCATGGGAGGAGTCACGGCGGCCTACGACGACGGCGGCAAGGCCGGGACTCCCGACGCGGCAGTTCGGATTACCGTCGTGGACAAGGGCAACGGGCCGGCATACATCGTGACCATCCCGGGCACCTCGGAATGGAATGTTCGCACGGGCTCCAACCCCATGGATACCGTGGGCAACCTGTCCTCCGCGGCCGGAAACATGTCGACAGCATCGCTGGCCGTTGAGATGGCGATGCGCCAGGCCGGGATTCCAAGCGACGCGCCGGTCATGCTGGTGGGACACTCGCAGGGCGGAATGACCGCCGCCAACCTGGCGGCCGACCCAGAGTTCCGCGGCCGCTTCGCCGTCACCAACGTCATCACCTACGGTTCCCCGATCGACTCGACCCGCATCCCCGGCGACGTGAACACGCTCGCCCTGCAGCACCCGTTCGACGTCGTGCCCCGCCTGGATCTCGGCAACTCAAAGCCCGGTGGCCCCGTCCTGGTTGGCTGGGAAAGCAGCAGCGGCGCCACGGTCGTCACGCTCCCCAGCCCGGCGGGCGCCGGAATGGGCGACGTTATGGGCAACCACGACTACAACGCCTACGTCGCGTCCGTCGAGGCAAACGAATCCTCGGGCGCCCTCGCGGCCTACCGGAATGATCCGTCGACGCAGGCGTTCATAACGTCTGAGCGCGGCCAGGTCAGGTCAACAACGTCCGGCATCGGCCGAGAAGAATAGAGTCGTAACATGCGAAAAATGTTCACCGTTCTGGCCGTGGGTCTGCTGGCCATGGTCCTGGCGGGTTGCGGGGCAACACCGGGAGCCTCGGACCCGGATTACGCCGCCAAGTACAAAGCGGCGGTCGAGGAGCTGGCTCACGTCGCCAGCGTGGACGCCAGCTACAAGTCCTCCGGTGGCATGGGCCGGAGCGGGGATGTTTTTCTGCACGCCGACACCTCCGACCGGGAAGAGATGATGGGCCTCCTGCGGGATGCTTTTCCGGCGATTGTGGACGCCGCAGCCGGCGACCCGGAAGTGAATCTGGCGATCCAGGTGATCTCTGCGGATGAAGCGTCGGCTGTCTCGCCCACCGATCTGGGGTATTCCGGGGCCGGGTCTTTGACCAGTTACCGGACGTTCCTAAGCAAATAAAGATTCGGGCTCAGGCGCCCAGGAGTCGGCGGTCGTGCGCGAACGCGACGAGCTGCAGCCGGGTGCGAAGTTCAAGCTTGTCCAGCACGCTGCGCAGGTGAGTCTTGATGGTCGCTTCCGAAACGAACAGGCTCTCCGCCATTTCGCCGTTGCTCAGGCCTTTGGCGGCGAGCAGAAAGACGTCCCGCTCCCGTGCGGAAAGGACTTCGAGGACTGCCAGGTCCGGCCCCGAATTGGCTGCGTTCCGGGCGGCATGTTCGAAGAGGGAATGGACGGATCCTGGCGCGATAACGGAATACCCGGAGTGGACGGTGCGGATGGCTGCCAGCAGAAATTCAGGTTCCGCGCTTTTGAGCAGGTACCCGCTGGCGCCCGCCTGGACCGCTTGAACCACGGACTGGTCCCGGTTAAAGGTGGTCAAAGCGATGATTTTGGGCACGTCGGTGCCGGAAGCCTCGGCGTGCTGCACGATCCGCCGGGTGGCTTCGACGCCATCCATGACCGGCATACGCAGGTCCATCAGCATGACGTCCGGAGGGCACTGGGAGACCAGCGCTATTGCCTCCTTCCCATTGGCGGCCTCGCCCGCGAGTTGCATGTCCGCCTGGCTCCCCACGAGCATGCGGATACCCGCGCGGAAGAGGGGCTGGTCGTCGACCAGGGCTACGGTGATGGCCGCCCCGGCATCAGCCACGGCCGTCTTCTTCCCCTGCAGACTCTGTCGGACCGTTCAGGGCACTGGCTGCCAACACAGCAGGGGCTTCCCCCTGCTGGAGTCGGCCCAGACGGGCGCGCCGGTCATGATCGGCAGCACTGTCGAGCGCCCCGCGCCGGTGGAGCTCGCCACCATTGCGGCGCCTGCCCTGGCGGTCACTCCGTAGCGCCCGCTCGGCGGCAGCGATGGCGCGGCAGGCTGGGACGGAGCTCTTTCAGCGGCCGCCGCACCGTGACAGACTGCGGCCATGAGTATCGAGCAATGGTGGCCGAAGCTGAAGCCCTCAACGCGGGACTGGCTGATTGAAAACAACGGCGACGCGGTGCCGGCGGAGGTACTTGATGAGATCGAGGCTGCTGGCGGATCGGTCGCTTCCGGCGCCTGGTGGGTGGGTGAGAACGGGCCCGCCGGCTTCTATTTCTCGGACGAGGCCATCGACTGGATTGAAGCCGTAGGAAACGGCGAGACACCCGACAATCGCTGACGTCTGCGCAGGGATTTTCACGTCAACCCGCAAAGTGCCCCCAGCCTGCAAGCTGGGGGCACTTGGTGGAGGACCGCACGGCCTTTCCTGACGGGTCCTTTCGGACTGCCTAGTGCGTCAGGTCCTTGCCCTTGGTTTCCGGGATGGTGAAGACGAACAGCACGCTGACCAGCAGCAGCACCACCGCATACACGTTGAACACGTTGGCGAGGCCGATGGTCCCGAGCCAAGTCTGCAGGTACGGGGCGGTCCCGCCGAACACGGCCACGCAGATGGAATACGGGACGCCGACGCCGATGGTCCGGATGCTCGTGGGGAACAGTTCCGCATAGACGGCCGGAACGATCGCGGCGCTGGCGGCAATGAAGATCAGCATGACGGACATGGCCACGGCCAGTTGCCAGGCCGAATCCTTCAGCAGCCAGGTCATCGGGAAGTGCATAATGGCGGCTCCGGCGGCACCGGCCCAGAGCACCTTCTTGCGGCCGATCTTGTCGGACAGCCTGCCCCAGAACGGCAGGACGGCGATGAACACGATGTTGGCAACGACACTGGCCCAGAGGGTTTCACCGCGATCGATCTTCAGCGTCGTCGCCGCGTAGCTCGGGGCCACGACACCCCAGATGTAGTAGATCACCGTGAGGCCCACGGTCAGTCCGATGACCTGGAGGGCCTGCTTGCGGTACTGCACGATCTGCGGCCAGATCGGGGCGCGCTTCTCGGAGGCCGTCTCGCCTTCGAAGGCCTCGGACTCGTGCAGCTTGGAGCGCATGATCAACG
Source organism: Pseudarthrobacter oxydans (assembly GCF_030812335.1). Classification (GTDB taxonomy): domain Bacteria; phylum Actinomycetota; class Actinomycetes; order Actinomycetales; family Micrococcaceae; genus Arthrobacter; species Arthrobacter oxydans_B. Next base: position 372,292 of record NZ_JAUSSN010000001.1, read on the forward strand.
CGTAGAGGCCCATGACGGCACCGACCAGGAACGGGATGCGCCAGCCCCAGTCATTCATGGCCTCGGTACTCAGGGTCATGTTGAGGACGGCGCCGAGCAGGGTGCCGGCCAGGATTCCCACGGTGCCCGAGGTGTAGATCAGGGTGGCCCACAGGCCGCGCTTCTCTTTCGGGGCCACTTCGGAGAGGTACGTCTGCGACGACGGCAGCTCACCGCCGTGGGCCAGGCCTTGGATGAGCCGGGCCACCAGCAGCATCACCGAGGCCCAGACCCCGATGGTCGCGAAGGACGGCGCGACGCCGATCATGAGGCTGCCCAGCGACGCGAGACCCACGGCGAGCGTCATGGACGTCTTGCGGCCGATCCGGTCGCCGATCCAGCCGAAGAGGAAGCCTCCGACCGGACGTGCCACGAAGCCGACGGCGAAGATCGCCAGCGTCGCCAGCACCGCCGAGGCGGGATCGGCCTTGCTGAACAGCTGGCTGGCGATGAAGGGCGTGAACGTGGCGTAGATCGCCCAGTCGTACCATTCAACAGCGTTCCCGATGCCCGTCCCGAGGAGGGTCTTCCGGGTGGCCGCCCGGCTGGAGAGCTGGGGGTTGGTGATGGTGGTCATGATGTCTCCGAAAGATGTAGGGCTAGGAAGCGGGGGACGTAGGGGTGCCGGCGGACGCCAGGGCTGCGATCCGGGCAATGGCGAGCTCGGCGTAGAGCGCCGCACCGTCGGCGAGGACGCCGTCGTCGAACGTGGCATACGGGGAGTGGTTGAAAGCGGTTTCGGTGTGGTCCGCTTCCGGGGCGACGGCGCTGAGCCCGATGAAGGTGCCCGGCACCTCTGCCATCACCCGGGAGAAGTCCTCGGAGCCGCTGAGCGGGGTGGCCCAGCGGGTCAGCCGGGACTCCCCGAACAGGTTCTGGATGGTTTTCTCCGCGGTGAGGGTCTCGTTTTCGTCCGTGATGCTCAGCGGGTATTCCCCGCGGTATTCGACGTCGACCTCCAGGCCGTGGGCGTGGGCGATGCCCTTCACGAGCATGGGAACCGCGGTCATCATCCGTTCGCGGGAGGCGTGGGAGAACGTCCGGACGGTCGCTTCGATGCGCGCCGATTCGGGGATGACGTTCCGGGTGGTTCCCGCGTGCAGGACGCCGACGGTCAGGACGACCGGGTCGAACATGTTGAACTGCCGGGTGATCATGACCTGCAGCGCGGTCACCATTTCGGCGGCTGCGGTGACGGGGTCCTTGGCCGCGTGCGGGGCGGATCCGTGGCCGCCGGCGCCCAGGACGGTGATGAACAGCCCGTCCGAGGCGCTCAACATCACGCCCGGCTTCGTCGCGAACTGGCCGTGCGGCTCCAGCGAGGAAAAGACGTGCATGCCGTAGGCGGCGTCCGCGCGCCGGCCCGCGGCGTCCAGCACCCCTTCGCGGATCATGTGCCCGGCGCCGTCGTAGCCCTCCTCGCCCGGCTGGAACATCAGGACGACGTCGCCGGCCAGCTGCTCGCGGCGTTCGGCCAGCAGGGTGGCGGCCCCGGCGAGCATCGAGGTGTGGAGGTCGTGCCCGCAGGCGTGCATGGCGCCGTCGACGCGGGAGGAGAAGCCGACGCCGGTGCGCTCCTGGACGGGAAGGCCGTCCATGTCCGCGCGCAGCAGGACAACAGGTTTGTCGGCCGAAGTGTGCGGTGCGCCGCCGCGCAGGACCGCGGTGACCGACGTCGTGGTCTCGCCGAGGGTGATTTCGTACGGCAGGCCGTCGAGGGCTTTGAGAACTTTCTCCTGGGTGCGGGGGAGTGACAGGCCGATCTCCGGCTCCTGGTGCAATTCGTGGCGCAGCCGGGTGATCGGGCTGTGCAGTTCCCTGGCATCGGCGGTGACCGACATATGTTCCCTCTTCCCGAACGATTGGTATGTGCTAGCACCAATTCTGGAGTGACTGGAGTCACATCAGGCGGAATGGCTGGAAAAATGCAGAAGTATGATGGCTAGAACAGGAATCATGCATGGTCGGAGGGATCCCGTGGACATCAGTGAGGAAGACCTTCAGCTGATCAACGCACTGCAGATCGCGCCGCGGATCAGCTGGTCCGATGCCGCCGGCATTCTGGGCGCCCACGCCACCACGCTGGCGGCACGCTGGGACCGGCTCAGGGCCTCCGGCACTGCCTGGAGTACGGCCCACCTGATCGGCGATCCGAAGCAGATGTGCCTGGCGCTGGTGGACGTGGACTGCGAAATGAAGCTGCGCGACGACGTCACGGCGGCGCTGGCGGCCATCCCGGAGGTGGTCACGGTGGAGGAGGCGGCCAGCAACCGGGATCTCATGCTGACGGTCATCACGCCCACCCTGGCCCACTTCAGCGGACACGTGATGCCGCAGTTCAGGAAGATCCCGGGCCTCACCAAGTACCAGACGTCGCTGTGCACGCGGTTGCACTCCGGCGGTTACGCGTGGCGGCTGAACGTCCTGGACAAGTCGCAGAAGGCGGCGCTCCAGGCGCTCGCGGGGCCCGAGGCCTCCGGCCTGGCCCCGGCCGGGAACCAGGGTGCGCCGCTGCCGCAGAGCCACCGGGACCTGATCCCGTTCCTGGCCAGGGACGGCCGGGCGGCGGCCGCGGACATCGCCCGCGCCCTGGGCCGCAGCCCTGCCACGGTCCAGCGGCAGCTGAACCGGGTGCTGGCCAGTCAGGTCCTCTCGTTCCGGTGCGAAATCGCGCAGAAACACTCGGGATACCCGGTGACCTGCCAGTGGTTGGCCAACGTCCCGCCCGGCCAGCATGAGGCCGCTGCGGCGGAGCTGCGCAGCTTCCGCAACATCCGGCTCAGTGCCTCCACCACCGGGCGCACCAACTTCGTGATCCTGATGTGGCTGCATTCCCTGGCGGACGTCATGAACGCCGAACAGGCCCTGCAGCTGCGGATCCCCGGAATCCAGCTCGTCGAAAGCGTCGTGGTGCTCAATGCCGCCAAGCGGGTCGGCTGGATGCTGAACCCGGATTCGACGGCGACCGGCGCCGTCGTCGTGCCCGCGGCCGAGCTGGCACCGACCGCGTGAGGTCCGGGGAAGCAGGCCACTCTGCGAGGGGCTGTGGCCTAGTTCTTCTTCCAGTGCTTGGGCCACTTCACGTTCAACAGCAGCAAGCCCAGCAGGAGCCCGTCAACGCTCATGATGCCGGCTATGAGGTAGGCCCAGCCGATCATCATGGGTTGCTCACCGCCGACCGACAGCCCGAAGTGTGGGGGTGCATCAGAATGCCCATGACAATCTCCTGACCTGGAATCCCCCCAGACACTCGATAGTCGTCCCAGTGTGCCACGGCGGCGCCCTCGAGGGAACAGTGGAAAAGCTCAGCTGAAGACAGCCACTTCTGTCCGTGACTAGCCGGCAAGTAGGGCAGCCACGTAGAGCAGCTGGCGGACCCAGTGGTGCTCCTGCCCGCCCTCGTGGTTGTTGAACCGGTAGACCTCGATCGCCTTGGGAGGGGGAGTCCGCGAGGGGCCGGCCGCTCCCGTGCCGTAGGCATTGTAGGCGGCGAAGACGGTGGACGGCGGGCAGGTATCATCCATTTCTGACTCCCGGCGACGTCGCCGCCGGCGAGGTGTGTCCGCCGCAACGGACGAGCTGCAGAACGGCCGTGATGACGTGGTGGTCCTGGACTCGCGCGGACAACAGGTTACATTTGACCGGCTTCAGATCACGCCCAAGGGTCGGTGGACCTAACGCACTTTGCGCTGCCGGGGCCCGGGCGCCGGGCCCCGCCACCTGATATTCCGGGTGATCGACGAAAGAGGCGGGAAAATCTCTCATCGTCGCAGGAAAAATGAGACATTGGACATCCCATCTCCTGTAGGCTGACTATAAGAGTGGTCGATCACAGCCACGGCCAGAAGGAGTGACATGAGCATCGAATCCCAGGTAGTGTCTCCGGCCCGTTTCAGCGCTCAAATCAGGTCCCATGCGCTGCAAACGCGCATCATGGACCTCATCCTGGAGCAGGGTCTGGACGTCGGGGATGCCCTGCCCACTGAAAGTGAGCTTGCCGCGGTGCTGGGTGTTGGGCGCAACACTGTCAGGGAATCCCTGAAAGTACTGCAGGCACTTGGTGTGATCGAGATCCGGCACGGTTTTGGCATGTTCGTCGCACCGAACAACTTCAGTGCGCTGACGGACGGACTGGCCTTCCGCGGCCGGCTGTCGCTGCGGCACCGTGGTGAAGAGGCCATGGAGCTGATTGACGTGCGCCAAGCGCTGGAGTCCGGCCTCATCGGGTCCGCGATTGACCTCATGACCGAAGAGCAGCTCGGGGACCTGCGCGGCACCATGGAATTGATGGAAGCTGCCGCGCAGGCAGGGAAGCCTCTGGCCGAACTGGACGCGGAATTCCACCGGAAGCTCTACGCGCCACTGAACAACGAGCTTCTTATAAATCTCATGGATGTCTTCTGGAAGGTCTACCGGCAGATCCACCGGGCCCTGGGCTCAGGGCCGGTGGACCTGGGGGAACAGGCGCGTGTCCACTGGGAGATTTATCAGGCCGTGGCTGACAAGGACAAGACGCTGGCCTCCGAGCGGCTCCAGCGCCACTTTGACGGCATCCGGCTGAAACTCAAGGACGTCGCGGCAAGGTAGGCCCCAGGCCGGGCCCTGCCTCACGTCGATCCGAACCACCTTTAGAAAGTGCTTCCCGTGATGGAAATTTTTGTTGTGCCCAACGCCGGCGGAACCGGTGCTGTTGCTGCCGGCATCCTGGCCGCCGTCATCCGCAGCCGCCCCGACGCCGTCCTTGGCGTTGCCACGGGAGGCTCACCCCTGCCCGTGTACGAGGCCCTGGCGGGCCACCGTCTGGACATGTCCGGTGTGCGCGGTTTCGCGCTGGATGAGTATGTCGGGCTGCCGGCGGGCCATCCGCAGAGCTACGCCGAAGTGGTGCGCCGCGAAGTAACGGAACGGCTGCACCTGGACCCCGCCAGCGTTTTCGTCCCCGACGGCGGTGCGGCGAACCCTGAAGAGGCGGCGCAGGACTACGACCGCGCCATCGCACGGGCCGGCGGCATTGACGTACAAATCCTGGGGATCGGACACAACGGGCATCTGGCCTTCAACGAACCGGGCTCAGCCCTGGACTCGCGAACCCGGGTGGAAGCCCTGACGGAGCGAACACGCCAGGCCAATTCCCGGTACTTCGACAGCCCCGGTGACGTCCCCGTGCGCTGCATCACCCAGGGCCTCGGGACCATTATGGAAGCCCGGCAGCTGCTGCTAGTGGTTCACGGGGCGGACAAGGCCGACATCCTCTGCGAGGCACTGACCGGCCCCGTTTCTCCGGAGTGCCCGGCCTCGGTGCTGCAGCTGCACCCGCACGTGACAGTGGTCGCCGATGAAGCTGCGGCAGCGCGGCTAATGGTTGTCCCGGCGGGATCCGTCCACGGAACAGGGCTGGTCAAAGTGCGTGCGGGAGCCGCTGTTGCCTGAGACCGGTGCCGCGCCAGCGGCCCGCCCCGGTACGGGCGGGCCACCGGGGTCCGGATCAGGCCGGGAAGCCCAGGATCTGCCCGCCGCGGAGGACGGCGGCCAGCTCGAAATGCTGGTCGACGGCGATGATGTCGGCGCGCATTCCGGCGCGGAGGCTGCCGATTTCCGTGTCCAGGCCCAGGACGCGGGCGGGGACGAGCGAGGCCGCCATCACCGCATCGGCCGGGCTTACCCCTGCCGCGATGGTCGTGTGGACAACCTCCAGCAGGGTCGCCGTTCCTCCGGCGAGGGCGCCGTTGCTCCGGAGGGTGGCCACGCCGTCGAGCACCACAACGTCGGAGGGGCCCAGCACGTAGTCACCGTCGGGTAGCCCGGTTGCCGCCATCGAGTCCGTCACCAGAGCGATATTCCCAGCTCCAACCAGTTCAAAGACCATCCGGATTGTCTCCGCGTCCAGGTGGACCCCGTCGCCGATGAGTTCGACGACGACGGACCCGGCGGACGCCAGCCGCAGGCACGCCGCGACCGGCCCGGCGCCCCGGTGGTGCAACGGCGGCATTCCGTTAAATAAGTGGGTCACGGTTGGCCTGGCGTGCCGTCCGAAACGTCCCGGGGCGCTGCCGACCAGGTCCGCGGCGTTCGCCAGCGAGGCCGCCGTCAGCTGGGCATCGGCATCGGTATGGCCCAAGGAGGGGGTGACGCCGTGCTCCGTGAGCATCCGGACCAGCCCGCCCGCGCCCGGCAGCTCGGGGGCGTAGGTCATCGTCTTCAGAGTTCCGGCGGCGGCCTCCAGCATTTGCCGGAGCAGACCGGGGTCGGGGTCCCGGAGCCACGCCGGGTTCTGCGCGCCGCAGCGGGCCTGCGAGAGGAACGGCCCTTCGGAATGGATGCCCGCGATGAGTCCGTCTGCGGCGAGGTCCTTGAGTACACCGAGCCCCCGCAGTAACTCATCGCCGGAGGCAGTAACCAGGCTGGCCAGCAGCGTGGTGGTCCCGTGGCGGTGCAGGAAGTCCACGGCCTCCCGGCATGCTTGATCGTCGCCGGTCGGGAACCCGCCCCCGGCGGCACCATGGCAGTGGAGGTCCACGAGCCCGGGCAGAAGTGAGCTGCCAGGCGGCAGCGGGATCTCCTGCGCATCAGGAAAGTGCGCGGCATTGAAGCCGCTGCCGGGTCCTGCATAGGCAATCCGGCCATCCCTCACCGCCACTACGGAGTCCGCGACATATGCACCGTCGCTGAGGAGAGCGCCCCGCAGGACGTAGGCAGGGGCTGTGTCGGTCTGGCGGGACTCCGTCATGGGATCCGGCCTCAGGAGTGCAGCGCGGCAGTGAACCAGCCGGTAATGGTGGCCGGGTGGGTGATGGCAGTACCGACGACGACGGCGAACGCGCCGGCGTCGAGCGCCTGGCGGGCCTGGCCCGGCGTGTGGACCCGGCCTTCGGCGATGAGCGGCCTCCCGAGGCCGGCCGCGGCGATCTGCTCCAGCAACTCCAGGTCAGGTCCGTGGGTTTTGGAGCGTACACCGGTGTAGCCGGCGAGGGTGGTGCCGACCAGGTCCGCCCCGGCGTCGACGGCGGCCGCGGCGTCCTCTAATGAGCCGCAATCCGCCATGACGAGCGCCTGGGAGCCGGCCCGGATCCCGGCGACGGTCTCGGCCAGGGACAAGCCGTCCGGTCGCGGGCGGCGGGTGCCGTCGATGGCGACGATGTGCGCTCCGGCATTGGCCACTGCCAGGGCATGCCGCAGCGTCGGGGTGATGAAGACGCCGTCATGGCCGTCCTTCCAGAGCCCGATGACCGGGACCTCGACGGCGGCTCGGGTGTGCTGGATATCGGCCAGCCCCTGGACCCGGACGGCAGCCGCGCCGCCGATGACCGCCGAGGCCGCGAGCTGCGCGGTGGTGCGGGGGTCCCGCATCGGTTCTCCGGGGTAGGCCTGGCAGGAAACGATGAGCTGGGAGCGGAGGGACTCAATGCCCGCGGGGGTCAGGATCATGTGTGCCTGGTTTCTGTTGTGCGGTTCGGTGGTGGCGGACGGGGGTCAGTTGAAAACTAGCCGTGCGGCGCCGACGATGGCCGCGGAATTTTCCAGCGTGGCGCGGAGGACAGGCACACGCACCAGCGGGTCCAAGAGCTCCCGGCGCAGGGCGGCTTTCATGGGTTTCCACCACAGCTCACCGGCATCGGCCAGCCCGCCGGAGACCACCACGATCTCGGGGTCCAGCACGTTGACGAGGCCACCGGTCGCCTGGCCGGCGGCAGCGGCTGCCGTGCTGACGGCCCGGCAGGCCGCAGGGTCGCCGCCGCGCGCCAGCGCAAACACCTCGCGGGTGTCCGGGACGGCGGGGGACCCGCCCAGCCGCAGGAACGCCGCGTGGATGGCCGGTCCGGAGGCCACGGCTTCCACATGGCCCGAGCCGCCGCAGGAACACGGCAGCGCCTCGCCGCCCGCGTAGGCGTACGGGGAAGCGAAGTGTCCGACGTGTCCGCCGACGAAGCGGTGGCCAAGGACTGGCCGGCCGGCCAGCACCAGGCTTCCGCCTACGCCGGTTCCGAACGCGATCAGCAGCGAGCTCGCCGTCCCGGCCGCCGCCCCGCGCCAGGCTTCGCCGAGCGCATGGGCGTGCACGTCATTCACGGCGCGGACCGCGCCGTGGGGAAGCCCCAGCCGCCGGGCCAGGCCCTCGGTCAGCGCCGTCCCGGCCCAACCCTGGATGGCGTCCGTCGCGGAAACCACCACACCGCGCCCGGCGTCGACCACCCCGGCGGAGCCCAGCCCAACCCCGGCGACGGAGAGGCCGTCGGCCTGGGCGCGGAGCAGCATCCGGGAAACGAGCGCCGCCGTGACGTCCAGGACAGCCTCACCGCCGGAACGGTTCAGCGTCGGGATCGTCTCCGAGAACAGCAGCGCGCCGTCCTCCGAGACCACCCCGGCAGCGGTCTTGGTGCCGCCAAGGTCCACGCCAACAGCGTGCGCCATGTTTCTCCTCAGTCCTGGGTCGTTGCGGGCGTGCTGGCCGAAGCTTAGACCAGGCCGTTGCGTTCGAGGATGACCTTGATCGCGGTGGTCTCGTCCTCGTTCAGCGCGGGCATGGGCGAGCTCATGGTGTTGGACTCGATGATGCCCATGAGCTGCAGGGCCGTCTTGAAGGCACCCAGGCCGGCCGCGCCGCCGGAGACCCGGCCGTTGGGGGTGTAGACGATCTCGAACAGGTCGGCAATGCGGTCCTGTTCGGCAGCTGCTTTGGCCCAGTCGCCGGCTGCTGCGGCGTCCATGAGGTTCCGGTAGCCGCGGGGGTCCACGTTGCCCAGACCCGGGACGACACCCTGCGCCCCGCCGAGGAGGGCCCCGTCGACGACGACCTCGTGACCGGTGAAGATGTCGAAGTTGGGGATCTCCCGGGCGGCCAGCAGGAGCTGGCGGAAAGCGACGTCGTCGCCGGAGGAGTCCTTGACGCCGGCGATCACACCGTCCCGGCCGAGCCGGACCAGCAGGTCGGTGGGCAGCTTGAAGTGAGTCCGGACGGGGACGTCGTAGGCGAAAATCGGTGTGCTGACGGCGTCGTGGATGGCGCGGAAGTGGGTTTCCGTCTCCTCCGCGTTGCCGATCGCGTAATACATCGAGGTCACCACAATCGCGTCGGCGCCGAGGTCGATGACCTTGCGGGCCTCCTCGATGACGCGGTTCGTGGTCTGTTCGTTGGCTCCTACGATCAGCGGAACGCTGCCGGAGTTGGTGGCGGCGATGGTGCTGACGACGAGCTCGCGCTCGGCGTTCGTCAGGTAGGGAACCTCGCCGGAGGACCCGAGGACGAAGAGGCCGGACACGCCGCCGTCGAGGAGGTGCCGGGTGAGGTTCTGCAGCGAGCCGGTGTCGATGCTGCCGTCGGCGTGGCGGGGGGTGACGACCGGGGGAATGACGCCTTGGAATTGGGTAGACAAAGGTAGCTCCAATGATGGTTCGGTGGACTGGGACAAGATGGGGAATCAGGGGTGCAACAGGCTGGGCGCGGCGCCAAGCAGCTTCTTGGTGTAGTCGTTGCTGGGATGGTCGAAGACCTGCGCGGCCGGTCCCTCTTCGACAATTTCGCCGAAGTACATGACGCAGATCCGGTCCGAGACATAGCGGACCGTCTGGATATCGTGCGAGATGAAGACCATGCCGAGGTTTAGCTGGGTCTTCAGGTCCGAGAGCAGGTTCAGCACCTGGGCCCGCACCGAGACGTCCAGCGCCGAGGTCGGCTCATCCGCGACAATGATGTCCGGGTCCAGGGCCAGGGCGCGGGCAATGGCAACGCGCTGGCGCTGGCCGCCGGAGACCTGCGACGGCGTCACCTCGGCGGCGGAGTAGGGCAGCCCGACGAGCGCGAGCAGGTCCTTGACCTTCGCGGCCCGCGTCGCCGCGGTGCCGATCCCGTGGATCTTGAGCGGGTCGGTGAGGATGTCCTGGATGGTCATGCGGGGGTTGAGCGCCGTGGAGGGGTCCTGGAAGACCACCGAGACCGTGCGGCCAAATTCCTTGCGCAGGGCGGCGTTCCGCTTGATGGCGGGCTTCCCGTGGAACAACACCTCACCTGACGTGGGGGTCTGCAGCCCCACCAGCACGGAGGCCAGGGTGGATTTGCCGCAGCCGGATTCGCCGACGATCCCCACGGTCTCGCCCCGGCTGATGGTGAAGTCCACCCCGTTGACGGCCTTGACGATGTTGGGCCGGAACAGGCCGCCGGTGCGGGCCCGGTGGTGGACCTTGACGTTTTTCAGTTCAATCACGGGCTTGCCGGTTGATGTGCTCACTTGGCATCCTCCTTGAGGTGGCTGGCCCAGTAGTGGTCGCTGGCTTCGCCACCAGCGGATTCCACAGCCGTCAGGACGAGCCGCTGGTCCGGGTCGGCGTCGGGCCGCAGCGAACGGGGGGCGAACCTGTCGCCGGCGGCGAACTCCCGGGGTGAGGGCACGGTGCCGGGGATCTGGTGCAGCCGGGCGGCGTCGGCCTCAATGGAAAGCACGGCGCCAAGCAGGCCACGGGTGTATTCGTGCTGGCGGTTCTGCAGCAATGCGGATGCCTGCGCGGACTCCACAACCTGCCCGGCATACATCACGGTGATGCGGTGCGCGAGCGACGCCACCAGGGCGAGGTCGTGGCTGACGAACACCATGGCGAAGCCCAGCTGTTCGCGCAGCTCGTTGAGTAGCTGCACCACCTGGTGCTGGACGGTCACGTCCAGTGCGGTGGTGGGCTCGTCCGCGACCACGATACGGGGGGAGCGGGAGAGCGCCATCGCGATCAGGACACGCTGCCGCTGGCCGCCGGAGAGCTCATGCGGGTAGCTGGCAAGGGTGCGGACGGGGTCGAGTTTGACCATTTCCAAAAGTTCGGCCGGGGTCTTGCGGCCGCCGCGGCGGGTGAGCTGCGTCAGCTGGTCCTTGATCTTCATCGAGGGATTGAGCGAGCTCAGCGCGTCCTGGTACACCATGGCGATCTGCTGGCCCCGGAGGCCTTCGTAGGCCTTGGCGCTGCTGTTGCCGGTTGCGGGGTCAAGCAGCTCCTTGCCGTCGAAGGTGATCGAGCCGGAGATCTTGGCGGTCTTGGGCAGCAGACCCATGATGGCCAGCGAGGTGATGGACTTGCCGCAGCCGGATTCGCCGACGAGCCCCATGGTTTCACCCTCGCGGACGCTGAAGGAGACGTTGTCCACGATGGCGGTGTCGCCGAAGCGGCCGGGGAAGTGGATGGAAAGGTTTGTGACCTCAAGGACCGTGCGGGCGGTATCCGGGACCTGGGGGAGGCGGTCCGTCCGGCCGGCCTCGACGGCGGTCAGCAGCTTCAGCTCCCGGTCCAGCAGGGCGTGCGGGTTGACCGTCGAGGCGTCCCTGACCTGCGGAAATCCGGCTTCGGGAACGGCATCGCCGGCGGCGCCGCGGACGCCGTCGAGCTCACGCTGCTCCACCACGGAGCCCTGGGCCACCGACGTGCCGATCTCGGCGTCCACGGCGACGGCGGCGGGGGAGGACCCGTCGTCGTCCTTCACGACAGGGGCCCGGCGGAGCTTCGGATTCACCATGGCATCGGTGAGGCCCTCGGCCAGGATGTTCAAGGCGAGCACCGTGAGCAGGATGGTGAGGCCGGCGAACGTGGTGGCCCACCAGCCGCCGGAGAGGACGAGGTTGCGGCCGTAGGAGATCACATTGCCCCAGGACGGTGCGGGGTCCTGGACTCCGGCGCCGAGGAAGGAGAGCGAGGCCTCCAGGATGATCGCGTCCGCGACCATCACGGTGGCGAAGACCAGGACCGGGGCCGCGGTGTTGCGGACGATGTGCTTGAGCAGGAGGTAGAAGCGACCGGCCCCGATCACCCGGGCGGCACGGACATAGTCTTCCCCGTATTGGGAGAGCACGTTGGCGCGCACCACCCGGGCGAGCTGGGGCGTGTAGATCACCGCGATGGCCACGATGATGGTGGGCACCGTGTTGCCGAACGCGGCCAGAAGCACTGCGGCCAGGGCGATGCCCGGGAACGCCATGAGGATGTCCATGAGCCGCATGATTAGTTCGTTGACGGGTTTGCTGGAGGTCGCGGCGAGAGAGCCGAGCAGCGCACCGGCGGCGACCGCCAGCGAGACCGCGCCCAGGCCGATCATCAGCGAGGACTGGGCGCCGTAGAGCAGGCGCGAGAAGATGTCCCGGCCCAGGCGGTCAGTGCCGAAGAGGTGCTCGCCGCCGGGCGCCGTCGCCGGAATGAAGGACTCCAGGGGGTCGTGCGGGGCAATGAGGGGCGCAAAGATGGCGGAAAGGGTGATGGCCACCAGGAAGACGAGGGCGAGCCGGGAGGTCCAGGGGAGGGCCTTGAACCGGACTCCGGGGGCGCTGAGGCGCTCAGCGAGTTTGCTGCGCATGGGTCAGACCGTCCTGATTCGGGGGTTGATGAGCAGGTACAGAAGGTCGACGGCGATGTTCACGAGCACGAAGGTGACCGAGATGGTCAGGACCACGCCCTGCACCAGGTTTACGTCGAGGTTGGTGATGCCGTTGAGGATCAGCTGGCCCATCCCGGGCAGGGCAAAGATCATTTCAATCACGACGGCGCCGCCGAGCAGGTAGCCGATCCGCAGTCCCAGCACGGTCACCGGGGTGACCAGGGCGTTCCGGAGGACGTTTTTGGACACGACCTCCCGGTAGGGGACCCCGTTGCCGATTGCTGTCCGGACGTAGTCGCGATCCAGTTCCTCGACCATCGAGGTGCGGACCACCCGAATGAGGGAGGCGGAGACCGGGATGGCGAGGGCCAGGGCCGGGAGCGTCATCGAGTTCAGCCAGCCGCCGAAACCGGATTCGGGCGCCGCGATGCCGCCCGACGGGAAGGAGGGGTTGGCGCCGAGGGCGAACCACTGGATCAGCAGGATGCCCAGCCAGAAGGACGGTGTTGCTACGGCTGCGATGGAGAAGACCCGGACCATTTGGTCCGGCCACTTGTCCCGGTACAGTGCGCCGATGATACCGAATGGAAGCGACAGCATGACCGCGATCAGCACCCCGAGGAAGGTGAGCTGGAGGGTCAGCGGAAACGCGGTGGCGATCATGTCGGCCACCGATTTCGCCGGGGGTGTGGTGACTCCCAGGTCGAACTGGAGCAGCTTTGCCAGGAACCGGAAGTACTGCAGCACCAGTGGGTCGTTGAGGCCGTTGTTCTGCCGGTATTGTTCCTTGGCTTCCTCACTGGCGCCGTCGCCAAGTGCGCTGCTCGCCTGGTCGCCGGGGGCGGCCTGGAGGACGAGGAATACCAGCAGGGTAATGCCCAGGATCATCAGGGGCAGCGCAGCAAGTCTGCGGCCCAGCAGACGCAATATCGTGACCAAAGTTGTCTCCGGAATTCGTGGAAGTGTGTCCCGGCCTCAGCCGGCGCGGGTGGCAGGTGCTGCGGTCCGGGCGGAAGGGGGGACCAGCCCGGACCGCAGTGTTTCGGCCTGGATCAGGCGGTGCGGCCGACGCCGATGAAGCCGACTCCGGTGGTTGGCAGCGGCTTGAAGCCACTGAGCTTCTTGGCATCCCAGGCGCTGGGAAGCTGGCGGTGGAAGATCGGGTACAACGGGAGCTCCTCGGACACCAGATCCACGATGTCGCCGGTCAGTTTCTTCGCCTCGGCCTTGCTGGACTGGCCGGCTTTCGCCATGAGGTCCACCAGAGTGGCCCTTTCCGGAGTGGAGGCCCAGTATGCCCGGCCCTTCATCCAGGTGTCGCCGGCGTAGAACCAGCTCAGCAGCAGGTCGGCGTCGTTTCCGAAGACGGAGGGATCGCCCGGGGCGGCGACGACGGAGTAGTCTCCCTTGCCCACGCGGTCCGTGTACAGCGCGCCGGACTGGAGGTTCTTCAGGGTGACCTTGACGCCGGGGATCTTGTTCCAGGATTCCAGCATCAGCGGGGCCACATCCTTGACCCAGGCCGTGTCCGTGGTGAGCAGCTCGAACTCGAGGTTCGTGACACCGGCCTGCTTCAGCAGTTCCTCGGCCTTCTTGGGGTCAAAGCCGTAAACGTTCTTGGCCTTGACGTAGTCCGGGTGCCCCTCCTGGAAGTAGGAGCTGGCAGCCTTGGCGTTCCCGAACAGCGCCTTCTTGATGATGGAGTCCTTGTCCAGGCCATAGTGCAGGGCCTGGCGGACCAGCTTGTTGTCGAACGGGGCCTGGGCGCAATTGAACATCAGGAAGAGCAGTCCGAAGGACTGGACGGATTCCACGGTTGCCTTCGATTTCAGTCCCTCGATGTCGAGGTAGGGAACATCCTCGATCGCCTGCACGCGGCCGGACTGAATCGCCGTGACACGGGCGGCTGCGTCCGAGAGCAGGAGCCAGTTCATGCCCTTGGCCAGTGCGGGCATAGGGCCGTTGTAGTCCGGGTTTGCCTCGAACACGATCTTGTCGTCCTTGACCGCGGACACCAGCTTGTACGGGCCCGTGCCGACCGGCTGGGCGTCGAATGCCTTGAGCTGGTCTGAGCCGAGCGGGAAGTTCGCCACGGCCTTGGGGACGATCTTGACGACGGAGATGCGCGGGGCGAAGCCGGGGAAGGCGTACTTCAGCGTGAACTCGACGGTCTTCGCGTCGACGGCCTTGACGTCCTGGATGAACGGGATGAACTGGGAGAACAGCGACTTGTTCGCCGGGTCCATGACCCGGGTGAAGGAGAAGACCACGTCCTCGGCGGTGACCGGGGAACCGTTGTGGAACTTGGCGCCGTCGCGGAGTGTCACCTGGTAGGTGGTGTCGTTGATCTGCTTGGGATCGGCCGCGGCGAGGGCGTTATACGGCTCGCGGGTGGCGGGATGCAGTTCCACCAGGCCCTCGTAGACGTGCAGGTTGGCGGCCAGCGGCGTGGCGCCGGAGGACGACAGCGGGTCGAACCCGGTCGACAGTGCGTAGGAGATGCCCACTTCGATGATGAGGTCTTTGTTGATCGGTGCGGTGTTGGCGGCAGCTCCCGCCGTCGTGGTGGCCGCTCCGCCGCAGGCGGCGAGGGAGGTGGTGAAAGCCGCGGCCACGCCCAGCGCGCCCGACAGCTTGAGGAAGCTCCGGCGGCTGGCGTCGTTGACCAGCGGCAAGTTCGTTGATGTCCTGCTCATAATTTGCCTCACCATTCGAGTATATTTATCGGATGTAGGACGTCCGATGCTTGTAGTGAAAACTGTAAGGGGCATCACACGGGCCCGTCAAGCGGATGAAGTGCTGCACGCCGGCGGTCCCACAACTCGACGTCCGCAGCGGTTCAGGTCGAAGGAGCGAAAAATGTCATTGATCGTCGGCGCCTATCCGGCCCAGCCCGAGGGGCCTCCTCAGAGGCAGTTCTTTGAGGAGCTGTCAGCTGTCCCGGCCATCCGCGGCCTTGAGCTTCCCTACCGCGCGTGGGGAGGGGAACCGTGGCCCGCCGGGGCAAACGCCGGGTGGTCAGCCGTGGTCACGGCAATCCCAGGAACCATGCAACGGGTCGGCGGGGACGCACGGTTCGGTCTCGCGTCCATGGACCGGGAAGGTCGTCGGGCCGCTGTTGACTTCACGGCGGGCATCCTGAGCTATGTCGCGGGTCTTCGGGATCACGGGCACCGCGTGGAGGCGGTCGCGCTGCACTCCGCACCGTCCGGGCACGGCTCCCCAGCGGCCTTCACGGAGTCGCTCGGGGAAATCCTTGGATGGGACTGGCAGGACACTTCCGTGGTGGTCGAACACTGCGACACTCCGCGTGCCGGGCTGGTGCCCGAAAAGGGCTTTCTCGCATTCCGTGACGAGGTCGATGTCGTCCGGGCGTTCCGGGAGCAGGGCCGGGACATCGGCATGCTCGTGAACTGGGCCCGGTCCGTCATCGAGACCGGTGAGAGCCGCACGGCCGCAGACCACGTGGCCGGGGCGCGCGAGGCCGGCGTCCTCGGGGGGCTGATGTTCTCGGGCTGTTCGGCCGAAGCCACCGAGTTTGGTTACCCGTGGATCGATGCCCACCTGCCCGCCGTCGAGGTCGAGGGGGCCCCGGCCAGCTCCCTGCTCAACGCCCGCGAGATCGCCCGATGTCTGGGCGAAGCCGGCGAACCGCCGATCATCGGTCTCAAGATCGGCTTGCCGAGGGCGGCGGTATCAGCCTTCGAGCGGGCGGCGCGCGTGCGGCAAATGTGCGCGCTCGTGATGGCTAACGCCGGGTGAAAGGCGGATCCCAGCCCAAAGTGGCGTTAGGGGGCGCAGCCAGCCTCCACCTGAACCGCACCCGTGGCCAGGTCGAAATGGAAAATTCGCCCGAGGCGCACGTGCTGATCGCCGTAGGTGCCTTCGACAACGAAGGTGAGGGTGAGGACGCCCCGGGTCACGTCCTGGTCCGTGACCGCGTAGCTGGGCGTGAAATAGAGGGTTTCCTCGGCCGGAGCAAGGTCCGCCGCGGGGAATGCCTCTGCGCCGGGTCCGGACAGGCGGACCGCCGTTGCCGTCCGGGCGCCGTCATTCCGGGTTCGTCCCGTGAAGGCGAGGATGTCCCCTGCTTTGTAGCCGGGGATGATCGCGCCGTAGTTCAGGTCCTGTGCCTCGCGGCTCCCGATGACCTGGGTGCCGGTTGAGTAGCCCTGGCCGATCTCCTTCCACGTCTGTACACCCCAGTCACCGCTGTCCGAGGAGATGCTGTGGAACTTCCCGATGTTCTGCCAGACGGCGGGCCGGCCGGGGGTGATGGAGCGCAGCTCCATCTCGAAGACGAGTCCGGCCCCCGAGGTGGCGGGCGCCCTGATCCCGGTGGCGGTCAGCTGGGCCGAAAGCTGCTGGGCCGGGAGGGAACAGAAGACGATTTCCCGGTACCCCTGGCGCTCATACAGGACACCGATGTTGCCGTCCGGCAGCCGTGCGGCCGTCGAATACGCTGAGCTGCCCGGGCACAGAACCAGCTTGGCGGGCCAGGTCAGCCCATTGTCGGGGGAAAGGCTGAGGACCGTGTTGCGGCGCAGCCCGGTGTCGTGATTGTTGCTGGCCAGGAGCCACGAATTTGTGGACTCCGAGGCGAAGGTTCCCAGGGCCGGGGCGCCGTCAAAACGCACCAGCGAGCCGTTGTCACTGGGATCGGGCAGGTCCTCGACCGGATGCAAGGGACTCCAGCTGTGTCCGCCGTCCTCCGAGACGGCCGCGAGGCGGCGGGGAGTGGCCCGGCTGTGCAGGAGGAGCCGGCCGTCCGCGAGGGCGGCGACTTTGTTCTCGTTGGGGCCGGCGCTGCCGGGCCCGGCGCCGAGAAGCTCCCCGAGCGTCCAGTTTTCGCCGTGGTCATCGCTGTAGGCGGAGGCTGCCATGATGGCCCCGCCGGCCAGGACGACGTACTGCTGCACCAGCCTTCCTCGGAACGGCCCTGTGTGGATCTGGATACCCTGCCCCGCGGAGGCGAAGATCCCCGTGATGGCGGGAGCCTGGGGGCCGGGGGTTCCGCGTGCGGGCGGGCGGACCTTCAATTGTCCGGTGATCCGCTGGTGCTGCCAGGTCAGCCCGTCGTCATCGGAGAAGCTGACATCGCAGTGTTGCACCTCGTCTTCCGGTTCCAGTCCCGCCCGGGCTTCGAAGAAACCGGCATGGGTCCCCGCGGAGTGGAACATGAAGATCCGCCCGGTGTCTGCATCAACCAGCAGGCTCGGGTCGCCATAGCCGTGCAGCCCGACGCCGGTGCGCACCACTTGCTGGCTGCCCCAGGTTCTTCCGCTGTCGGTGCTGCGGCGCAGCAAAAGGTCAATCGGGCTCGGGAGATCATCAAGGTTTGGGCGGCCGTCGTAGGCAGCAAGGACGGTGCCCCGCAGTGAGACGGCCAGGGCCGGGATTCGGTATTGCCGGTAGCCGGCGGCACCGCGGACCGCGAGCACGTGCTCAACCTCGGGTCGGGCCAGCGGAATATCCGTCGACCCGGCGGCGCGAAGGTGGGATGTCATATGTCCATTGTAGGTCGCTGGCCCGTGCCTGCTCACGGTCCTTTGTGGTGTCGGCGCAATTCCGGCCAGAACAACCATCCTGCACGTTGCAGATGGTCAGACAGGCCGCTGCCGGCGTAATAATCCCCGCTCATTGCTCCGTGGCGGGCCCCGCCCTGATGATGTTCACGATCTCGGCAAATCCCAGCCGGTGGGCGTTCTCCAACGCCGTTCGTCCCTGAGGGTCCGGGATCGCCGGGTCCGCGCCGGCGGCGAGGAGCTGCTGGACCACGTCCTGCTGCCTGGGGCCGCCGTTGTTGAGGAGGATGGCCTCCTGTAGGGCGGTCCAGCCCAGGCTGTTGACGTGGTTCACGGGCACCCCTGCTTCGAGGAGGATCCGCACGGTCTCCACGTGTCCGTGTTCGCTGGCCGGGATCAGCGCTGTCCCGCCGAACCGGTTGGTGCTGGACACGTCGGCGCCGTTGGAGAGCGTCAGCCGCAGGACCTCATTGAATCCTTCAGCCCCGGCATAGAGGAACGCTGAATCCTGGATCGAGTCCTTGGCGTTAACGTTGCCGCCGGCCCGGATCAGCTCGGCCACCCGACCGGCGTCGTTGGCCTTGGCAGCCTGGACAAGGCGCCGGTCCAGTGACGCTTGAGCCTCCCGGGGCCGGACCGGCGGGGCCGACGTTGTCGAAGAATGTGGCGGCGCCTGCAGCCCGGGAATGGCCCCGGCGGTCGGGGACTCCAGCCCGAGGGGCCGCTCGCTTCCCGGGCCACAGGACATCAGCCCGAGCACCGCTGCCGCGATCAAGACAAGATTCCGGATCCCGGCCACGGTGACGCCTACTTGGCTGTGCCCGGCGCGGCACTGGCAATGGTTTCCGCACCGGCTGCGGCGCAGGCTTCGTCGAGCATGCCGTCGGGAGCCCCGCCGACGCCGATGCCCGCCACGGACACCCCGTTGAACTTAAGCGGAACCCCGCCGGCCAGGAAGAGGGTGCCGGGGAGGTCAGCGATGCTCGGCCCGTTCCCGTTGATCCTCTTGGACAACTCGCTGGTCGGCGTTCCGAAGGCCGCAGCGGTGTAGGCCTTTTGCCGGGCCGCCTCGATTGTGTGCTCGGCGGCGTTGTCGCCGCGGAGCAGGGCCTGGACGGTCCCGAAGCGGTCGACCAGCGCCACCGTCACGAACGGCAGCTTGTCGGACTGGCACTTCCCGAGGGCGGCCTGGACGGCAGCAGCGGAAGCATCCACGCTGATGCGGTTCTGGGCGACCACGTTCTCCGGAACCGGCTGGATGTCCGCCGCCGGGACGGCAAGGCTGGCCGCGGCGGGGGTGGGCCCGGCGTTGGCGGCGGCCGTCAGCCCGCCGGTCAGGAGCAAAACCCCGGTGGTGGCGGCGGCAGTGATGATCTTGTTGGACTTCTTCATGAATTCTCCTTGGAGTGCGGTCTCGGGGCGTGCTCCAGGCTGATGGCCTGGGTCCCGAATCCATCTTTTCCGCTCCCGTGCGGGTGGGCATCGGGCATTCGGCTGACGCTTCCTCCCCCGTAAGGCCAGCAGTATCAGCCAAATGGCTGAGGCCGGCGCCACGTCGCGGGCTCTAGCATGGTGGGTAGTACTCCATCCACCGGAACCGGATCCCATGCCTGACTTACCAGCCGCCCCGCCGGTGCCCTCCCGGCGCGACCGTGCCGCGGGGAGGGGACCGCTGGGCCGGATCGACGCCGTCGTCCATCTCGGTTTTGCCGTGCTCCTGGTGGCGTCGGCGGTCCGCTACATGATGAGGCACAGCCCTGCGGATAACTTGGGGGTGTTGGCACTCGCCGCGGCGGTCTGTACGCTCTACGCTCTGATCGCCGTGCTCTCGCAGCGGCGTCGGCCGTGGGCGGTGTGGATGTTCGTCCTGGTAGTGCTCTGGGCCGTGCTGGTGATGGTGGCGCCGAGCTTTGCCTGGTGCTCGTTCGCGCTGTTCTTCCTGTGCCGCACGGCCTTCACCGGGTGGGTCGGCTACGTCGCCGGCGGCGCGACGGCGGCGGCTACTGCGTTCGGGCTGTTCCGGCTTGGCGGCGGAACCGATGTCGCCATGCTCCTGGGACCCCTGGCGGTGGGCGTCATGCTGACACTGATCCATGACCGCATCGAGCACGACGCCGAGGAGCAGCGCCGGCTCCATGCAGCGGTGTCGCTGGCGCAGGGTCAACTGGCGGCCACCGAGCGCAGGGCGGGCAGTATCGAGGAACGTGCCCGGGTTTCCCGGGAGATTCATGACACCGTGACCCAGGGCCTGGCCAGCAGCCTCCTGCTCCTGGAAGCGGCCCACCGGTCCTGGCCCGCGCCGGCCGCACGTGAGGACGTCCGCGCCGCGAGCGGGATGCTGCGGCAGAACCTGGCCGAAACCCGCAGCCTGGTGCATGACCTCGCTTCCCCGGGGCTGGATACGGCCCCCCTGCCGGACGCCGTAGCCAAAGCGGCGTCGCAGTACCTGCCGGGTGTGCACCTGCTGGTCACCGGCGAGCCCCGCCCGGTTCCCGCCGACACCCGGCACGCCCTGCTGCGGGTGGTCCAGAGCGCGGCCGCCAACACGGCCCTGCATGCGTCCGCGGCCAACGCCACGGTAACGCTGGGCTTCCTGCCGGGCGCCGTGACGCTGGATGTGTACGACGACGGCGCGGGCTTTGATCCGTCGTCGCTGGCGCCGCCTTCGGACTCTGGAGGCTACGGACTGCGCGCCATGCGCCAGCGGGTCGAGCAACTCGGCGGCGTATTCTCCGTGGAAAGCAGCCCCGGCGGCGGGACGGTTGTGGCCGCGGAACTGCCGACCAGGGAGAAACAGTGAAGACCATTACCGTGCTGCTGGCGGATGACCACCTGGTCGTCCGCAGCGGGCTCAAGGCGCTCCTGGCGACCCAGCCCGGCATTGAGGTGGTGGCCGAGGCAGCCTCCGGTGAGGAGGCACTCGCCCTGGTGGAGCAGCACGGCCCGGCCGTGGTGATGATGGATCTCGCCATGGGTGCCGGCATGGACGGCATCGAGGCCATCAAGCGGTTGCGGCAGCGCAACAGCCGGCAGGCGATCCTCGTGTTCACCACGTATGACTCCGACGCCGATATCGTCCGCGCCGTCGATGCCGGGGCGATGGGCTATCTGCTCAAGGAAGCCTCCCCCGAGGAGATCTTCGCAGCTGTCCGCGGCGCGGTCCACGGCAAGAGCGTGATGAGCGCACCGGTAGCCTCGCGGCTGTTCCAGCAACTGCGCAACCCGGACGCCATCCTGACCCCGCGCGAGGCCGAGCTGCTGAGCCTCCTGACCGAAGGACTCAGCAACCGCGAACTCGGCCAGCGGCTGTTCATCTCCGAGGCCACGGTGAAAACGCACCTGGCACACATCTACGCCAAACTCGGGGTCGAAACCCGTTCCGCGGCGATCGCCACCGCCATCCGCCGCGAGGGCATGCGCTAGGCGGGCATCATCTGGAGTCCCCTGCCCCGTTAGCGGGAAGTGCGCGGAAGGACGACCAGCCCGTCAGCGACGAGCCTGCCCTCGCGGATGACGGTGCGGTCGGTGCCGCGGTCCATGACGGCGCTGGTGATGGTTTCGCCGTCGATTAGGACGATGTCGGCCCGATCCCCCACAGCCAGCCCGGGCCGGTCGTCGGGATTGGTGAGGCGCGGGATGGTGCGGTCAATGATGGACGCGCCTCCGATGGTGGCGATCGCCGTGCAGTGCTCGATCAGCCTGTCCTTGCGCAGACGGTGAGTGAAGGCCAGTTGCCAGGTGCGGTCGAGCATGTCGCAATTGCCGTACGGGCTCCAGTAATCGCGCTGGCCGTCTTCGCCTAAACCGACGCGGATACCCGCCGCTGTCATCCGGGCCAGATCAAACTGTGTGCCGCCACTGGCCGGGGCGACCGTCGCCCAGGCCACGTCCAGTTCGGCCATCTGCTCCATAAGCCGGGCGGTCACATCGGGGTGGATGTTGGCCAGATCGTAGGCATGGGACAGCGAGACGCGTCCCTCCATACTCAGCGCCCGGGTGCGTTCGAAGATCAGTTCGGCGCTGAAGACCCCCAGGTGGCCGGGCTCGTGCAGGTGGATGTCGACGTCGACCCCGTACTTTTCAGCCAGGCCGAACACGATGTCCAGATGGCGGACGGGGTCACGGTCCAGCTGGCAGGGGTCAATGCCGCCGATGGTCGTGGCACCCGCGCGGAGGGCCGCCTCCAGGAGCGGGACGGTGCCGTCCTCCAGCAGGAGGCCGGCCTGGGGGAAGGCCATGATCTCTACGTCGGCGGCGTGGGCAAAGCGCTCCTTGGCAGCCATGACTGCCTCGAAGCGTTCAAGCTTGCAGTCGACGTCGACCTGGGCGTAGGAACGGACCCGCGTGGTACCCCGCGCAATCATTCGCTCCAGCGTCCCCGCAACGACCTCCGGGTAGGGGATGGGGGTGTTACGCCAGTTTTCCCGGTCGTTGCACATCATGTTCCACACGCCGGGGGAGGCGGTGTGCTCTCGGAACGGCAGCCCGATCCGCGTCGAGTCGAGGTGGACGTGCACGTCCGTGAAGGAGGGCAGGGCGATCCGGCCCCGCCCGTCGACCGCCCCGCCGGCAGATTCGGCGGCTTCGACGGCGGTCACCGCGGGGCGAACAGCCGCAATCCGCCCCTCGCGTATCTCAAGGTCGACGGCGTCCCCGCCCCAGGGGCGGACGTTAGTAATGAGCATGGTGATTCCTTTCGGCCGGACTGTGAATGACGCTGGGGAAGATGCCCATCCCGCGGGACCGCACCTTTGCCCACCAAAGCATGTACCAGAACTGGAAGGCTATCTGCACGATGACTTCGAGACGGGCGACATGGTCCATGAAGCGCTCCGCATCGCGCAGGCCTGCAAGCCCCTGCGTGGACAGGCGTTTTGTTGTCGTTCGGACTGCAGATTTTTTGGGTTTCTTTGCATCCGCGCTGATTCCATGATTCCAATTTAAACTGCGGACTGGCATTAATAATTTAAATCGGTATGGTGATGGGTAGGTAGCGTTTAGAAAGGCATGATTCCATTGTCGGAAAAGTCTCCCAGAAATAGCAGTGCCAAAAAAACGGGAAAGTCGATTCTCGAAAAGAGAGCCGAAAAAAGGGCGAAAACCGAAACCAGCGAGAATCTCTTCGCAAAGCCGCGCAAAAACCAGCGGTGACACGCCGCCCATGACGGCCCACCAGCCGCATGCGCGCGTTTCCCCTGCGTTACCAAGCGCCGCGGCAGCCGAACCCGAGATTCCCAGCCGTGCCCGGCTGCCCGTAGCAGGCCACACTGGCGCCGTGGATTCCCAAGCCACTAGGGCCCGAATCTAATTCCTTTCCCCGAGTCCAATTCCCACGCGGAGCCGACGATTCCTGGTGCATCCAAATGCCGTGACTGGGCACCGCCTAATTCCCGCTTGGCCCGCGTTTTGAGCCTTCCGGGTCGCAACCGTTCTAACACAGAAAGGACCAGTAATGCGCGCGAAACGCATCGCCCTGGTTATCCCGGCAAGTCTAAGTCAGCCCGTCCGCGTCGAAAAGATCAACACGGCCCTGGCCGCGCGCCAGACCCTGGTTGAAGGAAACGTCGAAGCAATCACCGGCAAGGATTGGCACGTTTATCTGAACGACGAGGCAGACTTTATCCCCCTGCCCCTGAACGCCCGGGCCGAAGTGCTGATCCGCGAAGCAGGGTTACATCTCGAGGAGACCGTCAGCGGGACGGCTGTGTTTCTTGGCCACGAGGACAACGGCGATGAAGCAGATGCGCCGGCACACCTGCTCCAGCTGGCCGAACGCCTCTTCGGCACCGCGCTGGCCGCCTAACAACGACGGAAGATCCGCGCAGCTAAGTCCTTTTCACACGCTGCACCCGGGGCAGTGGGTCCGACGCTGTACCACCACGGTCCCGTTGCCCTGGAGGAAGACGCGGCCTTCGCAGTGCCAGCGGACGGCGTTGGAAAGTGCCTCGCGCTCGGTGTCGCGTCTGGCCGCCAGGAGAAGATCTCGGTGCTCGTGATCGCGGCGCCGGCAGGAACATCCGTCACGACGGTTGGTTCGATGAAAGAGCCAGGCCCCTCCATGGCGTTGCCTCCGACGGCGATCGTCAGGCCGTCCCTGCGGACCTCGTCGAGCGCGGCCAGACCCGTTCGTAGTGGGCTATGGAGATCATGGAGCCGATGTCGACGTCGTTGCCCGCGCCGGCGCAGGCCTGGTGCTCTAGGCGCGGGGCCTGTGTTGGGCCAGAATCGGAATCTGAAACGAAAGGACTCCGCGGAATGGCCATCGAAGTCCGTCCGGCGACGCAGTTTGAGGACGTCAAGGCAGTGCTGGGCCCCAAACGGCCCGACGCCAACGTGTGCTGGTGCCTGAGCTACCGCATCCCCTCCAGACAGAACCTGGAGTTGCGCGGCCTGGAGCGCGGGGAACTGGTCCGGCAGCTGACCGGCCAGGACCCGCCGCCCGGCGTGCTCGCATACGACGGCGACGACGTGGTGGGCTGGGCGGCAGTCCATCCGCGCGCCGACACCAGCTTTGCCCGCAACCGCAAGATCCCCCACGTGGACGAGCTCGCCGTGTGGTCGGTGTGGTGTATTCGGGTGCGACCCGGGCATCGCGGCCATGGAATCTCCCACCGGCTGTTGAAGGGCGCCGTCGACTTCGCCCGGAGCTACGGCGCGCCGGCCATCGAAGGCTATCCGGTCGATAATCAGGGCCAGCACGTCGACCTCACCATGGCCTATGTGGGCACCCGGAAGCTCTTCGAAGAGGCCGGGTTCGTCAAGGTCTCAGACACGGACTCCGTTATCAACGGCTTTCCGCGCGTGCTGATGCGCCTGGACCTGCGCTGACATCGACGACGTGACGCCGCCGTAACGGCGGCCTCCGCGAGGGTCAACGTCCTGTGCACGCGCGCCCGAAGCAGTGCCCATCAGATCTCATTGCTGCAACCGAGCCTCGTCCAGCGCAACAATTTGGGCTGACCGGTCCAGCGAACGTTCCGCGGACCCGTCAGGCATTCACGAGAAATTTCCCGGTCCAGAAGCGAAAAGCGTTGACTGTGTCAGCAGTCATGGCTAATCTGATGCAACAGCGTTGCGTTGAATGCAACCAACACGGGGTGCTCACCCGTTCCGACGTTCCCCGTGAAGAAACCATCGACGAAAGGCACCACAATGACCACGACCACCGACAACGCTTCGTCCATCGCCGAACTGGAGCGCCTCAAGGTCCTGCATAACGGCACGAAGGTCAGCCTCACGTTCTCCGACGCCGAGTTTGAGCGCCGGCTGGCCGGACTGCGCCGGATCATGGCGGAGAAGAGCCTGGACGCCGTCGTCCTGACGAGCTACCACTCCATCAAGTACTACTCCGACTTCCTGTTCACCTACTTCGGCCGCTCCTACGCCATGGTGGTCACCAAGGACGACACCGTGACCGTCACGGCCAACATCGACGCCGGCATGCCCTGGCGCCGCAGCTACGGCGACAATGTGGTCTACACGGACTGGCGCCGCGACAACTACATCTTCGCCATCCAGGAGGTGCTGCGCACCCGCGGCATTTCCCCGCGCCGGATCGGCGTCGAAGATGACTCGCTCCCGCTGGACAACCGCAACAAGATCCAGGCCGCCTTCGAATCGGCCACCCTGATCGACGTCGCCCAGGCAGCCATGCGCCAGCGGATGATCAAATCGGCCGAAGAGATCGAGGTCATCAAGCACGGGGCCCGCATCGGCGACCTGGGCGGGGAAGCCATCCGCAACGCCATCACCGGCGGGATCACCGAATACGAGGTCGCCCTGATCGGCACCGAAGCCATGGTCCACGAAATCGCCCGGACCTTCCCGGATTCCGAAATCCGGGACACCTGGGTCTGGTTCCAGTCCGGCATCAACACCGACGGCGCCCACAACTGGGCGACCACCCGCAAGATCCAGGAACACGACATCCTGTCCCTGAACTGCTTCCCGATGACTTCCGGCTACTACACGGCCCTGGAACGCACCCTGTTCTACGGCGAGCCCGACGCCCGCTCCCTGGAGCTGTGGAACATCAACGTGGAAGTCCACAAGCGCGGCCTTGAACTCATCAAGCCGGGCGCGGTCTGCAAGGACATCGCGGCTGAACTCAACGAGATCTACGTGGGCCACGGCCTGCTGGCCAACCGGACCTTCGGCTACGGGCACTCCTTCGGCGTCCTCAGCCACTACTACGGCCGGGAGGCCGGACTCGAGCTCCGCGAGGACATCGACACCGTGCTGGAACCGGGCATGGTGGTCTCCATGGAACCGATGATCACGGTCCTGGACGGCCAGCCCGGCGCGGGCGGCTACCGTGAGCACGACATCCTGGTGGTCGGCGAGGACGGCGCGGAGAACATCACCAAGTTCCCGTTCGGCCCCGAATACAACATCGTGGGCGCCTGATCCGCTGACCCGCAATGAAGCGGCGCCACGTCTGACGTGGCGCCGCTTTTCGGCCCCCGTACGGAATGATGGGAGGCACCATGAGTCCAGAAGAATCTGCTGACACCCCCACAAACGGCGACACCAAGGGCACCTCCGTCATCGTCAACGCCATCGCCGTGCTGCGGACTTTCACCGCCGACGAGCCGCTGCTCGGGGTCACCGAGATCGCCAACCGCGTCGGCCTGCACAAAAGCACCGTTTCCCGGATCCTGGCCACGTTCGAGCAGGAGCACCTCGTGGAGCGCGATCCGGAAACCCGCCGCTTCCGTCTAGGCCTGGGCCTCATCGCCGTTGCCGGCCCGCTGCTCGCGGAACTGGAGGAACGGCGAGTGGCGTACCCGGTGCTGCGGGAACTCACCGAACAGACCGGCGAAACCAGCGCCCTGATGGTCTGGAACGGGTCCGAGTCGATGTGCGTGGAACAGATCGCCAGCCACCACCAGATCAAACACACCACCCCGTTGGGCGCCCGCTACCAGGACGCCATGAGCGCCTCCGTGCAGGTGTTCCTCTCCGCCGAACCGGCCGAGCGTGTCCGTGCCCTGCTCCGCAGCGGAGCCATCACCTATCCGGGTCTGGATGATGCCAGCCTCGACGGTTACCAGACCAAACTCAGCGACGTCGTCCGCCGCGGGTGGGCCATCAACTACGGGGAATCATCCATCGACGAGGTCGGCGTCGCCGCGCCCGTCTTCGACCACCGCGGGGACATCGTGGCCGCCGTGCTCATCCCGGCCCCCCGCTTCCGTGTCTCCCGCGAGCGGCTGCAAAACCTGGGCGAGGCGTGCGCCGCTGCTGCGGGCCGGGTCACCACGCGCCTCGGCGGACGTCCGCCGGCGAGGCCGGAGCGGGCCGGCCCCGGGTAGGACTCAGGCCGGCCGGGCTCCTCCGGGCAGCCTGACTACTCAGGCCAGCCGGGCCAGCCGGGCGGCCAGATGCAGTGCCGCCAGCCGGCCCGAGTCCCGGGGGTCGCCGCCGCACAGCTCGAAGATCCGCCGCAGCCGCTGGTGCATCGACTGCCGCTCCACATGAAGCTCGCGGGCCGCGTGGGCGGTGTTGCAGCCGCAGTCCAGCCACGTGGCCAGGGTGTCGAGCAGCCGCGAATTTCGCTGTGCGTCGTGATCCAGGAGCGCGCCCAGTTGCTGGCGCACGAAGTTCCGCCGCTGGTACGGGTCCAGCGATTGAACAGTGAGACGTTCCACCGCGAAGGCTTCGGCGTCGATCACGGGACGGTGCACGCCGCCGCTTCCCGGGCGGGCCTGTTCCGGGGAAGCCGCCAATTCCAGCGTGAGCTTGGCTTCGGACAGCGACCAGGGAGCGTCCGAAATGCCGGCCACCAGTGGGCCCACGGCGGCGAGCGTTCCGTCCATGGCGGGCAGCTCCGAGAGGTCTGCCAGGAGCCGCTGCCGGCTCTCTTCCGTGGCATCCCCGGCCAGACTGGCTATGGCGAGAAGCTCGGCGTTGTCGACGTAGGTGGCGTGGGACTGCGCCGCCCGGGACAGGTGCTGCTCGAGGGATGTGCGCAGCTGTTGGGAGATATCCGAGCGCACCACCACGGCCACGAGCGGGGCGGAGACCGGAATTCCGGCGGCTGACGCCAACTGTTGCAGCCGCCAGGGCTGGCTGCCCGAATCGATGGCGCGGATCAGTGCTGCTCCGGCAACCTCCCGCAGTCCGGGGGACATCCGCTGCAGCATGGCCAGGGCCAGAATGTCCACGGAGCGTTTTCCGGCAGTCCGGGCAAGGTTCTCGTCCTCCTCCGCCGGAACCCGGAGCAAGAGCTGCGCGGCCAGGATGCCACGGACCGGAACGTCGATGTGGATCAGGCGTGCATGCTCGTGCGGCGCGGATTCTGGTATCCCGGGTCCAGGGGTCCCGGGCTCGGGCGCGGCACTGCTGGCGTCTGCGTCGGCGGCGGTGCCGGCGTCGGCGGTCTCGGCATGCGCTGGCGTGGCACTGGCCAGGGGTGCGCCGGTGAGGGATGCCAGCGTCACCTCACTGTGGGTGATCCCCGCGAGCACGGCCAGGATCCGGTCCAGGCTGCCGCCGTGTGCCAGCTCGACGGCCATCGCGTGACTGGCCTCATCCGCCCGCCGCAGCTGCGAGACCGACTCGCTGACCAGTGAGGAGTTGATGGCCTGCATAACACTGACAAACGGCACCACCTTGCGCAGTTCGATCAGCGGAAGGCCGGCTGCTTCGGCAGCGGCCACCATCGAGGACGGGAGTGATGGGAGGGCGACGCCGGTTTCGATGGCCAAGGCAGCCACTCCGCGCTCTGCCAGCTGGCGGATGTAGGTGACCCGCCGCTCCTCGGAGGCGAGGGCGAGGGCCTCCCCTCCCGTCAGCAGGAGTTCCCCGCCGTCCAGCAACGGCGCGATGTCCAGAATCTCACTGGAGTGGATCCAGCGGAGCTGGGTCCTGGCCGCGGTACCTGCCGCCGCCCGGACCACCGGATCAGCGGCCGCAAGGGTCGGATGGGCTAAGACATCCTGAAGACGTACTGTCATGACACTCCGTCGCGTAAAGCAAGCATTAACTAGACACATCCTATATAGCCGGATGTGGCATATGCCACATAATCTTGAAGGACCCACTCACTCACGGAGGCTCCAATGCGTGAAACCCCCCCAATGATTTCGGCTAGCCCCGCCCCCGCAGTCAACGAAGACTGCGAAGCCTGGCTCCAGCCCATCCCCGAATCCCAGCGGACGCGGAAGGTCTCAGGCCAGTTCTGGATCTGGGCCGGCGCCAACCTCGCCCCGATCAACTGGGTGCTCGGCGCCCTCGGCATCCACCTCGGCCTCGGCTTCGCCGACACCGTCACTGTTCTGGTTTTGGGGAACCTGATCGGCATGCTGCTCTTCGGCTGCTTCGTGCTGCTGGGCCAGAAGACGGGGGCGACCGGCATGGTCCTGGCCCGGGCCGCGTTTGGCCGCCGCGGAAACTACCTTCCGGCAGCCATTCAGGCGCTGCTGGTCATCGGCTGGTGCGCGGTCAACACCTGGATCATCCTGGACCTGGTGATGGCGCTGTTCGGCACCCTCGGCTGGGTTGACCCGACGGCCCAGAACTACGCCTGGAAGATCGGCGTCGCCACGGCCATCATGGCCGCGCAGGTCGCCATCGCCTGGTTCGGCTACAGGGCCATTGCGGCCTTTGAAAAGTGGACCGTGCCGCCCACCATCATCATCCTCGCCGTGATGTCCGCCGTCGCCTGGTTCGGCATGAAGATCAACTGGTCCTACGCCGGACCGGCCGGCAATATCCTCGAAGGCTCCGAGCGCATCGCCGCGATGAGCGCGGTCATGACGGCGATCGGCATCGGCTGGGGCATCACCTGGTTCACGTATGCCGCCGACTACTCCCGCTTCGTCAGCACCGAAGTGCCCAAGCGCAAGGTCTACCTCGCCTCGGTCCTGGGGCAGTTCATCCCCGTCGTCTGGCTCGGAATCCTGGGCGCCAGCCTGGCCACCAACAGCGGTGAGATCGACCCCGGCAAACTGATTGTCCAGAACTTCGGCGTCCTGGCGCTCCCGGTCCTCCTGATGGTCCTGCACGGGCCCATCGCCACCAATATCCTGAACATCTACACCTTCTCCGTCGCGACGCAGGCCCTCGACATCACCATCAGCCGCCGCAAGCTCAACCTGTTCGTCGGTGTGTTCTCGCTCGCCGCCGTCGTCTTCTTCATCTTCCAGGAGGACTTCGCCGCCGTCCTGGACGCGTGGCTGATCGGACTCGTAGCGTGGGTGGCCGCCTGGGGCGGCGTCATGCTGGTGCACTACTTCTGGATTGAGAAGCGTTGGCCCAGCGACCCGGCCCGGCTGTTCGACGCGGTGGGCACCAAGCGCCTCCCGGGTGTGAACCCCGCGGGCATCGCGTCCCTGCTCATCGGAATCTTCGCCACCTGGCTGTTTATGTACGGGCTGGTCCCGGCAATGCAGGGCCCCATCGCCGTAGCCCTCGGCGGGTGGGATCTGTCCTGGCTGGCCGGCGGACTGTCCAGCGCCACGGCCTACGCCCTGATGGGGCCGCGCTTCCACAAGAAGTACCTTCAGGTGCCCAGCGCCGACGAGGCTGCCCCGGTTTCCGCTCAGCATCGCATCAGCGACCTCTCCGCAGCCACCACCACCGCCCTCTGACCAGGAGATCACCAGCATGGACAAGTCAGTATTTCTGGAAGACCTGGATGCCTTTGCCTACCGCGAAGCCTTGGCATCAGGGGAGGCGATCGTCCTCATTCCCGTCGGTTCCCTGGAGCAGCACGGCCCGCACCTTCCGCTGGGAACGGACACCATCCTGTCTTCCCATTTCGCCGAGGGTGTCGCGCGGCGGCTGGGTGCACTGGTTGCCCAGCCGATCGCCTACGGGTACAAGTCGCAGCAGAAGTCCGGCGGCGGCAACCACCTCTCGGGCACTGTCAGCCTGGATGGCGCCACCCTCGTCGGCGTGGCGCGCAACCTGGTCAAGTCCTTCCTCAAGCAGGGCGTCCGGCACGTGGTCTTCATCAACGGCCACTTCGAGAACTATCAGTTCCTGTACGAGGGAATCGACCTGGCCCTGGACGAACTGGGGATTGAGCCCGGGGCCGAGCAGAGCGTGCTGCTGCTGTCGTACTGGGACTTTGTCAGCCAGGACACGCTGATGCAGGTCTACCCCGATGGCTTCCCGGGCTGGGACATCGAGCACGGCGGGGTCCTGGAAACCTCACTCATGCTCCACCTCGAACCGGCCCGGGTTGCCATGGACCGCCTGATCGACGGGCCTGCCGCGGTCCTGCCGCGCTTCGACAGGCTGCCGGTGGTGCCGGAGCGGACACCCGCCACCGGGTGCCTGTCATCCGCCGCGGGCTCCAGCACTGCCAAGGGCGGGCTGCTGTACGGGCAGGTGGTCGGAGATCTGGCCGCCGACCTCGCAGGTGAACTGATCCGTGAACCCGCGCTCGCAGTTGTTCCGGCGTAGGGCATAACGATCCACAGGCCTCCTCCGAAGGGGTAGCTGCGCTCCTGCCCGGTTACCTCTTCGGAGGAGGCCTGGCCACGGCGTGTCGCCTGGTCCGGGCCGCTTCCCTGGACGGGTAACTGGGCGGGAGCGCGGGACCCGCCGCTCACTCTGGGTTGGCTGCCCGGCTGCCCGGCTGGCGGTCTGCCCGGCAAACCGCGACCACGCCCTCGAGGTGCTCGCGGACAGCTGGTACCACCTGCTGTCCGGCGAGGGCTGAAGGCAGCGCTCAGTACAGGAAGATCGGCAGCCAGTCGTGGTTGTGGGCGTGCACCAGCGCGAGGAACAGCACGAAGTCGAAGGCCAGGTGCACCGTCACGACGTAGGTGAGGGACTTCGTCAGCTTGAAGGTGTAACCCTGCAGCAGGGCGAACGGGAACGTCAGGAGCGGCCCCCACGCCTGGTAGCCGATCTCCCACAGAAACGACGAGAAGATCACGGCTTGCAGGATGTTTGCCAGCCAGTCCGGAAAGTGCCGCCGCAGCAGTGCGAACGTGGTGCAGACAAAAAACAGCTCGTCCCAGATGCCAACGGCGTTCACTCCGAGAAAGAGCTTCCAGAAGATCGCCGGGTCGGAGGCGTCCGGCCAGTTTTGGTAGACCCCGGTGCTGATCAGGTAGACGGGCAGAATGAAGTATCCGAGCAGGACGACGCCGATCAGGTACAACCTCGCGGTCAACGGCCATTTACGGCCGGTGTTCACCGGAAACTTGATGATGTCCTCGCGGTAGACGAACCGTGACACCAGCCACGGGACCAGTACGGCCAGGGCGAGGGCGCCGCCCATGAGGACCATGTGCTGGGTGCTCAAGTCAGCGTTAAGCGGAACAACGCTGATGATGACCATTCCCGCCGCGATCAGCGCGAGGTGCCGCATCAGTTCGCGGTCAATGATGGCCGCCGCGACCAGGCCCCCGGCAAGCAGACCGTAGCCAAGGTCATTCTCGGCGCCGAACAGCAGCACGCCGGACACGGAGACAAGCCCCGCCGGCACCAGTTTCCAGCTGAGTGCGGTACGGGGACGTTCCGTCGAGATCGATGTCACCCCACCAGCATGCCAGTGCCGTCCGTGGAGCGGAACGGCTCAGGGGCAGGCACCTTGGGCCGCAGGCGCCGGACGGGGTGGTCCGGCCCGAAGCCTATGCTTATGGAATGGAAAGTGTTGGCGCAAAAGACGGACCGGCGAAGGTTGTGGACCACCGCGCCCTGGCCGTGTCGGTGATCGACATTTCCTCCGATATCCGCCGGAAATCGCTTAATGACACCGGCGTCCGGCCGCTGTCCAACGGCGTCCTGGAAATCCTCCGGGTCATCGAAAGCCACCCCGGCATCACGGTCGCGGAAGTCGCGTCCCGCCTCGGCCGGCAGTTCAGCAACGTCAGCGTCCAGCTCCGCGAACTGGTCGCCGCCGGCCTCGTCACCCGCACCCGTGACGCCGCCGACAAACGCTTTGTCGCCCTCCATCCCACCGCGGAATCCCAGCGGATCAAGGCGCTTCTGGAAGGCGCCTGGGCGGAAGCGCTGGCCTCGGCAAGTTCCCGGCTGCTGCCCGAAGAGCGCGAACAAATCGCAGCCAGTCTGCCGGCCCTGCAGCGCCTCGCTGCGCTCCTCGGGGAGCCCGAGTAACCCTCATCACCGCCAAAACCGTCCCGAATCACGCCTGGATAGTAGTTATACTTGCATAAGTATTATTACTTTGAAGGGTGGTCCTGGGCGTGGCAACAAAGTTACTAGATGCGGGTATTCAGCAGGGGATCAGGCCTAAGAACCGCTGGTGGGCGCTGGTGTTTCTGGCCCTCGCGCAATTTATGGTGGTGCTGGACGGCACGATCGTGAACCTGGCACTGCCGCGCCTCCAAGTGGAGATGGGCATCAGCGATTCGACGCGTTCCTGGGTGGTCACGGCCTACGCTTTGGCCTTCGGCGCCTTCCTGTTGCTCGGCGGACGGATCGCGGACTTCTGGGGCCGCAAGCGGACCTTTATTGTGGCCGCCGTCGGCTTTGCCGTCGCGTCCCTGCTCGGCGGCATCGCGCAGCAGCCGTGGGAGCTGATCGGCGCCCGCGCCCTGCAGGGCGTCTTCGCTGCGCTGCTGGCCCCGGCCGCCCTGGCCCTTCTGACCGTCGCCTTTCCGGGCGGCAAGGACCGCGGCACGGCGTTCGCGGTCTTCGGCTCCATCACCGGTGTCGGTGCCGCCGTCGGCGTCCTGCTGGGCGGTTTCCTGACCGAGCACGTGAGCTGGCGCTGGTGCTTCTTCGTGAACGTGCCGATCGCCGTCATCGCGCTCGCCGGCGTGTGGTCGCTCGTCAGCGAAAGCAAGGCCCAGGGGTCCACCAAGTACGACTGGCCTGGTGTCGTCCTGGCTGCCCTGGGCCTGGGCTCCCTCGTGTTCGGCTTCACCAACGCGGAGCACGGCTGGGACGCCCCGGAAGCCTGGGGTTTCATCGCCGTCGGCGCCGTGCTCATTGTGCTGTTCGTCGTCGTCGAACGGAAGGTCAAACACCCCCTTCTGCCGCTGCGCGTGGCCACAGAGCGGAACCGCGCAGCGGCCTTCCTGGCCTCGTTCCTGTCTGGTGCGGTGCTCATTGGCGGCATCCTGTTCATCAACTTCCACATCCAGATCGTGCTCGGCTTCGCGCCGTTCCTCGCCGGCCTCGCGTCGCTGCCCATGACGGTGGCGGTGATCATCACGGCAGGGCTGGTCGCGAAGAACCTGCACAAACTGGGGGCCAAGATCCCCACGGCCGTGGGTCCGGTCTTCCTGGCGGCAGCGATGCTGTGGCTCACCCAGGTGTCCGCCGAGGGCGGCTACCTCGTGAACATGCTGCCGGCGCTGCTTCTGATGGGTGCCGGGCTGGGCATGATCTTCGTGCCAATGCAGAACCTCGCCCTGTTCGGCGTGGACAAGGATGATGCCGGCGTGGCCAGCGCCTTGGTCAACGCCTCGCAGCAGATCGGCGGCTCCCTGGGTATCGCCCTGTTCAGCACCATCGCGGCGGCCACCGCGGCCGGAGGCGCCTCGCTGGCCGCGCTCTCGAACGGCTACTCCATGGTCTTCCTCTGGGCCGCGGGCGTGGCGATCCTGATCACACCGATCGCCCTGCTGCTCATCAACATCGACCGAAGGGAGTTCACCGGCACCGACGGCGACGCGCCCGTGGTCCATCTGGGCTGACCCCGGCCGGCGGGAGTTAAAACGGAAAGGCCCCCTCAGCGAGGGGGCCTTTCTCGTGCTGTTGTGCGTAGTGCGGCTCAGATCCACTTCGGTGCGGCCGGAACCGTACCATTGGTGGTTTCAGTGCCGGGTCCCGTGGCGGTGATGCCGCTGCGGCCGCGGCCTGCGGCCCATTGGACGACGGCGGCCAGCGGTCCGGAGACCACGGTCGCCGACTCGGCTGTGGTGTCGCCGAGGGTGAGTTCCTGGTCGGTTACCTTGATCACTAGGCCCGCGTCGGTGCCGCGGGTGTGCCAGGCGCCGATGATGTCCGTCAGTAGCCGTTCGAGCACGGGTGCCGGGATGTCCCGGAAGCTCGCGCCGTTGTCGAGATCGACGGCGTGCATCCAGACTTCGCGGGTGCGCATCCAGACCGTTTCCGTGGCGGGCACTTCCCGGCCCTGGATGGTGCGGACTGTGTGGTGCCAGGCGTCCCCGGGCAGGTCCCGCCATTCGACGTTCAGGTGCACGGCGGAGTGGTCGAACAGGTGCCGCAGCGCGATCGGGCTCAGCGTGGCGCCGAAGTCGATCTCGTGGTCCCGGACCGCGGTGGAGGCATACATCGGGGTTTCCACCCCGGTGGCTGCCCACTCGACGAGCCGGGCGATGGCACGGGCGTTGTGGCCGATGTGCGCCGTGATGTGGCGGCGGGTCCAGCCCGGCAGCAGCGAATCGCCGTCGAGTTCCGCGTCGGTGAGTTCGTTGAGCTTGCGGGCGAAGAACGCCGTGCCGCGGCGCGCCTGCAGCAGGGCCGCGAGCAGCTCCGGGTCCGTCGTCTGGTC
This sequence comes from Pseudarthrobacter oxydans, assembly GCF_030812335.1. Lineage (GTDB taxonomy): Bacteria > Actinomycetota > Actinomycetes > Actinomycetales > Micrococcaceae > Arthrobacter > Arthrobacter oxydans_B. Next base: position 407,645 of record NZ_JAUSSN010000001.1, read on the forward strand.
GTGGCGGGCAACCATCAGGCTTCCTTGACCACGCGGTTCTTCAGCTCTCCCAGGCCCTCGATGGTGGTGACCAGGAGCTGGCCTTCCTGCAGGTAGCGCTTGGGGTCCTGGGCGTGGCCCACCCCTCCCGGGGTGCCGGTGGCGATGACGTCGCCGGGGTTCAGGGTGATGATGGCGGAGATGTAGGAGACCAGGAACTCGGGTGTGAAGACGACGTCGTTCGTGGGGGTCTGCTGCTGGATCTCGCCGTCGACCGCGGTGGTCATGAGGCCGCCGCTGAACTCGTCCTTGGTGACCAGGGCGGGACCGAACGGGGTGGACTTCTCCCAGGTCTTGCCCTGCAGCCACTGGATGGTGCGGAACTGGTAGTCGCGCATGGACACGTCGTTCAGGACGGCGTACCCGGCGATGTGGTCCGCGGCGTCGGCTTCGGCGATCCGGCGGCCCTTCTTGCCGATCACGACGGCGAGCTCGGACTCCCAGTCGACGGTGTCGGATTCCTGCGGCAGGGCCAGGTCATCGTTCGGGCCAATCAGGGATTCCTGGTACTTGGCGAACAGGGTGGGGAACTCGGGGACTTCCCGGCCCATTTCCTTGATGTGGTTGCGGTAGTTGTGGCCCACGCAGATGATCTTGCCGGGGGAGGGAACGACGGCGTCCAGGTCAGCGCCCTCGAGCGGGTGCGTGGCACCGGACGCGGCCTGCGCGGTCGCTTCCCAGTCCGCGGTGCGCAGCAGCGCTCCGACGTCGGCGAAGCCGTCGATCTCGGTCAGGGTGCCGCCGTCCTGGCGGACAGCCTTCGTGCCGTTTTCAGTGCGGAGCGTGAGGAGTCTCATGTGTTGTTGCGTCCTTCGATGTAGGTGCGGTTGAAGTTCAGCCGTTCGAAAATGGGGGCGTCGCTGAATCGGAACAGATCAAACTCCGTTTGAGAGCCAGCGTCCGCCTGCAGGGACCACTGGGTCCAGGACGGGACGACGAACAGGTCGCCCTTGGTTAGGGTCCTTACCTCGCCGTTCAGGGTGGCGGTGCCGGAACCTTCGAAGACCTGCCAGACGCTGGAGCCGACCTCGCGGAGGGCCTCGGTGGTGGCGCCGGCGCGGAGGCGGTGGAATTCGGCCCGGATGGTCGGCATGACGTCCCCGCCGGTGGTGGGGTTGGTGTAGCGGACGGCGGCGTGGCCCTGGGACACGGTGGCCGGATGGCCCTCGTCCTCGAGCAGCAACTGCTCGGTGAGGGCCCGGTCCGTGTATTCCCAGCGGTACGCCGCGATGGGGGAGCTCGTGGTGTCATCCAGGCCTGAGAGCGGGCGCAGGCCGGGGTGGGCCCAGAGCCGCTCGGAGCGGGAGATGTCCGGGGTGGCCTCGTCGGTGACGCGCTCGGTGCCGAACTCGAAGAACCCGGCGTCGGCGTAGTGCACAAACGGGATGTCCAGGCCGTCGATCCAGGCCATCGGCTCATCGGTGTCGTTGTGGTGGCCGTGGAAGTTCCAGCCCGGGGTCAGCAGGAAATCCCCGCGGGACATCCGCACCGGATCCCCGTTCACGACCGTCCAGACACCCTCGCCCTCGACGACGAAGCGGAACGCGTTCTGGGAGTGGCGGTGTTCCGGAGCGGTCTCGCGGGCACCGAGGTACTGGATCGCTGCCCACAGCGTCGGGGTGGCATACGGCGTCCCGGCCAGGCCCGGGTTGGCCAGGGCAATGGCGCGGCGTTCCCCGCCGCGGCCCACCGGAACCAGGTCCCCGGCGCGGGCGGCCAGCGGGTACAGGTCGCTCCACCGCCAGACGTGGGGCACCGCCTTGGGCGTCGGGACCATCGGCATCAGGTCCCCGATCTCGGTCCAGAGCGGGATCAGGTTCTCGCGGTCAAAATCCCGGTACAGCTCCTTGAGCTGCGCGGCTTCCTCGGGCGTCGGCTCCGCAGCGACGTGCTGCGCGGCCACTGATTCGTGAGTCGTGTTCTCGGCGCTGATGGACACGTGGGCCTCCTCGGTAGGTCAGAACAATTCTTGGGCGTAGTTCGACTCTACGGACGCGGCGGTGTGACCCCCAGCATATTCTGCCAGTCAGAATTGTTTGATTGGTCCCCGCGCGGGCTCGACTGACTGACTCGCAGCTGAGGCCGTTATGAGCCCTCAAAACGGCCTAAGCTGCGAGTCACTTGGACCGCGGGGTGTTCAGTCCGGCTCGGCCGGATTGGCCGCGATATCGATCTCCAACTGGCGGCAGGTTTCCCGCAGGGCGGGGACGAGCCCGGCGTCGAACACCGTGCGGAAGCGGGTCGCGGGAGTCGCGACGCTGAGCGCGCCGACCACGTGCCCGTGCCGGTTGTGCAGGGCCATCCCGAGGGCGCTCACTCCATCCTCGGTGCCTTCGAAATTGGCCGCGAAGCCGTTGCCGCGGATGGATTCCAGCTCGCGCAGGAACGCCGGGTAATCCGCAGCTGGAATCGTGTCCCCGCCAATCTCGGCATTGTTGCTGCGGAAGAGCTGATCGATCATGTGGGGTTCCAGTTCGGCGAGCATCGCCTTGCCCCCGGAGGTTCTATTGGCCGGCATCACGGTCCCCTGCCGGTCACCCACCCGCAAGACATTGTTCCCTTCCACCGTGGCCAGGAAACGCACCTTTGTCCCCACCCGCACCATGAGGTTGACGGTCTCGTTGAGCTGCGCGGAGAGCAGCTCCATGTGCGGCTGGGCGAGCGAGCGGAGCAGCCTGGTCCAGCCCAGCCCGGCCGGCCCGACCCCCATGGCCGGACCGGGCACGTACCGGCGGGTCTCGTCCTGCACGGCGAATCCGCGGTAGACCAGCATGGCCAGGAGGCGGTGCGCGGTGGACGGGGCAACCCCCAGCTCCTCGGCGGCGTCCTTGAGCCGCAGCGTCCCGACGTCGCGAAGCAGCTGCAGGAGCTGCAGCGCGTTGTCGACCGCCTCGATGGAATAGGTCGGCCGCTTCTGCACGGGCTTCCGGGCCGACTTGGACGCTGGCTTGTTCTGCACATCAGAATTGTATTGTGGTTCACCTGCGACGGCTAGGACAGTGAGTGGCATGAATCACACACCTTCCGCTGCAGCGCCGCACCGGTCTTCGCCTGGGGCTCCGGCCCCCACCGCCGTTGGGCCCGCCTCACGGTTCTCCAAAGGCTCGGCACTCGCCGTCTTCGTCTGCTGGCTTTTGGTGGTCTTCGATGGCTATGACCTCATCGTCTACGGCACCGTCCAGTCCTCCCTGATCTCCGAAACCGGATGGGGCCTGACCAAGGCCACGGCCGGAACCATCGGGTCCATGGCCTTCCTCGGCATGATGATCGGGGCGATCTTCGCCGGCCGCATGGCCGACTCCTGGGGCCGCCGCCGCACCATCCTGGGCTGCGCCATCGTCTTCTCCATCTTCACCGTCCTGTGCGCCTTCGCCCCCAACGCGGCCGTCTTCGGCGGCCTGCGGCTCCTTGCCGGCATCGGGCTCGGCGGGCTGGTGCCCTCGGCGAACGCCCTTGTTGCCGAACTGGTCCCCACCAAATGGCGGTCCACCATCGCCACCCTGATGATGTCCGGTGTTCCGATCGGCGGATCCATCGCCGCGCTCGTCGGCATCCAGCTGATCCCCGCCTACGGCTGGCAGTCCATGTTCCTCGTGGCCGTGCTGGCCCTGGTGATCGTGGTGCCGCTCGGACTGAAATACCTTCCCGAGACGCTGGCTCCGGTCAGCGCCACCGACAAGGCCGCCCGCAAGGCAGCCGGCAAAGACAGCGGGATCAAGGAACCGTCCGGCTTCTCCTCGCTGCTCCGCGCCCCGTACCTGGGGGTCAGTATCCTGTTCGCCCTGGCGACGATCGCCACCCTGTTCGCCTGGTACGGGCTGGGCACCTGGCTGCCGAACCTGATGCAGCTGGCCGGCTACAACCTGGGGTCCGCCCTGACCTTCGCCCTGGCCCTCAACCTGGGTGCCGTGGCCGGTTCGGTCATCACGGCCTGGGCCGGGACCCGGTTCGGTCCGGTGCCGACGGCCATCGCAGCGGCCGCCGTCGCGGCCGGCGCGCTCATGGTCCTGGTGACCGGACCGTCAGTCACCGTCGTGTACCTCATGCTGGTCCTCGCCGGCGTCGGCACCCACGGCACGCAGTGCCTCATCATCGCCGCCGTCGCGAGCCACTATCCCGGACACCTGCGGGGGACCGCGCTGGGCTGGGCGCTGGGGACGGGCCGCATCGGCGCTGTCGCCGCGCCCCAGGTCGGCGGCCTCCTCCTGGCCGCCGGGCTGGGCGTCAATTCGAACTTCCTCGCCTTCGCCGGTGCAGCCGCCATCGCCGCGGTCCTGCTGGCCGCCGTCGGACTCAAACTCAAATCCAAATCGTCAATCTCCCCCACACCCTCACTCTCACCAACAGGAGCAAGCAATGTCTGAGCACGCCACGTCCACCGATGTCCTCGTCATCGGAGGGGGAATGGCCGGACTGGCCGGAGCCCTCGCGCTGCGTGAAAACGGAGCCAACGTCACCCTCGTGGAGCGGGCCCCGGAATTCGGCGAGGTCGGTGCCGGGCTGCAGATGGCGCCCAACGCCTCCCGCGTTCTCCAGCGCTGGGGCCTGCTGGAAAAGGCGCTGGAAATCGGTGTCCAGCCCAAGCACCTGGTCTTCCGTGACGCCGTCACCGGTGAGGAACTCACACGCCAGACCTTGAACGGGGAATTCACGGACCGCTACGGCGCGCCCTACGTCGTGATCCACCGCAGCGACCTGCACCGGGTCCTGCTCGAAGGCTGCGAGGCTGCCGGCGTCACGCTCGTCAACGACGTCATGGTCGAGAGTGTTGAAACCGTCAACGGCCGCGGCGTGGCGCACACCGCGGCCGGCGTGGACTACGAGGCCGACGTCGTGATCGGCGCCGACGGGCTCAAGTCCACCCTGCGCCCGCTCGTGGCCAACGACGAGCCCGTCCCCTCGGCCTACGTCGCCTACCGCGGCACCGTGCCGATCACCGAAAACACCCCCAAGGCGGACCTCGAGGACGTTATTGTCTACCTCGGCCCTGACTGCCACCTCGTGCAGTACCCGCTGCGCAAGGGCGAACTGCTGAACACCGTGGCCGTCTTCAAGTCCGCCTCCTTTGAACGCGGCGAAGAGCAGTACGGCGGAGTCGACGAGCTCGAGGCTGCCTACAAGGACTGCGTCCCGGCGGTCCAGGAAGCGCTCAAGAACCTGGCCACCGGCATCCGCTGGCCCATGTACGACCGTGACCCGATCGAAAACTGGGTCGCCGGCCGGATGGTGCTGATGGGCGACGCCGCGCACCCGATGCTCCAGTACCTCGCCCAGGGCGCCTGCCAGGCCCTCGAGGACGCCGCCGCGCTGCAGGACGCCAGCAACGGCACCGTCTTCACCGCCAACGGCATCCACCCGGAAGCCTGGGACGGTGCGATCCGGGAATTCAACACCCTCCGCGCCGGCCGCACGGCCCGGGTGCAGCGCACCGCCCGCGTCTGGGGCGAGTCCTGGCACGTCTCCGGACTGGCCCGGACGCTGCGCAACCTGCTCTTCAAGAGCCGCAAGGACAACGACTTCCGGTACAACGACTGGCTGTACGGCACCGACGGCGACGGCGTGCCGCCCGTCCGCGCGGCCCGGGCCAGCGTCGCGGAACGCGTCTCCGCCTGACCGGCTGTTTTTGGACGGACTCCGGGCCGGTTCCTTCGTGGAGCCGGCCCGGAGCCCTTTAATACCGGTCCGGACTACACTCGATTCCGGGCGGGCCACCGGGCCTGGTGACGGCACGAAGCGCGTCCAGCGCCGGTGACAAGCCCGCGACAAGGAGGTCAGGATGGCCGGCGGCAGCCGCGAACCGGGCAGGACCGTGACCTCGAAGGTCCTCGCCATCCTCGAGGCCTTCGAGAAGTCCCGTGGCGCCCTGAGCCTGACCGACATCGCTGAAAAATCCGGGCTGCCACTGAGCACCGCGCACCGCCTGGTCAACGAACTCACCGACTGGGGATTTCTCTCCCGCGAACCGAACGGCCGCTACCAGCTGGGCATCCGGCTCTGGGAACTGGCCCAGAACACCGGGCGACAGTTGCGCGACGCGGCCCGGCCCTACATCCAGGACCTCTTCTCGCTCACCGGCGAAACCGCCCATCTGGCGGTCCGGGCCGGCCACGAGGTGCTCTACATCGACCGCGTCTACGGCTCCAAGCGGGTGCCCCGCGCCGGCCGGGTCGGCGGCCGCCTGCCCATGCACGCGACCGCCGTCGGAAAGGTCATCTTGGCCTTCGAGGAGGACTGGGTCCGGGACGCCTACCTGAACCGGCAGCTGGAACGGCACACCGCCCATACGCATGTGGACCCCAAGAAGCTGGCCGCGGAGCTGATCCAGATCCGCGAACAGGGCTACGCCACCACGCTGGAGGAGGTCCGGCTGGGGTCCTGCTCGATCGCTGTGCCGGTCTTCCACACCGGCAGGATCGGCGCCGCGATCGGCCTGGTGCTGCCCACCAGCCAGGCCGCCACGATGACCCGGCACCTGCCGGTCCTGCGGGGCATCGCCGCCCAGATTGAGCGCGCCACGGCCCGGATTCCGCTGGAAACGCTGCTGGGCAGCCACGTCGCCGGCGCGGACTGAGCCGGCAGGGAACTGGCCCGGGTCGAGCACCCCGCCGCACGGCTTCCGGTGGTCTGAGCCGGCAGCCCTCGACTTGCGGCCGGCCTGGATACCGGTCGCGGCCGGGAACAACTGGCTTCCGCTCAGTGGAAGTAAATCCTGCCCTCGGAGAGTGATCGGGCCCACACTGGGAATAAGAACCCCCGGCAGGCACCGCCGCCGCCGGCGGGACCGAAAACCAAGGAGCCCAGATGTCATCGTCGACTGAAACGGCAGGCCACTGTCCCTTTGGCCACGGCGCCGAAGCCCCCGCCGGGCACCACGGCTACGAGCCGTTCCAGATGAAGAATCCCTTCCCCGCCTACGCCGAACTCCGGGCCGAGCAGCCCGTGATGTTCGACGAGAGGGTCGGCCTGTACGTCGTCTCCCGCTATGACGACATCAAGGCCGTCTTTGAGGACTGGGAGACCTTCTCCAGCGAAAACGCCCAGGCCCCCGTCCGCGAACGCGGCGTCGCCGCGAAGAAGATCATGGAAGACGGCGGCTTCACCGCCTACTCCGGCCTGTCCGCCCGCCGCCCGCCGGAGCACACCCGCATCCGCGCCGTGGTGCAGAAGGCCTTCACGCCCCGCCGCTACAAGGCACTGGAACCCTTCATCCGGCAGAACGTCATCGAGCTGCTCCAGACCATGCTGGCCCGCCCGGAACACCGCGGCGACATGGTCAAGGACCTCGCCTACGACGTCCCCACCATCACCATCCTCACCCTGATCGGCGCGGACGTCTCCCAGGTGGACACCTTCAAGCGCTGGAGCGACTCCCGCGCCGCGATGACCTGGGGCGACCTCAGCGACGAGGAACAGATCCCGCACGCCCACAACCTCGTCGAGTACTGGCAGGAATGCCTGCGCCTGGTCCGGGTGGCCCACGAGGAGGGCGGGGACAACCTCACCGCGGACCTCGTGAAGTCGCAGCAGGAGGGCGCCGAGATCTCGGACCACGAGATCGCCTCCGTCCTCTACAGCCTGCTCTTCGCCGGCCACGAGACCACCACCACGCTGATCTCCAACGCCCTCCGCGAGCTCCTGGCCCGGCCCGAGCAGTGGAATCAGCTCGTCGAGGACCCCAAGAAGATCCCCGCCGCCATCGACGAGGTCCTCCGCTACGCAGGCTCGATCGTCGGCTGGCGGCGCAAGGCCCTCAAGGACACCGAGGTCGGCGGCGTCGCGATCGAAAAAGGCGCACAGCTGCTTCTCCTGATGGGCTCCGCCAACCGTGACGAGAACAAGTTCGACGCCGGCGAGGACTTCGACATCACCCGCCCCAACGCCCGCGAGCACCTCTCCTTCGGGTACGGCATCCACTACTGCCTGGGCAATATGCTCGCCAAGCTCCAGGCCAAAATTGCGCTCGAGGAAGTCGCCCGGCTCGCCCCGGAGCTGCAGCTGGAGACGCCGGAAGCCATCACCTTCCGCGAAAACCTCTCCTTCCGCGTCCCCGAGACCGTCCCCGTCAGCTGGAAGGCCTGAGAAATATGCAAAGCAACGAATACATCCAGTTCTTCGACGGCGGCATCGAACCGAAGCTCGAGAACCTCGGCGGCAAGGGTGCCTCCCTGGTCACCATGACCTCCGCTGGCATGCCCGTCCCGCCCGGCTTCGTCGTCACCACGGCCCAGTTCGACGCGTTTATGGAGGAAGCCGGCATCACCCGGCACATCCACCAGCTGCTCGCCGATCTGGACCCCGAGGATATGGGCCAGGTGGACAAGGTCTCCGCCGCCATCCGCGAGGACATCTGCTCCCGGGCGGTGCCGCAGGCGCTGCGCGAGCTCACCGTCGGCGCCTACGAGGCCCTGATGTCCCGCTTCGACGCACCCGTCCCGGTGGCGGTCCGCTCCAGCGCCACCGCCGAAGACCTGCCGGACGCCTCCTTCGCCGGGCAGCAGGACACCTACCTCTGGCTCGACGGCGTCAAGGCCGTCACCGAGCACATCCGGCAGTGCTGGGCCTCGCTCTTCACCTCCCGCGCCATCATCTACCGGCTCAAGAACAACATCCCCAACGAGGGCCTCTCGATGGCCGTCGTGGTGCAGAAGATGGTCAACGCCCGCGTCTCCGGCGTCGCGATCACCATGGACCCCACCAACGGCGACCGCTCCAAGATCACCATCGACTCCTCCTACGGGGTCGGCGAGATGGTGGTGTCCGGCCAGGTCACCCCGGACAACATCATGCTGGACAAGGTCACCCTGACCGTCATCTCCGAACACCTCGGCGACAAGCACGCCGAACTGGTCCCCGTCGCCGGGATCCGCGGCCTCGTCGAGCGGGAGGTCGACGCCGAACGCCGCGGCCGCCGCAGCCTCACCGACGCCGAACTCACCGCCGTCGCGCAGATGGCCAAGCGCGCCGAAAAGCACTACAAGTGCCCGCAGGACATCGAATGGGCCCTCGACACGGACCTGCCCGACGGCGAAAACCTGCTCCTGCTGCAGTCCCGCCCGGAAACCGTCCACTCGTCCAAACCGTCTGTCCCCTCCTCGGCGGCCACCGGCGGCTACTTCAGCGGACTCAGCCCCGCGCCCGCTGGACCCGCGCCCGGATCCCCGACGACGGCGGCCGGCCCGGCGCCGTCGTCCGCGTCCGGCTTCAGCCTCGGAAGCATCACCGCCGCGCTGCTGAAGCCCTCCTTCTAAAAAAGTTTTGGCCCGCTCGTCCGCTCCGTCACCCAGGCTCAACGCCGAGCCCGTATTGAAAGGACCGCCATGTCCCTGAAGTCCTTCCCCAAACCTTCCGAGCTCACGGTCCCCGCCGGCGCCGAGGGCTGGGAAAAGATCTACCCGTACTACCTGGTCTTCCAGGACAAGCTCAAGGAACAGGAGGATGCCAAGTTCTGGTTCTGCGACAGCCAGCACTGGCCCACCGTGTTCAAGCCCTTCGAGACCATCGGCGGCGAATTCGCGGTCAAGTGCCTGGGCCAGTACAACGCCCGGCACCTGATGATCCCCAACGCCAACGGCATCGAGTTCCGCATTCACCTCGGCTACCTCTACATGTCGCCCATCCCGGTGCCGGAGGACCAGATCGCCGCTCGGGTGCCCCTCTTCGAGCAGCGCGTGGGGCACTACTTCCAGAACTGGGAACAGCTCCTCAAGCAGTGGCACGTCAAGGTCAAGGGCACCATCGAGGAGATGGAAACCATCTCCTTCCCCAAGCTCCCGGACGTCGTTCCGATGGAGGACATCCTCTCCGGCAAGGGCAAGGACGGCTCCGAGAAGCTGCTGGAGAGCTACGACCGGCTGATCCAGCTCGCGTACCAGAACTGGCAGTACCACTTCGAATTCCTCAACCTCGGCTACATCGCGTACCTGGACTTCTTCAACTTCTGCAAGCAGGTCTTCCCCAACATCCCCGACCAGTCCATTGCCACCATGGTGCAGGGCGTGGACATGGAACTCTTCCGCCCCGATGACGAGCTCAAGCAGCTCGCCAAGCTCGCCGTTGAACTCGGGCTCCAGGCGCACTTCGGGAACACGGACGACGTCGACGCCACCCTGGCCGCCATCGCCGCGGCCCCCGGCGGGGACCGCTGGGCGGCCCAGTACGAGAACGCCAAGGACCCGTGGTTCAACTTCACCGTGGGCAACGGCTTCTACGGCCATGACAAATACTGGAACGAACACCAGGAAATCCCGCTCGGCTACATCGCGGACTACATCCGCCGCGTGGACGATGGCCAGGAAATCATGCGCCCGATCGAGGCCCTGATTATTGAACGCGACCGCATCATCGAGGAATACCGGGACCTGCTGGAAGGCGAACACCAGACGCTGTTCGACGCCAAGCGCGGCCTCGCCGCCACCGCCTACCCGTACGTGGAAAACCACAACTTCTACATCGAGCACTGGACCATGGGCGTCTTCTGGCGCAAGATCCGTGAACTCGGCCGCATGATGCAGGCCGAGGGCTTCTGGACCGAACCGGACGACCTGCTCTACCTGGGCCGCAACGAGGTCCGGGACGCGCTCTTCGACCTGGTCACCGGCTGGGGCGTCGGCGCCAAACCGATCGGCCCGGACTACTGGCCCGAGGAGATCGAACGCCGCCGCGGGATCGTGGACGCGCTCAAGACCGCCCGGCCCGCCCCGGCCCTGAACACCCCGCCGGAAATCATCACCGAACCCTTCACCCGGATGCTCTGGGGCATCACCACCGAGCAGGTCCAGCAGTGGCTGGGCGCCGGCGAAGCCGTGGAGGGCGGCGGGCTACGCGGCATGGCCGCCTCGCCCGGCGTCGTCGAAGGCCTGGCCCGCGTGGTCACCGACGCGGACCAGCTCTCCGAGGTGCAGCAGGGCGAGATCCTCGTCGCCACCGTCACGGCGCCGTCCTGGGGCCCGATCTTCGGCAAGATCAAGGCCACGGTCACGGACATCGGCGGCATGATGAGCCACGCGGCGATCGTCTGCCGTGAGTACGGCCTCCCGGCCGTGACCGGAACCGGCTCGGCCTCGACCACCATCAAGACCGGCCAGCGGCTGCGGGTGGACGGCACCAAGGGCACCGTCCAGATCCTCGACGAGGAACCGGAACTGCAGGTCGCCGGGCCCGGCGCCCACAGCCACAGCCATGTCTGACCGGAATATGCCTGCTGCGGAATATGACGGTGCGGGCCAGCCGGGCCCGGCGGTCCAGCCCGCCCGCACCGTCCTGATCACCGGTGCCGCCGGCGGCCTGGGCCGGGCGTTCGCGCTCGGCTTCGGCCGCCGCGGCTACCGGGTGGCGGTGGCGGACGTGAACCTCGACGGCGCGGAGGAAACGGCCAAACTGGTCCTCGACGCCGGTGCCGACGCCGCCGCCTTCCACGCCGACGTCACCAGCGTCGACTCCACCGAGGCCCTCGCGAAAAGCTGCGCGGACTTCGGCAACGGAAGCATCGACGTCGTGCTGAACAACGCGGCGGTGTATGCGGGGGTGACCCGCAGCCCGTTCGAGGACATCGACCCGGCCGAATGGGACCTGGTGATGAACGTGAACCTCAAGGGCCCCTGGCTCGTGACCCGGGCCGCCAGCCCGTACTTGCCCGAGGGCGGGCGCGTCATCAACCTCTCCAGTGCCACGATCTTCAGCGGCTCGGAGCAGTGGCTGCACTACGTCGCCTCCAAAGGCGGGGTGGTGGCCCTGACCCGGGTGATGGCCAAGGAACTGGGCCGGCGGGGGATCACGGTCAACGCGATCGCCCCCGGCTTCACCCTCACCGAGGCCAGCTACGGGCTGATGGAGAACGCCGAGAACTACGGCGTGGACCGCGGTGCGATCAAGCGGGCCAGCCAGCCGGAGGACATCGTCGGTGCGGCGCTGTTCCTGGCCGGGCCGGACAGTTCCTATTACACCGGGCAGACCATGGTGGTCGACGGCGGCCGCCAGTTCATCTGACTCTGCCCTCTTTGCCAACTTTCCGCTTTCAACCCCAAGGAGAACCAATGCCAACGGTTCATTTCACCGACGCCGAGGGCGACGTCCGCGACGTCCAGGGCAATCCCGGCGACTCCGTCATGGAAACCGCGGTTCGCAACGGCGTCCCCGGCATCGTGGCCGAATGCGGCGGGTCGCTATCCTGCGCCACGTGCCACGTCTTCGTCCGCGAGGACTGCCTGTCGAAGCTCCCGCCGATGGAGGACATGGAGGACGAGATGCTCTACGGCACCGCCGTGGACCGCGAGGACAACTCGCGGCTATCCTGCCAGCTCCGGCTGACGGACGAGCTGGAACTGTTCGTCACCACCCCGGAAACCCAGGTGTAGTGATGGGCACCCATGTTGCCGCCGCCGAAAAGACCGCCGCCGAGCAGCCGTCCGCCGGCGCCGCAGCGCAGCCGGACAGCCCCACCCGCACGGGCCTGCTGATCGTCGGCGCCAGCCAGTCCGGTGTCCAGCTCGCCGTGTCCCTGCGGGCGCTCGGCTTCGACGAGCACATCACGCTGCTCGGCGACGAGGACCACCGCCCCTACCAGCGCCCGGCCCTGTCCAAGGAGTTCCTGCAGGGCACGGTGGAGAGCGAATCCCTGATCTTCCGCTCCAATGAGTACTGGGCCGAGCACAACGTGGAGCTGGTCAAGGGCGAATACATCGTCCGGATCGAGAAGGAAGCGGACGGCTCCGGCGTCGCGCATGCCGCCTCGGGCAAACAGTTCCCCTTTAAGCGCCTCGCCCTCACCGTGGGCGCACGCGCCCGGAAACTGGAGATCGAGGGTGGGGACCTGGACGGCGTGCTCTACCTGCGCAACGCCGACGACGCCCTGGCGCTCAAGGCCCGGGTGGGGGACGCGCAGGACGTTGTGGTGATCGGCGGCGGGTTCATCGGCCTCGAAGCCGCGTCCAGCCTGCAGAAGATGGGCAAGAACGTCACCGTGCTGGAATTCGGCCCGCGGCTGGTGGGCCGCGCCGTCGGCGAGGAAACCGCCGAGTACTTCCTGCAGGCCCACCGCACCCGCGGCCTGGACATCCGGCTCAACACGAGCGCCAAACGCTTCACTACCGCTGGCACAGCAGATAATCGCACCGCCGTCGCCGCCGTCGAACTCCAGGACGGCACCGTGCTGCCCGCGCAGATCGTGCTGGTCGGCATCGGGGTCATCCCCAACACCCAGCTGGCCGAACAGCTCGGCCTCACCGTGGACAACGGGATCGTCGTGGACCGCTTCGCGCTGGCCTCAGACGGCACCACGGTGGCGATCGGCGACTGCGCCAACATGCCCAACCCGGTGCCCGGCTCGGAACCCGGCGAGCGGATCCGGCTGGAAAGCGTCAACAACGCGATCGAACACGCCAAGGTCGCCGCCTACTCGCTCACCGGCCGGCGCGAGGAATACGCCGGCATCCCGTGGTTCTGGTCCAACCAGGCCGACCTCAAGCTCCAGATCGCCGGACTCTGCAACGGCTACGACCGGACCGTGCTGCGGCGGGATGAGCAACGCGGCAAATTCAGCGTCCTCTACTACCGCCAGGGCCAGGTCATCGCCGCGGACTGCGTCAACGCCCCGCTGGACTTCATGGCCGTGAAAAACGCCCTCGCCAAAGGCCAGAACATCCCCGCCAACGCCGCCGCGGACCCGGCCACACCCCTCAAGACGATCACCACGGACAGCTAACTCCACTCAGACAGTAAGTCGGTCCCACCCGAAGGAGCATTATGACCACCCCCAAGACCCCGGTAGCCGACACCGGCACCGCGACCCCGGTTTCCGACAACCCGGCGGCTGCGGATTTCGCCGCCGCGTACCCGGTCCGGCCGGTCCCGGCGCCGGGACCGGTGGACACCGCCCCGATCGCCACCACTCCGGCGGCGCTCGAGGACCTCGATGGGCTGTGGCGGGCCGTGGTGCACGAGACCCGCACCCGCGGCAACGACATCCATCTGCCGATCTCCCTCGCCTTCGCCGAGCGGCTCTGCCGCGCCCACCCCGAGGCCGACGCCGAACTGGTCCGGGTGGCCACCCTGCTGCACGACACCGGCTGGGCCCACGTGGACGAATCCCGCATCATCTCCGAGGGCTTTACCGGCGACTGGCGCAAGGCCACCATCCGCTACGAACACGAGAAGCAGGGCTGCGACGTGGCCCGCCGGGTGCTGCCGGGCCTGGGCTACTCCACGGACTTCATCGAGCGTGTCTGCGCGATCATCGACGGCCACGACACCCGCCCGGTGGCCCACTCCCTGGAGGACGCGCTGATGCGCGACGCCGACCGGCTCTGGCGCTTCGACCAGGCAGGGATTGCCCTGGCCTCCTCCTGGTTCAAGATGGACCCGGCCACCTACACGGACCGGCTGGCCACGGAAATCGTGCCCGAACTCATCACCCAGGCCGCCCACGACATGGCCACCGCCGACCTGAACCGCTCCACCGCCCTGCTCAAGACGGCGGTGATCCGGTGACCGCCGCGACGCACGACGCTCCCGCACTGGCCGCCCGCGCCGCGCTCAAGCTCCCGTACACGCACGTGGACGATATCTTCGTCGACGGCGTCTGGACCCCGGCGCGCGGCACCGGCCGCAACCCGGTCACCGATCCCGCCACCGGCGAAGTCTGGGGCTCCGTCCCGGACGGCACCCCGGAAGACGTGGACGCCGCCGTCGGCGCCGCCCGCCGGGCGTTCGACGACGGCGGTTGGCCGCGGCTGGCGCCCTCCGAACGGGCCGCGTACCTCCTGCGCATCGCCGAGGAGGTGGAGAAGCGCGCCGGGGAACTCTCGCTGACGAACACCCGCGAGAACGGATCGCCGGTCTCCGAATCCGCCGGGGCCGCGGCCAACGCCGCGGGCATCTTCCGCTACTTCGCCACCCTCGCCGGCTACCTCGAACGCGAGGACGTCCGGGCCTTCCCCAAGGGCGGCGGCGAATCCGTGGTCCGGCGCGAACCGATCGGCGTGTGCGCGCTGATCGCACCCTGGAACTTCCCGATCAACCTGGTGGTCATCAAACTCGCCCCGGCGCTGCTGGCCGGTTGCACCGTGGTGATCAAACCGGCGTCGCCCACCCCTCTGTCGCTCCGGGTGATCATCGACGCGGTGGCCGCGGCCGGTGTCCCGGCCGGCGTCGTCAACCTGGTCACCGGGTCCGGGCGGCTGGGAGATGCCCTGGTGAAGCACCCGGGCGTGGACAAGGTGGCGTTCACCGGGTCGACGCCGGTCGGCCGGAAGATCGCGGCGGCCTGCGGCGAACTGCTGCGCCCCGTCACCCTGGAGCTCGGCGGAAAATCCAGCGCGATCGTGCTGCCGGACGCGGACCTGGACGCGATGTCCAAGGTGCTGATCCGCTCTTCGATGCGCAACACCGGGCAGACCTGCTATATCTCGACCCGCATCCTGGCTCCCGCCAGCCGCTACGACGAAGTCGTGGATATGGTCACCGGCACCATCGCCGCCGGAAAGCAGGGCGACCCGCTGGATCCGGACACGGTCTTCGGGCCCTGCGCGACGGAATCCCAGTACCACACGGTGCTGGAGTATGTGGACTCGGGGCTGGCCGAAGGCGCCCGCGCCACCACCGGCGGGCGCGCGGCGTCCCTGGGCGGCGGGCTGGAGGGCGGGTACTTCGTGGAACCCACCGTTTTCGCCGACGTCACCCCGGACATGCGGATCTCGCGGGAGGAGATCTTCGGCCCGGTCATCTGCATCCTGAGGTACGACGACGCCGGCGGCAGCGCTGACGAGGCCGTTGCGCTGGCGAACAACACGGAGTTCGGGCTGGGCGGGCTGGTGTTCGGCGGCGATCCGGACGCGGCGCTCGCCGTGGCGGACCGGATGGACACCGGCTCGGTGGGCATCAACTTCTTCGCCTCCAACCACGCCGCACCCTTCGGCGGCCGGCACGACTCCGGGCTCGGCACCGAGTACGGCATCGAGGGCCTTAACGCGTACCTGAGCTACAAGTCGATCCACCGGAGGCGGCCCGCCCACGGGTAAATCGGCCCTACCGGCAGGACGGTGGCCGGGCCGATAATCGGGGGTATCCACCCCTTGCAGACTATGGAGGCGATCGACGTGTCGGTTTATACGCTGGGAATTTGGCTGGTGCACCCGGGCCGCGAGAATGATTTCGTGCAGGCCTGGCGGGATCTGGCCCGGAAGACCCAGGAAGACTTCCCGCACGCGAAGGCCGTGCTGATGCATGACCACGACGTCCGGAACCGGTTCATCAGCACCGGACCGTGGGAATCCCTGGAACAGGCCGAGCAGTGGCGGGCGTCCGCGACGTTCAAGCAGAGCATGGAGGGCATGCGCGAGATGCTGGAGCATTTCGAGGCACGCACCCTGGACGAAGCCGCCAGCATCGGCTGGGACTCGCTCTAGCCGCCTGCTTCCACGCCGGCCAGCGCCGTGAGTACTGCCGGCAGGAGCAGGCCGTTCCGTCCCCACACCGGGTCGAAGACCTCCACGTACCAGGACTCGGCCAGCAGCAGGGCGAGGGTGTCGTTGGCCTCCTCGGACCAGTCCCGAAGCTGCTCTTCGCCGGCCGGGCCTTCGCTGCTGCCCAGGACTGTCGCCACTTCGCCGTCCTGCAGGGTGACGGGGATGGAAGACTGGCTCGCTTCGCCGGGAGCGTGGGCGACGGTCACCAGATCGGTCCGGCCGGACAGCGCCAGGAGCGCGGCCGCCGACTCCACGCTGCAGAATCCCGTCACGTAGGCGCGCTGCGAGTGCCCCTCTGCGAGCACGCCGGGTTGGGATTCCTTGGTAAAGAGCCCGCTTCGGTTCAGCTCCGCGAGCTCGCCGGCGATCGCGGTCGTCTCATCGTCGATGCTCGGGGCAAAGGTTCCCGGCTGGTATTCGCTCCGGCCTTCCAGCCAGCGGGCGGTCAGTTCGCCGGCTGCCGGGATGGTGCCCGCCTGCCGCCAGACCTCGCGGTCCGCCAGGAGCCGCCCGAAGGTGTCCCTTTCGGTGGTGTATCTGTCTTCTGCCATCGGATCTACGCCTCCCTGGCGTTGGTGACGTGCGAGGAGCCGCGCAGCACGGCGAAGATGCGGTCGGCTATCCCATCAACCATAGTGAGCCGGTGGGTAATGCGGCGAGGTCAACGACAAGTCCTCTACCTCCTGTGATCTGCTGGCTTGTTAAGCAATCTAGGCCAGCCGGGCCCGGGTTCGCAGATTCTCGTCCCACTTCGTCTCAAGCGAAGCCCAGTTTGACCTGTCCGCGGACCCGGAAACCATCGGCCCGCTGGCGTTCACCAAGAACCTCCCCGCGGGCTAGAGTTCACACTGGGCGTCGAGCCCCAGAGGAAGTTTTCAGCAACGCCGCGAATCCGCGGCGGAGAAGTACCCGGGAGTCATCAGTGCGGCACGGATCCAAGCCCACCATCCGCGACGTCGCGGAGGCGGCAGGCGTGTCCCTGACCACGGTCTCCTACGTGCTATCCGGCCGCCCCGGCGGCAACACCCGGATCAGCCAGCCCACCCAGGACCGTGTCCATGCCGCGGCCCGCGAGCTCGGGTATGTGCCCAACCGGGCCGCCCGCGGGATGCGGCGCGGACGCACCGACGTCGTGGCCGTGGCCATCACCGACCTCGACGATCCCTGGGACCGCGCGCTCGCCGCGGCGGCCGCCAGGATCCTGCCCCCGCACGGCTACCAGCCGGTCATCCTGGTGGGCGAAAGCTGGCGGCAGTTTATGCTCTCCGGTGGCGCCGACGGCGTTATCCTCGGCTCCGTGCCGGCGGAGCGCACCTCTGCCGACCTCGAAGCGATGGCGGAACTGGTCGAGCGTGGCGTGGCCCTGCTGGTTTTCTTGGACACCCTGCAGCCGCAGGGTGTCGACGTCCTGGCGCCGGGGGCCGCGGCGGCGGACGCCGTCGGCGAGCAGGCCGTCGCAGCGTTGATCGCGCGGCTTCGGGACTAACCGCCCGGGCAGCGCGGTCCGGGACAATACCTCTAGCCGTCCTGCAGCGGACGCCGCGCCAGCCAGGCCCCAGTTCGACTACGCGCTGGATCCCAAGCGCGTGGTCATCGATATGGGCGCCAGCCGCCTGTGGGACGCCTCCACCATTGCATCGCTGGACGCCATCACCGAAAAATACCGACACCACGGCAAGAGCGTGGACGTCGGGGGCCTCAATGACGCCAGTCTCCTAATGCGCCAACGCCTCGATGCGCCAACGCCTCGATGCGCCAACGCCTCGGCGGCAAGCTCGGCGCCGGCCACTAGGCCGCGCTCCCGCCCAGTTACTTCTGTCCGCACCCGGAAGGCCACGGCGTGCCGCCCGGATTCGCAGGGATTTCAGGCTGCGGCCGAGGAGTAACCGGGCAGGAACGCGGGCGGTGCGTGTTGTCTACAGAAGGGCTACGCTCGGGAAGATGACGCAGACCTGGGATCCGGGCCAGGGCGGAGTCCTGGAACTTCCTTCCGGCCGTCTGATCCGCGGCCGGGGGCTGCTCCTGCCGTTTCCCGCCGGGCCGCGGCCGGAGTTTGGCCTCTACCTGCTGGGAAGGCGCCCGGCCCCGGTGCCCTGGGATTCCCGGTGGGTCCGCTGGCGGGATTTACGCCTGCCCGCCGACGACGCCGACACCCTGGACGCGCTCATGGAGGCCTGGCGCCGGGCCGAGACTGAGCGGGTCGAAGTGGCCTGCTGGGGCGGCCGCGGCCGGACCGGCACCGCCCTGGCCTGCCTTGCGGTCCTGGACGGCGTCCCGCCCGCGGAAGCCGTGGCCTTCGTGCGGGCGCGCTACCGCAAGGGCGCCGTTGAGACTCCGTGGCAGCGGAAGTACGTCGCACGGTTCCAGAGCCCCCGGGCATAGGGCGGCTGCATCCCGGCGGCATTAGGTCACACAATTGGGTCTTTTTGTTCGCCGAGGATCGGCCTACCGTGGACAGACGGAGCCGCCCAGCCCGGGTGGCCGGACCACGGAGGAATATCCCATGACGACGCACGTAGCCGACTGCAGCGTGACCAATTGCTCCTTCAACGACCACTCCAACTGCAACGCCGCCGCCATCACCGTCGGGGGCGCCGAAGATCACGCCTCCTGCGCCACCTTCATCGATATCGGTGTCCACGGCGGCCTGCCCAAGGTCCTCGCCGACGTCGGCGCCTGCCAGCGCACCGAATGCGTCCACAACGACCACCTCATGTGCCAGGCCGCCGAAGTACATGTCGGCCCCGGTGCCGACAACGCCGATTGCCTCACCTACGCCCACCGGTAGCCGCACGCACCGGCCACCAGCCAACGAATCACCGCCTCAAGGGAATTAAGTCACACTAGTTTGACGTTAAGGCTTGCCTAAGTAAGGGTTAGCTTAGTCGATGCTGTCTAACGTCAAACGAAGGATTCCTCTGTGGCGCCCGTAACCCCTGTGGATGTTCACCCCGTGCCTCCCGGCACCCAGGCCGGCACTGTGGCCGGCGTCCAGCCCGGCACCGGTTCCCCGGCCCGGCTGGTGCAAAATGCCGCCGCCCACCTCTTCAACGCCCGCAACTCAGCCGGCTACACGGCCGAGGTGCTCAGGGGCGTCAAGACGGTCGCCGCCAGGGTCTCGGGTTGCACGCGACCGTTCACCGGGGCCACCCCCGGCGAGCTGAAGCGCCGCGTCGATGGCGTGGACCTGGGAGTTCCGCTGGGGGATACCGCGGCTGCCCTCGAGGAACTGGAGGACGTCTACCTCCGGGACGCCGTCTATTTCCACGACGCCAAGTACGCGGCGCACCTGAACTGTCCCGTGGTGATCCCGGCCCTCGTTGCCGAGGCAGTCCTGTCCGCCGTGAATTCCTCGATGGACACCTGGGACCAGAGTGCGGGCGCCACCATGATCGAACGGCGGCTCATCTCCTGGGCCGCCGGACGGCTCGGGCTGGGCGATTCCGCGGACGGCGTCTTCACCTCGGGCGGGAGCCAGTCCAATTTCCAGGCCCTGCTGCTGGCCCGGAACCAGACCGTCGAATGGCTGAAACTGGACCCGGAACACGACGGGCTCCGGCTGCCTTCCCTCCTGGAGAAGCTGCGGATCTTCACCTCCGCGGACAGCCACTTCAGCATCCGAAAGTCCGCGGCCATGCTGGGGCTGGGGTACGACGCCGTCGTGTCCGTCCGCTGCGGGCAGGACCACCGGATGGATCCGGAGGCGCTCGCCGCGGAACTGGCACGGGCCCGGAACGACGGCCTCATCCCCATGGCGGTGGTGGCCACGGCCGGGACCACCGACTTCGGGGCCATTGATCCGCTGGACGAACTGGCCGCAGCGGCCCGCGGGCACGGCGCCTGGTTCCACGTCGACGCAGCCTACGGCGGCGGGCTGATGGTCTCCGGGCGGCACCGGCACCTGCTCGACGGCGTCCACCGGGCGGATTCGGTCACGGTCGACTTCCACAAGACGTTCTTCCAGCCGGTCAGCTCGAGCGCCCTGCTGGTCCGGGACGCGGCCACGCTGCGGCACGTGACTTTCCACGCCGACTACCTGAACCCGGCCGCCGCCGTCGACCGCCCCAACCAGGTGGACAAGAGCATCCAGACCACCCGCCGTTTTGACGCCCTGAAGCTGTGGCTGACGCTGCGGATCATGGGTGCCGACGCGCTCGGGGCGCTCTTTGACGAGGCCATTGACCTGGCGTCGGGTGTGGGTGCCGTCCTGGCTTCCGATCCAGATTTTGAGCTCGCCGCCCCGCCGCAGCTCAGCACGCTGGTGTTCCGCTACCGTCCTCTCCGGCCGGACGGCCGCCGGCTGTCAGAGGACGCCGCGGACCGTCTCAACCAGGACATCCGCTCCGCCGTCTTCGCCTCCGGCGAGGCCGTGGTGGCCGGCACCACCGTCGCGGGCCGTCACTACCTGAAGTTCACCCTGCTGAACGCCGAGGCCGGCGTGGAGGACATCCAAAGCATCATCGAGCTGCTCCGGACCACCGGGGCATCGCTGCTGGCCGCCGCGGAGGTGTCCGTATGAACGCCGGCGCACCGCCGCGGATCCACGACTTCGCCGCGATCGGCGTCGGGCCCTTCAACCTGGGCCTCGCGGCGCTGAGCGAGCCCGTCGACGGGCTGGACGGCGTCTTCCTCGAGCGCCGGGAATCCTTCGACTGGCACCCCGGGATGATGCTCGAACCGGCCCACCTCCAGGTCCCCTTTATGGCCGACCTGGTGACCCTGGCGGACCCGACGTCGTCGTATTCGTTCCTGAACTTCCTGAAGCAGACCGGACGGCTGTACCGCTTCTACATCCGGGAAAACTTCTACCCGCTGCGCGCCGAGTACAACCAGTACTGCCAGTGGGTGGCGGGCCAGCTGGATTCGGTCCGGTTCGGCACGGACGTCCGGGGAATCAGCCACGACGACGGCGTGTACCGCCTGGCGGTGGACGGCCCGGACGGTCCCGGGGTGCTGCACGCGCGGCGGCTGGTCCTGGGCACCGGCACCTCGCCCTATGTTCCGGCGGCCTGCGGCGGCATCGTGGACGCCGGGGGACTGGTCCTGCACAACGCCGAGTACCTGCCGCGGAAAAGTGACCTGCAGCGCCGGCGGAGCATCACGATTGTCGGCAGCGGCCAGAGCGCCGCCGAAATCTACTACGAGCTGCTGCAGGAGATCGACGTCCACGGCTACCGGCTGGACTGGGTCACCCGCTCCGGCCGGTTCTTCCCGCTCGAGTACACCAAGCTGACCCTGGAGATGACGTCGCCGGAATATGTGGACTACTTCCACGCCCTGCCGCAGGAGAAGCGCGACGGCCTGGTCAGGAGCCAGAAGAACCTCTACAAAGGCATCAACGCGGAGCTGATCGACGCCATCTACGACCTGCTCTACACCAAGAGCCTCGCCGGCATGGTGGACACCCGGCTGCTGACCCACTCGGCGCTCACCGGCGCGGCGTGGGACCCGGTGTCGGCGTCGCACACCCTGCAGCTGCGGCACGAGGAAACGGGCGCCGAGTATGCGCTGGAGACCGAGGCCGTGGTGCTTGCCACCGGCTACAGCTACCGCGAGCCGGAGTTCCTGGCCGGCGTGCAGCACCGGATCGCACGGGACAACAGCGGCAGGTTCGCCGTGGACCGCAACTACAGCACCGGCGTCGAACCCGGGGAGATCTTCGTCCAGAACGCGGAACTGCACACCCACGGCTTCGTCACCCCGGACCTGGGCATGGCCGCCTACCGCAACTCCTGCATCCTGCGCGACATGACCGGCCGCGAGGTCTATCCGGTGGAGCGCAGCATCGCGTTCCAGCAGTTCGGGCCGCCTCCGGAGGCAGTGCGGCAGGGCGCCGTGCCCGGCGCTGTCCGCGCAGCGGCGGGGGCGCCGGCATGAGCTTCACCTTCCGCAGCCTGGTCCCGGTGGCCGACGCGCCGCTCCTCCACTCATGGGTGACCCAGCCGTACGCCACCTTCTGGGACATGCTGACCTGCACCGTTGAGGACGTCGTGGAGGAGTATTCGAGGATCCAGTCCAGTGGCCACCACCACGCGCTGCTGGGGCTCGACGACGGCGTCCCCGCCTTCCTGACCGAGGCGTATCTGCCGGAATCATCGCCGCTGGCCGGCGTGTACGCCGTCCGGCCGGGTGACCTCGGGATGCACCTGCTGGTCGCCCCGCCGGCCGGTCCGCCCCGGCCCGGCTACACCACGAGGGTGATGGACGCCGTCCTGGAGCGGCTGTTCGCCGGCCCGGGCGTGGACCGCATCGTGGTCGAACCCGACGCCCGCAACACGAAAATCCACCTCCTCAACGCCCGGCTGGGTTTCCTGCCCGCCGGGGAGGTGGCCCTGCCCGGGAAGCAGGCCCTGCTCAGTTTCTGCACCCGGGAAGGCTTCCATGCCGCCCGCCTTGACCTTCATTCGTCCCCGACCCGCCAGGGAGCACCGCTATGACCATCGCTGACCTCGAATCCGTCCTGACCGCCGGCACCGCCACCGCCCACCTGACCCCGGAACGCTGGGCCGCCGCCAACCGGCACGTCATCCGCAAGGCGCTCGCCGAGTTCTCGCACGAACGGATCCTCACGCCGGAACTGCTCACCCCGGAGCCCACGCCCGAAGGGGCCGGGGGACTGTCGAGAACTGGTGCCCCGTGCCCTGCCGTTCCGGCGGATCCCCGGGATCCCGCCCACTACCGCGTCACCAGCGACGACGGCGCCGTGGAATACCGGTTCACGGCCCGCAGACTCGAGCTGGACCACTGGTCCATCGCGGACACGTCCATCCGCCGCATCGAGGCGTGGGCATATCCCGACATGCCCACGCCAGGGGCTGAAGGAGGGGCATGTCCCGCGGGGCCGGGGGCTGAGCTTGATGCCCTGCGCTTTGTCACCGAGTTCCGGGACACCCTGGGAATCCGCGAGGAGATGCTCCCGGTATACCTTGAGGAAATCAGCAGCACGCTCTCCAGTCACGCCTACAAGCAGTGGCGCGGCCAGCCCTCGGCCGCGGAACTGGCAGCAGGCGTGACCGGCGGGGCCGACGCCGCCATCGATTTCCAGACCATCGAACGGAGCATGACCGAAGGCCATCCCTGCTTCGTGGCCAACAACGGGCGGCTGGGCTTCGGGATCGCTGACTACCGTGCGTTCGCCCCGGAGGCGGGAGCCCCCGTGCAGCTGGAGTGGATCGCGGTGCACCGGACCCAGGCCGTCTTCACGTCCGCCGAGGGCCTGACTTACCGCAACCACCTCGACGCCGAACTGGGGACGGCCGCCGTCGGGTACTTTGACGCCGAGCTCGGCGCCCTGGGCCTGGACCCGGCCGACTACTTCCTGATGCCGGTCCACCCGTGGCAATGGGACAACAAGCTCGCCGTGACCTTCGCCGCGGAACTGGCGCGCCAGCACATCGTGCATCTCGGAATCGGGGCGGACAGCTACCAGGCCCAGCAGTCCATCCGGACGTTCTTCAACACGGCCTCGCCGGAGAAGTGCTACGTCAAAACGGCCATGTCCGTGCTGAACATGGGCTTCATGCGCGGGCTGTCGCCGCAGTACATGAAGGCCACCCCCGCCATCAACGACTGGCTCCAGAAACTGATCCTCAGCGATGCCACCCTGCAGCAGCGCGGGCTGAAACTCATCCGCGAGGTCGCCGCCATCGGTTACCACAACGGCTACTACGAGGCCGCGGCGGCGAAGGAGTCGCCGTACCGGAAGATGCTGTCAGCGCTGTGGCGGGAAAGCCCGCTTCCGCTGCTGGCTGACGGGCAGCAACTGGCCACCATGGCGTCCCTGCTGCACGTCGACGCCGCGGGAAAACCGATGGTGTCCGCGCTGATCGAGCGTTCCGGATTGGAGCCGGCGGAGTGGCTGCGCCGGTACTTCGAGGCCTACCTCGTCCCGCTCGTCCACTGCCTCTACGCCTACGAGCTGGCCTTTATGCCGCACGGCGAGAACGTCATCCTGATCCTCGAGAACGGTGTCCCGGTCAGTGCCGTGATGAAGGACATCGCCGAGGAGATCGTCGTTATGGGTGACCGCCTGGAACTGCCCGACGAGATAGCCAGGATCAAGGCCGAGATCCCGGACGAGGAGAAAGTCCTGGCCATCTTCACCGACGTCTTCGACTGCATCTTCCGTTTCCTCAGCGCGCTGCTGGAGGAAGACGGCCAGCTCAGCGGCGAGGAATTCTGGCGGACCGCCGCGGCCGTCCTGCGGACCTACCAGGGCAAGCACCCCGGGCTCGCGGACCAATTTGCCCGGCATGAGCTGTTCGCCGACGACTTCCCGCTGTCCTGCCTCAACCGGCTGCAGCTGCGCAACAACCAGCAGATGCTGGACCTGACCGACCCGTCCGGCGGGCTGCAGATGGCCGGCCGGCTGCAGAACCCCCTGGCACGGTTCGCCTGAGGCCGCCCTCGACGCCGGAATCTCCCCACGTTTGAACTCGGCGCCCCGCGTTTCGTGCCGAATCGCCGGCGAGTACCGGCGTCGCTTGTTCAAAGGTGGGGAAACCGCGCAGGCCGGCTTGCGGATTCCTGCCAGCCATTCCCACGGGGGCGGGTAGCCTCTATGGCGAGACCGTATGTCCCCGACCTAGGAGAACCCCGCCATGGCTGCCGAAAGTCCGACCATCCTCGCGACCTCCGGTGGCTACAAACCGGGGGAGCGGACACGCCTGGAGTTCAACAAGCTGGTCCATTACGCCGTGGACCTGTCCGGGGTCACCGGGCGGGCGCCCAGGGTCGCCCACGTCGGCACCGCCAGCGGCGACCAGCGCTGGTTCAACAACGAAGTCAGCGAAGCGGGGAGCGTCGCCGGCTTCCAGCTCACGCATCTGAACCTGTTCACCATGCCCAACGTCGCCAACGTCGAGGAATACCTGCTCGGCCAGGACCTCGTCTGGGTCAACGGCGGCTCCGTCGTCAACCTCCTCGCCGTCTGGCGCGCCCACGGGCTGGACTCGATCTTCCGGCGCGTCTGGGAAGCCGGGGTAGTGCTCGCCGGCGTCTCGGCCGGGTCCATCTGCTGGTTCAACGGCGGGACCACCGACTCGTTCGGTCCCGAGCTGCGCGCGGTGGACAACGGCCTCGGACTGCTTCCCTACGACAACGGGGTCCACTACGACTCCGAAGCCGCACGCCGCCCGCTCGTGCACCGCCTGGTGGCGGAGGGAGCCCTGGGCGAGACCCACTGCACGGACGACGGCGTGGGCCTGCTCTACCGCGGGACCGAACTGGTCGAGGCGGTCTCGGAAACTCCCGGCAAAGCCGCGTACCGGGTGCGGCTGGTCGACTCCGGGAACTCAGCTGCTGAACTGCTCGAGGAACGCCTGGAGCCGACCGGACTTTAGGGCGGCGTTCCCCTACCCCTGCGTCAGCCGGTAGCGCTCGATCTGCTTGAGCCGGCGCAGGAGGCTGTCGCGCCGCGGGTGCGGGACGGCGTCAGCCGGTTCGGCGGTGAGGTCGATGTGCTTGGTGCCGTACTGCCAGAGCAGCAGGTCATCGAGCAGCCGGTCCGGGCCGGGGGAGTAGCGGTGGTCCAGGGCCCTGCGGACCTCCGTGATCCGGTTGGCGCTGAGCAGTCCGGCCAGCTGCATGGTCTGGTTCAGGCCGTGGGCGGCCATCAGCTCCGCGGCCCAGCCCCAGTCGTCGTCGACCTTCCGGTCCACGTGCGGCAGCAGCGTGCGCCAGACATCGCGGATCCGGTTCGGGGTGAGCTGCGCGGCGCCTTCGCCGTCCATGTCCCAGTAGCTGCGGACCTCCTCGTAGCGTTCGTGCAGGTCAGCAAAGGCCCCTTCCACGGTTTCCAGCATGGCCGCCGTGGCAGTGAACTGGCGGTCGAAGTGCGGGGTCCAGGCGCGCGGATCCTCGGCTTTGAAGCGGATGTCGTGCTCGATCTCGCTCCAGGCGTGCGCGAACACGGTGCGGATCTGGCACTCGAAGAAATAGCTGCCGTTCGGCTGGACCTCCGGGTTGAAGGCCTGCTGGTACTCCTTGACGGCCTCGTTCTGGATGGTCCGCAGGATCAGGTGGCGGCTGGAGTAGCCGTAGGTCCCCGACTCGATGGAGCCGATGTCCTTCTCGCGGTCGCCGCGGCAGTCAAAGAGCTGGCGCTGGCGCTTGATCAGGTTGGCGACCACCGCGTTTTCCGCCGGCAGCTTCGTGATCACCCGGATGCCCACCATGTCATTCAGGGTCCGGAACGGATCCGGGAACTTCAGCACCGGCGGGCCGCCCGGTTCCAGCGGCTCCTCGATGCGGGAGATCTTCTCGCGGAAGGATTCGACCGTCTTGGTGCGGCCGGTAACGAACAGCGGCGTCACCTCGGTGCCCTTGAGCATGCTCCGCAGCGTCAGCAGGACCTCGCGGGTGACCAGCTTCAGGGCAGGGCGCACCCGCTCGTAGAGTTCCACGTTCTCCTGCACGGACTCGCGCAGTTTCGGGTCCAGTCGATCCCAGTTGCTCGCCATGCATCCAGCTTACGGCCGGGGTACGACGGCGGAGGGGTGACACCCCCGCCCCGACCGGCCCGGCAACCCGGGCCGGTGCCGCCTTACGCCGTGCCGCGCAGCGGTCAAGGTAGGCTCCTCACATGGCTGATGTGCGGCGTCGGGCTTTGATCGCGGCCGCAGCGACGGTGACTCTGGGGGCAGTCACCGCCGCCTGTTCACCGGGCCCCAAGGAGGACACTGTGAAGCGGCATAGGTACAGCTACGGCGACGATCCCAGCCAGTGGGGGGAGCTCTTCCTGCCGGAGGCCGCCGTCACCAAGGGCGTGGTGGTGGTCATCCACGGCGGCTACTGGCGCTCGCAGTACGGCGCGGAACTCGGCGAACCGCTGGCCAGGGACCTAGCGGCGCACGGTATGGCCGCCTGGAACCTGGAGTACCGCCGGGCCGGCAACGGCGGGGGCTGGCCCCATACCTTCTCCGACGTGCTCGCCGGAATCGACAAGCTCGGCGACATCGCCACCGAACATGACCTCAGGCTCGACCGGGTCGTGGCGCTGGGACACTCCGCCGGCGGGCACCTTGCGGTCTGGGCTGCGGGACGGAGCCGCCTCTCCCAGCTCGGCGCCCCGGACGCTGACCGCCAGCTGCTGCGCAGGGACGACAAATGCGCAGTGCACCTGACCGGCGTCGTCAGCCAGTCGGGGGTGCTCAACCTCGCGGAAGCCGAACGCCTGAACCTTAGCAACGGCGCGGTCAGCAACCTGCTGGGGGGCTCCTCCGAGAAATACCCGAAACGGCATAAATATGCGGATCCGATGAGCGCAGTGCCGTTGAAGGTCCCCGTTTATGCCGTCCACGGCACGGACGACGCCGACGTCCCCGCGAGCCTGTCCGACTCCTACACGGCGGCGGCCAAGTCCGCCGGTGCCCCGGTCCAGCTCCTGAAGGTCCCGGGCGACCATTTCGCCCTGATCGACCCGAAGGCCGCCGCCTACCGGAAGTGCCGCGAACTCGTGCAGCTTCTGCTCGGCTGAAGCCCGTCCGCCGCGGCCGCCGCCCGGTGGTAGCGTGGCGCCTATGCAAGTCGAAGTTCCCGAGGTTCCGCGCGCCCTGGCTTCGGGCGTCACCCGGTTCCTCCGCGTGGTCGCGCCGCGCCACCCGGCCCAGGTGATTGTGCTGGGCTTCGCCGCTGCCGTCGCCGTCGGGACCGGGCTGCTGCTGCTCCCGATGGCCAAGGCCAGCGGGGGCGGGGCCAGCCTGCTGGAGGCGCTGTTCACCGCCACCTCCGCCGTCTGCGTCACCGGCCTGATCACCGTGGACACCCCCGTCTTCTGGAGCAGCTTCGGCCAGGTGGTCATCCTGGTCCTCATCCAGATCGGCGGCTTCGGCGTGATGTCCTTCGGCACACTGCTCGGGGTCCTGACCGCCCGCCGGCTGGGCCTGAAGTCCCGGATATCCGCCGCTGCCGAGACGAAAAGCAGCGGCTTCGGTGACGTGCGCCGCGTGCTGGTCGGCGTCCTGCGGATCAGCGTGGTGGTGGAAGCAGTGCTGGCGCTGATCCTCACGGTCCGCTTTATGGCCGGGTACGGCTACCCGCTGGGCGAGGCGGTCTGGCACGGCGTGTTCCACTCCATCTCGTCCTTTAACAACGCAGGCTTCGCCCTGTACTCGGACAACCTGATGGGGTTCGTCGGCGATCCCTGGATCTGCCTGCCGATCGCCGCCGCCGTCATTATCGGCGGACTCGGATTCCCGGTCCTCTTCGAACTGGGCCGGCAGTACCGGCGTCCCATCCACTGGAGCATGAACACCAAACTCGTCCTCGTCGGCTCGGGCACCCTCCTCGCCGGAGGGACCATCTTCCTCACCGCCGTCGAATGGGCCAACCCGGCAACCCTGGGCGGCCTCCATCCGGCCGAGCGCATGCTGGCCGGTTTTTTCCAGTCCGTCATTACCCGCACCGCAGGCTTCAACAGCATCGACATCGCCCAGATGAACCCCGTGTCCTGGCTGGGCATGGACATCATGATGTTCATTGGCGGCGGCCCGGCCGGTACGGCCGGCGGCCTGAAAATCACCACGTTCGCCGTGCTCTTCTTCATCCTCAGCACCGAGCTGCAGGGCGGAACGGCCGTGAACATCTTCGGCAAGCGCCTGTCCCGTGCGGTGCACCGCCAGGCCATTACCGTGGTGCTGCTGGCGATCGCCCTCGTCACCGGCTCCACGATGTTCCTGATGCTGATCACCGACTTCGGGCAGGAACGGATCCTGTTCGAGGTCATTTCGGCCTTCGCCACGGTCGGGTTGTCCACCGGCATCACCGCCGGCATGCCGCCCGCCGGTCAGCTCGTGCTGATCATGCTCATGTTCGTCGGCAGGCTGGGTCCGGTCACGCTCGGCGCAGCCCTGGCGCTGCGCGAACGACCCCTGCTCTACGAGTACCCTAAGGAAAGGCCCCTCATTGGCTAGGAACATCTTCTCGTCCCACTCCGCTGCCGCCAGTGACAAGGCGTCCTCCGTGGTGGTCATCGGCCTCGGCCGTTTCGGCGGCTCGCTGGCACTGGAACTGGAAGCGCAGGGTACCGAGGTGCTCGGCATCGACGCCAGCGACGAAATCGTCCAGTCCTACAACGGGCGCCTCACCCACGTGGTTAGGGCCGACTCCACCAAGGAAGAGGTGCTGCGCCAGCTCTCGGTCCATGAATTTGACCGTGCCGTGGTCGGCATCGGCTCGGACATCGAAGCCAGCATCCTGACCACCTCCCGGATCCTGAAATTCCAGCGTCCCCAGATCTGGGCGAAGGCCATCAGCGAACCGCACGCCGAGATCCTCGGCCAGCTCGGCGTCGAGCACGTCATCCGTCCCGAACACGACATGGGCAAGCGCGTCGCGCACCTGGTCCTGGGCTCGATCCTTGACTACGTGGAATTCGAGGACGACTTTGTCATGATCCGCACCAGCCCGCCCTCCGCCGCCCGCGACCGGCCGCTGGGCGTCCTCGGACTCCGGGAAAAATACGGCATCACCATCGTGGCGGTCAAACGCCCCGGCGGCACCTGGGGCCACACCACGGCGCAGACAGTGCTCTACGACGACGACCAGATCATCGTCCAGGGCAGCAAAGCCAAGGCCGAACGGTTCAGCACCATGCAATGACCCACTAGACTGGGTTGCAGGTGCGCCGGGAAGTCTGGTCGGCATAGTTCTGTCGACCCAAATTTTAGGACTCCCCGCATGAGCCCCACACCCCCTCCCACCCGGCCGCGTCTGACCATCTTCGGCCGTGGCAGCTACGCCGAATCCCTCCGGATCGGCGAGATCCTCCGCAAGGAAACCGTCGGCGGCGCCCTCCTGGTGGCCGCCGCGGTGATCGCCCTGATCTGGGCCAACTCGCCGGTTTCCGAGAGCTACTTCGCCCTGCGGGACTTCAAGTTCGGCTACGAACCCTGGCACCTGGAACTGAGCCTGGGCGCCTGGGCGGCGGACGGGCTGCTGGCGATCTTCTTCTTCCTGGTCGGCCTCGAACTCAAACGCGAGTTCATCGCCGGGGACCTGCGGCAGCTGAACAAATCGATCGTTCCGGTCGCCGCTGCCGCCGGCGGCGTCGCCATCCCGGCCGTGATCTACGCCGTCGTCAACCTCGCAAGCCCGGAGACCCTGCGCGGCTGGGCGATCCCCACCGCCACCGACATCGCCTTCGCCGTCGCCGTGCTGGCTATCATCGGCTCGCACCTGCCCAGCGCCCTGCGGATCTTCCTGCTGACCCTGGCCGTCGTGGACGACCTGATCGCCATCACCATCATCGCCATCTTCTACACCAGTGACCTGCAGCCGATGCCGCTGCTGCTGGCCCTGATTCCGCTGGGCATCTACACCTACCTGGCGCACAAGTACCGGCGCTTCTTCAAAATCCAGGCCTCGGCGGCGTGGCTGATTCTGCTGCCGCTGGGCGCGGTCACGTGGGCCCTGGTCCACGCCTCGGGGATCCACGCCACAGTCGCAGGTGTGCTGCTCGGCTTCGCCATCCCGGTCCTGCGCTCCAAGACCAGCGGCGGACCGGACGCCGGTCCGGGACTCGCGGAGGTCTTCGAACACCGCTTCCGTCCGATCTCGGCCGGCGTCGCCGTCCCGATCTTCGCATTCTTCTCCGCGGGTGTGGCCGTGGGCGGCTGGGAAGGACTGGGATCGGCGCTGACCGACCCGGTGGCTGTCGGCATCATCTTGGCGCTGGTTCTCGGCAAGCCGATCGGCATCATGGGTACCACCTGGCTGCTCACCAAGGTCACCAAGGCCCGGCTGGACACCAGCTTCAAGTGGATCGACGTCTTCGGGGTGTCCCTGTTGGCCGGCATCGGTTTCACCGTCTCGCTCCTGGTCGCCGAGTTGAGCTTCGGCCACGGCAGCCTGCACGACGACCATGCCAAGGTGGGCATCCTCGCGGCCTCCGTGCTGGCAGCCCTGCTGGCAACGGTGGTGCTGCGGACCCGGAACCGGCAGTACCGCCAGGCCGAAGAAGCGGAGAAGGTCGACGCGGACATGGACGGAATTCCCGACGTCTACCAGCAGGACGACCCCGCCCGGTAGTCCCGCCGGGCGGCGACGGTCTGCCGCCAGTATCAGGGGTTGCGCTCATACCCCTGGGGGTTTGATCATGGAGTGTGCGCAGCCGACGGCCTCGCCCGGTTGTGCCCTGACCAGCCAGGAGCGAATCATGGACGTCATTGTCATTGAGACCACCCAACTCGGGGACCGCAGCTACCTCGTCCATGACGGCTCCGTGGCGCTGGTCATTGACCCGCAGCGGGACACGGACCGCGTCGATGCGGCCGCCCGCGACGCCGGCGTCATCATCACCCACGTCGCCGAGACGCACGTCCACAACGACTACCTCACCGGCGGCCTGGAACTGGCCCGCGCACACGGCGCGAGCTACCTCGTGAACGCCGCAGACCCGGTGACATTCGAGCGGCAGCCGATCACGGACGGGCAGACCGTCCGGGTCGGTGCGTTGATGGTCAAGGCTGTCGCCACCCCCGGCCACACCCACACCCACCTGTCCTTCATCGTGGACGACGGCGGGCGGCAGGCCGTCTTCTCCGGCGGAAGCCTGCTCTACGGCTCGGTCGGCCGCACGGACCTTGTCGGCGCCGAGGACACCCTCGGCCTGACGCATGACCAGTACACCTCGGTGCACCGGCTGGTCGACGAGGCCGCGCCCGACGCCGCCCTGTTCCCGACCCACGGGTTCGGTTCCTTCTGCTCCTCCGGCCCGGCCAGCCGCGCCGGATCCTCCACCATCGGCGAACAGCTCACCAGCAACCACGCCCTCACGGACCCTGACGAGGACCACTTCGTCCAGGAACTCATCGCGAACCTCACGGCCTACCCCTCCTACTACGCCCACATGGGGGTCACCAACACCGCCGGCCCCGGCCCGGCGGACCTGACCGTGCCGGAGTCCCTCGACGCCGCCGAGCTGATCCGCCGGCTGGAGGACGGCGAGTGGGTCGTGGACCTGCGCCGCCGTGTGGCGTTCGCCAGCTACCACCTGCTGGGCAGCGTCAGCTTCGAATACGGCACCAGCTTCAGCACTTACCTGGGCTGGATCCTGCCCTGGGGGGAGCAGTTGACCCTCGTCGGATCCCGCGACGACGTCGAAAAGGCCATCCGCGACCTTTCCCGGATCGGCATCGACTCCCCGGACGCCGCCCTCGGAACGGACCCGCACACGCTGGCGCCCCGCGCCGCCCTCGCCTCCTACCCCCGCGTGGGCTGGGACGGCGTGCTCGCCGGGAAGGCTCCCGGGGACACCGTCGTGGACGTGCGGCGGGCCGACGAATTCGCCGCCTCGCGGGTGGCCGGGGCGGTCAACGTCCCGCTCCATGAACTTCTGCGGCGGCTCGATTCCGTGCCCGCCGGAAAACTGTGGGTGCACTGCAGCACGGGCTACCGGGCAGGCACCGCGGCGAGCCTGCTGCAGCGCGCCGGCAGGGACGTAGTCCACATCGACGCGAAATTCGTCGACGCCGGCCCCGCCGGAATCGCGGTGGACAACGCCCCGGTCTCCGCGGCCACCCCGGCCTGAACGAAACACCCGCGCACCGAAACACTGGGGCGCCGGCCCGCGTTCTCTGGCAGAGTATGAGCATGCTCACAGTAATTGGCGAGGGCCTGGTCGATGTCGTCCAGCGTTCCTCCGGTATCCAGGCCCATGTCGGCGGCAGCCCCCTCAACGTCGCCGTCGGGCTGGCCCGGCTGGACCATCCGGTGCAGTTCATCGGCCGCTACGGACGCGACGCCTACGGCGAATCGGTGGCCGCCCACCTGAAATCCAGCTCGGTGCTGCTTCCGCTGGCCCCGGACGAACTCCCCACCTCCGTGGCGACCGCCCTGATCGACGACGACGGCGCCGCCAGCTACACCTTCGAGCTCGCCTGGGAACTGCCCGGGCTCGCGGACCGGCTGCCGTTCATGCTGCAGGCGACGACGCTCCTGCATACCGGTTCGATCGCCACCATGCTGGCTCCCGGTGCCGCCGAGGTGCTCGTCGCCGTCGAGTATGCCCATCCCTCGGCGACCATTAGCTTCGACCCCAACTGCCGGCCCAGCATCATCACCGATGTGGACTACGCGCGCCGGCAGGCGGAGAAGTTCGTCACCCTGTCGGACGTGGTCAAGGCCTCGGACGAGGATCTCGAATGGCTCTACCCCGGCGAGGATCCGCTGGACTCGGCCCGGCGCTGGCTGAAACTCGGCGGCTCGGAGGGCCCGGCGATGGTGGTGGTCACCCGCGGCGCCGAAGGGCCCTGGGGCGCGAATGCCGCCGGCGAGGCGCACTTCGCGGCGCCGTCCGTGAAGGTCGCGGACACCGTCGGCGCCGGGGACTCCTTCATGGCAGCGCTGCTTTCCGGCGTGGTGGACCTGGGCCTGGCGGGGGCGCAGAACCGCAAGGACCTGCGTGAGCTCTCGTCCGAAAGCCTCCGCGACCTCCTCGCCCACGCCGCCTGGGCCGCCGCCGTCACCGTGTCCCGGGCCGGCGCCAACCCGCCCACCCGGGCGGAACTGACCCGGATGGAACTGCGCGGCCAGGCTCTCCGCCCCACCGACGCCGCGCTCATCGACCCTGAAAGTGCAGAACTCCCCAGCAACTGAAAGGCAGCCATGGCACACCACGATGCCCCGTCCTTCCGCGTCAGCAGTGAGTCATTCCAGGACGGCCAATCCCTGCCGCCGGCCCAGCGCGGAGCCTCGACCGGGGCCGGGGCCAAGGACGAGTCCCCGCAGCTGAGCTGGAGCGGCGCCCCCGCCGGAACCCGGGGCTACGCCGTCACCATGTTCGACCCCGACGCCCCCGGCCACGGAGGTTTCTGGCACTGGGCCGTGCTGGACCTCCCCGCGGACCTCACGTCCCTGCCGGCCGGAGCAGGCTCACGCCAGGGCGGACATCTGCCGCCCGGCGCCTTCCAGCTCAAGAACGACGGCGGCACCACCGGCTACATGGGGGCCGCGCCGCCCCGGGGCCACGGCCCGCACCGGTACGTCGTCACGGTCCACGCGCTCGACGTCGCGCACTCCGGGCTCGACGCCGGCGCCCGACCCGCGAAGCTGGAAGCCAAGCTCGCCCCGCACACTCTGGCCCGGGCAAGCCTGACCGGGATCTACGAACGCCACTAGGCCCGGGCAGCCGCCGGAAACCGCACCGGCACCGCCAACGTAGACTGGCAGTATGCGGCTGGTAGCGAGTGACATTGACGGAACGATCCTCGGCCACGACGGCAAAATCAGTGATCGGACCGTCCGTGCGTTCCACGCCTGCCGGGAAGCGGGCATCGAGCTGGTGTTCGTCACGGGCCGCCCGCCGCGCTGGCTGCATCCCCTGCAGGACCGGCTGGGCCACACGGGAACCGTGATCTGCTCTAACGGTGCCGTGGTCTGGGACCTCGAAGCGGACCGCCTTGTTTCCGCTCGGGGCCTGCAGCTCGACGCCGTCTTCGAGACGCGCCGCATCATCCAGCGGCTGCGCCCCTCCGCGCTCTTTGCCGCGGAAACCCTGACCGGCTTCCACCTGGAACCGGGATTTATTGGCACCGGCTCCAACGGGCTGCTGGCCGAGGTCACGCCGGCTCCGCTGCACACGACGCTCACCGCCTCGGATTCCGTGGTGAAGTTCCTCGCCATTGTCCGGGAGGGCACGGCTGACGAGTTCCTCGCCGAAGTCACGCCGGCCGTCGCGCACTTGGCCGCCGCGACGCATTCGGCGCCGAACATCGCGCTCCTGGAACTGTCCCTGCCTGGGGTCAACAAGGCCGTCACGCTTGCCGAATACGCGGCCGCCCTGGGCATTGACTCGGCTGACGTCGTGGCGTTCGGGGACATGCCCAACGACATCGAGATGCTCCGCTGGGCCGGTGACGGCTACGCGATGGCCAGCGGTCACCCGGAGGCCATCCTGGCCGCCGGGCAGCAGGCCCCGCACTTCGACGACGACGGCGTCGCCCAGATCCTCGAGGCCAAGCTCGCAGCCCTGGGCGTCCGGCTTCCCTGACCCGGCGTCCGGGATCCGGTTTCCCTGACCCGGCGCCCCTGACCCGGCCGGCGCAGACACCGTATTCCCAGCTGGCGGTCAACTGGCGTTCACCTTGGCGTCCTACGCTGGCATCTCACGACGGATCAGCTGACTGACGGTGGGACATCATGGCCAGGTACCGCACGAAGAACATGGACGACACGCCCCTGCGCCCGGCGGCGCCGGACGCGCACTGGAAGAGCCTGCAGCAGGGCGACCGCGTCAGTGTCCGGCTGGCGCCCGGCTACGAAACGGGAGGCCGGGTGGACGCCGTCACGGCGGACCGCACCGCCGTCTGGGTGGACCTCGACGGAGGCCGGGGCCGCACGCTCCTGCACTGCAGCGACGGCGTGGAGATCCTCCCGCACGCCAACTGATCCACCCCCGCCAAGCCAGCCCGCCGACTGGATTGCGCAGGGCTCCGCTAGGCTTCAGGAGTGAGCAGCCCGCACCCGTTCTTTGCCTCCGGTGACGGTCCGGGACGTCCCGTGGCCATGGCGCACCGCGGCTTCTCCCGGGACGGCCTGGAGAACTCTATGGCAGCGTTCCGCGCCGCCGTCGAACTGGGCTTCCGGCACCTGGAGACGGACGTGCACACCACGGCCGACGGCGTGTTGCTGCTGTTCCACGACGAAACCCTGGACCGGATCACAGACGCCCACGGCCGGATCTCGGAACTCCCGGCCGAGACCGTGGCGCGGGCGAGGATCGGCGGCGCGGAGCCCATCCCGCTCTTTGAGGAACTCGCCACGGCCTTCCCGGACGTCCGGTTCAACCTCGACGTCAAGGACTGGAACTCGGTGGACACCCTGGCCGCGGCGATCGAACGGTTCGGCCTACACGACCGCGTGCTGATCGCCAGCTTCTCGGACCGCCGGCGCCGGGCCGTGCTAAAGCAGCTGAGCCGGCCCGCCGCGAGCTCGGCCGGCATCCTCTCCAGCGCCCTCTTCGTCCTGCTCGGACCCGTGCTCCCGGCGCCCCTGCTGCGCCTCACGGCCGGACGTGCGCTGCGCGGCGTCGACGCCCTGCAAGTTCCGGTCCGCTACGGTGCCGTGACAGTCGTGACCCCCGGCTTCGTCCGGCGCGCCCACCGGCACGGTCTGCAGGTGCATGTCTGGACCGTCAATGACGCCACGGAGATGCACCGGCTGCTGGACCTCGGCGTGGACGGGATCGTCACCGACCGGGCTGACCTGCTCAAAGAAGTCCTGCAGGAACGCGGCGGCTGGAGCGGCTGAGCCCCGGACAGGCCGGGTCAGGAGCCGAGCTCCATCATCAGCGGCGGCAGTTCGTCCGTGAGTTCGCGGGCGAGGTAGCCGAGACCGCCCAGCCGGCTCGCGAGCCGGTCGCCAGCCGCCGCATGCAGATGGGTGCCCCAGCAGGCGGCCTGCGCGTCCGTGGTTCCCCGCGCCCGCAGCCCGGCAATGGTCCCCGACAGCACATCGCCGGAGCCCGAGGTGCCCAGGCCGCTGTGTCCGGTGGTGATCTCCCACAGCGAGGCCCGGGCCCCGCCGCCCTCGGCACCGCCGGCCTCAGCCCCGCCGCCCTCGGCACCGCCGGCCTCAGCCCCGCCGCCCTTAGCGCCGTCGGCCCGGCGGGCTGCCCCCACCGGCCGCGCGATCACACCCTGGCAGCTCACCACTGCGCCGTACTTCTCCGCGAGCTCCGGCACGTCCCGGGCGAGGTGCCCGGCGTCGTGCCCCAGAAGGATGCCCGCCTCGGTGACATTCGGGGTCAGGATTAGCCGGCCCGCCCAGGGGCCCAGCTCCCCGGCCAGCTCGGGCAGGCTGCCCAGGGCGAAGGCGTCGAGGATGATGGCCGGCGGCCGCTTCCCCGCCGGCACCTTGAGGAGGGCGCGGAGCAAGGCGGTGGCCTCGTCCTTGTCGTCCAGGCCCGGGCCGATCAGCACCGCGTCCGCGGCTTCGACCGGTGCGGCGAGGACGGCGGCTGCCGACGAGCCCTTGACCGTGCCCGACGCGGTTTCAGGCAGCCGGAGCACGCCCGCCTCCGGCAGCGCCACCGCGAGGGGCACGGCCACGGATTCCGCCACGGCCAGGGTGAGCCGGCCGGCGCCGGAGCGCAGCGCGGCCACCCCGGCGAGCAGCACCGCGCCGGGCGTCATCCGCGCCCCGCCGATCACCAGCACCGATCCGCGGTCGTCCTTGCCGGAGCCCCCGCCGGGCAACGGCCAGGCCCGCAGCAGGGTCGGCGTCACGGACTCAGGGCGGGCCGGCCCCTGCCCGCTCCCCGGGGCCGCCTTAACGTGGGTGGACATTGGCATCTCCGGCATGTTCGGTCACGGGGACTCCCTCGCTCATCAGGTGGTCTGCCATGTTGAAGCTCTCCAGCTGCCACGCGCCCGTGCCGCCGGGCCGGACGAAACGGCTCACGGAGGCATTGAGGATGGCGGTCGTGGCAGCGATGTCCAGCAGTTCGCGCTCCGTCAGCCCTTCCAGGATGTAGCGGATCAGCAGGATGACGGCGTCGTGGCAGACCAGCAGCACCCGCTGGCCGGGGTACAGCCGGTCCATGTCGGCCAGCAGGGAGCGCAGGCGGAGGACGACGTCGGCCCACGATTCCCCGCCGGGCGGGCGGTAGTAGAACTTGCCCAGCCAGCGCCGCCGCTCCGCCTCCTGGGGGAGCCGGGCCTCCACACCGGCGGAAGTGAGCATGTCCAGGATGCCGAGCTCACGGTCACGCAGCCGCTCGTCCAGCAGGACCGGCGTCTGCCAGCCTGCGGTGTGCACGGCCAGTTCCGCCGTCTGCCGCGCCCGGAGATACGGGGAGGACCACACCGCGGCCCGCCCGTCAGCCGGGACCCCGGCGAGCAGGCTGCCCAGGGCCAGGGCCTGCTCGTGCCCGGTCCCGGACAGCTCCACGTCCGCGTCACGCGCGGGAACATTGATGACGTGCGCACCGGACTGGTGCGCCAGCGTGGCGGCGACGTTTCCTTGGCTCTCGCCGTGCCGGACGAGCAGAAGCTCGGCCATGCCTGGCGGGCCGGTCATGCGCTGGCGGGTCGTTCCGTTCTCGTTCACCGCTACCCCCTCGGTCCGGGCCGATTCTGTGTGGCTGCCACGTTACTACCGGCGCAGTCGCCTGTCGCCGGTGTCCGACGCCGGTCCCGGCCGGGGACTGGCAGGATGGACCCATGCGCATTCTGATCGCCCCGGACAAATTCAAGGGCTCCCTTACCGCCGCCGAAGCCGCCGCCGCCATCGCCGAAGGGGCCCTGCGCGTCTATCCCGACGCCGAGGCCATCCAGTTTCCCGTGGCCGACGGCGGCGAAGGAACCCTCGAGGCGGCCGTTGCCGCCGGATATGAGGAGCGGGTGAACGCGGTGGTGGGCCCGATCCTGGCGCCGGTGGGCGCCGCCTGGGCGATCCGGAAGGACGCCTTCGGCGGGGCGACCGCCGTGATCGAGACCGCGCAGGCCTCCGGGCTGGCGCACATGGAACCCACCCCCGCCAACGCCCTGCGCGCGCACAGCTACGGCTGCGGCCAGCTGATCGCCGCCGCCCTCGACGCCGGCGCGACGGAGATCGTGCTGGGCCTGGGCGGTTCGGCCATGAGCGACGGCGGCAGCGGCGCCCTGCGCGCGCTGGGCCTCAAACCGCTCGACGCCGCGGGAAGTGTGGTGCCGCTGGGCGGCGGCTCGCTCGCCGAGGTGGCACGGCTCGACGTCAGCGGCCTCGACCCGCGGCTGGGCTCGGTGACGTTCCGGATAGCCGTCGATGTGCAGAACCCGCTCGTGGGCGGCGACGGCGCCGCCCACGTGTTCGGTCCGCAGAAGGGCGCCGACGAGGACGCCGTGGAACTGCTCGACGCCGGGCTCCGCAACTGGGCCTCGGTGCTGCGCCAAACCACCGGCCGGGACGTCAACGTCCCCGGGGCCGGTGCGGCCGGCGGCTTCCCGGCGTCGTTCCTGGCCTTCAGCAACGCGGCGCTGGAAGGCGGCTTCGAGCTGGTGGCCGGACTGACCGGACTCGCCGACAAACTCGCGCAGGCGGATCTCGTGATCACGGGTGAGGGCTCGCTGGATTCGCAGTCGCTGACCGGCAAGGCGCCGATTGCCCTCGCCGACGCCGCCCAGAGCCTCGGAATTCCCGTGATTGTGGTCGCGGGACGGATCCTGGTCACCCCGGAGGACCTCGCCCGGCACGGTGTGGTGGCCGCGGCGCAGCTGCTGGACCTGGCCGGGAGCCCGGAGGACGCCGTCGCCAACGCCGCCAAGTACCTCGCCTGGGCCACTAGCCAGGTGCTCGAGGGCGCCTGAGCGCCCATGCGCCCGCCTTTCGGGCGCCCGTCTCTCAGGCGCCCGTCTCGTAGTGCGGCTCCGCGACGGGTTTGGATTCGGGGGAGCCCCGCTCGCGCAGGTACACCGAGGCGCCGACTAGGACGGCGACGGCCAGGAACTCACTCTGCCAGTTCTGGAACGACTCGAACCAGAAGCGGCTCGTGGCCAGGTACGCCAGGACGGTTACGGGCGGCTGTCCGTGGCTCTGCTGCTCGGAACTGTATTCCTCGCTGCCGCCGACGGCGTGGAGGGCGAAGGATGCCAGGAACAGCAGCAGGAACATGATCGACAGGGAGTGTTCATAAAGCTTGAGGACCCAGCCTCCGCGCCGCACCGGCCACGGGGTTGCGGCCTTCAGGGGCGCGTCCCGCGGGTCCTCGTCCTGCGCGGCAGCCCGGTCCACCGGTTTGGACTCCGAGGATCCTTTCTGGAAAAGGAACACCGTCAGGATCACGTACATGCCCATCTGCAGGAACTCGGACTCCCAGTTCTCAAAGGTCGCCTCAAGGAACGCCCCGGTGCCGAGGTACTCCAGCGCCGTCACGCCCGGCCCGCCGTGGACCAACTGGTCCTCGCTGTACTCGGCGGCTCCGCTGATGACCATGCCGCCGAAGAACACCAGGAACAGGCCGATATTCGCCAGCAGCAGGCCGTGGTCCTTCACCCACCCGCTCACGGTCCGTTCCGGCCGTATGCTGTGCTGGTGGCGTGCGGGGCCGGCCATCTCAGTTCTCTTTTTCGGCCTGCCGACGGAGCCTGCTCGGCACGTAGACCAGCAGGATCAGCAGCACCGCCAGCAGTACCGCGCCGGCAGTCAGCCCCGCCGCCCGGCCCGCCGTGACGTCGAAAACCAGTGCTGTGGTGCCGACGCTGAGCAGTCCGATGCCGGCCAGGGAAACCTTTGCGATCCGGTCCGCGCTGGACACGAGGGCGGCCCGGAGGTGCAGGCGGAACAGGCGGCGGTGCACGCTTACGGGCAGCAGGATCAGGGCTGTGGTGAGGGCGGCCAACGCCACGTTGGCCAGGTATAGGTTGGTCTGGAAGTCGTCCAGCGTCTCGAACCGCGACTGGAAGGGAAGGGTCAGCAGGAACCCGGCCAGGATCTGCACACCGGTCTGCAGCACGCGCAGCTCCTGCAGCAGTTCCATCCAGTTGCGGTCGAGTTTTTCGACGGCGGACTCGTTCCTGCTGTCCTGCAGGGACCGTCCCTGCGCGGGTTCAGTCGGGGCGGACTCTTGTGGAGCGGACGCAGACTCTGGATAGGACACTGGAACCTCCGGTGAATGAGGATCAGGCTGCGGTGGCAGTTAACACTCAACGTAGGCTTGAGCGTTACGAAATTCAAGCCGTTACTAAGGGTGCTGATGAGTTTCCGGGTAGGGTGGAACTGTTTACTTCGTGGGGTCAGCTTCGCAGGTCCGGGTTAGCGCCCGCGGCCCGGGGAGCAGCCCCTGGAAAACCGAC
Organism: Pseudarthrobacter oxydans; assembly: GCF_030812335.1. Lineage (GTDB taxonomy): Bacteria > Actinomycetota > Actinomycetes > Actinomycetales > Micrococcaceae > Arthrobacter > Arthrobacter oxydans_B. The sequence goes on from NZ_JAUSSN010000001.1 coordinate 448,914, forward strand.
ACATTGGGTAGGTGGACTATGAGTGATTCAACCAAACAGCAGGACCAGCCGCGCGACCCCCGCGGCGGCTACTACTCCGGGTCCTTTCCGGAGCAGGTGCAGGAACAACCGGGCCTCACCGCGCCCATGGACCCCCAGCCGGACCACGGCGAGGAGAGCTACCAGGGCAGCGGAGCCCTCGAGGGCAAGGCCGCGCTGATCACCGGCGGGGACTCGGGGATCGGCAAGGCGGTCGCCATCGCCTTCGCCCGCGAGGGGGCCGACGTCGCCATCTCCTACCTGCCGGAGGAGGAAGCAGACGCCCAGGACACCGCCGCGTGGATCCGCAAAACAGGCCGCAGGGCGCTGCTGATCGCCGGTGACGGACGCCGGGAGGATTTCGCCACCAGGATCGTGGACGACACGCTCGCCGAGTTCGGCCGCCTGGACGTCGTCGTGCTGAACGCCGCGTACCAGAAAAACCGCGACAGCTTCGAGTCCCTCGCCACGGAGGAGTTCGACCGCGTCTTCCAGACCAACCTGTATTCACTGATCTGGACCGCGCGGGCGGCGGTGCCGCATCTGAAGGCGGGCGCGTCGATCATCACGACGGCGTCGATCCAGGCGTTCAACCCCTCGCCCCAGCTCATTGACTACGCCATGACCAAGGCCGCCCAGGTCGCCTTCACCAAGGCGCTGGCCCAGGAGCTCGGCCCGAAGGGGATCCGCGTCAACGCCGTGGCGCCCGGCCCCATCTGGACGCCCCTGATCCCCGCGACCGAGTGGCCGGAGAAGCTCCCGTCCTTCGGGCAGGACACCCCGCTGCAGCGGGCGGGACAGCCGGCGGAACTCGCGCCGGCCTACGTGCTGCTGGCCTCCGACCAGGGCTCCTACATTTCCGGCGCGGTCCTGCCCGTCACGGGCGGCAAAGGCCTCTGAGCCGCAGGGCATTTCCGGCTGACCCACGAAAACCACGCAGTTCACGATTCCAGCAGGGAAGGAACAGCATGTCCCAGGAGAAACAGCAGGAGCCGATCGAGGAAGCCGGCGGCTACGGAACCCCCACCGCGGAGCAGGAGCTGCCCGGCGGGGACACGAAGAAGTTCGCCCAGCCCCGCGAGGAAGAAGCTTTCGACGCCGCAGGGCTCAGCCAGGACAGCCCGGACGGGGAAACCTACCCGGCCGGCGCCCCGGACCTGAGCCAGTTCGGCACCGAAGACCAAGACAGTGCAGGAGAACCCGGAGCAGGACGCTTCGGAGGAACGGAGGAACAAATGAGTTCGGAAAACGCCAGCACCACCCCCGGATACGATGCCGACACCTCGGAGAATTCCGAGGCAGCCTTGCCGTCCTCGGAGGCGGAGATGGACGCGACCAACACCGAAGAGCCCGACGCCGGCCGGCCGTTCTCCTCGGAGCCCGGCCAGGACGCGGCCGGCCTGCCGGACGGATCGGGAACGGACCTGCCGGATGACAAGTCCCCCAAAGACCGCGACGACGACGAGGAAGCCTTCGACGCCGGCTAAAGCCCGCCACCCAAGCAGCGAAGGCCGGGACCCGAACACCCACGTGGTGTCCGGGTCCCGGCCTTTCGGCTGCAACGGGGGCGGCGTCGCGGTGGCGCCGCCGTGGCGCCGCGGCCGTGAGCCGTCGGTTAGCGGCGCTTCTTCGGCGGGCGCTTCGCGGCGGCGGTGGCAGCGGCCACGACGCCTTCCGTTTCCGGCTCGGCCACCGTGCCGCGGACCTTCGCGATCGCCGTCATGCCGTGGTAGATCACCAGGGCCGCCGCGGAGCCCAGGGCGATGCCGGTGAACACCAGGTCACCGATGGTCCAGGTGTAGTCGGCGATGCCGACAATGAGAGCGACGGCGGCGGTGGTCAGGTTGATCGGGTTGGAGAAGTTGACCTTGTTCTGCACCCAGATCTTGACGCCCAGGACGCCGATCATGCCGTAAAGCATCGTCGCGGCGCCGCCCAGCACGCCGGCCGGGACGGTGGCGATGAGTTCGCCGAATTTCGGCGAGAAGCTCAGCACCACGGCGAAGACACCGGCCACCCAGTAGGCCGCCGTCGAATAGACCTTGGTCGCGGCCATCACGCCGATGTTTTCGGCGTAGGTGGTGGTGCCGGAGCCGCCGCCCATGCCGGCAAGGACGGTGGCGGCGCCGTCGGCCATCAGCGCGCGCCCGGAGACGCCGTCGAGGTTCTGGCCGGTCATGGCGGACACCGACTTCACGTGGCCGATGTTCTCCGCCACGAGCACCAGCACCACCGGCACGAACAGGCCAACAACACCGAGGTGGAATTCGGGAGTCTGGAAGAACGGCAGCCCCACCCAGGCGGCGGCGTCCATCTTGGAGAAGTCCACTTCGCCGCGGACCATCGCCACGACGTAGCCGACCACGACGCCGACCAGGATGCTCAGCCGGCCCAGGATGCCGCGGAAGAAGACGCTGACCACGATGATCGTGGCCAGTGTGATGAGGGCCGTGATCGGGGCCGCGTCGAAGTTGTTCTTCGCCGCGGGCGCGAGGTTGAGGCCGATCAGCCCCACGATGGCGCCCGTGACGATCGGCGGCATCAGGCGGTTGATCCAGCCGGCACCGAATTTCTGCACCACCGCGCCGATGATCGCCAGCCCGACGCCGGCCAGCACCACGCCGCCGAGCGCGCCGGCGACGCCGTACTGCTGCTGCGAGGCCATGATCGGTGCGATGAACGCGAAGCTGGATCCGAGGTAGCTCGGCACTTGGCCCTTGGTGATGACCAGGAACAGCAGCGTGCCGATGCCGGAGAAGAAGAGGGTGGTGGCCGGCGGCATGCCGGTGATGATCGGGACCAGGAAGGTGGCGCCGAACATGGCGACAACGTGCTGCATCCCGACGCCAATGGTCAGCGGCCAGGCAAGGCGCTCATCCGGCTTCACGACCCCGCCCGGGCGGATGGCCTTGCCGTTGCCGTGGAGCTTCCATTTGGTACCGAGCATGCTCATTGCCGGGGCCTTTCAGAGAATGTGTGGCGGGGCGGGAAGGAATCTTCCGGAGCAACTTTACCGCGCCGGTGTTTCCGGCATGCGTCGGCGGCGCCGCTGTGCCGGACATCACGGGGCGAGACGGGAAGCAGGAGGCACAGGTTGAAGTTGCAACCATAGACAGGAACCAGTGGCCGCCGCCCCGGCGGTCACGCACAGCGAAAGGGACGCTCATGACCATCGCCCATGATGAAGCAGTAATCGACGCCGCCGCCGTAGACGCCATCTTTGCCGAGGCCCGTACGCCCAACACCTTCACCGGCGAGGTCACCGATGAGCAGGCCCGGGCCATCTACGAGCTCACCAAGTTCGGTCCCACCGCGTTCAACTCGCAGCCGCTGCGCGTGACCTACGTCCGGTCCGCGGCGGCCCGCGCCACGCTGGTCGAGACCCTCGCCAACGGCAACCGCGCCAAGACCGCGTCCGCGCCGCTCGTCGCCGTCCTCAGCTACGACACGTCCTGGCAGGATCAGTGGGACAACTTCCTGCCCGGCTACAACGCGCCCAAGGCCATGTACGACGCCGCCCCGGACCTCGCCGCGGCCACCGGCAACAACAACGCCCACCTGCAGGCCGGCTACTTCATCCTCGCCGTCCGGTCCCTGGGCCTGTCCGCCGGACCCATGACGGGCGCGGACTTCACCGCGATCGATGCGGCGTTCTTCCCTGACGGCGGCCAGAAGAGCTTCCTCGTGGTCAATATCGGGCAGCCCGCGGCCGACGCCTGGGGTGCGGCGAAGCCGAAGTTCGCATACGACGACGTCGTCCGCACGGTCTGATTTGAACTGCTGACGCGGAGACGCCCGCGGGGCTGAGCTGGCGCGGAGGTGCCTCCGGCACCATGGGGGACAGGCCGGAGGCACTCGGGACGCTATTCTGCGGTTGAGCGCAAGGCCGCATCCGGGGCCGCTTCCCAGTTTAGTCCGCTTCGAGGCCGATAACACAGGGCCGTCGGGCCCTTTCAACGGTGCAGTCCGGCCCGCGCGCGTCGCATCCGAGTCCGCGGTCACATTTCCTTGCCGCGGGGTGCAATACTAAGGTCACTTGCGGCGCGGAGTCGACGCATATCTGGCTATTGCGAGCGGACCGGGGGGCCACTACATGATGCTTGACATCGCAACCTTGCGTGTCGCCCTGGCGGTGGTCGATCTGACCTTGCTGCTGCTGTTCTACTTCATCACCTTCCGCCGGACGCGTTCGAGCTACAGCGGCTGGTGGTGCCTGGCGCTGCTGCTGTTTCTGTCCGGCAACGCGGCCTACCTGATGGACGGCACGCCACACCAGGTCTGGACCAACCCGCTCGGGAACGTGCTTCTCGTGACCGGCGCGGCCAGCATCTGGGCGGGCGCCCGGTCGCTGCGGACCACGGTTCCAAAGATCTGGTACCTCGCCGCCGGCCCTGCGATCACCGGTGTGGCGTCGGTGCTGGACCAGCCGGCCACCAACGTGTGGTCAGGCGGCCCGGCCTATCTGGGATTCATGGCCCTGCTGATCGGCTTCGGCTGCCGGGAACTGTTCCTGCTGGACCGGCACTTCTCGCGCGTGCACCTCACCCTGGCCGTGGGCTCCGGTCTCCTGGCCGCGTTCTATCTGGGCCGCTTTGTCACGTTTGTGCTGGAGGGGCGTGACGGGTCAGTGTTCCTGACCGTCTTTGGGTCCGTCCCGATGACGGTCTGCTCGGCCGTGATCATGGTGGTGGCGTCCTTCACCATGGCGGAACTGAGCTACGAGCAACAGACCCAGGACCTCCGCGCCCGTGCCACAGTGGACGGGCTCACCGGACTGCTGAACCGCACGGCGTTCCTGGACCTCGCCGAGAACGAACTGCGCCGCCTCAACCGGGCCAGAACCACGGCGTCGCTGATCCTGGCGGACCTGGACCACTTCAAGGGCATCAACGACGAGTATGGCCACTCGGCCGGTGACGCCGCGCTGCAGGCGTTCGCGGACGCCTGTACCACCACGGTCCGCTCGTCCGACCTGGTGGGCCGCTACGGCGGCGAGGAATTCATCATCCTCCTGCCGGGCGTAACGCCCGAACGGGCCGGCGAAATTGCCTCGGACGTCAGCGCCCGGATGCAGGCATCGACGTCGCCGGTGATCCCGCGTCTGCCGACCGCCAGCTATGGAATCGCCTCAACCGCGCCGGGCCGGGTGGACCTCGACGCAATGATCGCCTCCGCGGACGCAGCCCTCTACCGCGCCAAGACCCTGGGCCGGGACCGCTCCGTCCTCGCCGGCCGCCTCGAGGAAGAACCGGCCTGAACCGGCGGCGGCCCCGGCCGGCGGCGCAAACAGGACAGCCCGCGGGCTGAACGAGTCAGCCCGCGGGCGGGTGCCTGAAGGAGCCAGCCGGGGCGGCTAGGAAATGACCCCGTCCACCAGCGCCTTTGCCTCGGCCTGGACCTGCTTGAGGTGCTCGGCCCCCTTGAAGGACTCGGCGTAGATCTTGTACACATCCTCGGTGCCGGAGGGCCGGGCCGCGAACCAGGCGTTCTCGGTGACGACCTTGAGCCCGCCGATCGCAGCCCCGTTGCCCGGCGCCTCCGTCAGCTTGGCGGTGATGGTTTCACCCGCAAGTTCGGTGGCGGTGACATCCGACGGCGAGAGCTTCCCCAGCGCCGCCTTCTGCTCGCGCGTGGCCGCGGCGTCGATCCGCGCGTAGACGGGATCGCCGAACTGGTCGGTGAGGCCCTTGTACAGCTGCGACGGCGACTTGCCCGTGACGGCCGTGATCTCCGAGGCCAGCAGTGCCAGCAGGATGCCGTCCTTGTCCGTGGTCCACACGCTGCCGTCCATCTTGTTGAACGATGCGCCGGCGGACTCCTCGCCGCCGAACGCCCCCTCGCCGGACAGCAGCCCGGGAACGAACCACTTGAAACCCACCGGCACCTCAACGAGCTTGCGTCCCAGGCTTTCGGCCACACGGTCGATGATCGAGGACGAGACGAGGGTTTTGCCGATCACGGACTGCGGGTTCCACCCGGTCCGGTGGCGGTACAGGTAGTCAATCGCGACAGCGAGGTAGTGGTTCGGGTTCATCAGCCCGCCGTCAGGGGTCACGATGCCGTGCCGGTCGGCGTCGGCGTCGTTGCCGGTGGCGACGTCGAAGGCTGCGGACCCGTCCGCACCAACAGACATCCTGTTGATCAGCGAGGCCATCGCCGACGGCGAGGAGCAGTCCATCCGGATCTTCTCGTCCCAGTCAAGCGTCATGAAGGCCCATTGCGGATCGACGGTGGGGTTGACCACCGTGAGGTTCAGGTGGTGGCGTTCGCCGATCTCGCCCCAGTAGTCCACCGACGCTCCGCCCATCGGGTCGGCGCCGATCCGGACGCCGGCCTCGCGGATGGAATTGAGGTCCAGGACGGACGGGAGGTCGTCCACGTAGCTGCTGAGGAAGTCGAACTTGCCCGTGCTGCCGGCGCTGAGGGCGTCGGCGATGGGAATCCGCTTGACCCCGCGCAGGCCGTTTTCCAGCAGCTCATTGGCGCGGTTGGCGATCCAGCCGGTGGCGTCCGAGTCGGCGGGGCCGCCGTGCGGGGGGTTGTATTTGAAACCGCCGTCGCCGGGCGGGTTGTGGCTCGGGGTCACCACGATCCCGTCGGCCTGCGGGGCCCCGGCGGGGGAGTTGTTGTTGTGCGTCAGGATGGCGTGGCTCAGCGACGGAGTGGGGGTGTAGCCGTGGCGGGCGTCGATCAGGACGTTGACGCCGTTGGCCGCGAGGACTTCCAGGGCGGAATTCTGGGCCGGTTCGCTCAGGGCGTGGGTGTCTTTGGCGAGATACAGCGGCCCGGTGATGCCCTGGCCCGCCCGGTACTCCACGATCGCCTGGGTGATGGCGAGGATGTGGGGTTCGTTGAAGGAGGCCTTCAGGCTCGAGCCCCGGTGCCCGGACGTGCCGAAGGCGACCCGTTGGCCGGGGTCGCCAAGATCCGGCGAAACGTCGTAGTACGCATCCAGGAGCGCAGTGAGATCAACAAGGTCTTGGGGTTGGGCAACAGTGCCCGCGCGGCTAGCCATGGCACCAGCATGCCAGACGGGCGTGGCAGGCAACATGATTTCCGCGCATTACGGCCCCTGTGACGCAAGAATTGTCCTGCTCTTCGCAACCGGACGGCGGTAGGCTGAACCCAGAGACGTCAAAAGGGGGAAAACCATGACTGACCAGCCGAAACCCGAGAAAGACGCGACACCGGAGGGCTACCAGCCGCCGTCGTACATTCCCGGCCAGGAGTCCGGCGAGCAGTACCGCCGGCCCGCCGCCGACTACGGCCAGCCCACGGAGCCGTTCGGCACGGCGGAAGGCGCGGCAACGCAGCAGCCCTTCGGCCAGGAGCCCTACGCCGAGCAGCCGTACTGGCAGCAGCCCTACGGCGGCCAGGCCCAGCAGCCCTACGGGCAGCAGCCGTACGGCGCGCCGGTTCAGTACGGCCAGCCGGGCACCCCGTTCAACGCCTACGGCCAGCCGGCGTATTACGGCGTGCCCCCGGAGCCCAAGGGCCTGAGCATCGCCAGCCTGTGCTGCGGCATCGCCGCTTTCATCGGGCTGGGCTTCTTCCTCCTGCCGCAGCTCGCGGCGGTCATCCTCGGGCACATGGCCCTCAGACGCGAACCGTCGAGCAAAGGCATGGCCATTGCCGGTCTGGTGCTCGGTTACGCGGGGATCGCGCTGACCATACTGGCGATCGTGCTCATCGCGGTGGGGCTGGCCATCACCAGGGCAAGCTACGGGAGCATCGGGGCCTAGCGCAGCCGTCAGCAGTCGTAGTCAGCGGGTAAGCGCGGCCAGCAGCCGCCCGGCGTTGGACTCGAGCCAACCGCCGCGTGATTGCGGCCGGTGCGGGCGGCGGATGGTTCCGCCGACCCGCGCCACACCGTCGGTGACATCGCCCGCCGGCATAAGTTCGACGTCGGACGCCTCGCCTGCCGCGGGGACGTACCCACGCCGACTCAAGCGGTGGGCGGTGCCTGGAGCTCATCGGCTCAGCGTACGCCGCCCATGAGCTTCTTGATCGCCGGCGAGGCCGCGGCCAGACCAACGGCCAGCAGCATGGCGGTGCCGCCGATGCCGATGAAGTACGGCAGTTCGTCCGCCGGGTTGTACAGGCCGGACAGGATGCCGGCCAGCGTGGTGCCCAGCGACACCGAGAGGAAGAACAGTGCCACCATCTGGGTGCGGAAGGCCTCCGGAGCCAGCTTCGTGGTCACGGACAGCCCGATCGGGGACAGGAACAGTTCCGCGAGCGTGAACAGGAACAGGATCCCCACCAGTGCCAGCAGCGGGGTCTTGCCGTCCCCGGCCAGCGGGATAAACGCCAGGAACGCCAGGCCCATGACAAAGAGGCCGATCGAGAACTTCAGCGCCGAGCCGGGCTGCTTGCGGCCCAGACGGGTCCAGAGGGCGGCCATGACGCCGGCGAAGATGATGATGAACACCGGGTTGATGGACTGGACCCAGGCGGCCGGCATTTCCCAGCCGAACAGGTTCCGGTCCAGCTTCTCCTCCGAGTACACGGCGATGAAGGTGAACTGCTGCTGGAACAAGGCCCAGAACGCGGCCGAGGCGATGTACAGCGGGATGAATGCCGCCACCCGGCGGCGTTCGGTCCCGTTGACCTTCTTGCTGCTGAAAATCAGGGCGAAGTAGAGCACGGACGCGCCGATGGCCGCGTAGGCCATGGACATCGCCAGGTTCTCGGCATTGACGATGCCGGTGGCCAGCAGCACGGCGATGACCGCGGCGATGGCGGCGAAGCGCAGGCCGTATTTGGTGCGCTCTTCGGCGGGCAGCGGGTTGTGCACCCGGTGCGCCTCCGCCGGCAGGTTCTTGCGGCCCAGCGCGTAGATGACCAGGCCCACGGCCATGCCGACGGCGGCGGCGCCGAAGCCCCAGTGGAACCCGTGGCTTTGCTGCAGCCAGCCGGTGACCAGCGGGCCGATCAGCGCGCCCGCGTTGATGCCCATGTAGAAGATGGAGAAGCCGGCGTCGCGGCGTTCGTCCTTCTCCCGGTAGAGGCTTCCCACCAGGGCGGTCGCGTTGGCCTTCAGGCCGCCGGAGCCGACGCCGACCAGCACCAGGCCCGCGATCAGGCCGGGGATGCCCGGCACGAAGGCGAGGGCGATGTGGCCGGCCATGATCAGGATGGCGGAGCCGAAGAGCACCTTTTCGGAACCGAGGAGCCGGTCCGCGAGCCAGGCGCCCAGGATGGTGGAGAGGTAGACGCCGCCGCCGTAGGCGCCGACGAAGCCGGCGGCCAGGCCCTGCTCAATGCCCAGGCCGCCCTCGGCGGCCGTGAAGTACATGTAGTAGAGCAGGATGCCCTGCATCCCGTAGAACGAGAAGCGCTCCCACATCTCTACGGAGAAGAGGCTGGCCAGCATCTTTGGGTGGCCGAAAAAGGACGTGTCGCCCGGCGTTGTCGCGGTGGGCTGGGATAAATGAGTAGTGCTCATTTACTTAATGCTGACAGTGTGACGCGGGATTGTCACATTCGCGGGGTCCCGGGGCAAGCCACCCGCCCGGTGTTTTGCCCCCGTTTTCCCGCCCGTTGCGCTGTCAGATAATGCTGCTCTGGAGCCGGAATGACAGCATTATCTGACAGCGCAACCGGAGGTCGGGGCACGGACGGGGCCGCGGCTAGCCGGCGTCGAACATGATGACCTGGCGCACCGCTTTCCCGTCGGCCAGCTGGTCCATGGCCTGATTGATGTCCGCCAGGGCGATACGCGCCGAGATCAGCTCCTCGACCGGCAGTTTCCCTTCCCGCCAGAGCTGGGCGTACTTGGGAATGTCCCGGGACGGCACCGCGGAGCCAAGGTAGCTGCCGACGATGGTCCGGGCCTCGGCCGTGATGGTCAGCGGCGGGATCTGCGCGCGGGCGTCCGGGTGCGGCAGTCCCGCGGTGATCGTGGTTCCGCCCGCGGCGGTCGCGGCGAAGGCGGTTTCGAAGGCCTTGGGATTCCCGGCGCACTCGATCACGTACCTGGCCTTCACCCCCTCCTCGAGGACCTGCTGCGGGGTGTACGTTTCGTGGGCGCCCAGGCGGCGGGCGTGCTCGAGTTTGTCGTCCAGTGTGTCCACGGCAACGATCCGCGAGACACCCTGGGAGACCGCCGTGATCAGCGCGGCCATGCCGACGCCGCCGAGCCCGACAATCATGACGCTGTCCTGCGGGCGGGGCCGGGCCGCGTTGAGGACGGCACCGCCGCCGGTCAGCACGGCGCAGCCCAGGACGGCGGCGACGTCCGCGGGGACGTCATCGCCGACCGGCACGGCCGAGGCGCGGTCCACCACGGCGTGGGTGGCGAAGCCGGAGACCCCCAGGTGGTGGTAGATCTTTTCGCCGCCGCGGTCCAGCCGGATCGACCCGTGCAGGAGCGTTCCCTCGCCGTTGCTCTTGGACCCCGCGGTGCAGGGGAGCCGGCCGTCCTCGGCGCAGTTCGCGCACTGTTCGCAGCGGGGCAGGAAGGACATCACCACGCGCTGGCCCGGCACCAGATCCGTGACGTCCGAGCCGACCTCGACGACGCGTCCGGCCGCCTCGTGCCCCAGCAGCATCGGCACCGGGCGGACCCGGTTGCCATCCACCACGCTCAGGTCCGAGTGGCAGATGCCGGCCGCCTCGATCCGCACCAGGACCTCGGTGGGTCCGGGGCCTTCCAGCTCCAGCTCGGAGATGGTGATGGGCCGGGAGTCCGCGAACGGGCGGGGACGGCCGATTTCCTCAAGTACTGCACCGGTGATCTTCATCGATCCCTCTCGTGTCGTTGCCAGCTCGTGGGGTGTCGGGGCGGTGGCTCCGCCCGGCTGGACATGTCCACCGTACAACTGCGCCCCAATCTAGAACCCCAGCTGCGCGGCCAGTTGCAGCAACAGCGCCTCGGAACCCATCGGCCCGATCAGCTGGATGCCCATCGGCAGTCCGGCACCCCTGGCGCCGCCGGTCCAGTGCGCCGGAATGCTGATCGCGGGCAGCCCGCACACGTTCACCATGGACGACCAGGGCGCGTACTCGCACTGCTTGCGGTAGTCGCCGTCGGCGTCCCCCGTCCAGGTGGCCGCCGGCCAGTAGCCGTCGCCGTGGGCCGCCCCGGTGAACCAGCCCACCGGGCGGGGCGTCTGGGCCAGCGCCGGCATGAGCATCAGGTCCCACGCGGCGTACTGGGCGATGGTATCCCGCTGGAATTGGCGCAACAACCCGACGGATTCGGCGAGTTTCGCGGGCCCGCGCTGCTGCGCGCGGCGCCGGAACGTGCGGGTCAGCGGGGTCAGGAGCGCCTCGCGCTGGGGAACGATCCGGGCATCCCCGACGGCGGCGGTCCAGGCCGTGGTGAAGGCGGCCGGGTAACGGTTGTCGTAGCGGATGGAGGAGTCCGAGGTTTCGTGGCCGGCCGCCTCCAGCAGCCGGATGCCCTCGGCAAGGGCGTCGAGCGCCTCGGGATCCGGGGTGAACGGGAAAATCGTCTGCCAAGGGCTGTCCAGGCTCACGCCGATCCGCAGCCTGGGCGGGTCCTGGCCGGCGAGATTCAGGTAACCGGGGGCGGGCTGGGTGGAGGGATCCGCGGGGCCGGGCACCATCGCATCCAACAGCAGGGCTGCGTCCGCCGCGGAACGGGCCAGCGGCCCGGACACGACCAGGCCGGCAGGATCACCGGTGCTTTCACCGGCCGGTACCAGCCCGCGGCCGGGCTTCAGGCCCACGAGCCCGCACGCGGCGGCCGGGATGCGGACCGAACCGCCGCCGTCGGAGCCGGGGGCAAAGGGAACCAGCCCGGCGGCCACCGCCGCGGCACTGCCGCCGGTGGATCCCCCGGAGCTGCGGCTGAGCGCGTGCGGGTTCCGCGAGGGCGGCGCGATCCGGTTCTCGCTGTAGGCCGTCAGCCCGAACTCCGGGACCTGCGTTTTGCCCAGCGAGACCACGCCGGCGCTCTTGAGCCGCGCGACAAGAGCGCCGTCGGCCAGCGCCGGCTTGTGGTCCAGGGCGGCGCTGCCGTGGGTCGTGACAACACCGGCCACGTCCGTCAGGTCCTTGAAGGCCACCGGCATACCGTGCAGCAGCGCCAGCTCGGTCCCGTTCCGGGCCGCCCGGGCGTGGGACTTGTCCGCTGCGGCTGCATCCCGGAGGGCATGCTCCGCGGTGACGGTGATGAACGCGCCGAGGTGCCGGTTTTCCGCGGCGATGCGGTCCAGGAAATACCCGGTGACCTCCCGGGCGGACAGCTCGCCCGAGCGGAGGGCATCGCGGAGGTCCACGGCGGACAGCTCGTAAATCTCAGCCACAGTGGCGCGGCTCCAGGACGTTTCCCGCCCGCCGCTCCGGGGGACATGTCCAGTGCTGGAGCGGCCGGGTGGACATGGTGGCATTGTGCCCGGTCCTGGTGGCCAGGGGAGGGCATGTCCCACGGTAAGGGATAGGGCGCTCCTGGCGACATGTCCAGTGTTGGCGCGGCCGCATGGACATGGTGGCATTGTGCCCAGTCCTGGCGGCAAGGGGAGGGCATGTCCCGAAATGCCGGGGGCGGGCAGCCGGAATCGTGCGACGGTGAGCTGCCGGGGATCTCCTGTGCGCCATCCCAGAAGCGTAACCTGCAGCCGGGTAGGGGTGCGGCACTGGTGGCTGGCGATACGCTGGAGGCAGACCATGCATTCTGCGGAAGGACGACCATGAGCGACTTTGACACCGTGACCGTGTCCGGCATCCCCGAAGATGCCAGGATCCTTGACGTCCGCGAGGACTACGAGTGGGTCGCGGGCCACGCCCCCGGGGCGCTACACATCCCCCTGGACCAGCTCCCGGCCCGGCTCGAGGAGCTCGATCCGGACGAGGACCTCTACGTCATCTGCCGGACCGGGGGACGATCCTTCCGGGCGGCCCAGTGGCTCTCCGGGCAGGGGTATTCCGCCCTGAACGTGGCCGGCGGCATGGACCAGTGGCTGGAAACCGGAATGCCCCTGGTGTCCGACAACGGCCTCAAGCCCGTCATCCTGTAGTTGAAGAAAGAAGCGCCGATGCCCGCATCACCCGTCACGTACACCTTCCTCGGACCCGCGGGCACCTTCACCGAGGCAGCCCTGATGCAGGTTCCCGGTGCGGCGGACGCGATCCGCGTTCCGTCGACGAACGTCAACACGGCGCTGGACAAGGTCCGCGACGGCTCAGTGGACGCGGCCATGGTGCCGATCGAGAATTCCGTGGAGGGCGGCGTCACCGCCACCCTGGACGCGATCGCCACCGGCCAGGAGCTGCGGATCCTGCGCGAGGCCCTCGTGCCGATCAGCTTCGTGCTGGTGGCACGGCCCGGGACCCGGATCGAGGACATCCGCCGGATCTCCACCCACGGCCACGCCTGGGCGCAGTGCCGGCTGTGGGCCGAGAAGAATATTCCGAATGCAGAATATATTCCGGGCTCCTCCACGGCCGCGGCGGCCATGGGGCTCCTGGAGGGCGACACGCACTACGACGCGGCGATCTGCGCCCCGATCGTGGCCACCGAACAGCCCGGGCTCGCCGTGCTCGCGGAAAACATCGGGGACAACCCCGGTGCGGTCACACGGTTTGTGCTGGTGGGCCGGCCCGGAACACTGCCGGAGCCCACGGGTGCGGACAAGACCACCGTCGTCGTTCCGCTGCCGGAAGACCGCCCCGGCGCCCTGATGGAGATTCTTGACCAGTTCGCGACCCGCGGCGTGAACCTCAGCCGGATCGAGTCACGGCCCACCGGCCAGTACCTGGGCCATTACTTCTTCAGTATCGACGCCGACGGCCACGTGGCCGACGCGCGCGTGGCGGATGCCCTGGCGGGCCTGCACCGGATCAGCCCGGCCACCCGCTTCCTGGGTTCCTACGGCCGCGCCGACGGGCACCGGACAATCGTGGAGCCGCACACCTCCGACCAGGCCTTCCGCGCGGCGCATGCCTGGGTCAAAGACATACTGTCCGGGGCATCCGTGGTGCCGGAATATATGTCCAAGGCTTCGCCCACAGCGTAGACAAATGCCACTTCCGGCACTTCCACCCCTCGGCAACTGTGCGTATGCTTGCCTGATCCATATTGGGGAAGTCCTCTACCGAGGGAGCAGGTCATGGCAAACACCAGCCTTGAAAATGACGGCCAGGGAATGATCGTGAATCCCAAGCCGACCGCTGACAACCAGGACTGGGACGGCGACGACGCCGACCGTGCAGACCGGCTGCGCTTCGAAGAGGAGCAGGCCATGATCCGCGAGCAATCCGAAGCACGGGCCGCCAAGGCCGCTGCGGAGGCGAAACTGATCGCGGACGCGCACAAGGCAGCCGCCCCGAAGGAAGCCAGCGCCTAATCTCCCTCGGTGCCGTCCTTGACCCGGACGAGCAGCGAACCGGGGGCAACCTGCACGGTGACCTTCGTGGCCTCACCGGACGGATCGCCGTCGACCTGCGTGGGCACCGGCTCCGCGCAGCTGATGACGATCTTCCCGGAGCGGTAATACGTCATCACCGGCAGGTTTCTCTTGTGCTTCAGCACGATCTTCCAGTACATCGCCAGCCAGCCGATCGCGCTGCGCGGACTCATCACCACAACGTCCAGCATCCCGTCATCGATCATGGCCTGGGGGATGAAGTCGATCCCGCCGGGGATCAGGCCGCAGTTCGCGAACAGGACGCTGCGGATCTTCCGGCTCTGTTCGGGCTGGTCATCCAGCGAAATGGACACCTTCTTGCGCCGGCCGGGGAGGTGCCGCACGCCCGCTTCGGTGTAGGCCAGCCAGCCCACAGCCTTCTTGAGCCCGTCGATGGTGTCGCCCACCACCTCTGCGTCCATGCCGATGCCGGCAATGACCAGGAAGGTGTGCTCCGAGGACTCCTTGGTGCGTGAGTTCTCCACCCTCATCCGTGCCGTGTCGATGAAGCGCTGATGGCCGAACAGGGCGGTCTGGACGCTGCCGTGCAGGTCGCCCACATCGAGGTGGATATTGCGGGCCAGCAGGTTGCCGGTGCCGAGCGGGATCAGGCCCATGGCGATGTCCGTGCCCGCAAGAATGTCCGCCACCACCCGCACCGTGCCGTCACCGCCGCCCACGAGGACGACGTCGGCGCCGTAGTCGACGGCGGCCCGGGCCTGCGCGAATCCGGGGTCCTCGGCGGTGGTGTCGAAAAACCGCGGCGGCACCCAGCCGGCTGCGGCACACGCACTTTCAATCAAGGTGCGGGCCTCGTCCGACCGGGCCTTGATCGGGTTCATCACCACGGCGACCTTCTGCTGGCCCAGGCCCGGACTGTGCGTTTCCTCCCACACGGCGCTGCGCGTGTGCCGGGCCTTGAGCTTGCGCACTCCCCACCAACTGGAGACGGCAAACGCCAGGACTCCAGCGATGACGAGGTAGAGCAGCCAGTCGCGCATTGTGCTCCCACACTATCCCGCCGGTGGCCGGCGGCCTGATTGCCCGGGAAGGGCGGCCGGATTGGATACTCTTGTCAGGTGATCGACGTAAAAGACCTCAGCGAAAATCCGGACAAGTTCCGGGCCAGCCAGCGCGCCCGCGGCGCCGACGAATCCGTGGTGGACGCGATCATCGCCGCGGACTCGGCCCGGCGTGCCGCCCTGATCCGCTTCGAAAACCTCCGGGCCGAGCAGAATGCCTTCGGCAAGAAGGTGGCACAGGCCAAGGGCGAGGAAAAGCAGGCCCTGCTGGCGGAGGTCAAGGTCCTCGCGGGCGAGGTCAAGGCCGCTTCCGCCGAGGCTGACGTCGCCCAGACCGCCCAGGAAGAACTGCTGCGCGCCATCCCCAACCTCATCGAGGACGGCGTTCCCGCCGGCGGCGAGGACGACTACATCGTGGTCAAGACCGTCGGCGCCCCCCGCGAATTCACCGACTTCGAGCCCAGGGACCACCTGGAAATCGGTGAGCTGATCGGCGCCATCGACATGGAGCGCGGCGCCAAGGTATCCGGCTCGCGGTTCTACTTCCTGCGCGGCGCCGGAGCCCGGCTGGAAATGGCGCTGCTGCAGATGGCGATGGAGCAGGCGATCGACGCCGGCTTCGTGCCGATGATCACCCCGACCCTGGTGCGCCCGGAGACGATGCAGGGCACCGGGTTCGACGTCAAGCACGACGCCGAGATCTACCGGCTCGCCGAGGACGACCTTTACCTCGTGGGGACCTCGGAAGTGGCTCTGGCCGGCTACCACGCGGACGAGATCCTGGACCTGTCCGCGGGCCCGGTCCGCTACGCCGGGCAGAGCTCCTGCTACCGCCGCGAGGCCGGCTCGCACGGCAAGGACACGCGCGGCATCATCCGGGTCCACCAGTTCAACAAGGTGGAGATGTTCATCTACACCACGGTCGAGGAGGCCGCGGCCGAGCACGCCCGGCTGCTGGCCTGGGAGGAGGAGATGCTGGGCAAGTGTGAACTGCCCTACCGGGTCATTGACACCGCCGCCGGGGACCTCGGCAACTCCGCGGCCCGCAAGTTCGACTGCGAGGCGTGGGTCCCGACGCAGGGCGCCTACCGCGAGCTGACCTCGACCTCCAACTGCACAACCTTCCAGGCGCGGCGGCTCAACATCCGCGAACGAGTGCTGAACGAGGACGGGGCCCCCAAAGGCACCCGGGCCGTCGCCACGCTCAACGGCACCCTGGCCACCACCCGCTGGATCGTCGCCATCCTGGAGCACCACCAGAACCCGGACGGCTCCGTCAACATCCCGCAGGCACTGCAGAAATACCTCGGCGGCATGACAGTCTTCCCCGTCATCTGAGCCGCCGTTTCCCGGCCCATGACCCCGCAAAGTGCCGCGGGGCCATGGGCGTCAACAGCTGTTCACCCCGGGTTCACCGGACGCTGTGGCCTGCGTCCTAGCGGCGGTCGGGGGTGTCTGCTCTACTTGTGAGATGACAACATTGACTGAATCCTCAGTCGCCGGCAACGATGACCGGCGAGACAACAACCGAAACAACGTAACCACCGCAGCCCACAAGCTGATGGTGGCGCTCGACGTCGACGGCACCCTCGTGGACCACGACGGCCACATGTCCGTTCCCGTCCGTGAAGCCGCCCAGGACGTTGTGGCTGCCGGCCACCACGTCACCATCGCGACCGGCCGCTCACTGAACGCGACCCTGCCGATCATCGAGCACATCGGCATCGACAACGGCTACGCCGTGTGCTCCAACGGCGGGGTCACCCTGCGGCTGGATTCCGGCCTCCCGGACGGCTACGAGATCGTGCACAAAGCCACCTTCGACCCGGGCCCCGCGCTCCGGGCACTGCGCAAGCGGCTGCCCTCGGCCAAGTACGCGCTTGAGGACGAGGACGGCAACTTCCTCTCCACCGAGCGCTTCCAGGACATGAGCTTCGGGGTGGAGGCAATCGGCGTCGACTTCCAGACCATGCTGGAAGCCACCGCGGTCCGCGTGGTGGTCTTCAGCGCCGAGAACACGCCCGAGGAGTTCAACACCGCCATCCGGCACATCGGCCTGGCCGGCGTGACCTACTCGGTGGGGTGGACGGCGTGGCTGGACATCGCCGCCGCCGGCGTGACCAAGGCCAGCGCCCTGGAGCACCTCCGCGGGCGGCTGGAGATCGAGGCACACCGCACCGTCGCCGTCGGCGACGGCCGCAATGACATTGAGATGCTCACCTGGGCCGCCCGCGGTGTGGCCATGGGCCAGGCGCCCGAGGAAGTCATCGCCGCCGCGAACGAGGTCACCCACTCCGTGTTCGACGACGGCGCCGCCCACGTGTTGCGCAGCCTGCTGCTCTAGGTTCCGACGACTGCTCCAGGCGCCGCCGGCGGCGGGCTCCGACGGCGGGCTCCGACGATGTCGGGGCGCCGGCCTGCAGGGTGCGGGCGGTCAGCGCACCTCGAGGATCAGGCCAAGCAGCCTGGCCGCGGCGGGCCGCGCCGCGTGTTCCTCATTCCACTGCGCCCGCGCCACGGCCTTGCTGACCGCCTGGGTGGTGATCCCGAGCTCCTCGGCCACCGCCTTTTGCTGACCGCGGACCCCCGGGGTCAGCAGGTCCAGGACCCGCCATTCCGCGGGGCTGCGGTCGTGCACGATGTGGCCCAGCAGCCGCAGCACGGCCTCGGACTCCGCGGCGAGGTCGGCGAGCGGGCCCTCCACGGCCACCGGGATCCGGTCCTTGCCGTTGCGCAGCCGGTCGACGGCCCGGCGGGCGTAAATCAGCCCGTGGCCGGAGGCGTCCTTGATCTGGTTCGGCAGGGGTTCATTGACGGGCCCGACGCCGATGCCGACGTACCAGCTGCCGGTCCGCAGTGCGATCATCGCCGCTTCGACGGCCTGCTGCGGGGAGTCCACAATGCCCTGGACCTCGTCCTCCACCGAGCGGTCGAAATCCAGGCGCGCCGGGATGTGCCGCAGGTCCTTGAGGAGCTGCGGCACGCAGTCGCCGTCGCGCCGGCTGTCGGTTTGGTTGATGGTCAGCGTGAACATTCTGGATCCACACTACCCGGTGGAAAGGGGCTGGCAAGAGCGGCCCCTGGACACGTCCCCGCGGGCTTGTATCCGGTCCGGGGACGTGTTGCGATGGAGCCTGCGTACCGTTCCGGGCCCCTGTAAAGCGAGGAATCCATTGACCAGCGAGTTGACCAGCGACCTGAACAACGACACCGATCGGACCGTGGGCAGCGCCGCGGGCACGGCGCCCGGCGCGCGGCCGGAAAGCGCCTCCCGTGAGCCCGGCGGCGCGGAACTGGAGCTCGTGGACCGCTGGTGGCGGGCCGCCAACTACCTGTCCGTGGGTCAGATCTATCTCCGCTCCAACCCGCTGCTGCGGGAACCCCTGAGTGCCGGCGACACGAAGTCCCGGCTGCTGGGCCACTGGGGCACCACGCCGGGGCTGAACTTCGTCTACGCCCACCTCAACCGGATCATCCGCCGGGACAGCCAGAGCATGCTGTTCATTGCCGGCCCCGGCCACGGCGGCCCCGCCGTCGTGGCAAACGCCTGGCTGGAGGGCACCTACTCCGAGATCTACAGCAACGTCGGTGACGACGGGCAGGGCATGGCTGAGCTGTTCCGGCAGTTCTCCTACCCGGGCGGCATCCCCAGCCACGCCGCCCCGGAAACCCCGGGCTCCATCAGCGAGGGCGGCGAGCTCGGCTACTCCCTGGCGCACGCCTACGGCTCCGTCTTCGACAACCCCGACCTGATCACCGCCGTCGTCATCGGCGACGGCGAGGCCGAAACCGGGCCGCTGGCGGCGAGCTGGCACTCCCACAACTTCCTGGACCCGGTCCATGACGGTGCGGTGCTGCCCATCCTGCACCTGAACGGCTACAAGATCGCCAACCCCACCATCCTGGCCCGCATGCCCGAAGCCCAGCTGGAACAGCTGCTGCGCGGCTACGGGCACGAGCCGCACTTCGTGACCGTGGGCCATCCGGACGACTCCGCGGCCGCGCACCGGGACTTCGCCGCCGTGCTGGACGACTGCCTCACGGAGATCCGGGCGATCCAGTCCGCGCGCCGGAGCGGAACTGCCGGCGGCGGCGCCGACCGCCCCGCCGCAGACGGGGCCGCGCGGTGGCCCATGATCGTGCTGCGTTCGCCGAAGGGCTGGACCGGGCCCAAAGTCGTCGACGGGCTGCAGGTGGAAGGGACATGGCGGAGCCATCAGGTGCCGCTGTCGGAGGTGCGCACCAACCCGGAGCACCTGGGCCAGCTCGGGGAGTGGCTCGAGTCGTACCGGCCGGCCGGGCTCTTCGACGCCGCCGGGCGGCTGCGCCCGGAGGTCGCGGCGAACGCCCCCGAGGGCGAACTCCGGATGAGCGCCTCCCCGTACGCGAACGGCGGCGTGCTGCTGCGGGACCTCAAACTGCCGAAGTACGAGGATCATGCCGTCCCGGTGGCGCAACCGGGGGTCGAGCGGGTCAGCGCCATGATCACCCTGGGGTCCTGGCTGCGCGACGTGATCAGCCAGAACCCGGAGACGTTCCGGCTGTTCGGCCCGGACGAGACGGCATCCAACCGCCTGCAGGACGTCTATGAGGTCACGGACAAGGTGTGGCAGTACCGGATCGAGGAACTCGATGAGCACCTGGCCCGCGCCGGACGGGTCATGGAGGTGCTCAGCGAACACCTGTGCCAGGGCTGGCTGGAAGGGTACCTGCTGACCGGCCGGCACGGCGTCTTCAGCTGCTATGAGGCGTTCATCCACATCGTGGATTCCATGTTCAACCAGCACGCCAAGTGGCTCAAGGTGCACCGGGAACTGGCCTGGCGCCAGCCGGTCGCCTCGCTCAACTACCTGCTGTCCTCGCATGTCTGGCAGCAGGACCACAACGGCTTCTCGCACCAGGATCCCGGCTTCATCGATCACGCCGTGAACAAAAAAGCCGAGGTCATCCGCGTCTACCTGCCCCCGGACGCGAACACGCTGCTCTCCGTGATGGAGCACTGCCTCGATTCACGGGACTACGTCAACATCGTGGTCAGCGGCAAGCAGCCCTCGCCGACCTGGCTCGGCCCCGCGGACGCCGCGCACCACTGCCAGCGCGGCCTGGGGATCTGGGAGTTCGCCGGCTCCGAGGTCCCCGGCGAGGAACCCGACGTCGTGCTGGCCTGCGCCGGCGACGTGCCCACGGTCGAGACGGTCGCCGCGGCGGAACTGCTGAAGGCCGGCGCCCCGGGGCTGAAGATCCGGGTGGTCAACGTGGTGGACCTGATGCGGCTCCAGGACGCCAGCGAACACCCGCACGGGCTGACGTCCCGGGACTTCGACGGGATCTTCACGGCGGACAAGCCCATCATCTTCGCCTACCACGGCTATCCGTCCCTGATCCACCGGCTGGCGTACCGGCGGACCAACCAGGAGGGCCTGCACGTCCGGGGCTATAAGGAGGAGGGCACCACCACGACGGCCTTCGACATGGCCATGCTCAACGGGATTGACCGCTTCCAGCTCGCCATCGACGCGATCGACCGGGTGCCGGGCCTGGCGGAGAAACACTCGCTGCTGCGGCAGGCGCTGCAGGACAGCAGGATCCGGGCGCACAACCACACCCGGGACCACGGAGAGGACTCGGAGGACATCAGCGGCTGGACCCTCGGCCGGGAGTAGGCCCGCAGCCGCACCGGCTAGGGCAGGGTGCCGCTGAGCCCGCCCAGCCCGCCGGTGGGCAGGTGGATCCAGCCTTCGGTCAGAGCGGCCCGGGCGTGGGCGGCATCCGGGCGGAGCGTCACGCCGAGGGCGACGGCCCGCGCGGTGAGCGCGGCGATGAGCGCGTCGAACATGTCGTCGGAGCCGGCCAGCCGGTCCTCGTGGCCGGCCAGGTCCAGCCAGGGTGCTGCCTGCTGCAGGGCGTCGAGGAGCACGGTGAGCCGCTGCGTTTCCGTTCCGCCGCGGCCCTTGTAGCCGCGGGCCAGCAGGCCCCAGGATTTCAGCGACGCCGCCGGGTAGACCTCGGCGAGCCGGCCGCTGCCGTCCCGGGCCTGCGGGCCGTGGTCCCGGGCGATTTTGGCCTGGATGACGGCGCAGCGCATCGCCGGGTGGGCCAGCCGGTCGGCGGAGACGCTGAGCGGGATCAGCCCGGCGCGGGCGGTGACGAAGCGGTCGGTGTCCCGGTAGGCCAGCAGCCGGCGTCCCTCGATGCCGTCGTAGTCCAGCACGGGGTGCGGCTCGAAGCCCAGATGCCCGGCCAGGAAGGGCAGGAAGGCGTCCGGCCAGCCCACGGGGCAGTCGATCCCCGTCATGTCGCTGGCGCCGAAGAGCCGCACGATCTCCTCGTCGCCGACGTCGAGGGCCAGGTGCGCGAGGCGGGCGGTGCCGTTGCCCCAGTCGATGACGGCGGCCGCGGTCTTCCGCGTGGCCGCGGCGAGGTCGACGCCGAGGGTCTTCACCGCGGCCGGCCCGGGACGGCAAGCCTGAGGATCCGGTTCATCCGGCGCTGACCGAGCGGTACTGGAGGGCGCCGGGCAGACCGCCCCGGCTGTCCAGGCCCTCCCCGGCCGCAAAACGGGCCCACACCGCGCGGAGGGCCCGGCCCTGGGCGTTGATGTCCTCCCAGCTGGCGCCCGTGAGCAGCCCGGCACCTGCCCAGGTCTGTTCGTCGCCGAACAGCAGCGGCAGGTCGACGGTGTGCGCGGCCCCGTAAAAATTCCCCGGCGCCGCCCAGGAGAGCACGTAGCTGTATGCCGTGCCGCCGGCCTGGGCGTGCCGGCGGGCGAACCTCCGGGCGGCCCGGCCGTACACCGCCTCGGTCACGGCCCAGTTAATGGCCTTCACCACGGCGGTCCCGAGCACCGGGACCTTGGCCACACGGCCGACGACGGGGTTGCGCGGCAGGAACAGCCGGGCTTCCTCGGAGGTGTGTCCGATCAGGACCTCGATCCCGGGGGCCGTGGCGTTCCAGGCGTCCTCAATGCCGGATTCCGGCGGCAGGGGGGAGTGCCCGTACTGGGTGCCGAACGGCATGGCCGCGACCAGCCCGAACTTCCGGGCCACCTGCGACACATGCCCTTCGATCTCCACAACGTCCATCGCGGGGGTGTCCTCGGTGACGTGCTCCGCCGCGATACCCATCGCGGTGCTCATCTTTTCCCGGCCCCGGGTAATGCCCAGCGGCGCGCTTTGAATGATGGCGCGCTGGAACAGGGAGGGGGCCTCCGCCGTCGCCATTAGGTGGGCGACGGCGTCGCCGCCGGCGGACTGCCCGAAGGCCGTGACCCGTCCCGGGTCGCCGCCGAAAGCGCTGATGTTGCGCCGGACCCAGCGGAACGCCTCGAGCTGGTCCAGCAGGCCGAGGTTCGCGGGCCGGCCCGTGCCCGTCGCGAGGTACCCGAACAGGCCCAGTCGGTACGTCACGGACACCACGATGACCCGGTTTTCGGCGACGAGGGCCCGGGGATCGAAGATGGCCAGGTCACCGGAACCGGAGGTGTAGGACCCGCCGTGGAGCCACACCATCACGGGAACCCGCTCGTCCGCAGCCAGGCCGGCCGGCATGGTGATGGAGAGCCGCTGGCAGTCCTCACTGCCGGGCAGCTCCCCGTAACGGGTGCCGAGGATGTCATCCAGGAACGGCACCGGGGCCTGCGGGCACGCCGGGGACAGGGCCGTGGCGGCGAGGACTCCGGTCCGGTCCGGTGCCCTCACCGGTGGCTGGAAACGTCCCGCGGCGGCATAGGGGATTCCGGTGGCCCGCACGACGTCGCCGTCACGCCAGCCGGTGACCGGACCGCAGGGAGGACTAAAGGCAGGCTCGGCGTTCATAAGCCAACGATTTCACACATTCCTGACCTGTCACTCACAACGGCCGTCCACGCTTAAACAGCAACGCGGGGTCACTCACGGCCCATATCCGGCGGACGGATGGGCGGCAAGTGACCCCGCGTTGGAGCTGGGGGACGTTAGTGCGTGTGGGGAACGTAACGCTTGATGGATGCCTCAAGCTCGGCCTCGGCGGCGGCGCGGTCGCCCCAGCCCTCGGCCTTGACCCACTTGCCCGGCTCCAGGTCCTTGTAGCGGGTGAAGAAGTGCTCGATTTCCTTGATCAGGAATTCGCTGACGTCACTGATCTCCTTGATGTGATCAAAGCGCGCGTCGACCGGCACGCAGAGCACCTTGGCGTCGCCGCCGCCGTCGTCGGTCATGTTGAACACGCCGATGGGGCGGGACTCAACGATGACGCCGGGGTGCAGGTCGAAGTCCTGCAGCAGCACCAGGGCGTCCAGCGGGTCGCCGTCTTCGCCCAGGGTGTTCTCGAAGAAACCGTAGTGCGTGGGGTACTGCATCGAGGTGAACAGGACGCGGTCCAGGCGGACGCGGCCCGTTTCGTGGTCGATTTCGTACTTGACGCGTGATCCCTTGGGGATCTCGATGGTCACGTCATGCTTCATGGACTGCTCCTTGAGAAATTCAGGGGATGCGCGGTTTTCGGGCGTGCGCGGCACGCACAAAAGGCTGCCGCTGCCGCCGACTACTATTGAGGATATAGCGAGAGGCCCGGGTTTCAGGAACTTGGGGGGACATTTCAGCACTAAAAGGACCAGCAGCGGCATGAAACGCAGAACGACCCACCCGGGCGCCGACCCGGTGACCGGGCGGCTGCGGCGGAGCCTCCCGCTGCTGCTCCAGACCCTGCTTGTCGCGGCGCTCGCCCTCCCCGCCGGAGTTGCCGTCGCCCCCGCTTTCCTCGGGCCCGGCCCCGCCGAGACCGCCGCGCAGACCACCCCGCCCTGGCACCAGGTCCCCGGCACACTGGCCGCCCGCGACGGCGCGGCGGCCGGCACCACCCCGGACGGCATAGAACCGCTCTCAGCCGCCGCCCCCGTCCCGCAACCCGGTCCGCTCGCGGCCCGGCTCAACGAAACCCTCCGGGCCGACGGCTCCGGGAACTTCACCGGCGTCGTGCAGGACGCCCTCACCGGGGAGGTCCTCTTCGACCGTTCCGGCGACGAGGTCCGGGTCCCGGCCTCCAACATGAAGCTCCTCACGGCCGCCGCGGCCCTGCGGACCCTCGGCCCGGAACGCCGCTTCAGCACCCGGGCCGTGGCCGGGGCGGCCCCCGGGTCAGTTGTGCTCACCGGCGGCGGGGACGTGCTCCTCGGTGCCGGCGAATCGGTGCCCGGCGCCGTGCTGGGCCGCGCCGGGCTCGCCAGCCTGGCGCAGTCGGCCGTCCGGGCCCTGCAGGACGACGGCGTCTCCGCCCCCTTGACGGTCCAGCTGGACGACTCCCTGTTTACCGGCCCCGCGCTGAACCCGGCCTGGAACCTGGAGGATGTCGCCGCCGGCGAGATGGCCCCGCTGTTCCCGCTCGCCTTGAACTCGGCCCGTTTCGACCCGGCCACAACCACCGGCCCCCGCCCCCAGGATGCCGCGATGGGCGCCGCCGAGGCGTTTCATGCCCAGCTCGCGGCGGCGGCCGGCGCGGCCGGACTGACGGTGGCGCCCGGCGTCGCGCGGGTCCCCGCCGGAACGGACGACGCCGGCGCCAGGGTCCTGGCCGAAGTCCAGTCCGCGACGGTGGGCCAGCAGGTCGACTTGATGCTGCGCACCTCGGACAACTACCTCACCGAGGCGATCGGCCGCATGGCGGCGCTGGCGGCCGGGCAGCCCGGCAGCAACGACGGCGCCGTGGCAGCCGTGCTGCAGCAGCTGGAAGAGCTGAAGATCCCCGCCGGCCCGCTGCGCGCCGCAGACGTCTCCGGGCTGGCCCTGGCAAACCAGGTCTCCGCCCGGCAGCTCTCCGAAGTGGTCCGGGCCATGACCTCGGGCGCGGACACCCGGCTGCGGGCCGGCCTGGCCGGCTTCCCGGTCGCCGGGCTCACCGGAACCCTGGGGGACCGGTACGTGGACGACGCGGCGACAGCCGGCGGTGCAGGCCTGGTCCGTGCCAAGACCGGCACACTCAACACGGTCATCGCCCTGAGCGGCTACGTCGTGGACGCCGACGGCCGGCTCCTGGTGTTTTCCTTTATCGGCAACGGACTCACCCCGGGGGCGGGGAACAAAACCGCGCTGGACCGCACCGCCTCCGTCCTGGCCGGCTGCGGCTGCCGCTGACCCCTCCCGCTGACCCCCGCGGCCGGCGTCGAACCGTCGACTGCTCCGTAACCGCCCTTTTGGACCCCGAAAACGGCAGTTACGGAGCAGCGGATGGCCTGGACGACGGCGTTGAGCCCGGCGGCCGTTCGCCGCCCGACGAATTTAAGGCGCAATGTCAGTCCGCTGTGATCTGATGGAGCCTATGGAGTCCTCTGCCCGCGAGACATCAGCCCAAGCCCAAGCCCTGATCAACTGGGAGCTTGCCGCCTCCACCGCCGCCCGGCTGACGCCCGCCGGTCCCGTCCTGGGATCGGCGGAGATCGGCGCCGCCGTCGACAACCTGCGGCTGATGGCGGACCTTTCCGTGCCCCACGTCCATGACATCACCGGCCTGGAGGCCGCCCGCGACCTGCGCGACTCCTCGGTCCTGGTGGTGGACCGCGCCTCCTGGTCCAAGGCCAACACGCAGAGCTTCGCCGTGATGCTCCAGCCCGCGATGGAAAAGATGCTCGAGAGCCGCCGCGGCACACTGAACCCCGGCACGGCCAGCGTCAGCGGCGCCATCACCGGCAGCCAGCTCGGCGCCATCCTCGCCTTCCTCTCCAGCAAGGTCCTGGGCCAGTACGACCCCTTCTCCGCCCTCGCCGAGAACTCCACCGCCCCCGCCGGCGGCCGCCTGCTCCTGGTGGCGCCGAACATCATCTCCGTCGAGCGTGAAATCAACGTCGAGCCCGAAGACTTCCGGCTCTGGGTCTGCCTCCACGAACAGACCCACCGGGTGCAGTTCGCCGCGGCACCCTGGCTGCGACACCACATGCTGGAGGAGATCGACAGCCTCAGCGGGCAGCTGCTCGGCAACGTCGACTCCCTGATGGAACGGGCCTCGGCCGCCGCGAAGTCGCTCAAGGACCGCACCGCGTCCGGCTCCGCCCCCAGCCGGGGCGCCATCCTGGACCTGCTGCAGAACCCCGAGGAAAAGGCCGCGATCTCGCGCCTGACCGCCCTCATGAGCCTGCTCGAAGGGCACGCCAACGTGGTGATGGACGCGGTCGACTCCAGCATTGTGCCCTCCGTGAAGACCATCCGGCAGCGCTTCAACTCCCGGGCCAAGGACCGCGGCGTGATCGAAAAGTTCATCCGCAACCTGCTCGGACTGGACGCCAAGATGCGCCAGTACAGCGACGGCGCCAAGTTCGTCCGCGAAGTCGTGGACGTGGCCGGAATGGAGGGCTTCAACCGGGTCTGGGAGTCCGCGGACCACCTGCCGACCGAGGCCGAGATCCACAATTCCCGGCTCTGGCTCGAGCGGATGGGGCACTAGGTCCCGTGACATCCAGTCCCGTTTCGAGCGGACGGCTTTCGGGCGGCCGACGCCGGCCCGGTCGGCTGGCGCCCGTCGTCGGCACGGCGCGGAAGATGCTGCAGGACGCCCTGGCCGGAGCGGGTTACCCGCAACGGATCCTGGTGGCCTGCAGCGGCGGACCTGACTCACTGGCCCTCGCCGCCGTCGCCGCGTACTTCGCCCGCCGCGGTCACGTCGACGGCCACCCCGTCTCCGTGGGCGCCGTCGTCGTGGACCATCAGCTGCAGCCCGGATCCGCCGAGGTCGCCGCCGCCACCGCCGTGACGCTGCGGGAACTGGGGCTCTCACCCGTCCAGGTCAGCACGGTCCAGGTGGCCTCCACCGGGATGGGGCCGGAAGCGGCCGCCCGGGACGCCCGGCACGCCGCCCTGGAAGCCGCCGCCGACGACACCGGCGCCCAGGCCATCCTGCTCGGCCACACCCTTGATGACCAGGCCGAACAGGTGCTGCTGGGGCTGGCCCGCGGCTCCGGAACCCGTTCCCTGGCGGGCATGCGGCCCGCCCGCGACCGCCTGCTGCGGCCCTTCCTGGGGCTGCGCCGCGCGGACACGCTCGAGATCTGCGAGGTCGAGGGCCTTGACCCCTGGCACGATCCCAGCAACGCGGATCCGGCGTTTGCCAGGTCCCGGACCCGGGTGGAGGTGCTGCCGCTGCTCGAGGAGAAGCTGGGCCCGGGGGTGGCCGAATCGCTGGCGCGGACTGCCGCGATCCTGCAGCTGGACGCCGATTACCTCGAGGACGTGGCCAACGACACCTTCCTCCGGCTCCGGGAACAGTCCGGCGGCACCATCAGCCTCCCGGAGGAAGCCGTGCGCGAGCTGGCACCGGCCGTACGGTTCCGCGTCATCGCGAAGGCCGCGGCCGCCGTCGGGGGCCAGCAGCCCAGTTACCAGCGACTGCTCGCCGCGGAAGCACTGCTCCGCCGGCAGGGATCGGCGGGTCCGGTGGAGCTCCCCGGCGGGGTCAGTGTCTACCGGCTCTCGCTCGCCGAGCTCCTGGCCGAGGGGCAGTCCGGCCCCGGCGGTGTTCCCCGCGAAGCGGCCCGCTGTGGGAAGCTTGTATTCCGGCCTCAAAAACCGCCCAAAATATAGTTGCCCCCGCATCTACACAGGAGTTATTGGTGGATTCAAACGACGTCCAGGCAGATCTCAAGCACGTTCTGTACTCCAAGGAGCAGATCCAGACACGGATCACCGAACTCGCTGCCCAGATCGACAAGGACTACGAGGGCCGCGATCTGCTGATCGTCGGCGTGCTCAAGGGCGCCGTGATGGTCATGGCCGACCTCGCCCGTGCCCTTCACAGCCACGTTTCCATGGACTGGATGGCCGTCTCGTCCTACGGGTCCGGCA
This sequence comes from Pseudarthrobacter oxydans, assembly GCF_030812335.1. GTDB lineage: Bacteria > Actinomycetota > Actinomycetes > Actinomycetales > Micrococcaceae > Arthrobacter > Arthrobacter oxydans_B. The sequence continues at coordinate 477,132 of NZ_JAUSSN010000001.1, forward strand.
CGCAGTCCTCCGGTGTGGTCCGCATTCTCAAGGACCTGGACACGGACCTGATGGGCAAGGATGTCCTGATCGTCGAGGACATCATTGACTCCGGCCTGACCCTGTCCTGGCTCAAGACCAACCTGGAGTCCCGCGGCACGGCCTCGGTCGAAATCTGCACCGCCTTCCGCAAGCCCACGGCCGCGAAGGTCCAGATCGACGTCAAGTATGTCGGCTATGACATCCCCAACGAGTTTGTAGTCGGCTACGGCCTGGACTACGCCGAGAAGTACCGCAACCTGGACTTCGTCGGCACTCTGGCGCCGCACGTCTACGAGTAGCGCACCCGCCGGGTACCTCCGGCAGGACAGGCCCGGCGCGGGCCCGGCAGGGGGCCGGTCCCGCCCGGCTCCGCTACGCCCTCAGGGAACTTTTGGACTTCACCGTGCGTGAGCTTATGCGACGGTGTATAGCTAGACACTGACGCAGTACCACACGCGCGCAGAACGGTCGCCGTGCAGCACTACCAGGAGGGACGGGGCCTGCCCCGAACAGATGAAAGCTAAGAGTTTCTTCAAGGGCCCGGGCATCTGGATTGTCGTTGTTGTTGGCATGCTCCTGCTCGCCTTTGCCACCCTGTCCCCGGGCGGCGCAGCCCGGATCGATACGGACAAGGGCCTCGCGCTGCTGACCGACACCGGCGGCAAGGTTGAACAGGCAAAGATTTTCGACGCCGAAAACCGCGTGGACCTGGTCCTGAAGGAAAACCTGCAGGTTGACGGCCAGGACAAGGGCAAGAACATCCAGTTCTACTACGTCAACGCCCGCGCGGACGACGTCGTCAAAGCCGTCACGGACGCCCGCCCGCCGAGCGGCTACACCGACCAGCCGGTCGAGAACAACTGGTTCGCCGGGCTGTTCTCCCTCCTGATCCCGGTCCTCCTCCTCGGCGTCCTGTTCTGGTTCCTGCTCTCCCGCATGCAGGGCGGCGGCTCCAAGGTCATGCAGTTCGGCAAGTCCAAGGCCAAGCTGGTCAACAAGGACATGCCCCAGGTCACTTTCAGCGACGTCGCCGGCGCCGACGAAGCCGTCGAGGAACTCGAAGAAATCAAGGAATTCCTGCAGGAACCGGCGAAGTTCCAGGCTGTGGGGGCCAAGATCCCCAAGGGCGTGCTGCTCTACGGCCCTCCCGGCACCGGCAAGACCCTGCTGGCCCGGGCCGTCGCCGGCGAAGCCGGCGTCCCGTTCTTCTCCATCTCCGGTTCCGACTTCGTGGAAATGTTCGTCGGCGTGGGCGCCTCCCGAGTCCGCGACCTGTTCGAGCAGGCCAAGCAGAACGCCCCCGCCATCATCTTCGTGGACGAGATCGACGCCGTCGGCCGCCACCGCGGTGCCGGCATCGGCGGCGGCAACGACGAACGCGAGCAGACCCTCAACCAGCTGCTGGTTGAAATGGACGGCTTCGACGTCAAGACCAACGTCATCCTGATCGCCGCCACCAACCGCCCCGACGTGCTGGACCCGGCCCTGCTCCGCCCGGGCCGCTTTGACCGCCAGATCTCCGTCGAGGCCCCCGACCTGATCGGCCGCGACCAGATCCTGAAGGTCCACGCCAAGGGCAAGCCGATGGCTCCCGGCGTCGACCTGAAGGCCGTGGCCAAGAAGACCCCCGGCTACACCGGTGCGGACCTGGCCAACGTCCTCAACGAGGCGGCCCTGCTGACCGCCCGCTCCAACGCGAACCTGATCGATGACCGCGCCCTCGACGAGGCCATCGACCGCGTGATGGCCGGCCCGCAGAAGCGCAGCCGCGTCATGAAGGAACACGAACGCAAAGTCACCGCGTACCACGAAGGCGGCCACGCCCTCGTAGCCGCGGCGCTGCGGAACTCGGCCCCGGTCACGAAGATCACCATCCTGCCCCGCGGCCGCGCCCTGGGCTACACCATGGTGGTCCCGGAGAACGACAAGTACTCCGTCACGCGCAACGAACTGCTCGACCAGATGGCCTACGCCATGGGCGGCCGAGTCGCCGAGGAGCTCGTCTTCCATGACCCGTCCACCGGCGCGTCCAACGACATCGAGAAGGCCACCGGGATCGCCCGCAAGATGGTCACCGAGTTCGGCATGAGCGAACGCGTCGGCGCGGTGCGCCTCGGCCAGGGCGGCGGCGAGCCCTTCCTGGGCCGCGACGCCGGCCACGAGCGCAACTACTCCGACCAGATCGCCTACATCGTCGACGAGGAAGTGCGCCGCCTGATCGAGGGCGCCCACGACGAGGCCTACGCCATCCTGATTGAGAACCGCGACGTCCTGGACGAGCTGGCACTCGAACTGCTGGAACGCGAAACGCTGAACCAGGCCGAAATCGCCCAGGTCTTCACCAACATCCGGAAGCGTGATTTCCGCGAGATCTGGCTCTCCAAGGAGACCCGCCCGATCCAGGAAATCGGCCCGGTGGAATCCCGCCGCGAGAAGGCCGAACGCGAAGCGCAGGAAGAAGCCAAGGAAGCCCGCCTCGAGGAACCGCTGGACACGTTCCCGCCGCACGCCCAGGGTGTTGTCTCCGGACAGGAGCCCTTCCAAGGCGGTGTAACGGATCTCGGGCCCGACGGCCATCCCGGCTAGGCTTCTTCCGTGACTTCTTTCTTCAATGACGACGACGACGCTCCCGCCACCGATCCCCAGACGGCGGGAGCGCCCGTCCCCGGCATCACCCCCGTGGACCAGCCCCGGATCGAGGCGGCTATCCGTGAGATCCTGCTGGCCATCGGCGAGGACCCGGACCGCAGCGGCCTCCTGGACACCCCCAGGCGGGTCGCGAAGGCCTACACGGAGATGTTCGCCGGGCTCCACCACGATCCGGCCGAAATCCTGGCCACCCAATTCGACCTGGACCACGAGGAACTGGTCCTGGTCAAGGACATCCCGTTCTACTCCACCTGCGAGCACCACCTCGTTCCGTTCCATGGCGTCGCGCATGTGGGCTACATTCCCTCGCACGACGGGAAAGTCACCGGCCTGAGCAAACTCGCGCGGCTCGTGGACATGTTCGCCCGCCGCCCCCAGGTCCAGGAACGCCTCACCACCCAGATCGTCGAAGCCCTCGTCACCCATCTCAAGCCCCGCGGCGCAATCGTTGTCATCGAATGCGAACACCTCTGCATGTCGATGCGCGGCATCCGCAAGCCCGGCGCCAAGACCGTCACCAGCGCGGTGCGCGGGCAGCTCCATGACCCGGCCACCCGTGCCGAGGCCATGAGCCTCATTATCGGAAGGTAAGAACACAGACTATGGATTCCCTAGCCGCAGCCCCCGGAACCGGACCGGCGACCTCGCCCCTGCCCGTCCTGCGCAAGGCCCGGCCGGCCGCCAAATTGGAAAACCTCCCCACGGACCGGACGCTCGTGATGGGGATCCTGAATGTCACCCCGGACTCCTTCAGCGACGGCGGCAAGCACGCCGCCGCGGACACCGCCATCGCCGCCGGCCTGCGGATGTTCTACGGCGGCGCCGACATCATCGACGTCGGCGGTGAATCCACCCGCCCGGGAGCGGTCGAGGTCGGCGTCGAGGAGGAGCAGCGCCGGGTGCTGCCCGTGATCCAGGCGCTGGTCAAGGCCGGTGCCCTGGTCAGTATCGACACCACGCACGCCGCCACCGCCGCGGCGGCGCTGGACGCCGGCGCCGCCATCATCAATGACGTCTCCGGGCTCACCATGGAGCCCGAGATGGCCGAACTGGTGGCCCGCAGCAAGGTCCCTTACATCCTCACGCACCGCCGCGGCAACGCCAGCACGATGGACTCCCTGACCGAGTACGGGAACGTCGCGGAAGACGTGGCCGCGGAACTCGCCGGCGTCCGCGACAAGCTGTACGCGGCCGGCGTCGCCCCGGAACAGATCATCCTGGACCCGGGACTGGGCTTCGCCAAGAACGAGGAGCAGAACTGGGAACTGCTCCGCCGCCTGGACGTCCTGCAGGCCATGGGCCACAGGGTGCTCGTCGCAGCCTCCCGCAAGCGCTTTCTCGGCAGCCTCCTGACCGTGGCCGGCAAGGCCGCCCCGCCGGCCGAACGTGACGCCGCCACCGCCGCTGTCACCGCCATCAGCGCCCACCGGGGTGCCTGGGCGGTCCGCGTGCACGACGTCGGCCCCAGCCTCGACGCCGTCAAGGTCGCTGCCCGCATGACCCCGGCGCAGGCACCCGCCGCGCCGCCCGCCGCCGGCGACAACTGAACCGGCAGGCCACCATGGACCAGATCACGCTGAGCGGCGTCACCGCCGTCGGCCACCACGGAGTGCTGGATTTCGAGCGGCGCAACGGCCAGCCGTTCGTCGTCGATGCCGTCCTGCACCTGGACTTCAGCCGTGCCGCCGCCTCCGACGACGTGCTGGACACCGCGCACTACGGTGAGGTGGCCGAATGCATCCGGGGCTGGATCACGGGGGAGCCGCTGAACCTGATCGAGGCGCTGGCCGTGCGGATCGCCGAGGACGTGCTGGGAAGGTTCCCCGTCGCCGCGGTGGACATCACCGTGCACAAGCCCAGGGCCCCGATCGCCGTCGAATTCGGCGACGTCTCCGTCAGCGTCCGGCGGACCCGGCAGGACCAGCGATGAACTACACCCGGGCCGTGCTCGCGCTCGGCAGCAACCTGGGGGCTCGCAGCGACACCCTCTCGGCGGCCGTCGCGGACATCGTCGACCCGCCCGAGGTCCGCCTGCTGGCCATCTCGCCGATTGTGCAGACCAAAGCCGTCGGCGGGCCGGACGGCCAGCCGGACTTCCTCAACATGGTGATCGCCGTGGAGACCACACTGGCGCCCCTGGAGCTGCTGCAGCACTGCCACGCGGTGGAGCAGAAACACCTCCGCGTCCGCGACGTGCACTGGGGTCCGCGGACCCTCGACGTCGACATCATCACGTACGGGGATCTGGCCAGTTCCGACCCGGAACTGACCCTGCCCCATCCGCGCGCAGCCGAGCGGGCGTTCGTGCTCTACCCGTGGTCGCTCATCGACCCCGGCGCCGAGCTCAACGGCGAACGCATCGGCGAGCTCGCCGCCAAGGCCGCCGACTTCGCCGACCTGGTGCCCTTCGACGGGTTCGAAAACCTCCACGGCGTGGCCGGAGCGGCCGAGTGATGAAGTTGACCAGCCCGCTGGTGCTGCTGGTGATCAGCGTGGCCGTGGGGATCCTGGGCTGGCTCGCCGCCCTGCTGACCACCCGCTACGGACTGAACACCCCCGTGCTGCCGCTCAACGGACTCATCACGATGGGCGTGATCATGGTGCTCACCCTCGTGCTGGGCATCCGCGTGCTCCGCTGGCGGAACGGCAAAAAGAAGAAAATGCTCAACCCGATCCTGGCCGCCTGGACCCTCGTCCTCGCCCAGGCCTGCGCCTACACCGGCAGCGTGCTGCTGGGCTGGCATGCAGGGATCTTCATTGACCAGCTGCGCCTCTGGAATCTGCGCAGTGACCAGACCCTCGCCTGGCAGGCCCTGGCCATGGCCGGCGGCGGCCTGGCCATGATCGGGGTCGGCCTGATGGTGGAACGGTTCTGCCGGATCCCGCCCGAGGAGGGAGACGGCGAATCAGTCCCGGGCCTCCAGGACAAGCGCAAACCCAAATCGGAAGGCGAATATGCGTACCGAGGCGATTGACCCCCCGGGCATCACGTGGCTGCGCGTTTCGCCGAAATACATCACGGTGCGGCTGGCCAGCTGGGCGCTGGCCAACCTCGTCGTCGTGGCGCTGCTGTGCGTTCCGCTGATCCTTGTCGTCAGCGGCGTGTGGGAGAACTTCCCGCTCTGGCTGGCCGTCGCCCTCCCGGCCGTGATGCTGGTCCTGGCCCTCTGGCGGCTGCTGCTCATTCCCCGCCAGGTGCGCGCCATCGGCTACGCCGAGCGTGAGGACGACCTGCTCATCCGCCGCGGCATCTTCTTCCAGCGCACCCTCGTGGTCCCCTACGGCCGGATGCAGTACGTGGACATCGGCGTCGGGCCGGTGGAACGCGGCCTGGGCCTATGCACGCTGAAACTGCACACCGCCTCCGCCGGCACCAACGCGGAAATCCCGGGCCTGCCCGCCGCGGAGGGAGCGCGGCTCCGCGAGCAGCTCTCCGCCCGCGGTGAAGCCCGGCTGGCCGGACTGTGACGGGTCCGCTGTGAGGACCTCCATTAGGGGAACACAGTGAAGCCGGACGCGGCCCCGGAGGCGTCCGCCGGCGCCGACGCGGGAACCCCCGACGGCGGGTGGCTGCGCGTGCACCCCGCCTCGCCCTTCGTGCGCGGCTGGGTGGCGCTGGCCGCCATTGTCTTCTTCTTCTTCCGGGACACTTTCGAGCGGATGCTCCAGGGCGGCCCCCTCGTCGACGAGCAGCTCGCAGGCCGGGCGCCATGGCTGCTGTTCGGCGGCGGCGTGCTGCTGCTGCTCACCGGGGCGGGCTACGTCCTGAGCTGGTACTTCACCCGCTACCAGGTGGCGGAGGGCTATGTCCGGATCAACACCGGCTTCCTCTTCAAACAGCAGCGGCAGGCCCGGCTCGACCGGGTCCAGGCCATCGACATCGTGCAGCCGCTGCTCGCGCGGATCTTCGGGCTGGCCGAGCTCAAGTTCGAGGTCGCCGACGCCGGGGAGTCCGCGGTCCGGCTCGCCTACCTCCGCATGGACGAAGCGCGGCAGCTCCGGGCCACGATCCTGGCCCGCGCCGCCGGCGTCGTGCCGGACCCCGCGCAACCGGGGGCCGCCGCGGCGGAGGCGCCGGAACACGCCGTGCTCACCGTCCCGCCCGGGCGCCTCATCGGATCCCTGGTGCTGAGCGAGCAGAGCGTGGTCGTGGTCGTCGGCGGGCTGGCCTCCGTGGTGCTTTCCGCCGCCACCGAAAACCGCAGCTTCTACCTGTTCCTGATCCCGGCCGTGCTGGGCATGGTCGCCGCGTACTGGAACTCCCTCAACCGGGGCTATAACTTCACCGCGGCCATTTCCCCGGACGGCATCCGGCTGCGCTACGGGCTGCTGGACACCCAGGCGCAGACCCTGCCGCCGGGGCGGATCCAGGCCCTGCGGGTCAGCCAGCCGCCGCTGTGGCGGGTCCTCGGCTGGTACCGGATCCAGGTCAACGTGGCCGGTTACGGCGCCGCGGGAGGCAACGGCGAGGCCTCCTCCCGGACCACGCTCCTTCCGGTGGGGACCTTCCCCGACGTGCTCACCATGCTCTCCCTGGTCCTGCCCGACCCGGGCACCCCGGACCCGGTGCGGATCTTCACCGCCGGCGTCAACGGCCTCGCCCCTGCCGTGTCGGGGGAGGAGACCGCGGACGCTGCCGGGGCGCCGGGTTCCGGGACGGACGACGGCGGCTTCGTCACCACCCCGCGGCGCGCCCGGCTGCTGGCCCCGCTGGGCTGGCGGCGCAACGGCTTCAGCGCCACCGACACGGCCCTGCTGATCCGCTCGGGCCGCTGGTGGCGGCACCTCGTGGTGGTCCCGCACCAGCGCACCCAGTCCATGGCGCTGGAGCAGGGCCCCCTGGCCCGGCGCTTCCGGGTGGCGGACCTGGTGCTGCACACCACCGCCGGGCCGGTGTCCCCGCGGCTGATCCAGGCCGGCCTCGACGAGGGCCGGGCACTGCTGGATGAACAGGCGGCCCGGGCCCGGGCCGCGCGCAAACGCCAGACCAGCGAGCACTGGCTGGACCAGGTCCGCCCGCTCGTGGCCGGCCCCTCCCACACCGAAGAACCCAACAGTCAGGAAGACCCGCAGCATGGCTAAACCAGGACGACTCGGCATCGGAATCATCGGCGCCGGCAAGGTCGGCGCCGTCCTGGGGGCGGCGCTGCGCGGCGCGGAACATGCCATCATCGGGGTCTCCGCGGTCTCGGACGCCAGCCGCGAACGCGCGGAGACGCTGCTTCCGGGCGTCCCGGTGCTGGACGTGCAGGACATCGTCGAGCGCGCCGAACTCGTGCTCCTGGCCGTCCCCGACGACGCGCTCGGCCCGCTCATCGAGGGACTGGCGAAGCTCGGCGCCTGGCAGCCCGGCCAGCTCGTCGCCCACACCTCCGGCCGCTTCGGCGTCGGGATCCTGCATCCGGTGCGGGCCGCCGGCGCCATCCCGCTGGCGCTGCACCCCGCGATGACCTTCACCGGGATGAGCCTGGACCTGACCCGGCTGCTGGACTGCACCTTCGGAGTCACGGCGGACGCCGCGATGCTGCCCATTGCCCAGGCCCTCGTCGTGGAGATGGGTGCGGAGCCCGTCGCGATCGCCGAGGCCGACCGCACGCTCTACCACGCGGCCCTCGCGCACGGCTCAAACCACCTCGTCACCCTGGTGGCGCAGGCCTCGCAGCTGCTCCGGGAAGTCGGCGTCGAGGCCCCCGAACGCATGCTGGGACCGCTGCTGCGGGCGACCCTGGAGAACGCGCTCGCCTCGGGCGAATCGGCCCTCACCGGGCCGGTCGTCCGAGGCGACGTGGGCACCGTTGCCGCACACGCCGAGTCCCTGCGGGAGCACGACGGCGGCTCGGGCGGCGATATTCTGGAGGCGTACCTGGCCATGGCCCGGGCGACGGCCCGCCGGGCAGGACGCCGGGGACTGCTGAAGCCGGAGCAACTCGGCGACATCACGCAGGCGCTCGAGGGCCCGGACCTCGACGGCCCGCAAACCTAAGGAAGGTCCCCAACTTGGCGATCCAACTCGTGACCACGGCTGCCCGGCTCCGGACTGAAAGCGCCCGCCTGCTCCAGGAGAAGGGCGGCACCTCGCAGGGCCTGGTGCCCACCATGGGTGCCCTGCACGAGGGGCACGCCGAGCTGGCTCGCACCGCCGTCGAGCAGAATGACGTGGTGGTGGTGAGTATCTTCGTGAACCCGCTGCAGTTTGGCGAGGCCGTGGACCTGGAACGCTACCCCCGGACCCTGGAGGCGGACCTGGCGCTGCTGGACGCCGTGGGCGTGGACCTGGTGTTCGCTCCGGACGCGGCCGAGGTCTACCCCGAAGGGGCACCCCGCGTCCGGATCAGTGCGGGCGCGGTGGCCGAGAAGTGGGAGGGCGCGTCCCGCCCCGGGCACTTCGACGGCGCCCTGACCGTGGTGGCCAAGCTGCTGCACTACGGGACGCCCGGCGCGGCCGCGGGCCCGGAACTGCCGGCTTACCGGGCGTACTTCGGCCAGAAGGATGCCCAGCAGCTGGCCCTGGTCCAGCGTATGGTGGCGGATCTGAACTTCCCGGTCCAGATCGTCCCCGTGCCGATCGTGCGCTCCGCGGACGGCCTCGCGCTGTCCAGCCGCAACCGTTTCCTTTCCGCCGAGGAACGCGAGGCGGCGCTGGTGCTCTCGCGGGCGCTGCGCCTGGTCGAGGAACGGGCCAACGCCCACGAGCCCCTGGACCTTGAGTCCGCGCGGGCCCTCGTGGAGTCCCAGCCGCTTGTGCACCTGGACTACTTCGAGGTGGTGGACCCCCGAACCCTGGACCCGCTGGCCGAGAACTGCCGGGACACCCCGTTCCGCGGCGAGGGCCTGGCGATCATCGCGGCCACGGTCGGCCCGGTCCGGCTGATCGACAACGTCCCACTGGATTCCTAGCCGTTTCCGCTCTCGGCCGGGCACCTGCCGGCCGCCGTGCGGTGCTGGCCCGGCGGGCCGCCGGACGCAGGCCGCCGGAAACTATCTCCGCCGCCGGGAATTACCGTGGCCTGTCGCCGGTTGGCACCTGATGTAGCGACGACGCTCGCCACCCCACTTCGAAACTCCCTGAGGGAATCCCCTATGTCTACTGACGTCTCTTCAAAGCCCGCCGGCGATCCCGTGCAGGCCCAGGCCGCCGCGGAGGCCGCCGCACCGCCGGCAAAGATGTCCCGGGAATCGGTCACCGTCATCGCCACCCTGCTGGTGGCCACCTTCGTGGTGATCCTGAACGAAACCATCATGAACGTTGCGCTGCAGCGCCTGATGGTGGATCTCGGCGTCACCGCCCCCACCGTGCAGTGGCTGTCGACCGGTTTTATGCTCACGATGGCCATCGTGATCCCCACGACCGGCTTCATCCTGCAGCGGCTGTCCACCCGCGCGGTTTTTATGCTGGCCATGGGCCTGTTCTCCGGCGGCACACTGCTCGCGGCGCTGGCGCCCGGATTTGAAATCCTCCTGCTCGCACGGATCGTCCAGGCCGCGGGCACGGCCATCATGCTGCCCCTGCTGATGACCACCATCCTCACCCTGGTCCCCGTGGCACGCCGCGGTTTCGTGATGGGCAACGTGAGCATCGCCATCTCGGTGGCGCCGGCCATGGGCCCCACAGTGTCCGGACTGATCCTCGAGCACTTCTCCTGGCGCTTTATGTTCGTCTTCGTCCTGCCGGTCGCGCTGGCCGCCTTCGCGATCGGCGCCCGGTTCCTGACCAACATCGGCGAAACGGAAAAGACCCGGCTCGACGTCCTGTCCGTGCTGCTGACCGTTCCCGCTTTCGGCGGGATCGTCTACGGCCTGAGCCAGATCGGCGGCGGCGAGTCCGGCCCCGGCTCGCCCGCCGTTATTGCCCTCGCCGTGGGCGCCGTGGCCATGGTGGCCTTTGTTCTCCGCCAGCTGCGGCTGCAGAAGTCCGAGGCGCCCCTGCTGGACCTGCGGGCGTTCACCTTCCGGATGTTCACGGTGTCCGTGCTGCTGCTCGTCGTGGCCATGATCGCCCTGTTCGGCTCCGTGATCCTCCTGCCTTTGTACCTGCAGGAGGTCCGCGGTCTGACATCGCTGGAAACCGGGCTGACCCTGCTGCCCGGAGGACTCGCGATGGGCCTGCTGGGCCCGTTCATCGGGCGGCTCTTCGACAAGGTCGGCCCGCTGCCGCTCACCGTCACCGGCTCGTCCCTGCTCGTGGTGGCCCTGTTCCAGTTCTCCCTCCTCGACGCGGGCACGCCGGTCGGGTGGATCATCGCGCTGCACGTGGGCCTCAGCCTGGGGCTGGCCCTGATCTTCACGCCGGCGTTCACCACCGGGCTGAACCCGCTGCCGCCGCACCTGTACTCCCACGGCTCGGCGATCATGAGCACCCTGCAGCAGGTGGCCGGTGCCGCCGGAACGGCGCTGCTCGTCTCGATCTACGCGGTGGTGTCCGCCAGCGCGGGAATCGTCGCGGGAATGCACGCGGCGTTCCTCACGGCGTCGGTCATCGCCGTCGCCGCCGTCGTCCTGTCCGCGCTGATGCGCAAGACCGCGGCAGCGGACCACCCCGCCCCCGCCGCCCACTAACCCGACCCGCTTAAACCAACGCGGGGTCACTACCCGCCCATCCCGAGGCCTCGGATGGACGCTTAGTGACCCCGCGTTTTGCTGTGCCGCGGCTGAGTTGTTAGCTGGCGAAGAACTCGCTGAGTGCGGAGATGAGCTTGTCCGGTGCCTTGTTGACGCCGTCGTGGCCCATCCCCGGCAGGATTGTGTAGCTGGAGCCGGAGAGCACCTCATGGATCTGGGCGCAGGCCACACCGAAGTACGCGGGGCTCTTCTCGCCGACAATGATCAGCGTCTCCAGCGGCAGCTCCAGGAACGGCTCGGCCGGCATGTCGGCGGCGATGATGGCCTTGATCTCCCGGACCCCGGTCTTCATCAGCTCGCGCATCTGCTTGCCGAGCGGGGTGCCGGCGGCCAGTTTGTTCGCCAGCGTCAGCATGGACAGCGGCATCCGGGACAGGGCGCTGCCGGTCTCCAGGCCCCGGAGCAGGACGGCGAGGGCGCGGTCGTCGTCGCCGGCCGCTGTCGCCTTCTCATATTCGGTGGTCCAGTCCGCAGTGACGCTGTGGTTCACGGAGACGGCCGGGTCGTACACGGCGAGGCGTTCCACCGGCAGCGTGCGGGCGGCGTGCAGCGCCACCGCGCCGCCGAAGCTGTGCCCGAAAACGTCGGTGCTGGAGGTGTGCTTCATGACCGCGGCGAGGTCTTTGATGTCCACGTCGAGGGTGTAATCCTCCGGCTGCGGGGAGGAGGAGCCGCGGCCGCGCCGGTTGAAGGTGTGCACCGGCCGCCCGAGGGACGCGCTGAGCTTCTGGGCGAAGCGGGTGTAGTCGGCGGCGGTCACCATGGACGCCGCAACGACGACGACGCCGGAGCCCGCCGAGGCCAGCTCGGCACCCGTGCTGAAAAGCTCGATCGTTCCGCCGTCGGGGGTTCTGATGTTCTCGCGGGTCATGGTCAGAGCCTAGCCGAGGCTGCAGCTACGGCGTAGTAGGGGTCCGGGGCGCCGGGCGGCAGGGGCTAGCCGGCTAGCCGCCTAGCCGCCCGCCGGAGACCTCGAGGTAGCAGGAGCCGCACAGTGACTCGTACCAGACGTCCTGGCCGTCGATCGCGACCTGGTCGCCGTCGAAGACCACCTGGTCTCCGGCCCGGCGGGTGTTGAAGATGGCTTTGCGGCCGCAGCGGCAGATGGTCTTGAGTTCCTCGAGTGTGTGCGCGATTTCCAGGAGCCGCAGCGATCCCGGGAACGCCCTGGTGCGGAAGTCCGTGCGGATGCCGTAGGCCAGCACGGGAACGTTGTCCAGGACGGCGATCCGGAAGAGGTCGTCCACCTGGGCCGGTTCGAGGAACTGCGCCTCGTCCACCAGCAGGCAGGCCACCGGCTGGGTGTCCACGTGCTCCAGCAGGGCGTCGGGGTCATCCCCGTGGGCGTGGGCGGTGAACAGCTCCCGCGCGGACGCCCCGGCCGGGATCAGGAGGTCCACCGACCGGGTCATGCCCAGACGGGACACGACGTCGGCGTCGCCCTTGGTGTCGACATCCGGTTTGGCCAGCAGGACACGCTGGCCGCGCTCCTCATAGTTGAAGGCGGCCTGCAGCAGCCCCGTTGACTTGCCGGAGTTCATCGCGCCGTAGCGGAAGTAGAGCTTGGCCAAGGGGGTCCTTTCGAAAGGGTCGCCCACCGATTGTAAAGGCGCGCCGCTCAGCGGCCCAGCTTGATCCGCCGCCTGCGCGCCGGGAGGCGGTGGAGATTCCCTTCGTCGGCAAGGAGGAACCGCGCAACCGCCCCGGGCAGCCGGATTCCGGGCCGGAGCGGGCTTTCGTGGATCTGACCTGGCAGCACGGCAAATTCGATAGAAGGGATGGCGGCGGCGAGTTGCCGGCTCGTTTCGGTGAAGTACTCCGGGCTCCAGCTCCCGCTCAGCATCAGGGTGGGCATCGTGACCGCCGCGAAGTCGGCCAGCTCGGCATCGGCGTCCAGCACTGCCCGCATCTCCGCGACGGCGGTGGGCAGCAACTTGCGCATTTCGGCGCCCTTGGTGGTCCGTGCGGAGAGGATGCTGAGCATCCGCAGCGCGCCGAGCGGGAGCTTGGACACGGGCCCGCCGACCTCAATGCCTTGGACGAGGTGGGCCCAGGCGTCGTCGAGTTGCCCGGCAGCAACCGAACGCTCCAGCTCGGGCCGCCAGCGCCGGGTGAGGCTGCCGGACAGGGACACCGCCGCATCGTAGGTCACCATCCTGCGGATCGGCAGCGTCCGTGCCGCCTGGAGGGCCAAGAAGCCGCCGTAGCTGTGTGCCACCACGTCGCGCGATTCCGTTTCCCGCATGACCGCAGCCAGATCACCGACCTCCATGGCCACCGAGTAGCTGGCCGGTTGCGGGGAGGATCCTGCGCGCCCGCGACGGTTGTAGCAATGGACCGGGCGGCCCAGCAAGCGACTGATGGTCCGCGCGAACGGACGGTACAGCCCGTCAGTGATCATTGTGCCGTGCACGATCACGATCCCGGGCCCGGGCGGCAGGCCGGGAGCCGGACGGAAGGAGTGCAGCTCGAGGCGCCCCTCGCCGTCGTCAGTGCAGATGGTCCGCGTCTCCACAGCCCTGAGTCTATTCCGCACCCGCCCCCGGCCGGGAGGGACCGCCCCGGGCAGAATCCCCGGTAAACTTGGGGATTGTGACTTCCCAAAACACCTCCGCCCCGAATACCGCCGCCGATTCCCATGAAGCCAGCGAGCAGACGCGCATCCGCATGGAGAAGCGCGCCAAGCTGATCGAGCGCGGCGTCGAGGCGTATCCGGTCGGTGTTGAGCGCACCCATTCGCTGGGTGAAATCCGGGAGAAGTACGCGCACCTGCAGGCCGACGAAACCACCGGCGACGTCGTCGGGGTGACCGGGCGCATCGTCTTCATCCGCAACACCGGCAAGCTCTGCTTCGCCACGCTCCAGGAGGGCGGCGTTGACGGCAAGGCCGTCCGGCTGCAGGTCATGCTGAGCCTGGCCAACATCGGCGAGGACGCGCTCGCCGACTGGAAGTCCCTCGTGGACCTGGGCGACCACGTCTTCATCAAGGGCGAGGTCATCTCCTCGCGGCGCGGTGAGCTCTCCGTCATGGCCGAGTCCTGGGCGATGGCCTCCAAGGCGCTGCGCCCGCTGCCCGTGCTGCACGCCGGACTCAACGAGGAGACCCGCGTCCGCCAGCGCTACGTGGACCTCATTGTCCGCGATGAAGCCCGCGAAATGGTCTACACCCGGGCCGCGATCACCCGCTCCATCCGCGAGACCCTGCACCGCCAGGGCTACGTCGAGGTGGAAACCCCGATGCTGCAGTTGGTCCACGGCGGCGCCACGGCCCGTCCGTTCGAGACCCACATGAACGCGTTCGACCAGAAGATGACGCTGCGGATCGCCACCGAGCTCTACCTCAAGCGCACCGTTGTCGGCGGGATCGACCGGGTCTACGACATGGGCCGCGTCTTCCGTAATGAGGGCGTCGACTCCACCCATAGCCCGGAATTCACCACCCTGGAAAGCTACGAGGCGTGGGCGGACCAGTTCGTCATGGCGGACCGGATCAAGGAACTCATCCTCGACGCCGCCGACGCCGCCGGAGTGGGCCGCGTCCTGCAGACCGAGGCCGGGGAGATCAACCTCGACGGCGACTGGGCCTGGATGGCGGTCTACCCGGGGCTCTCCGAAACTGTGGGCCAGGAAATCACCCCGGAGACCCCGGCGTCGGAACTGCTGGCGCTCGCCGCCAAGCACGAGGTCAAGGTCGACGCCAACTGGGATGCCGAAAAGCTCGTCGTGGAACTCTTCGGCGAACTCGTCGAACCGACGCTGCTGAACCCGACCTTCGTCTACGACTACCCGCCCTCCGCCCAGCCGCTGGCCCGCCAGCACCGCGAGGACGACCGGCTGATCGAGGCGTGGGACCTCATCATCGGCGGCATGGAGCGCGGCACGGCGTTCTCCGAGCTCATTGACCCGGTGATCCAGCGCGAACGGCTCACCGAGCAGTCCCGCCGCTCCGCCGCCGGCGACGTCGAGGCCATGCAGCTGGACGAGGACTTCCTGCGGGCCCTGGAGTACGGCGCCCCGCCCATGGGCGGCATCGGGCTGGGCATTGACCGGCTCGTTATGCTCTTCACCGGCGCCGGGATCCGCGAGACAATATTGTTCCCGCTACTGAAGCCCGAAGGACACTGACCATGGAGTACATCGCCGTATTGCTTCCCTCCGTGGTCGTCGGCCTGATTTTCTGGTTCGCCATGAAATCGATTTTCAATGCCGACAAATCCGAACGCCAGGCGGAAGCGCGGGCCCAGGCGGAAGCTGACGAAAAAGCCCAGGCGCCCGATACGCTCCGCAACCACGGCCATTCCAGCGGCCTGAACTAATAGCAGGCTATTCGACCTTGGGTTTTCCTTCGGAAACTCTTTTTCACTTTGACTCGTTGCCATTAAGCGGAGGATACTTTTAAGCAGATAGATCCTGCTTTTCCTAAATACTCATCCTTTTGGAAAGAGAGTCTTAATGGCACAGAAAGTAAAAATCATCCTTGTTGATGACCTTGATGGCGGATCCGCGGACGAGACCGTCCGGTTCGGCTTGGACGGCGTCAGTTACGAAATCGACCTGTCTTCGGAAAATGCTGCAGAACTGCGCTCGGCAGTTGAGCGGTTTGTAGGCCACGCACGCAAGACCTCAAGCGGCCGAGCCACCCGCACCAAAATTTCATCCGGCCGGAACCAGGACTCCGCCCAGATCCGGCAATGGGCCCGCGATAACGGCTATGCGGTAAACAGCCGCGGACGCATCCAGGCGGAAATTCAGGAAGCCTACCAAAAGGCGAATTCCTAGCCGTCTAGGCAAATCCCGCGTCGCGGACACAGCGCCGCGGCGCAATAACGATGACTTTGCCCCCGTCTGGGTCGGGGGCTTTGTCGTGTGTGGGCTCTGACGCTGACGGGTCGCCACGGAGGCACCATTGCGTCGGGGAGCCGGCCGGCGAGGCGCCTGGGTCCGGTTCTGATCCGGCCGACGCCGCGCCCGGCGCCCGCCCGGCGCCCCGCCCGCCGTCGGGCCGTTCGCCGTTGCTTCAGCCCCGGCCGGCAGGCCTGTCGGAGATCCGGCGGGCCCGCGTTTGCGCCCCCATGTGACGCGGCGGAGGCGTCCCGGTTTCCCCTGTGGCGAACAAGCCACAAATCTTGAACCCGGCCACGTAGCATCAAAGTACGTCGTAGCTAGGAGTGTGGCGAAATGTTTGAGCGATTTACGGACCGTGCCCGTCGCGTAGTTGTGCTTGCCCAAGAAGAGGCACGCATGCTGAACCACAATTACATTGGTACCGAACACATCCTCTTGGGTCTGATCCATGAAGGTGAAGGTGTTGCTGCCAAAGCCCTTGAGTCCTTGAGCATTTCGCTCGACGGCGTCCGCGAGCAGGTACAGGAGATCATCGGCCAGGGCCAGCAGGCCCCGTCCGGTCACATCCCCTTCACCCCCCGCGCCAAGAAGGTCTTGGAACTCTCGCTCCGCGAGGCCCTGCAGCTGGGACACAACTACATCGGCACGGAGCACATCCTGCTCGGCCTCATCCGTGAGGGTGAAGGTGTTGCCGCCCAGGTGCTGGTCAAGCTCGGTGCGGACCTCAACCGCGTCCGCCAGCAGGTCATCCAGCTGCTCTCGGGCTACCAGGGCAAGGAAACCACCGGAGCCGGTGTTGGCCCGGGCCAGGCCGAGGGCACTCCTGCCGGTTCCGTCGTCCTGGACCAGTTCGGCCGCAACCTGACCCAGGCTGCGCGCGAGAACAAACTGGACCCCGTCATCGGGCGCGAGTCCGAAATGGAACGCGTCATGCAGGTCCTGTCGCGCCGCACCAAGAACAACCCCGTGCTGATCGGTGAGCCAGGTGTCGGCAAGACCGCCGTCGTCGAGGGCCTCGCCCAGGCGATTGTTCGCGGCGACGTTCCGGAGACCATCAAGGACAAGCAGCTGTACACGCTGGACCTCGGGTCCCTCGTGGCCGGCTCCCGCTACCGCGGTGACTTCGAAGAGCGCCTCAAGAAGGTTCTCAAGGAAATCCGCACCCGCGGCGACATCATCCTCTTCATCGACGAGATCCACACTCTGGTGGGTGCCGGTGCCGCCGAGGGAGCCATCGATGCGGCCTCGATCCTGAAGCCCATGCTGGCCCGCGGCGAGCTCCAGACCATTGGTGCCACCACGCTGGACGAGTACCGCAAGCACATCGAGAAGGACGCCGCGCTGGAACGCCGTTTCCAGCCGATCCAGGTCAAGGAGCCCTCTGTCGCGCATGCGATCGAGATCCTCAAGGGCCTTCGCGACCGGTACGAGGCGCACCACCGCGTCACCATCACCGACGGCGCCCTCGCCTCGGCAGCGAGCCTTTCCGAGCGCTACATCTCGGACCGCTTCCTGCCGGACAAGGCGATCGACCTGATCGATGAGGCCGGTGCACGGCTGCGCATCCGCCGGATGACGGCCCCGCCGGAGCTCAAGATCATGGACGAGAAGATCGCCGCCATGAAGCTGGAGAAGGAATCCGCGATAGACGCGCAGGACTTCGAAGGTGCCGCCTCGCTGCGCGACAAGGAGCAGAAGCTCATTGCCGAGCGTGCCGAGAAGGAACGCCAGTGGAAGACCGGCGGCATGGACGACATCTCCGAAGTTGATGAGGACCTGATCGCTGAAGTTCTGGCGAACTCCACCGGCATCCCGGTCTTCAAGCTGACCGAGGAAGAGTCCTCGCGACTGCTGAAGATGGAAGACGAGCTGCACAAGCGCGTCGTCGGCCAGAACGAGGCCATCAAGTCCCTGTCCCAGGCGATCCGCCGCACCCGTGCAGGCCTCAAGGACCCGAAGCGTCCGGGTGGTTCGTTCATCTTCGCCGGCCCCACCGGCGTCGGCAAGACCGAGCTCGCCAAGGCCCTGGCCGAATTCCTCTTCGGCGAGGAAGACGCCCTGATCACCTTGGACATGTCCGAGTACTCGGAGAAGCACACGGTGTCGCGTCTCTTCGGTGCCCCCCCGGGCTACGTGGGCTACGAAGAGGGCGGACAGCTGACCGAAAAGGTCCGCCGTCGTCCGTTCTCCGTTGTCCTGTTCGACGAAGTGGAGAAGGCGCACGCCGACCTCTTCAACTCGCTGCTGCAGATCCTGGAAGACGGCCGACTGACCGACTCCCAGGGCCGCGTGGTGGACTTCAAGAACACCGTGATCATCATGACCACGAACCTCGGCACCCGGGACATCTCCAAGAGCGTTGCCACCGGCTTCCAGTCCGGCACGGACACGCAGACTGGCTACAACCGGATGCGGGCCCGCGTCACGGAGGAGCTCAAGCAGCACTTCCGTCCCGAGTTCCTGAACCGTGTTGACGACGTTGTGGTCTTCCCGCAGCTGACCCAGGACGAGATCATCGAGATCGTGGACATGTTCGTCGGCCGGCTGGAGAAGCGCCTCAAGGACAAGGACATGGGCATCGAGCTCACGCCCGCGGCCAAGATCCTGCTCGCCACCCGCGGCTACGACCCCGCCATGGGTGCCCGGCCGCTGCGCCGGACCATCCAGCGCGAGATCGAGGACCAGCTCTCCGAGAAGATCCTCTTCGGCGAAATCCACGCCGGCGACATTGTTGTAGTGGATGTGGACGGCGAAGGCGACGACGCCAAGTTCACCTTCGCGGGCAACACCAAGCCGCGCATCCCGGAGATCGCTCCGAGCGTCTAAGCATCGGCTCAAAGGCCCCGTCTTCCCGAAAAGGAAGGCGGGGCCTTTTGTTGTGCCATCTGACGCATATGGTCGTTATGGGGGCCGCTTTGGCGGCCATTTGCGTCAGATGGGTGCGGGTGTGGCGCCGCCTCGTGCCGGTGCCGCAGCGCCCACGCGGTGAGAGCACCCAACGGGGCCACCCCGACGGGTCTGAAAGCAGTGTTTCACTGTGGGTGAAATTGGTGTGATCCAGCGCACAGGGGGTGTTGAATCGGTGCATGGCTTCCCCCGATGCAGAGACCCTGGGCGAAAAACCCGAGACCCCCTTCCACGACCTGGACCATTACCTCGCGATTCCGCGGGTGGCGGGCCTGGCGTTGAGCCCGGACGGCAGCCGTCTGGTCACCACCGTGGCCACGCTGAACGCCAAGGGCACCGAATACGGCACTGCCCTGTGGGAACTGGATCCGGCCGGGCAGAAGCGGGCCCGCCGCATCACCCGCAGCGCCAAGGGCGAGGCCGGCGCCGTGTTCGCCGCCAGCGGCGAGCTGTACTTCACCTCCGCGCGCCCGGACCCGGAAACCCCCGACGCGGACCCGGTCAAAGCCCTGTGGGTGCTGCCCGCGGACGGCGGCGAGGCCCGCGTTGTGCTCACCCGGGCCGGTGGAGTCAGTGCGCTCCTGGCCGCGAAGGACACCGGCGCACTTTTCGTCAGCGCCGCCGTGCTGGCGGGGTCCACGGATGAGGACGACGACGAGGAGCGCCGCACGGCGCGCAAGGACAACAAGGTCGCCGCCATCCTGCACAGCGGCTACCCGGTGCGCTACTGGGACGCCGATCTGGGGCCCGCCCAGCCGAGGCTTTTCGCCGTCGAACCCGGCGAGGAACGGGAGCCGGGCAGGCCCACAACTGTTGACGCCGCTCCGCCGCTGCAGCTCCGGAACCTGACGCCCGACGCCGGTGCCGGCCTTCGCGATGCCGAGTCAGTCGTCAGCCCGGACGGCAAGACCATTTACAGCAGCTTCGCCAAGCCGCTCGCGCGCGCGAATTCACGGTCCGTCCTCGTCGCGATCGACGTCGCCAGCGGCACCCGGATCGTCCTGCTGGACACCGAGGGGATGAGCTACTTCCCCGGGCCGGTGAGCCCCGACAGCCGCACCCTGGTGGTGCTCAGCGAGAGCGACACCACGCCCGAGTCGGCCCCGCAGGTCAGGCTGCACCTGCTCGACGTCTCCGGCCCGGTGTCCGCAGCGGCTTCGGCCGCCGCGCTGGTGCCGCTGGCGCACGGCTGGGACCGCTGGCCGCGCCCGGCCGCCTGGCTTCCGGACGGATCGGCCCTGCTCGTCACCGCCGATGAGGACGGCGCCTCGCCGGTCTTCCGGATCAGCGTGAGCGGGGACGACGACGCGGGCCAGGTCACCCGCCTGACCGCCGACACCGCCGCCTACACCGACGTCGTGGTCGCCCCGGACGGCCGGACCGCCTATGCGCTGCGCAGCTCCTACGAATTTCCGCCGGAAGCGGTGCGCATCGACCTCGCCGGCGGCGACACCGTCCGGCTCCCTGCCCCCGCTGAGCGCCCGCACTACCAGGGCTCGCTGGAACGGGTGGAAACGACGGCGGCCGACGGCGCCCGCGTTCCGGCATACCTGGCGCTTCCGGACGGCGCCTCGGCCGGCCGCCCGGCCCCCCTGCTGCTCTGGATCCATGGCGGCCCGCTCGGTTCCTGGAACGCCTGGACGTGGCGCTGGAACCCCTGGCTGCTCGTGGCGCAGGGCTACGCCGTGCTGCTGCCGGACCCGGCGCTCTCCACCGGCTACGGCCAGCACCACATCCAGCGCGGCTGGGGCGCGTGGGGCAAGGCCCCGTTCACCGACCTGATGGCCATCACCGACGCCGTCGTGCAGCGGCCGGACATCGACGAGACGCGCGCCGCCGCCATGGGCGGCTCCTTCGGCGGCTACATGGCCAACTGGGTGGCCGGCCACACAGACCGGTTCAAGGCGATCGTCACCCACGCCAGCCTCTGGGCACTGGACCAGTTCGGCCCCACCACGGATGCCGCGCAATACTGGCTCAAGGAGATGACGGCCCAGATGGCGCTGGAGAACTCCCCGCACCTGCACGTGGAGAACATCAGCACCCCCATGCTCGTCATCCACGGCGACAAGGACTACCGCGTCCCGATCGGCGAGGGCCTGCGGCTCTGGTACGAGCTCCTCTCCAAGTCCTTGCTCGCCGCCGACGAGAACGGCGAGTCCGAGCACCGTTTCCTCTACTTCCCGGACGAGAACCACTGGATCCTCCAGCCGCAGCACGCCAAGGTCTGGTACGGCGTAGTCGAGCACTTCCTCGCCAGGAACCTGCTGGACAAGGATCTGCCGGTGCCCGCCGAGCTGGGCCTCTAGGCCGCCGCCGTCCGGCGCGGAGGCTGGTGCCCCAGGCGCCATTTTCCGAACCAGGGTAAGCGTCCCCCGTAGGATTGGGCTGTGACTGAGACAATCCGCATCCGCCCTGCCCGCACCAGCGACGTCGGGGCGATCAAGACGCTCGTGGCGCCGCTGGCCGAGAAGCGGATCCTGATGGCTAAGGAAACCGTGGCCTACTACGAAAGCCTGCAGGAGTTCCGGATCGCCGAGTCCCCGGACGGCGAGGTGATCGGCTGCGGGGCGCTGCACGTTATGTGGGAGGACCTCGCCGAAGTGCGCACCCTTACGGCCTCAGATGCCTGGCGCGGAAAAGGCGTGGGACACCTGCTCGTTGAGCGCCTGCTGGAGGACGCCAAGGCGCTGGGGGTGTCCCGTGTCTTCTGCCTGACCTTCGAGGTGGACTTCTTCAAAAAGCACGGCTTCGAGGTCATGGCCGACCAGACCGCCGTCGACCCGGTCGTGTATTCGGAGTTGCTGCGCTCGCACGATGAGGGCGTTGCCGAGTTCCTCGACCTGGCGCGGGTGAAGCCCAATACGCTCGGCAATACCCGGATGATCAAAACCCTGTAAAACCGCGCCCGGACAGGCCACCACGGACCAGGTCTTCCCATCTATAAATTTGATGGATAAACTGATCCCGGTCCAGGGGGTGGACCACCCGACATCCGGAGGCAAGAAATTGCACGAACGCGTGACTTTTCCAGATTTCTCCGCATTCCAAATGACCATCGCCGGCGGGGCGCCAGCACACCACACCACGGATCCGGATACCCGGGAAGTCACCGCCGAGGGCCCGGCGGGTCATCGCCCGGACCTCGCGTCCGGCCCCGGGCCGGCGCCCGGAACCGATCAGGGGCGACTCAACGCGCCGCCGTTCTCCTGGCTTGGCAGCGACGCCTGGCCGACCTTCCCGCTGTGGGCCGATAAACCAAGCTGAGGCACCCGCGGATCCGGGGAAAGCGGCCGTCCGGCAGCACCCGATTCCGTTCCCGAGGTTGTGAATCCGGAGCCTACCGCTGGCAGGGGCCCCGGTAGTAGGGTCTAACCAAGCAGCCAGGACACCATCCAGGGAGCACGCCATGAAGAAGCTCATCAATGATCCCCGCGCCGTGGTTGACGAGTCAGTGGAGGGCTTCGGGCTTGCCCATGCCGACCTCGTGACCGTCTTTGCGGACCCCAAGTACATCGTGCGCAAAGACGCGCCGGTGGCAGGAAAGGTCGGGCTGGTCTCCGGCGGCGGCAGCGGGCATGAGCCCCTGCACGGCGGCTACGTCGGTCTGGGGATGCTCGACGCCGCGGTGCCGGGCGCCGTGTTCACCTCGCCAACACCCGACCAGATCCTTCCGGCAACGCTCGCCGTCAACTCAGGCGCCGGCGTCGTGCACATCGTGAAGAACTACACGGGCGACGTCCTGAACTTTGAGACCGCTGCGGAGCTTGCCCAGGCCGAAGGCGTCGAGGTCCGCACAGTGCTGGTCAACGACGACGTCGCGGTGCTGGACTCGCTGTACACCGCCGGACGGCGCGGCGTGGGCGGAACCGTGCTGGTGGAAAAAATGGCCGGTGCCGCCGCCGAGCGCGGGGACAACCTCGACGCCGTCGCAGCCATCGGCGACCGGGTCAACCAAAACGTGCGCAGCATGGGCGTCGCGCTGACCGCGTGCACCGTCCCGCATGCGGGTGCGCCCAGCTTTGTCCTGGAGGAAAACGAAATCGAGATCGGCATCGGCATCCACGGCGAGCCCGGCCGGCACCGCATCCCGATGGAAAACGCCGACGGCATCACCGACCGCCTGCTCGAACCGGTCGTCAGCGACCTCGGCTTGGCGTCCGGGGACACGGTGCTCCTGTTCGTCAACGGCATGGGCGGCACCCCGCAGAGCGAGCTCTATATCGTCTACCGCCGCGCCGCGCAGCAGCTGGCCGCGCAGGGCGTCACCGTGGCACGGTCACTCGTGGGCAACTACATCACCTCCCTCGAAATGCAGGGCTGTTCCATCACGGTCCTGCGCCTCGACGATGAGTTGACGGGCCTCTGGGATGCCCCCGTCCACACGCCGGCCCTCCGCTGGGGGGTCTGACCGTGGGGCTGGACGTCAACTGGGCACTCCGCTGGCTGACCCTGTCGGCCCAGGCCATGGCGGAGCACCGGGAAGAGCTCATCGAGCTGGACCGGCCGATCGGCGATTCGGACCACGGCGAGAACATGGACCGCGGGTTCAAAGCCGTGATGGTAAAGATTGCCGAGGCGCCGCCGGAAACGGCCGGGGCGGCCCTGAAGCTGACCGCCATGACCCTGATGTCCAAGGTCGGCGGAGCCGCCGGCCCGCTATACGGCACGGCCTTCCTCCGGGCGGGCACGGCGCTGGGCGAGGCGTCCGACATCGACGCCGCCACCCTCGCCACGGCGTTCCAGGCTGCCCGGGACGGGATCGTGGCCCGCGGAAAGGCGGAATCGGGCGACAAAACGATGGTTGATGCCTGGACCCCGGCAGTGGACGCGGCCGCCGCCGCGGCCGGCGACAGCGACGTTTTCAAGGTCCTGGTGGCCGCCGCCGAGGCGGCAGAGGCCGGGGCCGTCTCCACCGACCCGATGCTCGCCCGCAAGGGACGTGCCAGCTATCTGGGGGAGCGCAGCATCGGCCACCGGGATCCGGGCGCCGTCTCCAGTGCCCTGATCCTGCGCGCCGCCGTCGGGGCAGCTGAATGACCGTCAAGCTCGTCGTCGTCTCCCACAGCGAAAAGATCGCCGACGGCGCCGCCGAGCTTGCCGCCCAGATGGCGCCCGACGTGCTGATCCTTCCCGCCGGCGGCACCGACGACGGCCGGATCGGCACCAGCCTCGAGCGGGTCATGGCGGCGCTGGAGCAGGCCGGGGATGTCAACAGCGACGGCATCGTCGTCCTGACGGACCTGGGCTCGGCCGTGATGACGGCCGAATCCGCGGTGGAATTCCTGGCGGACCCCTCCTCCGTGCTGCTGGCCGACGCGCCCCTGGTCGAAGGTCTGGTCGCGGCCGCCGTGGCCGCGCAGGCCGGAGCGGATTCCGCGGGCGTGAAGGAAGCAGCGGAAGCCGTCTACCGGCCCCCGGCCGCGGCACAGCACGTTCACGAGCACCGGCCGCCGGAGGCGACAGGGGACTTCGAACTCATCAACCAGGCCGGCATGCACGCCCGACCGGCCGCGAAGATCGCTGGCGGACTCTCCGGGATGGACGCCGAGGTGACAGTGAACGGCGCCGACGGCGCATCTATGACCGAACTGATGATGCTCGCGGCAGCCAAGGGAACGGTGCTGCACGTCGAAGCCAGCGGCCCGGACGCAGGCAAAGCCGTGGACTACCTGCGCGGACTGATCACGGCGGGCTTCGGCGAACCTTAGCGGACCGGTCTCAGACCGCACCGGCCGCGGTCAGGTCCGGCGCTGCCGTGGCGTGCCGGGAGCCGCTCCAGGCGATCCACACGCCGGCAACAGCCATCAGCAGCGCCCCTGCGGCCTGGGTCGGCAGGCTGCTCCCCGTCGTCGCCTGCCCCAGGACGACGCCCAGGAGATAGAACACGACGGCGCCGGCCGCCCAGAGTGCCCCGGCCCAGCGCGGCAACATGTGGGAACGCCACACCGCGACCCCCAGCAGGATGTTGCCGAGGAAAGCGAGCACGAGGCCAATCAGGAACGCCCCCGTCATGGACCCCGGGAATTCCAGCAGCATCACCTTCTCGTTTCCGGCCAGGTAGGCCTTTCCAAGGGCGGGGGTGACGAAGGTGGAGATCACGGCCGGCACCAGCAACAGGGCGGTGCCGGCGGCGGCGGTGACCATTGCCGCCAGCGCCAGGCCGCCCACCCGGCAGTTCGCCAGGCAGCAGCCCAGTGCGAAGACGCCGAAGATCGCCAGGATTGTGCCCAGCGTGCTGCCGAACAGGTGGCTGAACTGGTAGGAGTCGGAGCTGACAAACCGCGCCCAGGCGTCCGGGTCCTTCTCCTGGTTCGGCTGCGGCTCCAGCGTGGACCAGGCAGTCACAAGCCACGACACCGGCAGCGCCCACAGCCCGGTCCGGATCCAGCGGCTGATGTTTTGTGAGTTCATGGTGTCCACCTTTCTCCACGCGGTTTAGACGGCCCGGAGGCCTTCCGCATCCAGCAGCACTCCGGCTGAGATGAACCTGCCGCACTGTTCGCCGTACGGGTACGCCACCCGCGGCGTGAACGTCAGGGTCCGGACGGGCAGGGGGAGGCCGCCGGCGCCGGTGCCTGCCGCCGTCACCTCGATGGGGGATTCCGTGAGCCGATCCAGCATGAGCATCCCGGTCATGGTGCCGTCCGGCGTGGCGGTCGCGGAACAGGGACGGTCCTTGTCCGGTCCCGGTTCGCAGCCCTGGTCCACCGTGGTGCTGCCCGGGAACAGCTCAAGGTCAGCCTCCGTGCAGCGCCCGTCCTGGCAGGCCTTGAGGCGGATTGTCTTCACGGAACCGGCGTACTCCCGGGCCACCGTCAGTGCCACTACCTGTGCCTGGGCGATGGCCGGGCACGCCGTTTGGGGCTGGCACCCGGCGCCCAGCAGGGCGGTGCAACCCAGGCCCACGAGTGCTGCGAACGCGCGCATGCTTCAGGGTAGTTCCGGCAGCCCGGCCGAGCTAGGGTCCGGCGTCCTGGGGCCCGGCGTCCTGGGGTGATCAGGCGGGCAGGGGGATCAGGCGGGCAGCAGGAAACCTGCGGGATGCAGTTCGGCCAGCCCGTCGCTCAGCAGCCCGGCCAGCGCGCGGTCCAGCTGTTCCGGGGCGCAGCCAAGCCGGTGCAGGGCGGCCAGCGGAATTCCGATCCCGGCCGGTTCGAAGCCAAGATCCGCCGGCGCCCGGTGGAAGAGCTCGGCGGCCACCGGCGACTCGGCCACGCGGAGGACAGCCATCACCGCACCCCGCACCTGTCGGTCCGTTCCGTGCCAGGACTGCCCCTTGGGCGTGTACGTCGGCGGCGGCTCCCCGGCTGCGAGCCAGGCGCAGGAGCCGCTGACCGGGCATTCCCCGCACTTCGGCGACCTCGCCGTGCACACCAGCGCTCCCAGCTCCATAACGGAGGCGTTCCAGCGGACGGAGGGGCCGGCGTCGTCGGGCAGTGCCTGCGCGGCAAGCCGCATCTCCGCGGCGGTGAGCGCCGGCGACGGCAGGGCCGCGCCGGAAAACAGGCGCGCGTGCACGCGGCGGATGTTGGTGTCCACCACGGTTTCGCGGCGCCCGAAGGCGAAGGCGGCGACGGCCGCCGCGGTGTAGCTGCCCACCCCGGGCAGCTCCAGGAGTTCCGGGTACGTGCCGGGAACGTTTCCGCCGTGGCTGGCGCCGATGGCGGCGGCGGCCGCGTGCAGCCGCAGGGCCCGCCGCGGATAGCCCAGCCGTCCCCAGGCCCGGACCGCTTCGCCGGCGGGCTCCCGGGCCAGGTCGGCGGGCGCGGGCCAGCGCCGCAGCCATTCCTCCCAGACCGGCAGCACCCGCACCACTGGCGTCTGCTGCAGCATGATCTCGCTGACCAGCACGCCCCACGGGGTGCATTCCGGCGCCCGCCACGGCAGGTCCCGGGCGTTGGCCCCGAACCAGGTGTCGAGAGCCTCATGGAGGGCGGTCAGCGGAGCAGCCGCGGGAAGGTCGGCCGGAAGCACTGAGGCGGGGGCGGCGAGGGCGGTGGGGGAATCGGCTAGAGCTTTGATGGATCCAGCGTAATAGACGAGGGCCACACACTGCCTGCGGCGTGGGAGGGCCCCATACCCGGCGCGGTTCTCTAGCCTAGAAGGATGGGCAGGCACGACAATTCAGGAACTCACGGTTCCCGCCCGGGGACTTCCGGCAGCGGAGCATCCTCGGGCCGGAAACCGGCGCGCCAGCCTGCGCGGAAGCCCGACGGCAAGCCCGCGGGTAAAGCTGCGGGCAAAGCTGCGCGGAAACCGGCCAGTCCCGTCTACCGCCGCCGCCGGCTGTTCGTGGGCGCCGCCCTGCTGCTCGTGATCGCCGTCGCCTTCGGCGGATTCGCCGCCGTCTCCAGTGTTGTCAATGCCGGGCAGTCCAATTCCGGCGGGGGCACGGCCCTCTCGGGCCAGGAAACGCTACCGGCCGCCGGCCCGGAAACCACGCCTTCCCCTTCGGCAACACCGACCGGGAACGGCTGCGAGCAGAACCTCCTGACCGTCACGGCCGCCACGGACAAGGCCTCCTACGCGGAGGGCGAGAACCCGCTGCTCACACTCAAGGTGACGAACGGCAACAAGGTGCCGTGTCAGGTCAATATCGGGACATCACAGATGGAATTCCTGATCACCAGCGGCTCGGACCGGATTTTTTCGTCCACTGACTGCCAGACCGACCCCACCGAGCTCATCAAGACCATCGCGCCGGGGCAAAGCGAGACGGCGAACTTCCCGTGGCAGCGCAACCGCACCGTCCAAGGCTGCGCCCCGATCGAGGCAAAGCCGGGGGCGGGCGGCGCGTACTACGTCTTCACCGCACGCCTGGCGAACAAAACCAGCCCCAAGGCCGTGTTCCAGCTCAACTAATCCCAATCGACCAATTCCCATGGACTAATTCCCATCGATTGCTCCATGGGCGCCCTTTTGGGGCCCCAAAAGGGCAGTTGCGGAGCACTCGACGGGGGTTAGAGGAAGCGATCCAGCAGGCTTGCCTCGGCCATCCGGCTCAGGCCTTCACGGACCGTCCGGGCGCGCTGGTCGCCGATGCCGTCCACGGTCATGAGGTCATCGATCGTGGCCGCCATCAGGAACTGAAGGCCGCCGAAGTGGTCCACCAGTCGGTCCGCGACGGCCTTCGGTACGGCCTTCAGCCCGGACAGCAGCCGGTAGCCGCGCGGCTGGACGACGGCGTCAAGGTTGGCCTCGCCGCCGGCGAAGCCGACGATCCCGGCGATCTTGCCCAGGTCGATCAGTTCGGTGGGACCCAGGCTCACGAGTGCCTTCACGGCCTTGTCGATGTCGTCGGCGGTCGCGTCGGGACCCGAGTAATCGCGGATGATGACGTCGCTGCCGGGGCCGCGGCCCACGGTCAGTTCGTCCAGCTGGAGCGAGAGCAGCCGCCCGTCCTCGCCGAGTTCGAGCACGTACTGCGAGATTTCCTCGGAAATCCGGCGGACCATCTCCTGGCGCTGCAGGGTGACGGCGACATCGCGGACCGTCACCATGGCCTCGATTTCCAGGGCCGAGAGGGAACTGGTCACCTGGTCCAGACGCGAACGGTAGCGTTCCAGGGTTGCCAGTGCCTGGTTGGCGCGGGCCAGGACCTTCTCCGAGCCCTCCAGGACGTGCCGCAGCCCGTTCACGTAGAGGGCGATGATCTGCATGGACTGGCTGACCGAGATGACCGGAACGCCCGTCTGGATGGCGACGCGCTCCGCGGTCCGGTGCCGGGTGCCGGACTCCTGGGTCTCGATGCTGGAGTCGGGGACCAGCTGCACGGCCGCGCGCAGGATGTTGCTGGCGTCCTTGTCGCAGATGATGGCGCCGTCCATTTTGGCCAGTTCCCGCAGCCGGGTGGGGGAGAAATCGATGCCGATGTCGAAGCCTCCGGAACAGATGGATTCGATGGTCCGGTCGATGCCCAGGACGATCAGGGCGCCGGTCCGTCCGCGGAGGATGCGCTCCAAGCCGTCGCGGAGAGCGGTGCCCGGTGCCACCCGGCCCAGGGTCGCCTTGAGTGAATCTTCAGGGCTCCGAGCCATAGACGTTCCCTTCAAAGGTGCAGGCCGCAGCCCGCAAGTGCGCCGGTTTCCAGTGATTGCCGGCAGGATCAAAAGTACTCGGTTCCCCGCTCTCCCCATAGTAGAGGTAAAGCGGGCCAACTTCCGCACGGACAAGCCCCAAAGTGGTCCATTGGGGCGTCCGCAGGGGCGCCTCCGGAACGGCACTTTGGGCGGACGCCCGGGCCCGTACTTTTCGAGCAGCCGCGCTCCGGCTTCGCGCCGCCATTCCTCCCGCTTCGCGGGGGCGGGGCGGGCTGCGATAAACTGGAAGCCTTGGGTGTTCCGTCGGCTACCCGGCGCCGCGCCCCAGCAATCCTCCACAGCAGTCCCGCACAGCCACGCAGAACAACACGCGATCCCACCGGGCCAGCCGGATTCCCGCCAACCCGGGAGCGCAACCATTCAACGCCGCAGCGAAAGTAGCACCGTGTCCCAAGAAGTCCTTAGCCCCGCCCGAGTCCAGGAGATTCACAAGCAGGCGGCCCGGCGTCGGACTTTCGCTGTCATTTCACACCCTGACGCCGGCAAGTCCACGCTGACCGAGGCGCTCGCCCTGCACGCGAAGGTGATCGGCACGGCCGGTGCCTCCAGCGGCAAGTCCAACCGCAAGGACACGGTTTCGGACTGGATGCAGATGGAAAAGGACCGCGGCATCTCGATCAGCTCCGCGGCCCTGCAGTTCGGCTACCGGGACACCGTGATCAACCTGCTGGACACCCCCGGCCACGCAGACTTCTCCGAGGACACCTACCGGGTGCTGGCCGCCGTCGACTGCGCCGTGATGCTTGTGGACGCCGCCAAGGGCCTGGAAACCCAGACGATGAAGCTCTTCGAGGTCTGCAAGCAGCGCAACCTGCCCATCATCACCGTGATCAACAAGTGGGACCGGCCGGGCCTGGACGCACTGGCCCTCATGGACGAGATCACCGAACGCACCGGCCTGCAGCCGATGCCGCTGACCTGGGCCGTTGGCATCTCGGGTGACTTCCGCGGCGTCTGGGACCTGCGCAATGACCGCTTCGCGCAGTTCAAGCGCAACAACGCCGGCGCCAACATCGCCCTCACCGAATACTTCACCCCGGAGCAGGCCGCGGTAAGCCAGGGCGATGACTGGTCCAACGCCGTCGACGAGGCCGGGCTGGTCATCGAGTCCAACCTCGAGTTCGACGTCGACGCCTTCCACGCCGGCAAGGCCACCCCGATCCTCTTCAGCTCCGCCGCATTGAACTTCGGCGTAAAGGAAATCCTCGACGCGCTTGTGGATTTCGCCCCGCCAGCTGCCCCGCGGCCCGACGTCGAAGGCGCCTCGCGGCCCGTCGATGCGCCCTTCTCAGGCTTCGTTTTCAAGGTCCAGGCCGGCATGAACAAGGCCCACCGCGACCACGTCGCCTTTATCCGGGTCTGTTCCGGCAAATTCGAACGCGGCATGGTGGTCACCCAGGGCCGGACCGGCAAGTCCTTCGCCACCAAGTACGCCCAGCAGGTCTTCGGACGGGAACGCGAGGTCATCGACGAGGCCTTCCCCGGGGACGTTGTGGGACTCGTCAACGCCTCCTCGCTGCGGGTGGGCGACAGCCTGTTCCTGGAGGAGCCGGTGGAGTTCCCGGCCATTCCGCTGTTCGCGCCGGAGCATTTCCAGGTGGCACGCTCCAAGGACCCCAGCCGTTTCAAGCAGTTCCGCCGCGGCATCGAGCAGCTCGAGCACGAGGGCGTCATCCAGGTGCTCCGCTCGGACGTCCGCGGCGACCAGGCCCCGGTTCTGGCCGCCGTCGGGCCCATGCAGTTCGAAGTGGTGGAGGACCGTATGGCCCACGACTTCAGCGCGCCGATGCGCCTGGAGCGCCTGCAGTACTCCATCGCCAGGATCTCGACGGCGGACGCCATGCCGGCGCTGGCCAACGTGCCCGGCGCCGAGGTGCTGCTGCGCTCCGACGGCGAGTACCTCGCGCTGTTCAATGATGTGTGGGCCCTGCGCCGGATCGAGAAGAACCACCCCGACCTGACGCTGCTGCCGATAGGCACCCACAACCCCGCCAAGTAGCAGCCGGGGCCGCCTGAGGGCGGACAAAATGGGCAGCCCGCAGGTCTTTCCGAAACAGGAAACCGCGGTATCATAAGTAACCTTGCTAATTATGCGGGCGCCGGATTTTCACGAATGCCGGTTTTGGACTGATCCGCCCGGCGCCACCGGCGGACCCCGCTATAAGGGACACGAACACCACTTGACTGAGCTCATTTCACAACCGGCCCGTGCCACGCCGGCCACCCCGAAGCAGCGCATGGAATCCGGGTACCTGCTGAGCGGCCGGTACCGGATTGAAGACCTTATCGGCCGCGGCAGCCAGTCCACCGTGTTCCGGGCCTACGACGAACTCCTGCAGCGCGAGGTGGCCGTCAAGCTCTTCCGCAACGACGCGGACGGTCTGGAGCAGACCCGCCGTCAGGGCGAGGAAATCCGCATCCTGGCCGGAATGAGCCACCACGCCCTCGTTACGCTCTTCGACGCCGGCGCCGACCTAAGCGACCCGAACGACCGGCTCACCTACCTGGTGATGGAGCTGGTGCGCGGGCAGGACCTGCGCTACCGTGGCGCCCAGGGCCCGCTCTCGGCGGTGCACATGGCCCACATCGGCTACGACCTCGCGGACGGGCTTTCCTACATCCACCACCACGGCATCGTGCACCGGGACGTCAAGCCCGCGAACATCCTGCTGGTTAACTACAGCAACGAGGACCGGCGCCCGCGGGCCAAGCTCACCGATTTCGGCGTCGCCGTCTTCACCCGCAGCGGCCCAATCTCGGACGAAGGCGGGACCTCCGGGACACCGGCCTACCTCAGCCCCGAACAGGCGGCCGGCGAACCGGTCGGCCCGCTCAGCGACGTGTATTCGCTCGGCCTGGTGTTGCTCGAGGGGCTGACCGGAAAAATGGTGTACCCCGGCGCTCCCATCCAGTCCGCCGTCGCGCGGCTGCTCAACGACCCGAAGATCCCCGAGGAGCTCGCCCCCATGTGGGTAGCGCTGCTGTCCTCCATGCTGGCCCGCGACCCGGCGCAGCGCCCGCACGCCCGGGAAGTGTCGCTGGCCCTGCGCCAGGAAGTCATCAACAGCGCCGCGCGCCACCGTATGGACCCGGCGCCGGTGCCCTCGGACGAGGAAGGCCGGATGCGCGCGGTCGAGCGCTACCGGATCCTGGACACCCCGGCGGACGGCGCCTTCGACCGGATCGCGGGCCTCGCGGCCCGGATGTTTTCGGTCCCCATGGCGATCGTCAGCGTGGTGGACCATGACCGGATCTGGTTCAAGGCCCACCACGGAACCGAGGTCACCCAGATCAGCCGCGACCCGGGGCTGTGCGCCTCCGCGATCCTGCAGGATGACACCTGGGTCATCAAGGACGCCGCCAGGGATCCCCGCACGCTCGCCAACCCGCTGGTGGCCGGCGACTTCGGCCTGCAGTTTTACGCCGGGGTTCCGCTGCGCACCCCGGACGGCTACAACCTGGGCACCTTCTGCATCCTGGACCGGGAACCGCGGGAGTTCAGCGCAGAGGACACCCGGGCGCTACAGGACCTGGCCGCGATCGTGATGAACGACCTTGAGCTGCGGCTGCAGAGCCGGGAAGCGCTCACCCGCCAGGCGTAGCCGACGGCCGGGCGCCGGCTGCCGCCGGGTGTAACGCCGGCAATGTCTGACGCCTGCGCTGTCTAACGCCTGCTGGGTGTAACGACGGCTCTGCTTAACGCCTGCTGGGTGTAACGACGGCTCTGCTTAACGCCTGCTCTGCTTAACGCCGGCCGGCGTGGAGCGCCAATTCCAGTTCGAACCGTGCCTTCGGATCCTCCAGCGTGTCCCCGAACAGCTCGCGCAGCTGTGCCGCCCGGTAACCCACGGTCTGCGGATGGATGCCCAGCTCTGCCGCGACCGGGCCACGCTGGCCCCAGTGCCGCAGCCAGGACAGCAGCGTCTCCGCCAGCCGCTCGCGCTGGGCCGGGCGCAGCCCCTCCAGTGGCGCCAGGCGGCGGTTGGCGAGCTCCGCGATCGCAGAGGGCTCGGCCCCGAGAATCACCTCGGCCAGATGCTCGTCGGCCCAGATCGGCGGGTCATCAGGGCCGTCCCGCGGCGGCAGCACGGAAGCTGCCAGCACCGCCAGACGCAGCGAATCCGGGACCTTTTCCCAGCCTCCGGCCGGCCCGACGGCCGCCCCGCGGCCGCGCAGCGCCTTTTCCAGGTCCGCCCGCGCGGCCCGGGACTGCCGTGCCGGAACCAGGGCGACGGCGTCGGTCTCGCGTTCGATGATCAGCGTTCCGGCCCCCAGCCGGATCCGCAGCCCGGCAGACCGGTTCACCGGCAGGGTCACCACCACCATCCGCTGCGGCAGCGACCAGTCCGCCATGGCGGCCGTCTGGCGCAGGGCCGCCTCATCGGCCTGGCCCAGCAGGAGCAGATCGAGCAGTTCGGTGCGCCGGCGGTCCACCGCGCCGGCCCGTTCGGATTGTTCGAAGGCGTACGCCTCGGCGCTGACCGCGGACAGCTCGTCGATGTAGGCCAGGATCGATTCGCCCAGATCCACCACAACGGTCTGGCCAAGGTGATGTTCCACGGACACCCGGGACATCTCGCGGAAAGTCACGCGGGCCCCCGTCCGGTACGCGCTCAGCAGCGCATCCATGCTCCGGCCCTGGCGGAATTCGCCGCTCCCCAGCCCGGCCACGAGTTGCCTGCTTTCCTCCGAGAGGGCGGGCAGCCGGGTGCCCGGGAGCTGCAGGAAGCGCTCCAGCGCCGCTGCCACGCCGCGGCGCAGCCCCCGCCCGAAGCGGCCTTCGATCGGCCGGGCGTAGGCCGGCACGAGCTGCGGCACGGCGTCGATGATGGCCTCGACAATGCCCGGCATCATCGGCCGGAGCACGTCGCTGACCTCTCGCGGCAGGGCGAGCCACGGAGGGTCGTAGGCGGGGGAGGCGGGGGAGGCCGGCGCCGCCGTCGGGGAAGCGTTCATAAGGCTGTTCCAAAGTTGTTGCGGGGAGATAGTTTCTTTACGTCGATCGTATGCCTTGGGTGAAGAACTATGACCCTATCTGACATAAGATTGATGAATGATCCGGCTCCGTAAGCTGGCGCGCGCCGCATCTCTACTGACCACCCCATTAGCTCCAGAAGACATTCTGGCGCTGTTCAATCCTGTGTTTTCCGCCCGCCAATTGCGCGGCGTGGTAACGAGGGTGGTTCCAGAAACGGCCGATTCCGCCACCATTTTCTTCCGTCCCGGCCGCGGCTGGCAAGCACACCTTGCCGGCCAGTGGGCCCGTATAGGCGTCGAGCTCGACGGTGTCCGCCACTGGCGGTCCTACTCGCTCAGCGCCCCCGCCGGGCAGGACCCGGCCATCACTGTCAGTGATATGGGGGCCGTCTCCGGGACGCTCGTGCGCAACACCAGACCGGGCGACGTGCTCTTCCTGGCGCCGCCGCAGGGCGACTTCGTCCTTCCGGAGCATCCGCGCCCGCTGCTGATGCTCACCGCCGGGAGCGGCATCACCCCGGTCATGTCGATGATCCGCACGCTCGTCCCGCACCGTCCGGACTCCGACGTCGTCCTCATCCACACCGCCCGGACCCCAGAGGACGCCATCTTCCGCGAGGAACTGGCCGAACTCGCGGACCAGTTTCCCAACTTCCGCGTCATCCACTGGTTCACCGGGGAACGCGGGCGGATTGACTTCAGCTCCGTTGCCGGACTGGAAGAGCTGTGCCCGGACTGGCGCCAGCGCGCCGCGTACGCCTGCGGCCCGGAAGGTTTCCTGGACGACGCCGAGGCCCTGTGGGAGACGGAGACCGCAACCGCGGAACCCGCCTCGGAGGCCACCCTCACGATCGAACGCTTCAGCACCAAGCTGGCCGGCGGTGCAGGGCACGACGGCGGTCTGGTCACCTTCGAGTCCTCGGACCGCGAAGTCGAAGCCGACGGCGACACCCCGCTGCTCGACGTCGGCGAGGACGCCGGTATCCTAATGCCCAGCGGCTGCCGCATGGGCATCTGCCACAGCTGTCTTATCCCCCTCCGGGCCGGCCAGGTTCGTGACCTGCGCACGGACGAAGTCCATGGCGAGCCCGGCCAACTAATCCAGACGTGTGTTTCGGCAGCCGCCGGACCCGTTAACCTCGACCTCTGAGGAGTACCAGCATGACGATTGTTTCCGACAAGCCTGACCTTTCCGAGGACGCTCCCCAGCCCAAGGCGCCCGCAGCCGTGAAGACGCGGCCCGGCGCCCTGGCTGAGACGGGCAGCCCGACACTTCGGCCCCCGGCCGCCGCGCATCTCTCCGACGAGCAGATCGCCGAGCTGGGCCGTGAGCTCGACGCCATCAAGGACGACATCCTCGCCAAGCGCGGGGCGTCCGACGCCGCCTACATCCGCCGCATGATCAAGATCCAGCGCGGACTGGAGATTTCCGGCCGCGCCACGCTGCTGGTCAGCAAGCACAAGGCGGCCTGGGTCGCCGGGACCACCCTGCTCAGCTTCGCCAAGATCCTGGAAAACATGGAGCTCGGGCACAACATCCTGCACGGCCAGTGGGACTGGATGCGGGACCCGGACATCCACTCCACCACCTGGGAATGGGACTTCGTCACCCCGGCACGGGCCTGGCAGCATACCCACAACGATCTGCACCACCGCTGGACCAACGTCATCGGCAAGGACAACGACGTCGGATACAACCTGCTGCGGATGGACGCGGACCAGGAGTGGAAGCCGTTCAACCTGGGCAACCCGCTCTACAACGCCCTGCTGGCACCGGTCTTCGAGTGGGGCATCGCGATCTATGACCTCGAGCTCAACGACTACAAAGAGGGCAAGAAGTCCAAGGAAGCCCTCACCAAGGACCTCAAGGCCCTTGGCCGCAAGGCGCTCACGCAGTTCACCAAGGACTACGCTGCCACTCCCGCCGTCGCCATGCTGACCGGCTCCGGCAAGCAGGCGCTCTACGGCACCCTGACCGCGAACGCCGTCCGCAACGTCTGGGCGCACGCGGTGATCTTCTGCGGCCACTTCCCCGACGGCACGGACACCTTCACCGAGGAAATGGTCGAAGGGGAGACCCGCGGGGACTGGTACGTGCGGCAGATGATCGGCTCCGCCAACATCTCCGGTTCCAAGTTCATGCACCTGATGACCGGCAACCTTTCGCACCAGATCGAGCACCACCTCTTCCCGGACATCCCGTCCAACCGCTACGCCGAGGTGGCGCCGAAGGTGCAGGAAATCTGCCGGCGCTACGGACTGCCGTACACCACGGGCCCGATCTGGAAGCAGGTCGGCTCCACCTGGGCCAAGGTCTTCAAGCTGGCACTGCCGCCCAAAAAGGCCTAAGCGCCGGGGCTCAATGGCTTGAATGATTGACGGAAGGGGCGTCTGCCATCGCGGCAGGCGCCCCTTTTGCATGCCCGGGCGGGAACGCGGCCGGTGACCCCAACGCTCCCGCCCAGTTACCTGCCCTGCGACGCCCCCTCGGCCGTGGAAAACCGCGGAAATCCGCGCTGCTGAGTTCCGGCGTGCTGAAGTAACCGGGCGGGAACGTCACGATGGCGGTCGCTCAGGGTTTCCTGGCTAGCCTGTAGGGGTCAGGCCCGTCATTTCGGCGCTGACGTTCCATA
The DNA here is from genome assembly GCF_030812335.1 of Pseudarthrobacter oxydans. Classification (GTDB taxonomy): domain Bacteria; phylum Actinomycetota; class Actinomycetes; order Actinomycetales; family Micrococcaceae; genus Arthrobacter; species Arthrobacter oxydans_B. The sequence goes on from NZ_JAUSSN010000001.1 coordinate 513,886, forward strand.
GCTTTGCGGCGGTGGCCGCGTCGTAGCTGGCGGCGGAGGAACGGCGGGGAGTGCGTTTGGCGAAGAAGCGGCCGCTTACCTGTGCGAGGTCGGGGGCGGAGGCGATGTGGATCGACGTTGCGGCACCTTGGGCTGTTGTCAGCATGAAGGGGCGCAGTATCGGGACGAGCAGCCGCTGGGCACGGCCCGGGTCTTCGGCGCCAAAACCAGTGCTCACCATCCCTGGATGCAGGGCATTCGCTGTGACGTCGGTGCCGTGAAGCCTTCGGTCCAGTTCGTACGTGAACAACAGGTTCGCGAGTTTGGACTGGTTGTAGGCCCGGGCGCCGGAATAGGCGTGCTCGCCCTGGAGGTCGTTGAAGTTGATGCGGCCCATGGCTTGTGCGTTGGAGGACACGGTGACCACCCTTGCCGGACCGCTCAGCTGCAGCCGCTTCAAGAGCAGGTTGGTGAGCAGGAACGGTGCGAGGTGGTTCAGGGCGAATGTGTGCTCGAGTCCGTCGGCTGTGGTGTGTCGGGTGTTCCAGTATCCTCCGGCGTTGTTGATCAGGACATCAATGCGCGGGAAGGCGGTGAGCAGCTCGTCGGCCAGCGACCGTAATTGGGTTTGGGAGGACAGATCGGCGAAGAAGGCGTCCACCTTGCCGCTTCCTGCTGCGCGGATCTCTTTGGCAGTTTCGTCCGTGCGTTTGGGATCGCGGCCGATGACGATGACATGGGCCCCCATCATGGCCAGGCCGTGGGCGGTTGCCCTGCCGATGCCACCGGTGGCGCCGGTAACGACCACCGTCTTGCCGGTCATCGGCTTGCTGTGCCCGTGCTGCATGATCCTGCTCGTTTCGTGTGGGCTGACCGTGTTGGTGTAACTTGCGAGTGTTGCGGCGGGGTTCGCTGGCTCATGATCTACATCCTTATCCGGCAACGGTGATGGCAATCTTGCCCCGAACGTCTCCCGCTTCGAGACGCCGCATGGCGTCCGGAACCTCTGCAAGGGCGTACTCCCTGTCGACACTTGGCTTCACCTCACCCGCCTCGATGAGAGAAGTGAGCCGTTCGAGGTCGCTGGCGCGTTCCTTGGAAGCGAGCATGGTCAGGCGCTGCCGCGCGAACATGGAAAACAACGGTGCCCGCAGGCTCCGTCCGAAGCCTCCCGTCCAGCTGCCGCCTTCCTCGCCTCCGACGATGACGGCCGTCCCGGTCGGCGTGAGGGCGCGGCGCAGACGTGACAGCGGCGGGTTCCCTCCGATGTCGAGGATCAGGTCGAAGAGACGCGTTCCGTCGGCGAAGTCATCCTGCGTGTAGTCAAGTGCGCGCTCGGCTCCGAGGGAAAGCACCAAATCGGTCTTCCCTGCGCTGCTCACGCCGGTGACTTCCGCACCGAGGGACCTGGCCAGCTGGACGGCGTAGGTGCCGACGCCGCCTGAGGCGCCCAGGATCAGGACCTTCTGCCCGCGTTCCACCCGCCCGGCGTCGAGGGCCTGAAGGGCGGTGCCGGCCGAGATCGGGACCACTGCTGCCTGTTCGAATGACAGGTTTGACAGCTTGTGGGCCAGCTTGTCCTCCAGCACCGCGGCGTACTCGGCGAATGATCCTCGGGACATCCCGTACACCGCGTCCCCGACGGCGAACCGGGACACGGCGGAACCGACGGCGACGACCGTGCCGGCGACATCGATCCCGGGAACCGGGTTCTTCGGCCCCCGGAATCCGAACCCGAGAATGCGCAGGAGGTACGGGCGGCCCGTCATCATGTGCCACGTTCCGCGGTCCAGGCCGGCGGCGTGCACGCGGACCAGTACTTCATTCTCAGCGATCTCCGGACGGGCGGTCCGGTCGTGACGAAGGGCCTCGACTGTGCCGTACTGGTCCTGCACGATGGCCTCCATCGTGTCGACGGTTCCTTGCTTCTGCGCGGCCCCCGCGCTCCTAAGGTTTGTCATGCTGGTTCCTTCCAATCAGCTTGCCTTACTAAGTAAGGTCAATGTATCGTACTTAGTACGAAAGAGCTATAGGCTCAACAAAAATTAGGGAGTCTGGATGCCTGCAGGAGCGAACCCCGGCCGTCCCCGGCTCAGCCGGAGCCTGGTGTTGCGCAGCGCTGTTGCCGTCGCCGACGGCGGCGGCATTGGCGCCTTGACGATGCGCTCACTGGCCGACGCGCTCGAGGTCAAGCCAATGTCGATCTACCACCATGTCGCCAACAAGGATGAGGTCCTTGACGGCATTGTCGACATCGTCTTCAGTGAGATCGAGCTGCCGGCGATCGGCGGCGAGTGGCAGCCCGGGATGCGGCGGCGGGCCGCCTCGGCCCGTGCTGCGATGCGCCGTCATCCCTGGGCGATCGGCCTCGTGCAGACACGCACAAGCCCCGGACCGGCGACACTGAAGCACCACGACGCCGTCATCGGCACCCTGCGCGAAGCAGGATTTTCGGTGGAAATGACGGCCCATGCTTTCGCCCTGATAGATGCCTACGTGTACGGCTTCGCACTTTCCGAAGCCACCCTGCCCATCAACGGCCCCGAGACGGTCATCGAAGTTGCCGGGAAAATGATGGATCAGTCCTCCCCGAAGGACTACCCCTACCTCACCGAGTTCTCCATCGAACATGTCATGAAGCCCGGCTACGACTACGGCCGGGAGTTCGAGTTCGGACTGGATCTGGTCCTTGACGGCCTCGCGAGATTGCATCGTCGCGGCATCGGCCCCCGACACACCTAACCGTCTGCGAAGTTTTTCCGGGAGGGCTGCATGGCTCATTCCGCCGGAACTGTCCGCGGGCTCCCGGGTTACGGCTTTCGCCGCTGTGACGGCTGCCTTTGATGTCCGCTATTGACATATTTCCGCACGAAGCACAGGGTTTGCACAGCGTACAACTCCCCGGAAAGTGCGGCGCGCCATGTCATCAACTCCGACGAATAGCAGCCTCAAACGGGTAACCGGGGGGCTCTTTACGCTCAGCGCCGTCGCCTTCGCCGCGGCGGCGACTACGCTTTCTGCCACTTTTGACTGGCCGGATATCCTACGGGAACCAGCAAGTGTGGTGCTGCCGGCTTTTGCCGCCGGAGGCGCGGGCCTGGTCTGGACCTGGTTCGCGACCGCCTGGACCTACGGGCTCCTTGCCGTACCGGTCCTGCTGCTTCCCGCCGTCCTGGGTCTCCGGCAGGATCCGGTCATGCGGGTTGCCACCTATGCAGGCGCCGCCTCCGTCCTCCTGTCGCTCATCGGGTTCTTGCGGTGGGTGTTCGTCGTCCCACAACTGGCCAGTTCCTACACCGCCGGTGACCCCGCGACTCAAACCGCGGTAGCGGCCGCCTGGACTGCTCAGCATCAGTTCGGCGGGGCGCTGCTGGGAGAACATCTGGGACAGCTGCTCGTCATCGCCTGGTCGGTAAGCCTCAGCGCGATCATCCTGCGCCGCCGGATCCTGCCGCGGTGGCTCGGAGCCACCGGCCTGGTCGCCAGTGCTCTCTATCTGCTCAACCAGGGTGACGTCCTCGCCACTGCCATCCCTGGATTTCCCGTCTGGGATCTAGCAGGCCTCCTCGGCAGCACAAGCTGGGGACTGTGGGTGGCGGCCCTCGGCATCTGCATCCTGGTACTTCCCGATCATGCCAAGAGCCTGCCAGCCGCCAAATCGGCCGAAACCACCTCCGCCACCACACCGACGAAACCCGCTCCGCTCTAGGCCGCGGAACCCGGAAAACCGTCCGTGCCCTAAGCGCCGGGACGCTGAAGCAGATTCTCATGACGCGGCTCCCGCTGGCGCAGTGGGCGCGGCACACGGTCCCGGCTCAACTCGCGTATCGCTTGCCAGAGAGTGAAATCATGACACCCGCGACCGTTTTCCCCTCCCCGCCAATGCGCCGAACCCGGTGGCTCGTACCGGCCGCCCTGATACTCCTCAGCCTCGTCCCGGTAGTCGCCGGGGCAGCGCGTCTGACGGACCTGACAGGAGGTGAGATAACGGAGGATAACGCGCGGTTCTTCGATTCGCCGATCCCCGTACTGATCCACATACCCGCTGTCACCGTGTACCTCCTGCTCGGGGCGTTCCAGTTCTTGCCCTCGCTTCGACGGGGCAAGCGCGGCAAACCCAGTTGGCACCGCATAGCCGGACGCATTCTCGTCCCCACCGGCCTGCTTGCTGCCCTGTCCGGCCTGTGGATGGCGGTCTTCTACGATCTCCCACCCCTGGACGGGCCGCTCCTTCTCGTCCTTCGACTGGTCTTTGGGTCCGCCATGGTGGTGTTCATAGTCCTGGGATTCATCGCCGTACGGCACCGGGAATACGTCCGGCACAGTGAGTGGATGTCCCGGGCGTACGCCATTGGCATTGCTCAAGGAACGATAGTTGTCGTGACCATTCCCTGGATCCTTCTGGTAGGACCCGTCGACGAGCTTACCCGGGCGCTGCTGATCGGGGCATCATGGGTACTCAGCTTGGCGGTGGCCGAATACTTCATCTACCGCCGCGCCCAAGGACCTGCGCGACCTTCGCGGATTTCGGCGCGGGCCGCACACTGACCATGCGAAAGCATTACTTCACAGGTGGGCCAGTACCTCCGAGGTCGATGGGTCCGCAGCTGCAGCCTCCCGCGTACGAGAGAAGCCTGACCCCATGACCTCACCGCTGTGCTCTTGGCCCGTGGCGGTCTAGCTGCGAACTTGGAGCACCAGAGTAAAGTCGGCGTTCTGGGGCTTCAGCCGGTACGGCTCCAGGACCCCGGGTCCGCACGCCGCCGTCCCCACGTCCCCGCGCGTGGTCAATGTAGACGTAGGTGCGGCCGTCCGCAACCAGATCCGTGCGATGGGTCGCGGCGTTCAGGACGTCCAAGCTGTATGGCCTGACCGTCAGGGCGAAAGGGGGCGCCGGCAATTTCCAGCGTCCCGGCGTCGAGCGCTACAGAAGCGGCGCGCACACCGGAACGCGCCCCTGACTCCTGCGGTCGCACGTAGTCAACATCCATGCCCTCCAACGGCAACGTGAACCAGCGAGCCTTGGTACCCTGACCGGTATCGGGGTAGCTCTGGTGCGGCCCAAGGCCGAACCAACTCACGGTTTTGGCCTCGGTCTCCAGCACGAGTTCGAGTCCGATCCGCGCCCACTCGACGACGTAGCCGGCATTGGTCCAGTCCCCGTCTGGATGAACCCTCGTCCGGAGGCCCACCTTGTCTCCGTCGCTGTTCCACGAGTAGTCCACCAGGACGCCATACCGTTTGTCCGCCGCGGCCATGCGGGTCCGGACAGTCAGGACCTCCCCGCCGTCCGGTTCCGGCTCCGCGGGGATGCCGAGCAAGCGCGAATGCAGCCGGTTGAGTCCCGCCGCGCTCCATTGGTTGGCCAGCGGCTGCCGGTGTGGCCCGGTCCATTCGCTGCCCCGGTCAATGTCCGTGGGTACCCGGGGCCCGGTGGTGTTCGACCGAACCTCCGGTTTGCCCATTTCCTTCGGAACCATCCCCGTGAACGACTTTCCGCCTGACGCTGTGGCGGGCGTCAACTCCTCCAACCAAACCGTAGTGGTCGGAAATCCGCAGGGCGGCCAATCCACGCTGAAGTTCGCGACCTTCCAGTCCACGAACATCAACCAGTACATCGCGATACCGGGGATGTTCAAGGATATGCGCCATCATGGGACCGGAGGTCCCGATCGCTCTTTCCCCGTGCGTCAACGCAGCGGGGCTTGCAGCGAACACACGGAAGGAATCACGGGCACTCAGGGTTTGCAGGCCACACCCAGCACGTGGGCCAGCCGCGGGTTGCCGGGCAGTGCCGAAAAGCCGAAGCGCTCCAGAGCCCGCACCGTCAGGCCGGCGCCGGCGATCGAAGCGGCGGTGTTCCGGTTCGGATGACACCCGCCCGCCACCCGGCTCCACAGCGGCGTGACCAGGTCTTCGGCGGCCGCCAGTACGCGGTGTTCCGAACGGACATGCTCATAGAACAGCAGCAGGCCGCCCGGCCGCAGGACCCGCACCACCTCCGCCAGGGCAACAGACTGGTCCGCCACGCTGCACAGCACCAGGCTGGAGACCACGACGTCGACCGAGGCGTCCGCCGCCGGCAGCGACTCCGCCACCCCGTCCACCACGGTGACCGGCACCGGCGCACGGGCCGCGGCGGCCCGGGCCAGCTCCCGGAGTGTGGGGTCCGGTTCGAGCGCCAGCACGCCCGTCACCTCGGCAGGGTAGAACGGGAAGGTGGCCCCGTAACCCGCCCCGATTTCGACGACGGCGCCGTGCGCGGCCTCCACCAGGCGCCGGCGGTGGTCCGAGGCCCCGCGGGCGTCCATCCGCGGACCCGCGCGGGCGAAGGACCGCCCGAAGGACGGACGTCGGGGGTTGGTCTCCGGCATGGGGGCCACCGTCCGGTCAGCCGACCTTGGCCGGATTGAGTTTCAGCCGCCGCAGCAGCTGGGCGTTGAGGGCCACCACAATCGTGGAGGCGGACATCAGCACCGCGCCGGCGGCCGGCGAGAGAACCACTCCGGCGAAGGCCAGGACGCCGGCGGCCAGCGGCACCGCAATGATGTTGTAGCCCGTGGCCCAGACGAGGTTCTGCCACATCTTCCGGTAGCTGGCCCGGGACAGGTCGACCATGGACAGCACCGCCCGGGGGTCGTTCCCGGCCAGCACCACTCCGGCGGACTCCACCGCGACGTCGGTCCCGCCGCCGATCGCGATTCCCACCTCGGCCCGGGCCAGGGCGGGGGAGTCGTTCACGCCGTCGCCCACCATGGCCACCCTGAGGCCGCGGGACTGGAGTTCGGCGACTTTCTTGTCCTTGTCGGCCGGGAGGACCTCGGCGAAGACCTCGTCGATATTCAGCTCGGCGGCCACGGCCTGGGCCACCTGTCGGGCGTCGCCGGTGATCATGGCGACCTTGATTCCGCGGTGCTGCAGGGCTGCGACCGCCTGACGGGATTCCGGACGCACCGCGTCCTCCAGGCTCACGGCGCCCAGGACCGTGCTGCCGTCCACCACGTGGAGCACCGCCGCGCCCCGGTCCCGCCAGGCCGCCGTGGCGGCGGCCAGCGCCGGGGGTTCCTCCGCGCCCACTTCCCGGAGCAGGGCCGGGCCGCCCACCAGGACCGTCCTGCCGTCAATCGTGGCGCGGACGCCGCGGCCGGTCAGGGAGGTGAAACCGCCCGCCTGCGGGAGCGGGAGCCCGCGCTCGCGGGCGGCCGCCACGATCGCGCGGGCCAGGGGGTGCTCGCTGTCGGACTCCGCTGCAGCGGCCAGTGCGAGCACGTCGTCCCGGTCGGTCCCGTCGGCGGCGGCAATGTCCTTGAGCTCCGGTTCGCCCTTGGTCAGGGTCCCTGTTTTGTCGAACAGCACGACGTCGACCGTCCGCATCCGCTCGAGGGCCATCCGGTTCTTGATCAGCACCCCTGCCCGGGCGGCCCGTTCCGTGGAGATCGCGATGACCAGCGGGATGGCGAGGCCCAGGGCATGCGGGCACGCGATCACCAGCACCGTCACGGTGCGTTCCACGGCGTCGGGCATGCTGCCCAGCAGGGTCCAGGCGATAAAGGTGATGACGCCCGCCCCGGCGGCGAAGTAGAACAGGAAGGCGGCGGCGCGGTCGGCGAGGGCCTGGGCCCGCGAGGAGGAGGCCTGGGCCTCGGCCACGAGCCGCTGGATGCCGGCGAGGGCCGTGTCGTCGCCGATGGCTGTCACCCGGACGCGCAGGCTGTTGTCCGTGGCGATGGTTCCCGCGACCACGGGGTCGCCGGGGGAGCGAAGGACGGTCTTGGACTCGCCGGTGATCATCGATTCGTCGAATTCGGCCTGCCCCTCGATCACGGTTCCGTCCGCCGGCATCCGGGCGCCGGAACGAACCAGGATGGCGTCGCCGCTGCGGAGCTCGGACACCCTGACGGTTTCGGTTCCGGTCTCGGTGAGGCGTTCCGCCTCGTCCGGCAGCAGCGCCGCGAGGGCGTCCAGGGCGCCCTGGGCCGAGCCGAGGGCGCGCATTTCGATCCAGTGCCCGAGGAGCATGATGTCCACCAGCAGGGCCAGTTCCCACCAGAAATCGAGGTCGAAGCCCCCGATCCCCAGGGTGGTCACCCACGAAGCCGTGAAGGCGACGGTGATGGCCATGGCGATCAGCAGCATCATCCCCGGTTTGCGGCTTTTGAGCTCATTCAGGCCGCCCTTGAGGAACGGCTGGCCGCCGTAGAAGAAGATGACAGTTCCCAGCACCGGCGGAATCCAGGCGGAGCCGGGAAAGACCGGCGCCTGGTAGCCGAGCAGGTGCCCGAACATGGGGCTGAAAAAGACCACGGGCACAGCCAGGGCCAGGGTCACCCAGAACCTGTTCTTGAACATCGCCACGCTGTGCCCGGCATGCTGGCCGTGGCTGTGGACCATGTGCTCGTCGTCCTGCCGGGGGCCGCGCATACCCATTGCCCCGTGGGGCTGGTGGGCGCTGTGTTCCGCCTGCGGGTGGCTCATTGGCTGGCCGCCGACAGCCTGGCTGCTGTGCCGGTGTTCCATGATGCGCGCTCCTAGGGGACGTTCCTCGCGAATTCGGATTCAGCTACACCATACCCCCGGGGGGTATGCATGACAAGAGGTTTCCCGGCTCAGCGGACTTCGATCACACTCATCATGCCCAGGTCCTCGTGGTCCAGGATGTGGCAGTGGTACACCGAGCGGCCGCTGAAGTCGCGGAACGCGATCCTGACAGTGGCACGGCCGTTCGCGCGCACGTTCACCACGTCCCGCATCACCACGGGACCGGCTGCCCGGCCGTTGTCGTTGATGAGCTGCATCGGCCATACATGCAGATGGAAGGGGTGGTCCATGGGGCTGGTGTTGACCAGCGTCCATTCCTCCACGGTTCCGGCCGCGACGGTCGTGTCTGTGCGGGCGTCGCTGTATTCACGGCCGTTGATGGTGAAGCGCATCATGCCGGCCATCCCGCCGCCCCGCATTCCCTGTCCCGCGCCCATCGACAGAACCACCTGCCGGCGCGCGGCGACGGCGGCAGTCCTCAGGTCCTCCTGGGCAGTCCGGGACGTGACGGCGCCGGGCGGGGTTGCGGAGGCGCCGCTGACCCGGAAGGTCGCCAGGGCGCCCGCCCCGCTGACCGGGAACGGCCCCTGCCCCATCATCATCATCCCCGGCATGGCACCGCGGTCGTAGGGGAGGGCCTGCAACACGGCTTCACCGGCGGTGGCGGTCACCAGCAGGTCCGCCCGGTTGCCCGGCGCCAGCAGGAGTTCGTCGACGGTTTCGGGTTCGGGGGACCGGCCCGAGTCCATGCCGAGCAGCTGCAGCTGCTGGCCGTCGAGCCGGAGCCGGAGATAGCGGGCCACGCAGGTGTTGATGATCCGCCACCGCTCCCGGGCGCCCGGCTGGGCCGTGAGCACCGGGTTGCTCTGCCCGTTGAGCAGGAGCAGCTCACCCTCCCGGCCCGCCATGCGCTCCATCGGAGACACGGCCGCGATGTTGCCAGCGCTGTCCAGGGTGGTGTCCGAGACCAGCAGCACCCGCTCCGTGCTCACCGGGATGGCGTCGGGGTCTTCAACGATGATCGCTCCGAAGAGCCCGGCGAAGATCTGGTCTGCGACCATGCCGTGGTGATGCGGGTGGTACCAGTACACACCCGGCGGGTGATCCGGCGGCAGCCGGTATCGGTAGTCAAAGCCCTGTCCGGGCAGGACCGCCCTGAACACGTTGTCCCCGTCGGTCTGCGGGGACACATGGAGGCCGTGGACGTGCAGGTTCGTCGGTTCATTGAGGCCGTTCTCCAGCCTGACGTTGAGCTCATCACCCGGCCGCAGGCGCAGGGTGGGGCCCGGCACGGTGCCGTTGTAGCAGAGGGCACGGGCCTGGCGGCCGCCGAGTTCCACCCGTCCGGGGGCGGCGCCGAGCGTGAGCTCCAGCCGGCCGTCCGTGCTGCGGAGTTCGGCCGGACCGCGCAGCTCGGCACCCTGCACGGGGGCCGCGCCCCCGACGACGCCGCCAACGCCGGCCGGCTCCCGCGCGGAAGTCAGGGACCACCACAGTCCGGCGGCGCCCGCCACGGTGGCCGCCGTGCCCAGCCCGCCCGCAATCAGGGCGTCGCGGCGGCTGATCGGCCGCATTACGGCTCCTCGCCGAGTACTTTCACATTCTCGCGGTACTGCTCCGCGGTGAGCTCGCCCCGCGCGAAGCGTTCATCGAGGATCAGGCGCGCCTGGCTCTTGCCGCCCGGGAAGCCGGGGCCGCCCGGGCGACCCCCGGGCTGGCCGTAGGGCGGGGCACCGTAGGGTCCGTAGTTTGCCGGACCGCCGCGGCTGGTTCCGCCGGTGAAGAGGCGGACGGCGAGCAGCACCAGCACCGCGATCCCGACCAGCAACAGCAGACCCCAGAGCCACATCCAGCCGAAGCCGTTGCCGTAGTAACCCATCATGGCCTGATCCCTTCGCCCGTGACCGTTCCTGCCCCCAATTTTCCGCCGGGCACCGGGGGCGGGCTAGGGTCCTAAGTCGCCTTTCTGGCAGCCCGGTTCGCGGGACGGATCGCCCGCAGTCGGGCAGAGGCCCGCAGCCGATTGAAACAACGGACCCCGACCCGGACTCAGCGGCAGCATCAGCTGATCAACAGGCTCAGCGCTTCGGTCAGGTGCCCGACTTCCCGGACGGAGAAGCCGGCCGGCACCGGGCCCGGGCCGTTCGGGCTCGCGGGCACGACGGCGTGGGTGAACCCCAGCCGGTGGGCTTCGTGGATCCGCTGGTTGATCCCGGGCACGGGACGGACCTCGCCGGCCAGACCCACTTCGCCAAAGGCGATCAGCCGCTCCGGCAGGGGTTTCCTGGCCTTCGCCGAGGCCACGGCCAGGGCGACGGCGAGGTCCGTGGCGGGCTCGCTGAGCTTCACGCCGCCCACGGTTGCCACGTAGGAATCGTCCTTGTTCAGCAGGCAGCCGGCCCGCTGCTGGAGCACGGCCAGCAGCATCGCCACCCGGGAACTGTCCAGCCCGCTCGTGGCCCGGCGCGGCTGTGAGCTGGAACTTTCGGCCAGCAGGGACTGCACCTCGGCCAGCAGCGGGCGGCGCCCCTCCAGAGTCACTGTGATGCAGGTGCCGGAGACCGGCTCCTTGGTCCGGGAGACAAACAGCCCGCTCGGATCGGCCAGGCCCACAATCCCGTCCTCGTTCAGGTCGAAGCAGCCGACGTCGTCCGTGGGGCCGTAGCGGTTCTTGACCGCCCGCAGCAGCCGCAGCCGGGAGTGGCGCTCGCCTTCGAACTGGCACACCACATCCACCAGGTGCTCAAGCAACCGGGGGCCGGCGATGGAGCCGTCCTTGGTCACGTGCCCCACCAGCAGGGTGGTCATGTTGCGGCGTTTGGCCGCGGCGATCAGGGAAGCGGCGACCTCCCGGACCTGCGAGACGCCGCCTGCGCTGCCTTCGACATCGGCGCTGCTCAGCGTCTGCACGGAGTCCACGATCAGCAGGCGCGGTTCGAGCTTCTCCACCTGGCCCAGGGCCTGGCCGAGGTCCGTTTCAGCGGAGAGGTACAGGGATTCGGCGACGGCGTCGATCCGGTCCGCGCGGAGCTTGACCTGCGCGGCGGATTCCTCGCCCGTGATGTACAGGACGTCCTGCGCGGTGCGGGCAAATTTGGCCGCGACGTCCAGCAGCAGGGTGGACTTGCCGACCCCGGGTTCGCCCGCCAGCAGGATCACGGCGCCCGGGACCAGCCCGCCGCCGAGCACACGGTCCAGTTCGTCCACGCCCGTAGGCAGGAACGCCGCGGTGGTGGCGTCGACCTCCGCGATCCGGCGGGCCGGCTCCAGCACGGTGGTGGCCGCCGTCGTGCGCGCCACGGCGCCGCCGGTTTCCTCCACGCTGCCCCAGGCCTGGCACTCACCGCAGCGGCCCACCCACTTTGCCGTGGTCCAGCCGCACTCGGCGCATTTGTAGCCCGGCGCCTTGGTAGCCCGGGAAGTCTTGGTAGCCATCGCTCCACCCTATCCGCGCACGCGACAAGAACGCTCCCGCCGCGGCAGCTACAGCGGCGGCAGGATGTCCCGGGCTTCCCGGGAGTCGACGCCGGCCGCCTCCAGCAGGTCCACCATCAGCGGGCGGAACAGCATCACTACCGTTTCGCCCTCCAGCCGCTGCACGTCCAGCAGGCGCGGGTGCAGCCGGCCGGCGATTTCGCGCAGCTCCGTCCGGGCCGTCCGCAGGTGCGCGCGGCGGACGCCGTCGTGCACTTCCGCCAGTCCCAGGGAGAGCTCGTCGACGGCGTCGGCCGTGTCCCGCAGGACATCGGCGATGTTCTGGGTGGCCTCGTCGGACAGCGCCGCATGGTTGATCGCGCTGGTCAGGCGGCGGGCAAAGACGCGGCTGTTGCGCAGGGCAAGGTCGATGTAGTCCAGCGACTGCTCCATCCGGTCCAGCTCGTCCCGGTGCCGGCGGTAGGCCGGAGCCAGCGTGGCCACCTCGCCGGAGGCGCGCAGTGACTGGCGCATCGCGTCGATGAGGGGCTGGCAGTTCCGCCCGCGGATCAGCGCGTGCCATGCCTGGGTGGAGTCGCTGTAGCTCAGCGCGGAGGCGCATTCGCGCAGGACCTCGGCGAGTTCGTGCAGGAGCTTCTTGACGTCGTTGCGGGGTTCCCGGCGCGGGTCCTTCGGGATCAGGACCGTCACCAGCAGGGCAAACACGCCGCCCACGATGGCGTCAATACTGCGCGTGAACGGCCCCCCGGCCGGCGCCGGCAGCAGCACCACCAGCAGGGACTGCAGCCCCAGCTGCGTGGTGAAAATGGTGCCGCTGTCCAGGAACCGGGCCAGCAGGATGGAAAACAGCAGCACGACGGCGGCCTGCCACATCCCGGCGCCCAGCCAGTGGAGCAGCAGGTCCCCGACCACAATGCCGATGGTGCAGCCCAGACCGACCTCGATCACGCGGCGCAGCCGCGGGTCCCGGGAAAAGCCCAGGGAGATGAGGGAGGACGTGGCGGCAAAAAGCGGGCCGCTGTGGCCGAGCACGTACTCGGCAAACGCGTAGGCCCCGACGGCGCAGCCGGTCATCTGGATGGCCGGCACCAGGGAATTCCGGCTGCGGACCAGGCCCGTGCGGACCCGGCCGCGCAGGAAGCGGGCGCTTGCGGAAAGTCCAATAGCGGGGGCCATGCGCTCCAGTCTATGGGCCGCCGGGCCGCCGGACCCGTCAGCGGGAAACCCCTACGGCTGTGACGTACCTGACGCAACGGCGCCCGGCCGATGTAAGCCAATGTCCCGGCGTCGTTAACCCTTCGTTCATCTTGGTCAGACATTGTCTTCATCTGGGACACCTAGATTCAATGAAGGTACAAACCGTACGCATCCCTGCCCGGTCTTCTCCGGCCCGGCACGCATTCAGAAAATCCCTGGAAGGGGTACATCTAAGTGAAGGCACTCCGCTTCGGCCGCAACGCGGCTATCGCTGTCATCTCAGCCGGCGCTCTCGCGCTGACCGCCTGTGGCTCGGACAACGCAACCGGGACCGCTCCCGCCACCCCCGCCGCTTCCGGCGCCCAGGTTTCGGGCACGCTGACTGGCATCGGCTCCTCTGCGCAGGGTGCCGCCATGGACGTTTGGAAGACCAACTTCGCCTCCGCGAACCAGGGCGCCACTGTCCAGTACTCCCCGGATGGTTCCGGTGCAGGCCGCAAGGCGCTCCTGGACGGATCCGCCCAGTTCGGCGGCTCTGACGCGTACCTCAAGGACGACGAGTACGCCAGCTCCACCACCCAGTGTGGCCCCGACGGCGCCCTGAACATCCCCGTCTACATCTCCCCGATCGCTGTGGCCTTCAACCTGCCCGAGATCAAGGAACTGAACCTCGACGCCGTCACGGTCGCCAAGATCTTCCGCGGCGAGATCGCCACCTGGAATGACCCCGCGATCGCCGCCCAGAACCCGGACGCCACGCTCCCGGACCTCAAGGTCACTCCGGTGAACCGCTCGGATGACTCCGGCACCACGTCCAACTTCACCGACTACCTGGCCGCCGCAGCCCCGGAGGCATGGACCGACAAGCCTGCCGGCGTCTGGCCGGCAACCCTCCAGGGCGAGAACGCCAAGGGCACCTCCGGTGTGGTCAAGACCGTCACCGACACCCCGGGCGCCGTGACCTACGCGGACGACTCCGCCGTGAGCGGCAAGCTGGGCGTCGCGCTGATCAAGGTGGGCGAGTCCTACACGAAGATCTCCGCCGAGGCAGCCGCCAAGGCGGTCGACGCAGGCAAGCCGGTCGAAGGCCGCAACGCCAACGACCTCTCCATCAAGCTGGACCGTGCGACCACCATCGAAGGCGCCTACCCGATCGTGCTGGTTTCCTTCCACATCGTCTGCAGCACCTACGCTGACCAGAAGACCGTCGACCTCGTGAAGGCCTTCGAGGCCTACGTCGTCTCCGACGCCGGCCAGACCGCAGCCGCCGATGCCGCCAAGTCCGCGCCGCTGTCCAAGGACCTGCAGGACAAGACCCTCAAGTCCATCGAGTCCATCAAGGTCAAGTCCTAGGGATCCCTAGCGCTGGCAGGCATAGTGGAAACACCAGCCTGCAACTGGTTCCCTGTCCCGGTCCGGCTGTCACCGACGGCCACACCGGGGCAGGGAACCAGCGTGTTTGTCCGAAGTACACAAAGATCTGAAGGATCGTGAAGTGACCACCACCTCCCTGACCACGTCCCGGGGCGCAGGCCGCGCCGGAGACAAGGTCTTTTCCGCAGCCACCTTGGCCGCTGGGTGCCTGATCCTGGCCGTGCTCTTCGGAGTAGCGCTCTTTCTCCTCATCCAGGCATTCCCCGCCCTTGTGGCCTCCCCGGACGAGATCCAGGGCGGCAAAGGCTTCTTCTCCTACATCTGGCCGATCGTCATTGGCACCCTGATCGCGGCCGTCATCGCCCTCGTGATCGCGACCCCGGTCGCGATCGGCGTCGCGCTGTTCATCTCGCATTTCGCCCCGCGCAAGCTCGCCTCCGGACTGGGCTACGTGATCGACCTGCTGGCCGCCATCCCCTCCGTGGTCTACGGCGCCTGGGGCGCCGCGTTCCTGGCCAAGGAAATCTCACCGGCCTACAACTGGCTGGCCAACAACATGGGCTGGCTGCCGATCTTCCAGGGCCCTGCCTCGGCCACGGGCAAGACCATCCTGACCGCGGGAATCGTGCTGTCCGTCATGATCCTGCCCATCATCACGTCGCTGAGCCGCGAAATCTTCCTGCAGACCCCCAAGTTGCACGAGGAAGCCGCCCTGGCGCTCGGCGCCACCCGCTGGGAAATGATCCGGATGGCCGTGCTGCCGTTCGGCCGCCCCGGAGTCATCAGCGCCGTGATGCTGGGCCTGGGCCGTGCCCTCGGCGAGACCATGGCCGTCGCGCTCGTGCTCTCCTCCGGCGCGCTGACCGCTAGCCTTATCCAGTCCGGCAACCAGACCATCGCCGCCGAAATCGCGCTGAACTTCCCCGAGGCCAGCGGCCTGAAGGTTAACACGCTGATTGCCGCCGGCCTGGTCCTGTTTGTTATTACCCTCGGCGTGAACATGATCGCGCGCTGGATCATCAGCCGGCACAAAGAATTCTCGGGAGCCAACTAAATGACCGCCACCCTGACCCCCGTCAAGAAGCGCTCGGCCCTCACCAAGGGCCAACTCCCGAAGTGGGCCCCCTACCTGGTTCTCGGCATCGCGCTGGTCCTCGGTGCGGCGATCCTGGCCCTGATCGGCTTCAACGCCCTCGGCTGGGGACTCGTCTCGGCAATCATCTTCGCCATCGGCCTCGTCGGCTGGAGCGGCGCCGTGGAAGGCTCCCGCCGCGCCAAGGACAAACTGGCCACCTGCCTCGTGGTCGGTGCGTTCCTCATTGCGCTGCTGCCCCTGTTCTCCGTGATCTGGACGGTCCTGGTCAACGGCCTCCCGGGGCTCATGGACCCCGGCTTCCTCACCACCTCGATGAACGGCGTCACCGGCGCCTTCGACAACAAGACCGTCGAGGAAGGCGCCCCGGTGGTCGGCGGCATCTTCCACGCCCTGATCGGCACGCTGCTGATCACGGTGCTGGCGACCATCATCTCGGTGCCGGTGGGCCTGCTCACCGCCGTCTACCTCGTGGAATACGGCAATGACCGCCCGCTGGCCCGCGCCATCACCTTCTTCGTGGACGTCATGACCGGCATCCCCTCGATCGTGGCCGGCCTCTTCGCGGCGGCGTTCTTCTTCGCCGTCGTCGGACCGGGCACCAAGACCGGTGCCGTCGCCGCCGTCGCGCTCTCCGTGCTGATGATCCCCGTGGTGGTCCGCTCCAGCGAGGAAATGCTCAAGATCGTCCCGAACGAACTCCGCGAGGCGGCGTACGCCCTGGGCGTCCGCAAATGGCGGACCATCCTCAAGGTGGTCATCCCGACGGCGATCTCCGGCATCGCCTCGGGCGTCACCCTCGCGATCGCCCGGGTGATCGGCGAAACCGCCCCGATCCTGGTCACCGCGGGCTTCGCCACCTCGATCAACTACAACGTCTTCAGCGGCTGGATGGCCTCCCTGCCCACATTCATCTACACGCAGATCCTCAACCCGACCTCGCCGTCGAACCCGGATCCGTCCTCGCAGCGCGCCTGGGGAGCCGCCCTGGTGCTCATCATCCTCGTGATGGTGCTCAACCTCGGCGCCCGCCTCATCGCGCGCATGTTCGCCCCCAAAACCGGCCGCTAGCCCGGCCCGGGGACCCCAAATCTTCAGCCCGCACCTCCAGCAAGTGAAGGAACATCATGTCTAAGCGCATCGACGTCAAAGACCTGAACGTCTACTACGGCAAATTCCTGGCCGTCGAAGACGTCAACATCAACATCGAGGCCAAGTCCGTCACGGCCTTCATCGGGCCCTCCGGCTGCGGCAAGTCCACCTTCCTGCGCACCCTGAACCGGATGCATGAAGTGATCCCCGGCGCCCGGGTCGAGGGTGAGGTGCTGCTCGACGGCGACAACCTGTACGGCCCCGGTGTGGACCCGGTCACCGTCCGCTCGCAGATCGGCATGGTCTTCCAGCGGCCCAACCCGTTCCCCACGATGTCCATCCGCGACAACGTGCTGGCCGGCGTGAAGCTCAACAACCAGAAGATGTCCAAGGGTGAGGCCGACGTGCTGGTGGAACGCTCCCTGCAGGGCGCCAACCTCTGGAACGAGGTCAAGGACCGGCTGGCCAAGCCCGGCTCCGGGCTGTCCGGCGGCCAGCAGCAGCGGCTCTGCATCGCCCGGGCCATCGCCGTGGAACCGCAGGTCATCCTGATGGACGAGCCGTGCTCCGCGCTGGACCCGATCTCCACGCTGGCCATTGAGGACCTCATCAACGAGCTCAAGGACCAGTACACCGTGGTGATCGTGACCCACAACATGCAGCAGGCCGCGCGGGTGTCGAACAAGACGGCGTTCTTCAACATCGCCGGCACCGGCAAGCCGGGCCGGCTGATCGAATACGGTGACACCCACACCATGTTCAGCAACCCGACCCAGAAGGCCACCGAGGACTACGTCTCCGGCCGCTTCGGATAACCCCCATCGACTGCTCCACAGCTGCCGTTTTGAACCCTCAAAGGGGCACCTGTGGAGCAGTCGACGGGTGTTTAGAGCGCCGCGAGTGGTGACAGGGACAGCCCCAGCACAAACGCGACTGCCGCGGTGACCGCCGGCGTGATCAGCCAGAACAGCAGCACCCGGATCACGACCTTGCGGTTCGTGGCGGGAAACCCCTGATTGGCGCCGGCGCCCAGCACGGCTGATGTGACCGTGTGGGTGGTGGAGATGGGCCAGTGCAGGCCGACGGCGCCCACCAGCAGGATGGCGGAGCTGAACAGCTGTGCCACGGAGCCGCGCAGCGGATCCATCCGGATCATCCGGTAGCCGATGGTGTAGGAGATCCGCCAGCCGCCGGCCAGGGTCCCGGCGGTCAGCAGGACCGCGGTGAACAGCGCCACCCAGATGGGCATCTCGCTGCCGTCTGAGAGCCCCGATGCCAGCAGCGCCAGGAGCAGGACGGCGCTGGTGCGCTGGCCGTCCTGCAGGCCGTGGGCCAGCGCCACGGCGCCCACGGCAATGCTCTGGGCCCTCCGGGAACGGGAGTTGACGACGTTCGGCGGCGTATACCGCGCGGCCCAGGTGGCGGGCCAGACCAGCAGGTAGGCGCCCGCGAACGCAATCAAGGGCGAGAGCAGCAGCGGAAGCACCACCTGGAAGAGCAAGGACGTGTCAACGCCACCGACGCCGTTCCCGCCGACAACCACGCTCGCGACGCCGGCGCCGGCCAGCCCGCCAACGAGGGCATGCGTCGAGGACGACGGGATGCCCCGCCACCATGTGTAGATTCCCCACAGCACGGCACTGGCCAGGCCTGCCACCAGGATGGTGAGCCCGTTCTCGCCCGCGGGCAGCTGTACCCAGGCCTGGCTGATGGCAAGGGCCAGGGCGGCGCTGAGCCCGGCGCCGATGAAGTTGAAGAACCCGGCCAGCAGCACTGCGACGGTGGGGGTGAGGGCCCGGGTCCGGACGGCCAGTGCCACCGCCGCGGAGGCGTCCCGGAAGCCGTTGAGGAAGGCGAATGCCCCGGCGAAGACCACCACCAGGGCAAACAGGAAAATGATCACGTCAGGATTCCTTGACGATGATGCTGCCCACCTGTGTCGCGACCTTCCGCAGGTCCCTGGTGACGTCGACCAGCTGCTCGGCGATGTCCCGGGTGCGTGCGTACCGCGTCGACTTCATCTCGTTGAGCATGTCCGCCACCCAGACCCGGTGGGAGCGTTCAGCGCGCTTGGACAGGCGGAGGACTTCGATCCAGTAGTCCTCGAGATCGTCCAGGTTGTCCAGCCGCCGCATGGCGTCCACGGTGAGTTCGGCCTGCCTGCTGATGATTTCCAGCTGGTCCGCGGCGCGTTTGGGCAGCCGGTCCAGTTTGTAAAGCGACACCATGTCCGCGGCGGCGTCGAGTTTTTCCATCGCCTCGTTGAGGTACCGCGAGAGGGCATACATGTCCTCGCGGGGGAGCGGGTTCACAAACGAGGTCCGCATGTGGGTCAGCAGGGCGAAGTGCAGCTCCGCGGACTTGGCCTCATGGTTGTGCATGTCCTCCACCAGCCGGGCATTCTCACTGGCCGGGGCGCCGAGGATCTCCGACAGGGTGCCCGTGGCGAGCACAATCTGGCTTGCCAGCTGGGCGAGGAGATTCAGCCCGGCGGGCTCCTGGGGGAAAAGGCGCAGCTTCACGTGTGATTACCGGTCTTCGGGAGGGAGGTGCACGGGCGGTGGCGGCCGGGCATATGTGCTGAGGGTGACCCGCGCCTGAGGATTACTTTACCGCCAGCGTCACCTCGAACCGGCCCTTTCGGCACTGTGCGGCAGGACGACGTCGTCTGCGGCGCGGGCCGCTGAGGGGAACAGGATGAGGAGGAGGCCAAGGCCCACTGCCGCGCCAACCAGCTGGGCGAGGACGAATCCCGGAACGGAGGCCGGTGCGATGCCCGCGAAGGTGTCGCTGAACATGCGACCGACTGTCACGGCCGGGTTCGCGAACGACGTCGAGGACGTGAACCAGTACGCGGCCCCGATGTAGGCGCCCACCGCCGGTGCGGCGAGGGCACCACGCTTGGTGGCAGCAAGGGCGAAGATCAGCAGGACCAGCCCGGCGGTCGCGATAACTTCGCCCAGCAGGTGCCCCGTGGTTGCCCGCTCCTTGGTGGAGATGGACGTGCCCACCTCAAACATGGCGTTCGCGAGCACGCTGCCACTGACCGCGCCCACGGTCTGGGCGGCCGCATAGGCGCCCAGCTCCGGCAGCGTCAGGCCGGTGCCGCTGCGCCGGCCCAGGATCCAGTCTGCAATGGAGACCACGGGATTGAAATGCGCCCCGCTCACGGGCCCGAGTACCAGAATCAGGACCGTCAGGCCCAGCACGGTGGCGGTGCTGTTCTGCAGCAGCTGCAGGCCAACGTCATTGGGGGAGAGCTGCTGTGCGGCGATCCCGGAACCGACGACGATGGTCACGAGCAGGTTGGTGCCGAGCAGTTCGGCGATGGCGCGGCGCCACAGCGGCGGCTGGTTGGAAGTCATGGCTACAGCTTGACCGAAAGAATTAACTCAGTCAAAATTGAATCAATGAATATTGAGACAGCGCCGGGTTTTCGGGCGCGGGTGGCCAAGCACGCGGCGCTCGCCGATCCTGCGCGGCTGCGAATGGTTGATCTGCTGACACTGGGGGACTTCTCCCCGACGGAGCTGCAGGCGGAGCTGGGGATGCCGTCGAATCTGCTTTCCCACCATCTGCGCTCGCTGGAAGAGGCGGGACTGGTGATCCGGCACCGCTCCGAGGCGGACAGGCGGCGCAGCTATATCCGGCTTGCTGCCGGCGCCCTGGCGGGCCTGGTGCCGGGGGCCGAACACGGGGCCCGGCGGCTCCTGTTCGTTTGTACGCGGAATAGTGCACGGTCCCAGCTGGCCGCCGCGCTCTGGCGGCAGGTCAGCGAAATCCCCTCGACGTCGGCGGGAACGCATCCCGCGGACCGCATCGCCCCAGGTGCCATCGAGGTCGCCCGCCGCCACGGCGTGGACCTCCCAGACCTTCCCCCGCGCAGGCTGGATCGGGTGCCGGGGGAGGGGGACCTGGTGGTGACCGTCTGCGACAACGCGCATGAGGAAATGGGCGGACTGGGCGGCGTGCACTGGTCGGTGCGGGATCCGCTGCGCCTGGGTACCGAGGAAGCCTTTGAGGAGGCCTTCGAAGACATCGCCCACCGGATCCATGACCTCGCGCCCCGCGTGCTCGCTGCCTGACTGATCCCCAATGCCCGCCTTCACCCGTCACCCAACTGTTTCCAGGAGACCCGAATGACCGCCGAAACCGCCAAGAAGCCCTCCGTGCTGTTCGTCTGCGTCCACAACGCCGGCCGCTCCCAGATGGCCGCCGCGTTCCTCACCACCCTGTCCCAGGGCGCCATCGAGGTCCGCTCCGCCGGCTCCCAGCCCGCCGACAAGGTCAACCCGGCCGCCGTCGAGGCCATGGCCGAACTCGGCATCGACATGTCCGCCGAGATCCCCAAGGTCCTCACCACCGAGGCCGTCAAGGAATCCGACGTCGTTATCACCATGGGCTGCGGCGACACCTGCCCGATCTTCCCGGGCAAGCGCTACGAGGACTGGGAACTCGAGGACCCGGCCGGCCAGGGCGTCGAGTCGGTCCGCCCGATCCGCGACGACATCAAGACCCGCATCGAGGACCTGATCGCATCCCTTGGAGAGCTGCGATGACTGAACCACACGAAACCCGCTACGAATCCAGCCGCGGGCTGCAGGAGCCCACCGCACTGCTGCGCCGCATCAGCAACCGGCTGACCGCCAAGTTCGCTGGCATCTTTGCCGCCGAAACCGTCGAACGCTACGTCTTCGAGACGTACACGGCCATGGCCCGGACCGCGAAGGTCACCGCCCACCTTCCGGCCACCACCGAGCACTTTGCCAACGACCGCCTTACCGCGCTGGCGAAATCCAAGGGGGCTGTCGCCTCCGAGGTCCCCGAGGTGCTCTTTGTCTGCGTGCAGAACGCCGGCCGGTCCCAGATGGCAGCAGCCCTGCTCACCGTCGAAGCCAAAGGCAGGATCCGCGTCCGGTCCGCCGGCTCGCTGCCGGCAGCCCAACTGGACCCCGCCGTTGTCGCGGCGATGTCCGAAATGGGCCTGGACCTGACCAGGGATTACCCCAAGCCCCTCACCGACGATGTCGTGCGCGCCTCCGATGTGGTGATCACGATGGGATGCGGCGATTCCTGCCCGATCTACCCGGGCAAACGCTACGAGGACTGGGAGCTGGCAGACCCGGACGGCCTGCCCGTCGCGGCCGTGCGGATCATCCGCGACGAGATCCACGACCGGGTCAAAGCGCTCGCAGCCTCACTGCTCAACAACCCCCACCCGGACAAGGAAGAAGCTAACGCATGACCCAGACCACGAAAACGCCCAGCGTCCTGTTCGTCTGCAGCAAGAATGGCGGAAAATCCCAGCTCGCCGCCGGACTGATGAACCAGCTCGCTCACGGAACTGTCACGGTGCACTCCGCCGGGACCAAGCCCGGCAAGTCGCTGAACCCCCAGTCCGTGGATGCGCTGGCCGAACTCGGCATCGACATCACCGGCGAACACCCGAAACCCGTCACCGACGAAGTGCTGGACGCGGTCGACGTCGTGATCGTGCTGGGCAATGAGGCGAAGGTCCACGCCCCCGAGGGCAAGCGGCTTGAGGTCTGGGATACCGACGAGCCGTCCGAACGGGGCATTGAGGGCATGGAACGCATGCGGCTGGTCCGGGATGACATCGGGGCCCGGGTCCGGACGCTGCATGCGGAGCTCACCCGGAACTGACAGCTGGGCATGAAAATGGTGCCGAACCGGAGACGCCTCTCGGCGGTAGGCCGCTCTAGGCGGCTAGATGTTGAAGCCCGGGGGTTTCGCGGTTCGGCACCGCCTTTAGTTTTCTACGTGACCGGGGACAAGTCAACATTGACAGTCCGCGGGCGGCGTGCCTGCCGGGGTCCGGCGGCGCGCGGGGTCCTCAGTCCAGTTCGCCCAGGCGCCAGGCGTTGGCGGCGTGCTCGAGGTCCTCGGCGGTCTTGACCAGGAGGTGCGAATTGCGCGTGAGCTTGCTCGCGTGGCTCTCGTTGCTGTGCTCGGCGCCGTCGGCGAGGGTGGCCTGGCCCAGCGCCACCACGCGGCAGAACGCGGCGGAACGTTCCAGCGCGACGTCGAACTCGCCGTCGAACGCTCCGGACAGGATGGCGTCGGCCATCGACTTCATCTCGTCCGCCCCGGGCGGCTCGGCGGCGCCGGCCACCACGTGGGATACCTGCGCGGTGTCCTTGCCGGCCTTGAAGTAGACGGAGATCCGCTCCGGGTCCTGGATGGTGGCGGCGCGGATGGCGTACAGGCGCCAGAGGGCCCCCGGGAGCGAGCGTGCCGGGCTTTCGGCCCACATCTCGGCGATGGCTTCCAGGCCCTGTTCATCGGCGAGCTTCACGAGCCGTTTGGTCACGACGGGGTCGTCGCTGTCGCGTCCTCGGCGCACGAGGGCCTGGGCAGCGAGATGGGCGGCCTCGGAGATGCGGGCAGGATCGGCCCCGCCCGCGAAGGGCTCAAAGTCAATCGGGGCGAAGGGCTTCGGCTTGTGGTGCCGGTGCGGTCCTGGGGCGCTGGATCCTGCTTGCTCGCTCATGCCACCACGCTACTCCAGTGCTGTCGGGGAATCGAGCGTACGGACCGGCGGCGCCGGGCCTGTTCGGGGCGCTGGCCCCCCGCACGACGGCGGCGTCCGCGCCCGGTGCGCAAAACTCGCCCCGGTCTGGGGTACAGTATTAACGTCCAGAAATGGACTGGGCTGATCGGTCCTTGAACAGCGGATTTATCCGTTGTTTCGGGGCCTCGGCTGGGGCCTTTAGCTCAGTTGGTAGAGCATCGGACTTTTAATCCGTGGGTCGTGGGTTCGATCCCCACAGGGCCCACCCACGAGGGCCGGAATTCCGCGGAAACGCGGGGTTCCGGCCCTTTTCTGTTTCCCGGCAAGGAGCTCCGTGGAGACATTTTGGAGACATTGCCGGTGGCATTGAGGGCAGTCGTTCTGGCTGTTTCGAGGGCAGCGGAGACTTCGTCCAGCCGGTCCGGCCAAAGGTGTCCGTAGGTGTTGAGCGTCTCCGTGGCGTCCTTGTGTCCCAACATCTGCTGAACGACTTTGACGTCTGCGCCGGCCCCAATAGCGGCGCTTGCTGCAGTATGACGGAGCTTGTGCGGGGTCACGCCTAGGCCGTCGAGGTCGGCGTCTCGGGTGGCGAGGTTGAACACGCGGTTCCGCCAATTGTGGTCGTTCAGAGCTTCTCCGGTGGGCGTCTGGAATAGGTAGGCGTCGTGCGGTTGGCCGGCGGTGAGCTCCTGCAGCTCGGCGACGAGGAAGCGGGCAAGCGGAACGGCTCGTTTTTCGTGCGTTTTCGGCGTTCCCAGTACCTTTTTGCCGGACCTATCCAGCGTCCATGTTGCGTTGACGGCGGCCCTGGCCTTCACGAGATCAAGGGCTGAGACTTTGAGGGCGAGGGCCTCGTTGATGCGGAGCCCGGTGTAGGCGAGGAAACGGACGAGCGTGCCGTCCGTGGGCCGTCCTGTGATCCCCTGCGCGGCGTTGGCGAGGTCCTCTACCTGAGGGTGGCTGAGATAGACGTGTTCGGGGGCTATGACGCGGGGAAGCCGGGCCCGGGCCGCCGCGTTGTTCGGTATGCGGTCAGTGTCCACTGCCCACGCCAGAACGGCTGTGAGGACGGTGTGAACATGGCCGATGCTGGAAGGTTTCAGCGGGCCCCGCATTGATCGGGGCTCGTATTTGGGCGGCTTGCTGGCGCGGATCTTGCCGGCTGCCGGCGCGGTGCCGGCCGCTAGGGTGCTGATCCATGCAGCGACCTCCTGTTTGGTGATAGTGCCGATTCTCCGGGCTCCCCATTGGGGCAGGACATAGGCGTTCAGGCTCCGCTCGTAGTGGAGGTACGTGGCCGGCTTAATGTCCAGCCGGGTGTTGAGCCATTCCGCGGCGACGTCGGCAAGGAGGGTCTCGGCGTGCTCCGGTGGCCGGTAGGTGCCGGCTCTGAGGTCGTTGTCGAGTTTGGCTGCGTACTGCTGGGCGTCGGGTTTCCGCTGGAATCGCTTGGACCGTCGGCGGCGTCCTGTCTGCGTTTCCTCCCACCAGTACACACGCCATCGGCTGCCGATGCCGTTCTTGGCCGTGGGCTGTCGATTGGTGTCGAGCCATTCGTCCTGAATCCACGCGCGGGCCATCGCTATTGCTCACGGTTTTCAGGCGGGGGACAACCTCCGGTGGCGGGGCCTCCTGCGAGCATCTCAAGGACTTCACCCGACGCTAGGCGAAGCTCTGGCGGCGCGTCGCTAATCAGGCCGGCCTCCCGCGCCGCCGCCACCATGCGGGTGGACGTGGCGCGGGAAACGTCGAAATAGTCCTGCACTGCCTCTCTGGGTCCGACGCCTGCAAATCGCGCCAACTGGTAGATAGCAGCCGTGTATAGCGTCCGGACCTTCTTGTCCTGGATGAACTCGCGGTCGATTTCGTAGGGTTTGGCGTTGGGTTTCCAGGTTATGAGGACGCTTGGGGGAATGCAGTAGTAAAGCGTTTCCAGCGCGGGCCGGAGCATCTCCGTAATCGGGACCGCCCGCAGCGCGTCGTAATCGACAGGGTTGTCTCGCTCGCTAATCGTGACCGCTGAGCAGGCGAAACCCGCTGGCGTTGCTTTCGCCGTCAATGCGACGTCGTACCCTCTCCAGCCTTGGACGAAGATTCGGACGGAAGCGGGTGCGTAGACCTCCCCGGCGCGGCACAGCTTGTCAGAGTCCCACTCTGTCCACCATCGGCTCACGGGTTCGTCAGTCCACCAAGCGGGGACCTGTTGTGTGTTCATGCGTCTAATAATTGCAGGCTGAGCACCATATAGACAATAGCGGTCCACCTGTGATTCACTGAGATAGATGAGCCACTAATAGACAAATGAGGCTCAAGACCGAGAGGGCGGGGCATGAACGGGACAGAAGCACCAAGAGCGGCGATGCTGACGCCGCGGGACCTAGCGGACCGCTGGCGGGTTCCACAGCGCACGCTGGGGCAGTGGCGCTATCAAGGCAGCGGGCCGGCATACATCAAGATCGGCGGAGCGGTTCGCTATCGAGCGGCCGACGTCGAAGCCTACGAAAACGAGCACGTGGTCGGGGTCTCGGCATGAGCAACGGCGCAGAAACGAAATCGGCCGGCTTAATGGGCGATTCTGACCAGCACACCACGCCAGCGACCACTGCGCGGCGACTCACGTTCACGCCGATTTCCGGGCACCCTGGCGGGCGCTATGCGCGGCCGGCATCAATTCCCGCCGGGCAGCCCGTCCGGGCCGTGGAGGTGCGGCCTGGTATGTGGCTGCTCGTGACCTCCGTGGACGGTATCGACGACTACGAGACAGAGGTCGGGCCGCAGGATGCGGTGTTCCCGGCCGGCAACTGACCTTAGGCCCAGAGAACGACGAGAGGGGAGGTGAAGCGGTGAGTTTCGGGCTCGTTGATGAGGTCTTCGAGCACGCTCCGGCTGACCTTACGGCTGCGGAGCGGTTGCTGCTGGTCTGTATCGCCAGAGCTGCGCAAGATGAGGACCGCTCGCTGAATGGCCGGCGGGTTCCGGCGCGTACCTGCTTTCCTGGACGCGAAAAGCTCAAGCAGTGGACCGGGCTGAACGATCGCGGGCTAAGCGATGCGCTGCTGCGGTTGAGTAAGCGCGGGCTCGAGGTTCGCATTCCTGTGTCGGTGGACAAGTCGGACCGGCCGGTGTTCGCTGCGCGTGGTCACGCCACGGAGTTCCTGCTTCCTGTCCTGAAAGGTCACGCCACAGCGGGCCCTTCTGAGGCTAAAGGCCTCGCCACAGCGGGCCCTACTGCGTCTAAAGCTCACGCTACAGCGTCAGAAAGCCCACGCCACAGCGTCGGAAAGGTCGCGCCACAGCGGGCCCCTAAAGATAAAGAACCAAAATTAACCCTCCCCCCTTCCCCCCAAAGTCCGGAGCCGCTAGCTCCGGCGTCGGTCGGCACGGCGGCGGGAGGGGACGGGAAATTGTTCGATGAACTGACAAAAGAGCTTTTAGGCCGGTTCGCCGGAACGGCCCCAGACGATGCGCGGGAGATAGTCCGGCGGTGCCTGGAAGATGTGGAGACCAAGTTTCCGGCGTCGAGACTGCGGCTGCCGGCGTACGTCGCCAGTCTCCATTCCGCGGTCAAGGCGGAACGGGCAGCGGCGCGGCGCACGGCCCTCGCGGCCGGGGCCAAATGTGAGGACCACCCGGAGTCGGTCGCCGCTCACTGTCCCGGATGCATGGCAGACGTCAAGTGCGGTCAACGGGACCGGCAGCACATTGGCCGGAAGCAGCCGGAGTGCGTGGAGTGCTATGAGCCCATTGTCGGGCAACCGGATGGCGCGAAGTTCTGCAAACAGCATGCCCTGGAAAATAGGGAAGCCGCGGCGTGAACAACGACGACGCGGACCGGCGGCAGGATCTCGGGTTGTCCCTGCTGCCGGCAGAACCGGAACCGCAGCCGCACGGATGCGCCAATGGGTGGCTGCCAGACCTGGACGGGTGTGCAGTTCCATGCCGCCGCTGTAAGCCGCACCTTCGCCGGGAAGTACAACCGAACGGCCAGACCTCCTGGCGGGCAACCCGCAACACCCATCCGACGGCAATGCCGATTTCTTCTCAACGAAAGGTACAGAAATGAGCAAGCAGACCAACGAACAGACGAACCGCCTTGAGGCCCTGGCAGTTGTGCGGCTTATGGCCGAGAACCGCCGAGACGACGCTTCGCTGATGCTTGCGGAATCGGAGGACCCGGTCGGCATTGCCCGTGCCGCCTGTGGGCTTGCGGTTGCGGCGTTCTATGCCCTCGGGCCGGAACGGGCCAACCGGATGTTTGATCAACTGGCCCAGGCCGCCCTGGCGGAAGGCTAGGCGGGGCCCGACTGCTTGGACTCCCAATCAGTCCAGACTTTCGCCAGGGCGTCCTGGTGCGGCAGCCGGGACAGGTGGGACAGGTCGGCGCGGATGATCGCAAGGTCGTCCAGTGCCGGCCCGTCGGCTTTGGCATGGATTTTCAGGTCGGGGTCCACGCACCAGTAGCCGCCGTCGAAGGCCAGGTGGTGATTTGCGCAAAGCGGGAGCCCGTTGCGGGCATCATCACTGCCACCGTTCTTTTTGGATACTAGGTGGGCGGCCTGGACGAGGCCGTTCACGTTGACGCCGCAAACCGCGCATCCGGTTCCGTACCGTTTGTGGACATCGAAAGCGAAACGGACCTGGTTGGGTCGGTTCTTTCGCCGGCTGTAGGTTCCGGGTGTTTCTTCGTCGGTGAGTTGGAACGCTGCCTCGATTTCTTCTTTCGTCGGTGGCGGCGGCAGTTCTCCATCAGTGAAGGTGACGAGCAGGACCTTCTGCGCGTCGTCCATATCCTCGATGTAGCCCCGGTGAACAATACGGGTGTTTTGGGGCGATCCGGTCGTGATGAAAAATACTGGCAGGCCCAGTCCGAAAGCGGCCTTTGCGGCGTTGACTTCGCCCTCGTCCGTTCGCCCACTGCGGTTGGTTTTCGGGTAGTGGTACACGGCCCCGTCGGCGCTCACTTCGTCGTCGTAGTGCTTGCCCGTATTCAGGAACGAGACGGCAACACCGTCAGGCGTGGCTGGTGTCCTGGTCATTTTTGGGACACAGAATCCTGGCTGCCCCTCGAAAATTCCCAAGGTATTCAGCAACCCGCGCTGAACGTTGGCGGGCCCACCGTTGTCCAATAGTGCCTGCCACATCTGTTCCCGGCGCTCAAGTTCCTCTTGCCGGCTGTATCCGTCCAAGGTCAACGCACGGGCTTCGGCCCGGCCTGCCTCTGTTAGCGTCCACATGCCGAACGTGTCCTGCATGAGCCCCTGCGTGACCATACGATTCCTCACCAGGTTGGCATTCATTTGCCACCTTGGCGCGTTTCCCTCCGTTGGGAAAGGTTCCTGGTCGTAAGAGGTCCAGGTGTACAAGTGGCTAAGCCGCTTTTTCGCCTCGGTCCCGTCAAGGGATCCGGATTCAGTGGAGGCAAGGAGTGTGAGGATGCGTTGCCGTAGGACGGCGGACGGCGTGGATTTCGGGGCCATGACCTAATCATGCCGGCCGGGTGTGACATTCTCGCTCAAACAGGAATTGCCCCGCCCCTACGTGTCGGGTCGGCAACCACGATGCGCCTTCCCGGCAAGCCACTTGTTAATCGGCAGCCACCCACGTTAATCTGGCGTCAGCGCAAGCGACCAGCGCCGGCTGGTCAAGGACGAGGGGTTTAGCGGCTCAAGTCTGAGGGCCTTCCCGGCAGGTGGGTTTGCAGCGTGAGGGATACGGCCAACGGTCAAGTGGAGCAATCCGCGTCAATCCGCCCGTCTATCAGGTCCCGCCGTGGAATAGGTGCCCACCAGCGGCACCGGTGAACGGCCAACGGCACGGCGCGCTGCGTCAGGCCGGAGGAGCCCTTGAGCCGGTCCCGTCCGTAGGAGCCCGCCCGGTAGTCACCTTTACCCACCTTCGTACGCCTTCATTCGGCGTACCTTCCTACCCTGGAGGGGCACCATGACCACCCGACGAATTGAGATGTGGCGCGGCATCGCGTCCGCAGCTGCGCAGGACGCACGCACCATTACCGAGAAAGCGATTAACGCCGGCCGGGACCTCACGGCAGACGAAAAGGACGCCTTCGACAAACTAATGACCAAAGCCCGCGACGGCCTGGACGAGCTCAAGCGCGCAAAATCCGACGTGGACATTCTGGCGCAGGCCCGGGCCCTGGCCGACGAAATCGGCGGGCCCGCCGAAGCGGCCGGCCACGGCGCGGCCGGCGCTCGAAAGTCCGCGCGGGCAAGCTGGGCGAAAGCTGCCGCCGATCGCATGGCGCGGTCCATGACCGCGGAAATTGACGGGCAGAAATCGCTCATCACCGGCAGCATCGGGGTTCCGTCGCCGATCGAAACCGACGTTGTGACAATGTCAGAAGCACCACGCTCACTCCTGGAACTCATCCCGGCCAAGGGGCTCGGCGGCGGGTTCGGCACCGGCAACTCCTTCTCGTTCCTACGGCAGACAACGCGTACCAACAACGCCGCCCCGGTGGCGGACGGGGCGCTCAAACCCACTTCGGTCTATACCCTGGCTGAAATCGAGGACCGGGTCCGGGTCCTTGCCCACCTGTCGGAGCCGGTGCCGGAACGTTACTTCTCGGACCACGGCAACCTGGAGGACTTCCTCCGGAACGAGATGGAATCCGGGCTGTTCCTGGCGCTTGAAAATCAGGTGGTCCACGGCGACGGCACCGGGGAAAACCTCACCGGCCTCCTGAACACTTCGGGCATCATCACCCAGGGGTTCGTCATGGACGCGCTGACCTCCATCCGTAAAGCCATGACAAGCCTTGAGCTCTACGGCATCACGCCGACCGCGCTCGTCCTGAACCCGGTCGACGCCGAGGCGCTGGACCTCCTGCGGGACTCCGGGGCCACCGGGAAGTACCTGCTGGGCGATCCTGCGGGCGACGGCGTGGAGAAGCTGTGGAAGGTCCCGCGGGTCCGTTCCAACGCCGTAGCGGCCGGCACAGCCATTCTGGGCGACTGGCAGCAGGCGCAGGTCATCGTCCGTGAGGACGCGACACTGGCGCTGGACCGTTCGGGAACGAACTTCACTAAGAACCTTGTGACGATGCGCCTGGAGGGCCGCTTCGGCTTTGCAGTCAAACGTCCCAACGCGTTCGCGGAAATCTCGCTGGCGGCCGCGTAACCACAACGACGGCGTCAACCTCACCCGCCGCATTCTTGTCCTTTCCGGCGTGCGGGATGGATGGGAGACGAGCCCCGCGGCAAACGGGGCGGTGAACCTTCCAGCGCCAACATAACGAGGGCCGGGGTCGCTGCGACTCCGGCCCTCATCCTTGCGTGGATGCGGCACGGCTGTCCCAGCATCACCTAGCATCGGGAGCATGACGATCAGGGCAGACGATGACGGCAACCTCTACACAATGAACGATTGCTACAGCTGCGACAACGAGGGGCCGCACTACTCGACCTTCGTCGTAAACGGGAGCCCGGCTTTTCAGTGTGCGCGGTGCATGGGCCCGGTCAGCGACACTTCGCAGCCCCCGGCCACCTGGCTTCCCGGACGTCCGGGATAGGGGCGTCCCAATCCCTGCAGCTGGCACAGGAAACGCGAGTTGCCGGCAGTGATCTGTCTCCCCCCGGCAGAGGGCCCGGGGGTCGCGCGCGCGTACGCGCGCGTGGCTGTGCCGTCTACGTTCTATTTACGGCTTTGGACCTGCCCCCGCATATGGTGTTTTCATGCTGACATCTTCGCATTGGGCCGTAGGGCTTGCGTTCGCCGGGTCGGTCATGATTTTGACCGGCATGGTTCAAGGGTTTTACTCGGTGCGCGCTGAGCTGACCGATGGGCAGCGGCGGCGCGAACTGCGGCAGACGGTGATGGAGGTCTGGAGAAAGGACCCGCGGTCCACGATGGACTTTAGCGGGACGGTTGAAGAGAAGCGGCGCGCGACCGAGTTGTACAACGCGGCCTGGGCTGACTACCGGAGAATCGGCGATGCCGGGGGTGCCAAACTTGCCACTTTTGGGGACGTCTCGAGGGATCCTCTCGGGGAAGAAAGCCAGTTGGCGCAGCTCCGCCAACAAATCAAGGCGCTGAAGAACGACCTGATTTGGATTGGAACCGGGACAATTCTTACCGCCGCGGCGGGACTTGTGACCATGATGTAGCTCCGCCCGTGCGTCGGTGCCCATTGCGGCTGGTGGGCACGGCACGAAATCCCAGGGCGCGGCGACGCAACTGCCCTCCCCGGTGCGGGCATCAGGGAGGGCCCGTCGCTACGTGGCCGCTATTTAGTGTGGATCCACCAGGCCAATACGAGGCCGGCAACGTCGACTGTCGCCTGAACAATCAGGCAGACGTTAGCGATCGTCTGGTTGCGGGCCGGGACAGGCGGGTGGTTCGGTTCGTGCGTGGTCATGGCGACCCCTTCTTTGGGTTGCCGACCACCTGCTGGCATCCAGACTTTTCGATTGTCGGGACGTGTCCTTGACACGCCGCTGGACATTTGAATTGCCACGGATACCCGTAAACGGGTATGTTTTGGGTGTTAGAACATTCCCTTAGATTCCTTTCGGTTCCTTGCATGCGGTGCAGGTGTCGGACTTGGGTTTGACGGACAAATGACCTCGCCGGATTCTGAATTGGCCTTCGGAACCACTACGGCGGGGTCGATTTGTATCGTCAGAAGTCGGCTTGATCCGGCTTCATAAAATCAGCGTAGCCGCAAGAAGTGTGATTCTCCCATCCCCGGGTTACATCCGTGTGGTTCGGCCTAGGCAAAATCCCGGCACGCTAGAGGGAAACCCCCGCAATCCACAGGCTGTGGACAAGAGCCCCGCTCGACAAGATCGTCGCTAAATCGTTCCAGATGGTGACAAGTTGGCGGTTTAGCGGGCCAATGTCGTGTCCGCCTTCCTGGCGAGGGGTCCTCCGTGGGTACATTTTGGAGACATCCGTCCAAGAACTGGCAAGATGTGGCCGGAATTTTGCGGGCGAGTGATGTGCACTTTGAGCCTGAAATCCCGCGGATTATTGGGTATCGAGACGTGGCCGGATCGGGGCAGCTATTGGCGGATTTTATCCGTGGGTCGTGGGTTCGATCCCCACAGGGCCCACCCGCGGAGCAGGCCAGAGGCATTTTGCCTCTGGCCTGCTTCTTTTTTTGCGCCCTTGTGGGCCCCGGCAACCCCTAGCTAACGCTGGTGCTGACGACGAGACCGCCAAGGTGCCGGTATTTGTGCAGCCGTCTGGGCAGCACTTCGGTCGCGGGAGCGGCCTCCGGCGCCAAGGGTGCGCAGAACGGCTGAATCCGGCACGGTGCTGATCGCTGCTATGGTCGCGGCGGTCGCACAGGCTCAGCCTGGGGACGAGGAGGCGGTGTTCGCCGTCTCCGCCGCCGCTGCTGCCGTCCCGGCATACGTCGCCGAGACCCGGCGGTACACGGGCGTCAGGAAGGCCAGCAGCGCGGCCGCGATCATGATGATCCCGGCGATCAGGAACACCAGGGCGATGCCGCGGGAGGTCCCCTCGCCCAGCAGCGGGGCCAGTTGGGCGGCGCCCTCGGCCGACCGCGCGTACGGGATGATCCAGATCTGGGCGATCGGCGCGACGAGGAACGCGGTGATCGGCGCTGCCGCGGACTCGAATGCCATGGCGAACCCGAACACCCGGCCCTGCCGCTGCAGAGGCACCACCAGCTGGATGATCGTCTGCTCGGCGGCCTCCACGAAGGGCACCAGGACCAGGTACAGCCAGATGCCGGCGATGTACAGCCATCCCCACTCCCGCAATGTGAACACGGCGCCGAGGACCCCCATTAGGATCACCGCCAGGAGCATGGTGCGCAGCGGGTTGGACCCGAGTCCGAACTTGCCGATCAGCGCGCCGCCCACGATGAACCCGGTGGCGCCGAGCGCGAAGTAGGTTCCCCACAGCTCCACGGGGAACATCTCCAGGCCGTAGGGGTCCATCAGCGCCATGTATACGCCGCCGATGAAGTTGTTGAACGTGGAGAAGAGGATCAGCGCGAACAGTCCGGAAATGGCCATGACGGCGGCGAGGGAGCCGCGCAGGTCGAAGCCGCCGTGCGCGTCCGTGGCGGCCGCGCGCACCTCCTCGGGCATGCGCAGCGTGAGCAGGTGCGCGAATGCCAGCGCCGTGAGCGCGATGGCGACGGCGATCGTCCAGCCCATGCCCAGCAGCCCGACCGACAGCCCGGAGAGCACCGAGGTGACGATGAACATCAGTCCCTGCACCATGCCCACCAGCCCGTTGGCGTTCGCCCGCCGGTCCGGTTCGATAAGGATGGTGACAGTGGTGGAGAGAGCGATGTTGCGCATGTTTTCCACCACCGCGCCGACCAGGATGATCAGGGTGAAGACCCAGAACCACGGCTGCGTCAGGTCCAGCAGTGCCGCAGGGGGTGTCAGCAGGAACATGACTCCGGACAGCACGAACATCACCAGGGTGAAGCCGGCGGCGAAGCGCATCACCGCCAGCTTGCGGTAGCGGTCCACGAAGGTGCCGAAGCTGATGCTGGAAACGGCGATCAGCAGCATGTACGCGCCCCCGATAACCCCTGTGGCGATCACATTGCGCGTCTGCAGGTACACCCAGAACGTCAGGGCGAACCACAGGTAGCTGGTCGTGATGTTGGCCAGGGCGGTGTTCACCAGGATCCCGGCGAAGGTGCGGAACCGCTGCGCCGGACTCCGCAGGGACGTGTCGATGGAATCGGCCCTGGGCAGGGCCGGGTCCTGCTCGGTCATGCGTCCCAGTTTACTGAGAACTGACCGGAGCGGACATGGGGTCGCGGCATGCAAAGGCCGCAAAACGGATCCGGTTCGCGGGTTTATTCGCCGCCCGACCAGACGGAGAACACACGATGGACTAGTTATCAGTTCAGCTAGGATTGCCGGATGAACGCGCACAGCCCCTCCGGTTCCGGGTACTGGTACGGACCCGACGACAGGCTCGACCCGCCGGGCGCCGTCCTGCAGGCGCTGCGCGAATACCGCAACGCGGAGGTCGCCCGGCGGCGCTCCACGCGGGATTCCATGGGGATGGGCGAGACGGACCTGCTGGCGCTGAGGTACCTGCTCCGCGCCCAGGCCAGCGGCGAGCGGGTGGGGCCGAAGGACCTCAGCCGCATCCTGGGCATCACTAGTGCCTCCACCACCTCCCTGATCGACCGCCTCGTCGGCAGCGGGCACGTCCGGCGCGAGCCCCACCCCACGGACCGGCGCTCGCTGGTGATCGTTCCGACGGCGGCCACGGATGCGGAGGTGCGGGCCACGCTGGGGGACATGCACCGCCGGATGATGGCCGTCGCGGAGGAGCTGAGCGCCGAGGAGGCGCGGACCGTGGTCAGTTTCCTGCGGCGGATGAGTGAAGCCGTCGCGGAGCCCCCCGCACCACACCGTGGGCTAGCGTCTAAAAACTAGCTAGTCTGCCTAGTTATATGTATGCTTACTAACCATGTCTGATATGTGTTTTCCCGGCGGCGCCGTGACTGAACTGGCCCCCGCCTCCGTGCCACCCCTGCAGTCCCTGGCCGCGCCGGTCCACTGCGGGATGCCGATGGAGTGGAAGACGCCTGCGTCGGCCAGTATGTCCGTGTACTCCTTCGCGCCGGCCGATGCGGCGGCCGAGCTGCCGCCGCTCTGGCGCTGCGGCTGCGGCTTCCAGCTGGACGGAATCATCCGCCCGTCCGGGATCCTGTCCGGGCTCAGCCGGTGACCCCGCCCTCCGCGGTGGCCCTCGCGGAACGGCCCGCCGGCACACTATCTTCAGTTCCGGAAGCCGGCCTCGGGGCCAGGGTGTTGATGCTCCCCGGCGCCCCCGCGAGGCGTTTCCTTGTCCAGGAACTGCTGGGCCGGGGCGCCACCGCCACCGTTTTCCGCGCCACGGACCTGTCAGACGGTCGGCCGGTCGCCGTCAAGGTTGCCGAGGGTCCGGAACCGCGGCAGGCGAAACGGATCCATGCCGAGGCGCGCATCCTGGCCTCGCTCGATCATCCCGCGATCGTCACCTTCATTGCCGAGGGCGTCGTCCCGGCGCGCTGTCCGGGCTTGCACACGTCCATGCGCGCGGGCTGGTCCACCGCGACATTAAACCCGCGAATATCCTGCTCAGTGAACTGCGGCGCTCCGCGGTCCGGCTCGCCGACTTCGGCATTTCCACTCCTGCCGGAGCCAGGCTGGACCCGGGCGATTCCTCCGGCAACGTGCACTACATGAGCCCCGAGCAGGCCGCCGGCCGGCATCCCGGGGCGCCCGGCGACGTCTATTCCCTCGGGCTGGTGCTGCTGGAGTGCCTCACCGGGGCCAAGGCGTTCCCGGGCACCCTGACGGAATCCCTGGTGGCGCGCACGCTCCGCACCCCCGGCATTCCCGCGGGCCTCGGTGCGGCCTGGGTGTCGCTGCTGACCGCCATGACCGCTATGGACCCCGCGGCGCGGCCCAAGGCGGCCGCAGCCGGAAAACTCGCCGCGAAGCTGCCCCGCACACACTGAGGGGGCCGGACAGCTTAGCTGGCCGGGGTCCCCGCACCGCTGAACCCGACCACCGCCCGGTTGCGCCGTTCCGCCTTGGCCTCATACAGAGGGCCCAGGCCGGGGCAAGACTCTCAGAACGCCGCCCCGCCGCGCACAGCGGCGTGGCATCGGGCCGCCGCCGGGCTCCCCGCACGGGCGCCCGGGGTGCAAGATGGTGCCATGGATGCCGCAGACGCCCTCAACGAGATTGCCTTCTGGCTCGAACGCGAGCTCGCCCCGACCTTCAAGATCCAGGCGTTCCGCAAGGCCGCCGGAATCATTGCCGGCCTGGGGCCGGAGGAACTGGCGGCCCGGGCCGGGGACGGCCGGCTCAGGAGGACCAAGGGGATCGGCGACCGCACGTATCAGGTCATCAGGGAGGCGCTCGACGGCGGCGTCCCGGAGTACCTTGACGGACTGCGAAACCGGGGAGCCCGGCCGCTGGTGCCGGGAGGGCATGAGCTGCTCGCCTCGCTGCGCGGCGACCTGCACAGCCACAGCGACTGGTCCGATGGCGGATCCCCGATCCAGGCCATGGTCGACGCCGCGAGGCTGCTGGGCCGCGAGTACCTCGCACTGACCGACCACTCGCCCAACCTCAAGATCGCCAACGGGCTGAGCGCCGAACGGCTGGCCGAGCAGCTCGGCGTCGTCGCGGAGATCAATGACCGCACCGACGGGGGGTTCCGCCTCCTGCGGGGCATTGAGGCCGACATCCTTGAGGACGGCAGCCTGGACCAGACCCCCGAGATGCTGGACCGGCTGGATATCGTGGTCGCGAGCGTGCACTCGAAGCTTCGGGCGGACAAACGCACCATGACTCGGCGGATGCTCGGCGCCATCGCGGACCCGCACATGAACGTGCTGGGCCACTGCACAGGCCGGCTCATCCAGGGCGGCCGCGGAACACGTCCGGCGTCGGAGTTCGACGCCCGCGAGGTCTTCGCCGCCTGCGCGGAGCACAACGTCGCCGTCGAAATCAACGCCCGTCCCGAACGCCAGGACCCGCCGGGCGCCCTCATCGAGGTCGCCCTCGACGCCGGCTGCCTGTTCAGCATCGACAGCGACGCCCACGCCCCGGGACAGCTCGATTTCCTGCAGTACGGCGCCGAGCGCGCGGAACGCAACGGCGTGCCGGCGGAGCGGATCATCACCAGCTGGCCCCTGGAGCGCCTGCTGGA
This sequence comes from Pseudarthrobacter oxydans, assembly GCF_030812335.1. Lineage (GTDB taxonomy): Bacteria > Actinomycetota > Actinomycetes > Actinomycetales > Micrococcaceae > Arthrobacter > Arthrobacter oxydans_B. The sequence goes on from NZ_JAUSSN010000001.1 coordinate 550,797, forward strand.
GTGGGCGGCGAGGCGCTGACCTACCCGGGGGGACATGCCCTCCGTGTGCGGGGAAGGATGGACATAGTGCCCCTATGTCCACTGTTCGGTGCGGGGACTGGGCATGTCCCGCGGCCCGTCCGGATGCGCGGACCCAGTCCACCCCTGGTCGCGAGCCTTAACCGCAAAAGGCCGGGACGCACCGAGGGTGCGTCCCGGCCTTGGAGGCCGCGATTAGTCGGCGCGGATGATGTGGCTGGTGTGGTCGTAGCGGAAGGTGATCTGCCCGCCGTCGTGCGTGATGTTGACGTTCCCGCCGCCCGGCGCGCCTCCTGCCCCGTAGTTCTCCGTCCACGAGCGGTTGAGGGCCGCCTTGAACCCGTAGCTGCCGGCCGGCAGGGTCGTGGTCAGCTTCCAGACCAGGTCCGTGGGATCCAGCGTCAGCTGCGCCTGGTCACAGTCCGGCATCCAGTCACCCGTGCAGCCGAGTTCCGAGTTCATTTCGCCCGCTGCCGCCACAGCCCCCGGCTGCTGGGAGGCGTAGCCGGCGCTGAGCAGGTGCGTGCTGTTGTCATAGCGGAAGGTGACCGGGCCGCCGGGGTGGTTCAGCGTGATGTTGTTGCCGTTCAGCGCTCCGCCGGCACCGTAGTTCTCGGCCCACGATCCGTTGAGGGCGGCTTTGAACTCGTAGCTGCCGGCGGGCAGGTCCGCGGTCAGCCGCCAGATCCTGTCTGCCGGATCCAGGGTCATGAACGCGCTCTCACAGTCGGGCAGCCAGTCACCCGGGCAGCCCATTTCCGAGTTCAGGCTGCCGGCGACGGTGACCGAAGCCGGCTGCGGAAGCTCCCCGGACACGACCGTGCGGGTCTCGCTGACCACCTCGTCTGCGCCCGGGACGCTCATCAGTGCCCGGTAGCGGAGCTGGGTGCCGTCCGGCACGGCCAGTGCGCCCAGATCGTCGACGACGGTGTAGGCGGGGGAGGTGCTGTCCTCACCGATGTTCGACCATTCGCCGCCGCTGATGCTGCGCTCGAAGCGGACGACGTAGTCTGCCTTTTCCGGGCTGGCGACCGCACTGACCTCCACCTTGCCCTGGACACTGCTGCCCTCCTTGGGGGACACCAGGCTCAGGACCGGGGCGGGGACGGCACCCGTGCGGGGCTGGCTCACGGAAGTGTGTCCGCCGTTGTCGAGCACCACCGCCCGGTACTCCAGGGCGGTTCCGGCGTTCAGTCCGGCGACGTCGTGGAAGACCTGGTACGGGGCGGTGTCATCGGTGCCGATGGGCGCCCAGGCGCCGCCGGCTGTGCGTGCCTGGAATGTCACCTCGTAGAACGAACTGCCGCCGACGTCGGCTCCAATCCGCAGGCGGCCGTTGTCCCCGGCGGCCGGTGCCGGATCCTGGAGGGCGACGGCGGGGGCTGCCTTGGAGCGCGGGATGCGGCCGGAGGATTCGTATACGACGGCGGAGAGCGGCGGCACCGTCACGGTGAGCTTGCCGTCCGCGTCGGTCCTGGATTCCGCTGCGGCATCCCCGTAGATCCGGCTGTACGTCCGCTTGCCGACATAGGTCGGCACGGCGGCTGTCTGGGGCTGTCCGCTGTTGTTGACCGACACCACGTACTCGCGCTGGTCCCGGGCATCGATCCTGGAGAAGGCGTAAATGCCGGACTCCTCGGAGGCATAGCGGTTCTGGTGGGCGCCGTTCCGCAGCGCCGGGTGCTCCGCCGTCAGCGCGGCGAGGGCGCTGATGCCGGCATACAGGGGGTGAGCCGGGTCGAAGTTGTCCGCCGCGTGGGTGGCGTCGGTGCCGAGTAGGTCGTCGTCGAGATAGTCCGCAACCCGGCTCGCGAAGAGCGTCTGGCGCGCATCCTGGTCCCCGCCCGGGCCGGTGAATCCCTGTTCGTCGCCGTAGTAGATGACGGGATTGCCGCGGGAGAAGTACATCAGCTCATGGGCGAGCCGGTCGCGGGCGACGCGTTCGGCGTCGTCCGCCTGGGGGTTGTCCGCGGTGACGAAGCTGCCGATCCGGCCCATGTCGTGGTTCCCGAGGAAGGTGGGCAGCTGGTAGACGTTGGAGTCCGCGTCGGTGTACCAGTCGTCCCCGGCGAAGAAGGTCTCCAGGCCTTCCGCGGCCTGGCCCCGTGAGGCGAAGTTGCGGGCGGCGTCCTGGAACGGGAAATCCAGCACGGCCTGCATCTTGTTGCGGGTCGTGAACTGCGAGGTGAAGCTCTTGGACGTGTCGAAGACCTCGCCGAACATAAAGAACTCGTCCTTGCCGTGGGCCCTGGCGTAGTCAAGGACTTCCGGGCCGAACTTCTGCCAGAACTCGTCGTTGACGTGCTTCATGGTGTCGATCCGGAAGCCGTCCACACCGAAGTCCCGGATCCAGTCCTTGTAGATCTTGCTCATACCGTCGACCACAGTCGGGTGCTCGGTGAACAGGTCATCGAGACCGAAGAAGTCCCCGTAGAAGGAGTTCTCGCCTTCAAAGGTGGTGTCGCCGCGGTTGTGATAGAGCGTCGGGTCGTTGAGCCATTCCGGGACCTTGAGTGTCTCTTCCCCGGGTGCCAGCACCGGCTCGTAAGGGAAGGACGTCGCCGCGTTCAGGGCCGGGAAGTCGTCCGTGCCGGCGTAGTCGCGGTCGTCGAAGGGGGTCCCGGCGGCGGTCAGGTAGGGGGCGGCGTCCTTGGAGACGTAGGCGGCGCGGTCTTTGGCCTCGCCGTCATCCTTGTAGCCGATGACGTCCGCGGTGTGGTTGGTGATGATGTCGAAGTAGACCTTCATGCCGCGGGAGTGGGCCTCGTCGATGAGCGCTTTCAGCTCCCCGTTCGTGCCCAGGTGCGGATCGATCTGGGTGAAGTCGGTGATCCAGTAGCCGTGGTAGCCGGCTGACTTGTCCTCCGGCTGGACCGCCTTGTTCTTGAAACTCGGGGTCAGCCAGATGGACGTGGTTCCGAGGCCCTGGATGTAGTCGATCTTCTCCCGCAGGCCTTTGAGGTCCCCGCCGTTGTAGAAGCCCTTGCTGGTCGGGTCGAAGCCGGAGACCATCGGGTCCGGGCCGAGGCCGCCGTCGTCGTTGGCGGTGCTGCCGTTGTTGAAGCGGTCCGCCATCACGAAATAGAAGCGCTCGTCCGTCACCGGACCGCGGAGCGAGTGGACGCCCGAAGCGCCGTCAGGGTCCGGCGCTGCCTGGGCTGCCGGAATCGGGGCGACGACGGCGGCTGCCGCGGTCACGAGCGCCGCCGTCATGGCGGCCCCGCTGCGGAGGAGGACGGTATGCCACTCCCGGTGGCTGGGCGCAGGCGTTGCGCCCGTGCTGGTACTGCGGATGAACACGATGGAGACCTTCCGGTAAGCGACGTTGCCTCTGCGAAGGGCGATGCGGAGAGAGACTCCTGAGAGCCAAGTCACAACTGTAAACGCTTGCACGGGAGTTATTCCAGCGAATGGTCAGAATATTTTCGGGTCTGAACCCCGGGACATGGCCTCCGCGTGCCGGGAGGAGTGGACAGAGTGCCCTTATGTCCACTGTCCGCTGCGGGGACTGGGCATGTCCCGCGCGGGGACCAGCGCGGTGGGCGACGCCAGGTCCACCCGGCCCACGGCTTCGCCGGGGAGCCCGGTCTCCGTATCCAGCCGGTACGTCACCACATCCCCGGAGCGTTCGTGCGCCACGTGCAGCCAGCCGTTGCGGACCAGATGATGCCGCGGCCAGTCGCCGCCGCTGGGAATGTCGGCCACGGGCCGGACTATGCCGCCGCCCGCGTCCACCGCCAGCACGCCGATCCGGTTGGAGCCGCGCACCCCGACGTAGGCGTGCCTCCCGTCGGCGGCGAGGGCAATCTCGGCGGCGGAGTCACCGGCAAGGGCACCCGCCGCGGTCGCCGGGACCACGCCGGCCAGGCTGAACGTGCCGGACCCGGCGGACCGCTGCACCACGGCAACCTCAACCGAATACTCCGTCACCACGAACACGCTGCCGCCGGGATGCTGGACCAGGTGCCGGGGGCCGCTGTCCCGGGGGAGGGTCACTTCGTGGTCCAGCCGCAGCCCCTGGCCGGGTACGTAGTTCCAGACCCGCAGGAGGTCGTGCCCGAGGTCGGTGGTCATCACCCGGCCGTCGTCGAGCATCAGGCTGGCGTGGGCGCGGCTGGGCCGCCCGGCCGGCGTCGAGGCGGCCGCCGCGAACCGAGCCGAGATGCCGCCGTCGCCATCCAGCTCGAACAGCAGGACCTGGCCGTCGCCCCAGCAGGCCACCACGAGGAAGCGGCCCTGCGGGTCGACGGCGACATGGCAGGCCGCGTCGCCGGCGGGCCAGTGAGGGCCGGCGGGTTCGAGGCCGAAGTCGCCGGACCGGCGGTACGCCGTAACGGTCCGGGCCGCCTCGCCCACGGCATAAACCACGTCAAGGATGGGGTGTACGGCGAGGAACGACGGCGAGTGCGCCGCCGCGGCGACCCCCAGCCAGCGCAGCGTTCCGTCAGCGCCGGCCCACAGCGCCCCGATTCCGGTCCCGCGGCCGCCGCCGTCCGCGGTGTAGCAGCCGGTCCAGAGCAGCTCATGCGCGGGGACGGCGCCCGGCGGGACGTGAAGGGAGGAAGCGTCGGCGGTTAGTGGCGTGGCCATGGTGCCATCCTGCCACTTCGGTAGCATGGGAGTCCGGCACCATCAGCGGACGGGGGGCGCATGAGAGGTTGTCCTGTGCCCATGCCCGCGCCCCGGCCCTCGGTCATCACGCGGCTGCGGGCGGCCGGCTGCGTCTTCGCCGAGGACGAAGCCCGGCTGCTGGGCGCCGCCGCCGCGACACCGGACGAGCTTGATGCCCTCGTGGAGCGGCGGGTTTCCGGACTGCCGCTTGAGCACATCCTGGGCTGGGTGGAGTTCTGCGGGCTTCGGATCGAAGTGGACGCGGGGGTCTTTGTGCCCCGCCGCCGCACCGGGTTCCTGGTCCAGCAGGCCGCGCGGCTCCTGGCCGGCACCGGCCGTCCGCGGCCGGCGCCCGTCGTCGTCGACTTGTGCTGCGGCTCGGGGGCGGTTGGTGCCGCGCTGGCCGCGCTGTCCGGCCCGCTGGAGCTCCACGCCGCGGACATCGATCCCGCCGCGGTGCGCTGCGCGGTCCGCAACATCGTTCCGCTCGCCGGTGCCGTGCACGAAGGGGACCTCTACGAGCCTCTCCCGGCGCGGCTGCGCGGGCGCGTCGACGTCCTGGCGGTCAACGCCCCGTGCGTTCCCTCCGCGGAAATCGGCACTCTGCCGCAGGAAGCCCGCCTGCACGAGCCGCGGGTTTCCCTCGACGGCGGCACAGACGGGCTGCAGGTCCAGCAGCGGGTGGCCGCCGCGGCGCTTGAATGGCTGGCGCCGGGCGGCCACCTGCTGGTCGAGACGAGCCGGCGGCAGGCGTCGCGGACGGTCGAGCTCTTCATCCGCAACGGACTCACTGCACGGGTGTCCAGCTCCGGAGCGCTGGACGCCACGGTGGTGATTGGAACCGCCGTTGTTGGTGCAACCGCCGTGCCCGCGGACCCGGCCTAGTTAGGAGAGCTTGTCGGGATCGACGTTGGTCGCGGCTCCGGCCGGGGTGGCGCCGCCTTCGTCGGACCAGTCCTGCCCGTGCTGGTCGTTCAGCGCCGGGTCGGACTCGACGTCGGCGGCCGCTGAAGCGGCAGAAGGGGCGGACGCGGACGAGGTCCCCAGGTTCACGGTCTCCGGATGCGTGCTGTGCGCGGGGAAGCCGCCGACTGCGGCGTCGCCGTCCGGCTTCCCGCCGCCCGGTGTCCCCGTGGGGGTCTGGTCACGGCGGACGGCTGAACCGATGACTGTCCCGGCGCGCCGGGCAGCCTCGCCGAGCTGTTCAGAGACCTCGGGGGCTTTTTCCTTCACTGCTGCAGTCGCCGCGGTCACCTTTTCCTGGACCGGCTCGCTTTCCCAAAGGGCCGCCGCGCGGGCCTTGAGCTTTTCGTAGGCTTCCCGCCCGGACCGTGATCCAAGAATGTAGCCTGCGGCGATTCCGGCTCCAAAAAGAACTTTGCCTTTCATGCTGTACTCCTGCTCCTCGGTGCTGCTCAAAAAATCTGGTGGTCTATTAAATCGTGGTGAGGCCGTGTGCCAAAAAACCGGCCCCGGGAAAAATCCCGGGACCGGCTTCGGTCGCGTCAGCTTTAGCGGGCTGAGCGCTTGGTGATCATGCCGTAAACGAGCAGGACAATGATCGCACCGCCGATGGCCAGGAGCCAGGTCGACAGCGAGAAGAACTCGTTGATGCCAGTGCCGAACAGCAGTCCGCCAATCCAGCCGCCCAGGATGGCGCCGACGACGCCGAGGAGCAAGGTGATGAAAATGCCACCGCCCTGCTTGCCCGGGAGGATAGCCTTAGCGATTGCTCCGGCGATAAGGCCCAGAATCAGAAATGCAAAAAAACCCATTTTTGTTGTTCCTTCTTCTTTCATTGAGGAGACACCCGGGTTGCCGAGTGCGCTTCATCCTTCTGCCCTAATACTAATCATGCTTAGCATAAAAGAGCCACTCGGGGACCGGATACTTTGGGCGGTCCGACTCATAGTGGGCCTCCCGGACGAGTCGGGGCAGGTGGAATGCGCGCCCGGCGGACAATCACCACGCGTAATCCTCCGGTGCGGTCCGGTACCCCGGGAAGATGCCGTCCAGCCGCTGGAGCGCTCCAGCGTCGAGGACCAGGTCCAGGGCGCGGAGGGCCGACTCCAGCTGTTCCCGGGTGCGGGGGCCCACAATCGGTGCGGTCACGGCGGCCTGGTGCAGCAGCCAGGCAAGCGCGATATCCCCCGGTTCACGGGCCAGCTCGCCGGCGAAATCCTCGAACTCGCGGATCTGTTCGCGGTGTTTCTCGAGGGTCGCGAGGGACCGGCCCTCGGTGCGGCGCGCGCCGTCGTGCCCTTTCTTCAGCACCCCACCCAGCAGTCCACCCTGCAGGGGTGACCAGGGGATCAGCCCCAGCCCGTAGTGCTGGGCGGCCGGAATGACCTCCAGTTCCGCGTTGCGGGTCAGCAGGTTGTAGATGGACTGCTCGCTGACAAGTCCGTAGCTGTGCCGGCGTGCGGCAGCCTCCTGCGCCTGGGCGATATGCCAGCCGGCGAAGTTGCTGCTGCCCGAGTACAGGATCTTGCCCTGCTGGACCGCGACGTCGATCGCCTGCCAGATTTCATCCCACGGAGTCAGCCGGTCCACGTGGTGGAACTGGTAGAGGTCAATGTAGTCCGTCTGCAGCCTTTTCAGGCTCGCGTCCAGGGCACGGCGGATGCTCAGTGCCGAGAGCCTGGACTCGTTGGGCCGGTCCGTCATGGTGCCGTAGAGCTTGGTGGCCAGCACTGTCCGCTCCCGGCGCTCGCCGCCCGTGGCGAACCAGCGGCCCAGGATTTCCTCGGTGCGGCCCCGGTGGCCGGCGCCACCGTAGACGTTCGCGGTGTCGAAGAAATTGATGCCCGACTCCAGCGCCGAGTCCATGATGGAGCGGGCATCGGCTTCCTCGGTCTGCGGTCCGAAGTTCATGGTTCCAAGGCAGAGCCGGGAGACTTTCAGACCGGAGCGGCCGAGCTGCGTGTACTGCACGCGGTGGTCCTTTGCGGCTTAGCGCTCCAGCCGGAACCCGAGCTTGATGGTGACCTGCCAGTCGGCGATCGCGCCGTTTTCGAGGTGTCCGCGGATTTCCTTGACTTCAAACCAGTCGAGGTTGCGCAGGGTCTTGGCCGCCTCGGCGATGCCGTTGCGGACGGCGGCGTCAACGCCTTCGTTCGACGTTCCGACAATTTCAGAAATGCTGTAAGTGTGATTAGACAACTTCGCTCCTCGTGATCGCCATCGATACCCGGCGGTGGGCCGTTCCTGCAGATTAGCCGACAGATCGCAGCGGGACTAGGGGCCGGAGGCCATGCCTCAGGATCCGGACACCGGCCCCGGCTCGGGACGCTTGGGCGCCATCGGCGGGCCGTCGGCGCGCTTCCGGACCCGCTTGACCATCCAGGGAAGCAGGTAGTTGGTGAACCAGACGAGGTCTCCGGCCTTGCTTTCGCGCCAGCTTCCGGCCGGCATGGGCTTGGGCTCCAGCGGGCTCAGGCTGTGCGGGACGCTCAGGGATTCCAGCACCATCGCCGCAATGGTGTGGTGCCCCATCGGCGAGAAGTGCAGGCGGTCCGGGTCCCACATCCGCGGGTCCGAGAGCTGCCGCAGGGCCCAGAGATCAGCGATCACCCCGTGATGGCGCATGGCGATGGTCCGGATGTTCTCGTTGTAGACGGCGACCCTCCCGCGGTTGTGTCCCAGCAGCGGCGTGTCGCGCCAGTCGGGGCCGGTGAACAGCACGATGGTGGCGCCGGTCGCACTGAGCCTGCCCACCGCGGCGTCGAGGGTGGCAGCGAGCCGGTCGGGATCGCTGCGGCGGAAGACAATGTCGTTGCCGCCGGCGGACAGCGTGACCAGGTCCGGCTGCAGCGCAATCGCGGGCCCGAGCTGCCGGTCCAGGATCTCGCGCAGGAGCAGTCCGCTGACGGCGAGGTTCGCGTACCGAAAATCCGGCCTTCCCTCGCTGAGTTCCTCGGCGATCCGGTCCGCCCAGCCCCTCATGCCGCCAGGGCTCAGGGGTTCCGGGTCCCCGATGCCCGAGGTGAAGGAATCTCCCATCGCGACATAGCGGCTCCACAGCCCCGCATTCCAGGACCCGGTGGAAGGGCCCACGTTCCGGTCCGGGCCCCGTCGCGGGGCGGGGCCCCCGGCGCCGGCCTGGCCGGCGCCGGAATCCAGGAAACCGGCGGCGTTCACACTCCCAGAAATACGCCGAAATTGCAGGCTTCACTAGGTACTTAGGTCCCTAGCAGAGCGAGGGAGATCATACCCTGCGGGGCATCCCTGATACGCAGGGGGGTATATCATGGAATGTAGCCCCGTTGATCCTGGAGGAACAGATGGAACTCGATCCCACCGACATGAAGCCCGTCATCAACCGACTTCGCCGTGCCCAGGGGCAGCTTGCCGCCGTCACGCGGATGATCGAGGAAGGCCGTGACTGCAAGAGCGTGGTCACCCAGCTGGCCGCGGTTTCCAGCGCGCTGGACAAGGCCGGATTCTCGATCATTGCCACCGGCCTGCAGCAGTGCATGCAGCAGGAGGACCCCAGCCTGGACCGGGCCGAACTCGAGAAGCTCTTCCTCTCGCTCGCCTGAGCCCCGCCTGCGCCGCGGCTACGCCTTCTGCCTGCCGCCTCGCGGGCCGGACTGAGTATCGGGCCGGACTCCGGCCGGTAGGTCAGGCCGGGCGCTCCGCCAGGACGTACGTCTGGAGGTCGTCCAGCGTCTGCTGCATGTGCGCGTCCATGGCGTCCCGGGCCTGGCGCGGATCCCGCGTGGCCAGCGCATCCGCGATCTTCTGGTGGTGGCCGATCGCGTGCGCCTGGATCTCGCGCACCTTGGAAGTCTCGGTCCGCCGCTTTTCCAGCACCCGGTGCAGCGGCGTGAACAGGACGGCCACAAAAACATTCTCCGAGGCGCGCAGGATGAGGTCGTGGAAGGCAAGGTCCGCCGTCACGAACGCGGCGACATCGTGCTTCTCGTGCGCCTCGCGCATCGATTCGAGCTCCCCGTAGAGGGTCTTGAGGTCTGCGTCGCTGATCCGGCCCGCGGCGAGCTCGCAGGCGCCCGACTCCAGCATCCGGCGCAGCTCGATCAGCTGGACGGCAGCCGCCGCGTCGTTCTTCCCCTCTGAGGCTGCCCGGAGGACGGCCTCCAGCGAAGCCCAGCGGCTCAACGGGTTCACGAACGTTCCGCGGCCGCGCTCGACGCTGAGGATCTGCTGGGCTTGCAGGGTCTTCATCGCCTCGCGGACCGTCATGCGGCTCACCTCGTGGCGGGCGCTCAGCTCCAGCTCGCCGGGGACGGATGCCCCGGGCGGGAATTCGCCGGCGATGATCCGGTCCAGCAGTTCGTCCGCCACGACGCCGACCAGCGATTTCCTAGCCAATTTTCCCCATTCGCTGTCTCCGACCTGCCTGATGGACCAGTCTACTTGCGCGTCTTTGTGCTGTGTGCCACACTAGCATTCAAATGCTAGATGTCAGACATCTTACAAATCCTTTCCCGCAGCAGAGTTCACCACAATGGAGTGCACGTGCCTTTTGAATCAGAGCTTTTCGAAGCCGAAGTGCTGGCCGCCTTCCCGGCGGAGGTCCGGATCCCCGCCCGGACCGTCGCCGACGCCCTCGCAGCCTCGTCCGTGCCGTCCCCCCGCATCCTGGTGGTGCTCGACGACGACCCGACGGGCACACAATCCGTCGCGGACCTGCCGGTCCTCACCCGGTGGGAAGTCGCCGACTTCACCTGGGCCTTCAACCACCGCATCAACGGCCGCCGCCAGGACGCCGTCTATGTCCTGACCAACACGCGGAGCCTGGACCCCGCCGAGGCTGCCGCCCGCAACGAAGAGGTGGTCCGGAACGCCCTCGCGGCCGCCGCCCTCGAAACCGACGGTGCGGGTGGTGCCGGTTCCGGCGGGGCCAGTTCGAAGCTGCGCCTGGGGTTCGTGAGCCGCAGCGACTCCACCCTCCGCGGCCACTACCCGCTGGAGCCGGACACGATTGCGGCAACCATCGCCGCTGTCAGCGGCGAGCCGACGGACGGCGTCGTCATCGTCCCGGCGTTTCCCGACGCGGGCCGCGTGACGATCGGAGGCGTGCACTACATGCGCGGCACCGGCGACGACGCCGGCAAGCTCACCCCGGTGGCCGACACCGAATTCGCCCGGGACGCCAGCTTCGGCTTCGAGAACTCGGAACTGGCCAAGTACGTCGAAGAGAAGTCCAAGGGCCGCTTCCGGGCAGACTCGGTGATCGTGCTGACCCTGGACGTGATCCGCGCCGCGGGCCGGGACGGCGACCCCCAGATCTCCGCGAGGGCCATCGCGGACGCCATCGACTCCGCCACGGACTCCACCCCGATCGTGGCCGACATCGTGACCGAAAACGATTTCCGGGCACTCGCCCTGGGCCTCGAGGAAGCCGAACGCCGCGGCAAGAAACTGCTCTACCGCGTGGGCCCGCCGTTCGTCCGGGGCCGCATCGGCCAGGAAATCCGTGCCGAACTCAGCGGCGAGGAGGCCTACGCGGGCAACACCCCCTCCGACGCCGGCGGCCTCATCGTGGTGGGCTCGCACGTCGGTGTCACGACCCGCCAGCTCAAGGCCCTCGTCGAACAGCACAGCGCCGCGCGTATCGTGGAAATCGACGTCGAAAAGCTGCTCGGCGGAGACTCCGAGGGCTACCTGGGCGACATCGTCCGGGACGTCGTGGAGTCCCTGCACAGCGCCGACGTCATCCTCCACACCAGCCGTCTGCTCATCAAGGCCGACGACGCCGCCGAGAGCCTCCGGATTGCCCGCGCCGTGTCCGCCGCCGTCGTCGCGGTGGTAAACCGGACCCTGAAGACGTTCCCGCCGCGTTTTGTCATCGCCAAGGGAGGCATCACCTCCTCGGACGTGGCCGCCCACGGCCTGGAAATCCGCCACGCGATCGTCCGCGGCCCCATGCTGCCGGGCATCGTCAGCCTGTGGGAGCCGGTGGATGGGCCCGCGAAGGGCATCCCGTACATCGTTTTCGCCGGCAACGTGGGCGATGACGAGTCCCTGGCCCAGGTCACCCGCAAGCTCAGCAACACCTTCTGACCCTCCCAACCACATTTCAATGGAGAAAACCATGAACTACAAAGTCACCGTCCTCGGCCTGGGCGCCATGGGACTGCCCATGGCCACCCGGCTGGCAACCCAGCTGACCGTCCACGGCTTCGACATCGCCGAGCCCCGCCTGGCGCTCGCCGAGGCCGCGGGCGTGCGCACGTTCGCCTCCGCCCGTGAAGCGGCCGAGGGCGCCGACGCGCTGCTGCTGGCCGTGCGCAACGGCGAGCAGCTGGACGACGTCCTCTTCGGCGAGAACGGCGTCGCCTCCGTGCTGAAGCCGGGCGCCGTCGTGATCCTCGGCAGCACCGTGGGCACCGAAGCCATTCCCGCCACCGTTGCCCGGCTCGCGGAAATCGGCGTCGCCCTCGTGGACGCACCGCTCTCCGGCGGACCGAAGCGCGCCGGCGAGGGAGACCTGCTGATCGTCGTCGGCGCCGAACCGCAGGCGCTGGAGGCGGCCCGCCCGGTCCTGGAACTGCTGGCCTCCACCCTGACCGTCGTGGGGGACAAGCCCGGCGACGGACAGGCCCTCAAGACCGTCAACCAGCTGCTCTGCGGGATCCACATCGCCGCGGCAGCCGAGGCCATGGCCCTGGCGGACGCCCTCGGCCTGGACCAGGCCAAGACCCTCGCCGCCCTGGAAGCCGGCGCCGCCGGGTCCTTCATGCTGTCCAACCGCGGCCCCCGCATCCTCGAGGCCTACACGGAAAACGGCGCGGAAGTCCTCAGCCGCCTGGACATCTTCGTCAAGGACATGGGCATCGTCGGCAAGGCCACCCGCGCCGCCGGCCTCGCCGCGCCGGTGGCCGCCGCCGCCGAGCAGCTCTACCTCCTCGGCCAGGCCCAGGGCCTCGGCGCCGCCGACGATTCGGCCGTCATCAAGGTCGTCGCGCCCACCAAGCGCACGGCCTAACAGACCACCGCATCCACAGATTCGCCAAGCCCGACGACGGCGGATCCCCCCTTTCCGCCGTCGTCGTACCAACCGTCCGGCCCTTCCAAGGACCGGTCCGTTAAAGGAGACACCCGATGAGCGCTCTCGCTCTCCTGGCCATAGCCGCAGCAGGCGTCGCCCTGCTGCTCGTGGCCGTCATCAAATTCAAGATCCCGGCCTTCCTGGCACTGCTGGTTGTCAGCGTCGCCGTGGCCCTGGTCGCGGGCATCCCGCTGCCGGACATCGTTAAGACCGTCACCGAAGGCATGGGCGGCACGCTGGGCTCCGTCGCCATCCTCGTCGGCCTCGGCGCCATGCTCGGAAAGATGATTGAAGTTTCCGGCGGCGCCCAGTCGCTGGCCGGCAAGTTCACCGAGCTGCTCGGACCACGGCGCGTCATCGCCGCCCTGACGTCCGCGGCCTTCCTGCTGGCCATCCCCGTCTTCTTCGACGTCGGATTCATCATCCTGATCCCCATCATCTACGGCTTCTCCAAGGCCGCCGGGGTCAATCCGGTCAAGATCGGACTGCCGGTCGGCGCGATCATGCTGGCCATCCACGTGGTTGTTCCGCCGCACCCCGGCGTTGTTGGCGGTGCCGGCATCCTCAATGCGGACATCGGCTGGACCACCATCATCGGGCTCCTGATCTGCATCCCTGTCGGTGTGCTCGGCTACTTCGTTGCCAAGCGGCTCAACCGCCGCGACTACGCCATGCTCCCCGGCACCGCGGAGCAATTCCGCCTCTTCGGCACCGGCAAATCAGAGGTCGAGCAGGACGCGCCCCCGTCCGGCGGCGTAGCCGTCAAGACCGCCGTCAAGACCGCCCCCAGCCCTGCCATGATCATCACCCTGATTGTCCTGCCGATCCTGATGATCATGGTCGGAACCGTCGGCGCCGTCCTGCTGCCCAAGGGCAGCCCGGCCGCCGACATCGCAGCCTTCGTCGGTTCACCCCTCATGGCCCTCCTGACCGCTCTCGGCATGGCCTACTACTTCCTCGGGATCCGCCGCGGCTGGTCCTCGCAGCACACCGGTGAGGTCATGGATTCCGCCCTCGCACCCACCGCCATCGTGATCCTGGTGACCGGCGCCGGCGGCGTCTTCGGAAAAGTCCTCACCGTCTCGGGCATCGGCAAGGCACTCGCCGAGGGGCTGCAGAGCGTGGGGCTCCCGCTGATCCTGATGGCGTTCGTGCTGGCCGCAGTGCTCCGGGCCTCCCAGGGTTCGGCCACCGTGGCCATCATCACCACCGCGGGCCTGCTGGCGACCTCCGTTGCCGACGGCGGATACTCGCCGGTGCAGACGGCCCTGATCCTGGTGGCCACCGGCTTTGGCGCGTTCGGCCTCAGCCACATCAACGACTCCGGCTTCTGGATCGTCACCCGGTACCTGGGACTGTCGGTTGCCGACGGGCTGCGCACCTGGACGGTCCTCACAACCATCCTGGGTGTGGCCGGCTTCGCCCTGACCTTCGTGGCCTGGATCCTGGTGGGAGGCCTGAGCGCCTGATGCGTGTCCGTCTCGACGACTTAGTGGTTTCAGCCCTCCAGCAGGGATCGGCCGTCCCGGCCTTCACCTGCTATGACTTCACCACGGCGCTCGCCGTGGTGGGGGCGGCGGAGGAGGCAGGCCGCGGCGCTATCCTGCTCGTCTCGCCCAGCACGGCGGCCACTGCTAACGGCCTCCGGCTGATCGCGGCGCTGCGCGGCCTGGCCGACGGGGCCGGGGTTCCGGTCGCCGTGCAGCTCGACCACGCCTCGGACCTCCGGGTGATTGCCGACGCCGTGGCCGCCGGGGCGGACTCCGTCCTGGTGGACGGATCGTCGCTGGACTACGAGGACAACATTGCCCTGGTCCGGTCGGCACGCGCCGCCCTGGACGTACTGGCGTCTGATGGCGCGGGCACCGGCCCGGAGATCGTGATCGAGGCCGAACTCGGCGGCCTGGCCGGCGACGAGGACCGGGCGTTCGGATCCGACGCCGCAGGCAACGCCCCGGCGGCCGGCACGGCCGGGCTCACCGACTCCGCCCAGGTGGAGGACTTCGTGGCACGGACCGGCGCCCAGCTGCTGGCCGTGGCCGTCGGCAACGTCCACGGCAAGTACAAGGGCGAGCCGGAGCTGCGCTGGGACGTGCTGCAGGACATCGCAGTGCGGACCCGCGTTCCCCTGGTGCTGCACGGGGCCTCCGGAATCCCCTCCGCCGAGCTCGTGAAGGCGGCGGCCATGAATGTGGGCAAGGTCAATTTCAACACCGAGTTGCGTACCGGCGTCCTTGAGACCCTGGAGTCACGCACCGCGGCGCACCGGACCGACGGCGAGAACCTCCAGGGGCTGCTGGCCGACTGGGACGCCGCGGCCGGGACGTTTGCGGCCACGGCGCTGGCGACGCTCTCGCGCTGACCGCCGTCGGGCCGGCAGCCGGACGTCGGTCCCGGCATCAGCGTCCGGGACCGACGGCACTGGCCGTCGGCCCGGACAAGGCCGACAATGGGGGCAAACACAGCGGCGTCGACGCTCAAACAGCCAGACGGGCGCGTCGGCAGGTCCCGAGGGGGCTCCATGGTTCGAGGGCAGCATGCAGCGCGCAACCCAACCCTGAAGCCGGACCGCGACCTGGTGATTGATCTCGCCAGATTCTTCTGCCTTGCGCTCGTGGTGGTGGCGCACACCATGATGGTCAGCCCGGTGCTGCACCCGGACGGCACAGTGACCTCCTACAACACGCTCGGCAACGAGAAGTGGTTCGAACCCGTGGTCTGGGTCCTGCAGGTCATGCCGCTCTTTTTCGTCGCAGGGGGCATGACCGGGCTGCAGTCCTGGCGCCGCCTGCGCGCCCGGGGCGGCAATACTTTCGACTTCATGCAGGCGCGGATGCTGCGGCTCCTGCGTCCTGCCGCCGTCCTGCTCGCGATCATGTTCACCGGTCTCTGGGCGGCTCGGCTGGGCGGGGTGGACCCCCAGGTCGTCGAGCTGCTGGTATCCGGAGCGGGCATGCCGCTGTGGTTCCTGGCCGCCTATCTTGCGGCGCAGCTGAATCTTCCGCTGCTCGCTCGCCTGCACGCCCGGGCGCCCTGGCTGACCCTGGCGGGCCTTACGTCGCTGGTGGTGGCGGTGGACTGCCTGCGCGGGGCGATGCCGGCGCTGGCGTACCTGAACATGGTCTTCCTGTGGTGCGCCGTGCAGCAGCTGGGCTTCTTCCTCGCCGACGGCGGACCGCTGGCACTCGGGCGCCCCGTGCTGGTGGCCATCATCGTGGGCAGCAACCTGGTCCTGGGCCTGCTCGTCTGGCTGGGACTGTACTCCGGGAACATGCTGGTGAACCTCAATCCGCCCAACCTGACCCTGTTCCTCCTGGGGGTCTCGCAGGCCGCCACCCTGCAACTCCTCCGGCCCGTACTGTCCAGACTCGCTTCCCGGCGGCGCGTGCGGCAGTTCATTGGCGTCGCCGGACGACGGTCGATGACCGTCTACCTGTGGCATCTGCCCCTGCTCGCCGCGCTGTCCGGGCTCCTGCTGCTGACCGACTTTCCGAAGCCTGCGGGCGGAACCGCCGCCTGGTGGTGGGGGCGGCCGCTCGTGCTGCTGGCGTTGATCGGACTGCTGCTGCCCGTGCTGGCGCTCTTCGGCCGGCTCGAGGAACGCCCGACGGCGCCCGCGTCTGCCCGGTCCCGCCCGGCGGCCGCCGTGCTGATGGCCGCCGTCGTCGTCTATGTTCCGGTAGCCGACGCCGCACTGAACGGATTGACGCTGGGACTGCTCGGCGGGGGCGCGGCCTGCTTCGCGCTCGCCGTCCTGCTGCTGGGGCGGATCCCGGCCCGGTTCCTGGCCGATCCGGGCTCCGACGGATCGGGCCCGCCATTGCCACGCCCGCCATTAAGTGCCAATGTCGAACCATGACGGAGAACTCGGCAGCCACTGAAGACACGTTCAGCCCGAACGTATCCACCACGCGGAATGATGAGCTGCACCGCTACGAGCTCCACGTCGGCGAGAAACTGGCCGTCCAGATCCGCTTCATCGACGAGCCCGGCCATATCGACTTCATCCACACCGATACGGCGGAACAGTTCCAGGGCCAGGGGCTCGCCAAGGTGCTGGCCCACTTCGCGCTCGACGACGTGGTGGCGTCCGGCAAGAGGATCATCCCGAACTGCCCCTTTATGTACCGTTACCTGCGCCGGCACGACTCCTATACCCAGTACATCGACTGGCCGGAGCAACCCCCGGCCGGGGCCTGAAACGCGGACCGGCAGCGGGCCCGGTCGCCGGGACCGCTTGTGACCGGGGCGACAACCTCGTAAAGTTTTAGCAGAGTTATGCAGTTGGCTCTTGGACGTGTCCCTTTGGAGAACCCCGTGAACCATAAACTGCGTGTGCTTGTCCGTGTGGATGTCGATCCCGGACTCGTGACCCTCGAAGTCACCGGCTGCCTGACCCAATCCGATTTTCCCTCCTTGCTGCACATCATGCGGCGGGCCGGACGTCTCGGCGCAGGAACCGACGTCCTCGTCGACCTTCACGGTTCGTCCCATCTGGACCCGGAAATCCTCCTGCAGCTGCGGTCCATTGCCGACACCGGCGTGTCCGCCGGGCCCGGCGGAGTGGCCCGGGGCGTGACTGCTGCCGAAGAACAGCCCTTCCGCGTCACGCTGGCGGAACCCGCGGACCTGCCGATCTGCCTGCTGCACGTGGGCCCGGAGGGCGAAGTCCTCGCCGGGCTGGAGAAGGCCAGCAGCCCGATTCCCGCCGAGCTCAACACCATCGACGGCCTGGAGCTCGCCGAATACTTCGAGGGAACCCTGGACCCTGCCGCCACCGTCCGGGCACTGTCCGACACGGCCCTGTGCCAGCTGGCCGATGCCCTGTACCGGCACCTCGACACGAGCAGCCCGTCCTTCGGCGCGCACACCTGGTATGAGCTGGCCACCGAAGAACTGCAGAACCGCCACCTGGGCGGCGCGGCCGATTCCGCGGAAGATGAACTGGCCGCGGGCCTGGCCTGACGAGGGGGGAGCGGGGCTAAGCTGGCGCCATGACTGAACAAGCCGCGACGCCGGCTGCCACCACGGCCCTGATCACTGGAGCGAGCGCCGGGATCGGTGCGGAATTCGCCCGCCAGCTCGCCGAACAGGGCCACGACGTGGTCCTTGTGGCCCGCGACGCCGCCCGGCTGCAGGCCACGGCCCGGGAACTGGAGAACCGGTACAGCGTGCGCGCCGAAGCCCTCTCTGCCGATCTCGCGGACGACGCCGGAGTGGCGGCCGTCGTCGCCCGGCTTACGGATCCGGCCCGTCCGGTGGACATCCTCGTCAACAACGCCGGGATGGGCCTGCTGCACTCCTTCGAGGAGAACGACATGGCGGAGGAAACGCGGCACCTGAAGCTGCACGTCGAGACAGCCATGGAGTTGACCCATGCCGCCCTGCAGGGCATGCTCAGGCGGCGCTCCGGCAGGATCATCAATGTCGCCAGCGTGGCTGCGTTCCTTCCCCGGGGGAGCTACTCCGCGGCGAAGGCGTGGCTGGTCAGCTTCTCCCGCTGGGCCAACCTTGCCTATTCCAAACAGGGCGTGAAAGTGACTGCGGTCTGCCCGGGATTCACCCACACCGAATTCCACGACCGGATGGGCATGGACAAGACGGTGACCCCGCGCTGGCTGTGGCTCCAGGCCGAGCGGGTGGTGCGTGAAGGCCTCGCTGACAACGCAAAGGGCAGGGCCGTCTCCATCCCGACCAAACGCTACAAGGTGCTGACCGCGGCCGCCCGCGTCCTCCCCGACCGGCTTGTGACAGGGCCGGCCCGCCGCGCGAAATAGGCGCAGGGCATCAAAGCGTATCCTCGGTGATCCGGACCGCCAGCATGCAGGTGGTCAGCCCGTCCAGGGTGTCGAGACGGACGTTCAACAGCCGCGACATCAGGGCCAGCCGCTTGCTCAAAGTATTCCGGTGGATGTACAGCGCCTGGCAGACCCGGGACGGCTGGGCGTCATGCTCAAGGTAGGCCCGGAGCGTGGACAGCAGCTGGCCGTTGCTTGCCCGGTCGTAGTGGAGGAGCGGAGCGAGCAGGTTCTCCGCGGCGGCGTGGGCGCCGCTGCCCGCGGTCGCCACCACCAGGGATCCGATGCTCATCGGGGCCGCGATGGAGGGGCCCTGGACCTCCCGGACCAGGCGCTGGGCATGGGCCAGGCCAAGCCGCACCTCATCCACGCTGCGCAGCGGCCCCTTGATCACCAGGGGAAGCCCGGGGACCATCCGCCCGAGCGAGTCCAGCAGCCGGTCCGGGATCACGTCCCAGTCCGCGGCGGTGTCGGTCCGGGCCTGGGCGAGGGCATAAAACGCGCCGCGATAGGTGAAGACGTAGGCGTTGTTCAGGTGCTCCTGTACTGCCAGCCGAATCCGCCAGGCGTGCGGCAGCTGGCTCTTGTCCGGCCCGGCCACCACCAGGAAGGTGGGTGCGTGCGGGTCCAGGCCCGTGGCCCGGAACGTCCGGGTCAGCTCCTTCAGGGCCACGCCCTGCCAGTCCTCCAGCTGGTGCATCAGCTGCTCAAGCTTGGCCTGGTGCGGGACGCTGGCCTTGAAGGCGCTGTTGAGCTGCATGGCAAGAATGGACGACGCCGGCCCGATCAGGGTAGCGAGCGGCTCCCCGGTGGTCCCGCCCCGGACCACAAGCTGGAAGTGGTCCGTTCCGCCGGTGGGGAGCGCGAAGCTGGACCCGGCGGTGCCGCGCCCGTCGGTGCGGAGGTCCTCTGCCGTCCAGCGTGAACTCGCCGGCCAGCAGCTGATCAGCGCGCCGGTGGTGTCAAAGATTGCGCAGTGGCCTCCTGCCGCGGTGCCCACCTCCGCCAGCACGGCCTTGAGCGATCCGCCGGACCGCGCGGCCTTTGCGCACAGGTCGGCCAGCTCCCACGACTGCCGGGTGAGGGCAAAGCGCTCGGCCTCGAGGACGCTCGTGACGAAGCGCTGCAGCTGCAGGGCCGGAACCACGCTGGGAACCTCCAGCAGCGGAATCCCGTGGGCCTTGGCCGCCTCCACCAGCGGGGTGGGAATTAGCCGGTGAGCCACGCCCGTGACGAACGCGATGGCACAGACGGGGACGCTGGCCAGCCGTTCGACGTAGGCGTCCCAGGTCCGCTGGTCGAAGAAGTTGAAGCCGATTCCGTGGGTGATGAGCAGGCAGTTGGCGCCCAGGAAGGGCGTGGGGTCCAGGAACTCCGCCGGGGCGGTGTAGCTGATGGACGTGGCCAGGCTCTTCGCCGTGGACGGGGTGTGCAGCCTGAGCTGGAGCGAGTCCTCCGCCAACAGATCCTGGACTCTCATGATGCCCTCCCGGTGCGTCGTCGACGTCGGAAAAACGGTGTGCAAACTGCCCACTTGCTTACAAAGTTAGTGGACATTTGCCCACTATGTAAGGCGTGGGGCAATCCCTAATGTTGAGTGCATGAAGAATGTTAATGTGGCGAATGTCACAGCCGAAATCGAGATTAATTCGGACATGGGTGAAGCGTTCGGGCTGCACAGCTTCGGCAACGATCTGGCGCTGATGGAAATCATTGATGTCGCCAACGTGGCCTGTGGTTTCCACGCCGGGGACCCGGACACCATGGAAGAAACCGTCGCGGCAGCCAAGGCGCACGGCGTGCGGATCGGTGCGCACCCGGGCCTGCCGGACCTGACCGGCTTCGGGCGCCGGGAAATGAAACTGACCCCGGCCGAGGTCGAGTCCATCATCCTGTACCAGACGGGTGCCCTCGTGGGTTTCCTGAAGAAGGCCGGACTGGAACTCAACCACATCAAACCCCACGGCTCCCTGTACGGGATGCTCTCGCGGGACCCCGAGCTGATGCGGGCCGCCGCGAACGTCGCGGCGCTCTATGGGGTCCCGATGTTCGGCCTCGCCGGAACAGCGCACGAAAGCGTCTGCGCGGAAATGGGCGTGCCGTTCGTCGGGGAACTCTACGTGGACCTGAACTACAACCCCGCCGGCCAGCTCATCATCCAACGCCGGCCCGAGGCCACGGATCCTGCCAAGGCCGCCGAGCGCGTGCGCCGGGTCCTCAAGGACGGACTCGTGGAAACCTCGGACGGCTCGACCGTAAGCATCGACTTCACCAGTATCTGCGTCCACTCCGATGCCCCCGGTTCGCCGGCCGTGGCGCAAGCCGTACGGGAAGCCCTGGACGCCGGCAGCCAATGATCTCCCATGCACTGCCCCACCCACCGCAACTGAAAGGCACCCCATGTCACACCAAGTCACCTCGCCGCTTCCCGGAGTGTTCTACCGCAAGCCCGGCCCGGACAAGGATCCCTACGTGCAGGAAGGCGACCGCGTCGAGGCGGGCCAGACCATCGGCGTCGTCGAAATCATGAAGCAGTTCAGTGAAGTCAAGACGGAAGTGGCCGGGAACCTGGTCAAGTTCGAGGTGTCGGATTCAGGCACGGTCAACCCGGGTGACGTCATTGCAGTGATAGAGGAAAAACCATGAAGAAACTGCTTATCGCCAACCGCGGGGAGATCGCGGTACGGATTATCCGCACAGCCCGGGAACTGGGGATCCGCACGGTGGTGGTGGCCAGCGAACCCGACGTCGACGGGCTGGCGGCCCGGCTTGCGGACGAGCACGCGGTCATTGGCCCCGCCCCGGCCAGCCAGAGTTACCTGGACCATGCCGCAGTCCTGAAAGCGGCAGGGGATTTCGGCTGCGACGCGGTGCATCCCGGCTACGGGTTCCTGTCCGAGAACGCAGTCTTCGCCCGGGCGGTCATCGACGCGGGGCTCATCTGGGTGGGCCCGTCGCCGGAAGCCATCGAGCTGATGGGGGACAAGGCGCAGGCCCGGCAGGCGGCCGAGGCGGCGGGAGTCCCCACCCTGCGCGGAACCCACGGCGAGGCCCCCACCGGCGACGCGCTGCTCGAAATCGCGGCCGAGATCGGCTACCCCCTGGTGGTCAAGGCGGCCGCCGGCGGCGGCGGGCGCGGAATCCGGCTCGTGACACGGGCGGAGGACCTGGCCTCAACCGTCGAAGTGGCGCAGGCCGAAGCGGCCGCCGCGTTTGGCAGCGCCGCCGTCTACCTGGAGAAGTTCGTGGAACGCGCACGGCACGTTGAGGTCCAGGTTCTCGGCGACGGCACCAACGTGGTCCATCTCGGGGACCGGGACTGCTCCATGCAGCGGCGGCAGCAGAAGATCCTGGAGGAAGCACCCGCCCCGGACCTGCCGGACGCCGTCCGGCAGCACATGCTGGAGTCCTCCGTGGAACTCGCCCGGCAGTGCCACTACAAGGGGCTGGGCACGGTCGAATTCCTATACGACCCGGTCAACCACGAGGTGTCCTTCATCGAGATGAACACCCGTCTGCAGGTGGAGCACCCGGTCACGGAAATGGTCACCGGCCTGGACCTGGTCCGCGAACAGCTGCTGATTGCCGCCGGGGAGCCGCTGCGGATGCGGCAGGAAGACGTCGTCTTCCGCGGCCACGCCTTCGAATTCCGGCTCAACGCCGAAGACCCGTCCAAGGGCTTCATGCCTAGCCCCGGGCTGCTGGAGCGCCTCGACTGGCCGGGCGGGCCTGGTGTCCGCATCGATTCCGGCTTCGTCGCCGGATCCACGGTGATGCCTTTCTACGATTCGCTCCTGGCGAAGATCATCGTCTGGGACGAGACCCGGGACGAGGCCATCGGCCGGTCCATCCGCGCCCTGGATGAGATCGCGATCGAAGGCGTCTCCACCACGATTCCGCTGCTGAGCGCCGTGCTGCACCGGCCGGAACTGAAAACCGTGGAACACCACACCAAGTTCATCGAAACCTGCCCGGAGATCCTGGGGGACCTGTCATGAGCGATACCCTGAGCGCCGACTCGCTGAAGGGCACGGCACGCTACACCTGGGGCGGGGACGAGTTCCTGTTCGTGGAAATCTCCGAGGCCATGAGCCTGGCCGCGAACTTCAAATCCAACTCGATGGCCACCCGGCTCGGCGGCCGGGCGCTGCCCGGCGTGACCGAAATCTGCCCCGCCAACGCGTCCCTGCTGGTCCGCTTCGACCCCGACGTGCTGGGCGCCGCGGAACTGGAAGCTGCAACCCGGGAGATCGAAGTCGAAGTGGACAACACCACCCACCCGGTGCTGAACACCCGGCTGATCGAAGTGCGGGTCTGGTACGACGACCCGTACACGAGGGAAACCGCGGCACGCTTCCGCAGCGGCCACCAGCGGCCCGAGGGGACCGACCTGGATTTTGCGGCCGAGGTCAACAACCTCTCCGGTGCCGCGGAGTTCATCCGGCGCCATCACAGCAGCCCCTGGCTGGTTTCGATGGTCGGGTTTGTCGCCGGTCTGCCGTTTATGTTCCAGATGGTGCCCCGCGAGCAGCAGCTGGAGGTGCCGAAGTACCTCAGCCCGCGCACCGACACACCACCGCTCACCGTCGGCCACGGCGGGTGCTTCGCCTGCATCTACTCCGTCCGCGGCGCCGGCGGCTACCAGATGTTCGGCATCGCGGCGGCGCCGATTTTCGACCCGGCGCAGTCCCTGGCGGACTTCAAGGACTTTATGGTCTTCTTCAAACCCGGCGACATCGTCAAGTTCCGGCCCATCGATGAGGACGAATACAAGATCATCAAGGGTCAGGTGGAGGCGGGCACCTTCGTCTACAAGCAGGTGCCGGTTACGTTCGACCTGGCCGAGGCCCTCGGCGACCCCGAGAGCTACAACACCAAGCTATTGGAGAACCTCAATGACTCTTGAGATCTTGGAACCCGGCCTGTCAACGACGGTCCAGGACCGTGGGCGATTCGGCCACTACAACGTGGGAATCCCGCAGGGCGGCTCCATGGACCAGCTCTCCGCGGAGATCGTGAATGCCCTGGTGGGCAACAGCCTTGAGGAAGCGGTGCTGGAGTGCACCTACCTTGGCCCGAAGTTCCGCACCTCCGAACCCGCGGTCATCGCCGTGGGCGGGGCCCCGGTGGACGTGAAAGTCAACGGGGCCACCGCCCCGCAATGGGAAGCCATCGAACTCGCCGCCGACGACGAGGTGTCCTTCGGCTTCCTCCAGGGCGGCACCCGCTATTACGTGGCAGTCCGCGGCGGCATCGACGTGCCCCTGGTGCTCGGCAGCCGCTCGACGTACGCGCTTGGCGCCCTGGGCGGCTATCTGGGGCGCAAGCTCGCCGCCGGGGACGAGGTCCCGGTCGGTGACACGGCCTCCGGGGACGTCCTCACCGGCATCGCCCCGGAGCTGCGGCCGGCGTTTCCGGCCGAAACGGAGATCAGGGTCCTGTTGGGCCTCTACGACCACCGGCTGACCGCCTCAGGGCTCGCGACCCTGCTGGATTCGACCTGGACCCTCACCCCGGTGGCCGACCGGACCGGCCTGCGGTACAGCGGGCCGCAGATCGAATGGAAGGCGCGGGAACAACCCTTCGGCGCCGGCTCCGATCCCTCCAACATCGTCGACGCCGGCTATGCGGTGGGTTCCATCCAGATCCCCGGCGGCAACGAACCGATAGTCCTGCACCGCGACGCCGTGTCCGGGGGAGGCTACGCCATGGTCGCCACCGTCATCAGCGCCGACATGGACCAGCTCGCCCGCAGCGCCCCCGGCACCAAGACGCGGTTCGTCGCCGTGACCATGGAGGAAGCCGTCGCGGCCCGCGCGGAAGGCAAAGCCCTCCGCCGCTCCATCTGGGGATAACCCCAGAGGCCTGTGTGGAGCCACTCGTTGTAAGAAGGCAATAGGCCCCACGATCTGCGCAAAGATCAGCACGAGATCGCAACGCCCGCGGTGCCGGTGCCCTGCCTTAGAATGCAGCCATGACGCAAGAATCATGGCGAAGGCGCTCCGAGTGGCCGTTGGTAATCGCCGCTGTGCTGTTCCTCGCCGCCTATTCCGTCCAGGTCATTTCCAACACCGACTTCGCTGTTGTCGAATTCCTGATCTGGACGACGTGGCTAGCGTTCGCTGGCGACTACGTGATCAATCTAGTCCTAGCTCCGAATCGTGGGGGCTGGTTCGTCCGAAATCTCCACGAATTGGCAATTGTCGCACTACCGGCGCTGCGGCCATTGCGGCTGCTGCGCCTGGTCAGTCTCCTGAGGGTCGTTCACCGCGTCGGCGGAAATGCCCTGCGCGGCAGGGTGCTGATCTTCGTACTGAGCTCAGCCGCGCTCTTGATCTACGCCGGTGCCCTAGCGGTCCTCGACGCCGGAAAAAATGCTCCCGGTTCGAATCTGACCCTCTTCGGAGATGCCGTTTGGTGGGCTATGGCCACCATAACGACCGTGGGGTACGGGGACCATTACCCCGTGACGGCGCTCGGCCGGTGTGTTGCCGCCGGGCTCATGGTCGGCGGCGTCGCCGTCCTGTGTGTCGTCACGGCTCCCGTCGCGTCCTGGATGGTGCAGTCCGTCGCGGAAGAAACCGCAGCGGAGATCGACTCCGCAGAGGAACCGATCCGAGAGGAACTCCGCCGGCTCTCAGCACAGGTTGGACACCTGACGACGCTCCTGCAGGCGCGCGCAACCAATCTTCCGTCTGGTACCTCAAAGGTGCCCGGGGTTGAACCAGCGGCGACCTTGAAGTAAATGCTGCGTTCCGCGTAACCACCACCTCGGCCGGAGTTCGTTACGTATGGGCTGTTATCGGCGTTTCGGTTGTGCCCCCTTCGTGAAGGTCCCAAGGCGTACGGTCCCAGAGGGAAGCGGCCGCTAGGGGTGTTTGGATCCGGCTGAACCCCGGAAAGGACGCAAGAAGGGCAACATGATTGGCAATTCATTGCGGGACCTGGAACTCACCGACGAGGAGACTGGCCGACACCGTGATATTTGATCGCCATAACGACTGCGCTGGTATCGGCGTTCATTCCGGCCGTTACCCCCTCGATTCCTATTGCACGTTGGAGTTGTCGCCGCCGCGTTTGGGGGCGGCCAGGCCCGGCAGGAAAATCCAGCCGTAGTGAGCAAAGCCACGGCGCCGTTTTCGACGGCACCATGGCTTGGCCGGAATTGATGCTCGTGAAGCGGGTCCTCCCGGCTCCACGAGGCCCCTGATAGAAGTCGACCTTATTGAGACTGCCGTCCTCATACACACCAAGCGGGCGAGGGAACTAGATGGTTTCCAGATCGCAGGTCGACAGTGTCAGCGTAGTTTGTGGCGTCCAGTGAGGGCGTGGGCTGACGGCTGGCGACATCCCACGTCTAAGACGAGGGGCGGCCCAGCGATAGAGGGGGCTAGAACTCCCACTCGACACGAGGTTCAATTACGATGCAGTCGATGTGGACGCCGGCCGCCACCGTGCCCCCGAAAGTGTCATTTGAGCCAAACGCTATGTGAATGGTTTTGTAAGCTTTCTCATCCTCCAGAATGTTCCCAATCACCCGGGCCGCGTGATTGGTTCCGATACCGAGTTCTGCAACGTTGCGGCCAGGACCATCTCCGAGCAGACCAAGGAGCTTGTTCCCGGTGTCACCCGTCGCATCGACAAGTCGACCCTCCGCGATCGTGAGCAGCACTGGCTCTGTCACGAGCCCAAGGCCAGCAATGGAGCCATTAACTTCGAGCAGCCCCGAAGCCTTTCCCTCATCCGGTGCGATATATGCCTCCCCGCTGGGAAGATTCCCAGATGTTCCTCTCGTCCGGTAGACCCCGGTGCTGGCGATGCCATGGCGTTCAGCGACGGGCACTTCCAAGACCCGGTCCACACCCGTGCGAATACGTACCAGAGAAGCGGCTGTTAGCCGGGCGGTCATTGCTAGAGTCTCTGCTTCCACCCGCGCGTAGTCTGCCGTCATCGCTCCCTCGGTCAACATGGTCGAGGTGATACCAGGCATGGTCACGAATGCGATGCCCTGTGCATTGGCTTGTTTGCGAGCAGATGTGTGCGTCAACGAGTGTTTGGTCATGGCGAAGACCAGGTCTGCGGAACGGATCGCCTCGACTGCCTCTTTCGGAGGCTCTTCACCGGACTTACTCAGATCAATCATTTGGTGCACACTCGGCTCCACACCATGAGCGCGAAGTCCCGCGATAAATTCCTCCGCCACTGGCGCAGTTGTGTTATCGGTGAGCACCAGGACTCGTTCATATTCATGGACTGGAACGTTCTGCGAGATAACGTTGGCCACTGTCGCAGCGATGTCAGACACGAGGATCGGAACCTTTCGCTTCAGGGCGGGAAAAGCACTCTTGCACCGTGGCGGCGATCAGCGACTGGGGTAGAACTACAGGAAGATCGGTAGCAGCTCTCACACGGTCACGGTGCCAGGGCGAGTAGCCCATGCAGTCGAGCACAATTAAGTCCGCTCCTTGATCTCTTAGTTTGATGGCTGCCTCCGTCGGATCGCTGCCATCATAGGGAGACGAGGAGGCCACAGAGATCCGGCCCGGGAAGTCCAGCCATTTCTCTCTCATGTGATGCATCTGTTCCGGTAGCGGAACGAGCAACCCTAGATGGGAAACAAAGGTCAACCCGCGGACCACACCGGATACGAGTTGGTCGGGGTATATCATCGGCGTGCGCGTGCTGAGCTCGGGAAAGCTACCAGTGCACGCCATGACGACGGCATCCACCTTATTGCCGAGCTGATCCAGCTTGTCAGCAAGCCGCGGCACGAGCGCTTCCTTGCTGATCCGGACCGGCGCACCTGTTCGCAACTTCGAGATATACACAACGTCGTCGGCTGAAGGTAGCAGTGCGGCCCACTGGTCTTCACTCACGTCGTCGAGAGCTCCGGCTTCCAGAATGTCGATGTCGGGGAACCGGGCAAAAGGGGCGGCGATGTCTGACCTGGGCGACTGGCCGATGGTAAGTAAGCCAATCCTAGGCATTCACCCCACCCCCTACAGTCTGCAGGTGACTCAGATTCCCGTACAGTTCGGTCAGCCGCGAGTACTCGTCCGCGTCGTAGAACTGTGCCCGTTGGCCGGTGAATTCCTTGGCCGCTTCAATGCAGAACCTCGCCGCGGAGGCGACATCGGTCTCGTGGCTTGCTCCGGTGGCACTGCCTGGGACTACGGAAGCGGACGTAATGGCCAAACCGACCACAGGAGCCGCGGTGGCGACCGCGGGCTGGAGAATACTGTTGATATGGAAGACACCGTTGCCGTAGGGGGTGATGTCCTGCGTGGTGACAGCGAAGGTGTGGGCCGCCTCGCCGGTCGTCATCTCCAGCAGCCTGACCAGGTCATCAGAGAACTTCAGAACGTAGCCGGACTTGACCGTAGGCGACAGCGCAATCCCTCGGTGGTTGAAGACCCGGTTTCCCTTCGTTGTGTCCACTGAGATGACCGCGTCCATGTCTGCTTTGACTTCATGACTGTTCATTGTGGAGATCTCCACGGGCGAGTCCATGAACTCCACGGGTTCATGGGGGAGCGTCGGTGCATCCTGGCATATGTGGGTTGCGATGATTACATCCCCGGGCAAACGGTCACCCCGAGTGCTCATCTCCGCGAGCTTGAGTGCCGCGGAGATCACGGCGATGGCTCCATCTCCGTCTGACACCGATCCAATCCTGGTGGGCCGAGCGCCAATGCCACCGAGTCGGCCAATGAGTCCCAAAGTGGGGTTCGTGCCGCCCGCAGTCCGTCCGTTCACGCCGGCGATTGTGATGCAGATGAAATCCGTGCTTCCTTTGACACCGTGCACGGTCTGCACCGCCGCGGAGCAGTGTCGGTGATCAGTAAATAGGTCTGCGACGTTCTGGCCACCGACTTTGGGGTGATCGAGCATGTCGGTAATCTCGAGTACCTGTTTCAGCGTCATCTCAGCACACCTTCGGCGTTGGCAAGGATAGGTTTACCGATGACCGGCTCGATCGCTTTGAGCAGTTTCGGGTTGTTCATGGTGCTGCTTAGCAGAAGTTGATCCCGTGGCACGAGAATCGTCGTGACGGAGCGGCCTTCGCATAGCTCTGCGCTCACGATGGGCTCACCTGTGGCGGTATCCAGAGTCATAATTAGGTCGGGGAAAGTTCCTACCCGTTGACCAGCGATTTCGGCCGTCATGTACTCGTTCCAAATAGTCAGCTCAATGTCGCCGATGAGCACCTCGCCGACATCAAAGCCGCCTGACTCGACCATGCGAAAGCTGGTAACTGTTCCGGTCGAGAGCACGCTACCGCCGAGGAAATCGATGACGGCGCTAACTCGAGAAGCACCCGACGTACGCGCGTGGTAAACCTGGCCGAGCTTAATGGCCTGGGTGATGCCCCCTAAGGCAGCGTTCTGGGACAGATATTCAATCGATACCGGGTTGCGGCAGACGCTGACCATACCGCCTGCCTGGATAGAGACAGAGCGCACTGCGCTGGATGCCAAATCCAGGCTCGCTGAGACGGTTCCTGCTATTTGACGGGTTCCCTTGCCTCCAGCGAAGGCCTGGAAGGAAACGTAGTCCTCGAGCTCAGAAAGGTTAAGGGCTCCCATGGAACCTGTGGGGTGTGCCCGACCATTGGCTGGGCTGTCGAGCACCGGGAGCCCTAGAGCCGCTGCCTGCAGCCAGCCGTTGGTCGTCGTGGCGGCGCCATTTTCGTTTGTCATGATCGCGACAATCGGGACATCGTTCCTGACGCGGGCAACGCTGTCGATCATCTGGTCGGTGCTGAGATACATCTCTTTGGCGGATGGTGCGCCGACGAGCGCGACGCAGGGCACTACGGCATCTGAGTCGAATTCATCGATAGTAGCCAATTCCGGGGCGTGCCGGGGAAATATCTCAGCGGCTTTGCTCAAACCTTCAGCCAAGCGACCACCGCCGCCGCCGCCGAGAATGCACCCACCGTAGATCGCGTTGATTGCGTCATCGTGAGTCAGGGTTCGTCTAGTCATTTTTATTTCGCCTTCCAGAGCGAGGAGAAGAAGCTGTACAGGGCGTCGCCAGCGATGAATCCGGCGGCCATGGTGACCATCGTGTCTTCGGCTGCAGGGCCCTTGATCTTTATGACCAGGAATCGGATGATCACGCCGGCCGCTACTGCCCAGCCAGCCATGGGGTTGAGGATGATCAGGCCACTGGCCAACATGATTCCGAGTTGCCGCTTAGGTCCGCCGATAAACTGGATCAGCGCGCCCGGGATAGCCCACAGGGCCAGCTGTAAACCAGCGCTGGAATCGAGGCCGGCCTTGATCGTCGCGGCGAACACGCGATCGACTGGTGGTATCAGGCCCTGTGCAAAGAAGGACTGGTGGGCGAAGGCAACCACTATAACCGCGACGCCAAGACCGATCACCGAACTCTTGAGCTGCAGCCTGCGACCATAAAGTTCTTCGGCCACAGGCATGCCGGCGCGTAGCAGGGCACCGGTCTTAAAGTCGAACCCCATGTCGGCGAAGGCCGGACCTGTGGCAGCTGTGTAACCGCAAAGAAGCGCCAGGGCGATGGGAGGGAATCCCATGAGCATTCCCAGCACGAGAACGATCAACGTAACGGCAAACGCCGGGAACCAGCCCGAATGCATGGCTGCGATACCGACAATGATCTGGTGCATAAAGGACGCGAACGCTGCGAAGACCACAAAAAGCAGCAGGTAGCCGAATGACAGCTCGGCGAAGAGGCCACCCATGATTGCAACCAGGACAGCGCCGAGAACAAAGAGAAGACCTCCGACGGAGAAGGCGCGTCTGACATCACGGTCACTGCGGGTGACGGCGGGGACAGGTGGCTCGAAGACGGACGCGGCTGCACCGCCGTGGACGGCACGATCCTTTGGAACGATATCTTTACTCCCGGCACGCCGGGCAACCAGGAGGAAAATGAACTGGGCCAAGGCAACTAATCCGGCGCCGATCATCATGCCGTGCGGGACGTACATGGCGTTCAAGTTGATGTTGAAGAGCTGTCCCGAGTAACCCCGCGAAAGCAGACCCAAACCGAACATTGAAAGGGCCCAGATATTGCCGATGAATGCTACGCCAAATGCTGACATGGGGATGCCGAAATGTGCGCCAACAGCACCACCAAGGATTCCGAAGCCGAGGAGTTTGGCCTTGTTGCCGCCTTCATCTCCGGCCCTGATAGTTTCAGCTGAGGCTACACCGGCCGGCCAGGTTTCGTGTGCCCCGAACAGTTTGGAATCGAAGACCCGGTAGAGGACAAAGACGTCCAGCGCCATTGCCATGGCCGCTCCGATAAGCATCGGTACGACCAGCTCGGGCATTCCAAGTGCCCACGGAATGCCGATCGGAATCAACAAACTGTTAGCCGCGCCGAAGGTGGCAGCCGAAACCGTTGTCTGAATGAGGTTCTGGTTGTGAATGTTCCGGAACTTCAAGAACATCTGCATCGGGATTCGCGAGATTATCATGGCGAGAAGCACACCGATGATAGAGGTATTCGGGCTGATACCGAGGGTCGTGATTAGTTGCATGCCAATGATCGCGCCGAAGACTGCAATCAAGGCAGAGACCACGAAAAACGTTATGCCGAAGGGTTTCTTCGACATGACGTGCGTGTGGTCTCCACTCAAGACTTCCCTACTCATGATTTCACGACTCACGAAGCTCTCCCGGGGGTAATAAGGGTCAACGCAGTAGCTTGTGCTTCTACGAGATCGATAATGGGTATTGTGATCTGTTCGGCCAGGTAGGACTTGAGGTCGATGGTGGAAAATCCGGTGCACGCGAACAAGATAACGTCTGCGCCTTCCCGGCGGGCGTCCTCCGCAAGCCTGAGGAGTGCTGGTTTGGCGCTGTCTTCAAATAGGTCAGTGGCCTTGCGGTGCTCCGGTGAAAACCGGTAGGAGTGGAAAGCTTCTCCCAGAGCAGCGCGCATGCGAGGAAGTGCTTCGTCGAGTATGCCGATAACAGCGATCTTTTCGCCCACCATCCGTGCAGCAAAGGCGCCTGCCTGACCGGCGCCGATGACTGGCAGGTCAGTGTGCTCCCGGACCAGGGTGAGCCCTGGATCCGCAGCACAACTGATCGCAAGAACCTGTACGCCGGGCTCTGCTTCTAGCTCCTTAGCCAGTGCGAGGATCTTTGGTTCTGCGACCAGTTCAGTGGCCTCGTCATGTATGCCATGCGGCTGATCCTGAATGCACCTGCTCAGCGTGGCTATTCCCGTCTGCGCTTCGATTCTTCTGCCGTGCTCCAACAGGACATTCTCATTCTCGGTAGTGAGAACGCGGATGATTCCAAGCATTTTTCTGTTCCTCGCCGTCGTCGCGACAGTCAGTTGCTGTCACTCAGATCACACTAGGAGCGGATACAAGGCCGGAGATAGGCGCAAAGTGTGCACCCTTGGAGGATCTTAGTTTCCCATTTGGGAAATCAGAGCCGACCTTGAACCCGCAAACAGAAGTGCAGAAGGAAGACAGTCTCAGAGTTACCGAGGTCCATTCCGAGGGCTTTGCGGATTCGTTCCAATCGGTAGCTAACGCTTCTTCGAGTCAAGTACATGCGCTCTGCTGTGCGAACCACATTTGTGTTCTCTTGGAGGAACAAAGCCAGAGTGTCTATTAATTGCTTGTCCTGCTCCAGCGGAGCCAAGACTCGTCGGGCGTAATCCTGCACTTCCTGATCGGAGAATAGCGGCATCAACAGCTCATGTAGCCCTATCTCAACACTTGAGTAGACACGCACAAGCGGCAACCGCTGTTTGCCTAAATCAAGGACCCGAACGGCCTGGTCGAAATGCTGGGCAAGCTGTGACGATCGTTTGAACTCCGAGCTGACGGCCAGAGCGGTGCTTCGGAAGGCAGCGTTCTTGCCAAGCAGCGAGTCCAGCTGCCGCTGAACGCGCTCCCGGTCAGGAAAACCACTCTCGGGGTGCAGGGCAATGAGTATGCCCAGGCGATTACCGTGGATGAATACGCCATGACCGGGCAGATGCCGGATAGCCTCCGGGCGCCAATCCGTGGACTCTTCTATAGCCCGGATGACGAGACGTTTTCCCGCGCGTCTGCCTAGCGCCTGATAGTCCAATGGGAATGACCGAGACTGCAGGAGTGAATATCGTTGGAAATCTACGGCGAGGACGACGTATGTGGGCTCAGCTGTACGGAAGTGACCGCCACGAATATGGTTCTCTAGCTCGCCTACTAGGTCCTCCATTCGGAAGGAATGGGAAGCTGTGTCGTACAGTTCCCCAATCATGACCATGTAGATCTTGTCACCAATCTCCTTCAGGAATGAGTGCTCAAGGAGCAACGTATGAAGATCAAAGTTGGACCGCGAGGTCAAATGGACGAAGGCAAAAGGCTGTCCCCGAAAAGTGAGGGGAAGAATCACGTGGTGTTCCGTGCTCACCAACGGCAGTTGGGCGACGGAATACATGGGCAGTTCCTCTGCCCACGACTTCAGGTATGTGCCAGCCTCCGGGTTGCTTGGTGCCGAGAACATACTGAAGTCGGTTCGCCAATCGTCTGCCACAAGGCTCCTTGAGGCGAAGAGCAGGTTTCCGTTCGTGTCCTCGATATAGACGGTTGCTTCTAGCCGAGTAGAAATAAAGTTAAGGGTCGACTGGATATCGAGCTGCTTATAGCTCTCGAAAAAATAGCCGGGTGGTGTGGCATTGGAACTTGACATATTATCCTGTGATTCCCAACGCTTCGTGGATAAGTGGCGAACTGCGCTCCTCCAAGGAAGCCGGCGGCTACTCATCATCGCCTCTGCGTTTTCAGGTTACCCTTTGAACGGCAGGCGACACTTGGTTCCGCTCCTATAATATCTGCATTACCCGGGAGACATGCGTCGCAACCACTGCGCCGATGCCCTGCGCGGCCCCTGTTACTACAACCACTTTGGCCAGAAACCGCCTCCGATTTGAGCCCAGTTCGTTGTCCATGTTCCCCCTGCGACGTAAACGAGCCCCGCGCTGGACGTGACAGGCGTCACTGGGCTGCCGCATCAACACTGCACCATTCTTTGGTCGTTGAGAAATACTAATTTCGGCCTGATTGATATCCCTAGGCACCTAATGGGTCGGGTCGGGGTCAACGCTGATGGGATCTTCCAAGAACGGAAAAAGATGGCGGGAAGAATAGACGCTGAAATTGCGCGTTGTGCTCTGACGGTGACGTTGGTTGGCAGTCTTGACGTCACGTCGCTCCATCACTGGAAATTTCATCCGCAGTCGGCGACGTCGAACCGGCCCGCAAAGACACTGAAGTCGCCCAGATCCAGCGTTACATCGAGGAGCACGACTGCACTGAAGGATGTCGACCTCAACGCCGATCCCGCTGCTGGACCAGCGGCGGGGAAACCTGCTGAAGATTCACAAATCTCACTATCACGGACAGGTGCCCGTCAACCGAAACGGGGCGACGTTTCTCGTGTTCCGGGTAGCTTGGCGCTGTGCCTATCGTGGTCTGGCGATATAGGAAGCCAGCCCCGTCTCGTGGTGAGACGGGGCTGGCTGGGACGGTCCAGGGAAACGCCCGGTACCCTCACCTTCGGCTGGGTGTTTTACGCCTTCACGTTCGGGCTGAACGGCCTGGTCGGCATCCACATCATGAGCGCATGGGGCTGGAGGCGTCCGAGACGGGCGTGGTCACGTCGTTCATTTCTTCGCTGGGCATCTGGGGTGTGCTGGTCATCTTCATCTCGCAGACCCGCATCAACACGGCCAACTACTTCCTCGCCTCGACGAATCTCTCGGCTTTCGCCCACCGCGCGTTCGGCCTCAACCTGCCGCGGTATGTCTGGGTGATCGTCTCCGGCGTGCTGGCCTACTGCTGATGCTCACGGACGTGCTGAGCTACCTGCTCAAGGCGCTCGCCTGGCAGGGAGTCTTTGTCACGGCCTGGGTGGCGATCGCGCTGACGTACATTGCCATCAACTGGAAAGAGGAGCGGTATCTCCCGGAAGTCCGGCCGGGTCGGCTGAAGCCTGTCACCGCCGGGGCCGTTGCCTGGCTGATCGCCTCCGCCACCGGCATCCTGCTGACCGAGCAGACGGCGCTGCCCGTGGTCTCGCAGCTCACGCCGGTGATCACCGTGGCACTGGCTGCCGGCCTGTACTACGCCGCGTACAAGCTGTCCCCGCCGCCAGTCATGGACGGGCGGAAGGACCTCACGCCGGCGGAACACGCCGAACTCCAGGCGGCAGAACCGCAGTAACCGGCGCCGCCGGCGCCGGACACGCCTAAGGCCTGCCCTGCGTGCTTCCCCCAACGGGTAATCACGCAAGGCAGGCCTCAATGGGCGGGACTTCGCTACAGAATCCGGATTAGCCGGCTGGGCTCAGGATGAACCAGGCCGGGCTGCCAGAGGGCAAGCTCAGGCTCCGGCGGGAACCTTTTCGGCGTCTCGGGCCGGCGTCGAACCGGCAACTGAATCCGCCGGCCCCGTGGTGAACGGCATGTCCATTTCCACCAGGTCAATCAGCGGGTTCTCGTCCTGGTTTGCGACGAGTTCCTTGGCCTCGGCCTGGGAGTCCACGCTGGGCATGGAGCCCGGCAGGGGTCGGTTGGCCGATTCCTTGAGGAAGTAAATCGCAACGGCACCGATCGCCGAGGTGGCCATCAGGTAGTAGGCCGGCATCATGTCATCTCCGGTGGCGCCGATGAGGGCGGCAACGATGAAGGGAGTGGTGCCGCCGAAAATGGCCACGGAGAAGTTGTACGCGATGCCCATGGCGCCGTAACGGCTCGCCGTCGGGAACTGTGCCGGCAGGGCCGAGGCCAGGTTGGCCACGTAGAACGTGACCGGGAAGGCGACGAGGGCGAGACCCAAGAGGGTGGACCAGATTTCTCCGACGCCGATCAGCATAAAGGCGGGGACGACCAGCACAATGGTGCTGCCGGCGCCGATCCACAGCACGGGGCGGCGGCCGATCCGGTCGGACAGCTTGCCGGTCAGCGGGATGCACAGGCTCATGATGACCAGCACGGGGATCGTCAGCAGGGTGCCGTGCACGGGATCGTAACCCTTGGACTCGGTGAGGTACGTCGGCATGTAGGACGTCAGGGCGTAGCCGGCGGTGTTCGCGGCTGCGACCAGGATCATGGCGACGATGAGTGAACGCCAGTAGGCCTTGACGATGCCGACGGGGCCCTTGGAGGCGGTGACATCGGCGGACGTGGCGTCCTTCGCGTTCGCCTCCTGGGCGTCCAGGGTGGCCTGGAACTGCGGGGACTCCTCGATCTTGTTACGGAAGTAGACCGCGATCAGGCCCAGCGGGCCGGCAATGAGGAACGGGATCCGCCAACCCCACTCCTCCATGGCGCTCTGGCCGAGAGTCAGCTGGAGAACGGAGACGAGGGCGGCGCCGAGGGCGAAGCCGAGGTAGCTGCCCATGTCCAGGAAGCTGGCGAAGAAGCCGCGGCGCTTGTCCGGGGAATATTCGCTCACAAACGTCGTGGCACCGGCGTACTCGCCGCCGGTGGAGAAGCCCTGGACGACCTTCAGCAGCACCAGCAGGGCAGCAGCCCACATGCCGATCTGCGCGTAGCCGGGCAGCAGGCCGACGGCGAACGTGCTCGCGGCCATCAGCATCAGGGTCCAGGCGAGGACCTTCTGGCGTCCCACCTTGTCGCCGAGCCAGCCGAAGATGACTCCGCCCAGCGGGCGGGCAATGAAGGTGGCGGCGAAGGTGCCCAGCAGGAACAGGGTCTGCACGGACTTGTCCGCTTCGGGCAGGAACACCGGTCCCATGGTGGTGATCAGGTAGCCGAACACGCCGACGTCGTACCATTCCATGGTGTTACCCACGATGGTGCCGCCGAGGGCTTTTTTAAGCATCGGCTTGTTGACGACGTTGACGTCGGACTCTTTGAGTCGACGGCGCGTCCGTAGCTTTGGTTTCTTCGCACCGGTGGGTGCGACTGGGTAGGTTCCGCTGGCGTTCATAACGCCTGCTGAAGAGTCGGTCGTGCTTCGGTCTTTGGGCATTTGGGCCGCTCCTAGGGAGGTCATTTGCTTGCGACTTGTAGCTGCCCCGCTCTGGGCAGACCTTCAATTTTACGCGATTTCCATGGTGTTTCCGAGTTTGGTGCCGTATGATCCGGTGTTTCGGCCCGGATCGGGGTCCCGTTGGCGGTTTTCTTTTCCGCGGTTTCACCGCGCCATTGCAGGGAAACCCCGGTCCGCGCCGGGTGTTGCGGAAACTTTTTCGCCGCGGGACCGCTTAGGGCCGGAAATCCGGGCCAAATGGCACTGTTGCGGCCCGCATGACCCGCCCTTCGGACGGCCCCGCCGGACGGCAAAAAAGGGGGTACCCAAGGGATCGGGAATGCGCTTAGGGTTGACAGCAGCGCAGTGCTGACCACGAGCCACCCAAGGAGAACAGTCCATGACTGGCAAAGAGACCAAGAAGAGCGACAACAGCGGGGCCGAGGGCGACGAGAAGACCCAGGCCAAGCAAGGGAAAGGCATCAAGTCGCGCCTCACGGACGCCCAGCGGGAGATGCTCGAGAGCAAGTCCCGGGGCGGCGCCGCCTCACAGAGCGTGGGCCACAGCCACAAGCCCACGCACGTCAGCGGCAAGCAGGGCCCGGCGGAGAAGAAAGTCCGCTGGTAGCCCTACAGACATCGCACACCGGCCGACCTACGATGGTTGGACACTTCGTTTCACAGCTTATTTCGACGACGTAAGTCGGCAGCGTAAATCAAGAGCGGAAGGAAGAGCAATGGCGGAACACCAGTTCGGCGACGACATCAATCCTGAGGTTGCCAGTCATTTGGCGGAGTCCATGGACGAGGCGCCCGGTCCGGAAACAAGACGCCCCGCCCCGCCCACCGCAGCCGACGGGCAACAGTGGCCGGACGGCAGCGGCAAACACCGCCATCCCAAGGAGCACGACGTCCAGCACGGCCGGCTGGGGCACGAGGCCGCGGTGAACGCGGTCCACCGGATCACCCCGCCGGACACCCCGCACTCCTCCTGAACCACTGTGTCCTGAATCAACAGCAGGGCGCCTTGCGCCGGCGGCTACGAGCCCGGGACGGCCTGCATCGGCCGCCCGGGCTTTTCACTGCCATCAGTCCGATTCCACCACCACGTCCGCCGGGCTCTTGTCCAGCCGCCAGCCGCGCCAGACCGGGTGCCGGAGCTTGCCGCTGCCGGTCCATTCCCCGTAGGTGACCTCCCCGACAAGCTTGGCGCTCACCCAGTGCGCGTCTGAGGCGTCGGCCGCCGGCACGTCGTCGAAGGGTGAGGTCTTCCGGGTCAGGGCATCGAGTTGCTGGCGCAGTTCCTTGAGCTCCCGGGAGCTGAAGCCGCTGCCGACGCGCCCGACGTAGCGCAGCTTGGATCCGGCCGGGATCCCCAGCAGGAGTGAGCCGACGGATTGCCCCCGCTCGCCTTTGCCCGGCCTCCAGCCGCCGACCACGACCTCCTGGGTGCGTTCGAACTTGAGCTTGAGCCAGGACCTGCTGCGCTGTCCGACGTAGCGGCCGTCCGTGCGCTTGGCCATCACGCCCTCCAGCCCCAGTTCCTCGGCGCTTTCCAGGATGTGCCGGACGTCGGCGTCGATCAGCGGGGACAGTTCCACCGGGCATCCGGACGTGGTGAAAAACGCTTCGAGCCGGGCCCGCCGCTTGCGGAGCGGAAACCGGCGCAGGTCGGTGCCGTTCTCGGACAGGAGGTCGAAGAGCATCAGCCGCACGGGCGTCGACGACTGCGCCTTCGCGACGTCGGCGGCCTTGGTGAGCTTCATCCGCCCCTGCAGCAGCCCGAAGTCGGGCCGACCGGAGGGGCCGACGGCGATGATCTCGCCGTCGGCCACGAATGGCCGGTCCGGCCAGCAGGAGCGGTCCGTCAGTTCCGGATAGGCAGCCGACATGTCGTTGCCGTTCCTGCTGATCAGGCGGATCCTCGCCGCGTCCCCGACGATCAGGGCCCGCACACCGTCCCATTTGAGTTCAAACTGCCAGTCCTTGTCCGGCAGGTCCGCGGCGGTGCCGGAGCTGGCGAGCATCGGCGTGAACCCCGCGGTGGCCGGGGCGGCCGGCGGTTCACTGTCCGGCGCTGCACCGGATTCCTGTGCCTGTTCTTGCGCCGGTGCCGACGCCGGTTCCGGCTCCGGCTCCTCCGCCGGCGGCCGGGGCGCCCGGCCCTTCTTCGCGCCCGGCGGGTCCATCAGGTGGATGAGCCACTGATCGTCGCCCCGGCCGGTGTGGATCAGCGCGAACCGGCGGGCGCCGCCCAGGCCGCCGTCGTCCTGGCCGGTGAGGGTGGCGATGACCTCTTTTCCGGCAATCCACTTCTCGCACTCGTAGTAGCCGCGGTCCCAGATGCTGATGGTCCCGGCGCCGTACTGGCCTTTGGGGATGGTGCCTTCGAAGTCCGCGTAGTCCATCGGGTGGTCCTCGGTCTGGACCGCCAGGTGGTTCTGTGTCTTGCTGGTGGGGACACCCTTGGGCAGCGCCCAGGACACCAGCACGCCGTCGCGCTCCAGCCGGAAGTCATAGTGCAGCCGGCTGGCGTGGTGTTCCTGGATGACGAACTTCTCCCGGAGGGTGCCGCCTGCTGTCTCCGCGCTTTCCGTCCCCGCAGTTTCTGTCCCCGCGCGGTGGCGTTCCGCCGTAAACGGCTCCGGCGTCGAGGCCGCGTCCCGCTTGGCCCGGTACTTCTCCAGCCGCGGGTCGGTGTCGCCGCCGTCGCCGCGCCCCTCCCCGGCCGTGCCGCCCGCAAGGGCGTCCGGCCGGGCCCTGCCGGAGATGACGGCGAAAGGATCCTTGCCGGACTTCACCCGTTTCAGGACCTCCTCATAGTCGAGCTGGTGAAGGGACGGGGAGCTGAGCTCGCGCCAGGTCCGTGGCGCCGCCACAGTGGGCCGGAGCCGGCCGCGCAGGGAATAGGGGACGATGGTGGTTTTTGCAGCGCTGTTCTGGCTCCAGTCCACCAGGACCTTCCCGGTGCGCAGTGTTTTCTTCATGTCGCTCACGGCCAGCTCCGGGTGATCGGCTTCCAGCGCCCGGGCCAGTTCGTGGGCGAACTCGGAGATCTGCTCGGAGCTCTGCGTGCCGTCGAGCGCCGCGTACAGATGGATGCCCTTGCTGCCGCTGGTCACGGGCACCGGATCCAGGCCCACGTCCTGCAGGATGGTGCGGGCGAGCTTGGCGACCTCCACGCACTCGGCCAGCCCCGCCCCCTCGCCGGGATCCAGGTCCAGCACCAGCCGGTCCGGCGGCAGGGCGTTGCCGTGCGAGTCGACGCGCCACTGCGGCACATGGATCTCCAGGGCCGCGATCTGCGCGAGCCAGGCCAGCGTGGCCGGGTCGTTTACCAGCGGGTACTGGATGGTGCGGTCCTTGTGCGTGATGGACGCCCGCGGCACCCACCCCGGCGTCGAATGGTCCAGGTTCTTCTGGAAGAACATCTCGCCAGGCGCATCGGCCGTCCCCACGCCGTGCACCCAGCGTTTCCGGGTGGCCGGGCGGTTCGCGGCGGCCGGGATCAGGACGGACGCCACCGCAGCGTAGTACGCCAGCACATCGGCCTTCGTGGTGCCGGTCTCCGGATACATCACCTTGTCCAGGCTGGTGACCACCAGTTCGCGGCCCCCGACGCGGACCCGTTCCCTCTTGCTGCCGGATGCCCTTTCAGCCAAGGGGCTTCACCTCCACGCAACTGTGATGTTCACTTGATCCATGAGAGCCATCTGGAAAGGCGCGATAGCGTTCGGGCTGGTCAACGTGCCCGTCAAGGTCTACAGCGCGACCGAGGACCACGACATCAGCCTGCACCAGGTCCACAATGCCGACGGCGGACGGATCCGCTACCAGCGCCGCTGCGAGGTCTGCAGCAAGATCGTGGACTACGAGGACATCGATAAGGCCTACGAGGACGACGGCCGCACCGTGGTCCTCAGCCGCGAGGAACTGAAGTCCATTCCGGCCGAGAACAGCCACGAGATCGATGTCGTGCAGTTCGTGCCGGCCGAGCAGCTCGACCCCATGATGTTCGAGAAGAGCTACTACCTGGAACCGGACTCCAAGTCGCCCAAGGCCTATGTCCTGCTGCGCCGGGCGCTCGAGGACACCGACCGGGTGGCCATCGTCCAGTTCGCCCTCCGGGACAAGACCCGGCTGGGCGCCCTGCGGATCCGCGGTGACGTGCTGGTGCTGCAGTCCCTGTTGTGGGCCGACGAGGTG
This sequence comes from Pseudarthrobacter oxydans, assembly GCF_030812335.1. Lineage (GTDB taxonomy): Bacteria > Actinomycetota > Actinomycetes > Actinomycetales > Micrococcaceae > Arthrobacter > Arthrobacter oxydans_B. The sequence goes on from NZ_JAUSSN010000001.1 coordinate 591,436, forward strand.
CGGGAGGCCAGCTTCCCCTCGCTCGAAACGACGATCCGGATCTCCGCGCAGGAGCGCGAGATGTCCGCCGCGCTGGTCGATTCGATGGCCGCGGACTTCGAACCGGACCAGTTCACCGACGACTACCAGCTCCAGCTCCGCCAGCTCATCGAGGCGAAGCTGGAGAAGGGCGAATCCTTGGACACCGAGGAAACCTTTGGTGTCCCGGCGGCCGAGGCCGGCAGCGGCGAGGTGATCGACCTGATGGAGGCACTCAAACGGAGCCTGGAGAAGAAGCGCGGCGGAGGAGCGTCTGCCGCGGACGAACCCGCCAAGCCCGCTGCCAAGTCGACGGCGGCCAAGGCCGCGCCCAGGACAGGTACGCGGACCGCCGCCAAGACGCCGGCCAAGACCGCTGGCAAGACGCCAGCCAAGACGCCGGCCAAGACCGCCGCCGCGAAGACTGCCGCTTCGAAGACGTCCGCCCCGACGTCCGCACGGAGCGCGCGGAAGGAGGCCTGAGCGGGCGGTTGTCCGGCCCGTGGCCACCGGGATCAGGAGTTCCGGAGCGCGGAAATGAGCTCGCTTTTCCTCTTGGCCGAGTAGCCCTTGAGTCCGATTTCCTTGGCGCGTTTCTTGAGCTGGGGGACAGTCCAGTCCTCGTAATCGCCGGCCTTCCCGCCCTTGCGGCCCACGGCTGACCGGCCGTTCCTGGCAGCGGCATTGGAGATGCGGGCGGCTTTCTGCTGCGACGCACCGTCCTCCAGCAGCTCTTCGTAGAGTTCCGGATCTTTGATGCTGGGGCTCTCGGAGCCCCGCGGGGCGTTCTTCTTCGTCGGCATGGCTCCCTCGGCTGCTGGTGGTAAATCCTCCCGCGGCGCCGGTGAGTGGTGCCGCGGATTCCAAACTAACGGCGCCGCCGGGCCCTGACAAGGACTTACTAAGTTTGCTGAGGGGTATCCCGGGAAGCCAGGGACGACAGAGGCCCGGCCGCACCCCCTGTTCGGGGTGCGGCCGGGCCTCTGAAGCGGTGGCGGTACCGCCGGACGGTGACGCTATTCGGCGTCGTGGTCCGTTTCGAGGATCTGGACCAGGCGTTCCAGGGCGGCGTCGGCGCCGTCGCCCTCGGCGCGCAGGACCACAACTTCGCCGTGGGAGGCGCCCAGGCTCATAAGGGACAGGATGCTGGCGGCATCCATGGCCTCGTCGACGGGTTCGCCCAGGCGGGCAATGGTGATTTCGAGATCGAACTCGCCTGCAGCCTCGGCAAAGATGGCGGCCGGGCGGGCGTGCAGCCCGACACGGCTGGCAATGGTGGCGTTACGTTCGGTCATTTTTGCTCCTTGGTTTCAGCTTGGGGAATATCAGCCGGGTGTTGGTGTTGGTGGAGTGGTTCAGGCGGCGACGGGAACAGTTTCCACCGTATCAACCGGCTTCTTGACTGCCCAGCGCTTCAGCGCGATCACGGCGAAGGCGCTGACGACGGTTCCGGCCGCGATGGCAATAACGAACCACAGGAAGGGATCGATCGCGAAGAAGACGAAGATGCCGCCGTGGGGGGCTTTGGACCCCACGCCTGCCGCCATCGAGATGGCGCCGGTCACGGCACCGCCGAGCATGCTGGCGGGGATGACGCGCAGCGGGTCCGCAGCGGCGAAGGGAATGGCGCCTTCGGTGATGAAGGAGGCTCCCAGCAGCCAGGCGGCCTTGCCGTTTTCCTGTTCCGCCAGGCTGAAGAGCTTCTTGTTCAGCACGGTCGCAGCCAGTGCCATGGCCAGCGGCGGGACCATGCCGGCGGCCATCACGGCTGCCATGATCTGCCACGGGGCCTGGTTGGTAATGGAGGCGGCTCCCAGGCCGGCGACGGCGAAGGAGTAGGCAACCTTGTTGACCGGACCGCCGAGGTCGAAGCACATCATCAGACCCAGGATGACACCCAGGGCGATGGCGCTGGCGCCCGTCAGGCCGGACAGGAAATTGTTGAGGCCGACGGTGATCTGCGCGATGTAGGCGCCCAGGAACACGAACAGCAGGCCCGACGCCGCGAGCGATGCCACGAGCGGGATGACGACCACCGGCATCAGGCCGCGCAGCCAGCGGGCCACTTGGAGCTTGCCGATCGCATGCGCCACGTAGCCGGCGATCAGGCCGCCCACGATGCCGCCGAGGAAGCCCGCGCCCATGAAGACGGCAACGGCGCCGGCAACGAAGCCCGGGGCGATGCCCGGCCGGTCCGCGATGGCGTAGGCGATGTATCCAGCCAGTGCGGGCACGAGGAAGCCCAGGGACAGTGCACCAATCTTGAACATCACGGCACCCAGGTACGCGCCCAGCGGGCCCCAGGCGAGTTCCGGATACACGGTGGGCAGGTTGAAGAGGCTGTTCTCCGCCAGGATCTTGTCCGCGAAGGCAGTGATGTCGTAGCCGCCCAGCAGGAAGCCGAGGGCGATCAGCAGACCGCCGCCCGCCACGAACGGGATCATGTAGCTGACACCCGTGAGGAGCGCCTTTTTCAGCTTCGTGCCGAAATGCTCGCCCTTTTCCTCGGCCTCCTGCTCGGCCTGGTCCTCACCAAAGTGCGGGACGCGGCGGGCATTCGGGTTGTCCGCGGCGGCGAGGGCTTCCTGGACCATCTTGCCGGGCTCGTCGATGCCGCGCTTGACGGGGGCGTTGATGACCGGCATGCCGGCGAAACGCTCCTTGCCGCGCACGTCCACGTCCACGGCGAAGATCACGGCGTCGGCGGCCGCGATCACGGCCGGGTCAAGGGCTTTGGCGCCGGAGGAACCCTGCGTCTCCACCTGCAGGTCGATGCCGACCTCCTTGGCCGCGGCCACGAGCGAATCGGCGGCCATGTAGGTGTGGGCGATGCCGGTGGGGCAGGCGGTCACGGCGACGAGGCGCTTGGGGCGGGGTGCGCCGGCCGCTGCGGGCTCGGCGGCTGAGCCGGCTTCGGCTGAGCCTGCAGCGGTGGCAGCGGCTGTTCCCGCTGCCGGGGCTGCGGCGGCGGGCTTGTCCGCGAGGGCGCCCTCGACGAGCTCGACGACCTCGGCCTCCGAGCCGGCGGCGCGCAGGGAAGCGGTGAAGTCCTTTTTGATCAGGGAGCGGGCCAGGCGGGAGAGCAGCTTGAGGTGCTCCTGGTCCGCGCCTTCGGGGGCGGCGATGAAGAAGATCAGGTCCGCGGGTCCGTCCTTGGCGCCGAAGTCGACCGGCTGGGAGAGCCGGGCCATGACCAGCGTCGGTTCGGTGACCGCCGTCGAACGGCAGTGCGGGATGGCGATGCCGCCGGGGACGCCGGTGGCGGTCTTCTGTTCCCGGGCGAAGGCGTCGGCAAAGAGGCCCTCCACTTCGGTGGCGCGTCCGTTGGCTGCAACTTTGCCTGCCATGTGCCGGATCACGTCCTCGGGCGTGCTGCCCAGGTTCTGGTCGAGCTCGACCAGTTCGGTCGTAATGAGCTGAGTCACTGTCAATCCTTCCGGAGGGCCGTGATGGTTACGGCGTCAGGGGTGGTTTGGTGGACTGCCGGGACTGTGGAGCCCGGCAGCGAAGCGGCGGCGGCACCATGGGCCACAGCCTGACGGAGACAATCGGCCGGGGCGGCGCCCTGGCTGGAGGCGAGCAGGTAGCCGGCCAGCGAGGAATCACCGGCGCCCACCGTGCTCACCGCGGTGACCGGCGGGTGCGTGGCCAGCCACGCGCCGTCGGCCGTCACAAGTACCGCACCCTTGGAACCGAGAGTTGCGAGCACGGCACCCACGCCGGAGCGCACGACGGCGGAGGCGGCCACGGCGGCGGCCTCCGGATCCGCTTCGAGTTCCTCGGCGGACTTGTGCGTGGCGAACCCGGCTGCGGCAGCCAGCTCCACCAGTTCCTCGGCGTTGGGTTTCAGGAGATCCGGTTTCCCCAGCGCGTCGCCGGAGATCGCGGCGGCGAGCGGTTCGCCGGAGGAGTCGACGGCGATGAGGGGGGCCTCGTCGCCGTGATCCATGGAACGCAGCCGCCGGGTGACGGTGGCGTAGAAGTCGGCCGGTACCCCGGGTGGGAGCGATCCGGCCAGCACCACCCAGCTGGCTCCGCGGGCGCGGTCCAGGAGCAGCCCGATCAGGGCCTCCTGCTGGTCCGCACTCAGCACCGGGCCGGGTTCGTTGATCTTTGTAGTGACGCCGCCCGGTTCGGTGAGCGCCACGTTGCTGCGCAGCGGCTCGCCGATCGGGAGTGCGGCGAACGGGACGTCGGTCTCCCGGAGGCCGGCGAGGACGGGGTCCGCCTCGGCTCCGGGCAGCACCGCGACCGTCGTCAGGCCGGAGGCGACGAGGGCGCGGGAGACGTTGACTCCCTTGCCGCCGGATTCCTGCCGGACGGAGACGGCCCGCTGGACTTCGCCGCGGAGCAGGGGTCCCGGCAGCGCCACGGTGCGGTCCAGGCTCGGGTTGGCGGTCAGGGTGACAATCACGCGACCACCACCTCCACTCCGGCGTCCGCGAGGGCGTCAGCCAGGTCCTGGCTGGGTTTCGTGTCAGTGATCAAGGTGTCCAGATCTTTCAACGAGGCGAACTGGACCAGGGTTTCGGTATCCAGCTTGGAGGCATCAGCCAGCACCACAATGCGGCGCGCTGATTGGACGAAGGCAGCCTTGACAGCGGCTTCTTCAGGATCGGGAGTGCTCAGCCCGAAGGCTGCGTGGATGCCGTTGGTGCCGATGAAGGCGATGTCCGGGCGGAGCCGGCGGGCGGCTTCCACGGTGGACTGGCCAACGGCGGCCTGCGTGATTCCGCGGACCTTTCCGCCCAGCAGGTGCAGGGCGATGCCGGGTTCCCCGGACAATTTTGCCGCGACGGGCAGCGAGTGGGTGATGACCACGAGTTCCGCGGCGGGCTCCGAGATGGCAGTGGTTGCTGCCGTCCGGGCGGCCAGGAGTTCCGCGAGGGCCTCGGTGGTGGATCCGGCGTCGATCAGGATGCTGCCGGTGCGGTCCTGCGGGATGAGCGCCAGGGCGGCCTCGGCGATCCGGGTCTTTTCAGGCTGCCGCTGGTCGGTGCGGACCAGGATGCTTTCCTCGTTGGTGCTGAAGCGGTCCGGGGACACCGCGCCGCCGTGGACCCGGCGCACACTGCCGGCTGCTTCGAGGGCGGCAAGGTCGCGGCGGACGGTCTCGGTGGTGATGCTGAAGCGCTCGGCAAGGTCCGTGACGCTGGCGCGGCCGCTGGCAGTAATGAGCCCAACGATCAGCTGTTGGCGTTCTTCGGCGAACACTGGCTCTCCCTTGCGTCAGTACTGCGGGCCTTCCCGCCACTTCAGTGATAGCCATCACAGGTAGTGGAGTTGATTGACTTTATCTTTGAATCTGTGGCTTTGTCAATGGAAAACAACATGAACGCAGAATTCTCACCCCGCCCCCCGGGGGGACATGCCCAGTTTTCGCGCCTCAGGGTGGGCATATGGGCACTATGTCCGCTGTTGGCCGCACAGGTCGGGCATGCGCGGTCCGGGGGTTGGTGAGCCGTGGGACATGTCCAGTCTTTGCGCCGGGGGAATGGTGAGCCGGGGGACGTGTCCAGTCTTTGCGCCGAGTGGTTGTGGGCCCGTGGGACATGTCCAGTGTTCGCGCCAGGACGTGGGCACGGTGGGACTATGTCCACCCGTGGCACCGCAGGCTGGGCATGCCCGAGCTGGGGGTTGGTGAGCCAGGGGAGCATCGGGCGCTGGAGGCGCTCGGGCCGCGGGACATGTCCAGTGTTCGCGCCAGGGCGTGGGCATAGTGGCACCCTGTCCACCGGTGGCACCGCAGGCTGGGCATGTCCCCCGGGGCGGCGGGGGCGCCCGGAAATGCCGGACGCCGGGCCAGACCTGAGGTCCGGCCCGGCGTCCGGGTCGTTCATGGGGCGCACCGTGGTGCACGGCAGCGCCCGGGGACTAGATGCCGGCGTCGCGGCTCTCATTGCGGGTGATGGTCTCGCCGGTGTTGGGGTCGACGACGGAGCGGGTTTCGCTGACCCGGCGGGTGCGGCTGCGGCCCGGGGACGCCAGCACCAGGGAGGCGATCAGCCCGATGACACCCACCGCCATCAGGATGTAGCCGATCATGGTCTGGTCGACGTTGGGGATCAGTCCGGGGGTGATGGCCCAGGCCAGGATGGCGCCGAGGGCAATGAGGAAGATGGCGGAACCGATTCTCATGACTTGCTCCTTGTGTCCGGTGGGACGGATAGGTACTGCTAAGCATGCTGTCCAGCGTCAGGCTACAGTCCGGTGAGTGCTGTTTCAACGAACCGCGCGGCGCCGCTCCGGCCAGTTTTCGCGCGGCATCGTGCCTGCCCCGGCGGCTCCGGACCGCGGCGGCTGGGCCAGTGTGCGGCCGGGCCGCGGTTGTCCGATTCCGTAACGGACCGGCGGCTGGCGAAACCGGGGCGGCCCTGGACGGCGGATCGCACGTACTCTTAAAGGGTGCATCGCGGCATCCCCGTGCCTGCTGCCCCCGTTTGACCCTGCCTGACCCCGCTACGCCGCCCACCTGCCCCCGCACTGCCGCGGGTCCCATGGTGGGCCTCACAGAAATGCCGGTACCCATGCCTGAAGCTTCCCCCAGAGTTGTTGTCACCGGACTGGGCGCCGTGACTCCCGTAGGCGGGACCGCCGCCGAGACCCGGGCCGCGCTGCTGGCCGGGCGCTCCGGAATCACGGCGCTTGAGGAGGACTGGGCACAAGCGCTGCCCGTCCGCATGGCCGGCCAGGTGAAGATCGACGTCGCCGCGCTGCTCACCAGGCCCGAATACAAGAGGATGGACCGGTGCGGGCACCTGGCGCTGATCGCCGCCCGGGAAGCCTGGGAGCAGGCCGGCCGCCCGGAGGCAGATCCGGAGCGCCTGGCTGTGGTGATAGGTTCCGGCTACGGCGGCCTGGACACCACACTGGAGCAGACCCGGACCCTGGATTCCAGCGGCCCGCGCAGGGTTTCCCCGCATACCCTCACCCGGATCATGACCAACGCCCCCGCGGCGTGGGTCTCCATCGACGTCGGTGCCAAGGGAGGGGCGCGCACCCCGGTGAGCGCCTGTGCCTCCGGGGCGGAGGCCATCGCCCAGGCCGCCGACATGATCCGGGCCGGTGCGGCAGACGTGGTGATCGCCGGCGGCGTCGATGCCTGCATCAACGGCCTGATCATCAGCGGCTTCGCGCAAATCCGCGCCCTGTCCACCCGCAACGGGGACCCGCAGTCCGCATCCCGGCCCTTCGACCGGGACCGGGACGGATTCGTGATGGCCGAAGGCGCCGCGATCCTGGTCCTGGAACGCGAGGACCACGCCCGGGCCCGCGGGGCGGAGATCCTGGGTGTCGTGGCCGGAACCGCCGTCACGTCCGACGCCGTCGACATCGTTGCTGCCGATCCGGCCATGCAGCGCCGGGTGATGGAAAAGGCAATCGCGGCCGCCGGCCTTGGCGCCGGGGACATCGGCCTCGTCCACGCCCACGCGACGTCCACACCGGTCGGCGACCGCCTGGAAGCCGGGGCGATCAGGGCCGTGCTCGGAAACCAGGTTCCCGTCACCTCCACGAAATCCCTCACCGGTCACCTCCTCGGCGGGGCCGGCGCGCTCGGAGCCATCGTGATGATCCAGGCCTTGAAGACCGGGGAATTCCCCGGCACCGGCAACCTGGACCAGCCCGATGACGGGATCGACCTCCACCTCCTCCGCGAAACCGTTGCAGGCCAGCCGGCCAGGGCGGGCATCGCCAACGCATTCGGATTCGGCGGGCACAGCACCGCGCTGGTGATCACCGAAAGCTAGGCTGTTCCGATGGAGACAGTCGTCTGGTCCAGACCGGAACACGAACGCGCCGGCACGCCGCTGCTGGTGATGCTGCACGGCTACGGCCGGGACGAATCCCGGATGGTGAAGCTCTTTGGGAGCCTGCCGTCCGGGTTCACCTGCGCCGCGCTGCGCGGCCCCAAGGAGATCGGGGACGGCTACGGCTGGTTCCTGCTGGACTACTTCCTGACCCATGACTTCGCCGACGTCATCTCCTCCACCAACGCCGTCTTCGGCTGGATCGAATCCGTCAAGGCCCAGCACAGCAGCATCAGCCTTTTCGGCTACTCGCAGGGCATGGCCATGGCCACCACCCTGTTGCGGCTGCGGCCCGAGCAGTTCCGGGCCGTCGTCGGGCTCTCCGGTTTTGTCCTGGAAAACGAGCTTCTGGCCATGAGCGAATCGTTCGACGCCCGCCCGCCCTTCTTCTGGGGCCGTGACCGGGACGACGTGGTGATAAACGACGCCGCCACGGAGCACACGGAGGCATGGCTCCACGAGCACACGCAGCTCACGGCGCGGACGTACCCCGGAATGGGCCACTCGATTTCGGCGGCGGAACTCGTGGACGTCAGTGCGTTCCTCCGCCACTACGTGCTGCGCCCGGACGGCCCGGCGCAGGGCGCCGCCTAGGCCGCGGGGCGCCCGGCGCAACAGGGCTAAACGACCTTCATTCATTTATCCACTTGCGCGCCAATTTTGTAAGCGTTTACACTCGACGTTGGCCATGTTCACGGCCCACTTACTTCTGGGGGAAGAAAGGGCTGAGCCCCGTGCAGCAGGCCAAGACGCCGCGCGTCACCATCCAGGACGTCGCCGCCCTCTCGGGGCTGTCCATCTGCACCGTTTCCCGGGCCCTCCGGAATCTCCCCAACGTCTCCGTCCACGCCCGGGCCAAAGTCGACGACGCCGCCGCCAAGCTGGGATACAAGGCCTCACCGGCAGCCTCCCGGCTGGCGGGCGGAAGCACCGGTTCCGTGGCCATCATCGTCCCCACCGCCACCGCCTGGTTCTTCGCGCAGGCCGTCGAAGCGGCGGAGGAGATCTTTGCCGACAGCGGCTACGACACCGTCCTGATCAGCCTCCGCAGCCGGCCCAGCGTGCAGCACCAGCTGTTCGCCGACCTCGCCGGGCTGTCCCAGCGTGTCGACGGCGTCCTGCTTCTCAATATCGCCCTCAGCGACGCCGAACTGGCAGCCCTCGCCGGCTCGGGACTGGCCGTGGCCAGCGTGGGCATGCACGACGTGCCCTGGGACAACGTCGGGATCGACAACGAGGCCGCGGCGCGCACCGCCACCGAACATTTGCTGGGCCTGGGCCACTGGGATCTGGCCATGCTTTCCGGCAGCGAGGCGGGCGAACCCTCCCTGGTGACCGCCAACGAGCGGCTGCGGGGATTCGAACACGCCCTCGGCGCCCATCATCTGACGGTCGATCCGGACCTGGTCCTTGCGGCGGGATACAGCATTGAAGGCGGTCGGCTGGCCATGATCGAGCTGATCGAAAACCGCCGGATGCCCTCCGCGATCCTGGCCGGCTGCGACGAAACAGCCTTCGGCGCCCTCATGGCCCTGAGGGATCTCGGTTTGTCTGCACCGAAAAACGTGTCCATTATAGGAATAGACGATCACCAGATGAGCTGGTTCCTGGGGTTGAGCACTATCTCCCAGCCGGTAGCGGATCAGGGCGCGTTCGCGGCCAGCCTGCTGATTGACAGACTTCACCGCGCCGGGTTGCCGAACCCCCCGGCCAGCCACGTGCTGGAAACCAAACTGATAGCGCGCAAGAGCACCCGCCGCCGGCGCTGACCGGCGCTGAGCTCCGCGACTGGCTCCTCCAAGCGTTTGCCCTCCAAAGATTCCCGCCATGGCGCCGTGCCTGCCACCCGCCGAATGGCGTGCCCACCGATTTTGTTTACCGCCGTCTGAAAGGACAACCGATTCATGACTGAGCTTTCCAACAGCACCCCTTCGAGCTGGACCGGGGCCTCCGCCATCCTCTTTGACCTCGACGGCGTCCTGACCCCCACGGCGATCGTGCACGAACGCGCTTGGCAGGAACTCTTCGACGGCTTCCTCAAGACCGTGCCCGAGGCGCCCGCCTACCGTGAAAGCGACTACTTCGACCACATCGACGGCAAGCCGCGCTTCGACGGCGTCCGCGACTTCCTGGCCTCCCGCAACATCGTCCTGCCCGAAGGCCCGCTGGATGACGACCCGGCGCACGACACCGTCCACGGGCTGGGCAACCGCAAGAACAAGGTCTTCAACGACATCGTCGAGGCCGGCGGCGTCAAGCCCTACGAAGGCTCGGTGCGCTTCATTGACGCAGCGCTGGCCCGCGGGCTCAAGGTCGCCGTCGTCTCCTCCTCCCGCAACGCCCCGGCGGTGCTGAAGGCCGCCGGACTCTCGGACTACTTCCCGGTGGTGGTCGACGGCGTCGTCGCCGTTGCCGAAGGCCTGCCCGGCAAGCCCAGCCCGGCGACCTACGAGTACGCCGCCCGGCTGCTGGGCCTGCCCAGCGAGGAGTGCGTCGTCGTCGAGGACGCCGTCTCCGGGGTCCAGGCCGGAAGCGCCGGGAACTTCCACTCGGTGATCGGCGTGGACCGCGGTGCCGGCCGGCAGACCCTGCTGGCCGCCGGCGCCACCCTCGTGGTCAACGACCTCGACGAGCTCCTCTAGCCTCCGTTTCCGCCCTCCGTTTCCGCCCTCCGTTTCCAACCGCAGGGTCCCGCACCGACTTTCGCCACCTGACTCTTTACCGCCTGAAGGAAAATCCATGGCCCTCATCACTTCGGACCGCGCACGGTTCCCCAACGACCCCTGGCAGCTGGTGGAGACCGTCCACCTCCCTGGCAACGCCGGGACGCTGGAGACGCTCTTCAGCCTGGGCAACGGCCACCTCGGCATCCGCGGCGCCCACTGGTCAGCCCCGGACGCCGACCTGCCGGGCAGCTTCATCAACGGCTTCCACGAGACCTGGGACATCAAGCACGCCGAGAACGCCTACGGCTTCGCCCGCACCGGCCAGCGGATCCTCTACATCCCGGACGCCAACAACTTCACCGTGGTCATCGACGGCGAAACCCTGAGCCTGGAAGAAACCACCGTGCTGGACTACCGGCGCAGCGTCGACTTCGCCACCGGCGTCTACGACTGCCGGATCACCTGGCAGTGCCGCTCCGGCGCCACCGTGACCACCACCGAACGCCGCGCCGTTGGCTACGAATCCCGCGGCGCGCTCGGGATCTCGCTGGAACTGGCCGCGGACCGGGACATCTCCGCGGACGTGACCTCCTCGGTGATCAACCGCCAGGACCAGCCGGTCGAGGACCACTCGTCCCATGACCCGCGCCGCGCCGGCCGGCACGCCGGCCGCGTGCTGCTTCCCGTGCGGCTCGACGGCGGCGACGGCTCGCTGCGCCTGTCCTGGGAGACCGCGGAATCCAAACAGCGCATCGGCCTGGCCGTGGACCACTGGACGAACGCGGGGGTGCAGCCGTTCGACACCCAGGTGCACGAGGACGACAGCAGCGTGCGTTACGTCCTGGCCGTCGGCGCCGACGAGCCGTTCGTGCTGGAAAAAAGCGTCAGCTACGCCGTCGGGCAGGCATCCGAGGACCTGGCCGACGACGCGGAGGCGGGCCTCAGGACGCTCGCGGAGATCTTCGCCGAGAGCGCCGCGCACTACCGCGAGTACTGGACCACCAGCGACATCATCCTCGCCGGCCAGACCGAACTCCAGCAGGCCGTCCGCTGGAACCTCTTCCAGCTGGCCCAGGCCACGGCCTGCGCCGACGTGGCGGGCATCCCGGCCAAGGGCGTCAGCGGGTCCGGCTACGAAGGCCACTACTTCTGGGACCAGGAGGTGTACCTGATGCCGTACCTGACCTACACCAGCCCGGGCAACGCCCGCCAGGTCCTCGAGTTCCGCCACAACATGCTCCCGGAGGCCAAGATCCGCGCCAAGGAGCTCAGCGTCGACGGCGCCCTCTTCCCGTGGCGCACCATCAACGGGCTCGAGGCGAGCGCCTACTACGCCGCCGGCACGGCCCAGTTCCATATCGCCGCCGCCATCGCCTTCGCCACGAACCGCTACATCTGGGCCAGCGGCGACCAGGCGTTTGAGGAGACCCTCGGCTCGGAGCTGCTGATCGAGACCGCCCGGATGTGGGTCTCCCTGGGCTTCTTCGGCAAGGACGGGCTCTTCCACATCCACGGCGTCACCGGCCCGGACGAGTACACCGCCGTCGTCAATGACAACCTGTACACCAACGTCATGGCCCGGTTTAACCTGCGCGCCGCTGCGGCGCTGGACCACGCGGAGATCGACGACGCCGAACGCCAGCTCTGGGAACAGGCCGCCAACCGGATGCAGCTGCCCTACGACGAGGACCTCCAGGTGCACTCGCAGGACAACGACTTCATGACCCTGGAGCCGTGGGACTGGTCCACGCCGCGGGACAAGTACCCGCTGCTGCTGCACTTCCACCCGCTGGTGATCTACCGCCACCAGGTCCTCAAGCAGGCGGACAGCGTGCTGGCGATGTTCCTGCAGTGGCAGGACTTCACCGCCGAGGAGAAGCGCCGCGCCTTCGACTTCTACGACCCGATCACCACAGGCGACTCCACCCTGTCCGCCTGCGTGCAGGGCATCATGGCGGCCGAGGTCGGCTACGCCGACGCGGCGCTCGAGCACTTCACGCACGCGCTGTTCATCGACCTGGACGACACTCACGGCAACACGATCGACGGGGTGCACATCGCCTCGACCGGCGGGGTTTGGAGCTCGCTGGTCAGCGGCTTCGCGGGCCTCCGCGACCAGGGCGACGTGCCGTACTTCGACCCGCGGCTGCCCGCCGAATGGGACGGGCTGTCCTTCCACCTGAAGCTCCAGGGCCGGCTGCTGCAGCTCGAACTGGCACAGGGCTCCATCAGCCTGACCGTGCGCGAGGGCGCACCGCTGGAGGTCGAGGTGCGCGGCGAGCGGCTCACCGTCGACGGCGACACGGTGCGGGTTCCGCTGGCCCCGGTCGCGGTTCCGGAACCCACGATCTTCCCGAGCGGACTTCCGACGGCGTCAATTCCGATCGTGCGCGCGGCGGTCTAGGCCCGGTCCGGAGGCTTCGGCCCGGGCCGTGGCGTCGGCGAGGCCGTCCACCTCGAGGCCGTCCGGCTCGCGGCCGTCCAGCGGGTGGGCGAGTTCGTCGGCCGGCATCCGGGCGACGGCCATGGCGACGGCCGCCATCACCGGGCACACCGTCCCGGCGACCAGGAAGATAAGCCAGATCGGCAGCACCTCCGCGGCGGGTCCGGCGAGGGCCATCGAGACCGGCATCAGGGCCAGCGAGACGAAGAAATCCAGGCTGGACACCCGGCCCAGCAGGTGCGGCGGCACCCGGCGCTGCAGCAGCGTCCCCCAGATGACCATGCCCATGCCGCCGGTGGCGCCGAAGATGAACACCGCGGCGGCCAGCGCCCAGAAACTGTCCAGGATGCCCACGGCTGCCAGCGGCAGGCTGCCCGCACCCCAGCCCACCATCATGACGGTGAGATAGCGGCGCGGCAGCGGGAACGACGCCGTGGCCAGCGACGCTGCCGCGCCGCCGACGCCCGCGATCGCCAGCAGGAAGCCGAACATACGCGAGTCGCCGCCGAGCTGGTCGCGGACCACGAACGGCAGAAGCACCTCAATCGGTCCGATCAGGAACAACACGGAGATGCAGGCCCACAGCAGGGTCCACAGCAGCCAGGGCGTGCGGACCGTATAGCTGACCCCCTCGCGGAGGTCGTGCAGCACGGACGTCCGGGCGGGTTCGCCGGACCCCGACCCGGACCCGGCCTCGGCGCGCTCCGGCCCGGCCCCGCCCTCCGCCCCGGGCCGGGGCTGGCGGTGGAGCAGGTTGAGGATGGAAAAGGCCAGCAGGTGGCACACCGCCACCCCCGTCACGGCGTGCGCGGGGGACAGGGCGGCGACCAGGATGCCCGCGACGGCGGGACCGGCGGCCTGCTGCAGCATCGGCCGCATGGTCCCCTCCATGCCGTTGGCCGCGAGCAGGTCCTCCGGCGGAAGGATCCGGGGGAGGATGGCGGAGTAGGCGGGAAAGAAGAACGCCGCCCCGACACCCAGCACAAACCCGCCGAGCGCCAGATGCCAGAGCTGCAGCCAGCCCAGCAGGGCCAGCCCGCTGATGACGGCGATGACGGCAAGGTTGGCACCCTCCACCGCGATGATCAGGAGCCGCTGCGGGAACCGGTCCGCCGCGATGCCGCCCGCGAGGACAAACGCGACGAGTCCCACGCTGCCCGCCGCCGCCACGAGGGAGAGCTCCAGCGGGCCGCCGCCCAGATGGATCACCTCATAGACCATCGCCACCGCCCACATTCCGGAGCCGAAAATGGAGATGGCCAGGGCCGCAATCAGCACACGGTATTCCCGGTGCGCGAACGGGCGGAGGGCCCTCAGTGAACGCATGGCTCCAGTCTAGAGGCCCGGTCCCGACCCCACCCAGCCCATCCGGGGACGCGTCGGCGGGGCGCGTCCGCGCCGCAGGGCTACCCCCGGCTAGGCTCCTGTCATGAACACATCGGCCGGCTCGGCCACAACAACTTCGCGGCGCAGCCTGGCCCTCATCGGCGCCAACGCGGGACTCGCCCTGCACCCGGTGGACGCCGGTGGAACCCTGCTGCCGGGCGAGCCGGCGAGCTGCTTCGCGTCGTTCTGGATGGTCGACTGGTCCCGCTGGGGCGCCGGCCATGCCCTGCTGGTCGCCACCCTCCAGGGCTGGCGGAGCTACGGCACCAGCGAGTTCTTCGCCGCGACCCTGGCCACCGAACTGACCCGCCATTTCCCGGAGGCTGCCCGGTTTCCGCTGGACGCCATCACCCACACCGACGACGAGTTCGACGTCGGCCTCGACGCCGGGAGGGGACTCCGGGCCATCGGACGGAAGGCCGAGCTGGAGATCAGCGGGGTCCTGGACCGCCGGCAGTTCGCCGCTCCCAACTTTCAGCTCGGAGACTCCAGCGCCTCGCTCAGCAACGTGTACCTGCCGTGCGGCACCGGCCGGCTCGTGGAATTCGGGGTGGAATGGCCCGGCGCCGCCAGTATGTACCCCGGTCCGCTGGGCCCGGCGTCGTCGGCGTTCGTGGCCGTCGCCGAATCGTGGGCGCTCTAGCTGCCTCGCCCGGGCGGTGGCTGAGGCGGGCCGATGCGCGGTCGGCGCGGCCGTGGCCTAGTGTTAACACCAGACGAAACTCAGCACCCTTACAGTTCACGGAGAGGCGACGATGGCCAAGCGCAGCAACCCGGCAATGAAGATTGCCCAGAAGTCAGCACACAGTGCGATGTTCGACGCCCAGGGCAAGCCCAAGCCGGGCGTCCACAACGTGCTCCTGCGGGCCGTGGAAGTCCAGCGCCCGCTGGTGCTGGCGAACATCCGCCGGCTCCAGCGGAGGAATCCCCAGGCCACGGCGGCGCAGCTCGCCGCGACCCTGGAACGGGACTACCTCATCGCCGTCACCGGCGGCGGCGCCCTGGTGGGCGGCGCGGCCGTCATTCCCGGCGTCGGGACCGCCGCCGCGCTGGGCCTCTCGGCCGCCGCGACCATCGGTTTCCTCGAAGCCACCGCACTGTTCTCCACCTCCCTCGCCGAACTCCACGGCGTCCGGCTGGTGGACCCGGAGAAGGCCAGCACCCTGGTCATGGCCATCATGCTGGGAGAGGAAGGCACCGCACTGTTGAGCTCGCTGAGCGGGCAGGCCGCGGGACAGGGCAAGGGCCCCACCCAGGCCTGGGGTTCCCTCTTCTCCCGCCGGGTCCCGCTGTCCGGCTTCGGAACGGTGCGCGAACGGATCCAGACCATGTTCCTCCGCACCCTGCTCAAACAGCAGGGCACGGCCCTGCTGGGCCGGGCGTTGCCGTTCGGCATCGGCGCCGTCGTCGGCGGCGTGGGCAACCGGATGATGGGGCGCGCCGTCGTCGCGAACGCCAAGGAGGCGTTCGGCCCGATGCCGCTCATCATCCCCGGCGAACTGGGCGGCCCCGCGGCACCTGCCGGCCCGGCGGCAGACGCAGGCCCGGGGGCCGTGCCGGGCAGCAGGGACAAGGCGGCGCAGGAAGGCGGCACGTTTTGGATCTGAACGCTGACCTGGGGGAGTCCTACGGGACCTGGACCATGGGCGACGACGCCGCGATGTTCCCGCTGGTCACCAGCGCCAGCGTGGCCTGCGGCCTGCACGCCGGGGACCCGGTGACCATGCTGGACACCTGCCGGGCCGCGTACGAGCTCGACGTCCGGGTCGGCGCGCACCTCGGCTACCCGGACCTCGCCGGCTTCGGCCTCCGGTCCATGGACATCACCTTTGATGACCTCTTCGGCGCCGTGCTGTACCAGCTCGGCGCCCTGGACGGGGTGGCGCACGCCGTCGGCGCCTCAGTGGACTACGTCAAACTGCACGGGGCGCTCTACGACCGGACAGTGCGCGACGCCGAGCAGGCCTCCGCCGTGGTCGCCGCGATCCAGGCCTACGATCCGGGACTTCCCGTCCTGGGCTTCCCGGGCTCCGCCCTGCTCGGCATCGCCCGGGAAGCCGGCCATCCGGTCTTCGCCGAGGCCTTCGCCGACCGCGCCTACCTGCCGGACGGCACCCTCGTGCCGCGCGCGCAGGACGGGGCCATGCTGGACGACGTCGACCGGATCACCGAACGGGCGGTGCGCCTCGCCACGAAGGGCGAGATCGAGGCCGTTGACGGCACCGTGCTCCGGATCGAACCGCAGTCGCTGTGCATCCACGGCGACACCCCCGGTTCCCTCGCCACGGCCGCCGCGATCCGCACGGCCCTGGAAAGCGCCGGCGTCGAACTGGAGAGTTTCGCCTGACCCGTGTCTGACGGATCCCCCCGCCCGGTTCCCGCGCCGCTAACCGGCGAGATCTGGCTTCCACGTACGCCATGAGTTGTTCCCGTTCGCGCGCACTCTCAGGATCGGTCAGTGACATCAACGCCTATGGCATGCCGGCGTATGTCTGGCATTTTCTTCCAAGCTGCGGGAGTCATCGCCCTGGGCGTCCGTCGGCCGAGGAGCGCCGGGTCTGGGAGCTGGCGCTTTGGGCGTCCGATTTCAGTTCTACGGGTGCCTGATCCGCCGGTACTTCAGAGTCGCTGCGGTCGGTCATCGTCCCTGCCTTTCCGAGACGAATCGTGCGTCTACTCCGGCGAGATTCAAGTCTGGTCAGAGCTAAGGCACCCCAACGAAGCCGCGTGTTTGGTTCCGTGGGAGATCGTGGCCTCCGTTCTTCCGCGTACGGGACACGCGCAGCGTCCAGGGAACGATGAACGCACCCACCGAAGGTCCAAATCGAGAGGACGAGGTATCCGCAGTTTTGTTTTCTGTTGTCCTCGGTTCCGGCTGCCGTCCATGAGGTCGCTGTGGGGCTGGCGCTGCTCTTCGGTGTGCTGACTTGCAGTGACTTGCTGGTCGGGCCTTCGTCGGCGTGCGTCGTTCGTGGGGGTGCCCTGATCGCCGCCCTGACCTTCGAGTTGTTTCAGGATGCCTTCGAGCACCGGGGAATCGGGCTCGCAGCGACCGGCCTGTTCATCGGTGCCCCCGGGTTCGTGCTCTCGTGTTCCCGCTACTCATGCGATTGCGGCTCGACCGGGTCGGCGGCCGCTTCGGGAGTGCCCATATCCGGGTCGATCTTGTTTGCAGCATCACCAGCAAGGGAGTCTCGTGCGGACGCGTCCTCGGGTGGCACTTCGTCCCGTTCACCCTCCCGGGGTTTCCGGACGTTGTGGTCTTTGTTTCCCATGTGCTCCTCCAGATTTGTGCAACTTGATCAGGGACGCGTGCCCGCTCAGCAGACCTATCCGCCACTGGACAGCTGCCGGGTGTTAAGGGTCGAGGGCGGATGGCCCCCTCAGCCGCGGCCCATGGAGGCAGCCGGGTCCTCGTCCCCTTCCGAGGGGTCGGCGCGAAGGCCATCCGGGTCCGGCTCCGGCAGGCCGCCTGGTCCAGGGACCCCGCGCGGGGGACGCGCGACGCTTTCCTCCCCCGCTGCTGCTTCGCTGCCCAAAGCCCCGGAGCGATCATCGCCCTCACTGGGGACCGGAGTTCCGGCGCTCCCATGACCTCGCGCCTCCACGGTACCGTCGGTCCGGTTCGCTGCGTCGGCCAACGTCTCTGCCCCCGCTTCACCGGCATTGGATCCTTCACTGATGGATGAGTGGACCTTGATTTCTTCATCGGGGTCGCCGGGTTCCGGCACATGAGCGTCGTCATTCGGCTCTGACAGCCCGGCGAGATCCTTAAGAGCGTTCTCGGCCGCTCCACGCACGTTGTCTTCGATTCCCATCACACGCTCCTTCGCTGTCGTCGCATTGCTCTCGTGCGGACTTGACAGCACCAGAAATAGCAGCATGCTTACCAATAGTCCATAGCCAATGAGCACGGAAGGCTGCAGTCGATGAGAGCCCAACATTCTGGCGGCGGACCGGACAATCCGGACCGGGCCCTCGACGGCAGCCCCGATCGGCAGCACGGATGAGGCGGAAGACCCCGACGGTACAGCCGGGGATCGGCGTCGTCCTCGAAATCGGATCCGCTGGAGGGGAACGTTACCGGCCGGAGCCGGGAGGGGGAATGGCCCCTGGGGAAACCCCGCCCGCGGAGGACCAGATGAGCAGGGATCAGGGTCACGAAGAGTGACTGCCGACGCCCCGGGAGCGGAGGACCACGACAGAGGGGTCCTGCGCCTGTCAAAACAGCAGCCCTACAGTCAGGACAACGCCGCGCCGCGCTGCCCGCTCGTACATTCCTAATCTCTGAGCCGTGTATCTTTCGGCCCTGCATCACGGTCTTTACGAGCCCGAACCGGGTAGTCCTCGAGTAATTTGGATCTGGCCGAGTCGCTGGCATGGCGATTCGGCCAGCAGGAGCCGCAAACGGGAGGATCTGGTCCAGGTGGCGTACTTGGGCCTCGTCAAAGCGGCGCGGGCGTTCGACGAATCCAAGGGCACCAGCTTTGCGAGCTTTGCCGCCCCCTCTATCAAAGGGAGCTCAAGCGCCACCTGCGAGACCGGTGCTGGGTCGTCCTCCCCCCGCGGGGCGTTCAGAACCTTCGCATTGAACTCCTGCGTGCAGAACCGGAACTGGCCCAGGCCCTGGGCCGGAATCCAGGTCCGGCGGAACTGGCCGGGGCGTTGGGTGCTCCAGTCCGGGCCGTGCAGGTGGCAGCGGCGGCCGCATCCAGTATGCGTCCGGATCACTCGATGCCGCCGATCCACACTCCGATGCTCCGTCGAGGACAGAGGGGCTGGCGGTACAGGATCCCACAGTTGAGCGGCTCGATGAGCTCATCTGGCTGACCCAGGCCATTGAAGAACTCTCAGGTCCAGAACGGGATCTGTTGTACCGTCGCTTCTTCTGTGAGGAAAGCCAGGCCGAATTGGGCAGGCGGTTCGGGGTGTCGCAGATCCAGATCTCACGGCGGCTGGCGCGGGTGCTCATGTGTCTGCAACAGCGGCTCTTGGAGGCGGAGGGTCATAAGAGCCGGAGCTCGCGGATGGGGCTTCCAGCCGTCCAGAGCAGAGACGGCCAGCAGCGCAGGATCCGGGTCGGAGGCAATGGCGTCGCCCCGGCGCAGCCGGCCTTTGTCAGTACGATATGCGGACCCGGCGGTCTGACGCCCATCAGCCTGGACTTCAACCATTCCCACCGAACGGAAGAACCACGAGCGGTTACCGTCCGGAGAACGATTCTTCGAATCCTGATAAAAAGTTAGGTGGCGGGGACGGGACCACGCCTGGCCGCAGCAATGCAACGCAGGCCAAGGATCCCGCGGCCAGCCAACCCCGATCCTTTGAAAGGCAACATAACCAAGGTCGGGCCCGAGGCGGGGGTGGCGCCGGGGGAGACGCCTACCGCCGAGGACTCAAAGAGCGGGGATCAACGTCAGGAGGAATGAGCTGAGTCGGCTCTAAGGCCTCCGCCATGCGGATGTTCCGGCTCTCCAGGGTGGTCGTCACGATGGCGACCCGCCGGATCTGTTGGCGGAAGTCGGGAGGATCCCGCCCTGGTGTCGCCACGCAGGTCTGGGACCGGTCTTCCAAGCGGCCAATACAGAGGAAGTGGACGTTGCGGTTTCTGGCCATGCGACTGCACCGGATCATCCCCATGGTGTCCGACACCAAAATGGGGCCGGTGACTTCCCAGGGCGTGACCGTTATCGGGGAGTGAGCGGGGGCGAGGACTGCCGTCCCCGGCCTGCGCCCAGGCCATCCAGCATTTCAGTCAAAGCCTCGAGTGACGACCATCGGGGCGTCCACCCCAAGAGCTCGCGTGCCCGCGCCGTTTCCATGATAGGTGCCCCGGCCGCCATGTCGATCCATCCGCCGTCGGTTGCCTGCAGCCGCAAGCGCCAACTAACGTCGACCACGGCGCGCAGTACAGGAAGCGGCAACGGCAACAGCCGTCGGGTGCCGAACACCCAACCCAGCGCATTGGGATCGAGAATAGGTTCTGCTGCGATGTTAAATGCGCCTTCGGCCCGCCTCTCCAGCACGCGCCAATAGGCGTCCGCGACGTCGGCGGCGTTCACTGCCTGGAATACCAGCTCCTTCGGAATCGGCAGCAGGGGCAACCAGAGTTTTGCGCGGGATGAGACGCGCCAGGACCCTGCCAAGGAAATAGCGGCCGACCTCGCTGCCGGCCTCGGCACTGAACGTCAATCCGGGTCGAAGCCGTGCCACGACGACGTCGGGGTTCTCCTTGGCAAAACCGTCCAAAAGCCTTTCCTGCGCGGCCTTGTCCACACTGTAATGGGACCCCTTGATGCCGCCTGCCGGCCAGCTCTCTTTGGTCCGCTGGTTTTTGGGAGCAGGCGAGTAGGCGCCCACTGACGAAGCGCACACGACGTGCCGGACCCCGGCCGTCCGGGCCGCAGCGAGAACGTGGGCCGTGCCGGCCACGTTCGTCCGGCGGAGGAGCTCCCGGTCATGGTTGGGCTGGATCAGCCAGGCCAGGTGCACCACCGCGTCGGCCCCGGTGAAGGCCTTCGCCAATGCCGCTTGGTCCCTCGGGTCTCCGATGTCCAGGCCATGCCACTCCACGTCGCGATACGGGGGGGCATCCTGGTCTGGGTCACGGCGGGCTATACCCACGAGTTGAAGGTCGGCGCCCTCCTCCGAGTGGGCTGCCTGAAGCCGCTTCAAAAGTGCCGAGCCAACGTGGCCGGTGGCTCCGGTGATGACAATGCGCATGGGCTTCTCCTCAGCGTGGTTTGGCGGCTGTGGTTCAGGTTGTGCTTGGCAGTGCGGGTACTTGCCGATGCTCAGTGATCGTCGCCTGCGTTGCCGCGTCACTGCTTTCACGATCGAGGAGAACCTCTACGCCAAGCAGAATTGTCACCCGGCAACAGGGCGTCAGCGATGCCTCGACACTAGCTGGTGCCCAGCCTACATTGAGGCTATGAGCGAAGAACCTAACCAACCGGCCACAGTACCTGTCGGCGCCGGGAACGAAGGCAGCACCCCAGGCACAGGCGACTTCACCACTGGTGTCGATCCCAGTTTTATCCCTGATGAAAGCGACGAAACCCCGGAGGAAAAGCGCGCCCGGATACACCCTGAAGCGACCGGAAGCTAGCACTCCCGACTACCTTAACCCTGCACGACGGTGGGCCACCCGCTGCGTCCGACCGTCAACTCCCGTTTCAGCGAGTGAAATGCGTCCGGCCAAACACGTTTGGCCGGACGAATCTGGAGGAATGCCTGCACATCGCATGGGCCCGTACACACGCAATTTCACGATTTGCCGCAGCACTCCTCCGCAACGGCCGCGTCATGGCGCATCTCCTTTCCGCAGCAACACCGCCCCGACGGTTCTAATGACAACCTCGCTCTTGGACCAGGCCGGCCTGAAGCCGCTGTGTGTGCATCGGCTACGGGAGGCGGGTGCTCATTCCCTTGACGTTTCCCCACAAGACCCCTGGACCTGGAATCTTTGACTAGCACCGCTGGATGGTCACCACCGGGTGAAAGAACGAGGGACGCGCTTGTGCATTTTGCTGCCCCGGACCACATGACCGGAGCAGGGCCGACTTATAGCTGTCCATTGCTGGGTCAATTTGGGTTATCCACGGCTGGAAACCGGAAGCCCTTGGGGGAGCTTCCTCGGCAGCAGGTGCGGGGATAACTCAGGCTACAGCCCGGGCTCCGTTCAAAGGACCAATGTCATGGGTGTACGTGTCGATGATCTCGTCAACGACGTTGCCCTTGATGTAGCCCGCGTCCTCATGGACAACGAAGGCCCCTTCAAGAGATGCGCCCACGACGGACACAAGACCCGAACATCGGAGAAGGCAGCACTGCCCCACGTCGTGCCTGAGGCCGGCATCTTCGACTGAGGCCGGGGCCTACCGCCACCGCGATAACACCTGCGTCCGAACTTTGTGCCCCGGGCCGCACCGCAAGCCACTCCGAACGCCCGGCACCTCTTCTGAGCCGGCGTAATGACGTTTCCTCAACCTGCCTGTTTGGTCAGCGAACATGCAGGAGCCACACGGCAGAGTCCCACGAAGCTCCCAGCTTTAGGGATTAACCTAATTTAGCCCGCGCAGTCCACTCCGCGCAGAACCATGGCCGTGAAATTTGCCGTAGCAGCCAAATGGCTCCTGATGAACGCTGGCGCAGGCCTTCTTCTTGACATGCTCACTTTGAAGTTCCGTGTCGCAGGTCGAACCCGCGCCACTTGAGGAAGGGACCACTCCTTCGATACTTCAACATTTAACTAAATGGTGGACATGCTGTCAGCTGCCCGGGCAGAGGCGCCCCTGAAAGCCCCAAGCAATCGCCGCACAAGAAAGCCAGATCCATATGAAAACAACTATTGAGCTCCCGAAGACCGTCACCGCAACCGACCGCGCAAGCATGGAACGCCAGCTCGACGAAGCCGTGGACGCCGCCTTATCACAGGCAATGCATGAAGGGCGTCAGGGAATCCTGGTCACCCAACATGACCCCGTCTCCTTCACGGTCGATCTCAGCGATGCCGTCCCGTTCGGACTGACCCGCGAACATCGGGACTGGTAGACCACCCCTGGCTGGGCTGATACCGGAAACGCCGGCAGCTGACTGACAACCGTCCGCGCACCGCATCCGGCCAGCGGGGTCCAGGGCTCTGCGCACCGCCCAGGCAGGCCGCGGTTAGCTGTATGCCATTGTCCCCGACATGGCGGGCAATGCGGATGACCTGGTGTCACTGCGGACGGCCACCGTGGCTCGATCGGGAGGCGGTTTATGCGCTGTGAAGCAGCTCTTACCGGGCTAATTCCGGAACGCCGATATTGGACCTTTTGTGAGGCTGGCGTTCCGGGTCGAACGCAGCTGAACACTGTCGGCGCCAGGACCTCGAAGACGGCCAAGCCGGACGGTGGGTAAGACGCTGGGACGCGGGGGGCTGGAAGAATTAAGAGATTGGCCACGCATTCGAGGGTCAACTTTTGGCGCTTCGGACGAGGACTGCAGGCCGGGGGCGATCAGGGAATATCGGGGCTATGGTGTACGTTGCAGCTCCGTCAGACACAGAACACCCGAAAAGAGATACACAACCAAGTGGCAACCGATTACGACGAAGTACGTTCCGACGTTAAGGAATCACAGGACCGCTCCCTTGAGGCGCTGCAGTCCGCCAACGCTCCTGATGCCCGAAGCGTCGTCCGCGAGCTGGACGAATCCGATGCTCTGGACGAGGCCATGACCCCGGGCGGGGAATTTGTCTCCGAGGAACTCATTGTTCAGGTCATTCCCCAGGCCGAGGATGAGTTCACCTGCTACTCCTGTTTCCTGGTCCGGCACCGGTCCCAGCTCGCGCATGAAAGGGGCGGCCACTCGTACTGCATCGAGTGCGAGGGTTAGGAAGCTCGCGCACCCGATGCCCGGCCGTCGGCCATGCTCCATGCTTCCTGTTGGTTGCCGTCCTGGTCCAGACAGACTCGGAAAGAAGAGGCGATGAACACCCCTCCCTACGTGCGCTGGGACGTATCCGGCCAGCAGCAGCTCCTTGCCCGGGCTGAAGCGCTGCTCCTGCGGCGCGGACGGTGCCTGCTCGGAATAGCCGGGGCGCCCGGTGCCGGAAAATCCACGATTTCCGAATGGCTGCTGGAGCACCTGCTCACCGACTATCCCGGGCAGGTCGCGCTGGTTCCCATGGACGGATTTCATCTGGCCCAGTCGCTGCTCGAGTCCCGCGGGCTTGAGCACCGCAAGGGCGCTCCGGACACCTTCGACAGTGCCGGCTACGTCGCCTTGCTCCGCCGGCTGCGCTCGGAGACCTGGCGGGAGATCTTCGCCCCGATGTTCCGCCGCGAAGTCAACGACGCCATTGCCGGGGCCATCGCCGTCCCGCCGGAAACACGCCTGATCATCACCGAGGGCAACTACCTTCTCTTCGACGACGCCCCATGGAACGAGGTCGCATCTCTCCTGGATGAAACCTGGTTCGTGGAACTCGAACAGGACGAACGCCTGCGCCGGCTCACCGCCCGGCACCTGAGGTTCAACAACGACGCCGCTATCGCCGAATGGCGCGCAACCGGCAATGACGAACGCAATGCCCGCCTGGTCGCAGCAGGAAGCGAGCGCAGCACACTCGTAATCGAGCACCCACCCGCGACCTTCTCGGCGCCCGGCCGCGAGTAAGCGGCTGGAAACCGGGCCGCCGGCATCATATGGGCGGCGCCGTTGCTCACTGCCTGCGACATATAGTGCCCTCGAGGCTCATCGATAGTACTCACATAGCGAGCAGCAACTTGTCAGCAGTGGGCCTGCGGGCAGCGACTCACCGACTCCCGTAGTGACAGACTTCCGAGTCTCATGCTTCAAGGTCAACCCGCGGGCTAATCAACGACCGCAACAGATTCGATTACCAGGCTGCCCGAGTGCCATTTGATGGCCTGAGCCACGTCGTCAGACCAGATGATCCATACGGCGCAGGACGAAATTGAGGCCAGCGAAGCCGCATAGTGTTCGGCAGTCATTCCTGCGTCCCATTCGGACTCCGGCCAGAGTCGGTTGCCTCCGCGCGCCCGTGCCGGACCGGTGCGTTTGTGAGGTTTCCTCACGGCTTTCCCGGTGAGACACTCATCTTGTTGATTGGATGCGGCCGATCCGGGCGGTTCCGGAAGGGGGACCTGATGGCGCAGGGGGACGGGCCTTGGAAGCCCCAGGAACAATGGTGGGTGAGGGACAACCTGCGGGAGGCCATCGATAACTTGGTGGAAATGGGCTATACGGTCAGCGGTGGCCAGGCCGAGGACCCGGAGCTTATCGATCCCCAAGGCTCCGCGGTGCAGACGTGGCGGGATGACTACCCGTACGAGCAACGGATGTCCCGGGAGGAGTACGAGCTCGAAAAATACCGCCTCCAGATCGAACTGCTGAAGTTCCAATATTGGGGACAGGATCACGGCCTCAAAGTCGTTATCGTTTTCGAGGGCCGCGATGCCGCAGGCAAGGGCGGAACAATCAAGCGCTTTACCGAACACCTCGATCCTCGCTCGGCCCGGACTGTGGCCTTGAGCAAACCCTCGGAACGTGAGCATGGTCAGTGGTATTTCCAGCGTTACATTCAGCACCTTCCCACCGCCGGGGAAATCGTCATGTTCGATCGCTCCTGGTACAACCGGGCAAACGTCGAGCGGGTCATGGGCTTCTGCACGGAACAGGAGTACAACACCTTCATGGTTCAAGCGCCGCTTTTCGAGAAGATGCTCGTGGCCTCCGGAATCCACTTGACCAAGTTCTGGTTCTCCGTCACCCGCCGCGAGCAGCGCACCCGTTTCGCGATCCGCCAGATCGACCCCGTCCGCCGCTGGAAGCTATCCCCTGTGGATCTTGCCTCCTTGGACCGGTGGGAGGAGTACACGGCCGCCAAGGAAGAGACCTTCCTGCGCACAGACACGGATCATGCGCCATGGATCACCGTCAAGTCCAACGACAAGAAGCGCGGCCGGATCAACGCCATGCGCTTCTTCCTCAATCAGTTCGACTACGACGAGAAGGACACCTCGATCGTTTATGACCCTGACCCGCTCATCGTGCGCCGCGGCCGTGAAGCCGTCGGCGACTAGCCCCGCTGATTGCCCCAGGGCACCGAGTACTAAGCGTGCAGTTCGACGCCGGCGGATGCCAGAAGCGTCGTCCGCGACCTGGACGAGGCCGACGCGCTGGATAACGCGATGACCCCGGGCGGAGAGTTCGTCGCCGAGGAACTTATCGTCCAGGTGGTTCCAGGCACTGGCTCAGCGGGCGTAAGGGGAGACCTGCCCTTCTTCGTTGAAAGGGTTTCTCGATCTGGTCCAGGAGGCACCGGACGGCGAGCTCCTGGCACCGCAACTGGGAGAGGTCCAGCCGCTGGTGAGTTTCGTGGTCATGTCAGCGGCCACCACGAGGAATCGCTGTGCGAAGAGTCCGTTGTACTTTACGGCGTACTGCTGTGGCAGGCCGGAGAGAATCCAGGTTTCATCGATGTCCTCCCGCGTGTTGGACTCTTTTCCATGCAGCGTGTGGATGTCCTGGAAGACCGGCGCGCCGCGGTGTCAGCCGAAGGCCAGATGCGCCACCGTGAAGATCGCGAGCCCGGCGAGGGCGCCCACCACGGTGCCGTTGATCCGGATGAACTGCAGGTCCTTGCCGATCTGGAGTTCGATCTTCTGCGAGGTCTCCTCCGCATCCCAGCGGGCCACGGTATCGGTGATCACGCCCGCGATGTCGGAGCGGTACGTCTTCACGAGGTACCCTGCGGCGTCCCCGATCCACTTGTTCACCTTGCCGGCCAGTTCGGGGTCAACGACCAGCCGGGTGCCGAAGTCGTGCACGGCGGCTTTGAACCGCACGGTCAGCTCGCTGTGCGGATCGTCGACGGCGGAGAGCAGCGCGGCCTTGATGGTCCCCCAGGTGCGGGAGGCGAGTTCCCGGATCTCGGGATCACCCAGGACCTGGGCCTTGATGCCTTCGGCCCGGGCAATCATCACCGGATCATGCTGGAGGTCCTGGGCGAGGTCCTTGAGGTACTTATCGATCGACAGGCGGACCTGGTGCTGCGGGTCGGACTGCACGGCGCGGGTGAACTTCAGGATCTCCACGTAGACCTTGTCGCCCACGAGTCCGTCCACGAACGAGGGCACCCACGTCGGGGAACGGTCGGTGACCAGCCGGTTGACGGTTTCCTGGTTGTCCCGCACCCAGTCCACGGTGCGGTCCACAAGCACGTCCACCAGCGCGTGGTGGTGGCCGTCCTCGAAGATCCGCTGGGCGACGCGGCCCACCGGCGGACCCCACGGCGGGGCGAGCAGATGCCGGCGGACCATGCCCTCGATCACGGCCTGGACGTCGTCGTCGTTGAGCACGGTAAAGGCTCCGCGGATGACGGCGGCGCCTTCCTTGGCGACGCGTTCGGCGCCGCCGGGCCCGGAGAGCCAGACCCCGGCCTTCCGGGCGATGTCGACGGAGGCCAGTTTTTCCTGGACCACCTGCTCGGAGAGGAAGTTGGTCTCCACGAACTCGCCCAGCGAGGCGCCGATCTGGTCCTTGCGCTGCGGAATGATGGCCGTGTGCGGGATTTTGAGGCCCATCGGGTACTTGAACAGCGCCGTCACCGCGAACCAGTCCGCGAGGGCGCCGACCATACCGCCTTCGGCCGCGGCCCGGACGTATTCGAGCCAGGGGTACTGCTTCTGCAGGGCGAAGGCGACCACAAAGATGACCGCCATCAGGACCAGCAGCGAGAGCGCCAGCAGCTTCATCTTCCGCAGCGCGGAGGCCTTCTCGGCGTCGCTGGCGGACATGGTGTGGCGGCGGGCGGCACCGCCGGCGGCGGCAGCTCCGGCGTCGCCGTGTCCGTCCGGACGGGTACTTGGCTCAGTATTCACCTGCATGTGCCCAGCCTAGCCCGGCTCGGGCGGCGGCTGTCCGCTAACGTGGCAGCATGACGACTGACGAGACCGCCGCAGCCCGTCCGCTGGTCTACGCCCACCGCGGTTCAAGCGGCGTGTTCGCCGAGCACACCCGGGCCGCCTACCTGCAGGCCATCGCCGACGGCGCCGACGGCGTGGAGTGCGACATCCACCTCACCCGGGACCAGCACGCGGTGCTCCTGCACGACGCCAACCTGGACCGCACCTCCGACGGCACCGGACCGGTGGCGGACCGGACCCTCAACGAGCTCCGGCAGCTGGACTTTTCCTCCTGGAAGGGCGTCAGGATCCCGGACGAATACGGTGCCCGGTCCACCCAGCTGCTGACGCTTCCGGAGCTGCTGGTCCTGCTGGAGGCTGCCGGCCGGGAGATCGGCCTCGCGATTGAGCTCAAACACCCCAGCCCCTTCCAGCTCAAGCTGGAGGACCGGGTCCTGGAGGTCCTGCGGTCCCAGGGCTGGGACCCGGCGACCTCACGGCTCGGCAACATCACGGTGTCCTTTATGAGCTTCAGCCCGGATTCGGTGAAGCACCTGCTGAAATCAGTCCCGGCCGCCGCCGTGTGCCAGCTCGTGGACGACGTCAACGTCCTGGAGATCCGGGAGGAGCTTGGCCTCGGGGCGATCACCGGCGGGGCGCTCGCGAACCTGATGAAGGCAGCGCAAACCGAAGCCGAGCGGATCCTGGACGACTGCGAGACCGGGCTCGCCGGACCCGGAATCGACTACGTCCGCGGGCACTCCCGGACCATCCGGCGCTGGCTGAACTCCGGCCGCCGCTTCCGGGTGTGGACCGTGGACTCGGAAAACGACGTCGCGCTCTGCCAGGAGCTGGGGATCCACGAGATCACCACGAACCGGCCCGCGCAGGTCCTCGCCCAGCTGTCGGCCGGCACCCAAAGCCGCCGCTAAGATCCCCGTTTCTGGGGGAGGCGGCCGCGGTTAGCGGGCGCCCCGTGGCTGTGATTGAGTTGTTCCATGCCTTCTCGCTGGTCCGGCCGGGACACCCAGATGCTTTCCGCCGCGGCGCTGAGCGCCCTGCTGCTGGCCAGCGCCGCGAAGCACTTCGACGATCCCGGTTTCTTCGCCCCGGTGGTCCCTGACTTCCTCTGCCGCGACGACACCGGTGAACGCCTCAACAGCCCCCTGGCCGTGCTGTCCAGGGAGGAGTGGGTGGCACTCAGCGGACTGCTCGAGGCGGGCGCCGCCGTCGGGCTCCTGATCCCGGCGACCCGCCGTGCCGCAGCCGGCTGCGTCGCGGCCATGTTCACCGCCTTCCTCGCCGGACACCTCGACGCCCTGCGCAAGGCGTACCGCCCGGACGGGTCGCCCGGCCAGCGCCGCGCGCACACCCTGCGGCTCCCGCTGCAGGCGCCGCTGATCGCCTGGGCCTGGAGTCTGCGCAACCCGGTCCGGCGGTGAGGCTCCTGCAGTCCCCGGCCGTCCGGGTCGGGCTGTCCATCAGCATCGCCACCGGTCTCTATGGCGTGTCCTTTGGCGCGCTGTCCGTCACCTCCGGGCTCGACTTCTGGCAGACCATGGCGTTGAGCCTGCTGCTGTTCAGCGGCGGCTCGCAGTTCGCCTTCATCGGGGTGGTGGCCGGGGGCGGCTCCGGCGTCGCCGCGATGGGCGCGGCCACCCTGCTGGGCATGCGCAACGGGATCTACGGCATGCAGATCAACGCGCTGCTGCGGCCCCGCGGCTGGCTGCGGTTCGCCGCCGCCCACGTCACTATCGACGAGTCCACCGCCACGAGCACGGGCCAGACCGACCCGCTCGAGCAGAAGCGCGGCTTCTGGACCGCGGGCCTGGGCATCTTCGTCCTCTGGAACCTGTTCACCGCCGTGGGCGCGCTGGCCGGAGCGTCGCTGGGGGATCCCAAGCAGTGGGGCCTGGACGGAGCCGCCGTCGCGGCGTTCCTTGGCCTGCTCTGGCCGCGGCTCAAGGGCCGGGAGCCGGTGGCGATCGCCGTCGTCTGCGCCCTGGCCACCGTGCTGGCTGTACCGTTTGTGCCCGCCGGGGTGCCGATCCTGGTGGCCGCGGTGGTGGCCGCAGCCATCGGCTGGTTCAGCCACGGCCGCAGCGACGAAGGACTGGAACCGGACATGGACCCCTACGCCGATCACCCGCACCCGCACGGGCGCCCCTCCGGGGATGCCGCATGAGCCTGTGGATGTGGCTGCTGCTCTCCTGCCTGCTGGCCTACGCCTGGAAGCTGCTGGGCTATCTCGTCCCGGCCAGCGTGCTGCGCGACCCCCGGATGTCCCGGATCGCCGGGACCATGACCATCGGGCTGCTGGCATCCCTGACGATCGTGAACACCGTGGCCTCCGGCCAGACCCTGGCGCTTGACGCCCGCCTCGGGGCGCTGGCCGCGGCCGGCATCGCACTGCTGCTCCGGGCGCCGTTCCTGGTCGTCGTCCTCGCCGGGGCCGGCGCGGCAGCCGGACTCAGGCTGCTGGGCTGGGGCTAGCGGCTGAGCTACCTCCTGCCGCACCGTTCCGTAACGGTCTTTAGTCCCTACTTGCCGCCAAGGCCCCGTGGGAGCATTCGGATATGAGCGACAACGAGGATCCGGATACCCCTGCGCCCGGCAAGGGCCAGCATTCGAAGCCCCACGAGCCGTTCGTTCCGCCGGGAGCCGAGTCCACCCGGGAACTGCGGGAGATGGCCCGGCGCCGGCGGGAGGCTGAGGAGAAGCTGCAGCAGCACCTGCAGGAGGCCAAAGAGAAGCCGGCGGAGGACTGATGCTCCGAGCCCGGCTCTCCGAGCGGCTGCAGGACCTCCTGCTCGACAACGAGGCGCTGGAGGAATTTCTCCGGCAATTGTCCGTCCTGGCCGCCGAGTTCGCCGCAGCCGAAACGGGCCGCCCGGTGCTGTGCTCGGTGCGGCTGGCCCGGCGCCGCCAGCCGACGGTCCTGGCCGGCAGCAGCCGGGAAGCGCTGGCACTGGACAGTCTGCAGGACGGCGTGGCGGAGGGCCCGGGACTGGAGGCCCGGGAGACCGGGCTGGCGGTGCTGGTCCCGGACACCACGATGGATCCCCGGTGGAGGCGCTACCAGCGGGCCGCCGCCCAGCGCGGGAACCGCAGTGTCCTCGCGGTAACCCTGCTGGCGGACCGGGACGCAACGGCCATCCTGACCTTCTCGTCGACGGCCCGCGAGGCGTTCGACGACGGCGCCGTGGCAGCCTGCGGGGCGCTCGCGGTCCGCGCCGCCAAGGTGATGCGGCTGGCTGTCCGGCTGGACGCCGCCAAAGGCCTGAACCGGGACCTGCTGCAGGCCATGCGGTCGCGGACCGTGATCAACCTGGCCACGGGAATCCTCATGGCGCAGAGCCGCTGCTCGCAGACCGAAGCCTTCGAGCTGCTGGCCCAGGTTTCCAACACCAGGAACGTCAAGCTCCGGGTCATTGCCGAGGAGATCCTCCGCAGGTTCGACAGCGGTCCGGCCGGAACGGCCTTCATCGCCTAAGCTCCTACCGCGGGGCGCCGAGACCGGCGAGCCTGAGGATGAGCTGCAGCCCCTCGGGCGTTCCCGGCCAGTGCCGGCGCACCGCAGCCTGGCCCGCCCGCGCGATCACCGAGCGCAGCACGAGGGCCACAATGATCACGTCGTCCGCGTACCCGATCACGGGCACGAAATCCGGCACCAGGTCAATCGGCGAGAGCAGATAGGCCAGGAGCAGGGCCAGCCGAATCCGCACCCCGGCGCCAAGGGTCCTGTCAGCGAGCAGCCGCCGCAGGAGCCGCAGCAGGTCCGGCAGCAGCCGCAGCGCGTCTTTCATCGCGACCGTTTCCGGGTGCCGGCGCGCATAACCCCACAGGAGGAGCAGCAGCACGGCGTAAACCAGCAGCACGCCGCCGACAGCGCCCGCCACGGTTTCCCATGACACCGGTACTAGCCGAGGACAGAGTCGAACGCGGTGCCCGGCAGCGGCGCCTGCGGCGGCAGAGGCCGGTTCGGGCGCTCCGTGCGGATGGCGTCCTCGACCAGGGCAACAGGACGGCGCCATGCATCCGAACCTGCTTCCATCGTGTCCACCACACCGATCAGCATGGCCAGCAGGCGGATCAGGTCCGTCATCGAAATGTCGCTGCGCAGGGTTCCCTGGCCCTGTCCGCGGCCCAGGAGCACGGCCACGGATTCGATCAGGTCGCCCGTGATGCCGGTGAGGAGTCCGCGCCGGCCGGCGACGGCCCCCAGCAGGTTGGCTTCCTCGCTGGCAACGCCCATCAGCGCGTCAATGACGCGGAAGAGCCCGTCCGCGGCGTCCGGTCCGGCGAGGGCCTCCTCAATGACCGGGTCGACCAGCAGGCCGAGCTGCCGGTGCAGGGCCGCGAGGACCAGCTCTTCCTTGTCGGCAAAGTTCCTGAAAAGCGTGGCCGGGCCGACGCCGGCCGTCACGGCGATGGTCTGCAGCGGCACCTCGGGGCCGTGCTCCCGGAAGCACTGGCGGGCGGCGGTAATGATCTTATCCACATTCCGCGCGGCATCGGCGCGGAGCGGCCTGCGGTCTGCTACCCGGTTCATTTGCTTAGGTTAGCAACGCAGGGCCGGGCCCGGGAGGTTACTTCCGGGTATTGATTTATGTGACGGAGCCCGCAACGGGCTCCGGGCCGGGCCCCGGTCCCGGAGCGGGGCAGCTTCGGGCTCCAACCGGGCCGTCACGGCGTTCGAGCGCGTGAAAGACTGGTGCCATGTTGCTTGCATTCTCTGTCGCACCCTCAGGCCGTCCAGCACGCACGGCCGATGACTCGCCCGCCGGTTCCGCGGCCGTCCCGGCGGACGAGGCCTCCGTCCACGACGCCGTCGCCGAAGCGGTGCGGATCGTCCGGGAGTCCGGCCTGCCGAACCACACCGACTCGATGTTCACCACGATCGAGGGCGAGTGGGATGAAGTCTTCGACGTCGTGAAGCGGGCCACCGAGGCCGTGGGCCGTTACGGCAGCAGGGTCTCCCTCGTCATCAAGGCGGACATCCGCCCGGGCTTCACGGGCGAGCTGACCGGAAAACTGGACCGCCTGGAGCAGGCGCTCGGCGACTAACAGGTCGGTGCCGCGCCGGCAGTGCTGCGCCGGAAGTCCGGGCTGGACCCGGACCCGCGGCGGCCTACCGCCGGGGCGGGCCAGCTGGAAGACTGGGGGGCATGTTCGAGCATCAGCCCACCGCCCGCTGGATCGCCGTCGAGGACTTCCTGTCCGAGCTTGTGGTCCGTCCGGACAACTCCCTGAAGCGCGCGGTCACCTCCGCCCTCGAAGCGGGTCTGCCGCCCATCGAAGTCGCCCCCACCGCCGGCAAGCTGCTCAAACTGCTGGTGCAGCTCTCCGGGGCCCGCCGCGTCCTGGAGATCGGGACGCTGGCCGGCTTCAGCACCATCTGGATGGCCCAGGGGCTGCCCGACGGCGGCCGGCTGCTCACGTGCGAATACCTCCCGAAGCACGCCCGCGTGGCCCGCGCCAACGTGGACGCCGCCGGGCTGGGCCATCTCGTCGAGATCCGGGTCGGGGCCGCACTGGACACGCTGCAGGCCCTCGCCGACGAGGGCGCCGAGCCCTTCGACTTCGTCTTCATCGACGCCGACAAGGAAAACAACCCGCACTACCTCGACTGGGCCGTCCGCCTCGGCCGGCCCGGCACCGCCGTCGTGATGGACAACGTGGTCTGGGAAGGCGCCGTGCTGGAACCCGCGATGGACGCCGTCAACGCCCCGGGCATCATCAGCGCCCTGCACATGCTGGGCGAAGACCCGCGGCTGGACGGCACCGTCATCCAGACCGTGGGCTCCAAAGGCTGGGATGGCTTCGCCCTCGCGCGGGTGCTGTAGCGGCGGTGGAGCCGAGCCGCGGCGCTGGAAGCCACCGGAATTCCCAAAGTGCTAAGTGTGCTTAGATTTACTGAGCAGCCTGAATTTACTGAGCAGTAGCCCGGCCGACAGGCGTGGACGCCGGGAGCACCAGACGCACTTCGAAAGGGAACAGGCCACCGAATGAACCGGACTCCCGATTCCCAGCGGCCGGTCGCCGTGAGGATCAGTTCCGCGCCGGAACAGCTGGCCGGCCTCACCCCCCTGCTGGAGGCGGCCCGGGCGGCCGCCGGCGACGTCCCGGCGCTGCTGGAGCTGGCCAAAGCCGCCGCAGCCGCGGCCCCGCTGCCCGGCGGGGGCCGGACGGCGTTCCTCTGGGAGATCCTGGCCTCCGTCACGGCCGTGGATGTCGCCGCCGGACGGGCCATTGAACCCCACCTGGACGCCTCGGCGATCCTCGCCCAGGCCGCGGACCGGCCGGCGCCGGACGGCCGGGAGTGCCCGGACCAGGGCGGCGGGCACTCCGACGGCGCCTGGGGTGTGTTTGCCGCCGAAGCCCCCGGGCTGCGGCTGGAGGCGAAGCCGGCGGACGGCTGTTTCCGGCTGCACGGCGCCAAACCGTGGTGTTCCCTGGCGGCCCAACTGGACCACGCCGTCGTAACCGCCCATCTGGACGACGGCGGCCGGGCGGCGTTCGCCGTCGACCTCCATGCCACCGGCGTCAGCTTCGAGGATCCGGAGTGGACCAGCCGGGGACTCCGGGAAATCCCCAGCGGCACCGTGCACTTCGCCGACGTCCCGGCCGTTCCGCTGGGCGACGCCGGCTGGTACTACCGCCGGCCCGGCTTCGCCTGGGGCGGCATGGGCGTGGCGGCCTGCTGGCTGGGCGGCGCCGTCGCGGTGGCCCGGGGCTTCAAGTCGTCCCTGCTCAAGGCGGCCGACGGCGGACGCGCCCCGGACCAGCTCGCGCTCGCCCACCTCGGCGAGATCGACCGCACGCTCACCGCCCTGACCGGCTACCTCGCCCGGACCGCCGGGCGGATCGATGCCGGGGAACTCACGGACACCGGCGCGTGGAGCGAGGCCCTCCGCGTCCGCGGCAACGTCGCGACCGCCGTCGAACGCATCCAGACGCTGGTCAGCCAGAACCTCGGGCCCGCACCGCTGGCCTTCGACGAAGCCTACGGAAAGCGCATGGCCGACCTCTCGCTCTACATCCGCCAGCACCACGCCATGCGCGACGACGCCCAGCTTGGTGCCCTCACGCTCAAGGGGGACCACCCGTGGTGAGCTTCACCCACCGGGACGCCGGAACCGGCGAGGACGCCTGGGCCGCCAGCGGACTCGGGGCGCTCCCGGAACTGCCGCTGGACGCCGTCGAACTCGCCGGGCAGGCGTTCATCGTCCTGGCCGCGCACCCGGACGACGAATCCCTGGGCGCCGGCGGGCTGATGGCCCGGCTCCGGGCGCTCGGCGCCCGCGTCACGGTGCTGCTGTGCACGGCGGGGGAGGCCTCCCACCCGGACTCGCCCACCACAACGCCGGAACAGCTCGCCGACGTGCGGCTCCAGGAATTCGGCGGTGCGCTTGCGCACCTGTTGCCGGATCCGGACTGGCGGTTCCTTGCCCTGCCGGACGGCAGGCTCGCCGCCCACCGGCCGGAGGTGCACACCGCGCTGCAGCGCGCCATCGCCGACGCCGCCGCAGCGGGACTGCCTGCGGAGCGCATCACCCTCGTGGCCCCGTACCGGCACGACGGCCACACCGACCACGAGGCACTGGGCTCCGCCGCGGCCGAGGCTGCCGGCGCCGGCGGCCACGGACTGCTGGAATACCCCATCTGGTACTGGCTCTGGGCGGACGCCGCGGACCACACCTGGCAGTCCTGGCTGCGCCTGCCGCTGGACCCCGCCGAACGGCGGGCCAAGGCGGCGGCGATGGCCGCCCACACCTCGCAGGTCCGTCCCCTGTCCGGACGGCCCGGGGACGAGGTGCTGCTTCCGCCGGCGTTCCTGGAGCACTTCGAACGTCCGTTCGAGACGTTCGCGTGGCAGCGTCCGGCCGCCAGGGGTGGCGCCTACGCCGCCGCCGACGCGGAAGGCGTCTTCGACGCCGTCCACACCGGAACCGACGACCCCTGGCAGTACACCACCAGCTGGTACGAACACCGCAAACGCGCCCTCACCCTCGCGGCCCTGCCCGGCCTGAACTACGCGGCAGGGCTGGAGATCGGATGCTCGATCGGGACGCTCAGCGTGGACCTCGCGGAGCGCTGCACCAGCTTCACCGCCGTCGACGCGAGCAGCGCCGCGCTGGCGCACGCCGCCCGGCGCCTGGCACATCTGCCCGCCGCCCGGACCCGCCATCTCACAGTCCCGCAGGACTGGCCGGACGGCCGGTTCGACCTGATTGTGGTCTCCGAGGTCGGCTACTACCTCGCGCCTGGCGAGCTGGCCGAGCTGTTCGCACGGGTCCAGGCCACCCTGCTACCCGGCGGCACCCTGGCCCTATGCCACTGGCGCCACCCCATCTCCGGCTGGGAGCTCGACGGCGACTCCGTTCACGCCGCCGCGCGCCGCCACCTCGGCTGGGCCGACGCCGGACTCTACCGGGAGCGCGACTTCATCCTCGAGGTCCTGATCGCGCCGGAGGCCGGCGGGGAACCCCTGCCCGCAGCGGCCCCGGTACCCGGCCCGGAAGGCTAGGCGGCATGGCCGCCCATGCCCTGCCGCTGCCCCGCGGCCACAGCATCGACCGGATCGCCGTGGTGATGCCCGCCCACAATGAGGACGAGCACCTCGGGCGCGCCCTGCTGGCCGTGCAGCGCGCCGCCGACGCCCTGCACCGGGTCCGGCCCGACGTCGACGTCCGGGTGACCGTGGTGCTGGACAGCTGCACCGACGGCTCCGCCGGCATCGCCGCCCGCTACGCCGCCGCGGACCGCCGCTTCAGCACCCTCGCAGTATCCTTCCGCAACGCCGGAGCCAGCCGCGGTGCCGGCATCCGGGCCTCCGGGATCGGCACAGCCCGGCGGCGGGCGCCCGGACTGCGGTGGACACCCCCGCCGTGGGCGGGCCGGACCTGGCTGGCCAACACGGACGCTGACTCGCAGGTTCCGGAATGCTGGCTCGTCCGGCAGCTGGAGTTCGCCGACGCGGGCGCCGACGCCGTGCTGGGCTCGGTGGAACCGGACCCGGACGGGATGGACCCGGAGCTGCTCCGGCGCTGGCTGGAACGCCATCCCTTCGAGGAGGACCACCCGCACATCTACGGAGCGAACTTCGGGGTCAGGGCCTCGGCCTACCTGGCCGCCGGCGGTTTCCCGAAGCTCTCCTCGCACGAGGACCGGACCCTGGTGCAGAGCCTCCGCAGCCGCGCCTTCACCGTGACGGCCACGGACAGCATGCGCGTGCTGACCTCGGGCCGCGTCCACGCCCGGGCGCCGCACGGCTTCGGCGCCTACCTGCGGACGCTGGGACGGCACCGGCCAACTGCGGTCGACCTGGGCGGACCGGGCCCGGGCTAAGCCGTCATCGCGGTCTTGAATCAGGTTGGCAGACTCAGGGGGTGCGCATGACCCGGAAGAGTCATGCGCACCCCCTGCGGGAACCGGGAGCCGGCCCCGTGGTGTCAGTCGAGGGCGTCAGTCGCGGCGGTCGCGGCGGTCCTCGCGGCGGTCGCCGCGGTCGTCCCTCCGGTCCTCACGGCGGTCACCGCGCCGGTTAATCCCGTGGGCGACGACAATGGCCCCGCCGACGGCGGCGGCGGTCCTGCGCCTGCGTCGTGCTGCCAGTGGCATGTCAGGCTCCTTCCTTCATTCCTTCGGGCGATTGGGCTTCGGCTTCGGCGTCGGCCTGGAAAGCGGCGATGACTGCCTGGGTCGGGATCCGGCCGCTGGCCACGAGCTGGCCGCCGGCCTTGCGGACGGCCGCGCCGAACGGGGCAGCCCACTGGTTCTCCCAGACGAGCACCGCGGCGGAGTGGCCGGGCGCGATCGTTTCGGCCAGGTCCATGACGTCCTGCTCAGAGAGCACCATGGCCAGGTCGGCCTCGGCCATGCGGATCTCGCCGAGCTCGCTTGCGTCGAGGCCGGAGATCTCCGCCGTCTCGAGCGTGCCGTCCTCGGTCTTCCGCAGGAACACCATGTCGAGCACCCTGATGAGCTCACGATTGACCAGGTCCTCCAGGAACGGGGCGATCTGGCCGTTACCGAAGTTGGGTCCCGGGAACTCCACTACGAGCCAGTCCACCGGCCCTAGTTCATCCAATGTCTCAGCCATGCTGATGACCTCCGTTTCTCATGGGGTTCTGGCGATCCGACGGACCGCCGCAGTCTTATCCTGTGCCCCCGGTGCGGCGTGGCGCCTCATCCGTGCCGGGTGACCTCACGCATCCGCCGGACATCCAGGCTGTGGCCCGTGGCCGGTGGAGAGCTCCACCGGCCCCGCGCCGTGACCTTTGGCCCTAACGGCCCGCACCTCCGCGGCGCACCCTCAGTCCATGAGCTACCTGACCCGGGCCGGTCTGCGGTGTTGCGCCTGAGTAGCCCCGGCCGGCCGTGACCCCGGAGGCTCCCTCCGGGGGGCGAAGCGCCGCGGCGTTGCCAGGCATTTCCGGCCTGAGCTCCGCCGAGGCGGCCCAGCGGCTCACCCAATTCGGGGCGAACAAGCTGCCGGAGGCCGGAACCGTCCCGGGCTGGCGCAAACTGCTGGCCGAGATGACCCACTTCTTCGCCATCCTGCTGTGGTGCGCCTCCGTGCTGGCCTACCTGGCGGGCATGCCGCAGCTGGCCATCGCGATCGTCGTCGTGATCCTGGTCAACGGAATCTTCGCCTACATCCAGCAGGAGCGCGCCCAGCATGCGGCCTCCAAGCTCCGCGAGCTGCTCCCGGCGATGGTCTCGGTCCGCCGGGACAACCGCCTCATCAAGGTCCACACCACCGAACTGGTGCCGGACGACGCCGTCGTGCTGGTGGCCGGCGACCGGGTCCCGGCGGACCTCCGGCTGGTGCTGGCGGCGGGCTGCTCGGTGGACGAGTCGATGCTTACCGGTGAAAGCGAGGCGCTCGCCAAGGTCCCCGGCGACACCGTCTATGGCGGGACCTTCCTGGTCAACGGCCAGGCCGAAGGTCTGGTCGCGGGAACGGGCGGGAAGACCCGGCTGGCCGAAATCGCTGCCCTGACCGGCAAGGTGGCGGCGCCGCCGAGCCCGCTGGCGCGGGAACTGCAACGCATCGTCCGCATCACCGCCGCGATGGCCCTGGGTATCGGTGTGCTGTTCTTCTTGCTCTCCCTTCTGGTCGGCATCTCCTGGCGGGACGCCTTTCTGTTTGCCATCGGCGTGATGGTGGCGCTGGTGCCCGAGGGCCTGCTGCCCACGGTGACGCTGTCCCTGGCCGTCGGGGCGCAGCGGATGGCGCAGCGCAACGCACTGGTCCGCAACCTGGAAGCGGTGGAAACCCTCGGCTCCACCACGTACATCTGCACGGACAAGACCGGCACGCTGACCCAGAACCGGATGAACGCCGTCGAGGTCTGGACCCCGGCCGGGGTGCTCAGTATTATCGGCGCGGGGTACGGGCCGGAGGCTGAGGTCACCGGGACGGGGGCCGGGGAAGCACGGCACCTCAGCACCGCCGCGCTGGCCGCCTCCGTAGGCCGCGCGGTGCTCCATGAGGGCAAGTGGATTGCCGAGGGCGACCCGATGGAGGCCGCCATCGCCGCGCTGGCCGCCCGGCTGGCCGGTCCCGGGCCGGATCCCGGGTGGGGTCCAGGTCCAGCCGAACCGGCGGTGTCGCACCGCTTCGCCTTCGATCCCCGGCGGCTGCGGGAGTCCGCGATCGTCGGCACCACGCTGTATGTCAAGGGCGCCCCGGAATCCGTGATTCCGCTGTGCGTGCACGGCGGCGGCGACGCCGGCGAGGCCGCGGGCGCCGCCCGGGCGCGGGAGATGGTTGACCGAATGGCCTCCCACGGGCTGCGGGTGCTGGCCGTGGCCGAACGGACCCTTCCCGGCCGGCCCGGCGCCAGCTTCAAACTGGAGGAGGTGGAGAGCGAACTGACGCTGCTGGGGCTGATCGGCCTGCACGACCCGCCCCGGGCCGAGGTCCGCGTGGCACTCGAGGCGGCCCGCGAGGCCGGCATCAAGGTCGCCATGGTCACCGGCGACCACGCCTTCACAGCGGCCGCCATCGCCCGGGAAACCGGGCTAATCGGATCACCCGAGCTGGTGCTGGAGGGCCACAACCTGCCCGAGGACGACGCCGTCCTGGCCGCCCTGCTGGACCGCGACGGGGTGGTGGTCAGCCGGGTCACCCCGGAACAGAAACTCCGGGTGGCCAGCCTGCTGCAGCGCCGCGGCCACGTCGTGGCGATGACCGGCGACGGCGTCAACGACGGCCCGGCCCTGCAGCAGGCCGACATCGGCGTGGCCATGGGGCTCAGCGGCACGGACGTGGCCCGCGAGGCGGCGGACCTCGTGCTCCTGGACGACGACTTCGCCACCATCATCGCCGCGGTGGAGCAGGGCCGCGCCACGTACGCGAACATCCGGCGCTTCCTGACCTACCACCTGACGGACAACGTCGCCGAGCTCACCCCCTTCGTGATCTGGGCGCTCTCCGGCGGGCGGTTCCCGCTGGCGCTGAGCGTGCTGCAGATCCTCGCCCTCGACATCGGCACCGACCTGCTCCCCGCACTGGCGCTGGGCAGCGAGGCCCCGAGCAAGGGAACCCTGAAACGCCCGCCCGAGCGCAGGCACCTAATGGACCGGGCACTGATGTACCGGGTGTTCGGGCTGCTGGGCCCGGTCGAGGCACTCTTCGAAATGACGGCGTACACGGCGGTCCTGCTCGGGGCCGGCTGGACCCCGGGGGCGGAGCTGCCGGCGTCGGACGTGCTGATGGCCGCCTCCGGCGCCGCGTTCACCACCGTGGTCCTGGCGCAGCTCGCCAACGCCTTCGCCTGCCGCAGCGCCTCCGTCCCGCCCTGGCGGCTCGGCTGGTTCACCAACCGGCTGCTGGTCTGGGCCGTGCTGGCCGAACTGGGCCTGCTGGCGGTGTTCCTGTTCCTC
Organism: Pseudarthrobacter oxydans; assembly: GCF_030812335.1. GTDB lineage: Bacteria > Actinomycetota > Actinomycetes > Actinomycetales > Micrococcaceae > Arthrobacter > Arthrobacter oxydans_B. The sequence goes on from NZ_JAUSSN010000001.1 coordinate 632,069, forward strand.
GGGCCGCTGGCCGCCCTGCTGGGCCACGCGCCGCCGTCGCCCGGCGGACTGGCAGTGGCGCTCGCCGCCATTCCCGCCGTGCTGCTCGCGGACTGGCTCTACAAGATCGCCCGCCACCGCCGGGCCGCGAAGGCCGAACCGGCCACCAAGGTCCAAAGACTCTGACACCGCCCGGCCCGCCGCCACAGGATGGGTCCATGACTGACTCCCCGGTGCTGTGGTTTGACGAGATCGGCATGGGCGATGTCCCGCAGGTGGGCGGCAAAAACGCCTCCCTCGGCGAACTCATCCAGTCCCTGAAAGCCAAGGGCGTGCGCGTGCCCGACGGCTTCGCCACCACCGCCGACGCCTACCGCCGGTTCCTCGAGGCCAACGGGATCGAGGCCGCGATGCGCTCGCGGATCAAGTCCTACCGCTCGGGCGAAACCTCCCTGCGCGCCACCGGGGAAGCCATCCGGGAACTGTTCCTGGACAGTGAGTTCCCGGCGGACATCAGCGAAGCCATCCGCTCCCACTACCGCGAACTGGGCGGGCGCGCCGGACTGGACCGGCTCTCGGTCGCGGTCCGCAGCAGCGCCACCGCCGAGGACCTGCCGGACGCGAGCTTCGCCGGGCAGCAGGAGACGTTCCTGAACATCGCCGGGGAACGGGAACTCCTGGACGCCTGCCGCCGCTGCTACGCCTCCCTCTTCACCGACCGGGCCATCAGCTACCGCGAGGTCAAGGGCCTTGACCACCTCGACGTCGCGCTCTCGATCGGCGTGCAGCGGATGGTGCGCTCCGACGTCGGCGCCTCCGGCGTGATGTTCTCCATCGACACGGATTCCGGCTTCCCCCGCGTCGCCGTGGTCAGCGCCGCCTGGGGCCTGGGCGAAACCGTGGTCCAGGGCACCATCAACCCGGACAAATACCTCGTGTTCAAACCGCTCCTGGCGCAGCCGGAGTACGCCCCGATCATCGAAAAGACCCTCGGCTCCAAGGCGCGGAAAATGGTTTACAGCCGCGGCGGCCACGCACGCACCAAAATGGTGGACACCTCGGAAGCCGAACGCCGCGCCTTTGTCCTGGCCGACGCCGAGATCCTCGCCCTGGCGCGCTGGGCCGTGAGCGTGGAGGAGCACTACGCCCGGCCGATGGACATGGAATGGGCCCGGGTCGGCGTGACCGGGGAGCTGTTTATGGTCCAGGCCCGGCCGGAGACGGTCCAGTCGCAGAAGACCGGTTCCCGGTTCACCCTCCACCACCTGCTGGAGACCGGCACCGTGCTGGCGCGCGGCGCCGCGATCGGCGATTCCATCGCGCAGGGCACCGCGTGCGTGATCAGGAGCGCGGCGGACATCGAAAACTTCCGCGACGGCGCCATCCTCGTCACCGAGATGACCGACCCGGACTGGGTTCCGATCATGAAGCGGGCGGCCGGCATCGTGACCGACCACGGCGGCCCCACCAGCCACGCGGCGATCGTGAGCCGCGAACTCGGGGTCCCTGCCGTCGTCGGCACCGGCAACGCGACCACTGTCCTGGCGGAGGGCCTCGCCGTGACCATCTCCTGCGCCGAGGGTGATGAAGGCCGCGTCTACCGGGGCAGCCTTGCGTTTGAAACCGAGGAGGTGGACCTCGGGGAGCTGCCGGAGACGCACACCAAAGTCATGGTCAACATAGCCAGCCCCGCGGCCGCGTTCCAGTGGTGGCGGCTGCCGGCCGACGGCGTCGGGCTGGCCCGGATGGAATTCATCATCAGCAGCCTGATCCGCGTGCACCCGATGGCGCTGGTCCACCCCGAGCGGGTCACCGACCCCGGCGAGGCCGAGCAGATCCGCGTCCTGACCAGCGGCTATACGGACCCGAAGGACTACTTCGTGGACGCCTTGGCCCTGGGCATCGCCAAGATCGCCGCGCCCTACCATCCCCGGCCGGTGATCGTCCGGCTCAGCGACTTCAAAACGAACGAGTACGCGCACCTGATCGGCGGCTCGGCCTTCGAGGAACCGGAGGAGAACCCCATGCTCGGCTTCCGCGGCGCCTCCCGCTACTACGACGAGCGCTACCGCGAGGGGTTCGCCCTGGAGTGTGTGGCCCTCAAAAGGGTCCGGGAGCAGCTTGGGTTCGGCAACATCATCGTGATGATTCCGTTCTGCCGGACCCCGCAGGAAGCGGACCGGGTGCTTGCCGTGATGGCGGAGAACGGCCTGGTCCGGGGCGGGAACGGCCTGCAGGTCTACATGATGTGCGAGATCCCGTCCAACGTCGTCCTCGCCGAAAAGTTCGCCACCCGGTTCGACGGCTTCTCCATCGGCTCCAATGACCTCACCCAGCTGGTCCTGGGCGTGGACCGGGATTCGGCGCAGCTGGCCTCACTCTTCGATGAGCGGGACGAGGCCGTCATGGCGATGATCAGCGAGGCCATCCGCAAGGCCCACGCCGCCGGGATCAAGATCGGCATCTGCGGCCAGGGCCCCAGCAACCACCCCGAGTTCGCGGAGTTCCTGGTCAGCGAGGGCATTGATTCGATCTCGCTGAACCCGGACAGCTATCTCAGGACCGTTCCGCGGATCGCGGAAGCCGAGAAACAGGCAGCGGCCCGGTAGCGCCGGCGGTTTTCTGCCCCGGAAGCTTTGCTCCGGCCGCCTTCCTGCCGGGGCTCAGTGCGCGGAGCGCATTGAGGATCGTGGCCAGGTCCACGAGTTCCTGGGTCAGGGCGCCGGCGATGGCCGGGATGTAGCCGGCCGCCGCCGCGATCATCAGCGCCACGCTCAGCCCGATCCCGATCCAGATGCTCTGCAGCGCCACCTTGACGGTGCGCTGCCCGATCCGCACGGCGGAGGCGGCCTTGGACAGGTCATCGAGGATGATCACGACGTCGGCCGACTCGCCGGCCGCCGTCGAGCCGCGCGCACCCATCGCGATCCCGACGTCGGCGACGGCCAGGACGGGGGCGTCGTTGACGCCGTCGCCGACCATCATGACCGGGCGGAGCGGCAGGGACCGGACGGCTTCGACCTTGTCCGGCGGCAGGCACTCGGCCCGGACATCGGTGAGCCCGGCCTCGGCCGCGATGTGCTCGGCGGTGGCGAGCGCATCGCCGGTCAGCATGACCGTCCGGGTGACGCCGAGTTCCTTGAGCTCGGCCAGGGTGCGGCGGGCTTCCCGGCGGATCGGGTCGCTCATCACGAGGGACCCGGCGAATTCCCCGGCCACGCCCACGTAGATGGCCAGTTCGCCGCTGGCGAGCACCGTTGCCACGACGCCGGGGGCCGATTCGGCCACGAAGTTGGGCTTGCCGACCACCACGTCGCGGCCGTCGAAGCGGGCCCGGACGCCGTGCGTGGCGAATTCGGTGGCCTCCGTGGCTGTTTTGAACGCCAGCCCGCGGCTCTGCGCGGCATCCATCACCGAGGCGGCGAGCACATGGGAGGAATACTGTTCGGCGGAGGCCGCCAGCCCGAGGACCTCGTCCTCGGTGAAGGATCCCGCGGTGCGGACAGCGACCAGGGCCGGCCGGCCGTAGGTGAGGGTGCCGGTCTTGTCGAAGGCGACCGTCTTGATCCGGCTCAGTTGCTCCAGAACGCCGGCGTATTTGACGATGATGCCGCCGCGCGCGGCGCGGCTCATGCCCCCTAGGAACGCCACCGGGGCGGCGATCAGCAGCGGGCACGGGGTGGCCACCACCAGCACCTCCGCGAAGCGGGCCGGGCTGCCACTGACCATCCAGCCGATCGCGCCCAGGACGTAGGCGAGGGCAGTGAACGGCACGGCATACCGGTCCGCGAGCCGCACCATGGGCGCCTTGCTGTCCGCGGCTTCCTTCACCAGGGCCACGATGCGGCTGTACTGCGAATCCTCCATCCGTGCCGTGACCTGCATCCGGACCGCGGCTTCGCCGTTAAGGGAGCCGCTCATCAGCCCCTCCCCGGCAACCCGCTCCACCGGAAGGCTCTCCCCGGTGAGCGAGGACTCGTCGAAGCTGCCGGACGCGGAGAGCAGGATGCCGTCCAGCGGCACCACCTCACCCGGCCTCACCAGCAGGATGTCCCCGACCTCGACCTCCGTGGCCGCGACATCCTCCTGCTGGCCGTTTGTGGGGGTTCCGGCGGTATGGGTTCCGCCTGTGTCGGTTCCGCCTGCGTCGGTTCCGCCTGCGGAGGTGCTGCCGCCGCGTTCCCGGTGGGCCGTCTGCGGGACGCGTTCCAGCAGGGACGTGAGTTCTTTTTTGGCCCGGCCGGCCGCGTAGTCCTCCAGGGCGGTCCCGCCGGCCATCATGAGGACGATGATCATGGAGGCGATGTACTCGCCCACGAGCACCGTGCTGACGATCGCGGTGACCGCCAGGATGTCGATGCCCCACTGGCCGCCGATCAGCCGGCGGACCATGCCGACGGCCAGGTACGCCGCCACGGCAAGGGCGTAGATGCTGGCTGAGATCTGCGCAATCAGCGGCTGCCCGGACAGGAGCAGTATAAGCACCGCGAGCAGGGCAGCTATTGTGCCCGCAACAAGCGGATACCGGAGCAAAAGTTTCACGGATATCCTGCCTTAGCTTTCGCGTTATCTTCACGCGTCTTCCACTATTTGCATCCTACTGCGGCCCCTTCCGTGGAGGTCCGTGCGGGCACAGGTTACGAAGCTCCGGCGGGCGGTCCCCTCACGGGCATGAGACGCTGGAGCGGGGCGGGGGAGGACCCGTCCCGGCCGAACCGGCCCGCAGCCAGGGACCCGGTGACGGTCCGGCGGGACAGTACCAGGAGGAATGGCATGCGCAGCAGCTCAGACACCGTTGAGACCAAAACTGCCCTGGTGGTGGGAGCCAGCGGAATTGCCGGGTCCGCCCTGGTCGACAGGCTCGCCGAGGAGGGCTGGGACGTTGTGGCACTCTCCCGCAGCCCGCTCCGGCGCAGTGACGTCCGCCATGTGAGTGCGGACCTGAATTCGGTGGAAGGCCTGCGGGAAGCGCTGGCCGGCGAACAGGCGAGCCATGTGTTCTACACCGCCTGGTCACGGATGAACACGGAACAGGAAAACATCGAGACCAACGCGGCCATGCTGCGGAACCTGCTGGCCAGCCTCAGCGGCCATCCGGTGAAGCATGTGGCCCTCATGACCGGGCTGAAGCACTATCTGGGCCCCTTTGAAGCGTACGCGGCGGGGGAGATGCCGGACACTCCCTTCCGCGAAAGTGAGCCGAGGCTGCCGACGCCCAACTTCTACTACGCCCAGGAAGACGAGTTGTGGGCCGCCGCTGGGACGCAGGGCTTCGGCTGGTCCGTGCACCGGGCGCATACGGTGATCGGGCATGCGGTCGGCAATGCCATGAACATGGGCCTCACCCTCGCCGTCCAGGCGTCCATCTGCCGGGAGCTCGGCCAGCCATTCATCTTCCCGGGCTCCGAGACGCAGTGGAACAGCCTCACGGACATGACGGATGCCGGGCTGCTCGCCGACCACATGATCTGGGCAGCCACCGCCGACGGGGTGGGCGACGAGGCCTACAACATCGTCAACGGCGACATCTTCCGCTGGCGCCGCATGTGGCCTGCTCTCGCCGCCTATTTCCGCGTCGAACCCGTCGGGTACGACGGCCAGCCCCGCCCGCTGGAACAACAGATGCTCGGCAAGGAGGGCCTCTGGGCAGACATCGCCGCCCGCCACGGGCTCGCCGAACCCGATCTCGCAAGGCTCGCCTCCTGGTGGCACACGGACGGTGATCTGGGCCGGAACCTCGAAGTCGTCACCGACATGAGCAAGAGCCGCCTTGCCGGCTTCACCGGGTACCGCCGCACGGAAGACTCCTTCACCCGCTTGTTCGACCGGCTCCGGGCCGACCGCCTGATACCGGCAGCGTCCGCCCCGGGGGCCTTTCAGCCCTAGTTTGGCTGTGGCCGGTGGTGCCACCGTGAAGCATGTGGTCGTTCCTGTCCGAGCGGCGCCGGTGGCTAGCGGCCGTGGCCGCGGTGCTTCTGCTGTCCGCGGCGGTGGTGCTGGCCGCCGTCCTGACGACGGTCCCGCCGTCGGCCGGCCCGTCCCCATCCGAGTCGTCACCGCCGCCCACAGTGCCGCCTTCGCCGGCGATTCCGGTCACGGCGGGCCCCTCGGACAGCGCGACGCCGGGGCCGTCGCCGTCGGACGCTCCGGTCCCCGCCCCCAGCGACACGGCTCCCGCCGGGCCCGCACCGCTGCCCACCAGCCCCGCTCCGCCCCCGCCCGCACCGCCGGCGCCTGAACCCCCGCCCCCGCCCGTACTGGCGGCACCGTTCCCCGCCGCGCTCGCCGGCCGTGACCTCGAGGTGATCCCGGACGCCGGGACGGTGGTGGCGCTGACGTTCGACGCCGGCGCCAACTCGGCCGGGCTGCCCGGCATCCTGCAGACCCTCGCCGCCACCCGTGTGCGCGGCACGTTCTTCCTCACCGGCAACTGGGCCGCCGCGAACCCGGCGGGAGTCGCGGCCATCGTGGCGGGCGGCCACCGGCTGGGCAACCATTCGATGACCCATCCGGGCTTCACCGGGCTCCCCGACGCCGCGGTCGGGGACCAGCTGTCCGGAGCCGAGCAGGCCATCCGGGCCGGCGGCGGGGACCCGCGGCCGTTGTTCCGGTTCCCGTTCGGCGAACGCGACGCCCGCACCATCGCCGCGGTCAACGCCTACGGGTACCTGCCCGTCCGCTGGACCGTGGACACCCTGGGCTGGAAGGGCAGCAGCGGAGGGATCACGGCACAGATCGTGGCGGACCGGGTGCTCGCCGGGCTCCGGCCCGGGGAGATCGTGCTCATGCACATCGGCTCCAACCCCAACGACGGGACCACCCTCGACGCCGACGCCCTGCCCGGGATGATCGAGCGGATCCGGGCGGCCGGCTACGGCTTCACCACCCTCGATGCGCTGCTGGCATGACGGAGTCGCCCACCCTCGCCGCCGCTCTGGCGCCTGTCGATGCCGTGATTCTTGACCTCGACGGCGTGGTCACGGACACCGCGGAGCTTCGCGCAGCCGCGTGGAAGCAGCTCTTCGACGGTGTCCTCCAGGACCCGCGGCTGCCCGCCGGGACGCGCCGGGACCAGTTCAGCACCGAGGACTACCTGGACCTCGTGGCGGGACGGACCTGGGAGGATGCGGTCACCACCGTCCTGCGCTCCCGCGGCGGAGCCATCCCGGACGGCTCAGCCGCGGACGGCCCCGGGGAGTGGACCGCCTTCGGCCTCGCAGCACGCCAGAACGAACTGTTCGACAAACTGCTCGGCACCAACCCGGTCCGGGCTTTCCCCGGCACCGCGGACCTGCTTGGCAGGTTGAAGGCCGGCCGGGTCCCCGTCGTGCTCGCCACCTCCGCCAGGAACGCCGGCGCGCTGCTGGCCGCCGCCGGGCTCGCGGACGTCTTCGACCACGTCATCGACGGGCAAACGGCCCTGGACCGCGACGTCGCGGGAAAACCGGCCCCGGCGCTGCCGCTGGAGGCGGTCCGCCGGCTGGGGATCCCGCCCGCCCGGGCGATGGTGATCGAGGAGTCCGTCACCGGGGTGGAGGCGGGCCGGCGCGGCGGATTCGGGCTGGTGGTCGGCATCGACCGGGACGGGCGCCGGGATCCGCTGGAAGCCGCGGGCGCCGACGTCGTCGTCGAGGATGTCAGCCAGCTGGACATCGGCCTCGTCATCACGCACCCGTGGCTGCTGGTCTACGAGGGTTTCGACCCGGCGCACGAGGGCCACCGCGAGGCCCTCACCACCCTCGGCAACGGATACCTGGCCACCCGGGGAGCCGCTCCGGAGCACCGGGCCGGGGCCGTGCACTATCCCGGCAGCTATCTCGCCGGGGTCTACAACAGCCTGCACAGTGTGGTCCTGGACCAGGAATCCGACGACGAGCACATGGTCAACATCCCCGACTGGCTGCCCCTGGATCTCCGGATCGGAGACGGCGGCTGGTGGTCCGAGGACGGGCTCTCGCTCCGCAGCGAGCGGCGCACCCTGGACCTGAAGCGGGCGGTGCTGAGCCGGGAGGCGCTCCTGGAGGACGACGCCGGCCGGCAGCTGAGACTGCTGCAGCGCCGCCTCGTGTCCATGGCCAGACCGAACCTCGCCGCGCTCGAAACCGTCATCACGGCCGTCGGCTGGAGCGGGGGCGTCAGCATCCGCAGCGGCTGCGACACGGACGTGACCAACTCCAATGTCCCCGAGGACGCGTCTCTGTCCAGCCGGCATCTGGGGTCCGTCCAGGCGGCCGCCTCCGCGGCCGGCCCGGGCGTCGCAGGCCTCACGGTGGAAGTCCGGACCGTCACCAGCGGGATCGGGATCGCCCTGGCGCTCCGGACCGACGTGTCCGGTGCCGGCGGGGCGGCCGGGTCCGGGATTCCCGAACAGCTGGGCGGGCTGCACACGCACCGCTTCGAGCTTTCCGTGAATGCGGGGGAGTCGCTGACCGTGCTCAAGACCGTGGCCGTGGCGTCCTCCCGCGACCACGCCATCGCCTCGCCGCTGACGGCCGCCCGCGCCGCCCTGGCCCGCGCACCGGAAGGTTTCGCTGCCCTGCTGGCCGAGCACGAGGCCGCGTGGGAGATCCTGCTCAAGCCGTTCATCATAGAGTTCGACGCGAGCTCGCAGGCGCAGCTCATCCTGAACCTGCACGTCTTCCACCTGCTGCAGACGCTCACCACCCACACTGCCGAACTCGACGCCGGCGTACCGGCCCGCGGACTGCACGGCGAGGGCTACCGGGGGCACATCTTCTGGGATGAACTCTTCGTCCTGCCGGTGCTGAATTCGCGGCTGCCCTCCCTCGCCCGGGAGCTGGTCGACTACCGGTGGCGGCGGCTCGGCGCCGCCCGGGACGCGGCGCGGGCGGCGGGGCTGAAGGGGGCGCTGTTCCCGTGGCAAAGCGGCAGCGACGGCACGGAACAGACACCGAAGCTGCTGTTCAACCGGCGGTCCGGGCACTGGATGCCGGATTACTCCCGGCTCCAGCGCCATGTCGGCCTCGCCGTCGCCTACAACGCGTGGCAGTATTTCGAGGCGACCCAGGACCGCGGCTGGCTGACCGAGCACGGGGCGGAAATCATCGTCGACGTCGCCCGGATGTTCGCGTCGATGGCGGAGTTCGACCCGGCGGACGACCGCTTCCACCTCCGGGGCGTTATGGGCCCGGATGAATACCACACCGGGAACCCCGGCGACCCGGGCGGCGGACTGAACGACAACGCGTACACCAACGTCATGGCCGCCTGGGTGTTCGACCAGGCCGTCTGGATCATGCATTCGGTCCGGGGGTTCGACATGGAGGAGCTGCGCGCCCGGCTGCTGGTCACCGCCGCCGAGATCGAGGCCTGGGAACACCTCAGCCGGCGCATGTTCGTTCCGTTCCACGACGACGGGGTGATCAGCCAGTTCGACGGCTACAGCGCGCTGCGGGAACTGGACTGGAAGCACTACCGCCGCAGCTACGGGCTGATCGAGCGGCTGGACCTGATCCTGGAGGCGGAGGGGGACAGCACCAACCACTACCGGCTGGCCAAACAGGCCGACGTGCTGATGCTGCTGTACGTTCTGGGCGAGGACCAGCTCATCCAGTTCCTGGCCCGGATGGGTTACGCCGTCACCTCCGCGCAGATGGCCGCCACTGTGGACTTCTACCTCGCCAGGACGGCGCACGGATCCACGCTCAGCCGGGTGGCCCACGCCTCGGTGCTGGCGCAGCGGGACCCCGAGCGGGCGTGGGCGGTGTTCCGGGAGGCCCTCGACGCGGACCTGGACGACACCCAGGGCGGGACCACCAGCTCCGGCATCCACCTGGGCGCCATGGCCGGGACGATCGACGTCGTCCAGCGCAGCTTCGCCGGGCTGCGGATCACCCGCGACGCCCTCGATTTCGCGCCCCGCCTGCCCGTCGAGCTCAGCCGCCTGGATTTCCACGTCCGCTACCGGGACCAGATGCTCGCCGTCCAGCTCGAACGCGACCGGCTGACGGTGTCCGCGGCCCCCGGGGACGCCGCCCCGGTGCTGGTGCGGGTGGGAACCCGGCGGGTGCTCCTCAGGGCTGGCCAGGACCACGTGTTCCTGCGCACGGAGGGCTGGCCCGGCTGACCAGTCTGATCCCGCTGACCGGTCTGATCCGGCGGGCGCGCCGGGCCGGCTACGGGGCGTCCATCCGGAGCACCGCCGCTCCCGTGACCCGGTCCTCCGACAGGTCCAGCAGGGCCTTGTCCGCAGCCGAGAACGGATAGGGCACAGTGGTGGGGCGCAGCGGGATCTCCGCGGCGACGCGGAAGAACTCCTCGCCGTCGGCCCGGGTGTTGGCCGTGACGCTGCGCAGCTGGCGTTCCTGGAACAGCTCCGCGGCGTAGTGCAGCGGCGGAATGTCACTCAGGTGGATGCCGGCGACGGCGAGCGTGCCGCCCCGGTCCAGGGCACGCAGGGCCACCGGAACCAGGCTGCCGGCCGGGGCGAAGAGGATGGCGGAATCCAGCGGATCCGGCGGCTGCTCGTCGGCGCCGCCGGCAAAGGTCGCCCCCAGCTCGAGGGCGAGGGCGCGTGCTTCCTCGGACCGTGTCATCACGTACACACGGGCGCCCTGGAAGAGGGCGATCTGGGCCGCCAGGTGGGCGGATCCGCCGAAGCCGTAGATCCCCAGCCGGCCGCCGATGGGCAGGTCGGCGCGGCCGAGGGCGCGGTAGCCAATGATTCCCGCGCACAGCAGGGGTGCGGCCTCCTCGTCCGAGAAGCTTGGCGGGAGCCGGTAGGCAAAGTTTTCGGCCACGGTGATGAGTTCGGCGTAGCCGCCGTCGCGGTCCCAGCCGGTGAACACGGGGAAGAGGCAGAGGTTCTCCGCGCCGCGCAGGCAGAAGCGGCACGTGCCGCAGGTCCTGCCCAGCCAGGCGACGCCCACGCGTTCTCCGGGGGAGAACCGCGTGGCGCGGGCCCCGCACGTGATGACTTCGCCGACGACTTCGTGTCCCGGGATGACGCCGGGGTGCCGCGGCGCGAGGTCGCCCTCGGCCAGGTGCAGGTCGGTGCGGCAGACGCCGCACACCCGGACCCGCAACAGCACCTCCCCGGGGCCCGGCCGGGGGTCGGGGCACTCGTCCGCCACCAGGGGGCCGCTTCTCATCGGCCCGGGCTGTCCTACGCGCCAGGCTCGCACGGGCGTCCTCCTCTGCTAAAACCTCCAGCTCCCCTCTGAAGGCGGTGGTCCGGTGGAGCGGGGTCAGCGCGTAATCAGGACATTGCAGCGCGCTTTGTTCAGGACCCTGGTGACGGTGTTGCCCGGGCCGCCCTCACGGTTGTGGGTTCCAATCACCAGTACTTCGGCGTCTCCGGCGGCCGCCAGCAGCTCCTTGGACGCCGCGTGGCCTTCCCGCAGGACCCCGGAGACCGACAGCTCCGGGGCGAGGTTACGGGCCTCCTCCACGGTGTGGTCCAGGAGTTCCTGGCCGTGCAGCGGGCCATGCCGTCCGTGCCTTTCCCGGGCTGCGCCGCCGGACTGGTCGATGTGGACGATCTGGAGGTTGGTGCCCAGCATCCCCGCCAGCCGGGCGGCGGCGGCCAGCGCCGCGGAACTCCGGGAGGTTCCGTCGATGCCAACGACGACAGGGCCGGCAGCCTGGCCGGGGCTGCGCGGCCGGCGGATGACCATTAAAGGGCAGGGGGAGGAGCCGGCCAGGTCGAGGCAGACTGATCCGGCAACATGGCCCAGCACGCCGCCGAGACCGCGGCTGCTGACCACCAGGAGGCGGGCATCACGGGCGGCGTCGCGCAGCACGGCAGCCGGGAGCCCTGCTTCCATGACACCCTCGACGCCGGAATCGGGTTCCGCGGTGGCGGCGGCCGTGTCCCGGGCCCGCACGGCCGGCGCGGCGGCGGCGGCCGTGCGGGCCAGCTCCACGCCTTCCGCCAGGACTACCTCGGCCGCGTGCCGCAGCCCGCTGCCCTCGACGCCCTTGACCGGTCCGAGCTTCTTGGTGAAGACGGGCCAGATCCAGGCATGCACGACGCGGAGCCGGTACCCTCCGGCGGCCGCGTACTCCGCGGCCCACCGGACGGCCGCCTGCGCCGCCTCGGACCCGTCGTAGCCCACTGCCACGGTGGTGCGTTCGTCCCCTGCGGCGGGTGCCGTCATGCGTCCTCCCGGTCAGCCAAGTCCGCCCTCGGGCGGCACTTTGCCCCCAGTAGAACGCAGGGTCCAGGAAAGGGCTAGGGGCTTTGGTCCCGCTGGTTGCGGGGATCCTGGTCCCGGGGGGACCGGGAATCCGTCGCGGCCCCCGTGTCCGCGCCGCCGCTCCGCTCACGCAGTTCGCGGCCGTGCTGGATGTCTTCTTCCTCCCGGGCCTGCAGCTTGTCGCTCTGTTTGGTGTCGCGGGGCGGCAACTGGATGGTTTCCTCGGCTTCGATGCCGGCCTGGAGCTGGCGGCCGCGCTCCATCTCGGCGTCGAATTCGGCGCCGAACAGCAGCGACATGTTGAGGATCCAGAGCCACAGCAGCGAAATGATGACGCCGCCGATCGTGCCGTAGGTCTCGTTGTAACTGCTGAAGTTGGCGACGTAGAAGCCGAAGGCCAGGGAGGCCAGCAGGAAGATCACCAGGGCGATCAGGGACCCGAGGCTCATCCAGCGGAACTTGGGCTGCTTCACGTTGGGTGTGGCGTAGTAGAGGATCGCGATCGCTGCTACCACGAGCAGCACGATGAGGGGCCACTTGGCGATGTTCCAAATGGTCAGGACCACCCCGCCCAGGCCAAGGGCGTTGCCGACGGACTCCGCCACCGGGCCGCTGAGGACCAGCATGGCGGCCAGCAGCACCACGATCAGCACGGTGGCGATGGTGACCGCGAGCATGGTTCCACGGAGCTTGATGAACGGCCGGCCCTCGTCGACTTCGTAGATCCGGTTCATGGCCCGGCCAAACGCCCCCACATAACCGGAGGCCGACCACAGCGCGGTGAGAATACCGAGGACCAGCGTGAGTCCGGCGGCGGAGGAGCTGCTGAGCTGTTCGACCGGCTCGCGGACGGCCTCCACCGTCTCGGCCGGTGCAAAGCCCTGGACGATCTCCAGCAGCGCGCCCGTGGTTTTCTCGGGCTGTCCAAAGATGCCCAGCAGCGACACGAGGGCCAGCAGCGCCGGGAAAATCGAGAGCACCGAGTAGTAGGTCAGGGCCGCGGCGAGGTCGGGGCACTGGTCCTTGGTGAATTCGCGGAAGGTCTTCTTGGCGATGTACCGCCACGAGGGCTTGGTGACCTCCGTGGGGCTGTCCGGTTTGCGTGCGTCGTCCGGTGCCGGCGCCGTGCGGGCCTTGGCGGTGCTGCTCTCCTGGGTTTCGGCGTCGGCCGGCGTTGCTGCCGCGGCGGGGTTCTTGGACATGGGAATTCTTCCTTCGGGGGTTAAGTGCGTCAGCCGGCCGCCCGGCGCGTGAGCGCGGGAACGGCCGGCCGGGTGCCAGCGGGATCAGGCCTGCTGGACGTTGTCCTTGGCCACGGCGGTCCGGTCCTTGACGTCGGCCACGGCGCCCTGGCCTTCGGCCTTGACGTGCTCGGTCGCGTCAGCGGCGGTGGCCTTGACGTTGTCCATCGCTGCCTGGGCGGGTTCCTTGAGTCCCTCGGCGACGTGTTTGGCGGCCTCGGTGAGTTCCGTGGTGAGCGGTTCGGCCGCGGTCTTCAGGGCATCCGCGGCTTCGCGTTCCTTCTGGCTGGCCGGGATCAGGGAGGAAACCAGCAGCCCGGCCCCGAACGCGATCAGGCCTGCCGCGAGCGGGTTGCCCTGGGTCTTGGTCCTGACCTGCGCGGGGGCGTCCCCGATGGCTGCGCCGGCGTCGCCCAGGTGCGCCCCGGCGGTGCCGGTGGCGGAGTGGACATTGCCAGCGGTGTGGTCGGCGACTCCCATGACTTTCTCCTTCACTCCAAAGACGGCGTCCTTGACGTTTTCTTTAACTTTGTCGGTCTGGCGCTGGACGATGTGGGACGGGGTGACCTTGTCCGCTACGGCATCGACATTGGTGCCCAGCCGCGCGCGGGTTGCTTCGATATCTGCTCGGATGACATCCGGGTTCTCACTCATCGTGTTTCCTCGCTGTATTTAGGGGGTGGGCTTGAGCGTGGGCGGGATTTCCTGCAGCGTCTCGGCGGTCTGGGGCATGCCCTTGATCGCGTTGAGTTCCTTGCGGCCCCTGGCTGCCAGGATCGCGGCGACGACTCCCCAGATGAGGGCGACGACGACGCCGGACCAGCCCAGGCCCATGACGGTCCCGAGCGCCCACCAGAGCGCCAGGGACAGGAACAACAGGACGAAGTGGCCGGCGACGCCGGCGCCGGCCAGCATCCCCGCGCCTTTCCCGGCACGGGTTGCGGACTGCCTGAGTTCGACCTTCGCCAGCTCGACTTCCTGCCGCATCAGGGTGGACATGTCCCGCGTGACCTCGCCCAGCAGATCACCCAGCGACGTCGTCTCAGCCTTGGCGTGCGCGCCGGTCTGGGGCATTTCGCTGGTCATCGACGGCCACCGTCAAAGGGATCATCACGGAACGGATCCTGTCGGGCCGGGTCCGTCACCACAGGCTCGGAGGCCCAGCGGTCCTGCCGGCCACGGTCACCGAGCGGATCGGCGTCGAGCGGGTTGGGCGGGTAGGTCTCGGCAAAGCCCGCCGTCGTGGTCTCCGGGGCAGGCATCTGCACGGGCGGCGGCGGAACGGCCATGCCGGTGTCGGGGACTCTGGTGACCGGGGTCGTGGCGACGCCAGCGGCGCCCGTTTCCGGAGCTCCGGCGCTCAGGCTGCGGCTCAGCCGCCCGGCCAGGACGCCGGCGCCGGCCGCGAGCAGCAGGAACGTGCCGGGGCGCTGGCGGGCGAAGGATTTCACCTCGGTCAGCAGCGAACCCGGGTCCCGGGCATCGAGCCAGCCGGCGACGGCGGAAGACCGTTCGGCCGCCTGGCGCACGAGGTCGCTGGCGACGCCGGGCTGATCGGAGGCCGCGGCCATGGTCTGCAATTCGGTGGAAATCGAGCGCAGGCCCTCTGCGACTTTCTGCTGCTGAGTGCCGGCCTGGTCGGTGAGGTCGGACTTGGCCTGGTACAGGAGATCCCGGGCGTTCGTCTTCACTTCGGCCGCGACGTTGGCGGCTTCGGTTTTGGCGGTCTCGGCCACGGTCTGGGCGGAATCGGTGGCCTGGCGCTTCACGTCGGCTGCCTCGTCCCGCGCGGCATCGGTCTTGGAGGCCCCGTTCTCGGTGGAGGTGCCGGATGAGCTGCCCTTCGGCGTCGGCGGGAAGGTGGTTTCGGGCCGGAGGGGAGTCTGCTGGGTGGTGGCCGTGGGAGTGCGGTAGCTACCGTCCTGGGGCCATTGGTTCTCTGTCATCTTCGCTCTCTTTTCAAGATCGGCTGCTGATCACAACCAGCATTAACTGGAGAGATAATAGTAAGCATGATTACTAAAGAATAGTAAGTACCCTTTGCTTAATTTTTTGCCGCAGGAGCGCATCCTGCGGGGCCGGGGCCCGCGGTGAAGCCCGCCCGGCCGGTGAACTAGGCTTGAAACATGAGCAAAACGGTGCACGGCTGATGGCCAAGCGGGGCAGGGCTGCCAGCCGGAGCAACACCGAAAAGGCCGCCGGAGTGGTGGAGATCCCGAAGGGCAGCCGCCCCGAGGGGCCCTTGGAAGGCATCTACTACATCGACACCGGTGACTGCGAACTGATCGCCGACCAGGACAACTCCAACGGCTGGCTGCTGCGGATCAACGGGGTGATGAGCTCGCACATCGACCTGGCCGATCCGCTGTTCCTCGACTTCGAATACATGCGCTGGATCTCGGCCCTGGTGGAATCGCGCTGGCCGCGGGACTCCCGGGCGAAGCTGCGAGCCTTGCACCTGGGCGGCGGAGCATGCTCCCTGGCGCGCTACTTCCACGCCGCCTACCCGGAGGCCCGCCAGGTGGTGGTCGAACTCGACGGCAAACTCGCCGAATATGTCCGGGGCTGGTTCGACCTGCCGAAGGCGCCGCTGATGCGCCTGCGGGTCGGGGAGGCCCGTGAGGTCACCGAAAGCCTCACTCCCCAGACCCGGGACCTGATCATCCGCGACGTGTTCGCCGGCTCGCTGACGCCGCGGCCGCTCACCACGCGGGAGTTCAACGAGCACGCCAAGCGTGTCCTGGCCCCCGGGGGGATCTACGTGGTGAACTCCGGCGACGCGCCGGACCTGAAAAACGCCCGGGAGGACGCCGCGACCATCGCGGAGACCTTCAAGCACACCATCATCATCGCGGACCCCGCCATGCTCAAAGGCCGGCGGTACGGGAACATGATCATGGCCGGCAGCGACCTGCCGTTCGACGACGACCCGGGACTGGCGCGGCGCCTGCTGGGCGGCGCGGTGCCCGCCCACATCTGGAACGACGCCAAAGTCCGGGCCTTCGCGGCCGGCGCCCCGGTCCGCCGCGACCCGAAACCCGCCGAACCGGCGCCGTCGGCTGCTCCGTAACGGCCCTTTACCGCCCCGAAAACGGCGGTTACGGAGCAGTCGATGCGGACCCTCCCCGCCCCAGGAGCGCCTTGCGGTGGGCCTTCGTCTGCTCGCGCAGCGCCTGCACCACCGCCGCGACGGCCGGGCGGCGCATGGAGTCGGGCCGTAGCACCATCCAATACGGCAGCAGTTCGGCGAACTCCTCCGGCAGCAGCCGGACCAGATCCGGATGCAGGTCCGCCGCGAAGCAGGGCAGGAAGCCGATCCCGGCGCCGGCGCGGGTCGCCTCCACGTGGACGAAGACGTTGGTGGAGCTCAGGCCGTCCCGCATCGTGGGCACGAGGCGCCGCGGGGCGTCCAGATCGTCCACCTGCAGCATGGAATCCACGAAGTAGACCAGCGAATGGGTGGTGAGTTCCTCGATCGTGGTGGGGGTGCCGTACTCGGCCAGGTAATCGCGGGAGGCGTACATGCCGAGCATGTACTCGCCGAGCCGGGCGGCTGCGGCCCGGTGCACCTGCGGTTCGCCCACCACGACCTCGATGTCCAGCCCGGAACGCTGCTGGAGCGCCCGCCGCGTCACGGTGATGATCTCGACGCTGAGGCCGGGGTGGTCGCGGCGCAGCCTGGCCACCGCGGGGGCCGCGATGTAGGCGCTGAAGCCGTCCGTCGCGGTCATCCGGACGACGCCGGTGATTGGATCCGGCACCCGGCCGGGCTGTTCGAGGGTCCGGATCGCCGCTTCCACCCGCTCGGCCACCAGCACCGCTTCCGCGCCCAGTTCCGTGAGCTCCCAGCCGCCGGAGGCACGGGAGAGCACCCGCCCGCCCAGGGCCTTCTCCAGCGCCGCGATCCGGCGCGACACGGTGGTGTGGTTCAGCCCCAGGGACTGAGCCGCCGTCGTGAACTTCGCGGAGCGGGACACGGCCAGAAGGACAAGCAGGTCATCCGGGTTCGCATTCATATCTGCAATTCTGCACACAAGGGGTGCTGGTTTGACCATTGAAACGCACACTTTCTGCGGCAATACTCAGTACGGCTGCTCAGCGCTGTGCATCGCACCTCCTCTGGGCCGTTGACGACCCCAAACTTGAGGAGTGCAGGACATGGAGAGCAGCTTGAACGGGCGAAAAGCCCTGGTGACCGGCGGAGCCGGCGGAATCGGCGCCGCGAGCGTCCGCGCCCTGGCGGCACGGGGGGCCAAGGTGGTGATCGCGGATATGGATGAGGCCGCGGCCACAGCCCTCGCCGATGAGGTCGGCGGCACCTCCTGGGCGGTCAACCTGCTCGACGTCGAGGCGCTGCAGTCCGTCAGCCTGGACTGCGACATCCTGGTCAACAACGCGGGCATCCAGCGCATCAGCCCGATCGAGGACTTCGACCCGGCGGACTTCCGCCGCCTCATCACGCTCATGCTGGAAGCGCCGTTCCTCCTCATCCGGGCCGCGCTGCCGCACATGTACGCCAACAACTTCGGCCGGATCATCAACCTGTCCTCCGTGCACGGGCTCCGGGCCTCGCCGTTCAAGAGTGCCTATGTCTCGGCGAAGCACGGCCTGGAAGGCCTGAGCAAGGTCACGGCGCTGGAAGGCGGCGAGCACGGCGTCACCTCCAACTGCGTCAACCCCGGTTATGTCCGGACGCCGCTGGTCGAGTCGCAGATCGCTGACCAGGCCAAGGTGCACGGGATCCCGGAGTCCGAGGTGCTCACCAAAATCATGCTGACCGAGGCCGCCGTCAAGCGTCTCGTCGAGCCGGAGGAGGTCGCCTCCCTCGTCGCCTGGCTGGCCTCTGACGACGCCGGCATGGTCACCGGCGCGAGCTACACGATGGACGGCGGCTGGTCCGCCCGGTAGCGGGCCGACGATCAGTCCGTCGTCTTGTCATCCTTCTGGGCGTCGGTCCTGCCGTCCTTTTTGTCGTCACCCTGGGCCGGGGTCGCGGGCTCGGTGGCGCGGCGGATGTAGTCGTTGACGGCCTCCTCGGGAACCCGGAACGAGCGGCCCACCCGCACCGCCGCGATGGCGTGTGACTTCACCAGCCGGTAGACGGTCATTTTGGACACCCGCATGGCCGCAGCGACCTCCGCGATCGTCAGGAAGTGGGAGGAAAAATTCGCTGAGCTCATGTCATCTGGCCCGTCCACTAGTCGGGGTACCGGAGTTGCCGGTAGTCGTAGAAGGTGACGTCCCCCGCCTTGCTGCCGCCGGTCCGGAGACCCACGTAGGGGGCATCGATCACGGCCACGGTGCCCAGGTGCCGGCCGTTGAACGGATCATCGCCAATGAGCACCTGTCCCATCCGGAACGGAATGCGCGGTGCTCTGGCGCGGCTCACGGATCCCCACAGGAAATCCGCCACCCGGCGTCGTTGGTGTTGTGCCTGCGGAGATGCTGGGGACTCCATCGGAACTACTCCTTCGGAAAGCGCGCCACTCGGACTATCGGCGGCACCCGGACCAGTTGTGGGAGGGCTCCCCAGCCCCGCACCCCCGGCCGGTCCGTGCAGCCGTGAAGCTACTGTAGCCCTCAGCCCCATTCGTCACACGAGTAACTTCTCCCTCTGCCGGACCGAGTACCACTTGGGACGCAGCGCCGACTACTTGCCGGGCCGCGGCTCCGCCCCGTTCCCGGCCAGGGCAAGGGTTCCGCCAAGCCCGATCATCATCGCCCCGCCGGTGGCGCCCAGCGCGGCGATCCGCCGGGGCGAGCTGGCAAACCAGCGGCGGGCAGTGCCGGCGATCAGCGCCCAGCCACTGTCCGAGGCCAGGGCGATCGCGAGGAACAGCGCTCCCAACGTCGCCAGCTGCAACGGGATGGCGCCGGCCGAGTAGTCCACAAACTGGGGCAGTACGGCGACGAAGAAGATGATCGACTTGGGGTTGGTGGCACCGACGATGAATCCCTCCCGGAGGATCCGCAGGGTCGACGCCGGACGCGAGGGCTCCGCCGCCGTCGGGCCTCCGCCGCGGTGCCTGATGGCCTGGATGCCGAGGTAGATGAGGTAGGCCGCGCCGGCGAACTTGACCACGCTGAAGAGCAGCACGGACTGGGCCAGCACCACGCCCACCCCCAGTGCCACCGCCGCGATCTGCAGCAGCTCCCCGGCGGCGTTGCCCAGCACACTCAGGAGCCCGCCCCGGCGGCCCAGCGCCAGCGTCCGTCCGATCACGAACAGGACGCTGGGTCCGGGCACAGCGATCAGCAGGAGGGCGGCGAGGGCGAAGGCCAGCAGGTTCGTGGCGGGGACCATGACTGATTTTAGCCCCGCGGCCCCCGCCCGTGGCGGGCGGTGCCCTACCGGAGGGGCTGCCGGCCGTGATAAAACCGATCCGGGTCGCGAATCCCTTCGTCTCCTGCGCTTTGAGCAGGGCTGTCACCCGCCCGTGCGCTCAAGGTGCCGCCGGGTGTTGCGGTCCAGCACCCCGACAGTGAAGAAGAGGCGCCATGAAAGCCATTGTCCAGGACGTGTACGGCTCTGCGGATGTGCTGGTGCTGCGCGACGTTGAAACCCCGGTACCGGGCGACGGCGACGTGCTGATCCGGGTCCGCGCCGCCGGCGTCGAACAGGGGGTCTGGCACCTCATGACCGGACTGCCGTACCTGACCCGGGCCTTCTTCGGGTTCAAGGCGCCCAAGAACCCGATCCGTGGCAGGGAAGTCGCCGGCCGGGTGGAAGCGGTGGGACAGAACGTCGTCGGGTTCCGTCCGGGGGATGAGGTCTTCGGCACCGCCGAGGGAACCTTCGCCGAATTTGTCTGCGCCAAGGAGGGCAAGATCGCCCTGAAGCCGGTGAACGCCAGCTTCGAGCAGGCAGCGGTCGTGCCCATCTCCGCCACCACGGCACTGCAGGGACTGCGCGACAGCGGGCAGCTCCAGCCCGGACAGGAGGTCCTGATCATTGGCGCCGGCGGCGGCGTGGGCTCGTTCGCCGTCCAGCTCGCCAAGGTGCTCGGAGCTCAGGTCACCGGCGTATGCAGCACCGCGAAGCTGGACCTGGTCCGGTCCATCGGCGCCGACCACGTCATTGACTACAAGCACGACGACTTCGCGGACGGCGCGCGGCAGTACGACCTCATTCTCGACACGGCCGGCAACCGCCCGCTGTCAGTCCTCCGCCGGGCGCTGAAACCCCGGGGAACCCTCGTCATTGTCGGAGGCGAAGGCGGCGGCCGCTGGACCGGAGGATTCGAACGCTCCCTCCGGGCCGCCCTGATCTCCCCCTTCGTCGGGCAGAAACTGACCGGCCTGATGGCAACCGAGCGCCAGGAGGACCTCCGCTACCTGGCCCAGCTCATCGACGCCGGAACCGTCACCCCCGTCATCGACAAGAGCTATCCGCTGGGCGACGCTCCGGGAGCAATCCGCCACATGCACGACGGCCACGCCCGCGGCAAGGTGGTCATCACGGTCTAAGGAGGCCCGCTTCAAGGCTGCTGCAGCGCGAGCACGATGATCGCGACGTTGATCCCGAGCCCGATCAGCCACCAGCGGTTGAAGGTCAGGAGCAGCAGCATAGCCGAGACCACGGCGCCCGCGACCGTGACCGGAATCCACCAGGACGCGTCGCCGATCAGGCCCAGGCCGCCCAGCATGAGGACGGCGGCGGCCGCGATGCCCAGAGCGGACGCCAGCCGCCGGACGTCGCCGGCAAAGGGCGAATGTCCGACGTCGAACGGCGCCTTCTGGTCCGGCTTCGGCAGCCAGATGGCCAGATGGACCAGGCCGTGCGCGATCAGGAACAAACCCGCAATCCAGCGCATGGCGGACCTCCTGCATCCCGGCTGACGCGTCCATGCAAGCACCGCCGCCGAGGTGCGGCAAGGGGCGGAGGCCCCGCCCCCGGGGAGCGTTCTTCATTGCCGCGGCGGGACATGTCCCTTCGTTGTCCGGGATTCCAGACACCGCAGTCGCGTCGGACTGTCCGGGGTCCCGGCCCGGGGCGCATGCTTAAGTACGGGATACCGGACACCGCACTCGAAGAGGATCCATGCCAGCCACCAGCACCACCCCGCCTGCCGACGAGGGGGCACCCCGGGCCACCCCGGCCAAGGTGACCTCGAAGGTTCCGGCCGCGGAAAATACCCTGCGCATCCTCAAACTGCTGGCCTCCAAGCGGGGGCCGATGGCGGCGTCGAACATTGCCACCGCGCTGGGGCTGCCGCGCTCCAGCGTCTACCACCTGCTGGGCGTCATGGAGGCCAACGGCTTTGTGCTGCACCTGCACGAGGAGCAGCGCTACGGGCTGGGGATCAGTGCCTTCGAACTCAGTTCGGCGTATTCGCGGCAGGAGCCGCTCTCCCGGCTGGGCCGGCCGCTGCTCGCCGCCCTGGTGGATGTGATCGGTGAAAGCGCCCACCTCGCCGTGCTGCACGGCCGCGATGTGCTCTACATCGTGGAGGAGCGGGCCAAGAACCGCCCCTCGCTGGTGACCGACGTCGGGGTGCGGCTGCCGAGCCACCTGACAGCGAGCGGGCGCGCCATCCTCGCCGCGCTGCCCAAGTCGCAGGTCCGGGCGCTGTACCCCAACGCGGCCGCCTTCACCGCCCGGCACGAGACCGAATCGCCAATCATGAAGTACTCGGCGCTCTCCTCGCATTTGGACCAGGTCCGGCAACGCGGCTACGCCACCGAACACGGGGAGGTCACGCCCGGCTTCGGCTCGATCGCGGCCGCCGTCACGGACCATGTGGGCTGGCCGACCGCCGCCGTCGCCGTGACCTTCCTCGAGGACAAGCTCCCGCCCGAGGAGTGGCCCGCCCTCGCCGCCCGGGTGCGGAAAGCCGCGGACGATCTCTCCCTCCGGATCCACGGCCGCCCGCAGCCCGGCTGACCGGCCCGCCCTCCGCCGCCGTCGCCCCCTCCAACCTCCCGTTGCGCTATCACTTTGAGCGCTCATCCGGGCATTTTGGGGACCGGAAGTGATAGCGCAACGCGGGGGAGGGGAGCCGGCGGGCTTGTCTGGAATCCCGGACAGCACCCCTCCGCGGGCCCTGTTTCCGCGGCCGCGGACAGGCTTTAGTTGATACAGAACCTCATTCCCCCGAACCATCGAGACACGAAGGAGCCCCTCATGGCACCCGCCGATTTCACCACCGGTGCCCGCCCGGTCAAAGCAGCCCGCGGCACCGAGCTCACCGCCAAGAGCTGGCAGACGGAAGCCCCGCTGCGCATGCTCATGAACAACCTGGACCCCGAGGTCGCCGAACGCCCCGATGACCTCGTGGTCTACGGCGGCACCGGCCGCGCCGTCCGGTCCTGGGCCGCGTTCGACGCGATCACCCGCACCCTGGAAACCATGGAAAAGGACGAGACCCTGCTCGTCCAGTCCGGCAAGCCGGTCGGCGTCTTCCGCACGAACGAATGGGCGCCGCGGGTGCTGCTGGCCAACTCCAACCTCGTCGGCGACTGGGCGAACTGGCCCGAGTTCCGCCGGCTCGAGGCCGAGGGCCTGATGATGTACGGCCAGATGACCGCCGGGTCCTGGATCTACATCGGCACCCAGGGCATCCTGCAGGGCACCTTCGAAACCTTCGCCGCGATCGCCCGCAAGCTCACCGGCGACGAAAACGGCACCCTCGCCGGGACCCTGACCCTCACCGGCGGCTGCGGCGGGATGGGCGGCGCGCAGCCGCTCGCCGTCACCCTGAACGACGGCGCCTGCCTGATCGTCGACGTCGACGAAAGCCACCTGCGCCGCCGCCTCGGCAAGCGCTACCTCGACGAGGTCGAGACCGACCTCGACGCCGCGATCGCCAAGGTCCTGGCAGCCAAGGAGGAGCGCCGCGGCTGGTCCGTCGGCTATGTCGGCAACGCCGCCGAGGTGTTCCCGGAGATCCTGCGCCGCCACAACGCCGGGGAGCTCACCGTGGACATCGTCACGGACCAGACCTCCGCGCACGACCCGCTGAGCTACCTGCCCGAGGGCATCACCGTGGCGGAATGGCACCGCGAGGCCGCGGCCGACCCGGAGGGCTTCACCAAAAAGGCCCAGGCCTCTATGGCCAAGCACGTCCAGGCCATGGTCGAATTCCAGGACGCCGGCGCCGAGGTGTTCGACTACGGCAACTCCATCCGCGACGAGGCCCGCAAAGGCGGCTACAGCCGGGCCTTCGAGTTCCCCGGCTTCGTCCCGGCATACATCCGGCCGCTGTTCTGCGAGGGCATGGGCCCGTTCCGCTGGGTCGCTCTGTCCGGTGACCCGGAGGACATCGCGGTCACGGACAGGGCCATCAAGGACCTTTTCCCGGAGAACAAGCACCTGCACCGCTGGATCGACGCCGCCGCCGAGCGCGTCGAGTTCGAGGGCCTCCCGGCCCGCATCTGCTGGCTGGGCTACGGCGACCGCGCCAAGGCCGG
The DNA here is from genome assembly GCF_030812335.1 of Pseudarthrobacter oxydans. GTDB lineage: Bacteria > Actinomycetota > Actinomycetes > Actinomycetales > Micrococcaceae > Arthrobacter > Arthrobacter oxydans_B. The sequence continues at coordinate 655,857 of NZ_JAUSSN010000001.1, forward strand.
GCTGCTGTTCAACCAGCTCGTCAAGGAGGGCAAGGTCAAGGCGCCCATCGTGATCGGCCGCGACCACCTCGACTCCGGCTCCGTCGCGTCCCCGTACCGCGAAACCGAGGCGATGGCTGACGGATCGGACGCCGTGGCCGACTGGCCGCTGCTGAACGCGCTGCTCAACACCGCCTCCGGCGCCACCTGGGTCTCCATCCACCACGGCGGCGGCGTCGGCATCGGCCGCTCCATCCACGCCGGCCAGGTCTCCGTCGCGGACGGCACCGACCTGGCCGCGCAGAAGCTCGAACGCCTGCTCACCAACGACCCCGGCATGGGCGTCATCCGCCACGCCGACGCCGGCTACGACCGCGCCGTCGAAGTCGCCAACGAACGCGGCGTCCGCATCCCCATGCTCCCCCCGAGCCACTAACCCGCTAACCAGGCCCAACCCACATCGATTGCTCCGCAACTGCCGTTTTGAGCCCCCAAAAGGGCACGTGCGGAGCAATCGATGGGAAATACACAGGAACATCCCATGACTGTCACCACCCACTCACCGCTCACCGTCACCCTCGGCTCCAGCGGCGTCACCCCCGAGGACGTCGTCGCCGTCGCCCGCCACGACGCCCGGGTGACCATCGCCCCGGACGCCCTCGACGCCGTCGCCAAGGTCCGCGCCCACATCGATGGCCTTGCTCACAGCGAGGTCCCCGCCTACGGCATCTCCACCGGCTTCGGGGCGCTGGCCAACCGGCACATCCCCACCGAACTGCGCACCCAGCTGCAGAAGTCGCTGATCCGCAGCCACGCCGCCGGCATGGGCCCGGCCGTGGAACGCGAGGTGGTCCGCGGCATCATGTTCCTGCGCGCCAAGACCCTCGCGTCCGGCCGCACCGGCGTCCGCCCCGTGGTCCTGCAGACCATGGTGGACGTCCTCAACGCCGGCATCACGCCGGTGGTCCGCGAATTCGGCTCGCTCGGCTGCTCCGGCGATCTCGCCCCGCTGTCCCACTGCGCCCTCGTCCTGATGGGCGAAGGCGAAGCCACGGGCCCGGACGGCGAACTGTACGGCAGCAGGGACGGCCGCCCGGTCGCCGATCTCCTCGCCGCGCACGGGATCGAGCCGGTCACCCTGGCCGAGAAGGAGGGCCTGGCGCTGGTCAACGGCACCGAGGGCATGCTGGGCATGCTGCTGATGGCCATCGCGGACATCCGCCAGCTGCTCACGACGGCGGACATCACCGCCGCGCTCAGCGTCGAGGCGCTGCTCGGCACCGATCAGGTGTTCCTGCCCGAGCTGCACGCGGCGCTGCGCCCGCACCCGGGCCAGGCCGCCTCCGCGGACAACATGCTCCGGGTCCTGTCCGGCTCCCCGATCGTGGCCTCGCACCGGATCAACGACACCAAGGTCCAGGACGCGTACTCGCTGCGCTGCGCCCCCCAGGTGGCCGGCGCCGTCCGCGACACCGTGGACCACGCCGCCATGGTCGCCTCCCGCGAGCTGGCCGCCGCGATCGACAACCCGGTGGTCCTGCCCGACGGCCGGGTCAGCTCCAACGGCAACTTCCACGGCGCCCCGGTCGCCTACGTGCTGGACTTCCTGGCGATCGCCGTCGCGGACCTGAGCTCCATCGCCGAGCGCCGGACAGACCGCATGCTGGACCCGGCCCGCTCGCACGGGCTGCCGGCGTTCCTGGCGGCGGACCCCGGCGTCGATTCGGGCCTGATGATCGCCCAGTACACCCAGGCCGGGCTGGTCTCGGACAACAAGCGGCTGGCTGTCCCGGCGTCGGTGGACTCGATCCCCAGCTCCGCGATGCAGGAGGACCACGTGTCGATGGGCTGGCACGCTGCCCGCAAGCTCCGCCGCGCAGTGGAGAACCTGCGCCGCGTCCTGGCGATCGAACTCGTGACCTCGGCGCGGGCACTCGACATCCGCACCCAGCTCTCCGGCGGCGAACTTGCCCCGGGCCCCGCCGGCACCGCCGTGATCGCCGCGCTGCGCGACGTCGTCGACGGTCCCGGCACCGATCGGTTCCTGTCCCCGGAACTGGAAGCCGCGGACCGCCTCGTCGCCTCGGGCAGGGTGCGGGCCGCGGCCGAATCCGCCGTCGGAAATCTCGCCTGAAGGAAAACAAAATTCAATCCGGGTGAACAATTTCCGCCGCCCCCGAAATAGTGGGCAATACGCCCGGCTGGGGCGCGGGAACTGTAGTACAAATGGAAGATCACACCAACGAAGTTGTGACCAGGAACATATACAAAGGGGTAAAAGTTCATGAAAGCACGGGGGACGGTAGTGTCCAGGCGCCTGGCATCGATCAGCGCAGTTTCCGACTGGCGGAGCCTCAAGGCGGGGGACCGGGTCGAAATCCTTAAGCACGCCCAGGTTTTGGCGGCCGGTGAGGTCGAAGAAGTCTCACTGAGCGGCAACGTTCTCTGGCTGGTCCCGGTAGTCCCGTCCGAGACCCAGCTTTTCCTGAAATCCGACGGCGTGGAGGTGCGGCGCAGCTAGCCGCTCCCGGGTTTTAGCGCCGTTCGCGTATCTTGGTGAGGGGGCGCCGTTCCGCAGGGACGGCGCCTCACTCATCCCCGGGCATCCGGGCCCCGGCAGGAGGAATACGCAGTGTTTGAGGCTCCCAGTATCATTTTTGCGGCGGCAGGCCTGGCCGTCTTCGCCGCAGCCCTCCTGCCCAAGCTGCTGCGCAATGCGCCGCTGTCCATGCCGATGGTCTTCCTGGCCGCCGGCATCCTGGCCTTCACGTTCATCCCGTCGCTGCCGGACCCGGACCCCCTGCAATACGGGGAATTCACCACCCACCTGACCGAAATCTGCGTCATCATCTCGTTGATGGGCGCCGGCCTCGCGCTCGACCGCCCCGTGGGCAGGCGCGAATGGTCCACCACGTGGCGGATGCTGGGTGTGGCCATGCCGATCTGCATCGTTGCCCTCACCCTGCTGGGTCTCGGGGTGCTGGGGCTGGGGCTCGGCGCCGCGCTGCTGGTCGCGGCGGCGCTCGCGCCGACCGACCCCGTGCTGGCCTCGGAAGTCCAGGTGGGCGAGCCCGCCGACGACGAGGACGAAACCGAACGCGGCGAAGACGAGATCCGCTTCGGCCTCACCTCCGAGGCAGGCCTGAATGACGGCCTGGCTTTCCCGTTTGTCTACCTGGCCATCGCCATCAGCCTGGTGGGCCCCGCGCCGTCTGAGTGGTTCGTTTCCTGGTTCGCCACCGACGTCGTCTGGCGGATCGGCATGGGCGTGCTCCTTGGCTGGCTGGCCGGGAAGGCGTTGAGCCGGCTGTTCTTCTCCGCCCGGGACAGCATCCGGCTGTCCGGCCACTCCGAAGGGTTCGTGGCACTGGCGGCGACCTTCCTGGCGTACGGGGTCACGGAAATGCTGGAAGGCTACGGGTTCATCGCCGTCTTTGTGTGTGCGGTGACCATCCGGGCCGCGGAACGCACGCATGGCTTCCACCGCGTGATGCACTCCTATGTGGAGCAGCTCGAACGGCTCATGACGGTGGTCATCCTCGTGCTCCTGGGCGGCGCGATCGCCCGGGGCCTGCTGGCCGGCATCGGCTGGGCGGAGGTCCTGGTGGCGCTGGCGTTCCTGCTGGTTGTCCGCCCGCTGGCCGGCTGGATCGGCCTGGCCCGGGGCAAGACCGGCCCGCGGGAACGGATCGCCATCGCCTTCTTTGGCATCCGCGGCATCGGCTCGCTCTACTACCTCGCCTACGCGCTGAGCAAGGGCGACTTCGACGCCCAGGCCGAGCAGCTGTGGGCCTTCATCGGCCTGGTGGTGGCAATGTCCATCGTGCTGCACGGGGCGACCACGGCACCGGTCATGAACCGGCTGGACCGGCTCCGCGAACGGAAGGCCGCGCGGCAGTATGGCGACGAGGGCAAGGCGCCGAAGACACCGATCTGACTTTGGCCGCGGTGCCCGCCGGGCCGCCGGCTACCCCAGCAGCGTATTGATGAGCCGCGCGGCCACCTTCGCGGTGCGGGCATCGAGGTCGAACTCGGGGTTCAGCTCGGCGATGTCGAGGTGCAGCAGCTTTCCGCTCGCGGCCACCTGGCGGCACACCGCGCTGATCACCGGCAACGGCACGCCGTACGCGGCCGGTGCGCTCACGCCCGGCGCCACCGAGGCCGGCAGCACGTCCAGGTCGATGGTCAGATACAGGGCGTCGACCTGCGCCAGGAACGCGGCCACAAACACACGCGCGGCCTCGGCGGAACAGTCCTCGTCCAGGAGGTAGTCCACCCCCAGCTCCCCGGCGGTCCGGAACAGCGCCCGGGTGTTGTTCGGCTCGGAGATCCCGACGACGGCGTACCTCAGTTCGCGGCCGGCGGCGGCTTCCGCGCGGGCCATCTGCAGGAACGGTGTCCCGGAACTGGGCACGGCCTCGTCGCGGAGGTCGAAGTGCGCGTCCAGGTTCAGCACCCCCACGCGGAGGCCCTCGCGGACCGCCGCCGAGCCTGCCACGCCCAGGTAGCTCGCGAACGCGGTCTCGTGCCCGCCGCCCAGCACCACGGGAAGCTGCCCGGCGTCGAGCAGGCCGGTGATGGCGAGCCCGGCACGCGCCTGACCCGCCTCCAGGGCATCCCCGGCCACGGTGACGTCGCCGGCGTCGTGCACTTCCCGGCTGAGGTGGAAGGCGAGCGGACCGAGGGCGGCGCGGATCGCGGCGGGGGCCGCGGCGGCACCGGTGCGGCCCTTGTTGCGGCGCACCCCGGCGTCGCTGCCGAAGCCGAGAATGACGGCGGGGCGGGCGGAGGCGGTGTGGACGCGGCGCGGGGTGTAGGGCGTGACGGCCTGCCACCAGCGGCGGTGCTCGGGGCCGTCGCCGTCGAACCGTCCGGTCCAGGGCTGCGGCGGGACATCAACGGCGGGCACGGGGGAAACCATGCCCCTAGCTCACCGCAGCCAGGGCCGGAAAACCAGCCGCGCCGCCGCCGGAGTGTCCGTAATCCCGGAATCCTCGCCTAGACACCGCTTAAACGCCGCCGAGGTGACACATCGCGCCCAAGGTTGTGGCAATAAAGGGGGCGGAGTGTCACCACGGCGGGGGGGGGGGGGGAGGTGGCGAGTGCATACCCCGCGCGGGCGACATCGGGCCGA
>NZ_JAUSSN010000002.1 GCF_030812335.1 Pseudarthrobacter oxydans
ACGGGGTGGCGGATCCAGTCAATTCAACCAATTCAATACAATAAATTGGTATCAACAAACTTGGCACACTATTGAGTTCTCAAACAACAGACACATTCGAAGTACTATCCGAAACAATTCAATACAATTGAATTCTTTTGTTTCGCTTTTTCTTCGCTGCGATATTTGAAGCTTATTTCATTCATATCCACTTTGCAAATCCAGATTTTCATCTAAATTCCACTCGGTGGAACAATTGCACCCACCAAAATGTGAAGCAATTTTTCATTCTTGCGCCGCGTGCTCCAGGGGAGCCGAAAGCGCTAGAAGAATTGCTTCTCTATTTTTGTTGGGGTTGGTCACCACTCTGCGGTGGCGACTCAGAAAACAATACACCCTCCGGCCCGACCTTGCAACTGTGTCGGGCAGGAGGGTGCAGGTGGCGTGTGGTGCCGTTCTAGGCGGCGGAAACTTCCACAGTTGCGAGGTTCTTCTTGCCCCGGCGCAGCAGCAGGTAGCGTCCGTGCAGCAGCTGGCCGGGCTCGATCACGGCGTCCGGATCCGCGACCTTGGCGTTGTTGACGTACGCCCCGCCCTCCCCCACGGTTCTGCGGGCGGCCGACTTGCTCTCCGACAGGCCCGTGGCGACCAGCAGTTCGATAATGCCCAGGCTGCCGGCATCAACGGTGGCTGACGGGAGTTCGGACGTCGCCGCCTTGAGCGTGGCCTCGTCCAGGGCGCTGAGGTCACCATTGCCGAACAGGGCGGCAGAGGCAGCGATGACTTTCTCCGTGGCGTCCACACCGTGGACGAGGGAGGTCACCTCGTAGGCCAGCTTCCGCTGTCCTTCGCGGGCGAAGGGTCGCTCGGCAACCGCGGCTTCCAGGGCCTCGATCTCGGCACGGTTCAGGAAGGTAAACACCTTCAGGCGTGCCGCCACGTCGCTGTCCGCCGTGTTGAGCCAGAACTGGTAGAAGGCGTACGGGCTGCACATCTCCGGATCGAGCCAGATGGCGTTGCCCTCGCTCTTGCCGAACTTAGTGCCGTCGGAGTTCGTGATGAGGGGGGTACCCAGCGCGTGGACGTGCTTGCCCTCGACCTTGCGGATGAGATCGGTGCCACTCGTGAGATTGCCCCACTGGTCCGACCCGCCGGTCTGCAGAACACAGCCGTAGTCTCGGAAGAGCTGCAGGTAGTCCATACCCTGAAGAATCTGGTAGCTGAACTCCGTGTAGCTGATCCCCTCGTCGGAATTCAGTCGGTTGGCAACAATGTCCTTTTTGATCATGGTGCCGACCCGGAAGTGTTTGCCGATCCCGCGAAGGAAGTCGATCGCGCTCAGGGGCGCGGTCCAGTCCAGGTTGTTGACCATTCTGGCCGCGTTGTCACCCTCGAAGCTGAGGAAGCGCTGGACCTGCGCCTGCAGCTTTCCAACCCACTCGGCGACCGTCTCGGGGGTGTTGAGCACGCGTTCGGCGGTCTGCCGGGGATCCCCGATCAGGCCGGTGGAGCCGCCGACCAGCCCGAGGGGCTTGTGGCCGGCCAGCTGGATCCGGCGCATCAGCAGCAGCTGGACCAGGTTGCCCAGGTGCAGGCTTGGCGCGGTGGGATCGAAGCCGCAGTAGTAGGTCGCGGGGTCGCCGGCGAGGAGCTTCTCCAGCTCCGCCTCATCGGTTGAGACGTGGACCAGGCCTCGCCATTTCAGCTCCTGCCACACGTTGGCGAAGCTGGGGTCATTCTGCTGGGAACGTAGATCATTTAGCTGGGACACGGAATCTAAGTTAGCAGGATCCGGGCACCGTCAGCGCGTGTGACCGGCGGGCGGCCGGGCGCCCGACGGCGGGTCTCAGTCCTCGATGCCGGCTGGCACCCCGGCGGAGGCGATGAGCCGCAGCCGCTGGGTGGGCCGGGTCATGGCCACATACAGGTCCCCGACCCGGCCGTGCTCATGGTTGAGCATCGCCGACGGCTCCAGCACCACAACGCCGTCGAACTCCAGGCCCTTGGCCTCACGGGGGCTGATCACCACGATGTCCTGCACATAGCTGCCGGCATCCGTGCCGACGCGGCGTCCATAGACTGCGCGCAGCGCGGCGGTCGCCTCCGGAAGGAGCTCGCCGTCGGCAATGACGGCCAGCAGGCCGCCCTCAAGCGCGCCCAGCTCCTCCGGCAGGACCTCCACGAGCTTGCTGATGATCCCGCCGCGCTCGACGCGGTCGATCACCGGCGCCCAGCGGCCCTCGCGGACCGCCTTCGGTGCGGACACCACCAGCCCCGCCGCGTTGGCCATCCGGGCCGCCGCTTCCGCGATCTGCGAGGGCGTGCGGTAGTTGACCGTGAGTTCCTCGAGCTGCCAGCGGTCGCCGAACATGGGGGCGAGGGCGCTGTGCCAGGAATTGGCGCCGGCCACGGAGCTCGTCTGGGCAATATCGCCCACGATGGTGAAGGACTTCAGCGGGCAGCGGCGGACCAGCAGGCGCCACTGCATCGGCGAGAGCTCCTGGGCCTCGTCCACGACAATGTGCCCGAACGCCCAGCTGCGGTCCGTCGTCGCGCGCTCGGCGGCGGTCAGCCGGGCCTCGCGTTCCTGGTTCTGGTCCACGAGCTCTTCCGCGGAGATCAGGACGTCCACGCCGGCTGTTTCCATGTTGACCAGCGTCTGCTTGGCATTGGCCAGGTCGCGGGCACGGTCGTGTTCCTGCTGGGCCAGTCCCCGGCCCGCGGCCGCGTCGAGTTCGCCGAGGAGTTCGGCGGCCTCGTCCAGCAGCGGCACGTCCGCCTCGGTCCACGGAGAGTCGGCGGGCCGGAGCAGCAGTTCACGCTCGGCCGGGGTGAGGTGCGGAGTGCAGGCTGCCAGGATCGCCGGCCGGCTGAGGAGCTCCCCGATGAGCTTCTCCGGCGTCATCGGCATCCAGCACAGGTTCAGGGCGATGCGGACGTCCCGCGCGGAGCGGACGTCCTCGGCCAGATAGGAGCGGTCGGCGTTGTTGCCGATGCTGCCGGCTTCCACGAGTTCCGTCATCTGCTCGGTCAGTTCGCGCAGCAGGATCTTGACGAACGAGACACGGGCCTCGTTGTGCGGCTTGCCGGTCGAGCGGGCCCGGTCCCTGGCACGGCGGACCTGCCGGGGAGTGAGCAGGAGTTTGCGCCCATCGACTTCGAGGACGCGGTTCTCTGCCGGGATGCGCTGCCGGTTCGCCACGGCGTTCGCCACGACCTCGGCCATGTCGAGCCGTCCCTTGATCGCCGCGACCGCGGAATCGGGTTCGGCGATGGCGTGGATGCCGGGCATCAGGCGCCCTACGCTCGCCATCACGACGCCGGTTTCGCCCAGCGACGGCAGGACGCGCTCGATGTACTTCATGAACGACGACGACGGGCCCACCAGCAGGACGCCGGCAGTCTTGAGCCGGTCACGGTGGGTGTAGAGCAGGTAGGCGGCGCGGTGCAGCGCCACGGCGGTCTTGCCGGTGCCGGGTCCGCCCTGCACCACGAGGGCACCGGAAATCGACGAACGGATGATCCGGTCCTGCTCGGACTGGATCGTCCCGACGATGTCCGACATCCGTCCGGTCCGCTTGGAGTTCAGGGCCGCGAGCAGGGCGCCCTCGCCCTGGAGGGACTCGTTGTCGGCCAGCAGGTCGGCGTCGAGGACGTCATCCTCGATCGCCTTGACCTCGCGGCCCTGCAGGATCAGGTGGCGGCGGCGGCGCACACCCTGCCGGTCGAACGCGGTGGCCTGGTAGAAGTGCCCGGCCTCGGGGGCGCGCCAGTCCAGCATGAGGCGCTGGAGGTCATCGGTGGTCAGGCCGATACGGCCGATGTACTGGGCCTCCCCGGAGTCGAGGTCGAGGCGGCCGAACACTAGCCGGTCGTCTACGGCGTCGAGCTGCGCCAGGCGGTCCTCGTACAGCGCGGCGAATGCGTCCCGCTCGGAGACGTTCTGCATGGTGCCCACCGCTCCTGCACGCCGTACCTGCGCCAGCTGGGCGCGCTTTTCCGCCCGCAGCTCATCCAGCCGGGCGTAAAGTCCGGCCACGTAGTCGCGTTCATGGGCCAAATCAGCGTCGTGCATCGAACGTTCCCCTATCGAAAAAGACAGACCAACCATTCTACAACCATTTCGGTCTCCCCACCGGCACATGTCTGTTTTGTGCAGGAAGTCTACCGAGGCGCGCGGAATCGTCCACTCCTCCCGGCGGTGATTCGCCCGCGGCCGGGGCGGGGGCTACAGGCGCAGCAGGGAGCTGACCCGGTGGCCGTCCAGGGCCGAGCGCCCGCCGAGTCCGCCGAGTTCCATGACCACGCCCACGCCGGCCACCTCGACTCCGCAGCGTTCGAAGAGCCGCACGGCGGCGCCGAGCGTGCCGCCCGTGGCGAGGACGTCGTCGAGGATCAGGACGCGGCTGCCGGGAGCGAGGTCCGTAGTGTGCAGTTCCAAAGTGGCGTTGCCGTATTCGAGCGCATAGTCCTCGGAGACCACCTCGCGCGGCAGCTTGCCGGCCTTGCGGACGGTGATGACGCCGGTGCCGGTGGCGTACGCCGCCGCGGCAGCCAGCAGGAAACCGCGGGCTTCCACCCCGGCGACGGCGTCAAACTGGCCTTCGAACGGCTCCACCAGGGCGTTCACGACAGCCTTCAGCGCGGCACCGTCGGCGAAGACCGGGGTCAGGTCCTTGAAGACGATCCCGGGCTTGGGGTAGTCGGGGATCGTGGCGCACAGGCTGCTGATCAGCTCATCCACCGCTGCGGTGGTCTCATTCCGGGTCATCGTGGTCTGGTGGTGCTCGCTATGATTCACCCATCAACCTTACTGGCTGGTGCCGCGGCGCCGGCCGGGCCCGCGTCGCTGGCTGGAGCTGGCCCGGCCGGCGCGTCGCCGGCTGGAGCCGCGCCGGTGGCTGGAGGTTCGTCGCTGGCCGGTGTGGCCGGTGACCGCAGGAGCCCGTGCGCGAGTCCGTAGCTAACGACGTCGAGTGCCTTGCTGAGCGCATGCTCCGCGTCGAACCGCCGGGCCGCCGCCGCACCCAGGCGGTCGCGGTCCTTCGCCCATTCGGAACGGCGGAACCGGTCAGCGTCACCGTGCAGGAGCCGTCCGTAGAGAACGTCCTCGAAAAGCTCACGACCGTCGTCCTGGGCCGGTCCGGGCACCTCATGCTGCCGGCCCTGGACCATCTCGGCGGTGAACAGTTCCGCCACCGCCTCCGTCCCCTCCGCGAGCCTGCGGTCTTCCGCGTAATTGCACAGGCGGAGCGCCCTCACCACCAGCTTGAGGGACACGTGTTCATCCCGCACGATGAACTTCCGCAGCAGGGCCGCCCGGAAGAGCTCCACCCACTGCCGGCGCTCCGCCTCGGGGGAAGCCGCCGGCACCGGTCCGTCAGCAGGCCTGAACAGCTCGACCATCCGGAAATAGTCGGCGGCCAGCTGCACAAAGATCTCCAGCCTCTCGAGCTCGCTGCGTGGTTTGCCGCGCTTGCCCTCGCCCATCCGATACCCCTCCCCCGCCGCCGGTCCCAGGTAGACCTCCAGAACCACCAAACCACCAGAATCACCGCAGCCGCCCGGCTAGGCCGTCCGCACCTTCGCCGCCTTATAGCGGGAGACGGTCGGATCACCCGTCAGCCAGAAGCGCCAGGGGTAGTCGTGGGAGCCTCCGGCGCCGGAGACGCCGACGCGCGGCCCGGCGCTGACGTCCACAGCCTGCAGGGCGGGGAGCTCCAGTCCGAACGGGGCCTGGAGGGCGTCCCTGCCGCTGTCCGCCGTCGTGATTCCAAGCGACGTGGCGAGCCGGGCCGGGCCGCTCGCCAGGTCCTTGGGGGATTTCGACGCCGGCCGCCGGCTGAGGGCGAGCTGCTCGCCGGCCACAATCTCGCCGGCCCGCAGCAGCACGGCGGAGGCGACGCCGGCCGGCCCGCACACGATGTTGGCGCAGTGGTGCATGCCGTAGGTGAAGTAGACGTAGAGATGGCCGGCCGGGCCGAACATCGGGGCGTTGCGCGCGGTCGCGCCGCGGAAGGTGTGCGAGCCGGGGTCCGGGTGCGGCGAGTCATGCGGGCCGAGATAGGCCTCCACCTCCGTGATCCGCACGGACACCGGGCCGTCGTTCCCCTCATGCGTCAGCACCGCGCCGAGCAGCAGGGGCGCCACCTGCCGGGCGTCCAGGGACAGGAGCTCCCGGAGTGCGTCCGCGGACGGCCCGCCGGCAGGGAGTCCACGGCCCGGCGCACGGAGGGGAGGCGTCAACGTCATGCTCCGACTTTAACAAACGGCACCTGTCCCCCTCCACAGCCGTGTCCGATTTCCGCTAGCAGCTGTTCCCGGAAGCTGGCAGGATGAACCCATGGACTTCTGGCAGCGCTACCGGGCAATCGATGCCCGGGACACCCGGTTCGACGGGCAGTTCTACACCGCTGTCCGCACCACGGGCATCTACTGCCGGCCCTCCTGCCCGGCCCGGACCCCCAAGGCGGGGAATGTCACCTTCTACGAAACGTCCGCCGCCGCGCACGACGCCGGCTACCGGGCCTGCAAGCGCTGCCTGCCCGAGGCAGTCCCCGGCACGCCGGCCTGGAACGTGCGCTCCGACATTGCCGGACGCGCGATGCGGCTCATCAATGACGGTGTCATCAACCGCGACGGCGTGGAGGGGCTGGCCGCCCGGCTGGGCTACTCCTCGCGGCAGCTCAACCGGATCCTGAGCCACGAACTCGGCGCGGGACCGCTGTCGCTGGCCCGGGCCGGCCGGGCCCAGACCGCCCGCACCCTGCTCGTCTCCACGTCCATGAAAGTCGCCGACATTGCCTTCGCCGCCGGTTTCAGCAGCGTGCGGCAGTTCAACGAGACCATCGGCGAGGTCTTCGCCATGACACCCTCGGCGCTGCGGGCCACGGCCCGGCACCACCGTCCGTCGGGCCCGGCCGCCCAGTCGACGACGGCCCTGACGCTCAATCTGCCGTACCGCGAGCCGTTCGACCCGGGCGTCTTCGACTTCCTCGCGGTCCGGGCCATCCCCGGCATCGAGGAAGGCTCGTCCACTTCCTACGCCCGAACCCTGCGCCTGGCCCACGGCGACGCCCGCTTCCGGGTGGACTACGACGCCGGCTCCCCGGGCCGCCCGCTCGTGCTGACCATCGGCGCCGTCGACCTGCGGGACCTGCCGCCCCTGCTCAGCAGGGTCCGCCGGCTGCTGGACCTCGACGCCGACCCGGTCGCCATCGACGGTGCGCTGGAGTCGGATCCGCGGCTCTCAGCCAGTGTCGCCGCGACTGCGGGGATACGGATGCCCGGCGCCGTCGACCCGCAGGAGCTGCTGGTCCGGGCCATGATCGGCCAGCAGATCACCGTCGCGGCAGCCCGTACCGCCCTCACCCAACTGTCCGCGGCCGGCAGCGACAGCCTGGTCCCGGCGGACGGCCTGCACCGGCTGTTCCCGACGGCGGAGCAGATCGCGGGGCACGGTTTCGAGCTGCTCCGCGGGCCGCAGCGCCGCATCGATTCCGTCCGCGCCGCCGCGGCGGCGATGGCCTCGGGAGGGCTCGACTTCGGCTACGGCGACGACCTGCCCGGCCTGGAGTCCAAACTGCTGCCCCTCGCCGGTGTGGGGCCGTGGACGGTGGGTTATGTGGCGATGCGCGTGATCGGCGCCCCGGATGTCTTCCTGGCCAACGACGCAGCGGTGCGCAATGGCATCCGCTCACTCGCCCGGAAGACCGACGTCGCGGCAGCGGGCCCCGAGGGAGCCCTGAGTCCTGATTTCCGGGAGCTCAGCCCCTGGCGCTCCTACGCCACGATGCACCTCTGGCGCGCTGCAGCGGCCGCCCAGGCCGCGGCGCGCAAGCCGTCCCCGACTGAACCTCAGACACCACCGCAGGGTCCAACAGACACTCCAGTGCAGGTTTCACCGCAGACTCCGAAGAAAGCGATCCAATGAAAGCCCAGTTGTTGACCATGTCCACCCCGGACGGCCCGTTCACCATCATTGCCCGGGACGGGACCGTGCTGGCCTCGGGGTGGACTGCCGTGCCCGGCGAACTGACCGGCCAGATCCATCCGGAGCTGCTCCCCGCGGAGTACGAGACCGTCACGGGGCTCGGCGGCATCTCGGCGGCGGTGGAGGACTTCTATGCCGGGAACCCCGGACCCGCCATGGCGGTTCCGGTGCTGCAGAAGTCCGGTCCGTTCCGGGGCCACGCGTGGGATGTCCTCCGGACGGTCGCGCCGGGCCACCCCGTGACCTACACCGAGTACGCGGAGCTGTCCGGCAACGTCAAAGCCGTGCGCGCCGCGGCCAGTGCCTGCGCCTTCAACGCTGCAGCGCTGTTCGTCCCCTGCCACCGGGTGATCCGCACCGACGGCAGCCTGGGCGGCTTCCGCTGGGGACTGGCCATCAAGGAGAGCCTGCTGGATCGGGAACGCCGGCAGGCCGCCGCCGTGGCGTAACGCCAGCCGCACGGCGCCGAGGAAGCGTAACGCCAGTCGCACACCGCCGAGGTGAGGCTTCGCGCCCATGTCGCGGCGGGTCATGGGCGTCAAATGTCACCTCGGCGCGGGTCCCGGGGGATGTGAGAGCCGGGCGCCGGGTGCCCGGCGCCGAGGTGAGACTTCGCGCCCATGTCGCGGCGGGTCATGGGCGTCAAATGTCACCTCGGCGCGAGTCCCGGGGCATGTGAGAGCCGGGCGCCGGGTGCCCGGCGCAGAGGTGAGACTTCGCGCCCATGTCGCGGCGGATCATGGGCGTCAAATGACACCTCGGCGCGAGTCCCGGGGGCGCGGGTGGCAGGGGCGCAAGACCCGGGGCTTGAGTGCTACGGGGTGACGGGCACTCCGGCCGGCCAGGGCAGCAGCGCGGGGAGGTCCACGCCGTCGGCCGCCGCGGTGGCGCGCAGGCTGCCGAGGGTCGGGGTCCGTCCCGCGAGCCAGGCCGCGATATCGGTGAGCATCCCGTTGATGGCGGTCGAACGGCCGCCGGGGGTACCGATCGAGACGGCTGGCAGGCCGAGCGGCTGGAGCACGAACCGCTGTCCTTCCGGCACCCGCTCGGCGAGGAAATCGAAGAGATGCTCGCAGAACGGCCGGCTCCAGGTTTCCGGCCCGCGGCCCGTGCCGAGGTCGGTGGCATGGATAACGAGCTCGCGCCAGAGCGCCAGTCCGCCGTCGAAGACGACTCCCCCGCGGAAGCTGATCGGCGCCTGCCAGCCGTCGTCGTCCAGCGTGCCAAAGGCCTGCAGCGCCCGGTCCAGGGCGGCGTCCACGTCGGCCCGGTGTTCCGCGATCGTGTGTCCGGCCGCCATTTCGATGGCGCGGGTCCGGCCCTCGTAGCCGCCGTCGTAGAGCTCGATGCTGTCGCCCCGGGCGGCGTATTCCAGCTGGCGGGCCATCGCATTGGCGATCCCGCAGATGTGGGCCAGCACGTGGCCGCGGGTCCAGCCCGGCAGTTCCGAGGGCGCCTTGACGACGTCCTCGTCGGAGAAGCTGGCGGTGATTCCAGCCACGATTCCGGCGGCGCGGCGGAGTTCGTCCAGGAGTTTTTCCGGGGTGATGGTGGTCATGGCGATCATCCTAATACGAAGGTCCTTCCAACACCGGATAAATGCCGGTTAACTGAAAGACTCCGGACCAAAGCGGTGGCGCAGGTGCCGGCGGTCATGCCGGGCCTGCCAGAACTCGATTTCCCGGGGCCTAAGGGCGTACAGCTGCCAGTCCGGGTTGTCGCTGCCGTCCGCGCCGGGCCGGGCGTGCCAGTCCGCAGCCGAGGCCTCGGCGGACAGCTCGACGACGTGCCCGGCCACGCGGACCTGACGGCCCTGCCCCTGCCAGAAGAAGTTCAGGGCGGCGTGCGGGTTGGCCGCGAGTTCGTGCCCCTTCCGCGATGCCCGGGAGGTCGCGAAGTGCCAGCCGTCGGCGTCGATGTCCTTGAGGATCAGCATCCGTGAGGACGGCCGCCCGAGTTCATCCGCTGTGGCCAGGCTGCAGGCGTTGGGCTGCGGGACACCGGCGGCCAGCGCCTCCTCGAGCCAGAGCCGGAAGAGCTCCGCCGGGTCCGCGGGGGCGGCGTCCGGGTCGAAGTCCGGGAGCAGTTCGGGGAAATCGGGCAGGGCGCGCAGCAGCTGGCGGAACGTTTCGCTCATGTCGCAATGCTAGCGGGGAGGTTCCAGCGGCAAACACAGAACGCCCCCTCAGTTATTGCGTGAAAGTTATTGCGTGAAAATCGGCAACGCTCTCTCACTTTCTTGGCGAAAGTGAGAGAGCGTCGGCCTAAACCCTGCCGAAACTGAGGGAGGGTCCGGAGTGGCGGCTACCCCGCGTAGCCGCGGACGGCGGCGAGCTCACCCTCGAGGGCCAGCAGCTGGCGCTCGACGGCGGCCGGTGCGGTGCCGCCCTGGGAGTTCCGGCTGTTCAGCGAGCCTTCGGTGCTGAGGACCGTCCGGACCTCCGGCGTCAGGTGCTCGGAGATGGCCGCGTACTCCGCGTCCGTGAGGTCCCAGAGTTCGACGCCGCGGCTTTCGGCCTGCTTGACCGCGGAGCCGGAGAGCTCGTGCGCCTCGCGGAACGGAACGCCCTGGCGGACCAGCCATTCGGCGATGTCCGTGGCCAGCGCGAAGCCCTGCGGCGCCAGCGCCTCCATCCGTTCGGTGTTGAACGTCAGCGTCGCAATCATGCCCGAGACTGCCGGGAGCAGGACCTCCAGCGTGTCGGCGGCGTCGAAGACCGGCTCCTTGTCCTCCTGCAGGTCGCGGTTGTACGCGAGCGGCAGCCCCTTCAGGGTGGCCAGCAGCCCGGTCAGGTTGCCGATCAGCCGGCCGGCCTTGCCTCGGGCCAGTTCCGCCACGTCCGGGTTCTTCTTCTGCGGCATGATCGAGGAGCCGGTGGAGTAGGAATCGTGCAGGGTGGCGAAGGAGAACTCCTTGGTGGCCCACAGGATGACCTCCTCCGACACCCGGGAGAGGTCCACCCCGATCATGGCCGTAATCCATGCGAACTCGGCGAAGACATCGCGGGAGGCGGTGCCGTCGATCGAGTTGTGCGTGGCGGAGAAGAAGCCCAGGTCCGCGGCCACGGCCTCCGGGTCCAGGCCCAGGGAGGAGCCCGCGAGGGCGCCGGAGCCGTAGGGCGAGACGCCGGCGCGCTTGTCCCAGTCCGACAGCCGCTGCACATCGCGCAGCAGCGCCCAGGCGTGGGCCAGCAGGTGGTGGCTGAGCAGCACCGGCTGGGCGTGCTGCAGGTGGGTGCGGCCGGGCATGGCCACGCCCTGGTGCGCCTTGGCCTGCTCCACGAGGGCATCGATCGTGGCGAGCACGCCGCGGGCGATGATCCGGGCGTGGTCGCGCAGGAACATCCGGCCCAGTGTGGCCACCTGGTCGTTGCGGGACCGGCCCGCGCGGAGCTTGCCGCCGAGCTGGGTGCCGGCGCGCTCGATCAGTCCGCGTTCCAGCGAGCCGTGCACGTCCTCATCGGACTCCGCCGGCAGGTAGGCGCCGGAGGCGACGTCCTCGTCCAGCCGGCCCAGGGCATCCAGCATGCCCTCGAGCTCGGCGTCGTCGAGCAGGCCGGCCTTGTGCAGCACGCGGGCGTGCGCCTTGGACCCGGCGATGTCGTAGCGGGCCAGCCGCCAGTCAAAGTGCGTGGACTTGCTCAGCGCGGCAAGAGCGTCCGCGGGGCCGCCGGCGAACCGGCCGCCCCACAGCGCACCGGTGTTGGTAGCTTCGGACTTTTGCTCAGCCACAGGGGCTACTTTCCGTCGACGCGGAGGTCGCGCTTGGAGGCCACCTTGGCGGACATGCCCCACAGCTCGATGAAGCCGCGCGCCATCGACTGGTCGAAGGTGTCGCCGGTGTCGTAGGTGGCGAGGTCGAAGTCGTAGAGCGAGGTCTCGGAGCGGCGTCCGTTGACGATCGCTTGGCCGCCGTGCAGGGTCATCCGGATGTCCCCGGAGACGTAGCGCTGGGTGTCCTCGATGAAGGCATCGAGGGAGCGCTTGAGCGGCGAGAACCACTGGCCGTCGTAGACCAGCTCGGACCAGCGCTGGCCGACGGTGGCCTTGAAGCGGGCCTGCTCGCGCTCGACCGTGATGTCCTCGAGGTGCTTGTGCGCGGTGATCAGCGCCATCGCGCCCGGTGCCTCGTAGATTTCGCGGGACTTGATGCCGACGAGGCGGTCCTCGACGACGTCGATCCGGCCGACGCCCTGGGCGCCGGCGCGGCGGTTGAGTTCCTTGATCGCCTGCAGCGGCGTGACCTTGACGCCGTCGATCGCGACCGGGATGCCGGCCTCGAAGGAGATGATGACCTCATCGGGTGCCGGCGGGAATTCCGGGGTGGCGGTGTAGTCGTAGATGTCCTTGGTGGGGGCGTTCCAGATGTCCTCGAGGTAGCCGGTTTCGACGGCGCGGCCCCAGACGTTCTGGTCGATCGAGTACGGGTTCTTCTTGGTGGTCTCGATCGGCAGTCCCTTTTCCTCGGCGAAGGCGATGGCCTTGTCGCGGGTCAGGGCGAGGTCGCGGACCGGGGCGATGCACTTCAGGTCCGGCCCGAGGGTCTGGATGCCGACTTCGAAGCGGACCTGGTCGTTGCCCTTGCCGGTGCAGCCGTGGGCCACCGTGGTGGCGCCGAATTCGCGGGCGGCCTTGACGAGGTGCTTGACGATCACCGGGCGGGAGATCGCGGAGACCAGCGGGTAGTGGCCCTGGTAGAGGGCGTTGGCCTTCAGCGCGGGCATGCAGTACTCGTTGGCGAACTCGTCGCTCGCGTCGGCCACGTAGGCCTCGACTGCGCCGCAGCCCAGGGCACGCTGGCGGATCGTCTCCAGCGACTCGCCGCCCTGTCCGACGTCGACCGCCACGGCGATGACCTCGGCGCCGGTCGCTTCGCCGATCCAGCCGATGGCTACGGAAGTATCCAGGCCGCCGGAGTAGGCCAGCACAATACGCTCAGTCACTTGAAATGCTCCTTAGTTGTTTGGGAAAAATGTCGGGGAAAAGCTTGTCTACTGAAAGCCTGTCACATCCCTGTGGCAGGCCCAATCTTCAGGCCGGGCAGGCTCAGCCGGTGCCGGCTTCCTCGGCTAGCTGCAGGAAGCGGGCGGCCACGTCGGCCCCGCCCAGCGGGTCCCGGGTGACCAGCAGCACGGTGTCGTCGCCCGCGATGGTGCCGAGGATCGAGGGCATCACGGAGTGGTCGATCGCGAGGGCCAGGAAGTTGGCGGCACCCGGCGGCGTCCGGAGCACCACGATGTTCGCGGACGCTTCGGCGGTGACCAGCAGTTCGGCGCAGAGCCGGGCCAGACGCGCGTCGAGGATCTCCTGGGTGACGCCGCTCTTGGCCGCGCGTTCCCCGCCCTCCCCCGGCACCGCGTAGACGAGCACGCCGTCCTTGCCGCGCACCCGCACCGCGCCCAGCTCCACCAGGTCCCGGGACAGGGTGGCCTGGGTGACCTGGACGCCGTCGTCCGCGAGCAGCGCCGCGAGTTCGGCCTGTGAGCGGACCGACTCACTGGTGAGGATCGCGGTGATCCGCGCCTGCCGGGCCGTCTTGGTGGCCGGGCTGGCCCCCGGCGAGGCGGGCTGGACGGACACTATCCGAGAGCCTTCGGTGTCTGCGTCCGATTCGGCGCCAGCCCCTCGACCATAGCCAGGCCGGAGCGGTGCATCAGCCACGCCATCAGTGCCTTCTGGGCGTGCAGCCGGTTCTCGGCCTCGTCCCAGACGACGGACTGCGGGCCGTCGATCACGGCCGCGGCGATCTCGTAGCCGCGGTAGGCGGGCAGGCAGTGGAGCACGACGGCGTCCGGCGCCGCGAGCTTCATCGCCGCCTCGTCCACGGCGTAGCCGCGGAACAGCTGCAGCCGGGCCTCCTTCTCGTCCTCCTGGCCCATCGACACCCAGGTGTCGGTGGCGACGACGTCGGCGCCGAGCAGCGCTTCGGCGGCGTCCACGGTGACGAGCACCGAGCCGCCGGTCTCCGCGGCACGGTCTTCGGCCGCGGCGATGATGGCCGGGGACGGCAGGTAGCCGTCCGGGCCGGCGATGCGGACATGCATGCCGGCGGTGACGCCGGCCAGCAGGTAGGAGTTGGCCATGTTGTTGGCGGAGTCGCCGAGGTAGCTCATGGTCAGGCCCGCCAGGTCGCCCTTGTGTTCCTTGATGGTGAGCAGGTCCGCGAGGAGCTGGCAGGGGTGGTAGTCGTCGCACAGGGCGTTGATGACCGGCACGCGGGAGTTGGCGGCCATGGCCACGAGCCCGGAGTGGGCGCCGGTGCGCCAGACGATGGTGGACACCATGCGCTCCAGGACCTTCGCGGTGTCCTCGACCGATTCCTTGTGACCGATCTGCGCCTCGCCCGGGTTGATGATCAGCGCGTTCCCGCCCATGTCGGCGACGCCGGCGGCGAAGGACACCCGTGTCCGGGTGGAGGTCTTGTCGAAGATCACGGCGACGGTCTGGCGCCCGCTGCCCTCCGCGGCGAAGGGCTGGACGCTGTAGGGGGCGGCCTTCATCCGGACGGCGAGGTCCAGGACCTCGGCCTGCTCGGCCGGGGTGAGGTCCGTGTCCTTGAGGAAGTGGCGGACCTGGCTGTTAGAAGTCACGGTCGAAGTGTCAGTCGCGGTCACTGGGCGTCCTTTGCGGTCTGGAGGAGGGCGGGCAGTGCCGCGAGGAAGCGGTCGGCCTGTTCGGTGGTGAGGATCAGCGGCGGCGCGAGGCGGATGGTGCGCGGGCCGGGGCTGTTGACGATAAAGCCCGCCCCGAGGCCGGCGGTCACGACGGCCGGGGCGACGTCGGCATCCAGATCGAAGCCGATCAGGAGCCCTTCGCCGCGGACCTCGGTGACACCGTCGACCGCGGCGAGGCCGGCACGCAGGTGCTCCCCCACCTCCCGGACGTGGCCCAGGACCTGCTGGTTTTCCAGCACGTGCAGGGTCGCCAGCGCCGCGGCGGTGGCGACGGGGTTGCCGCCGAAGGTGGTCCCGTGCTGGCCGGCGGTCAGCAGGGCGGACGTGTCCGGGCCGTAGGTGACGAGGGCGCCGATCGGGAAGCCGCCGCCGAGGCCCTTGGCGAGGGTCACGGCGTCGGGCATGATCCCGGCGTCCTCGCTCGCGAGCCACTTGCCGGTGCGGCCGATGCCGGTCTGGACCTCGTCCAGGATCAGCAGGGCACCGGCGGCGCTGGTGGCCTCCCGGGCCGCCCGCAGATAGCCGTCGGGCAGCGGGCGGACCCCGGCCTCGCCCTGGATCGGTTCGAGGAAGACCGCGGCGACGGTGTTGTCCACCGCGGCGCGGAGGGCGTCGATGTCGCCGAAGGGAAGGTGTTCGACGCCGCCGGGCAGCGGGGCGAACGGCGCCCGGTAGGCTTCCTTGGCGGTCAGCGCCAGGGCGCCCATTGTGCGGCCGTGGAAGGCGCCTTCGAGGGCGATGATCCGGGTCCGCGGCTGCGCCTCCGGTCCGGCGTTGCGCCGCGCCAGCTTGAAGGCCGCCTCGACGGCTTCGGTGCCGGAGTTGGCGAAAAACACTTTGGACCCTGCGGGTGCCCTGGTGATCTCCAGCAGCTTCTCGGCCAGGGCGATCTGGGTGGGGCTCGTGAAGAAATTGGAGACGTGGCCCAGGGTGGCGAGCTGGCTGGAGATCACCGAGGTGACGAAGGGATGGGCGTGGCCCAGGGCGTTGACCGCGATCCCGCCGAGCAGGTCCAGGTATTCCTTGCCGTCGGCGTCCCAGACCAGGCAGCCGGAGCCGCGGACCAGGACCCGCTGCGGGGTGCCGAAGACGCCCAGCAGCGAGGAGTTGTAGCGGGACAGCCACTGCGCGCCGGTGGCATGGGAGTGGACGAGCTCGCCCACCGGGGAGTGCTCGAGATCCGTGGTCGGTGCTGTTTCGGTCGGGTTCATTTGTTGTCCTCGTCCGGGACGACCTGGGTGCCGATGCCCGCCGTCGTGAAGGTTTCCAGGAGCATCGAGTGCGGCAGCCTGCCGTCGACGATGTGCGCGCGTTCGACGCCGCCCTCAACGGCCTTGAGGCAGGCTTCCATTTTGGGGATCATTCCGGACTCCAGCCGCGGCAGCAGTGCGCGCAGTTCCGACGCGGTGAGCGAGGAAATCAGCGAGGAGCGGTCCGGCCAGTTGGCGAAGAGTCCCTCGACGTCGGTGAGGATGACCAGCTTCGAGGCGCCGAGGGCTTCGGCCAGGGCAGCCGCGGCGGTGTCGGCGTTGACGTTCAGCACCTGGCCGGTGGTCTGCGCCTGCTTGGCGCCCGGATCGCCGCCGCCGTCCTCGAAGATTTCCGGCGCGACCGTGGAGATCACCGGGATGCGCCCGGCCGCGATGATGTCCAGGATTCCCTCCGGGTTCACGCCGATCACTTCGCCGACCAGGCCCAGGTCCACCTCTTCGCCGTCCACGACGGTGCCGGTCCGGACCGCGCGGAGCAGGCCGCCGTCCTCGCCGGACATCCCGACGGCGTAGGGGCCGTGGGAGTTGATCAGGCCGACGAGCTCGCGGCCGACCTGGCCGGTCAGGACCATGCGGACCACGTCCATGGCCTCCGGCGTGGTGACCCGCAGCCCGCCCTTGAACTCCGATTCGATGCCGAGCCGGCTGAGCATGGCGTTGATCTGCGGGCCGCCGCCGTGCACCACCACCGGGTGGATCCCGACGTGGTGCAGGAAAACGACGTCCTCGGCGAAGGCGCGGCGGAGCTCGTCGTTGACCATGGCGTTGCCGCCGTACTTGATCACCATGGTGGTGCCGGCAAAGCGCTGGATCCAGGGCAGTGCCTCGATCAGGGTGCCGGCCTTGCTCTGGGCATCGGACATGGAGGTGGTCTCGCGGGTCTCGGTGTTCATGCTGTTCGTCCCTCCGGGAACTGCCTAGCTGGAGTAGGCGCTGTTTTCGTGGACGTACTCGTGGGTGAGGTCGTTGGTCCAGATCGTGGCCTCGGCCCCGCCGGCCTGGAGGTCGATGTCGACCCGTACCTCGCGGGGTTCCAGGTCCACGAGGCTGCGGTCATCGCCGATGCTGCCGTTGCGGCAGATCTGCACGCCGTTCATGGACACGTTGAGCTGGTCGGGCTCGAAGACGGCGTCGGTGGTTCCGACGGCGGAGAGCACGCGGCCCCAGTTGGGGTCCTTGCCGAAGATCGCGGCCTTGAAGAGGTTGGAGCGGGCGACGGCGCGGCTGACCACTTCGGCGTCCTTTTCGCTGGCGGCGTTGAACGTGCGGATCGCGATGTCGTGGCTGGCGCCTTCGGCGTCGCCGATCAGCTTGCGGGCCAGTTCCGCGCAGACCTGGGTCAGGCCCTTGCCGAAGTCGACGGCGGACGGCACGGCGCCGGAGGCTGCGGAGGCGAGCAGCACCACGGTGTCGTTGGTGGACATGCAGCCGTCCGAGTCCGCCCGGTCAAAGGTGACCCGGGTGGCGTCCCGGAGCACGACGTCGAGCATGTCCGGCTGGACGTCGGCGTCCGTGGTGAGGACCACCAGCATGGTGGCGAGCCCGGGGGCGAGCATGCCGGCGCCCTTGGCCATCCCGCCAATGGTGAATTCCTTGCCGTCGGCATCGGCGCCGATGAAGAGCGCCTGCTTGGGCACGGAGTCCGTGGTCATGATCGCGGTGGCGGCGTCGGGTCCGCCGTCGGTGCTGAGCGCTGCCGTGGCGGCACCGATCCCGGCGAGGATCTTGTCCATCGGGAGCTGCTCGCCGATCAGGCCGGTGGAGCAGACGAAGACGTCGGTGGCGGAGACACCGAGCGCCTCGGCGGTCTTCTCGGCGGTGGTGTGCGTGTTCTGGAAACCCTGCGGGCCGGTGCAGGCATTGGCTCCGCCGGAGTTCAGGATCACGGCGTCCACACGGCCGTCCTTGACGACCTCGCGGGACCAGTGCACGGGGGCGGCGGCCACCCGGTTGGAGGTGAACACGGCCGCGGCGGCCTTGGCGGGGCCGTCGTTGACCACGAGGGCCAGGTCCGGGTTGCCGGAGGCCTTCAGGCCGGCCGTGACGCCGGCGGCGCGGAATCCCTGGGGGACGGTGATGCTCATGGTGCGACTCCCTGCAGATCGAGGCCGGCGGTTTCCGCCAGGCCGAGGGCAATGTTCATGGACTGCACGGCCCCGCCGGCGGTCCCCTTGGTCAGGTTGTCGATGGCGCAGGTGACGATGACGCGGCCGGTGTGCCCGTCGAGGGCCAGCTGCATCACGGCGTGGTTGGATCCCTGCACCGACTTGGTGGAGGGCCAGCGGCCTTCCGGGAGCAGGTGGACAAACGGCTCGTCGTCGTAGGCCTCGCTCCAGGCGTGACGGAGTTCCTCGGCGGTGACGCCGGGCCGGACCTTCGCCGTCGCGGTGGTGAGGATGCCCCGGCTCATGGGGGCCAGTGTGGGGGTGAAGGACACCGTGACCGGCGCGTTCAGGGCACGGGAGAGCCCCTGCTCGATCTCCGGGGTGTGCCGGTGTCCGCCGCCGACGCCGTACGGGCTCATCGAGCCCATAACCTCGGCGCCGATCAGGTTGACCTTGGCGGCCTTGCCGGCCCCGGAGGTGCCGGACGCGGAAACGATGACGACGTCGTCGGCCTGCAGCAGGTGGTTGCTGAAGCCCGGGATGAGGGCCAGCAGGGCCGACGTCGGGTAGCAGCCCGGCACGGCGATCCGCTTGGCGCCGCGCAGCTCCTCACGCTGGCCGGGAAGCTCCGGCAGCCCGTAGGGCCAGGTCCCGGCGTGCGGGGAGCCGTAAAACTTCTCCCAGGCGGCCGCATCGGACAGCCGGTGGTCGGCGCCGGCGTCGATGACGAGCGTTCCGGCCGGCAGCTGCGCCGCGATCTCCGCGGAGGCGCCGTGCGGCAGGGCCAGGAACACGACGTCGTGTCCGGACAGGTTCGCCACCGTCGTGTCTTCGAGGATTCGGCTCGCCAGACCGTGGAGATGGGGCTGCAATTCCCCTAGTCTGGAACCTGCGTTGCTGTGGGCCGTGATGGCGCCGATCGTCACGTCGGGGTGGCCGGCGAGGAGCCGCAGCACCTCGCCGCCGGCATAACCGCTCGCGCCGGAGACGGCAACAGAAATAGTCATAGCACCGACTATACAGCAAGAGTATGCATAGATGCCGATATTTATGCATCCGATGCTCCATGTCCGGACCGGGTCCCGGGAGGCCCCGGCGGGCTCTTCGCCCATGCTCCGCGCTGCGCTTTGCCCTGGGCAGGTCGTTCCGATTCGGGAGGGCAATGCAGTCCGGGGGCGTATGCTTGGTATAGGGTGACCCCCAATCTTGCAGTCCGAGTGTCGGGCGCAGCGTTGCCCGTTACAGTTTCGAGGCACGCGCTACATGACCCTCACCACCGCCACTCCGGAGCGACCAAAATCCCGAATCCGGCAGCCGAACGCCGTCGTCCTGAGCTACTCGGAACTCCTGAAAACCGTCAAGGCCGCAGGCCTGCTGGAACGCCGCGTCGGCTTCTACATCACGGTGTTCTCCGTTCTGGTCCTCCTGATGACCGCCACCTGGTTCGGGTTCGCCCTGATCGGTGACAGCTGGTTCCAGCTCCTCATCGCCGCGGCCCTGGGCATCATCTGCACCCAGCTGAGCTTCCTGGCCCACGAGGCCGGACACCGCCAGATCTTCGCCTCCCGCCGCGCCAACGACTGGGCCGCACGGCTGCTGGCCACCTCGGTCGCCGGAATCAGCTACTCCTGGTGGGAGCAGAAGCACGGCGCGCACCACAACCACCCCAACGTGATTTCGAAGGACCCCGATATCGCCACCGGCGCCATCGCCTTCTTCCCGGAAGCCGCCGCCACCCGGCAGGGACGGTTCTCCTTCCTCACCCGCAAGCAGGGCTGGCTCTTCTTCCCGCTGCTGTTCCTGGTGGGCCTGGGCCTGCAGATCGACTCGATCAAGTTCATCTTCCAGCGCGCCCAGGTTACGCACCGCTGGGTTGAGATCCCGATCCTCGTGGTCCGCCTGAGCCTGCTCCCGGTGCTCGCCTTCACCTTCCTGCCGTGGGGCATGGCGCTCGCGTTCATCGCGGTCCAGCTCGCCGTCTTCGGTTTCTACATGGGGGCCTCGTTCGCCCCGAACCACAAGGGCATGCCGGTCCTGCCGGCCGACAGCCGCGTGGACTTCTTCAGCCGCCAGGTCCTGACGTCCCGGAACATCTCCGGCGGCCGCTACATGGACATCCTGCTCGGCGGCCTCAACCGCCAGGCCGAGCACCATCTCTTCCCGGACATGGCCCGGCCGCAGCTCGACAAGGCCGCCGTGATCGTCCGCGAGTTCTGCGCGAAGCACCAGGTTCCCTACACCGAAACGACGCTGATGCAGTCGTACGGCATCATCGTCCGCTACCTCAACGACGTCGGTCTCTCCGCCGGACGCCACTTCGAGTGCCCGATGGCGACCGTCACCCGCCGCTACTAAGACGGCGGCACCGGGCTGCGGCGCGGTTCCGCGGAGGCCTCCTGCCCGGGGCCATGATTTTCCTGTTTGACCCCAAGTGACGGCCGGTTACCGGCCGTCACTTCGTCGTTGGCGCCGGTGTACCTAGGATGGTGCAGGACAGGGCCGGGAACTCCGGGCCCGGAAGTACTCAATCCGGAAAATTCGGCCGGACATTCAGCCAGGAAGTTCATTGCGGAGCTTCCTGGCAGCAAGGAGACACAGGTGCATGCAATCGTCGCCCGCGAGGCCGGGGGCCCCGAGGTCCTCACGCTCGCCCCGGTGGAACGCCCGGTTCCGGGTCCCGGCCAGCTGCTGGTGAAGGTCGCCGCCGTCGGGGTGAACTTCATCGACACCTACAAGCGCAGCGGCAGCTACAAGGTGGGCTACCCCTTCACCCCCGGCACGGAGGCCTCGGGCACCGTGGAGGAACTCGGCGACGGCGTGAGCGTCTTCTCCCCGGGCGACCGGGTCGCCACGGCCGAAGGCGTCAACTGCTATGCCGGCTACGCCCTGATCGATGAGGACAAGGCGCTGCCGGTCCCCCACGGCGTGGACGACTTCACGGCCGCGGCGCTGCCGCTGCAGGGCATCACCGCGCACTACCTGATCAATTCCTCCTTCAAGGTCGAGCCCGGACACACCGTGCTGCTGCACGCCGGAGCCGGCGGCGTCGGACTCCTGCTGATCCAGCTGCTCAAGGCCAGGGGCGCGCGCGTCATCACCACCGTCTCCACCGAGGACAAGGAGCAGCTGGCCCGCGAGGCCGGCGCCGACCATGTGCTGCGCTACGACGGCTTCGCCGCCAGGGTGCGCGAACTGACCAACGGGGCCGGCGCGGACGTGGTGTACGACGGCGTCGGGAAGGACACCTTCGACGGTTCCCTCGCGGCCCTGCGCGTCCGCGGCACGCTGGTGCTCTTCGGTGCCGCCTCCGGGCCGGTGCCGCCGGTCGACCCGCAGCGGCTCAACGCCGGGGGCTCGCTGTACCTGACCCGGCCGACGATTGGCCATTTCCTGCGCGACGCCCAGGAGCGCCGCTGGCGCTCGGACGAGCTCTTCGCGGCGGTGGCCGACGGAAGCCTCAAGGTCCGGATCGGCGCCCGCTACGACCTGGCGGAAGCCGCCCGGGCCCACGATGACCTGGAGCAGCGGCGCACCACCGGCAAGGTCATCCTGGTTCCGTAGGCCCTGCCGCCCGGGGGCAGGGGAACACGTCGGGAAAAGAGCGTGCGATCGACCGGCCGGAGGCGGAGTATTAACACAAAGCGAAGCCGGACACCTTCCGTTCACCTAGGCCGGAGACGATCCCCCTGTGACTGAGCAACAACAGCAACCCCAACGCAGTGACCTTCCCCAGGCGCTCGCCACCGTCAGCCCGGTCTTCCAGGCCCAACTTCCGGGGTCGCTGGCCACACCGCCGGAGCGGACGCTGGTCGACATCCTGCATGACACAGCCCGGCGCTTCCCGGATGCCTCCGCGCTCGACGACGGCCACCAGTCGCTCAGCTATGCCCAGCTGCTTTCGGCGGTCCGGGCCAAGGCGCGGGAGCTGCACCGGGCCGGTCTGGGGGCCGGGGACAAGATCGGCGTCCGGATTCCCTCCGGCACCAACCAGCTTTACATCGCCATCCTGGCCGTGCTTCTCATCGGGGCGGCATATGTCCCGGTCGACGCCGACGACCCGGAAGAGCGCGCCCGGCTGGTGTTCGGCGAAGCCCGGGTCGCCGGCACGGTGCGCGGCGCCGGGGAGATTGTGACCGATGGCCCGCGGCCCCGCCCGTTCCCGGACCCGCGGCTGCCCGGCCCGGACGACGACGCCTGGGTCATCTTCACGTCCGGCTCCACCGGAACCCCGAAGGGCGTCGCCGTGCAGCACCGCTCCTCGGCGGCCTTCGTCGACGCCGAGGCCCGGCTTTTCCTCCAGGACGAACCCGTGGGTCCGCAGGACCGTGTCCTGGCCGGGCTGTCCGTGGCCTTCGACGCCTCCTGCGAGGAGATGTGGCTGGCCTGGCGCCACGGCGCCTGCCTGGTCCCGGCGCCGCGGGCCCTGGTCCGGACCGGCATGGACCTCGGTCCCTGGCTGATCAGCCACGGCATCACCGTTGTGTCCACCGTCCCCACCCTCGCCGCGCTCTGGCCGGTGGAGTCGCTCGAGAGCGTGCGGCTGTTGATTTTCGGCGGTGAGGCGTGCCCGCCGGACCTCGCCGAACGGCTCGCCGTCGAAGGCCGCGAGGTGTGGAACACCTACGGCCCCACCGAGGCCACCGTCGTCGCCTGCGCTGCGCCGCTGGGCGGTCCCGGACCGGTCCGGATCGGCCTGCCGCTGGACGGCTGGGACCTCGCCGTCGTGGACGCCGACTCCCTGCCGGTCGCGGAAGGGGAAATCGGCGAACTGATCATCGGCGGAGTCGGACTGGCCCGGTACCTGGACCCGGCCAAGGACGCCGAGAAATATGCCCCCATGCCCTCGCTCGGCTGGACGCGCGCCTACCGCTCCGGCGACCTGGTCCGCTACGAGGCCGCAGGGCTGATCTTCCAGGGCCGCGCCGACGAACAGGTCAAGCTGGGCGGGCGCCGGATCGAGTTGGGCGAGATCGACGCCGCCCTGCAGTCGCTCCCGGATGTGGCCGGCGCCGCCGCGACCGTGCAGACGACGGCGGCCGGCAACCAGATTCTCGTCGGTTACCTGTCCCCCGCCGGCGGCCGCGAGCTCGATCTGGCGGCCGCCCGGGAGCTCCTCGGCGAAAGCCTGCCGGCTCCCCTGATCCCGCTCCTGACCGTCGTCGATTCGCTGCCCACGAAGACCAGCGGCAAAGTCGACCGGCACGCGCTGCCGTGGCCGCTGGCGGGGGCCGGCGCCGCCGACGCCGCAGCGGCCCCGCTGAACCTCCCGGACGATGCGGCCTGGATCGTGCAGCAGTGGAGTGCGGTGCTCGGCAGCGCCGTGTCCGACCTGGACGCCGACTTCTTCGCCTACGGGGGCGGGTCCCTCGCCGCCGCGCAGCTCGTCTCCGCCCTGCGCGTGCGCTACCCCACCATCACGGTGGCCGACATCTACGCCACGCCCCGGGTCGGGGCGCTCATCGACGCCGCCCGCCAGTCGCTGCCCGAGGGCGGGGCGGGCCCCGCCCCGGAACGCACGGTCCGGCGCACGGCCCGCAAGTCGCAGGTCTTCCAGACCATGATGGGCGTGCCGCTGCACATCCTGGTCGGCATGCGCTGGCTGACGTACCTCATGGCGGCGAACAACCTGCTCTCCTCCCTCGCCGGCTTCTCTGCGGCGCCCACGGTGTCCTGGTGGTGGGTGGGCGCCTCCTGGCTCATCTTCGTCAGCCCGGCGGGCCGGATGCTGGTCTCCATCGCGGCCGCGCGGCTGCTGCTGCGCAAGGTGGTGCCGGGGACGTACCCGCGCTCCGGCCGGGTGCACCTGCGCCTCTGGCTGGCCGAGCAGATCCAGGACCTGGCCGGCGCGGTGAGCCTGGCCAGCGCCCCCTGGGTGCCGTATTACGCCCGGGCCCTCGGGGCGAAGATCGGCGACGACGTCCAGCTCCACTCGCTCCCGCCCGTCACCGGCCTGCTCTCGCTCGGCAGCGGCTGCAACGTCGAGCCCGAGGTGGATCTGTCCGGCTGGTGGATCGACGGCGACATCGTCCACATCGGCGCCATCCGTATCGGGCCCGGCGCGACGGTCGGTGCCCGCAGCACCCTGATGCCCGGCGCCACGATCGGCGCCGGGGCCCGGGTGGAACCCGGCTCGGCCGTGCTGGGCAAGGTCAAGGCCGGGCAGCTCGTCGCCGGGTCCCCGGCCGAGCGGCGCGGCAAAGCCAAGCACTCCTGGCCGGAGACTCCCCCGGAGCACCGGCTGATCGGCCGGCTCTGGTTTGCCGGCTTCGCCACCGCCTCGGCCGTCCTGGCCCTGATTCCCTATCTGTCCGCCGCCGCCGCGGCCCTGGTGGTCTTTAGCTTCATCCGGGGCAGCGCCTCGCTGACCGCCGCGCTGCCGCAACTCCTGCTGTCCCTGCCGCCGGCGGCCCTGGTCTGGTTCCTGTCCAACCTCGTGCTGATCCTCCTCACCACCCGGCTCCTGGGGCTGGGGCTGGCCGAAGGCTACTACCGGGTGCGCAGCAGGATCGGCTGGCAGGTCTGGGCCACCGAACGGGTCCTGGACCTGGCCCGCGACCTGCTCTTCCCCATCTACGCCAGCCTGTTCACGCCCGTCTGGCTGCGCCTGCTGGGCGCCAGGATCGGCAAGAACGTGGAGGCCTCCACGGTCCTGCTGATCCCCAAGATGACCACCGTGGGCGAAGGCGCGTTCCTGGCCGACGACACGATGGTGGCCTCCTATGAGCTCGACGGCGGCTGGTTGCGGATCGCCCCCGCCAAGATCGGCAAACGCTCCTTCCTGGGCAACTCCGGGATGACCGCGGCCGGCCGCAGCGTGCCCAAGAACTCCCTCGTGGCGGTGCTCTCGGCAACCCCCGCGAAGGCGAAGTCCGGGACATCCTGGCTGGGCAGCCCGCCGGTCCGGCTCCGGCGCACCGCCATCGCCTCCGACGACACGAGGACGTACCAGCCGCCGCTGAGGCTGAAGGTCGCCCGGGCGCTGTGGGAGCTGTGCCGGTTTGTCCCCGTTGTCGCGACGGTCGCGATCGCCGCCGGGGTCCTCCTCGCCTTCGACTGGCTCGCCTCAGTCTTCAATTACGGCATCGCGGCGCTCCTGAGCGGAGTCGTGATCCTGCTCGCCGGCGCCGCGGCAGCCGGCAGCGCCGTCGTGGCGAAATGGCTGCTGGTGGGGCGCATCCGCCCCGGCGAGCATCCGCTGTGGAGCTCCTTCATCTGGCGCAACG
The DNA here is from genome assembly GCF_030812335.1 of Pseudarthrobacter oxydans. Lineage (GTDB taxonomy): Bacteria > Actinomycetota > Actinomycetes > Actinomycetales > Micrococcaceae > Arthrobacter > Arthrobacter oxydans_B. The sequence goes on from NZ_JAUSSN010000002.1 coordinate 25,246, forward strand.
AGGTCGTGGACACCTTCATCGAAATGGTCAGCGCACCCTGGTTCGCGCGCTCGGCCGCCGGGACCCCGGCCCTCGTCTGGTGGCTGCGGGCCCTCGGCGCACGGATCGGTGCCGGGACCTGGTGCGAGAGCTACTGGCTTCCCGAAGCGGACCTCGTGACCCTGGGCCGGAACTCGACGGTCAACCGCGGCTGCGTGGTCCAGACCCATCTCTTCCACGACCGCGTCATGAGCATCGACACTGTTACGCTCGATGACGGGGCAACGATGGGACCGCACGGAGTCATCCTCCCGCAGGCCCGGATTGGCAAGGGCGGCACTGTGGGCCCGGCATCCCTGGTGATGCGGGGTGAGACGGTGCCCGCCGCGAGCTACTGGATGGGGAATCCGGTGAGCCCGTGGGGCGGACCGGCGGTGCCGGCTCCCAAGCCGAAGTAGCCCCGCGCTGTTCGTCCTGCACCTGCAATCCCGAAAGCCGATTTGATGAGTCCCAGACCCGTGAGTCCCGCTGCCCCAGCGGGCGCCGGCAGCGGCCTGCCCGCCGACGATGCGGCCAGCTCCCCCGACCCCTACCTGCCGGGCCATGGCACGGATGCCTACCGGGTGACCCGCTATGAACTCGAGCTGGACTACAAGCTCAGCAGCAACCGCCTGAACGGACGCGCGCTGGTGCATGCCGTGACGCAACGCCCCACTTCGGCCATTGTCCTGGACCTGACCGGGCTCCGGGCCACCAAGATCCAGCTCAGCGGGCGAAGGGTGCGGAAATTCAGCCAGCGCGCCGACCAGCTCGTCGTCGTCCCCGATGCCGGCCTGCTGCCCGGTGAGGAATTCACCCTGGACATCCGATACGAGGGCAACCCCACGCCCCGCCGCGGGCTGTGGGGCGAAGTGGGCTGGGAGGAACTGACCGACGGCGTCCTCGTGGCCGGCCAGCCCAACGGCGCACCGTCCTGGTTCCCCTGCAACGACCACCCGCTGGACAAGGCCAGTTACCGGATCTCGGTGACCACGGACGCGAACTACCGGGCCGTGTGCAACGGGATCCTGATCGCCCGCACCAGCCGGTCCAGCCGCGAGACCTGGGTCTACGAGCAGTCCGAGCCCATGTCCACCTACCTCGCCACGGTCCAGATCGGCCGCTACGAACTGCTGGCCCTCAATCCCGTCACAGCGGCGTCGGAGGTTCCCCAGCACGCGGCTGTTCCGTCTGCGCTGGCCGACGCGGCCCGGGCGGGACTGGCGAGGCAGCCCGAGATGATGCGCACCTTCATCGACTGCTTCGGCCCGTACCCCTTCGCCGAGTACACGGTCGTGGTGGCTGGCGACGAGCTGGAAATCCCGCTGGAGGCGCAGAGCCTGTCCATCTTTGGCCCCAACCACCTGGAGCAGGACTGGGACTCCCAGCGGCTCATCGCCCATGAGTTGTCCCACCAGTGGTTTGGCAACTCGCTGACGGCGGCCTCGTGGAAGGACATCTGGCTGCACGAGGGATTTGCCTGCTACGCGGAGTGGATCTGGTCCGAAGAGGCCGGCGTCATGACCGTGGCGCGCCGGGCCGCCAGCGCGTGGCGGAAGCTGAGTGCCGGCAAGCAGGACCTGCTCGTGGGCGACCCCGGGCCGGAGATGATGTTCGATGACCGGGTCTACAAGCGGGGCGCCCTGGCGCTGCACGCCCTGCGCCTGCGCTGCGGCGACCTGGCGTTCTTCTCGCTGCTGCATGAATGGGCCAGCCAGAACCGGCATGGCTCCGTCTCGACGCCGCAGTTCATCCTCACCGCGGACCACGCGACCGGCCTCGACACCGAGGCGTTGCTGCACCCGTGGCTGTACCAGGAGGCCCTGCCGCCGCTGCCGCTCAGCTAAGGCGTGTCACGAAATTGATGCGTGCCGTGCAACGTACCCGTTCAGGCTCATTGGATCAGGACGTCTTCCGGGTATGGTCCATCGGGAGGCGCTGGCCAGCCCCGACGGTCCGTGTCTGCTGCGGGCCATGGGTGCCCGGACAGAAATTCGCGCCAGTCCGCTAAGGGGTCCGGGGGAAGTTCCAGGTTTGGATCCCGGCCGGGGTCAGGGGGCAGGTCCAGGTCGGGATCCCAGCCTGGATACGCCGGCAGACCTGAATCCTCGAGTGTGTCCGGGAGCGTCTCCGTGGCCGGGATGCCGGGTGGCCAGTGGGTTGGTTCCCAGTCCTGCTGCTCGCTGGGGTAGTACCGTCCGGAGGGTGAGGTCCACCCTGGCGGTTTGTCTTTGCTGGCCCCGGACGGTGTCCAGGCCGAGGCGTGTTTCAGCCCGTGGTGCTTGGGACATGGCTGTCCGAGGTTGGTGATGCCGGTGGTGCCGCCGTCGGCCCAGGCCAGGAGGTGGTCTGCGTCGTTGTCCAGGGACGGGTTGTTGCAGCCGGGGAACGGGCATCGGCCGTCGCGGAGGTGCAGCCAGAGCCGCTGGGCCTTCGTGAGGCGGTAGTTGGTCCGTCCGATTTCCAGCGGCGCCCCGTCGCGGGGGTCGACCAGGACCCGGTAGAACGAGTCCGCGCCGTCGGCGACCAGTCGGCGGGCCATGGACGGCGGGATCGGCCCGTACCCGTCCAGCATCGCCGGTTCGTCCCCGGCGCCGAGGAGCGAGAGCACGGGCACGGTGATGAGGACCTGCGCCCGCGGGACCGGCACATCCCCGGTAAGGCCGTCGGCGTCGGTACCTGTGCTGAGGAGCAAGGTGGCGGCGATGTCGGCGCGGAGCTGGGTCAGGGTGCGGGGCTCGTCCGGGCCCTGGAGGGCGCGGGCGGCAGCAGTGGTCCGGTCCCAGATCCCCGCGGCGGTATCTACCGGGAGGTACGCGGAGAACCAGGCCATCCCGTCAGCGTCCGGGCAGAATTCGACCCGCCGGTCTTTGGCGCTTTTGGTGTGGCGTTGTTCGATGCTGTCCGGGTGGTGCCGTTCGCGCCACGTGCGGGCCTTAGCGCGGAACCGGTACGGGACGAGGTCCCCGGCCGGGCACCCGCGGGCCGGGTTCGGCGCGTCGGGGTCCAGGAAGTGCGCCTCCAGCGCCGCCGCCCCGGCCGGATCCAGGTTCGCGGTTTCGTCCACCATGGCCCGGGCATGCGCCCAGGAAATCGTCCCGGCCCGCAGCGCCGCCAGGGTCAGCGGCAAACGGCTCGTCAGGGCCAGACAGTCACCCAGAAACGCCCCGGCGGTCCCCTCTCCCACCGTCAGGACACACGCGACCTCAGCCCTCACCGCCATCTCCTGGCATCTGGCGTCGTGCAGGGCCACCGCCGGTGCCGCCAGGGCGTCCGTGGCCCGCACATAGGCCGCTGCCACCAGCACCTTCAACGCAGCAAACCGCGCCTCTACCCGGGCCATGTCGGCCAGGCCCTCCAGGCAATCATCCGCCAAAGCCCGCAACGGATCCTCCCACATCGGACCGGCCCCGGACGGACCAGTCAGATCAGAACCGGACGGACCAGCGTCATCAGAACCGGACAGAACAGCGCCGTCAGGAGCAGCGCGGTCAGCGCCGCCCCCGGCGACGGAACCCAGCGCCGTCGTCAACGCCGCAACAGCCGCCAGGGCCTCCCGGCCCTCCGCACTCCAGTCCGTGCTTTCCATAAACCCATCAAATCATCGAGCCCCGACAATTAAGTGATGTGCCGTCTGGCTGGCTGCAGAAATTGGCGGCGGCTGCTATTCAGCCCCAAACACGGCCAGCGCGGCGGCAAAGCCCGCGGGCAGACCCAAGGCAACAGTGTCCAGGTCCACGACGATTTTCCCGTCCCGGCGCTCCGCGTAGGCCTCGACGGAGGCCGGCTCCGTGCGCAGTCCGGTGCCGCGGGCCTTCAGTATGGCTTCCTTGCGGGCCCAGGCCGCTGTCCGCCAGAGCGTGGCCTGGTCCGGCGCCAGGGCGGCGAGCAGCTGCCGCTCCGCTGGGGTGAGGGCGACGTCGTCGAACCCTGGGAACATCACGCCGGCGCTGTGTTCCAGGTCGACGCCGATCGCCACCCCGTCTGGACGGACGGGAGCGGCTGGACCAGCGGCCAGCAGCGCCCAGCCGTGGCTGCGGGACAGGCTCAGGACAAGGCCGGCAGGGGCCTGGCCGAGGCGGTAGCCGGGCCGGCCGTGGTCGAGATCCGGTCCCGTTCCGCAGTCCGGGCAGGAATAGGCGGTGCTCAGGTCCCCCGGGCGCACCGCCAGGATCCCGGCGGCGAACTCCCGCAGCGCGATCCGGCCGGCCAGGAAGGCCCGCCGGGTTGCCGGGTCCGTGATGCCCGCGGCACGCGCGCGTTCCGCGGGATCGAGGAAGGCCTCGCCGTCCGGCCCGACGTCGGCAAGACAAACGGACCGGACGGTGACTCCGGCGACGGCGAGGGTCGCTCTGTGCCCCCTAGGCTTTAGCGTTGGACTGCTCCGAAGCGCTCATGGGCGACCGCCACGGCGCCCTCGCGGGCGGCGGATGCCTCGTCGGCGGTCAGCGTGCGGTCATCGGCCCTGAAGCGCAGGCTGAAGGCCAGCGACTTCTTGCCGTCCTCGATGCCCTTGCCCGCGTACACGTCGAAGAGTGCGACGTCTTCGAGCAGCTCCCCCGCGCCTTCGCGCAGCGCGTTGAGCACCTCATCCGCCGGCACCTCCTGCGGCACCACCAGGGCGACGTCCTGCGTGGCCACCGGGTACGTGGAGATGTGCCGGGCGACGATCACGTCGGCGGCGGCCGCGAAGAGGGCGTCCGCGTTGAATTCGAGCGCCACGGACCGTGCGGGCATGTCGTGGGCGGCCAGCAGCTTCGGGTGCAGCTCGCCGGCATGGCCCAGGACCTCGCCGGTGCGGAGCGCCAGCTGCGCGGTCCGCCCCGGGTGGAAGGCCTGGTGCTGGCCCTGGCTGATAACGATCTCGACGCCGAGCACGTCGCCGGCGATCCGGGCGATGTCCAGGGCATCCGCCCAGTCCCACGCCCGGGGCGCGTGGCCGGGGGCGGCCGGCGAATCGTGTCCGGTAAGGACGGCGGCGAGGTACAGCGGCTGGTCCGGGACGCCGTCGTACAGGCCGTCCAGCACCTCTTCGCTGGGCCTGATGCCCAGCGGCGGGATCGAGGCGGTGCCGAGGGTGTCGCCCGGCAGGAACACGAGGCCGGCCTCGAACAGTGCCAGGTCGCGGAAACCGCGCGAGTGGTTGCGCTTGGCGACCTCGATCAGGCCCGGCAGGATCGAGGTGCGCAGGTAGCCCTGCTCCTCGCTGATCGGGTTGGCCAGCTTGAGGGCCTTGCGCGGCGATCCTTCCGTGGACACGCCGAAGGTGTCATTGGCGGCCTTGGAGACGAACGGGTACGCAAGGACCTCCGTGAGGCCGGAAGCCGCGAGGGCCTGGACCAGGCGCCGGCGCTGCTGCTGGACGCGGGTCAGCCCGCGGCCCGGCGGCGCGACCGGCAGGGACGCCGGGATCTGGTCGTAGCCGACCAGCCGGGCGATCTCCTCGGTGAGGTCTTCCTTGGTTTCGAGGTCGTTCCGCCAGCTCGGGGCGGTCACGAGGTACCCGCCGTCGTTCTTCGCGACGACGGCACCCAGGTCCTCGAGCGAGGTGAGGATCTGCTCCTCGGTGAAGTCGATGCCGATCCGTTCCGCGGCGAAGGCCGCGGGCAGTTCGACGGTGACGGCGTCCGGCGCGGTGCCGACGTCGGTCCCCTCGGCCGCGGCGGTGCCGCCGGCGAGCTCGACCAGAAGGTCGACGACCCGCTGGGCGGCCACGCCGGCCACCTGCCAGTCGACGCCACGTTCGAAGCGCTTGGACGCCTCGGACGGGAGCTTGTGGCGGCGGCGCGAGCGAGCGATGGACACTTCGTCGAAGTGCGCGGCCTCAACGAGGACGTTCGTGGTGGAGCCGGACACCTCGGTGGCGGCGCCGCCCATCACGCCGGCGATGCCGATCGCACCGGAACCGTCGGTGATGAGGAGGTCCTCGACGTCGAGCGCGCGTTCCTTCGCGTCCAGGGTGGTGATCTTTTCCCCGGCCACGGCACGGCGGACCACGATGTCACCGGACAGCGTGTCCAGGTCGTAGCAGTGGGTGGGCTGGCCGAGTTCGAGCATGACGTAGTTCGAGATGTCCACGGGCAGCGAGATCGAACGGATGCCGGCGAGCCGCAGCCGGGAGGTCATCCACGGGGGTGTCGGCTTCGTGGCGTCGACGCCGCGGACGGTGCGGGCCACAAACCGGTCGCAGCCGGGCTTGCCGTAGATCGGGGCGTCGTCGTTGAGTTTGACGCCGTAGCCGCCGGCCAGTTCCGCGGGTGCCTGGACCTTCGACGCCGGGTCGGTGAAGGACGTGCCGGTGGCGTGGGCGTATTCGCGGGCGACGCCGCGGATGGAGAACGCATACCCGCGGTCCGGGGTGACGTTGATTTCGGCGGCCTGGTCGTAGAGACCGAGCAGCTCCATGGCGTCGGTGCCGATTTCCGGGTCCAGCCCGATCCGGGACAGCACCAGGATGCCGTCGTGGTCCTCGCCGATGCCGAGCTCGCGCACGGAGGCGATCATGCCGGCGGAGAGGTGCCCGTAGGTCTTCCGCGCGGAGATGTGGAAGTCGCCGGGCAGCACAGCCCCGGGGAGGGTGACCACCACCTTGTCGCCTTCCACGAAGTTGTGGGCGCCGCAGATGATGCCCTGGACACCGGAGGGGTCGATGCCCTCGCCGGTGAGGCTCTGCTGCTGCCCTTCGGGGACCACACGGACCTGGCACCAGTTGATGGTTTTGCCGTTGGTCTGGGGTTCCTTGACGATGCTCAGGACCTGGCCCACGACGATGGGGCCCTTGAGGGTGTCCGTGGGTCGGTGGACGGCTTCTTCTTCAAAGCCGACCTTGACCAGTTCGGCCATCACGTCTTCGGCCGTTGCTCCGGCCGGTACCTGCGCGAATTCACGCAGCCAGGAAAGTGGGATACGCACTGTTAGATCTCCATCCCGAAGTGCTCGCTGAAACGTACGTCGCCTTCGATCATGTCGCGCATGTCGCCGACCTCGTTGCGGAACATGAGGGTCCGCTCGATGCCCATGCCGAAGGCAAAACCTGAATAGATGTCCGGATCGATGCCCGCGGCGCGGAGCACGTTGGGGTTGACCATGCCGCAGCCGCCCCATTCGATCCAGCTGGGACCGCCCTTGGCGCCCGGGTGCCAGATGTCCAGCTCGGCGGACGGTTCGGTGAACGGGAAGTAGTTGGGGCGCAGCCGGATCTGGGCCTCGTCGCCGAACATCTGGCGCGCGAAATGCTCCAGGGTGCCGCGGAGGTCCGCCATGCTGAGCTTCTTGTCGATGGCCAGGCCCTCGAACTGGTGGAACACCGGGGTGTGGGTGGCGTCGAGCTCATCGGTGCGGAAGACCTTGCCGGGGCACAGCACGTAGATGGGCACTTCGCGTTCCAGCATGGAGCGGACCTGCACCGGGGAGGTGTGGGTGCGCATCAGCAGGTGGGCCTCGGGCGGCTCCACGAAGAAGGTGTCCTGCATTTCGCGGGCGGGGTGGTCAGGCTTGAAGTTAAGCGCGTCGAAGTTGAACCACTCAGACTCGACCTCCGGGCCTTCGGCGATCTCCCAGCCCATGCCGACGAAGATGTCCGCGACGCGTTCCTGCAGGGTGGACAGCGGGTGGCGTGCACCGGCACGACGACGGCGCGGGGCGGCCGTGACGTCGACGGTCTCCTCGACCAGGATGCGCGCGTCGTTCTCGGCTTCGAGCTCGGCCGTGCGGTCCGCGAGCGCCTTGTTGACGCGTCCGCGGGAGGAGCCCATGAGCTTGCCGGCGGCGGCCTTCTGGTCCTTCGGCAGCCCGCCGATTTCGCGGTTGGCGAGGCTCAGCGCGGACTTCTCACCGGTGTGCGCGAGGCGCACGGCCTTGAGTTCATCGAGCGTGGAGGCGGCGGCAATGGCGGCAACGGCCTGGTCTACGGCGGCGGTGATGGCGGCTTCATCCAGGGGATTCGGGACGCCGGCGCCCGGCAAAGTTTCAGTCATCTACTGTTCTTAGCTACGAGTCGGTTCATGCCAGCGCACAGGACCTTCAACAGGAGCAGGGACCGGCGCGCGGACAAAGGGCAGGGCTCGCCAAAATCGCTCCGGCGGGCACTCCCCACCAGTCTAGTTGAACGGGCTCAGGTGCCCGAACGTGACGGTGCTCCCGGGGCCGTCGGCACTCCTGCGCACCGCTCTGCCGCTCGCTCTGTCCATCCCCCTGTCCGTCCGGTCTGTCCGTCCCCTCCGTCCGCCCGCCCCGCCTCTATCCCTCGTGCGTCATATCCGGCAGGCGGGTCCCCGGCTAGCATGGCCTCATGACGCCGGGACAACGGCTGCGGCAGCTGGCCAACGTACTCAATGCAACAACTCCGCTGGGGTTGCTGCTGGCCGGCTGTGCCCGCGCCCCCGTCCGCCGCGGACCCCGGGGACTGCTGATCGCCACCGGGTACCGCTGGCGGCTGCCCTTTGCGGGCGCCTTCACGGTCGGCAATGTGGTGATCTTCCGCGCCGGGCCCGCCGAAGCCCTGGCCAACGCGGCGCTGCTGGGGCACGAGGAGCGCCACTGCACCCAGTACGCCTGGTGCCTGGGCCTCCCGTTCCTGCCGCTGTATTTCCTCGCCGCAGGCTGGTCCCTGGCCCGGACCGGCAACCCCGGCTCGCGCAACTTCTTTGAACGGCATGCCGGGCTGCAGGCCGGCGGCTACCCGGAGCGGGGCGACCGGCTCCAGGCATCCGGTCGAAGAACCATGCTCTACAACAACGGATCCCAGAAGACCGGCAGGACGGGCCCGGCGGCCCGCGAGCGGAACGAGGCATGACATGAGCGACAGCCCCAGGACCATCACCGTCACCGGATCCGGCAGCGCGGAAGCCGCCCCGGACCTGCTGACCCTATCGATCGGCGTCGAGTGCCGGCGGGAGGAGGTCGGCGCGGCCTACGGCGAGGCGGCCCGGGTCTCCGCGGCCATTACCGCGGCACTCCGCGGGTACGGTGTCGCGGACCCGGACATCACGACGTCGGGCCTCAATGTCCGCGCCGAGGTGAACTGGCAGGAGGGCCGGGGCCAGGTGGTTTCGGGCTACCTGGCCTCCAGCGTGCTGAGTGTCCGGCTCAGGGACTTGGGGGCATCGTCTGAGGTCATCGCCGCCGCGGTGGCGGCCGGCGGCAACGATGTCCGGCTCAACGGGCTGGAGCTCGGCTTCGCGGATCCCGCAACGGTCACCGCCCGGGCCCGCGAGGCTGCCTGGCAGGACGCCCTCACCACGGCCGCTCACTTCGCGTCCCTCGCCGGGGCCTCGCTGGGCAAGGTGGTGTCCCTTACCCAGCAGATCGGTTACCCGGCGCCGATCCCGGTGGCGAAAATGCAGCGGGCCGCCGCGGTGGAGTCGCTCACCGTGGAGGCCGGAGAATCCAGCATCAGCGCTACCGTCAACGTCGTGTGGGAGCTGCTCGGCTGAGGCGCCGTCGGGCCGGCCGGGGTCCGGGCGGCTAGTGCGTGGCGCCGGCGGCGATCCTGAGGTCCACCGTCGTCGCCAGGGTGGTGCGGACGACGACGGCGAGCGCCTCCGCGAGCTGTTCCAGCGGCAGCGCAGGGTCCGTGCTGCCTGGGGGCAGCTGGGCCGGCTCGAAGGGAACGTGGACGAAGCCTCCCCGGGTTCCGGGCCGCAGCCGCAGGGCATGCATCAGCCCGTAGAAGACGTGGTTGCAGACGTAGGTGCCTGCGGTCTGTGAGACCTCGGCGGGGATCCCCGCAGCGAGGAGGTCTGCGAGCGCCGCCTTTACCGGAAGGGTGCTAAAGTACGCGGCGGGTCCGCCGGTGACCACCGGCTGGTCCACGGGCGCGTTGCCGGCGTTGTCCGGGATCCGCGCGTCGGCGCAGTTGATCGCGATCCGTTCCAGCGAGACCCGGGCCCGCCCGCCGGCCTGGCCCGCGCTGATCACCAGATCCGGGCGGTACTGCTCCAGCGCTGCTTCCAGCACGCGGACCGCGTCCCCAAAGACGCAAGGCAGCTCCACGGCCTGCACCTCGAGCCCCCCGGCTCTTAGCCGGGCCGCGGCCTCCCGCGCTGCCGACCACGACGGGTTGGTGCTTTCGCCGCCGAACGGTTCGAACCCTGTCAGGAGAATCATCGCCCCAGCCTAACAAGGCGGCCGGCGGGCAAGCCGAGACCGGGCAGCCGGCGGGATGGCGGGATGCGGCGCTGACCGGCGGGGCCACCGGTGGCCGGCAGGGCTCCCGGTGGCAGGCAGGGCTCCCCGGATAGCCGGCGGGATGCGGCGCTGACCGGCGGGATGCGGCGCTGACCGGCGGGATGCGGCGCTGACCGGCGGGGGTCCTTGACTTAAACTCGAACATACATTCGAATAGAGCCATGAGATGGGACGCACAAGCACTAAAACCGGCGCCCGAAGACAGGGCCCCAGGAACCGGGTCCCCGGGTGGCGGGGCACCCGGGGGCACCATCGGGCGGAGCCCGTCCCCCGCCACCGATCCCCTGCTGCCCCTGATCGGGCTGGTGCGTTCCGTGACCACCCCCGAGTTTGCCGGCGTCACTTTCCATGAGGTCACCGCCAAATCGGTGCTCAACAAAGTGGTCGCCGGTTCGCGGATGCCTTTCGAATGGACCATCAACCCCTACCGCGGCTGCAGCCACGCGTGCGTCTACTGCTTCGCCCGGAAGAGCCACACCTACCTCGACTTCGACGCCGGGCTGGACTTTGACAGCCAGGTGGTGGTGAAGATCAACGCAGCCGAGGTCCTGCGCCGTGAACTGGCCAAGCCCTCATGGGCGCGGCAGCATGTGGCCCTCGGCACCAACACGGACCCCTACCAGCGGGCCGAGGGCCGCTACCAGCTCATGCCCGGCATCATCGGCGCCCTGGCCGATTCCGGCACTCCCCTGTCGATCCTGACCAAGGGCACGCTGCTGGCCCGGGACATCCCGCTCCTGAAGCACGCCGCCGCCCAGGTGCCCGTCGGAGTGGGCATCTCGCTGGCGATGACGGACGAGCGCCTCTCCGAAGCCGTGGAGCCCGGCACACCCGGTCCGCGTGCACGCCTCAAGCTGATCACCAGGCTCCGGGAAGCGGGACTGCCGTGCGGGGTGATGGCCATGCCCATCCTGCCCTGGCTTTCGGACAGCGACGAGGCCCTGGATTCCCTGTTCGCCTCCCTGGCCGCGGCGGGCGCCACCGGCGTCACGGCGGGGGCCCTTTACCTCAAGCCTGGAACCCGGGAATGGTTCATGCAGTGGATCGCCCGGGAACATCCGCAGCTCGCCGGCAAGTACCGGCGGCTGTACGGCACCGGCTCCTACGCTTCCCCGGAGTACCGGGCCTGGCTGTCCGGTCGCATCCGCTATTTCAAGGCCCGCCATGGTTTCTCCGGATCGCAGGGCTTCAGCCACAGAGACCTCAACGACGGTTCCGGCGGCGGTGATCCCCGGGATGAGGAGGCGCAGTATCCGGCCGGCAGCATCCCCGAGCCGGCCGCACTCCGCGGCGTCGAGCGGGCCGCCAGCGATGCCGCGCAGCCCACCCTGTTCTAGCGGGTTCCGAAGGGCTGTCCAGACGGCTGGAGGCTTTCCAGAAGGCTGGAGTGTCGGCTAGAGGGCTTTCACGGCGCCCAGGACCCGGGTGAGCGAATCCTTGGCGTCGCCAAACAGGAGTGTGGTCTTCGGATCAAACAGCAGCTCGTTCTCGATCCCGGCGAAGCCCGGCCGCATGGAGCGCTTGAGGAAGACGACCTGGCCGGCCTGGGCCACCTCCAGGATCGGCATCCCGTAGATCGGGGCGCCGGGCGTGGACTTGGCGGCAGGATTAACCACGTCGTTGGCGCCCACGATGAGCGCCACGTCGGTGTTCGGGAACTCCGGATTGGCTTCCTCGAGCTCCTTCAGCGCCTCATAGGGAACGTTGGCTTCCGCGAGGAGGACATTCATGTGGCCCGGCATCCGCCCGGCCACCGGATGAATGGCAAAGACCACTTCGACGCCGCGGGCCGCCAGGGCCGTGGCCAGCTCGGCAATGGTGTGCTGGCCCTGGGCCACGGCGAGTCCGTACCCGGGGACGATCACCACCCGCTGCGCATAACCGAGCTGGACGGCGACGTCCTCGGGTGAGGAGGAGCGCACCGGCCGGTCGCTCTGCAGGGTGGATCCCGCCGTCGAACCGCCCCGGAAGGCGCCGAACATGATGCCCGTGACGCCGCGGCCCATGGCTGCCGCCATCACCTTGGTCAGGATCGTACCGCTGGCCCCGACGAGCGTGCCGGCCACCAGGAGGAGCACATTGCCCAGCACAATGCCGGACGCCGCGACGGCGAGGCCGGTGAAGGCGTTGAGCAGGGAGATCACGATCGGCACGTCGGCCCCGCCGACGGGCAGTACCAGCAGGAGCCCTGCCACGAGGCCCAGTACCAGCAGCGCCACAGCCCAGCCGATCGACCCCGTGGCCACAACAAAGCCTCCGGCGGCGACGGCCCCGAGCACCACGGCGCCCATCAGCACCGGCATGCCGGGGAACAGCAGGGGGCGGGTGCTGATCAGCTCCTGCAGCTTGCCGACCGTCACTGCCGAACCGGCAAAGGACACCGCGCCCACCAGCATGGTGAACACCACGGCCAGCCGCACCCAGGGGTCCTCGCTGTGGCCGAGTTCCAGCACCGCCACAAGTGCTGCGGCGCCGCCGCCGACCCCGTTGAACAGGGCGACCAGTTGCGGCATCTGGGTCATCTGCACGCGCCGGGCCACCGGGACGGCAACGGCCGACCCGACGGCGATCGCGGCGATGATCAGCGGGATGTTCTCCAGTTTCGCGGAGAGGAACACCGTGATCACGGCCACGAGGGCTCCGGCCGCTCCGATGGCGTTGCCCCGCCGGGCGGTCCGGGGAGAGCTGAGGCCCTTCAGCGCGAGGATGAAGCAGACCGCGGCCGCCAGGTAGAGCACGGCGGTCCACCCCGGGCCGAGGACGCTCATGTGCCGTCCTCCCCCGCGCCGGCACGGGGCCGGGCCGGCTTCCGGCTGCCGAACATCTCCAGCATCCGGTCCGTGACGACGAATCCGCCGACCAGGTTGACGGTTGCCAGCACGACAGCGATGAGGGCGACCGTCAGCAGCCACGGGTCACTGGCCTGCCCGGCCACGATGATGGCGCCCACCAGGATGATGCCGTGGATGGCGTTGGCACCGGACATCAACGGGGTGTGCAGCTTGCTGGTCACCTTGGAGACGACTTCGAATCCTACGAAAACGGCGAGCACCACCACGGTCAGCAGCGTGATCGGATCCATCATTTGAGGGCCTCCAGTGCTTCGGCGGTGGCGGCGTGCCGCACGGAGCCGCCGTGGGTCAGGCAGGCGCCGGCAACGACCTCGTCGTCAAAGTCCGGGACCACTTTGCCGTCGGCGGTCATCAGGGCCAGCAGGTTCGCGACATTCTTGGCGAACAGCCGGGAAGCATCCGAGGGCATCGCCGAGGCCGCGTCCTGCAGGCCCACCAGGGTCACCGACCCGCCGTCCACCGGGATCTGGAGGTCCCGGCCCGCGATGACCCCTTCAACGTTTCCGCCGGACTCTGCCGCCAGGTCGACGACGACCGACCCGGCCCGCATCCCGGCCACCATATCCGTCGTCACGAGCAGGGGGGCCGCCCGGCCGGGGATGGCCGCCGTGGTGATGAGGACATCCGCCGCCGCGACGTGGGGGGCCAGTAGGGCGCGCTGGCGTTTGGCCCGGTCCTCGCCAAGCTCCCGGGCGTAGCCGCCGCTCCCCTCAGCGGACGTGTCCGCGGTCCGAGCGTCAAGATCCAGATGGATGAACGTGCCGCCCATCGAGGCGACCTCGTCAGCGGAAGCCGCCCGGATGTCGTTGGCGGAGACCCGCGCCCCCAGGCGTTTCGCGGTGCCGATCGCCTGCAGTCCGGCGACGCCGGCCCCCAGGATAAGCACCCGAGCGGGCGGGATCGTTCCGGCGGCCGTCATGTAAAGCGGGAAGAACCGCGGGTAGCGCAGGGCCGCCTCGAGGACGGCGCGGTAGCCGGAGACCAGCGATTGGGAACTGAGCGCGTCCATCGACTGGGCCCGGGAGATGCGCGGCACCAGTTCCAGCGCGAAGGAGGTGACACCGGCGGCGGCGAGGGCTCCCACGCCGGGCAGTTCCGAGCCTGGTGAGGCGAACCCGATGGTGATGGTGCCGGGCCGGAGCCGCCCGGCGGCCTCCGGCTCGAGCGGCCGCACGTGCAGCAGGACATCCAGTGATTCGGCGATCAGCTCCGGAACGATCAACGCTCCGGCCGCGGCGAAGGCGGCGTCGCCGTACCCGGCTTCGTCGCCCGCCCCGCTTTCCACTGCCACGTCCAGGCCGAGGGCCCTGAGTTGCTGCACCGTCTCAGGTGTGGCGGCAACCCGGCGCTCCCCTGCACGTTGCTCCCGTCTGACACCGACCTGCACGGGTTGCTCCTCTCGATTCGCTTCAGCGTAGTCACATGGTTCGCGCTTTGGCGAGAGGTGGGGCCCCGGCGGGCCGAAAGCTCAGCTCAGTTGGCGGAAACGGCCGGCGAATCCGCTACCGGCAGCCTGTCCAACAGTGCCTCAACGATCGGCAGGTCAGCAGGGATCCATGGCAGGCCCAGCACCTCGTCGCGGTCCCGAAGGTTGATCCAGCGCAGCTCATCGTGGTCCTGGAGGGGGTGGGGAACGCCGTCGAGCAGTTCCGCGAACCACACCCGCATCGCCGCGCGCTCGTTGAGCGGCCAGCCGTCCTCGGATCCGCTTTCCAGTTCGGCACCGAGCCGGACGGTCACGCCCAGTTCTTCCAGGAGCTCCCGGTGCAGGGCCTGCTCGCCCGTCTCGCCGGACTCGACCTTGCCGCCGGGAAACTCCCACATGCCCGCGAAGTGCGGGGGCGCCGTCCGCCGCGCCACGAGCAGCAGGCCGGGTCGGGCCAGGGAATCCAGTACGGCGCCGCCAACGACGCTGATAAGTCCAGTCACGTCCTCAAGTCTAGACATCTCGCGGGGCCACGGCGTCAGATCCGGGATAGCTGCCGGTTCCCCTAGCGAGATGCTCTACGGGGCGAATCCGATGACCGGAGATGAAATCAGCGATGGGGATCGGTCCTGCGTGCCCGGATCATAGTCGAGGCCAGATTTTAAGGAGGTTCCATTCCTGCTGGAAATCAACCGCGCGGCCCTCAAACCACACGTCCTGCCCGCTCATCGTGTGCCCCTGGCCGGGGTTATTCCAGTTGGGCCTGACCTTGATGTGAATAAACTGCCCATCCGGACCCACGCCAAAGTGACTCGCAGGAAAGTTCCGCTGCTCAGCGTCGCAGCGTTGTTCGTCGTCGGCGTCCGAATTTGTCACTGGGGCCTCCCGGAAGCATAAGACTGCTTGGGGGGAAGAGCATACGCGCGGCGCGAATGCGTGTAAATGGCAGCTTTTTTCTTCCGCCGTCCCGCACACGAAGCCGGCGTTCGCTGGAGGAATCACCGCGGCGCCGGTCAGGGCAGGATCGGCCTCCACCACGGCGAAGTTTCGCGGGCACTCGGGCGGCCTGAGCCGTCGCCCGATTTGGGCCATTGCAGGTCCGGCGAAGCTGGGACCCTGGCTTCATGTCTGCCGAGGAGTTCGGCGCGTTTCTTGACGGCGCTGACGTAATCGGCGAAAGCCCGTTCCAGATCGGGGACGGTGCTCCACATCGGACCCAACAGTGGGCCGGTGAATTCCTCCCGGACGCGCAAGTGTGTCATGCCACCATGGGGAGTCAAGGTGAACGTGCACACGCTCTTCAACAGGCCCCAGGGCAGGCCCCCGGTCCAGATCATCACCTCGCCCGGTATCTGCTGGACGCGTAGCCTGAAGGTGCGGTTCCCGCCGGTGCGGGTCCGGACTCTTATCGGGCCGCCGCTGCGCAACTGGCCGTCGATGCGGGTAATGCCGGAGTCCCAGACGGGGTAGTTTCCGCCGTCCGTGATGATGTCCCATACCGTGGAGTTCCGGGCGTTGATCACGGTCTCGGCCTCGAAGGATTTCATGGCGTTCTCAGGCCGGTATCCCGTGAGTCTTCCCCGAAACACATTCTTGACTTCGCTGCTTCCAGCGGGGGCGGCACGCTGATACCGCGAAATGCGGAGCATGCGGCCAGCGGCGCCTCACCCGGAAAATTCCGGGCCTTAGCATTTGGCCGCAGTCTGGAGGTCGCTGACAGCGGCCTGGACGTTAGCTGCCTCGTCCCGCAGGGAGGCGACCGCCTGGGTCAGGGTGGCATCGTCAGGAACAGCTTTGACGGCTCGCTCGAAGTTTTCTTCAGCCGTCTTAACGGCGTCCACCTCGTCCCTCGCCACGTCCTGGCTTGCCTTGATCAGATCGTCGAAGGTCTTCGCGACCTGATCCCGTGCCGAGTCGAGCTGTCCCACCGTGACACCGGGCTGAAGTGTCTGCTTGAAATTTGTCAGGGCTGCGGCATAGGCACTGGCAGCAGCACACGCCTGCGAAACGTTTTCCTCCGCTCGGGCGCTGCTGACGCTCGCCCCGGGGCTGGAAGTGCTGCAGCCCGCCAGCATTGCGACGGCGAACCCGACTGCGATCGATCCTGCAAGGATTGGGCGTGGTCCCGACATGGGAGGCTCCTTTCCGGGATGGGGTGCGGCAGACAGCCCTGCCGCTGGCAAGTACGACCATTGTCGGGCCGCACCGGGGGCGCGGACCTCATCCGGGGCAGGTGATCTGTGGTCGCAAAACGGGGCACGGGGTGCCTTGCGCGGCGGCCCACCCTCCCAGCAGAAATCTGGCGCCGTTCATCCCCGGACGCGGTACTCTGGGGGTGGTCAGGCAGCCGGCCGTTCGTGATTTGTAGAGAGATCGTGTCTATGAACAGCAAATTGGGTGTCACCGTCTCCATGGACATGAGCGAACTGGCCGCCGCTGAGGCGCCGTCCTCAAGTATTTTCGGAACATTCCGCCGCTGGCCCCTCGTATCTTCCTTCGAGTTGTGCCTGCTCCAGGCGGCGCTCACCCAGTGCGTGGAACTCGCCGGTCCGGAGTCCGCCCATGAGCTGCTCACGGACGTCGCTGTTGAACTGGAACGCCGCACCGCGGAGACCCCGCCCCTCCCCGGCTAGAACGCAGGCCATCCGCTGATGAGCGTCCGCTGATGCAATGCGGGGGCGCTTCCTCAACGGCGGGAATCCGACCGGGCCCAGCTGGAACCACCGGCGCAAATGCACGGGCGCTGCCGGGTTAGGGGAGAATGGATGGGGGCCGCCTTCCTGAATACCCGGAAAACCGAGCGTGCCCGCACCGTTTCACACCTCAGACCACACATCAGATTTAATTTGCCGCATTCTCCTGGCTTCAGCCGGGAACGTCACCGAAAAGCAGACGAATGACTATCACCGCACACGCCCCGGCGACGCCCAAAACCGGCACCCGCCATGTTGCCCTTGCCATCGTTTCCCTTGCCATGGGCGGATTCGGCATCGGCACCACGGAGTTCACCATGATGGGCCTGCTCAAGGAGGTGGAGCAAGGGCTCAACATCAGCACCCCGGAGGCGGGCCACCTGATCTCGGCCTACGCCCTCGGCGTCGTGATCGGGGCCCCGCTGCTGGCCGCCGTCGGTGCGAAGATGCCGCGGAAGTACCTGGCTCTGGGACTCATGCTCTTCTTCAGCATCGCGAACCTGACGTCCTTTATCGCCCCCGACTACGGCACCATGCTGGTGTCGCGCTTCGCCGCCGGGCTGCCCCACGGGGCCTTCTTCGGCGTCGCGGCCGTGATCGCGGCGTCACTGGTCGCACCGACCAAACGTGGCTGGGCCATTTCGATGGTCATGGCCGGCCTGACCGTCTCAAACGTCATCGGCGTGCCCTTTGGCACCTGGCTGGGCCAGGCGTATGGCTGGCGGCTGCTGTTCCTGCTGGTGGGCGTGATCGGCCTCCTCACCCTGGTGATGCTCTGGAAGTTCCTGCCGTTCCAGAAGCCGCGCGCTGATGCGAGCTTCCGCCGCGAACTGGGTGCCCTCAAACGGCTTCAGGTTTGGCTGGCGATCCTGATCGGCATCGTGGGTTTCGGCGGCTTCTTCGCCACGTACACCTACATCGCCCACACCATGACATCCGTTGCGGGCATTCCCGCGGCCTGGCTGCCGCTGGTCGTCGCCCTCTACGGGCTGGGCATGGTGGTTGGAAACATCGTCGGCGGCCGGATCGCGGACAGGTCCGTGATGGGAACGATCTTCTGGGTGCTGCCGGGCATTGCCGTGGCGCTCGTGGTCTACGCCGTCGCCGTGCACTGGCCCTGGTCCGCCTACGTGATGGTCTTCGTCGTCGGCGCCGCCGGTGCCCTGCTGGTCCCGGCGCTGCAGACCCGGCTGCTGGATGCTTCCCCGGATGCCCCCTCGCTGGCCTCCTCACTCAACCATGCGGCCCTCAACGTCGCCAACGCTTTGGGCGCTTTCCTCGGCGGGCTCGTCATCGCCTGGGGGTGGGGCTACGTTGCACCGGCCCTGGTCGGGGCCGGACTGGCTGTCCTGGGCCTCGTCGTCGCCCTCATCAGCGGACTCGTCGAACGCATGAGGCCGCTGGTCCGGTAGCCCGCAATGCGCCTACCGGACCAGCGGCCCCTCACAACCCGTGGCGGGGCAGAAGGTCTGTTACGGGGTGGTGACGCGCTGAACGTCCGGTTCGAGGTAGATGACCCGGGCGATCGGCACCGCCTCGCGGATCCGGGTCTCGGCGCCGTCGATCGCTGCGGCGATTTCCTGGCCCGTCTCTGAACGGCCGATGCTGATCTTGGCCGCAACCAGCAGTTCCTCCGGGCCCAGGTGCAGGGTCTTGAGGTGGATGATCGAGGTGCCGTCGGACTCGATGGCCGCCCGGATCTTGGCGACGTCGTCCTTGGTGGCTGATTCGCCGAGCAGCAGGGACTTCGTTTCCACGGCCAGCACGGCGGCGATGGCCACGAGCAGGAAGCCGATCATCGCCGTACCCAGGGCATCCCAGATGCCGTTCCCGGTGATGAGCGTCATGCTCACACCGAAGAGCGCGAAAACCAGGCCGACCAGCGCGCCGAGGTCTTCCAGCAGAATGACCGGCAGCTCCGGCTGCTTGGCACTGCGGATGAACTTGACCCAGCTCTGCTTGCCGCGGACGTGGTTTGATTCGATGATCGCGGTCCGGAACGAGAAGGACTCCGCGATGATGGCACCGATGAGCACGGCGAGCGGGACCCACCAGAACGCACCTTCGATGGCGTGCGGGTGCTGGAGCTTTCCCCACGCCTCGTACAGTGCAAAGAGGCCGCCCACGCTGAACAGCACGATCGAGACGATGAAGGCGTAGATGTAACGCTCACGTCCGTAGCCGAACGGATGCTGCGGGCTCGCCGCCCGCTTGGCGCGCTTGCCGCCCACGAGCAGCAGGATCTGGTTGCCGGAGTCGGCGAGCGAGTGGATCGCTTCGGCCAGCATCGATGATGAAAACGTCAGGAAGTACGCGACGAATTTCAGGACGGCGATGGTCAGGTTCGCAGCAAGAGCCGCGACAATCGCCTTGGTACCGCCATTTGCAGCCAAGAGAGCTTCTCCTTAGGGGTTCGACCCGGTGGTGGACTCCGGCCGTTGCCTGCGCCCACCAGAAATACCGTACCCGTTGTCGGCCCCGCCGGAGCACCGCACCCGGCCCCGCTCCGACGCGGTGAGGCGGCCTGATTGGCCCGCAACAGCGCAGGTCACCGGGCAGATAACGATTGGGTCTGATCCTGCTGACAAGCAAACTGGCCTATGTTAGCTTGAAGCCATAATCGGGATTCACCATTTGGATGCCGACGATATGTAGGAGGAGTAATGGGCTTTCTTGGCTGGATCATTCTCGGACTCATAGTAGGTGCAATCGTCAAGGCAGTTATGCCTGGCAGGGTCGGCGGCGGCTGGGTCACCAGCCTCGTGCTCGGCGTTGTCGGCGCAGTTGTCGGCGGCTGGATCGGCGATCTCCTGTTTGGCGGCGGCAAGATGGAATTCTGGAATCTCGGTTCCTGGCTCCTGGCCATTGTCGGCGGCCTCCTGGTCGCCCTTGTCTACGGCGCCATCACAGGACGCAAAAAGACCAGTTAACTGCACAGGTACGACGGCGGGGGCCCACCTTTCGGTGGACCCCCGCCGTACTTATTTGCCTGTTGCCGGGCGGCTGCCGCGAACCCGTCAGGAGATCAGCCGGCCGGGTTTGTGGGCCGCTATCCCGGGTTTGCCGCGCCGTCCTGCTGTGAGCGGGCGCTGGCGTAAAGGCAGACCGTCGCTGCGGTGCCGAGGTTGAGGCTTTCAGCGGCCCCGTATACGGGCACGGCCACCCGGTGGTCTGCCAGGGCGAGTTCTTCCCCGGTCAGGCCCTGGGCCTCGTTGCCGAACAGCCAGGCGGTCGGGTTCTCCAGGGCGTACACGGACTCGCGGGGCGGCGCGCCCAGCCGGCGGGCCGCGTTCTGGTCCTGCAGCCGGTCCAGGTTCAGTTCCCCGTTGCCATCGGCGGCGAGGACCCCGATGCCGCGTTCCTTGCAGCGGGCCACGATCTCCTCGACTTCAGCGCCGATCACAACGGGCAGGTGGAAGAGGGATCCCGCCGTCGAGCGCACAGCCTTGGGGTTGTAGATGTCCACGCTGGATGCGGTCAGGATGACGGCGTCCGCGCCGGCCGCGTCCGCTGCCCGGAGCACGGTGCCGGCGTTGCCGGGATCGCGGACCTGGCACAGCACGGCTACGAGCTGCGGGCCGGCGTCGAGCACCTGCTCAAGGCTCACGTCGAGGAAACCGCAGACCGCGAGGATGCCCTGCGGGGTGACCGTGTCCGCCATCGCGGCGAGCACTTCGTCAGTGGCGAGGAACGCCGTGACCCCTTCCGCGAGTGCCTCCAGGTCCGGGTGCCGGTCGAGGCAGGCCTCGCTGGCGTAGACCTCATAGACTACGCCGGGCTCCCCCGCGGCAATCCTCTTCTGGTGCAGGGTCAGGGCCTCCCGGACAGCCTGGGGGCCCTCCGCGAGGAACTCGCTGCGCTTTAAACGGGCCGGGCGCCCGGCAAGCTGAGCCACCTTCCTCACCCGATCAGCTCGGGGGTTGGAAAGTAAAACATCTTGCGGGCGCCCGGTTTCGTTCATACAAGAACCTTAGTTGCTTTCCAGCCGGTTCCTGAACGACGTCGTTATCGAACGACTACAGGTACTACTCGGCAGCCTTGTCGGTGGCCTTCTTGGCAGCCGGCTTCTTGGCGGCGGCCTTCTTGGCGGCCGGCTTCTTGGCAGCCGGTGCAGCCTCAGCCTGAACGGCCGGAGCGGACGTGTCGGCGGGCAGTGAGTCCTTGGCGATCTTGACCAGCGCGGAGAAAGCGTTGGCGTCGGAGACGGCCAGCTCTGCCAGCATACGGCGGTCAACCTCGACCTCAGCGGCCTTGAGGCCCTGGATCAGACGGTTGTAGGTCAGGCCGTTGGCGCGGGATGCAGCGTTGATACGCTGGATCCACAGGCGACGGAAGTCGCCCTTCTTCTTCTTGCGGTCCCCGTAGCTGTACACAAACGAGTGCAGCAGCTGCTCTTTGGCCTTGCGGTACAGGCGTGAACGCTGTCCACGGTAGCCCTTGGCGCGCTCAAGGATAACCCGGCGCTTCTTGTGGGCGTTGACCGCCCTCTTCACACGTGCCACGTGCGTACTCCTTCAGAATTCTGATCCCAAGCGTCTACTGCCGGAACAACCGGCTGGCCTGAGAAGCCTTTTTGGTAGTTGACTGCTGCCAGGTGGCGAACAGTCAGAGAACTTGGAACTTAGATGCCGAGCATCTTCCGGATGACCTTGGCGTCGCCCTTGAAGACGATCTTGTCGCCGGCGAGGCGGCGGGTCAGCCTGGAGGACTTGTGCTCGAGGTAGTGGCGGCGGTTGGCCTGCTGGCGGCGCAGCTTGCCGCTGCCGGTCAGCTTGAAGCGCTTCTTAGCACCACTGTGGGTCTTCATCTTCGGCATGGGAACCGATCTCCTTACGTATCCGCAGACAGGGTCTGCAGTCTTTCGTGCAGCCTCCCCTGCGGGCGGCGTGCTGGTTTCTTGCTGCCGGACATTGCTGTCCGGCAGCCCTGAGCTAGTTGGTCTTCTTGGTGCCCGGCTTGGCGGCGGCCTTCGGGGCAGCCGGCCGTGCAGCAGGCTTCGGCGCCGCGGGACGCGGCACCGGCTTCGGTGCAGCAACCGGCTTCGGCGCTGCCGCCGGAGCGGCCTTTTCAGCCTCGGGAGCCTTCGCGGCTTCCGGAGCCTTGGCAGCGGCCTTGGGCGCTGCGGGCGCCTTGGCTACTGCCGGCCTGACGGCGGCCTTCGGAGCCTCAGCCTTGGGAGCCTCAGTCTTGGGAGCCTCGCGCTTCGGAGCGGCCTTGGGGGCCTCCTGCTTCGGCGCTTCCTGGACGGGAGCCTTCGCTGCCGGGGCTTCCGCAACCTTGGCTTCGGCGGCCGGGGCCTCCGCGGCTTCGACCTGGTCGGCCTCAGCCTTTTCAGCCGGAGCCTCGACGGCGGGAGCGGCTTCCTCGGCGGCGGCTTCCGTTGCGGTTACCTCAGCCTCGGGTGCCTCGGTCCGGACCTGGTAGCCCTCCGGCAGCAGATCGGCGAGCGACTGCGTCAGGGGTGCTTCGGGGCCGGACGTGTCAACGCGGAAGTCACCTGAGGCCTTGGCCTCGTTTTCGGCCTTGGCTTCTGCACGCTGCGATGCGCGGCGGGCCTCTGCCTTGGCTTCTGCCTTGTTCTTCAGGGGACCGACGACCATGACCATGTTGCGGCCATCGATACGCGGGCTGGACTCCACGACGCCAACTTCGGCGACGTCGTCCGCGAAGCGCTGGAGCAGGCGGATGCCCATCTCGGGGCGCTGCTGCTCACGGCCGCGGAACTGGATCATGGCCTTGACCTTGTCACCGGCGCCGAGGAAGCGGAGCGCATGGCCGCGCTTCGTCTCGTAGTCGTGGGTGTCGATCTTCAGGCGGAAGCGGATTTCCTTCAGGACCGTGTTGGTCTGGTTCTTCCGGGCTTCGCGTGCCTTGACGGCGGCTTCGTACTTGTACTTGCCGAAGTCCATCAGCTTGCACACCGGAGGCTTGGCCTGCGGTGCAACTTCAACGAGATCAAGATCGGACTCGGCAGCCAAACGCAGGGCATCCTCAATACGGACAACGCCTACTTGCTCGCCTGCAGGGCCGACCAGCCGCACCTCGGGGACGCGGATACGCTCATTGATTCTTGGCTCGCTAATGTTAAAGCTCCTGTGTTCGTGAGGGGTATTCCACCGGCAAAAAGAGAAGGCCCCCAATTGCCGGAGCAATCGAAGGCCTCGAAGATCGGAACTGCCTGCCTCGTGTGAGGCGACATGCATCCTGCCAGTGCTGACGCCCGGGAAAAATGCCCGACCAGGTACCCGGCAACCTTGCTTCTTGCGAAGCTTCCCGAAGGAGAGCGGTTGACGCGGGTGGGAGAGAACTCCGCTTGCAAACTGAAAGTCGATTCTACAGAAGAAATCCCGTCCGGCGCACCTGCATGACGGGCATGTCGGTTGCGGACGGGTTCCGGCTGTCAGACCGCTGCAGTATTACTGAAGAACAGTAGCTACCGGAGCGAAATAACGACAATCAGTCGGTCTGTGACAAGCTTACCAGCATGAGCACTTCAGACAGTAATTCACACGTTTACGAGCCCGCCAGCGCCCAGGGCGACGTCTCACAGCAGATCCGCGACATCTCCGAGGTGCCCGCGATCGAGGTCATCACCACCGCCGCCGTGCACCTTATGAGCGCTGCCGCCGTGAAGCTTGGCCTCGCCGCCGAGGAAAACGCCGAAGAGCTCAAGGACCTGGACGAGGCCCGCAAGCTGATCACGGCCCTCGCCGGCCTGGTCACCGCGGCCGCTCCGGAGATTGGCTCCCAGCACGCCGGGCCGTTGCGCGACGGGCTACGGTCCCTGCAGCTGGCCTTCCGCGAGGAATCCATCATCCCGGACGCCCCGGGCAAGGGCCCGGGCGAGAAGTACACCGGCCCGGTCAACTAAGCATCCAGTCAACTAAGCACGCGGTCAACTAAGCACGCGGTCAACGAAGCACAGAGTGTTTCCAGCGGCACCGCGGCGGCGGGCGGACCATACCGGTCCGCCCGCCGCCATCGTTTAAGGCCCGCGGGTTTAGGGGCGTGCCGGTCCCGGTGCGCTCAGACTGAGGCGAGGCGCCGCCGGCGGCGGTGCTGCAGCACCAGCCCCAGCAGGCACAGCGCGACGCCGCCCACCCCCACGGCCACGAATCCGGCAGAGGGACCGACGCCGTCGATGAACACGCCGGCGAGCGGCGCACCGAGCGCGACGCCGCCGGTGAGGGCGGAGCCGTACCAGCCCATGGCCTCGCCGCGGCGGCGCTCGTCGACGAGTTCGGCGACCTTCTCGGAGGCTGCCGATAGCACCGGGGCGCAGAGCAGCCCCGGCAGGAGCGCGAGCAGGCTGAGGGTCCAGGTGTCCTGCGCGAAGGCCATGGGAATGCTCAGCGCGGACATTCCCATCAGCAGCAGGATCGGCGAGATGGGCCGGTGCATGGCGCCATAGATCACGCCGCCGACCACCGAAGCCCCGCACCAGAAGAGGAAGACCAGTCCGATCTCGGCCTGGTGGCCGCCGGTTTCGAGGGCGGCCACGATCCCGACGTCGGTGCCGCTGAGGACCATGCCGGCCCCGGCGGCGACGGCAAAGACGGCGGCCACCGCGGGGGTGAACCAGACGAAATTACGGATGACCTTGTGCCGCAGCCCGGCACGTTCGAGTCGCCGGTCCCCGGCGGCGGCCAGCGGAGCGAACTCGGCGGCAGCCTCCTGCAGGCGGGCCGGGGCGGCGGCGACCACCGCAACCTCGGCTGCTTCCTGCTGGCTTGCCTCGAACTCGGCATCGTACCCGGAAGCGGACGCGGCATCGGCCCCAGGGCCGGGTTCGGCGCTGCGGGTCGGCGGGTTGAACCACATCAGGAAGAGCCCGGACACGGAAGTGGCGACGCCAACAATGGTCAGCCCCAGGACCGAGAGTCCGGCGGTGGCGACGAGGGCCCCCGCCGCGGGGCCGATCATAAAGACCAGTTCGGTGGAGATGGCGTCGAGGGCAAAAGCAGTGCGCCGTTGCTCCCCCGTGGCGAGGACTCCGAGGGACTGGCGGACGACGCTGAAGATCGGCAGGGTCAGCAGGCCGCCGACGAACACCAGCGGCAGCAGCAGCTCGTAGGACACGTGCGGCACCACCGACCAGATGACAGCCTCGGAAATGACCGACGGAATCAGGGCCCGCCGCAGGCCCACGGTATCGACGCGCCGGCCGCGCCAGGGTGCTCCGACGGCAATGCCGATGGTCATCACGGCAGCCGCGGCCCCGGCCGCGGCGTAACCCTGCCCGAGGGTGAGGACAATGTGCAGGGTCAGCAGGACCCCGGCCGCGGAGTGCGGTATGCGGGCAACCATCCCCACCAGCAGGAGCCGCCTGATCGGCCGAACGGCCAGCAGCTCCCGGTACAGCGCGAAGTTCACGTAGTTTTCATCCTTCCGGTACTGCCCCCGGCAGCACCGGGCTCTCCCCCGCTGGCCGTCAGCTACTGTGCTGCGCGCTGCAATTTGACCTCGATTGAGTCAACCCGCTCAGCAAATACTTCATTCCGCGCCCAGGCACTGTTGAGGCCGGACACGATGGACTGGACGCCGGCGGCGTCGAGCCCGTCTTCAAGGTAGAGCATGACGCGGAGTTCCGGGCCGGAGCCCCCGCCCGGCAGCGTCGTCCCGTCGGCCGCACGCGAGGCAACCCCACCGCCTGGATGAATTTCAACACGGCGGACCGCGGGAAAGCCAACCGCGGCCTCGCCGAGGCTTAGGGCGAGCTCGGGATCAGCGTACGACGGAGTCCAGTCCCGCTGCTGGGCGAGGGCCCACACGGCGGGCCGGCGCACGACGAAGGTCACCGCCGAGCCCGGGTCCAGCACGAGCAGTTCGGCGTTCTCGGCGACCGCGGAAAGCGCCGCGCGGGCAGCGTAGACGGCCACCGGGCGTGCTTCCGGGTGCCAGGCCTGGAGCGAAGCGGCCGAGGTGAACACGGGCATCGCCGTCCGCCCGTCCGGGGCCTTGAGCGTCACGAGGGCCATGTCCGCCTGTTTGTCGGCCTGCAGGCCGCCGGCACCGTCGCCTTCTTCGGCGAGGGTGGCCAGGATCGGGACGAAGACCCGCGCCGTCGCCAGCGCGGCCACCACCGCGGCCTCGTCGCCGTCGCCGGACGCGAGGGCCGCCAGGGCCGCAAGGTATCCGGGGTCGGCCGCACCGTCGTCGTCCTCGAAATTGTGGATGTTGGCGCTGTCGCCGGACAGGCTGCGCCCGGCCCAGGGCTGGCCCGCCGAGTCCGCCGCCCCGCCCGCGCCGGCCAGGGCCGCCGCAATGTGTCCGGGCAGCGGGCGTGACGTGGCGGGAAGGTCGGCTGCGTGCTCGCCCGCGGGAGGGTGCTCCATGCTGCGGTCCGGCTAGCGCCGGCCGGCGACGTCGAGGGCCTCGGGCAGCGTGAAGTTGCCGTTGTAGAGGGCCTTCCCGACGATGGCGCCCTCGACGCCGAGCGGCACGAGGGAGCGCAGGACCTTGAGGTCGTCCAGGCTGGAGATCCCGCCGGAGGCGACCACCGGCTTGCCGGTCTTCTCCACCATCTGGCGCAGCAGTTCGACGTTGGGTCCCTGGAGCGTGCCGTCCTTGGTGACGTCGGTGACGACGTAGCGGGCGCAGCCGGCCTCTTCGAGGCGTCCGAGGACGTCCCAGAGGTCGCCGCCCTCCTTGGTCCAGCCGCGGCCGGCCAGCGTGGTGCCGCGGACATCGAGCCCGACGGCGATCCGGTCGCCGAAGCGCTCGATCACCCGGGCCGTCCACTCCGGGTTTTCCAGTGCCGCGGTGCCGAGGTTCACGCGGGCGACCCCGAGGTCGAGGGCCTTCTCGAGCGACTCGTCGTCGCGCAGGCCGCCGGAGAGCTCCACCTTGATGTCGAGCCGGCCGACCACTTCGCGGAGCAGCTCGGCGTTGGAGCCCCGGCCGAACGCGGCGTCGAGGTCAACGAGGTGGACCCACTCCGCCCCCTGCTGCTGCCAGTTGAGCGCGGCTTCCAGGGGGGTGCCGTAACTCGTTTCGCTGCCGGCCTCGCCCTGGACGAGGCGGACCGCCTGGCCGTTGACGACGTCGACGGCGGGCAGCAGCTCGAGCACGGGCAGCGGGGTTTCGGTGGTCATCGTGGATCCTCAGTTTTCAGGGTCGGCAGGTGGTCGGGGGGCGCTGCGGGGCGTCAGGCGGCGGGCAGCGTCAGGAGGTAGGCGGCGAGCAGCGCCATTCCGGCCAGGACGTAGAACACGACCTGGACCCAGCGCGGGCTCTTCTGCTGGCGGAAGGACAGCGCCCCGCCGACCAGCAGGCCGGCGAGGCCCATCAGGACGATGGACCACATCTAGGCGGTCCCGGCTTCCGGGGCGGCGGCGGTCCCGGAACGCTCCCGCAGGCCTTCCACCCAGTTGCGCAGCAGGCGCGCACCGGCGTCGCCGGACTTCTCCGGGTGGAACTGCGTGGCGCACAGCGGTCCGTTTTCCACGGCGGCGATGAACGGGGCACCATGCTCCGACCAGGTGACAAGCGGCGCCGTCATGCGCGGCTGGATGACGTCGAAGTCCCACTGCTGGACCCCGTAGGAGTGCACGAAGTAGAAGCGTTCGTCCTCGACACCGGCGAACAGCTTGGACCCTGCCGGGACGGATACCGTGTTCCAGCCCATGTGCGGGACGACGTCGGCGGGAAGGAGCTCGACCTTTCCGGGCCACTCCCCCATGCCTTCGGCTACGGTGCCGTGCTCGACGCCTGCCTCGAAGAGGACCTGGAGGCCCACGCAGATGGCCAGCACGGGGCGGCCGCCGGCGACCCGGCGCCCGATCATGCGGATGGCATCAACGGCTTTAAGCTCGCGCATCACGGTTTCGAACGCCCCGACCCCGGGGACCACAAGGCCATCGGCGTTGAGGACATCCTCCGGCCGGGAGCTGAGGATGACCTCGGCACCGGCGCGTTCGAGGGCGCGCACGGCGGAACGGACGTTGCCGGAGCCGTAGTCCAGGACCGTGACGGTGGGCTTGCCCTCGGGCGAGGCCGGCTTCCGGCCGGCGTCGGGGTCGATGATGGCGCCGTCCTTCAGGACCTTCCCGGTCACAGCGCACCCTTGGTCGACGGAATGCCCTCGACGCGGGGATCCGGCTCGACGGCGGCGCGCAGGGCGCGGGCGAAGGCCTTGAACTGGGCCTCGACGATGTGGTGCGGGTCCCGGCCGGCGGTGACGTTCATGTGCAGGCAGATTCCGGCGTGCAGGGTGATCGCCTCGAAGACGTGGCGGGTCAGGGAACCGGTGAAGTGTCCGCCGATCAGGTGGTATTCCTGGCCGGCAGGCTCTCCGCCGTGCACGAGGTAGGGGCGGCCGGAGACGTCGACGACGGCGTGCGCGAGGGCCTCGTCGAGGGGAACGGTGGCTTCGCCGAAGCGGCGGATCCCGGCCTTGTTTCCGAGCGCGGTGCGCAGGACCTCGCCGAAGGTGATGGCCACATCCTCGACCGTGTGGTGGACGTCAATGTGCGTGTCGCCGGTGGCCTTGACCGTCATGTCGATCAGGGAGTGCTTGCTCAGCGCCGTCAGCATGTGGTCGTAGAACGGCACCGAGGTACTGATGTCCGAGACGCCGGTGCCGTCCAGGTTGATCTCGACCAGCACGGATGACTCGCTGGTGGTCCGTTCCATGCGTGCGGTCCGGCCCTCGGCAGCGGTTGATCCGGTGTTGCTCATGTGGGTGTCCTTTGGATGACGACGGTGCCCGGCGTACAGGCAGGGTGGATGTCCTGGGTTAAGTCTAGGCGGGCTGCACGGCGCGGCCGGCCAGGATCCGTTCGAGGGCTTCGAGGAAGGCTGTGGTTTCCGTCTCAGTTCCGGCGGTGACGCGCAGGTGCCCGGGGATGCCCACGTCGCGGACCAGCACGCCGGCGTCGAGCAGGCCCTGCCAGACCTCGTGCGGGTTGTCCAGACCGCCGAAGAAGACGTAGTTCGAGTCGGAGGCAGCCGGCTTGAGGCCCATCCGCTGCAGTTCGGACACGATCCTGTCCCGCTGGCGCTTGATGTCCTCGACGTCGGCCATCAGCGCGACCCGGTGGTGCAGGGCGGCCAGGGCTGTCGCCTGGGTGATGGCCGAGAGGTGGTACGGGAGCCGGACCAGGCGCAGGGCGTCGGTCACCTCCGGCGCCGCGGCCATGTAGCCAACCCGGGCGCCGGCGAGGGCGAAGGCCTTGCTCATGGTCCGCGAGACGATCAGCCGTTCCCGGCCGGGCAGCAGGGCGAGGGCGCTGGGCGTGCCGTCGTGGGCGAACTCGTGGTAAGCCTCGTCGACGATCACGATGGTCTGGCTGGCTTCCCCGGCCTCGTAGACGGCCTCCACGACGTCCAGGCCCAGTCCGGTGCCGGTGGGGTTGTTCGGGGAGCACAAGAAAACGATGTTCGGCTGGAGTTCGCGGACCTGGCGGGCGGCCGAGGCGGCACTGAGTCCGTAGTCGTCGGCGCGGACCCCGACGATGTAGCCGGTGTCCGTGCCGGAGGCCAGCAGCGGGTACATGGAGTACGTGGGAGGGAAGCCGAGGGCGGTGCGCCCCGGGCCGCCGAACGCCTGAAGGATCTGCTGGAGAACCTCGTTGGAGCCGTTTGCTGCCCAGATGTTGTCCGCCCCGAGTCCGTGCCCGAGGTATTCCGCGAGGGCTTCGCGCAGTTCCGTGAACTCGCGGTCCGGGTAACGGTTCAAGCCGGCCGCGGCGATCGTGACGGCCTCCGAGATGGCGGCACGCACGTCGGCGGGAACACCATGGGTGTTCTCGTTGACGTTGAGCAGGATGGGGACGTCCAGCTGCGGCGCGCCGTACGGCGTCAGGCCGCGCAGATTGGTCCGGAGGGGAAGTCGGTTCAGTCGCTCTAGCTGGTCAGTCACTGCACTAGTTTAAGTGAGAACGCGGCGGGCCCTGAAACTGTGACGGGTTGAACGGCTTACTTGGATGGGATGAAGAGCGCCTGGCCGGGAACGACGCGGGCGGCTTCGAGGTTGTTCAGCTGGATGATATCGGTGACGACGTCGCGGGGGTCCCGCTCCGGGGCCACGGAGGCGGCGATCGCCCACAGCGACTCACCGGGCTGCACCGTCACGGTCACGGTGGGGGTCAGCGACAGCCCGGCTGCGGACTCCGCCGCTTTGGCCGGGGCGTTGAGGAAGCCGCTGAGGGTAAGGATGAGCGCGGCCAGCAGGATCAGCGGCACCCCGATGAAGACAAAGCGTCCCCGCCGGGTGAGCCGCAGCGGCGCCTGCTTGGCCCGCTGCTTGCCAACGGTGCCCCGCTTACCCACGGTGCCCTGCAGGCCGGACGCACCGCCGTCGGGCCGGCCGTACTCGCCGAATGCGTCGCGGCCGAAAGTGTCGTGAAACGCGCTTGATACTGACATGAACTGAGCCCTCCTGGACCATACTGTGCCGCCCGGCGTACTCCACGTACTTGCCGCCAACCGGCCTAACCTTCGAACAAAGAACCGAACGTCACGCTGTACCGAACAGTGCTCCACCCGCAAACAGCGAATTACTAGAACACATATTCGAACCTTGCTTGTTCTGTTTTAGCACTTATTAACGAACAATGTCGAGACTCGCTAGAACAAATGTTTGAAAAAGCCCTGTGGCTGGCCTACGTTTGAGTCAAAGAACAACCACTTCTGTAGTTGATCAGCAGGGTCTGACATTTCAGGCCGGAAGTTCCCGGCAGCCGCAGCCACGGCGGCCGGGCGGAACGGAAAGGCGTTGGCGAACATGGCAGCACAAGCCACTGGCGGCAGGGCCACCCAGCGGGGCCCGCAGGCGGCCCGGCCACCCAAAAGCCTCACCGTCCGGCAAAAGAAGATCCTGGAAACGATCCAGCGCTCGGTCACGGACAACGGCTATCCGCCCTCGATGCGCGAGATCGGCGACACCGTCGGCCTGGCGAGCCTCTCCAGCGTCACCCACCAGCTCTCCCAGCTGGAAAAACTTGGCTACCTGCGGCGCGACCCCAAGCGCCCCCGCGCCATGGAAGTCCTGATGCCACTGACCCTCGACGAGGGAACCACAAAGAGTTCAGGGGCTGAGAAGTCCGGCGGCCTGCGCACGGTCGGCGGATTGTCCGTGTCCGAACTGGCCAGCGCCACCGACACCGCCATGGTGCCGCTGGTGGGCCGCATCGCCGCCGGCGGGCCCATCCTGGCCGACCAGGTCGTCGAGGACGTGATGCCGCTGCCCCGCCAACTCGTGGGCCACGGCGAGCTCTTTATGCTCAAGGTCGCGGGGGACTCGATGATTGACGCGGCCATCTGCGACGGTGACTGGGTGGTGGTGCGCCAGCAGGGCGACGCCGTCAACGGTGACATCGTCGCCGCGCTGCTGGACGACGAAGCGACGGTCAAGACGTTCCGCCAGCGCGACGGCCACACGTGGCTGCTGCCGCAGAACACCCAGTACGAGCCCATCCTCGGCGATCACGCCGTCATCATGGGCAAAGTCGTCTCGGTGCTGCGCTCCCTTTAGGACCGGTCAGCCGGCACGCCAACAGCTGCGAACAGGGCCCCGCTCACATCGGACGGGGCCTTTGGCGTTCCCGCCGGGCTACGTGGCGGGCTGCCTGGATTCCTTGGCGAGCCGCTCCAGGGCCGCGAGGGCGATCGCGGGGTCGGTGGTGGGCCAGAACGGCGGCAGGGCGGCGCGGAGGAATCCCCCGTAGCGCTCGGTGGAGAGCCGCGAGTCGAGCACTGCCACCACGCCCCGGTCCGTCGTGGTGCGGATCAGGCGGCCGGCGCCCTGGGCCAACCGGATGGCGGCGTGGGTCGCGGACACGCTCATGAAACCGTTGCCGCCGGCCTGGGCCACCGCACGGGACCGTGCCGTCATCAGCGGATCGTCGGGCCGCGGGAACGGGATCCGGTCGATCACGACGAGACGACACGACGTCCCCGGCACGTCGACACCCTGCCACAGCGACATGGTGCCGAAGAGGCAGGTGTCCGGTTCGTCGGCGAACTGTTTCACCAGCGCCGTCATGGTCGAATCCCCCTGGCAGAGGATGCTCAGGTCCAGCCGCGGCCGCAGGGCCTCGGCTGCGTCCTCGGCGGCGCGCCGGGACGAGAACAGGCACAGGGCACCGCCGCCGGAGGCCCGGATCAGCTTCTCGAGCTCGTCGAGGGCCTCCGGGGACGTGCCGCGGCCGGGTTTGGGCAGGTGCTTGGCCACGTAGAGGATGCCCTGTTTCGGGTACTCGAAGGGCGAGCCGACGTCGACCCCGGTCCAGCTCGGGGCACCCGGTCCGACCAGGCCCAGGCCGGCGGCGGCCGGTTCGAAGGCGGACCCGATGGCCAGGGTCGCCGAGGTCAGGATCACGGTGTGGTCCGCGAACAGGCCCTCGCGGAGCCGTCCGGCGACGCTGAGCGGGGCGATGTTGATCAGGGCCGGCGCGGATTCGTCGGGCTGGGAGTAACCCTGCTGCGGATCGAAGGTGCTGTTGCGGGAGAACCAGACCACCTCGCGGTTTTCGCGGGCGGCGAGCAGCCGTTCGCAGAGCTCCAGGATCACCATAAGGCGGGAGCGCGCGAGCTGGCGGCCGCCGTCGGCGGTGTTGGCGCTGTCCCCCTTGGAGTCCGAGAGCGCCGCGCGGCAGGCGTCCCGCAACTGGTCCACGCAGTCCAGCTGTTCGCTGTTCAGGCCGTTGGGCATGAGACCGCTGGGGACCCCTTCAATGGCAAGTTCGAGGTTGGACGCGGCATTGTTCAGGGCGTCCACGGTGATGCCCGTGTTTTTCCGGGCCCCGGACGCGGCGACGTGCACCATCGCGACGGAGAGCTGGCCGGACACGGCGCCCGTCACCCGGTCCTGCAGCTCGTGGGCTTCATCGACCACCACAACGTCGTACTCCGGCAGGACCGCGAGGCCCTCGAAGGCGCTGACGGCCAACATGGCGTGGTTGGTGACGACGACGTCGGCATCCGCGGCGTTCTGCCGGGCCAGTTCGCTGAAGCATTCGGCCGCCAGGGGGCACTTCTGCGCGCCCAGACACTCCATTGAGGTGACGGAGACCTGCCGCCAGGCACGGTCCGTGACCCCGGGCAGGAGTTCGTCCCGGTCCCCCGTTACGGTGTCCTCGGCCCATTCGCGCAGCCGGACGACCTCCTTGCCGAGCTGGGACGACGGGCCGCCCATCGCCGCGGCGAAATGCGGGACGGACGTGTCCTCGCCGAGCGAGAAGAGCTGGCCCTCAGAGGGCTCCTCGGAGGGGAAGCCGCCTTCGAGCTTGTGGCGGCACACATAGTTGGACCGGCCCTTGACGAGGGCGACCTTGACGGGCCGTTCCAGCGCCGGGGTGATGGTCTTCAGCAGCCGGGGAAGGTCCCGGCCGACGATCTGGGTCTGCAGGGCCAGCGTGGCGGTGGAGACCAGGGTGGGCTTGTCGCTGACGAGCGAATGGGCGATGAGCGGGATCAGGTAGGCCAGGGACTTGCCGGTTCCGGTCCCGGCCTGGACCAGCAGGTGGTCGCCGCTGTCAATCGCGTGCGCCACCTGCCGGGCCATCTCGTGCTGGCCGACGCGGCTCTGGCCGCCCATGCCGGACACGGCGCGGTCGAGCAGTTCGATGACGAACTCCCCGCCGGCCGGGCCGCGTGGTCCCGCCGAAGGCTCTTCGCCGGGTTCTGTCCCCGCGGCTTCAGTCATTGCTGATGAACGAATCCAGTTCAGCGGCGAATCCTTCGCGCACCATCACGACGGCGCGGGTGCCCGCTTCCTCGTGGTCGAGGCTGAGGATTTCGGCGTCGGTCTCGTGCAGCTTGCTGAGCAGGTCCCCGCGGTTGTACGGGATCATCAGTTCGAGCTTCACGCTGGGCCGCGGGATGCCCTCGCTGATGGCCTTGAGCAGTTCCGGGATGCCCTCGCCGGTACGTGCCGACACCACCACGTGGCGCGGCTCGCGCTGCTTGAGCCGTTCGATCACGAAGGGATCCGCGGCGTCGGCCTTGTTCAGGACGATGATTTCCGGGACCTTGCGGGCGTCGACCTCGCTGAACACCTTGCGGACCGCGGCGATCTGGCCTTCCGGATCCGGGTGGGAGACGTCCACGACGTGCAGGATCAGGTCCGCGTCGGCGACTTCCTCCAGGGTGGAGCGGAAAGCCTCCACGAGCTGGGTGGGGAGTGACCGGACGAAGCCCACGGTATCGGCCAGGGTGTAACCGAGCCCGTCCGAGGTCTCGGCCTTGCGGACCGTCGGGTCCAGCGTGGCGAACAGGGCGTTCTCCACCAGCACACCGGCGTCGGTCAGCCGGTTCAGCAGCGAGGACTTGCCGGCGTTGGTGTACCCGGCGATCGCCACGGACGGCACGGAATTACGACGGCGGTTGGCGCGTTTGGTCTCCCGGGCCGGCTTCATCGCGGCGATTTCACGCCGCAGCTTGGCCATCCGGGTGCGGATCCGGCGGCGGTCCAGTTCGATTTTGGTTTCACCGGGACCACGCGAGCCCATGCCGGCACCGGCGCCGCCCACCTGGCCACCGGCCTGGCGGGACATCGAGTCACCCCAGCCGCGCAGGCGCGGGAGCAGGTATTCGAGCTGGGCCAGTTCCACCTGGGCCTTGCCCTCGCGGCTCTTGGCGTGCTGGGCGAAGATGTCCAGGATCAGGGCCGTGCGGTCGATGACCTTGACCTTGACGATGTCTTCCAGGCTGCGCCGCTGGGACGGTGCCAGTTCGGCGTCGACGACGACGGTGTCGGCGCCGGTGGACATCACGATGTCCTTGAGTTCCTGGGCCTTTCCGGAGCCGAGGAAGGTCCCGGGGTCGGGCTTGGCGCGGCGCTGCACGATTCCGTCGAGGACCTCCGAGCCGGCGGTCTCGGCGAGAGCGGCGAGTTCGCGGAGCGAGTTCTCGGCATCGGCGAGGGTGCCTTCGGTCCAGAGACCGGCCAGCACAACACGCTCGAGGCGCAGCTGCCGGTATTCGACTTCGGTGACGTCTTCCAGTTCCGTGGACAGCCCGGCGGTACGGCGCAGCGCGTGCCGTTCCTCGAGGTCCTGCTGGTCGCCGTCGTAGTTGCTGTGTTCCTCGCCCTGCCGGGAAATCGCCTGCGCCTTGCCAAGCACCGACGTGGACTCGCCGGCGGCGGGGACTGCCTTCCGGGCAGGGGTGTCCTTGGAGAGGATCCGGTCGATGACAGCTTGGATTTCCGCAGGACTCATGTCCTGGGCTGCTGAATCG
The DNA here is from genome assembly GCF_030812335.1 of Pseudarthrobacter oxydans. Taxonomy (GTDB): domain Bacteria; phylum Actinomycetota; class Actinomycetes; order Actinomycetales; family Micrococcaceae; genus Arthrobacter; species Arthrobacter oxydans_B. The sequence continues at coordinate 60,606 of NZ_JAUSSN010000002.1, forward strand.
GGTCCGGTGTTGGGCTGACTGGTCATGGTCTCCTTCAGAGGTTCGGCAGTTTCAGAATAGTGCCGATCGGTGTTGTCTGGGGCGGTATTCGCGCTGGGCTGACGACTATTCGTCAAATGGGGGCTCCTGGAATGCCCGCGGCAGCGGTGCCGGGGCTGGGCGGGCTCCCGCGAGGGAGCGGTGAGAAAGGGAGGGAACAGGCGTGGTGAGGCCTTGAGGAGGGAGAAACTTTCCGCCAGGCCGGGCTCCATGAGCACTGCCAGACTCCAAGTAGAGGCGCCAGGGGCTGGGTCCTTTTCAGGATCATCGCGGGGTGGCGCACTGAGCGGAAGGTAACTACCTGCGTCGCTGCGGGGACGGGAGTTAACCCGTGCCGGCTACTTGAAGTTCAAGAACATGTATTTAACACTAGCAGACGGCCCTGCTGCCAGACGGTCCATCGGCCTGCGGCCCGACGCCGCGGTTTCGCCTACGGCCCGGGGTCCAACTAATCTGGGCAGTTATGGAGTCTGCACACTATTTCAGCGCCCAGCCGGCCGGGCCGTTCACCCGCAAGCCTCTGACCGTGGAGCTTGCTGGTGAGACCCGGCACCTGCAGACGTCCTCGGGCATCTTCAGCCCGGACGGCATCGACAAGGGCACGGCCGTGCTGCTTGCCGAGGCACCCGCCCCGGCCCCGCAGGGAACGCTGCTGGATATCGGCTGCGGCTGGGGTCCGATCGCCCTGACCCTGGCCCTCCGGGCTCCGCACGCCCGGGTCTACGCCGTGGACGTCAACGAACGGTGCGTGACCCTGACCAACGAGAACGCCGCGCTGTTGGGGCTGGGCAATGTCACGGCCAGCACGCCCGACGCCGTCGACCCCGGGCTCCGCTTCGACACGATCTGGTCCAACCCTCCCATCCGGATCGGCAAGGACGAGCTGCATGCCCTGCTGCTGCTGTGGCTGCCGCGGCTGGCGCCCGGCGGCTCCGCGTGGCTGGTGGTGCAGAAGAACCTGGGGTCGGATTCCCTGCAGCGCTGGCTCGCCGCGGAACTGGACAGCAGCTTCACGGTGACGCGCGAGAGCACCTCGAAGTCTTTCCGCATCCTTCGGGTCAGGAAAGCGTCCCAGTAGCGACGATCACCGCAGGGCCGCTGAGCTCGACGTGCTCGTGGCCCTCCGCCCCGAGGAAGAACTTCACTCCGACGACGCCGCCCGGGACGTGGACGCTCCACACGTCCGGGGCGCCCTGGCCGGCCCAGTGGCGGATCGCGACGGCGGCCGCGCAGGCGCCGGTGCCGCAGGACTGGGTCTCCCCCACTCCCCGCTCATGTACGCGCATGGTGATGGTTCCGACGCCGTCGTGGACCAGCGGCTCGGACGGGACGACGAACTCGACGTTGGTGCCGCGGGGCGGCGTGGGGTCCACGTGGGGTGGGGTGAACAGCTGCGTGGCTTCCAGCTCGGCCAGCTCGGCCAGCGCCACGACGGTATGCGGGTTCCCCATGCTGACGGACAGGGCGGGCCGTGCGACCTCGAGGCCCGTTGCGCTGACCAGCGAATCCATGGCCCGTGCGGTGGCCTCGCCGGGGAAGATGAACTCCCAAGGGCCCATGTCGACGGCGTAGCCGGCGGCGGTGCGGACGATCGTTTTGGCGCCGCCCCGGGTGCCGATGGTCAGCGATTCGCCGGCGGGCAGCTCGACCAGACCCTCGGCGATCAGGAAGTGCACAAAGACGCGGACGCCGTTGCCGCACATCTCGGAGAGCGAGCCGTCGCCGTTGCGGTAATCCATGAACCATGCGGCGTCCGGGTGTTCCGTCAGCAGCTCCTGGCCCTCCGGTAGCAGCCGGGACGGGACGGCGCGGATCAGTCCGTCGCCACCGATGCCGCGGTGCCGGTCACAGAGTGCCGCGACCTGTTCGGGCGTCACTGCCAGGGTGCCGTTGGGGTCCGCCAGGAGCACGAAGTCGTTCCCGGTGCCGTGGCCTTTGGAAAACTTGAGTCCGCTCAGGGCTGCAGTGTCACCGGTGGAGTTGCGGTCAGCGGCCAGGGCCAGGGTTTCATCCATGCTCCAAGGTTACCGTTCCGGGCCGGGCCGCCGGCTGACCGCCCCGGCAAGCCGCCCCGGCAGGCCACTGCCTCAGGGGTCTTTCAGCCGGCGAGGCAGAGGGCGGCGGCCCTGGCCACGAGGTCCGGGTCCTGCCAGTCGAGCCAGTGGATCCGGGGGTCGGCACGGAACCAGGTCAGCTGCCGGCGGGCGAACTGCCGGGTCGCGACGATGGTCTCCTCCGCAGCCTGCGCCACGTCGGATTCGCCGTCGAGGAACCTGAGGAACTGGGCGTAGCCGAGCGCGCGCGGGGCCGTCCGGCCGAGCCGGAGCCCGGCGGCGTCGAGGGTCCGGACCTCCTCGAGCAGCCCGCGTTCCACCATGGCGTGGACCCGGCGGGCGAGCCGTTCCCGGAGCTCCCCGCGGTCCACCTCAAGCCCGATCTGCACCGCGGGCCGGACGTACTCGCGGGTGGGCATGAAGGAGCTGAAGGGCCTTCCGGTCAGCTCGAACACCTCGAGCGCGCGGATGATCCGGCGCGCGTCGCCGAGCCGGCCGGCGGAGACCGGGTCCACGCCTTCCAGCCGGGCGCGCAGCGGCGCCGCCCCGACGGCTTCCAGTTCCGCCTCGAGCCGGTGCCTGATGGCCGGGTCCGTGCCCGGGAATTCCAGCACGTCCAGGGCGGCACGGACGTAGAGCCCGGAGCCTCCGGCCAGGATGGCGCGTTTTCCGCGGGCGTGGATGTCGGCGATGAGCGCACGGGCCTGCTGCTGGAAGTCCGAGACGCTCGCTTCCTCGGTCACGTCCAGGATGTCCAGGAGGTGGTGCGGCACTCCCCTGCGTTCAGCCTCGGTGATCTTGGCGGTACCTATGTCCATGCCGCGGTAGAACTGCATGGAATCGGCGTTGATGACCTCGCCGCCGAGCTCCAGTGCCAGCGCGACGGCGAGGTCGGACTTGCCGGAACCGGTCGGCCCGACGACGGCGATGACCGGCAGCGCCGGTCCCGCACTGTCCTGGGCTATGCCGGCCTGGGCTGCACCGGGCTGGGCTGCACCGGGCTGGGCTGCACCGGGCTGGGCTGCACCGGTGCGGGCCGCGCCGGCCGGTCCTGCGCTGGCCGGTCCTGCGCTGGCCAGGGCTGCGCCGACCCCCGTGGCCTGGGCTTGGCCCGCCGGGGCGTCCTGCGGGTCCGCCACGGGCTAGCGGCCGCGGACGGGAAGGCTGGGCATGCCCAGGGACACTCCCGTGGTTCCGGCCGCGGATCCCGGAACGGGTGCCCCGCAGGAGTCGGCCTGGGACCTGTCCCAGGCGTCACCGGCCCGGGAGCGGCGAAGGCTGTAGTCGTCCGCCGACGCCGGGTCGGCCACGAGGTGGAACGAGGCAGCCTCGGTGATGGTCACGGTGACCAGGTCGCCGGGGCGGGGCGTCGCGGCACCGGCCGGCACGGAGAAGTGGACCAGGCGCTGGTCCTGGGACCGTCCGGAGAGCCGGTGGGTTTCCCCGGCTTTGCGCCCGGACTGGGCCGTGACCATGACCTCCACGCGCCGGCCGAGCTGGCGGGCGTTCTCCTCGGCGGCGATCCTGTCCTGCAGCGCGGTGAGGCGTTCGAAGCGTTCCTGCACCACGGCCTTGGGGAGCTGGTCCGGGAGCTCGGCGGCGGGGGTGCCCGGCCGCTTGGAGTACTGGAAAGTGAAGGCGGTGGCGAAGCGGGACTTCTCCACGACGTCGAGTGTGGCCTGGAAGTCCTCCTCGGTTTCACCGGGGAACCCGACGATGATGTCCGTGGAGATGGCGGCGTGCGGGATCTTCTCGCGGACTTTGTCCAGGATGCCGAGGAACTTGGTCGAGCGGTAGGACCGCTTCATGTCCTTGAGGACCTTGTCCGAACCGGACTGCAGGGGCATGTGCAGCTGCGGCATAACGTTGGGGGTCTCGGCCATGGCGTCGATGACGTCATCGGTGAAGGCTGCGGGGTGCGGGCTCGTGAACCGGACGCGTTCCAATCCGGGGATGTCCCCGCAGGCGCGGAGCAGTTTGGAGAAGGCCTGCCGGTCGCCGAATTCGACGCCGTAGGAGTTCACGTTCTGGCCCAGCAGTGTTACTTCGATCGCGCCGTCGGCGACGAGGGCCTGGATCTCGGCCAGGATGTCGCCGGGACGCCGGTCCTTTTCCTTCCCGCGCAGGGCCGGGACGATGCAGAACGTGCAGGTGTTGTTGCAGCCGACGGAGATTGACACCCAGCCGGAATAGACCGAGTCCCGCTTGGTCGGCAGGGTGGAGGGGAAGACGTCGAGGGACTCGAGGATTTCGAGCTGGGCTTCCTTGTTGTGCCGGGCCCGTTCCAGCAGGGCCGGCAGGGCGCCGACGTTATGGGTGCCGAAGACGGCGTCCACCCACGGAGCCTTCTTCAGGATGGTGTCGCGGTCCTTCTGCGCCAGGCAGCCCCCGACGGCGATCTGCATTCCGGGGTTGGCGGCCTTGGCCGGCGCCAGCATGCCGAGGTTGCCGTAGAGCTTGTTGTCGGCGTTTTCCCGCACCGCACACGTGTTGAACACCACGACGTCGGCCAGTTCCCCGGCGGCGGGGACGTACCCGGCGGCTTCGAGCATCCCGGACATGCGCTCGGAGTCGTGCACGTTCATCTGGCAGCCGAAAGTCCGCACCTGGTAGGTGCGGGGCTGCTGCGGGGCGGTGGGCTGCGCCCCGGGCCCCGGGGTGGACGTGGCGTCCGTGGAAGGGGTGGTGCCGGCTGCTGGGGAGGGAATGGTCAAACTCACGTGTTAAGGGTACCGGGTCGGCACGGCGGCGGGGCGTCCTCAGGAATCAGCCGGGGACCCGGCCTCCGAACCGGCCACGGCGTCGTCGAGGACTTCGCCTACGATCCGGAAGGCCTGGGACGGCTGGTAGCCCTTGCGGGCGAGCATGGACGCGAGCCGGCGCGTGGTTTTGTCCCGCTCGGCGCGGTCCTCGAACCCGGTCACGCCCCGGAGTTTGCGCTGGACGAGTTCGCGGGCTGCGGATTCCTCGTCCTCGTCGCTGAGCTGTGCCAGGGCGTCGGCGGCAGCTTCCGTGCCGATGCCCTTTTCGGCGAGTTCCCGCCGCAGCGCACCCTTGGCGAGTTTGCGGCTCTGCGCACGGGACCGCACCCACATCTCGGCGAAGTCGGCGTCGTCGATCAGCTTTACTTCCTCGAAGCGGTCCAGCACGGCTTCGGCGACGTCGTCCGGGACGTTGCGCTCGGCCAGTTTGCGGGCGAGCTGCAGCCGGCTTTTGGGCGAGTTTGTCAGCTGCCGCAGGACAATGGCCCGCGCGACAGCGGCAGGGTCCGCGTCCCGGTCCAGTTCGGCGGCAGGACCCGCCCGGCGGGCGCCGTCCCCGGGCCGGTCTGCATCGTCAACGCCGGGGGCAGGATTCCTTGACGGGAATCCTGCCCCTTTGCGCCGTCGGCCGTTAGAAGCCGTCAACGGCCTTCAGCTTCGGTTCTGCTTCGGTTTCGGCGGGGGCCTTGACGCCGACGCCGAGCTTTTCCTTGATGAGCCGCTCCAGCTCGGCAGCCAGTTCGGGGTTGTCGCGCAGGAAACGGCGGGAGTTCTCCATGCCCTGGCCCAGCTGGTCACCGTCGTAGGTGAACCAGGAGCCGGACTTCTTGATGATGCCGTGCTCGACACCCATGTCGATGATGCCGCCTTCGCGCGAGATGCCCTGGCCGTAAATGATGTCGAACTCGGCGATCTTGAAGGGCGGGGCCATCTTGTTCTTGACGATTTTGGCCTTCGTGCGGTTTCCGACGGAGTCAGCGCCCTCCTTGAGGGTCTGGATCCGGCGGACGTCGATGCGGATCGAGGCGTAGAACTTCAGGGCCTTGCCACCGGTGGTGGTTTCCGGGGAGCCGAAGAAGACGCCGATCTTCTCGCGCAGCTGGTTGATGAAGATGGCCGTGGTCTTGGTCTGGCTCAGGCGGCCGGTGATCTTACGGAGCGCCTGGCTCATCAGGCGGGCCTGCAGGCCGACGTGGCTGTCGCCCATGTCGCCTTCGATTTCCGCGCGGGGAACGAGAGCGGCAACGGAGTCAATGACAATGACGTCCAGGGAACCGGAGCCGATCAGCATGTCCATGATCTCCAGGGCCTGCTCGCCGGTGTCCGGCTGGGAGACCAGCAGGGCGTCGGTGTCGACGCCGAGCCGGGCGGCGTACTCGGGATCGAGGGCGTGCTCGGCGTCGATGAAGGCAGCGATGCCGCCCAGGCGCTGGGCACTGGCGACCGCGTGCAGGGCCACCGTGGTCTTACCGGAGGATTCCGGTCCGTAGATTTCCACGACGCGGCCGCGGGGCAGGCCGCCAATGCCCAGGGCGATGTCCAGTGCGATGGAACCGGTCGGAATGACCTCGATGGGCGCACGGACCTCATCGCCAAGGCGCATGACGGAGCCTTTGCCGAACTGCTTGTCAATCTGGGCCAGCGCTGCGTCAAGCGCTTTCTGGCGATCCGGGGCTGCGGCCATGGTTCACACCTCTAATACTTTCTCGCTGTGGAGTGGCCGTTCCGGCCCTGTGTCGTGATCGGTTGTTGTGATCAGTGTCTGTGATCGGTTTTTCTGTCACTACTGAAGCTACTGGCACCCACCGACAGAGTTGCCTGCATACCCCGCCTATGTGGAAAAAGCACTAAAAAAAGCATAGTCCTACCCGAACAGATATTCGAACAATCAGTGCGGCGTGTCAGGCGCCGGCTGCCGGCAGGGCGCTGGAACGCCGCCGGCCGGAGCCGCTGCCGGGGCCTGGGTCAGCGGGGTTTGACGTCGCGGCCCAGCCGCCGCTCGGGCGGGACATCCTGGACCTCGCACAGCGCGAGCCACACCTGCCGGGGCGGCACCCCGGCGCTCAGTGCCTGGTCTGCTGTCCGGCCGCCGACCCCCGCAAGGACCAGGGAGCTGCTGAGGACCCGGGAATACCCTGCCCCGAATTCGTCGTCCATGAGCCGCCAAAAGTCACTGATTCGCACCCTTCGAGTCTCTCACGGCACGGGAGGACTCTAGAATGGTTGCCATGAGCAACCCCGCCGAAGGCCCTGGGATCCCCGGCGGCGCTGACGATTCCACCGAAACGGCACTGACCGCCGTCGAGCACCAGCTGAGCCTGCTCTGGCGGCGCGCCCGGTCGATCTCGCACCATCTCTCCCGCCAGGTTCACCCGGACATGGAACCGGCGGCCTACGGGCTGCTTTCCGTGATCCGCAAACAGGGGCCCATGCGGCTGACCGAGCTGGCCTCCAGCATCGGCGTCGGAAAGCCCTCGGTCAGCCGTCAGATCGCTTTCCTGGAGCGCCTCGGCCTGGTCTCCAAGGAAGCCGACCCGCTCGACGGACGTGCCCAGATCATCCGGCTGACGCCCACGGGCGAAGAGCGGATGCACGAGGTGCAGGACGCGCGGCGCGAAGTCTTCCGGGAACGGCTTGGCGAGTGGCCGCTGGAGGAACTGCAGACCCTGTCCCGCTACATCGCCAAACTCAACGCCACCTACGAGCGTGACGGCTTCCCCCGGGACGAACCGCAGTAGCCCTGCAGTTCCGCCGAGGCCGGCCGCCGGCAGGCGTCACCGGCAGGCGTCACCGGCAGGCGTCACCGGCAGGCAAATACAGCGCACGCAAAAGACCCCGGCACACCGCCGGGGTCTTTTGTCGAATAGTGGGTGGCGGGGCTAACGTGCCCCGGAGAGGAGGCCCTTGGCCAATTCCTCGTTCAGGTCGGAGTTCAGCTCACGGTCCAGGTCACGGCCGTAGCGCTGGGCAAACTCCTGCGGGACGGTGTCCGGAACCGCAACTCCCTCGGCGACGGCGACTCGGTCGCTGACTTCGCGGAGCATGATGGAGAGCGGAACATCGAGGGCCGAGCAGATCGAGGAGAGCAGCTCCGAGGAGGCTTCCTTCTGGCCGCGTTCCACTTCACTCAGGTAGCCCAGGGAAACACGGGCACTGTGCGAGACTTCGCGGAGGGTACGGCCTTGGCGTTGGCGGACATCGCGGAGCACATCACCGATTTCGTGACGAAGTACAACCATCTTGCGCTCCTTCTGTTCGCTCTTAGCCTGATCGGCGAGGCCCACATCCTTCCAGCGGACAACGCCGTTAACGGATACGGGCTGCTTTACCATCTGTATCGCCTTGCTCCCTCTTTGTGTCGAGCCCGCTGGTCAAAGCGGACACTGATGATGCTTTCATCCTAGGCGCCTCCCTTATTCGGAAGCGACACAATGTAACAACTATTAGGAATCAAGTTTTGTTCCCGGCAACTTTACGCCCGGTAGCTTGCGGACGCCAGAGCCTCCAGCAGGCGTTCCAGGGCGGCGGCGCAGGCCTGCCCGCGGATCTCCGGCCGGTTCCCCTCGAAGCTGTACCCGTACGACGTCGAGCCGTCCGCGGTGGCGACGCCGATATAGACGGAGCCCACGTCCTTGCCGCCGTGCGGCTCGGGGCCGGCGACGCCGGTGGTGGCGACGCCGATGTCGGCGCCGCAGATCCTGCGGGCGCCCTCGGCCATGGCCTTGGCGACCTGGCCGTCGACGGCACCGACGGTGTCCAGCAGCTCCCTGGGCACCCCGAGAACGTCGGCCTTGACCGAGTTCTGGTACGACACCACCCCGCCCTGGAGCATCCCGGACGCGCCGGGAGTGTCGGCGAGCACGGCGGCGACCATGCCCGCGGTGAGGGATTCGGCCGTGGCGACGGTCAGGCCGCGGCCGATCGCCCCGGTGACGGCCTCTTCGGCCAGGTGATGCAGGTTGATCGGACGGTGGGGATCGGTCATGACTTGCCCTCCTGGATCTTCTGTTGCTGTGCCCGCTTGCCGCTGGCGCGCAGCTTCAGGGCCTCGATGACGTATTCGCCGCCGGTCCAGACCGTGATGGCCAGGGCCACCATCATGACCGCAAATGCCACGACGCCGAGCCACGGCGCAATCGAGGCCAGCGGGAGGATGTACAGGAAGATGGCCACGGTCTGGATGACGGTCTTGAGCTTCCCGCCGCGCGACGCCGGGATCACGCCGTAGCGGATGACGAAGAAGCGCAGGGCGGTGACACCCCACTCACGGACGAGGATCAGGATGGTGACCCACCAGGGCAGCTCCCCCAGCAGCGAGAGCATCACGAGGGCCGAACCGATCAGCAGTTTGTCCGCGATGGGGTCCGCGATCTTGCCGAAGTCGGTGACGAGGCCGCGGCTGCGGGCGATGTCGCCGTCGAGCTTGTCCGTGTAGATGGCGACGGCGAAGGTCGCCGCGGCGATCCAGCGCCAGACACCGTTCTGGGCGACCAGCCCCGGTGCGTCCAGCAGGAGGAACCAGACGAAGAACGGCACCATCACAATCCGCAGCATCGTCAGGATGTTGGGCAGGTTCCAGATCCGGGACGCGGATCCGGTGCTGTTGGCTTCGGCGCTAGTCACCTTCCTAGGCTACCGTCCGGTGAGCGACCAGGCGTCCTCGGAACCCCCGTCGTCGTCGTCCGGGCCGCCGGAGCCGCCGTTGGCGCCGTCGGCGCCGTCTGCGCCGTCGTAATACTGTGTGTTCTGGCCGCGACGGTCCAGGTCCGCGGCGACGAGGTCCTCCGCGTAGCCGCCCTGGGCGACGTTCGCGTTGGCGTTCTCGCTCAGCGCCGCGGTCTGGGAATCGGCGATGGCGGGCACCTCCATGCCCTTCATGGCCGCGAGAACGGTCGCCAGATCATCCGGTTTGACCAGCACGTCGCGGGCCTTGGAGCCCTCGGAGGGGCCCACCACGCCGCGGGATTCAAGCAGGTCCATGAGCCGTCCGGCCTTCGCGAAGCCGACCCGCAGTTTGCGCTGCAGCATCGAGGTGGACCCGAACTGGGTCGTGACCACGAGCTCGGTGGCCTGCAGCAGGACCTCGAGGTCGTCGCCGATGTCGTCGTCGATCTGCTTCTTCGGCGCCTCGGGGGCGACGTCGTCGCGGTACTCGGCCTTGAGCTGGCCCTTGACGTGCTCGACGACCTTGTGGATTTCGGATTCGGTGACCCAGGCGCCCTGGACACGCATGGCCTTCGAGGCGCCCATCGGCAGGAAGAGCGCGTCGCCCTGGCCGATCAGTTTCTCGGCGCCCGGCTGGTCCAGGACCACGCGGGAGTCGGTGACGGAGGAGGTCGCGAACGCCATCCTCGAGGGCACATTGGCCTTGATCAGGCCGGTGACGACGTCGACCGAGGGCCGCTGGGTGGCGAGCACCAGGTGGATGCCGGCGGCCCGGGCCAGCTGCGTGATGCGGACAATCGAGTCCTCGACGTCCCGCGGGGCGACCATCATCAGGTCCGCGAGCTCGTCGACGATCACCAGCAGGTACGGGTACGGCCGGATGACCCGTTTGGACCCCTCGGGCGGGTGGACCTTGCCGGCGCGGACGGCCTTGTTGAAGTCGTCGATGTGCTTGAAGCCGTAGTTGGCGAGGTCGTCGTAGCGGGCATCCATCTCGCGGACCACCCACTGCAGGGCCTCGGCGGCCTTTTTGGGGTTGGTGATGATCGGGGTGATCAGGTGCGGGACACCCTCGTAGGCGGTGAGTTCCACGCGCTTGGGGTCCACCATGACCATGCGGACCTCGTCGGGGGTGGCGCGCATCAGGATGGAGGTGATCATGGCGTTCACGAACGCCGACTTGCCGGCACCGGTGGCACCCGCCACCAGAAGGTGCGGCATCTTGGCGAGGTTCGCGACGACGTAGCCGCCCTCGACGTCCTTGCCGACGCCGATCACCATGGGGTGCTCGGTCCGCCGGGCGTTCTGGCTGCGGAGCACGTCGCCCAGGGACACGGTCTCGCGGTCCGTGTTGGGGATCTCGATGCCGATCGCGGACCGGCCGGGGATGGGGCTCAGGATGCGGACGTCCGAGCTGGCGACGGCGTAGGAGATGTTCTTGGACAGGGCGGTGACACGTTCGACCTTGGTGCCCGGAGAGAGTTCGATCTCGTAGCGGGTCACGGTGGGGCCGCGGCTGAACCCGGTGACCTGCGCCTCGACGTTGAACTGGTTCAGCGTTTCGGTCAGTGAGGCGACAATGGCGTCGTTGGCTTCGGTGCGTTCCTTGGGGATGGAGCCCGGTGTCAGCACGTCCGACGGCGGCAGCGTGTACGTCACGTCGCCCGCGAGCGACAGCTGTTCGGTGCGCTGCGGAATCGGGGTGGGCAGCGGTACCGGGACGACGGGTTTGGAGGGGACCTGCGCGGCGGCCGCCACCGCGGCGGCCCCGGGTGCGGGGGCTGCCGGGTTCAGCGAACCGGCGGCGACCATGCCCGGGGTGACGAGCGGGATCGCCTCGGTGGAGTTGTCCCCGGCCGCTCCGGCGGCGCTGCCCAGCCCCTGGGCGGCCTTGATCTTCTCGACGGCGAGCTCGGCCTGGGTGGGACGGCGCACTCCCGGCGCGACGGACCTGGAACCGGTTTTGGCGCCACCGGCGGCGCGGGCGGCTTCGGCTTCCTCGTCGGCGATGAGGGCCCGTTCGAAGGCCTCGTCGCCGACGTAGCCTTCCAGCCCGGCGTCCTCGTCCTGGTCCTTGCCGAAGAGGCGGCGGCGCTTCTTTTTGGCCGGGGCCGGGGTGTCGTTTTCGTAGAGGTAGCTGCGGTCGTGGCCGTCGGTGCTGGCGTCGTGGTCCTGCAGGTCGATGCCCATGAGGTGCTCGTAGGCGCCGCGCAGCCGGCCCGGGATGGCGCCGAACGGCGTGGCGGTGACGATCAGCAGTGAGGTGAAGGCGAGCACGCCGTACACGGCCAGCGGGACGGCCGGGTGGATGGCGGCCAGCGGGGCGGCGGCGAGGTAGCCGAGCATGCCGCCGGCCTGGCGCAGCCCGTCGAATCCCTCGGCGACGCTCGGTTCCCCGCCGATGACGTGGGCCAGGCCGGTGCCGGCGAAGGTCATGATCAGGAAGCCGATCCCGATCCGGTTGTTGCCGCGGCCGTCGACGGGCTGGCGGAACAGCCGGAAGGCGCAGACAATCAGCATGAGCGGCAGCAGCAGCGACATCCAGCCGAAGGTGCCGTTGACGATTCCGTAGACCATGTCCGGGAACCAGCCCTGGAAGCCCCACCAGGCGAAAGTGGCGACGAAGACTCCGAGCGCGAGGTTGAACAGGGCTGCGCCGTCGCGGCGGTCCTCGGGGGCGAGGTCGCTGACGTCGTAGCCGATCCGGCGGATTCCCGCCCCGACGACGTGGGCAACGCCCACCCAGGCCCCGGCCACAACCCGGACCAGCCAGGGCTGTTTGGGTTCGACGGCGGCCAGCTGGCGGGTGCGCGCGGTACCCGTTGCTCCGGAGGGCTTGCCGGTTTTGGACGCAGCCGGGCCGGAGCCCCGAGCCGAAGAGCTGCCTGATTTACCGCTGGGGTTTCCTCTAGGCGCGGAGGAAGTACGTGTCGCCATACCCGCTACGGTACCTGACTCCGGCCCGAAAACCGCGGATTTCCGGGCCTCCGCGGGGACCATGTTGCCGGCCGGAGACGCAAGAACGGCCCTCCCGGTCCGCCGCGAGCAGTAGCCTGCGGCAGGCCGGGAAGGCCGTCATGGTTTGAAGCAAGGTGCCCGGGCCACCGGGGCCTGGAGACCCGGAGCTTTAGGCCTCCAGAACCACCGGGATGATCAGGGGCTTGCGGCGGAGCTTGCGGTTGACCCAGGTGCCGACCACCCGGCGGACAACCTGCTGCAGCTGGTGCGTGGTGTGGTCCGAGCGGTTGAGCACGGCTTCTTCCAGGGCGGCGTTGATCTTGGGGATGATCTCGTCGAAGACGGAGTCGTCCTCGGCCACGCCGCGGGCGTGGATCTCGGGGCCGGAGACGACCTTGCCGGTGGCGCGGTGGATCACCGTGATGATGGAGATGAAGCCTTCATCGCCGAGCGTCTGGCGGTCCTTCAGGTCCGCTTCCGTGACTTCGCCGACACTGGAGCCGTCGACGTAGACGAAACCGACCTCGACCTGGCCGACGATGTCGGCCTGGTGGTCCCGGAGGTCGATGACGGTGCCGTTGTCCGCAAGGAGGATGCTTTCCTCGGGGACGCCGGAGTCCAGGGCGATCTTGCCGTTGGCGATCAGGTGGCGGGTTTCGCCGTGCACCGGCATCGCGTTGAGCGGTTCCAGGATGTTGTAGCAGTACAGCAGCTCGCCGGCGGCGGCGTGGCCGGAGACGTGCACCTTGGCGTTGCCCTTGTGGATCACGTCGGCGCCGAGCTTGAGCAGGCCGTTGATGATGCGGAACACGGCGTTCTCGTTGCCCGGGATGAGGCTGGAGGCGAGGATGACGGTGTCGCCCTGGCCGACGACGACGCGGTGGTCACCGTTGGCCATGCGGGACAGGGCCGCCATCGGCTCGCCCTGCGAACCGGTGGACATCAGCACCACGCGGTTGTCCGGCAGGTTGTCGATGTTCTTGATGTCGACCAGGATGCCCGGGGGAACCTCAAGGTAGCCGAGCTTCTCGGCGATGGCCATGTTCCGGACCATCGAGCGGCCGACGAAAGCCACCTTGCGGTTGTGGTTGGCCGCGGCGTCGAGGACCTGCTGGACGCGGTGGACGTGCGAGGAGAAGGACGCGACGATCAGCCGCTTGGAGGCCTGGCCGAAGAGCCGGTCCAGCGTGGGTCCGATTTCCTTCTCGGCGGTGGTGAAGCCCGGCACGTCGGCGTTAGTGGAGTCCGACATGAACAGGTCCACGCCTTCTTCGCCCAGCTTGGCGAAGTGGCGGAGGTCGGTGATCCGGCCGTCCAGCGGAAGCTGGTCCATCTTGAAGTCGCCGGTGTGCAGCACGGTGCCGCCGGAGGTGCGGAGGAACACGGCGAGGGCGTCGGGGATCGAGTGGTTGACGGCGACGAATTCGCATTCGAACGGTCCGAACTTCTGGACCTGTCCCTCGGTGACGGTCTGGGTGACCGGCTTGATCCGGTGTTCCAGCAGCTTCGCCTCGATGAGGGCCAGCGTCAGCCGGGAGCCCACCAGGGGAATGTCGGCGCGCAGGCGCAGCAGGTACGGGACGGCGCCGATGTGGTCCTCGTGGCCGTGGGTCAGAACGACGGCGACGATGTCATCGAGGCGGTTCTGGATGTAGGAGAAATCGGGCAGGATCAGGTCCACGCCGGGCTGGGTTTCCTCCGGGAAGAGGACGCCGCAGTCGACAATAAGCAGCTTGCCGTCGATTTCGAAAACGGTCATGTTGCGGCCGATCTCCCCCAGGCCGCCGAGCGGAACGATCCGCAGGGTGTCCTTGAGCAGTTTCGGCGGCGTGACAAGGCCGGGAAGGGCGGTTTGGGTCATAATGCACTACTTTCCAGGCGGTGACCGGCCTGGTCTCTACTCATCAGAAGGAACACCTGATCAGGAAAAGACCATGCCGGCTTCCGCCAAGTCCTCGCGGATGGTTTCGATCTCAGCTTCGTCCGGCTCCACGAGGGGCAATCGGACAACCGAGTTGGGCAGGACTCCCTGCCACTTAAGAACTTGCTTCGCAGCAACAGCACCCTGAATGTGGGTCATCACTGCACGGACCAGAGGGTCCAGTTCGAAATGTATGGTGCGGGCGGTGGCGAAGTCGCCCGCAAGTGCGGCATCGATCATGGCGCGGAACTGCCGCGACGCGACGTGCGCGGAGACGCTGACGAGCCCGACGGCGCCCGCTGCCATCCACGGCAGGGTCAGCCCGTCGTCGCCGGAGTACACGTCCAGGTCCGTGTTCGCGAGGACCCGGGTCACGGCGGCGAAGTCGGCCTTGGCATCCTTGAGCGCCACGATGTTCGGGTGGTCCGCGAGCCGGATCATGGTTTCGGGCAGGATCGGCACGCAGGAACGGCCCGGGATGTCGTAGACCATCACCGGAAGATCGGCGGCGTCGGCGACGGCTTCGATGTGCGCCTGGATGCCCGCCTGGCTCGGCTTGTTGTAGTACGGGGTGACGATCAGCTGGCCGTGCGCTCCGGCTTTGGCGGCGCGCTTGGCCATTTCGATCGAGTGGGACGTGTGGTTGGTGCCGGTTCCGGCGATGACCTTGGCCCGGTCCCCGACGGCCTCCACGATAACGCGGAAGAGCTTTTCCTTTTCGTCGTCTTCCAGCGTGGAGGTCTCCCCCGTGGTGCCGGAAATGACGAGGGCGTCGTTGCCGTCGTCGACGAGCTTGTTGGCCAGCTCGGCGTTCTGCTGGTAGTCGACCTCACCGTCGGAAGTGAAAGGCGTGACCATGGCGGTCACGAGGGTTCCGAACGTGTAAGAGCGGGTATCAGAGTCAGCCATATGAAAAACGTTACCCTGTCCCCGGCGTGAACCGACAATGGCGGCAACGTGATGAAGATCAAACCCGGCCCCGCTGCCTCATCCGGCGGCCGGCCCGCGGGAGGAAGGGGCAGGGCGATTCCGGGCCGGGCGTTCCCGGGCATAGCGGTCCAGGGCGCTGTAGTGCAGGGTCGCGGTCAGCACTTCCGTCCCCGTGCCGGCCGCCTGCCGGATGGGAAGTCCGTCCGGTCCCCAGAAACCGCTGCCGCCCGCCGAAGGACCGGATTCGGTGGTGCCGCCGAGGTTGGCCAGCACGCTGAACATCCGGTTGTCCATGGCCCGCGCTCCCAGGTGCAGGGCCAGCCGGTGGTCCTCGCCGGCGGTGTAGAGGGCCGAGACGGCATAGATGTCCGCACCGGCTGCCGCGGCGTCTCCGGCGTGAACCGGGCGGGCGGCGTCCAGGCAGATGGCAAGCGCGATCCTCCAGTCGTCCAGGTCCAGGATGACCGCCTGGTCTCCGGCGCGGAAGACCTGCTGCTCCGGGCCGTGGAGCGACACCTTGAAGCCGGCGTCCAGCCCGCCGTTGGGATGCAGCGCGAGCGAGGCCAGCCGGGGCGTGCCGTCCGCTTCCCGGAACGGGGCGCCGACGACCGCGGTGATCCCGGTGCGCCGGCAGATTTCCCGCAGTCCGTCCAGCCGCGGGTCCGCGGCGGTCACCCACCGCTCCGGGTCCGCCAGCCCCGTGAGGTCATAGCCGGTCAGGGACAGCTCGGGGAACACCACGAGCCGGGCGCCGTGGTCATCCGCGTCTTCGATGAGCCGGATATGTTCGGCAACGTTGGCGGGAATGCCGCCGTCGAGGGCCGTGTACTGGATGGCGGAGAGCGTCAGCGCGGTGGTCACCCTGCCATCCTAGGCACCGTGCCGCGCCAACGGCAGGCCGCCCGGGAGGAGGAGGAGGAGGAGGAGGACGAGGAGGACGACAGGCCGCAGCCGCTGCGTCAGGCCGCCGGGGCATCACCGCCCGGCGGGGCGGTGCAGTAGCGGCCCACCGCGGTTTCGCGCAGGGACTCGGCCCAGGCCGCGAGGCGCTGCGCGGCCCGCACGTAATGGAACAGCTCGGTGGGGGTCAGGGATTCGAGGTCGGTCTCGGCGAGCCGGCGGGCAAGTTCGGCCCCCGGGGCCTGCGCGGACAGGACGGTGCCTTCGCGCTGCCATTGGACGTCCTCGGCGGCTTCGCCGGCCACCAACTGCCGGAAGAGGAAGTCCACGACGCCGGGGCTCAGCGCCTTGAGGACACCGGACCCCGCGTCCGGGACGCGCTGCTCCCGACTGGTGGAGCGGCGCGTCCCGGATGCGGGGAAGACGGGCTCTGGTGTGTTGTTCATGGGCCCATGCTATTCGAACATATATTCGAATACAAGAGGGCCGCAGCCCCACAGCTTAGGGCAGGCTGCCGCACAGGCGGATATGAGACGATCGAGATATGACCCCGCGCGGAACAGCCTCCTCAGCCAGGACCGCCCGGGGCCGGGCCGGGAGCAGGACCGGAGCCGGTAAAACCGGCAGCCCCGGAGCACGACTGTCGGGCATCGACGCCGCCCGCGGGCTGGCCCTGCTGGGCATGATGGCCACGCACGTCTTTCCCACCTTCGAGTCCAATGCCCAGCTCTCCCCCACCTGGGTGGGGCTCGTGTTTTCCGGACGGGCCTCGGCCTTGTTCGCCGTCCTCGCCGGAATCGGGCTGGCCCTGTCCACCGGCAAGCAGCAGCCGCTGCAGGGTCCGCAGCTGTGGGCGGCCCGCCGGGGCATCGCTCTCCGGGCACTGGTGATCGGCGCCGTCGGGCTCTCCCTGGGCGGGCTCGAAGTGAACATCGCCATCATCCTGGTCCACTACGCCGTGTTGTTCCTGTGCGTGCTGCCGTTCCTCGGCCTGGACGTCAAACACCTGCTGGTGCTGGCCGCCGGCTGGGTGCTCGTGAGCCCGGCGCTCGCCTTCCTGCTGCGGCCCTGGCTCCTCGTGGCCCAACCGCCGCTGCAGCTCGGCCACAACCCCAAGTGGGAGGATCTGTCCACCCCCGACGTGCTACTCGGGGACCTGTTCCTGACCGGCTACTACCCGGTCCTCCAGTGGATCACCTATCTGCTGATCGGCCTCGCAATCGGCCGGCTGGCCCTCACGGCCGCCGCGGTCCCGGTCCTGCTGGTGGCGGTGGGAACCGCGGTGGCGGTCCTGGCCAAGTGGTTCAGCGTGGTGATGATGGAGGACTGGGGCGGCCGGGCGGCGCTGCAGGAGACCCTGCTCGATCCCTCGTATCCGCTGGAGAGCCTCCTGCAGGTCAACCTGGCCGGTGTGGACCAGACCGGCTCCGCCTGGTGGCTCGCCTCCAGCGCCCCGCATTCGGGCACCACGCTGGATCTGCTGCACACTTCCGGGGTGGCGGCCGTCGTCGTCGGCGTCTTCCTGCTGCTGGGCCGGCTGGTCCAGCGGATCGGGCTGGACGTGCTGCTCCCGCTGCGCGGTGCCGGCGCCCTGACCCTGAGCTTCTACACGGCCCACCTGTGCGTGATGGCCGCGCTGTACGGCCAGCCGCTGCCGTCCGGGTGGACGGTCGAGGGCGTCTACTGGGCGCAGGCCGTGGCGATCCTGGTCCTGGGCGGAATTTTCGCGGCCCTGGCGTGGCGGGGGCCGCTGGAGTGGGTGGCGCACGCCGCCAACCAGCTCGGCCGCTACCAGCCGGCCCGCATCCGGTAGTTCAGCCGGCGCCGGCCCGCGTCCGGCAGCCCGCTATCTGCGGCTCAAGCCTGGCGGGATCCCGTGCGGTACAGCCGGACGGCGTCGCGCATCGAGGCGCGCGCCCGCTTGCGGTCGCCCGCGGCGTCATAGGCGCAGCTCAGCCGGAACCAGGAGCGCCAGTCCTCCGGCGCAGCTTCCGTCTCAGCCCGGTACTTCTCGAATTCCAGGTCCGCGGCTTCGCGGATGATCCTTCCGGCGGGGGTGCGCGGCAGGTTGTCCTCCGGCAGGCCGCCCTCGGCTTCGAGGATTTTCGCCAGCTTCTCGGTGCGGGCGCCGAAGAGCAGCTCGCGGACCAGGGCCCACGCTCCGATCACCGGCAGGAGCAGGTACGCCACGCCGAGGGCCTGGGCCACCGGGTTGGCGTCCGTCATCAGCAGCACCGCGCGCTGGAAGGACACCACGAGGTAGAAGACCAGCAGGAGGGTGACGGCGCCGACCCAGATCTTGGTGCGGTTGGCTTTGAACGCGGTCAGGACGTTGGCCACGGCGCTCAAAGCCCCAGGTCCAGGTAGCCGTCCAGGCCCACGGTGAGGCCCGGCCGGGAGGCGATGTTGCGCACACCCAGCAGCACTCCGGGCATAAACGAGGCGCGGTCGAAGGAGTCGTGCCGGAGGGTCAGCTGCTCCCCCGGCCCGCCCAGCAGGACTTCCTGGTGCGCCACGAGGCCGCGGAGCCGGATACTGTGGACCCGGACGCCGTCGACCTCGCAGCCGCGGGCGCCGGCGAGCTCGCTTGTGGTGGCGTCGGGGCTGGCCGGGAGGCCGGCGGCGGCACGTTCGGCGGCGATCAGCTGTGCGGTGCGCACGGCCGTTCCGGACGGGGCGTCCACCTTCTCCGGGTGGTGCAGTTCGATGATTTCCACCGATTCGAAATAGCGCGAGGCCTTGGCCGCGAACGCGGAGGCCAGGACCGAGCCGAGGGCGAAGTTCGGTGCGATCAGGACTCCGACGCCGGCCTGGCCGGCGAGGAGCTCCTCGAGCCTGGCCAGCCTGTCGGCGTCCCAGCCGGTGGTCCCGACGACGGCGTGCATGCCGTGTTCGACGGCGAAGCGGACGTTCGCCTCGGTGCTCTCGGGGACCGTCAGGTCCACCACGATCCGGGCTCCGGCGTCGACGAGGGTGTCCAGGGAGTCGTTCCGGCCCAGCGCGGCGACAAGTTTCAGGTCCGCGGCGGCCTCGACGGCGGCCACCGCTTCGGCGCCCATGCGCCCGTTCGCGCCCAGCACGGCGACTGCGAGTTGTTCGGTCATGCCCTCAACCCTACCGCCGGGGCGGGTGCCGGCCGGAACCGGCGGCCCTGCGTTACAGGCCCGCCGCGGGCGCTGATTCCCGTGTTTAGGGCCCGGGTTTGTTGGGCCGGATCAGGCGCCCGCACCGACCCACTCGACGGTGCCGTCGGTGAAGAACTGTTCCTTCCAGATCGGAACCTGGGCCTTGACCCGGTCCACGAGTTCCGAACAGACCGCGAAGGCCTGGCCCCGGTGCGCGGCGGAGACGGCGCAGACCAGGGCGGGGTCACCGATCTCCAGCATCCCGATCCGGTGGGCCACCCAGATCCGCACCGGCTGGGCCGGAACACTGCCGGTTTCGCCGGCCGTCCCGGCGGCCGTCCCGCCGGATCCTGCGGCGGCCTGTTCGGCGACGAGCTGCGCGACGACGTCGGCCATCACCTGGTGCGCCGTCGGGTGCGCGCTGTAGCTGAGCCGCTGGACCGGTTTGCCGCCGTCGTGGTTCCGGACCACGCCGCTGAAGCTGACCACGGCGCCCGCAGTGTCGGATTCGACCGCGGCGATGGCCTGGTCCACGGAAATGGGGTCGGCGCTGAGCACCGCGTTCACCACGTCAAAGGTCGAGTCAGTGGCCATGGCTGCCCTCCAGCTGGTCGCAGAGGTGCCCGAGGATGGGATCCAGCACGCTGAGGCCGTCCATCACACCCTTCGGGGATCCGGGGAGGTTGACGATGAAGGTCTGGCCTGCGGCGCCGGCGTGGCCGCGGCTGAGCATCGCCAGCGGCGTCTTGGCGGTCCCGGCCCCGCGGATGCCTTCCATGATGCCCGGAATCTCCCGGTCCAGCAGGGGCAGGGTCTGTTCCGGAGTGGCGTCGGTGGGGCTGAGGCCGGTGCCGCCGCTGGTGATGATGACGGCCGGCGCCTGGGTCAGGAGCGCGCGCAGGGCGGCGCCCACGGCCTCGCCGTCCGGGACGACGAGGGCCGGGTAGGTCTCGAAGCCGTGTTCGGTGAGCCAGTCGATGATGACGGGTCCGGTCAGGTCCTCATAGACGCCGGCCGCGGCCCGGGTGGAGGCAATCACGACGCCGGCCTTGCGCCCCGTGGCTTCGCCGTGCCGGTGTGGTTCGGGCATGCTCATCGTGTCCAGTCCCCGCTCTTGCCGCCGCTTTTGGCCAGCACTTTGATATCCGTCAGCACCGCGTGTTTGTCCACGGCCTTAATCATGTCGTACACGCTCAGTGCGGCCACCGAGGCCGCGGTCAGCGCTTCCATCTCGACGCCGGTGAGCCCTCGGGTCTTGACCGTGGCGAAGACGGTGACCGTGTCGGTGTCGAGCTCGAAGTCGACCGTGACTTTGGCGATCGGCAGCGGGTGGCATAGCGGGATCAGCTCCGCGGTCCTTTTGGCTGCCATGATGCCGGCGACCCGGGCGACGGCGAGGGCATCGCCCTTGGGCAGGTCGCCCGCGCCGAGCAGGGCCAGGACCTCGGCGGTGCTGCGGACCGTGGCGGTGGCGGTGGCCTCGCGGGTGCTCTCCGCCTTGTTGGACACGTCCACCATCTGGGCGGTGCCGTCCTGCCGGAGGTGGGTCAGGCCTGGGGTTCCCGTTGCGGGGTTTTCTTCGTTCACAGCATCCATACTTCCACCTCGGAGCCCTCGGCGAGCGCGGCAATTCCTTCCGGGACCTGGATCAGGGCATTGGAGTGCGCCAGGGCGCTGACGAGGTGCGAGCCGGCTCCGCCTTCCAGCCGGACCGTGCCGTCGGGAAGGACGGTGCCGCGCCGGACCTGGTGCTTGCCGGCCGGGGACGCCAGCGCCTCGGCCAGCCGTGCCCTGACCACCGGGCGGGGCGCCGGCGAGCCGAAGAGGCTGCCGAGCGCGGGCCGGAGGAACATCTCGAAGGAGACGAGGCAGCTCACGGGGTTCCCCGGGAAGCCGAGGACCGGGACGCCGTCGAAGGTTCCGATCCCCTGCGGGCCGCCGGGCTGCATCGCGACGCCGAAGAAGTCGACGTTGTGGCCCTCCATCGCCTGCCGGACCACCTCGTAGGCGCCCTTGCTGACACCGCCGGTGGTCACGATCAGGTCCACGTCCGCCGCGTGCCGGCGCAGCAGGCCGGCGAGTTCCTCCGGGCGGTCGGTCGAGATCCCGGTCCGGGTGACGTGGAGGCCGGCCTGGCGCATGGAGGATTCCAGCAGCGTGGCGTTGGAGTCGTAGATCTTGCCCGGCCCCAGGGGGCTGCCCGGTTCCACGACCTCGTCGCCGGTGGTGGCCAGCAGGATCCGCAGCACCCGGTAGACGGGGACCTCGGTGAAGCCCAGGGCGGCCAGCAGTCCCAGCTGTCCGGGTCCCAGGTGGGTTCCGGCGGCCAGGGCCAGCTCCCCGGTGCGGATGTCGCTGCCTGCGTCGCGGATGAAGTTCCTGGCCGGAACGGCCGGCAGCCGGACCGTGGCCGGCACGCCGGGCGCGGGGAAGACCGCGGGCAGTGCCTGTTCAATCGGTACGACGGCGTCCGCCCCGGGCGGCAGCATGGCGCCGGTCATGATCGGGGCGGCTGTCCCGTGGGCCAGTTCAGGGGGTGCGGCACCGGCCGGCACGGGGGCGACCACGCGCAGTTCGGTGCCGCCTTCGGGCACGTCGGCGCTGCGGATGGCGAAGCCGTCCATCTGCGAATTCGCGAACGGGGGCAGGTCCAGCGGCGCCACGACGTCCGCGGCGAGTCCCCGGCCCAGTGCCGCGAGGAGCGGGAGCACTTCGATCCGGTCCGGGCTCCGGAGCGGGGCCAGCAGCTGGCGGACGGACTCGCGGTGCGCTTCCACGGTGACGTGCCGTGTCTGGGTGCGGTGCATGCGTTGGTGACCCCTCGTCGTGAGCCATTGGCGTGGCTCGCCGGCCCGGCTCCCCGGCCCGGCGTGGTGGCCGGCCGGTTAGGACTTCACGTCAACTCTAACTGTGTGAAAGCCGGTGGCCCCGTTGGGCACCACCGGGGCGCGTTCCTCCACCTGCGCGGCACCGTTGAGGTCCGTGGCGCGGACCTGGACCTCGTACTGGCCGGGCGTCAGCGGCAGCTCGAGTTTCCACTGGTACCAGGTGTCCCGGGAGATCCCGGGGGCCAGCTCGGCCTCCTGCCACGCGCCGCGGTTGACCCGGAGCTCCACCCGGCCGATCCCGATGTGCTGGGCCCAGGCGACGCCGCCGAAAGCCACCGTCCCGGCGTTCACCGGGCGGCCGTCCCGGGGCACATCGATCCGGGAGGAGGTCTTGATGGGTCCCCGCTCGCTCCAGCCGCGGGGTGTCCAGTAGCCGACGTCGTCCGCGAAGCGCGTCACCTTGAGCTCGGTGACCCACTTGGTCGCCGAGACGTAGCCGTAGAGGCCGGGAACGATCAGCCGGGCCGGGAAGCCGTGCTCCAGCGGCAGCGGTTCGCCGTTCATCCCGACGGCCAGGAGCGCGTCCCGGTTGTCCGTCAGCACCTCGAGCGGGGTGCCGGCGGTCCAGCCGTCCGCGCTGCGGGACAGGACCATGTCCGCGCCGTCCTTCGGGCCGGCGAGGGCCAGGAGGTCCCGGACCGGCCAGCCGAGCCAGCGGGCGTTGCCGATCAGGTCCCCGCCCACCACGTTGGAGACGCAGGCGATGGTGACGTGCCGTTCGACCAGCGGTTTGGCCAGCAGCGTGGCGAAGTCCAGGGAGATCTCGCGCTCCACGAGGCCGGTGACCTTCAGGGTCCACTGGCCCGGGTCCACCACCGGGACGCGCAGGGCGGTGTCGATCCGGTAAAAGTCCTTGTTGGGGGTCACCAGCGGGCCCACCCCGTCCAGCCGGACCTCGGCTCCGGCCGGGATCGGCGGGGCCGGCGACACGGGGACGGGGAGCGCGAGTTTGCTGCGCACTTCATTCACGACGGCGGCGGCTCCCCGGAATGTCGCGGCGAGCACAGCGGCGGCCGCGGCGACGGCGGCAGTTCCGCCGAGCGCCTGCAGGAAACGGCGGCGGGACGGTGGCGGCGCCGTGGGGCCGGGTCCGCCGCGCGGCGGTCCGGCGCCAAGTCCTGCCTCACGTCCGGCGTCGGGCCCGGCATCAAGTCCGGTTCCGAGCCCGGCTTCGGGCCCCGCTTCGGGTCCGGCGTCAGGCCCGGCGTCGGTCTGCCACTCCCCCAGCTTGCCTATCAGCCAGCGCAAAAGGATCATGCCCACGGCGGCGGCGAGCAGCGGGGCCGGGATCGCGCCCCCGGTGAGTTCGGACCGGCCCAGGACGGCAGCCAGTCCCGCCGCCCCAAAGACGGCAATGACGGCCACCCCGGCGAAGCGGCGCCGCAGCTCCACGATCCCGGACAGGGCAGCCAGCGCGGCGATGAGGAGCCCCATGCCGACCAGCAGCGCGGCCTTATCCGCCGTGCCGAACAGGGAAATGGCCCAGTCCTTCACACCCGGCGGGACCACATCGATCACGGCGCCGCCGACAGCGGTCACCGGGGAGAGCGAGGGGCTCAGCAGTCCTGCCGCGAGTTCCCCCAAAGCAAGTCCCGTCCCGACGGCCACGACACCGGCGGCAGCCGCCCAGCCGGTCGCTTGCCGGTCCGTCATCCGCGGCACAGGGGTTTGCGGGCCGGGGCCTGTTAGTGTGCCCGGCTGCCCGTGCTGGGAGGTGTTCACTCCTCCAGCATAGGTTCGCCAGCACAGGTTCGCGCCGTCCCGCCCGTATGACCAAGGCGTGGCCAACGGCACCGGGAACGCAACCGGACGCAACGGAACCCCCACGACGCAATCCCGGGGCCAACAGGAGTGATGCCGGCGCCGAGGTGGCGTAGCCTGACTTTATGAGTGTTCAGCTTGGTATGCCCCAGCCCCGCGCGGAGGACAGTTCCGGCGCGGGCACCTCCGGCCCGCAGCCGTCCGGTCGCCCCGCCGGAATGCCCGCCGGCCTGGTCGACCGCTACGGCCGCCGTGCCACGGACATGCGGCTGTCCCTGACGGACAAATGCAATCTGCGCTGCACCTACTGCATGCCCGCCGAGGGCCTGGAGTGGCTGTCCAAGCAGGCGGTGATGTCCGCGGCGGAAATTGTCCGGATCGTCCGGATCGGCGTTGACATGCTGGGCGTGCGCGAGCTGCGGCTCACCGGCGGTGAACCGCTGGTCCGGGCCGACCTGCTGGACATCATTTCGGCGCTCCGCCAGGCCCACCCCGACCTTCCGATCTCCATGACCACCAACGCCGTCGGACTCGACAAGAAGGCCGCCGGACTCAAGGCCGCCGGACTGTCCCGGATCAACGTCTCGCTGGACTCCCTCCACGAGGAAACGTTCACCCAGCTGACCCGCCGCCCGTTCCTGAACAAGGTCCTGGCCGGCGTCGACGCCGCCTGGGCCGCCGGGCTGGGCCCCGTGAAACTCAACGCCGTGCTGATGCGCGGCATCAACGACGCCGAGTCCCCTGCCCTGCTGGCCTGGGCGCTGGACCGCGGCTATGAGCTGCGGTTCATCGAGCAGATGCCGCTCGACGCCGACCACGGCTGGACCCGCCGGAACATGATCACCGCCGCGGAGATCCGTGAGCTGCTCTCGGTCGACTACGTGCTGAGCGCCGACCCGCGGGACCGCGACGGCGCGCCGGCCGAACGCTTCGAGGTCCGGGCCCGCGTGCCCGGCACGGCCGAGGCGACCGGACCCCTGCTGGGAACCGTGGGGATCATCGCCTCCGTGACCGAACCGTTCTGCTCCGATTGCCGCCGCACCCGCATCACGGCCGAGGGCAAGATCATGAGCTGCCTGTTCTCCCGCGAGGAAGTGGACCTGCTGGGGCTGCTCCGCGACGGCGCCAGCGACGAACAGCTCGCCGAGCGCTGGCAGGACGCCATGTGGATCAAGCCCAAGGCCCACGGCATGGACCACGTCGGACTGGACGCCCCGGACTTCGTCCAGCCGGACCGCAGCATGAGCGCCATCGGAGGCTGAACCACCCGTGAACGTACGTTATTTCGCTGCCGCGCGCGCTGCCGCCGGCGTCGACGAGGAACGCTTTGAGCTCCCCGCGGGAGCCACCGTCGCCGCGCTGCTGGAGGCGATCCTCGCCGTCGAGCGCCAGGAACCCCCGGCCGGAACGCCGCCGCTGGCGCGCCTGCTGTCCCGGAGCAGCTTCCTGCTCAACGAGGTGGCCGTGCGGAACCGTGCGGCGGCGCTGAAGCCGGACGACGTCGTCGACGTGCTGCCGCCGTTCGCCGGCGGTTAGGCGGTATCAGCCGGCACTGCCGCGGTGCCAAGGGCCAGGCCCAGCAGCGCACCCCGGCTCCGGACCCCGCAAGCGGCAAAGATGAGCTTGAACTGGTCCTGCACGGTGTAGGGGCGGATCCGCAGGGCCGTCGCGAGTTCCGCCGTGTTGAGTCCGGCCGCGGCGAGGCCCAGGAGCCGGTGCTGCTGCGGGGTGAGGGCAAAGCAACGGGCGAACACCTCCAGCCGTTCCACCGCCGGGCATTCCTGGATGGTCACCGCGAGCGGAGGGGATGCCCCCGGCCGCCCGGTGTCCATCCGGGTGGAGCGCAGCAGCGCCCAGGCGCCGAGGCCGACGGGGACACGCGACATGGCCGGGTGGGAGTCCACGCCGGCTTCGCGCGCCAGCAGCTGGGCGGCGACATTGAGCACCTCCGCCGGAATGCCCTCATACGGCCGGGGGCCGCGCTGCAGCAGCCCTAGCCAGTCGCTCGCCGAGGCCGTCTGTCCCACGACGGCCAGCCCCTCGTCCAGGGTCAGCACCGCCTGGGGTGGCAGGGGCTTCCGCACGGCCTGCCACGCGGGACCGCTCCCTTCCGCCTCCCGTCGGCACTGTGCCGCGCGGCTCCGGCGAAGGCCGGCAGCCAGCAGCGGCGCCGCGGTGGCGACATAGTCGGTCTCCGGCTCCGAGAAGGTTCCGTCCTCCGCTGCCCGCCACAGGTCCAGCCAGCCCCAGCAGCCGTGTTTGTCGGCGAAGACCGTGGAGAGCACGTCCGTGACCCCGTAGCGGACCAGCAGCCCGTTCCACAGCGGACTGCGCTCCGGACGGCCGCCCGTGGCCATCAGCAGGGTCGTGGCCGGCCGGGCCTGTCCCATCAGGGCCGTCCAGCGGCACTCGGGCGTCAGATACTTGAGCCGGATCAGCTCCGGCAGCTCTTCCGGGCAGGGAATCCGGGCCATCGGGGAGGTGCCGGTGGCCGATCCGGGGTCCGCCAAGGGCCAGGCGAAGGCGCTGAACGGCACCATCCGGCCCAGCTCGGCCAGCACTCCCCGACGCAGTTCCCTGTCGTCGGGCACGTCCCGGCAGAGTTGCCCGATGCGTTCCAGACTCCGGCTCAGCGCCCAGCTGGTGGTCATGAATTCAGTATGCCCCCCGCCAGATTTCTGGGATACCGCCCGCTTCCCGGCCGCGCCTACCGTGGAATATCCCTGCAGGCAGGGAGCCGGCAGCTCATAGGAAACGGAAGGACTGAGTGCGATGTTCACCCTGCAGATAGAACACGAAATCACGGATTTTGACCTGTGGAAGTCAGCGTTCGACCGCGATCCGGTGAACCGTGCGGCGTCGGGGGTCACCGCGCACCGGATCAGCCGCCCGGTGGACGATCCGCACTACGTGGTGGTCGAACTCGATTTCGAGCGCCGCGCCCAGGCGGAAGCGCTCCTGGCGAACCTGCACGCGAAGGTCTGGAATTCCGCCGCCGCGGCCCCCGCGCTCCGGGGTGCCCCGAAGACCCGGATCCTGGAATCCGCCGCCTGACACACCGGCGGGCGGCCATCCGCGGCTGGATTGCGGCTGCTACGCGACCGCCAGCGCCTCCCGCACCGTGTCAGCGACGGCGGCAGCGCCCGCCGCGCCCATGATGATCGTGTAGTGGTTGACGTCCGGGATCTCGCGGACGGTCAGGGCCGGCAGCTTTTCCGCCCAGGCATCCAGATAACCGGGCCCGTACAGGCCGCCGGGTTCGTCCAGCAGGCCGCGGGGCGCCCGCAGCACCAGGGTCTCCACCGCCAGCTCGTCCAGGGCCTTCAGGAGGGAGGGGCCGCGGTGCAGTTCGGCGGTGTCGTCCGCCATCGCCTGGTACCGGGTGGCCGGCCGGAGCACGGGTTCCTCGCCGGTGAGGTCGTAGTCCACGTAGTCCTCCACCAGCGGACCCCAGTCCGCGCTGAAGGCCGGATGCTGCTTCCAGTAGCTGCGGTAGGCCTCCCGGCTGGGGAAGGTGGCGTTCAGCCGCTCGGCCGCCGGCCCCAGCACGGTGGCGATGACCTGCTCGTCACTGAGTTCGGCCGGCACCTGCAGCGGCAGTCCGCCGTCGACCAGCACGAGGGACCGCACGCGCTCCGGGAACAGGTTCGCGAGCACCACGGACACGAAGGCGCCCATCGAATGGCCCACCACGACCACCGGCCCGCCGCTGAGTGCGCCCAGCACGGCCGCGAGGTCTTCGGCGTGCGAGGGCATCCCGTACGGCGCTGGCAGGGCGTTGCTGCGGCCCCGGCCCCGCAGGTCCGGGGCGATGATCCGAACCTCCGGCAGGGCCTCGGCCAGCGCCGGCCAGGCCTTGTGCGACGCCGTCACCCCGTGTACGGCGAGGATGGTCAGCGCCGCCGGGTCCTCGGGACCCCAGAGGGCGGTGTGCAGGGTTCCGCCACGGACCTGGACCTCGGTGGTCCGGTAACCGGAGGTGCTGGCTGGATTGGTCATGGGGCTTTCCCTTCCAGGGGCTCAGTGGGTCTGGCGGCGGGGCCGGAAGCGGGGCCGGGTCCGGGGGCGGGGGCCGGCGCGGGGGCGAGCGCGCGTTCGATGAACTGCATCATTTCCTCAAAGACTTCCTCCGGGACGTCCGGCCGGGCACCCTGCGCGGGAACAGCGCCTTCCTCATCCCACAGCACCCAGCGCATGCCGATCAGCTCGCCGATGCCCATCAGGGCCCAGGCCGCGACAGTGGGATCCATGTCCCGGACCTCCCCGCTGAGCTGCGCGGCTTTGAGCCCTTCGATGTAGCCGTTGACGATCCGGGTGTAGTGCAGCCGCAGGGCCCCGGGCGAGACGAACTCGGCCTGCCGGATGATCCGGTACAGCGCGGGGTGTTCCGCAGTGAACCTGAAGAAGGCCCGGAATCCGGCACGTTCGGCCTCGAGCCGGGTGCCGGCAGAGCCGGCGGCTTCCGCCATGGCGTGACGGACGCGCCGGTTCAGGTCCTCGACGACCTCATCGAAAATCGCCTGCTTGCCCTCGAAGTAGAGGTAGAAGGTGCCGAGGCCGACGCCGGCCTCCTCGGTGATTTTCACGATCGAGGCCTCGTGGTAGCCCACCGAGGCGAACACCGTCTCGGCTGCCTGCAGCAGCTTGGCCCGGGTCCGGGTGCCCCTCGCGGTGCGCGGCGCGGCGCTCACCGCCGGCCCCCGTCCGCGGGCAGGGACGCGACCTTGCCGTCGGGTCGTCCCGCCCGACCGCGCCCGTCCAGTTGCTGCCGCAGCCGGCCGCGCAGCACCTTGTTCAGCGCAGTGCGCGGCAGCGCCCCGACGGTCTCGATCCGTCCGGGAACCTTGAACCGCGCCAGCCGGGCCGCGCAGTGTTCCAGGAGTTCCTGTTCATCGGTGGCCATGCCGGGCCGGATCACCACAAAGGCGACGCCGGTTTCGCCCCAGCGCTCGTCCTCCACCCCGACGACGGCGGCCTGCGCCACCGCCGGATGGGCCAGCAGCGCCGCCTCGACCTCGGCCGGGGCGACGTTTTCGCCGCCGGAGATGAAGATGTCCTTGAGCCGGTCGACGACCTTGATGTAGCCCTCGGCGTCGCGCTCCACCAGGTCGCCGGTGCGCAGCCAGTCCCCGACGAGGACGGCGGCCGTCGCGGCGGGGTCGCGGAAGTAGCCGGCGAAGACCCCCGGGCCGCCCACCAGCAGTTCCCCGGAGGCGGCACCGTCCAGAATGTCCCCGGTCACCGGGTCGGCGACCGCGACGGCCACATGCGGGTACGGTTTGCCCGAGTACCCCACCATCCGGGCGGCATCCTCGTTGGCCAGGCAGAGCACGTTCGGCGACGCCTCGGTCAGCCCGTAGCCCTGGCTCAACGCCACTCCCCTGCGGTGCCAGATCCGCAGCAGGGGCGCCGGCATCGGCGCCCCGCCCACCACGGCGTGGCGGAGGCTGCCGAGCTCGGCGGTGGCGAAGTCCGGGTGTTCGGCGAGCATCAGATACTGGGTGGGGACGCCCATCAGCATGGTGACCCGGCGCTCCGCGATCAGCTGCAGCACCCGGCCGGGCTCGAAGCCGCGTTCCAGCACGACGGTCGCGCCGGTCCACCAGGCCAGCAGCGGCTGGATATTCCAGCCGCCAACGTGGAACTGCGGCAGCACGGCCAGCACAACGTCGGTGCTGCCCAGATCCATCGTCCGGGACAGTGAGAGGTTGGTCCAGAAGCAGTTGGCATGGGTCAGCACGGCGGCCTTGCTGGCCCCCTCGGTGCCGGAGGTGAAGATCATCAGCAGGGGGTCGTCGTCGCGCACTTCCCGCGGCGCTTCGAGCAGACGCATTTCAGGCCCGCGTATTTCAGGCCCGCGGACGTACACCCCCGCGGCGCCCGCATCGGGCACCGCGGCGGCCAGCACCCGGGACGGCGGGGGCACGGACTTTTCGATGCCGCCCGGGCCCAGCGCGGCGGTCCGGGGCCGGTGCGCCAGCAGGGTGCAGGCGCCCGCGGCGAGGGACTCCAGCTCGTCCTCCACAAGCAGCAGCTGGGGATCGGCGAGCTCAAGCTGCGCGGCGAGTTCCCGGGGTGAGAGCCGCCAGGACAGCGGGACGAGGACCAGCCCCGCCTTGGCGCAGGCGAAGAACACCACGACGTGGTCCGAGCTGTTGCCGGTCAGGGTCGCGATCCGGTCCCCCGTCACGTAGCCGGCAGCCGCCAGGCCGACGGCGAGGCCGGCCGCCCGGCGTTCCAGTTCGCCGTAGCTCAGCGTGCAGCCGCGGTCATCGACGGCGATCCGATGCAGGGTGGCGAGGCTGCGGTCGGTGGTCCAGCGGCCCAGGGTGTGCAGTCCGTCAGCGGGGGTCATGCCGATTCCTCCAGAATCTCGCGGGACGTCGCGGTGCTCTCATGCCCGGTCCTGTCCGGACCGGTCCTGTCCGGACCGGTGCTGTCATTGCCGGTGCCGTCGTGTCCGGTGGACCGGCCGCGCCGGTTGCGGCGCTGGGCGAGCCGCTTCGCGGCGCCCGTCAGGCCGCCCGGCAGGAAGAGCACCACGAGGATGAACAGGGTGCCCAGGATGAACAAGGGCTCCGACAACGGTATCCGCAGGATGTCCGGCAGCGCATCGATGGCGTCGGAGTTCGCGAGGGTCGTGAGGCGCTGGTCCAGGATGGTGTAAAAGATGCCGCCGATCACGGCGCCCCAGCGGGAGCCGACGCCGCCCAGGACCACCATAACGAGCAGGGTGATGGTCAGGTCGGCGGAGATGGCCCGCGGGACGGCGCCGCTCTGCAGGAGCAGGAACACCATGCCGATGATGCTGACCAGAACGGCGGAGACCACGAAAATCAGCAGCTTCACGAGGTACGGCTGCAGGCCCAGGACGCGGACGCGGAGTTCGTTCTCGCGGACCGCGGCGGCGAGGTGTCCGGCGCGGGAGGACTCCACCCAGGTGACCACAACGAAGACCACCACCAGCACCGCCAGCGCCAGCCAGTAAAGGTTCCGGGTGTTGACCACCCCGACGAGGAAGTCGGGCAGGTTGTCCGTGCGCAGCGTCAGGCCTTCGTCTCCGCCGGTGGTGCCGTCCGGGTTGCGCCCCACGATCACCGATCCGGCCTGGGCGAACGCGAGCGTGACCATGGCGAAGGGGATGCCGCTGACCCGCAGGCTGATGCTGCCCACCACGTGGGCCAGCACAATCACGACCAGCAGGGTCAGGCCCATCGCGGGCAGCAGCGGGATGTCCAGGTTCTGCAGGATGATCGCCAGCCCGTAGACGCCGGCGCCGAAGTAGAGGGCATGGCCGAAGGAGAGCAGTCCGGCGACGCCGAGCAGCAGGTGGTAGGTCAGGGCCGCGGCGGCCATCAGCATGCACATTGCCAGCAGCTGCAGGGATCCCGGGGTGTAGGTGGGTCCGGGCAGCACCCCGGGCAGGGACAGGTTGAGCAGCGGCAGCAGGATCAGGAGCACGAATCCGGCGAGCCCTGCGGCGGCGCCGGCGGCCGTCCGGCGGGTCAGGCGGGGATGGGGACCGGCCGGCGGTGTGGAACCGGCGGCAGCCGCTGTCCGGCGGGGCCCCGCGGGGTTCCCGGACCCGCCGTCCGCGGCTGTGGTGCTGGCGGCTGTGCTGTTGCTGTCTGTGCCGGCGGCGGCGGTGCCGTTCGTGTCGGCGGCGTCGGTATCGGTGGTCATGAGGTTCTCCCGAGCAGGCCGGAGGGACGGAACAGCAGCACGAGCGCCAGGGCCAGCACGACGACGAAGTCGCCGGTGCCGCCGAGGTAGAAGTTGGCGAACTGCTGCAGGACGGCGACCGCGACGGCGGCAATGGCCGCGCCGGTCAGCGAGCCCAGTCCGCCGATCACGGTGACGATGAAGGCGAAGATCAGCAGCGAACCGCCCAGCATCGGCGAAACGTAGCCGAAGTAGTGCGAGGCCAGGACCCCGCCGAGGCCCGCGGCGGCCCCGCCGATCGTGAAGACGAGGGTGAAGGCCTTCCGGACGTCGATGCCAAGGGCCGTCACCATGGACCGGTTCTCGACGCCGGCCCGGATGATCATGCCGTAGCGGGTGTTCTTCAGGAAGAACACCATGGCGAGCAGCACCAGGACGGCGGCGATGATGCAGACAAACCGGTCGTTCGGGACACGGGCGCCCAGGATCTCAGTGGTGTCCTTGAACCAGGCAGGTCCCTGGATGAACACCGGGTCGGTGCCCCAGATGCCGTCGAAGAGGGCGACCGCGGCGAGCGACAGGCCCAGGGTGATGAGGAGCTGCTCGATGTGCCGCTGGTACAGCCGGCGGATCAGCACGAACTCGGTGAAGGCGGCAAAGGCGGCTCCGGCCGCGGCCCCGACCAGCAGGGAGAGCAGGAACGTCCACCAGTCGTCCGAGCCGGCACGGCGGGCGACTTCCCAGCCGGCGAAGGCCCCGAGGGTCAGGAAGGCGCCGTGCGCGAAGTTCAGCACACCCATCAGGCCGTAGATCAGGGACAGCCCGGCGGCGACGAGGAAATACAGGGCGCCAAGGCCCAGGCCGGTGAAAAGGAGCAGGACGACGGTGCTCACAGGGCGGCACCTTTCCCTGAGGTTTCCCGGGCTGTGTTATCCCGGGCGGGGCTGTCCCCGGCGGGGCCCTCGGCGGAGACACCCAGCAGCCGCTGGGTCAGCTCGGCGTCGTCGAGGAATTTCAGGGCGCTGCCCGTGTGGACCACGCGGCCGCCGGAGAGGACAACTGCGCCTTCGGCGAGCTGGCGCACAACGTGCAGGTTCTGCTCGACCAGGAGGATGGGGACGGTCTTCGCTGCTTCGGCGAGGGTCTCGGCGACCTCGGCGACGATTTTCGGGGCCAGGCCCTTGGTGGGTTCGTCGACGAGCAGGATCTTGTTCGTGTTCAGCAGCGCGCGGGCCAGCGAGACCATCTGCTGCTGGCCGCCGGAGAGGGTCCCGGCCATCTGGGCGGACCGGGCCAGCAGGTCCGGGAAGAGCTCCTCGACGAGCTGGCGCCGGGGTGCGTCGTCGCGTTCGGCGAGCCGGAGGTTCTCCGCCACGGTGAGCTTGGAGAACACTTCGCGGTCCTCGGGCACGTAGCCCACGCCGCTGCGGATGATCTTGAACGTCGGCTCCTTCTCGATCCGCACGCCGCCGAGCTCCACGGTTCCGGTGCGGTCGATCAGGCCGATGATGGCTTTGATGGTGCTGGTCTTTCCGACGCCGTTGCGGCCCAGCAGCGCGGTGATGCCGGTGGCAGGGACGGTGAAGGTGACATCCTCCACGACCTGCTGACCGGCGATATGGGCGTTGAGTCCCTCAATCCTGAGGATGGGTCGGGCGTCCGCTGCGGCGGTCATACGGGCTCTCCAAGGTAGGCACTCTGGACGGTCGGGTCCGACATCACGGCCTCCGGGCTGTCCAGGGCGAGCAGGCTGCCGTGGTGCATCACGGCCACCCGGTCCACGAGGCCCAGGACCACGTCCATGTGGTGCTCCACCATCATCACGGTGCAGCCGCGGTCCCGGTGCATTCCCCGGATGATCGCGGTGAGGGACGGGACGTCCCCCGACGCCACCCCGGCCATGGGCTCGTCCAGGAGGACGACGGCGGGATCCGTCGCCAGCAGGACGGCGATCTCCACCTTGCGCTTCTCGCCGTGCGAGAGGTCCCCCGCCGCCGTAGTGAGCTGGCCGGTGAGCCCGACCTCCGCGATGGTGCCGCGGGCAATCCGGGTGGCCTCGTCGGAGGCGGAGGGGAAGCGCAGGATGCTGAAGCTGCCGCCGAGTTTCGCCTGGGCGGCGAGCCGGACATTTTCCAGCACGCTGAGCCGGGGAAACAGGTTGGAGGTCTGGAAGGTCCGTCCCAGCCCTGCCTTGGCCCTGCGGTGGACCGGCGCGGACGTGATCTCCTTGCCGTTCAGCGTGATGCTGCCCGTGGTCGGCCGCATCACGCCGGAAATCAGGTTGAACAAGGTGGTCTTGCCGGCACCGTTGGGGCCGATGACGCCGACCATTTCGCTGGTGCCGACCGCGAAGCTCACATCCTGGAGGATACGGGCACCGCCGATCTGCAGACCAAGGCCGTCCACCGCAAGGGCGGGCAGGGCTGGGGAATTCATTCGGATCCTTTGTGTCTCGCTGGGGCCGTGGGGGTGATGCGCGGCGCTGTGCTGTCTTGTCCGGAAGATGTCCTGTGGTTTCCGGACCTGCCCGGCACAGCGCCGCGCCGGGTTACTTCTTTTCCGGCGGGGCGATGGTGTCGCCCGCAACCACCTTGATGAGCTCGGGGGCCCAGCTGCCGCCCGTCTGGACGAGCTTGACCTGGTACATGTCCTGGACCAGGGCGTGGTCCGAAGCGCGGACCGTTTCTTTGCCCTTGGGGCCGTCGAAGCTGAAGCCCTCGAGCGCCTTGACCATGGCGTCGGCGTCGGAGCCGCCTTCCTTGATGGCCTGGACGATCATCTGGCCGGCCACGAAGCCGTCAGGGGTGAAGAGGTCCGCCTTCTGTCCGGCCTTCTCGACCGCG
Source organism: Pseudarthrobacter oxydans (assembly GCF_030812335.1). Classification (GTDB taxonomy): domain Bacteria; phylum Actinomycetota; class Actinomycetes; order Actinomycetales; family Micrococcaceae; genus Arthrobacter; species Arthrobacter oxydans_B. The sequence continues at coordinate 95,114 of NZ_JAUSSN010000002.1, forward strand.
GCGATCATCTTCTTCTCCACCTCGGTGCCCGCGGCGCCCGGGAAGTAGTGGTTCAGGAAGCTGATCTTGGAGGTCGCCTCACCGTAGGCGCCGAAGGTGGCGGCGTCGCCGAGCCCGGTGACGACCGGGGCGGCGTCAAAGGCGCCCTGCTGGCTCAGGGTCTGCCACATGGTGCCGGACGTGGCCCCGGCCCATGCTACGAAGACCATGTCCGGCTTCGCGTCGATGAGCTGGCGGGCAAAGGGGGTGAGCTCCTGTCCGTCCGGCACCAGGACGGCCTCCACGGTGGCGCCCTTGCCTCCGAGGACGGCCTTGACGGCGGCAACGTTGCCCTGGCCGAAGGCGTTGTCCTGCGCGAAGACGACGACCTTCTTGCCGTTGGTGTCGATGAACGAACCGGCCGTGGCGACGTCCTGCAGGCTCTGGCGGCCCGAACGGAACGTGTACTTGTTGATGCCCTGGATCGCGTCGGTGGCCGCCGGCCCGGAGATGTACAGGACCTTGTTCTGCGCGGCCTGTTCCGCCAGCTTGAGCGCGATGCCGGAGCTGACCGTGCCACCGATGATCTTGTAGCCCTTGCCGATCATGTCCTTGGCGGCCGTCACGGCCTTGTCCGGATCCCCGCCGTCGTCGGCGTAGGTGAGGTTGATCTTGGCACCGTTCACGGCGCCGGTCCCGCCGGTCGCGTGGTCGATGCCCGCCTGCAGGCCCTCGTAGTAGGTGGCACCGTAGGCCGCCAGCGGTCCGGTCTTGGAGTAGATGATGCCGACGTCGACCGGCTCGGCGGCTTTGGTGCTGCCCGACTCGGCCGGCGCTGCGGTGCCGGCAGTGGGGGCACAGGCGCTGAGGGCGAGCCCGGTGGCCATCACGGCGGCCATCAGGAACTTCTTTGTATCCTTCACGGGATGCCTTTCGTTGAAACTCCCGCGGAAGCTGAGCAGGAGATCTGAGCAGGAGAGCTGACTGGAACTGCGCTGAACCTGAAAGGTGATTCAGATTACGGCAAATCTATGGTTCGGCTCACAGTGTGTCAACGGATTTCAAGGGCGGCTTTACAACGTTATGGCAACGGTTTGGGGCGCGACGTGGGGCAGTCCATGGCTGTGCGGGAGCGTCCGGCGGCGCGTCGGATCAGCTGCGGGAGCGTGTGTCGCTACGTGGGATCAGCTGCGGGAGCGTCAGGCGGGGACGGCGGTGTCCTGGGTTACGCGCCGGCAGACCGTGGTCATAAACGGCGTGAATTCGCTCGCGGAACCCAGCCGGAGTCCGGCCGTGTGCGTCAGCACGCCGTCGTCGACCCGGAAGGTATGCCGGGAGGTGCCGCGCTCGCTGCGCCGTTCCATGGTGAGCGTGCCCTCCTGCCAGTTGGCGCGCGCGGGCGCTTCCGGGGGCAGTCCCATGCTGTTGACGTGGTACCAGAGGGTGTCCGGGCGGTCCGGGTCCATGGTGAAGACCCCGTGACCCTCAAAGCGGGTGCCGTCGGCTTCCGTGTGCCGGTAGCTGTGGGTGACGGCCAGTCCGGCGGCTGCGCGGGCGAATGTCAGTTCGACGGCGGCGGCCCGCGCCGGCCCCCACGGCGTGGCCTCCCACCGCGTGGTGCCGGTCCAATGCCCGAGGAACGCCTCAAGCGCCTCGTGTGCACTGCCTGGCAGCGGCCGGTCCATATTTTCCTTCCAGGGGTTCCTTCCAGATAGGGTCCTCCCGAGTGACCCGTCCCCATCATCACGCGGCGCCGCCTGCCCTGTCTAGGTGCGCGCAGGCCACCCGGGCGAATGCAGGCCCAGTTCAGCGGCCTGCAGGCCCGATTCAGCGGCCTGCGGGGCCGGTCCTCAGAGGCCGAAGGTCTCGGTTTCCTCGAAGGGGCCCACCACCGTGACGGTCCGCGGGGCGGCGGCGAGTTCGCGGGCGAGTTCCTGGACTTCGGCGGCGGTGACGGCCTTGATCTGGCGCAGCGTCTCGTCGATGTCCTGGTATTCACCGGAGACAAGTTCGGCCCGGCCTAGCCGGGACATCCGGGAGCCGGTGTCCTCCAGGGCCAGGACGATTCCGCCGCAGAGCTGTCCGACGGCCTTGCGGAGTTCCTCCTCGGAGATGCCGCCCCCGGCCAGGTTGTCCAGTTCGGCGCCGAGCAGTTCAAGGACCTGCCGGACCTTCGACGGCGTGCAGCCGGCATACATGCCGAAGTAGCCGGCGTCGGCGTAGGAGGAGGCGAAGGAGTACGTCGAGTACACCAGTCCGCGCTTCTCGCGGACCTCCTGGAACAGCCGGGAGGACATGCCGCCGCCGAGCACGGCGTTGAGCACGCTCATGACGAAGCGGCGGTCGTCGGTGGCGACGATGGTGGGGCAGCCCATGATGATGTTGGCCTGCTCCACCGGGCGCTTGACGACGTGCAGGCCTGCGGTGCCGGTGATGGCGGCACGGTCGGTGGAGCGGCGCTGCACGGGGGCTGCGTCGGGTTCAAGGCTCCAGCCGGCGGAGTGCAGGGCGTCGACGACGAGGCCGCAGACGACGTCGTGGTCCAGTCCCCCGGCGGCGGTGATGACGAGCTCGTCCGGGCGGTAGTAGCGGCGGTAGTGGTCCCAGACGGAGTCGCGGGCGACGGCCCGGATGGCGTCCGGGGTTCCGCCGATCGGCCGGCCCAGCGGGTGGGTGCCCAGCACGGCGGCGACGAAGTGTTCGTGGGCGACGTCGGTGGGGTCGTCGCTGTCCATGGCGATCTCCTCGAGGATGACGTCGCGTTCCTGCTCCATCTCCTGCGGGTCCAGCACGGCGCCGGTGATCATGTCCGCGATAACGTCGATGGCCATCGGGAGGTCGGTGTCCAGTACCCGGGCGAAGTAGCAGGTGCTTTCCTTCGCCGTGGCGGCGTTGGATTCCCCGCCGACTTCGTCGAAGGCCGAGGCGATCTCGAGGGCGGTGCGCCGCTTGGTGCCTTTGAACAGCAGGTGCTCCAGGAAGTGGGTGGAGCCGTGCTGTCCGGGGGCCTCGTCGCGGGAGCCGACGCCGACCCAGAATCCGATGGTGGCCGAGCGCTGGCCCGGCATCGCTTCAGTGAGCACGCGGACGCCGCCGGGCAGGACCGAACGGCGCACCTCGGAACCGCCGTCGGCGCCGTGGATCAGGGTGTCAGCGTGCTGGTTCTGCTCTAGCGGCAGGGGGACGACAGTCATCAAGGCCTTTCAGTAAACACGTGCCAAATCTGCCTGCAATCGTACCAGCGGCACACCGCCCCTCTCGTCGGGCGGCGGCATCGGGGAGCCACTGACGACGGCGGCCGGCATCGCCGCCGCCGTTAACGGCGGCGGGGCCGGTGGATGATCCACCGGCCCCGCCCCTTGATTCAGCTCAGACTACTCTGCGGTCTCCAGGGAGACCTCAGCGTTGTCGGCGTTCTCTGCGCCGGCCTCGTCAGCCACAACGGGTGACAGGGAGAGCTTGCCGCGGTCATCGATCTTGGTGATTTCCACCTGGATCTTCTGGCCGACGGAGACGACGTCATCGACGTTGTCCACGCGCTTGCCGCCGGCGATCTTGCGCAGCTCGGAGATGTGCAGCAGACCGTCCTTGCCCGGAGTCAGGGAAACGAAGGCGCCGAAGGTCGTGGTCTTGACGACCGTGCCCAGGTAGCGCTCGCCGATTTCCGGGATCTGCGGGTTGGCGATGGCGTTGATCGCGGACCGTGCTGCGTCGGCAGACGGGCCGTTCGTGGCGCCAATGTAGACAGTTCCGTCGTCCTCGATCGAGATGTCGGCTCCGGTGTCTTCCTGGATCTGGTTGATCATCTTGCCCTTCGGGCCGATGACCTCGCCGATCTTGTCTACCGGGATCTTGACCGCGATGACGCGCGGCGCGAACTCGGAGAGCTCGTCCGGGGTGTCGATCGCGGAGTTCAGGACGTCCAGGATGTGCAGGCGGGCTTCGCGGGCCTGCTTCAGGGCGGCTGCCAGGACGGAGGCCGGGATGCCGTCGAGCTTCGTGTCCAGCTGGATGGCCGTGACGAACTCAGCGGTACCGGCGACCTTGAAGTCCATGTCACCGAAGGCATCTTCGGCGCCGAGGATATCGGTCAGGGCGGCGTAACGGGTCTGGCCGTCGACCTGGTCGGAGACCAGGCCCATGGCGATACCGGCAACGGCGGCCTTCAGCGGCACACCTGCGTTGAGCAGGGACAGCGTGGAGGCGCAGACGGAACCCATCGACGTCGAACCGTTGGAGCTGAGAGCCTCAGACACCTGGCGGATGGCGTAGGGGAATTCCTCGCGGGACGGCAGCACCGGCATGATGGCGCGCTCGGCGAGGGCGCCGTGGCCGATTTCGCGGCGCTTCGGGGAACCGACGCGGCCGGTCTCGCCGGTGGAGTACGGCGGGAAGTTGTAGTTGTGCATGTAGCGCTTGCGTGTCACGGGAGACAGCGAGTCGATCTGCTGTTCCATCTTGAGCATGTTCAGCGTGGTGACACCCATGATCTGGGTTTCGCCGCGCTCGAAGATGGCCGAGCCGTGGACGCGGGGCAGAACCTCAACCTCGGCAGTGAGCTGGCGGATGTCCGTCAGGCCGCGGCCGTCGATGCGGATCTGGTCCGTGAGGATGCGCTGGCGCACAACGTGCTTGGTGACGGAGCGGAAGGCTGCGGACAGCTCCTTCTCGCGGCCTTCGAACTGGCCGGTCAGGGAAGAGGTGACCTCGTCCTTGAGCTCGTCGGAGGCGGTGTCGCGCTCCTGCTTGTCGGCGATCTGGAAGACAGCGGCCAGCTTCTCGGCGGCAGCGGACTCAACAGCGGCGTAGACGTCGTCCTGGTAATCCAGGAAGACCGGGAACTCGACGGTCGGCTTGGCGGCGCGGGCCGCCAGGTCGGACTGCGCCTCGCAAAGGGCCTTGATGAACGGCTTGGCAGCCTCGAGGCCTTCGGAGACAACTTCTTCGGTCGGGGCGGTGGCGCCCTGTTCCTTGATGAGGTTCCAGGAATTGTCGGTGGCTTCAGCTTCAACCATCATGATGGCGACGTCGTCGTTCTTGACGCGGCCGGCGACGACCATGTTGAAGACGGCGTTCTCAAGCTGGGAGTGCTTCGGGAACGCAACCCACTGCGGGCCGTGCTCGTCCTGGACGAGGGCAACGCGGACGCCGCCGATCGGGCCGGAGAAGGGCAGGCCGGAGAGCTGGGTAGACATCGAGGAAGCGTTGATCGCGACCACGTCGTAGAGCTCGTCCGGGTTGATGGACAGCACGGTGACGACGATCTGGACCTCGTTGCGCAGGCCCTTGACGAAGGCGGGGCGCAGCGGGCGGTCCATCAGGCGGCAGGCCAGGATGGCTTCAGTGGAGGGACGGCCTTCGCGGCGGAAGAACGAGCCCGGGATGCGGCCGGCGGCGTACATGCGCTCTTCGACGTCAACGGTCAGCGGGAAGAAGTCGAAACCTTCACGCGGGTGCTTGCCGGCGGTGGTGGCGGACAGCAGCGCGGTCTCTTCGTCGATGTAGACCATCGCTGCGCCGGCTGCCTGCTTGGCAAGGCGGCCGGTTTCAAAGCGGATTACACGCTTGCCGAAGCGTCCATTGTCAATGACTGCTTCTGAGAACTGGATTTCGGGACCCTCCATAGAGAGTCACCTCCGTTTCATGGTTCACGGAGTCCAGCCGCATCAACCCAGTCCAGCATCTGTCGGCTGGCCTGCACTGCACCCGGTCATCGATCGAGACCCACGGGCTAAGGCTTCATTCCTTGAAGCCGTTCCCGGAGATCACTACCGAAGACCGCGAATGCGTGATGCGGTTGATCCTCCTGTTGAGTTTTGTGTGAAGAAGGCGGCCCTTTCCGTCACGGAAGGGGCCGCCCCTTAAAGCTGACTAGCGGCGCAGGCCGAGACGCTCGATGAGCGCACGGTAGCGGGTGATGTCAGTGTTCTTGAGGTAGGTCAGCATGCGCTTGCGACGACCGACCATGGCCAGCAGACCGCGCTGGGTGTGGTAATCGTGCTTGTGCACCTTCATGTGCTCAGTGAGATCCTTGATCCGCTGAGTCAGGACTGCAACCTGGACCTCCGGCGAACCGGTGTCGCCCTCGGACGTTGCGAAATCCTTGATGATGGACTGCTTTACAGCGGCTTCAAGTGCCACGATAACTCCTAGAGATGTGCCGTGAGGCCCGAATCAGTAACTCACTGCCGGGGGTGCCGCGCCGGAGATTCCTCCTCCGAAGAGGGGTTGCCCGTACACAACAAGAGCCAGCCGCCACGGACTGCAGCCGGATCCAACGTTTAGTTTACCGGCACGCCGCTAATCTTGTCGAAACGGCCGGTCCTGTTCCCCGGAAGGGCCCTGCGCCAGCCGTTCGCGGATGGCGGCCATCCCGCGGTACAGCTCCGCGAAGGATGTGCTCAGCGGGGACAGCCCGATCCGGATGCCGTGCGGTGCGCGGAAATCCGGAATGACGTCCTGCTCCCACAGCGCCGCGGTCATCTCCCGGAACGCCGGGTGGTCGACCGTGATGTGGCTGCCCCGCAGTTCCGGGTCCCGCGGCGTCGAGAGTTCCACACCCGCCGGGGCGAGCCAGGCGTCGTGGAGTTCGACGGCGAACGCGGTCAGCAGCCGGGACTTCTCCCGCACGGCGGCCATGCCCACCTCCTCCAGCAGGTCCAGGGTGCCGCGCATGGCGAGCATCCCGAAGATCGCGGGGGTGCCGCTGAGGAAACCGCGGATTCCCGCCGCGGCCTCATAGCCGGGCCCCATTTCGAAGGCGTCCTTGCGGCCCATCCAGCCCCAGATCGGCTGCTGGAGTCCCGGCAGGTGCCGGGCGTTGACGTAGGCGAACGCGGGTGAGCCCGGTCCCCCGTTGAGGTACTTGTAGGTGCAGCCGGCGGCGAAGTCGACGTCGGCGGCGTCCAGGGCGATCTCCACCGACCCGGCGGAATGGCACAGGTCCCACACGACCAGCCCGCCGGCGTCGTGCACGGCCGCGGTGATGCCGGGCAGGTCCGCGAGGAACCCGGAACGGTAGGCGATCTGGCTCAGGACCACGACGGCGGTGGCCGGGCCGGTGGCGGCCCGCACCTGCTCGACGGTCACGCCGGAGGAGGGATCGGCGTCGATCCAGCGCAGCGTGAGGCCCTCCTCGCGGGCGATGCCCTCGACGAGGTACCGGTCAGTGGGGAAATTGTCCGTGTCCAGCACGATCTCGGTGCGTGCCGGGTCCGTGACCGCGGCCAGCGCGGCCCGAATCAGCTTGTACAGGACCACCGTGGTGGAGTCGGCGATGATGGTCTGCCCCGCAGCGGCGCCGAGGACGGCCCTGCCGAGCTGGTCGCCGATGGCCTGCGGCAGTTCCAGCCACTCCTCGTCCCAGCCGCGGATCAGCCGCCCGCCCCAGCTGTCCTGGATGAAGCTGCTGATGTCCGTGACGGCGCGCTTGAGCGGGCGGCCCAGGGAGTTGCCGTCCAGGTACGACAGCGCGGTGTCGGCGCCGACGAAGTGATCGCGGTAGGCGGCCAGCGGGTCGGCGGCGTCAAGATCGCGGGCGCGCTGCAGCAGGGCTGTGTCGCTGCCGGCGGCGGCCCGTGCCGCGGGCCCCGCGGTTTCCGGCTGAAGGGCGCTCACTGGCCGATCTCCGTCCGGACGGCGAAGAGCTCCGGGAAGAAGGTCAGTTCCAGGGCCTTCTGCAGGAAGGCGGCGCCGCTGGAGCCGCCGGTGCCGGACTTCATGCCGATGGTGCGCTGCACCGTGCGCAGGTGCCGGAATCGCCAGAGCTGGAAGTTGTCCTCGAGGTCCACGAGTTCCTCGCAGGCCTCGTAGGCGCCCCAGTTGTCCGCGGCGTTCTCGTAGATGTACTTGAAGACCGGGACCAGCTCGGCGCAGAACTCGTGCGCCTGGGTGACGTCCCGCTCCAGCAGCGAGGCGGGCACGTCGAAGCCCTGGCGCTTGAGGTAGGCGAGGAAGTCGTCGTAGATGCTCGGGGCTTCGAGGAGCTCCAGCAGCATCGCGTGGGCCTCGGGGTCGGATTCGAAGACCGGCAGCATTTTGCGGTTCTTGTTGCCGAGCAGGAATTCGACCGCGCGGTACTGGCTGGACTGGAATCCGGAGGAATTGCCCAGGAAGCCGCGGAACTGCGAGTACTCGGTGGGGGTGAGGGTGGCCAGCACGGACCACTGCTCGGTGAGGGTTTTCTGGATGTGCTTGACCCGGGCGATGGCTTTCAGGGCCGAGCCGAGATCGTCGGAGCGGAGCCAGGCGGCGGCGCTGCGGAGCTCGTGCAGGACCAGCTTGAGCCACAGTTCCGTGGTCTGGTGCTGAATGATGAACAGCATCTCATCGTGGTGCTCCGGGGCGCTGACCGGCTGCTGGGCGCTCAGGAGCGTCGGCAGCTGCAGGTAGGACGCGTAGCTCATCTTTGAGCTGAAGTCCCGGACAATATCCTTGTCCAGCTCCCTGGTGTTTTTCTCAATCGTCACGTTTATTGCCTTCCTTGCCCAATGGCGGTGCATCAGTGCGCGGAGCCGCCGGCGAAACCGCCCGCACGGACCGCGGATTAGCCGCGCGGTTCAGCGCGGCGGTTCGGCGCAGCGACTTAACCTGGCGGTTCAGCGCGCGAACAGAATGTTGTGGGCCTGGACCACGTCCAGGCGCATCTGGTCCACCAACGCTTCAGGGCCACGGTACGCCACCATCCCCCGCAGCCGGGCGACGAATTCCACTACTACTGTCTGGCCGTACAGATCGAAGTCCTCGACAGCCTCTTCCGGGCGGTCGATCACGTGCGCCTCCACCTGCCGGCTGACGCCGTCGAAGGTGGGGTTGGAGCCCACGGAGATGGCCGCGGGCCAGCGCGTACCGGCCTGGTCGACGAGCCAGCCGGCGTAAATGCCGTCGGCCGGGATGTAGCCGCTCGCGTTGGGGGCGAGGTTGGCGGTCGGGAAGCCGAGGTCGCGGCCGCGCGCGGCGCCGTGGACCACCTCGCCGCGCATCCGGTGCGACCTGCCCAGGACGGCGGCCGCCGTGGCGACGTCGCCCTCGCGCAGTGCCTCGCGCACCCAGGTGGAGGAACAGCGGCGGTCCGTGCCGCCGTCGTCGTGCGCATCGCCGTGCAACGGGAAGCCTTCGGAGCCGAACTCGCTGATGACCAGGACCTCGAAGCCGAGCTTCCGGCCGAGTTCCTGCATGGTGTTCAGGTCCCCGGAGTTGCCCCGGCCGAACCGGGCGTCGTGGCCGATCACGACATGGCTGGCCTTGAGGGCACCGACCAGGACGTCGGCGACGAATTCTTCGGGGGTGAGGCTGGCCAGTTCGAGGGAGTACTTCATGACCAGCACGGCGTCGAGGCCGAGTTCGCCGAGCGCGACCAGCTTGTCTTCGAGGCCCATGATGAGCTCCGGGGCGGATTCGGGGCGGTGGACCTGCGCCGGATGCGGGTCGAAGGTGATGGCGACGGCCCGGGCGTGGTTCAGGCGCGCGATGCGGATCAGCTGCGAGAGCACCTGCTGGTGGCCGCGGTGGACACCGTCGAAGTTGCCGAAGGTAACGACGGAAGGACCGAAGTCCGCCGGGACTTCGGACGGATCGTTCCAGATGTGGACCATCAACCTCGCCTTTTGCTGCCTGCCGTGTGCACCTCCGGAGAATCCTGCCGGCTCCGGAACTCTCCTAGATTACCCGCAAACGCGGTCCGGCACCGACGGGCGCCGCCGGCCTCGGGCAGGGTCCTTTCGCGTCCGGGGCACCCGGACTACGATGCAAGGGCAACCCGTCCGGCGGCGCCTGCGCGAACGCCGCTTTCCAGCGAGGCCCGCACCGAGCTGCGGCTGAAGGAGAACCCCATGACCGAGCTCCACGACATCCTGCGGCAGATCCCGGTAGAGCAGATTGCCGGCATGCTCGGCACCGACCGGCAGACCGCCCAGGCCGCAGTGGAAGCTGCCGTGCCCACGCTGCTGGCCGGCATGCAGAACAATGCACAGGCCTCCGACGGCGCCGCCTCGCTGGAGTCGGCGCTCGGCCAGCACCAGGACGGGCTGCTGGAGGGCGGGGTCGATGCCTCGCAGGTGGACACCGCGGACGGTGAAAAGATCGTGAGCCACGTCTTCGGCGGGCAGCAGGATCAGGTCGCCAGCCAGCTGGCCGGAGCGTCCCAGCTCGGCGGCGTGGGCGGCGACCTGATCAAGAAGCTGCTGCCGATCCTGGCCCCGATCGTGATGTCCTACCTTGCGAACAAGGTCCTCGGGGGCCGCGGGCAGTCGTCCGGGGCCGGCGGCGCGGGCGGGTCCGGCCAGGCCGGGGGCATCGACCTCGGCGCAATTTTGGGCGGGATCCTGGGCGGCGCCGGTGGCGCTGCCGCCGGCGGTGGCGCTGGCGGGATGGGCGGGCTTGGCGATCTGCTGGGCGGGCTGCTCGGCGGCGGCCAGCCGTCGTCGCCGGCAGCGGTTTCTACTGCGGTTCCGGATGAGCGGGACGCAACGCTGGAGCCGAAGGCCCACCCGCAGGGCCGACCCACCGGCGGCCCGCCGCGCCCCGGTGAAGTGATCGACGTCGATCTCCCGGAGAGCCGGCCGGTGTAGCGGAAAAATGACGATGGCGGGTCCGGCGGGATCCTGGGCGACCTGTTCGGGAAGAAGTAGGCCGGAACAATGAACCGGAGGATCAACGACGCCGGGCGGCCCACCCTCATCACCGATGTTCCCTATGCGGTCCCGGCGACGTGCCGGTCAACGGTTCGCTGCGACGTGCCGGTCAACGAGGCGGGGCGTGATGCACTGTGGTATGGCTCGCGGCTCGGTGGTTCCGCCAGTGCAGCAACACGGCGGCCAGGATCAGTGGAACGTGGATACCCGGGAGATTCCGCGCAAACCACTGTGGCAGGTAAATGTCGGTGACGGAGCCCGTCTCGTCGCCCAGGTCCCTGGCCACTGCAGTGAGCGGGCAGTGGAAGCCGTTGGCGGCAAAGACCAGGGTTTCGGCGGTGACGACGCCCGCGGCCAGGCCCACCCTCCGGTCCGTGCGGCCCCGGGCACCGGCATACAGAACGTAGACCATGCAGGCCTCGATCGTGAACCAGGCGAAGGTGTGGAATGCTTTCACGGCCCGCAGCAGGGACGCACGTTCGGCCTCCGCCAGCTCCCCTGGGGCTTTCAGTGCTGCCATGCGACCAGCGTAGCCGCCGTCCGCCGTCGTCCGGTCAGAGGCTTTCGGCCCGCCCGGTCCCAGCTCCCCCGGCGGTCAACCGCGCGAGCCAGGCGTCGAGCTGGCGGGGATGGCGGAACAGGATCGGGGGAGGCAATGCTGGATCCGATTGGATACTGCGCATCACCTGCAGTTTCCGTGTGAACGACCGGAAATGCCACCGGATGATCGAGTCCTGGATGAAAAGCCGGGCAAGGGGTTCCTGGTTGCCGTTGCAGACCGGTTCCCGGGCCACGGCGGGCCGCAGCGTGCATACCCAGGCTCACTCCAGCCGGAAATAGCGGTTTCGCCGTGGCACCTGGCGCGGATCGACGTGCGGAGGCGGGATGAACCACGGGACGCCGTTGCGCAGCTGAATGGTCCACTGTTCCTTGTGGATTACGTGATGGTGATGCGAGCAGAGCAGCGTTCCGTTGCCTGCCCCTGTGCTACCGCCGCGGGACCAGTAGCTGATGTGGTGGGCCTCGCACCACGGCGCCGGGATGGTGCACTGGGGAAAGGCGCAGCCCTGGTCCCGCGCCGCGATGGCCTTGCGGATGTGCGGCGGGAAGACCCGCGAGGCGCGACCGATGTCCAGGATCCGGCCTTGTCCGCCCAGCACAACCGGGATGATGTCGGCGTCGCAGGCGATCTTGCGCACGGTCGACGCCGTGACAGGGCCGGTGAACATCATTGTCCCGGCGTTGGAGCCCGGGGCGCGGGTCTCCGTGTCGGCGCCGCAGAGCCGTTCCAGCAGGTCACGGTAGTCGACTGTGACCATCACCTGCGGGCGCAGCCCTCCCGCGGCGGGCAGGTCCCCGGCGGCGAGGGCCGCTTTGCAGCCACCGACGAGGCCGTCGAGGAGCCGCTGCGGCCGGGTGCGCTGATCCAGCCGTTCCGCTGCAGCCGGGTCGTCCGCATCGCCGTCGACGGCGGAACTATCCCCGGGCCCGGTTTGGGAGGCGGCATCCTTGCTGGCGTCGGGCCCGGATGCGATGCCGACCCGCGGGTTGGTGGCGGTGTTCATGACAGTGAGCAGGTGCTCGAACTGGTCGGTCGTGGCGAAGATTTCCACATGCTGCAGTCCGCGGTGTGCCCGTCGTATGAAGGCGCCCTGGCGGTGGCGCAGCTCCTGCTCGTCGGGTTCCTCGCCGTCCTGGTCCAAGGCGTCCGTCCAGCGTTTGGCGATCCTGGTCAGGAAGTCCGGGTCGTTCTCAACCGCTGTCCGGGTGAGGGCGTGCTCCATCCGGGCGGCATCTTCCGGTGCGGACACGTGCCGAATCCTGTCCAGGGAAAGGCTGACAATGGTCGCCGCCCGTGAGGCGACGTCCCCGGCGGCGACCGCAGCCGCGAGTTCTTCTTTTGCGGCCGGCAGCGGCTGGCCCAACAGGCCCGCGCGCGGCAGGACGTCGGCGGCGAGGGCCAGACGGCGTCGGGCTTCCGGGGCACTGATCCGCAACCGCGCCCGCAGGAATTCCGCGGTGTTCCGGTACCCGTCGTCCACCCATCCCGGGCAAGGAGCAGCGCCTTCCGGCTCGTTCCAGATCGGGTCGGACGGAGTACTTTTCGGCGCACCCGCCTCCGTATTCCAGCCAGTCAACCAGCCGGCAGGCGCGTTGGAACCAAACTTCGCGGCGGCAGTCCTGGCTCCAGCCGCTGCCTGGCTTCGGGTCCGGTCGACCGCCGCCGCGGCCACAAGCTGGAAGTAATCGACCATGCGGGACAGCTCCTCCACGCGGTCAGCGAAGTCCGCGGCTTCTGCCACTCCGAACAGCGCCGCGTCAGGCTCAGCCGTCCCGTTGCAGGAGCGGAGCAGGGCAAGCGCCGCATCAAGGGCACGGTCCACGCACTCGGGAGGAACGGACTCGAGCCGGGGAAAGCCGGGAAGGATCACGCCGTGAGGCCGGGTGGCCTGCAGCGGGATGAAATCTTCGCTGGCTTCCATAGATAAATTCCACCACGAGGCTGTGACATTTTCGGGGCCTGGGTCTTTGGAGACTTCTCGGGGTACTGCCGGACACGCTGCACTGCTACGGCTGCCGGGGAGCTACCCGACGCCGCCCAGTTCCAGCCGCGTATACCCGGATAGGCCCCACATGCGGACAGCTGGAGTTCTTGCCTGGGAGTTCCGCTCGGGGAGCCCTCTACGGCACTCTTCCCGCCGGATCGCTCGGTGGCGCACTCCCGGATTTAGTGTTGCGCCCGGCGGTGGCTACGCTCGCGCTAAATAGGTCTTTTCCTGCTTCATGTAACCAAAGTGGGCGTGCCGGAAACTACCAGAATGAACGGCACACCAGCCTTCGGAAATCGATTAGGGACAAAAATAAACATGAACTACCGGGCCAGTTCTGTCAGAAACGCAACACTCACTGCTCTTGCGTTAGGTCTTACTCTTTCTGCCTGTGCCCCTGCCAATCAAGAAGCAGCCCCGTCAGCATCTCCCTTCACCTCGGTCACCGCGACTGAGACCGTCACTTCCACAGCCACAGCAGCCCCTACCGCAGCCGCAACGCCGACACCCAGCCCTACGGCAGTGGGAGGGCCAACGGTGGCTCCCGTGGTTCCAGTGGCTCCAGCCCCTGAGCCAGTCGCCCCGAAACTGGCAACCTTCACTTTCCCTGACGGGCACATTTCCTTTGCGCACCCTGCCAACTGGACCATCAAAACCCAGCAAGGTCCGTACCTTGACTATGTGAATGAAACAGACAAGGCAAAGTCAGTAGAAGCTCACATCTACGATGAAAAAGGCAACAAGGTTTCAGTGATCGCAAGCGGTGGATATGGCGGCGGTGCAGCAGGACCATCCTTGCTGACAGTTCTGGACACTCAGCAGGTCCCGAATTTCCCGGCTAGGGATGGTGACACGGTTTTTGCCTTCATTAAGTATGAGAATCCTGTTGACCACTCAGTCTTCTACCGCATGGGCAACATGAGCGCAGAGTTTGTCACTAATGGCGAGGGTACCTCCGGGAGCTATGTTCGCATTGTAGAAAATGGTGCATCCGAAGCATATGTTGAATTTGACAGTCCTGCATTCAACTCTCTGGAGAGTGCAAAAGCATGGATGAAAACCGAGCAATACAGCCAGCTCAAAGCAATGCTGACCAGTATGCGCTACGTCTAGCCCGGGGCATTTTTTGTCACGATCTCCGCGGCTGCAGCTGTGCCGCCCCGGCGACTGGCTCAGGGGCCATCGGCCGGCCGGGCGGAGCACACTCCGGCCGGTACGGGCAGTGCCGTGGGAAACTGGGGGCATGGACAGCCCTGTTGCCCCGACCTCCAGCCCGGCACTGCCCCACGTCGCGCGGCCCGGCGAACCTCAGCCTCCCGCCGCACAAACCGAGCTCCCTATCGAGCTGCGCCGGCCCCACGGTCCCCGTGACCCCGGTGACGCCTGGGTTGAAGGCGACCGCGGCCGGTTCTGGGGCCGCTTTGGCTCGGCGGGCCTCCTCGTCCACGACTCCGCCAAGGGCATCCTGCTCCAGCACCGGGCCCTGTGGAGCGATCAGGGCGGCACCTGGGGGCTCCCGGGCGGAGCCCTGCACCAGGGCGAAGAGGCAGTCCACGGCGCCCTTCGCGAGGCAAAGGAAGAAGCTGCCGTCCCGCCGGAAAACGTCCGCGTCCTGTTCACCTCGGTCTTCGACGTCGGCTACTGGACCTACACGACGGTCGCTGTCGAGGTCGTGGACGCGTTTGAACCGGAGATCAGCGACCCGGAGAGCCTGGAGCTGCAGTGGGTTCCGGTTGCGCTCGTCGGCGACAAGGAACTGCATCCCGGCTTCGGAGCGGCCTGGCCGGTCCTGCGCGAAAGGCTGTTGGGGCTCGACGCCGGAACGGACTAAGCTCCCGACGCCGGC
Source organism: Pseudarthrobacter oxydans (assembly GCF_030812335.1). Taxonomy (GTDB): domain Bacteria; phylum Actinomycetota; class Actinomycetes; order Actinomycetales; family Micrococcaceae; genus Arthrobacter; species Arthrobacter oxydans_B. The sequence goes on from NZ_JAUSSN010000002.1 coordinate 110,119, forward strand.
CCGGGCGGCGGGCAGCATCAGTTGCAGCCAGCACAGGTGGCCGGAGCAACAGCGGCATTCCGCTCTGGAACTGTCCGTCCTAAGGTTCGGTTATGACGACCGAAAATCACACCCCACCCCCTGTCCGGCAACTGCGCCTCGTCGTCGAGACGGAGGACTACGACGCCGCCCTGACGTTCTACCGGGACGTGCTGGGACTCGTGGAACGTGAAGTGGTTCCCAGCGAGGGCGACGCACGCATCACGATCCTCGAAGCTGGCCGCGCCACCCTGGAGCTTTCCAACCCGGCGCAGGTCAAGTACATCGACCAGGTGGAAGCCGGCGGGCAGCCAAGCGCCAGGATCCGAGTCGCCTTCGAGGTTGACGATACGGAAGAAGCCACGCGGGACCTCGTGGAGGCCGGCGGCACGCTCATCGCGGAACCACGGGAAACGCCGTGGCGCTCGGTGAACTCACGGCTCACCGGCCCGGACGGGCTGCAGATCACACTGTTCCAGGAACTGGACCGGCCAGCTGGCTAGGGCGCTCAGGCCTTCTTCGGGGCGGGACGGCGGCGGTACAGCCAGATGAGGCCCAGGATCGGCAGCAGCAGCGGGATAAAAGCGTAACCGCGGCCAAACAGGGACCAGACCGTCTCATGCGGGAAGTTGACCGAGTCGAACAGGCTGAGCGCCCCGACCACCAGCACGCCCACCAGTTCCACCAGCACCGCCGCAACCGAGACCTTGAACCAGGTGCGACCGGACTTGGCGAGCGACACTGTCGCCACCAAATAGACGACGGCGGCGAAGGCCGACAGCAGGTACGCCAACGGCGCTTCGGAGAACTTGGTGAGGATCTGGAATCCCGCCCGGGCCGTTGCGGAAATCGCGAACACCGCGTAAACAGCGATCAGCAGCCGGCCGGGGCCGGTGTTGCGGGTGTCATTTGCCGGGGCCAGCGCCGCAGCCGGAGCCGCGTCCACAGGAGCACCCGCCGCCGGGGCCGCCGTCGTTCCGATGTCCTCGTGCGAAGGTTTCGCCGTCACGTTTTCTGCCTCTTCCACGTCAGTACCAAATCTGATTCATTCGGGCCGCCATCACCAGGGCGGTGACGCCGACGGCGGCCAGCACAAAGTTGCTCCAGCGGGTGCGTTCCAGGATGGCCCAGTACACCGCGCCGACCGGCAGCAGGAGGGCCGTCAGCAGGTAACCCCAAAACTCCCACGGCTCCCCCGCCATCTGCTCCCCGCCCGCGACCCGGACGATCGACCCGACCAGGTACACCAGCAGGGACAATTCGACGGCGGCCACCGAGAGGATCGTCGTGTCGTTCGGGGCCTTCTTGAGGATGCCGGCGCCCAGGCAGATGACGGTGGAGACCAGCCCGACGACCAGGATGATGTAGAAATACGCGTCCACTACTGTCCGGCCTGCTGTTCCGCCGTCGGCTGCTTGGGCGGGCGCTTCTCGTTGTCCGGCGCGAACACCAGCACCGGTTTGGCGTAGCTGCCCTTGTCCGCGAGCAGGGCCACGAGCGTCCCGTCCGGGGCGAAGCCTGCGGCCGGGTTCTCCGGCGTCGCTGCGCCCGGGGTACCGGCGGCCGCCCCGGCGGCGATCCTGCGGCCGAAGGAGATCTCGGTGGTCTCCTCGTCGCTGAGTTCGCGGTTGGGCATGAGTGCCCGGGCGGCCTGGGACATTTCCAGCACGTCCAGCTCTTCGGCGAGCTGCTCCAGGGTGTGGGCCTGGTCCAGTGTGTACGGGCCCACCTGGGTGCGGCGCAGCGCCGTCAGGTGACCGCCGACGCCGAGCGCGTCGCCGAGGTCGCGGGCCAGGGCCCGGATGTAGGTGCCGGAGGAGCATTCCACGGTGACGTCCACGTCCAGGGCCTCGCCGTCGCGCACCGGACGGAACCCGTGGACCTCGAAGCGGTGGATGGTGACCGGCCGTGCGGCCAGCTTGACCTCTTCGCCGGAGCGGACCCGGGCGTAGGCGCGTTCTCCGTTGACCTTGATGGCGCTGACGCTGCTCGGAATCTGCTGGATCTCACCGGTCAGCGCGGCGACGCCGGCCCGGACGGCTTCCTCGGTGACCGCTGCGGCGCTGTGCGTCGCGGTGACCTCACCTTCGGCGTCGTCGGTGACCGTGGATTCGCCCAGGCGGATGGTGGCCGTATAGGTCTTGGAGGTGCCCACAATGTAGGTGAGCAGCCGTGTGGCCTTGTTGATGCCGACCACCAGAACGCCCGTGGCCATCGGATCCAGCGTTCCGGCGTGGCCCACTTTTCGGGTACCGGCGAGCCGCCGCATCCGTCCAACCACATCGTGGCTGGTCCAGCCTTGCGGCTTGTCCACTATTACCAGTCCAGAAAGCACGCTCCCCAGTATATCTGCGCCAGTTAGGATGGCAGACATGCCCGAGCTTGCCCCCCACGTCCGCGACGTTCCCATCAACCAGATCCGCGAAATCACCGAAGCCGCCTGGGGCACCCCCGGTGCGATCGTGCTGAGCATCGGCGAACCGGGCTTTGCCGTCCCGCGCCATATCCTCGAAGCCGGGATGGCCTGCCTGGACCGCGACGAAACGAACTACACACCCAACGCCGGCATTCCGGCCCTGCGCGAGGCCTTCGCGGCCAGGTTCCGGGAGCACAACGCGACGCCGGTCGGCACGGACCGCGTCTACGTCGTCGACGGCGCCCAGCAGGGCCTGCACTTCGCGATGAGCCTGCTGCTCTCCCCCGGAGATGAAATCCTGATCCCCAATCCGGGCTACCCGACGTTCGCCATGACCAGCAGCCTGCTGCACGCCGTCCCGGTGCGGTACCCGCTGTATCCCGAGCATGACTTCCAGCCCCGGATCGCGGACATCGAGGAGCTCATCACACCGCGGACCAAGGTGCTGATCCTGAATTCGCCGTCCAATCCGCTCGGTGCCGTCCTGGGCGAGGAGCTAACCCGCAGCCTCGTGGCCCTGGCCGTCCGGCACGATCTGTGGATCATTTCCGACGAATGCTACGAGGCGTTCACGTACGACGTCCCGCATGTGAGCCCCGCCCGCTTCGACAGCGATGTCCCGGGGGAAGCTCGCGTGTTCACCTCGCTCACGCTCTCCAAGACCTACGGCCTGACCGGGCTGCGGATCGGCGCCCTGATCTGCCCGCCCGGCCTGGAACAGAAGATGAACAACGTGATGGAGGCCATCGTCTCCTGTGTCGCCGCGCCCTCCCAGTACGCGGCGCTGGCCGCGCTGACCGGCCCGCAGGACTACGTCAGTCACGCCCACGCGCACTACCGGGCCAACCGCGACGCCGCCTCCGCCGTCCTGGCCGCCAAGGGGATCCCGTTCCTCACCGCGCAGGGGGCCTTCTACCTCTGGGCGGATGTGTCCCACGCCAGCGGCGGGGATGTGCGGTCCTGGGTCCGGCGCTTTCTGGCCGATTCCGGAGTGTCCTTCGCCCCCGGCACCGCGTTCGGCTCGATCGGCGAGGGCTGGATCCGGATTGCCCTCTGCAGCAGCCACGCTGACCTCGTCGAAGGCCTCGGCCGGCTCCCGGCGCGGATCGCGGCGGAGGGCTGACAGCCCGGGCACAGGGTCCCTGTCCCCTACCGCCGTGGCACTGCAACGCCTAACCTGAGCGCAACGCGCGGTCTTCGCGTGCGTCACGGGGCGTGCCGTTCCGGGACTGGTGTGTCGGGGTTCCGTCAGGGAGGTTCACATGTGGTGGCAGGACTTGTTATGGGGCATCTGGAACGGGCTCACGGCATGGATTGTGCTGATCGCGCACGTCTTCGGCCAGTGGAGTGAATTCCCGTTCTACAACTCGGCCCGCACCGGAAACTGGTACGACTTCGGCTTCCTGCTGGGGGTCGGCTCGCCCTTCCTGGGCGGCCTGGGCGCCCAAGGCGCGCGGAGCCGGCGCCGCTGAAGACCTGGCCCCGCGGGCTAGCCCCGCGCCGCCGCCCGCGCCGGGCCGGACGGCCTCACAGCATGATCTCTTCCTCCGGCGACAACTGTGCCGAGGGCCTGTGGGCGAACGACAGCTTGAGGATAAAGTGGGCCTCGGAGCAGTTCTGCGCGATGATGGCCCCTGCCTCACCGGCCAGCTTCACGCCAAACTGCAGCTCCAGGTGCTCCGCGCCGACTTCCTTCAAGACCTCCGCCGCCGCGTTGGCCGCCGGCCGGATGGCGGCGAGGGCATCTTCCAGCCGCCGCCCGGCGTCGGTGATTCCCTGCTCGTTCCGCGCGGGGCGCTCCACGCCGAAGCTGTCATCGGCCACTTCGACCAGCACCGTCCCGGAACCTACTTCGTAGCGCAGTATCTCGGTCATTGCTACCTCCAGTTCGCCCGCGGGACGGTCACGGTTTGGCCGCCGCCAGGGCACCGTCGAGCCATTGGCGCAGGGCCGCCGCCGGCGGAGCACCCGCCTGCCGGGCCACCACCTTGCCGTCCCGGATAAGCAGCATGGTCGGAATGGCCTGGATGTCGAAGCGCCGTGAGAGCGCCGGTGACTTGTCGACGTCGACCTTGACGAGCTTGACCCGGCCGGCCCGCTCGTGGGCCAGCTTGTCCAGCACGGGGCTGACCATGCGGCAGGGCCCGCACCAGGCTGCCCAGAAATCGATCAGGGCGGGCGTTGAGGACTGTTCGGCGATGACCGCGAAGTCGGCGTCGCCGGCCTCGACAATCCAGGGCAGGTCGGCGCGGCAGTTGCCGCAGCGCGGATGGCCGGCCGCCGCCGTCGGAATCCGGTTGGTTTTCCCGCACTGGGGGCATGCGATCAGGCTGGAGCCCACCGACCGCCGCCTTCCCGAGTCCCCGCAGTCATGGTTCCATACGACGCCCCCGCGCGGAGCGGGCATAGAGTCCAAAGTCCCCGGCCAGGCCGTGGATCCCGGCCGGAGCCGCCGTCGTCAGTATTCAACGCGGTCCGGGTTATCGTGCCAGGCCTGGAAGGGAACGTCCGACGCCGGGACGGCCGTTTGGCGGACCGGCATCAGGTCCGGCCGGGTGCCGTCGAAATACTGATAGAACAGCGCATCGTCGAAACCGGCGGCCGCAGCCGCGTGGCGGTCCGCGGCGAAGTGGACCTGGTCAACGCGGGCCCAGAGGGCGGCGGCGAGGCACAGCGGGCACGGTTCGCAGCTGGCATAGAGCACGGCGCCGCTGAGATCGAAAGTGGCGGACGCGGCGGCGGCCGTGCGGATGGCCACCACCTCGGCGTGGGCTGTGGGATCGTTGTCGCGCGTGACCTGGTTGACGCCCTCGTGGACCCGCCCGTCGGGAGTCACCACCAGCGCCCCGAACGGTCCGCCGCCCGCGGCCACATTGGCGGCCGCGAGCCGGATGGCCTGATCCAGGAAGCGGTTGATGTCGGAAGCTGAGGGTGCCGTGACCATGGTCCGATCATAGCCAGCAACTCCGTCCGCAGTGGCAGATCCGTGGCCGCCGCGCAGGCATCGACTTTGCGTCGCCGAAGGCTTAATATCCGCTTGGGGGCCGTGAATACGCCAGCTACCTTAACACCGGTCTCAAGGGTCTCAACGATGTGGATTCCTCATCACTCGCCCCGGGAGCCAACCATGAGAAAGAAATTGTCATTGCTCGCCACGGCCGCCACCGCCGCCGTGTTCCTCGCGGCCGGGTCAACTGCCGGCGCAGCCCCGGACGGCCCATCGGGTGGGGACACCGGGGACGCGGCACCGGTTCTGCTCATCGGCGGGCTGGTGGGCCCGCTGCATGTCAACGCCGGCCGCGACGGCTCCGTCACGGTGAGCGAATCCTTTGCGGGCCGGCTGACCAGGGTCGACTCCGACGGGAACCGCGACGTCCTCTACGAATCCCCTGACTGGAGCGTTGCGGGCAACGACCGGCGGGATGATCGGACGTATTTCCTGGAGAGCCAGGGCGCCGGACCCCATCCGGCCGAGCTGGCCGGCCACGTCCGCATCATCGACGAGGACGGGAGCCAGCGGACCCTGGGCGATTTCGCCGCCCTGGAATCGGGGGAGAACTCCGACGGCGAGACCCGGTACGGCTTCCGTGACCTGCCGGAAGGCTGCGAGGCCGAGCTGCCGGCCAACATGCCGGCCAGTTACAAGGGTGAAGTTGATTCACACCCGTACGGTATTGCCGTTACCGACCGGACCATCTACGTCGCCGATGCCGGGGCGAACAGTGTGGTCTCGGTTGATACCCGGAGCGGCAAGACCGAGACCGTGGCTGTGCTGCCGCCGCGGCCCTACAAGATCACCCCGGAAGCTGCGGCCTCCAACGGGCTGCCCGACTGCGTCGTGGGAACGACGTATGACTTCGAGTCCGTCCCGACCGATGTCGCCGTCGGGCGGGATGGCTGGCTGTATGTCACGTCGCTCCCCGGCGGGCCTGAGGATCCTGCGCTGGGAGCCCGCGGGGCGATCTTCAAAGTGGACCCCGACGACGACGAGGTGGACCTCGTGGCCGATGACATCATGACGCCCACGGGACTTGCCCTCGGCGAGGACGGCGAGCTCTATGTCGCCTCGCTGTTCGGCGAGGGTGTGCTCCGGATCGACCCTGAATCGGGCGACCAGACGGTGGTCCTCGAGGCCGGATTCGCCGCCGACGTCGACCTCCGCGGCGACACCCTGTACGCCACGGTCAACGCCCTGCCCGGACCCGACGGTGAGCCAAACGGCCAGGTGATGTACCTGGACCTGCGGGACGGGCACCATGACGGCGGCTGACTCCTGACAGGACAGCCCTGTTGCCACACAGAAACGGCCGGCCCCTTACCGGGGCCGGCCGTTTCCGTGCAGAACTTCATTGTTTCAGGACTGCGCTGTCGCTTGCTGCGTGCCGCTGTTACTTGTTGCTGTCCTCGTCGACGTCGTCTTCGTTGGTGAGGTCCTGGTCCTCTTCGTCGAAGTCGTCCTCGTCGAGCTCCACGTCCTGCGGAGTGTCGCTCTTGTAGGGGTCGGCGTCACCGGCGTGCTTGGCGCTGGCGGCCAGTGCGGCCACCTCGGCGTCACGTTTCTTTGCAGCCCGGAGCAGTTCCTCCAGGTTGGAGGCGTTGACCGGGATCTGGTCCGCCACGAACTCCAGCGTCGGGGTCAGCCGGACGGTGACGTTCCGCCCGACTTCCTGCCGGAGCACGCCCTTGGCTTTCTCAAGCCCTTTGGCGGCCTCGGCCTGGACCAGCTGGTCACCGAACACGGTGTAGTAGACCGTGGCGTGCTGCAGATCATTGGTCACACGCGCATCGGTAACAGTGACGCCCTCAAGCCGGGGATCCTTGACCCTGCGGCCCAGGGCCTCAGCAACAACAACCTTAATCCGCTGCGCCAACTTGGCAGCCCGTGCGGGATCAGCCATTTCCACTCCTAAAAATTTGGATGTACGACGGCGCAATGGCGGTCTGTGTACACACGTTGGGTTTTAATGCCACGCGCCTAAGGCGAGTCTACGACGGACCCGTTGGGTTTTTTCCGGCGGCCTGGGAGTGGCATCGGGCCTGCCGAAGCTGGGCGGCGAAGGATCGCAGATCCTTTGCCGCCCAGCGAAGGGGCGGGGCCGCCGGAAAAAATCCAACGACCCCGCACCTTGTCACGCTAGGACACTTTAGACGCGCGGCTTTTCGCGCATCTCGAAGGTCTCGATGATGTCACCTTCGTTGATGTCGTTGAACGAGCCAAGACCGATACCACACTCGAAGTCCGTGCGGACCTCGGTGGCGTCGTCCTTGAAGCGCTTGAGCGTCTCAACCGTGAGGTTGTCACCGATAACCTTGCCGTCGCGGCTGACACGGGCCTTCGCGTTGCGTCGGATAACACCCGAGCGCACGATCGAGCCTGCAATGTTGCCGAACTTGGAGGAACGGAACACTTCGCGGACCTCGGCGGTGCCAAGCTGGACCTCTTCGTACTCCGGCTTGAGCATGCCCTTGAGGGCTGCCTCAATGTCATCAATTGCTGCGTAGATGACGGAGTAGAAGCGCATGTCCACGCCTTCGCGGTCTGCCAGTTCGGCAACACGCTCGGCGGGCTTGACGTTGAAGCCGATGATGACGGCGCTGTCGACCGTAGCCAGGTTGACGTCGTTCTGCGTGATCGCACCGACACCGCGGTGGATAACGCGGAGCTGGACACCCTCGCCGACGTCGATCTTGAGCAGCGCGTCTTCGAGGGCTTCCACGGCACCGGACACGTCACCCTTGAGGATGAGGTTGAGGGTGTCGATCTTGCCATCGGCGACGGCCTGGTCGAAGTCTTCCAGGCTGATGCGCTTGCGGCGCTTGGCCAGTGCGGCGTTGCGGTCCGCAGCTTCACGCTTCTCGGCGATCTGGCGGGCGGTGCGCTCGTCGGCGGTCACGAAGAACGTGTCGCCGGCGCGCGGGACGTTGGACAGACCCAGTACCTGCACGGGGCGGGACGGGCCGGCCTCGGTCAGGGAACTGCCGTCGTCGTCGAACATCGCACGGACACGGCCGTGGGCCGTGCCTGCCACGATGGTGTCGCCGATGTGCAGGGTGCCGGACTGAACCAGGACGGTAGCGACCGCGCCGCGGCCCTTGTCCAGGTTGGCTTCAATCGCGATACCGCGGGCGTCCTTGTTCGGGTTGGCGCGCATGTCCAGGGCAGCGTCTGCGGTAAGCAGGACGGCCTCGAGCAGTTCGTCGATGTTCAGGTTCTGGCGGGCAGAAACCTCCACGAACATGGTGTCGCCACCGTACTCTTCCGGAACCAGTCCGTACTCGGTCAGCTGGCCGCGGACCTTCTCCGGGTTGGCGCCTTCCTTGTCGATCTTGTTCACGGCCACGACGATCGGCACGTTGGCCGCCTGCGCGTGGTTGAGGGCTTCAATGGTCTGCGGCATAACGCCGTCGTCCGCTGCGACCACGAGGATGGCGATGTCGGTGACCTTCGCACCACGGGCACGCATGGCGGTGAACGCCTCGTGGCCCGGAGTATCGATGAAGGTGATCTTGCGATCGATACCCTCGTGAGCGTGGGTGACCTGGTAGGCACCGATGTGCTGCGTGATGCCGCCGTGCTCGCCCGCCATAACGTCGGACTTGCGGATGGCATCAAGCAGGCGGGTCTTACCGTGGTCAACGTGACCCATGACGGTGACAACCGGAGGACGTGCCTCGAGTTCCTCATCGCCTTCGGCTTCCAGCTCGGCGTCGAAGTCGATGTCGAAGCCCGAGAGCAGGTCGCGCTCCTCGTCCTCCGGGGACACAACCTGGAGCTTGTAGCCAAGCTCCTCGCCAAGCAGGGCGAAGGTCTCTTCATCCAGCGACTGCGTGGCGGTAGCCATTTCGCCGAGGTGGAAGAGCACGGTCACCAGTGCTGCGGGGTTCGCCTCGATCTTGTCGGCAAAGTCCGTGATGGACGAGCCACGGCGAAGCCTGACTACGGTGTTGCCGTCGCCGCGGGGCACACTGACGCCACCCAGCGACGGAGCACTCATCTGCTCGAGTTCCTGGCGCTTGGCACGCTTCGACTTGCGCTGCTTGCCGCGGCCTGCACCGCCCTTACCGAAGGCACCCTGGGTGCCACCGCGACCGCGGCCACCCTTGCCGAAGCCACCGCCGGCCGGAGCGCCGCCACCGGCACCGGGAGCACCGGTACCTGGAGCGCCACCCGGACGGCCCGGACCACGGGCTCCGCCGCCGGGACGGCCTGCACCAGCGGGGGCGGGACGTTCGGTGCGGTTCGGCATCATGCCGGGAGTCGGACGGTTGCCGCCGGCCCCTGCCGGACGGCCAGCGCCCGCTGCGCCGGCCGGACGCGGTGCGCCCGGACGTGCACCCGGAGCGCCGCCGGTGCGGGGAGCACCCGGACGGGGACCACCAGCGCCTGCTGCGGGACGGGGGCCGCCGGGGCGTTCGCCCTCGGTGCGGCTTCCGCCCGGACGCGGCATGCCCTGGGAAGGAGCGAACGGGTTGTTACCCGGACGCGAGGGACGTTCGTTGTCGCCGCCGCGGCCACGGGGCATGCCCTGGGACGTAGCGAACGGGTTGTTGCCGGGACGGGGACCGCCCGGGCGGGGTGCCGAGCCACCCTGGCGTGCCGGAGCAGCCGGGGTTTCAGCCTTGGGGGCCGGACGCGCGCCGGGCTTGGCGCCCGTCGAGGGCGCAGCCGGAGCCTGGGCGGCGGGAGCCGCCGGAGCGGCCGGTGCTGCCGGTGCCGAGGCAGCTGCCGGGGCGGCACTGGCTGCCGGAGCAGCTGCTGCCGGAGCCGGAGCTTCAGTCTTGGTTACTGCAGCCGCCGGCGCTGTGGGTGCAGCCGGAGCCGGCGCGGGCGCCGGACGGTTTGCCGAGGGGCTGGCGGGTGCCTTGGGGGCGGACGCAGGCGCTTCGGACTTCGAAGCTGCTGCTGCGTCGGGGAACGCGTTGCGGAGTTTCCTCACAACGGGGGCCTCAATGGTGGAAGAGGCAGAGCGAACGAATTCGCCCAGTTCCTGCAGTTTGGTTACTGCATCTTTGGAAGTAATACCGAGCTCTTTAGCAAGCTCATGTACGCGGACCTTGGCCACATTTCTCCTGTCTCGGTCCGCACCGAGCCAGGCACGAACCGTCTACTTCTTACTGCGGACCTCCGCCGCGAGTGCAGCTGAAAGGTCCATTGCAGAGCGCAACAAAGTTGTCATCGTTGCGCACTCATCGCTGGGAACTCATCGGGTTTCCATCAGTTTTCTGACCCGCTTTCAGGTTGGACGGTTGTTGCTGCGGCCACCGGGGTGTCCACGGCTTGCGTGCCCGCCAGGATCCGGCGTTCGACGTCGGCTGTTCCGGTAGCGCCGTTAAGGGCGCGACCGAACGCTCGACGTTTGACCGCCAGTGCCAGGCACTTTTCGCTGGGGTGCAGCCATGCACCCCGGCCAGCCATCCGGCTTCGTTCATCCACTACGACGGCGGATGAACCGCTGCCGTCGGCGACGAGCCGGAGTAGCTCTGACCGCGACCCCTTTTTCCGGCATCCGATGCAGGTACGCTGCGGCTGATTCTCGAGGTGTTGCACGTGTGCCACTTACGAGTATCTTCCTGCCAGTACATATCTGCCGGTCCCAGGCATCCGGAACCGGTCTGGCCAAGGGTTGTCTTCAACACCTTCGCCGGACGCAAAACCCGGACGCGTGAGGGACACGCGGATACCGGCCGTCAGGCGCGGTCATGTCTATTCTAGCCCCTCAATTGCCCGGGCCCCGAACTTGCGGGGACACGGACGCTGACGGGCAGGCCCGAACCAGGGCCTTGTGTTGCGGCCCTCTTGCCGGGGGCCACCGAATTGGAAGCTATTTGTCGCGGCTGACCGCGGCGTCCGAGACGATGTCGATGCGCCAGCCGGTGAGCTTGGCGGCGAGGCGGGCGTTCTGGCCTTCCTTGCCGATGGCGAGGGAGAGCTGGTAATCCGGGACCACGACGCGGGCCGAGCGGGTTGCCTCGTCCGTGATGGTAACCGAGTTCACCCGCGACGGGGAGAGGGCGCTTGCGATGAAGGTCGCCGGATCGTCGCTGTAATCGACAATGTCGATTTTTTCGTCGTTCAGTTCGTTCATGACCGCACGGACGCGCGAACCCATTTCGCCGATGCAGGCGCCCTTGGCGTTGATGCCGGGGTTGTTGGCCTTGACCGCCATCTTGGTGCGGTGCCCGGCTTCACGGGCGAGGGCGACGATTTCCACGGAGCGGTCCGCGATTTCCGGAACTTCCATTTCGAAGAGCTTCCGCACGAGGCCCGGGTGTGACCGGGACAGCGTGATGGAGGGTCCCTTGGTGCCGCGGTGCACGTCGATCACGAATGCGCGGAGCCGGTTGCCGTGGATGTACTTCTCCCCCGGCACCTGCTCGGGCGGCGGCAGCAGCGCCTCCACCGAGCCCAGGTTGACCTGGATCATGTGCGGGTTGTTGCCCTGCTGGATCGTGCCGGCCACCAGCTCGCCCTCACGGCCCTTGAACTCGCCGAGGACGTTGTCGTCCTCGACATCGCGCAGGCGCTGCAGGATGATCTGCCGTGCGGTGCTGGCGGCGATGCGGCCAAAGCCGGCGGGGGTGTCCTCGAATTCGCCGATGGGGGCGCCGTCGTCGTCGATCTCCGTGGCCCAGATCGTCACGTGCCCGCTCTTGCGGTCCAGTTCGGCCCGGGCCTTCTCGAAGGCTCCCGGCGTCTTGTGGTAGGCCACCAGCAGGGCCTGCTCGATGGTCGGAATCAGGAGATCCAGCGGGATTTCACGCTCACGCTCCAGGAGTCTCAGTGCGCTCATGTCAATATCCATTAGGCCTCCTCAGAAGGTCCATTGTTTGCGTTCTCCAGGCCTGCCTCTTCGAGGTGGCTGAACTCTATTTCGACTTTTCCGCTGCGAATCTTGTCGAAAGGAAGCTTGACGGGCTCGCCCTGCTTGGGCTTCATGCCCTTCTTTACGGCGATTTCCGGGACCAGGGTGACACCGTCGTCGTCGACGGACTGAACCCGGCCGGTGACGTTCTCGCCCTGCAGGACATTGACCTTGACCATCCGGCCGCGGGCACGGTGCCAGTGCCGCTCTTCGGTGAGGGGACGGCCGACGCCGGGCGAGGAAACCTCGAGCTCGTAAGGGCGCGCGTCGGTGCTGGGATCGTTGTCCAGGATGTCGGAGAGGGTCTTGGAGATCTCCGCGATGACGTCGAGACCGACGCCGCCGGTTTCCTCCTGCGGCAGGTCCACCACAACGTGGACGACGCGGTTGGCTCCGGCGACGTGAATGGAAACGTCCTCCAGGTACAGCCGGTTGGCCAGGACTTCGGGTTCGAGGAGGGCATGCAGCCGCTCGGCCTCAAAGTTGTGAGCGGGTGCGGCTTCAGCCTTACCCGTCCCGGTCCGGTCTGCTGAAGTCGTGGCTTCTGCGTTGGTCATGATGCCGGCCGCCTCCCGTTAGATGATGTTGTTGTACTAGCCTAGCGATTTTACAGTCACCGTGGTGCACCGAGTTCCTGGCCGGCATGACAACATGGTCTGTTGTGGAAGACGACAGCGGGGAAAAGCAGCGGTGGAAGCTCATTCCCCGCATCGCGTTGCTGGCCTGCCTCGCCCTCGTCATCGTGAGCCTCGGGATCGCGTTGAGTCCCGGACGTCCCGAGGAGCCTGCCGAGCCGCCGTTTTCGGAACAGGCGAGGTCCGCCGCGCTGGCTGAGGCGATGCGGCTGCGGGCCGCCGGTGAGGAACTGGGCGGGTCCACGTCCGGCGACGCGACGCCCGCCGTGGCGCGGACTGTGAGTTTGCTGACAAGCCAGGCCCGGGCCCTCCTGCTGCCGGGCCAGGACGAGCCGGACTCTATTCTCCCGGCGGGTCCGGCCTCCCCGTCGGATGGCCCGTCTACAGCTCCTTCGGCCGTTCCGTCTGCTGCCCGGTCTGGCGCTGAGTCTGGAGCTGCGACTGCAGCTCCGCTGCCCTCTTCGGCGGCCGCGCTGGCAACCGCGCTGGCGGACAGCGCCGCCCAACGGCTCGCCGACGCTGCCGTGGCCGACGGCGGGATGGCCCGCCTGCTCGCCGCTGTCGGGACCGCCCAACTCCTGCAGGCGTCCTCCCTCGCGGCGGCTGCCGGTGCGCCGGCCCCGGTGGTGCCCGACCCTGCCGCACCCCAGCTCTCCGGCGCGTGCCCGAGCGCTGCGGCATCGGAGTCGTCTTCCCCTGCCGGCGCGTCGGCCACGTCCGCCGTTTCGGCGGCTCCGGCAGCGTCGGCGGGACCGGTAGCCTCGGCGGGAGCTGAGGCCAATGCCGCCACCCTGCCCGGAGCGCTGGCGGCGACCTTCAGGACCGAGCTGGAGACGGTGTACGGCTACCAGGTGGCCCTGACCCGGCTGGGTGGCACTGCGGCCGCCCGGGCGTCAGAACAGCTCGCCCAGCATGAGGCCCTCGCCGCCGGTGCGGAAACCCTGAGCCGGGTGCATTGCGCCCCCGTGCCGCAGCGCGAAGCCGGGTACACCATGGAGCAGGATTTCCTGGCCTCGCCTGCCGCCGGTCTCGGCGGGTTGGAGGCCTCGGCGCTGCCGGTCTACGGCGACCTGGTGGCCCTAGGCGAGGGCCAGACCCGTCAATGGGCGATCGCCGGCCTCGTCGGTGCCGCACGCCGGTCCGCCGTTTGGGGTGCAGAGACAGGAGCCCTTCCCGGCCTGGCGGCAGACCCGGCGGGCTTCCCCGAGCTGCCTTCCCTGAGCCCCTAGCCTGCTGCCTGCGGGTAGACCGGGTACGTGGACCGGGTACCAGGAACCGCGGCGGCGAGGACGCGCTTACTTAGGCTCGTCATACTGGCTGGCCGTGGGCGCCGGTGCTTTGCTGTAGTCATGGACAGTCAAGCCGCCCCAATCCAGCACGACAACGAGCCGCACCGCAACGACATCGCGCACCGCCTCAACTGGCTGCGTGCGGGTGTGCTGGGCGCCAACGACGGCATCGTCTCCGTCGCCGCGATTGTGGTCGGCGTCGCCGGCGTCACCACCGAGTCCGGCCCCATCCTCATCGCCGGTACCGCCGGCGTGGTCGGTGGCGCGATCTCGATGGCCCTGGGCGAATACGTCTCGGTGAGCAGCCAGAAGGACAGCCAGCGGGCCCTGATCGAGAAGGAACGCCGGGAACTGGAGGAACAGCCCGAAGAGGAGCTCGAGGAACTAGCAGCGATCTACCAGGGCAAGGGCCTCAGCGCGGACACCGCCCGGACAGTGGCCAAGGAACTCACCGCCCACGATGCCCTCGGCGCCCACCTGTCCGCGGAACTGCACATCGACGAGACGGACATTGTCAGTCCGTGGAACGCCGCGTTCGCCTCGGCAGCGGCGTTCCTGGCCGGCGCAGTCCTCCCGATGCTTGCCATCCTGCTGCCGCCGGAGAACATCCGTGTTCCGCTGACCTTCGTGGCCGTGCTGGTCGCCCTGGCCCTGACCGGGGCCGTCGGGGCATGGATCGGTGGCGGCTCGAAGATGAAGGCCGCCGTGCGCGTGGTGATCGGCGGCGCCGCGGCGCTCATCGCGACCTTCCTGATCGGTAGCTGGCTCGGAGCCAGCGGCATCACCATCTGATAAGCCTGATGCGCCGGCAGGCTGCTGCCCGGCCGGCCAGGTAGGCCCGCCGGAATCAGCAGTACCGGAGCGCCCCAGCAACTACGCTGGATCCGATGAGTGAGCCAGCAGACATCCCGATCCCGCCCGACCTCAGCCGCCGCTACGGCGGCAGCGCAGCCGGCCGCGACTGGCTTGCCTCCCTGCCCCGGCTGGTCCGGCACTGCCTGGACCAGTGGCAACTCGAGCTGGACCTCGCCCCCGGCGCGATGCCGTGGAACGGCCACGGGGCCATCGTGGTCCCGGTCCGGCTCCGCACCAACCCCAGCACCGGTCTCGGCGATGGAAGCCTGGGTGCTGCACGCCGGGTCGCCGTCCTGAAGATCGCCTATCCGCACAACGAAGCGCTCGTGGAACCGCGGGCCCTCGCCCTGTGGGACGGGCACGGAGCGGTCCGGCTGCTGGCCAGCGACACCGGTGCGGGCGCACTGCTGCTGGAGCGCCTGGATGCCGTCTGCTCCCTTCAGGACGTGCCCCTGGCCGAGGCGGTCCCGGTGTGGGGCGCACTGGTCCGTCAGCTGAGCCTGGTCCCGGACGGTCGGCCGGAATGGCAGGATTTCGACCACGTGGCGGCCCGGGCCGAGCAGTGGAGTGATGAGTTGCCGGAGAGCTGGGAACGGCTGGGCCGGCCCTTCCCGCGCTGGCTGCTGGAAGCCGCGCTGGAGGTCTGCCAGACCCGCGGGGCCGTCGGGCGGCGCTCCGGGCGGGATGTCCTGGTCCATACCGACCTGCACTATCTGAACATCCTGTCCCGGCTCCCCGCGGCGGAACCGGCGAGCGGCGGCAGTGAACCGGCCGGCGGCTGGGCCGCGATCGATCCGCAGCCCATGATCGGCGAGGCGGAATTTGCGGTGGCACCGTTGCTGTGGAACCGGATCCGTGAGCTGTCGCGGGCGGATCCGGAACGGGGCCTGCGGGAGCGCTGCCGCGACTTCAGCATGGCCGCCGGGCTCGACGCCGAGGTGGCCCGGCAGTGGAGCCTGGCCCGCGAGGTCGAGAACGCGCTCTGGTACGCCTCTAAGCCCCGGCACGAAGGCGACCTCGCCCGGTCGCTCTGGGTGGCCAGCACGCTCACGGGCCGCACGCTCCCGGAGCTCCCCGCGCCCCACGCGCTGCCGGCACCGGGGGAAGCCGCCAGCTAGCTCCTCTGTGCGCGGACCGCCGCCACGGCGTCCCGGACGGCGGCGACGGCGACTGCCACGTCGGCGTCGTCCGTGCTCCAGTTGCTGACGGAGATCCTGAGGATGTCGCGGTCCCGCCAGCGCGACCCGGACATCCAGACCCGGCCGTCGGCGATGATCCGCGCCGTCACCGCACGGGTCGTGGCGTCGTCGCCAAAGGCCAGCGAGACCTGGGTGTAGTCGACGTCGTTGAGCACCTCGACCCCGTCCAGCGCGGAGAGCTGCTCCGCCAGTTGCCGGGCGCGCAGCACCAGCCCGCGGACTTGGGCGACGACGCCGTCCCGGCCCAGTGATTTCAGCGCCGCCCACACCGGAACCCCGCGGGCCCGGCGGGAGAGCTCCGGCACCGACTCGAAGGGGTCTGCGCTGCCGGCATCCTGGATCAGGTAGCTGGTGTGCAGGCCCATGGCCGCCCGCAGCGCCCGGGCATCCCGGACCACAGCGACCCCGCAGTCGTAGGGCACGTTGAGGGTCTTGTGCGCGTCGGTGCCCCAGGAATCGGCGCCCTGCAGCCCGGCGGTCAGCGCGGCGAGCTCCGGGACGGCGGCGGCCCAGAGCCCGAACGCGCCGTCCACATGGACCCAGGCGCCGCGTGCCTTGGCGATGGCGATGGCCTCCACGAACGGATCAAAGGCTCCGGAGTGCAGGTTTCCGGCCTGCAGGCAGACCAGCAGCGGGGCCGGGCCGGGTCCGGCGGCGGACGCCTGGTCAACGGCGCTGGCCAGGGCCCGGTCCAGCTCCCAGGGGTTGATGCGGCCCTGCCGGTCCGCGGGGACCACGGTGGGCCGCCCCAGCCCCAGATACCGCAGGCCGAGGTCGATCGAGTCGTGCCGTTCCTGGCCCACGAAGCAGCGGATCAGCGGGGCGCCGAAGAGGCCGTCGCCGTCGAGGTCCCAGCCGGCGTCAGCCATCAGCCGCCATCGGGCGGCCGCGAGCCCGGCGAAGTTGGCCATCGTGGCGCCGGTGGCAAAACCGACATCGGATTCTTTGGGAAGCCCCAGCAGCTCCAGCAGCCACTGGCCGGCGGCCTCCTCGATGGCCGCCGTCGCCGGGGTGGCCAAGCGGAGCACGGCGTTCTGGTCCCAGGCGCTGACCAGCCAGTCCGCGGCCAGCGCTGCCGGCAGCGTGCCGCCGATGACCCAGCCGAAGAACCGTCCGGAGGGCATGGCCATCAGCCCGGGTTCGGCCTTCGTGGCGAGGTAGTCCACCACCTCCGCCGCCGGCGTTCCTTCCCGGGGCAACGGACCGCCGAAGTCGGCTGCGAGGTCCGCGGCCGTCTTGCGCGGGCCCACGTGCCGTGTTTCCTGGCTCTCCAGCCACTGGCGGGCGTGCCGCGCCGCAGCCTCCAGGGCATCGCTGTAGCGTTCTTCAGGTGCTGACATAGCTGCATGCTACGCCCGCGGCCAAGGGACGGGCAGGGCCTAATGGAGGGCAGCGTTCCTGGAAAGGGGACCGTTCCAGGGAGGGCAACTTTCCAGGACGGACGCCGGGGACCGTGTCCGGCGGCCGGCGCGTATCAGGCGAAGCTCTCCTGCCAGATGTCCGAGCCGAGCTTGATGATCAGGGCACCCACCACGGCGAGGAACACGATGCGGATGAACTTGTTCCCCTGCCTGACGGCGGTCCGGGCCCCGAGGTAGCCGCCGGCCATATTCGCCAGGCCCAGGACCAGCCCGAGGCCCCACAGCACGGCACCATGCGGCACAAAGAACAGCAGGGCCCCTGCGTTGGTGGCCATGTTCACGATCTTGGCTTTGGCGCTTGCTTCGAGGAAGGCGTACCCCATCGCCGAGACAAGCGCGATGATCAGGAAGGACCCGGTGCCGGGGCCGATCAGTCCGTCATAGAACCCGATCACGCCGCCGATCAGGCACGCCAGCACATAGTGCCGGTGGCCGTTGTGCCGCAGCCGGGTCAGCTCCCCCACGTTCGGGCGGAAGGCCGTGAACAGCGCGACGGCGACAAGGGCCACCACGATGATGGGCTTGAACACGCTCGCCGGGAGGTTCGCGGCGAGCACCGCCCCGCCGAAGCTGCCGGCCATGGCTATCACCGCCATGGGCAGCGCGGTCCGCAGATCCGGCCGGACCCGTCCGTAATAGGTGACGGCGCTGGTCGTGGTGCCGAAAATCGACCCCATCTTGTTCGTCGCCAGCGCCTGCACCGGGCTGATGCCCGGTACCAGCAGCATCGCCGGGAGCTGGATCAGTCCCCCGCCGCCGACGACGGCATCGACCCAGCCCGCGGCGAAACCGGCGACCACGATCAGGATCAGTGTGCTGAGCTCGATCGACTCGAGTCCGGAGACCACGCCTGGGACGGACTGCGGTTAGCTGTTGCGGACGGCGGCGACCACGTAGTCGACAGCCTTCTCAACGGCGATGTTTTCGGCGTTGCCGCTGCGGCGGTCCTTGATCTCGACGACACCGTCCACGAGCCCGCGCCCGACGGC
Organism: Pseudarthrobacter oxydans; assembly: GCF_030812335.1. Taxonomy (GTDB): domain Bacteria; phylum Actinomycetota; class Actinomycetes; order Actinomycetales; family Micrococcaceae; genus Arthrobacter; species Arthrobacter oxydans_B. The sequence goes on from NZ_JAUSSN010000002.1 coordinate 128,804, forward strand.
GAGGATGGTCGGCACGCCGACGAGCTCGGCGTCGCCGAACTTCACGCCCGGGGACACCTTGGGACGGTCGTCATAGATCACGTCGAGGCCGGCGGCCTCCAGTTCGAAAGCCAGCTTCTCCGCGGCGGCGAAGATCTCCTCGCCGCGGCCGACAGCCACCACGTGGACATCGGCCGGGGCGACGGCACGCGGCCAGATCAGGCCCTTGTCGTCGTGGTTGGATTCGGCCAGGGCCGCGACAGCGCGGGTGACGCCGACGCCGTAGGAACCCATGGTGACCACGACCTGCTTGCCGTTCTGGTCCAGGACCTTGAGCTCCAGGGCTTCGGCGTATTTGCGGCCGAGCTGGAAGATATGGCCCATTTCGATACCGCGGGCGGTTGCCAGCGGGCCGGATCCGTCGGGGGCCTCGTCGCCGGCGCGCACGTCGGTGCACTCGATGACGCCGTCCCAGCCGAAGTCGCGTCCGGCGACCAGACCGAAAACGTGCTTGCCGGCCTCGTTGGCGCCGGTGACCCAGGCGGAACCGCTGACGACGCGCGGGTCCACCAGGTAGAGGAGCTTGGCGGCCCCCTCGGTGCCCAGCAGGGGCGCGTCCAGGGACAGGCCGGGGCCGAGGTAGCCCTTGACGATGAGGGGCTGCTTCTTGAGGTCCTCGTCGCTGGCGGCCTCGAGGATGATTTCGCCGGCGATCGGCAGGAAGGACCCGATGTTCGCTTCCACGCGCTTGAGGTCGACGCCGCGGTCGCCCGGCAGGCCGATGACGACGATCTGGCGTTCGCCGGTCGGCAGGGTGACGGCGAGAACGACGTTCTTGAGCGTGTCAGCGGCCGTCCAGGCGCCGCCGTCGGCCTCGGCGCGGGGCACCAGGACGTTGGCGGCGTCCACCAGGGTCTCGATCGTGGGGGTGTCCGGGGTGTCCCGGACCTCGGCGGCCGGGGCGTTGCTGAAGTCGATGTCCGCGGGGACCACGGTGGTGACCGCCTCGACGTTGGCGGCGTAGCCGCCGGCGGAGCGCACGAAGGTGTCCTCGCCGATCTCGGTGGGGTGCAGGAATTCCTCGCTCTTGGAGCCGCCCATGGCCCCGGCGGTCGCGGCAACCGGGATGACCTCGAGGCCGAGGCGCTCGAAGATCTTCAGGTAGGCGCCGCGGTGCGCCGCGTAGCTGGCGTCCAGGCCGGCGTCGTCGACGTCGAAGGAGTAGGAATCCTTCATGATGAACTCGCGGCCGCGCAGCAGGCCTGCCCGGGGACGTGCCTCGTCGCGGTACTTGTTCTGGATCTGGTAGATGCTCAGCGGCAGGTCCTTGTAGGAGGAGTACAGGTCCTTGACCAGCAGGGTGAACATTTCCTCGTGGGTGGGCGCCAGCAGGTAGTCGTTGCCCTTGCGGTCCTTGAGCCGGAAGATGCCCTCGCCGTACTCGGTCCAGCGGTTGGTGACCTCGTAGGGTTCCTTGGGCAGCAGCGCCGGGAAGTGCACTTCCTGGGCGCCGATGGCGGCCATTTCCTCACGGATGACCGTCTCCACCTTGCGCAGCACACTCAGCCCCAGCGGAAGCCACGTGTAGATGCCCGGCGCAGCACGGCGGATGTAACCGGCGCGGACCAGGAGCCGGTGGCTGGCCACCTCGGCGTCGGCGGGATCTTCACGCAGGGTGCGCAGGAACAGCTTGGAGAGTCGAAGGACCACTGGGTATCTATCCGTTTCTGGGAAGGTGCGGGCAAAGCAGCAAAGCTGTGAATCAGTAGCACCGGAGAAACCGGCACACGCGTACGTACTAATCTACCGTCAGCCCGGACACGGAAGAGCCACGCCATAACTGACGGAAGCCCCTGGCCGTCTCCGGCTGGTCATCCTGTCATGGCGTGGCTCTGCGGCCCCAGCACCGCCAACGAATTGGCCGTGAGTTCCGTTGTGTTGCCCTCAAGGGCGTCTGCATCCCCGGCTGCTGCTCCCGCGGAAACACGTGCCCATGCGACACGGTTAGCTCGAACCTATGTGACCCGCGGCACTAAAACAAGAGTCCGCATCCAGATATTTTTCCCGTGATGCCGGTGTTACTGCTGGTTCAGAAGAGCACTGGAGTGAAATGAGCGATGCCCCTGCTGAAGCTTTGCCTAAAACAGCACGGTGGCAAACGTGCCGACCTGGCGGAAGCCGACCCGCTCGTAGGTGGCACGGGCCCGGGTGTTGAAATTGTTCACGTATAGGCTCGTGACCGGGGCGAGAGTCTGGGCCAGGACAACGGCGGCGGCCATGTACCCAGCGCTGAGGCCGTGGCCGCGGAACTCCGGGTTCATCCAGACCCCCTGGACCTGCGTCACCTCAGGAGTAACCGCACCGAGCTCGGCTTTGAAGACCACTTCGCGTGCGGGGTTCAGGTGGACCATGGAGTGGCCTTCGCGGATGAGGCCCTTGACCCGGCGGCTGTAGTACTCCCGGCCGCCAAGGTACGGCGAATAGCCCACTTCCTCTTCGAACATCGCCGCGCAGGCGGGGAGGATCTTGTCGAAGTCCGCCAGCTGGCCGAAGCCCAGCTGCGGGTTCGGGGCCACGGCGGGAGGCCCGGAGATCGTCATCAGCGGCTGGTCGTCGCGGATCTCATGGGCCGTCTGACCGAATTGTTCCAGCCCGGAGTACAGTGCCAGGACCGTCTCGGCCGGGCCGAAGATCGAGGCGTACCGGCGCCCGGATCGGTGCGCGGCCGCGGCCACGGCACCGGTGAGTCCGGGGTCCAGCTGCACCGGGACCAGGTTCGCACCGGCCCAGCAGGCACCGAGGAGGGTGTCGCCGTCGAACACGCCCAGAATGCTGGCGCCGCCGGTGGTGGGTGCCGCGGAACCGGCGGTGGCCAGATGCGACAGGATAAAGACATTCGCGACGTCGTCCTGCCGCGCCAGGTCCACCAGCTGGGATGTGTCCGAGCCCCCCAGGGTCCGGACCGCGACGCCGGGAGCGGCGCCGTCCTTACGAGACGCTAACCACGGGGCTACCCTTGACAGCATCTTCGCCATCGGCCTCCCCCATCTCTTCAGCGATACGCATGGCCTCTTCGATCAGTGTCTCAACAATCTGGTCCTCGGGCACAGTCTTGATGACCTCGCCCCTGACAAAGATCTGTCCCTTGCCGTTGCCCGAGGCGACGCCGAGGTCGGCTTCGCGGGCTTCGCCCGGTCCGTTGACGACGCAGCCCATCACGGCAACGCGCAGCGGGATCTCCATGCCTTCGAGTCCTGCCGTGACCTGCTCGGCCAGGGTGTACACGTCCACCTGGGCGCGGCCGCAGGACGGACAGGAGACGATCTCGAGTTTGCGCGGGCGCAGGTTCAGCGACTGCAGGATCTGGTTGCCGACCTTGATTTCCTCCACCGGCGGGGCGGAGAGGGACACGCGGATGGTGTCACCGATGCCGCGGGACAGCAGGGCGCCGAAGGCCGTGGCCGACTTGATGGTGCCCTGGAAGGCGGGGCCGGCCTCGGTGACGCCGAGGTGCAGCGGCCAGTCGCCCTGTTCGGCGAGCATCTCGTAGGCGGCGACCATGATGACCGGGTCATTGTGCTTGACCGAGATCTTGAAGTCGTTGAAGCCGTGCTCCTCGAACAGCGACGCTTCCCAGACCGCGGACTCCACGAGGGCCTCCGGGGTGGCCTTGCCGTACTTCTTCAGGATTCCGGGCTCCAGCGATCCGGCGTTGATGCCGATCCGGATGGACGTGCCGTGGTCCTTGGCCGCGCGGGCGATTTCCTTGACCTGGTCATCGAATTTGCGGATATTGCCGGGGTTCACCCGGACGGCCGCGCAGCCTGCCTCGATCGCGGCGAAGACGTACTTGGGCTGGAAGTGGATGTCCGCGATCACGGGGATCTGGGACTTCCGGGCGATGATCGGGAGGGCCTCGGCGTCGTCCGCGGACGGGCAGGCGACCCGCACAATGTCACAGCCGGAGGCCGTGAGCTCGGCGATCTGCTGCAGGGTGGCGTTGATGTCCGTGGTGGGCGTTGTGGTCATCGACTGCACGCTGATCGGCGAATCGGAGCCGACGCCGACCGAACCCACCTTGATCTGGCGGGTCTTGCGGCGCGGGGCGAGGACGGGGGGCGGTGCTGACGGCATTCCCAGGCTGACCGAGGTCACATGGACTCCTTGTATCGAAGTAGGTCTGGCGGGGACGGCTAGGCGGCGTGGCCGGCCAGAAGGCCGGTCAGGGGTGCCCAGACCGTCGTGCGGGTGCCGGAGATGGCCCCGGCGGCGTTGAAGGGATCCTGCTTGAGGACCTCGTTCAGGGCCTGCTCGTCGGCAGCCTTGAAGATCAGCAAGGCACCGGCGCCGTCACCGTAGGGGCCGCTGGCGAGCAGCGTTCCGTCCTGGGCCAGTCCAGCGGTCCATTCGCGGTGCGCCGGGCGGGTGGCGTCGCGGACTTCGGAGGATTCGGCATCGTATACGTACTCAACAGCAAAAACAGTCATATAGATACACTATCGCCCCGTCGGCCTGCTACCCATCCGGGCGGCCGCCCGGGCGGCGTCAGCCGAGGAAGAACACTTTGGCCAGGGCGGCGACGCCGGCCGCCCACAGCAGGGAGGTGAGGGTGCCAATGATGAACCGCTCCGCGGCGACCGGCGTCTCCTTCAGCTCGGCGAAGCGGCCCAGTCCCTTGATCGCAATGACGTAGGCGATGGCGACCGGTTCGCCGGCGAGGACCGCGACGCAGACTGCCAGGCGCTCCAGCACGCCGATGATCGCGCCTCCGCGCAGGATCCTGACGCTGCTGACCGAAAGGGCCGCAGCGCCCGCCTCCGGGGCAGCCGCGCCTGGCGCGCCGGCGGCGGATGCGGTGCCGGTCGTGACAACGGGATCAACGGTGACGTCCGCCGCGGGGTCGTTTGCCGGGTCAGTGGCTCCGGCACCTGCGTCCTGCCGGTCATCGATGGTCCGGGCGAGCCGGAAGACCAGGGCCGTCACCGGCCATCCGACGAAACCGGCGGTGAGCAGGGTCAGGGTGATCCAGAGCGCGTCCACCGGTCTCCTTCCGTGCTGTCCCGGGGGCGGGTATCCGGGTGCTGGTGCCCGCCCGTGTCCGGGGTTCGGTCCGCGGGCCGCCCGCGGGCGTCGTCGTTGGCGGCGATGACTCCGTGGGCGAAGGCCAGCAGCATTTCCGCCGCAGGCCTCGCAGCCCATTCTTCCTGCCAGCCGGAGCGCAGCAGCGCGCGGCTCACCGACTGTTCCGTGATTCCCAGTTCCTGGGCCGCGATTTTCTGGGTGCCGTGCGTGCCGGCATGGCCGTGCTGCACCGAGCGCAGCACGTCAACGACCTTCCACTGGGCGGCCGTCCGGTCCTGGACCAGCCGTCCGATCAGCCGCAGCACCGCCTCGGCGTTGGCACAGGCGCGCGCGCCGGCGGACCCGGCGGGCGAGGGAGCAGCCTCTCCCCTGCGCAGACCGCCGGAGACGACGGCGATGGGCACGTGCGCGGCGCCGGACTTGGCCTTCTCGACGGCCACGCGCGCCGCCACGAAGGCGGGCCCGGATCCTTCCCGCGGACTGGCCGGCAGCGGCTGGTCCACCGCCCCTACCCCGATTCCCACGTACCAGCGTCCGCTGCGCAGGGCATGGAGTGCGATGTCAACGACTTCGTCCGGGCGTTCCACGACTCCCTGGACTTCGTCGCCGACGGACCGCTCGAAGCGCCCGGCAGTGGAGAGCCCGGCCAGCTCCGCCAGGAGTTCCGGGACACGGTCGACGTCGGCGCTGCTGCCGCGCTGGTCGATGGTCATCACGTACATAGCCCCACCCTAAAGGGCTGATCCGGCAGAATCAATCACTTTCAACTGATTACTAAAAATAAGCCAAAATAAGCTGATAATGATGAATCAGCGATATCCGGTTTGCCGGCGACCCAGGCGGCCGGGGTCGTCGGGGCGGGTGTCCGGCCATCCGGCGGCAACTCCGGGGCTGGCGCGGGTACCGGCCGTCCGGGGGCACTTTGGCACGAAAACTCAGGGCACAGCACGAAAACTCAAGGAACGGTAGTCCATCTCGACGCCGGACCGCGGCAAAGTGCCTCCGGACTGCAGAGCGATGCCGGGCGACGCCGGGTGGAACGGCGGTCACGCCCAGGGCGCTGAACCTCAGGGGGGCATTTCCGCAGGCCCGCAGGCGGCCGCGTCAGCCGAAGAGGTTGACCGGCTTGACGATGTCCGCGTAGATCAGCAGGGCGCCCATGCCCATCAGCAGCACCGCCACCACGTAGGTGACCGGGAGCAGCTTGGCGATATCGAACGCGCCGGGGTCCGGGCGGCCGAAGAGCTTGGCGATCCTGCGGCGGGCCCCTTCGTACAGCGCGCCGGCCACATGGCCGCCGTCGAGCGGCAGCAGCGGAATGAGGTTGAAGACGGCCAGCGCGAAGTTCAGTCCGGCCAGCAGCCCCACCAGGGTGGCCACCCGGGACTGCATCGGCACCTGCTCCATCGCGGCGACCTCCCCGGCCACGCGGCCCACCCCGACCACGCTGATGGGCCCGTTGGGGTCGCGCGGTGCTTCGCTGAACGCTGCCTCCGCCACGCCGGCCACCCGGGCCGGCAGGTTCAGAACGACGCCGGCGATCTGCTTGATGTTCTCGCCCGCCATCGGCAGGACGGTCGACGCCGGCTGCGGCACGAGCGCTGTCTGCGCCCCGATGCCCAGGAAGCCGACGTCCTGGTAGAGGAGGGTGCCGTCGGCGCTCTTGGCCTGGCGGCCGTCGTCGCCCACCACGGGACGCGCGGAGAGGACCGGGGTGACGGTGGTGGTGACCGGGACGCCGTCGCGCTCCACCGTGATGCTGACCTGCCGGTCCGCGGAGGCGCGGATCCAGCCGGTGAGTTCATCCCAGTTGGTCACGGCCTTGCCGTCGAAGGAGGTGATGACATCATTGGGCAGCAGGCCCGCGGCGGCGGCAGGCGTGAGCCGGCAGTCGGCGGAGTCCGGGTCCACGGTTTCGCCGGCCTTGACCTGGCATTTGGAGACGTCGGCGATGGTGGTGGTCTGGGTGGCGATGCCGAAGCCCATCAGCAGCACGGCCGTCAGCCCGAGTCCGATGAGCATGTTCATGGCCGGCCCGCCGAGCATCACCACGATCTTCTTCCAGACCGGCAGCCTGTAGAACACCCGGTCCGCGTCGGCGGGGCCGACTTCCTCGTGCGCCAGCGAGCGGGCGTCCGAGGCGAGGGACTGGAACATCCCGGTGCTGGAGGTGCGCACGGTGCCGTCGTCCTTGTTCGGCGGGTACATGCCGATCATGGACACGAAGCCGCCCAGCGGGATGGCCTTGAACCCGTATTCGGTCTCGCCCTTCTTGCGGGACCAGAGCGTGGGCCCGAAGCCGATCATGTACTTGGTGACCCGGACCCTGAACAGCTTGGCCGGCAGCAGGTGGCCCACCTCGTGCAGGGCAATGGACACGGCGATGCCGATCGCCACGAAGACGACACCGAGGATAAAGAGGAGGACGGGACTCATGCTTGGATCTGCTGCTTCCTAGACGCTTCTGACGGCTAAACGTTCGTGTGTGCGGGCGCGTGCCCATCTTTCAGCATCCAGCACGGACTCCACCGTCAGCCCGGAGGACCCTGTGTGTTCGCTGAGCACTGCTTCGATGGTATCGACGATGTCGGTGAACCGGATCCGGCCGGCGTGGAAGGCCGTCACGGCTTCCTCGTTCGCGGCGTTGAAGACGGCCGGGTAGGTGCTCCCCTGCCGGGCGGCATGCTTTGCCAGTCCGACGGCGGGGAACGCCCCGGTGTCCAGCGGCTCGAAGGTCCAGCTGGTGGCCTGGGTCCAGTCGCACGGCCGGGCCGAGCCGGGGACGCGGTCCGGCCAGCCCAGGCCCAGGGCGATCGGCAGGCGCATGTCCGGCGGCGAGGCCTGGGCGATCGTGGAACCGTCGATGAACTGGACCATCGAGTGGACCACGGACTGCGGGTGGACGACGACGTCGATCTTCTCCAGCGGGATGTCGAAGAGCAGGTGCGCCTCGATGACTTCCAGGCCCTTGTTGACCAGGCTGGCGGAGTTGGTGGTGACCATCAGGCCCATGTCCCAGGTGGGGTGGGCGAGGGCGTCCTGCGGGGACACCCCGTGCAGCTCATCCCGGGTCATGCCGCGGAACGGGCCCCCGGAGGCTGTGAGGATCAGCCGGTCCACCTCGGCCGCGGTGCCCGAGCGCAGGCACTGGGCGATGGCGGAGTGTTCGGAATCCACCGGGACGATCTGGCCCTCGCGGGCCGCGGCCTTGACCAGGGCGCCGCCGACAATCAGGGATTCCTTGTTGGCCAGGGCCAGGGTCGCGCCGGATTTGAGCGCGGCCAGGGTGGGCGCCAGGCCGATGGAGCCGGTGATGCCGTTGAGCACCACGTCGGCCTCGATCTCCGCGATCCGGGTGGACGCGTCAGGGCCGGTGATGATCTCGGGACGGTAGCCGGTCACGCCGGCCGCGCCGGCGGCGTCGTCGATCAGCGTCTGGAGGGCGCCGGCGTCGCCGGATGCCACGCCGATGGCCCGGGCCCGGGTGTGGACGGCCTGCTTGGCGAGGAGCTCAGGGTTGCCGCCGCCCGCGCTGAGCGCCACGACCTCGAAAAGGTGCGGGGCGCCGTCGACGACGTCAATCGCCTGCGTGCCGATGGAACCGGTGGACCCGAGGAGGACGATCTTGCGCGGCTGCATGGTTCCAGTATCCCGCACCGCGTTCGGTGCTCGGGTTGCCGTGGGCGCGGCCCAGCCCGGCCGTCCGGGGGCACATTGCGCCGGGACGCGCCGTCGGATGGCCGGAAACCCCTCGTTGGCGCCTCAAAGCCGCCCCGGACGGAGGCCGGACCGGTGACGGATGTTGCCCCACATTGACGCCGCGAGGCGCAGGCGTAACGTGGGGATCGTGGAGTGGACGGCCTGGTTTGACGCGCCGGAGTACGAGTTCGCCCGGCAGGTGCTGCAGCGCGGCATCGCCGCCATCTACTTCGTGGCCTTCCTGTCCTCGCTCAACCAGTTTCCGGCCCTCCTCGGCGAGCGCGGGCTGTTGCCGGTGCCGGAGTTCCTGGCACGCACCAGCCGCCTGCGTCGGCCCACCCTGTTCAGCTGGCGCTACTCGGACCGGCTGCTGCGGGCCGTCTGCTGGGGCGGCCTGGCGATTGCCGCCACGATCGTGCTGGGCCTGCCGCAGCTGGGCCCGCCGTGGGTTCCCATGCTGGCGTTCCTGGCGCTGTGGCTGCTGTACATGTCGATCGTCAACGTGGGGCAAACGTTCTATGGCTTCGGCTGGGAAATGCTGTTGCTCGAGGCCGGGTTCATTGTGGCCTTCCTTGGCTCCAACCAGACTCCCCCGCCGCGGACCATCCTGATCCTGCTGGCCTGGCTGGTGTTCCGCCTTGAGTTTGGTGCGGGCATGATCAAGATCCGCGGCGGCCAGGAGTGGCGTGACCTGACAGCCCTGTACTACCACCACGAGACCCAGCCGATGCCGGGGCCGCTCAGCCGGCAGGCGCACCTGCTGCCCAAGGCGTGGCACCGGGTGGAGGTCCTGGGCAACCATTTCGCCCAGCTGGTGGTGCCGTTCTTCCTCTTTGCCCCGCAGCCGCTGGCCAGCGTGGCCGCCGGAATCATCATCTTCACGCAATTCTGGCTGGTGGCGAGCGGGAACTTCGCCTGGCTCAACTGGATGGCAATCCTGCTCGCCTTCGCCGCCGTCAGCGACCCGGTGGCGCATGCCCTGGTCCCGGCGATCCCGCTCGACTGGCACCCTGCGACAGGCACAGCTGCGGAAACCGCCGCTGGAGGCGCTGCCGGCGTCTCCGGCGCGGCGACAAGCGCGGCCGGCAGCCAGGCGCCGGTCGCGTGGCTCGTGGTGGTCCTGGTCGCCACCGTGCTGCTCGTGGTGCTCAGCTACCGCCCGGTCGAGAACCTGTTCTCCCACTACCAGCTGATGAACGCCGCCTTCAACCGCTGGCAGCTGGGGAACACCTATGGCGCCTTCGGCACGGTCACGAAGCAGCGGATCGAAATCGCCGTTGAAGGGACGCTCGCCGCGGAGCCCGACGACACTGCGGACTGGCGGGAGTACGGCTTCCGCGGAAAGCCCGGAGACGTCCGCCGGATCCCGCGCCAGTGGGCGCCCTACCACCTGCGCCTCGACTGGCTGATGTGGTTCCTGCCGCTGCGCACCGTGCACGAGCAGTGGTTCTACGCCTTCCTGGCCAAGCTCCTGGAGGCCGACCGCCCCACCCTGCGCCTGTTGCGGCATGATCCGTTCGACGGCGGCCGGCCCCGCTGGGTGCGGGCGCGCAGCTACCTGTACCGCTTCGCCACCCGGAAGGAATTCCGCGCCACGGGCCAGCGCTGGATCCGGATCCCGCTGGGCGAGTCCATTCCGCCGCTGTCCCTGCCCCCGGAAGGGTGAGAACCGGACGACTGAGAGCAGGACGGATTTGAGCCGTTGGACGCGGACGGCCGGAATGGTAGTCACCATTCCGGCCATCCGGATCGAATCAGTGGAGCACCCTGCCTACACGGACAGCTCGTCCTTCACCGGCGCGGCCTCCAACGCGGCCTGACGGCGGCGAAGCCACCAAGAGCCCACGAAGATCAGGGCCATGGAGACGTACACGACCACCGCGAACGGCGAGGAGAACAGCGCCGTGGGGTCGTTCTGGGAGAGCTGCAGCGAGCGCCGCAACTGCACCTCGAACATCGGCCCGAGGATCATCGCGACCACCAGGGGCGCCACGGGGTAGCCGTAGCGGCGCATGAAGTAGCCCAGGATGCCCACCACCAGCAGGATCCCGACGTCGGCCGCGGCGAAGTTCACCGAGAAGGCGCCCAGTGCCGCGAAGACCAGGATGCCCGCGTAGAGGTAGGGCCGCGGAATCTGCAGGATCTTCACCCAGAGGCCGACCAGCGGCAGGTTCAGCACCAGCAACATCAGGTTCCCCACGTACAGGGAGGCGATCAGGGTCCACACCAGCGCGCCCTGGTTCTCGAAGAGCAGGGGCCCGGGCTGGATCTGGTAGCGCTGGAACGCGGTGAGCATCATGGCAGCGGTCGCCGTCGTCGGAATTCCGAGCGTCAGCAGCGGGACCAGGACGCCGGCGGCAGCGGCGTTGTTCGCCGCTTCCGGACCGGCCACGCCCTCGATGGCGCCCTTGCCGAACTGTGCTTTGTTCTGGCCCTTGGCCAGTTTCCGCTCCGCGGCGTAGGACAGGAAGGTGGACACGTCCGCGCCACCCGCCGGGACCGTGCCGATGGGGAAGCCGATGAAGGTGCCCCGCAGCCACGGCTTCCAGGACCGCTTCCAGTCCTCCTTGGACAGCCAGGCGTTCTTGCCCTTGCTGACCGGGATAACCTCGACCGGCCCGTGCCGCAGCTTCGAGGCCACATACAGGGCCTCCCCAAGGGCGAAGAGGCCCACGGCCACCAGGACCATGTCGACGCCGTCGACCAGGGTGGGGTTGTCGAAGGTGAAGCGCTGTTGTGCGGTGCTGTCGTCGATGCCGATCATCCCGATGAACAGCCCCAGGCCCAGTGACGCGAGGCCGCGCAGCACCGAGGCGCCCAGCAGGGCACCGACGGTGAGGAACGCGACGATCATGAGTGCCACGTAGTCCACGGGCCCCAGGCCGACGGCGAGTTCCGCAACGACCGGCGCCAGGAAGGTCAGCAGCACCGTGGCGATGGTGCCGGCGACGAACGAGCCGATCGCCGCCGTCGCCAGGGCCGCCGCGCCGCGGCCGGCCTTGGCCATTTTGTTGCCCTCCAGCGCCGTGACGATCGAGGATGACTCGCCCGGCGTGTTGAGCAGGATGGAGGTGGTCGAGCCGCCGTACATGCCGCCGTAATAGATGCCGGCGAACACGATCAGGGCGGCCGCGGGATCCAGCGCGTAGGTGATGGGCATCAGCAGCGCCACCGTCATCGCCGGACCGATGCCGGGAAGCACGCCGACGGCGGTGCCGACGAAGACGCCGCCCAGGGCGTACAGCAGGTAGACCGGCTGCAGCGCCGTCGAGAAGCCCTCGAGGAGCATCATGAAGCTATCCATTGAAGAACGGCACCCCCTCAAGCAGCGGGCCCGGCGGCAGGGAGACGCCCAGCAGCCCGCCGAAGACGTACTGCAGCACGAGCGCCAGCACCACGGAAATGATGACCGCCTTCCAGAGCGGCTTGGCCTCAAGGGTCCAGGCCGCACCGCTGAACAGCACGGCGGCGGCAACGGGCCAGCCGGCCGGTTCGATCAGGAAGATGTGGAGCACCACGAAGCCCGCGAGTTTCGCGAGGGCCAGCCAGTCGGTCTTGGCGTTAACGTCGAGGTCTTCGCTTTCCTCGGCCTGGCCCACCTTGCCGCGGAACACCTGGGCGACGATGCCGCTGCCAACGAGCACCAGCATGGTGCACACGATGTAGGGGAAGGCCCGCGGGCCGATGCCGGTCTCCGACGGCGGGATCGGAATGGACCCCGCCGTCAGGAGGCCCGCTGCGCCCACGCTCACGAACACCAGGGCGAAGAGGATCTCCCCCGTGGGCCGTTTGGCGGGCGTGCTGACTTGGGTGGACATTGTTACTTGACCAGGCCGATCTCAGTCAGCGTGGTCTTGACCTTGGTGATGTCCTCGGTCAGGAAGGTCTTGAACTCGTCGCCGGCAAGGAAGGCGTCGTCCCAGTTGTTCTTGGCCAGGGTGGCCTTCCAGGCCTCGGTGGCGTGCAGTTTGGTGACGACCTCGGTCAGCTTCGCCTTCTGCGCCTCGTCGATGGAACCCGGTGCCACAACGCCGCGCCAGTTGGTCAGGACGACGTCGATGCCCTGGTCCTTCAGCGGCTTGACGCCGGGCAGGGCCGGTGCCTCGGAGGTGCCGGAGACGGCGAGCGCCCGGACCTTGCCGGCCTTGACCTGCTCGGCGTACTCGCCCACGCCGGAGATGCCGGCCTGGACCTTGTTCCCGAGCAGGGCGGCGATCGATTCGCCGCCTCCGGAGTAGCCGATGTAGTTCAGCTTGTCGGATTCGACACCCTGGGACTTCAGGATCTGGCCGGCCAGGATGTGGTCCGCGCCGCCGGCCGAGCCGCCGGTGATCGCCACGCCCTTGCCGTTGGCCTTGATGTCATCCACGAGGTCCTGGACGGACTGGTACTTGGACGACGCCGGGACGACCAGGACCAGCGGCTCTTCGGTCAGGCGAGCGATGGGGGTGGTGTCCTCCAGCCGGGTCTTGGCGGCGTTGGTCTCCACAGCCCCCACCATGACGTAGCCCATCACCATGAGCGTGTTGACGTCCTTTTCGGTGGCGAGCTTGGCCAGGCCGTTGGTGCCGCCGCCGCCGCCGATGTTGCTGACCTGCGCGGAGGTGACAAGTTTGTTGGACTGCAGATCCTGCTGCATGGCCCGGCCCGTCTGGTCCCAGCCGCCGCCCGGGTTCGCCGGAACGATGATGCTCAGCTTCTTGATCGGCTCCGCGGCGGAGCTCTGGCCAGCTGTTGTGCCGGTGGCACCGCCGGCACAGGCCGACATGGCAAGGACGACGCCGGCCGCCCCTGCAGCGAGCGCAGCACGGCGGGTGAAGTTGGAGTGGGAAGTCATTGTTTCTCCTGTATGAATGTGACGCACGTCATCGGAATCACTTCCCAGAGACTAGGAGCCACACGGCCGGGGGGCCAGAATTTGGCCGTAGAGGTAGTAGTGGTCATATTGGTCACGGTTCCGGGCCCGGGATTGGCCGGTGCGCGGCGGCCAGGATGGGAAACTTGTGACATGGTTCACAGGATCCCCTTACGCTTCCAGCTGGTCGCGCTGCAGCTCGGCATCGTGCTGGCTGTCCTGACGGCGGTGGGGGCCGTGACCATCCGGATGCAGGAGCAGCAGCTTAGGGACGCGTACAAGGGCCGGCTGATCGGCGTCGCCGAAAGCGTGGCCCGGCTGCCCTCCGTGGTGAATGCCTTCGGGACAGCGGAGCCGGCCCAGACCATCCAGCCCATCGCCGAAGTCATCCGGCAGGCCTCAAATGTCACCTATGTGGTGGTGACGGACCGCAACGGTGTCCGCCAGTCCCACCCGAACCCGGCGGAAATCGGCCGGCCCGTGTCCACTGACCCGTCCGTGCCGCTGTCCGGGGAGATCTATGTCGGCACCCAGACTGGAACCCTGGGTAAGTCCTGGCGGGTCAAGGTTCCCATCTTTGACGGTGCCGGCACCGTGATCGGCTCGGCCTCGGTGGGCGTGCTGGAAAGCACCCTGGCTGAGGACCTGTATGAGGACCTGCCGCAACTGTTCGGCTGGCTCCTCGGGGCCGCGCTGCTGGGGTCGCTGGGGGCGATGTATATCTCCAAGCTCGTGTGGCGGCGGATCTACAAGCTGGAGCCGGAGGACATTGCGGCGCTGCTGGAGACCCGCGACGCGATGCTCCACGGCCTGGGCGAGGGGCTCGTCGCCGTCGACGCCGAGGGGAAGGTCGCGCTCGTCAACGACGAAGCCCGCCGGCTCCTGGGCGTGGGCGAGGAGATCACCGGGAAACCCGCCGGCGATTGCCTGGAACCCGGGATCCGCCGGATGCTCGCCGCCGGATCAGCCACTGAGGAGCTGGTGCTCTCCGGGGAACGGATCCTGCTGGGCAAGGTCAACGCCGCCACGGTGGACGGCCGGGAGGTGGGCAAGGTCCTCATCCTGCGGGACCGCACCGAGCTCCACTCGATCCTGCGCGACCGCGACGGCGCCCTGGACGTGACGCAGGCGCTGCGGGCCCAGGCCCACGAATTCGCCAACAAACTGCACGTGATCTCGGGTCTCCTGGAGCTCGGCGAGCAGGACAAGGCAGTGGAATACCTGGGCCGCAGCCACAGCGACGCCGCCTTCGTCAACCGCCCGCTGGCGGCAGGAATCACCGACCATGACGTCCGGGCGCTGCTGATTGCCAAGTCCACGGTGTGCGCCGAGCGCGGCATCGAGATCCTGGTGAGCCCGGATTCGGTCTGCACCCCGGACGGTACCGGCGACGTCATCACGGTCCTGGGGAACCTGATCGACAACGCGGTGGACGCCGCGGGCTACGACAGCACCGTCGCCGTCCGGCTGGATGAGACACCCGGCGGCGAACGCACCATCACGGTCGAGGACGACGGGCCCGGCGTCCCCGAGCCGGAACGCGCGGCTGTGTTCGAGGCCGGCGTCACCACCAAACTGGCGGAAGGCATCAACAGCCGGGGTTTCGGGCTGGCCCTGGTCCGGCGCGTGGCCCGGCGCCGGGGCGGCGCGGCGTCGGTCTCATCCTCCGCGCTGGGCGGCGCCTGTTTCACCGTAAACCTGAAAACAAAAGAGGCGGAACTACAAAAGCAATGAGCTCCATACGCACCCTCATCATCGACGATGACGTGGCAGTGGCCGGTATCCACCATGGTTTCCTGCTGGCCCGCGGCGGCTTCGACGTCGTCAGTCTGGCCCACACCGGGCAGCAGGGCCTCGACCTGGCGGCGGAGCTGCGGCCGGAGCTGGTCCTGCTGGACATCCACCTCCCGGACATGTCAGGCCTGGACGTCCTCCAGCAACTCCGCGGCCGCCAGCAGGCCCTGGACGTCCTGGTCATCACGGCCTCCCGGGAGCTGGACACCGTCCGCGGCGCCATGGCCGGCGGCGTGCTGCACTATCTGGTGAAGCCCTTCACGTCCCAGGCCCTGAACGAACGGCTCGACGAGTACCTGCTCCTGCGCCGCGAACTCGCCGCGGGCGGGGCCGCCGGGCCGCTGGACCAGGACAGCATCGACCGTCTCGTGGCGCCGTCGCGCCGGGCCACAGCCGCGGATCCCGCGGCGGAACAGGTGGCAAGACTGCCCAAGGGGCTCTCCCGGCCCACACTGGATGCTGTCATCGAGGCGCTCAAGTCCAGCCCGGAGGACGTCTCGGCGGCCGGGATGGCCCTTCAGCTCGGACTCTCGCGGGTCAGCGCACGGCGCTACCTCGAGTATCTGGTCATCCACGGCTTCGCCCGGCTCACGCCCCGCTACGGTGCTGCCGGGCGGCCGGAGAACCGGTACTTGTGGAAGCGCTGAGCATGTCCAGTCTTCAAGGGCGGCACGGACCATGCCCAGCTTTGATGGGTAGCGCGGAGCATCCGGTCCGTAGCCGCGGGTCACGGTGGACGCCAGGGCCGGATCGCGCACGATCAGTCACCCATCTGACGCAAATGGTCGCCACCGTGCACCCATCTGACGCAAGTGGCCGCTATAGGACCCGTCATAGCGGCCATTCGTGACGAATCGATGAGGTCCATACACGCGGAACCCCTCCGGCCGGTATTGGGCTGCACCCATCTGACGCAAATGGCTGCCACCGAGCACCCATCTGATGCAAATGGCCGCTATAGGACGCGCCATAGCGGCCATTCGTGACGAATCGATGAGGTTCGGGCCGGAACCTCGCGCGGCTAGTGCCCGGCCCGCCGCAGGGTGGATTCGGCGTGCTTGAGGATTGGCCCGTCGATCATCTTGCCCTGGTGCTGGAACACACCCGAGCCTGAGGCGGCTGCTGCTGCCAGCAGTTCGGTGGCTGCGGTGACCTCGGACTCGGACGGCGCGTAGGCCCCGCGCACCACGGCCACCTGGCTGGGGTGGATGCAGGCCTTGGACCCGAAGCCCGAGGCGACGGCGTCGCGGGCTTCGACGGCGAGCCCGGCAAGGTCGGGGATGTTAACGTACACCGAGTCGACGGCTTCCTTGCCGAAGGCCCGGGCGGCGAGCAGGACAGTGGAGCGGGCGTGCAGCGCAACCGCGCGGTAGGCGCCGTCGTCCGTCCGGCTCGAGGTGCCGCCGAGCGAGGCGATCAGGTCCTCGGCGCCCCACATCAGCCCGACCACGTTGGGTTCGGCGGCGATGGCGGCGGCGTTGACGACCCCCAGCGCCGTCTCGCAGAGCGCGATCACGCTGTAGCCCTCCAGCTCCCTGAGCTGCTCCGCGCTTTCGGCCTTCGCGAGCATGATGTGCCGGTACGGGGTGTGCTTGAGGCAGTGCAGGTCCTTCTCGAATTCCTCCGTGCCGGCCGGGTTGATCCGGATGATGGTGCTGCTGGGGTTCAGCTCGGGAACGTCCCCGGTGGCGCCGAGCTGGGCGAGGATGGCGCCGCGGGCACGCTGCTTGTCCGCCGGCGCGACGGCGTCCTCCAAATCCACGATCACGGCGTCGGCGCGCTCGGCGGCCTTCTGGTAGCGCTCGGGGCGGTCGGCAGGACAGAACAGCAGGGCAGGGCCCATCAGAAAGCTCATGTGTCTATTCTCCCCTTTGCGGCGGGTTCTTTCCCGGCTGTCTCTGCCTGTTGCAGGTTCTTTCCGGACGGGTGCGCCTGCTGCGCGGTGTGCGCGTCCCGGGTCCACATCAGGCAGCTGCGGGTGGCGAGGGCCACGACCTCGCCGTGCTGGTTCCGGCCGGTGTGTTTCATGGTCACAATCCCCTGGCCCGGGCGGGAGGAGGACAGCCGCTTCCCGGTCACGACAGTCTCCGTGTACAGGGTGTCGCCGTGGTACATCGGGTGCGGGAAGGACACGTCGGTGAGCCCCAGCTGGGCGATGATGGTGCCCTGGGTCAGCTGCGGAACGGACTGCCCCACCACCGTGGCCAGGGTGAACATGGAGTTCATCAGGCGCTGGCCGAACGGCTGCTCAGCGCTCCAGGCGGCATCGAGGTGCAGGGCCTGGGTGTTCATGGTCATGGTCGTGAAGATGACGTTGTCCGCCTCGGTCACGGTCCGGCCGGGCCGGTGCGCGTAGACCACGTCCTCCTCGAGCTCGTCGAAGTACAGCCCGCGCTGTTCAATGACACGGGGTCCGGTGGCGCGCTCCTGCAGCGGTTCGGTCGTCATACGGTCAGTTCCTGATCTTCCTCGAAGAGTTCGGCGCCGGTGGCCGCGGCCACGTCCTCGACGGTCACGTTGGGGGCGAGTTCACGCAGGACCAGCCGGGACGTGCTCCCCTCGGTCACGACGTCGATGACCGCCAGGTCGGTGATGATGCGGTCCACGCAGCCTTTGCCGGTCAGGGGCAGCGTGCACTGTCCCACAATCTTGGGCCTGCCGTTCCGGTCCACGTGCTCCATCATCACGATCACCTTCTTGGCGCCGAACACCAGATCCATGGCGCCGCCCATGCCTTTGACCATCTTGCCCGGGATCATCCAGTTGGCCAGGTCACCGTTCTGCGCCACCTCCATCGCGCCGAGCACGGCAACATCCACGTGCCCGCCGCGGATCATGCCAAAGGACGTGGCCGAGTCGAAGAAGGCGGCGCCCTTGTTGACCGTGACGGTTTCCTTGCCGGCGTTGATCAGGTCCGGATCCACCGCGTCCTCCGCCGGGTACGGCCCGACGCCGAGGATGCCGTTCTCGGAGTGCAGGACCACCTCGACGCCGGCGGGGATGTAGTTGGGAATCAGCGTGGGCATGCCGATGCCGAGGTTGACGTACTGCCCGTTGTGCAGTTCCCGCGCCACCCTGGCGGCCAGCTCGTTGCGCGTCCAGCCCTTGCTCTCCACCCCGGCAGGGTGTTCGACGGCGGGCGGCCGGTACTCGTGGCGGACCGCTTCGGGACGGGGCGGCGCCCCCTGCAGGCTGTTGGATTCCATGACCTAGGCTCCTGACTGGTTTGCTGCTGTAGCTGCGGTGCCGGCTGAATTATCGCCGGCGTTGCCGGGCGCGGACGGAGCAGCCAGGGCCACCGTCCGCTTCTCGATCCGCTTCTCGACGCCGGGCGCGAGCACCACGCGCTGGACGAAGATGCCGGGGATGTGGACGTGTTCGGGGTCCAGTTCTCCCGGCTCCACGAGTTCCTCGACCTCGGCGATGGTGATCTTCCCGGCCATGGCGCAGAGCGGGTTGAAGTTCATCGCGGTGGCGTGGAAGACGAGGTTGCCGTGGCGGTCGCCCTTCCAGGCGTGCACCAGGCCGAAGTCGGGGGTCAGCGACTCCTCGAGGACATAGTCGGCGCCGTGGAAGCCGCGCACCTCCTTCGCCGCGGAGGCGATCGCGACGTTGCCGTCGGCGTCGTACTTCTGCGGCAGGCCGCCGTCGGACACCTGGGTGCCGACGCCGGCCGGCGTGTAGAACGCGGGGATGCCGGCGCCGCCGGCGCGCAGCTTCTCGGCCAGCGTGCCCTGCGGGGTGAGGACCACTTCGAGCTCACCGGCGAGGTACTGCCGGGCGAACTCCTTGTTCTCCCCCACATACGAGCTGATGGTGCGGCGGATCCGGCCGTCCTTCAGCAGGATCCCGAGTCCCCAGTCGTCGACGCCGCAGTTGTTGCTCACGGTTTCCAGGTTCGTGGCACCGCTTTGGTGCAGGGCCTCGATCAGGGCCACCGGGATGCCACAGAGCCCGAACCCGCCGACGGCGAGCGAGGCGCCGTCGGGGATGTCCGCCACGGCCTCGGCGGCGCTGGCAACAACTTTGTTAATCATCGTTGATCCTTCTCTCGGCGGGTGCGGCCAGCGGGCCCGCTAGAGCCCCAGTTCGCGGGCGATCAGCATCAGCTGGACCTCCGTGGTGCCCTCGCCGACTTCAAGGATCTTGGAGTCGCGGTAGTGGCGTGCCACGGTGAACTCGTTGATGAAGCCATAGCCGCCGAACACCTGGGTGGCGTCCCGCGCGTTGTCCATGGCTGCCTCGCCTGCGACCATCTTAGCGATGGCCGCCTGCGTCTTGAACGGCTTCCCGGCGAGCATCCGCGCGGCGGCGTCGTAGTAGGCCAGGCGGGCGGTGTGGGCGCGTGCTTCCATCCGGGCGATCTTGAAGGCGATGGCCTGGTACTTGCCGATGTTCTGCCCGAATGCGCTGCGTTCCTTGGCGTATTTCACCGACTGGTCCACGCAGCCCTGGGCCGCGCCGACGGCCAGCGCGGCGATCGCAATCCGGCCCTCGTCGAGGATCGAGAGGAAGTTGGCGTAGCCGCGGCCCTCGGTGCCGAGCAGGTTCTCCTCGGGGACGTGGACGTTGTTGAGCGTCAGCGGGTGGGTGTCCGAGGCGTTCCAGCCGACCTTGTTGTAGGCCTTCTCGGCCTTGAAGCCCGGAGTGTCGGTGGGCACCAGGATGGTGGAGATTTCCTTCTTGATGCTGCCGTCCGGGCGCTCCTGCTGGCCGGTCACCGCGGTGACGGTGACGAGCCGGGTGATGTCGGTGCCGGAGTTGGTGATGAATTCCTTGTTGCCGTTGATGACCCACTCCCCGCCGCCGCGCTTGGCGGTGGTCTTGGTGCCGCCGGCGTCCGAGCCGGCTTCCGGCTCGGTCAGGCCGAAGCCGGCGAGCGCCTTGCCGGACGCCAGCAGCGGCAGCCACTCCTCCTTCTGGGCGGCGTTGCCGAAGCGGTGGATCGGCATGGCGCCGAGGGAGACGCCGGCCTCCAGGGTGATGGCGACGGACTGGTCCACGCGGCCGAGCTGTTCCAGGGCGAGGGCCAGTGCGAAGTAGTCGCCGCCCATGCCGCCGAACTCCTCCGGGAACGGCAGGCCGAACAGGCCCATGTCCGCCATCTGGGAGACGATCTCGTAGGGGAAGCTGTGCTCCTCGTCGTGCTTGGCGGAGACCGGGGCCACGACCTGGTCGGCGAATTCGCGGACGGTGTCACTGAGGTCCTGGTAATCCTCGCTGAGTTCAAAATCCGGCATGGTGACTCCTTCGTCTGTGGTGCTTGTAGGTGAAATGGTGCTGAAGCTGCTGGGTACTACTCCGCCGCGCCCATGGCGATGACGGCTTCCTCGATGGTGTCCTCGGCCTTGGAGGGCTCGGCCGGGTGGACGGGGTGGATGGTGGCGAGGACCTGGTCTGCCTTCACGAGGTCTCCGGAGGCGATGCTGATGTGCACGGTTCCGTCCAGGGGCGCCACGAGCTGGTGTTCCATCTTCATGGCCTCCACGGACAGCAGCACCTGGCCGGCCGCCACAATGTCGCCGTTGCTGACGGACACCGACACCACGGTGCCCGGCATCGGCGAGCGCACGGCCGGGTCGGCGGCGCCCTCCTCGCGTTCAATCGCCGCGAGGACCCGGGCCAGCCGGGTCTCACGGGTGAGCAGCTCAAGCCGGCAGGACCAGCCTTCGTTGCCGACGTAAACGAACTGCGGCAGGCCGGCCGGGGGGAAATCCTGCCAGGCGGGAGCCTGCGCGAACCGGAGTTTCTCGCCGTCGAGTTCCAGGTAGACGTCGTCACTGGACAGCCCCAGGACCTTCAACTGGTGCACCGGGCCGTTGTCGACCCGCACGGTGCCGTGACCGAGGTCAAGATTGCTCAGCCAGGTGACGGCCACCGTGGCCAGTCCCCCGCCGGGAACACCGAAACTCATGGTCCAGGCCGCCGGTGCGCCCAGGCGCCAGCCGGTGGTGGTGTCCCAGGGGGAACCGACCTTCGCCGTCCCACCGGCCAGGACCCAGAACGGCAGGGCCGCGGCGATGAGCTCGGCGTCGCCGATACGGCGGAAGGAAAAGTCCGGCATCTTCCGCTCGATCAGGCCGGTGTCGAGCCGGCCGGCGCGGACGTCGGCGTCGTTGATCAGCAGGCGCAGGTATTCGACGTTGGTGTCGATCCCCAGCACCGTGTAGCGGGCGAGGGCCGTGTCGAGCTTGTCCAGGGCGGCCGTGCGGTCCTGGCCCCAGGCGATGACCTTGGCGACCATGGGATCGTAGTCGCTGGAGATTTCCAGGCCCTTCAGGAGCGAGGAATCGATCCGGATGTCCGGGTCGGCGGAGGCGGGGGTGAAGGCGTCCAGATCGTCCATCGCGGTGAAGATTTCGCCCCGCTCGTCCAGCAGCAGCACCTCTCCACCCGAGGGCATGAAATTCTTCTCCGGGACCTCCGCGTAGACGCGCGCCTCCACCGAGTGTCCGGTGAGCACGACGTCGTCCTGGCGGACGGTGAGTTCCTCGCCGGCGGCGATCCGCACCTGCCATTCGACGAGGTCGACGCCGGTGACCATTTCGGTGACCGGGTGTTCGACCTGCAGTCGGGTGTTCATCTCCATGAAGAAGAACTCGTCCGGGGCGTTGTCGGAGACGAGGAATTCCACGGTGCCGGCACCGCTGTAGTTGACGCTGCGGGCGGCGTTGCAGGCGGCCTCGCCCAGACGCGCCCGGATTGCCGCGCCGTCGGGCAGGGATTCCAGGAGCGGGGACGGGGCTTCCTCGATGACCTTCTGGTGTCGGCGCTGCAGCGAGCATTCGCGTTCGCCGAGGTGGATGACGTTGCCGTGGTTGTCCGCGAGGACCTGGACCTCGATGTGCCGCGGGGTCAGGACGAGGCGTTCCAGGAAGAGGGTGTCGTCGCCGAAGGCGCTGGCCGCGACGCGGCGGGCGGTCACCAGGGTGTCTGCCAGGTCTTCGGGGCGTTCGACGATGTGCATGCCTTTGCCGCCGCCGCCGGCGGAGGGTTTGATCAGCAGCGGGAACCCGACGCCGGCCGCGGCCTCGAGGAGCTGCGCGTCCGTCATGCCGGGTTCGGCGATGCCCGGGACCACGGGGACGCCGTAGCCGGTGACGTGGTTCTTGGAGCGGATCTTGTCGCCCATGACGTTGAGGGATTCGACGCCGGGGCCGATGAACGTGATCTCGGCTTTTTCCAGCGCGCGGGCGAAGTCGACGTTCTCGCTCAGGAACCCGTAGCCGGGGTGCACGGCGTCGGCGCCGGTGTCGCGGCAGGCCTGGATGATGGCCTCGATCTTGAGGTAGCTCTCCGCGGCGGCGGCGGGGCCGATCCGCACGGCGAGGTCGGCCTCGCGCACGTGCCGGGCGTCGGCGTCGGCGTCGGAATAGACGGCGACCGAGCGGATGCCCAGCGCACGCAGGGTGCGGATGACGCGGCAGGCGATCTCGCCGCGGTTGGCGACCAGCACGGTGCCGAACAGGGGGTTCTGTGAGGTGGCAGTCGACGAAGAAGTAGTCATGGGTGGCTCACATCCGGAATAGGCCGAAGGAGGTCTCCGGCAGCGGGGTGCGGGAGACGACGTCGAGCGCCAGTCCCAGGACGGTGCGGGTGTCCGCGGGGTCGATCACGCCGTCATCCCAGAGGCGGGCGGTGGAATAGTAGGGGCTGCCCTGGTCCTCGTACTGCTGCTTGATCGGGGCCTTGAACGCTTCCTCGTCCGCGGCGGACCATTCCTCGCCGCGGGCCTCGTACTGGTCCCGCTTCACCGTGGCCAGCACGCCGGACGCCTGGTTGCCGCCCATCACCGAGATCCGGCTGGCCGGCCACATCCACAGGAACCGCGGCGAGTAGGCCCGCCCGCACATGGAGTAGTTGCCGGCGCCGAAGGACCCGCCGATCACCACGGTCAGTTTGGGCACCCGGGCGGTGGCGACGGCGGTGACCATCTTGGCGCCGTTCTTGGCGATGCCGCCCTGCTCGTAGTCCTTGCCGACCATAAAGCCGGAGAGGTTCTGCAGGAAGAGCAGCGGGATGCCGCGCTGGTCGCAGAGCTCGATGAAGTGGGCCCCCTTGAGCGAGGATTCGCTGAACAGCACCCCATTGTTCGCGACGATGCCCACAGGGTGGCCGTGGAGTTTCGCGAATCCGGTGACCAGGGTGGTGCCGTAGTTCTTCTTGAATTCGTGGAAGCGACTGCCGTCCACCAGCCGGGCGATGACCTCGCGGACGTCGTACTGGGCGTTGACGTCGGTGGGGACGGCGCCGTACAGCTCCTCCGGATCCGCCAGGGGTTCGACGACGGTGTCGATCTCCCAGGCGGGGGCGGCCGGCCGCGGCAGGGTCGAGACGATGTCGCGGACGATCTGGAGGGCATGCTCATCGTTCTCGGCGAGGTGGTCGGTGACCCCGGAGATCTTGGCGTGCACGTCGCCGCCGCCGAGCTCCTCGGCCGTGACGATCTCGCCGATCGCGGCCTTCACGAGCGGCGGACCGCCCAGGAAGATGGTGCCCTGGTTGCGGACGATCACGGTCTCGTCGCTCATCGCGGGGACGTAGGCTCCGCCGGCGGTGCACGAGCCCATCACGGAGGCGATCTGCGGGATCCGGGCCGCGGACATCTTGGCCTGGTTGAAGAAGATCCGGCCGAAGTGCTCCTTGTCCGGGAAGACTTCGTCCTGTTTCGGCAGGAACGCCCCACCCGAGTCGACGAGGTAGATACAGGGCAGCCGGTTCTCCAGCGCGATTTCCTGCGCCCGGAGGTGCTTCTTCACCGTCAGCGGGTAGTAGGTGCCGCCCTTGACCGTGGCGTCGTTGGAGATGACCAGGACCTGGCGGCCGTGGACCAGGCCGATCCCGGCAATGACACCGGCGCCGGGCGAGTCGTCGTTGTACATGCCGTTGGCAGCGAGCGGGGCGATTTCGAGGAACGGGCTGCCGTCATCCAGCAGCCGGTCGATGCGTTCGCGGGGCAGGAGCTTGCCGCGGGCCACATGGCGTTCCCGGGACTTCTCCGGCCCGCCCAGGGCGGCCGTGGCGAGGCGTTCCTTCAGCTCGCGGGCCAGCCCGAGCTGGGCCTCGCGGTTCGCGGCGAAGGCGGCGCTCGTGGCGTCCACCTGGCTGGCGATTGTCTCCATTGACTGCTTCCGTTCCTGGCCTTCATGCTGGGGGCCTGCAATGCGCCCGCTCCAGCCATTTCGGTTAGTACCGCATAACTGAGATTTAGGTTAGTCTCTATTAACTGTGATGTCCACCACGGCGCCACGGAACGGCTGGATTTTTGAGATGAGGGATGTGCCGGTGACCGAGACCAGCGAGACGAACACCACCGGCACGCAGCCTCCGGCGCCGCTGCTGGCTCCTGCGACGCTGGCCTCCGCGACCGTGCCCTCCGCGGCACTGCCTTCTCAGGCCGCGCCTTCTCCGGGCGCGCCGCCAACGACGCTGCGCAGCCAGGCCAAGGAGAACCGCCGCCAGGCGCTGCTGTCCTCGGCGGCCGCGCTCTTCGCCGTCGACGGGTTCAACCGTGTCTCGCTCGAGGACCTTGGCGCGGCGGCCGGTGTCAGCGGGCCTGCGGTGTACCGGCATTTCGCCGGCAAGCAGGCCGTCCTGGGGGCGCTGCTGCTGAGCGTCAGCCAGGAGCTGCTCGACGGCGGCCGGCGTGTGATCGCCGATTCCGACGGCGCCGCCGTGGCACTGCACCGGCTGGTGGAGTTCCATGTGGACTTCGCGCTCAGCAACCCCGACGTCATCCGCGTGCAGGACCAGGACTTCAGCAACCTCGCCGACGAGGACCAGGCCGAGGTCCGCACGCTGCAGCGAAACTACGTGGAGCTCTGGGTCGAGGTCCTCGCCGGGCTGCACCCGGGAACCGAGGATACCGAGCTCCGGATGCGCGCCCACGCCACCTTCGGCCTGATCAACTCCACCCCGCACTCGGTGCGCAGCCACGGGCGGCGGATTGCGGTCAAGCGGGCCCGGCCGCTGCTGCAGAGCATGGCGCTGGCGGCCCTGATGGCCCCGGCCGTCCCCGAACCGCTCGGCTGACGGCTTCCCACCCTCGCCCTCGCCCGGCTCCTCCCGCGGCATCCACTGAGCACCCCCCCGGGCCGGCCGTACCCTGAGCACCCGCCAGGGGCAGCGCTCCGGGGGCACTTTGGCGCGCAATCGCCGGCAGCCGGGCCGCCGACGTCGAACGTCTCACCCAAAGTGCCCCCGGACGGCAGACCCGCGCAGAACAAACCCCGAGAGGGACCCCGCGCAGGGCCACCAGCGGAGAAGAAACTCCCTGAGGACCACCAGCCGCAAGACAAAGCTGCCGGCTGCTCCCCCAATAGAGGGTGCAGCCGGCAGCCGTGAGTGAGCCCGGGGTCGCTAGACCATGGCGAGGGCCATGCCCGGATCGGACAGCATGGCGCCGAGATCCTGCAGGAACCGCGAGCCCTGCTCGCCGTCGACCAGGCGGTGGTCGAAGGACAGGCTGAGCGTCATGACCTGGCGCAGCGCCACCTCATCCTGGTACTCCCAGGGCATCTTCCGCACGGCACCGAGGGCCAGAATGGCGGCCTCGCCCGGGTTGAGGATGGGCGTGCCGGCGTCGATGCCGAAGACACCGATGTTGGTGATGGAGATGGTGCCACCGGACAGATCGGCCGGAGCGGTTTTGCCCGCACGCGCCGTGTCCGTCAGTTCGGTCAGCGCCGTGGAGAGCTCCAGCAGGGACTTCCGGTCGGCGTCCTTGATGTTCGGTACGGTCAGGCCGCGCGGGGTGGCGGCGGCGATGCCCAGGTTGACGTAGTTGTACTGGACGATCTCCTGCCGGGCTTCATCCCAGCGGGTGTTGAGCGTGGGGTGGTTCTTCAGTGCGATGAGCACCGCCTTGGACACCAGCGTCAGCGGCGTGAGCTTGTAGCCGGCAAACGCGCGGCTGGCCTTGAGCTTTGCCAGCAGCTCCATGGTCGGTGTCACGTCAACGGTCAGGAACTCGGTGACGTGAGGAGCGGTGAACGCGCTGGAGACCATTGCGGCGGCGGTGAACTTGCGCACGCCCTTGATCGGCGTCCGGGTTTCCCGCTCGGCCTGCGCCGCGGCGGGAGCCTGTGCAGGCACGCCGGCCAGGTCCCGGGGTGCGACCGGGAGGTCTCCCCCGCCGACGAAGTTGCGGACGTCGTCCCGGGTGATGAGTCCGAACTCTCCGGTGCCGGTGACCAAGGCGAGGTCGACGCCGAGATCTTTGGCGAGCTTGCGCACTGGCGGCGTGGACCGCGGGCGTTCCGCGGATTCGGACCCAGTCAGGGTCTCAACATGCCCGGCCTCCGGAACCGAGGGAGCGGCGACGGGTCGGGCCACCGGGGCCGCTTCGACGCGCTCAGCCACGGGTGCCGGTGCAGGCGGGGCCGCCGTCACAGCCGTTGCTGCCGGCGCTGTCGCGGCCGCTGGGGCCGCGAAGCTGCGGGCGCGGCGGGCCGGGCGGCCTGAGGTCTCGAGGACGGCGCCGTAGCCGACGAGGTTCGGCTCGCGTTTGGCGGGCGCGTCCACGCCCCCACTTCCGGCGATTCCCGAGCCGCCGTCGGAGCCGCCGTCAGGACCGCCGTCGTCGCCCTCCACCTCGAAGGAAACGATCGGCTTGCCGACCTCCACGACGGTGCCGGGCTGTTCGTGCAGGGCCGCGACCACACCGGCGAACGGTGAGGGGAGTTCGACGACGGCCTTGGCTGTTTCGACTTCGGCGATGATCTGGTTGAGCGTGACGGTGTCCCCCACCGCGACCTTCCAGGCGACAATTTCCGATTCGGTCAGCCCTTCACCAAGGTCCGGCAGCCTGAATTCCTTGATCATGGTGGCGCTCATCCTTCCAGCCCGCTCAGGGAGTTGGGGCGGCCCAGGGCGCGGTCGACGCCGTCCAGGATGCGGTCCAGGCCCGGGAGGTGGTGCATTTCAAGCTTTGAGTACGGGTACGGAACGTCGAAGCCGGTGACCCTGACCGGGGCGGCCTCGAGGTGGTAGAAACAGCGTTCGGTGATGCTGGCGGCCACCTCGGCGCCGATGCCGCCGGTCTGGGAGGCTTCATGCGTGATGACCAGCCGGCCGGTCTTCCGGACCGAGTCCTCCAGGGTGGCGAAGTCCAGCGGGGCGAGCGAGCGCAGGTCGATGACCTCGATCGACACGCCCTCGTCGGCGGCGGCGAGCGCGGCGTCCTTGGCCGTCTTGACGAGCGGGCCGTAGGCCACGAGCGTCACGTCGGTGCCTTCGGTGACGACGCGGGCCTTCTCCATGGACAGGGCGGCGCTGAGGTCCAGGGTCTCGTCCACCTCACCCTTGTCGTGGTAGCGGCGCTTGGGTTCGAAATAGAGCACCGGATCATCGGAGGCGATGGCCTGCTGGATCATGGTGAAGGCATCCTGCGGGTTGGAGACGCTGACCACGCGCAGGCCTGAAGTGTGGGTGAAGTAGGCCTCCGGTGACTCGGAGTGGTGTTCGGGGGATCCGATGCCGCCGCCGAAGGGCACGCGGATGGTGATGGGCATCTTGACCGCGCCTTGGGTGCGGTAGTGCATCTTGGCGACCTGGCTGACGATCTGGTCGAACGCCGGGTAGATGAAACCGTCGAACTGGATCTCCACGACCGGGCGGTACCCGCGGTAGGCCAGGCCGACGGCGGTGCCCATAATGCCTGATTCGGCCAGCGGGGTGTCCACAACGCGGTGCTTGCCGAAGTCCTTCTGCAGGCCGTCCGTAACGCGGAAGACACCGCCGAGGGCGCCGATGTCCTCGCCCATGAGGATCACCTTGGGATCGTTTTCGAGGGACTTGCGCAGGCCCGAATTGATGGCTCGGGCAAAGGTCATCTTCGTCATCAGCGTGCACCTTCTTCAGAAGCGGCTTCCGCGGGATCGCCGAAGGAAGCCAGGTAACGGGAATAGTGGTCCTGCTGGCGGTCCAGCGGGGAATGCGGCGTGCTGTAGACGTGCTTGAAGATGTCCATCGGCTGCGGCTCGGGCATGTTGATGGTGCCGGCCCGCAGTGCCTTGGCGACGGCGTCCGCTTTGGCGGCGACGGCGGTTTCGAGCTCCTCGGTGAGCAGTCCCTTGCGGTCCAGCAGCGACTTCAGCCGGGAGATCGGGTCCTTCGCGGCCCAGTCCTCGAGTTCGTTCGCGTCGCGGTAGCGGGTGGGGTCATCCGCCGTGGTGTGCGGGCCCATCCGGTAGGTGACGGACTCGATGAAGGTGGGGCCGCCGCCGTGGCGTGCGCGGTCGATGGCGATCCGGGTGGCCGCCATCACGGCCAGGACGTCGTTGCCGTCCACCCGCATGCTGGGGATGCCGAAGCCTGCCGCGCGGTCCGCGATCTGGATGTGCGACTGCAGCCGGACGGGCTCGGAGATGGCCCAGTGGTTGTTCTGGCAGAAGAAGACCACCGGGGACTGGAAGCTGGCGGCGAACACCAGGGCCTCGTTGACGTCGCCCTCGCTCGTGGCGCCGTCGCCGAAGTAGGCCACGGCGACCGAGTCGGCGCCGTCGTTCTGGATTCCCATGGCATAGCCGGTGGCGTGCAGCGTCTGGGCGCCGATGATGATCTGCTGGGTTGCGATGTTGACCGTGTAGGGGTCCCAGCCGGCCAGGGCGTTGCCCCGCCAGGCTTTGACGATGTCCTCGGGGTTCACCCCGCGGCAGTAGGCCACACCGTTGTCGCGGTAGCTGGGGAAGACGAAGTCGTCGTCACGCAGGGCCCGGGCCGAACCGATCTGCGAGGCCTCCTGGCCCAGCAGGGGCGGCCAAAGGGCCAGTTCACCCTGGCGCTGCAGGGCGGTCGCCTCGGCATCGATCCGGCGGATGACCACCATGTCTTCGTAAAGCGCGCCAAGCTGTTCGTCGCTGACGTCCTGGACCCAGGGATCGAACTCGGGATGGCTTACGCGTTCACCCCCGGGGGTGATGAGCTGGACGAGATCTCCGCCCGTCCGCCTGTTTGATCCTGCACTGTTCCCGGGGCCCCCGGCGGAAATGCCGCCCTTGCCCGCGTCGTCGGTAAACACAGTAGTACGCACCTTCTGACGTCGTCTGACCAGTGCCCGCGGGACTCGTGATCCCGGTGCGCGCCGGCCGCCCGGGCGCCGTTGCCCCGGATATCTGTGACCCTACTCACAATGCCCATTGGGTACAACCACCTGCGGATAAATTGAGCATTCTGCACTGTCTGGCGCCTTGGCACCGTGCTAATCTTGCGCATTATGCAACCCTTGGATGGCACCGACACCCGCCTGCTTTCGGCGATGGCCGGGGACCCCCGCCGGACCGTGGTGGCACTGGCCCAGAAGCTGGGCCTGTCACGGAATACCGTGCAGGCCCGGATGGCCCAGCTGGAGAAAAAACACGTCTTCCTGTCCTTTGAGCGGCGCATCAATCCGGCCTCGCTGGGCTACCCGCTGATGGCCTTCATCTCGGTGCACGTCCAGCAGCAGAAGCTTGGCACGCTGGCGGGGGAACTGGCCGACATTCCGGAGATCCTGGAGGGCTACGGGCTGACCGGATCGGCGGACCTGCTGCTTCGGGTGGTGGCGCTCGACGCCGAGGATCTGTTCCGGATCAACGGCAAGATTCTGGCCTGCGACGGCGTGGACCGGACGGACACCGCCCTGGCGATGAGTGAGATGATCCCGTTCCGGATCCAGCCGCTGCTGGAACGCGGTTCCGCCGAGGGGTAGGGGTCCCCCGCCGCAGTTCAGCCGCGGGTCGCGGCGCGCGAAGCCCGCGACGCCAGAACGGCAGGAGCCCCCGTGCGGTTGCACGGGGGCTCCTGCCGTTGTAGCCGGTGGGATCACCAGCGGTTGGTGCTTAGTGGTCGGTGGCCTTTTCGGCGCCCACACCCGTGAGGGAGCGGACTTCCATTTCGGCCTGCTTGGTGGTGTCTTCCAGCCGCTTGTCCAGCACCGAACCGAGCCAGCCCAGGAAGAACGCGAGCGGGATGGAGACGATGCCGGGGTTGCTGAGCGGGAAGATCGCGAAGTTGGCGCCCGGGATCATGGACGTCTTGGCACCCGAGACCACCGGGGACAGCGCGATCAGCAGGATCGCGGAGCCGAGGCCGCCGTACATGCTCCAGATGGCGCCCTGGGTGGTGAACTTGCGCCAGTACAGCGAGTACACGATGGTGGGCAGGTTGGCCGAGGCCGCCACCGCGAAGGCGAGGGCCACCAGGAACGCCACGTTCTGTCCGTTGGCGAAAATGCCGCCGATGATGGCCAGCAGGCCGATAACGACCACGGTGCGCCGCGCCACCTTGACCTCGGTGGCGGCGTCGGCCTTGCCCTTGGCAATGACGCTGGCATAGATATCGTGGGCGAACGAGGCCGCCGCGGTGATCGTGAGGCCGGCGACGACGGCCAGGATGGTCGCGAACGCCACCGCCGAGATGAAGCCGAGCAACAGCGGCCCGCCGAGGTGGAACGCCAGCAGCGGTGCGGCGGAGTTGACGCCGCCCGGGGCACTCTTGATCGTGTCAGCGCCAACCAGCGCTGCAGCACCGAAGCCCAGGACCAGGGTGAACAGGTAGAACAGGCCGATCAGCCAGATAGACCAGACCACGGACTTGCGGGCTTCCTTGGCGGTCGGAACCGTGTAGAAGCGCATCAGGACGTGGGGCAGGGCCGCGGTGCCAAGCACGAGGGCCAGGGCCAGGGACATGAAGTCGATCTTGGAGGTTTCTGTCTTGCCGTACTGCAGGCCCGGGTTCAGGAGGTTCTGGTTGCCGGAGGCTTCCACCGCGCCGCCCAGCAGGGAGGAGAGGTTGAAGCCGTAGATGGCGAGGACCCAGAGGGTCATCACGGCTGCTCCCGCAATCAGGAGCACGGCCTTGATGATTTGGACCCAGGTGGTGCCCTTCATGCCGCCGATCAGTACATACATGATCATCAGGGCGCCGACGACGATGATGACCAGCGCCTGTCCGCCCCAGTCGCTGATGCCAAGGAGCAGGGAGATCAGGGTGCCGGCTCCGGCCATCTGGGCCAGGAGGTAGAAGAAGCAGACCACGAGGGTGGAGATGGCCGCCGCGATGCGCACGGGGCGCTGCTTGAGCCGGAAGGAGAGGACATCGGCCATGGTGAACTTGCCGGTGTTGCGCAGCAGTTCGGCCACGAGCAGCAGGGCGACGAGCCAGGCGACCAGGAAGCCGATGGAGTACATAAAGCCGTCGTAGCCGTTGATGGCGATGGCGCCGGTGATGCCCAGGAACGAGGCCGCCGAGAGGTAGTCGCCCGCGATGGCGGTGCCGTTCTGAGATCCGGTGAAGGACCGTCCGGCGGCGTAGTAGTCAGCAGCCGTCTTGTTGTTTTTGCTTGCCTTGACCACGATGACCATCGTGATCGCCACGAACAGGCCGAAGATGGCCATGTTCAGCAGGGTGGTTTCCTTGAGATCCGCAACGTTTACTGCGGGAACCATAAACGTCGTCATTTTTTAACCCCGGTGATCTGGTTGCCGTCTTTGTCGAATTCGTGGCCCTCGATTTCGTGGCGGATTTCCGCTGCGATCGGGTCAAGCTTCCGGTTCGAGTAGCTGACGTACCAGCCGGTGATGGCGAACGTGGTCACGAACTGAAGCAGGCCCATAATCAGGCCGACGTTGATGTTGCCCCAGACCTTGGTGGACATGAATCCCACCGCGTAGTCGGCCAGCAGGACGTAAGCGAAGTACCAGAGCAGGAATGCAATGGCCATCGGAAAGACAAAGCTGCGGTGACGCTTGCGCAGTTCCTGGAACCGCGGCGTCGACTGGACTTCCTTGAAGTCCACGGCCGCCGTGGCGTCCGTTTCTTGGGCTTCGTGACCCATCGTTCCTCCTCATTGAGACTTTTGCGTCCACACCGGCCGCCTTGGCCTGCTCCAAACAGCCCTCCGGCCAATGTGACTACAATCACTGTCTCCCGTGACGCGGCCAACATCCATGTCCGCCCGGCCCTGCGTCGCTCAGCGGTCGGAATGCTGCGGTCAGCGGTGCCTCCAGCACGGTTCGGCGACCCTTCGGCCCCCGCCCGGCGGGTGCCGCGATACGCTGGGCCCATGCCCGACTCTCCCCTGTTCACCGCCGCCGCCATCGCCGTGATCGCGGCCGCGATCGCCGTCGTCGTCGCCGTCGGACTCAAGGTACTCCGCTCCTTCCGGGAGCTTGGCACGGACGCCGAACGGGCCACGTACAAGACGCTGCACGCGGCGTCGCGCGCCGGCCAGCACCTGCGGACCGGCCTGAATCCTGCCGGTGCCGCCAAGGCCAGCCGGCAGCTGCGCAGCCTGCTGGGCTGCGACGCGCTGGCGATCACGGATACGAACGGCGTGCTGGCCTGGGACGGTGCCGGGGAGGAGCTCAAGCCGCTGCTGATGGAGCTCGCGGCCGGAGTGCTCGACGGCGGCCATACCGCCGTCATTCCGGCCGGCGAAGTGCAGGAACTCGCCCAGGGCCAGGGCGCGGTGGCGACCCGCACGGACGTGGAACGCGCCGCGGTGATCGCCCCGATCAAGGCCGGGACCCGGGTGGTCGGCGTCGTGGCGGCCTTCGCCCCGGCGGCCGGTGCCGGGCTGGTCCGGGCCACCAGCGAGGTGGCCGACTGGGTGGCAACGCAGGTGGAACTGGCCGAACTCGACGCGTCCCGCACGCTGCTGATGGAGGCCGAGGTGCGTGCGCTCCGGGCCCAGATCAGCCCGCACTTCATCTACAACTCCCTGAACGCGATCGCGTCCTTCATCAACACCGATCCGGTCCGGGCCCGGGAGCTGGTGGTG
Source organism: Pseudarthrobacter oxydans (assembly GCF_030812335.1). Lineage (GTDB taxonomy): Bacteria > Actinomycetota > Actinomycetes > Actinomycetales > Micrococcaceae > Arthrobacter > Arthrobacter oxydans_B. The sequence goes on from NZ_JAUSSN010000002.1 coordinate 161,974, forward strand.
GAGTTCGCCGACTTCACCCGCTATTCCTTCCGCCGGCACGGGGACTTCACCACCCTTGCCGAGGAGCTGCGCTGCATCGACCGCTACCTGCTGCTGGAGCGGGCCCGGTTCGGCGACCGTGTGCAGGTGAGCCTGCGGATCGCCCCCGAAGTGCTCAGCACCGTGATCCCCTTCCTGAGCCTGCAGCCGCTGGTGGAAAACGCGGTCCGGCACGGCCTCGAGGCCAAGGAGGGCCCCGGCCACATCTCCATCACGGCCAACGATGCCGGCGCCTTCGCCGAGGTGACCATCGAGGACGACGGCGTGGGCATGGATCCGGAACAGCTGCAGGCTGTCCTTGCCGGGCACGGCGACGGCGAGCATGTCGGGCTGCGCAACGTCGATGCCCGGCTGCGGCAGGTCTACGGCGACGAGCACGGCCTGGTGATCGAGACGGCGCCCGGCGAAGGCACCCTGATCACGATGCGCGTCCCCAAGTCCCAGCCGCGCCACGATGCCTGATAGGGGCCCAACGCCTCCGGCGTTAGTCTTGGACCATGATTAACGTCCTCGTCGCCGACGACGAGCTGCCCGCCGTGGAGGAACTGGCCTTCCTGCTCGGCCGGGACGACCGGATCGGCATCATCCACCGCGCGTCCTCCGGGGCCGAGGCTCTGCGGGCCCTCGAGGTCGAGGAGGTCGACGCCGTGTTCCTCGACATCCACATGCCCGCACTCTCCGGCCTGGACATCGCCCGCGTCATCGCGCGCAGCAGCAAGCCGCCCGCCGTCGTCTTCGTCACCGCCGATGAGGACTGCGCCCTGGAAGCGTTCGACCTGGCCGCCGTGGACTACCTGCTGAAGCCGGTCCGGGCCGAGCGGCTGGCGAAGTCGATCGGCAGGATCAGCGAGCTGCTCAAGGACGGCGCCCCGCGGCCGGAAATGATCACCGTGGACCTCGGCGGCACCACCAAAATGATCCGCCGCGAAGACGTCACCTACGTCCAGGCCCAGGGCGACTACGCCCGGCTGCACACCGCGGACGCCAGCTACCTCATCCGGGTCCCGCTGGCCGATCTGGAACAGCAGTGGGCCGAAGCCGGGTTCCTACGGATCCACCGCTCCTACCTCATCGCGCTGAACCATGTCAGCCACATGAAGCTTGCCGCCGCCCGGCCCAGCGTCACCGTGGCGGGGGCCGAACTGCCCATCAGCCGGCGCCACCTGCCCGCCGTGCGGGAGAAGCTCGAGACGACCCGGATCCGGCCGCAGGCATGACCCGTGTCCGCGTCACCGCCCCCCGCACCATTCTTCCGGGAAGCGGGGCGCTGCCGGCCGCGCGCTCGGCCGCCGATTCGCGCGACGCCGCCGAGGAATCAGACGCCGGCCAGGTGTTTGTCCGCTCGCTGATCCGCTCCCAGCTGCGGCTCGCCGTGGTCGTGGCCGCGGGATTCCTGCTGATCCTGGTCGCGTTCCCGCTCATGCTCGGCCTGGTCCCAGGCCTCGCGGAGTCAACCATTGCGGGCCTGCCCTTCGACTGGGTGCTGCTCGGCGCCGGGATCTATCCGGTGATCGGGCTCAGCGCCTGGCTGTACATCCGGACCGCGGCCCGGAACGAGGCCCGCTACCGGGATCTGGTCGGGGACAAGTGAGGCGACCGTGAACCCGGTCGTCGGCGTCGCGGCGTTCGCCGCCGTCTCGCTGGCCACGGCCGTCATCGGTTTTTACGGGCTGCGGATCTCGCGCACCACCGGGGACTTCTACGTGGCGTCACGGACGGTCCGGCCCTGGTGGAATGCCTCCGCGATCGGCGGCGAATACCTCTCGGCGGCGAGCTTCCTCGGCGTCGCCGGGCTGATCCTGCTCTCCGGCACGGGCGCCCTGTGGTTCCCGGTGGGGTACACCGCCGGCTACCTGATGCTGCTGCTCTTCGTCGCCGCCCCGCTCCGCCGCTCCGGCGCCTACACGATTCCGGACTTCACCGAAGCGCGGCTGGACTCCCGGGTGGTCCGACGCGTGACGAGCGTCGTCGTCGTGATGGTCGGCTGGCTGTACATCGTCCCGCAACTCCACGGCGCGGCGCTGGCGATCCGGATCACCACCGGGCTGCCGGCCTGGGTGGGGATGGTGGCCGTGGTCGCCGTCGTCTGCGTCACGGTGGTGGCGGGCGGCATGCGCTCGATCACCTTTGTCCAGGCGTTCCAGTACTGGCTGAAACTGACGGCGCTGGCGGTGCCGATCCTCTTTATCGTCTTCGTGCTGGCGGACTCCGGAACGCCGCCGGTGGCGGAAGCGTCCGTGAACCCGACGGGTGCGGCTCCGGCGGGGATGTACCAGAACATTTCCCTGCTGGTGGCACTGCTGTTCGGGACACTGGGGCTGCCGCACGTGCTGGTGCGCTTCTACACGAACCCGGACGGGCAGTCGGCCCGCCGGACCACCCTGATCGTGCTGGGCCTGCTGTCGGTCTTCTACCTGTTCCCGACGGCATACGGGCTGGTCGGCCGGATGTTCGCCCCCCAGCTGGCGCAGAGCGGGCAGTCCGATGCGCTGGTGCTGCTGCTCCCCGGGGAGCTGGTGGGCGGGATGGCGGGCGATCTGCTGTCCGCCCTGGTGGTGGCCGGGGCGTTCGCCGCGTTTCTGTCCACCACATCCGGGCTGGTGGTCTCGCTCGCCGGGGTGATCAGCCAGGACCTGTTCGGCGGCAGCGTGAAGGGCTTCCGCCGGGCGGCCGTGATCTCGGCGCTGGTCCCGCTGGGCCTGGCGTCCATGACGGGTTCGCTCGCGCTGGCAGGCAGCGTGGGGATGGTGTTCGCGTTTACCGCATCCACACTCTGCCCGGTGCTCCTGCTGGGCATCTGGTGGCGCGGTCTGACCGACACCGGGGCGATTGCCGGCATGGCGACCGGGGCGGTGCTGTGCGGCGGGGCCATGGTCTTAGGCGCCATGCTGGGTGCCGGCGGAACGCCGTCGTGGCTGGCGCAGCCCGCCGCGTGGACGGTGCCGGCCGCGTTTGCGGTGATGGTCCTGGTATCGCGGGCCACCAGGACCCGCGTGCCGCGGGGCATCACCCGGCTCATGACGCGGCTGCACACCCCGGAACGGCCGCTCGTCACCGAGCGCTGAGCATGCTCAGTCGATCGCGGCCATGAGCTCGACGACGCGGTCCATGAAGGCGTCCACCTGGTTTTCCTCGTAGCCGTCCTTGCCGACGGCGGGACGGAAGACGGCGCGGCGGACATTGTCCACGCTCAGCGGCTTGTCCTCTTCGAGGTATCCGATCAGGTCGTGGCAGAGGTCATCCACATCCGTGGTGTTGTAGCTGCGGGCCTTGGCCTTGGCGGGGCGCCGGAAACGCTGCCCGTCGGGGCGGTGCAGACGCCCGCGGAGCACGCCGGCGAGCCGGCCGATCTCGCGGAGCCAGGCTTCCTCGCCGCGTTCGGCCACGAGTTCATCGCGTTCCCGCAGGGCAAGGGCATCCTCCAGCCGGTCCAGTGCCGCGTCCACGCCGGCCGCTGCGTAGCCGCCTTTGATGGGGTCGAAGGAGACCGCCCTGACGTCCCCGCTCTTGACCGGCCGGGCGGCGGACTGGGGCGCCTCAAATGACACCCGTGCGCGCCGCATGAACTCGTCGACCTGCTTGGCGTTGTAGCCGTACTCGTTCCGCTGCACGCGGTCAAAGGACGCAGGAATCTGCCGTTGAATGTCCAATGTACTGTTGTTTCCTTCAATGCCGTTCGACTGGTTTGCCCGGCACCATTGTAGGGGCCGGAAGGTGGAAGAGACGCTGTCTTACGCGCCGGCGAAGACGGAATAGAGGATGAAGGCCACCGGGCACGCGAAGACAATCGAGTCCAGCCGGTCCATCACCCCGCCGTGGCCCGGCAGGATGCTGCTCATGTCCTTGATCCCGAGTTCGCGCTTCACCATGGATTCGGAGAGGTCTCCGGCAGTGGCCGCGGCCACCATGCCCACGGCCAGGACGACACCGACCCACCAGGGCCTGTCCAGCAGGAAGACGGCGGCGAGCACTCCGACGACCGTGGCGCCGCCAATCGAGCCGGCGAAGCCTTCCCAGCTTTTCTTGGGACTGATCTTCGGCGCCATCGGGTGCTTGCCGAGGGAGGCCCCGACGAGGTAGCCGAAGGTGTCGTTGGCGACCACCAGCAGCAGGAGGGTGGCGATCTGCCACGCCCCGGGGGGAGCCACGCCGTCGGGCCACAGCCCCACCGGGGTCTCCCCCACAAAGGTGTGCAGCGGCAGCACGGCGAAACTGATCAGGAACGGGATCCAGGCCAGGGTGAAGACACCGGCGAAGATGCTGCGCGCGGAACCGGCGGCACCTTCCAGGGACCGCCAGATCAGCGCCGCGACGCTGCTGAGCAGCATCGCGAACAGGAGGCTTTCGGTGCCGCCGAAGTAGGCGGCGGCCGGCATCGCAACGGTGCCGGTCATCACCGGAACAATCGGCAGCCGGGTGCCGGTGGTTTCCAGGGCCCGGAAGACTTCCCAGACACCGAAGACCGCGAAGGCGGTGACAATGAGCACGAACCCCAGCGGAAAGAACAGCAGTCCGCCGAGGACAATCACGAGCATGCCAACGCCCACCGCCGTAGCTGCGGGCAGGTTCCTGCCGGCCTTGGGCGTCGGATTCCTCCGCTGCTTCCCCCGCACCCGGACGTCCGGTCCGGGTTCCCCCTGTTCCTGCGCCATCAGACCTCTAGCAGCTCGGCTTCCTTGCGCTTGAGCAGCTCATCGATCCCGTCGACGTGAGCCTTGGTCATGGCATCCAGTTCCTTTTCGCCACGGCTGCCCTCGTCCTCGCCGGCCTCGCCGTCCTTGACCAGCTTGTCCAGGGTTTCCTTGGCCTTGCGGCGGATGTTGCGGATGGACACCTTGGCGTCCTCGCCCTTGGACTTGACGATCTTGACGTATTCCTTGCGGCGTTCCTGCGTCAGGTCCGGGATGGTGATCCGGATGACGTTGCCGTCGTTCGACGGGTTGGCGCCGACCTCGGAATCGCTCAGCGCGCGCTCGATATCGCGCAGGGCGGTCTTGTCGAAGGGCGTGATGAGGATGGTGCGGGCGTCCGGCACGGCGAAGGAGGCCAGCTGCTGCAGCGGCGTCGGGGAGCCGTAGTAGTCCACCAGGACCTTGTTGTACAGGCCCGGGGTGGCGCGGCCGGTCCGGATCGAGGCGAAGTCTTCCTTGGCTACTTCAACCGCCTTGTCCATCTTTTCCCCGGCTTCGAGCAAGGTTTCTTCGATCACGGTCTCTCCTCAGAAATTGGTGCACCCGCCGCTGGCGGGATGCTGCACGGTCTTGGTTGTGTTCCGTAGGCCTGCCCCGGGTCCGGGGAGCGGAACTGTCCTGAAAACATCCTAGCCGTTGCTAGGGGGTGACGACGGTGCCCAGTTCCTCGCCCAGAATGGCGCGGGTGACGTTGCCTTCGCCTTCCATGCCGAACACGACCATGGTGAGGTTGTTGTCCTTGCACATGGTCATGGCGGTCTGGTCCATCACGCGGATGTCGCGGCGCAGGGCGTCGTCGTAACTGAGGTGGTGCAGTTTCTCGGCCGTGGGGTCCTTCTTCGGGTCCGCGGTGTAGACGCCGTCGACACCGCTCTTGGCCATCAGGACGACGTCGGCGTGGACCTCCATGGCACGCTGGGCGGCCACGGTGTCGGTGGAGAAGTACGGCAGGCCGGCGCCGGCGCCGAAGATGACGACACGGCCCTTCTCCATGTGGCGGATGGCGCGGCGCGGGATGTACGCCTCGGCGACCTGGCCCATGGTGATGGCGCTCTGGACACGGGTTTCGACGCCGGCCTGTTCCAGGAAGTCCTGGAGGGCCAGGCAGTTCATGACCGTGCCGAGCATGCCCATGTAGTCGGCGCGGGAACGGTCCATGCCGCTCTGGGACAGTTCGGCGCCGCGGAAGAAGTTCCCGCCGCCGACGACGATCGCAACCTCGACGTCGGGGACTGCTGCGGCGATCTGCTTGGCCACGCCGCGGACGGTGTCAGGATCAACGCCGAGCTTCCCGCCGCCGAAGACCTCGCCCGATAGCTTCAACAGGACTCGGCGCCGGCTCTTCTTTGGCTGGACTGAAGTAGTGACGGTTTCCATGGTGCCTTCCCGTTGGTGAACTCTGAAAAAGGGTATCGTGCCGGGGCCCAAAGGCGTCATTCCGCCCGGACCCAGTGCTGCCCCCGGGATGGCCTCCCGGTCCATGATGCTGCAGACCTGCCTTGCAGGCATACCCTGTGCGCACACCCCGTGTGCATGCAAAAGGGGCGGCCACCGCAGTGACCACCCCCTCAGCGTGTCTGACTAGTGTCTGACTGGTGTCTGGCTAGGAACCGACGCGGAAACGCGCGAATCCGGTGCCCTTGACGCCGGCCTCTTCGAGGACCTGCGCGACAGACTTCTTGGCATCCTTGGCGAATGCCTGGTCGAGGAGAACCTCGCCCTTGTAGAAGCCAGTGACACGGCCTTCCACAATCTTGGTCATGGCAGCTTCGGGCTTGCCTTCAGCCTTGGCAGTCTCCTCGGCGATGCGACGCTCGGACTCGACGAGATCGGCCGGAACGTCCTCGCGGGAGAGGTAGTTCGGGGACATCGCAGCGATGTGAACGGCGACGTCGTGGGCTGCGGTGGCAGCTGCTTCGCCTTCGCCGTCAACAGCGAACAGGACGCCGACCTGGGCCGGGAGATCCTTGGAGGTCTTGTGCAGGTAAGCGTCGACCGTGGCGGCTTCGAGGCGGGCGATGCGGCGGACAACAACCTTTTCGCCCAGAACGGCGCCCTCTTCGACGACGACCTCGGACAGCGGCTTGCCGTCGACCTCGGTGGCGAGCAGGGTCTCGAGATCGGCAGCGCCGGACTCGACGGCGACGGCCAGGACCTTGTCGGCGAGCTGGATGAACTTGTCAGCCTTCGCAACGAAGTCGGTCTCGCAGTTGACTTCGATCATCACGCCAACGCCGCCGGCGACCTTGGCGGCCACCAGGCCTTCCGCGGTGGAGCGGCCCTCGCGCTTGGTAGCGCCCTTGAGGCCCTTAATGCGGATGATTTCGATGGCCTTCTCGGCGTCACCGTTGGCCTCGTCAAGAGCCTTCTTGACATCCATCATGCCGGCGCCCGTGCGCTCGCGCAGAGCCTTGATATCAGCGGCAGTGTAGTTCGCCATGTGAACCCCTCTGTCTAGAAATTTTATGTGGTGTACGGACTGACAGGACAGCAGCTCACCCGGTGAGCGGCCATCCTGTCAGTTCCCCTTACGCGCAGGGCGTGCGGGGAGATCCGGATTTATTTGTCAGCTGAGAAAGCAGTCTGACTGACTACTTGGCTTCGCCGGCGGCGTCGTCGGCAACCGGAGCGGCCTCGGCAGCGGCGGGTGCCTCGTCAGCAGCCGGAGCGGCTTCTGCGGCGGGTGCCTCGTCAGCAGCCGGAGCAGCTTCCGCGGCCGGAGCGGCAGCAGCCTCTTCGGTCTTGCTGCCTTCGAGGAGCTCGCGCTCCCACTCGGCCAGCGGCTCTTCCGGAGCTTCCGTGGTGCCGGTGGCGCGCTGGTTGCGGGCGATGAGGCCCTCAGCAACGGCGTCAGCAACAACGCGGGTCAGCAGGTTGACGGAGCGGATGGCGTCGTCGTTGCCCGGGATCGGGAAATCGACTTCGTCCGGATCGCAGTTGGTGTCCAGGATGGCAACAACCGGGATGTTCAGCTTCTTGGCTTCGTCGACAGCGAGGTGTTCCTTCTTGGTGTCAACGATCCACAGCGCGGAAGGCGCCTTCGTCAGGTTGCGGATACCACCGAGGTTGGTTTCCAGCTTCGTGAGTTCGCGGCGAAGAAGGAGCAGTTCCTTCTTCGTGTACGCGGAACCGGCGACGTCGTCGAAGTCGATCTCTTCGAGTTCCTTCATGCGCTGGATGCGCTTGGAGACCGTCTGGAAGTTGGTCAGCATACCGCCGAGCCAACGCTGGTTGACGTACGGCTGGCCAACGCGGGTGGCCTGCTCGGCGATGGATTCCTGCGCCTGCTTCTTGGTGCCAACGAAGAGTACGGTGCCGCCGTGTGCAACGGTGGCCTTCACGAACTCGTAGGCGCGGTCGATGTAGGACAGCGACTGCTGCAGGTCAATGATGTAGATGCCGTTGCGCTCCGTGAAGATGAATCGCTTCATCTTCGGGTTCCAACGGCGGGTCTGGTGTCCAAAGTGGACGCCGCTGTCAAGCAGCTGGCGCATAGTTACGACGGGCATGCCGGCGCTCCTTCCGGCAGGTCATTCATGAGAGAGCCCATGGGCTGTCTTACCCTGCCAATAGTTGACGGTTAAATAGCAACACCCAGGCGGGCGGTGCTCCTGGCATCCACTGCGCTTCTCCACCGGGCCACAGGCCCGGACCGAAAGAAGCACAGTCCTCCGCACCCTGAAGAGTTCAAGCTTCGAATGAGGAGGGCTGGATACGCGTAGTCAGCCGCTGCTCCCCCGCACCCCTGAATGAGGCGTGCCGGCTTAGACAAATACCTTGCTAGCACAAAGACAGTGATCAAGCGTGAGGGCACAGCAAACTGCTCCACCAAGTGTACTACAGGGGCGGTGCCGGATTGGACGGTTTCCGGGGGCCTGCGGTGGGGTCGCGGAGGGCGTAGCGGAGGGGTGGCGGCGCAGTCGCGGAGGGCCGGCCGAGCGCCGGCGAAGGCCGGAGCGGAGGGGTGGCGGAGGGCCGGAGAGGGACCGGGCCGAGACCCGACGGGGCCTCCCCGTTCCTGCGGCGGAGTCCTTGCCGGGCCTCTGCCCCGGAGCCGCGGCATTGTTGTCCACATACGCCGGTGGGGTGCCTCCGCCGACGAGGTGGCAACAGCAGGCTGGGTTCATGAAGACTCCGGCGTATGCGGCCGTCCTGGCTGCCTCACTGCTTCTAGTGCTCTCACGTGTGACGGCATCCGCCGGTCCAGCAATGGTTCCCGGTCCCCCGACGGACCCCTCGGCGGGCGCCGGAACGGTAGCTGCCGGGTGGAGCTGGCCGCTGAGTCCCCGGCCGGGTGTGCTGCGCGCCTTTGAACCGCCGGCAAGACCCTGGCTGAGTGGGCACCGCGGCGTGGATCTGCGGGCAGCACACGACGGCGCCCCGGTCATCTCGCCGGCATCCGGCACCGTGAGCTTTGCCGGCGTTGTGGTGGACCGTGGTGTCATCACCCTCGACCACGGCAGCGGATTGCGGAGCAGCTTCGAGGCCGTTCGCAGCGATCTCAGGGCGGGCGACGCCGTCGCCCAGGGGGATGTCCTGGGCTGGATCCAGCCCGGCCACTGCACGCCGGCGCCCTGCGTCCACTGGGGCGTTCGCCGCGGCCCGGACTATCTCAATCCGCTGGCCTTCGTGACAGACCTGCGGCCCTCCGTCCTGCTTCCTCCCCTCGATCCCGCACCCGGGTAGGGGCGCGGAGGGCGGATCAGGACGAAGGGCCGCGGGCGGTGGCGCCGGGCGCCAGGCGTCTTGGGGCCGCCGTGCGCCCTGGGGCCGTTTCCTAGACGATCGCGGAGATGCCCGTGATCGCCCGGCCTGTGACGAGGGTGTTGATCTCGTGGGTGCCCTCGTAGGAGTAAATGGCCTCGGCATCCGAGAAGACCTTGGCCATCTCGTAGTCCGTGACGATCCCGTTGCCGCCAAGGATGCCGCGGCCCAGGGCAACACTCTCGCGCATGCGCGCCGTGGTGAAGGCCTTGGCCAGTGCCGACTGCTCGTCCTTCGCCTGGCCAAGGTCCTCCAGCTGGGAGAGCCGCACCATCATGCCCATCGAGCTGACGGCGTTGCCGAGGATCTGCACGAGCTGGTGCTGCACCAGCTGGAAGGAGGCAATCGGGCGTCCGAACTGGCTGCGCTCCACGGCGTAGCGGCGGGCAACGTCAAACGCGGCGAGCTGCTGGCCGACGGCCTGCCAGGCAACGGAAAGGCGGGTGACCTTGAGGACCTTGTTCGTGTCGCGGAAGCTGTTGGCGTGGGCGAGCTTGAAGAACTCGGGCACCACGACGTTGTCGAGGGTGATGTCGGCGTTCTGCACGGTGCGCAGCGAGATCTTGTTTTCGATCTTGGTGGCGCTGTAGCCCTCGGTCTTGGTGTCGACGAGGAACCCCTTGACCTGGTTGTCGGCGAGGTCGCGGGCGTAGATGACGACCCAGTCGGAGAACGTGGCGTTGCCGATCCAGCGCTTTGCTCCGTTCAGGATCCAGCTGTCCCCCTCCTTGCGGGCGGTGGTGCGGGTGCCGCCGGCGACGTCGGACCCGCCGAGGGGTTCGGTAAGGCCGAACGCACCGATTTTCTTCAGCGAGTAGATGTCCGGCAGCCACGCTTCCTGCTGCTCCTGGGAGGCCAGCGCCTCGATGGATCCGGTGAAGAGTCCGTCATGGACGCCGATGAAGGTGGCAATGGAGGTGTCGGCTCGGGTTGCCTCGGCGTGCATGATGCCCGCGAAGAGGTTTGAGTAACCCTGCCGCCGGACAGGGCTGACCAGGTCGATCTCGGCAAGCTTCGGAATCAGGTCCATCGGGAACTCGGCGCGGTTCCAGCAGTCAACGGCGATCGGCTTGACCTCCCGGGCCAGAAACTCGCGGACCTCCGCGAGCCGGTCCTGCTCCTTGCCGCTGAGCAGCTGCTCGAATGAAAAGAAGTCGCCATCGGCGTACGGGAGGTTGTTGATGTCGATGTCAGCTTTGGACATGGTGTTCCTTCACGGGAGATCAGCAGCGACCAGGAGAACGCGGTTGTTGCGCCGGCAGAATGTTACTCATGAGTAACTTACAGCAGTTGGGAAGGGCATCGCAAGTGACGGAAGACATACGGACGGGGCAAGAACAGGTCGAAATCCCCCGCGGGGCTATGAGGACCGGCGCCGGGTCGGACATCGCGCGGTCGGATGAATCAAGCAGCCGGATAAACCAAAAGAAGCCGGGCCGGCGTCCAACGTCGGCCACGGCTCCCGTGGAGGCGGTTCCCTCATAGGGTTCCGCGGAAATGTAGGGCTACTCGGACTTGAACCGAGGACCTTAGGATTATGAGTCCCGCGCTCTAACCAGCTGAGCTATAGCCCCTTGCGCCCGGAAATCGTTCCTGCCCGCACGGGGCCGGACGGTTTCCGGGCGAAAATCACTCTAACAATAGTAGTGCCCCGGTTCAGACAACGAGGTCGTCGTAGCTGGCGCCGCGGTACAGATCCTCAAAGGCCTGCAGGGTGTGCTCGAGGCTGTGGTTCTCCACCAGGCCGCGGCTCGCTTTGCCCATCGCCGCCAGCTCATCGGCGGGGAGCGACAGCACGCGGACAATCTTGGCTGCGAGGTCATCGCTGTCATTGGGTGTGAACAGGTAGCCGTTTTCGCCGTCGTGCACCAGATGAGGGAGCGCCATGGCGTCCGCCAGCAGCACCGGCGTGGACGCCGACATGGCTTCCAGGGTCACGAGCGACTGCAGTTCCGCCGTGCCGGGCATGCAGAACAGGTCCGCGGCCAGGTAGGCCTGGCGGAGATCGGCGTCGCTGGCCAGTCCCAGGAACGTGACCCGGTCCTGCAGCCCGAGCCTGGCGACCTGGTCCTCCAAGGCCGGGCGCACTTCGCCGCCGCCGACGATCTCGAGGTGGACGTCCAGCTCCCGGGGCGTCTTGGCGACAGCGTCAACCAGGACATCAATGTGCTTTTCCTCGGCGAGCCGGCCAACGAACAGCACGGTGGGGCTCGGGTGGCGCTCCAGCTCCTCCCCGGGGTTGAGCTCGTAAGCCGCGGAGTCGATGCCGTTGGACAGTGGCAGGACCTTGCGGAGGAAGGCGTGTTGGTGCATCGCCTTGGCCGCCAGCGGCGTCGGGGTGGTGACGACATCGGCCTGGCCCATGACCTTGCCCATGTCCTTCCAGGAAATGCGTCCCACAATGTCCTTGAACCACTGCGGGAACGGCAGGAACGGGTTCAGGTTCTCCGGCATGAAGTGGTTGGTCGCCACGATCCGGATACCGCGCTTCACGGCCTCGTAGAGCACGTGCTCGCCGATCATGTAATGGCTCTGGATGTGCACCACGTCAGGCTGGATCCGGTCGAACAGCAGGCTGATTTCCTTCTTGATTTCCCAGGGGAAGGTGATCCGGAAGTACTCGTGCGTGGGAACTGAGTGCGAGCGGATCCGGTGGACCGTGCCTTCGTCGCTGAACTCGGTGTAGCTCTTGCCTTTGTCCGGCCGGCAGGCCAGCACGTGAACATCGTGTCCGCGCGCTTTCATGCCTCGAGCCAGGCGGTAGCCGAACATGGCCGCGCCGTTGACGTGGGGCGGGTACGTGTCCGCGGCAATCAGAATGGTCAGCGGATGCTGGTTGTCAGGCATGGTCACGTGGAGGGCTCCTGGTGGTCACGGTGCGGGCAGCGGGGACTTGTGGTGGCCGGCTGGCTGCCGGCGCGGGCGTGCCGGGCCTGCTGCTGAGTGGTGTTGACGTCCTACGACACCCGCCCAGCGGCCTTCCGCGCGTCCTTCTTGCGCTTCGTGACCTCGGGATGGTGCCTGGACAAGGCGATCACTCCCACGATAGCAAGCAAACCGGCCGCCCCCATCGCAATTGCCGTCACGGCATGGACATCCGGGCGCAGCTCGCCGAGGATCGTGATGCCGATCCCGATGCCCACGATCGGGTCGATCACGGTCAGCCCGGCAATCACAAGATCCGGCGGGCCGCCGGAGTAGGCGTTTTGGACGAACCACGAGCCAAGGACGCCGGCTGCGACGATGGCGACCACCGAGTACCACGGCACATTCTGGATGCCCAGGCCGTTGGGGTCCAGCAGGTGCTTGCCGATGATGCGGGTCAGGACGGCGACGAAGCCGAACAGGATTCCCGCGCCCAGGATATAGATGAAGGCGCTCATCCGTTGCCGGAACACCAGGGCGAGCGTCCCGAAGAGTCCGACAACCAGGGCCAGCAGCAGCACAACGGTCAGCTCATCGGAGGAGCTGACCTGGTGGGTTTCCTGGGTCACGGTGACCGCCAGGATCACGAACAGGGCCGAGCCGGTGACACAGGCGGAGATGGCCACCACCGTGGCCCGGTTGATGGTCAGCCCCTGGTCCTTGGCGTTGACGATTGTGGTGATGACGAGGGCAATCGCCCCGATCGGCTGCACCACCGTCAGCGGCGCCAGCACCAGGGCGACGGAGTTCAACGCCATGCCCGCACACAGCAGCAGCAGACCGAACACCCAGCGCGGGTTGCGGATCAGCCGGACCATGCCGTGGTTGCTGAGCGCCAGTCCCCCGGTGTCCGCCTTGACAGCGCTGCCCTGGCGCTGGGCGCCGAATGCGAGGCAGAACGCGCCCAGCACCGCGAGCAGGACGGCGAACCACACCATCAGCGGGTGTCGCCGTCGACGTCGGGCTCGTGGCTCTTGAGCAGTTTGCCCTTGCGGATGATGGCCCAGAAATAGTTGTATCCGGCGATCCAGTGCCCCACGAGCCCCAGCCCCAGGAAGATCCAGGCGGCGGTGAGGTAGACCTCGGTGCCCGGGATGGGGAGTTTCGAGAGCACGAGCAGCGGCGTGCCGACCAGCAAGAGGGCAGTCCGGATCTTGCCGATCCGGCTCACGGGGAGGTCGGGGTGGCCGTGGAAGTAGTAGAGCGACAGGGCGAGCAGGATGGCGTCCGGGATCAGCAGCGCCGCGAGGTACCACCACTCGACGACGCCGGCGATCACCAGCGTCACGGCAACCGCGATCAGCGAAAGCCGGTCCGCAATGGGGTCCATGACCCGCCCGAGGTTGGACATCTGGTCGTACCGGCGGGCGACGTAGCCGTCCACCCAGTCGGTGCTGCCCATGATGGCCAGGACGAGGGCGGCATAGCCGTATTCCTGCACCCCGAGCACGAGCCAGATGAAGAGCGGGACGCCGAGGAACCGCACGACGGTCAACACGTTGGGGATGGTGAAAACCCGGTCGTGGTGGATCTGGGGCTGACCAGGCCGGGAACCAGCGCCGATGAATTTCATCCAGTCCCCCTTTCCGTGGCCGGCAACGATCGGGCGTCGCAGTTCAGCGGGCTGCCTAGCCCTTGATCAGTTTGCGCAGCAGGAACACGAGGGCTGCGGCTGAGGCGGTGAGTGCGACGAGCGGCTTCCACCGCTGGCCCAACTGGCCTGCCACGTCCGCGCCGTCGGTACCGGCACCGCCGGACTCTGCTGGCCGCTTCGCGCGGCGGCTGGCCGCGGCGCGGACCTCGGCAACTTTGCCGCTGAGCTGTTCCTTGCCGTCCTGCAGCTTCACCTGGGCCACGGCCAGGAGGGCCTGCGCCTGGGTCTTGACGTCCAGTTCATTGTTCAGTTCGTCGCGGACGCCGGTGAGGTGGCTGCGGCGCTCGTCCAGCCGGCGTCGCAGTTCCGCTTCGGTGGGCGGCGGACCGTAGTCCGGCTCGGCGGCCTTCTTGGCTTCCTTCTCCGCCTGGGCCTTGGCGGCGGCTTCGGCCTTGGCGGCCTTCGCGGCTTTGTACTGCTCGGATTCCGGATCCAGCACGGCAGGATCGAACGCGGAGCCCTCCTTGGCGATGCCGAGGTCGTACTTCAAGCCCCGGATGGTGTCTTCGGGGACCAGCGGCAGGGCCTTCTTGAACTTGCCGACGCCGACCAGGCCGGCGATCAGGGCGATGATGAGGAAGACGCCGCAGACCAGCAGGGCCGCGAGCCAGGCGGGCATGATCGTGGCGAGTCCCATGATGGCGGCGACGATGAGACCGGTGACCAGGAAAGCGACGAAGATCAGCCCGACGGCGAGGAAGGCGGAGGCAACGCCGACCTGGATGCCCTTGCGCTTGAGCTCGACCTTGGCGAGGGCAATCTCGTCGTTGAGCTGCCGCGGAGCCAGTTTGAAGATCAGTTTTAGGGTCTTCGGGAGCGCGGAGATGCGCAGCCCCCCGTTTGTCCCGCCGCTGTGACGTCCGCTCATCGGTCCCGCCTAACTGGTTACGTCTTTGATTCCGCTTCCGCGGGCTTGCCGGTCTGCGCAGCTTCACGCACACCCCGGTGTCAAAACTACCATTCAGGCTCCGTGCCGCCGCGCGGGCGCGGGCTGTGGCGCGCCCTGCGCTGCAGACCTGGCCGGGTGGCCGTGCGCCCTAGGATTGACCTCTGTGACTACACCCACCAATCCCGGCGATTCCCTGAGCCGCCGCCGCAAGCTCCTCTACATTCTGATGCTCGGCGCCCTGACCGCTCTGGGTCCCTTCACCGTGGACCTGTACCTTCCGGCCTTCCCGGCCCTGGAAGAAAGCCTGGCCGTCTCGGAGGCGGCCGTGCAGCTGACTCTGACCGGCACCACGCTCGGCTTTGCGCTCGGCCAGTTGGTGGTGGGGCCGCTGAGCGACAAGTTCGGCCGGCGGATGCCGCTGATCCTTGCGACGGCGGTGCACATTGTGGCCTCCCTGGGGGCGGCCCTGTCGACCGACATCACGACGCTGGGCTTCTTCCGGGTGCTGATGGGCATCGGAGCCGCGGGCGGCGGCGTGGTGGCCATGGCGATGGTGCGGGACCTGTTCAGCGGTTTCGCCATGGTGCGGATGTTCTCCCGGATGGCCCTGGTGAACGGCCTGGCGCCGATCCTCGCTCCGGTGATCGGCTCTCAGCTGCTGCTGTTCATGCCGTGGCCGGGGATCTTCTTCTTCCTGGCCGGCTACGGCATGTGCGTCCTCATCGCCGCGATCTTCGTGGTGCGCGAGACGCTGCCCCGGGAACTCCGCGGAAAATCCGGCATGACTGCCCGGCAGCGTTACGGTGTGCTGTTCAGGGACCGGATCTTTGTGGGGCTGTTGCTGGTGGGCGGAATGAACTTCGCCGGGCTGTTCACGTACCTGTCCGCGTCGCCGTTCCTGTTCCAGGACGTCTACGGCTTCAGCCCGCAGCAGTACGGCCTGCTCTTCGGCGTGAATTCCCTGGGCATCGTCGCGGGCGTGCAGACCAGCTCCAGGCTCATCCGCAAGGTCCCGCCGCAGTGGATCCTGGCGTGCTCCACGGCGTGGATGTTCCTGATGGCTTTGTTGATCGTGCTCTTCGACCAGCTCGGCTTCGGCCTGTGGGGCGTGATGGTGCCCCTGTGGTTCTACATCCTCGGCGCCGGCTTCACGTTCCCCTGCGTCCAGGTGCTGGCGCTCGCCAAACACGGCGCCCAGGCCGGGACCGCGGCCTCCCTGCTCGGCGCCGCCACCTTCCTGATGGCGGGCCTCATCTCGCCGGTGGTGGGCTGGCTCGGTGTCACGTCATCCACCCCGATGGGCGCCGTCCAGGCCGCGTGCATCTTCCTGGCCGCGGCCGCCCTCTGGCTGGTCGTCAGGCCCAGCACGGTCCCACCGATCCAGTAGCCACCCCGCGCGCCCCACCACCCCCGTGGGACATGCCCATTCTTGGCGCGCAGGAGTGGGCATATCGGCCCTATGTCCACGCACACACCCCACCACGGGGCATGTCCCCCGGGCGACATGGTGCGGCCTGCTCTCATGCGGGAGGACATGCCCAGCCTTCGCAGCCATGGGTGGGCATATGGGCACTATGTCCACGCACACACCCCAGCGCGGGGCATGTCCCCCGGGGGTTCGGTGCACAAAGTGGGCATGTTCCCCTCGGGGCGGGGCCGCGCAGTTGTCCGCGGGCCCTGTTGCCGCTCCACGGCGGGCGATAAAGTTGTGATGTGCCCCACTGGCAGGATCCTCCGCCCAAACCGGCCACGTGGCAGCGGTGCGACACCGGAATCCTGCCTCTGTGGTGGGATCGCCTGTGCAGCCAGACCAGCCAGCAGTCGGCGGCCCTCTTCGCGGCCGGCCTGTTCACCGAGGACCGCCGGCGCCCGATCGCCCAGTGGTACAACCCGGCCTTCGATTCAGCGCTCCTGGTCGCACCCGAGACGTCCCCGGAGTGGCCCGTGCAGCGCTTCGGGATCTTCTATGCCCCGCCCGGCGGCGGCTTCACCCAGGTGCACTCCGCACCGCACGAATGGCACCCCCGGGAACCCCGCAAGTCCCCCACCGAACTCGAAGCCTTCCGCGCAGCCGTGGCGGAGGCGGAGCGGTTCCTCCAGGTGGAGATGTATTTCGTCTGAGCACACAGTAGGCCGCCGTAAGAGGGCACAAAAAAGGTCCCGCAGCCGGTTATACACCGGCTGCGGGACCTGTCCGCTCCTCCTGCTGGACTTGAACCAGCAACCCTTCGATTAACAGTCGAATGCTCTGCCAATTGAGCTAAGGAGGAATGAAGCAGGTACGACATTAGCAAAGGTTTTGCCGCTTAGGAAATCGGCCCGCCGCCCTCCCCGTCGTTGCCCGCGAATACCCCCTCCGGGTATAAAAAAGTCCCCGCCCCGGTGACCCGGGACGGGGACTGCGCGCTCCTCCTGCTGGACTTGAACCAGCAACCCTTCGATTAACAGTCGAATGCTCTGCCAATTGAGCTAAGGAGGAATGAAGCGGATATAAGCCTAGCAAACACCGGGCCGGGAAGTGAAATTGCCCGCTGCGGGACACCGCGGCGGCACGGCCAAGCCTCGACGATCGGGCTCTACGATCAGGCCTCCGCGCGCAGGGACCGCCGCTGCATCTCCAGCTGCATGAGCTCGCGGTTCAGCCGCTGGAACTCCTCCGGGTCGGCTGTCGCGTCCAGCCGCTGCAGCTGTCCCATCTTGTCGGCCTTGACCCGGGTGATCTGCAGCTCGAACAGGCGCGCCAGGATGTCCTTGCAGTAGCGCAGGACGCCGTCGGCGGTGCTGGCTGGCAGCGGGACAACCGCCAGCTCGGACACGAGCGGGCGCAGCGGCTCGGGTACCTCCTGCAGCAGCTGCTCCACCCAGCGCACCGGGTCGCCGGCAAACGCCAGGCCGGTGGCCCGGATGGCCTCGTGGATGGCCAGGTACGCCGGCGTTGAGAACCTCGCGTCGGTGAAACGCTGCCAGGTCTCGCCTTCCAGCATCCCGGGCTGCTGGAGGGCAACCTCCAGCGCCTGCCGTTCCATCGCCGCCACGGGGTCGCGCGGGTCGGGACGGTTGAAGGACGGCAGCGCGGCCGACGCCGAGAAGGGAGCCACGCCCGGGGCGGATCCCCCGCCGGTCACCGTAACGAACCCGGAGCCCTGGCCGCGGCCCTGGCCCTGGTACGTGCCGGATCCGGCTCCGCCCGCCGGCGCCTGGGCGGCACGCTTGGCGGCAGCGCCCACGGCCCGGCTGACTTCCTCGACCGGCATGCCCAGCCAGCCGGACAGTTCCCGGGCGTAGGCGGGACGGATGCCGGCGTCGCGGATCTGCGCGACGACCGGGGCGGATTCCCGCAGGGCGGCGATCCGGCCCTCGACCGTGTCCAGGTTGTGCCGCTTCAGGGCGGCACGGATGGCAAATTCGAACAAGGGACGGCGGGTGGCGATCAGGTCCCGGACGGCGGCGTCGCCCTTGGACTGGCGCAGCTCACAGGGATCCGCGCCGTTGGGCTCCACGGCCACGTAGGTCTGCGCCACGAACCGCTGGTCCTCCTCGAAGGCCCGCAGGGCCGCCTTCTGGCCGGCGGCGTCGCCGTCGAAGGTGAAGATGACTTCGCCGCCGCTGCCGTCGTCGGAGAGCAGGCGGCGGGCAATCTTGATGTGTTCGGTGCCGAAGGCCGTGCCGCAGGTGGCCACCGCGGTCGTGATCCCGGCGAGGTGGCAGGCCATCACGTCGGTGTAGCCCTCCACCACAACGAGCTGCCGGTCCTTGGCGATGCTGCGCTTGGCGAGGTCGATGCCGTAGAGCACCTGGGACTTTTTGTAGAGCGCGGTTTCGGGAGTGTTGAGGTATTTGGGGCCCTGGTCGTCCTCGTAGAGCTTGCGGGCGCCGAAGCCAATGGTGTCCCCCGCGATGTCGCGGATGGGCCAGATCAGCCGACCGCGGAACCGGTCGTAGATCCCCCGCCCGCCTTCGGAGAACATCCCCGTGAGTTTGAGCTCGGGATCCGTGTAACCCCGGCCGCGGAGGTGCTTGAGCAGCGAGTCCCAGCCCTGCGGGGCGTAGCCGACGCCGAACTGGTCGGCTGCGGCACGGTCGAAGCCGCGGTCATGCAGGAAGGTGCGGCCCTCGGTCGCTCCGGGGGTCAGCAGCTGGGCTCGGAAAAACTCGTCCGCGACCTTGTGGGCATCGATGAGCCGCTGTCGGCGGCCGACGTCCTCGCGGTTCGGTCCGGAGCCGCCGTCCTCGTACCGGAGCTCGAAGCCGATGCGGGCGGCCAGCTTTTCGACGGCCTCGTGGAAGGAGGTGTGGTCCAGTTTCTGCACGAAGGAGATGACATCGCCGTCCTCGCCGCAGCCGAAGCAGTGGTACCTGCCCACCTGGGGGCGGACGGTGAACGAGGGCGAACGCTCGTCATGGAAGGGGCACAGGCCTTTGAAGGAGCCCAGCCCCGCCCCCTTGAGGGTGACGTAGCCGTCGACAACTTCCTTGATGTCCGTGCGCTGGCGTACTTCGTCGATATCTTCACGTTTGATCAGGCCGGCCACAGTGCCATCCTAGTACCGCGCCCCGTCAGGAACGGCGCATAGCAGGGCACTGCGGGCAACGTCACCAAGACGGTCACCACAGTGACGGCAGGCTGCCGACGAGCCGCTCGTACATGGCCAGCGCGGAACCGTCGGTCAATGACGCCACCTGGTCGATCACGACACGCAGCCGCGCGCCGTCGTCCTCCGCGTCGCGCCAGTCGGCGGCGAACATCGGCTCCAGGTGGCGGTCCCCGGTGGCGCTCAGGGCCGTCACGAGGGCGTGCAGGACCTCGCGCTGGCGTTCGTAGATGGGCCGCCGGTGTTCGGTGGTCATCACGAAGGTGGTGGCCAGGCCCTTCATCACGGCTATTTCCATCACGGTCTCGTCCGGAACGATCAGCTCCGCGTTGTAGCGGGTCAGGTTCTCCGGGCCGTACACAGCGCGGGTGGACGCCAGCGCACTCTGGCAGAACCGGCCGATCAGCTGGCTGGTCATGTCCTTGAGCGCCGCCATCGACTTGCGGCTGCCGTCGGCCTCGCGCACCCAGACGCTGGTCGCTTCCAGCCGGGCCAGGGCCGCATCAATCGCGGCCGGGTCGTTCTGCGGCAGGTACCACTGCTTGGCGTAGCCGACCACCCGGGCGCGGTGGTCCGGATTGTCCATCCAGCGCAGCTGGAAGTGCCCGGCGACGATGGCGTCCTCGACGTCGTGCACGGAGTAGGAGATGTCGTCGGCGAGGTCCATGACCTGCGCTTCGAGGCAGGAGCGCCGCTCCGGGGCGTCCTCGCGGATCCAGTCGAAGATCGGCAGGTCATCCTCATAGGCGCCGAACTTGCTGGTCCGCTCGCCATGGATGACGGGCGCGTTCGCCGCCGACCACGGGTACTTCGCGGCGGCGTCAAGGCTGGCGCGGGTGAGGTTAAGCCCGGCAGGGCTTCCGTCGGCGGTGAGGACCTTGGGCTCCAGCCGGGTCAGCAGGCGCAGCGTCTGGGCGTTGCCTTCGAAGCCGCCGACGGCGTGGGCGACCTCGTTCAGCGCCGATTCGCCGTTATGGCCGAACGGCGGGTGGCCGAGGTCGTGGCTGAGGCAGGCGGTGTCCACGACGTCGGGGTCGCAGCCGAGGGCACGGCCCAGTTCGCGGCCCACCTGCGCCACTTCGAGGCTGTGGGTGAGGCGGGTCCGGACGAAGTCGTCGGTGTCGGGGGCCACGACCTGGGTTTTGGCACCGAGCCGGCGCAGGGCCGAGGAGTGCAGCACCCGGGCCCGGTCGCGTTCGAAGTCGGAGCGGTACGTGGACTTGGGCGGTTCCTCGACCCAGCGGGCGGTGTCCCGGGCGACGTAACCGTCGAGCACGGGGGCGGTGGTCCTGGTTTCAGCCACCGGACACGTCCAGTTCCGCGTGGCTGATCTCACGCGACTGGTCGGCGTCCATGTTGCGGTCCAGCAGCCAGTCCTTGGGCAGGGCGGGCTTCTTCGGCGAGCCGGCGCGTCCACGGGGGCCTTCGGCGTCCACTCCGGGGTACGGCGAGTCCAGGTCCAGCTGGTCCAGGGTCTCGCGCAGGACCTCGAGGCTGGTCACCATGGCCAGTTTGGTCCGCAGTTCACTGCCGACGACGTAGCCCTTGAAGTACCAGGCCATGTGCTTGCGGATCTCCCGGAGCGCCTTGCCTTCATCGTTGCCGAATGTCTCGACCATCAGCTGCGCGTGGCGGTACACGCCTTCCGCCACCTGCCGGAGGGCCGGCTTGTGGCGTGCGTCGCTGCCCTCGAAGGCCGCCATGAGGTCCCCGAACAGCCACGGGCGGCCCTGGCAGCCGCGGCCCACCACAACACCGTCGACGCCGGTCTCGCGGACCATGCGGATGGCGTCCTCGGCGGACCAGATGTCGCCGTTGCCGAGCACCGGGATGTCCGGCAGCGCCTCACGCAGCCGGGCAATCGCGGACCAGTCGGCCTGGCCGGAGTAGAACTGCGCGGCGGTGCGGCCGTGGAGCGCGACGGCGGCGACACCGGAATCGCGGGCGATCCGGCCGGCGTCGAGGTAAGTCAGGTGGTCCTCGTCAATGCCCTTGCGCATCTTGATGGTCAGCGGGACGTTGCCCCGGGACGCTTCCTTGACCGCGGTCTGCACGATCGAGGTGAACAAATCGATCTTCCAGGGCAGGGCCGAGCCGCCGCCACGGCGGGTGACCTTGGGCACAGGGCAGCCGAAGTTGAGGTCGATGTGGTCCGCCCGGTCCTCCTCGACGAGCATCCGGACGGCCTGGCCGACGGTGACCGGGTCCACCCCGTAGAGCTGGACGGACCGGACCTTCTCGTCGTCGTCGTGGGCGATGATGCGCAGGGATTCCGGCGTGCGCTCCACGAGGGCGCGGGACGTGACCATCTCCGCGACGTACAGGCCGCCGCCGTATTCACGGCAGAGCCGGCGGAACGCGGAGTTGGTGATGCCCGCCATGGGAGCCAGGATCACGGGGGTGTCCACCGTGATGGGACCCAGCTTCAGGGGCGGGAGTTCCAGCTTGGCGGCGGGAGGGGTAGCTACAACAGTCACCCGTTCATTGTCTCAAATCCGGGCAAATCGGCAGGATCCGCGCCTGCTATGTGGAAACCCGGGGTCAATCCCGTGCCGCTGCGCGCCGCCCGCGGCGCCCTGCCGGAGCCGCTGCGAAGGCATCGTCGGAGTCGACGTCGGGGTCGGCGTCGGGAACGACGGCGGTGCTGCCGCCGGTGCCGCGGGCCGTGCCCGCCACCCCGCCCAGGGCTTTGATCCCGGTTGCCTTCACCACGAGGACCGCGATCAGCGTGGTGACCGGGATCGCCAGGACCAGTCCGACGGAGCCGACCAGGGTGCGGATCACTTCCTCGGAGAGCTCGGCGCTGGTGAGGGCGTCACCGAGCGGCCGCTCGTAGAGCATCACCAGGATCAGCACCGGCAGGGCCGCGCCGGCGTAGGCGAACGCGATGGTGTAGACGGTCGAGGCAATGTGGTCCCGGCCGATCCGCATCGCGGAGGTGAAAAGCTGGCGCGCGGAGGTTTCCGGGGCCAGTTCCCACAGTTCCCAGACGGCCGAGGACTGTGTGATGGTGACGTCATTGAGGACGCCCAAGCCGGAGATGATGAGCCCGCACAGGATGATGCCGGAGATGGAGATATTGCCCGAGATGTTCGCGAGGGTGGCGGAATCGTGGCTACCGACGCCGGCGAGGTTGGCGGCGTCGGTGGCCCAGGCCGCCAGCAGCGCGGTAATCGCCAGGCCGAACATGGTCCCCAGCAGCGCCGTGGAGGTCCGGGCGGAGAAGCCGTGGGCGAAGTAGAGCACCCCGATCATGATCACCGTGGACCCCACCAGCGCCAGCAGCAGCGGCGGTTTGCCCTCCACCAGCCCCGGGAGCATAAAGGACACCAGCACACCGTAGGCGCCGACCAGCCCGATCAGCGCGCGCAGCCCGCGCCAGCGCGCCACGGCGATCACGACGGCGGCGTAGAGCACCGCGAGGAAAATGATCGGCAGGGTCCGGACAAAGTCGACGAAGACGTAGGCCGGTGTGCCCTGGGCTTCGGCGCCCTGGACCTTGGAGAGGTTCAGGTAGCGGATGTTGTCGCCGGCTTTCACGCCGTGGGATTTGGCGACGTCGGGGTTGATGACGACTTTGACGGGGTTACCGCCCTTGTCCGGGTCCGTGAACGCAAAAGTGCATTCCGATCCCTGCTGCGGGGCCGCGTCCGTCCCGGCCTGCTCCGGCGCGAGGGCGTCCATGCAGCTGCCGGTGACAACGCGCTGGATCTTGCCGGTGTCGAACGTGACGCCCGGCGCGGCCGCGTAGGGGCTCGCGAGCGTGATCCCCTCTTTGCTGCCCGAGGGCCACAGCAGCGCCATCGCCACGAGGGTCAGCAGCGTCAGCGGGATCAGGATGGCGGCCAGGATGAGGTTGGCCTTCTTCCGTGCAACGAGCGCCTGGGGCGTCGGATCCGCGTGTCCTTGCGGGGTGTGTGAATGTCCGGCGCCCATCAGCAGTTCAACCTCATGCCGAAAACATTACGGCGTTTCCCGGCCCCGGCCTGACTCATGACGTGCCGGGGGCGCCCGCCGCGGCGGCGGGCGCCGTTAAGACGCACGACGTCGGGCCGGCGCCGGTGTCCCCCGGCGACGCCCCCGGCCGCGCCCGGTCCGGTCAGGCCGGGGTGATGTTCTGGTTGACGTGGAAGAGGTTCTGCGGATCGTACTTGGCTTTGACCTCCCGCAGGCGCTGGTAGTTCGGCCCGTAATTCTCCGCGACCCTGCTTTGATCGTCGCCATCCATGAAGTTGATGTAACCGCCGGGAGCCGAGTAGGGCCGCAGCGCCTGCGCATATTCCCGCACCCAGGCGACTTTGGAATCACTGTCGGCCGGATCCTGCCAGAAGGCGGCAATGACCGGCGCGAACTTCATGTTCCGGTTGGCGAACGCTGTTTCCGTCTGACCCACCCGCTGCACGGCTCCGTCAATGGGGTAGACGTGCACGGCGGTTTGGACGGTGGGAATCGTTGCCCCGAAGCGGATATGCTCCGCGATGGCGCCGTCGCTGAGCTCCGGCAGGAAGTCAGCTTTCCAGTAGCTCAGGATGCCTTTGGGCTGCAAGGCGTCGAAGGCTTGGTTCAGGGCAGGGTAGGGCATCGGCCCCACCATGGAGCCGGCCACCGGTGCGACGTCGAGGAACGGCTGCCAGCGGGCAGCGCCCTCAGCCGGGTCTCCGGTCCACATCCCCACCACCACGCACACCGGTTTGCCATGCCATTCCTCGGGCAGGAACGGTACGGGAGGTCCCAGGGCGAAAGCCAGGAAGGCTCCCAGCTCTTCGGGCGCAGACGCCAAGTGGTCCCGATAGAACTTCGACACCGTTTCCGCATGTTCCAACGGGTAGACGACGACGCCGGCATGGACCGTGTCCACGGGGTGCAGCCTGTATTCCAGCGAAGTCACGACACCGAAGTTCCCGCCACCGCCGCGGAGTGCCCAGAAGAGGTCGTCATTCTCGCTTTCACTGGCCGTCAGGAACTTCCCCTCGGCCGTGACGACGTCTGCCGAGAGGAGGTTGTCGCAGCTGAGCCCGTACTTGCGGGTCAGATAGCCGATGCCTCCGCCGAGGGTGAGCCCTGCGACCCCGGTCGTACCAACGATCCCGCCCGTGGTCGCCAGCCCGAACGCGTGAGTGGCGTGATTGAAGTCCGCCCACGTTGCGCCGGCTTCGGAGCGGGCCGTGCGGCTTGCCGGATCCACCCGGACCCCCTTGGTGTTGACGAAGTCGATGACCAGGGCGTCATCCCAGGTTCCGAAGCCCGGAGCGCTGTGCCCACCGCCACGGATGGCCACGTCCAGGGAATTGTCCCGGGCGAAGTTGACGCTGGCAATGACATCGGCCACCTGGGATACCCGGACGACCGCCGCCGGTTTCTTGTCGATCATGCCGTTGTGGACTGCACGCGCGGCGTCGTAGTCCGCGTCGCCTGGGGTGATGACCTGCCCGCGGACCTGGTCGCGCAGGCTATCGAAGCTGTTTCCGTTCATTTCCTGTACCGTCTCATTTTCTGTATCGGGAGAATGTGTCATGAGACCCGATCCGGACGGTGGCCCGTGCTCCCAGCCGGCAGGAGTCCGGAGGTTCACGAGCACAGGCCTACTCTTCCGGCCCTGCTCCGTCAAGAGGTTCCCGGCCGTCGCCCGAAGCGCTCCGGGCCCCCGAAGAGCCCCGCGGTCCGGCCCGCCGGTCCCATCCCCGGGCGGCGCCGCTCCGAATGTTCAATGGGCATGTCCCCCGGAACCCGGGGCGCCCGCCGGCCGGCAGCTGAGCTGCGGAACTTGAACTGCGGGCACCGCGCCCTATGGTTGGAATTGACGGACAAGAAGTGGAGGATTGGCGTGGCCATACGCAAGATCGACGACCGCGAGCCTGTGCCGGCGGGTCCCGGGGCGGACGCCAGGGCCGTGTTGAGCATTGCCCGGGCCAGCGGGGAAACCCGGGGAGTCGCCCTGGTCCTGCACGGCGGGCGGTCCAAAAGCTTCGAATCCGTCCGCGGCAGGCACCTGAGTCCCGCCCGGATGCTGCCCTTCGCCCGGGCACTGCACAACGGCGGTGCACGCGACGGGCTGGCCGTCTGGACACTCCGGAACCGGTACCGCGGCTGGAACGGGAAGGACATGTCCCCCGTCCAGGACGCCCGCTGGGCGCTCTCCCACATCAGCCGCGAGCACCCCGGCGTCCCCATTTACCTCCTCGGCCACTCAATGGGCGGCCTGACCGCGCTTTGCGTCGCGGACCACCCCCAGGTGGAAGCCGTCGTCGCCCTGGCGCCCTGGCTCGATGCCCAGACCCCGGTGAAGCCCGTGGCCGGCCGCCGGGTCCTGATTGTCCATGGCACCAAGGACCGCTGGACCAGCCCCGCGAACTCGCTCGCCTACGCCCGCCGGGCCGACGGCGTCGCCAAGACCGTGGACTACGTCGCGCTCAAAGGTGCCGGGCACTTTATGTTCCGCCGGGTGGGCCTGTGGAACTCGCTGGCCAGCGGCTTCATCCTCGACACCTTTGCCGCCAGTTCAGGCCACGCCCCCCGGGGCGGCGCCGACGCGTTCCGCAGCCTCCTGCCCGCCTCCGCCGGCCTCCCGGTGGTGCTGTGATGCCGGACTTTCCGCTCGGCGTTTTCCCGTTGGGGGCTTTCCCGTTGGGGGCTTTCCTGGCCAGCCTTCCGTGGGTGGCGGCCGGCCTCGTGGTGCTGCTGGCCGGCACCTTCGCCATCGCCGTCCGCCAGAGCCGTCATTCCGTCATCGACACCGTCTGGGGCCTGGGGTTCGTCGTCGTGGCCGCCATCTCCTGGTTCCTCTCGGCCGGACAGGGCGACGGCGGCCGCCGCCTGCTGCTGCTGGCGCTCGTGGCGGTGTGGGGCGTCCGCCTCGCCCTCCACATCGGTCTCCGGGCCCGTGGTGGTCACGAGGATCCACGGTACGTGGACCTGCTCTCCCCGGCCCCCGGGTCCCGGAACGTCTACGCCCTGCGCAAGGTTTACCTGCCGCAGGGCGTGATCCTGTTCTTCGTCTCGCTCACGGTCCAGGTGGGCATGTTCAGCACCGGGAGCCTCGGCTGGCTGGCCTGGCTGGGCGTGCTGCTCTGGGTGGTCGGCTTCGTCTTCGAGACGGTCGGCGACCGGCAGCTGGCACAGTTCAAGGCCGATCCGGCCCGGCGCGGCACCGTGCTGGACACCGGCCTCTGGCGCTACACCCGGCACCCGAACTACTTCGGCGACGCCGCCGTCTGGACCGGGATTTTCCTTGTCGCCGCTGATTCCTGGCCGGGAGTGCTGACTGTCCTCTCCCCGGTCCTGATGATCTGGCTGCTCGCCGGCAAATCCGGCAAGCCGCTCACCGAGAAGGCCATGTCCGCCCGCCCGGGCTACCAGGACTACGTGGAATCCACCTCGGGCTTCCTGCCCCTGCCGCCCCGCCGGCCGCGCGGCGGCGGACACCAGCCCGGCGGTCACGAGCCCGACCGACACCACCCCGGCGCACACCAGCCCGATCGACACCGGCAGGGCGGCCGCTAGGATGCCGTGGCGGCCCCGGCCCAGTGAGCGTTTCTACCGCGTCATCGTCCGCACCGGGCTGGCGCTAATCCGGCTGTTCCGGATCCGGGTCATCGTCACCGGACGCGGGCACCTCCCGGCACCGGAGCCCCTCGACGATGCCCCGCGCGGCTCGTCCCGCCCCGTCGTCCCCGGCCGGGGCGCCGTCGTCGCCATTACGCACTTCGGGTACCTCGACTTCGCGTTCGCCGAGCTGCTGCTGTGGTGGCATGCGAGGGCACAGATGCGCTTCCTGGTCACCCAGGCGGCCGCCGATCACTGGTTTGCCGGGCCCGCGGTCAGCGCCGCCGGGCATGTCGCGGTGGGGTACGACTCGGGGTCACACGCCTATGACAACGCCGTCGCCCGGCTCCGCGAGGGCGAGTACATCGCGATCCTGCCGGAGGCGGGGGTGAGCCGCAGCTTCCGGGTGCGTGAATGCAAGACCGGTGCCGTGCGGATGGCCGCCGAGGCCGGAGTGCCCATCATCCCCGTGTCCGTCTGGGGCGCCCACCGGCTGATGACCCGCCGCCACGGCTTTTCCCCGGCCCGCGCCTGGCGCGCCCCAGTTCGGATCCATGTCGGCGACCCGGTCGCCGTTGACCCGGCCCAGGACCCCCAGCAGGCCACCGAGGCGCTGCGCGGGGTCCTCCAGGCCGGGATCGACGCCTGCATCGCCGACTTTCCCCTCACCTCGGCCCCGGGCGCGTGGTGGATGCCGGCGGACCTCGGCGGCGGAGCACCCACCGACGAGGAACGGCAGCGCCTGGATGATGCCGAGGGTCCGCGGCGCGCCGGCGGCCGGCGCAGATAAGCCCGGTTACCGCGATCGTCTTGACTAAACTCTCCCGGGTACAAAATCGCACTCAATGGAGAGGTACCCCTCTGTGGCAAACACAGTCCTGACGAAAAGCGGAATCGGCGAAGAACGCGGTCTCGCCCGCATAGCCCAACGGATGGCGGCGTGGACCGAGAAGTGGTTCCCGGACGCCTACATCTTCGCCCTGGCCGGCGTCATCATCATCGCGGTGGCCGCCCTGGCCATCGGCGCCTCGCCCCAGTCGATCGCCGATTCCTTCGGCAACGGGTTCTGGGACCTGACCGCGTTCACCCTGCAGATGGCCATGGTGGTGCTGACCGGCTACGTCGTGGCCACCTCCCCGCCCGTTGCCAAACTGATCAACCGGCTGGCCCTCATCCCGGCCACCGCCCGCACCGCCGTGAGCTTCGTGGCGCTGATGTCCATGTCGGTGTCGTTCCTCAACTGGGGCCTCAGCCTCATCTTCGGCGGCCTGCTGGCCCGCGCCATCGCCCGCCGCAAGGACCTGACCGTGGACTACCGCGCGCTCGGCGCGGCAGCCTTCATGGGCCTCGGCGCGGTCTGGGCGCTCGGCCTGTCCTCCTCCGCGGCTCAGCTGCAGGCCACCGCGGCCTCGCTGCCGCCGGCGCTGCTGAAGATCACCGGCATCCTGGACTTCGGGACCACGATCTTCACCTGGCAGTCGCTGCTCACCCTGGCCATCTTGATGGCACTCACCACGGTGATCGCGCACTTCTCGGCCCCCGAGGGCGGCTCGATCCGCACCGCGGAGGACCTCGGCGTCGACCTTGACGACGAACCGAGCGAATCTGAGCCGCGCTCCCGCCCGGGCGAATGGCTCGAATACAGCATGATCCTGCCGATCCTGGCCGGCGTCCTGACGCTCGGCTGGCTGGTCTCGCAGTTCCTGACCAAGCCCTTCCTGACCGTGGTGAGCAGCCTCAACGGCTACCTGCTGGTCTTCCTGATCCTGGGCCTGGTGCTGCACGGCACCCCGCGGAACTTCCTGCAGGCCGTCACCAAGGCCGTCCCGGCGACGGCCGGCATCCTGGTCCAGTTCCCGCTCTACGCCGCGATGGCCGCGATCCTGACCAAGGCCACCGGCCACGGCGGCATGACCATCTCCGCGCATCTGGCCGAGTTCTTCACCGAGATCGGCAGCGGCGGCGGTTTCGCCGTCGTGATTGCGCTGTACACGGCCCTGCTGGGCCTGCTGGTCCCCTCCGGCGGCGGCAAGTGGCTCGTGGAGGCGCCGTACGTGATGCAGTCCGCGACCGACGTGCAGATGAACCTCGGCTGGACCGTGCAGATCTACAACATTGCCGAGGCCCTGCCGAACCTGATCAACCCGTTCTTTATGCTGCCGCTGCTGGCAGTGCTGCGGCTGCGGGCCCGCGACCTGGTCGGCTTCACGTTCCTCCAGTTCGTCTTCCACCTGCCGGTGGTGCTGCTGCTCGTCTGGCTGCTGGGGATGACGTTCGACTTCGTCCCGCCGGTGATGCCCAAATAGCTGCGTCGAACGCAAACTGACCCGCAGCTGTGGCCGTTTTCACGCTTCATAACGGCCGCAGCTGCGGGTCAGTTGGGTTAAGCGGGCCTAGGCCGGGTCGGAGACGACCAGGGTCTCGGCGCCCAGGACGCGGGCCTTGCCGCTTTCCAGCAGCGGCTCGACGACGGCGCGCAGCGCCTCCATCGAGTCGTCCAGTTCCAGCAGCACGGGGTGCTGGAACGCAATCAGCGCCAGCAGGTCCCGGACGGCGGCCTGGGCCTCCTCCGCGGAGAGCTTCGGCTCGTGGCCCAGGAACACGTCGGTGGGCTGGCCTGCCGGGGCAGCTGCCTCCGTGTTGTCCCCGGCGGGGGCCAGCTCGGCGTAGCTGATGGCGAAGGCCTGGAGCCGGCCCTTCCTGCTGGCCGCCACGCCCTGGCCGAAGGCGCTGGCCTTCGGCGCCCGCAGCACGATGGCGCCGTGGGCGCCGCTGAGTTCGTCGAGGAAGAGCCGCTGGACCGTGGCGATGCTGAGGTCCCCGGGGCTGTCCCAGCCGTGCACGGACGTGTAGTACCGGCCGACGACGTCGCTGAGTTCCACCGACCCGGTGGCCAGGTCCTCGACCTGCTCGGAGGCGGCAGCCTCTGAACCGTCGCCGAAGACCGGCAGGCGGAGGGCACCGGGGTCGACGACGACGAGCCGGGAGCGCTGGATCGGGGCCAGCCCCGCCGCCTCGGCGAAGGCCGCCCCGGGCGTGCCCGGTTCCACCTTGGTCCGGAGCCGGGAAACGCCCGACGGCGACTGCGCCGCCTCGTGCCGGAGCATGGTCAGCAGCGTGGAGCCGACGCCGGCGCGGCGGTGCTGCCGGTCGACCTCGATGTAGGCCCAGAGCCGTTCCGGGTGCAGCGAGGCCTCGTGGACCACGCCGGCCGCGACCGGGATGGCCACGCCGTCGACGACGTCCTCGGCCACGATGCAGCGGCGCCACGGCTTGTTGCCCGAGGGTGCCAGGGTGCCGCGGAACTGCCGGGCCTGCTCGGTTTCGGGCCCGCCCCAGATTTCCAGCAGCGCCAGGTCATCGCCGTCGCGCCATTGACGGTATGCGATCGCCACGATCAGGCGCCGATCAGCCGTGCGGCCAGGTAGCCCTCCACCTTGTCCAGGGACACGCGGTCCTGGCTCATGGTGTCGCGTTCGCGGATCGTGACGGCCTGGTCGTCCAGGGTCTCAAAGTCCACGGTGATGCAGAACGGGGTGCCGATCTCGTCCTGGCGGCGGTAGCGGCGGCCGATGGCGCCGGCGTCGTCGAACTCGATGTTCCAGCTCTTGCGCAGCTGGGCGGCGAGGTCCTTGGCCTTCGGGGACAGGTCCTCGTTGCGGCTCAGCGGCAGCACGGCTGCCTTGACCGGGGCCAGGCGCGGATCGAGCTTGAGCACGGTGCGGATGTCGACCCCGCCCTTGGCGTTGGGCGCCTCGTCCTCGGTGTACGCGTCGATCATAAACGCCATGAAGGAGCGGGTGAGGCCGGCGGCGGGCTCGATCACGTACGGGGTGTAGCGCTCGTTGGTGGCCTGGTTGAAGTAGCTCAGGTCCGCGCCGGAGGCCTTGGAGTGCGTGGACAGGTCGAAGTCCGTGCGGTTGGCGATGCCCTCGAGCTCGCCCCACTCGGAGCCGTGGAACCCGAAGCGGTACTCGATGTCCGTGGTTCCCTTGGAGTAGTGGCTGAGCTTGTCCAGCGGGTGTTCGAAGAAGCGCAGGTTGTCTTCCCGGATGCCGAGGCCGGTGTACCAGGACATCCGTTCCTTCATCCAGTACTGGTGCCACTGCTCGTCGGTGCCGGGCTCGACGAAGAATTCCATTTCCATCTGCTCGAACTCACGGGTGCGGAAGATGAAGTTGCCCGGGGTGATCTCGTTGCGGAAGGACTTGCCGACCTGGCCGATCCCGAACGGGGGCTTCTTGCGCGAGGTGGTGAGCACGTTGGAAAAGTTGACGAAGATGCCCTGGGCCGTTTCGGGGCGCAGGTAGTGCAGGCCCTCTTCGCTGGCCACCGGGCCGAGGTAGGTCTTGAGCAGGCCGGAGAATTCCTGGGGTTCGGTCCATTCGCCGCGGGTGCCGCAGTTGGCGCAGGCGATGTCCTTGAGGCCGTTCTCGGCGGGACGGCCCTTCTTCTCCTCGAACTCTTCCACGAGGTGGTCGGCGCGGTAGCGCTTGTGGCAGGAGAGGCACTCGACCAGCGGGTCGGAGAACACATCGACGTGGCCGGACGCTTCCCAGACCTGGCGCGGCAGGATGACGGAGGAATCCAGGCCGACGACGTCTTCGCGGCCGCGGACCACGGACTGCCACCACTGGCGCTTGATGTTTTCCTTCAGCTCAGCACCCAGGGGCCCGTAATCCCAGGCAGAACGCGAGCCACCATAGATTTCACCGGCCTGGAATACGAAACCCCGGCGCTTGGCGAGGGAAATGATCTGGTCGAGGACGGATTTTGCTGCCATGGGAACTCCACTTTCTACAGGGCCGCTGGGTGCGGTCCGCGGTTTCAGCCCCGGAACCCCGGCTGGTTGCCGGACGGGGCACTACAAAACGCAAATTTTAGACACGAACCCTGCACACGCACCAAGCCCACATCCCGGGACGGGTGCTGACTGTTGGCGGTGCAGGAAGCTGCGCCTCCTAGCCTACCGGCCTGTCGGCTCCCGGCGCCGCCGTGCCAGGGCACCCCTGGGCCAGGGCAGGCTGGCGAGCACAATCGCGGCAAGGGTCAGCAGGGTCCCGAGCACGGTGGGCAGCGCCACCACGGTGCCGGGCGCCGGGAACACCAGGTCCAGCCCCAGCGAGCCCAGCAGCTGGCCCGCGATCATGCCGAGTCCGGTCACCAGCACGCCCAGGCTGCGGACCAGCACGGCGCCGACGCCGATAAAGACACACCCCATGGCCCCGCCCAGGTAGTACCACCACTCCCCCGGCAGCGGGTTGCCCGGTCCCGCGACGGCGATCTTGACCAGCCAGGCGGCCCAGAGCATGACCGCGCCGGCGACAAAGTTCATCAGGGTCGCGGCGATGGGCGTGCCGTAATGCACGGCGGCGGTGCCGTTCATAGCCTGCTGGAAGCTCATCAGGAAGCCGGCAATCACGGGTAGGAGCACCGGAACGAGCAGCTCCGCCGCCCCTGGCCCGGCGTCGGAGAACCGCGGCGATACCGCCCAGGCGACGGCGGCGACGGTCAGGATACTGCCGATCACCCGGATGCCGGTGATGGATCTCCTGCCGGCCGGGCCGATCCCCATCCGGTCCACTAGGAGCCCGCTGAGGGTCTGCCCGGTCACGGTGGCGACGGTAAACAGGGCAACCCCCAGCAGACCCACCGTGAAGGACTGTGCGAAGACGAAGAACCCGCCGATGCAGCCGGCCAGGATGTAGTAGGGCGGGAACTTCCGCTCCCGGACCGCCGGCAGGATCGCCCGCAGCCCGGCCCGGCCCCGCGGCAGCGCCAGCGACACCACGATCATCAGCACCAGCCCGGTGGTGAAGCTCACCACCGCGGCGGCGATCCCGTCCGCGAGCGCCACGCCGAGCGCGCCGTTGATCCGGCCCTGCACCGGCATGAGCAGCCCCGCAGCCACGGCGAGGGGCAACCCGGCGAGGAACGGAAGCCGCGGCTCGTGCGTCATTACTGCCACCTTCTGTCAGGCATCATTGCTTGTATGAGCAACCCGGAAATTGAAGAGATCCCCATCCGCGACGACATGATCCGGCTCGGCCAGCTGCTGAAGCTGGCCAGCCTGGTCGAGGACGGGGTGGAGGCCGCGGAACTGATCAAGAGCGGGCTCGTGAAGGTCAACGGTGAGATCGACGAGCGCCGCGGCCGCCAGCTCCACCACGGCGACACCGTCACGGTGAACAACCGGACCGTCCGGATCAGCACGCCCGCCGGGGCCTGACCCCGACGCCCGACACCATCGACTGGCGCCGGGCGGTTGGACGCCGGACGGCCGGCCGCCCGGCGTCGTGCGGCTACTTGTTCAGCACCCCGTGGGTGAGGAACTCGGAGACGTGCCCGATTTCCTGCTGGTTGATGCCGTGCCACATCCCGGTGTAGAGCACCTTGGTGAGCTTCACGTGCTTGCGTACCCAGCCCATGGTGAAGTCGATCTTGTCCGGCGTGATCACCGGATCCTGCTGGTCGCGGCCCCAGAACAAAGGCACCGTCCCGTCCAGTTCGGCGTCGTGGAAGCTGGGGTCATTTCCGGCGTCGACGGCAAAACCGGAGAGCCCGACGACGGCGGCATAGTCCGCGGGCCGCCGCCGCAGCAGGGTGGTGGCCAGCGCCATGCCCATCGAGAAGCCCAGCAGCGTCACGGACGGGTGGTTCGGCCGGACCGAATCCAGCCAGTCCTCCACGTACGAGGCGGACTCCTTGACCGCCTCCAGGGAATAATCGATGGATGCGGTCAGCGGAAACCAGGTGAATCCTGCGCCGGACACCATCGGGGCGCGCACCGAGGCCACCGCAAATTCCTGCGGCAGCATGTCCGCCAAGCCCAGGAGATCCTCTTCGTTGGCCCCGTAGCCGTGCAGCAGGAGCAGGAGCGGCTTTCCCGCACGCTCCTCCTCGGGCTTGGACCATAGGACAACAGGGGCGGGGAAGGCAGCGGGTTGAGTCATGGCTCCATTCTTACAGTTACCCGCAGGTAACAACCTACGGTGGCGTAGCTTTGCAGGAAGAGTGCACGATAAGAAGGTGAGCGAAACCGAAGCCATGGAGAACTCTCCAGACAACGCCGTGACCCACCCCTGGACCCGCTATGTGGCCATGGGAGACTCCTTCACGGAAGGCATCGGCGATCCCGAACCGGCGAGTCCCGGGGGATACCGCGGCTGGGCGGACCGGGTGGCCGAGGAGCTGAGCCGCGGGCACGAGGACTTTGCCTACGCCAACCTCGCCGTCCGGGGCCGGCTGCTGCAGCAGATCGTGGACCAGCAGCTGGCCCACTGCCTGTCCCTGAGGCCCGACCTTGTGACGCTGTCCGCCGGCGGGAACGACCTGATCCGCCCCGGCGGGGATCCGGATGCCCTGGCCGAGAAGCTGGACTCGGTGGTGCAAATCCTTAGCCTGGCCGGGGCCACGGTGGTCCTGTTCAACGGTCCCGACACCGGCTCGTCCGTGCTGGGCCGGGTGCGCAGCAAAGTGGCCATCTACAACGAGAACCTCCGCACCATCGCGGCCCGCCACGACGCCGTCATCGCGGACATGTGGTCCCTGCGGCAGCTCAATGACCCGCAAATGTGGGACGCGGACCGGCTGCACTTCTCGCCGCTGGGCCACCACACCATCGCGGCCATGGTCCTGGATTCCCTCAACGTCGAGCACACCCTGGAACCGCTCTCCCCCAAGCCCCTCCCGCAGCGCAGCTGGCGGCAGGCGCGCTCCGGCGATCTGGTCTGGGCGCGCGAATACTTCGTGCCCTGGGTGGTCCGCCGGCTCCGGCACCGTTCCTCCGGCGACGGCGTCACGGCCAAGCGGCCGCTCCCGGGCCCGGTTTTCGGCCCCGGAATGCCGCTCGGTTCGGGCGAGGGG
The DNA here is from genome assembly GCF_030812335.1 of Pseudarthrobacter oxydans. GTDB lineage: Bacteria > Actinomycetota > Actinomycetes > Actinomycetales > Micrococcaceae > Arthrobacter > Arthrobacter oxydans_B. Next base: position 196,936 of record NZ_JAUSSN010000002.1, read on the forward strand.
CCCCCCGGCGCCGAAGAGCCCGTGCGCTCCTGACCGCCGCTGCCGTGTGCAGGCTGATGTGATGGACCCCGACGACGTGGTGCGGTTGCGGCTCCACAGCCAGAGGTTGCGCGAGCCTTTCGCGTCGACGGCGGAGGACGCACTAAAGAACCTGCTGGCCGTGCAGTCCCAGGAGTTCGCCTACGCCCGCTGGACCCTGGCCCAGCGGAGCGCGGGAGCCACAGCCGCGGCCGTGGAGACCGCCGTGTCCGAGGGCACCATCCTGCGCACCCACATCCTGAGGCCCACTTGGCACTTTGTGCACCGGGACGATCTGCGCTGGCTGCTGGCGCTCTCCGCACCGCGGCTGCATCAGGGGAACTCGGGGATGTACCGCCGGACCGGGCTGGATGCCGCGGAGGGCGCGAGGAGCAACCGGGTGCTGGCCGGTGCCGTGGCCGGCGGCGCCCACAAGACCCGGGAGCAGCTCGCCGAGGAGCTGCGGAAGGCTGGCCAGGCTTCCGAGGGCCTTGGGCTGGCCTACCGGATCATGTTCGCCGAGGCCAGCGGTGTGCTGGTCAGCGGCAGGCCGGTGCGGAGCGCGGGAGGTGCGCTGAAGCAGAGTTACGCGCTCTTCGAGGAGCGGGTCCCCGCTGCCCCGGCGGGGCTGATGGATCGCCCGGCCGCCCTGGCCGAGCTGGTCCGGAGGTACTTCGCCAGCCGCGGCCCGGCGACGGAGAAGGACTGCGCGGACTGGTCGGGGCTGACGCTGGCGGATGTCCGGGCAGGGCTGCGGCTGGTGCGGGACAGCACTCCCGGGACGCTCGAAACCGTGCGGATCGACGGCGTGGAGTTCCACTTCGGGCCGGAACCGGCCATCACCACTGCAGCCGGCGGTCCGCCCCGGATTGACCTGATCCAGTGCTATGACGAATACGTCATGGGGTACTCCGTGTCGCGGCACTATTTGGGTGGAGAAGCCCCCAGGGCCCCGGTCGCCGGCAACCCGGTACACGTGGTCCTCCGGGACGGCCGGCTCGCCGGCGTGTGGCGGCACCGCTTCACCGGCGGCCGCTGCGAGCTCGCGGTTCGGCTGCACGCCCGGACAGATCCCGAGGCGGAACCCGGGATCCGCCCGGCGGTAGCCTCGTACGGCAGTTTCCTGGGGATGCCGACTGTCCTCGTCGCCTAACGGAGCCGCTGCCACGGTCCGGGCACCACGGCCCGGGTGTGGGCGTTAAGCTGGAAGAACACTTCCTGAGAGGCCCGGTACCGTGAACAATCTGTTCCTATGGATCATCATTTTGTCATTCCTGATCCCGATCGCGATGCGCTACTACAAGAAGTCGGTGCGCGGCCGGAACCAGAACCAGGGCATGCCCGGCGGCCCGGACCAGTTCGGGCAGTTCCCCGGCGACGCTCCGGGCCAGTACCCGGGGCAGCAGAACAAGCAGCCGCGTGACGGTTTTACCCAGCGGGACTACTACGGCGCCTTCGGCCAGCTCGGCGCTCCGCAGCAGCCCGCGCCGCCGGCCAACCAGCAGTACCCCGGCCAGCCCTACCCCGGCCAGCAGGGCTACCAGCCCCCCGTCCCCTATGAGGACAGCCCGAATTACCCCGGCAACCAGCCCCAGCCCTTCCCGCAGCGGGACGCGCAGCAGTTCAACGCGCCGCAGTCCAACACTCCCCGGTCCAACACCTGGCAGCCCGACAGCCAGCAGCCGTCGGGCCCCGCGGTGCCCCCGCCGCCGCCGGCCCCGCAGGGCTTCCGGGCGCGCAAGCTCGCGGAACTGGACCAGCGGTACAGCGAGGGCGAGCTGTCCATGGAGGACTACATGGCCCAGCGCACGGAGATCATGAAGGGCTAGCCCCGCCACACAGCAACGCGGGGTCACTCCGCGCCCAGGATCCGGTACCGGATGGGCGCGGAGTGACCCCGCGTTGTTTTGTTTGAAGCGGGCCGGGCCGGGCGGCCGGGACAGGCTGACCCGGGCCGGCCGGCTGGTCTAGTCGACCTGGGGGAAGCCGAGGTCGATCACCGAGGTGGACGGGTCCGGCCAGCGGGTGGTGACGACCTTGCCGCGGGTGTAGAAGCGGATGCTCTCCGGGCCGTACATGTGCGTGTCGCCGAAGAGCGAGTTCTTCCAGCCGCCGAAGGAGAAGGTTCCCACCGGAACCGGGATCGGCACGTTGACGCCCACCATGCCGGCCTCGACGTCGAACTCGAATTGCCGCGCGGCGCCGCCGTCGCGGGTGAAGATCGCCACGCCGTTGCCGAACTCGTTGTCGTTGACGAGCTTGACGGCGTCGGCGTAGGTCTCGACGCGGACCACGGACAGGACCGGGCCGAAGATCTCGTCGTCGTAGACCTTCATGCCGGGCTTGACGTGGTCAATGAGGCTGACGCCGATGAAGAAGCCGTTGGAGTCGAACTTCTGCTCCCGGCCGTCCACCACCACGGTGGCGCCTTCCTGGGCCGCGCCGGCGACGTAGGAGGCGACCTTGGCGCGGTGCTCGGCGGTGATCAGCGGGCCCATCTGCGACGCCGGGTCGGTCCCGGGGCCGATCTTCAGGGTGCCCATCCGGGTGGTGATGGCCCCGACCAGCTCATCGGCGATGTTCCCGACGGCGACCAGGACGCTGACGGCCATGCAGCGCTCGCCGGCGGAGCCGTAAGCGGCGGACACGGCGGCGTCGGCGGCCATGTTCAGGTCCGCGTCCGGCAGGACCACCATGTGGTTCTTGGCCCCGCCCAGGGCCTGCACGCGCTTGCCGTGGTCGGCGGCGCGCTTGTAGATGGACTGGGCGATCGGCGTCGAGCCGACGAAGCTGATGGCCTTGACGTCCGGGTGTTCGAGCAGCACGTCAACGGCCTCCTTGTCGCCGTGCACGACGTTGAGGACGCCGACGGGCAGGCCGGCCTCGGCGAAGACCTGCGCGATAAAGATGGCCGAGGACGGGTCCTTTTCGCTGGGCTTGAGCAGCACGGTGTTGCCGCAAGCCAGGGCACTGCCGATCATCCACAGCGGCACCATGGCCGGGAAGTTGAACGGGGTGATGCAGGCGACCACACCGACCGGCTGGCGCACCGAGTGGACGTCGACGCCGGTGGCCACCTGCTCGGAGCGCTCGCCCTTGAGGGCGTGGGACAGCCCGGTGGCGAACTCGATGTTCTCCAGGCCGCGGGTGATCTCGCCCTCGGCGTCGGAGAGGACCTTGCCGTGTTCGCTGGTCAGCAGGGCGGCGAGTTCGGGCCGGCGTTGCATCAGCAGTTCGCGGACCTTGAAGAAGATGTTGGTGCGCTTGCCCAGGCTGGTGGCGCGCCAGCCGGGCAATGCGGCGCGGGCGGCCTGGACGGCTTCCTCGACGCGGGCGGCGGAGGCCAGGGCGACCTCTTTCTCCTGCTCGCCGGTGGCCGGGTTGAAGACCGGGCCGTAGCGCTCGGCGTCGGAAATCAGGGCGCCGTTGATGAAGTGCGGAATGCGTTCCATGGTGTGGTCTCTTTCGTGTGGTGCAGGTTCAGGGGGTGCGGCCGGCTGCGGGGCAGGGCTACTTGGACGTGTCGAGGGTGCCGTCGACCAGCTTGACGATCGCGGAGCAGTCCATGCCGGCCTTGCCGGAGTCGATGAGGCGCTGGAAGAGCTGCTGGACGTGCTCGCCGATTTCCAGCGGGGTGCCGGTGTCCCGGGCCGCGCTGATGGCCAGCCCGATGTCCTTGTTGGCCAGCTCGGTGGTGAAGGTCGGGGCGAAGTCGTTGTTGGAGGCCGCGGTGGGGACCACACCGGCGACCGGGTACCAGGTGCGCAGGGCCCAGCTGTCGCCGGAGGACACGGACGCGATGTCCCAGAAGACCTGTTTGTCCAGTCCGAGCCGGTCGGCCAGCACGGCGCCTTCCGCGGTCGAGGCCAGGTTGATGAAGAGCATGAGGTTGTTGCAGATCTTCGCGGCCTGGCCGGTGGTGGCGCCGCCGGTGGGAATGATGTTCGCCGCCATCGGCCTGATGTACTCCGTGGCCTCGGCCACCGCACCTGCCTCGCCGCCGATCATGAAGGTCAGGGTGGCGGCCTTCGCGCCGCTCATCCCGCCGGAAACCGGGGCGTCGACGAAGCGGAAGCCGGCGGCAGCGGCGGCGTCGTGCAGGGCCTGGGCGGAGGCGATGTCGATCGTGGAGGAATCCACCAGCAGGGTGCGCGTGTCCGCGTGGGCCAGGACGCCGTCCTCGCCGAGGTAGACGGCGCGGGCGTGCTCGCCCTTGGGGAGCATCGAGAAGACGACGTCGGCGCCGTTGACCGCGTCGGCGATGCTTCCGGCGGGCTTGACGCCGCCGGCGACCGCGGCGGCAACGGCCTCGGCGTTAAGGTCGAAACCGCGGACGTCGTGGCCGGCCTTGACGAGGTTTACTGACATGGATCCGCCCATGTTCCCCAGTCCGATCCAAGCGATTACAGCCATGGCATAAGCTCCTTTGCTTTGCGTCGTGCGCGTGATCCGGCCAGTCGCCGGATGTTCCGTGTCAAGCATCACACCCTGTTACAGTGCAATCAAGGGAAAAAACTACAGATGGTATGTGCATGGATGCACATACCCGAATCCAGGGGAGTTCTTGTGGACCTGCGGCGGCTTCCGAGTCCGGACGATCTGCTGATCCTGCTGACCGTGGCACGGCTGGGCAGGTTCAATGCGGTGGCGGAGACCCTCGGCACCACGCACACCACCATCTCCCGCCGGATCCTGGCGCTGGACAAACAGCTGGGCGGACGCACCCTGGAGCGGAGCCCGCACGGCTGGGAGCTGACGGACCTGGGCCAGGACGCCGTGGCGGCCGCCGAGGCGATCGAGGGCACCCTCGGAGCGCTCACGAACCGGATCGCGCACTCCGAGGACGTGCTCTCCGGACTGGTCCGGATCAGCACCCCGGACGGCTTCGGCGCCGAATTTGTCGCGCCGGCGCTCGTCCGGCTGCAGCAGGGCCATCCGCAGCTCAACGTCGAAATGCTCAGCGCCACCCGTAAGGTCAGCCAGAACCGGTCCGGGGTGGATCTTGAGGTGGTGGTGGGCAATCTGGACGTCAGCAATGCGCAGACCATCTTCCTGTCCAACTACTTCCTCCGGCTGTACACCAGCCCGCAGTACGCCCGCGAACACGGCCTGCCGGCGACGCTCGACGACGTCCGGCAGCACGGCTTTGTCTCCTACGTGGAGTCGGCGCTGCAGGTCGCCGAACTGGGCCACCGCTCCACCCAGCTTCCCGTGCCGCGCTCCAGCTTCCAGGCCACCAGCATCTTCGCCCAGCTGGAGGCTGTCCGGCACGGCGCCGGGATCGGCCTGCTGCCCAACTTCCTGGCGGTCGGCGACCCCGATTTCGTGCCGGTACTGCCGGACGACTTCCAGCGGCAGCTTCCGATCTGGGCGGTGGCCCGCGCGGAATCGCTGCGGTCGGCCCCCGTGCAGGCCGTCCTCGCAGCGGTCCGGACCGAAATTTCCGACCGCCAGGAGGTCCTGGCAGGCTGAGCCGCTCTGGCCGGTCGAGCCTCTCCAACGGCAACAGCCCGGCCCCCGCGTTGCGGGGACCGGGCTGTTGCTGGTTCTCATAACTTTTCTAGCGGTTACTTCCTGCTGTTACTTCTTGCTGGCGGCCAGCAGGTCCGCGGTGCCCTGGGCATCGGCGGCATCAACGTCGTGCAGCGAGATGCCGCGGGTTTCCTTGAGGAAGAACACCGCCACCATCGTGACCACACAGGCGCCGAGGAGGTAGATGGCCACCGGAGTGGACGACTTGAACTGGCTTAGCAGGGCGACGGCGATGATCGGGGCCAGCGAACCGGCGACGATCGAGGTGACCTGGTAGCCCAGCGAGACGCCGGAGTAGCGCATCCGGGTCGGGAACATTTCGGCCATGAGGGCCGGCTGGCCGGCGTACATCAGGGCATGGAAGAGCAGGCCGATGGTGATCGCCGCGAGGATGATGAGGTCGTTCTTGGTGTCCATCATCGGGAAGGCGAAGAAGCCCCAGGTGCCGCCGAGGATAGCGCCGGCCATGTAGACGGGCTTGCGGCCGAAATGGTCGGACATGCGGCCGACCATCGGGATCACGGCGAAGTGGATTGCGTGCGCCACCAGCAGCAGGAGCAGGATGCGGGAGGTGTCCGTCTGGACGATGACCTTCAGGTACGTGATGGAGAAGGTGACCACGAGGTAGTAGAGGATGTTCTCCGCGAACCGCAGACCCATGGCGGTGAAGACGCCACGCGGGTAGCGGCGGAAGACTTCGGCGACGCCGTAGCCCTTGTTCTCAACGGTGACCTCTTTGCGGGCCTCCAGGAAGATCGGGGCGTCCTGGACCTTGGTCCGGATGTAGTAACCGACGACCACGATCACGGCGGAAAGCCAGAAGGCCACACGCCAGCCCCAGCTGAGGAAGTCGGCGGAGGACAGCGTGGCGGACAGGGTGAACAGCACACCGGTGGCGAGCAGGTTGCCCATCGGGACGGCGGACTGCGGCCAGGAGGACCAGAAACCGCGGGACTTGCTGGGGCTGTGCTCGGCAACGAGGAGGACGGCGCCGCCCCATTCGCCGCCGACGGCGAAGCCCTGGACAAAGCGCAGGAACACGAGGAGGGCCGGTGCCCAGTAGCCGATCTGCTCGAAGGTCGGCAGGCAGCCCATCGCGAAGGTTGCAACGCCGACCAGGACGATACTCAGCTGGAGCAGCTGCTTGCGGCCGAACTTGTCGCCGAAGTGGCCAAAGACGATGCCGCCGATCGGGCGGGCGACGAAACCAACGGCGTACGTGACGAAAGCGGCAATAATGCCGTCCAGTTCCGTGCCGGAGTTCGGGAAGAACAACTTACCAAAGACAAGGGTGGCGGCCGAGGCGTAGAGGAAGAACTCATACCATTCGACAACGGTGCCGGCCATGGAGGCCGTTACTACCTTCTTCAATCCGGACGACTTGACGTCTTCCTCTTCCGGGCGCCTGGCGGCGTTTTGTGTACTCATTTCGACTCCTTCGATGTCTCCGTCGACACCCTATGGACCTCTGGGCAATGGACGCCTGTGATTTGTGACACGCGGCATCATTCTCAATGAGTATGGGCGCTCCCGCCCTGAGCCTCAACGGCCATTAGTGCAGAGCGTATCTGCAAAATTGCACAATTGGTCTCTTTTCCCGAGCTTTCGTCCACGGATTCGTGCAGGAGATCGGCATGGCCGTTGTGCCGGGCAGAAGACAGGCCGAAGGATCTAGCCGAAGAAGTGCCGTCGGAGCTGACTGTTGAGCTGGCCGATCTCGGTCAGGAAACCGTCGTGCCCGATCGGCGCCTCGATGGTGTGCACGACGACGTCGCCCGGCAGGGCAGCGGCGAGCGCGTGGGACTGGGCCGGGAAATACAGCCGGTCCGAGTCGACGGCCGCCAACAGGAACTCCGCCGTGGCCGGAGCCAGGGCCTCGGCGAGGGCGCCGCGGCCCCGGCTGATGTCATGGCTCATGAGCGCTTCGGTGATGGCGATGTAACTGTTCGCGTCGAAGCGGCGGACCAGTTTGTTGCCCTGGTGGTCGAGGTAGCTCTCCACCTGGTAACGGCCGCGCCCGGCGAGGGATCCGGCTTCCAGCGGCGCCTCGGCGTCCTGGGCGTTCCGGCCAAAGCGACCGTCCAGCTCCGCGGCCGAGCGGTAGGTGATGTGCGCAATCCGCCGGGCCAGGGCCAGACCCGCTTCCGGCTCCGGGCCTCCGTAGTAGTCCCCGCCGTTGAAGTTGGGGTCCTGCCGGATGGCGAGGGTCTGCGCCTGGGCGAAAGCGATCTGTTCGGCGGTGCTGGCGGCGCCGACCGAAATCACGGCGCAGTGCCGGACCCGGTCCGGATAGCTGACGGCCCATTCCAGGGCGCGCGCCCCGCCCAGGGAACCGCCAAGCACGGCGTACCAGCTCCGGATACCCAGGGCGTCCGCGAGCCTGGCTTCGGCCTCGGTCGTGTCCCGCAGCGTGACGAGCGGGAACCGCGAGCCCCAGGGCTTTCCGTCGGGCGCCTGCGTCGAGGGTCCCGTGGAGCCGTAGCAGCCGCCGAGGATGTTGATCGAGACGACGAAGTACCTGTCCGTGTCCACGGGGGCACCGGGGCCGGCGAGCTGCTCCCACCACCCCGGCTCCTCGCTGGCGCCGCGCGTGACGTGGGTGTCCCCTGTCAGCGCGTGCTCGATGAGCACGGCATTGGAGCGGTCCTCGTTGAGGGTCCCCCAGGTCTCGTAGCCGAGGGTGACGTCCGGCAGCCGGGCCCCGGATTCGAGCTCGAGGTCTCCGATCCTGAGGTACCGGACCGTTCCGTCCGGGGCAGCCCCGTCCGGGACAACCCTGTCCGGGACAGCGCCGTCTGGCGCCGTGTCCCCCGGGGCATGCGGGTGGGAGGTCTTGTTTACAGGTACACCCTGGCGGGTGACGGCAATCGTCATGTGAGGACCTAACTTCGCGCTTGCCCGCCGTCAGCTGACCGGCAGGCCAGGTCTTCACCCGGGGCACCCCGCCGCAAAAGGAGGGTTGCCGGCCAGCAAGCCGGGGCTGTCGCTGGCACTCATGACCTTCACTGAGTCTACGAAATGCGGCGGCCCGGTGGCGAAGATTGTGACGAACTTATGACTCCCCGCCTACTTTCCGGTGTTAGTCCGGGCCCCGGCGCCCGGCCGCGGGGCCGGGACGCCGGGGGCGGGGGTGCTCAGGCGGTTTTGGCCGCGCGGAATCCGGCGTCGAGGTCGGCGAGGATGTCATCGATGTGCTCCAGGCCCACGGAGAGCCGGACGAGGCCGGGGTTCACCCCGGCGACGGTCTGCTGTTCCGGGGACAGCTGGCTGTGGGTGGTCGACGCCGGGTGGATGACCAGCGAGCGCACGTCGCCGATGTTGGCCACATGCGAGTGCAGCTCGAGGGCGTCGACGAAGCGCTTGCCCGCTTCCGCTCCCCCGGCGATGTTGAAGGCGACGACGGCGCCGGTCCCCTTCGGGCCGTACTTGCGGCCGCGCTCGTACCAGGGGCTGGACGGCAGCCCCGCGTAGGCGACCGATTCGACGTCGTCCCTGGCCTCGAGCCATTCCGCCACCGTGCTGGCGTTGGCGACGTGCCGCTCCACGCGCAGGCTCAGGGTCTCGAGGCCCTGGGCGATGAGGAAGGCGTTGAACGGGGAGACTGCTGAGCCGAGGTCGCGCAGCAGTTGGACGCGCGCCTTGAGGATGTAGGAGAGGTTGGCGCCGAGGGCGCCGTCCTTGCCGAGGTCCCGGGCGTAAACCAGGCCGTTGTAGGTGGGGTCGGGGGTGTTGAAGCCGGGGAAGCGCTCCGGGTCCTTGCCGAAGTCGAAGTTTCCGGAATCCACGATCACGCCCGCGATCGCGGTCCCGTGGCCGCCCAGGTACTTGGTGGCGGAGTGCACCACAATGTCCGCCCCCCATTCGATCGGCCGGATGAGGTACGGCGTGGAGAGGGTGTTGTCCACGATCAGCGGGACGCCGGCCTCGTGAGCCACCCGCGAGATGCCCTCGAGGTCCAGCACGTCCTGGCGCGGGTTGGAGACCACTTCGCCGAAGAACAGCTTGGTGTTGGGCTGCACGGCGTCGCGCCACTGGGCCAGGTTGTCCGGGTCCTCCACGAAGGTCACGGAGATGCCGAACTTCTTCAGGGTGTGCGCCAGCAGGTTGTACGTGCCGCCGTACAGGCTGGGGCTGGCCACTACATGGTCGCCGGCCTCGGCGACGTTCAGGATCGCGAAGGTCTCCGCGGCCTGCCCGGAGCTCAGCAGCAGGGCAGCGAGCCCGCCCTCCAGGCTGGCCACCCGCTGTTCCACGGCATCCTGGGTGGGGTTGCCGATCCGGGTGTAAATGGGGGCGAGTTCGGCGAGGGCGAAGCGGTTGGCGGCGCTTTCGGCACTGGGGAAGACAAACGACGTCGTCTGGTAGATCGGCAGCGACCGGGCGCCGGTGGCGCTGTCCGGCTCCTGGCCGGCGTGGATCTGGCGGGTTTCGAAGGACCAGGCACTGGACATCGGGACACTCCTTAGGGGACCGGGCACAGGCCGCACCGGGGCCTCTGGGCCCGGGTCAGCACTGGAGCCGCGCTTGCCCTCCGGCGGGTGCCGGACGGCCAGGTCTGCACCCGGGGCACCCCACCGCGTGACGAGGGTTGCCGGCCAGCAAGCCGGGGCTGTGTGCTGGCACTCATGACCTGAGCCCAGTCTAGGAACCGGTTCCGGGCTCTGGATAGCTTTGTGACGAAGATGAAGTCGCGCGCCCGCAGGGGTCCGGATGGCCCTACCGTTCCACGCGGTGATAGGGGATAGTGCCCCGCGGAGACCCCCTAAAAATGACATCCCACCACGGTTAGGAGACCCTAAGCTGAGAGGGGCATCACAAAGTGTCAAGATGAGGGCATGCGCATGGATCACGTCTCTTACGCCTGTGAACAAGATGGCCTCGCTGCCACCACCGAACGAATTGCGTCTGCCCTCGGCGTCGAAGCCGTGAAGGGCGGAGTACATCCCAGATTCGGGACCCGCAACATGATCATCCCGCTCGCGGGACACAAATATGTCGAGGTCGTGGAGGTCCTGAACCACCCCGCCTCCGACAAGGCCCCCTTCGGACAAGCCGTCCGCGCCCGCTCCGAAGCAGGCGGCGGCTGGATGGGCTGGTGCGTCGAAGTCGACGACCTCGCCCCGTTCGAGGAGCGGCTCGGCCGAGCCGCCGTCAACGGCAACCGGAAGTTCCCGGACGGCCGCGAGCTGGTCTGGAAGCAGATCGGCATCCTGGGGCTCATCGCCGACCCCCAGGTCCCCTACATGCTCAAGTGGGAAGGCGATCCGGACCTCCATCCGTCGAAGGCCTACGAGAGCAACGTCAAGATGTCCGCCCTCACGATCGCCGGCTCGGCAGAGCGTGTCACCGAATGGCTCGGTGTCCCGGTCGAGAAGCCGCTGGAAGACGTGGCCGTGAACTGGCTCGCTCCCCGCGGGACGCCCGGCATCCTCTCCGTGACGTTCGAGACGGCCTCCGGCGCCGTCACCATCTAACGCTTCACCGCCCCACACTTCGGCCGCCATCAGCGGGTGCCAATGACGTCACCCACCGATGGCGGCCGAAACTTTTTAAGGCCCGTCCTTGCCCGGGGCCCCGATTCTAGGGCAACGCGGGGTCACTTCCGGCCCGTCCGGAGTCTCCGGACGGGCCGGAAGTGACCCCGCGTTGCTTTGTGCAGGCTCAGCCGAGGCCGATGGACTTGCCGAAGAGGCTGAAGCCGACGAAGGCGACAACGTCCAGCACGGCGTGCGCGATGACCAGCGGCATCAGGCGCCGGGTTTTGGTGTAGACCAGCGCGAAGATGACGCCCATGATGGCGTTGCCGATGAAGGGCCCGAAGCCCTGATAGAGGTGGTAGCTGCCGCGCAGCATCGAACTGGCAAAGATCGCCATCGGCAGGCTCCAGCCGAGCTTGGGGAGACGGTCCAGCAGGTAGCCCACCACGATCACCTCCTCGACGATCCCGTGCCGGATCGCGGAGAGGACCAGCACGGGCACGGTCCACCAGTAGGAATCCAGCGCGCTGGGGATGATCGCCGTCGTGATGCCCATCGCCCGGCCGGCGGCGTACAGGCCCAGGGACGGGATGCCGATCAGCGCCGCCAGGCCGAATCCCTGCAGCAGGTCCCTGCCGGGGCGCGCGAAATTGAGGCCGAGCTTCTGGAACGCCGTGGCGCCGCGGCTGCCGCCTCCGGAGAGGCCGGATGTCCGGTGGTCGGTGAGGAAATAGAGCGCCAGGACCACCGGCACCAGGGCGAAGAGGATATCCAGCAGCTGGTAGGTCAGATCGAAGTATTCGCGGCTGCTTTGCGAACGGTTCAGGGTGGAAGTGCCCTCCGCCAGCGGCGCCCGCGTCATCTTGTCCAGCAGCTGAACCACCGAGTACACGGCGGACTGCCCCAGGGACAGGCCCAGGACGATCCAGACTTCTAGCCGCAGGCGGCGGCGGGAGGGAACCAGCATGTTTCTATCTTGCCCGGTCTTGGCCTGCCCGGCTTACCCGGCGCTGCCGCCTATGCTGGGGTTTATGAGTGCGCCCGGGAAAATCATCATGATCCGGCACGGCCAGTCCGCCGCCAACGCCGACACCTCGATCTACAACCGGGTGCCCGATTACCGGATTCCGTTGACCGACCTCGGTGTGGAGCAGGCCCGGGCGGCCGGGGAGCAGGTCCGGCGGCTGCTGGACGGCCGGCCGGTGTGCGTGTACGTCTCCCCTTACCTGCGGGCCTACCAGACCCTGGAGGCGCTCAACCTCGGTCCGCTGGTGGAGCGGGTGATCGAGGAACCGCGGCTGCGGGAGCAGGACTGGGCCAACTTCCAGATCGCCGGTGAGATCGAGGACCAGAAGGAACTCCGGAACGCCTACGGCCACTTCTTCTACCGCTTCCGGGAAGGCGAGTCCGGCTCGGATGTCTATGACCGGATCTCCTCCTTTATGGAGACCCTGTACCGGCACTGGTCCAGGCCGAGCTACGCCCCCAACGCGCTGTTTGTCACCCACGGGCTCACCATGCGGCTGTTCTGCATGCGCTGGTTCCACTGGTCGGTGGAGTACTTCGAGTCGCTCAACAACCCGGACAACGCCGAGGTCCGCACCCTGTACCGCACCGGGGAGGGCAAGTACGAGCTGGACAAGCCGTTCAGCCAGTGGGAGGCCCGGCGCGTCGATGAGACGGTGCTGGACGCCCCGCCGATGTTCTTCTAGCCGCCGCGGCTCCGTCCGGAACCAGGGCGGTCACTTAGCGGGCGCGGACCCCCGCACGCCAGACGGCGTGGGTCAGCGGCATGCCCGGCCGGTAGGCCAGGTGCGTGGCGGACGGGGCGTTGAGCAGGTGCAGGTCCGCGCGGTGGCCGACGGCGATCGAGCCGACGGCGCGTTCGCCGTCGACGTCGGTCCCGGATTCCCGGCCGAGGGCCAGCGCCCCGCCGTACGTCGCGGCACGCACGGCCTCGTGGACGCTGAGGCCCATCTGGAGCACGGCGGTGGTGACGCAGAACGCCATCGAGCTTGTATAGGAGGTGCCCGGGTTGCAGTTGGAGGCAAGCGCGAGCTGCACACCGGCGTCGAGCAGTTCCCGGCCCGGCGCCAGCGGCTGGCGCGTCGACAGATCGCAGGCCGGCAGGCACGTCGCGACAGTGCCGCGCCCGGTTCCTTTACTGCTGTCCCAGCCGGACCAGCTGTCCGCGAGGGCGTCGACGTCGGCGGCGGACAGGTAGTTCACGTGGTCCACGCTGGCCGCGCCGAATTCCACCGCGAGCCGCACGCCGGGGCCTTCGCCGAGCTGGTTGCCGTGCACCCGCAGGCCCAGCCCCGCATCCTTGCAGGCCCGGAGCACGCGCCGGGACTGGTCCTCGTCGAAGGCGCCGCGCTCGCAGAAGACATCGGCCCAGCGCACGAACGGCCGGACGGCGGAGAGCATGGGGCCGCAGACGAGGTCCGTGTACTCCTCGGCGTCCATCCCGGCGGGCACCAGATGCGCACCGAGGTAGGTGACCTCGTCCACCACGGTCGAGGCGATCCGGGCGCTGCGGGCCTCGTTGTCGGTGTCCAGGCCGTAGCCGGTCTTGGTTTCCAGGTACGTGGTGCCCTGCGAGACGGCCTCGGCCACCCGGCCCAGCGCGAGCCGGGTGAGGTCGAAGTCGCCCGTGGCCCGGGTGGCACCGGTGGTCACGGCGATCCCGCCGGCGCTGTAGCTCTCCCCCGCCATCCGGGCCTCGAACTCGGCGGTCCGGTCCCCGGCGAAGATCAGGTGGGTGTGCGAATCGACCCAGCCCGGCAGCAGGGCGCGGCCGCCGGCGTCGACGGCCTCGTCGGCGGCCGGCGCGTCCGCCGCCTGCCCCAGCCAGGCGATCCGTTCGCCCTCGACCAGCACCGCTGCGTTCTTCAGGACCCGGTGCTCCGGGTCCTGGGTCATCAGCTCGGCGATGTTGGTGATCAGGGTGCTCATGAGTCCATTCTTCAGCGCCGGATGGACCAGCGCGTCGCCGCCAGCGCCTCCACTGTCCGGGATGCCGGACCCGGGGCTGTGTTGCCGCCTGCGGCAGAGGCGGCGCCCTGGCCGGCGAGGATCAGCCCGGCCGCGAGTTCGGCGATGCCGGAGGAGGTCTGGAGGCCGTAGCCGCCCTGGCCGGCGAGCCAGAAGAACCCGGGGGCCTCGGCGTCGAACCCGACGACCGGGACGCCGTCGGCCGCTTCCGTCCGCAGCCCTGTCCAGGCCTGGCGGACGCCGCGGATGCCCAGGGTGGTGAGGGTGTTGAGCCGGGCGATGAGCCGTTCGATGTCCCCCGGGTGCGGCTGCGCGTCCTCGGGCCCGCTCGGTTCGTGTTCCGAGGGCGAGATCAGGATCTGGTCGCCGTCGCGGCGGAAGTAGAAGGAGTCGTCCGCGGCGGCCACCATGGGGCTGCTTTCCGGGAGGGGGTGCTCGACGTCGACGATCGCCGCGGTGCGCCGGTACGGCTGCAGCTGGACCTTCTCGACGCCGCTGAGGACGGCGAGTTCGTCGGCCCAGGCGCCGGCTGCGTTGACCACAACGGCGGCCTGGAAGCCTTCCTGTCCGGCGCCGAGTTCCCAGCCGGAGCCCAGGCGCTGGGCCGAGTGGACGCGGGCGCCGGTGATGATGTCCACGCCGTTGGCTTCGGCATGCCGGCGGAGGTCCTCGAGCAGCAGGGGCGCGTTGCAGGCGAAGGAGCCGGTGTCCAGGCCGGCGGCGGAGAAGGAGTCCGGGACCAGGGCCGGGCAGAGTTCGAGGGCCTCGGCGTGGCTGATCGGCCGCATGTGGCCGCTGGCCTGCTCCCGGACGGTGGCGTCGTCGCCGATCAGCATGAAGCTGCGCGGCGAGAGCACCGGTTGGGGCCGGTTGGCGTCCTGGGCGGCGATCAGTTCGAGGGTGCGGAGGGTGAGCTCCTGCACCACGGGAGGGCCGTAGCTGGGGATCAGCTGCCGGGCCGAGCGCGAGGAGGCGTGGTACGCCAGGGTCTGCTCGGCTTCCACGAGCGCGACGCTGCACTTTCCGGCAAGGGCTGAAGCAAGGGACAGGCCGGCGATACCGCCGCCGACAATCACGACATCGTAATTAGCTGACATTGGTCCATCCTTGCAGACGGAAGGGTTGCGGCGCCGTTTGTGGCGCCGCAACCTCGGTTCCGCTGTGCCTATGAAGCCCCGCTCAGCCGGCGACGGCGGCGCGGCTGCGCACGAAGGCCTGCACGCAGGCCTCCACGTCCTCGGCGCTGTGCGCGGCGGAGAGCTGGACGCGGATCCGGGCCGCGCCCTTGGGGACGACGGGGTAGCTGAACGCCGTGACGAAGACGCCGTTGTGCAGCATGGCGTCGGCCACCTGGGCGGCCATCACGGCGTCGCCGAACATCACGGGAACAATGGCGTGCTCGCCCGGGAGCAGCTCGAAGCCCTCCCCGGACATCCGGTTCCGGAACAGCGCGGCGTTGGCGAAGAGCTTGCTGCGCAGTTCGGCGGAGCTCTCGACGAGGTCCAGGGCCTTGAGCGTCGCCGCGACGATGGCCGGGGCCAGCGAGTTGGAGAACAGGTACGGGCGGGCCTTCTGGCGGAGCATCGCGACGACTTCGCGGCGGCCGGAGACGTAGCCGCCGGAGGCGCCGCCCAGGGCCTTGCCGAAGGTGCCGGTGAAGATGTCCACGCGGTCCGAGACGCCGGCGTGTTCCGGGGTGCCGGCGCCGCTGGCGCCCATGAAGCCCACGGCGTGCGAGTCGTCCACCATGACCATGGCGTCGTATTTTTCCGCGAGGTCGCAGATCGCCTCGAGCGGGGCGAGGTAGCCGTCCATCGAGAAGACGCCGTCCGTGACGATGATCTTGCGGCGGGCCGGGTTCTCCTGGGTGGTGGCCTCGATCAGCTTCGATTCGAGGTCCGCCATGTCCTGGTTGGCGTAGCGGAAGCGCTGGGCCTTGCAGAGCCGGATGCCGTCGATGATCGAGGCGTGGTTCAGCGCGTCGGAGATGACGGCGTCTTCCGGGCCGAAGAGCGATTCGAACACGCCGCCGTTGGCGTCGAAGCAGCTGGAGAACAGGATGGTGTCCTCGGTGCCGAGGAACCTGGAGACGCGCTCCTCGAGGGCCAGGTGCAGGTCCTGGGTGCCGCAGATGAACCGGACGCTGGCCATGCCGAAGCCGCGGTCGTCCATCGCGGCCTTGGCGGCGGCGATGATCTCCGGGTGGTCCGCGAGGCCCAGGTAGTTGTTGGCGCAGAAGTTCAGCACGTCCGCGGTGGACTCGCCGATCTGCCCGGCTTTGATGTGGTTGGCCTGCGGCGAGTCGATGTGCCGCTCGGTCTTGAACAGGCCGGCGCTGCGGATCTCGTCCAGCTCGTGCTGCAACTGGTCCTTGATGGCTGAATACATGGGTAGTGCTCCTCAGCTGGTGGGGTCGGTGGGCCGAATCGGGGGCGGGTTAGAAGCAGGTCCAGTCGAGGACCACTTTGCCGCCCACGCCGGCGCGGGCGATCTCGAAGCCCTTTTCCCAGTCGGTGGCGGGAAGGGTGTCCGTCACGACGGCGGAGATGTTGGCGTGCAGGACCGGGTTGGAGGAGAGCATGGCGCTCATCGCATACCAGGTCTCGAACATTTCGCGGCCGTAGATGCCCTTCATAGTGAGCATGTGCGTGACCACTTTGCCCCAGTCGATGTCGATCGACTGGCTGGGCAGTCCCAGCATCGCGATCCGGCCGCCGTGGTTCATGTTGTCGATCATCTCAGGCAGCGCCGTGGGGTGTCCCGACATTTCCATTCCGATGTCGAATCCCTCGCGCATGCCCAGTTCGCGCTGGGCGTCCTTGACGCGCATCTTCGAGACGTCGATCGCCAGGTCAACGCCGAGCTTACGGGCCAGTTCCAGCCGCGGGGCGGAGACGTCGGTGATCGCGATCTTGCGGGCGCCGGCGTGGCGGGCGACGGCGATCGCCATCAGTCCGATGGGCCCGGCACCGGTGATCAGCACGTCCTCGCCGACGAGGGGGAAGCTGAGCGCGGTGTGGACGGCGTTGCCGAAGGGGTCGAAAATGGCGCCGAGTGCCGGCGTCACGGACGGGTCCTGGTGGACCCACACGTTGGTTTCGGGGATCACGACGTACTCGGCGAAGGCGCCGTCGCGCTGGACGCCGACGCTGACGGTGTGGATGCACATCTGCCTGCGGCCGGCGCGGCAGTTGCGGCAGATCCCGCAGACGATGTGGCCCTCGCCGGAGACGCGGTCGCCGGCCTTGACGTCCAGGACGTCCTCGCCGGTCTCGACGACCTCGCCGTAGAACTCGTGGCCGGCGATCAGGGGGGCGTTGATGATGCCCTGCGCCCACGCGTCCCACGACTGGATGTGCAGGTCGGTGCCGCAGATTCCGGTGGTCATGACGCGGATCTTGACGTCGCCCGGTCCGGTTTCCGGTTCGGGACGGTCCACGAGTTCGAACCCTGCGTGGGCGCCGGCCTTGTAGAGAGCCTTCATGGGCCTTCCTTCCTGACTGTGCCTTCGTCAGGCACGGGTAGATCCGCTGCCCGGGGCAGCTCGTGTGGGTCAACTCACCCCATTAGAGCCGCTGCAAAGCGTTAGCACAACCGTATTTTTCTCAATCGACGATTTAGCTTGGCCTTGCGCATAGACTGGTCGGCATGGAAATCCACCAGCTGGAGATGCTCCGCGAACTCGGGGCCCTCGGCAGCGTCAAAGCCGTCGCCGAAACCCTGCTCGTGACGCCCTCGGCGGTATCGCAGCAGCTGGCCGCCCTGCAGAAATCCGTGGACGTCCCGCTGACCCGCAAGGAGGGCCGGAACCTGGTCCTGACCGAGGCCGGGCAGGTCCTCGCGGACGCCGGGGCCGCCGTCGTCAGCGCCATGGCGGACGCACGCACGGCGATCGGCGCGTACCACGGCTCGCCGGTGTCGCCGGTGACCCTGAGCGGGTTCCACAGCGCAGGCCAGGCCCTGTTCGCCCCGCTCGCCCGGCTGCTGGCAGGGCCGGGTCAGCCGCGGATCCTGCTCTCCGACGAGGACGTCGCCCAGCAGGACTTCCCCGCGCTGACCGCCCGGTATGACCTCGTGCTCGCACACCGGATGGACCACAGCGCGGCCTGGCCCGGGGAGCGGGTGGCGGTGATTCCGCTCGCGCACGAGCCGCTGGATGTCGCGCTGCCGGCCGGGCACCGGCTGGCCGGGCAGCGCGCGGTGACGGCGGACGACGTCGTCGGGGAACCCTGGGTGACCAGCCGCACCGGTTACTCCCCCGCGGACGTGCTCTCCGCCGTCGCGGCCGTCTCCAGCCGGGAACTGAACATCGTGCACCGGATCAACGACTACTCCACGGTCGCGGCGCTCGTGGCGACCGGAAACGTGGTCGGGCTGCTGCCGCGGTACACGGCGCGGCCGGTACTGAATCCGGGCATTGTGCTGCGGCCGCTCGAGGGCATCAGCACCCGGCGCCGGATCGACATCCTGGCCCGCCCGGAGAACCTTAAACGCAGATCGGTCATGATGGTCTGCGAGGCGCTGCAGACCATCATGACCGAGCTGGTCACGGACCGGCCCTAGGGAGCCCGCCCCGCCGCTTTGTCCTTCCAGTGCCCGTTTCCGAGGTGCTTGCCCCATCCGTTGCCCAGTCCCCTGCCCACTCCGTTACCCGGCCCCTGAACGCCCGGGGCTCCGGCAACAATGTGCCCGGCAGTGATGCCGGACCCGTCCTTGACGCCAGTGATCCGCACCTGTTCCCCGGTCCTGAGGTCCGCTGCGGTGGCGGCGGCGGGCTTGAGCCGCTTGCCCGCACTGTCTCTCGGTATGGTGCCGTCAGCGGCAGGAGGGGGCAGTTTCGTGATTTTTGTTCCGGCGTTGATGGCGTAGGTCTGGCTAAAGCCGTCCTCGCTCTTGACGGTGATCGACGCACTGCCAACGGCCTCGATGGCGCCCTGCTGCGTCAGCCGGGTCTCGAATCCGCCGTCGCCCTTTTTGACCACACCTTCGCCATGCAGTGGCATGGCACGGTTCTTCTTCTTGTGGGCCTGCACTTCTGCGGGCGGATTACCGGGTGGCTGGACCGCCGACGTCGTGGGGCTGGTTAGCGGGGTCACGGACTGTGCGGTGCCGGCCCAGACCGCAGCCGTCCCGGCCCCGCTGAGGGCGACGACGATTCCGCCCGCCAACACAACACTTTTCCATCCGGTGCGCTGTGGAACCGCCATCGGTTCACCCTTCCCCCTGTGCCCGGCCGGTCACCGGAACCCTTGGGCACCAGCATAGGGCCGCAACGGCCGGCTGAACATGGCCCCCGTTAACCCAAGTAGCTCGCAGCAGGGACCGTTCTGAGCGCTCAGAACGGCCACAACTGCGAGCCAGTTGGGTCCGGCGTTGGACCTAGCCTTCGACGCCGAGGCGCTGGAGGATCAGTTCCTTGACGCGGCCGGCGTCGGCCTGCCCGCGGGTCGCCTTCATGACGGCGCCGACGATAGCCCCGATCGCCTGGACCTTGCCGCCGCGGATCTTGTCCGCGACGCCGGGCTGCGCCGCGAGGGCCGCGTCGATGGCTTCGAGCAGGGGTCCGTCGTCGGAGACCACGGCCAGGCCGCGCTTGGCGACGATTTCCGCCGGGGTGCCTTCGCCGGCGAGCACGCCGTCGAGGACCTCGGTGGCCATCTTGTTGTTGATCTTGCCGTCCTCGACCATCGTGTTCAGTTCCACGATGGTCGCCGGGGCGACGCCGAGCTGGCCGGGGTCGACGTCGGCGATCTTGGCGCGTCCGACGATTTCGCCCATCCACCACTTGCGGGCCACCGTGGCGGTGGCGCCGGCGGCGATGGTTTCCTCGATCTCGTCCATGACGCCGGCGTTGACGACGTCGCGGAATTCCAGGTCGGAGTAGCCCCAGTCGGCCTGCAGCCGCTTCCGGCGGGCGGCCGGCGGCTCGGGCAGCGTGGCCCGGAGTTCCTCGACCCACTCGCGGGAGGCGACGATCGGCACCAGGTCCGGTTCCGGGAAGTAGCGGTAGTCGTCGGCGTCGGACTTGGGCCGGCCCGACGTCGTGGAGCGGGTGTCCTCGTGCCAGTGGCGCGTCTCCTGGATGACCGGCTCGCCGGAGTCCAGCACGGCGGCGTGCCGCCGGATCTCGTAGTGGACGGCGTGCTCGACGGCGCGCAGCGAGTTGACGTTCTTCGTCTCGGAGCGGATGCCGAAGCGTTCGCGGCCGTGCGGGCGGAGCGAGACGTTGGCGTCGCAGCGGACGTTGCCGCGTTCCATCTTGGCGTCCGAGACGCCGAGGTTCTTGACGATCTCCCGGACCGCGGCGACGTAGGCCTTGGCGAGCTCGGGCGCGCGGCTGCCGGCGCCCTCGATCGGCTTGGTGACGATCTCCACGAGCGGCACGCCGGAGCGGTTGTAGTCCACGAGGGAGTAGTCCGCGCCCTGGATGCGGCCGGTGGCGCCGCCCATGTGGGTCAGCTTGCCGGCGTCCTCCTCCATGTGCGCGCGCTCGATTTCGACGCGGAAGACGGTGCCGTCGGAGAGCTCGATGTCCAGGTAGCCGTCGTACGCGATGGGCTCGTCGTACTGGGAGGTCTGGAAGTTCTTCGGGGTGTCCGGGTAGAAGTAGTTCTTCCGGGCGAAGCGGCACTTCTCGGCGATCTTGCAGTTGAGCGCCAGGCCGATCTTGATCGAGGACTCGATCGCGGTCCGGTTCACCACCGGCAGCACGCCGGGCATGCCCAGGTCCACCTCGTTGACGTTGGTGTTGGGCTCGTCGCCGAACACGTTCGGGGCGGAGGAGAACATCTTCGTCTCGGTGTTGAGCTCCACGTGGACCTCGAAGCCCAGGACGGGATCGTACTTCTCCATCGCCTCTTCGAAGCTGAGGGTTGCGTCAGGCATTAGTGGGAACCTCCGTGGCTCGCGACGGTGTCGTTAAGGGCAGGGTCCGTCAGGGCAGGCGCCGCCGGGGACGGGTCCGTCAGTGACGGGGCCTTGTCCAGCAGCGGGCCGCCCCACTGGGCCTCGAGCAGGGATTCCAGCACCGCGCCGACGCGGTAGAGCCGGGCGTCCTGGCGGGCCGGGGCCAGCAGCTGGACGCCGACCGGCAGCCCGTCCTCGTCGGCCAGGCCGCCGGGCAGGGAGAGCCCGGGGACGCCGGCCATGTTGGCGGGGATGGTGGCGACGTCGTTGAGGTACATCGCCAGCGGGTCGTTGAGCTTCTCGCCGAGCTTGAACGCCGTGGTCGGCGCCGTCGGGGAAATCAGCACGTCGGCCTTGGCGAACGCGGCGTCGAAGTCGCGCTGGATCAGGGTGCGCACCTTCTGGGCCGAGCCGTAATAGGCGTCGTAGTATCCGGCGCTCAGGGCGTAGGTGCCGAGGATAATGCGGCGCTTAACCTCGTCGCCGAAGCCGGCGGCGCGGGTGGCACCCATGACGCGTTCAATCGTCATCGGGCCGTCTTCGGGCAGCACGCGCAGACCGTACCGGACGCCGTCGAACTTGGCCAGGTTGGAGGAGGCCTCCGAGGGCATGATCAGGTAGTAGGCGCCCAGGGCGTACTTGAAGTTGGGGCAGGACACCTCCACGATTTCGGCGCCGGCGCCCTTGAGCAGCTCGAGGGATTCGTTGAAGCGGTTCTCGACGCCGGTCTGGTAGCCCTCGCCGTGGAGTTCCTTGATGATGCCGATCTTCATGCCGCGCACGTTGCCGATCGACGCGGCGGCCACGAGGTCCTCCAGCGGGTCCGGCAGCGAGGTGGAGTCGTGCGGATCGTGCCCGCCGATGACCTGGTGCAGCAGGGCGGAGTCCAGCACGGTGCGCGAGACGGGGCCGATCTGGTCCAGCGAGGAGGCCATCGCGATCGCGCCGTAGCGGGATACGCCGCCGTAGGTGGGCTTCACGCCGACCGTGCCGGTGACGGCGCCGGGCTGGCGGATGGAGCCGCCGGTGTCGGTGCCGAGGGCCAGCGGGGCCTCGAAGGCCGCGACGGCGGCGGCGGACCCGCCGCCGGAGCCGCCGGGGATCCGGTCCAGGTCCCAGGGGTTGTGGGTGGGGCCGAAGGCGGAGTGCTCGGTGGAGGAGCCCATCGCGAATTCGTCCAGGTTGGTCTTGCCCAGGATCGGCATCTTCGCGGCGCGCAGCCGCTTGACCACGGTGGCGTCGTAGGGGCTGTGCCAGCCTTCGAGGATTTTCGAGCCGGCCGTGGTGGGCTGGCCGACGGTGACGATCAGGTCCTTGACGGCGATCGGCACCCCGGCGAGGGCGTGCAGTTCCTGTGCCGCGGCGCCGCCGGCGGCGCGGATCGCGTCGACCTCGGCGGCGACGGCGAGCGCCTCGTCCGTGTTGACGTGCAGGAAGGCGTGGACCCTGCCGTCAACGGCGGCGATGCGGTCCAGGTGCGCCTGGGTGACCTCGACGGCGGAAACTTCGCGGGCGGCGAGCTTGCCGGCGAGCGTCGCGGCGGAGGAGCGGATCAGTTCGTTGTTCTCAGTCATGTTCTTAGCCCTCATCCAGGATTGCCGGGACCTTGAAGCGGCCTTCGTACGCGTCCGGGGCGCCGGAGAGTGCCTGCTCGGCGGTGAAAGTGTGGCCCACAACGTCCTCGCGGAACACGTTCGTCAGCGGGATCGGGTGGGACGTGGCCGGCACGTCATCACCGGCGGCTTCACTGACGGATTTCACTGAATCGACGATGACGGCGAGTTCGCCGGCCATCCTGTCGAGCTCTTCAGCACTCATCTCGATGTGCGCGAGACGCGCGAGATGCGCGACGTCGTCGCGGTTGATCGCAGCCATGGATCTCCCCTGCAAGTTCGGATTATTTTCCGTCCCAGTCTACGTGGGTTCCCCTGCGCTTACTTCCCGGCGGACCCCCTGCGGCAAGGGCGTTAACGCCGAAGTGACAGTTCGCGCCGATGTTTTAGGAAAACACCGGCGCGAACTGTCACCTCGAGGTTTGTTAGCCGATGCCGATGGCTCCGGTCAGCACTCCCACGGCGAGCATGACGAGGGAGATGACTGCGGTGCGCCAGAGGACCTTCTTGTGGTGGTCGCCCAGGTCAACCTTGGCGAGGGACACAAGGAGCAGGATCGCGGGGACCAGCGGGCTCTGCAGGTGGAACGGCTGGCCGGTGATGGATGCGCGGGCCATGTCCGCGGCGCTGACGCCGTAGTGTGCCGCGGTCTCGCTGAGGACCGGCAGGACGCCGAAGTAGAAGGCGTCGTTGCTCATGAAGAACGTCATCGGGATACTCAGCACACCGGTGATGATGGCCATGAACGGGCCCATGTCGGCCGGGATGATCGCCACGAGCCATTCGGACATGGCCTTGACCATGCCGGTGCCGTTCAGGACGCCGGTCAGGACGGCTGCGGCCATGACCATGCTGACGACGGCGACGATCGAGGGTGCGTGGGCGATCAGCTGGGCGCTCTGTTCCTTGACGTTCGGGAAGTTGACCAGCAGGGCGATGGCAGAACCCACCATAAAGACGTACGGGAGCGGAACAACGTTGGCAACGAGCGTCACCATGACTGCCACCGTCAGGCCGAGGTTGAACCAGAACAGCTTGGGCCGCAGGGTGGAGCGGTTGGGGTCCAGCGCGGTGTCGGCCATGGCCGAATCGTGGTCGTCCACGAGGTCCTCGGTGCGTTCCAGGACGGCGACGGAGGATCCTCCGGTGGCGGGGCTTCCGACGGCGGGGACTCCCCCGGCAGGGGCGGAGCCCTTGCCGCCGAAACCGAAGCGGCCGGTGCCGCTGCCGCCGGTGGCGGTGCCGCCGTCGAACGTACCAGCGGGGTCCCAGATCTCCGGGGCGACGGCGCGGAGCCGGTTGCGCTCCTGCAGGCCCAGGAGCCAGGCGAAGACGAACACGACCACGAGGCCGGCGATCAGCGAGGGGATCATCGGGACGAAGACGTCGTTGACGTCGAGCTTCAGCGCGGTTGCGGCACGGGCGGTGGGGCCGCCCCAAGGCAGGATGTTCATGGTGCCGTTGGCGAGGCCCGCCACACAGGTCAGGACCACGGGGCTCATCTTGAGGCGCAGATAGACCGGCAGCATGGCGGCGGTGGTGAGGATGAAGGTGGTGGAGCCGTCGCCGTCGAGCGATACCGCGGCGGCGAGGATGGCCGTGCCAAGGACGACCTTTGCGGGGTCGTTGCCGAGCTTGCGCAGGATGAACCGGACCAGCGGGTCGAAGAGCCCGACGTCGATCATCAGGCCGAAGTAGATGATGGCGAACATCAGCAGGGCCGCCGTGGACGTCATCGACTTCATCGAGTCCATGACCATCGGGCCGATGCCGAGGCCTGCGCCGGCGAAGAGTCCGAAGACGGTGGGGACGATGATGAGCGCCAGCACGGGCGTCAGCTTCTTTGTCATGATCAGCACCATGAATACCGCGATCATGGCGAATCCTAGTAATACCAGCACGGCCGGCTCCTTCTTCCTTGAATCGCACCACCCCGGTGTGATGCGTACTACAGACGTTAGAGTGGCCCGCGTCACGGCTGGGTCTTTGCCTCATTTGATTGGCATACTGCTTATTGGACGCATTTTGCGCATTGTGCTCACATTCGAAGGAGGACCGCCGTGCCACGCTCAACCGGCCGGGCTCCCCTGCGGTTCTCCACGCAGACCCTGCTGCTGCAGCTGGGGGTCGTGGCGCTGGTGGTGCTGCTGACGAGCGCCGTGCACGGCTGGCTGACCTTCGACCGGCTGGGGCGCGAGGCGGAGAACCAGGCCCTGACGCTGGCCCGGACCGTGGCCTCGGACCCTGAGGTCCGTGCCGAGGTGCAGCAGATCAGCGCCCAGCCCGGCACTCCCCCGGCCGCCGAACTGCTCGCCGGGCCGCTGATGGCCGCCGCCGAGGGTGCCCGCACCCGCACCGGCGCCCTGTTCGTGGTCATCACCGACGAGGCCGGCCTGCGGCTCGCGCACCCCGATCCGGAGCGGCTCGGCGAACGGGTCAGCACGGACCCGACCGAGGCCCTGGCCGGCAAGGAAGTCACCACCCGGAACACCGGCACCCTGGGCCCCTCCGCCGGGGCCAAGGTTCCGGTGTTCGCCCCGGGCTCTGACACCGTCGTGGGTGAGGTCAGTGTGGGCTACTCCACGGAATCCATCAGCCAGAGTCTCTCCCGGGACATCGTCCCGATCGCCCTGATCGCCGCCGGCGCCCTGCTGGTCGGTGTGCTCGCCTCCTTCCTGCTCCGGAGCCGGCTCCAGCGGCTGACCCTGGGCCTGGAGCCGGAGGAAATCAGCACCCTGGTCCACGACCAGGTCGCGGTCCTGCAGGGCGTCGACGACGGCGTGATCGGCGTCGCGGCGGACGGCCGGATCAGCGTGTTCAACTCCGCGGCCCAGCGCCTGCTGGGTCAGCCCGATCTGACCGGGACGCCGTGGGCCGACGCCCCGGTACCCGCCCAGCTGCCCGCCCTGACCCGGGCCGACGCCGCGGAAGGCGACGCGGTCGAACTGGTCGCCGGCGGGCGCGTGCTGGTGGCGAGCGCCCGGAAGGCGCTGCACGGCCGCGAGGACCTGGGCTGGGTGGTGATGCTGCGGGACCGGACCGAGCTCCAGCAGCTGACCCGCCAGCTGGACGCCGTGGGCACCATGTCCACCGCGCTGCGGGCCCAGCGGCACGAGTTCGCCAACCAGCTCCACACCATCGCCGGCTTCATGAGCATCGGCCAGCACCAGCAGGCCCGCGACTACCTGGCCCGGCTGGCCGCCACCGGGCCGCTGAAGTTCCCGGTGGACCAGGCCGAGCTGCTCCAGGACCCGTACCTGCAGGCCTTCCTCGGCGCCAAGGGCGTGGAAGCGGACGAACGCGGCGTGACCCTGCGGCTCGGCCCGGAAACCCTGGTTCGGGGCCAGGTCACCGAGCCGCAGGAAGTCACCACGGTCCTGGGCAACCTGATCGACAACGCGGTGAACGCCGCCGTCGCGGGCTCCGCGCCGGAGCGCTGGGTCGAGGTGGAGGTGCTCGACGAGCCCGGCACCGGGGGCGGCGGCGGGACGCTGCTGATCGTCGTCGGGGATTCCGGCGACGGGCTGCCTGCCGCCGGGGCCGGCGGTACCGCCACATCCGGTGCTGACGCGGTGTTCGCGGAAGGATTCACGACGTCGGAGCGCCCGGCCCGGGCGGGGGCCGGCCAGGGCCTGGGCCTTGCGCTGGCCCGGCAGCTGGCGCGCCGCCGCGGCGGGGACGTGAAGGTGCTGGACGCCGGCTCCCCCGGCGGCCCCGGCGCGGTGTTCATGGCGACCCTGCCGGGGACGACGGCGCCCAATGCGACAGCGCCCAATGCGACAAAGCCCAACGCGACGGCGCCCAACGAAAGGGACAACGATGTCTGAGGATTTCCGGGTGCTGATCGTCGACGACGATTTCCACGTCGCCAAGCTGCATGCGGCCTATGTGGACTCGGTGGCGGGATTCCTGGCCCTGCCCCCGGCCGGCTCGGCGTCGCTGGCACTGCAGGCCATCCACAGCCTGCGCCCGGACCTGGTGCTGCTGGACGTCTACCTGCCGGACGCATCGGGCCTGGACCTGCTGCACCAGCTGGACGTGGACACGATGATCCTGAGCGCCGCCTCGGACACGGCCTCGCTCCGGCTCGCGTTCCGGCGCGGGGCGCTGGGCTATCTGCTCAAGCCGTTCACGGCCGAGTCGCTGTCCCAGCAGCTGCGCTCCTATGCGCGCTACCGGCGGATCCTGGCCCAGCCGGGGAACGTCACGCAGGACACGGTGGAACGGGCCAAGCGCGCGCTGATCCCCGGGGACGTCATTCCCTCCGCCAAGCCCCGGTCCGCCACGGAGGCCGCAGTGCTGGAATCGCTGGTGCCGGGCGAGCAGTACTCGGCGGCCGAGGTGGCCACCCGCGTGGGCGTCTCCCGGGCTACCGCCCAGCGGTACCTCTCAGCGCTGGCCGACGACGGCGCCGTCGACATCCAGCTGCGCTACGGCACCACCGGCCGGCCCGAGCACCGCTACGGGCTGCCGCCGTCAGCAGGCGCCTGATCCCCGCCCCTAAAGTAACGCGGGGTCACTTACGGCCCATCCGGACCCCCGAGATGGGCCGGTAGTGACCCCGCGTTGGGGTCAGCGGGTGCTTTTCTGGGCGACGAGTTCGATTTCGACCAGCATCTTGGGATCCAGGAACGGCAGCACGTGGACCAGGGCCAGGGTGGGGCGGATCTCGCCGAAGACTTCACCGTGGGCGCGTCCGGCTTCCTCCCACTGGCTGATGTCCGTCAGGTACAGCTTGGACTGCACCACGTCGGCGAAGCCGAAGCCGGCGTCGGCCAGGACGGTGCCGAGCTTGTCCAGGATGTAGCGGGTCTGGGTGCAGAAGTCCTCCCCGACGACGCCGTCCTCGCCACTGGCGGCGGTGGCGGAGATGTAGAGGGTGTTGTCCACCTGGACCGCCCGGGAGTAGCCGACCTTCTGTTCCCAGACGGAACCGGTGCCGAATGTCTTGCGCATGGAGGTGCCTTTCGCAGTGTGCCGTGGAGTCGGCACCACTTTAGGGCGGCGGGCGGCGCTGCCGGTAAACCGGCGCAAATGTGTCGGGTGGGTTGGGTTCTTGCCGGGCTGCACCCCGCTGCCGGGGCTTTCGGCACTCCGGGGGCACATTGGCGCGGAGGCGCCGTCAACTAAAGCGCCGGCGTCGAACATTGTGCCCAAAGTGCCCCCGGACGGAGACTGCCCGGCACTTTGACGGGCTACGTGGTGATATCCCGGCTCTTGCGGAAGGCGTTGCTGCGGGCGTGCTCGTGGACGCGGCTGAGGGCCTCGATCTGGGACCGGGCGTCGTCGCCAAATTTCCTGAAGGTCGCCGGGTCTAGTCCGAGCTCGGGGGCCAGCTCTTCCAGGGTCTGCCAGCCGCCAAGCTTTCCCAGGATCGCGGCGCGCATCAGCTCGGCCTCCAGCACCATGGTCATCGGGGACCGGCGCACGATCCGCCCGTTCAGCTTGAGCCGGCCGGCGTGCTCGGCAAGCCAGGCGGCGGCCTGGCGGTGCGGGCGCCGCCGCACGCCCAGATCCCGGATCAGCCCGGAGAGCACGTCGCGCTCCCGGGTGATTTCTGCATTGACCCGGGACAGCTCGGCGGCCACCGGGGTGTCGGCGAAGGCCTCGGCCATGCGCTGGATCCGGGAGACGCCGGCGGTGGCGCCGGTCAGGTGGTCCGAGAGGTACAGACCGAGGAGCTTCTCGTCGATCGAGCCGGGGATGTGCGGTGCCATGGATCCTCCAGGTTGGGCGTTTCGATTGTCCCAAACCCTACCCCAACGGGAGCGGAGGCCGTCCGGTTCCGGCCGTCCGGCGGGCCTACAGCTCCTGGCGGTACACCAGCAGCCGAATGTCGGTGTTCGGCACGATCCAGTCACGCTCGGGCGCCCGCTGGAAGCCGGTCTTCTGGTAGAGCCCGTGGGCGCTTTCCCACGTCAGGCCCGTGGTCAGCGCCACGGCATTGATTCCGGGCAGCGACCGGGCATGGTCCAGGATAGCGTGGACCATGGCTTTGCCGGCACCGCTGCGCTGTACGGCCGGGTCCACGACGAGCATCCGGAATTCCAGCTCGTCGGTCTCGGCGATGTCCGCGTAGGGTTCCCCGGCGACGGCGAGGGTCACGGAGCCGATGACGCTTCCCGCGCGCTCCGCCACCCAGATGGTGGCTTTCGCGGCCCGCCGGGCCACGTCCTGGATCTGCCGCATGTACGGGTGGTCGGCGTTCTCAAAGTAGCCTGCGGCCAGATAGGCGTCCCGGGTGATGCGCGCGATGGCGTCGTAGTCGGCCGGAACTGCGGGGCGGATGAGGATCTGAGGATGCACCTGTCCATGGTACGGGCGGGCTCCCGCGCCTGATCACGGAACAGCGGTTTCCGTGACTGAACTATCAGAACGGCGCTGCCCGCAAAGGCCGGGGGTCGAGGTGCTGCCGTCAAGGGGCCGGGTCAGAGCGGGAACTTGCCCGAGAGTTCCAGCGTCCCGGCGCAGGTCCAGGCCGCGAGGCGTTCGTCGTCGGAGGGGCCGCCGTCCAGCGGGCTGGTCAGCCGCGGGCGGCGCACCCAGCAGCCGGCCTCCTCGGCGATCAGGGCGCCGGCGGCGAAGTCGTGTTCGTTCAGGCCCCGTTCACCGTAGGCGTCGTGGGTGCCGTCCGCCACGAGGCAGAGGTCCAGGGCGGCGGAACCGAGCCGGCGGACGTCGGCGAAGCCGTCCATGATGCTGCCGAGGCCGGCCGCCTGCTCGGCACGCACGTCCGGATCGTAGCTGAAACCGGTGGCCAGGATCTGCCCGGCGCGCCCCGCGACCGGCCCGAACAGCTGCGTCAGCCTGCCGTCTTCCTCGAGCCAGGCGCCCTGCCCGCGGAGCGCGTAGTACCTCCGGCCCAGGGCCGGGGCGTGCACGACGCCGGCCAGCCAGACGCCGTCGGGGTCCGCCACGGCGACGGAGGTGCCGTAGTAGACGATGTTGCGGATGAAGTTGGTGGTCCCGTCGAGGGGGTCGATGGACCAGCGGTAGCCGCTGGGCGACGCCGGAAGGACGGTGCCGCCTTCCTCGCCGGTGATGGTGTCGAACGGCCTCGCCGCGGTGATGACGTTCCGGACGGCGGTTTCCGCGGCCAGGTCGAACGCGGTCACCCAGTCCCCGGAGTCGCCCTTGTTGGTGACCTCCAGCCCGGCGGTCTTCCGGCCGGCCAGCACCGCAGCCCCGGCCGCTGCCGCCTGCTGCGCGAGTTCCAGCAGCGCGGCCGGCAGGGAACCGGCGGACGGTTCGGGGGTGCCGGCGCTCATTCGGCCACGACTTCCTGGTGGTCCTCTTCGGCGTCCTCGACAGGTCCGTCGCCGGCGTCGTCCCGGTCCACGGCGGCGTGCGGTTCCGCGGGACTTCCGGCCGAAGGACCGGCCGCGCCGTCCGCCGGGCCGTTGGCCAACAGAGCGCGGAAGCCGTCCTCGTCCAGGACCGGCACGCCGAGCTGTTCGGCCTTGTCCAGCTTGGTGCCCGCGTTCTCGCCGGCCACAACGTAGTCCGTCTTCTTCGAGACCGAGCCGGAGGCCTTGCCGCCGCGGATCAGGATGGCTTCCTTCGCCTCGTCCCGGCTGAAGCCCTCCAGGCTGCCGGTCACCACGATGGTCAGTCCCTCCAGGGTCCGGGGCGTGGACTCGTCGCGGTCGTCCTGCATCCGGACGCCGTCGGCCGCCCAGGTGTCGACGATCTCGCGGTGCCAGTCCTCGGTGAACCATTCGGTCAGGGCCGCCGCGATCACCGGCCCGACGCCGTCGACGTGGGCGAGCTCCTCCTCGGAGGCCTGCCGGATGTTGTCCATGCTGCCGAAGGCCGTCGCGAGGGCGCGGGAGGCCCGGGGGCCGACGTGCCGAATGGAGAGCGCCACGAGGACCCGCCAGAGCGGCTGGGTCTTGGCCTTCTCCAGTTCGCGGAACAGCTTCTCCGTGGTGGCCGTGGGTTTGGATGGGGTCTTGGCGGTGCCCTTGCTGAAGAAGTACGGCACCAGCTCGAACTCTCCGGTGGCCACGCCCTTGGAGCGCTTTTCCCGCCGGATGCGGACGTCGGCCAGGTCCGCGGGGGTCAGCCGGAACAGGTTCGCCTCGGTGGTCAGCGGCGGGGTTTCCGGCTCGGCCGGCTGGGTCAGGGCGATGGCGGCTTCCCAGCCGAGGGCCTCGATGTCGAAAGCGCCTCGGCCGGCGAGGTGGAACACGCGTTCGCGCAGCTGCGCTGGGCAGGAGCGGGCGTTGGGGCAGCGGATGTCCACGTCCCCCTCCTTGGCCGGCGCCAGCGGGGTGCCGCAGGCGGGGCATTCGGTGGGCATAACGAAGTCCCGGACCGGCGGATCCTGCTGCTCGCGCAGGGCCAGGACCGGCCCGACGATCTCCGGGATGACGTCCCCGGCCTTGCGCAGCACCACAATGTCGCCGATTTTGACGCCCTTAGCCTTAACGACTTCCTGGTTGTGCAGCGTGGCCATCTCCACGGTGGAGCCGGCCACCTTGACGGGCTCCATCACCCCGTACGGGGTGACCCGGCCGGTTCGGCCCACATTGACCGCGATGTCCAGCAGCTTGGTGTGCACTTCCTCGGGCGGGTACTTGTAGGCGACGGCCCAGCGCGGAACCCGGGAGGTGTAGCCGAGCGCGCGCTGGGTGGCGAAGTCGTCGACCTTGACTACGATGCCGTCGATCTCGTGGGTGAGGCTGTGGCGTTTGTCGCCGTAGCGGGTGATGAATTCCAGCACGTCCTTCAGCCCGGGCAGGACCTCGAAGTACGGGCTGGTGGGCAGACCCCACTCGGCGAGCCGACGGTAGGTCTCCGACTGGCTGGCCGTGTCGAGTCCTTCGCGGGCGCCGATGCCGTGCACGTACATCCGGAGCGGGCGCTTGGCGGTTTCCGCCGGGTCCTTCTGGCGCAGCGAGCCGGCGGCGGCGTTGCGGGGGTTGGCCAGCGGCGCCTTGCCGGCCTCGATCAGCGCCTCGTTGAATTCGGCGAAGGCCTGCGAGGGGATAAAGACCTCGCCGCGGACTTCCATCTCCGCCGGGAAACCGGTGCCGCTGAGCTGCTGCGGGATTTCCTTGATGGTGAGGACGTTGTGGGTGATGTCCTCCCCCGTGGTGCCGTCGCCGCGGGTGGCGGCCCGGATCAGCACGCCGTCGCGGTAGAGCAGGTTGACGGCCAGGCCGTCGATCTTGAGTTCGGTGAGCCAGGCCGGGGTCCCGTTGCCGAGCCTGGCGATGTTCGCTTCCGCCTTGGCGATCCACGCCTCCAGCTCCTCGAGGGAGAAGACGTCCTCCAGGCTGTACATCCGCTGCAGGTGTTCGACGGCGGTAAAGGCGGCGGACACCTCGCCGCCCACCTCCTGGGTCGGGGAATCGTTGGCCACCAGTTCCGGGTGCATGGCCTCGATCGTTTCCAGGCGCCGGTAGAGCTCGTCGAACTCGGCGTCCGAAATGATCGGCGCGTCCTCCTGGTAGTACGCGAAGCGGTGTTTACGGACCTCCTCGACGAGGACCTCGTACTCCTCGCGCACGGCCTCGGAGGGGGTCTGTGTTTCGGCTTCTGCTGCAGTGTTCCCTGTGCTCACAGACCTATCCTGCCCTAGATCCCCGACAATGTCCGGTCAGGGATCGGGTGCCGCCAAACCGGCAGCGGCCGCCGCGGCGCCTGCGGCACCCGAGCCGACGGGCGCCGCAGCGGCCACCGGGCCGTGGGCCTTTACTCGTACATCGCGATGAAGCGCCCGACCACGCCGCCGGCGCGCAGCTTCTCGATCGCGCCGGGGATCTCCACCTGCGTGATGAGGTTCATGGGCGGGTTCAGCTGGTCCGATTTCATCAGCTCGTAGATCCCTTCCAGGTCTTCCCGAGTGCCGGACTTGGAACCTTTTATGGTGAGCTGCTTGATGATCAGGGGGTAGGTGTTGATAGTGGACTCGAGCCGGCCCATGCCGACCTGCACCAGGGTGCCGCACTCGGCGTGCGTCTCGGGATTGACCTCGGCACCGTACACCTCGGCCCCGGCCAGCACCGCGACCCGGTCGCCGACCTTCCACTGCTCCATGCCGTCGCCGACCTCGATGATGACACCGGCGTTCTCATGTCCCATGGTCCGCGGCAGGTGCGGGAAGAGCGGCATCCAGCCGGCATCATCCAGGGCGGTCACGTCCGAATGACACACCCGGCGGCTTTGACCTCGACGACGACCTGACCCGGACCAGCGGGCGGCGTAGACACTAGTAGCGCACCCCCTTCCTTCAGGAGCTGGTGTCGCCCTTAGTACATTGGCGACATGGACATCGACGCCGAGATGGCCAACGACGAGCGCGTCGCCGATGAGCTCGACGAGCGCATGGCCCACGTCAAGGCGGTCGCCACCGGCGTCTGATCCAGATTTCCCCAACCGATCTTGACCGCAAATGGACCAATCGGTTGGGAAGATGATCGGGTCAGTCGCAGGACCCTGCGACGGTCATGGCGCCCGCTGGAAGTAGTGGTCGCTGAGCCAACACGCCACCTCGTTGCCGAGCTCGGCGCCCTGTACGTCGGCGGTGCGGAAGTGGATGCCGCCCCAGACGCGGGCATCAATGATCTCGTGTATCGCCGCTGAGAATGCGTCGAAGTGCCGTGGCTCGCCGGGGAAGCGACCGGAGTTCACGTCGAAGGCGACCTCGTCCGTGCCGAAGAACTCCTGCGCCGCGTAGAGAGCAGCGCCGCTGACGCAGCCGTGACCGGACGGGTGCTCCGGGAACGGCGGTGTGCCGAGCGGCGGGACGGTCGCTGTCGATGGATCGAAGAGCGGTTTCCATGTCGGATCGGCTTCCGTCTCCGGGTTGTCGTCGGTGTCGGCTTCGCGGATCGCCGCCATCGGGCGCCAGAAGTTCCAGTAGTACTTGTCGTACCAGCAAGCGACCGCGCCATCAGCGGCGGCGAGGTTGGTCATCGCGAAGAGCCGAGCCGCATCGGCCACGTCGAGTCCGTGCTCCACGGCGAGGCTGCGGAACACTCCGTTCCAGACTGCCACCGGCGTGGCTTGCCAGAAGATCGCCGCAGTGGTCTGGTCGTCGGTTCGAGTGAAACTCGCGAGCGCACCGATCTCCTTGACCTCGTTGAAGTCCGCTGCGTACTCGGCACTCGTCAACGGATTGGGTCCCCTCGAGCGGAATTGGTCGGGACTCTCGATGATGAACGGTTGGAGATTGGCCACCCAGGCGTCCGGATCGAGCGCATCGGGCGCGACGGGCCGCCAATCGCCGGGATCAGGTCCGATGTCGAACTCGAACGGGGCCAGGAACCCGTCATCGGTGCGCGCGAGGATCATCGCCGCCGCGGCGGCCTCACCGGAGGCGACGCCTTCGACCTTGTTCGGGCCGTCGGTGACGCCCGCGAGTGTCGCTTCGTACGCAGCGTCGAGGCCAGCTACTTGCGCCGACGGGACCAGAGTGACGAGCACGTGGTGTGCGGCGGTCGAGATCGCTGCATCGAGCGATGCCTCCGGCCCGACGCCGTCGACGTCGAGCAGATACGGCTGGTACCCGCGGTCGATGGCGTTCACTGCGTCGTACACCGCGCCTTGAACCATCGCCATGCCGCGGAGCTGGCCGTGAGCCGTGGGACGCAGTGGGATGACATGGTCTTGGGCGATGATGTTCCACTCGATGAGGACGTCCGTGTTCGCCGGCGCCGCGTTCCGGGCGTTCGAGGTGCCGGCGCTCGGCACCGCCGGCACAACGAGTGCGGCGGTCAGGGCCGGGATCAACCAGAGCGCCCACCGTCGGCGCGGTCCGTTCCTCGAAGTCCGCGGTGTTCGCCTGCGATGATCGTAAGCGTTGCTGTTCGTCATGTCGCCGGACCTCCAGTCGCGACGGAGCCATGTTCAAGCGAACCCGACGGAGCGGACATCTCATGGGTGCCCGACACCGGCGGCACGCGACCGCCCGAGGTGAGCGTGATGCGCCGTCGGTACGGTTAACTCCAAGGGTGATCCTCTGCGGGCGGGTTGTCCAGTGGAACCGGGCCCGGCAGCCTTGGAGGTCGCGGGCAAGGCCTGGGCCACACCACCTATGACACTGCGGCTGCCTTCAACGGACGTGGGTTATGCGCCAATGCGTCCCGTGTCACTGTGTCGGGGTGAAGTCCACATCAATGCAAGCCAGGCGGGTGCCGGCGGTTCCCGCCTTGCCGGCTTCGGTCATGGTGTGATTCTCATGAATGATGATCGACTGCGCTTCGCCGCTTCGGGCCTTCCAAGCAACGCTGGATTCCACGGACGCATTGCCTTCGGCATCCGTGAGGAAATCCAGCTAAATTTCGTTCTTGGCATTCGCGTACGCGGGATCCACGGAGGGCGAAACCGGATCAATCCGGTCCTGGTAATGCGGTCCTGCGGCGGCTCCGTCGACCCCGCACGGCTTCACATGGGCGTGGGCGTGGGCTCCATAGTGGCGGTTCGGGATCAAAGCTTGGACCATCAGTTTCGTTTCGGTCCCCTCGCCCCGGACTGGCACGGTGGCCTCCGCCTTGGCTCCGATGGGGACGAGGTCGGGGTTGTAGGTGTTTGCAACATTGCCCTCGGCCCAGGCTGCGAAGTTGCCTTCCGCTTTGGATGCCACCGGGGCTTCGGCCGGCGAGGCAGACGCGGACGGCGTGCCGGCCGGAGAGGTTCCCGAACATGCGACAAGGAAAGCGCCCAGGGCTGTCAGACCGATAGCTGCACGGGCATGCTGCTGTTTCATTTTGTGTTCCTCCAATTCTGCTGGCTGAAGCGGCTGTGTGAGGATGCACCGCGTAGGCGGGGTCGCCTTTCAGTAAACAGATTGACGCAGCTGCTGCCGCCGGCTATCACGTTCGCGCCGACCTCCAAGGCCGGGGCTACGCGAGTGAGGCAGCAGCCGCCTGTCGCGAGTTCGCCCGTGGGCTAGGGGAATCCATCTGGAAGCGGTCATTGACCCCGCAAACATTGCCTCCCGCCGTGTCGCTGAAAAGATCGGGCTGACGTTCGAGCTCACGGCAGCCGTCTTCGCTCAGCCTTCGTAGCCGACATTTAGACTGCGCGCCCGTTGGAAGCGATGTCATACGAGTCGACCTTTGCTAAGGGGTCGCATGGCGCACACCTTGACGCTTTCGCACAATGGATATCTGCCCTCTCCTCGTTCTCGAACGCCCGGTAGAGGGTCGTTCACCCGGCAGCTCATTGACACGCGGACCGACGGCTAATGGCATCCAGATCATGGGCAGTTATGGTGGCTCCATGAGGGACAGGATGCTGCCGATTATCTGCGTGACGACAGAGTTCAATGACGCCCTCGACCACTACGAGACGGAAGGCTGGCGCCGTGCGGAAACTGATCTACGGCATGAATCTGACCTTGGACGGCTACATCGCCGCGGCAGGCGACGACATCGGCTGGAGCGGGCCGAGCGACGAACTGTTCCAGTGGTGGCTCGACCAGGAGCGGGCTAGCAGCCTGTCGCTGTACGGCCGCAAGCTGTGGGAGACCATGAGCTCCTACTGGCCGACCGGGGACCAGCAGCCCAACGCCACCCCGGCGGAGATCGAGTTCGCGCGGAACTGGCGGGACACTCCGAAGGTGGTGTTCTCCTCGACGATCGACAAGGTGGACGACTGGAACACCCGCCTGGTGACCGGCGACGCGATCGCCGAGATCGCCCGGCTCAAGGCCGGGGACGGCGGCCCGATGAGCGTCGGCGGCGCAACGCTCGCCGGTGCGGCCATGCGGGCCGGTCTGATCGACGAATACGCGCTAGCCACCCATCCGGTCCTGGTGGGCGGCGGCACTCCGTTCTTCACCTCGCTGGACAGCTGGCTGAACCTGAACCTGGTGGAGACGCGGACGTTTCCCGGCGGCGTGGTCATGACCAGGTACGAGACGAGGCGCTGACCGCGATTCCTCCGCGCGGTCGGGGAAGTAGTTGAGGGCAGCCGATCGCACCCAGCTTTAGTTCCGTATCAGCTTAGTTCCGGTTCTCGGGCGGCAGCGCGACCTGGAGCTTGCGGACCTTGCCGCGGCCGACGATGTAGCCGCGGCCCGGGATGAAGTCCGTGCTGACCCGGCCCAGCGACGTGCTGAGCAGGCTGTCGCCCTCGATGTCGCCCGGGTTGAGCAGCAGGCCCCGGCGGCCGGATTTGAACGGCTGCGCGAGGGACCAGGCCGAGGACCAGGTGGACGTCTCGGATTCGCCCACCACCCACTGTTCGGCCTTGATCGAGGCGGTGACGAGCCGTTCGATCCCGGATTCCGCTCCCGTGTCCGTGAAGTCGGTCAGCCCCTCGATGAAGATCGCGAGCTTGCCCGGCGTGCCGGTGGAGTAGTCCACCAGCTCATCGATGGCTGCCTCGACGTCGTCCGCGCCCACTACGGACCGGTCCCAGAGCTTCAGGGACGCCGCGGCGGAGCGGCGCGCGCCGATGTACAGCAGTTCGACGCCGGGGTTGGAGCGGCGCAGCGCGTAGGCCAGGGTCACCAGGGCCACGGTTCGGCCGGAGCCGGGCGGGCCGGCCAGCAGCAGCGGGCCCTTGGCCAGGATCTCGGCGGGCTGGAGCGTCTCGTCGTCGACGCCGATCACCGGCAGGTCCGGGCTGCCGGCGGGCAGGATGTCGAGGTCGATCTGGTCCGGCAGTCGCTCGATCTGCGGGGCGCGTTCGACGCCCTGGCGCAGCATGGCCTCGGTGAGTTTGTGCACCTCGCGGGCCTGCACGGCCAGGTTGGAGTTGCCGCCGAGCACCGCGAGCTGCACCTCCAGGTTTCCCAGCAGGCCGCGACCCGGAGGCGAGGCCTGGCCCAGGACGTCCTTGGGCACATCCATCGACAGGTAGTCGTCCTCGGAGGAGAGGCGCAGCACGAGCCGGCGCTGGATCGAGGCCAGCAGCGACGCCGGCACGGAGTTGGGCCGGTCCCCGCTGACCACGAGGTGGATGCCCAGCGGACGGCCGTCGGTGGCCAGCTGCAGGAAGATGTCCCACAGCGCCGAGAGCTTGCTGTATTCGTAGGCCTCGCGGAACGCGGACATGCCGTCCACCAGCACAAAGATCCGTTTTTCCTCCGGCCGCTCCGCGAGCGTCCGGTACTCCACGATGGTCGACGCGCGGACTTCCGAATAGCGGGCCGCGCGGTCGTCGGCGAGGTCCCGGAGCCAGCGCAGCAGCCGGCCGACGCGTTCGACGTCGTCGCCGTTGATGATCTCCCCGACGTGCGGCAGCTCATCGAGCATCTTCAGCCCCGAGGAGCCGCAGTCGATGCCGTAGACATTCACCGGCCCGCCGCGCGGGGTGACCGCGGCGGCGATCGCGATGCCGCGCAGGGCCGCGGACTTGCCCGAGCCGCCGGTGCCGTAGATGGCCATGTTGCCGTCCCGGTCCGGCTCGTAGAAGACCGTGGGCTGGTCCTGGTGCGCCGGGTCGTCCGCCACTCCGAGGAGGAGCCGTTCGTCCGTGCGCGGGTTCGGCAGCCGGGAAAAGTCGTAGGTGGTGGCGAGTTCATCCAGCCAGGGCTTGCGCGGCGGGTCGATGGAGAGCACGTCGGCGGCCCTGATGATGTTGGCCGTCATCCGGGCGATGTCGTTCAGGCCCGCCGCCTCTTCCTTCACCGGGGTCTCGGGCGCCGGGGCGGCCCAGGCCGGGCCGGAGCCGAATGCCATCTCGACGATCTCGATCTGCGGCCGCTGCGGCTTCTCGGTGGTCCAGCCGCCGGCGTATCCGGTCTGGAAACCCTGGATCCGGCCGGGGCCGGTCTTGGCGGCGCCGCGTCCGGGAATGGACGGGTCGAAGTAGGCAGCCGTCGGCACGCCGAGGATGTCGATCGCATCATCCACGTCGGCCATCCGCAGCGCCACGCGCAGGTTGGTGTTGGCGCGCAGGCTTTCCTTGATCACGCCGGCCGGGCGCTGGGTGGCCAGGATCAGGTGCAGGCCCAGGGACCGACCGCGGGCGGCGACGTCCACCACACCGTCGACGAACTCCGGCACCTCGGTGGCGAGGGCGGCGAACTCGTCCACGATGATGATCAGGTACGGCGGGGCCTCCGGATCCGCTTCGCGCTGGAGTTCCAGCAGGTCCTTGGCCTTTTTCCGGTTCAGCAGCCGTTCCCGGTGGTGCAGCTCGGCCCGCAGCGAGGTCAGCGCGCGGCGGACCAGGTGCGGGGAGAGGTCGGTGACCAGGCCCACGGTGTGCGGCAGGTGCAGGCAGTCCGCGAACGCGGCGCCGCCCTTGTAGTCGACGAAGAGGAAGCTCACCCGGTCCGGGCTGTAGGCCGCGGCCATGCCCATCACCCAGGACTGCAGGAACTCGGACTTGCCGGCGCCGGTGGTGCCGCCGACCAGGGCGTGCGGGCCCTCGTTCTTGAGGTCGAGGTAGAGCGGTTCGATGCCCTTGGAGCCGACCAGGGCCCGGAGCGTGCCGTTGTCCTTGCGGTTGGGCACGGCGGAGGCCCGGACCGAGTTGTTTTCGGTCCAGCGCTCGGCCACGGCCGCCGGGTTGTCCAGGAAGTCCTTGCCGATCAGGGTCGCGTAGGACACGGCGCGCGGCAGGTCGGAGTCGTCCTCCAGCGGCTTGCCGACGTCGACGACGGGTGTCAGCATGCGGGCCAGCTGGGCGGCGAGGCCGGCGTCGAGGCTTTCGCAGCTCACCGGGAAGGTGTGACGGCCGAGCCGGACCTGGCCGGTGGTGGTGCCGTGGTCGCCGTCGACGGCCATAAAGTCCCGGCAGGCGGCCGGCAGCTGCTGCACCGAGGACGCCACCCACATCACATGCACGCCGGAGTCCGGGCCCCGCTCAAGGACCCGGGTGAGCCGCCCGCGGTCCACCGGGGCGTCGTCCTCGACGACGACCAGCACGGTGGGCAGCAGCGGTTCCGGAAGGTCCGTGCCGAGCGGGTCGACGCCGGGCCGCAGGGCCGGGCGCGGGGTCTGGGAGCCGGCCTCCCGCTGGTCGATCAGGTCTTCCAGCCGGGACAGCAGGGCCGAGCCGCCCGCGGGGCCGGCGGCGAGGTGGTCGCCGCTGAGCGGGCTGTGGCCGGAGCCGACGTGCGGGAGCCACTGCAGCCATTCCCAGCGTTCCTTCGACTGCGCCGAGGTGATGGCGGCCAGGACCACTTCCGCGGGCGAGTGCAGGCCGACGAGCTGCAGGACCATGCCGCGGGCGACGTCGTCGACGAGCCCCCGGGTTCCGGCGAGGCCGAAGGACCCGGCGGAGCGCAGCTGCGAGACGACCGGCACGCCTTCGATGTCCCGGAACTGCGCCATGCACTCCTGGATTTCGGTCATGTATTCGGCCTCGGTGTCGTTGCTGTTGGGCTCCTCGAACTGGATCCGCGAGGGCGAAGTGCCCAGGCCGAAGCGCAGGCCCAGGAAGCCGGTGTGCTCGGGCCGGTGGGTCCAGAGCAGCGGGCCGAGCTTGTAGATCGAGTCGACCGTGTCGCTGACCGAGGGTGCTTCCTGCAGCCGGACGGAGCGTTCCACGTTCTGCAGCCGGGTTATGTCGGTCCGGAAGGCGGCCATGGACTCGCGAAACTGCTTGAGCTGTTCCTTTTTCTCCCGCTTGGCCTGCAGCTTCTGGTCCACGTAATGGCCCACGATGAACAGCGGCATCATCAGCATGAACACGACCGAGAGCACGTTCTGCGTGACGGCGAACAGGATGCCGCCCATCATCAGCGGCGCGAGCAGCATGATGTACGGGAACGCGTGGTGCTCCTGGCGTTTGGGCCCGGCCGGGAGCATCCGTTTCTGCAGCTCGAACCGGGGCACCACGCGCGGCGAGCGGTTGAAGTCGATCAGCGGCGAGCTCGGGGCGGAACTGTGTCCGGTGCCGAGTGAGACCACCGAGACGGTGGTGTCGCCCAGGGCCACGGTGTCCGAGGAGTTCAGTGTGGCGCGGGTGACCGGCAGCCCGTCCATCAGCAGACCGTTGGCCGAATTCGTGTCCACAATCTCGACCGTCTCGCCGACCGTGATGCGGGCGTGCCGCTTGGAGGTCAGCGGGTCCGTGAGCCGGATGTCGACGTCGCGGTCACGGCCGATGTAGCTGGTGCCCGACGGCAGCGAGAATTCGCGCCCGACGTCGGGCCCGGACAGCACGCGCAGCGTCGCCGCCGCCGGTCCCCGGGTCGCGCCGGGCGTCGCGAACTGCTCACTGAGCTGGGTCAGGGAGACGATGGAGCCCGGCCGCAGCCCGGATTCGAGCAGGTTGTCCGTGCGGTCCAGGATGCTGCCCTTCATGCCGCCGGCGGCGAAGGCTTCCTCGATGCTCAGGGACAGATTCGACGGCGGAGGGGTCCCCCGCCGTGCCGGATCGGCCGCCCAGAGCTGGGTGGCGATGTCCGCCACGGTGGCGAGCCCGTCAACGGTGACGGCGAGGTCTTTGGCCTCGGCCGGGTCGCGGCGCAGCGTCAGTCGGATTCTCACGCTTCGTCGGCTCCAGTCAGTTCTTCGGTGTGCTTTTCAGCGGGCTGCTTTACAGCGCTCTGCTTTTCAGCGGTCTGCTCTACGGTGTCGTGCTTTTCAAGCAGGTAAAGGTCCGCGGGGGTCACCAGGTGCGACGTGACGGCGTGTTCCACGAGCCGCGCGCGGCGGTTGGTGGCAAGTTTCCCGCCGCCGCCCCGCAGGCCGGCGACCCCCACCTTGTCGAGCTTGTCGCACACGTTGTCCAGCTTTCTGTTGAACCGGGTCAGTGCCCAGCCCAGGGTTTTGGCGGCGTCGGCCGAGGACGGGATGGCGCTGAAGCCGGTCCCTTCCCGGCGCAGCATGGGTTCGGCGAGGGCCACGATCAGTGCCTTCTGCGAGGTGGTGAAGAGCACGGGGCCGATCGTGGTGTCACCGCCGCTGTCCTCGTCGCGGGCTTGTTGCCGGAAGGCGGGGGTCCGCAGGTGCGCGGCGAACTCGTAGGTGGTGGGGCCCGCGGTGAAAATGACGTTGGTGTGGCTGAAGACCAGCGGAATCCGGGCGCCCGGAGCCAGCCACGCCTGCATCCCACCGGAAGCATCGGCGATGGTCGCGGAGAGCATGCTGCCGACGTTGCTCAGCCACCAGATGCCGTCGTACCGGGCGATCTGCAGGAACTGCCGGTGCAGGTACGGGTTGTCGTCCACCTCGAGGTCGCCTTCGCGGCCGATGCTGAAGATGTCCTCGTCCGAGGGTTCATGCCACTCGCCGCAGAAATCTATTGCCAGATCCCCCATAATCCGTGCCTTTCTGGAAAGTCGTTGGTGCTGCTAGTTCGGGACGCAGGCGATGGAATCCGGGCCCAGCGGCGAGGAAGCCCCGTCGCTGCGGACGATCATGACCTGGATGCAGCTGGGTTCGGCCGGGTTCGCCGCGATCTCAGCGGCCGGCCCGGCGGACGACTGGTACTCTCCTCCGCCTTTGAGCGTGTGGACCCGCCATTTATAGCTGTCGCCGGTTTTCGGCTGCGGGTTGGTCCAGGTGAAGCTGACCTTCCCGGCCGGACCGGCAGCCCCGGCGAGCCCGGTGACGTCCGGCACGGTGCCGTTGTCCAGGGCGTCCGCGGGCGGTTTGCTGACCTGGTCCATGGCTTTCGGCGCCGGCTCGGGCCGGGTGGTGCCGGCCACAACCCCGAGGGCGACGGCGGCCACCAGGATGGTGCCGCCGACAATGGAGAGCAGCAGCTTGCGGCGGCCGTGGCCCGCCGGCTGCTCCCCCGCACCCTCGTCCCCGTCGCCGGCGGGAGCCGCCGCGCTGGAACGGTTGACCGTGGCCGCCAGGTCGTCCTCGGGTGCGGTGTCACGGATGGCGGGATTCCGGCCGCCGGCCGGGGCGCCTGCGGTCCGGCCGCCGGGGGCAACGAAGCCGGGCAGCGCCGGGCGCTGGACCGTTGAATCATTGGAAGCGGTTGCCTGGTTGTGAGCAGTTGCGTTGTTGAAAGGGGCGCCGTTGTTGAAGGTCGTGGCGTTGTCGGGAGTGGAACCCGTGTCCGTGCCGGGGAACCTGGCCGGGAAGGTGGGGGCGTTGCCGGTGGCGTCCGGATCGATCGCGGCGACGCTGCGGACCCTGGTTTCCTCGAAGCCGTCGTCCGGCTGGTTGTCCTCGGTCCGCGGCTCCTCCAGGACTTCGAACGACGTCACGGAGAGGTTCAGTTCGGCCTGGATCCGCTGCAGGGCCAGCGCGAAGGCGTGCGCCGAGGAGTAGCGGGAGGAATCGGACTTGGCCATCGCCGTCGAGAGCGCCAGTTCCAGGGATTCCGGCACGTCGGCGCGGCCCAGTTTCGGCACCGGCAGATTGGTGATCCGTGAGATCAGCTCACGCTGGGAGTTGTCCGCCCCCGGCAGCACAAACGGGGACCGTCCGGCCAGCAGGGTGTAGAGCGTGGCGCCGAGCGCCCAAACGTCCACCAGGACCCCGTCGACATGGTGGCCGGTGAACTGCTCCGGCGGGGACCACGGGATGGACATGCCCGCGTCCTCGTCCGTGTCCCCG
Source organism: Pseudarthrobacter oxydans (assembly GCF_030812335.1). Classification (GTDB taxonomy): domain Bacteria; phylum Actinomycetota; class Actinomycetes; order Actinomycetales; family Micrococcaceae; genus Arthrobacter; species Arthrobacter oxydans_B. Next base: position 239,905 of record NZ_JAUSSN010000002.1, read on the forward strand.
GCCAGGGTGCCGGAGATGCCGAAGTCCGTCAGGGCGGGCCGGTTGTAGTCCGTGACCAGGATGTTGGCGGGCTTGATGTCCCGGTGGGCGATCCCGGCCCGGTGGGCGGTCTCGACGGCGGACGCCACCTGGATTCCGATGGCCAGGACCTCGTCCACGCTGAAACGCTGCCGCCGGTAGCGGACGTCCAGGCTGGGCCGGGAGCAGTACTCCATGGCGAGGTAGGAATGCCCGGAATCGGTGATCTCGGCTTCGAAGATCGTCACGATGTACGGGTGCGAGGACAGCTGCGCCATGAGGTTGGCTTCAGATTCGAAGCGGCGGCGGGCGCCTTCGGTTTTCAGATCCGAGAGCAGCACCTTGACGGCCACCTTGCGGCGCGGCCGGTCCTGTTCGTAGAGATAGACATCGGAGAAGCCGCCGGAGCCGAGCAGGCTGATGTAGGTGAAGCCCGGGATGACTGGCGGCGGGGCTACGGGCCGTTTTGAACTCACGGGATCTCCTCAAAGCGCAGCGAGATGCCGTCGCCGACTTCCGCGATGTCGCCGTCGAGCAGGATCGCCATCTCGCCCTGGGCCAGCCGGCGCGGGGGCTGGCCCTCGCGGACCAGCACGGTGCCGTTGGTGGCCTTGAGGTCGCACAGCATGACGTGCCAGCCTTCGAGCCGGACCTCCACATGCGAGCGGGAAATGTCCCCGCTCGGGCTTGCCACCTGGATCAGTTTGGGCATCACGGCGCCCTGGACGCGCGAGACCGAGGGCTGGCGTCCCACGATGAGTGACTGGTCCAGATCGATCAGCTCGCCGGTGGACAGGCGCATCCGGCCCAGGCGGGGCCGCCGGACCTGGACGCCGTCGCCGGGCAGCGGCTGGCCGCAGCGGCCGCACTGGGAGTAGGTGGAGGGGTTGGCGTGGCCCTGCGGGCAGACCCGGGCCAGCACCATGGGCCCGGTGGCCGGTTCGGTTGCCGTTCCGGTGGACGGGCGCTGGGCGCCGGCCGGCCGCGGACCTGCCCCTGCGAACTCGCTCTTCATGATCGTCTGGCCGTCGTGGTCGGCATCCGCTTCGGGCTGCGGGTCAGACAGTTGCAGGGCAGGACGTTGCAGGACAGGCGGGTGCAGGGCAGGCGGCTGCGGAGCCGACGGCGGCAGCGCCGCGACCGCCGCGGGCACAGGCGCCAACGCCGGCGGGGACGCCTGGGACGCCTGGGACATCTGGGACGCCTGGGTCGCTTGGGACCGTCGGTCGCCGCCGGTGTGCCAGGGGACGGAGTCGATCAGCCCGGTGGGCAGCGCCGGGCGCGGCGGTCCTGACGGTTCCGGCGCGGGCGGTTCCGGCGCGGGGGCGGGGGCGGGTTCGGGTTCTGCGGCCTCCTGCGCGTCGGCCGGAGCCGGCTCTGCGCCGGCGGGCTCGGTGCTGGCGGAGCCGGTGCTGGTGGAGCCTGCGGCGGACTCGACGGCGGGTTCGGCGTCGGGGTCCTCGCGGACGGCGGCGTCTTCGATGTTGCGCATCACCGTCTGTTCCCAGAGGTGGTCGTAGCTGCCGGTGGGCTCCTGTTCGGCTGGCTCCGGTGCCGCGGCCGGCTGCTCCGCGGACGGTTCTGGTTCCCTCACGGCTGTTGCCGGTTCGGCGTCGTGCGCCGGTGCCGGTTCAGGTTCGGGGACTGGTTCCGGTTCACCGTGCAGGGTTCCGTCCAGCTCGAGGTCCCCATCGGGGAACTCCAGCACGGTCTCCGCGGAGGCGCCGTGCTCGCTGAGCTCGGCCGCGATGTCTGCTTCGGCGGCCGCGAGGACTTCGTCGTCCACCGCAGCGTCGTCTGTCGCTGCTGCTTCGGCCACCGCCCCGGCGTCCGAAGCAGCCGGATCGGCCACAACGGCAGTGGCCGCCGTGGCAGGGATCGAAGGAACCGCCGGCACGGCCGCACCGGTGAAGTCCACCCGCAGGCTTTGGAGCAGGACAACCCCGTCAGCCAGGGGCAGGTCCGCCGCGGCGCCGGAGGTCCGTGCGGCGCCGGAATTCCCTGCGGTGTCGGCAGCGGGGACGGTCAGGCTGAATCCGTTGGCCGCCGCGAAGCGCCGTTCCGCCCAGGTGGTGACCTCCCGGCCGCTCAGTTCCAACGGGCCGGAGGGCAGGTCCACGGTGAGGTCGATCTCGCCGCGCAGGAACACCTGGATGGGGCCCCGGCGTGCCACGATCGCGAACCACGGCAGCCTGGCGAGCGAACCGCCCGAGGCCGACGACACGGCGTCGAGCACCTCGTGTGCCTCGGGGCCGGTGGCCAGCAGCTCCCACAGTGAGTCCACCAGGGCCGGCGCGGTGTCCGGGCGCAGCAGCACCACGGTTCCGGAGCGCACCACACCGAGCCAGCTGCCGGGTGTGTAGCGCGCAGCAGCGGCGGGGTTACTTGCCATCATTCGGGTCCTTGCCCTGTCCTTCAGAAACCTGCCCATCAGAAACCTGTCCTGCGGAATCCTGTCCTTCGGAAGCCGGTCCTTCAGCAACGGCTCCCTCAGCAGCCGGCGCTTCAACCGGTGTCGCACCGGCCCCGGAAATCTGTTCCCCGTTGGGCGCCAGGTCCAGGGCATCGGTCCGCGGCAGGGTGTCCTCGTCCTCCGCGGCGGCGGCGCTGCGCGGCGCGGTCCGGGCGGCGCCGTCGTCGTTATTGACATTCGTGGCGTCCACGACGATGCAGGTGACATTGTCCCGGCCGCCGCTGCGCAGGGCCGCCTGGATAAGTTCATCCACGGCCGCCTGCGGGTCGGTCCGGGAGCGCAGGATATTGGAGATGTGCTCGTCGTCGAGTTCGCCGTTGAGCCCGTCGGAGCAGACCAGGATCCTGTCCCCCTCTTCGATGGGCAGCAGCCAATAGTCGGCCTCGATCTCGTCGCCGGTGCCCAGGGCCCGGGTGACGACGTGGCGGCGCGGGTGCACGGCGGCCTGCGCCTGGCTGATCTGTCCGGCGTCCACGAGTTCCTGGACCTCGGAGTGGTCGACGCTGACCTGCTTGAGCTTGCCCTGGCTGAGCCGGTAGGTCCGGGAGTCTCCGATGTTGAGGACCAGCCAGTACGGGACCCCCATCTGCTCCACGACCACAACGCCGGACAGTGTGGTCCCGGCGCGGGCGCCCGTTGCCTCGCGGATGCTTTCGTCGGCCATCAGCAGGTGCTCCTGCACGACGCCGGCGGTTGCGTCCCGCCCGCCGCTGGCCAGTTGCGGGATCCGGGCGAGCGTGCGGACGCAGATGCCGCTGGCAATCTCACCGGCCTCGTGCCCGCCCATGCCGTCCGCGACAGCGAAGACGGGATCGGAGGCAATAAAGGAATCCTCGTTCATTTCGCGGCGCAGGCCGCGGTCCGTGCCGTAGCCGGCGTTCAGCCGCAGGCCCGGGGGGCTGCCCGGGGCCGGCACGGGGGCAGCATCGGAATTCGCTGGGGTGGGAACGGCGGCCGGCTGGGGAATCATGCCTGTCCTAAGTAGAAGGAGCGGTCACCGAAGTGCACGGTGGACCCGGGGCGGACGTGGGTGGGTTCCCCCGCCGCGAGGGCGGTACGGATACCGTCCGGGGTGGTGACGGAGCTGCCGTTGGTGGAGTCGCGGTCGGTGACCCAGATTCCCCCGTTTCCGGCAAGCAGGTGCAGGTGGGTCTTGGAAATGGACCGGCCGGGGTCGGCGACCGGGACGAGCTGCGCGGTGTCCTCCCCGAGGTGTCCGGCGGGGTTCCGTCCGATCAGCACGCTGCGGTCCAGCTCGATGTCGCGGCCGTCGTCCAGCCGGATCCGGAGCATCGCGACGGTGACCGGGGCGTGCGTGTCGCCCCGGACCTGGGTGCGGTCGTGGTCGTCGTCGGGGTGCGTGCCCGGCTGGAGGGCCGCGGCGGGCGGCGCGAACGAGGCGGCGTGGGGAACCGGCTGCTGTCCGGCGACGGGCCGGGGTTCGACGGCGGGCGCGGGCGCCGCGGCGGGCTGCCACTGGTTGGGATCGAGCGCCGCCGGAGCCGCCGGCGCAACCGGCGCAACCGGCGCAACAGTGGCGGCGGCAGGAGCGGCGGCTGCGGCGGCCGATCCCGCCGCCAGCGGCGACAGGACCTGCTGCACCGGAGGGAGGTCCATCGGCGCGAAGCTGTACGGGCCCTGGATGCCGCCGGTGGTGATCGGATTGCGTCCGGCTTTGACATCGAAGACGAGGGTCTTGGCGGCGGTGTCGTGCCAGCCGCGGAGGCGGCCGTTGCGGTCCCACGTGTTGGAGAGCACTACGAGGACAGCCCAGGCCGCGCCCAGGAACAGGAGCGGTCCCAGCACCAGGAGTGCGACGCCGAACCATTGGAAGATCACGACCGCGGCGGCGGCGGCCACGGCGAGCAGCACGCCGGCGCCGGTGATGAGGCCGCGGAGGAACACCGCTCCCCCGCCCGGGGCGAAGCCGTCGGCATCCGTGCTGCGGATGCCCATCAGCCGGTTGCCGGGGGTCGCGCCGGAACGGGCCTCGAGTGGGGCGGCAACCGCTGTGTAGACCAGGGTGAGGCCCGCGCCGACGCCGCCGAACAGCACCAGGGACGAGGTGTCGTAGACGATGAAGCCCCCGCTTTGCCTCCTGGTGACTCCGGCGAAACCGATCGCCAGCAGGATGGCCAGGATGGTGACCGGCGGGAGCCAGTCCAGCACGGCGGCCCCCAGCCGCTTTCCGGCAGCGGCAGGAACCAGTTCAAGCTTGTTCCGCATGGCGGGTCCTCCCCCTGGTCCGCGGCCCGTGGCTGGGCCCCGCGTTACCGGGATACTACCGGGGATCAGGCCGGGGTGCCCGACGGCGGGGTTCCGGGCGTCCGCGCCGCCGGGACCCCGCGGGTGGATCTCCTGCGGGTCCCGGGCCGCGGGAAGCTCCCGCACATTGCGGACGTTCCGCGCGGAACGGTTGCTCAGTGGCGTCCCGCAGGAGGTGCAGAAAGCGGCCCCGCGGCGGAGCGGCTGCTGGCAGCGCGGGCAGAGCTCGGCGTCGTCGGTCATGGCTTGTTGCGGTTCTTCCTAGCGGTCTGGCTGGCGTCGGCCGGGGTGCCGGCAGCATCAAGGCGCGCCGCCGGCGGCGGACCGGACTCCACTGTACCGGCAGGGTTTTCCGGAGCGGCGGGCGCCGCGCGCTTCCGGCCGGGCTGTCCGGTCCGGCCCGGCTGGAGGCCCCGCAGTGTGAGCGCGGCCCGGCCGTCGGCCAGCAGGGAGCGCGGCGAGAACCGGGCCCGCTGCCGGCCCCAGAAGCCGAGCGTTCCGGTCATTTCCTTGAGCGAGCCGTCCACGGTCTCCCAGTACTGCCGCACCTGGTCCTCGCTCGGCTGGCCGGCGCCGAAGATCGCCGCATCGGCCCGGTGGGCGAGCAGCGTGGTGCTTCCGCCGGCGGCCGGGAACGCACCGGCGAGCACGACGGCGGACTCGCGCCGGGTGGCGCGGCTGTCCACCCCGGCGCCGAGGTCCGTCGCGAGGCTGACCACTTCGTTCCAGCCGCCGCCGACGCGCTGCGCCGGCGGGCCCTCGCTGAAGCGGGCCTTCCGGCGCCGGGACTTGAGCAGGGCGATCAGCAGCAGCGGCAGCGCCAGGACCGCGATCGGGATGAGTGCCAGGCCGACCGCCGTGAGGAGGGGGCCCCAGAAGAGCCAGGGGTTGTTCTTCTTCTCGTCGGCATCGAGCGCATCCGGTGAGGAGTCGGGCGGAAGGTCCGCGGGCTCCTGCGGCGGCGGCGGCGGTTGCAGCACCTGCGGCTTGGGCTTGGACTTGTTCTCCGGATCCGGCGGGATCGGAACATTGTCCTTCGGCGGGGTGGGATCGAAGGACACCCAGCCCACGCGGTCGAAGGCGACCTCGACCCAGGCGTGGACGTCCTTGCCGGTGATCTTGACCTCGCCGGCGCCGTTTTCCGGGCTCTTGGGATCCGGGTAGAAACCCATCACCACGCGGGAGGGGATGCCGAGGTGGCGCAGCATGAGCGACATCGCCACGGCGTACTGCTCGTCGTCGCCCAGCATTTGTTTGGCGGTGAGCAGGCTCCGGACGCGGTTGGCGCCGTGGCCGGAGACGCTGGGCAGCTGGCCGTCGGCGATCAGGCCGTTGCTGAAGGCGCCCTTTTTCTGGAAGTGCGCCTCGATCTGGCGCACCCGGTCAATGGCGGTAGGGGCATCGGCGGCGAGGTCGTTCGCCTGGGACCCGACGACGGGAGGCACCTCGGCGGGGTCCGGGAGGGACATCGGCGCGAAGCCGTACTGCGTCAGCTGACCGTGCTCCAGGGTGGCGGGATCGGCTACCTGGACGCGGTAGGCATCGCCCTTCGCCAGGCCCTTGGTGGTCACGGCCGTGTCCGTGCCGGCGTTGAAGTACAGGCCGGACGCGGCGCCGGAGCCGTCGCGGGCGAAGCTGATGCCGGTGGTCTTGCGGCCGCCAGGCAGGAAGTAGCCCTGGTAGTCCTCGATCGTGATGTCCAGGGTGTAGTTGTTGCTGGGCACAATCCCGGTGGAGTCGGCCAGGGTGTTGAGGGATTTCGCGTCGCCCACCTTGCTAAAGCTGCCGGAGCCGTTCGGGTCCATGTTGTAGTTGGTGCCGTTGAAGGAGTCGAGCGCAGCCAGGCGCACCCGGGCATCCCTGGGCAGGCCCTTGACGACGAAGAGGCTGTCGTCCTTTTTGTCCTTGACGAAGTTGCGGAAGCTCGCCAGCGGCGTCACGTAGTCCTTGGGGTCAAACGGCGGGACGATCGTGTTGCGCAGCACGCGGCGGTCGTCGCTGGCGGTGACCAGCGGGGACGCGACGGCGGTGACCGCCACGGCGACGGCGATCACCGCGGCGGCGGTGCCCAGCCGGCGGAGCGTGGCCGCCCGGGCGGTGGCCTCGTCCGTCTCCAGCCGGTTGACGGAGACCTTGCGGGTGTCGCTGCGGCGGAGCGCGTCGCGGCGGAAGGTGGCCCAGGCGATCGCGACCACGGTGAGGGAGATGCCGCGTTCGACCGTGAGGAACCCGGCGTTCGTGCTGAAGGCGATGCCGGTGACGAACAGGACCAGCACCGGCAGCAGCGGCCAGTACGGGCTCTTGAGCCGCCAGATCAGCAGCCCGGCGGCCAGTGCGGTGAGGAGCGAGCTCAGGAACGGCACAATCAGGGTGCCGCCGGCGGTGCCGACCGGCACGCCGACGGTGAGCATGTCCTTCCAGGCGAACACCACGCCGAGCAGCAGGGTGCGCAGCGAATCGAGGGTGGGCAGCACCCCGGCGAAGGAGGCTTCCGGGACGGCAAGGGCGGTGCCGAAGACGAGGTATGTCCCGAGGGTCAGGGCTGCGGTGATCAGGAGCCCGAGCCGGAAGTGCACCGCGGCCGCCGCCAGGGCCAGGCCGAGCAGGATGCCGCCGAAGCCCGCGACGAGGTAGTAGGGGTCGCCGCCGAAGCTGAGGCTGAAGCCGAGCACGCCCAGGCCGAGGAGCACGGTGAGGGCACCGGCGTCGAGCCCGAGGTGCCAGAGCGGCTGGCCGCCGGTGAAGCCGGAACGCTTCGCAGCTGCCGCGCGGTTGCGGGAGCGGAGCGGGGTTGCGGTGCTCATGCTGCCGCCTTCTTCAGCACGATGGCCAGGTCTGAGAGGTCGCCGAGGGTCAGCACGGTAAGGTCCCCGATGGCGGCCCGGGCCGGGGCGGCGCCGGACTGGAGCCGGACGGCGAGGGTGCGCACGCCCAGCGGCACCGCGGCCGAGGCGGAGCGCAGCTGCGTGGCGGTGACGTTGCTGCCCACGATCAGGAACACCACGGAGGCGTTGGGGACGGTGTCCGCAAGGCTCCGGGCGAGGTCGACGGCGGTCTTGCGCTGCGGCGCGCCGACGATCCGCGTCATGTCATCGAGCATGTTGCGGCCGGTTTCGCAGCGCAGCGGGCCCTTCTGGGTGAGCACATCGAGGTCACGCTGCTCGCGGATGGCCTGCCGTCCGATCGAGGCGGCGGCGGAGATGGCCAGTTCGAACTCCTCTTCGGAGGCGTATTCGTCCGTGTTGATGGACAGCGAAACGGCCAGGTGCGCGCGGCGGGTTTCCTCGAACTGGCGGACCATGAGCTTGTTGGTCCGGGCCGTGGTCTTCCAGTGGATGTGCCGCCGGTCATCGCCCGGCACGTAGTCGCGCAGCGCGTGGAAGGACACGTCGGCGCTGGACAGGTCCGTGGTGGGCATGCCCTCGAGGTCGCGGATGAATCCGGCGGCCGAGCCGGCCAGCGCCGTGGTTTTCGGGTGCACGAACAGGTCCTCGGGTTCGGTCCAGAGCACCTGGCGGCGCAGCAGGTGCAGCGGGTCGGCGCGGACCGAACGGACCGGACCGACCACAATCACGGCCCGGCGCGCGGTGGGGATGGTGAACAGGTCCTCATGGACCTGCCCGGGTTTCATCCGGGGCAGGTGGAACACCGCCGTGGCGGCCCCGACCGGGAGTTCCAGGTCCGCGGCCAGCAGGGGCCGGGCGGAGGTGTTGGAGACCGCGATACTGCCGACGGCGCTGTCCCCCACCGCCACCCGCGTCCGCGCCAGATCCAGGACGACGCCGTAGGAGGAGCGGCCCAGGATGAAGCCGACGGCGAGCACGAACAGGACGAACGCGGCGATCGCTGCCGCCTTGGCCTCCTGCCAGCCGAACGCCTGGCCGACGGTCCAGAGCAGGATCGAGGCGGCCAGCACGAACCAGCCCAGCAGGCTCACCACGGACAGGACAGGCCACACGTAGCGCAGCCACAGCGCCCGGGCGGCGCGCCAGGCCGGGGCGAGGGCCAGGCCTGCCGTGCTTCCGGCCTCGGTCCAGAGGGAGCCGGGATGCAGCCGGGTGGGCCTGCCGTCCCGGTGGAAGGGCCGTTGCAGGCGTTCAGCAAGCCGGGTCAGCGGAGTGCTGGAGGACATATGGGTGCCTTTGTTCGTGCTGGGTGTTCGGGGTGCCGGTGTGGCAGGCGGTGCTGCCGGGCGGTGCTGCTGGCGGCCTGCTAGCCGGTGCTGGGAGACCCGGTGTTTTGAGACCCGGTGCTAGGAGACAAGGGCGGCACGCTGCTGCGGCGCGGCGACCGCGGCGAGGACGCGAGTCAGCACCGCCTCGGGGGTGGCGCCGGAGAATTCGGCTTCCGGGTCCATCACGAAGCGGTGGGTCCAGACGACGGCGGCCAGGTCCTTGACGTCGTCCGGCAGCACGAAGTTGCGTCCCTGGCTGGCGGCCCAGACCTTGGCGGCGCGGACCATGGCGAGGGCGCCACGGACGGAGACGCCGAGGCGGGTTTCCGGGGCGTTGCGGGTCTCCTCGCACAACCGGGCGATGTATTCGAGCACGGCGGTGTCCACATGCGTCGTGGCGGCGAGGTCGGCCATGTCCGCGATCGCCTGGGTGGTGATGACCGGTGTGAGGACCTTGGAACGGTCCTTGAGGTTGGCGCCGCCGAGCAGCTGCACCGTGGAGGCGTGGTCCGGGTAGCCGATGGAGGTCTTGATCAGGAAGCGGTCCAGCTGGGCCTCGGGCAGCCGGTAGGTGCCGGCCTGCTCGATCGGGTTCTGGGTCGCCATCACCATGAACGGCCGGCCGGCCTCGTAGGTGGTGCCGTCCACCGTGACGCGGGATTCCTCCATGACCTCCAGCAGTGCCGACTGGGTCTTCGGCGAGGCGCGGTTGATTTCGTCGGCGAGGACGATGTTGTTGAAAATCGGCCCCTTGTGGAACTCGAACTTCTGCGTCTTCTGGTCGTAGATGGTCACGCCGGTGACGTCCGAGGGCAGCAGGTCCGGGGTGAACTGGATGCGGTTGTTGGAGCCTTGGACGGTGGCCGCGAGGGCCCGCGCCAGCATGGTCTTGCCGGTGCCCGGGGCGTCCTCGAAGAGGACATGCCCCTCGGCGAGCATCGCGGTGAAGGTCAGCCGGATGACGTGGGTCTTGCCCAGGACGGCCTGGCCCACGTTGGCGACGAGCTTCTCGAAGGTGCCGGAAAACCATTCGGCCTGTTCGGTGGTCATGGTCATGGGGTGGTCCTCTTCTGGTCTGGGTGATTCTGTGCTGGATGAATCTGTACTGGGTGAACTTGCTGGGTGTGCCGCCGGCGGGGGGTCCCGCTGTCTCCGGGGGTCAGTCTCGGTGCCCGCATCAGCAGCCGCCCGGCCGGGTTCCATAAAGATCCACGGTGGTGGACTTGACGAACCAGCCCGGGTGGCTGCCTTCGGTGACACGGAACCAGGGGGTCCCGTTGCCGTAGATGTCCTTGGTGCAGTTGATGGTGAGCCTGCCTTCGGTCCGTTCGACCCAGCCGACGCCGCACGACGGGCCGCTCGGATTGTAGGTGTCCGGTTCGCCGGGTTTGCCGGGGCACGTGCTGTTGTGCGCCTGGATCTGGGACGTCGGAACCGGCGGCGGCGGCTCCGCACCGCTGCGGGAGGTGTCTTGGCCGATCCGCCCGTTCTGGCCGCCGCTGATGGCGCGGACTTCCAGGGTGTGTGTCTCGCTGAAGCCCACGCCTTTGGAGAAGGAGCGCTGCTGAGTGTCCTGCCAGCCTCCCGCGCCGTCGAGGCGGTACTGGTAGCCGGTGACGGGGCGCCCGTTGCCGTTGGGCTGGGTCCAGGTCCAGGAGACGGTCTTGTCTCCTACGCCACTGCTTTTCGCTCCGGTGACGGCCGGCGCGAAGGCGAGTCCGTAGGGGTTCACCGACGCTGAGGCGGGGCTGGCGTCGCCGGTGCTGGAGCTGCGCGAGGAGACCGCCCAGACCACCACGGCGGTGGCGGTCCCGTTGGGGGCGGCCACCACCGCGCCTCCGGCCGGGATGTTACCGCTGCCGGCGCCGGAGGTGAGCTTGTATTTGTAGGTGATTTCACCGGCGCTGGAACCGTTGCGCTGCTCGGCGGTGAGGGCGGTGAAGCGGACGTCGATCTTGCCGCCGTCGCCGCCGGTATCCACCAGGGTCGCCGACGGCTGGCTGACCATCGCCGGTTTGCCCACGGCGCGCACCGCGGCGGACTGGGCGCTCGTTCCGGAGGTGCCGGCCTTGTTCGTGCCGGACACGGTGAAGGTGTAGCCCGCCTCCGAGTTGTCCACGGTCACGTTCTGGGTGGTGCCGGATACCTTCTGCGTTGCCACGGCGGCCCCGCCGCGCAGGGTGGTGAGCGTGTAGCTGGAGATGGCGTCGCCGTTGCTGTTCGGGGCCGTCCAGTTCACCTTGAGCTGGCTTTGGCTGCCCACCGAGCCCGCCGCCGTCGCGTTCGGTGCCGCCGGGGTGGCGGGCACCCCGGCGGGGATTTCCGCCGCCGAGTAGGCGCTCCATTCGGAGGGTTCCTTGGCGTCATTGCGGGCCAGGACGCGCACCTTGTAGGCCACGCCGTTCTTGAGGCCCTTCCAGACGTAGCTCACTGAGCCCAGGTTCTGGATCTGGGCGTTCTGCCCGGCCGGTGCCGGGGAGATCTCCAGGTCGTAGGACTTGACCGGTGAGCCCTTGGACGCCGGGGCCGCCCACGTGACCGTCAGCTGGGTGTCGCCGAACTTCACGGCCGGCGCGGCCGGCGTGTCCGGCTTGACGTCCGGGCGCACCTCGGCCGAGGCCGGGGACCGCTCGGATTCGCCCAGGGCGTTGGTGGCCGTGACCTGGAAGTGGTACTTGGAGTTGTTGGCCAGCCCGGTGAGGGTGCAGGAATTGGCCGGGCAGTCCTGGCGGTAGCCGCCCTCGCCGTAGACCGTGTACCGGGTGATGGCCGAACCGCGGTCGGCAGGGGCCGCCCAGTTGAGCAGGGCGGTGCTGTCCCCCACGCTCCCGGCCTGCGGCGTGGTCGGGGCCAGCGGCTTGTCCTTGACCGTCAGCCGGATCCGGGCCGTCGCATAGCGGGACGCGTCCCCGGTCTTGTCCGCCACGGTGTAGGCCACGATCATGGTTCCGGAGAACCCGTCGGCCGGTGTCACGGTCACGGTGTCCCCGGTGACGGCGGCGGAGCCCTGGCCGGTTTCGGTCGAGGCCGAGACGATCTTCAGCGCCGTCTCGGGGAACGGGTTGGCGTCGTTGTCCAGCACCCGCACGGTGACGGGCTTGCCGGCGGCGGCGTTGGCTTCGGCGTCGTCGTTGGCCACGGGCTTGGGCCGGTTGGAGGCGGTGACGGTCAGCTGGTAGGTCGCGGTGGCTTCGAGCCCGCGGGGGTCCGTGGCCTTGATCTGGACCGCTCCTGTGGCTCCGGCGGCGGTGCCGTCCTTGGCGGAGGTCTTCAGGGACGTGCCGTCGATGCTGGCGTCGAATCCTGCCGGGACTCCGCCCGCCAGTTCGTACTTCATCCGGTCCACGTCGCCGTCGTCCGGGTCGGTGGTCAGTCTGGCGAGGTCGGTGGTGGTGGAGTCCGCCTTGGGGACCTCCACCGGGCTGCCCAGCAGCACCGGCGGGTTGTTCCGGTTGGGGTCCGGGAGCACCCTGGTGCGGATGCTGAGGGTGGACTTCAGTCCGGCAGGATCATCCGGGCCGGAGCCGTCGGTGACCTCGAAGCTGAGCGAGCCGGGGCCCACGTAGTCCTGGCCTGCGGTGTATTTGAGGGCGGTGCCGTTGCCGGCCACGGGGTCTGACCCGTCGGCGCCGATCAGTTTGATCCGGTCGGTCTGGGTCAGGCGCGGCGAGCGTCCCTCGCGGACCTTGACCCATTCCTTGAGGTCAACGGTGACGGACTGCCCGGCGACGAGTTCGATCACTTCGTCCTTGGCCAGGGTGGGGACCTGCTGGCCGACACCCGGCACCCAGATGATGGCGGTGGATTTCTGGCCGTCGAGGTCCTCGACCGTGTACGGGATGAGCTGCGGCTGTTCGGTCAGTTCCACGATCATGGTGCCCTCTGCGCCGGGCCGGGCGGTTTTGGCGTCGGTGGCGATCTTGAGGTTCTCGCCCACGCCGTCGGGGTCCTCGTCGTTCTTCAGGACGGGGACGTCAACGGCGGTCTTGCCCAGGGTCTGGGCGGAGGTCACCCGGTCATCCCGTGCGATCGGGGCCTGCAACGGCACGTCCTGCTGCACCTTGACGGCGATGGCGGCCTGCGCCATGGCGCCGCGGTCATCCGCCACGGAGTAGCGCACGTTGACGGTGCCTTCCTCGGCCGGGGCCAGCAGGATGATGCGGGAAGACTGCTTGCTGACGGTGGCCTGCAGTTCCGGAGCGGCTTCGATGCCGTCGCTGATGAGCCGGATCGGGTCGCCGTCGGGGTCGGTGTCGTTGCCGGTGGCGTCCACGGCGATCTGCCGTCCCGGGCGGACCTTGACCTCGTCGTCCACCGGGGTGGGCAACTGGTTCGTGTCCCCGCGCGGGGCGATGCCGACGGTCACTGTGCCGGTGTTGACGGCGCCCTGCCGGTCGACGACCTTGTAGCGGAAGGTGTCCGTGCCGGCGCCGTCGCCGGCTGCCGTGAAGTCGATGAAGTTGCTGCCCACGGTGGCGGTGCCCATCGCCGGGGTGCTGTCGATCCCGGTCAGCTGGACGGAGTCGCCGTCGGGGTCGATCCCGTCGAGCTCCACCGGAATCCGCACGGACCCGGCCGCCACGACACGGGCGGTGAGGTTCCTCGGCTGCGGGCGGGAGTTTTCCGCGCCCTCCAGCGGCAGGATGTGGATGGTGACGGCCGCGGCGCTCTTCTGGCCCTGCGGGTCGACGGCGTTGTAGATCGCCCGGACGGTCCGGGGTTCCGCGCCGGCGATGAAGCGGAGGGTGTTTTCGGAGACGAAGCTCTTGCCGTCCGTTTCGGGGACGGGCTGCGGAAGGACGGGATCCACGCTGAGCTTCTCGCCCTGGGGGTGGGTGTCATTGGCCAGCACCGGGATGGTGACGACGTCGTTGACCCGCACGTTCACCTCGTCCGGTTTGGGCTGCGGGGCCTCGACGACGGCGGGCGCCGGGACGGGGACCACGGAGACGCTGCCGGTGGCCGATTTGGTGCCGTTGGACATGGTGTAGCGGAAGGTGAACGGGTCCTTGGTGCCGATGACGTCGGTGATCCGCAGGACGCTGTGGTCGATCACGCTGACCGAGGCGGTCGCGTTCTCGGGCAGCTGGACGGACTGCAGCACCAGCACGCCGCCGGACGGGTCCGAGTCGTTGGCCAGCGGATCCAGGAGCACGCTGCCGCCGACCGGCATCAGGGCGACATCATGCACGGCCACGGGGTTGCCGGCGTCCTTGCCGGACTCGACGTCCACCCGGATCAGGCCCTGGCTGCTTTGCGGGCCGTTGCTGGCGATGTACGTCAGGTAGATGGGGCCGGGGGTGCTGCTGCGGAATGTGAAGGTTCCGCCGTCGGTCACGGGACCCAGTTCGGCGGTGCCGGCGGCTTCGACCTGGGCCAGGCGCAGCGCGCCGCCGTTGGGGTCGACGTCGTTCTTGAGCGGCGCGATCACGAGGTCCTGGCCGACGACGGCGGTGACGTGGTCGGCGTTGACCACGGGCTGCAGGGCACCGGGGGGCTGGACGTTCACGGTCACCTTGCCGGTGCTGGTGGCGCGGCCGTCCCAGACGGTCACGGTGACGGACTTCTTGCCCGGCGCGGCGCCGGAGTCCTGGTAGGTGAGCAGGCCGTCGCGGCGGACCTTGACCTGGTCCTGGTCGTTGTCGGCCTTGGCCTCCATCAGCACGAGGTCGTCGCCGTCGGGGTCGGTCCAGTCGGTGAGGATGTTCTGGCTGACGGTTTTGCCCTGCTCCACCAGCATGGTGGTGGGCTCGCCGCGTTTGAACAGGGGAGGTCTGTTCTCGTCGGGGCCGACGACGTTCAGGGTGATGCTTCCGGCGGCGGAGAGGCCGCGGCCGTCGGCGGCGTTGTAGCCAAAGTTTTCGGTGCCCGGCTTCGCGTCGGCCGGGACCGTGATCTGGAAGGCGGTGCCGCCGTAGATGTTCTCCAGGCTGCCGGACGCCGGGCCGTTGTCGCCCACCGAGGCGGTGAGGACGTCGCCGTCGGGGTCCGAATCGTTGTCCAGTACGGACAGGATGGTGGTGCGGCCCGGGCGGACGCCGACGGCGTCAGGCTTGGTTTCCGGCGGCCGGTTGGGTTTGGTGCGGTCCGGCAGGACGTTGACGGTGTTGGTGTCCGCCGACTCCTGGTCCTGGTCATCGGACTGGTTCTTGGGCGGGACGACGTCGTCCCAGTTGTTGACCAGCTGCATGTTCTGGTTGACCAGCCAGACATTGCCGGAATTCACATCATTGAGGACCACCAGGTCCCGGTTCACCCGGAACGCATACGACGGCGACGCACTGGCCTTGGGCACATCCACCGTCTTGTCATCGGCATCATTGACGCACTCACGGACATACTTGTTCGCCCCCGACCACGCCGCATGCACACACCCGGCCAGCTGCACCGGCGCCGCCGGCACACCCTGCCCGCCAAACGTCACCGTCTTCGCCGTCGAACCATCCAGCGGCTGATGCAGCAGCGCCTTCGGCGTCGCGACCGCCACCGCGTCCGCCGCCGGACCCGAGAGCTGCAGCTTCGCATCCCGCGCCTCCGCCAACGCCAACTCACGCCCGCCCGGCAGGAACAACTTCCCCCGGCCCGCATCCAGCACCACCGGCTGGTCCCCCACCACCGCCAGCTGCAGATCCCCGGCACCCCTGAGCCCGTCCCAGGAACTCACCGTCGAATCCGTAACCGCACCCCCGGCATCCACCCCCGTCACCGTGACCTGCCCGGACTTCGGATCCGCACTGTAAATCCGGTCATCGGCCCCGACCGCCGACACCGTCCCGGCCGAGCCCGTCAACACCGGCTCGGAACTCTCCTCATCAAAACCATTCACCGTCGAGGGCGAGAGCGCCCACACCGTCCCCTTCGCCGCATCCGTCACCGACATGACCTGCGACCCGAAACTCACCGCCGCGGACCCCGGCAGCTTCTTATCCCCACCCAAACGCATGTTCGCCGCCGACACCTGATTCAACGTCGAACCAGCACTGTCATCCACAAACACCGTCCCGGCATCCTGCAGCACATCAAACGTCGTACCCGCCGGCGTCACCGCCCCGTCCAACACCCGCGACGGATAATTCAACCGCCCCACCGCATTCTTCGACTTCGACACCACCCACACCCCACCATCGTTCAACTCCACCTCAGTGGTCTTAAACCCCGGATAAATGACGGCAGCCGTGACCAGCACCGCGGCAGCGGAGATGGAGGCGGTGACGGCGATGAACTTGTTGCGCCGTTTGTGGAACCCCGGATGATCAGAGCCCGGCTTCCTGGACCCCAGCGTGGCGAAAAGACGTGTCACAGCTTCAGATTTCCTTCAGAACGGCGTTGTGATTCCCGTGGCGGACCCGAGACCAGGCCCTCACTTCCCGCGACAGCCTACCGAACATGCCGGGGGCGTGCGATGGGCAGGACTTCCCTGCCGCGCTCGGGGAAGTCCTGCTTCGCCCTCCGCCAGTCAGCCGCATTGCGGGATCCCATGCCCCTCGGGCTCACCCAGGGTTGTGTTGCCGACCTGGATGGTCCGGCCCACAAAGCGGCCGTCGGAATGCGAGTTGATGCGGTACCACTTGTAGGTGCCGCGGGCATCCGGCACGGTGCGCCATATGAAGCAGTTGACGGTGAAGGACCCGTCGGAGCCGTAGGCCCACGGATAGTTCCGGATCACGCCATCGCACGTGTGTTCCGCGCCAATCGGCGACCGCCACGAGGTCTGCCCGGAGGCAGGGGCGTCCGTGCACGTGCGGTAGCCGTTGACCGCTGCGTCCCAGTTCGTCTTGGCCGGCCCGGACTGCGCCGTGGCCGTGGCAACGGCCCCGCCGGTCCCGACGGAGTTGACCGTCTGGACCTGGATGGTGTGCCGTTCGTCGAAGCCGCCGGTGTTCACCGTCCGGCTTCCTGATGCGGCGACGTTTTCCCAGCCCCGTCCGTCGATGTTGATCCGGGTGGAGGCGACGTCGTTGGTCGAGCTTGACGGCGAGCTCCAGCTGAAACTGAGTGACTTCTGGTTCTGGCCGCCGTTCTGGCCGGACGCCGAAGGGGTTCCGGGCGCGCCGTACGGCGTGGCGCCGGCCCCGGTACTGGCGTCCGAGCTTGGCGCCACGGTGGAGTTCGCGGTCACGGTGACGGTCGTCGCGGCCCCGTTCGTGAACCCGCCCACGGTCTGCCCGGGCCTGATCGGGCCGGACTGGCCGGTGCTGGCCCGGTACGTGTAGCTGACCTCATTGGCCGCCGAGCCGTTGCGCTCCGCGTCGGTGAGTTCCCGGAAGTCGATGGTCACGGCCCGGCCCGCTCCGCCGGTGTTGGCCTCGGTGGCGCTCACGCCGGAGACCGCCGAGAGCTTGCCGGTGGCGCGGCGCGGTGCCGACGCTGCGCTGACGGCGCCCTTGCCGGCCTTGTTCTCGGCCTGGACGGTGAACGTGTAGGACGCCTCGGAGTTGTTCGCGGTGAAGTTCGCGGTCCGGACCGTCCCGGCCACCATCTGGGTCTGGGTGGCCCCGCCGCCGCCGCTCATGGTGACGTAGTAGTTCTTGATCGCGTCGCCGTTGGTGTTCGGTTCGGCCCAGTTCACCTTGAGCTGGTTTGAGGTGCCCACGGCGGAGGCCACCGCCGTCGTGGGTGCCGCCGGGGCTGCCGGGACCCCGGCGGGGTTGTCCTCGGCGGAGTAGATCCCCCACTCGGACGGGCCAAGCTCGTTGACGGCCTGGGCACGCACCTTGTACCGCACGCCGTTGGTCAGTCCCGGCCAGGTGTAGTTCAGTCCGGTGACGCCGTTCTTCACGCCGATTCCGGTGGCCGGCGGCGGGGAGATCTCCAGGTTGTAGCTCTTGACGGCCGAGCCCTCGGTCTTGGCCGGGGCCCAGTTGATCACCATGTTCTTGTCGCCGGCCTTGACTGTCGGGGCCTCCGGCGGGGACGGCTTCTCATCGGGCCGGATTTCGTTGGACGCCGCCGAGGGCGCTGACTCCCCCACCTCATTGGTGGCGGTGACGGTGAAGACGTACTTGACATCGTTGGTCAGGCCGCTGAGCGTGCACGTGGTGGTGGCGCAGTCCTGGCTGAAGCCGCTCGAACTGACGGTGTATTTGCTGATGGCAGCGCCGTTGTCCGAGGGCGGGGCCCACTTGAGCACGGCGGTGCGGCTGCGGACGTCCGTCGCGGACGGCGCCGAGGGGGCGTCCGGTTTGTCCCGGACCGTGATGCGCACCCTGCCGCTCGCCTGCCGCGTGGGGTCCTCGGTTTTGTCCAGCACGGTGTAGCGGATCACCATCACGCCCTTGGAGCCCTCGGCGGGAGTGACCGTGATTGAGTCCCCGTTCACGGCCGGGGCGCCTGCGGCGGAGCCGGTTTCGACCGTCGCCGAGATGATCTTCAGCGGAGTCTCGCTGAAGGGGTTGAAGTCGTTGGCCAGGACGTTGATGGTCTCGGTCCTGCCCGCGTTGGCACCCTCGATGACGTCCTCGTTGGCCGTCGGGAGGGGTCGGTTGGAGGCGACGACAGTGGTAGCCACCGTGGCCGTGACCGGTTCGGAGCGGCCGTCGGTGACCTTCAGCGGGATGGTCCCCTGGCGTCCCGCGGTGATGGTGGCCTCCGCGGTGACCTTGAGGGTCTGGCCTTCAATCGTGGCCCGGAACCCGTCCGGCAGGGTGCCGTCGAGCTCGAACTTGAGCTTTTCCTGGTCCCCCGAGTCCACGTCCTTGGCGAGGTTGCCGAGCTCCAGGCTGACGGATTCGGCCTTCGGCACCTCGAGATCGGTGCCGCTGAAGGTGGGCTGGTGGTTCGCGTTCGGGTCCGGAATGACCTTGGTGATGATGCTCAGGGTCGAGGTGAGGCCCTGCGGATCGTCCGGGCCGGTCCCGTCGGTGACTTCGAAGGTCACGGAGCCGGGGCCGACGTAGTCCTTGAGCGCGGCGTAGCGCAGCGCGGAGCCGTTCCCGGCCACGACGTTCTCCGTCGCGGCACCCTGCACGCGGACCTTGTCCACCTGCGTGATGCGCGGGGTGCGCCCGTCCCGGACCCGGACGTACTCGTTCAGGTCGAGGGTGATTTCCTGGCCGGCCATCACTTCCACGACGTCGGTGCGCGCCAGGCTGGGGTGTTGCTCGCCCTGCCCGGGAACCCAGATGACCGCCGTCGCGCTTTGGCCGTCCACGTCGGTGACGGTGTACGGGACCAGCTGGTCCTTCGGGCCCAGGGCCACGACGACGTTGCCGTCGCCTCCGACGCGCGCGTTCGGGTTGCCGTCCGGCAGGGAGACCTTGAGTTCGGAGGCGACGCCGTCGGGGTCCGAGTCGTTCTTCAGGACCGGGACGTCGACGGCGGACTTGCCCAGCGTCTCCGCGGGCGTGACCACGTCGTCCTTGGCGATCGGGAGCTTGAGGGCTGCGTCCGGGCTGATCCGGACGCGGATCACCGCGCTGCCCTGGGCTTTCTTGTCGTCCTGGATCTTGTAGCTGACGCTCTCGTTGCCGGCGGTGCCGGGTGCCGTGAGGAGCACCTTGCCGCCGTCGGCTGCCTCCACCTGCAGTTCCGGGCGGGCCTCAAAGGCGTTGGAGACCAGGCTGATCGGGTCCCCGTCGGGGTCCGAGTCGTTGCTGAGGGCGTCGACGGCGATCTTGCGCCCGGGGCGGACGTCGACGGCGTCGTCGATCGCGATGGGTTTCTGGTTGTTGGCTTCCGGCGGGGCGATGCCGACAATGACGGTTCCGGTGTTTTCGGCGCCGATCCGGTCCCGGACGCGGTAGCTGAAGGTGTCCGTGCCGGCGGCGTTGCCGGTGGCGGTGAATTCGAGGTAGCCGTCCTTGACCACGGCCGTTCCCATGGCGGGGGCCTTGTCGACGCCGATCAGCTGGACGGAGTCGCCGTCGGAATCAATGCCGTCCAGGGGCACGGGGATGCGGACCACCATGCCGGCCACGACGCGGGCGGTCAGGTTTTTCGGTTCCGGGCGGGTGTTGCGCTCGTCGTCGCGGGCCTGGATCCGGATCGTAAGCTGCTGGGAGTCCGACTGTCCGGAGTCGTTGGTGACCTTGTAGATCGCGTACACGGTTTTGGGCGCTTCGCCGGCGATGAAGCGCAGTGTGTTGCCGGAGGGGAAGATGCGGCCGTCGGCGGCGTCGGGCTGCTGCGCGAGGACCGGTTCGAGGGTCAGCTTCCCGCCGTTCGGGTCTGTGTCGTTCTCGAGGACGGGGATGGTGACGACGTCGCCGGCCCGCACGGTCGCTTCGTCCGGTTTGGCCTGCGGGGCCTGGAGTTTGGCGGGGGCCGGGACCACGAGGACGGCGATCTCGCCGCTGGCCGAGGACTTGCCGTTGGAGATGGTGTAGGTGACGTTGAGCTGGCCCTGCGCGCGGATGTCGGTGATCCGGACCACCGAGTGGTCCAGGACGGAGACGCTCACGGGCTGCCCGTCGGCGGCGGTGACGGACTGGACCACCAGCACGCCGCCGGAGGGGTCGGAGTCGTTGCCCAGGACATCCACGAGGACGCTGCCGCCGCTGGGGAGCAGGGCGGTGTCCCGCACCGCCACCGGGGCGCCGTCGCCGTTGCCGGGCACGACGTCGACCCGGACCAGCTGCTGGGCGCTGGCCGGGCCGTTGGTCACGAGGTAGGTGACGTAGTGGGCGCCCTGGGCGGTGGAGTTGAACGTGAAGGTCTGCTGGTCCGCGCCAATCGTGGCGGTGGAGTTGCCGTCGGGAGTGACCTGGGCGAGGCGCAGGGCTCCGCCCTGGGGATCGGAGTCGTTCTTGAGCGGGGCGATGACGGTGTCCACGCCGGCGACGGCGACGAGGTGGTCCGCGTTGGCGATCGGTGGCAGGGCGCCGGGTGCCCGGACGTCGACGGTGATCTTGCCTTCGGTGCTGGACTGGCCGTCGGAGACCGTGACGGTGACGATCTTGCGGCCGGGCTCGGCGCCGGCATCCTGGAAGCTGAGCAGGCCGTCGGGACGGGCCTTGACCTGGTCCCGGGGGTCGCTGCTGGTGGCGGAGACGACGTAAAGGTCGTCGCCGTCGGGGTCGATCCAGTCCGGGAGGATGTTCTGGGTGACGAGCTTGCCGGACTGCACCACGAGGGAGGTGTTCCGGTTGGGTTTCTGCCGCGGCGCGGAGTTCTCCCCCGCGGGGATGACGGTGAGCGTGACGTCGGCGGAGGCGGAGAGCCCGCGCCCGTCGTCCGCCGAATATTTGAAGGTCTCCGCGCCGGTCTGGTCCGCCGGGACGCTGACCTGGAAGCCGGTGGAGCCGTAGATCGGTGCCAGGAGTCCGGATTTGACCGGGTCGGGGGCCCGGACGGTGAGGATGTCGCCGTCGGGGTCGGTGTCGTTGTCGAGCACGGGGAGGATCGTGGTCTTGCCGGCGCGGACGCCGAAGCTGTCCGGCTTGGCCTCGGGGGCGCTGTTGGGTTTGGTGCGGTCCGGCAGGACGGTTTGCTGGACCTCATCGGCGGAGTCTTTGTCCGCGTCGTCGGAGGTCTGCTTGGGCGGGATGACGTCGTCCCAGTTGTTGACCAGCTGCATGTTCTGGTTCACCAGCCAGACATTGCCGGAATTCACATCATTGAGGACCACCAGGTCCCGGTTCACCCGGAACGCATACGACGGCGACGCACTGGCCTTGGGCACATCCACCGTCTTGTCATCGGCATCATTGACGCACTCACGGACATACTTGTTCGCCCCCGACCACGCCGCATGCACACACCCGGCCAGCTGCACCGGCGCCGCCGGCACACCCTGCCCGCCGAACGTCACCGTCTTCGCCGTCGAACCATCCAGCGGCTGATGCAGCAGCGCCTTCGGCGTCGCGACCGCCACCGCGTCCGCCGCCGGACCCGAGAGCTGCAGCTTCGCATCCCGCGCCTCCGCCAACGCCAACTCACGCCCGCCCGGCAGGAACAACTTCCCCCGGCCCGCATCCAGCACCACCGGCTGGTCCCCCACCACCGCCAGCTGCAGATCCCCGGCACCCCTGAGCCCGTCCCAGGAACTCACCGTCGAATCCGTGACCGCACCCCCGGCATCCACCCCCGTCACCGTGACCTGCCCGGACTTCGGATCCGCACTGTAAATCCGGTCATCGGCCCCGACCGCCGACACCGTCCCGGCCGAGCCCGTCAACACCGGCTCGGAACTCTCCTCATCAAAACCATTCACCGTCGAGGGCGAGAGCGCCCACACCGTCCCCTTCGCCGCATCCGTCACCGACATGACCTGCGACCCGAAACTCACCGCCGCGGACCCCGGCAGCTTCTTATCCCCACCCAAACGCATGTTCGCCGCCGACACCTGATTCAACGTCGAACCAGCACTGTCATCCACAAACACCGTCCCGGCATCCTGCAACACATCAAACGTCGTACCCGCCGGCGTCACCGCCCCATCCAACACCCGCGACGGATAATTCAACCGCCCCACCGCATTCTTCGACTTCGACACCACCCACACCCCACCATCGTTCAACTCCACCTCAGTGGTCTTAAACCCCGGATAAATGACGGCGCCGGTGATGAGGACCGCGGAGGCGGCAGCAACGCCGGTTCCGGCCAGGAAGCGTTTGCGGCGGGCGGTGAGAGGGCGTGCCGCACCCGGTCGGCGGGTTTTTGGCCGCAGTGCTGACAGAAAGGTCTTCATGTGTGCGGTGTCCCCCAGAGTCACGGCATCCAAGCATGGGGCATCGGCCTTGGCTGGTGTCGGATAGCTTTGACTATCGCATATTAGCTATCGATTAGAGAAACCCCGGGCGCGTCGCGTCGAGGGGAACGGCATCGGCGCAGTTCAGGGGCCCGTTAGTCCAGAACGAGTCCGCGGCCGCTGCCGCGCTGCAGCTGCACCGGGTGGATTTCGCCGAAGCCCCGGACGTCCTCGGCCGGCCGCGGATGCAGGACGAAGCGGTCGTCCTGTTCCAGCGCGGCCGCGGTCATCGAGTCCACCAGGACCGTCCCGGGATCCGCCAGCGCGGTGAGCCGCGCCGCCAGGTTTACCGTCGGACCGTAGATGTCGCCCAGCCGGGAGAGGATGCGGCCCCACACCATGGCCACCCGGGCCTGCGGCAGGATTTCGTCGTCGGTGAAGGCCTGGCAGAGGGCGAGGGAGATTTCGGCACCGGCCGCAGGGGTCTCGGCGATGTACAGGACCTCGTCGCCGACGGTCTTCACCAGGCGCCCGCCGCCCACCGAGATGATCTCGGCACACTTGTTCTCAAAGCGCTGCACCAGCTGCGCGAGGGTCTTTTCGTTCATCCGGCGGGACAGGCTCGTATAGGAGACGAGGTCCGCGAAGCCGACGGCCCGTGCCAGCGGCAGCGGGGCGTCATCCTCGTCGCCTTCGCGGCCTTCCTCGCTGGACGCCAGCCCGGCCTCGGCGCGCACGGCCAGGCGCTGGACGCCGGCGTTGAGCTGGCGGCGCCAGGAGTAGAGCAGCATTTCCTCGAGCGCGTCCACGAGGGACGGCAGTTCGCCGACCAGCCGCTTGCGGGCCACGGCGTCGGTGACGCCCTGGTTCTGGACCATGTCCTCGACGAGGGCCTCGATCTGCCAGACCACCATGCGGTCCGTCATCTGGCCGATGGCGCGGGTCACGGAGATGGCGGCTTCCTCGGTGAGTTTGCCGGCGCGGACCAGGTCCACGATCGTGTTCAGCGCAGCCTGGTCGCGTTCGGTGAAGGCAACGTCCTCGTCCCCGATGTTGGGGAAGCCCAGGGCCCGCCAGAGTTTCCGGGCGGAGAGCAGGGACAGTCCGGCGCCGGCCGCGACTTCACGGCGGCGGAGCTTGCGTTCCCCGCCGAGCAGCCGCTGTTCGAGGGCTTTCAGGGCAATGCGTTCGGCGGACATGGTTCCGGTGGGCGGCGCGGCGGCAGCCGTGCCTGCGGTGCTTGCGGGTCCGGCGTCGGTAGCGACACTGGTTTCCGTCTCGAATCCGGCGTCGGCCGGGTCCGAGTCGGTGTCCACGGAATCGGCGTCGTCGGGTTCAGCCGGTTCCGCGCGGGTCTGCTCACCGGCGGCGGAGTCCGCGGCGTAATCCGTGCCTTCGGCGATGGAATCGAGGACGGCTGCTTCGAGGCTGGCGGTTTCGACGAAGGCATCAGAAACGTGTGACGGCTCCTCGGCCAGCAGTCCTGCTTCGCGGCGTACGTTCTCAGCGCTCATCTCTTCCACCTTCTCTCGTCTCGTCAGGCCAGGCCCCGTCGGCGTTGTACGGCCCTCCCCCGGCGCCCAGGACCCCGCCCTGCGGCAGGTCGTCAATGGCGTCGAGGATGAAGTTGCGGAACGTTGCCGCTTCCGGAACGTCGGGGACCACCGTGCTGGAGGGGTACCCGGTATCCAAGGATATATTCCCGGACCGCAATACGCGTTGTAGCAACGACTGATGGATGACCACATTACGAATGGTGGCCAGGGAGACCTGCAGGTCGCGCCGCCGCAACATGCCGTACCGGACCACCAGCCGCTGGCTCGTCAGGATGTATTTGGTGGCGTGCCAGCTCATGACTCTCGGCAGGCAATAGCCCAGCAGCACCCAGGCTGCCAGCGTAATGCACGCCCCGATCAGCCACGGCGTCCACTCCCTGGTGGACTCCTTGATCAGCGGGGCCAGCCGGGCGGGGCCGCCCTTCACAACCCAGGCGCTGGCGTAGGCGGCCAGCGCCGGAACCACGATGAACATCAGCGCCGGGACAATCAGGGTCCTGGGCTGCGGCCGGGTCACCACAATCACCTGCTCGCCCGGGAAGAGCTCTTTACGCATAACCGCTTTCGTGACCCGAACTCTGGCCGGGAGGAGTCCAGGGCCGCAGGTGCACCACATCGCCGGCCGTCACCACGTGCTCGTGTCCCCCGGAGTCGACCACCATGAGTGAGCCGTAGTCATCCAGGCGGGTGGCGTGACCGATAAGTTCGTGGTCGCCGGGAAGCTGGGCGCGGACCTGCTTGCCCAGCGTCGTCAGCAGGTGCTCAACCCGCTTGTGCAGCGAGGGGCCGCCGGCCATCCCGGCGGCGGGATCGCCGTCGGCGTTGCAGAAGCTGCGGTAGAGCGTGGCGAACCGGGACAGGTAGCTCTTGAGCAGCTCGGTCCGGTCCACCGTCGTCGGGTGTTCCAGCAGGACGGACGTGGCGGTGGGCACCGGGAGCTCGGCCTCGGTGAGGGTGACGTTCAGCCCGGTCCCCAGCACGACGGGCGGCACGGCGCCGCCGGCCATCGGGCCCAGCTGGGCCAGGATGCCGGCGATTTTCCGGCCGCGCACCAGAACGTCGTTGGGCCACTTGAGCTCCGCCGGGATGCCGGCCGTCTCCAGCAGCGCCTCGCGCAGCGCCAGTGCCGCCAGCAGCGAGAGCCAGGAATAGCTCTGGGTCGGCAGGGGGCGTCCCTCGGCGTTGACCGGGCGCAGCACCAGCGAGACGGAGACCGCGCTCTTGGCCGGCGATTCCCAGTGGCGGTCCAGGCGGCCGCGGGCGGCGCTCTGGTATTCGGCGGTGAGCACGGTGAGGTCCGGGTACGCGGCGGGATCCTCGGTGACACCGCGCAGCAGGTCCGCGTTCGTGGAGCCGGTGGAGTCCACCACCGTCAGCCGCGGAATGCCGTTGGCGGAGAGGAACACCTCATCACTGAGGGCGTTCACATCAAGGGGCGGACGGTCCGGGGATTCCTGCGCGGCTTCCATGCCTTGAATCCTACCGAGTTACGCCGCCGTCGGCTCCGACACCGGCCCGAAGGAGCGTCCCCACTTCTGAATGCCCCCAACGGCGGGTTGGACCGAAACGCCGCGGATTTCCGGCGTCGAACCCGCAATAGTGGGGAATTTCAGCGGCGCCGGCCGTCCACTGGAACACCGGAAGCCGCAGGAAACTCAGAGGAAGATGTCAGGAATCAGCTTCTCTTCCGGGGCGCCCAGGCTGTAGGGGGTGAAGTCCGTGACGCCGGCGGCCGCGAGGACCTGCTCGTCGGTGTAGAAGTTCCCGCTCCAGCTGCCAGATTCCGGGATCGCGTTGCTGCTGGTCAGGACGGCGTGGGCCGCATCTGCCATGATTTCGGGGCCGCGGGCGCCCCGGACGATCTTTTCGCCGCCCGGCATGTTGCGGATGGCGGCCGTGTTGATCAGGGTGCAGGGCCACAGCGAGTTCACGCTGATCCCGTCGACCTTCAGTTCCTCGGCCAGGCCCAGGGTGGTCAGGCTCATGCCGTACTTCGCCATGGTGTAGGCCAGGTGCATGCCGGCCCATTTGGGGTCCAGGTTCAGCGGCGGGGAGAGCGTCAGGATCTGGCCGGCGTCGGATTCGCGCAGCGCGGGCAGGGCGAGCTTGGAGAGCAGGAACGTGCCGCGGACGTTGATGTCCTGCATCAGGTCGTAGCGCTTCATGTCGACGTCGTCGGTTTTGGACAGGTCGATCGCGGAGGCGTTGTTGATGACGATGTCGATCCCGCCGAAGCGTTCGACGGCGGCGGCCACCGCGCCGGCGACATCGGCGTCGTTGCGCACATCCCCGACCAGCGGCAGGGCCTGGCCGCCGGCTTCCTCGATCTGTTCGGCGGCGGAGTAGACCGTGCCTTCGAGCTTGGCGTGCGGCTGGCCGGTCTTGGCCATCAAAACAATGTTGGCGCCGTCGCGCGCGGCGCGGGTGGCGATGGCCAGGCCGATGCCGCGGCTTCCCCCGGAGATGAGGATGGTGCGGCCCTGGAGGGACCCGGCGGCCTGGTAGGGCCCTGGCTGCTGGGACTGCGGGGCGGTGCCCGAAGCGTCGTTGCTCAAAGTCATGAGGACACTCTAGCCCATGTTACTGATGAGTAACATAGGCTGCGCTGCGCCCGTCCGGACAACCGCCGCCCGGGCCCGCGTGGTGCTTCCGGTGAGAGTTGGGGTGAATCTTGTAGGTTTTCTACAGCGGCGTGGGCCAATGGCGTCACTAGACTTGCCATCAAGGCCCGGCTTTTGTGGATACCAGCTAAAGCGCCACGCGGGACAGGGCCGGCGCACCACAGCAACGCCAGCACCACACGATTCAGCAGAACATCAGCGACAGAGCCGGAGACACTTGATGAGCCACGATCTGACCACGACCGCGGGAAAGATTGCCGATTTCCGCGACCGCCAGGCCCGTGCTGAGCAGCCCTCCGGCCCGGAAGCGATCGAGAAGCAGCACGCCCGCGGCAAGAAGACGGCCCGCGAGCGCATCGACCTGCTGCTGGACGCCGGCTCCTTCGTCGAGTTCGACGCGCTCGCCGTGCACCGCTCCACCGCCTTCGGCATGGAGAAGAAGAAGCCGCTGGGCGACGGCCTGGTCTCCGGCTACGGCACCGTGGACGGCCGTCCCGTGGCCGTGTACAGCCAGGACTTTTCCGTCTACGGCGGCTCGCTGAGCCAGGTCAACGGCGAAAAGATCGTCAAGGTCCAGGAATTCGCGCTGCGCAACGGCTGCCCCGTGGTCGGCATCCTCGACGGCGGCGGCGCCCGCATCCAGGAAGGCGTCGCCTCGCTCGCGATGTTCGCGGACATCTTCCGCAACAACGTCCATGCCTCCGGCGTGGTCCCGCAGATCTCCCTCATCATGGGCCCCTCCGCCGGCGGCGCGGCCTACTCCCCGGCCCTGACCGACTATGTGGTCATGGTGGACAAGACCTCGCACATGTTCATCACCGGCCCGGACGTGATCAAGACCGTCACGGGCGAGGACGTGGACATGGAGACCCTCGGCGGCGCCCGGCAGCACAACTCCAACACCGGCACCTCCACCTACCTCGCCTCCGACGAGGCCGACGCCATCGAGTTCGTGCGCGAACTCCTGGACTTCCTGCCCTCCAACAACCTCGCCGAGGCCCCGGTGCTGGAGCACACCCAGGAGCTGGAGCTCGACGACGACGACCTCGCCCTGGACGCGCTGATCCCGGATTCGGCCAACCAGCCGTACGACATGCGCAAGGTCATCGATCAGATTGTGGACGACGCGCACTTCCTGGAGATGCAGTCCCTCTACGCCCCGAACGTGATGATCGGCTACGGCCGGGTCGAGGGCCACACCGTGGGCATCGTGGCCAACCAGCCGATGCAGTTCGCCGGCACCCTGGACATCGCCGCCTCGGAGAAGGCAGCCCGCTTTGTCCGGCACTGCGACGCCTTCAACATCCCCATCATCACGCTCGTGGACGTGCCGGGTTTCCTGCCGGGCAAGGACCAGGAGTTCCAGGGCATCATCCGCCGCGGCGCGAAGCTGCTCTACGCCTACGCCGAGGCCACCGTGCCGAAGCTGACCGTCATCACGCGCAAGGCCTACGGCGGGGCGTACATCGTGATGGGCTCCAAGAAGCTCGGCGCGGACCTCAACCTGGCCTGGCCCACCGCGCAGATCGGCGTGATGGGCGCCCAGGGCGCCGTCAACATCCTGTACCGCCGCGAACTCGCCGCGGTCGCGGCGGACGGCGGCGACGTCGAGGCCAAGCGCGCCGAGGTCATCCGGCAGTACGAGGAAGAGCTGCTCAACCCCTACCAGGCGGCCCAGCTCGGCTACGTGGACGCGGTCATTGCCCCGTCCGAGACCCGGATCCAGATCATCAAGGGCCTGCGTGCCCTGCGGGACAAGCGCGCCAGCCTGCCCGCCAAGAAGCACGGGAACATCCCGCTGTGATCCCCACCGGCTCCCAGCCTTCGCAAGTCCCCACCGGCTCCCAGCCTTCGCAAGCTCAGTCCGGGTCCCCCGCCGGTGTGGGCCCCCAGGCCGGGTCCCTCGCCGGCGTGGGCCCATCCACCCACCCCGCGGTTGAGCCCGGGGACGAGTCCGGGGTTGGGGCCGGGGAGACGCTGGCGGCCCAGCCGCTGTTCGCCGTCGTCAAGGGCGAGCCCACTCCCGAGGAGCTCGCGGCGCTGGCCGCCGTCGTGCTCTCCGTGGGCAGCGGCGAACCGGCTGAGCCGCAGCAGCCGAGCGCCCGGCACTGGATCCGCCGGCAGCAGCTGCAGCTGGCACCGAAGCCGGGACCCGGTTCCTGGAAGCGCAGCCGCGGCTGACGCCTCCGGGCCACCGCACCCGCCCGGCCCCGAAAAAAGTGCAGCAACCCTTTCATAACGGCCCCGGCCCGGCTAATGTCTTTCGGGTGACTACCGAACCCACTGACAACACTGCCGCCAACAACACCGTTCCGGCGCGCCCGCACACCGCCATCGATGCCGTCGCCGATGCCTTCACGGACACGCTGATCCGGCTTAACCCGAGTTTCGCCACCGAGCTCGGGATCCCCGGGCACGAGACTGAATACCAGGACTTCTCCCCCGCCGGGATTGAGGAGTTCGCGGCCGCCGCGCGCGAGACGCTGGCGGCGCTGGAGGGCCTGGAGCCTGCGGACGACGTCGACGCCGTCACCCTGGATGCCATGCGCGAGCGCCTGGGACTGCAGCTGGAACTTCACGAATCCGGCTGGGACCTGGCCGAGCTGAACAACATCGCCTCCGCGCCGCAGGAGATCCGCGCGATCTTCGACCTGATGCCGACGGACACCGCGGCGCAGTGGGAGCACATCGCGGGCCGTGCGCACAACGTCCCCGCCGCGCTGGACGGCTACATCGCGTCGCTGCGCACCGCCCTGGGGGCCGGCAAAGTTGCCGCCGCGCGGCAGGTGAAGATCGTGATTGAACAGACCACCAAGCACGCCGCGGAGGACGGCTTCTTCGCGAAGCTGGCGGCCAACGCCAAAACCGCGGACGGCCCGCTGCCCGGGGACGTGCAGTCCGCGCTCGACGCCGGCGCCGCCGCCGCACGGGTGGCCTACTCCCGGCTGGCCGGCTTCCTGGAGTCCGAACTGCTGCCTGTCGCGCCGGAGAAGGACGCCGTGGGCCGCGAGCGATACGCGCTGGCCTCCCGCGTGTTCCTCGGCGCCGCCGTGGACCTGGAGGAAACCTACGCCTGGGGTGTGCAGGAACTCGACCGCCTGATCGCCGAACAGCAGCGGGTGGCCGAGGAAATCCGCCCCGGCGCCACGATCGAGGAAGCCAAGGAAGTCCTGGACAACGATCCCGCCCGGCAGCTCAAGGGCACCGAGGCCCTCCGGGTGTGGATGCAGGAGCTCTCCGACCGGGCCGTGGCCGACCTTGCCGGCGTGCACTTCGACATCCCCGACGTCATGAAGACCCTGGAGTGCAAGATCGCCCCGACCGACGAGGGCGGCATCTACTACACCGGACCCTCGGACGACTTCAGCCGGCCGGGCCGCATGTGGTGGTCCGTGCCGCCGGGCGAGGACACCTTCACCACCTGGGCCGAGACCACCACGGTCTACCACGAGGGCGTCCCGGGCCACCACCTGCAGGTAGCGACCGCCACCTACCGCCGCGAGCTGCTCAACAAGTGGCGCCGGAACGTCTGCTGGACCTCCGGGCACGGCGAAGGCTGGGCACTCTACGCCGAGAAGCTGATGCAGGAACTGGGCTACCTCAAGGATCCCGGTGACCACATGGGCATGCTGGACATGCAGCGCATGCGGGCCGCCCGCGTGGTGTTCGACATCGGCGTCCACCTGGAGCTGGAGATGCCCGAGCGGTGGGGGTCTGGCACCTGGACTCCGGACAAGGGGTACGGGTTCCTCAAGCAGAACCTCGCGATCAGCGAAGGCCAGCTGAACTTCGAGTTCACCCGCTACCTCGGCTGGCCGGGCCAGGCGCCGTCGTACAAGGTGGGCCAGCGGCTCTGGGAGCAGATCCGCGCCGAGCTCGAATCCCGTCCCGGCTTCGAGCTGAGGGAGTTCCACACCAAAGCCCTCAACATCGGCTCGGTCGGCCTGGACACCCTCAAGCGCGCGCTGCTGGCGTAGCACCGCCGGTCAGCGCGCGCTGCCGGTGCAACCGCCGGTGCAACTGCCGGCAAGCGCGCTGCCGGACCCGGGCTAACCACCGCCGAGAAGCGCGCGGCGCACGGCCGCACCGCCGAGGTGACAGTTCGCGCCCATGATGTGCCAGCGCATGGGCGCGAACTGTCACCTCGGCGTAAATCCCGGGGCGGACGGGAGACAATCGCCACAACCGGCCCGGGAATAACTTCACAATCGAGGTGTCCTCCGGCGTGTTTCCGGGGATTCTGCGAGCGGGGCCGGAAATCTGCCACGTCATATTTCTCAACATCCGTTCGCCGTGATAGTTGCGCCGGACCTAGCGTGATCCGGTGAGCACTCAGACAAACACCCCCGCACCCGCCGGAAAGACCGGCTTCCAGTTGCCCAAGTGGGCCGGCTCGTTCGGCTTCCAGATCATCGCCGCCCTGATCGTGGGCCTGGGACTTGGCCTGCTGGCCAAGTACACGGGCAGCACCAAGGCGAACCCCAACGCCCTCGGCGCCACCCTGCAGACCATCGGCTCGAGCTACGTCTCGCTGCTGCAGACCGCCGTTGTGCCCCTCATCTTCACCGCCGTGGTCAGCTCCATCTCCAACCTGCGCGCCGTCTCCAACGCCGCCCGGCTGGCCTGGAACACGCTGCTCTGGTTCGCCATCACCGCGCTGATCTCTGTGCTGATCGGCATCGGCCTGGGCGTGTTCCTGCAGCCCGGCGCCAACACCGGTATCACCCAGGAGGCCAAGTACGCCGGCAAGTCCGGTGACTGGTGGGCGTTCCTGACCGGGCTGTTCCCGAAGAACTTCCTGGGCCTCGGCGCCAGCACCACCGTCACCGAGGGCGTCGCCACCACCGCGGTGAGCTTCAACGTCCTGCAGATCCTGGTGATCGCGGTCGCCGTCGGCATCGCGGCGCTCAAGGTGGGCAAGGCGGCCGAGCCGTTCCTGAACCTCAACGCCTCCGCCCTTGCCGTGATCCAGAAGGTCCTCTGGTGGATCATCCGGATCGCCCCGATCGGCACCGTCGGCCTGATCGGCAACGCTGTGGCGATCTACGGCTGGGACACCATCGGCTCCCTGGGCAAGTTCACCTTCGCCATCTACGTGGGCCTGGCCCTCGTGCTGTTCGTTGTCTACCCGGTCCTGGTCCGCGCCCATGGCCTGTCGATCAAGCAGTACTTCTCCGGCGTCTGGCCGGCCGTCCAGCTGGCCTTCGTGTCCCGCTCCTCGGTGGGCACCCTGCCGCTGACCCAGCGCGTGACCGAACGCAGCCTCGGCGTCCCCCGCGCCTACGCCTCCTTCGCCGTACCGCTGGGCGCCACCACCAAGATGGACGGCTGCGCCGCGATCTACCCCGCCATCTCGGCGATCTTCGTGGCCCAGTTCTTCGGCATCCAGCTCGACTTCACCCAGTACCTGCTGATTGCCCTCGTTTCCGTGCTCGGCTCCGCCGCGACCGCCGGGACCACCGGCGCAGTCGTGATGCTGACCCTGACGCTCTCCACGCTGGGACTGCCGCTGGCCGGCGTCGGGCTGCTGCTGGCGATCGACCCGATCCTGGACATGGGCCGCACCGCGGTCAACGTGGCCGGGCAGGCCCTGATCCCGACGATCGTGGCCAAACGCCAGGGCATCCTCGACGAGTCGCTGTACAACGCACCGCGCACCGGTGACCCGTTCAGCGACGAAGTCGACAACACAGTCGACACGGCAGCCGGCACAGCCAACGCCGCCGCCGTCGACCCCTCTGCAGCCGCTCCCGCGGCGCCGCCGGAAGGCCGCGCGCTGGCCGGCACCAGGGCGTAGCCGACTGCACCAGCATTGAACGGCGCCAGCCTTAACAGGGGAAGTCCCCGGGAAAACTCCCGGGGACTTCCCCTGTTAAGGCGCGGCTGAGCCACGTCTATCGACGGTTGTGCGGTGACGCCTAGTGTCCTCCCCGGCCTCCGCCGATCACGCCCTTCTCGACGGCCTTGGCGACAGCGTCTGCCTCGGCCTGGGTCAGTGTGCCGTCGGTAACCGCCGCATCCAGCTTGGTCTTCAACGCCGCGGCACGGTCAGCCTGGGCCGCGGTCTGCAGCTCCTCCAGGGCGGCGGTGACCTTGGATTCCTCAATGCCCAACGACTCCGCCAGCGACTTCGCCAGGGCCGCTTCCCTGATGGCGCGGTCCGGCTTGGTGCCCTCGGCCGGCGGGGTGGTCGGCTTGTTGGCTTCGCGGAAAGCCTGCAGTGCCTCGGTCACCTTGGCCTCATCGACGCCGAGCTTGGCAGCCAGTTCGGCAGCCTGGGCGGCACCGTGCACTCCGCCCTTGCCGTGGCCGCCGCGCATGCCCTGACCGTCGGTGGTCCCGGGCGTTGCCTCTGCCGACGCGCTGGAGCTGGGAGTGGGGGTCGGAGTCGTGGCTGCTGACGCCATCCCGGTAACTCCGAGGCCGGCACCCAGGGCCAGTGCCCCGGCCGAGATGGCGAGCGTCATTCTCTTGGTACGTGACATGTGCTGTCTCCTGGTCTGCAGCTGGTGACGGCTGCGGTTGGTGGTTGTCTCTTCCAAGACGTAGCTCCAGTCTCCGCCGGACCCTTCAGCGGGAGCTGTTCGGAACCTTTCATCTTGCTGTGAAGGTTGGCGATGGTCATCGGGCGGAGATTTTGGGGATTCGGGATGCGGCCGACTCCCCCGGCACCGGTCCCCCGGCACCAAATTCCCACAGCCGGCGCCCCTGCGCCAAAAAAGTTGCCCAGAGTGCAAACATGCACGTAGTGTAACCGTGTGCCCGCTACCCCGCCCTCCAGCGCAGACGCCCCGTCGGCGTCCCACCCGCCAGCTGACGGACCGTCGCGCCGCGAGCTGAACAAAGCGGCCACGCGCCAGGCCATCACCGACGCCGCGCTGGCTCTGCTCCGGTCCAACGGCCCCGGCAATTTCACGGTCGAGGACATCGCCGACGCCGCCGGCATCTCACGCCGCACCTTCTTTAACTACTTCAGCAGCACCGAGGCGGCCATTGCCGCCGTCACCTTCGGCTTCCTGGACAAGGCACTCCAGCAGTTCCGGCTGCGCCCGGCCGGGGAACCCTTCCTGGAATCGGCCCGGGCGGCCCTTGTGGAACTCGCAGACCCGATGACGGTCGCTCCACTGGCCGAGCTGTACAGCCTGGGCCAGGCCAATCCGCAGCTCAGCCGGTCCGAGCTGGAAGCCTGGGACCACTGCACCGTCGAGATCATTACCGCCGCCCGCGAGCGCCTCAGCGAGGGCGCCGAGCTGGACGAGCTGTACCTTCGCGCCCTGGCCGGCTCGGTCATCTCATGCGGCAAAGCCGCCATGGACGTCTGGTTCCTGCAGTGCGGCGGATCCCTCACCCCGGAATCCCTGTCCACCCTGCGGCAGCTCCTGATCGATTCCATGGGCCTGCTGGGCTCCGGATTCGCCCGCCCCGACCCCGCCCCTACAACGACCCAGGCCACCACCCCGGCCGACGCCTCCACCGCCACCCCTTCCCCAGATCGGCACTGACATGGCCCTGATGCTCTACCGCCTCGGCAAATTCTCCTACCGCCACCGCTGGCTCGTCATCTCCCTGTGGCTCGCCGTTATGGTGGCCGTCGGTGGTGCGGCAGCCGCCTTCCACGGCACCTTGTCCAACAACTTCCAGATCCCCGGCACCGAGACCCAGCAGATGGCAGACAAGCTCAAGACCGAGCTTCCCTCGTCCTCCGGCGGCTCCGCCAGCGTGGTGTTCGAAGCCAACGACGCCCAGTTCAGCCAGGCGGGCAAGGACGCCGTCACCGCCGCGCTTACCAAGCTCGAAACCCTCCCGGACGTTCAGGGCACCGTTGACCCGTTCGCCACCCAGGCGCAGCTGGACCAGGCCGTCACCGATCTGGCCGCCGGCAAGGAGCAGTCCGCTGCCGGCAAGGCCCAGCTTGAGACGGCCGCTGCCGAGCTCGCCGCCGGAAAGGCCCAGCTGGACGCTGCCGAACAGCAGATGGCGGCCGCCGGCATGCCGGCCGCTGCAATTGAGGCACGGCTCGGCCAGCAGAAGGCGGCCCTCGCCGAGGGTCAGGCAAAGCTCGACGCCGGCACCCAGGAACTGGAAGCCGGCGAGGCCAAGCTGGCACTTGGCGCCCGGCAGCTGGAGGCCTCGAAGGGCCTCCGCTTCGTCTCCGAGGACGGCAAGGCCGCGATCGCGCAGGTTCAGTTCAAGACCTCCATCAACGGCCTCAACCCGGAGGTCCGCCAGGAAGTCCAGGACATCGTCAAGGAGGTGTCCGCCGCCAACGTCAGCGCGCTGCCCAGCAAGGAAATCAGCGAGGACATCTCCGAGCTCTTTGGCGCCGCCGAGATTATCGGCATCGCGGTTGCGGCCCTGGTCCTGATCATCATGCTCGGGACGCTGATCGCTGCCGGACTTCCGCTGCTGATGGCCGTCGTCGGCGTGGCCGTCGGTGTGGGCGGCACCTTCGCCCTCAGCGGCGCCACGGACATGAGCTCCATCTCCCCGATGCTGGCGCTGATGCTCGGCCTCGCCGTAGGAATCGACTACTCGCTGTTCATCGTGAACCGGCACCGCGGCCAGCTGCTCTCCGGCATGGACCCCGAGGAGTCCGTGGCGCTCGCCACCGGCACGTCCGGCAACGCGGTGCTCTTCGCCGGCCTCACCGTCATCATCGCCCTCGCGGCCCTGGTTGTCCCGGGCCTTCCGTTCCTGGCCGTCATGGGCCTCTCCGCCGCCGCAACGGTGGCCGTCGCCGTCGTCGTGGCCCTGACCCTGACGCCGGCTGTGCTCTCCCTCATTGGCCGGAAACTGATCTCCAAGCGGGCCTGGGCCAAGGCGGACCGGCACAACGCCGCGCCCGGCCACGAAACCGACGACCGCGCCAGGGACGAATACCGCAGCAGCCACGGCTGGGGCGGCATTGTCACCAACCACCCGTGGCTGGCCCTGCTGTCCGGTGTGGTCCTGCTCGGTGTCGTGGCACTGCCCGCCGCCCAGCTGCGGCTCGCACTGCCGGACGCCAGCTCCGAGCCGGTCGCCTCGCAGGCCTTTCAGGCCTATGACGTCACCAAACGGAGCTTCGGCGAGGGCATGACCGGCCCCATCATTGTGGTGGGCGACCTCCCCGAGGGACTCAGCGAGGCCGAGGCCCAGACCACCCAGTTCGACGTGGCGGACATCCTGCGCGAGACCGAGAATGTCAGCGCCGCCGTGCCGCTGGCCCTGAGCGAGGACCGCCGCACCGCGGTGTTCCAGGTCATCCCGAACGAGGGTCCGGCCAGCGCCAGCACCGTCCAGGTGGTATCCGAACTCCGCGCCGAAAAGGGCCAGATCAAGGACACCACCGGCGTCAGCATCGGGCTCACCGGACAGACCGCCGGCAACGTCGACGTGTCCACGAAACTCGGCGACGCCCTGCCGCCGTACCTGGCGATAGTGGTCGGTCTCTCGCTGCTCCTGCTGCTGCTGGTCTTCCGCTCCATTTGGGTGCCGCTGCTGGCCACCGGCGGATTCCTGCTCTCGCTCGCCGCCGCCTTCGGTGCAGTCGTCGCTGTCTACCAGTGGGGCTGGCTCGGGCCCATCTTCGGCGTCGAGAATCCGGGCGCCGTGCTGAGCTTCCTGCCGATCATCCTCATCGGCGTGCTGTTCGGCCTGGCCATGGACTACCAGGTGTTCATTGCGTCAGGCATGCGCGAGTCGTACATGCACGGCGAATCGGCCAAACACGCCGTCCGCTCGGGGTTCAGCCACGCCGCCGCCGTGGTCACCGCGGCCGCGATCATCATGGTCAGCGTGTTCTCGGGCTTCATTTTCTCCCACCTGAACATGGTCCGGCCGCTCGGCTTCGCCATGGCCTTCGGCGTGCTGATTGACGCCTTCGTGGTCCGGATGACGATCGTCCCGGCCGTGATGTACCTGCTCGGCGAAAAGGCCTGGTGGCTGCCGCGCTGGCTGGACCGCATCCTGCCGGACGTGGACGTCGAAGGCGCCAGGCTGCGCAAGCCCGCGGCTGCCGTCCCAGGTCCTGTGGCCGAAGCCGCCGGGGCCACCGCCCGGTAAGCCGTCACCGGCTGCCAACCGGCCGCCTTGTAGGTTCCACGAGCCGCCCGCCGATCATTGCGATCGGCGGGCGGCTTTGTTGTCGCCGCGTTCGGCGAGACTGGCGTCCGACGACAACGTCACCGCGGCGAACTACTCGGACGCCGACGGCGGCACCATCCAGACAGGCCGGCCGCGGTGCAGGCAGCCGGCTATTTGTTCGGGCTGTCGGCCCTTTGTTCAGGCCGCGGCGATCCACGGTTATTCATTCAGGCTGCGATTTGGCTTTGCCTGCGGGTGCGGTGGAGGTCGTTGGCTCGGCGGTGGCGTTGGCGGCGGTGGTCCGGGCTCTTTGCTGCGGCCAGGTCCGGTTCCGGCTGGCGGGCCGGGGTTCCGGGCAGGGGCGGGGTTCCGGGCAGGGGCGGGGTTCCGGGCAGGGGCGGGGTTCCGGGCAGGGGCGGGGCGGTGGCTTGGTAGGTGTGGCCGGTGGGGGTGGTGACGTCGAGGGTGTGTCGGGGTCCGGGGCGTGGTCTGGAGGACCAGCCTGGGGTTTCTTTGGTGTGGTTGCAGGCTTCGCAGAGACCGGCCCCGTTGTCCTGGGTGGTGGTGCCGTTGTGGTGCCAGGGGATGATGTGGTCGAAGTGGCGGATGGGGGCGTCGCAGTAGGGGGTGCGGCAGGTGTCATCGCGGGCGGTGAGGAAGCGGCGGAGCCCGGGCGGGAAGAGCCGTGCACGGGAATCCATTGCGGTGAGCTCGCCGGTGCCGGGGGCGGTGTAGAGCCGGCGCAGCCAGACGTTCATGGCATTGTCCCCGGTGCTGTTCACGGCGGTGCCGCCGGCGGCGGTGTCCCCGGCGTGGGCGTCTGTCCCCGCCGCACCCTGTGTCGCCGCGCGCGCCGCTCCGGGTCCCACCGCGGCGGTTCCCGCGTCTTTTCCGGCGTTGGTGAGGAGGTCCCGGGCCCAGCCGGCGGGGACGATGCCGTAGCCGGGGAGGCGTGCGGGTTCGCTGTCGGCCTGGAAGAGGGTGCGGTCGGTCATGACGAGCTGGATCTCGATCCCGCTGATCCCGCCGGCCTTGCCGGTGGTGCGTTCGACCAGGGTGTCGGCCATGAGCTGGCCTCGGGTCCGGGGGTCCCCGGCGGCCCGCAGGGTGTCGGCGTGCCGGGTGAGGCCGGCGTAGACGGCGACCCCGGCGGCGACGGGGAGCAGGGCGGTGAGGTAGCACATGGTGTCCGGGGCCGGGCGGAGGCTGACGTGCCGTTCGGTGCTCGCGTGGCTGGCGCGCTGGGTGACCGAGCGCGGGTCCCGCCGGTACGCGGCGGTGCGGGCCGCGGCGATGATTCCCCGGTCCCCGGCGCCGTCGAAGGTCCCGGTGTCGGGGGCGAGTTCGGCGTCGACGGCGGCCCGGTCCTCCGCGGAGAGGCAGGCGGTTTCCTTCACGAGCAGGGTGGCGCGCCATTCGTTGAGCTGCCCGGTCTCCAGGGCCGCGAGGGTGTGGGGCATTTCGGTGACGAGGGCCTTCGCCAGGCCCAGGAGCCGGCCGCCGCGGGCCGGGGATTCCCGCCGGGCCAGGGCGATCTGCGCGCCGACCCCGGAGCCCAGCTCCGCGGCCGGCATCCCACGGTCCCGCTGTTCGCGGCGCTGGAGCAGGTCGAAGGCGACGGACAGCCGGGCCTGACGGGCAGCCAGGGCAGACTTTTGGTCTTCCAGGGTCCGGATTTCAGCAATCAAACGCGCACCGTCCGGCTCAGGCACGGCCCCGGACGGCGTTGTGCCTGCATCTTCGGTTGCCGGCCTTTTCCCGCAACTACAGGCGCAGTTGCACCCCTCTGATGCCAGAGCCCCCGCGACTGACTGAGTACCGTCCATGGCTCAAGTGTCCCGGAAGGCTAAGACATTAATGAGGGCCAACAGAAGCCGGTCAACCGCTTCGGAGGCTATAGGGGAGGTCCCCACACCGGACGTAGATCTCGGCACACGGTCTAGGACCAGCGCCACTTCAAAACGCGTCCTGACCGTGGCCACCGCGGAGCTCAGTTCCTCCAACCGCCGCCGGAATTCAATCCGTCCTGCGTTGCTCTCGGGCAAAGTAACCTCCTCAAGCGCACGGGCGCACATCACCAACACGCTGCGGTGTCTGTCTTCCGGTCCGTGGTTCCCGTCCATAAACCAACGCTCCCACCGACCTCTGACGGTAAAGGGCACGGCGACGACGAGCCCTAGGAACTAGGCTGGAGCGGTGATCCGCCTTATTCTTGCCTCCCAGTCCCCCGCCCGCACCAAGCTGCTCACCGACGCCGGCATCCGGCACGAGATCCTCGTTTCGGATGTCGACGAGGACGCCGTCCAGGCCCGCTACGGCGTCACCGACCCGCACGACACCGCCCTGCTGCTGGCCCGGGCCAAGGCCGAGGCCGTCGCCTCCCTGCCCGAGGCCGACGGCGCCCTGGTGGTCGGCTGCGATTCGGTCTTCGAGTTCGACGGCGAGGCGCACGGCAAGCCGTACACGGCCGAGGTCGCCAAGGAGCGGATGCTCCGGATGAGCGGCAGCAAGGGCGTGCTGCACACCGGACACTGGCTCGTCGACTGCCGCGACACCGAGGACACCGATGAATCCGGGGCTGCCGGCTCCGGCGCAACCCTCGGGCACGTCACCTCCGCCGAGGTCCACTTCATGGAGATGAGCGTCGAGGAAATCGACGCGTACATCGCCACCGGTGAGCCGTTGCAGTGTGCCGGCAGCTTTACGATCGACGGCTACGGCGGGGCCTTCATCCGCAAGGTCGACGGCGACCCGCACGCCGTCGTCGGGCTGTCCATTTCCACCCTCCGCGGGCTGCTGAACCAGGCGAAGGTGGGCATCACGGAACTGTGGACCACCGGTGCTGCGGATCCCGCACTGCTCCGGGCCGAGTGAGCTAATTCGCAGAGCTTTGTAGCAACCCTACAAAGCTGGGGCGCTTTGACCGCGGAATCCGCAAGTAATATCGGCGGAACCCACAAAACCGCGCTAGGCTCCCTGAAGGAAAGAAGGAGACGCCTTGTCAGCAAATTCGGAGCAGTCCGCAAACCCCGCGCAGCGATCAGCCCAAGAAGGCACCGCCGCAGTCACCCATCCGCTGAGCAAGGTGCTGATCGCCAACCGCGGCGAAATCGCCGTGCGCATTATCCGCGCCGCCCGCGATGAGGGCATCGCCTCCGTGGCGGTCTACGCGGATCCGGACCGCGACGCGCTGCACGTCAAGCTCGCCGACGAGGCCTACGCCCTGGGCGGCAACACCGCCGCCGAGTCCTACCTCGTGATGGACAAGCTGATCGAGGTGGCCCACCGCTCCGGTGCCGACGCCATCCACCCCGGCTACGGCTTCCTGGCCGAGAACGCCGAGTTCGCCGCCAAAGTGATCGACGCCGGCATCACCTGGATCGGCCCCTCCCCCGCCGCGATCTCCGCCCTGGGCGACAAGGTCCAGGCGCGCCACATCGCCGAAAAGGTCGGCGCCCCCCAGGTTCCCGGCACCGCCGACCCGGTCGAGTCCGCCGAGGAAATCCTCGAGTTCGTGGACAAGTTCGGCCTGCCGATCGCCATTAAGGCAGCCTTCGGCGGCGGCGGCCGCGGCATCAAGGTGGCCCGCACCCGCGAGGAAATCCCCGAACTGTTCGAATCCGCCGTCCGCGAAGCCGTCGCCGCCTTCGGCCGCGGCGAGTGCTTCATCGAACGTTTCCTGGACGCCCCGCGCCACGTCGAGACCCAGTGCCTCGCCGACGCCTATGGCAACGTTGTGGTGGTCTCCACCCGCGACTGCTCGCTGCAGCGCCGCAACCAGAAGCTCGTCGAGGAAGCACCGGCCCCGTTCCTCACCGAGGAACAGAACCGCCGGCTCTACGAATCCTCCAAGGCCATCCTCAAGGAAGCCGGCTACCTCGGCGCCGGCACCTGCGAGTTCCTCGTGGGCCAGGACGGCACCATCTCCTTCCTCGAGGTCAACACCCGCCTCCAGGTGGAGCACTGCGTCTCCGAGGAAGTCACCGGAATCGACCTCGTCCGCGAGCAGTTCCGGCTGGCCCGCGGCGAGGAACTCGGCTACGGGGACCCGGAAATCCGCGGCCACTCGATCGAGTTCCGCATCACCGGCGAGGACCCGGGCCGGAACTTTATGCCCGCCCCGGGCACCATCACGCTCCTAAAGAACCCGACCGGCCCCGGCGTCCGGATCGACTCCGGCGTGGAGCAGGGCGACGTCATCAGCGGCAACTTCGACTCGATGCTCTCCAAGCTGATCGTCACCGGCGCCACCCGCCCGCAGGCCCTGCAGCGCGCCCGCCGCGCCCTCGAGGAGATGGTGGTGGAGGGCATCCCCACCGTCATCCCGTTCGACCTCGCCGTCGTCACCAACCCCGATTTCGCCCCCGCCGAGGGCCCGTTCAAGGTCCACACCCGCTGGATCGAGACGGCTTTCGTCAACGACATCCCCGCCTGGACGCCGACCGGCGCCGAGGCGGAAACGCCCGACGCCGGCGAACGCCAGCGCGTCGTCGTCGAGGTCGGCGGCAAGCGCCTTGAGGTCGTCCTCCCGGCATCGCTGGGCACCGGAGGCGGCTCAGGGGCCGTCAAGCCGGCCAAGGCCAAGAAGCGTTCCCGCACCGGCGGCGCCGTCGCGGCCGCCAGCGGGAACGCCCTGACCTCACCGATGCAGGGCACTATCGTCAAGGTGGCCGTCCTCGAGGGTGACCTTGTTGCCGAGGGCGACCTGGTGGTGGTGCTGGAGGCGATGAAGATGGAGCAGCCGCTCACCGCGCACCGCGCCGGAATCGTGATTGGACTGTCCGCCACGGCCGGCGAGACCGTCTCAGCCGGCGCCATCATCGCACTGATCGAGGACGAGGCCGCCGAGTAGCTGTCAGACGGGCGGG
The DNA here is from genome assembly GCF_030812335.1 of Pseudarthrobacter oxydans. Taxonomy (GTDB): domain Bacteria; phylum Actinomycetota; class Actinomycetes; order Actinomycetales; family Micrococcaceae; genus Arthrobacter; species Arthrobacter oxydans_B. Next base: position 281,572 of record NZ_JAUSSN010000002.1, read on the forward strand.
ACGCAGGCGCGCCTCTGGCGCCCCTGCGTCCCGCCCGTGCAGACTTGGTCTGTGAAACCATTTCTGCTCCTCGCCTCCCGGGCCGAGGACGCCGCCGCCGAGGACGAGTACGAAGCCTACCTGCGCTACGGCGGCCTCGAACCCTCGCAGCTGCGGCGCATCCGGCTGGAAGCCGCGCCGCTGCCCCGGCTGGACCTGTCTGATTACTCCGGGGTTATCGTGGGCGGCAGTCCGTTCACCTCCAGCGACCCCGCCGAGGAAAAGAGCGACGTCCAGCACCGGGTGGAGCATGAGCTCGCGGCCCTGCTCGACCGGATCGTGCCCGAGGACTTCCCTTTCCTGGGCGCCTGCTACGGGGTCGGCACGCTGGGCCGGCACCAGGGTGCCGTGATCGACCGGACCTACGGCGAGGGGCTCGGCGGTGTGACCATCAAGCTGACGGAAGAAGGCTTGGCGGACCCGCTGCTGCGCGGGCTGCCGGACAGCTTCACGGCCTTCACCGGCCACAAGGAAGCCTGCACCCTGCTCCCCGCCCACGCCGTGCTGCTGGCCAGCTCCGCCGCCTGCCCGGTGCACATGTTCCGGATCAAAACCAACCTGTACGCCACCCAGTTCCACCCCGAACTCGATGCGGAGGGCTTGGTCACCAGGATCGACATCTACCGTCATGCCGGCTATTTCCCGCCGGAATCGGCCGAAATGCTGATGGAGGACGCCCGGCGGTTCACGGCCACGGAACCCATGAAGATCCTGCGGAACTTCGTGGAACTCTACGCGCGCTAAGTCGGGCCCGGGCCTGCCGGTCCGCGTTCCGGCGCTAAGCCGGGCCTTCCGGTCCGCGTTCCGGCGCTCCTACCCAGTTACTTTCCCGGTTCCTCTGTCCGACACGGAAATGCCCGGCGTGTTCAGTGAACACGCCGGGCATTTCTCTCGGTAACCGGGCTGGAGCGTCAGCCCCGGCCCGGGAACCAGGGTCAGGCGACGTTGTTGGTGTACTCCAGGTCGCGGGTTTCCTTGCTGACGAACAGTGCGATCAGCGTCAGCACCGCCATGGAGGCGAGGTAGACGCCGACCAGAGCCGGGCTGCCCTTGCCCATTTCCCAGAGCCAGACGGCGATGAACGGCGCCACGGCCGCACCGAGGATGCTGGAGAAGTTGTAGCTGATGGCGGAGCCGGTGTACCGGACGTTCGTCGGGAACAGCTCCGGCAGCAGCGCACCCATGGGCCCGAAGGTCAGCCCCATCAGGGAGAAGCCGATGATCAGCAGGGCCATCGTGCCGACGAAACCGAGGCTGAACAGCGGAACAAAGAGCAGTCCGAAGGCGAAGATGCCGAGGGTCACGGCGATCAGCATCTTGCGGCGGCCGTACTTCTCAGCCAGCGGGCCGGAGACCAGGGTGAAGATACCGAAGAACACGACGCCGGCAATCAGCATCCAGAGGAAGTCGTTGCGGGTGTAGCCCAGGCCGGGGACGAACGCGGCGGCCGCGGCCTCGGTCATCGGCTTGCCGGCCTTCTCCGCTGCGGCCTTCGCGGCATCCAGGCTGGAGGCGCGGGTGCCGTAGGTCAGCGTGAAGGTGGTCATCAGGTAGAACAGCACGTACGTGGCGAGCATGATGAACGTGCCCAGGATCAGCTTGCGCCAGCTGGTGTTGAAGACCCGGGCCAGCGGCAGCTTGGCGACCTCATTGGACTCCAGGACCTTGGTGAAGGCCGGGGTCTCGATCAGCTTGAGCCGGACGTAGAGCCCGATGATGACCATGACGGCACTGAGCAGGAATGGCACACGCCAGCCCCATGCCATGAAGGCCTCGGGTGACAGGGCGTAGCTGAAGACCAGGAAGATCACGTTGGCGATGATGAAGCCGATGGGCGCACCCAGCTGCGGGAACGTGCCGTAGATGGCACGCTTGTTCGCCGGGGCGTTCTCGGTGGCCAGCAGGGCGGCCCCGCTCCATTCGCCGCCGAGGGCAAGGCCCTGGGCGAAGCGCATGACGACGAGCAGTGCCGGCGCCCAGAACTCCCAGCCCGGGACAAGCGCCGTCGGGAGGCAGCCGATGAGGAAGGTGGCAATACCCATCGTTAGCAGCGACGCCACGAGGGTGCCCTTGCGCCCGAACTTGTCACCGAAGTGGCCGAAAATGATGGACCCGAGCGGACGGGCGATGAACGCTACGCCGAACACGGCGAACGAGCTCAGCAGCTGGGTGGTCTCGCTCTGGCCGGGGAAGAACAGCCGCGGGAAAACGAGCACAGCGGCGGTGGCGTACACGTAGAAGTCGTAGAACTCAACGGTGGTGCCAACCAGGCTGGCGACGATAACGCGGCCGCGCGAGTTCACCGGTTGGGCGGACCCATGCTCCGCGGAGGTGGCAGTGGATGACATGTAGTTGCGCTTTCATGAAGACCGGGCTGGGCCTGCTTGAGGCCGCCCGGAAGAGGATACGTATGCTTACATAATACTTTCCGGCGTCCAGTCAATGGACAAATGTTCCACTATTTGGACGCCGGGATTTGTCTCACGTGGTGGTCATCACACTACGCCTAACTGAGACCCTCACCCCGCCACCAACGCGCCGATAGGCAAACGTCACAGCACGTTAACAAACGGCGAGGCTCCCGGAAACGCGGATTACCTACCGTGGAAGGACAACATCCCCCAAGGAGGTCCCCGTGACTGCTGAACGCACTGCAGATGCCCCAACCGGCATTTCCCCCACTCTTAACACCGGCACCACCCTCGGCGGTCCCGCCCTTGAATACCGCCCCGGCCGCTGGATTGCCAACTGGGATGCCGAGAACAAGGAACAGTGGGAGTCCCAGGGACGCACCATTGCCCGCCGCAATCTGAACTGGTCCATCTTCGCCGAGTTCCTCGGCTTCGTCGTCTGGCAGCTCTGGTCCATCGTGGTGGTCCAGCTGCCCGCGGCCGGCTTCACCTTCACCACCTCGGAAATCTTCTGGCTCATCTCGATGCCCAGCCTCGTCGGCGCCACCCTTCGGATCCCGTACACCTTTATGGTCCCCCGCTTCGGGGGCCGCAACTGGACCATCGTCTCGGCCCTGCTGCTGCTGATCCCCTCGATCGGCCTGGCCATGTGTGTCTCCAACCCGGAGACCCCGTTCGGCACCATGCTGTTCGTCGCCGCCCTCGCCGGCTTCGGCGGCGGCAACTTCGCCAGCTCGATGGCGAACATCACCTTCTTCTACCCGGCCCGTGAAAAGGGCTGGGCGCTGGGCCTGAACGCCGCCGGCGGAAACCTCGGTGCCGCCGTCGCACAGCTTGCCGTCCCGATTGCCATCACCCTGCTGGCCGCCGGCACCGTGAACCTGCCCATGGCCGGCTGGATGTGGGTCCCCTTCATCCTGATCGCCGCCTTCGGCGCCTGGAAGTACATGGACAACCTCACGAGCGCCAAGGGCGACGTCGCGGGCTCCCTCGCCGCGCTCAAGGAACCGCACCTGTGGATCATGGCGCTGCTGTACATCGGCACCTTCGGCTCCTTCATCGGCTTCGCCGGTGTGTTCCCCAAGCTCATCAAGGACTACTTCCCGGCGTTCTCCTCGATCGGAGTCGGCACCGTGGCCCTGTCCCTCGCCTTCCTGGGCCCGCTGGTCGGCTCGCTGGCCCGCCCCTACGGCGGACGCATGGCGGACCGCATGGGCGGCGCCCGGATGACCGTCGCAGCGTTCGCCGCGATGGCCGTCATCACCCTGACCATGGTCTGGACCCTGCCGCTGAAGAACTTCTGGCTCTTCCTGGGCCTGTTCCTGCTGCTCTTCACCGCCAGCGGATTCGGCAACGGTGCAACGTACCGAATGATCCCGATCATCTTCGCCACCTCCAGCCGGGCAGCCAAGGCCGGCGCCAGCACGGTCACCACCCAGCGCCTCGCCTCCTCGGCCCTCGGCCTGATCTCGGCCATCGGCGCCTACGGCGGCTTCGTCATCCCGCAGGTGCTCAACGCCTCCAACAGCGCCAGCGGCTCCTACACCCCCGCGTTCTACGGCTTCGTCGGGGCCTATGTCCTGATGCTGGCCGTGTGCTGGTTCTGCTACATCCGCAACGCCAACCGAAACGCGATGGGACACGTCTAACATGACCAACGGCGCCGACACGCACTGCCCCTACTGCGCTCTGCAGTGCGCCATGACGCTCACCACCCCAGCGGCGCTGACCCCGGCTTCACGGCCGGGGTCAGCCCCCGTGCCGGAGCAGCCCGCCGCCGCCCTCCTGGACGTGGCCGGGCGGGATTTCCCCACCAACCGCGGCGGGCTCTGCCGCAAGGGCTGGACCTCGGCGTCGCTGCTGAACCACCCCGGCCGTGTCACCGAACCGCTGCTGAAGGGCGCCGACGGCGTCCACCGCCCGATCGGCTGGGACGAGGCGCTGGAGCGCATCACCACCGCGGTGAAGTCCACCCGCGCCCGCCACGGGGCGGACGCCGTCGGCGTCTTCGGCGGCGGCGGGCTCACCAACGAGAAGGCCTACCAGCTGGGTAAGTTCGCCCGGCTGGCGCTGGGCACCTCGCGGATCGACTACAACGGACGGTTCTGCATGTCCTCCGCCGCCGCGGCCGGTATGCGCGCCTTCGGCCTGGACCGCGGCCTGCCCTTCCCGCTGGAGGACCTCGATTCCGCCAGCACCATCCTGATGCTCGGCTCCAACGTCGCCGAGACCATGCCGCCGTTTGTGCAGCACCTGCAGGGCGCCCGCGACGCCGGCGGCCTGATCGTGGTGGACCCCCGACGTTCCGCCACCGCGGCATTCACCTCCGACGGCGGCGGCCTGCACCTGCAGCCGCTGCCCGGCACCGACCTCGCCCTGCTGCTGGGCCTCGCCCACGTCGTGATCCACGAGGGGCTGGCCGACGCCGGCTACATCGCGGCCCGCACCGCCGGGTACGACGCCGTCGTCCGCAGCGTCGCCGCCTACTGGCCCGAGCGCGTGCAGTCCCTCACGGGCGTCCCGGCCGTGCTGATCCGCGACACCGCCCGCCGGCTCGCCGACGGCTCGCGCCGGGGCGGCAGCTACATCCTCACCGGCCGCGGCGTGGAACAGCACGTCGACGGCACGGACACCGCCACCGCCGCCATCAACCTCTCCCTGCTGCTGGGCCTGCCCGGCTCCGCGCGCAGCGGCTACGGCACCCTCACCGGCCAGGGAAACGGCCAGGGCGGCCGCGAACACGGCCAGAAGGCGGACCAGCTCCCCGGCTACCGCAAGATCACCGACCCCGCCGCCCGCGCCCACATGGCCGAGGTCTGGGGCGTGCCGGAATCGCTCATTCCCGGCCCCGGCCTTCCCGCCGTGCAGCTCCTGAAGTCCCTGGGACAGCCCGACGGCGTCCGCTGCCTCTTCGTGCACGGCGCCAACGTGGCCGTTTCCGCGCCGGACGCCAACGCCGTGATCGCCGGACTGCGAAGCCTGGACTTCCTGGTGGTCTGCGATTTCTTCCTCTCCGAGACCGCCGCGGAGGCGGACCTGATCCTTCCGGTCACGCAGTGGGCCGAGGAGGAAGGCACCCTGACCAACCTTGAGGGCCGGGTGCTCCGCCGCCGCCGGGCCCTCGCTCCCCCGCCCGGGGTGCGCAGCGAGCTGTGGATCATGACCCGGCTGGCCGAGGCCCTGGACGCCCCCTCGATGTTCAGCGAGGACCCCGAGACCGTCTTTGAGGAACTCCGGCTCGCGTCCTCCGGCGGCCTGGCTGACTACTCCGGGATTGACTACGCCATGCTGGACCGCGGCGAGGCCGCCTACTGGCCCTACCCCGCCGGCAGTACTGGCACCCCGCGGCTGTTCCTGGACTCCTTTGCCCATGCGGACGGGCGGGCCGTGCTCACTCCGGTGACGCCCCGCCGTCGTGCTGCTTCGGCTTCCGATGCTGCCGACGCCGCGGACCGTGCCGGGAAGCCGATGACATTGATCACCGGGCGGCTGATGGAGCATTACCAGTCCGGCGCGCAGACCCGGCGGGTGGCCGCGCTGGCCGCGGCCCAGCCGGAAGCGCGGCTGCAGATCCATCCGGCGGCCGCCGCCGCGCAGGGCATCGCCGAGGGCGACGTCGTTTCGATTTCCAACGGGCGCGGCGAGGTGTCCTGCCGCGCCGAGCTGAGCACGGATATCCGGCCCGAAACGGTGTTCCTGCCGTTCCACTTTCCGGAACTGGAGAGCGCCAACCGCCTCACGGAGGCGGCAACGGATCCGATCTCCGGAATGCCGGAGTTCAAGTTCAGCAAGGTCTGGGTCAAGCCCGGCGCCGCCAATCTCCGCGCCAATGAACTGCAGAAGGAAGGTGCGTCATGACTGAGCGCATTGTTGTTGTGGGCTTCGGGCCGGTGGCCGCGCGGCTGGTCGACGAGCTGCTGCCGGCGGTCCAAAGCGGACTCGCGCACCTGACGGTGGTCGGCGAGGAGGCAGAGGCCGCGTACAACCGCGTGCTCGTGGCGGATCTCGGCGTCGGGCGGACCACGGCGTCTGCCCTGGCGCTCTCCGACGCCGCCGCGCTGATTGCCGACGGCGTCGACGTCCGGCTGGGCGTCCGGGTCCGCCGCGTGGACCGCGCCCGGCAGCAGCTGGTCCTCAGCGACGGCACCTCCCCCGGTTACGACCGGCTGGTCTTCGCCACCGGCTCCCGCCCGGTGATCCCCAACCTCACCGGGCTCAACCCGGACCCGGCGGCGCCTGTCCTGCCCGCTGGCGTCACCGCACTCCGGGACCTGCGCGATGCTTCGGTGCTGCACGCGGCGGTGGCCGGCGGCAAGCGCGTGGTGGTGTTGGGCGGCGGCGTCCTGGGCCTGGAGACGGCCCTCGCCGCAGCCGAAGAAGGCGCCACGGTAACCGTCGTGCACAACGGCCCGCATCCGCTGGGCCGCAACATCGACCGCGGCGGCGGCGCTGTGCTCGCGGCTTCACTGCGGAACTGCGGCGTGCGGGTGGCCGGCAACGCCCGGTCCACAGGGGTTGAGCACAACGCGCCCGACGGCGGCTTCTCGGCGCTGCTGCTCGATGACGGATCCGCGATCGACGGCGACCTGCTGGTGCTCTCGTGCGGCGTGCGGCCGCGGACCGAACTCGCTGAGGGATGCGGGCTTTCCACCGGCGCCGGGATCCTGGTGGACCACAAGCTCCGGGCACACCACGAGCCGCACATTTTCGCGATCGGAGACTGCGCCGAGGTCCGCTGCCCCGAGCCGGACTGCACTGAATGCCGGACCGCGCGCGGTCCGTCGGGGCTGGTGGGCCCGGGCTGGCGCCAGGCCGAATGGCTCGCCGAGTACCTGACACTGCTGGCGTCCGGGGCTCCGGACGCCGAGTTGCTGCAGGCGCTTCCGCCGGAGCTGCCGGGTGTGGTTGTCCTCAAGGCTCGGGGCATGAACATGGCCGTGGCCGGGGATGTATCCGCCGACCCGTGGGACGAGGAAGCTCTGACCGCCGGTGCCGTGAACGGCCGGGCCAGGCTGCAGATCGCCCAGTGGGCGGATCCCGAGCACGGCCGCTACGTCAAGATGACCACGCGCGCCGGGGTCCTCGAGGGCCTGGTGGCGGTAGGCATGCCCCGCACCGGGGCCGAGCTGGTGCAGCTCTTCGAACGCGGCGCCGAGCTTCCGGCGGACCGGTCCCTGCTGCTGCGCCTCGACGGGCCGGACCAGGCGGCCGCTGCGGGCGCCGCCGACCCTGAGCGCACCGTGTGCCGGTGCGCCGGGGTTAGCGGGACCAAAATCGCCGCTGCGGTGACCGACGGCTGCGGGACGGTGGCCGAAGTCTCGGGTGCCACCCGCGCCGGGACGGGGTGCGGCGGCTGCCATGACGACATCAAGGGACTCATCGAAAAGCACTTTCAGGGGGCCGTGGCCTGACGCTGAGCTGCCCTGAAGTACCCCGTTGTGGACCTGGGGCCCGGCGCGGTCCTACTGCCCTGCGTTGTCGAACGTCTCCTGCCACTGGGCATGCTCGCGGCCGGTATCCAGCCGGCGGCTGGCAGTCCACCTGGGCAGGTAGTCCGGCGAGGGCAGCTCGCGGACGGGCTCGGGCTTCTTGGGCCTGGACGCAGGCCGGGTCTGGACAGGCCTGGCCACCGGGCGGGACTGGACAGGCTTGGCCACCGGACGGGTCTGGACAGGCCTTCGGGAGTGGCTCGGCCTCGCCACCGCGAACGCGATCCACCACCTGATGCAGGCCACAAACGCCCACAGGACGAGCCCGGCTAGGATGACCTGCCAGAGAGCGACCACTACCCCGATGACGAGCAGCACGACGATCCACATGGCGACACCATGGCATATGCGGCCTGCCCGGAGATAGGGTCTTATTCCTCTATCCGAATCGCTCCAATACCTGGCTCCACAGGAGCGCCAGTGTCGGGCCGGAGACCGCCAGAAGTACCGCGATCAAAGCCGCCGAAATCAGGGCGATGATCACCCACATCTTCGCTTCTCCACGCTCGCGATTGTCGTCCCCGGAAACGTTCTGCTGTGATCGCCACGGCGACGCGGCGGACGGCCTTGGCAACTTGCCGAAGGCCAAAGCCAGAAGAGTCACTATGATTCTGATGCTCTTCACGTTGCACCTTCTTCCTTACGTCTTAGCCCCTCACGGCCCGTGCACATGCCGCGCCTCGCATCGTCGCCTATCGAGCTTTGGTTTTCCTTGGGTGCACGGGCTTGGGCTTAAGACACCCAGAATGCCCACATCTCAGGCAGCCCGGACTTTGCTGAAACACAGTGCACCGCTGAAGTGCGCTGACTAAGTCCCTCCCAACACTTAGCGGGACGTTAAGACGGGATGTATCAGATTATGTTGAGGACCTAAGTTGAGCGGGCGTATCGCACCCGCAGAGTCCAGGCACTGACGGGACAAAGAACCAGCCATTGTGCCAGCTCAACCGGGCCTTTCGCTGGCTGATGCTGGTCCTGCCGGACGTTTTCTTGGCGCCAAGGTCGGCAGGCTCGTGGCCGCCGACCTCACCAAGCCGAACCGGCTCGTCACGCTGGGGGCGAGCCTGTTCTTCCGTGTCGCCCCCAGTCCGCGGCCCCCAGGTTCGCCGAACGACTGGTCGCGCCGTAGCCGGCGAACAGGGACGCTTTCAGGCTTCTTCAGGGGTGACTAGGCCGGCGAACAACGTCCCCACGATCAGGAGGAGACTGGCAATAAGTGCGTCGTAAATGTTAAGCGCCACCGGAGCCGCCACCAGCGCGTATACCCACACCAAAAAGGCAGTCGTTGACACAGCAGCCTGCCGCTTCCACGCCTTCTTTTCCTGTAGTGCCGCGCCTTCCTTCTTCGCCAAGCGTTTGAGGTAGAACGGATTGAGCGCGGCCAGGATTACAATCATGGCCAGGAACGCCCATGTTTTCTGATTCGCAGGGTTGTTACTCGCGGTAATTACCGTTTGGGCTGCCAGATAGGCAGCAACAATCTCGCCAGGAATGTACTTAGCTACTTTTGCAGAATAGGTGTCGCCCGGTTTGACCGTCCCATTAAGGATCCCCTGTGGGTGACTGGGCGCTTCAGCAAGCCTCGACATTGTCTCTCCTGTCCCGTACTTCACAGGGCCCATGCGCAGGCCGTACTTCGCATTCTCGTCCAGCATGCTTGGATTTTCCTTGGATGCTGGCCCAGGCGGGTACGGCACCTGGAATGCCTACAGGGCGGTAAGGCCAGACATATCTCATGCACATTCCAAGAGAATCCAATGCGCTGAGAGTAAGGCGCTGTTTTAGTTTCAGTCCTTCGTTCAGCCAGCGAGCCGATTCCCTCAACATCAGGCGCAGGCTCTAAGGTTCACCCAGGGCGGCGGCTCATCTGCCACCGGTTCGAGCTTCTGAGGAACGGATAAGGATGCAAGGCAACGTAGAAGTCGGCGGCTCTCCGGAGGGGCCGCCGCCAGCGCGAGCCAACGGTAGCGGCAGTACGGTGAGAATTTTCGGCGTCGTGCTCAGCGCCCTAGTTTTCAACTGGCTATCGGCACTCTGGTCGCCCAGCACTCCCCTGTTGATGGTGCTGGTGGTCGTGAGCCTGGCACTCTTGGCAATGAGCGATTCGGACAGATTCAAGAACATCCCCGCACTGAGTTGGATCACCTCCCTCAAAGGACACGGCTTAGTTGAACTCGGCCTATTAGCCACAATCATTGGGTTCGCCTGCGGCCTGATTACGCTTATTCCGCTATGGCCAACGGCATCCTTTAGCTTGGACGTGCCAGCCGAGATCCCGTTCTTTAACGGCACTGGTGGTGTCAGGGTTCATACCTATGAGGTCGGAGCTGTTGCAGCCATCGTCCTCATGGTCGCCATATCTGCTTACAGAGCACCGAACTTACGGAAGCAAGCCGTATTTCTGGGAACAGCCGTGTACGGACTGGCTCTTGCTTTGAGTTACTTGCGCCCGTACGAGAACGAGTTTTTCAGGACTTTCGTCGGCTGCCTCATGGCCGCTGCGGCGGCTGCAACCCTATTCGTTGCCCTACCTCGCATGTTCCGCACACTCAAGGAGTTTTGGGCCATCGATAACACAAGGGGGCGCGGCAGCCGCCAGCAAGAAGACTCCACCGAGCAGGACTCCACCGTCTAGGACTCGGGGACAAATCACGCCCGGATTTCGTCCAAGAGCCTCTGCGCTGTTTGCTCAGCGTGCCATGAGTGTTGTTCGGGGAGCCCGGACATGTGGGCAATCAGCGTCCCCCGGCCCGAAGCGGGCCTTTTTCCCCTTGGCCAGCCCGCCCCTTCCGGCGTGTACTGAAGCTAGGTTCCGTTCATCCGCAGGAGGCACCCCATGGACGTCCCCATCATCCTGGCCCTCGGCGCGATCGTAGTGGTCGCCGTCGTGCTGGGCATTGTCTTCGCACGAGAAAAGGATCCGCTGCGGCGGGCCACGGCGCTGCAGCGCACCGGGGCGGCGGTCATGGCGGTGTTCACGGTCCTCGCGGGGATCTTCATCGGCGGCTACGCCATGCAGGATCCCGGAGGCAACACCGGGCTGCTGATCACGCTCGCCTGGGTGCTGCCGATGCTTATCCTCGCGGTCGGAGCCTGGTTCTGGCCGGCCCCCACCGCTCCCCTGCTGCTCGCGCTCGCGTCCTCCTTCATCGCGGCGTGTGTGTGGCTCGCCTTCGACCCTGCCGCCCTGCGTGAATTCATCAGCGAGAACGGGCCGGTCATCGCCGTCAGCGTCGTCGCCCTCTCATTCCCGGCCGCCGTGCTCGGCCTGAAACGGACCGCCCTGGCGGGCTGGCTGCTCGTCGCCCTTGGAGTGCTGCCGCTGCTGATCACGATCATCGGCAGGTCGGGCCCGGTCGCGTCGCTCACGGCTGCAAGCGTGGTTCCCCTGATCTGCGGGATCGTATATCTCGTGTCCGTCAGGATGGCCAGCGGCAGCCAGACGTCGGGCAATCCGCGGGCCGCCGCAGCCTGAAGACGGCCGCGCACCTCCGCGTAACAGGAATCGGGCGGGGAACGGATGGCGGGTAGCATCGGGGCCATGAGCGCCGACGACGACGACATCACCGAAGAACTCCTGACCGACGCCGACAAGCTGACCGGGCTGAGCCTCGAGCTCCTCGGGCTCGACCCGCATCCGGATGACATGACGCCGGACCAACGGCTCCTGTTCGACCCGGAGGACCTGGCGGAAATGGCCGCCGTCCCGGCCGAGGACCGTCAGACCGCCGTGCGCCAGACCCGCCTGCTCGCCGGCCTGCTGTGGAACTCGTCGAGCATCCTCATCGACCAGCTCTTCCGCGATCTGGGCACCCTCAGCGCGCTGGAGTCCGCCAGCCCGTCCGATATCGCCGGAACGTCGGTGCTGTCCTCGCTGCCGCCGCAGTTCGCCGCCAGCTACGACGCGAGGTTCACCCAGAAGTTCATCGTGGTCGCCGCCGACGTCACGGCTTCCCTGGTCCGCGGCTGGACCGCTCCCGGTTGCCTCGCCGCCGAACTCGCCGTCCGCTGCCTGCTCGATCAGGCGGAAATCACCGAGGACATCTACGAACTCGACCTCCCGGAGGACTGGCGGGCGCAGGTGGAGGAAGTCCTGCTGGAGGACGCCGACAGCGAAGCGCTGTTCTCGGACAGCCTGGACGTGCTCGAGGACGACGCCGACCGGCTGGGCTTCGAGCACTGGTTCCGGCCCTACAACGCCTGGGACAGGATCCCGCCCTACGCCTGCTCCTGAGCCCTGGGTCCGATCCAAAGACCTGCCCGCTGCTAACGCGGCGGGGCAGCCAGACCGGCGAGGAAGTCCTCGGTGAACCGCTGCACGCCGTCCCATTCGGTGTAGACGTAATCGCGGGTGGTGTCCAGGTCCGGGGACCCCTTGTCCTTGGTGATTTTCTTCATGAGCTGGCGTTTGAAGAAGTTGTAGTGGGTGTAGAGCAGGGCGCCGGCGAACAACCCGACATGAGCGGGCCGCCACCCCGTTTCCTCCTCGAACTTCTCCACGTAGCCCTCCGCGCTCTCCTCGTCCCCGTGGGCGGCAAGGCTGACCGAAACCAGGGCTGAGGGCAGGCGGTCGAGCTCACCGCGGTTCTTCTTCACAAAGTCGGTCACGAACCCCTCGTGCTTGCCCATATGCACCGACGCCGCCACGATGACGGCGTCGTAGCCGCCCGGGAGGGTGTCCCCGGCGTGCTTGAGGTCCGCCGCCTCCGCCTGGTGCCCGTGGGCCCGGATCAGCTCCGCAATGTACTCGGCGATCTGGGCTGTCTGTCCTTCAACGCTCCCGTAAGGGACATAGATGTTGGCCATACTCCACTGTGCCCGCGCACGGCGGTGAAGAAGTAGGGCCGAACGTCACCGTCTCGAAAGCGCACTCCACCCTTGACGGCGGCAGCCCCGCGGCATGTGATGTACGAAGGCACCGGTCCGGTCCACGGCCGGCCGGTGCGGTACAACGGATCCCCCACGAAAGGACAGGACATGTCCCTGCTCGACGCCTCCCTCTGGGAGGGCAAGATCTACCTCAACGGCTGGCGCCCGGGAGGCGGCGGGACAGCCGACGCCGTCGAGCCCGCCACCGGCGCGACGCTCGGCAGTTATGGCCTCGCCTCCGTGGGCGATGTCCGTGAAGCAGCCACCACGGCGGCGGCCGCCCAGAAGGACTGGGCGAAACTAAACCCCGAGGACCGCGCCGCCGTGCTGCGCCGCGCGGGCATGCTCTGGGAGGAACACGCCGCCGAGATCCAGGACTGGATCGTGCGCGAGTCCGGCGGCATTCCGCCCAAGGCCGGCCTGGAAACGCACATTGCGGCCAACGAATGCTACGACGCCTCGGCGCTGCCCTCCCTCCCCGCCGGTGACGTGCTGACCTCGAACGAAAACCGCTGGTCCTTCGCGCGCCGGCGTCCGGTCGGCGTCGTTTCCGTAATTGCGCCGTTCAACTTCCCGCTGATCCTCTCCATCCGCGCGGTCGCCCCCGCGCTGGCCCTCGGCAACGCCGTGCTGCTCAAGCCCGACCCACGCACGGCAGTCTGCGGCGGCGTCACGCTGATGCGGATCTTCGAGGAGGCCGGGCTGCCGCCCGGGCTCCTGGCACTGCTGCCGGGCGGGGCCGACATCGGCGCCGCCGTCGTTGAGGCCCCCGAGGTCGGCGTCATCGCCTTCACCGGCTCGACGGCGGCCGGGCGGAAGATCGGCGAGACGGCCGGGCGGCTACTCAAGCGCGCGCACTTGGAACTCGGCGGCAACAATGCGCTGATTGTGCTGCCGGGGGCGGACCTGCCCAAGGCCGCCTCCGCCGCGGCGTTCGGCTCGTTTATGCACCAGGGCCAGATCTGCATGGCCGCCGGGCGCCACATCGTCCACGAGGACATCTACGACGACTATGTCAGCGCCCTCGCGGAGAAGGCCGGCCATCTTCCCGTCGGGGACCCGACGAGCGGGACCGTGGCCCTGGGCCCGATCATCGATGACAAACAGCTGCACCGGATCGACACGATCGTCCAGGACGCGGTGCAGGGCGGGGCCCGGCTGGCCGCCGGCGGCACGCACGACGGCAGGTTCTACCGGCCGACCGTCCTCGCCGACCTCGACGTCGCCAGCCCGGCGTGGAAGGACGAGATCTTCGGCCCCGTGGCCCCGGTGATGAAGTTCTCCACCGTGGAGGAAGCCGTGGCCCTGGCCAACGGCAACGAATACGGGCTCTCGATCGGCATCCTGGGCGATGTGGGCCTGGCGATGACCATCGCGGACCAGCTGGACTCCGGCAAGGTGCACATCAACGAGCAGACGGTCTCCGACGAGGCGAACTCCCCGTTCGGCGGGATGAAGAGCTCGGGCAACGGCTCCCGGATCGGCGGACACCACGCCAACATGGAGTCCTTCACAGAAATCCAGTGGCTCACGGTCCGGCCGGACATCGCCCCGTACCCGTTCTAAGTCCCGGCCTCACCGGCAACAGAAAGGGAGGACCCGGCGGCAGCTGCCGACGGGTCCGCCCCGCTGCTGGTTCAGTGTCCTGCGGCGAGATGGGTGGCGGGGTCGAAAGGCTCGAACACTGACGAGCCGATCATAAAGATGCCGCGCTGCGGGATCCAGAAGTCCCCGAGCCTGTCCTGGACGGGCAGTGCCGACGCCCGTCCCAGGTTGTGCCCCTGCAGGTGCGCTGTGCTCTCGCGGACGAACCACAGCTGCCGGGGGCGCGCACCAAAGGTCTGGCCGTTGGGCACCCTGCCCGTCAGCCCGATGTGCCCGGCCCCCAGCACCGGGCCGGCGACAGCGCCCATGGCGCGCAGGAAGGTCCGGTTGCGCCACAGCCTCTCCGGGACCGACCCGGCCACCGCCGACATGAGCCGGGTGATCGGGGTTGCGGCCAGCGTCACGTCCCAGCTCAGGTCCACCCCGTCGCCGGCCTCCACGCTGAAGGAGTAGTCGTCACGCCACCGGATGGAGATCCCGCCCGTCGACGCCGATCCGAGGGCGCTGCCGAAGTAGCGCGGACAGGAGGACCCGGGGGCGGCGGTGCTGTGCATCGTCCAGACGCCGGCAGGATCGCGGATCCAGACCGAGTTGTAACCGGCGCCGACGGAGGAGGCGGGAAAATGCCGCAGGGCCAGGATGTAGCCGGAGCTGAACGGAACGCCCATCACGCCGTAGCCGGCAAAGCGCTCTTCCGGGCCGGCGGGCAGCACGGGGTTGCGTTCCACCGACTCAACCAGCGTGCGGGGACTCTGCATGGCTCCGGCCTCCGTTGTGCTGCAGATTTTGCTACATATGGACGTGCAGGCGCCGGGCCGCTTCGGAGATGGACCCGCTCAGCGAGGGGTACACGGTGAAGGTGCTTGCGACGTCGTCGACGTGCAGCTTCTGGGTGACCGCGAGGGAGATCGCGAAAATCAGCTCGGACGCGTTCGGACCCACCACCACACCGCCGATCACGGTGCCCGAGCCCTTCCGGGCGAAGATCTTGATGAAGCCGTCCTTGTGGTTGCGCATCTTGGCCCGGGCGTTGCTGCGCAGCGAGAGCTTCACGACGTCGGCCTGGTACTTGCCGGATTCGATCTCGGCCTCGGAGACGCCCACGTTCGCAATCTCGGGCGAGGTGAAGATGTTGGACGCGACCTGGTGCAACTTGAGCGGGGTCACGCTGTCGCCCAGGAAGTGCGCGATCGCGATCCGGCCCTGCATGGCGGCCACGGACGCGAGCGCCAGCACGCCGGTGCAGTCGCCCGCGGCGTAGATGTTCGGCGCGGTGGTGCGGGAGACGCCGTCGACCTTGATGTGGCCGCTCTCGGTGAGCGCCACGCCGGCCTCCTCGAGGCCGATCCCGGCGGTGTTGGGGATGGAGCCGACGGCGACCAGGCAGTGGCTGCCGGTGACCTTGGAGCCGTCGCCGAGGGTGACGATGACGCCGTCCTCGGTGCGTTCCACGGTCTCGGCGCGGGCGCGGGACAGCACCTTGACGCCGCGGCGTTCGAAGACTCCCTCGAGGACCTCGGCGGCGTCGGCGTCCGAGCCGGGCAGCACGCGGTCGCGGCTGGAAATCAGGGTGACCTTGGATCCGAGACCGTTGTAGGCGGAGGCGAACTCGGCGCCGGTCACACCGGAGCCGACCACGATCAGGTCCTCGGGGAGTTCGTCCATGTTGTAGATCTGCGCCCAGTTGAGGATCCGGACGCCGTCGGGGCGGGCGGTGGGCAGCTCGCGCGGGTGGGCGCCGACGGCCAGCAGGATCGCGTCCGCCTCGATGATTTCCGTGCCGTCGGCGGTGAGGACCTCAATGGTGTGGCTGTCCAGCATTTTGCCGGAGCCGAGCATGATCCGGACTTCCTGGTTCTCGAGGCCCTTCTGGATGTCCGTGGACTGCTGCCGGGCCAGCCGCAGCAGGCGGTCGTTGATGTGCTTGAGGTCCGCGCGCATCGTCGGGGTGCAGTCGCCGCCGTCGAGGTCGAACTTGACGCCGAGCTCGCCGGCCTCGCCGACGCGGGTCATCAGGTCCGCCGTCGCGATCAGGGTCTTGGACGGCACGACGTCGGTCAGCACCGCGGAGCCGCCGAGCCCCGCCCGTTCGATGATGGTGACCTTCGCGCCCAGGGAGGCGGCGACCATGGCAGCTTCGTAGCCGCCGGGCCCTCCGCCCAGGATTGCGATGCGGGGTGAGCTGAAATCGGGATGCGTAGTCACAATCAGCCATTGTCCACCATCCGGACCGGCACCACCAAGAATCCGGACCTGCATCACACCCCGCAGAATGCAGAACCAGAATGCAGAACCAGAATGCGGGACCAGCTGCAGACCGGCTGCAGACCGGGTGCAGGACCGGTTGCTGGGCAGCACGCCGCCGGCAGGATAACTTGTACCGGTGAGTACAACAGAATTCCTGAACACGGACCCCTTCGACGCCGCCCGCGCGGCCGCCGACTACATCGCCGAGGAGACGGGGATCGACGCGCACGACGTCGCCCTGGTGCTCGGCTCGGGCTGGGGGGACGCGGCCGAACTGATCGGCGAGACCACCGCCACCCTCTCCGCGGACGAGGTCCCCGGCTTCTCCTCCCCCTCGGTGGTGGGCCACGTTGGCACCATCCGCTCCGTGCTGACCAAAGAGGGCAAGCGCGCCCTGGTGCTGGGCGCCCGCACCCACTACTACGAGGGCAAAGGCGTCCGCGCCGTCGTCCACGGGGTACGCACCGCGGCCGCGGCCGGCTGCAAGACCCTCGTCCTGACCAACGGATGCGGCGGCCTCAACGAGGACTGGACGCCCGGGACCCCCGTGCTGATCAGCGACCACATCAACCTCACCGCGACGTCCCCGCTGGAAGGCGCCACCTTCGTGGACCTCACCGACCTGTACTCCGCACGGATCCGCGGACTGGCCCGCGAGATCGATCCCAGCCTGGACGAAGGCATCTACGCGCAGTTCACCGGCCCGCACTACGAGACCCCGGCCGAGGTGCAGTACGCCAAGCGGATCGGCGCGAACCTGGTGGGCATGTCCACCGCGCTGGAGGCCATCGCCGGCCGCCATGCGGGCATGGAGGTCTTCGGCATTTCGCTCGTGACCAACCTCGCCGCCGGCATTAGCCCCGTCCCGCTGAGCCACGAGGAAGTCCTCGAAGCCGGCCACGCTGCGGGCCCGCGCATCTCCAAACTGCTGGCGGAGATCATCGCGAAGCTCTGAGGCCCTAGCCCCCCGGGGCCAGGTAGCGGAGCGCTTTTGCCTTGTCCTGCGGGAAGCGCCGTTCCATCGAGTCCGCGATCCCGGCGATCGTCTGCCGCGCCAGCGCCTGCCGCCAGGCGAGTTCGGCCTGGCGCATGGTCTGGGAGATCAGGCAGGTCCGGATGTAGTTGTGCTCCGAGTCGGCGTCCGGGACGTTGGCCAGGATGCCTTCGCAGCGGAACACCGGATCGGGGCCCTCCAGGGCCAGGACGATGTCCAGGACGGTAACGTTCTCGGGCCTGCGCGCCAGGTGGAAACCGCCGCGCGGGCCGGAGACGGAGCCGAGGATCCCGGCGCGGACCAGCGCCTGGAGTTGTTTGTTCAGATAGGCGCCGGGGAGCTTGTAATACTCCGCCAGCCGGGCGCTGTTGACCGCCTCGCCGGCCGGTGTCCACGCCATGTTGACGCAACTGTGTATGGCCCATTCCACGCCGCGGCCCATCTTCATATTCCAGACGCTACGTGTCCGGAAAATTGGCTGTCAAGGGCTGGGACCAGGACGGCGGTGATTGATCTGTGTGGCGCACTCTCGCTTGTCGGGGAGGCATCCGCGGCGAATGACGCTAGTTTGGTTCCTATGACGTCCTCTGATGCCGAACTCACCCGCCTGTTGGGCGACGCCCGGACCTGGGCCGCCCAGGACCCGGATCCCGCCACCGCCGCCGCCCTGACCAAACTGGTCCGGCTCGCCGACGACGGCGCCGCGGCGGCGCGCCAGGAGCTCTCCGACAGTTTCAGCGGCACCCTGCAGTTCGGCACCGCAGGCCTGCGGGCAGCCCTGGGCCCCGGCCCGAACCGGATGAACCGCGTGGTGGTGCGCCGCGCCGCCGCGGGATTCACCGCCTTCCTGACCGGCGCCGTCGCCCAGGCCGCCCCCGGCACCCGGCCGCGCGCCGTCATCGGCTACGACGCCCGGCACAACTCGGACATCTTCGCGGAAGAAACCGCGGCGGTCCTCACCGCCGCCGGCGTCGAGACCTTCCTGATGCCGGCCCCGCTGCCCACCCCGCTGCTCGCCTATGCGGTGCGGGCCCTGGCGTGCGACGGCGGCGTGATGGTCACCGCCAGCCACAACCCGCCGCAGGACAACGGCTACAAGGTGTACCTGGGCCGCCACGCCGTCGATGAGAGCGGACGCGGCGCGCAGATCGTGGCGCCCTACGATGCCCTGATCGCGGCGGAAATCGACGCCGTCGGCGAGCTCTCCGGCGTCGCCCTGGCCACGGAGGGCTGGACCGTGCTGGATCCGTCCGTCGCCGCCGACTATGAGGCCGCCGTCGCCGCCCTGGCCAGGCCGGAGCACTTCCCGGCCCGCGAGCTCAAGATCGTCCTGACCCCGATGCACGGCGTGGGCGGCGCAACCGCCGTGGCGGTGCTGCACGCGGCCGGTTTCACCGACGTCACCCTGGTCAGCGAGCAGGCCAAACCGGACCCCGACTTCCCCACCGTGAACTTCCCCAACCCCGAAGAGCCCGGCGCCCTGGACCTGGCCCTCGAGACCGCGGCCCGGGTGGACGCGGACCTCGTGATCGCCAACGACCCCGACGCGGACCGCGCCGCGGTGGCCGCGAAGGATCCGGACACCGGCGCCTGGCGGATGCTGCGCGGCGACGAGGTCGGCGCCCTGCTCGGCGCGCACATCGTGGCGCGACTGGCCGCAGGCAGGGGCAGCGGCGGCGGCGGGGAAACCCCGGCGGGGGTGTTCGCGAATTCGATTGTGTCCTCGCGGCTGCTCGCGCGGATTGCCGGCGCGGCGGGCTACGAGCATGAGGAAACCCTCACCGGCTTCAAGTGGATTGCCCGTGTCCCCGGGCTGCTGTACGGCTACGAGGAGGCGCTGGGTTACTGCGTCGCGCCCTCCCTGGTCCGGGACAAGGACGGGATATCCGCGGCCGTGCTGATCGCGGAATTCGCCGCGGCGGCGAAGGCCGACGGCAAGTCCATCTTCGATACGCTCGATGAGCTGTACCTGGTGCACGGGCTGCACGCGAGCGACCAGCTCAGCATCCGGGTCGCGGACCTGGGCCTGCTGGACGCCATGATGAACCGGCTGCGCGTCAGCCCGCCGGCGTCCTTTGGCGGCTCCGCCGTCGAAACCGTCACGGACCTGGCCGAGGGCAGCGCCCAGCTGCCGCCCACCGACGGCCTGCTGTACCTGACCAAGGATCTCAGCCGCATCATCATCCGCCCCAGCGGGACCGAGCCCAAGCTCAAGTGCTACCTGGAGGTCATCCGCAACGTCGACTCGGCCGCCGAACTGCCGGAGGCACGGCACGAGGCACGCGTGGCGCTCGACGCCGTCCTGGCGGACGTCCGCGAGGCGCTGGGGCTGTAACGCCCGGGGTCAGCCGCTATAGCTCGACTTCAATGTACCCGCCCACAATCCGGGTACCGAAGGTCGGGAGCCGCAGTTCCGGCGTGCCCAGGCACTCCCCCGTGCGGAGGTCGTACACTTCTTTGTGCAGCGGCGAGGCGACCGTCGGACGGGCGCCGCGGGAGCCGGTGATGCCACGGGCCATCACGTATGCGCCGGTGGCCGGATCCTCCTGGCCGACGGCGTAAACCTCACCGGACATGGTGCGGAACAACGCCACCTGGCGCCCCGCGATCAGCGCGGCCTCGCCCCAGGCCGGCTCCAGGTCCTCCACAGCGCACACCCGGTGCCAGCCGGTCCCGTAGCTGGGGTGTTGGACAAAGCTTTGTGCTGCGCTCTCAAGTACGGCAGTCATTTCGGCCCCTCTCTGATACATCTCTCGCGGGCTCAGCCGCTCCTGCGGCCACATACCCAAGCTAGGTCCCGGGTGTTTCGGCTGAATGCAGTGAATGTGTCCGGCGGGTAAAAGAGACCTCACCCTGCCGGAAACGTGTCCGTGATGCAGAAGTTAAGATCACGAAACATAAGGGAAACTGAAGCGAAACTGCGGTTGCCTAGTCTGGATGGACACCTCGATTGAGAAGGCCGCAGTGCACCGACTGCGGCCCATGCGAAAGGCCCACCGTGACCGGACAGACTTCAAGCCCCCAGAACCAGGGCGCAGAGCGCGCCACAGCACCGCGCCGCGTTGTGGTTGCCGGCGGCGGCCCTGCCGCCCACCGTTTCGCCGACGCCATGCACGCCCGGGGCCTGGACGGCTGGAACGTCACCGTCCTCACCGAGGAAGCCCACCTCCCCTATGACCGCGTCGCGCTGAGCAAGGCCCTCACCGACGCCGACGTCGACCTCACGCTCGGCAGCGCCGCGATGTGGGACCACGAGGCGCTGACGCTGCAGACCGGCGAGCGCGTGACCGGCATCGACACCGCGGGCAAGACCGTGACCACCGCGGCCGGCACCGTCTACCCGTACGACGAACTGGTCGTCGCGACCGGCTCCGACGCCGCCCGCCTGCCGATCCCGGGATCCGAACTCACCCACGTCTACCGCACGCTGGAAGATGTCTGGGCCATCAACAAGGCAATCGCGGAACTGACGGAGAAGCTGGGCCGCAAGGTCACCGCCGTCACCATCGGCGGCGGCCTGCTGGGCCTGGAATCCGCCGCCGGCACCGAGCAGCTCGGCGCCACCCCGATCGTCATCAACGGCTCCCCCTGGCTGATGAACACCCAGCTGGACCAGGGCGCCGGGCAGGCCCTGGGCCGCCTGATCGAAGCCAAGGGCTTCACCGTCCACGGCGGCGTGTTCCCCTCCGAGGTCCTGTCCGACGACGACGGCCAGGTCACCGGCGTGCTGATGGCCGACGGCCGCATCATCGACGCCGACCTCGTGATCGTCGCGATCGGCGTCAAACCCCGCGACGAGCTGTTCCGTGACGCCAACGGCCCGGCGGCCGAAGGCACCGAGTCGGAAGGCGCCGCGCCGCTGTTCGATCTCGGCCCGCGCGGCGGCGTCGTGATCTCCGACAGCTGCGAAACGCAGGTCCCCGGCATCTGGGCGATCGGCGAGGTCGCCAACTTCGGCGGCATGTGCCTGGGCCTCGTGGCTCCGGCCAACACCATGGCGGAGATCGTCGCGGACCGGCTGCACGGCGGCGACGCGACGTTCCCGGGCTTCGACACCGCCACCAAGCTCAAGCTCTCCGGCGTCGACGTCGCCAGCTTCGGCGATGCTTTCGCCCGGACCGAGCACGCGCTGGAAATCGTCTACGCCGACCCGGCCCGCGGTGTCTACCAGAAGATCGTCACCACCGACGATGCGAAGACCCTGCTGGGCGGCATCTTCGTCGGGGACGCCACCCCGTACACGTCCCTGCGCCCCATGCTGGGCCGCGAACTGGCCGCCGAACCCGGCGCCTACCTCACCGCGGCCGGCGGCGGCGACGCCCCGGAAACGGAACTCCCGGACGACGCCATTCTGTGTTCCTGCAACAACGTCTCCGCCGGAACCATCCGCGACACCGTCAACGGCTGCGGCGCCTGCGACGGCAACGCCCCCGTCCAGGAGCTCGGCGAGCTCAAGGGCTGCACCCGCGCCGGGACCAGCTGCGGTTCCTGTGTTCCGATGCTCAAGAAGCTGCTCGAAACGGAACTGACCAAGTCCGGCGTCGAGGTCTCCAAGGCCCTCTGCGAGCACATCGAGCTGTCCCGCCAGGAACTCTTCGAGACGATCCGGGTCCTCGAGCTGACCTCCTTCGAAGAGGTCATGGCCAAGTACGGCACCGGCGACGGCTGCGACATCTGCAAGCCGACCATCGCCAACATCCTGGCCAGCCAGAACAGCGCCTACGTCCTGGACGCGGGCCGCGGCACCCTGCAGGACACCAACGACCGTGCCCTGGCCAACATGCAGAAGGACGGCACCTACTCGGTGGTGCCGCGCATCGCCGGCGGTGAGATCACCCCGAAGAAGCTCGGCGTCATCGCCGCCGTGGCCGAGAAGTACAACCTCTACACCAAGATCACCGGCGGCCAGCGGATCGACATGTTCGGCGCCCGGCTGGAGCAGCTCCCGGAAATCTGGAAGGAACTGGTCGACGCCGGGTTCGAGTCCGGCCAGGCCTACGGCAAGAGCCTGCGCACGGTGAAGTCCTGCGTCGGTTCCACCTGGTGCCGCTTCGGGGTGCAGGACTCGGTGGCCATGGCCATCCAGCTGGAGCTGCGCTACCGCGGCCTCCGCAGCCCGCACAAGCTCAAAATGGGTGTCTCCGGCTGCGCCCGGGAATGCGCCGAGGCCCGCGGCAAGGACGTCGGCGTCATCGCCACCGCGGACGGCTGGAACCTTTACGTCGGCGGCAACGGCGGCGCCACCCCGGCGCACGCCCAGCTGCTGGCCAAGGACCTCGACGACGAAACCCTGCTGAAGTACATCGACCGCTACTTCATGTACTACATCCGCACGGCCGACCGCCTGCAGCGCACGGCGCGGTGGCAGGAGGAGCTCGCCGGCGGCATCAAGCACGTCGAGGACGTGGTGGTCCACGACACCCTGGGCATCGCCGCGGACCTCGAGGCCGCCATGGCCAGGCACGTCGACACCTACGTCGACGAGTGGGCCGACACGCTGAAGGATCCCGAGCGCCTCCGCCGCTTCCGCTCCTTCGTCAACGCCCCGGACCAGAAGGACGATTCGATCACCTTCGTCTCCGATGAGCGCGGCCAGATGCGCCCCGCCACGGCGGAGGAGAAAGCCCTGGCCGCCCAGCAGCCTGTCGTGATCGCCTCCAGCATCCCGGTCCGGCCCTCCGACACCCCCGCCAGGGACGACAACACAGTCCAGGAAAGTAAGGTCTAGCCATGCAGCTCAGCATCGATCTCAGCGGACGCGAAGTCCTTGTCACCGGCTCGGACACCGCTGCACGCCAGGCCGTCCGCCGCTACCGTGCGGCCGGCGCCGTCGTCACCCGGCTGAGCAGCCCGGGCGGTGCCCGGCACGACGGCCCGCTGCCCGAGCGTCCCTTCCTGGTCGCCGCCGTCGACGACGGCCAGCCCGGCTGGGAGGCGCTGCTGGACCGCTGCCGCGAAAACGGCATCCCGGTCGCCGCGGAGCCGGCCGCCGGCCCCGCCGGCCACGTCACCCTGGTCGGCGGCGGGCCCGGCACCACCGAGCTGCTGACCGTCGCCGCGGTCAAGGCCCTGCGGGACGCCGACGTTGTCTTCTACGACCGGCTCGCCCCGTACCAGGAACTGCCCGCGCTGAGCACGGCGGAGCTGGTGGATGTGGGCAAGCGCCCCGGCCACCACAAGGTCAGCCAGTCCGGCATCGAGGACCTCATGGTGGAGGCCGCCCTGGCCGGGAAGAACGTCGTGCGGCTCAAGGGCGGGGACCCGTATGTGTTCGGCCGCGGCGGCGAGGAAGTGGCCTCCTGCGTGAAGGCCGGTGTGCCCGTCCGGGTGATCTCCGGCGTGACGAGCGCCATTTCGGTCCCGGCCGCGGCCGGAATCCCGGTCACCCACCGCGAGGTCAGCCACATGTTCACCGTGGTTTCCGGCCACGCCCCGCTGACCGAGAAGGAGCACATGCACCTCGCCGGACTCGGCGGGACCATCGTGGTGCTGATGGGCATCGGGACCCTGCACCAGCTCGCCGCCGGGCTGCGCCGGGCGGGGATGCGCGCGGACATGCCGATGGCCGTCGTCGAGCGCGGCTACCGCCCCGGACAGCGCACCACCATCGCCGAGCTGGGCACCATCACGACGGCGGCTGCGGAATGCAGCAACCCCGCCGTGCTGGTGATCGGCGACGTCGTCCGTGTGGCCGAAGCCAACCGGGGCTGCGCGGAAGCCGAAGCCGACCTGGACCGCCTCGCCGCGTCCCTGATGGGAGCGTGAGGACCGTGAGCGCGCTCAACGCCATCGCCCCGTCCGGGCCGCCCGGCCCTGGCCCCGGCACTGCGCCGGCCACCGTGGCGGAGGCAGCACCGGGGACTGCCGCGGAGACCGTGGAGCTGCCGCTGGAGGGCTTCCGGATCGGCGTGACCTCGCACCGCCGGTCCCAGGACCTGATCGAGGCCCTGGAGCGGCGCGGCGCCGAGGTGCTGCATGCGCCGGCGCTGAAGATCGCCCCGGTACAGGAGGACGTGAACCTGATCGAGGACACCCGGGCCGTCATCGCCGCACGCCCCGAACTGTGCATCGCCACCACCGCCTACGGCATGCGGCGCTGGTGCGAGGCCGCCGACACCTTCGGGATCGGCGAGCAGCTGCTCGAAACCCTCGGCGCCACCCGGATGTTCGTCCGCGGACCCAAGGCCCGCGGCGCGGTCCGCGCGGCCGGGCTGGCCGACGTCGGGATCAGCAGCGACGAAACCACCGCCACACTGGTGGACATGCTCCTTGCCGAGGGGGTCCGCGGCAAGACCGTCGCGGTGCAGCTGCACGGCTACACCGATGTCCGCCAGCTCGAACGCCTCCGGATGTCCGGCGCAACCGTCCTCACCGTGACCCCGTACCGCTGGGTCAAGCCCGACGGCGCCGACCGGCTGCCGCGGCTGATCGAGGCCGCGTGCAGCGGCAACCTGGACGTGCTGACCTTCACCAGCGCCCCCGCAGTGGACGCCATGTGGAGCACCGCGCACGAGATGGGCCTGTACAAGCAGCTCGTGGAGAGCCTGAAGACCACGGTGGCGACCGCCGTCGTCGGCCCGGTCACGGCGCAGCCGCTCATCGATGCCGGACTGCAGCCGCTGGTCCCGGACCGGTTCCGGATGGGCGCCCTGATCCGGCTCGTCGTGGAGCACCTTGCCCTCAACCACGTCCGCCGCGTGGACACCGTCTCGGGTCGCGTGGAGCTCCGCGGCCGCTCGCTGCGGATCGACGGCGAGGCCGTGGAGCTGGCTCCCGCCCCGCTCCTGCTGCTGCGGGCGCTCCTGGGCGCCGGCGGCGCGGTGCTGTCCCGTGAGTCGCTGTCCGAACTGCTGGAACTCCGCGGTTCGGTCCATGCCCTGGACATGACGGTGAGCCGGCTGCGCTCCGCCCTGCCGGACGGCCGGCTCGTGGAAACCGTGGTGAAGCGCGGCTACCGGATCCGGGTGTGACTCACGGCATTACTGGCCGGTAAACATTGGCGAACGGACGGCGAAAATCCCGCAACACCGGGGAAACACGCCGGAAAGATCACCCGCCTACGCTGGGTTCATCAAGCAGTCAGGCCACACCACGGGCCACCAGCGAAAGGGCCTCACCATGTCCGCCACCCCCACCGTTTCCGCCGATTCCCAGACCCGGCCCCGGATCGTCATCGCCGGGGCCGGCCCCGCCGCGCAGGCCCTCGTCCGCCAGCTCACCCGGACTCCGTTCGCCGGCGGGATCACGGTGCTCAGCAACCGGGATGACGCCCCCGAGGAGCTGCTGGAACTCGCCGCCCTCCCCCAGGTCTCCGTCCGCTTCGGCCAGCCGGCGAGCTACATCGACCCGGACAGCCGCTACGTCACCACCTCGGACGGCCTGGAATTCAACTACGACCAGCTGGTCATCGCGACCGGTTCCTCCCCCGCCGGCCCGCCGCTGGCAGGTGAAGGCCGGTGCCTGAACTACTCCACCATCGACGACGCCGCCCGGCTGGGCGAGGCCGTCAAGGACGTCACCCGCGTCCTGGGCCGCCGGCCACTGGGCATCCTGGTCGGCACCGGAACGGCCGCGGGCCAGGCCGAGGCCGTGCTGCGCGCCCGCGGCGTCAGCCCGATCCGCACCACGCAGCGGCCGGCCGCTGTCGTTCCCACCCTCGCCGGTTCGACGCTCGCTGCCGCCGGGATTGTGTTCGAGGACGGCTCCAGCATGGCCGGGGATCTGGTGGTCCTGGCCGAGGAGCCGGTTGCCCGCGACGCCCTCGCGGTCAGCGCCGGCCTGAAGACGGCGCGCCAGGGCGGGATTGTGATCGGCCGTGACTTCCGCACCTCCGTCCCGGGGATCTGGGCCATCGGGGATGCCGCCGTGTTCGACGGCGTCCGGCTGGGGCTGCTCGTGGCCGCCTCCTCCGCCGCCTCGGTCTGCGCCTCCCAGCTGCTCCGCGCCGGCCTCGCCGAGCCGTTCGCCAACGCCGCCTGAACCACTGTCTGAACCGCGGTCTGACCCGCTGCCTGGACCGCTGCGTGGCCACAACGGGACGCCCTCCGGAGGGCGTCCCGTTGTGGCAAGATGGACACCTGAGAAGCCACGAAGGGACCCCATGAGCAACGAAGCCGCCGCGACCGCCGGAAGCACCACCCCCGCTAACATTGCCTCCTACATTGACCACACCCTGCTCAAGCCGGAGGCAAGCGAGGCCGAGATCCTCAAGGTCTGCGCCGAGGCGGCCGAGTACCGGTTCAAGTCCGTGTGTGTCAACCCGGTGTGGGTCAAGACGGTCAAGAAGGCGCTGAAAGGCTCCGGCGTGCTGACGTGTTCTGTCGTCGGTTTCCCCCTGGGCGCCACGCCCAGCGACGTCAAGGCCTTTGAGGCCCGCGGCGCGGTGCTGGACGGCGCCGAAGAAGTCGACATGGTGATCAACATTGCCGCGGCCCGGGCCAACGACAAGGGCGCCCTGGTCGATGACATCACGCCCGTCGCCGAGGCCGTGCACGACGGCGGCGCCATCCTGAAGGTCATCATCGAAACGGCCCTGCTGGACGACGCCCAGAAGGTGCTGGCCTGCGAGGCGGCCGTGGCGGCGGGCGCCGACTTCGTGAAGACGTCCACCGGCTTCAACGGCGGCGGCGCCACCGCCGAGGACGTCGCGCTGATGCGCCGCACCGTGGGCCCGGACCTGGGCGTCAAGGCCTCGGGCGGGGTGCGTTCGCTCGCCGACGCGCAGGCTATGATTGCTGCAGGTGCAACACGAATTGGCGCCAGCTCCGGCATCGCGATCGTCAAGGGTGAACAGGGTTCCTCCGCGTACTGACTGCTATCCGATAACAACCGAAGCCGCCACAGTTTTGAGCCCCACGGGGCCGAGGAGGAACGAATGTCCAGCAAGACCACCACCGCCACGACGCCGCAGAACGAGAACAGCCTCGGCTCCAGCATCATCCTGTTCGTCCTGATGATGGCCCTCTTCGCCGGATCCCTGTACTCGCTGAGCTTCCTGACGCTGGGCAACCCGTGGCCGATGGCCGCGTGCCTCATCCTGTTCGCCCTGGCGTTCTGGATTCCGCAGACCGTCACCGGCCGCTCGGATTCCGCGGGCGAATTCTAGACACCACGTCCTCAAAAGAACTGAAGCTCCGGATCTCCGGAGCTTCAGTCGTTTAAGCGGTGATCATACGCGGACGCGAGCACCCCGATGAGGCTCTGGATCAGCCCGGTCCCCAGGGCGACGGCGTCCGGCCAGTGCAGCCGGGCCAGGGCCAGGACCGCGCCGAACAGGCCAATCATGGCGTAGGCGCTGACCGGGATCAGCACGAACCATTCCCGCCGCGAGCCCGCACGGCCCAGCAGGGGGATGGAGAACGCCCCGTTGGACCTCCAGACGTTCCTGAGCAGCGGCAGTTTCCGCAGGAGCTTCGGCGGCTTGATCACGATGGGCCAGAGCAGCGGCACTCCCCCGGTGGTGATCATGTCCCCGACGATATGGACCAGCACCCCGGTCAGCATCGAGACCGGCAGCCAGGTCCACTGGTGCGGCGCGAACCAGGTCACCAGCCCGGCCATGGTGAGGGCGAAGACCCAGTTGCTGATCCAGCCGTACTTCGGGAAGAGTTTGAGCGCTTTGGCGGCGATGTTGATCATAAACATGCACAGCAGCCCGGCGCCCACCGACAGCAGCCCCCAGTCCGTCTGCAGCTGGAACTGTCCGGCCAGCGCCGCGAGCAGCACAAAGAAGGCCGCGCCGAGCAAGGAATGCGTGCCCTGCCGGTGCCCGCCGGAAACGTTCTCGATGCCGACGGCGATCACGTTCGACAGCGGCGGCAGCGAATGCGCCACCGTGCTGGAGCGGTGGTCCCAGTCGCAGACCAGGGCCGTGCCCGCCGTCGCCATCCCGCCGATCACAATCCCGGTCGCGTCCAGCGGATACCAGCCCAGCGCGTACGGCCCCGTCGAGGCAATAGCCACCCACGCCGCGGCCCCCGACGCGGCGTGGTGTCCTCCCATCACTGGTTATTTCACCGCCGGTGCTGCAGATACAGCGGCGTCGGAGAAGATGTTGCGGATGACACCGTTGGCCCACTCGAGGATCTCGGCGTCCTGCAGGTCCCGGCCGCCGATCCGGGCGGTCTTGGGCTTGGGGATGAGCACCGCGTCCAGGGCCGGCTTGGACTGCGCACCGGGGTACATCCGGGTGAGCCGCATGAGCTTGGACTCCGGCAGCTGCGCCGGGGAGAACTTGATGAAGTTCCCCTGCAGGGCGACGTCGCTGAGCCCGGCTTCGCGGGCACCCACCCGGAAGCGGGCGACGTCGATCAGGTTCTTCGCGGGCAGCGGCAGCTCCCCGTAGCGGTCCACGAGCTCCGCGAGCACCTCGTCGATCGCCTCGTAGGTGATGGCCGAGGCGAGCTTGCGGTACGCCTCGAGGCGCAGCCGTTCGCCCGGCACATAGTCGTGCGGCAGGTGCGCGTTGACCGGCAGCTCGATCTTCATCTCCGCGGCCTTCTCCTCGGCCTCGCCGCGGTACTCCGCGACGGCCTCGCCGACCAGGCGGATGTAAAGGTCGAAGCCGACGCCCTGGATGTGGCCGGACTGTTCCCCGCCGAGCAGGTTGCCGGCGCCGCGGATCTCGAGGTCCTTCATGGCCAGCTGCATGCCGGCGCCGAGCTCGTTGTGCGTGGCGACGGCCTTGAGCCGTTCCAGCGCCACCTCGCCCAGCGGCTTCTCCGAGGGGTACAGGAAGTACGCGTAGGCGCGTTCGCGGCCGCGGCCCACACGGCCGCGCAGCTGGTGCAGCTGGGACAGGCCGTACTTGTCCGCCCCGTCCACGATCAGCGTGTTGGCGTTGGAGATGTCCAGGCCGGTCTCAATGATGGTGGTGCAGACCAGCACGTCGAAGCGCTTCTCCCAGAAGTCCACGATGATCTGCTCGAGCCGGCTCTCGGACATCTGCCCGTGCGCCACCTCGACGCGGGCCTCCGGGACCAGTTCGCGGATCTTCGCCGCGGTGCGGTCGATCGTGGACACCCGGTTGTGCACGAAGAACACCTGGCCCTCGCGCATGAGTTCGCGGCGGATCGCCGCGGAGGTCTGCTTGTCCGTGTACGGGCCCACGTAGGTCAGCACCGGGTGGCGTTCCTCCGGCGGGGTGGCCAGGGTGGAGGTTTCGCGGATGCCGGTGAGGGACATTTCCAGGGTGCGGGGAATCGGGGTGGCGCTCATGGCCAGGACGTCCACGTTCGTGCGCATCTTCTTGAGCGCTTCCTTGTGCTCGACGCCGAAGCGCTGCTCCTCGTCCACGATCACGAGGCCGAGGTCCTTGAACGCGAAGTCCTTGGACAGCAACCGGTGGGTGCCGATCACGACGTCCACGGAACCGGCCTTGACTCCTTCGGCGGTCTCCTTGGCCTCCTTGCCGCCCTGGAAACGGGACAGCGGCTTGACCACGAGCGGGAAGCCGGAGAAGCGTTCGGTGAAGGTCTCGTAATGCTGCTGGGCGAGCAGCGTGGTGGGCACCAGCACGGCGACCTGCTTGCCGTCCTGGACGGCTTTGAACGCCGCCCGTACCGCGATCTCGGTCTTGCCGTAGCCGACGTCGCCGGAAATCAGCCGGTCCATCGGGATCTCCCGCTCCATGTCCGCCTTGACCTCGTTGATGGTGGTCAGCTGGTCCGGGGTTTCCACATACGGGAAGGCTTCCTCGAGCTCGCGCTGCCACGGGGTGTCGGGGCCGAAGGCGTAGCCGCGGGAGGCCATCCGGGCCGAGTAGAGCCGGATCAGCTCCCCGGCGATTTCCTTGACGGCCTTGCGGGCCCGGGACTTGGTGCTGGCCCAGTCCGCGCCGCCCATCTTGCTCAGCGCCGGGGTGTCCCCGCCGACATAGCGGGTGACCTGGTCCAGCTGGTCGGTGGGGACAAAGAGCCGGTCGCCCGGGGCGCCGCGCTTGGACGGCGCGTACTCCAGCACAAGGTATTCGCGCACCCCGTCCCCGCCCCCCGCCACCCGGCGCTGGATCAGTTCCACGAACCGGCCGATGCCGTGCTGTTCGTGCACCACGGAGTCGCCGGCGACGAGCTGCAGCGGGTCCACGGCGTTGCGCCGCTTCGACGGCATCCGGCGCATGTCCTTCGTGGAACCGGCGGAGGTCCGTCCCAGCAGGTCAGCTTCGGTCAGCAGGGCGAGCTTGAGCGGCTCCAGGACAAAACCGCGTCCGACGGCGGCCGTGGTGACCTCGATCAGCCCGGCCTGCGGGTCGTCGTCGAGGGAGTCGACCCGGGCGCAGGGGATGTCGTTGTCGTGGAAGAGTTCGGCGAGCCGCTGGGCCGGGCCGGGGCCCTCCGTGACGACGACGATGCGCCACTGTTCGCGCACGTGCGAGCCGATGAAGGCCATCATTTCGGCGACGTCGCCCTGGTAGCCGCGGGGTTCGCGGGCGTGCAGGTTCAGGACGTCGACGTCGGGCAGCAGTTCCTCGTCGGTGGCCAGGGAGGTGATCGACCACCAGGACACCTCGTGTTCGAGGGCTGCGGTGCGGGTTTCGGTGAGGGAACGGAAGCTGGCCGAGTGCAGGGCTTCGGAGGCCTGGGAGTTCAGGTCCAGAGGTGCGGTGCCGCCGTCGGACGCCGTCGACCAGGCCGCCTCGAGGAATTCCTCGTTGGTGGCGGCGAGGTCGTGGGCGCGGGTCCGGACCTTCTCGGGTTCGATCACCACCGCCATCGAACCGGCCGGGAACTGGTCCAGGAACGGCACCATGGCGTCCACCAGCACGGGAGCGAGGGATTCCATGCCTTCCACGGCGATGCCGCCGGCGATCTTCTCCAGCATGTCCGCGGCGGCCGGCAGCTGGGCTTTCAGCGTCGCGGCGCGGGACATGACGGATGGCGTGATCAGGATTTCGCGGCACGGCGGGGCGTGCAGTTCGGTGGGGTGGTGCACCCCGGGCGCGGAGAGCGAGCGCTGGTCGGCGACGGCGAACCAGCGCATCTGGTCCACTTCGTCGCCGAAGAACTCCACCCGGATGGGGTGGTCCTCGGTGGGCGGGAAGACATCCAGCATGCCGCCGCGGACGGCGAACTCGCCGCGCCGGGTCACCATGTCCACCCGGGCGTAGGCGGCGTCGGCGAGGCTCCGGACGACATCGCTGAACGGGGCGTCCTGGCCCACCGTCAGGGTGACCGGGACCAGTTCGCCCAGTCCCGCCACGATCGGCTGCACGACGGCGCGGACCGGGGCCACGACAACGCGCAGCGCGCCGCTCGCGGAGGTTTCGGGGTGCGCGAGCCGGCGCAGCACCGACAGGCGCCGGCCCACCGTGTCCGAGCGCGGGGAGAGCCGTTCGTGCGGGAGCGTTTCCCAGCTGGGGAACTCGGCGACGGCGTCGGCCGGCAGGAAGGCGCGCAGCGCCTCGGTGAGGTCCTCGGCTTCACGGCCGGTCGCGGTGATGGCCAGGACGACCGGAGCGAGGCTGCGGCCTCCCGACGGCGCGTCGGCGGCTGCCGTGTTGTCCGCGGTGCGTTCTGCCGTGTTTTCCGCTGTGTTGTCCGCTAGCGCAGCCAGCCCGTCGGCCATTTCCGCGAGCAGCGCCGAGCGCAGCCCGGCCGGGGCGCTGATCTGGTAGTCCTCGCTGCGGGCCGCGAAACCGCGGGCGGCTTCGGCCCGGACGCGGGCGTAGTTCCGGTCTTCGGCGAGGACACGGCGCAGACCGGTGAGAGAGGGGCCGTTGAGGCTCATGGCTGAAGCTCCTGAAGGGATCACGGGGATGCAGGCAACACGAATAGCCGGAATTCGTGAGAATCCCGGGTACCCCAAGCCTACCGCGCAGCCCGGAGGCGGGTCCGCACCGCGACCATTCCGGCCAGCTGGCCCCACGGACCTGCCGGCTCAGGCGGCCGCCGGACTAGGCTGGCAGGATACAGGGCCGTCCGAACGGCCTGGCGCTCCGAATGCTTCCTAGACGACAAGGAGTCACCATGACCGGCACCCCCGAATCCGCACAAACCCCGCCCGCACCCAGCGGCCATCCACGAACGGTGCTCGTTACCGGCGCGACCGGCTACATCGGCGGCCGGCTGGTCCCCCGGCTGCTCGAAGCCGGGCACACCGTGAAGGTCCTGGTCCGGACGCCCGCCAAGATCGCCGGCGTGCCGTGGCTGGCCGACGTCGAGGTCGTCCAGAGCAGCCTCGACGACGGCGATGCCTTGCGCGCGGCCCTGGACGGCGTCGATGTGCTCTACTACCTGGTCCATTCCATGGCGGCCGGATCGGGCTTCGAAGCCAAGGAGAAGGCGATGGCCGAGACCGCGGCGCGGGCCGCGGCCGACGCCGGCGTGGACAGGATCGTCTACCTGGGCGGCCTGCACCCCGCCGACGCCGAGCTCTCCACCCACATGCGGTCCCGCGAAGCCGTGGGCAAGGTCTTCCTCGACAGTCCCGTCGATGCCATCGTTTTCCAGGCAGGCGTCGTGATCGGCTCCGGTTCGGCGTCATTCGAGATGATCCGCCACCTGTCCGAGACGCTGCCCCTGATGCCCGCCCCCAGCTGGGTGCGCAACAAGATCGAGGCGATCGCCGTGCGCGATGTGCTGCACTACCTCGTCGGGGCCGCGGAGCTTGACGGCCCGATCAACCGCACCTTCGACATCGGCTGCCGCCAGGTCCTCAGCTACGGGGGCATGATGCAGGAGTACGCCGCGGAGGCCGGGCTCCCGCACCGTGTGGTCCTGGCGCTGCCCATTCCCGCGCCCAAGCTCGCGGGCGTGTGGGTCGCGCTGACCACGCCGATCCCGCTCTCGATGTCCCTGCCGCTCGTGGAGTCCCTCCAGCACGACGCCGTCTCCCGGGAACACGACATCGACGAGTACATCCCCCCGCCGGAAGGCGGACTCACCCCCTACCGCCGGGCCGTGGCCCTCGCCCTGGGCAAGGAGCGCGACGGCCAGGTGCAGACCACGTGGGCCAGCGCCGGCGCCGACGCCGACCCGCTCCCTTCCGACCCCGAGTGGGCCGGGCACCTCGTCTACCTGGATGAGCGCAGCTACTCCAGCGACGTCGATCCCAAGCACGTCTGGACCATCATCGAAGGGATCGGGGGGCAGAACGGCTGGTACTCCATGCCCCTGGCCTGGCGCATCCGCGGTCTGCTGGACAAGCTCACCGGCGGGGCGGGGCTGCTGCGCGGCCGGCGGCACCCGCACCAGCTGGCCGAAGGCGAAGTGGTGGACTGGTGGCGGGCGGAACGAATCGACCGCGGCCGGCTGCTGCGGCTGCGCGCCGAAATGCGGGCGCCGGGCCGGGCCTGGCTGGAGCTGTCGGTGGAGCCGGAGGGAACGGGCAGCCGTTACCGACAGCGGGCAATCTTCTTCCCGAAGGGTCTCAGCGGGCGCCTGTACTGGCTGGCGGTGCTGCCGTTCCACAGCCTGATCTTCCCTGCCATGTCGCGGAACATCACAGCCGCGGCGAAGGCCCTCCAGGACGAGGAATCGAAGCCGGCCGGGCACACCGCGTAGGATGTTTGGAGCCCGAAACGACCAGTTCCACCCCCACGGAGGACCCCCATGGCATTGAGTGCATCCACCAACCTTCCGCATCACGTAGACCGCGTCACCGCCGTTTTCGTCAATGAGGACTTCCTGCGCCACACGAGCGAACTCGTCGGCGGCACCCTCGAATCCTTTTCCGTCGACGGCGACACGGCCGGCGCCTTCAGCACCACGACCGTGCGGACCATCCCGACCAACCGGATGCCGGACATCGCCAGGAAGTTCGTCGGCGAAAGCCTGAAGGTGACGCAGCTCGAGAGCTGGGACGCCCCCGCTGCCGACGGCTCCCGGCTGAGCAACATCACCCTGAAAGTCTCCGGCGCGCCGCTGGACGTCAATGCTGTCCAGCGCCTCGTCTCCGACGGCGGCAGCACCCGGATCGAGCTCGAAGGCACCGTGACGTCCTCGGTCCCGTTCCTCGGCGGCAAGATCGCCGAAGCGGCCGAGCCGATGGTGGGCAAGGCCCTGAACATCCAGTCCACCCAGGCCCAGGCCTGGCTCGAAAGCCACTAGCTCATGGAGCTGCCGGCAGTCCTGCCCGTCGTCCTGATCGTGGCCGGCCTCTGGTCCCTTGTGGTCTGGCCGCAGTTCCTGCGCCGGGTCATGAAGGATCCCAGGTCCCGCGACACGAACGGCAAAGCCACCCGTTTCCTCACCGTCCACGCCGTCCTGGTCAGCATCTCCATGCTGCTGGGGGCGGCGACGGCGGCCATCGGGATTGCCGGCCTGCTCAGCTGAGGGCGTGGCCTACCGGCCCGGCCCGGCCCGGGCCGCAGGCACCGGCCAGGTTTCTACCGTTGATACCCGACAGGTTTATGGTGCCGCGGTGCTGGACGTCAGGGCCTGGGCCAGGGCGTCTTCGGCCGCAACCCAGGAGATCATGGCGCACTTCACCCGGGCGGCGTATTTCGAAACACCTTCAAAGGCGGAAGCATCGCCGAGGATTTCGGGATCCGCGGCGAGTTTGCCGCGGGACCGCAGGACGTCCCGGAAGTTGCCGATCACCGCCGTGAAGCTGCCCACGTCCATTCCTTCGGCGAGCTCGGCGAGCACCGAGGCCGAGGCCATGGAGATCGAACAGCCCTCGCCGTCCCAGCGCAGCTGGGTGACCTTCCCGTCGGAGACCGCCACGCGGACGGTGATCTCATCCCCGCAGACAGGATTGAGCTGGTGGGACTGCCCGGACGATGCCCCCGCGGGAACCGGCGTCTCCGCCAGCCCGCTGCCGGTACGCAGTTTCGCGTGTTCCAGGATGATCTGCTGGTACAGCTGTTCAAGGCTCATGCGGAAAAGTCCTTAGGCTCCAAAGTAGGCTCGGACCCCGGCGACAGCCGCGAGGAAAGCGTCCACGTCAGACGTTGTGTTGTATAGGTAGGTGCTGGCCCTCGTGCTGGCTGTCAGGCCCAGGCGCCGGTGCAGCGGCTGCGCGCAGTGGTGGCCCACGCGGACGGCAATTCCCTTGCTGTCCAGGAACTGTCCGACGTCGTGCGCGTGCACACCGGCGACGTCGAAGGAAGCGAGGCCGATCCGCTCCTCTCCGGGGGCCGGCCCGAGGACGCGGATGCCGGGAATGGATGAGAGGCCTTCGACGAGGCGCTGCCCGAGCAGGGATTCCCAGGCATGGACGCGGTCCATGCCCGTCTCGGTGAGGTAGTTCGCCGCAGCGGCGAGTGCGATGGCCTGGGAAACCTTCTGGGTCCCGGCTTCGAAGCGCTGCGGGGCGGGCAGGAAGGCGGCGCGCTCCATCGTCACCGTGGTGATCATGGATCCCCCGGTGAGGAACGGCGGCAACGCGTTCAGCAGTTCGGACCGGCCGTAGAGCACGCCGATGCCGGTGGGCCCCAGCATCTTGTGGCCCGAGAGGACCGCGAAGTCGACGCCCAGGTCCTTGACGTCCAGGGGCAGGTGCGGCGCGGACTGGCAGGCGTCCAGCACGGTCAGGGCACCGACCCGGCGGGCCATCGCCACCAGGGTCTTGACCGGGTTGATGGTGCCCAGGACATTCGAGGCGTGGCTGAAGGCAAGGACCCTGGTGGCCGGGCCGACAATGCCGGCGGCGGCGTCGAGGTCCAGCGCCCCGGCATCGTCGACGGGGATGAACCGAAGGGTCGCACCGGTACGCTCCGCGAGCTGCTGCCACGGGATGAGGTTCGCGTGGTGCTCCATCTCGGTGACGACAATCTCGTCGCCGGCCCCCAGGGCGAAGCGGGCCGCCGGCCCGGCGGCCCCGGGCAGGGACGAGTTCAGGAAGGCGTAGCTGAGCAGGTTCAGTCCCTCGGTGGCGTTGGAGGTCCAGATGATCTCGTCGGCGCCGGCGCCCACAAAGGCGGCCAAGGTCTCGCGGGCGTCCTCGAAGGACTCCGTGGCTTCCACCGCCAGCAGGTGCGCGCCGCGGTGGACGGCGGCGTTCCGCTGCTCATAGAACTCCTGCTCGGCCTCGATGACGCTGATCGGGTTCTGCGAGGTCGCCCCGGAATCGAGATAGATCAGGGGGTAGCCCCCCATGGGCCTGGAAAGAATGGGGAAGTCATTGCGGATCCGCAATACCTCGTCGTCGGTCAGGGCAGGCGAGAGCAGGGCCCGGGACTCTGACGTCGGCACAAAAGCCACGCTGGCCTCCTCGGATCGGGTGAAATGGACTACTTTCCATCATCCCACGGAACGGCGCACCCGATTCTGCCGGCGGTTCTGGCGCGCCCCGTGTTGTCCCTCCGTGTTGTCCCTCCGTGTTGTCCCTCCGGGAAGCCTCAGGGCCGGTGTGAATCGCCGCCGGTGTCGATGAGGTCGACCCGCCGGCTGACGCCCAGTTTGGCGAACACCCGGTAAAGGTGCCCTTCCACGGTCCGCTGGGACACGCAGAGCCGCCGGGCTATCTCCGCGTTGGTGGCTCCGCCGGACACGAGGTCCAGGATTTCCGTTTCCCGGGCGGTGAGTTCGGCATCCTGTTCAGGACGGACCAAGTCAATGTGCGCAGCCATGCCGGCGGCAGTCATCCGGTTCTGGATCTTACGCTGGACAGCGAGCAGTTTCCGCTTGTCGGTGCTTTCGGCGAGGCATCGTTCCGCTTGTTGCGCCGCTTCGAGTGCCAGCAGCACATAGCCGGCACGCAGCGCCTTGTCACTGATCCTGACGAGTTCGGCGTCGTCAGCATGAAGCACCGCGAGCGCGTAGTCGTGCAGCATGCCGGCCTCCCGCCCCTCAACCGCAAGGCTGCTCCGGGCAAGACCGTCCGCGGCCGCCGTGTCCCCGCGGCGCACGGCCAGTCGCCTGATGTCCGTCTCAATCCCCCGCAAACCCTGCCGTCTGGCCTCCTCCGCCAAGCCGCCTAGCCTCTTGCTGACCTCGGCGCCACCGCCCGGCACTCCGCCGGCCGCGGTCGAGTACGCCTCGGCGAGCAACGGCAGTGCCCCCGGCCCGCGGTACCGGGACAGCCGGAAAGCGGCCGCGTGCTCCTCGGCTTCCCGCGCGTGACCCACCACGGAGGCGGCGTATGCTGCGACCGAATGGGCGAAGGGCAGCAATTCCCAAGGATCGGCAATCGAGAGGTCCTCGACGCCGAAAACGAGTTCGGCAATTCCCTCCGGCATGCGCCCCTGGCGGACACGGGCGAGGCCCCTCATCAGGTGCAGGATGCCACCGCTGAGCAGCAGCCGCGAGGGATAGTCCGCCTCGTACTCATCGAGGGCCGCGGCGAGAGCGTCCCATTCCCCGGCCCAGTTCAGGCTCAGGCTGTAGCGCACCAGAAGGTCTTCATACACGAGGGGCAGCGCCAGGCTGGCGCTTCGCGCCTCCTGCCAGGCCTCGCGGGCCAGCCCCAGGCCGTCCCCGACCCGGCCCTTGGCGCAGAGCAATTCGGCGAGCAGCGACTCAGCCGGGATCCTGATCTCCTGCCGATCCCCGGCGGCCACGACGAGCCGGCTTAGCCCGCCCTCACGGTCCTCCTGGCCGCCGCTGAGTTGGCTCGCGGTCGGCTGGCTGCCGGCGGCGGTCCCCGCCGCCGCGGCGATCGCGGCCAGGTCCAGCCACGACGGCGCCGCTCGGGCGTCGCCGCGGAAGGCCCGTTGGCCG
This sequence comes from Pseudarthrobacter oxydans, assembly GCF_030812335.1. Classification (GTDB taxonomy): domain Bacteria; phylum Actinomycetota; class Actinomycetes; order Actinomycetales; family Micrococcaceae; genus Arthrobacter; species Arthrobacter oxydans_B. The sequence continues at coordinate 319,826 of NZ_JAUSSN010000002.1, forward strand.
TTGCTCGGACGCCCGACGCCGGCCGGTCCGGCGGGTGTTGCGGCGGGCCCTGCTCCGGCAGGGCCTGTTCCGGCGGGACCACCGCTCCGGTCGGGTGCCGCGCCGGTCCCCGGCGTCGTTGCTCGTCCCGACAGCCGGGCCGAGAGCAGGGCGGCCAGATAGCGGGCGTTCTCGTTCGGCATGGGCTCCGCGAGCTGCAGGAATTTTGCGGACTGCTGGCGGTCGCCCAGCAGGTACCGCGCATAGGCCATTTGCAGCCGGGCCTCGGGCAGCTTCGCATCATCGGAAATAGCTTCCGCGGTCCGCATCGCGGCCCGGGCGTCGAGGGCGGCGTTAGCGGTGAGCGCCGCTTTGAGGAGCTCGTCCGGCGGCACGGCGGCTCCGCAGTCCAGCGCCCACCGAACCCGGTTCAGGAAGGCGCCCGGCGGGACTGGCCCTCCCGGAGGAAGTGAGACAAAGCTGGCCCGCAATCCGGCGCTTTTCCCCGCCGGCACCCAGCGGCGAATGATCTCTCCGATCAGCGGACTCGCGGGACGGACTGTCCGGTCAGCACCTCGTGAGATGCTGATGATCCCGGCCCGCTCCAGGGCGTCGACAGCCTTCGGGCCGCCGAACCCCAATAATTGGCCCAGCGGCAGCGGGCCCGCCAGGGCCACTATCGCGGCGGCTGTCCTTTCCTCGGGTGACATCGACCGGAGTTCGTGCCCGATCAGGTCAGCTACGGGAATGTCGGCCAGGCCGGGGGCCGAGATGAGGAACCAGATCCCGTGGCGCAGTTCCAGCGCCCCGGTGTTCCGGGCGTGTTCGATCAGGGACAGCAGCATGAACGGGTTTCCGGCCGAAGCATCAGCGAACAGCGCGCTGGCCCACGGCGAGACATCGGCGCGGAGCACCTGCTCGCAGAGCTGGTGCACCTCGGTCCGGGTGAGCGGTTCGAGGTCAAACTTCGCAACGATGCCGTCATCCCAGAGGGCCAGGAATTCCTCCGGAATCAGCAAACCCGGCCGGCACGTGGCCAGCATGTTGGCAGCACCGGTCGCGACCGCCTGCGCAACAAGCTGCGTCGTCCCGCGGTCCAGGCACTGGGCGTCATCAATCACGAAGAGCGGCTTACTGGGCTGGGACTTGATGCTGTCCGTCACGGCCTTGACGACGGCGGCAAAGGAATCCAGGTCGTGGGCGGGCAGTTCGCCGAGGTAGGGCGAGAGCGCGCCGAAGGGCACGGCAGACAGTGCCGACGTTGCCGCGAGCCGAATCACGGCGGTGTGGGGCCGCAGTTCCCGGATGACCGCCCGGGAGACGGCCGTTTTCCCGGTGCCCGGGTTGCCGACGATAAGGGCACCGGAGGTCCCGCCGTCGCGTAGGCACTTGACGATGTCCTTGACGACGCCGGCCCGGCCCACGAGGGTGGCGGACTCAGTCAGGCTCTCCACGTGTTTCCCTCCTGCGGGCGCGCGTCGGCTCCCGGACCGTCCGGAGACGAGGGCGCCGGGTCCGCCCGGAGGTGGGGGCGCCGGGTCGGTCAGCCCAGGCGGGCGTGTTCCACTGGTCCGGAGATGACATCTTTGAGTTCCGACCTGCTCGCGACGTGGAGTTTCGCATACACCTGGTAGAGGTGCCCCTCAACGGTCCGGACTGAAACGTGCATCTCGTCGGCGATCTTCCGGTTGGATGTACCCGCGGCCGCCCTGACCGCCACCTCAGATTCCCGGGCTGTCAAGGTGGAGGTCAGCAGTGAGAGCACGCCGTTCCTGGGGTTGCCGAACCGGTCTTCCAGGGACTGCTGCGTGCGCTGGGCCATCCGGAGGGAGATGCGGTTCCCGGCGTCGTTGGCACAGCTGACCGCCTTCCTGGTGACATCCCTGGCGAAGACCGCGTGGCCTGCCGCGTCGGCGTCCTTGGACGTCGCCAGCAATTCCTCGCTGTCGGCATCCGCCAGACCTTCCGCAAGCCGCGAGCACAGACCGGCGAAGTGCCCGGTGACTTGGTCCGCAAGATCACTGAGTTTCTGGCTGGCCTGGCGGTCTCCCAGCCGGGCCACTGCTGAGAGGAACTGCAGGCCGGTAGCCAGCGCCGACGCATCCGTGTCAATGTCAGCTTCCAGCTTCAGCGCGCGGAGGGCCTCGGTCTTCTGACCGATTTCCGCCTTCGCGGACAGCTCAAAGTACCGGGTGATGCGGTTCACGAGCCACGATGCCCGGGGCTGCTGCCCCTCGACGTCGACCAGCAGGGCGCCAGCTTTATCCTCATCGCCCTGGAGCGCGAATGCGTACGCACAGGCCGCGGTTGCGAGTCCGGCAACAGCGTCCGGATCGTGCACGCTGAGTTGCCAGACCCCGGACTGCAGCCGCTGGACTGCGACCGTGAGGTGGCCACGATGCAGGTCCACGATCCCCTGGCCGATCTCGAACATGCCGCCCAGCCGGGCTTGCTGGTCCCAGGATTCGGAAGTGTCGGCGAGGAAGTCTGCTGCCTCCCGGAACTTCGCGGACAACAGCAAGAGCAGCAGGAACCGCCCGCGGATTTCCCTGATCGATGTGTCGGAAAGGTCGAGGGTGCCAGCGGCCAGAATGACTTGCCTGCCAAGCCCCACCGCACCCAGGACGTCGCCGGTGACAGCCTTCGCCTCGCACAGCAGGCTCGCGGCGATGATCTTCGCCTCGCTGCCGAGGTCGTTGGCATCCGCGTCCTCGAACATCTGCAGAACGTCGCCATACCGGCCTTGGAAGGCGGCCAGCTCGGCATAGGCCAGGCGAACCCGCTCGGCGAGGGGACCCGGCGCAGCCCCGGCGTCCCCGGCGTCCCCGGAAACCGTGAGCCGCAGTTCAATCTCCTGCAGCCTTGCCAGTGCGCTGGTCGGCGCTGCAGGGCTGCGTCGGTCCAGTTCAGCCCACAGCAGCTGCAGCGAGGCCCACTCATCCAGTGGCAGTCCCTCACCGGCCCGGTGTTCAACGTCGGCCAGGATGCGGCGAGCGGCGTCGTCATTGTGCAGGGCGATGAACGCCCGGGCAGATTCGACGGCCACTTCAGCCAGTTTCTGCCCGCCCGCGATTTCCCGGGCGAACCTCAGGGCTGACTGCGGGTCGGATGCCTTGTTCGCGGCGCGGGCCGCCGCCAGGGCCAGCCTGGGATCAACCTCTTCCCCGCAGTCCAGTGCCCACGCGACCGCCGTGGACCCCGTGAATTCGTCGAGGTCCTGATCCTGGAGCACAGCTCCCAGCCGGCGGCGAAGCTCAGCACTGCGGCCTGGCGGCACGACGCTGGCAACGATTCCGGCTGTGACCGGGTTGGCGATGCTCACCATCGGCGGGTGGTCATGGCTGACGCGGATCAGCGCCCGCTCCTGCAGCGTGTCAATGTCCTGCGCCCGGGATACGCTCATCAGGGTCTGCAGGGGCAACGCTCCGGCGAGCGACAAGAGCTCGAACACATCGCGCTGGCCGGGGCTGAGGCGGTTCAGGCGGGCCTTGAGCACATCCCGGATCTCACCGGCCAGAGCCACCGGCTTGTCCCCCAAGACCCAGGAATCCTCGTGGCGGACAATTGTTCCGAGCTTGATCTGCTCCCGTGCCAGGGAGTGCAGGAAGAGCGCGTTGCCGCCGCTGGCGTTCCAGAGAGCCCGTGCCGCGGTGTGGGAGAAGTGCCCGCCGTACTCCTGGGCAAGGCTGTCGGCCGTTTCGCGGAAATCGAAGGGACCAAGGTCCACCCGGCGCAGCAGATCGTCCTTCCAGAGTCCCATGATGTCGCTGCCCAGATTGGGCAGGTCAACGCACGCTGCAAGTAGCAGGACGTGTCCGCCGGCGCAGAGCTGGGCAACCATCATGGTGGACAGCTCATCGAGGTCATGGGCGTTATCGACAAAGAGGACGACGCTGCGGCCCTGTGCCCGGGTATGAAGCAGCTGGGTCAACCCCCGCAGCACCATCAGCGGGTGTTCCAGGTGGGAGGCATCGAGTTCATTGAGCAGGACGCTCAGGGCGCCGTACGGGAGTTTGGACGAAATGGAACTGCCCCGGACCTGGACGACCAGGTAGTCATCCCCCAGCAGCTCGAGGGCCCGCTGGGCAATGAAGGACTTTCCAGCCCCGTGTTCCCCCACGATGACAGCCCCGCAGCCCGACCCCGATGTCAGCGCCGCCACCACGTCTTCCACTGTTTTGTGCCGTGTGTAGTGCTTCTCGGGCCGCCCCTTCCCCGGACGTTGGGCGGCTGACATCACATCTGTTCTGCCGATGCCCGCAGGCAGGCCGGCTTCTTGCTGAAACATGAGAGAGACCTTCGCAATCAAAGTTATGACTACCGATAAGTCCAACTTATTGACAGCAGGAAATTTGCGGATGCGTATGTGCTACTCGATTACGAGTGCGGGGGCGGAACCTGGACTACGTGGGTGTACTCAGGATCTCCGCGCCGGAAAATGTTCCAAACCAAGTAGTCGGACCCGGCCCGCAGCCGCGTCGTGCGGGGCCCTGCCGCGGAGGGCGTGCGTCTCGCCGAGAGCCTGGGAGGGCTGCCGCGCCCCGGCGCCTGCTGCGTCCCATCACAGTTCTGGCACGGCCGCCCGGCCTGCGGGCGGCCGAGCCAGGACTGGGCCACTGAAAACTAGGGAGCCGACGGCGGCTGGGGGGAGGAACCTCGGTCTCAGAAGGTTCCGACGCCGTCGGCTCCGTCAAAGGGGTTCACGCACGTGGCGGGAACCATTCGGGAGACCTATTCGGAGCGTTTTTAGTGTCTGTTGCACCAGTGCGGACCATCGTTCCCCACGCCGGCGGTCCTGGCAGCTTCATCGATCTGCCCGGGCCGCTTCCGCGTTGATGGCTCCACGTTCAAAGTCCTTTGTCGGGTGGTTTTTTCGGGTGGTTCCTGGTGCCTGATTACAATCTAGCGAACCGGACGCCAACCGCACACCGGTAGTCCGTACTCGAATTCGTGGCGGGTTCGGTTCGGACCGGTGGTCGAGGGTACTTGCCACGGCGCCCGGCTCGCGGCGCTTGTGCAGTCCGGCTACGCGGTCACCATACCCGGGCAGTCCGATGTCTACTTGCCGGCCCCCCGGAGCTACGCACGGCGGGAAGGACAGGAGGTGGCGCCTGTTGCCGGTGCCGGGCCGCTGTGGGCAGCAGGGCGGGGAACCCGGAAAACGGCAGGGCCGCTCTGCCCCGGAGCCGGCTAGCCGGCTGGCTAGGACGAGGATACTCCCGGCAACTGGTCCCTGCCTTTGACATTGAGCTTGGCGTAGCTGCGGTACAGGTGGCCTTCGACTGTCCGGATGGATACCTGCAGTTCGGCGGCAATCTGGCGGTCACTCAGGCCGCGAACTGCCAGCGCCACGATGTCGCGCTCCCGGCGCGTCAGCAGGCCAAGGGCGTCGGCTTCGGCTTCGGCTTCCTGGCCGGTGATGCTGTCTGCCCGGTCAAGGCACCGCTTCCGCTGGGACATCGCCATGCGTTCGCGCAGGGTGTCGCCGGCTGCCCGGTAGCCGATCGCAGCCGCATCATAGGCGAGCGCCGCGAAGCCCCACAGCTCGGCGTCTTCGCAGCTCTTGCCAGCCTCCAGATAGTCGGCGGGCAGATCAGTGCTAACCGCCGCCGCATAGTGGCAGATCGCGGCGGCCCTGGGGCCTTCCAGTTCCGGTTGCAGTTCCAGCAGGCGGGTGGCTGCGTCCCGGTCCCCCAGTGCCAGGCAGAAGGCAAGCGAGTCGAACTCAAGGCCTGCCGTGGAATCGTCGCCGTGGGGCCGGCCCAGCGCCCGCAACTCGTCGACGGCGCCCGGATAGTTGCCCAGGCGGGCCTTTCCGTACGTGACTGCCATCTGCGAGAGGACGCGCAGGTACCGTGACACCGCACGCGGAGCGGCTTCGTAGTCGGCGAGGAATGCCGCAGCCTTGTCCTTGTCGCCGACTTCGGCGGCGGCCGCGAAGGCCATCGAGGAGGTGAGGGCGAAGAGTTGCTGGGGATCCGCGAGCCGCAGTGATTCCAGGGCCGCGCTGAGGGTGTTCACGGCCTGGGCGGCCCTGCCTTGGTACAGCAGGATGATGCCGTGCGCCGCATGAACTCCGCCGCCGAACGAGATGAGGTTCAGTCCCGGTCCGGCGGCTACACCGGCCAGGAGGTTTTCGGCGGCTTCCCAGTCGCCGCCGTGGATCGCGGCCGCTGCTGCCCGCGCCACGAGGAATTCGGCGAGGTAATACAGTTCGTCGTATCCGGCGCCCGCGCTTTCCAGGGCCTCGGACACCGCAGCGAACGACTGGACCGCTTTGCCCTGCACGAGGAGCCTTTCCGAGGTCAGCGCCAGCCGGAACGCAGCCTCCAGGGCGTTACCTGGCGGCGGCTGCGCGCCGGACTCCGCTTCGGCTTCCGTGCCGGCACCGGCCGGATATTCCCCCGCCAGCGCGAACACCATGGCGTGAATCGTCGCATAGCGTTCCCGGGTTGCGGCGAGGATTCCCTCGGCATCGTCCGGGTTGTCCCGGGCCAGCTGCTCCCCTGCTTCCAGGAGGGCTCTCGCACGGTCCATGATGTCGGCAGGCGCCTGGCCCAGGGCAGCCTGCACCGCAGCCCACATCATCGTTCCGGTGAGGAGGACCGCCACGCTGAGGCCCTTGGCGAAGTCGGCATCCAGGATGTCCCGGGCGGACGCGTAGTCCGAGGTGTTGAAATAGGTCCGTGCGATCACGGCCCGCGCAGCCACCTGCAATTCGGGGTCCTTGACCAGAACGGCGGCTTTGCGTGCCAGTTCATCCTCGTGGAGCCGGCTGGCCAGCACTGCTGCCCGCAGCAGCTGCCGGTCCTCAACCTCCGCTCCGCATGCAATCGACCAGCTCACCTGGCGCAAGAGGCCCTCTGCCGACGTCGGTTCGTTGTCCATGAGCTTCAGGAGGCTCTGCCGGAGCTGGAGGCTGCGGGCCGGCGAAATCAGGTTGCGCAGCGTGTCGCCGTAAATGGAGTGCCAGAGCCTCAACTGCGGGTGCGGTGCCGGTGTCACCCGGATCATCTCGTGTTCGATGAGGGCCGCCACCGGGTCTTCGCCCACCGTGGCCTCAATCAAGTCGCGTGACACCGGCTCCGCCAGGGCAATCAGGTTCAGTGCCTGGCGCTCCTTCGGGGAACGCCGGAGCAACTGCCGGCGCACGACGTCGGTCAAGCGGTCACCGTGGCTGTTGAGCGGACGGGCGAGCAGCCACACGCCGTTGCGTTGCAGCAGCGTGCCGTCGCTCTTCGCGTCGTCAATGAGACCGCTAAGCAGCAGCGGGTTGCCCTCGGAAGCCTCCCAGAGGACTTCGGCAACACTGGGCAGGATCTGGGACCCCAGCGTGTGCTCGAGGATGTCGTAGGTCTGCTGCTGGCTCAGGGGACGGAGGTCAATGCGTTCCGCTATCCCCTCAAACCACAGCTGCAGCAGCGGTTCCGGCAACCCGGGCCTGGTGGCCGAGGCAACAAGCAGTTTCGCCCAGCCGGCAGCGGCGAGTTCCACCAGGATTCCGGCGGTCGACTCGTCAAGGTCATGGGCGTCGTCGACGACCAGCAGCAGTGGCTTCTGGGAAGTGCGGCGCTCTTCCTCCAGCCGCGACCAGAAGGTCCTGAGCACCGCCAGTTGTGAGGTGGCCTCCTGCACGGGCAGCCCGACAATAAAGGGACCCAGCACGCCGTAGGGCACATTCGCCAGCGAAGGGCTGCCGTGGATGCGGACGGGCGTCACGGCCGACTGCAGTTCGGCCACCACGGCGTCCAGAAGAGTGGATTTGCCGATCCCGCTGTCGCCGAGCAGCAGCACGGCAACGTGGGTACTCCCCTGGATGGCCTCCACCGCCGACCGCAGGTCCTCCGCCCGCCCGGTCAGGGCTCTGGGGGCCTCCGCCGGCTCGGGGGCGACCGCGCGGTTCCTAGATGAGTCCAAGCAGATCACTTCGCGAAGAAACTCCCAGCTTGGTGAACACCTGGTAAAGGTGGCCTTCCACCGTCCGCACAGAGATGCCGATGGCCAGGGCAATGTCCTTGTTGGAAACCCCGTTGCCGGCGAGGGTGGCGATCTGCCGCTCCCGGTCCGTGAGCAGCGGCCCCTTGTTCCTGGGGATGATCGGCAGCGCCGGCAGGGAATCCGCGAGGCCCTCGAGGATGGCGTGGGCGGCGCTGGCCTTCCCGCTCAGCCCCGCGGCCTTGGCAAAGTCGAAGGCGAGGGCGGCGCATCTGGCCTGGACAGCGTCGAGTTCCATGGCCGCGGCCTGGCTGGCCGCCTCAAGCATAATGGTGGCGTCCTTCTTGCGGCTGCCCACGGCAATGGTCCGGGACAGCTCCGCGAGGGGCCCCTGCCGCAACGCCGCGATGTCCTCCAGGAACTGGAAATCCTTGGTGGTGCCGTTGACCGTCGCGCCGAGCATGAAGATGCCGGCCAGAGTGTACCGGCCCGCCCGGTAATGTTCCTCGGCCGCGTGCACCAGCCGGTCCTTCGCCTCCGGGTCTCCCAGCCAGCGCGAGGCCATGTCCATGCAGAAGTCCGCGGAACTTCGGACCGCGAAACGCGCGGGGCCGTCCGCTGACCGGGCTCGGTCCAGGTAAACAGTGGCCTGCACAGAGTTCCCGGTCTGGGCGTAGGCAAAGGCGGTGGCTGCGTAGGCCTGCCGCAGCGAGTGCAGGCTGGCCCGTACTTCGAGCTGCGCGATCGCGGCCAGGAGCGGGTCCAGGGCCATGTAGCCGCGGCCCGCGTATACATAAGCGAGACCGACGGCCAGATCGGTGGGCGCGCTGCCGGAATGCAGCCCGTGGCCGGCCCGGCCGCTGGCGTCCTTGAGCATGTCGATGCTCTGGCGCCAGAATCCGGACAGGAGCAGCACGTTGAAGGACCGCCACGCATAGTTTTCCCGGATCCGCGGAACGTTGGACCATTCCCCCAGCTGTCCGCCGATCTCGCGCATCAGCCTGCGGGCCTCGACCTCCTTGCCCGTCATGCAGAGGGCTTCCATCAGGATGATGCCGGACCTGAGCCGGTGCACCGGATCGGCGTCATCGACGTCCGAGGAGGCCGCTGCACTGAGCCGGTCCATCATGGGCGTGTAGTCGCCGACGAAGGAAAGGTAGTTGAATTCGCAGAGGTCCAGGCACAGCCGGGCCCGGGTCAGCCCTTGGGGCGAGCTCGCCGGCAGCTCCCCGGCCAGCTCGCCGAGCCGCAACCGGGCCTGCCGGAGCAGCTCAGGGACCTCACCGGCCCGGCCCGGGAGCCAGGACATGCAGTCCGCCTTCGCGGCGATCAGTTCCGCGTAAGCCTCGGCGCCGAGGGCGCCGAGCTGCGCCTCGGACACGTCGTCCAGGGCCGCCATGGCCTGCAGGGGAAGCCCCAGCTGAAGGTAGGCTGCGGATTTCTGCAGCTGGCCCTCGGTCCATTCCGGATCCTTCGGACTCAGGCTGCCAGCGCATTTGAGCGCGAACTTCGGGTCAAAGAGTTTGACGGCCGCTCCGGCGGCGGCCACGGCGTGGGCGGGCGCAAGGGGCGCATCGCAGTCGTGGGTCCAGGCCGCGTAGGCCAGCAGGTCCTCCACGGTCAGCTCGTTGAGCTCGTCCTGCTGGTGCCCCGGCACCTTGTCCCGCAACTCCAGCCTGCGCTCCACACTGAGCCAGTTGCGGACGATGTCGCCCAGATAGCGGTCCCCGAGCGAAACGAGGTGCCGGCCCGTCCGGTCGACAACGATCTGACCGGCATCTTCCATGTCGGCGATGACGCCGGGGCTGTACATCCGCGCGAGCCGTGCCAGCGGCAGGGTGCGGGCACAGGACAGGACCTCGATGAGTTCCCGGGCCACCGGGGTTTCGCGGGCGTACCTGGCCCGGACGATGTCTTCCAGTGCGGTGCGCCCGTCGAGGACCACCTCATCCACGAGGGTCCAGACGGATCCTGAGAGCACGAGGTTGCCCCGTTCGATCTGCTCCGAGACCACGGCCTGCAGCAGGGTCGGGCTGCCGCCCACCAGATTGTGCAACTGGCTGGCCAGGGCGCTGGAGACCCTGTGCCCCAGCGCTGCCTGAAGCACCTCGAGGGTTTCGACCTCCGTGAGGTTGGCGAGCCGGACCTCGGCCAGCTGTCCGGAGGTAATGAGCCAGTAGAAGTCCGGCGGAAGATCTGTTGTGCGCTGGACGGTGGCGACGAGCCGCGCGGTCCGGGTCTGCACCAGGTTGAGCAGCACTCCGGTACTCAACTCGTCCAGGGCTCCGGCGTTATCCAGCAGAATGACGCACTTGCGTCCGGCGGCGTCGTCGCGGATCAGGGACGTGATGCCGTGCAGGATGGCTGTCGGCGAACCCAGGGAGCTTTGCGGCAGGCGGGCGAGCGTGAAGGCCAGGCAACCGTAGGGCGTGGCCGAGCCCGGTCCGGAGCTGCGGAGCTGGAGGGTATAGACGTCGGGTCCGAAGCCCGCGACGGCGGCACGTCCTACCTGGGTTTTGCCGACCCCGCGGTCGCCGGTGATGACCACGCCCACGCGGTCCTCCGCGAGCAGGGCACTGCGAACCCGGTCGGCGTCGGCGCTGCGCGCGAGGCCTGACCATCTGTGCCGGTCCAGTGGACCGGCTACAGTGCCTTCTTCGGCGGGTGCCAATGTAGTGGAAACATTCCCCCAGCCCAGTGAATCCCTCGACATCTTGTTTCCTTCGTACCGCTTTGCGGACAGCAAACCTGAGACCGTCCGCTTAGAAGTAGCGTATCCCTATCCCCCGACATGAGAGTAGAGCGATCATATCGGCATTTCCGGAAGCTTGGAAGAAATTCGAGGGTCTGCGGCGGGGCGTGACGCGGTCCGCCGCGGTGAGAGCTCCCGGGTTTGTCCGGCTACGGCGTCTTCGCCGGGTGGAACTGCTGCTGCGCCGCCAACAGGCCCTCGCGGACCAGGGCTTCCGCGGCGTCTGCCGCGGAGTCGATCAGGAAGGGCAGTTCCTTCTTCTCGGAACCGGAAAAGTCCTTCAGCACGTAGTCTGCGGTGTCCATCCTGCCCGGCGGGCGTCCCACGCCGACCCGGACCCGCAGGTAGTCCTTGGTGGCGAGGGCCTTGGAAATGTCGCGCAGCCCGTTGTGGCCCCCTTCGCCGCCGCCCAGCTTCAGCTTGACCGTATTAAAGGGAATGTCGATTTCGTCGTGCACGGCGATGACGTGGCCGGGCTCGATGTCGTAGAACTTACAAAGCGCCGAGACCGCGCCGCCGGAGACATTCATGTAGCTCAGCGGCTTGGCCAGCACCACGCGCGGGCCGCCGATGCCAAGGCGGCCTTCCAGGACCTGGGCCCGGGACTTGTGCGACTTGAAGCCGCTCCCGATCCGGGAAGCGAGTTCGTCGAGGACCATCTGTCCGACGTTGTGCCGGTTGTGGGCGTACTCGGCTCCGGGGTTCCCGAGGCCTACGATCAGCCAGGTGTCAGTCATGGATCAGTCCTTCGGTGGGGCAGTCCGGGGCGGGCGGCAGGCGGGCAGGCGGCGCAGACGACGGCGGCCGGGCCCCAAAGGGACCCGGCCACCGGAAATCGCCGGAACTACTCGGCTGCTTCTGCGACCGAAGAACCTTCGGTGGTGTCGGCGGATGCTTCTTCCTCGGAGACCTCAGTGGCCTCGGAGATGTGCACGACGAGGGCCTCGGCGTCGGCCAGCAGGACGGAGCCCTTCGGCAGGACCAGGTCGGAAGCGTGGATGTGCTCGCCGGCCGTGCGGCCCTCGATGCTGACCTCGACGGCGGTCGGCAGGTGGGTTGCCTCGGCCTCGAGGGAGACGGTGTTCATTTCCTGGTTGTACACGTTGCCCGGAGCCAGCTCGCCGGTGACGTGAACGGGAACGTCGACGGTGACCTTTTCGCCGGTACGGACGGTCAGGAGGTCGAGGTGCTCGATGATCTGCTTGATCGGGTCGCGCTGGATGTCCTTGACCAGGGCCAGGTGCTTTTCACCGTTGATGTCCAGGGTCAGCAGTGCGTTGGCACGGCGGACGGCCAAGGTGGTGGACTTCGACGGCAGGGTGATGTGGATGGGCTCTGCGCCGTGGCCGTAGATGACGGCCGGGATCAGGCCCTCCATGCGGGCGCGGCGGGCGAAGCCCTTGCCGAATTCGGTGCGTACTTCTGCTGCGAGCTTCTGCTCAGACATGGGCATCTCCTAGTGGACTAGCGGTGGTCAGCAAGGGCGGAGGTCTGTTTGCGACCTTCAACGCCGGGTGGCCGTGAGGCCGCCCTTCCGAAGGGAGATTCAGACCCAGTCGATAACGGAGACCAGCAGTCCGGTGAGCCGTGATCACGGCTTACCGGCGCTCTCCCTCGCCAAGGTTTCGGTACAAGGCTACCAGCGCGGGCACGGTTTCAGGAAAACGTGCCCGCACGGGCGACCGGCCGGGCAGGGCCCGGCCGGGGGTCAGGCGTTGCCGTCGAACAGGCTGGTGACGGAGCCGTCGTCGAACACTTCGCGGATGGCGCGGGCGATCAGCGGCGCGATGGACAGCACAGTGAGCTGCGGGAAGCTCTTGCTGGCGTCAATCGGGAGGGTGTTGGTGACGACGACCTCGCGGGCGCCGGACTCGGACAGCCGCTGGGCCGCGGGATCGGAGAAGACGGCGTGCGTGGCCGCGATGATGACGTCCTTGGCCCCGGCGTTCTTGAGCACCTGGACCGCACCGGAAATGGTGCCCCCGGTGTCGATCATGTCGTCGATCAGGACGCAGGTGCGGCCCTCGATCTGGCCGACGACCGTCTTGGACACCGCCTGGTTCGGGACGGTCAGGTCGCGGCTCTTGTGCACGAACGCCAGCGGCGCGCCGCCGAGGCGCTCGGCCCACTGCTCGGCAACGCGGACGCGGCCGGTGTCCGGGGAGACCACCGTGATGTCGTCCGCGCCGACGCGGGTGCGGATGTAGTCCGCCAGCAGCGGGATGGCCATGAGGTGGTCGACGGGTCCGTCGAAGAAGCCCTGGATCTGCGAGGTGTGCAGGTCCACGCTCATGATGCGGTCAGCGCCGGCGGTCTTGTACAGATCGGCGATCAGGCGGGCGGAGATCGGCTCGCGGCCGCGGCCCTTCTTGTCCTGCCGGGCGTACGGGTAGAACGGCGACACGACGGTGATGCGCTTGGCGGAGGCCCGCTTGAGCGAATCGATCATGATGAGCTGTTCCATCAGCCAGTTGTTCAGCGGGGCGGGGTGCGCCTGGATGACGAAGGCGTCGGTGCCGCGGACGCTCTCCCCGGCCCGGACGTAGATCTCGCCGTTGGCGAAGTCGTAGGCATCCAGGGGCAGCAGCTCGGTGCCGAGCTCCTTGGCGATTTCCCTCGCCAGCTCGGGGTGCGCGCGCCCAGCGGCAAGCACCAGCTTCTTCTCGCCGCGTGCCGTAATTTCGCTCATTGTTGCTAGCCCTCTTCTGTAGATGCCGGAGTACTGGAGGAAGTCGTGGTGGCGCCGGCGGCCGCGGCCAGGGACGCGGAAATCGAATCCGGGCGGTTCGCCAGGACCCAGCCCTCGGTGTTCTGCTGCTGGGCTAGGGAAAGGACCAGGGCGCCGGGCGGCACGTCGCGGCGGATCACCGCGCCGGCACCGCTGTAGGCGCCGTCACCGACCTGGACGGGAGCCACGAACACGGTGTTGGACCCGGTGCGGACGCCCGAGCCGATGACCGTGCGGTGCTTCTTCTCGCCGTCGTAGTTCGCGGTGATGTTGCCGCAGCCGATGTTCGTGTCCTCACCGATCTCGGCGTCGCCGGCATAGCCGAGATGGGACAGTTTGGAGCCACGGCCGATGGTGACGTTCTTGGTCTCGTAGAAGGCGCCGATCTTGCCGGTCTCGCCGAGGACGGTGCCGGGGCGCAGGTAAGTGAACGGGCCGACGCTCGCCTTGGCGCCGATCGTGGAGCCGGATCCGTGCGTGCGGATCACCTTGGCGCCCTCCCCCACCTGGACGTCGGTGAGGGTGCTGTCGGGGCCGACGACGGCGTCGCGCGCCACCGTGGTGGCGCCGTGGAGCTGGGTGTTGGGCAGCAGCCGGACGTCCTCGTCGAGGGTGACGGTGGCGTCGATCCAGGTGGTGGCCGGGTCGACGACGGTGACACCGGCCCGCATCCAGGCTTCGACCGTGCGCCGGTTGAGTTCCGCGCCGAGGGCCGAGAGCTGGACCCGGTCGTTGGCGCCCTCGACCTGCCAGCGGTCTTCGGTCACGACGGCGGCGACGCGGCCTCCGGCGGCACGGGCCAGGGCCAGCACGTCCGTGAGGTACTTCTCGCCCTGGGCGTTGTCGGTGGTGACGTGGGCCAGCGAATCGCGGAGCACGGCGGCGTCGAAGGCGTAGATGCCGGAGTTGACCTCCCGGATGTCACGTTCGGCGTCGGTGGCGTCCTTGTGCTCCCGGATGCCGGTGACCGTTCCGTCCGCAGCCCGCAGGATGCGGCCGTAGCCGGTGGCGTCGGACAGGACGGCGGTCAGGACGGTGACGGCGTTGTGCCCGGCCTCGTGGCTGGCGACGAGCTCGGCGAGCAGCCCGCCGGTGAGCAGCGGGACGTCGCCGTAGGTGACGACGACCGTTCCGCTGAGCTGCCGCTGCGGGTGCAGCGCGTCCAGGGCCTCGAGGGCGGCCTCCACGGCGCGGCCGGTGCCGGGCACCTCGTCCTGGTCGACGATCAGCGCGGCCGGGTCGATGTCGGCGATGTGGGCGGCAACGAGGTCGCGCTCATGCCGGACAACGAGGGCCAGCTCCTGCGGCCGGATAGTGCGGGCGGCGTGCAGCGCGTGGCCGACGAGGGACCGGCCGCCGATCTCGTGGAGGATTTTGGGGGTACGGGACTTCATCCGGGTACCGGCACCTGCAGCTAGGACGATGACGGCGGCTGGGCCGGTGTTCTCGGGGCTCACGTACGGGCTCTCCTTGCTCAGTGGCTTAGCGCATGCCGCTGCTTGGTAAATCCGGGTGGCCGGCGGCTGAGGCCAGCTGGTGCACCTCGGTTGCCGGATCCGCACGGTTTGGGCGGGCCGGACTTCGGTCACGGCACCGGATTCATCCTACTGGACTCACACCGGGCCGCGCCCGGCGGGTGCCGTTTCCCGGCCCCCGCGACGCACGGCAGTTCCGCCCATAGGACTCGAACCTATACTCCACGGCTCCAAAGGCCGGGGTGCTGCCATTACACCAGGGCGGACCATGCCAAGGCACTGAGCCTGCGGCACGAGAGTCAATTCTGCCACACTGCGTTGCCGCCACGTGCTGGCGCCGCGGACGGGGCCCGGCGGCACCCCTCCCGGCGGATGATGTGGGGCATGATGGAGCTGTGAGCAACAGCACAGGGGCGCCCGGAGGGGCGGAGGGCCGCAACGGCAGGCCGGCACGGTCCGCCGGCTACGTACCCCGGGTCCGGATGACGGGGCCCCAGCGCCGCAACCAGCTCATCGGCATCGGCCGGGCGCTCTTCGCCCTCCGCGGGCTGGACGGGACCACGATCGAGGAGATCGCCGCCGCCGCGGGCGTGTCCAAACCGGTGATCTACGAGCACTTCGGCTCCAAGGAGGGCCTGTATACGCAGGTCGTTGACTGCGAGTTCCGGATCCTGCTGGGTTCCATCAGCGACGCGCTGTCCGAGGAGGCGAAGCCGCGCGTTTTGGTCGAGCGGGCCGCCCTGGCCCTGCTGAGTTACATCGAGGACCGCACCGAGGGCTTCCGCATCCTCATGCGCGACGCCCCGCCGACGCAGCCCGAAGGCGCCTTCTCCACCCTGCTCTCGCACGTCACGGCCCGCGTGGAGTACATCCTGGCCGACGAGTTCGCCCGGCGTGGCTTCACCTCGGCCGACGGCGCCATGTACGCGCAGATGCTGGTCGGAATGGTGGCGATGACGGGCCAGTGGTGGCAGGACAGCCGGACTCCGGACAAGCGCGAAGTCGCCGCCCACCTGGTCAACCTCGCCTGGAACGGCCTCACCGGACTCCAAAAAGACCCCGAACTCCGCAGCGACTAGTGCCCCGTCCGGCGGCCCCCCGCGGGACATGCCCTCCCCTGGGCCCAAGGACTGGACATAGCACGCCTATGTCCAACCGTCGCGTGCCGCAGGGGACATGTCCAGAGGGATTTGGGTCGCCCGAGGGGCATGTCCAGCCGTGCCGGTGAACTGGTCACGGAACACGCTGGGCATGTCCAGCCGTGCCGCAACACACCGGGCATGTCCCTCCGGGCTGGCCCGGGAGGATCCGGGCGGGCCCGGGCTGCTACTCGCCGAGGACTTCGAGTGCTCCCAGCCATTCGAGTTCGAGGGCCTCGCGTTCGACGGCGAGATCCTTGAGCTTCTTGTTGAGCTCGGCGAGTTTGCCCGCGGCGGAGCCGTCGGCGGCCGCCGCGGTCATCTGGGCGTGGATCTTGTCCTCCTGCTGCTTGAGCTTGCCCAGCTGGCGGTCGATCCGGTTCTTGGCCTTGCGGGCGTCCCGTTTTTCGGCTTCCGAGGCTCCGGCCACGGCGGGGGCGGACGGGCCGCTGGCGGCAGTGACCGGGTTGCCGCCGCCGGTGATGGTGGAGCCGGCCAGCGCCGCTTCGCGCAGTTCCAGGTACTGGTCCACACCGCGCGGCAGGGCACGGATCTTGCCGTCGCCCAGGAGCGCCATCTGGTGGTCCGTGACGCGTTCCAGCAGGTAGCGGTCGTGGCTGACGACGACGAGCGTGCCCGGCCAGCCGTCCAGCACGTCCTCGACGGCGGCCAGGGTATCGGTGTCGAGGTCGTTGGTGGGCTCATCGAGCATCAGCACGTTGGGCTCCCCCACCAGCAGGCGCAGGAGCTGCAGGCGCCGGCGTTCCCCACCGGAGAGGTCCTTGACCGGGGTCCACTGCTTCTCGTTGGTGAATCCCAGCTGCTCCACGAGCTGGCCCGCGGTGAATTCCTTGCCGCCGACGTTGAAGGAGCGCTTTTCGCGCTCGATCACTTCGATCACGCGCAGGTCCGAGACGTCATCGAGTTCCTTGACCTCCTGGGTGAGGACCGCGGTGACAACCGTCTTGCCGCGTTTGACCTTCCCGGAGCTGGGCTGGATCTCGCCGTTGAGGAGCTTCAGCAGGGTGGTCTTGCCGGCGCCGTTGACGCCGACCAGGCCCAGCCGTTCACCGGGGGCGAGCCGCAGGGTGATGTTGTCGAAGAGTTTCTGCCCGGGCTCGCCGCCGAGGAAGTCGAGGGAGACATGCTCCAGGTCCAGCACGTCCTTGCCGAGCCGGGCGGTGGCCATCTTGCTCAGGGCCGTCGAGTCGCGCGGCTCGGGGACATCCGCGATCAGGGCGTTGGCCGCCTCGATCCGGAATTTGGGCTTGGCGGTGCGGGCCGGGGCGCCGCGCCGGAGCCAGGCGAGCTCCTTCTTCACGAGCATCTGGCGCTTGCTTTCCACCACGGAAGCGGAGCGGTCACGTTCGGCGCGGGCCAGCACATAGGCGGCGTAACCGCCGTCGAACGGGTCCATGATGCCGTCGTGGATTTCCCAGGTCTTGGTACAGACCTCGTCGAGGAACCAGCGGTCGTGGGTCACGACGAGGAAGGCGCCCTGGTTGGCCCGCCACCGGGTCTTCAGGTGCCGGGACAGCCACGCGACGCCTTCGACGTCGAGGTGGTTGGTGGGCTCGTCGAGCATGATGACGTCGTGGTCCTCGATCAGCAGCTTGGCCAGCGCCACGCGCCGCTTCTGCCCGCCGGAGAGGGCGTGGACGTTGGCGTGCCAGTCGACGTCGGACACGAGTCCGCCCATCACTTCGCGGATCTGGGGATTCCGGGCCCATTCGTAGTCGGCCTGGTCACCGACGATCGCGGCGCCGACGGTAAGGTCGCCGTCGAGCACGTCGCTCTGGTCCAGGTAGCCGATGTTGACCTCGCTGCGCTTGGTCACCCGGCCGGAGTCGGGGGTGGCGCGCATTGCCAGCAGGCGCATCAGCGTCGATTTGCCGTCGCCGTTGCGGCCGACCATGCCGATCCGGTCGCCTTCTTCGAGCCCAACGGTGACGCCGTTAAGAACGGTACGGGTTGCATACGAGACCATGAGGTTCTCGCCGCCGAGCAGGTGTGCCACTGGGAACTGCTTTCCTAGAGAAAAAATTATGCCGAGCAAATGTGCCCAGGCTTGATCGGCCCAAGCCCACTGACGTCGTGCTGATCACGACAATCCTATTAAAGGAGCGTATCGGAGATGATGCGCGCCCCGTGAACCGGGCCGTGCACCGCCATGGCATCCAGGCCATGGTGCCGGAGGTCCTCCGCCAGTCCCTCGGCGGCCGCCGGGCTGTGTGCCAGCAGCGCGACCGTGGGTCCGGAACCGGACACGATCCCGGCGATCGCCCCCAGGGACTCACCGAGCCCGAGGGTGTCCCGCAGGCTTGGCGCCAGCTCAATCGAGGCGCGCTGGAGGTCGTTGACCAGCACCCGGCTCAAGGCATCGGCATCGCCCGCCCGCAGGGCCTGCAGGACCATCGGGTCCACCGCCGCGGGCTCCTCGATCTCCGCTTCTTCGGCGGCGCGGAGCCGGTCCAGGGCCCGGTAGACATCCGGGGTGGGCAGGCCGAAGTCCGCGGCCACCAGGACCCAGTCGGTCTGGGCCTTGACGAGGGCCGGCGAGAGTTCGTCGCCGAGACCGAGCCCGACGGCGGTGCCGCCCAGCAGGGAGAAGGGCACGTCGGCGCCAAGTTCCGCGGCCAGGTGCGCGAGCTCCTCGCGTGACAGCCCGCTGTTCCAGAGCGCGTCACAGGCCAGCAGGGTCGCTGCCGCGTCCGCGGAGCCGCCGCCCATGCCTCCGGCCACGGGCACCCGTTTCGTGATTTCGAGGTGGACGCCGGTGGAGTGTTCCGAGACATCAGCCATGATCGCGGCGGCTTTGTAGGCCAGGTTGCGCTCATCCAGGGGAATGTCGACGCCGTCGAGGTCGAGGGTGCTCGCCGGGCTGATGCTGACGGTTATCTGCCCGGTGTCCGTGCTGGTGGCGGCGACTTCTTCATAGAGGGACACCGCGAGGTAGACGCTGGCGACCGAATGGTAGCCGTCGGCGCGCAGGGGCCCGACATCGAGTGAGACGTTAACCTTGCCGGGGGCCTTGACCCGGACAGTCCTCGCGGCAAAGCGCCCTCTCACTGCGTTCATGGCTCCACGCTATGGCATGGCGGGGTCAGGCTCCAAGCACGGCGCCGGACCGGCATGACCGTTTCGGGGCTGCCGCCGGTGTCAGGGAGCCGGCCGCGCGTGGGCTTCGGCGATCCGGGAGAACGCCGCGATGTCGATGACCTCGCCGCGGGCGGTGGGATCGATGCCGGCGGCCCGCAGGCACCGTTCGGCCTCCGCAGCGCTCCCGGCCCATCCGGCCAGGGCGGCGCGAAGGGTCTTGCGGCGCTGTGCGAAGGCGGCATCGATGACCGCGAAAACCTGTTCGCGGGTGGCCGTGGTGACGGGCGGTTCCCGGCGGGTGAACGCCACGAGGCCGGAGTGGATCTTGGGCGCGGGCCAGAACACGTTCATGCCGATGACCCCGGCCTTTCGCATGCTGCTGTACCAGGCGGCCTTGACCGAGGGGACTCCGTAGGTCTTGGACCCCGGCCCGGCCGCGAGCCGGTCCGCCACCTCGTCCTGGACCATGACCAGACCGTGGCGGAGGCTCGGGAAGCGCTGCAGCAGGTGCAGGACCACCGGCACGGCGACGTTGTACGGAAGATTCGCCACGAGCGCGGTCGGCTCCACGGGGAGTTCGGTGACCCGCATGGCGTCGGCGAGGACCAGGTGGAAGTTCCCGACGGCGTCCGGGCGCCATTCCGTGACGGTGGCCGGAAGTTTGGCGGCGAGAACCGGATCGATCTCCACGGCGACAACCGAGCGGGCGGCGTCGAGCAGGCCCAGGGTCAGGGAGCCCAGCCCGGGCCCGACTTCCAGGACCGTCTCGTCCGGGTGGATGTCCGCGGCGGCGACAATCCGGCGGATGGTGTTGCCGTCGATGACGAAGTTCTGGCCGAGGGTCTTCGTGGGGCGGACCCCGATCTCCTCGGCCAGCCTGCGGATGTCGGAGGCCCCCATCAGGGGCGGGGGCGCGCTGGCCGGCGTACTGCTGGGGGCACTGCCTGGCGCGGAGGGGGTCGGTTCAGTCACCTAGGTATCCTATCCCGCGGGCGGGTCCGGGCATGGCGAAGGCCGGGTCCGAAAACCGGACCCGGCCTTCGCCGGGCATCCGCTGCCGTGGTCAGCCGCTGCGGAAACCCTGCGATTTGATACCTCGTCACATCACCCTCAGCCGGGGCCGGGGTGGCTCCCCTAGCTGGTAGCTCCCCTAGCTTGAGGCTGCCCAGCCGCAGCCCCAGGGCTGCAGGCCGCGCTGCGCGTAGACGCGGTTGGCGATGTCGATCTGCTGGGCCTTGGTGGCCAGGCTGGCGTTCGGGGCGTACGTGCCGCCGCCGGCTCCGAGCCAGGTCCGGATGTCGAACTGCAGTCCGCCGTAGTAGCCGTTGCCGTTGTTGATGGACCAGTTGCCGGTGGACTCGCACTGCGCGATTTTGTCCCACATGGCTTCGTTCATCATGGCAGGGGCTCCGACGCCGGTGTTGGCGCCGGCCTGGGCTGCCGGCTTCGGCTTCGGTTTGGTGCCGAGGGTGATCTTCTCGGTGACCGGCTGCGCGCTGACGGTCTGGGACACCAGGGTGCGGGAGGCTTCACGGCCGTCGACGAGGACGAGCTTGAAGCTCTTGTTGATGGTGCCGGCCACTCCTGCCTGGGTGACCTTCTTTTCCCCCGCGGTCAGGCCGGCGTCCTCCGTGGTGAGGGTTTCGAACGGCACGGCTTCGGCCGCTTCTGCCGTCTGGCTGACGTCCACGCGGGACACCTTGATGACCATGTCGTTGACGACCGGCGCGTTCCCCGGCTGCGAGACGCGGTCGCTGGCGCCCAGCGCGATGCCGGCGTCCGCGAGCAGCTGGCCGACGTTGGCGGCTGTCGTGGTGGTCTTGTCGGCCTTGCCGTCAGCAACGATGCTCACGGACTTCGGCGTCGAGATGGACACGAAGGAACCGGAGACGGCAAGCTGCGCGTCCTTCGGAACGGACAGCTCGGAGGCGCTGGCGACGCCGAGCTCGGTCACTAGCCCCTCCACCGTGGGCGAGGTGGTGCTGATGGTCCGCTCCGCGCCGTCCAGGCTGACCTTGACGGCCTTGGCGAGATTGACGTTGATGATGGAACCGTCCCGGACGTGGGAATCAGCAGCCGGCGTGATCCGGTCGGAGGACTGGAGTTCAAGGTTGGCGGCCTTCACGACCTGGCCGACAGTGCCGCCGAAGGTCTGGACTGAACTCACTTTGCCGTCGACGTTAAGGGTGACTGTCTTGTTGTTGCCGACGAAGGCGACGAGCCCCAGCACGAGGGCCACGAGCACCACGAGCTGCGTGCCGACCTTGACGAAGCTGAACTTGCCATCCGATGTAAAGAACTTGACCACGATTGCCCATATCTTTTGGACCATCCGGGCACGGGGAAAAGTGCACAGCTCCACCCGCCGCGGACAGCCCGAAGGCCGCACCGCGGGGGTGCGTTTTGTCAGCGGAAGCTGTGTGCACTGCCATAGTCACAAACGAGAGCGCGCATATGGTTCGTTCGCCACGATGCGCGCCCTGCAGGAGTGAAATTTTCCGAAGGCCTTCCCCGACCCCGGCTAATAGTTGTCCACTGTAACCGGAGCGTTATAAAGCAGCCAACAAATTGTGCATACCGGGTATCTATCCCGTTGGGGGTATTTCCGGGTCTTTAGTCCCAGGATCCGTATGCCTGCACGGTATTTCCGGCGATCCGGGAGCACATTTCCGAGAGCTCCCATCCAGTCAATTCGGCCATGGCCCGGACGGTGTAGGGGACCATATAGCTCGCGTTGGGGCGGCCCCGGTGCGGATGCGGGGTGAGGAACGGGGCGTCGGTTTCAACCAGGATCCGCTCCGGCTCCGCGATGGCGAGGGCGGCGCGCAGATTGGCGGCGTTCTTGAAGGTCAGCGTCCCGGCGAAGGACATGTACCAGCCCTCGCTGTTGCAGATCCGGGCCAGCTCCTCCCCGCCGGAGAAGCAATGGAACACCACCCGGTCGGGGGCGCCCTCCTCCCGCAGCACCTGGACGACGTCGTCGTGGGCGTCACGGTCATGGATCTGCAGTGTCAACCCAAGGCGTTTGGCGATATCGATGTGGCGCCGGAAGGAATAGCGCTGGTGGGCCAGACCCTCGCCCTCGGTGCGGTAGAAATCCAGGCCGGTCTCGCCGATGGCCCGGATCCGCGGGTGCGCTGCGAGGGCCTCGATCTCGGCCAGCGCCTCCTCCAGTTCGCCGCGGGCGGCGTAGGCAGGCGCGTCATTGGGGTGGAGGGCGACGGCGCCCAGCAGCCGCGGATCCAGCTCGACCGCCTGCACGGTGAACCGGGACGATTCCAGGTCGCACCCCACCTGCACGGCCCCCTGGACCCCCACGGCTTCGGCGGCATCCAGGGCTTCGGCGACACTGACAGTGACGTCCGCAGTGGGGAAATCCAGGTGGGTGTGGTTGTCCATGACCGGCACCGGAAGAGGTTCCGGCGCCGGCGGATATCCCTGCCTGCCGGCGCCGTCACTGCCGGGCGCGCGGAACGGGAGGGGCGTCAGGGGGGTGATCATCTTCCAACCTTATCGGCGCCGCCGCGGCCGCAGGAACCGGCCCGGCCCGCGAGTTAACATGACCGCGCTATCTCCGGTCCGCATGACCGCGCTATCTCCGGTCCGCAAGAGCGGCGGCTCCGGTCTGAAAGAGCCCCGGAGATTTCCCCGGAACTCTCTGTCAGGCCCGGCAGTTGTGTTAGTACTCTGTTGTAAAGACTGGCTTTAGGACAAGGAAATCACCAACGGCCAGAAACAGACGGCCAGCAACAGACGGCTAGGAATAAACGGTCAGGAACACAGGCACACACCCGACGAGTGGCCCGGCAGGCTCCCTGCCGAACCGTCCCGGGCAACCACCAGGGCTGAAAGGCTACCGATGGACTACCACCGCATCTCCCTAGACGAGGCCCTTCCCGAGGGGCAGGGCCGCAGGGAAGATTCCGCCGTGGCCGGGCTCCCGCTGACCCGCCGGCCGGCCCAGCCGCCCGCGGCCATGGACGCAGAGGCCTTCCGGTCCGCCAGCGAGCGGATCCTGACCGCCATCAACACGGTGATCGACGGCAAAGCCGAGGCGGCCAAGCTGGCCCTGACCGTGCTCCTGGCCCAGGGCCACCTGCTCCTCGAGGACGTCCCCGGGGTCGGCAAGACCCTGCTGGCGAAGACCCTGGCCCGCACCATCGACTGTTCGGTGAGCCGCATTCAGTTCACGCCCGATTTGCTCCCCTCCGATGTCACCGGAGTGTCCATTTACAACCAGGCGTCGAGGTCCTTCGAGTTCCGGCCCGGGGCGGTGTTCGCCAACATCGTGATCGGAGACGAAATCAACCGCGCGTCGGCCAAGACCCAGTCGGCCCTGCTGGAATGCATGGAGGAGCACCAGGTCACGGTGGACGGCACGTCCTACCGGCTCGACGAGCCGTTTATGGTGGTGGCGACGCAGAACCCGATCGAAATGGAGGGGACCTATCCCCTGCCGGAGGCGCAGCGGGACCGTTTTATGGCGCGGATCTCCATGGGCTACCCGGACAAGGAGGCCGAGATGGAAATGCTGGAAACCCATCAGGCCACGTCCCCGCTGGCAAAGGTCACTCCCGTCGTCACCGCCGGGGAGGTCGCGTCCATGATCGCCACGGTGCGGCAGGTGTACGTCTCCCAGTCGATCAAGGAATACACCGTGTCGCTGGGCCGCGCCACGCGGGAAAGCGGGATGCTCCGGCTCGGCGCGAGCCCCCGGTCCATGCTCCAGCTGCTGCGCGCGGCCAAGGCCACGGCGGCCCTGGACGGCCGGGACTTTGTGCTGCCGGACGACGTCGTCAGTGTGGCCGAGTCCGTCCTGGCCCACCGGATCATCCTGGACCGCAAAGCCGCGAGCGCGGGCGAGACCGCCCAGAGTGTGGTCCGTGCCGTGCTGGCGAAGATCCCCGTCAGCCCGGACCTGGCGGCCGCCCCGGCTGCCGCGCTGCCGAATCGCCGCTAGGGGTGGCCCGGTCGTGGCGCTGACTGATCGGTTCCCGAGGCACATCTTCACGACCCGCGGCTGGGGCCTGCTGGCCTCGGGGGCGGCGTTCCTGCTGGCAGCCCAGGTGATGGGGCGCCGGGACCTGCTGTCGTTGGCCCTGCTGCTGCTGGTCCTGCCGCTGCTCTCGCTGGCCGGGACCCGTGTGCTCAAGCCGAACTTCAGCGTCTACCGGGAGTTCAGCCCTGCCAGCGTCGAAACGGGGGCGACGACGACGGTCCGGCTGGCGGTCGCCCGCACCGGCACCGGCTCTGGCCACGCGCTGATGGAGGAGCGTCTGCCCTCCCGGTTCGGGGAATCCCCCGTTTTCCGGTTCCCGTCGCGCTCGGCCGTGGGCGGAACCAGCCGCTACGAATACCATCTGCGTTCCGGGAAACGCGGCCAGTTCCTGATCGGGCCGGTCACGGCCGAGTTCAGCGACCCCTTCGGGCTGTCCCTGCACCGCCACGCCATCGACGGCGGCGACGTCCTCACCGTGACGCCCGCCGCCGTCGAACTTCCCGCCACCGGTCTGGCCGGCGCCAGGGGGCACGACGGCGTCACCGCCACGCGCATCCGGGCCAACCCCAGCGACGACGACGTCATGACGCGGGAATACCGTCACGGTGACCCGATGCGCCGCGTGCACTGGGCCGCGACGGCACGGCACGGAGAACTGATGGTCCGCCAGGAGGAGTCCGTCACCACTCCGGAGGCGACCATCATCCTGGACCAGCGGCTCCCGGCCTTCACCCGCGGCGCCTTTTCCGCCGGCTCGGCGTCGCCCGCCCGCCGCCCCTTCGGCACCGGAACCGACCACCGCGGCGCCCCCGTTGCGGACGGCCACGAACTCCTGACCAGCGACACCTTCGAATGGGCGGTGACGGCCGCGATGTCAATCGGTGCGCACCTCGCCGAGCGCAACTACGCGCTGCGCTTCCTCGACGCCGCCGGCGAGCCCGCGTTCCGGCATTCGCAGTCCGCCCCCGAGCCGGAGGCCGACGAGTACATCGGGGCGTCCGGGCTGCAGTCCGTCGCCGAGAGCCTGGCCGCGATCCACCTCACCGGGCACCACCACAGCCGCAGGGACACCAGGGAGGCGGCCACCGCCGGGACACCCGGCCGGCGGCACCCCTCAGGCGCGGAGGCCGGCCCGCAGCCGTTCGACGACCGGCTGATGGACAAGCTGGCCGCCCACCGGTTGCGGGGCCCCGTGCTGGCCATCCTGGGAAATCTCACGCGGGCCGAGGCCCGGGCGCTGTCCCCGGCCGCCGGGTTTGCGGCAAACGCGTTTGCCCTGGTGGTCACGGAGCGGACCGGGGACGTCGATGAGGTGCTCACAGCCCTCCGGCTCGGCGGCTGGCGGGCCGTCGCCGCCTCCCCGTCGACGCCGCTGCCCGCAGCGTGGGCGGCCTTCGACGACGGCGTGGCCGCGCCGCTGGCGGCGGCCGACGATGTGCGGCGCGGATCGGGGGTCCGGCGATGACACTGGCACCGCAGCGAAGCGCCGGCACACACGCCGGACGGTCCGGCGCTGCCGGGGATTCCGGCCCGGGCCCCCGCGGTCCGGAATCCCCGGGGACGCCGAAGGCCCGGACAAAGACCGGCGCACAGCCGTGGCTGATGGCCCTCGCGGTGGCAGTCGCCGTCGCCGGTGCGGCCCTGAGCCTCAACGGCGTGCTGCGGGGATGGGCGTGGTACTCCCCCGTCCTCTCGACGGTCCTCACCGTGGCCTTCACCATGGCAGGACTTCGCGCGCTCCGGTGGCACAGCATCTTCGTCACGGCCGGTGCGCTGGCAGCACTCGCGCTGATCCTGACGTTCACTTTTTTCCGCCCGAACAGCATCCTGGGCTTCATTCCCTCCGGCGCCACCATGACGCAGTTGGGCCGTTACCTGCGCCGGGCCAGTGAGACGGTCCTCGCGGAAAGCGCCCCGGTGGCCCCCAACGCCGGCATCGTGCTGCTGGTCTGCGCCGCCCTGGGGCTGATGGTGATCCTGGTCGATGCCCTCGCCTATCCGCTGGCCCTGCCGGCGACGAGCGGGCTCGGGATCCTCGCCATCCTCATCGTCCCCGCCATGATCAAGCCGCAGAGCGTCGGCGTGCTGGGCTTCGCGGCGGCCACCGCGGGCTACCTCCTGATCCTCGGCTGCAGCCACTGGTTCGCGCCCGACCCGCGGACCGGGGCGGACACCGCACGCAATCCGGGCCAGTTCCGGCGCGGGGCCCTGACCGGGGCCGTGGCGCTGACCGTCACCCTGCTGCTCCAACTCGTGGTCCCGGGCTTCGAGCAGGGAACGTTCCCGCAGGGCTCGCGGCTGAATCCGTTCGGTCCGGCCTCGGGGCTCAACCCGATGATCAGCCTCGGCAACAGCCTGCGGAGCCCCACCGGTGACGGCCGGATCACCTTTGCCACCAACGCGGCCAGCACCCCGTACCTGCGCTCCGTCACCGTGGACAGTTTCAACGGGGACAACTGGGCCCCGGATGACCGCGACAGCACCCGCCGGCTGGGCACCGGGAGGATGGATTCGGGCTTCGAGTCCGCCGCCACCGAAGTCCGTGTGGTCACCGCAATCAACACCGGCCAGTTCACCAGCCCCTACCTGCCGGCACCCTACGCACCGGAGGCCGTCAACGGCCTCACCGGCCGCTGGAGCTGGGACCCTGCCACGCTGAGCATCAAGGGAGTCGACGCCAATTCCCGCAACCAGCAGTACGTGGTGCTCTCGGCCGCCCCCCAGCTCACCCCGGACCTGCTGGCCCAGGCCACGGGGCCGGTGCAGGATGTCCCCGACCAGTTCATCCGGACACCGGACAACGTCCCGGAGATCGTGCGCAGCACCGCCCAGACCGTGACCGAAGGAAGCACCACCCCCTACGCACGGGCCATGGCCATCCAGGCGTACCTGCGCTCCGTCGACTTCACCTACTCACTGCAGTCCCCCGTGCAGGGAGGCTACGACGGCAACGGCCTGTCCGTCCTGGCCGACTTCCTGAACCAGAAGAGCGGCTACTGCATCCATTTCGCCTCGGCCATGGCAGTGATGGCGCGGCTGGAAGGAATCCCCAGCCGCATTGCCGTCGGCTACGCCCCGGGCCGGGCCACCGGCGCGACCGTCTCGATCGGGGGCCAGGGCGCCCTGCCGGAATTTGAGGTCGATGCCCGTGACGCCCACGCCTGGCCGGAACTGTATTTCCAGGGCCTGGGCTGGGTGCCCTTCGAGCCAACCCCCTCCCGCGGTGTAGTCCCCTCCTACGCCACCGAGGGCCAGGCTCCCAGCGGCGCCAGCACTAATGAAAACAACGACGGGCTCATTCCGAGCAACGCCGCCGTCCCCACGCCGACGCCCACTGTGGCGCCGCTGCCGCTCCCGGGCGCTGCCGCCGAGCCGGCTGGGGCCAGCGTGTTGCGGCCCGTGCTGTACGGTGCCGGCGCGGTGCTGATCCTCGGGCTGCTGCTGGCGTCACCGCACCTGGCCCGCGGTGCGCTGCGCCGCCGCCGGCTGAGCGGTTCCGGCGCCGGCAGCGCGGCAGCCCCGCAGGCCTGGGCGGAACTGCGCGACCTCGCCACGGATTACGGCGTCGCGCCGCGGACCAGTGAGACACCGCGCCACTTCTCCGAACGGCTGCGCCAGGCGGGCGCCCTCGGGGAGCCGCAGGGGCTCGACGCGGACGGCCACCGGGCCGTCAGGTCCCTGACCGCGGACTTCGAGCGCCGGCAGTACGGACGGCCTCCGTCCGTGCCCGGGGTCGACGGCGTCCCGTCCGGCGCCCGGCCCGGCTCCGGCACGTCCGCCGGGAGTGCCGGGAGTGCCGCGGGTGCCGGCAGCTCCGAAGCATCGGCCGGGCCCCTGATCGCGGCGGTCCGCAGTTCGCTGCGCGCCCATGCCGGGCCGCTCGTGCGGTTCCGCGCGGAGTGGCTGCCGCCGTCGATCCTGGCTGTCTGGCGGCGGGCGGCCGCGGTGCCGTTCCGCGCCGCACGCCGCACAGCACAGCGCACCCGGCGCGGCCTCGCCGGTGCCCGGTCAGAGGTCCGCGGGGCGTTGCGGCGGGTGCGCCGGGCGCGGCGGCTGCGCCGGAGCTGAGTCGGCTCCGGCGCGGCCTGGGGGTGGTCCTAGCCGGCGTACGGGTCGGCGATGCCGATGTACTGGGTGTAGAGGTATTCCTCGATGCCTTCGAGGCCGCCTTCACGGCCCAGGCCGGACTGCTTGACCCCACCGAAGGGGGCCGCGGCGTTGGAGACCACGCCGGCGTTCAGGCCCAGCATGCCGGTCTCCAGGCGTTCGCCCATCCGGATGCCACGGTTCAGGTCCCGGGTGAAGACATAGGCGACCAGCCCGTACTCGGTGTTGTTCGCCAGCCGGATGGCCTCGTCCTCGGTGTCGAAGGTGATGATCGGCGCGACGGGCCCGAAGATTTCCTCGGACAGGATCCGGGTGCCCTCGGTGACGCCCTTGAGGATGGTGGGCTGGTAGAAGTAGCCCGGGCCCTCGACGGCGGAACCGCCGATCACCGCGACCGCACCGGCGGACACGGCATCGGAGACCAGCTCATGGACCTTGTCCCGGCTCTTCGCATCGATCAGCGGCCCGACCTTGGACTCCGCCTCGGTGCCGCGGGCCGTGGTCATGTCCTTCATCTTCGCGGCGAACTTCTCCGCGAACTCGTCCGCGACGGACTCGTGCACGATGAACCGGTTCGCCGCCGTGCAGGCCTCGCCCATGTTCCGCAGCTTCGCCAGCATCGCCCCGGCGACGGCGGCGTCCACGTCGGCGTCCTCAAAGACCACAAACGGGGCGTTCCCGCCGAGCTCCATCGAGGTCCGCAGCACGTTCTCGGACGCGTCCGAGAGCAGCCGGCGGCCGACCTCGGTAGACCCGGTGAAGGAAAGCTTGCGCAGCCTCGAGTCCTTGATCAGCGGCCCCGTCGTGGCACCGGCGGTGGAGGTCGGGATGACGTTCAGCACCCCGGCCGGCAGCCCGGCCTCCATCATCACGGCGGCGAACAGCTGGGAGGTCAGCGGCGTCAGGTTCGCGGACTTCAGCACCATGGTGCAGCCCGCGGCGACGGCGGGGGCGACCTTGCGGGTCGCCATGGCCAGCGGGAAGTTCCACGGCGTGATCAGCAGGCACGGGCCCACCGGCTTCTTCGTCACCAGCAGCCGGGACTTCCCGTCCGGGGAGACCGAGTAGCGCCCGAAGGCCCGCACGGCCTCCTCGGAGAACCAGCGCAGGAACTCCGCACCGTAGGTGACCTCACCGCGGGCCTCGGCCAGCGGCTTGCCCATCTCCAGGGTCATCAGCAGCGCGAAGTCCTCCGCGCGGGCCGTGACCAGCTCGAAGGCCCGGCGCAGGACCTCCCCGCGCTCACGGGCCGGGACCTTCGCCCAGGACTCCTGCGCGGCAGCCGCCGCGTCCAGCGCGGCCGCCCCGTCCTCGGGCCCGGCGTCGGCGATACTCAGCAGGACCTTGCCGGTCGAGGGGTCCTCCACGTCAAAGGTCTTCCCGGACGCGGCCGGGCGCCACTGCCCACCGATCAGCAGACCGGTGGGTACAGAGGCCAGCAGGGCGCTCTCGCGCTCCGCGGTAACAATGGGCTGGGCAGTTACAGTCACGGTTGACTCCCTCGTCAGCGATTCGGGGTGGATTGGATCGGGTTCAGCGCGGTTCCACAGACATTGGGCCCGCGCTGGATTTACTGCCACGGTACTGCCGCGCTCTCCGCACTGTCTACGCATGTCCGCACTACGTCAAGCGGGGTTCGCTGTGCACCTGCACAGCGACAGGCCGGCCCGGGGACCGCCCGGCCTAACGGGCCGCGAGCACCGCGGAATACAGTTCCCGCTTGCTGACCCTGGCATCCTCCGCCACGGCCGCGACGGCCTCCTTGAGCCGGATTCCCTGCGCAATGAGCGCGTTGACGGCGGCCACGTGGTCCTCCGGTGTCCCGGGCGCCCGCTCCGGGGCGCCGCCCACGACGACGGCGATCTCGCCGCGCACCTCGTTGGTCTCGGCCCACTCCAGCAGTTCGCGCAGGGTGCCCCGGATGACTTCCTCATACGTCTTCGTCAATTCCCGGCAGACGGCGGCGCTGCGGTCCGCGCCGAACCGCTCACGCAGCGCGCGGAGCATCGGTTCCAGCCGGTGGGGGGCCTCGAAGAAGATCATGGTGCGCCGCTCGGCGTCGAGGTCCGCGAGGCGGGAGGCGCGTTCCCCGGCCTTGCGGGGCAGGAACCCCTCGAAGCAGAAACGGTCGGTGGGCAGGCCGGAGAGCGCGAGTGCGGTCAGCACCGCGGACGGTCCGGGGGCGGCGGTGACGGTCAGTCCGGCGGCGACGGCCCCTTCGACCAGGCGGAAGCCGGGGTCCGAGACGGACGGCATGCCAGCGTCGGTCACCATCACGAGGGTCTTCCCGGACCGGACCTGGTCCAGGAGTTCGCCGGTCTTGGCGGCCTCATTGTGCTCGTGGTAGCTGATGATCCGGCCGGCGACCGTGATGCCCAGGTTCTGGACCAGCCGGTGCAGCCGCCGGGTGTCCTCGGCGGCGACGATGTCCGCCGTCGTCAGCAGTTCGACGAGCCGGTAGGTGGCGTCTCCGGCGTTGCCGATCGGGGTTGCCGCCAGCACGATCCGGCCGGGACCGCCGCTTTGGGGCACCGGTTCCGTCTCCGGCTGCGTGCCGGGGGAAGCGCCGGGTCCGGGACGGGCGTCATCCTCGGGGCCGTCCCCCAGGCCCGTCTCGTCGCCGGGAAGATTCGGGGAGGTACTGAGTTTAGGGTCCACATGACCAGCCTACTGCTGGGTGCGCGGACCGACGGACCGGGCCGGGCCCTGCCGGGACCTGGCCGGACCCTGGCCGGACCCTCCGGGGACGGGCCCGGCGTGCAAAGCCGGGGACCACAGCCGCAAAAGGTAGCATGGGCATCGTGACGCAGACCCCCACGCGGCCCGCCGAAGCCGGTTCCACCGGATCGGCGCCCCCAGTCCCCCGCCGCGGACGCAACCTGGAGGGGCACCGGTGGGTCAGCCGCCCGGCGGAGGCGTTCACCCCTGACGCCCTCACGGACCGCCTCATCGGCAGCATCCGGAGCTGGCGGGACTACCCGCCCTCGCTCCGGCTGTGGTTCTGGCTTATTCCGACCATCACCGCGGCCCTGGGCGGCGTCCTGCGCTTCGTCCGGCTGGATACGCCCCGGACCCTGGTCTTTGACGAGACCTACTACGTCAAGGACGGCTATTCCTTCCTGGTCAGCGGCTACGAACGGGCGTGGCCGGACAAAGCCAATGACGCGTTCATCGCGGGCAACCCCGGGGTGCTGCTGGACAGCCCCGAGTACGTCGTCCACCCGCCGGTCGGGAAGTGGATGATTGCCGGCGGGATGTGGCTCTTCGGCCCGGACAATGCCTTCGGCTGGCGGTTCGGGGCGGCCCTGACCGGCACGCTGTCCATTTTCCTGCTGGCCCTCATAGCCCAGAAACTCTTCCGTTCACTGACCCTCGGGGCCGTGGCCGGTGTGCTCCTGGCGGTGGACGGACACCATCTGGTGATGTCCCGGACCTCCCTGCTGGATATCTTCCTGATGTTCTGGATCCTCGCCGCATTCGGGGCGCTGCTGATGGACCGCGACGACGGCCGCCGCCGGCTCGCCCGGCGGCTCGGCCGGCAGGCCGCCGCCTCCCCGGACGGGCGTCCCAGCCTGCTCCAGCTGGCGTCCGGGCCCTGGCTGGGAATCCGCTGGTGGCGTCTCGCGGCCGGGGTGTGCCTGGGACTGGCGGTCGGCACAAAGTGGTCCGCCCTGTTCTTCCTGGCCTGCTTCGGGCTGCTGACGGTCTTCTGGGACCTGAGCGCGCGCCGGATCGCCGGAATCCACGGCTGGATCAGCGGCGGGATCCTCAAGGACGGGATTCCCGCGTTCCTCAGCATCGTCCCGGTGGCCGCCCTCGTCTACGCCGCCTCCTGGACCGGCTGGTTCCGGTCCACGGACGCGTACTTCCGGAACTGGGCAGGGACGGTCCCCTCGGCGGAGTGGGGCTGGCTGCCGGACGCCGTCCGGTCCCTGGCGCACTACCATCTGGAGGCCTACAAGTTCCACCAGGGGCTGAGCGCGGAGCACCCGTACGAGGCCAGCGCCTGGAGCTGGCTGGTGCTCGGCCGGCCCACGTCCTTCTTCTACGAGTCCCCCAAGCAGGGCAGCCCGGGGTGCGACACCGCCGGCTGCACCACGGCGATCCTCTCCGTGGGCAATCCGCTGATCTGGTGGGGCGCCGCCGTGTGCCTGGGCGTGCTGCTTTTCTGGTGGGCCGGGCGGCGCGACTGGCGTGCCGGGGCCATCCTCGCAGCCGTGGCGGCCGGGTACCTCCCCTGGTTCCTGTACCCGGAACGCACCATGTTCTTCTTCTACGCGGTCTCGTTCGAACCCTTCCTGGTGCTGGCCCTCGTGTACTGCCTGGGCCTCGTCCTCGGCCAGCGCACGGATCCGCCATGGCGGCGGCGCTCCGGGCTCTACCTCGTGACGCTCTTTGTGGTCACCGCCGTCGTCGTCTCGGCTTTCTTCTATCCGGTCTGGACCGCCGAGACCATCACCTACCAGGATTGGCGGTTCCGGATGTGGATGCCGTCCTGGATCTAGGGCAGGATTGCAGGGGACGTCCACCGGCACCAGGCGGACCCGGAACGGAGAAACGGCTGTGAGAGAAGCAAGCACCGGACTGCTCGTCGAGCTCGATCCGGGCAGCAACGTGACGGACCTTCTGCTGGAGCAGCACGCCAAGGATCCCGTGCATGCGCTGTACTCCCGCAAAGGACCGGCCGGCTGGGCCGACGTCTCCGCCCAGCAGTTCCTGGACCAGGTCCGGGCGCTGGCCAAGGGCCTGATCGCCGGCGGCATCACACCCGGGGAAACCGTCGCGGTTATGTCCGGCACCCGCTACGAGTGGACCGTCGTGGACTTTGCCATCTGGTTCGCCGGCGGCGTCCCCGTGCCCGTCTATGAGACGTCCTCCGCCAGCCAGATTGAATGGATCCTGCATGACTCCGGGGCCCGGCGCATCTTCGCGGAGGACGAGGCCAAGGCGGGGCTGGTCCGCCAGGTCCTGGACAGCTCCGGCCTGCTCGGCGGCACCGTGCTCCCGGTGGTGCGGATGGACTACGACGGCGCCGCCCCCAACCTCGCCAGCCTGGCCGCGGCGGGCACCGGGGTCGGCGACGCCGAACTGGAACGGCACCGGTCCACGGCCGGGCTCGCGGACGTTGCCTCCCTCGTCTACACCTCCGGCACCACCGGCCGGCCCAAGGGCTGCGAAATCACGCACGGGAACTTCGCCCTGGTCGCCCGGAACATCGTGCTGTTCCTGCCTGAGATCCTCCGGCAGCCCCGGACCCGGACGCTGATGTTCCTCCCGCTGGCCCACGTCCTCGCCCGTGCCGTCCAGGTGATCTGCCTCAGCGCCGGAACCACAGTGGGCCACACCGCCAGCGCCAAGGAGCTGCTGGAGGACCTGGCCAGCTTCAAACCCACCTTCCTGCTGGTGGTGCCCCGGATCTTCGAGAAGGTCTACGCCGGCGCCGCCCACAAGGCTGCCCTCGCCGGGAAAGAACGTCTGTTCGAGTCGGCCGCCACCGTCGCCATCGACTACTCCAGGGCCCTCGACGCAGCAGCCCGGGGCGCCGGTCCCGGCCCCGGATGGGTCACCCGCGCCAAGCACGCCCTTTTCGACCGGGTGCTGTACCCCAAACTGAGGCAGGCCTTCGGCGGCCAGCTGGGCTACACAGTCTCGGGGGCCAGCCCGCTGAGCTCCCACGATGCGCACTTTTTCCGCGGCGCGGGCATCCCCGTCCTCGAAGGCTACGGCCTCACCGAAACCACGGCCCCGTGCACGGCCAACACTCCGACGCGGACCAGGGTGGGGACGGTCGGCATCCCGGTGCCCGGCACCACCATCCGCGTCGCCGAGGACGGCGAGGTCCTGGTCAAGGGCATTGGCGTCTTCAAGGGGTACCACAACAACGCGGCGGCCAACGCGGAGGCGTTCGTGGACGGGTTCTTCCGCACCGGCGACCTCGGGTCCCTCGACGCGGAGGGCTTCCTGACGATCACCGGCCGGAAGAAGGACCTGCTGGTGACCGCCGGCGGGAAGAACGTCGCCCCCGGACCGCTGGAGGAGAAGATCCGCGAACACGAACTGGTCCTGCAGGCCGTGGTGGTCGGGGACGGCAAGCCGTTCGTGTCAGCCCTGATCAGCCTGGACCCGGAGGGCCTGGAAAACTGGTGCGCCGTCCACAAGGTTCCCGCCATGAGCCCGGCCGAGGCCCGCGGTAACGACCAGGTCCGCATAGCCCTGCAGCGCGCGGTGGACGAAGCAAACGCCCTCGTGTCCAAGGCCGAGTCCATCCGCAGCTTCGTGGTGCTGGACGCCGACTTCACGGTGGAATCCGGGCACCTGACGCCGTCGCTCAAGCTCAAGCGTGCCGCCGTCGTGCGTGACTTCGAGGCGCAGATCAACCGGATCTACGGCTGACGCCGCCACTTCAAAGAAGACACGCAGAAGCGGCCGGCACCGTGGTGCCGGCCGCTTCTGCGTGTCTGTCGTAGGGTTCAGCGACCTTAGACGGCGCTGGAGTGTCCCCGCGCGGGGGTGTCGTTTGTCCCGGTATCCCCGGTGCCGGAGCGTCCGGCGGCTGGATCCGCTGCGGCAGTCGCGGCCGTGGCCTCGCCGGCTTTGCCGGACCTGCCCCGACGGAACAGCGACCGCTTCGCGGGGGCATCCTCAGTGGGGCCAGTCTCGTCAGAGGCAGCTTCGGTGAAAACAGCTTCGGTGGAAGCAGCCCGGCTGGCGTCGGCTTCGGCGGGGTCAGTTTCGGCGGCCGTGTCCCCGGCCGTGTCCCGGACCGCTGCGCCGCGCTTCGGCAGTCCGCGGCGCTTGCGCGTCGGCCAGGTGAGGATCAGCGTGACGAGCGAGGCGAGCAGCACCAGGCCGGCGATCACAATCCCGCCGTCGACCCAGAACTGGGCCGGGAAGAGCCGGATCAGGGTGTCCTGCAGGGAGAAGGTCCAGGTGCCGCTCGCGAAGAAGACGCTGTGGAACTGGGCAAAGAACTGCTCCCAGCCCAGCACCGCCAGCACCCCGAGGCTGATGATGATAACGAGGGTGATAATCGACCCGGCGAACAGGCCCCGCCGCACTCCCCCGGGGCTGCGGCGCCGCAGGTAGATCACGGCGATCAGGCTCAGCAGGATGAGCAGGACTCCGGCGCCAAAGGCGGACAGGATAACGAGCTTGACGTCGGCCATATGGCTGACCTCGCCGTCCTCGAACAGCCGGTCGCCGCTGCGGTGGACCAGTTCGCCCAGGTACCGCGGTCCCGCCCAGTTGCTGAGGTAGTCCACAGCGTAGGAGCCGTAGGTCATGCGGTCGTCGGTGCTGAACCCGTAGCCGTCGCCCGGGAAGCCGGGACGGTTGTACTCCACCCAGAGGAACAGCGGGCTGGCGACGGCCCGGACGGCCAGCACCAGCAGGATCACCGGGAAGCACACGGCGAGCAGGACCTGCATCACGCGCGGGGCCACCGGTTTGGCGTTGAGGGCGTGTTCACGTTCTGCGTAGCGGCGCTGCACTTCCTCCTCCGGGGGCCGGACCTGCAGGGCGGCGGTGGGAAGCGGCTCGGTAAAGTGGGTGCCGTTGTCCGCGGGCGCCGGTTCGACGGCGGCTTCGGCCGCCTTCCGGTCGGCGCGCGACAGGGGCTCGGGGGTGCTGCCGGATGCCGGTGCGGTTGTGCTGCCCAGGCCTTGATTGCCGGACGCTGTGCTGCCGGAGGCAGCGGACCGCCGCTCGGCGGACTTCGGCTTCATCCAGTCGAATGCGGGCTCGTCAGCGTCACCGGCAGGATCCAGCTGCGGATCCTGCCGGTTCGGAGGGGTGGGACTTGAGTCAGTCACTGCAGCTTCGCTTCCGTAGGTGTCCGCGCCGCCGGCCGGGGCCCGGCAACGCTACATATCTGCCTCCGAGCCTACCGCCAGAGCCTCGGCGTGGGCGAGATGCCACCCCGCAGGGACGGGGATTCAGGACGGCAGTCTTCGGTGCCGCCGGCCACCGGTTGCGGTCAGCGCTTGGCGTACTGCGCCCAGGGGATGTTCCAGTCGCCGAAACCTTCGAGGGGTTCCACGGCGGGGGCCCCGGTGTTGAGGGTCTGGACGACGTCGCCGGTCTTCATGTTGTTGAAGAACCAGGCCGCGTCCGCCGGGAGCAGCCCGACGCAGCCGTGCGAGACGTTGGACCTGCCCACCGCACGCCATGCCGATTCGAGGGCCTGGTGCACGTACACGCCGGAGCTGGTCAGACGGTTGGCGTACTCCACGGTCAGGGGCGGGTAGTAGCCCTTGTCGCCGGGCTTGAGCCCGATGCTGCCGGCGTTGAAGTCGGAGTGGCGTTCCTGCTCCATGATGACGGCGTAGCCGGTTGGGGAGAGCCAGTCAGCGTCGCCCAGCGTGACCGGAGCGGTCTTGACGAGTTGGCCGTCGAAGTAGACGTTCATGGTCTTGGTGTTGTCATCAACGACGGCCAGGCGCTGCGGTCCGACCTTGAAGGAGACCTTGGTGTCGGAATTGCCGATCATCTTGTTGCCGAAGTCGACGCCGAAGAGTTTCAGGTCAACGGTGATCTCGCTGTTGGAGGCCCAGAACGCTTCGGGGCGGATCCGGACCCGGCGGTCCGAATACCAGCGCCACGCCACGGCCTGGCCGGAGGACGCCGTGACGGTGACGGCCTTCTCCATGGCCTCCTTGTTCAGGACGGGCTCGCTGAAGACGATTTCGATGGGCTGTCCGGCCCCGACCGTGGTGCCGTTGACCGGATAGACGGCGGCGTCCGCCTCGTTGGCTGTGGCCACGGTGGCGAAGGTCTGGGCCTTCTTTGTCTCACGTCCGGCCTGGTCGACGATGGTGAAGCCGTACTTGTACTTCGTGTCGAATTCCAGCGGATCCGCGGCGGTCCAGGTGGAGCCGTCCGGGCTGGTGGTGCCGGGCACGGGGTCGCCGCCGGCGGCCGGGACCAGCACGACGTCCTTCACGACGCCGTTGACTGCCTTGACTGAGGGGGCGGCGGCGGGGTTGACGCCCTTGGCGCCGTCGGTCGGGTTCACTCCGAGCTCAACGAGCTTCACGACGGGGGCGGCGAGGCCGGATACGTTCCGCATCGGCGCCGAGGCCTCGGAGGGCATGTCGGCATGGGCCCAGCCCGGTGACGTGGCGACGCCTATGCCGCCCGCCCCGACGGCTGCGCAGATGGCGAGGACGGCCAGCATTTTCCCGGTGTTGCGGGGACGGCGTCCCGGCTGCCGGCGTCGACGCCCGCTCTCTTCAGTCATGGCCACTTCCTGTGTTCCCCCACTGCGTTTGCCTTCGAGCCCACCTCCGGGCGCACGATCTCCTTATGCCAGCATAAGCGAAGCGGCCCGCCGCGCCGGCCACGGGAGCGCCACGATCAGGTCACAAACGGGGCCCCGGACACCTGGTCCGGGGCCCCTGCGCTGCGGGAACGGCGGGAACTTCGGGCGGCCTGGGCCGCCGCCCCGGCGGTTCCTAGTAGCGGTAGTGGTCCGGCTTGTACGGTCCCGATACCTCCAGGTCCAGGTACTCGGCCTGCTCCTTCGACAGCTCGGTCAGTTCGACGCCGAGGGCGTCAAGGTGCAGACGGGCAACCTTCTCGTCCAGGATCTTCGGCAGCACGTAGACCTGCTTGTCATACTCCCGCTCCCCTTCCGGCTGGTCACGCTTGGTGAAGAGCTCGATCTGCGCGATCGTCTGGTTGGCGAAGGAGTTGCTCATCACGAAGGACGGGTGGCCGGTGGCGTTGCCGAGGTTCAGCAGGCGGCCCTCGGACAGCACGATGATGGAGCGGCTGCCCTCTCCCGTGGCGGGATCTTCCGCGAAGACCCACTCGTGCACCTGGGGCTTGATTTCGACCTTCGTGATGCCGGGAATCCGTGCCAGCCCGGCCATGTCGATCTCGTTGTCGAAGTGGCCGATGTTGCCCACGATCGCCTTGTCACGCATCCCGGCCATGTGCTCGGCCATGATGACGTCCTTGTTGCCGGTCGTGGTGATGAAGATGTGGCCCTCGCTGAGGACGGATTCCAGCTTCGCGACCTGGTAGCCGTCCATGGCGGCCTGGAGGGCGCAGATGGGATCGATCTCAGTGACGATAACGCGTGAGCCCTGCCCGCGGAAGGCCTCCGCTGCGCCCTTGCCGACGTCGCCGTAACCGCAGACGACGGCGACCTTGCCGCCCATCAGGACGTCGGTGGCGCGGTTGATGCCGTCCGGCAGGGAGTGGCGGATGCCGTACTTGTTGTCGAACTTGCTCTTGGTCACGGAGTCGTTGACGTTGATGGCCGGGAACAGCAGCTTGCCCTGCTCCGCGAGCTGGTAGAGGCGGTGCACGCCGGTGGTGGTTTCCTCGGTGACGCCCAGCAGGCGGGAGCCGATCCGGGTCCACTTCTGCGGGTCCGCCTGCAGCGACGCGCGCAGCACGTCAAGGAAGACCCGTCCTTCCTCGG
The DNA here is from genome assembly GCF_030812335.1 of Pseudarthrobacter oxydans. Taxonomy (GTDB): domain Bacteria; phylum Actinomycetota; class Actinomycetes; order Actinomycetales; family Micrococcaceae; genus Arthrobacter; species Arthrobacter oxydans_B. The sequence continues at coordinate 358,468 of NZ_JAUSSN010000002.1, forward strand.
ATTCGTCGTCGGCGGTGGCCGGGACAGCACCGAGGGCCTCGAAGTCGACGCCCTTGTGGACCAGCATGGTGGCGTCGCCGCCGTCGTCGAGGATCATGTTCGGGCCGAGGTCCGGGTTGCTGTCCGCCCCGGGCCATGTCAGGATCTGCTCCGCGGTCCACCAGTATTCCTCCAGCGTCTCGCCCTTCCAGGCGAACACCGGGACGCCCTGGGGGTTGTCGACCGTTCCGCTGCCGACCACCACGGCGGCGGCGGCTTCGTCCTGGGTGGAGAAGATGTTGCAGGAGGCCCAGCGGACTTCGGCGCCAAGTGCGGTCAGCGTCTCGATCAGCACGGCGGTCTGCACCGTCATGTGCAGGGACCCGGCGATCCGGGCACCCTTGAGCGGCTGGCTGGCGCCAAACTCCTCGCGCAGGGACATCAGGCCGGGCATTTCATGCTCGGCGAGGCGGATCTGGTGCCGGCCTGCTTCGGCCAGGGAGATGTCCGCAATCTTGTAATCGAGAGTCATATGAATCCTTTGCTGTGGCCGGCGGGCAGGTCCTTGACCTGGCTGCCTGTGACGAACGTAGAGGGGCTGATCAGTGGCTTGAGAGTACTTCGGAGCCGAACGGCGCAGCGATGGGACCGGCTGCCTAGCCGGCGGTGTGCCGGGACGCGTCGGGCTGTCCTGACTCGGGCTGGCCGGGCTGGCCGGCGTCGTGCTGGGAGGCGGGGGCCGCTGCGGCGGCGGGGAGCAGTTCCGGCGGAAGCAGCAAGGGGATGCCGTCCTCGATTGCGTAGCGCAGTTTCACCCCGGCGGGGCCGGCCGCCGTGGTGACGAGTTCCTCGCCGTCCTGCACCAACGGGGACCCGGTCACGGGGCATCTGAGGACAGATAAGAGTTCGGGACTGATCTTCGGCATGGTGAACGCTCCCTGGTGGACGCCGCAGCAGGCGCCGGTGGCTTACGGATTTTGCAGTTCCCAGCCTACCGCCAGTTGCAGCTTACGAAGGTTCGCGCAGGACGCGCAGATGCCCCCGGCGGGCGCCCTCGGTTGCGGCCGGGGCTTCGAGGGCGGGGTGGACGCTGCGCTGGCCCTGGCCGGATTCAGGCGCGGCGGGCCGTGAGGCCGCCTCCCGGACGGCGTTGGCCAGGGCGAGGAGGTCATCGGGGCCGGGACCTGCGGGGGTAGCCGGCATGGCCAGCCGCAGCACCTCCCAGCCGCGCGGGACGGTCAGGGACCCGGCGTGCTGTTCACACAAGTCGTAGCAGTGCGGCTCGGCGTAGGTTGCCAGCGGCCCCAGAACGGCGGTGGAGTCGGCATAGACGTACGTCAAAGTGGCCACCGCTGAGTTGCGGCAGGCTGACCTTGAACAAAGACGAATAGCACCCACGACATCACAGACTACTCCCCCGGGCCGCCGGACGCCGGGCGGCACGCTGACGGCGGGTCGGACTGCCCGTATCGCGTAAACCATCCGCCGGGTTTAGAGTCGAGATATGCAGTCATCGCACCAAGATCCGGGTTTTACGGTCCGCTTGGCTGAAACCGACGCCGGACGTCACGACGCCGCCTCCGCCGCGGGCGGTTCCGGCCGGGCCACGGCGCCGAGGGGCTTCCGCCAGCGGCGCAGGAACCGGCACGGCCGCGGACTCCGCGGCGAGCTGATGCTGCCCACGCTGCCCGGTTACCGCACCCGCTCGGACCGTTTCGACGACTTTGTCCTGGACTCGGCTGAGCGGCTCCACGACATCTGGGGCAAGCCGCTGGACGGGGTCCGGTTCGCCGTCGACGAGATTCCGCCGGGGCTCGAACAGCTCGTGGCGGACCGCGCTGTCGCCCCGATGGGCTCCTACTCCCCCGCCACGGCGGAGGAGGGGCCGGTGATCACCCTGTACCGCCGGGTCGTCGAGCAGGCCTGCGGCAGCCGCGAGGAACTGCAGGACCTGGTCCATGACGTGGTGGTGGAGTACACCGCCGAGATGCTGGGGGTGCCGCCCGAGTCCCTCGATCCGGTCTACCGCCGCCGCTACTAGGCCCGGTCCGACGAAACCCTGACCGTGGGCAGGCCCACAGCCTGCGGACCGCGCCGCGGCGACCCCGGGCTGCTCCCCCACCGGAACGGTCAGTAGCCGAGCGTGACCGGGACCTGCTCCTGGCCCGCTGCCCCGGGGGCAACGGCCATCGTTGAGATGTCCTGCCTGCCGTCCTGTTGCAGCAGGACCGCGCCGTAGGCGGGATCCCCCGCGGCGGACACGAGGTAGCCCACGAGCTGCGAGCCCGCGACGTCGGCCGGGACCTTGATGGACGCGGTGGTGCCGCCGGCGATGTCCGCGGCCGCGGCCGCGTGGACCTTGCCGTCCGCCGTGACCGGGGTATAGGAAATGGTGGCCCGGCCTTCGGGGGCGCCGAAAATCAGGAACCGCTCTCCTGGGCCCGGGACCGGGACAACGTGTTGGCTTCCCAGCCTCGCCGAGGCCGGTGACCACGCGAAGTCGGAGGCATCCTCGGCCGTCAGTCCCCTGGTGGCGCGCGCCGCCGCGGTGAAGGAAACGTCCGAGCTGACGGAGACCGTGTAGGGCCCGGCCGGCACCCCGGCGAGGGGGACCTCGGTGACGGATCCGGCTTTCGCCGTGACCACTCCGCCGCCGGGCAGCGCCTTCTGGCCGTCCCGTCCGAAGACCTTGATCGCGATGACGGCGTCGGCGGAACCCGGCACCGTCAGCTGCAGGGCCGGTCCTGCATCCGCGAAGCCGGGCCGGGCGGTGAGGCCCGCCAGACCGGCGGGATCCTGGATGTCGACACCGGTGATGACCTGGCGGAGGGCCGGCGCTGCGGCCGGTGCGATGAACTCGACGCCGCCGGGCGTCAGTCCCCGCAGCACGCTTTGCTGGATGTGCGCGGCCACCGGCCCGCCGGCGCTGCGCACCCGGACGCTGAGCCTCTCCTGCCCCGGGGCGAGCCCGGCCAGGATCACGGAGCGGGTGGTGCCCGGCGCGACGAGGAGTCCCCGGCTTCCCGGGGCCTGGATCAGGCCCTCGGCGCCGAAGAGTTCGAGGCTGACCGTGGCGGGGCTGCCGGAGGCGTTGCTGAGCTTCAGCACGGCGGTCCGGCCGAGCGCGGTATTGGCCCCGACCAGCCAGAGGTCGTTGCCGGGTTGCTGGCAGGCGGCGGCCGCCGAACCGCGGAGGTCGCCGTCCTCCGCGGTGTAGCGCATGGCTGCCCCCGCGGAGGGCTGGCGGTCGGCCTGGGCGTCGGCGCTCAGGACCGTCACGTCGTCGACGCCCTGCTGGGCCACGACGCCGGCCAGCGGTGCGGCGGCCGCGGGCCGGGTCGCGGCCGGACCTTCGGACACCGGTGCGGCCTTGGCCAGTTCCACCAGGGTGCTTCCGGTCAGCGAGGCGAGCCTGCTTCCGGGCAGGACTCCGGAACCGGAGCCCAGCACCACGGCGTTGACGTTGCTCCGGGCGGTGGCGGACTCCGGGCTGAACTGCGGATCGATTCCCACGGTGGCACCTTCCAGGAGCCGGGCCGGTCCGGGGCAGACGCCCACACTGCTGCCGGCGGGGACCGCCGCCAGCGGTGCAGCGACGGGCCGGCTGCTGCCGGGACCCTGCGGCGTGAGCGCCGTGGCGGAAACGAGTCCGCCGCCGGCAGCGACGAGGACGACGGCGGCGAGGACGCCGCCCAGCCGGCGGGTGCGCGGACGCGCCGCGGGAGCCGTGGGCTCCGTAGCGTCGTGCCCGGTGTCGGCGGTGTCGGGTTTGTCGGGGATGTCGGGGATGTCGTCCCTAGGCATGTTGATGTTCCTTACGCAGGGAGCCTTCGTCCCTGGAGAGGCCGGTGTTCGGCCGGCGGGCAGGCATGGGGATGGCCAGCAGGACGGTCAGGCCAATGATGACGGCCTGGGCAGCGCCGGCCCAGATGGCCCAGGGTGCTTCGTAGCGGAGACTGAATTGCCCGCCCTCGGCGGGCAGGGTGAAGGCCTGCGCCCACCCGGAGGTGGTGGCGGTCAGGCGGCGGCCGTCGAGCCAGGCGCTCCAGCCCGGATCGGCGCGTTCGGCCAGCACGACGAGCCGTCCTTCCGGCCCGTCCGGCACCGCGGCGTCGGCGGACACCGTCCGGGACGGGACCAGCCCGACGGTGGCGCCCGCGCCGTCGACGATCCGCACGCGGTGGGCGATGTCGGCGGCCGCGATGACGGGCTGGTTCAGGGGGCTGATCCGCCAGAGCCAGCCGACGTCGGTCTTGCCGACGGCGACGAGGCCGGGGACGGCGTCCATCCGGCTGGCAGTCAATTGCGCCGCGGTATCGGCGGCCCGCAGGACCACGAAGCCGACGCCGAGCTGCTCCAGCTCGGCGCGGGGATCGACGCCCTGGCCGGCCACGACGGTGGCCACGACGTTGCGCAGCGAAGCGACGACGGCGTCGTCGTCACGGACGGTCTCCTGGCCGGGCTCCCCCATGATCGGGCGGGCGGCGGCAATCGTGGACAGCGAGCCGAGGGTGGTGCCGGCGCCGCGCATGAGCGCGGCGTCGAACGTTCCGTTTTCCCCGGTGGAGATGATGAGGGTGCGGGACTGTTCGGGTCCTTCGCCGCGGTCGATGGCCGTGGCGGGGAGGGTCCTGGGCTCGGCCGGCTGCACCAGTCTCGTGACGCCCAGGGAACCGGTGCCGGCCGCTCCGGCAGCCGGCGTGGCCGGCGGCAGGACGTTTTGTGCGGCCCACACCGTCAGGCCGGCCACCGGGCCGGCCAGCAGCAGGATCATGGCGGTGACCGCGGCGCCGCGGGTCAGGATCTTGCGGCCCGTGGTTGCGGCGGCGGCCCGGTCGGCGGAGTCCAGCAGGCCGGTCGCGCCGATCAGGGACGCCCCCAGGAGGGCAAAGGCCGCGGCCGACACGGCCGGTCCGGTAAAGGGAGTGACCAGGACGTCGGCGCTGACTCCGGTGGCGACCTGGCTGCTGAGCCAGCCGCCGGCCAGCAGCAGCAGTGCCGCGGTCCAGAGGGCGCGGGCAGTCCGCGGCGGCCGGCCCGGCAGGAACAGGGCAGCCACGGCCAGGAGCAGGACGGGCAGTCCGATCAGCAGGGCGAGCAGGAGCGCCCACGGTACGGCGGAGTCCGCGCCGAACACCGGAAGGCCGGTGAGGCCGCCGTCGGAGGCGAAGCGCAGCGGCTGGCCCAGTGCCTGCTGCCACAGCGGTGCCGCGTCAAAGCCCAGCGGCAGGCCGGGGTCCGCGAGCAGGGCGCGGGGCCGGTCAATTGTGGAGGCCAGGAACGGCACGAACAACGCCAGGGTGGGCAGCAGCGCCCACCATACGGTGCGGCCGCGACGGCCCAGGAGCGTGCCGCACAGGGCCACGAGCACGACGCCGGGCAGCAGCAGTGAGGGGGCGGCCGCGGTCACGACGGCCAGGGCCAGTCCGGCCGCGGCGGCGGCGGTCCAGGAGGGGGTGCCGTTGATGCCGGGTTTCACCGGTGGCGCCTCGGTGAAAAGCCGCTCCCCGGGCGCCGGCACGGCGTAGCGGCCGCGTCCCGCGGCGGTGCCGGTGGCCCGCAGCAGGGCCAGCACCAGCAGCGGCATCATGACGTGGGCGACGAGGGCGCCGGCGCGGCCTTGGTTGAGCGCCACCTGTAGGGCCGGCGCTGCGGCCCAGAGGAGGGCGGCGGCCAGCCGGAGCCGGCGGCGCTGCGTCAGTGCGCCGGCGGCGAACCAGGCACCGAGGGCGGAGAGCGGCATGGCCAGGATGAGCAGCCCGGCGAGTGCGGTGTTGGCGTTGCCGCCGCCGAGCGCGCCCAGGGCCCACAGCACGTAGCCGAAGGGGTCGCCGTGCCCGGGTAGTCCCGCCCCGAGGGTGATCCACCAGCCGGAGGCGTGGTCCCAGGTCTCGCCCAGCCGCAGCGGGAGCGGTATGCTCGCGCCGCCGGCGACGGCTTCGGCCCGGAACAGGCTCAGCAGGCCGATGAGGGAGGCCGCGGTGGTGAGCAGGAGGGCGAGCAGCGCGCCGTTGCCCACCCAGCCCCGCTCGGAGGTGGTCAGGGCGGCGAAGTCGTCCGCGGAGTCGCCGGTGGGCTGTTCGGCCAGGGGGTCGTTGCCGCCGGGGTTGTCCCCGGAGTCGTCCGCCCCGAGGGCTTCCATGAGCGAACGGCGGTGTGCCCAGACTTCACGCCGCGGGGTCTGCAGCCCCTTGATGACGGAACGCCGGATGCGGCGTGTCCGGGCGGCGTTGCGCCGGCCCCGGGCCACGGCCGCGGGGCGTGAAAGTGCGCCGAAGGTGGCCAGGAGCTGCGAGAAACCGTGTCCCGGATCTTTGACCGCGATGCTCAGGACCAGCTTGAAGATGCTGCCCAGCAGGGCGCCGGCCGCGTGCAGCGGCACTTTCCAGGCGGGGGCGTGCTTGAGCCGCAAATGCACCTGGGCCTTGCGGGCCGCTGCCGCGTTGCCCAGGGCGTGCGGGCGGTGCGAGACGTGGAACATCCTTGCGCTGGGGACCACCACCACACGGTGTCCGGCCAGCCGGTTGCGCCAGCAGAAGTCGACGTCGTCGCCGCTGCCCGGCAGTGCCGGGTCGAAGCCGTTCAGGTCCTCCCAGACGTCGCGGCGGACCAGCATACCGGCGGAGTTGACCGCGAAGGTGTCGCTGCGTGCGTCGTATTGTCCCTGGTCCAGCTCGTCGGCTTCGATGAGGGTCAGCCGCTCGGCCCAGCGGCTGGTGGAGAGTCCGACGTCGATCAGCCGGCGTTCGGAGTGCCAGTCCAGCTGCTTGCAGCCCGCCACCGTGACCGAGGGCGCGCGTTCGACGGCACGGAGGAGTTCGGCGAGGGCCTCGGGCGCAGGGGCTGCGTCGTCGTGCAGCAGCCAGATCCACTCGGCCGCGGGGCGGCCGGCACTCCCGGCGCCGGGCCGGGCGGCGAGGGCGCTTAGCCCTGCCTGCACCGCTGCGCCCATGCCGCTGCGGGCCTGCTCGAAGACGGTGACGTTGGCGGCGCCGAACGCCTCCTCGAGGAGGGCCGCCGAATGGTCGCGGGAACCGGTATCAACCCCGATGCAGGTGTCCGCGGGCCGGCTCTGAGCCGCCAGCGCCGCGAGGGTCCTGGGGAGAAAGTCACCGCCGTCGTGGGAAACCACGACGGCGGTGACTCGTACTTCTTGAAGAATTAGATCGCTCGCTTCCTAAGCCGGCGCCGCTCGCGCTCGGAGAGGCCGCCCCAGATGCCGAAACGCTCATCGTTGGACAGGGCGTATTCCAGGCACTGCGAGCGGACGTTGCACGCCCCGCAGACCTTCTTGGCGTCGCGGGTTGAGCCACCCTTCTCTGGGAAGAATGCCTCCGGGTCGGTCTGTGCGCAGAGCGCGTCCGTCTGCCAGCCCAGCTCGCCTTCATCGTCGAAGTCCTGCTGAGAAGGCAGCCCGATCCATACCGGCTGCGTGGTGGTGCCCGCGTGGAGGGTCTGGAGCTCCATCGGCGGATCGTGAAGATCGTTGTCCTGGTCCGGACCGGACAGAAGTTCGTCGTGCGCCGCGAGGAAGGCGGTCGCCTGGTCCTGCAGCTTATCGTTGGTGTGCTCGTTGAAGCGGTCTGCCGCGTCCGGATCTGCCGGATCGACGTACCAGTCGCTCGGCACTCCGCGTGAACGGTATTTGGCCGTGGCCTGCCCAGCAACGACGGCCTCTTCATGGATACGCTCTGCTAGCCCCATTGGCGTTTCCTCTCTGATTTTGCGGCCGTTGCCTGACCCGGTGACACTCGGTTGAGTTCCGGTTTCCGCACATCGACCTTCGATACCTAATTACACGTGTGTAAGTATCTTCCGTCAAGCCACGGCGGAGATAATAATCAACCCGAGGCTCAAAGCGGGGGCACGCCACGCCCGGGATTTTTACGCCACACCCCGGAGAATGCGCGGAATAATCAGGGTGCTGAGCACTTCGGAGAAATTTTTCCTGAATTTCCGGGGAACTTCCCGGCGCGGCACCGGACGCCGGCCAACGGGCACCGGCGCGCTTATGACGGAGATCACACCCGCAGCTGCCGTGGCAAGATGAAACCATGACTATCCCGGCAATCGACCTGATGACAGCCCTGCGTTCCGGCCAATCCACCTCCCCCCGGCTCACCTGGTACGGGCCCGAATCCGAGCGGGTCGAGCTCTCCGGACGGGTGCTGGACAACTGGGTGGCGAAGACCAGCAACCTCCTGCAGGACGAGCTCGACGCCGAACCCGGGACGCGGTTGCGGCTGGACCTGCCGGCCCACTGGAAATCCGTGATCCTCGCCCTGGCCGCCTGGCAGCTTGGCATGGAGGTTGTGTTCGACGATGCCGAGGCCGAACTGCTGGCCACCGGCGATCCGGGACCCGGGGCTGCGCAGGGGGCATTCGACGCCGTCATGGCAGTGGCGCTCCCGGCGCTGGCGATGCGGTGGCCGGGCGAGCTGCCCACCGGCGTCGTGGACTACGCCGCCGAGGTGCGCTCCCACGGGGACGTCTTTATGCCGCACGTGGATCCGGAACCGTCGCGGCGGGCAGTCGCGGCCGCCGCGGGGGCGGAACACACCCACGGTGATCTGCTGGGCGGCTTCGCGGCCGCGCACGACGAGGGCGTCCGGCTGCTGGTGACCGCCGGGGACGGCCTGGAGCCTGCCCTGGCCCAGTGCCTGGGCGCTTGGAAGAGCGACGGGTCGGTGGTGCTGGTGCACCCCGACGTCACGGTAACGGAGAAGCTGCTCGCAGACGAGCGCATCAACGGCAGCTGAGCCGGGTCCCGCCGTGTCGGGCGGGGAACCTGCCGGCTCCGCCTAGGCCGGCGGCCCCGGCCGCTCCGGGTCCTGGACGGCGCGCGCCCTGACGGCGGGGTCCCTGACGGCCGGGTCCCTGACGGCGGGGACGTTCTCGACGGCGGCGCTGGGGTGCGGGTGCGGGTGCCGCTCGATGATTTCGTGGTCGTGCGAGAACTCCGGCTCTTCGTCGAGTTCCTTGTTGAAGACCAGGAAGCGGTAGGCAAAGAAGCGCACCACCGTGGCGACCAGGATGCCAACGATCCCGGCGGCGAAGAGCATGTTCTTGTCCGTGACCCCGAAGGCGTACTTGGCGAGGGCAGTGAACCCGGTGGAGATGCCGATGCCGATGCCATTGATCAAGATGAACATCCCGAACTCGCGGAGCACGTTGTCCTGGCGGCGGTGGCGGAAGGTCCAGAACCGGTTGGCAATCCAGGAGAAGATCGTTGCGATGCTGGCGCCGACAAAGCGGGCCTTGGCCTCGCTGTCGGTCATCGGACCGTGCATCAGGTAGTACGTGAGTCCGTTGTCAATGATGAACGCGACTCCGCCCACCGCACCGAATTTGGCCACTTCGCGCCAGAAGAGCGAGGCGAGCCCGCGCAAGCGCTCGCTGAGTGTAGTAATCATGACCCTCCGTGGCCTTCTTGAACTGTCGGCCATTGGGCCAAGGGCCCATTTTAGCGCCGATTACCCCGCGCTCGCCCCGGCGGCCGGTCTGCCGGCGGCAACGGCGGCGCCCGGCAGCCGGCCCGACGCCGGCCAAAATGCCCGGATCTGCCCGCGCCAACCCCGCCGGACAGGGGTCCGTGGCCGCCCGGATCCCGCACCCGGACGTCCAAAAGCCGGGATATGGCGAGGTTTTCGGTAGGCTGGGACTTGTGACTTTTCCTGTGATCGGTGTAGTTGGCGGCGGCCAGCTCGCCCGAATGATGGCCCCCGCGGCCACCGCCCTGGGCTTCGAGCTCCGCGTCCTTGCCGAAGGTGAGGACGTCTCAGCCGTCTCAGCCGTGGCCAATGCCCCGGTCGGTGACTACACCGATCTGGACCATCTCCTTGAGTTTTCCCGCGGCCTGGACGTGCTGACGTTCGACCACGAGCACGTCCCCACCGAACACCTCCGTTCCCTGCAGCGGGCCGGCGTGAACGTCCAGCCCGGACCGGACGCGCTGGTCAACGCCCAGGACAAGCTCGTGATGCGGGCGGCTATCGACAGGCTGGAGCTGCCCAATCCGCGCTGGGCCGCGGTCGACGACGTCGCCGGGCTGGTCGCGTTCGGCGAGGACATCGGCTGGCCGGTCGTCCTGAAGACCCCGCGCGGCGGCTACGACGGCAAGGGCGTGCGGATCGTGGACTCCGCGGCGGATGCCGCGGACACCGCCGACTGGTTCGCGGCGATGTCGCCGCTGCTTGCGGAGGCCAAGGTGGAATTCAGCCGCGAGCTCTCGGCCCTGGTGGCCAGGACACCGGACGGTGAGTCGCGGGCCTGGCCCGTGGTGCACACCATCCAGGTCGACGGCGTCTGCGACGAAGTCATCGCCCCGGCGCTGGACATCCCGCTGGAGGTTGCGGCGGCGGCCGAAAACGCCGCCCTCCGGATCGCCAGCGAACTCGGCGTCACCGGTGTGATGGCCGTCGAGCTGTTCGAAACCCCCGGGGTCGGGGCAGGCTTCCTGATCAACGAGCTCGCCATGCGGCCGCACAACACCGGCCACTGGACCCAGGACGGCTCGGTGACCAGCCAGTTCGAACAGCACCTCCGGGCCATCCTCAATCTGCCGCTCGGCGCCACGGACCTGCTGGGACCCGTCGTCGTGATGAAGAACTTCCTGGGCGGCGAGAACCAGAATCTGTTCTCCGCCTATCCCGCAGCCCTTGCCAGCGAACCCGCGGCGAAGGTCCACTGCTACGGCAAGGCCGTCCGGCCGGGCCGCAAGATCGGCCACGTCAACCTCGTCGGCGGCTCGGTGGCCGACGTCGACTCGGTGCGCGAACGCGCCACCACGGTCGCCAACATCATCCGGAACGGCAGGGCCCAGGCCCGGGCCGCAGCGGGAGCACACGAGGAGAACGCATGAGCAGCAGCAGCACGGCCCCGTCCACGGACGCCCGGTTCCCGGCCGCCGCGGACGCGGAGGCCGATGCCCCGATCGTCGGGCTCGTTATGGGCTCGGACTCCGACTGGCCCGTGATGGAGGCTGCTGCCGAGGCCCTCGCCGAATTCGGCATCCCCTTTGAGGCCGATGTTGTCTCCGCACACCGTATGCCGCTGGAAATGATCCGGTACGGCCAGACGGCCCACGAGCGCGGGCTGCGTGTCCTCATCGCCGGCGCCGGCGGCGCCGCCCACCTTCCGGGCATGCTCGCCTCGGTCACGCCGCTGCCGGTCATCGGCGTCCCGGTGCCGCTCAAGACCCTCGACGGCATGGATTCCCTGCTCTCCATCGTCCAGATGCCCGCCGGGGTTCCGGTTGCGACCGTGTCCATCGGCGGGGCCCGGAACGCCGGTCTGCTGGCCGTGCGGATGCTGGCCTCCGGCACGGACCCGCTGGCCGCCCAGCTCCGCGCCGAACTGGTCAACTTCGCCCAGGAACTCAATGACGTCGCCACCCGGAAGGGCGCAAACCTGCGGCGCAAGGTGAGCGAAGTCTTCGCGGACGCGAACGTCGTCACCCGGGGCAGCCGTTAAGGATCACCAGATGACCAACAGTTATGCCCCGTCCCGCCAGCCGTCGCCGCCGAACCGGACCGCTGCACCGTCCCGCACGGATCCCGTCCGCTACCCCTCGGGGGCAGCCGCTCCGGTCCTGACCAAGCGTGCCTTCCTGCTGGTCCTGATGACCCTGCTGGTCCCCGGCAGCGCCCAGATTGTCGCCGGCAACCGGCGGCTGGGGCGGATGGCGCTGCGTGTCACCCTCACCGTCTGGGTGCTGGCCGTCCTCGCAGCCGCGCTCCTGCTGGCATCCCGGTCATCGCTGATCAACATGATCACCAACCCGGTCACCGCACTGCTGCTGGTCGTCGGCCTGGCGGCGCTGGCCATCGGCTGGGCCGCCCTCTTCCTCAACACCCTGCGGCTGATCCGTCCCGTGCTGCTGGCGCCCGGCGTGCGACCCGCCGTCGTCGCCGCCCTGGTGCTGGCCATGATCCTCAGCAGCGGCTCGCTGGGCTACGCCGCGTACCTGCTCAACGTCAGCCGCGACGCCATCGGCAACATCTTCTCCAACGGACCGACGATGGAGCCCTCGGAGGGCCGGTACAACTTCCTCATGATGGGCGGCGACGCCGGGGCGGACCGCACCGGCCGCCGGCCGGACAGCCTCTCGGTCATCAGCGTCGATGCCAAGACCGGCAAGACCGCCATCATCTCGGTGCCCCGCAACCTGCAGAATGCGCAGTTCAGCGAGGACTCGCCGATGCGCAAGGTTTACCCTGACGGGTACGACTGCGGCAATGAGTGCCTCATCAACGCCATCAACACCGAGGTCACCAACGAACACCAGGACCTGTACCCCGGCGTCGCCGACCCGGGCGCGCAGGCCACAATGGAAGCCGTCTCCGGGACCCTGGGCATCAAGGTCCAGGCCTATGTGCTGGTGGACATGGAGGGCTTCGCCAAACTCATTGATGCCATGGGCGGCATCCGGATCAAGGCCGGCGGCTGGGTCCCGCTCAGCGGCGACATGGTGGACGAGGCCAACGGCATCCACGGCATGCCGACCGGCTGGATCCCCGCCGGGGAGCAGCACCTCGACGGCTATCACGCGCTCTGGTACGGCCGTTCGCGCGAGTTCGTTGATGACTACGCCCGCATCCAGCGTCAGCAGTGTGTCCAGCAGGCCATGCTGAAGCAGCTGGATCCGGCCACCCTGCTCTCCAAGTTCGAGGACATCGCCAGCGCCGGCACCAAAGTGGTGGACTCCAACGTCTCCTCCAGCCAGCTCGGCAGCTTCGTGGACCTCGCGATGAAGGCCAAGGGCCAGGACATGAGCCGGCTCACCATCGGACCGCCCGACTTCGACGCGTCCTTCTCGACAGTCCCTGACTTCGACCAGATCCACCAACGGGTCGACGCCCTCCTGGCCCCCGCCCCCACGGCGGGCCCCGCCGACGACGGCATCCGCCCGCAGGACTCGGCACCCGGACCGCTGTCGGCTGCCGGTGCGCTACCCGGCGCACAGCCCGGCACCCAGCCCGGCACCCAGCCCGCACCGTCGCCGTCGTCGGACTTCACCCCGGTGACCACCACGCCGGACGGCGAACCGATCACCGAGGAGATGCTCAACCAGTTCAAGCGCAACGGCGACGAACAGTCGATCCGGAACCTGGTGGCCACGAACGGCCAGTGCGCGCCGCTTTAGTTCCTTCCGACCAGTCTTTCCAGCAGCCTTCCGTAATAGATAGGGACACCCGGCATTGTACGAACTCGAGAATGTCCTCCGGCCGTATGCCTGGGGTTCCACAACAGCCATCGCCGGGCTCCTTGGCAGGGCGGCGTCCGGCGGGCCGGAGGCGGAGCTGTGGATCGGCGCGCACCCGGACTCCCCCTCGGTGGCACTCAGTCCGGCCGGCGCCGGATCGACGGGCGCTCACGCCGCGGTCGCGGACGACGGCGGCCGGCAGGCCCTGGATGCGCTGATCGCGGAGGATCCGGAGCACCATCTGGGCAGCGACAGTGTGGCTGAATTCGGCCCCCGGCTTCCCTTCCTGCTCAAGGTCCTGGCCGCCGAGAGCCCCCTTTCCCTCCAGGTGCACCCGACCCTCGAGCAGGCCCGGGCAGGGTTCGCCCGCGAGGAGGCCGCCGGAGTCGACCGCGCGGCCGCGGAACGCAACTACAAGGACGACAACCACAAGCCGGAGATGATCCTGGCGCTCACACCGTTCGAGGCGCTGTGCGGGTTCCGCCCGGCGGCGGAGTCCTTGGCCGTCTTCCAGGTGCTGGTGGCCGATTTTGAGCTGGCCGGCCTGGAACTGCCGCCGCTCGTTCCGCTGCTGCTCGAGGACCTGGCGCAGCGCGATGAGCCCGCGGCCCTCCGCTCGGCCTTCAAGAGGCTGATCTCCGGCGGGGAGGACGTTGCGGAGGCGACGGCCGCGATTGTGGCAGCCCTGATCTCCGGCGCCCCGACGGCGCCCTACCAGGCGGAGCTGTCCACCGTCGTCACGCTCAATGCGCAGTACCCGGGCGATCCGGGCGTGCTGATTTCACTGCTGCTCAACCGGATCTCGCTGGCGCCGGGCGAGGCCGTTTACCTGCCGGCCGGCAATGTCCACGCCTACCTTCACGGCCTCGGTGTTGAGGTCATGGCTTCCTCGGACAACGTGCTGCGCGGCGGGCTGACCCCGAAGTTCGTGGACGTGCCGGAACTGCTCCGCACCGTCTCCTTCGAGGCCGTCGGCGTGCCGATGCTCGGCCCCGAGACGACGATGCTGGGGCAGGAGGTCTTCCGGCCGCCGTTCCGGGAATTCCAGCTGCAGCGCGTCGAGCTCAAGCCCGGCGCGGGGCCCGTTCCGCTGGCGCAGTCGGGAGCGGCCGTCATCCTTGTGGTCTCCGGTTCCGTCCTCCTGGACTCCCCCAAGGGTGAACTGCGGCTGGAGCGCGGCGCGAGCGCGTTCCTGCCCGCGGCCGAGGCGCCGGTCAATGCCCACGCCGCCGCCGACGCCACCGGGACCGCCCTCGCCTTTGCCGTCACCACCGCCCTGAAAGCCTGAGACCGTGGACCACTTCCTGCAGAGCCCCGCGTGGGCCGGCTTCCAACGCGCCCTGGGCCGGACCGTGCATGAGCGCTCGGGCCCCGGCTGGAGCTTCCTGGCCATCGAGGAAAGCAACCCGGCGGGGAAACTGCTCTACGCACCCTACGGACCGGTGGCCGTTTCCCTGGCCGCGTTCGACGCCGCCCTGGCGGCCCTGACGGAGCTGGCCAGCAGCTGCGGTGCCGTGTTTGTCCGCATTGAACCGGTCGACGCCGGCTTCGCGGCCGCCGACGCCGGTGCTGTCCTGCGCACGCGCGGCCTCCGGCCCGCCCCGGCCAACCAGCAGCCGGAACGCACCTGGGTCGTGGACCTCGACCGGGACTTCAAGGACGTCCTGGCGGAGATGAAGCCGGTGAACCGCAACCTGTACCGGAACATCCACAAGAAGGGCGTGACGTTCCGCTCCAGCCAGGACCCGGCGGAAATTTCTATCCTGCTGGGATTCCTGCACCTGACGGCGGCGCGCAGCGGTTTCAAGCCGCAGAGCGACGACTACCTCGGCCAGGTCGCCCGCTCCCTGATGCCGTCCGGTGCCGCGACACTCTTCATCGCCGAACTTGAAGGCGAGCCGATTGCTGCCGCCCTCGCGTACGACTCCGCGGACACCCGCACCTATGCCCACGCCGCGCTGGATGACGCCCACCGGAAGCTCAGCGCCGGGATTCCGCTGCTGGTCACCCTGATGGCCGACGCCAAGGACAAAGGCCTGAAGCACGTGGATCTCTGGGGCGTGGCCCCCGCGGACGACCCCGACCACAAGTGGGCGGGGTTCACGTCCTTCAAAAAGTCCTTCGGCGGCCGCGAGGTCACGTATCCCGGGACCTGGGACCTGCCGGTGCGGACGGTGCGCTACAACGGATACCAGCTGGCCAGGAAGGGCGCGCAGGCGGCCCGCCGAGGCCTCGCGGCGGCCCGGACGCTGCCCGTCCGGCTGCGCGGCGCGCTCCGCCACTAGCCCTCCCCCACCGGACATGCCCCGCGTCAGCCCCGGCGGGTGGACATAGACCCACTATGTCCACTCCTGGGCCAGGGCACTGGACACGCTCCGCGGCGGCAGCGCAACCCCCGGCATCACCACCACCGGACATGCCCCGCGTCAGCACCGGCGGGTGGACATAGACCCACTATGTCCACTCCTGGGCCTAGGCACTGGACACGCTCCGCGGCGGCAGCGCAACCCCGGGCATCACCACCACCGGACATGCCCCGCGTCAGCCCCGGCGCGTGGACATAGACCCACTATGTCCACTCCTGGGCCAGGGCACTGGGCATGTCCCCCGGTGGGCTAGTGTCCGGCGGCGGCGGCTTTCTTCTGGGCCTCGTACGCGCTGGCGACCATGTCCTCGACGGAGTGCCGCATCTTCCAGTCCAGATCACGTGCGGCCAGGGAGCCGTCGGCCACAATCCGGTCCGGGTCTCCCGCCCGGCGGGGCCCGATCTCCGGCTCGAAGTCGATGCCGGTAACCGTGGCCATCGCCGTCATGATCTGTCGGACGGAGAGCCCGTCGCCGGACCCGAGGTTGTAGACGCGTTCCAGCGGCGTGCCGGCGGCGAGGGCCCGGGCGGCCGCGACGTGGGAGGTCGCCAGGTCGGCCACGTGCACGTAGTCGCGCACGCAGGTGCCGTCGGCGGTGTTGTAGTCGGTGCCGTTGATGCGGGGGGTCTTCCCTGCGGTCAGTGCGCGGAGCACAATCGGGAAGAGGTTGTGCGGGCTCGTGTCGTAGAGTTCGGGCGAGCCGGAGCCGACGACGTTGAAGTAGCGCAGCGATGTATGCTTCAGGCCCCGCGCCCTACCCTGGTCGCGGATCAGCCATTCGCCGATCAGTTTGCTCTCGCCGTAAGGGGATTCCGGCTGGGTCGGGGTGTCTTCCGTGACGATGTCCCCGGTGGGGGTGCCGTACGTCGCGGCGGAGGAGGAGAAGACCAGCTTGTCGACCTCGGCGAGTTCCATGGCCTTGAGCAGTTCGGCCGTGCCGGTGACGTTCTGCTCGTAGGTAAGCAGCGGCTCCTGGACCGAAACACCGGCGTACTTGAAACCGGCGAGGTGGATCACGCCCGTCACGCCGTGGTCGAGCATGGTGCGGGCCACGAGTTCCGAGTCGAGGATGGTGCCTTGCACGAACGGCACGTCGTCCGGGACGAACTCGCGGTGCCCGCTGGAAAGCGAATCAACCACCACTGCCTGCATCCCGGCCCCGCGCAAAGCGGAAACCACGTGAGAGCCGATATATCCTGCGCCACCTGTTACGAGCCATGTCATGGTTCCACCCTACCCAATGCCGAGCAGGCCCGGCCGCTGGGAAACGGCGGATCCCGGGGCGCGAAACGCGCCCCGGGATCCGGGTGTCCTGATTTGGGCAGCTGCTAACCCTTGCGGGCGTAGCCTTCCCACTTGCTGGCCTGGTGCTCGCCATCAACAAAGCGGATGGTCCCGGACTTGGAACGCATCACGATGGACTGCGTGAGGACCTTGTCCTTGGAGTAACGCACGCCCCTGAGCAGGTCCCCGTCGGTGATGCCCGTGGCGGCGAAATAGCAGTTGTCGCTGGAGACGAGGTCGTTGGTCGACAGCACCCGGTCCAGGTCGTGGCCGGCGTCGATGGCCTTCTGCTTCTCGTCATCGCTGGTGGGCCACAGGCGGCCCTGGATGACTCCGCCGAGGGACTTGATTGCGCAGGCCGTGACAATGCCTTCCGGCGTTCCGCCGATGCCCATCAGGGCGTCGACGCCGGTGCCCGAGCGGGCCGCGGCGATGGCGCCGGCGACGTCACCGTCCATGATGAACTTGGTCCGCGCACCCGCTTCGCGGATCTCTTCAACGAGCCCGCGGTGGCGGTCCCGGTCCAGGATCATCACATTGAGCTGGTTGACCTTGACGCCCTTGGCCTTGGCGATCAGGTGCAGGTTCTGCTTGACGGGCAGGCGAAGGTCAACCATGTCGGCCGCTTCCGGACCGGTGACGAGCTTCTCCATGTAGAACACCGCGGAGGGGTCGAACATGGAACCGCGTTCCGCGACGGCGAGGACGGCGAGGGCGTTGTTGATGCCGAGGGCAGCGAGGCGGGTTCCGTCGATCGGGTCGACGGCGACATCGCACTCGGGGCCGGTGCCGTCACCAACATTCTCGCCGTTGTAGAGCATCGGGGCTTCGTCCTTCTCGCCCTCACCGATCACGACAACACCGTTGAAGTGGACGGTCTGGAGGAAGGAACGCATGGCGTCGACGGCGGCGCCGTCGGCCTTGTTCTTGTCCCCGAACCCAACCCAGTGACCGCCGGCGATGGCGGCGGCTTCGGTGACGCGGACCAGTTCGAGAGCAAGGTTGCGGTCCGGCTCGTCAATTCCCACGGCGAGGGACGGGGAAAGTGTGGAGTACTTCTGGGTCATTGGCGGTGGTGTCACGTTAACCTCTTCTTCGAGTGGCGATCATTGAAACCGTGCGGACAGGATCGATCCGTCGCGGTGATTCTTAGTTTGTGATCTCGTCTGATACTGATCATAGTCGGGGAGGAAACCTGCGTCTTGGATTGACCATTCCGTGAACGGCCCGCCCCCGGCCCGCCCGGCACCGCCGAATGTGAGATCGGCCCGGAATGGGCGACTATAGAGGGGTGAGTGAATTGCAGGAAACGCCCCCCGCTGCCCCCGCTTCCCCCGCCGGCACCGCCGGCCGCGAAGCACCCGGCGCCGCCGGCCAGCCGCCCGTCAAGCCCGTACTGAGCGCAGGAGCGGCGAAGCGCGCGAACGCCTCGGTGATCGGTATGGGCATTGCGCTGGTCCTGAGCATCGCCGCATTCCTGCCCATCGTCCTGATGAACCCCTCGCCCAAGACCGACGGCTACCGGCCGAACATCAACGTCAGCGCCGTGGCGCAGAACGCCGCCGATGTGGCGGGATTCACACCGGCCGCCCCCGACACCGGCGACACATTCCGCGCAAATTACGCCCGCTGGGAATCCGGAGCGGGCAGCGGCGTCCCCACGTGGGAGGTCGGCTACCTCACGCCCAGGGAATCCTTCATCGGCCTGGTGCAGGCGCGGCAGTCCAATCCCACCTGGCTGTTGCAGCAGGTGAAGAGCGCGCCCGTGACCGGCACGCGCAGCGCCGGCGGACGCGACTGGGAGCTCCGCGACACCGGCAAGGGCGAGAAAAGCATGGTGCTTGCCGACGCCGGCGGCACGACCGTGATCCTGACCGGATCCGCCCCGCTGGATGAATTTGCGGTGCTGGCCGCCGCGGTGGTCAAGGACCTCGAAGACAAGTCCGGCACTGTGTCACCGGGGAGCACCTCGGGCGCAACAGTTTCGCCCTCCCCCGCCCCTTCGCCGTAAGGTACTCCCGTGGCCACCTATCTCACCCCCGCCCTTGCCTGGCGCCGTCTCCGCGAAGGCAACGAGCGCTTCGTGTCCGGCAAATCGTCCCATCCCAACCAGGACGCGTCCCGCCGCTCCTCCCTCGTGGAGAACCAGCATCCCTTCGCGGTGATCTTCGGCTGCTCGGATTCCCGGCTGGCCGCTGAGATCATCTTCGATCTGGGCCTCGGCGACGCCTTTGTGGTCCGCACCGCCGGCCAGGTGATCGACGACGCCGTCCTCGGCTCGCTCGAATACAGCGTCAGCGTCCTGGGCGTGCCGCTGATCGTGGTCCTCGGGCACGACAGCTGCGGCGCGGTCACGGCGACGAAAAAGGCCGTGGAGACCGGACAGATGCCCGTGGGCTTCATGCGCAGCCTCGTCGAGCGCATCACCCCCTCAGTGTTGACCTCGCTGCGTAACAACCAGAACGACGTCAACGACATGGTCGTGGAGAACGTCAAACAGACGTCGCAGCGGCTGGTGGACAGCTCGCGCGTGATTTCCGATGCCGTCGAGGGCGGCCGGGCGGCCGTGATCGGTCTCGCCTACAGCCTCGCCGACGGCAGGGCGGACCTTGTTTCCGGAATCGGCGAGCTCTAGGTTCCTGCCACAGCCCGGTAGCACGCACTTCACGGTTTTCGATGGGACGCCTCCGCCCAATAAGCTAGCCCCATGACTTCCACAGAAGAGTTGAACACCGAAGAGTTCCGCATTGAACACGACACGATGGGCGAGGTCCGGGTCCCCGTGAACGCCCTGTACCGCGCCCAGACGCAGCGTGCCGTCGAAAACTTCCCGATCTCCGGCAAAACCCTGGAGCGCGCCCACATCGAAGCCCTCGCCCGGGTCAAGAAGGCCGCCGCGCAGGCCAACGCAGAACTGGGAGTGCTCGACGGCGAGCTCGCCCAGGCGATCGCGGATGCTGCCGATGAGGTCGCCACCGGAAAGTACGACGGCGACTTCCCGATCGACGTTTTCCAGACCGGATCGGGCACCTCGTCCAACATGAACACCAACGAGGTCCTTGCCGAACTGGCGACCCGCGCGCTCAAGGCCGCCGGCAGCGACAAGGTCGTCCACCCCAATGACCACGTCAACGCCTCGCAGTCCTCCAACGACGTTTTCCCCACCTCGGTCCACGTGGCCGCCACGTCCGCGCTGATCAACGACCTGATCCCGGCGCTGGGCTACCTCGCGGAGTCCCTGGAGCGCAAGGCCGTCGAGTTCAAGGACGTCGTGAAGTCCGGCCGCACCCACCTCATGGATGCCACCCCGGTGACGCTGGGCCAGGAGTTCGGCGGCTACGCCGCTCAGGTCCGCTACGGCGTCGAGCGCATCAATGCCTCCCTTCCCCGCGTCGCTGAGGTTCCGCTCGGCGGCACCGCCGTCGGCACCGGCATCAACACCCCCGCCGGCTTCCCGGAGCGCGTCATCGAACTGCTGGCCGCCGACACCGGACTGCCGCTGACCGAGGCCCGCGACCACTTCGAGGCCCAAGCCAACCGTGACGGCCTGATCGAGGCCTCGAGCCAGCTCCGCAACATCGCGATCTCCTTCATGAAGATCAACAACGACCTGCGCTGGATGGGCTCCGGCCCCAACACCGGCCTCGGCGAGATCGCGATCCCGGACCTGCAGCCGGGCTCCTCCATCATGCCCGGCAAGGTCAACCCGGTGATCTGCGAGGCGTCCATCATGGTCTGCGCCCAGGTCATCGGCAACGACACCGCCATCGCCTGGTCCGGCACCAACGGCGCGTTCGAGCTGAACGTCGGCATCCCCGTGATGGCCGCCAACCTGCTCGAATCCGTGCGCCTGCTGGCCAACACCAGCCGCGTCATGGCCGACAAGATGATCGACGGCATCACCGCGAACGTCGAGCGCGCCCGCTACCTGGCCGAGGCTTCCCCGTCGATCGTCACGCCGCTGAACAAGTTCATCGGCTACGAGAACGCCGCCAAGATCGCCAAGAAAGCCGTGGCCGAGGGCCTCACCATCCGCGAAACCGTGGTGGCGATGGGCTTCCTGGAACGCGGCGAACTGACCGAGGAGCAGCTGGACACGGCCCTGGACGTTATGTCCATGACCCGTCCGCCGCACAAGGCCTAACACACGGGCCTAGCTGCCGCGCCCCGGGAGGCGGCCGCGTCCGACGGCGGCCGGCACCTTTCCAGCGAAAGGCGCCGGCCGCCGTCGTGTCCTGCCTGGACCGGCCTAGCGCGGCGGAACGCCTCCCCCGGCGGCCCGCCGCTCCTCGGCGGTGTAGGCCGCGGCGGCGGCGGCGTCCGCCATGCTGGCACCGGCCATCCGGGCCTCCCGCAGCCTGCGGGTCTTGGCCGACTGCCCGGAAAAGGCCGCGTCCACATTGCCGGCGGCGTACGTCAGCGCGTCCTCGGCCCGGATGCCGAGCCCTTCCGCCGTCAGCACGGCGTCCTGATTGGCGCCCAGGTACGTGAACTGCCAGCCCCACTGGCTCTGCTGCTGCTCCACCAGGGCTTTCACCATGGGGCCGGTCGCCTCCCTCGAGGCGTTCTCGTGCCCGTCGGTCAGCACTGCCACCAGCACCGTGCCCGGGCGCTGCTCTTCGGGCAGGGCGGCCAGTTCCTCCCCGGCTTCCCCGATCAGCCGGATCATGGCGTCGTGGAGGGCGGTGGAGCCGCGCGGCTGCAGGTCCAGCGGCGGTACATCCCGGATGTCCACGGCGGCGTAGACCCGGTCGTAGACGTCGTCGAACTGCGCCAGGGACAGCCGGCAGCGGCCCGGCACCGACTGCTGCTCCCTGACGAACGCGGCAAATCCGCCCACGGTGTCATCGGCAATGGCACTCATGGATCCGGAGCGGTCAAGAAGGACGTACACGTGCGTCAGAGCTGAATCTGTCATGTTTCCCCATTTCCGGTCCGGGCGCACCCGGACCCCCTTCCCAGCGGCTGGCTGGATTAGAAGCAGGCTACGGCGGGGCACCGACAAAAAGCGCGAAGGCCGCGTCGGCGCACATGTCCGGGCTTCCGGGCACCGGCGTCCAAGGTCCCGTCAGGCCGGCAGGAGCACCATGGCCGAGGCCGTGCCGGCCAGCATGAACGGCCCGAAGGGGATGCTCGATTGCAGCGTGCCCTGCCGCGACACCAGCAGCGCCAGGCTCCACAGTCCGCCAAAGAGGAAGGCCGCTAAGGTCCCGGCAAACACGTGCGGCCAGCCGAGGAATCCCAGGTACATGCCGAGCACCCCTGCCAGCTTGACGTCGCCAAATCCCATTCCCGGCGGATAGACCGCCCGCAGCAGGAAGTAGAAGAGCCACAGGGCCGCTCCCCCGGCCACCACCCGCAGTCCGGGCACCCCGAAGAGCCCGGCCCCGCCGTCGGGCACGGCCGCCGTGGCCGGGGCCCCCGACACCGCGTGGACCGCCACCGCACCGAGCAGCAGCACCGCGGCGACGGCGTAGGCCGGAAAGACGATCCGGTCCGGCAGCAGGTGGTGCCGGACGTCGATGACCGTGAGCCGGACGGCCACAACCGCCAGGTAGGCGCATGCCAGAAGCACCAGCCAGTAGGCCAGCGGGGTCACTTCGCCCAGTCCGCCGAGTCGTTGGATCACCCTCGGATGCTACTGGAATTTCCGGCAGCCAGGGCCGGGCCCGCGCGTAAACTGTGGATATGGCCGCATGGGACACGTCGAATCCGCGCTCGAACCCGCGCGGACCGGGCACGCCCGGGGGCCCCGCGGAACAGGCGGCCATCTTCCGGCACCTGTGCCGTTCCTCGCCGTGGAAGTGGCAGTCGCTGCGCTTTGAATATCTGGACCGGCCCCTCGCCGTCGATCCCGGCGGCACTGAAACAGCGCCACCTCCGGATCTGGTCCGCGCGTGGCTGCGCCGCCCCGGCGCCCTGCGGCTGGAGACCGCGGACGGGCTGGTCCTGCAAAGCACGACCGGCATCAATGATTCCCGAGACGTGTTTTATGTCCGCTCCACCAGAAAAACCTGGCTGCTGCCGCCCCACCTCGTCACCCCGGTCTATGACGACCGCGGCCTGGTCCGGCGCCGCCCCGAAGCGGCCTATGGCGAGCCCGGTTTCGGCAACGGCCGCTTCGCCGCCGCGCTGGACCCGGTGGAACTGGCAGGCAACGCCCCCGTGCCGCTCGAATTCCCCAACGCCAACGCCGTGGAACTGGACGGCATCACCGAAGTGATGCACGAGGGCCGCCCCGCCCTGGAAGCCACCGTCACCCCGAACCCCGGCTACCGCCCCAGCCACCCCGGCGCGCCGCTGTGCCGTCCGGGCCGCACGCTGGTGAGGGTCGACGCCGGCACGGGCGTTTGCGTCGCCAGCCGCTGGCTTGAGGGTGGTCAGGCAGTCCGCGCCAGGGAAGGCGGGGCAAGGGAAAGCGAGCCCCGGGACGGGGAGGCGCGGGAAGGGTCCGGGCCGGAAGAATACGGGCACTGGCTTCGGATCCTGGGCGTGGACGAGTACATGCTCGATGACCTGTTCCTCGCCGAGTCCATGAACCTCACGGACGTCCGCCGGCACATCAGCTGGGAACTCCCGGCCGGCTGACGGCGCGTGTGACTGGCCGGTCGCGGCCCGCGCCGCTAGGCTTCCCGGATGACTGAGCTCGCCCGCTTCTGGCCGCCCTTTGGCCTCACCCTGACCACGCCCCGCCTGGTGTTGCGGCCGATCCGCGACGAGGAGATCCCCGCGGCGGCGGGGGCGGCCCTGAGCGGCATCCACGAACCCGGCCGCAGCCCCTTCAGCAGGCCGTGGGCGGAGGCGCCGGCCGCGGAACTCGGCCCGAACATGGCGCAATGGTACTGGCGGTGCCGCGGGACCATGTCGCCGCAGGAATGGACCCTGCTCCTCGGCATCTGGCACGAGGGCGAGTTCATCGGCTGCCAGGACATCGAGGCGAAGGACTTCGCCACGCTGAAGACGGTCAGCACGGGCTCCTGGCTCAGGCAAAGCGTGCACGGCCGGGGACTCGGCACGGAGATGCGCGCCGCCGTCGCCCTCTACGCCTTCGACTGGCTCGGCGCGGAGGTCGCGGAATCCGAGGCGGCCGCCTGGAACCGGCAGTCCCTCGGCGTCTCCCGTTCCCTCGGCTACGAACTCAACGGCATCACCCGCGTCAACTGGGGCGGCAAGCTCCACGAAGCCCAAAGAGTCCGGCTCACCCCCGCCACCTTCAACCGCCCCGCCTGGCAACTGAACGTGGAAGGCCACGAAGCCACGGCAAAGTACCTCGGCATCGGGCAGCCGGGCGGGGACACGGCGTCCCCGCGCAGGTGACGACGAACGCGCAAGCCGTGCCGCGGCTCCTTCGCGTAGGAGCGCATCGCGACGTGGGTGGCCCCGAAGGTCGCCCAGCGACCGCAGCGGGTCGCCAACGTTGTGTCTAAGCGACGGCGAAGGGGACGTGGTCGGCGAAGCCAACCACGTCCCCTTCAAGAGGGGAGCCGGGAAGGGGAAGCTGCAGTAAGCCCGCCTAGATCTCAGCCCCCTCGAGCAGATCCGTCACCAGGGCCGCGATCGGCGAGCGCTCCGAACGGGTGAGGGTGATGTGGCCGAAGAGCGGATGTCCCTTGAGGGTCTCGACGACGGCGGCCACGCCGTCGTGCCGGCCGACCCGGAGGTTGTCGCGCTGGGCGACGTCGTGGGTCAGGACGATCTTGGAGTTCTGTCCGATCCGGCTCATCACGGTGAGCAGCACGTTCTTCTCCAGCGACTGGGCCTCGTCCACGATCACGAAGGCGTCATGCAGGGAGCGGCCCCGGATGTGCGTCAGCGGCATCACCTCAAGCATGCCGCGGTCCATCACTTCCTCCACGACCTCCTGGCTGACCAGGGCCCCGAGCGTGTCGAAGACGGCCTGCGCCCACGGGTTCATTTTCTCCGCCTCGGAGCCGGGCAGGTAGCCGAGCTCCTGCCCGCCCACGGCGTAAAGCGGGCGGAAGACGATCACCTTGCGGTGCTCCCGCCGCTCCAGCACGGCCTCCAGGCCGGCGCACAGGGCCAGCGCGGACTTGCCCGTGCCGGCACGGCCGCCTAGGGACACGATCCCCACGGAGGGGTCCATCAGCAGGTCGATCGCCAGCCGCTGTTCGGCCGACCGCCCGTGCAGCCCGAACACGTCGCGGTCGCCTTTGACGAGCCGGACCTGCTTGTCGGCGCCCACCCGGCCCAGGGCGGATCCCCGCTGGGAGAGGATCACCAGGCCGGTGTTCGTCGGCATCTCGGCCGCCTCCGGGATGAAGACCGGCTCGTGGCCGTAGAGGGTTGAGACCTCCTCCTCGCTCGCTTCGATTTCCGCGACGCCGGTCCAGCCCGAGTCCTTGACGAGTTCGTTGCGGTACTCGTCGGCCTGCAGCCCCATGGCCGAGGCCTTGACGCGCATCGGCAGGTCCTTGGACACCACCGTAACGTCGCGCCCCGCGTTGGCGAGGTTCTTGGCGACGGCGAGGATGCGGCTGTCGTTGTCCCCGCCGCGGAAGCCGGCGGGGAGCACGTCGGCGGAGATGTGGTTCAGCTCCACCATGAGGGTGCCGCCGTCGTGCCCGAGCGGAATGGGACGGTCGAGCCCGTTGTGCTCAACCCTCAGGTCATCGAGGAGCCTCAGCGCCTTGCGGGCGAAATAGCCGAGCTCGGGATCGTGCCGCTTGCCTTCGAGTTCGGTGATGACCACGATCGGAAGGATCACCTCGTGCTCCGCGAAGCGCAGCAGGGCCCGCGGGTCCGAGAGCAGCACCGAGGTGTCGATCACGAAGCTCCGGGCCGGTTCCTGACTTGCTGTCCCTTCCCCGGAAACAGCAAAACCGGCTGCAGCGTCAATCTCCGCTGCACCGGTCTTTGAGGTGGCTCGCTTGGCGCGAGAGGTAGCTTTCTGTCCCTGGTCGGTCACGACGTCGGGCAGTTGTTCAGAAATAGCCACATCGACTCCAGCCCCGGGGCGCATGCCCGGAATTGTTATTGGTGAGGCGGCTCGGCCTGAAGGCCGGACGCGGCCTCCCATACACCCGGTGCGAACTTCCGCTCCATGTACTGGCCTCCCCGATCAGCTGGCGGTTTGCCTGCTGATGGGATTAACGTACGTCCGGGGTGCGACGTTTCAGCGCCAATTTTTCGGCGATTCTTATTGCCATCGTGTGAACACCGGATGTCGCGTCAGGAGCCGTAGCGGCGCTGCCTGCCGGCGTAGTCGCGGAGGGCCCGGAGGAAGTCCACTTTCCGGAAGGCAGGCCACAGGGCCTCGCAGAAATAGAACTCGCTGTAGGCGCTTTGCCACATCAGGAAACCGGAGAGCCGCTGCTCCCCGGAGGTACGGATCACGAGATCCGGATCGGGCTGGCCGCGGGTGTAGAGGAAGCGCGAGATGTCATCGACGCTCAGCTCGTCGGCCAGTTTCCCGATGTCCGTGCCGCGGGTGACGGCGTCGTGCAGCAGTTCGCGGACGGCGTCGACGATTTCGCGGCGTCCGCCGTAGCCGACGGCGACGTTGACGTGGAGTTTCTCGCGCGCCGGGGTGCGGGCCGTGAGCCGGTTGAGCCGGGCGGCGAGGTAGTCAGGCAGCAGTTCCGGGGCGCCCATGGCGTGGACCGAGATTTCAGCGTCCTCGTCCAGCCTGTCCAGCGTGTTGGCGATGATCCCCATGAGCAGGTCGAGTTCCTCGCCCGAGCGGTTCATGTTGTCCGTGGAGAGCATGTAGAGGGTGACGACTTTGACGCCGAGTTCCTGGCACCAGCCGAGGAACTCGTGGATCTTGTCGGCCCCGGCCTGGTGCCCCTGGCTGGTCGGGGCGTTGAACTGCCGGGCCCAGCGGCGGTTGCCGTCCACCATCACGCCGATGTGCCGGGGAATGCGTTCCGGGTCCAGGGACCGCTGGAGTCTGCGCTCGTAGAAGCCATAGAGGAACCCGGGCATTTCCATCCGGAGATTCACCTGGCTTCCTTGTACGACTGCAGTGCACATCCTAGGCTACCCGCCGGAGCACGGGCCGGGGCGCAGGGACGCTGCGGTTTCGCCCGCCAGCCATGTTACTCGCAGGTAACTTACTGGACCGTAGGATAATATGGCGGCATGGAAAGCAACACCCACGAGCCCAGGCCGGAGCAGCCTGCGGACCGTAGGACCGGCCCGATGGACGACGCCGCGATCCGGCTGGCGGAACTCCTGATGATCAAGCCCAAATGGCGCGGCTGGATCCACACGGTGACGGCTCCGCTGGCGCTGGCCGCCGGGCTGGTGCTGGTGATCCTGGCCCCGACGCCGGACCTGAAGATCGCCTGCGCCATATACGCCTTCACCGGGGTCCTGCTCTTCGGCATCAGCGCCATCTACCACCGGGGCAACTGGTCCCCGGGAGTGAAGATCGTG
This sequence comes from Pseudarthrobacter oxydans, assembly GCF_030812335.1. GTDB lineage: Bacteria > Actinomycetota > Actinomycetes > Actinomycetales > Micrococcaceae > Arthrobacter > Arthrobacter oxydans_B. The sequence goes on from NZ_JAUSSN010000002.1 coordinate 385,699, forward strand.
CTGAAGCGGCTGGACCATACGAACATCATGCTGGTGATCGCCGGAAGCTACACGCCGCTGGCCTGGGCCCTCCTGGACCGGGACAAGGCCGAACTGCTGCTGTGGGTGATCTGGTCCGGGGCCATCCTTGGCGTGCTGTTCCGGCTGCTGTGGACCGACGCCCCGCGCTGGCTGTACGTGCCGATCTACATCGCCCTGGGCTGCGGCGCGCTGTTCTATCTGCCGGAATTCTTTGCCGCCAATGTCGCCTCCGCCGTCCTGATCTGCGTGGGAGGTGCCCTCTACATCACCGGCGCCGTGTTCTACGCGTTGAAGAAGCCGAACATCAGCTACTCACACTTCGGCTTCCATGAGCTGTTCCACGCGCTCACGGTCTTTGCCTTCGCCGCGCACTACATCGCGATTGCCATCGCCGTCCTGAGCTGAATTTCCGCCGGGACCAACTGCCTGCCTGCGCGGATTCTCCCCACCTTTGGGACAGCGTCGCCGCGACTCACCGGCACTTCTGCCCGACACACCGGGCGCCGACTTCAAAGGTGGGGAATTTCCGGGGTCAGTGTCCGCCTGTCAGTGCCGTCCGGCCTCGATAAGAGCAGGAAGCGGCGGCGTGCAGGAACAGGTCCGGGGCGGGTTTGCCGCCGGCGACTCGACCAGGACGCCGTCACAGTCGAAAACCACGAGCTCGAAACCGTCAAAGGTCATTCCGCCATGGTAGCCAGGCGCTCCCGCAGCTGGCCGGGAGAACGCACCGGAAGCCCGCAGACCATTCCGCGGCACAGATAGACCTGGGGCGCCCCGTCGGGGGCAGCCCCGCGCCCGCGCAGCAGGGGCACCACGGCCTCGTCGTCCCCGTCGGTGTCCGGCCCGGCGTTGTCCACTGATGTTTTGTCCCTTACAGGTGCTGCCTGCAGGGCAATCACCAGCCCGGGGCTCGGCGAGAGCAGCAGCTCGCGGTGCAGCGCCGCCCGCTCCGGGGTGTCCGGCCCGACGACGGCGGCCTCCACCGGGCCGGCCAGCGCCGCCTGCGCCGTGGCAAGCAGCCAGCCGGCCACCCGCGGCGCGCGGGCGGCCAGCGGCGGCAGCAGCGAAAGGATGTTGCCGGCGAGGGTGCGGTATTCCTGAGAGCCGGAGAGTGCCGAGCAGGACAGCAGCACGCCGGCGAAGGCGGCCGCCCCGCTCGGCGTGGCAGCGTCGAACAGCTCCAGCGGCGCGCGTCCGCCCTGGGCGTTGGCGACCTGGTCCGAGTCCCCCGCGGTGTCCCGGAGCGCGCCGTCGGTGGTGAACCGTGCCCGGGCTGCGGCCAGGATGCCCTCCGCCAGCCGGTACCAGTGTGTCCGGCCGGTGGCGGCATAGAGCGCGATCAGGCCCTCGACGCAGAAGGCGTAATCCTCCAGCAGCCCGCCGATCCCCCGTGCGACGCCTGCATGGGAAACCCGGATGAGGGTGCCGGGTTCACCGGCCGCACCCGGCCGCCAGTGCACCCGTTCGAGGTACGCAGCGATCCGCCCGGCTGCGGCCACCAGCAGGGGCTGCCCGAGTACCGCGCCGGCCTCGGCCAGGGCCGCGACGGCCAGCCCGTTCCAGCCCGCCACCACCTTGTCGTCCCGGGCCGGCTGGGGACGGCGGGACCGCTCTGTGAGCAGCACCGGCCTCACCCGCTGCCACAGGTCCGCCTCGCCGGCGCTCTGTGCCCGGCCGGGGTGCAGCGGGGATCCGTCCGCGGAGACGGTGCCGCGGGCCCGGACGTTCATGAGCCGGGCGACGGCGGCGCCGTCGGCCGGTCCCAGGACGGCTTCCAGCGTTGCGGGGGTCCACAGGTAGCTGGCGCCCTCTGCGTGGACGCCGTCCACGACGGTGTCGGCGTCGAGGGACGAGGCCAGCGCCTCGGGCAGCTGCCCGTGCACCGCTCCGGGAGGCGGCGTGTGGCCGGTTTCGTCGGTGCCGAGCCCCAGCGAGGCCAGCAGCCAGCCGGCCGTGCGTCCGGCGACGTCTGCTGCCTCCGCGGCGGGGAAGTCGGGCGAACCGCCGAGCCGGACCCAGTGGACGTAGACGCGCAGCAGCTGGGCGTTGTCGTAGAGCATTTTTTCGAAGTGCGGCACGGACCAGTCGCGCGTCACGGAGTAGCGGGCGAAGCCGCCGTCGAGCTGGTCAAACAGGGCCGAGCGGGACATCGCGGCGAGTGTCCGGCCCGCCAGGCCGCGAGCCTGCTTCGCGGTGACGGCCCCCGCGTCCGGTGAGGCGGCGTCCGCTGAGGCGGCATCCGCTGCGGGGACGGCAGATGCGGGGACGGCAGATGCGGGGACGGCAGATGCGGGGACGGCGGCGTGCCGGATCAGGAATTCCAGGACCGCCGAGGGCGGGAACTTGGGCGCGGTGCCGAAGCCGCCGCCGGCTGGGTCTTCGTCGGCCGCCAGCGCCTGCACGGCGAGCGCTGGCAGGGACGGGTCGAGGGGCTCCGGCGCACCGCCCAGCCGCACTGCGGCGCTGAGCTGCGAGGCGGCAAGGCCCCGGGCCAGGGTCTCGGCGTTCTGTTCCACGGCCTCGCGCCGCTCCCGCCAGGCGTCGGTCACGGCCTCCAGTATCTGGCGGAAGGAGGGTCTGCCGGGCAGCGGCCGGGGCGGATAGTAGGTCCCGGCATGAAAGGCCCGCCCGTCGGGGAGCAGGAAGACGGACATGGGCCAGCCGCCTTCACCGCTGATCGCCTGGGTCGCGGCCATGTAGACGGAATCGACGTCGGGGCGCTCCTCACGGTCCACCTTCACCGCCACGAAATTGGCGTTCAGGAAGTCCGCGGTGTCCCGGTCCTCAAACGATTCCCGGGCCATGACGTGGCACCAGTGACAGGCCGCATAGCCGATGGAGAGGAAGACCGGCACGTCGCGGGCGGCCGCGAAGGCAAAGGCCTCGTCACCGAACGGCCGCCAGTGCACGGGGTTTCCGGCGTGCTGCCGGAGGTAGGCAGAGGGTTCTCCGCCGAGGGCGTTGGCGGCCTCGGGGAAGGACGGGCGGGTGCCGCGGTCAGCGGCTTCCGGGTCCTGCATCACCGTTGGCTTCCGGGCGGGTGGCGGGCTGACCGGCGGGGTCCTGGGCCCGGGCGGTCCCCGTCCCCGTCCCGGCGGTCCGGGGATCACCCTCGAGGGAGGCTGCCTCGGCGGCCGCCGCGCGCTCCTCCTCGACCTGGGCGCGGTACCGGACGCGGCGGATGCGCCGGACCATGTCCACAATCAGCAGCGCCGTCAGCACCACGATGAAGGCGGTCAGGAGGAATCCCAGCAGGCCGGGCGTCACCTGGTCCTGGGACAGTCCGGGGCGCAGCGACGGCGTGGGGGTGGGCGCCGGGGTGGTTGCCAGGGCGAGGAGCAAGGAATGCACGGTTTGGAACCTTCTATGGGGCTGAATGGCGGCCCGGCGGGGGCTGGCCGCGGAGCTGCGTTGAACTGATTTCACAACGCCTTCTACGCGTCATAGAAATGGCCTGTTGGGTCTATCTTAGCCCGGCGAAGAAGTCCTTTTCAGGAAGTTCGACCGGGACCCTGGCCTGGATCAGCGAGTAGTCCTCCCAGGGCCAGACGCGGCGCTGCATCGCCGGCGAGACGGCGAAGAAGAAGCCCTCCGGGTCCACCTGGGTGCGGTGTGCCCGCAGTGCGTCATCGCGTGCTTCGAAGAAGTCGCCGCACTCGATCTGGGTGGTGGTCGGGTGGGTCGGCGCGGGCGGGGTGTGGCCCTCGGCGTCGGCTTCGAGCCAGACCGCGAGGCGTTCTGCATACGGCGAGCGGAGACCCGATTCCTCCAGCGCGAAGTGCAGGGCACGGAACCGTTCGGGGCTGAAGGCGCGGTCGTAGTAGAGCTTGTCCGGCGCCCAGGCTTCGCCGGTTCCGGGGTAGCGGGCCGGGTCCCCGGCGGCTTCGAAGGCCTCGACGGCGACCCGGTGCGCCATGATGTGGTCCGGGTGCGGATACCCGCCGTTCTCGTCGTAGCTCAGGATGACCTGGGGCTTGAACTCACGGACCAGCCGGACCAGCGGGGCGGCGGCCCGCTCCAGTGGCAGCGTGGCGAAGGACCCTGCCGGCAGCGGCGGCAGCGGATCGCCTTCGGGCAGCCCCGAATCGACGAAGCCCAGCCAGCACTGGCGGACGCCCAGGACCTTGGCGGCGTGCTCCATCTCCAGCCGGCGCGCGCCGGCCATGTCGCGTTTGGGGTGCGGCTCGCCTTCCACGGCGGGGTTCTGGATGTCCCCGCGGGAACCGTCCGTGCAGGTGGCGACCAGGACGTCGACGCCGGACGCGGCGTACATGGCCATCGTGGCGGCGCCCTTGCTGGATTCATCGTCGGGATGAGCATGGACAGCCAACAGCCGAAGCGGCGCTGACGGGCTGGGGGACGCTGTCATCGTGGGACGGCTCCTCTTTCATCTACAGGGACAGATTTCATCTACAGGTACAGAACTTTGGCAGGCGTAGGGGCCGGATCGGCGGCGCGGCACATACCCGTCCCGATCCACACTAAACTGGACTGGTGACTTCCAAGGATCAGCCTGCCGCGCCCGCACCTGCAGCTCCCAGCCTAGCCAATCGTTACGGCGGTCAAAAGCGGACGCTCAGCGGTAAAGCCAAACGCATCATCCTCGTCCTTGCCCTCGTGGCCGGGATCGGCTTTATGGCCTGGATCTCAACGTCGAACGCGACGGAGAGCGTCACCTTCAAGGACATCGGCTACAGCACTCCGGACGCCACCCTGGCGGAGATCGATTTCCAGGTCACCAAGGAACCGGCCACCGCCGTCAAATGCTCGGTCAAGGCGCTTGATTCCAAGTTCGCCGTCGTCGGCTGGAAGGTAGTGGACATCGCGCCCAACGCCGCCGACGCCGGCTCGGACGGCGGGCGCACTACCGCCCACCGCGCGACCGTGCGCACCGAGTCCGCGGCCGTGTCCGGCGTCGTCGACAGTTGCTGGATTCCCGACGACGGCAAATAGCACCCCGGCACCATGGTGTGATCCACGCCGCAGCCTTCTTTGGTATATCCACAGGATTGACTACAATGGATCAATACCTTTCCCCCGCTGAGCTGGTTACTGAGTCCTAAAAGTGGCCACCGTGGCGGGGTCTTTGCTTGTTTGACCACAAAGGAGAAGTCCGTGTCTACCACCAACAGCGCAACTGCAGCTTGGCTTACCCAGGAAGCTTTTGACCGCCTGAAGGCAGAGCTGGACCACCTCTCCGGCCCCGGCCGGGCGGAAATCGTCCAGAAGATCGAGGCGGCGCGCCAGGAAGGCGACCTCAAGGAGAACGGCGGCTACCACGCGGCCAAAGAGGAGCAGGGCAAGATCGAAGCCCGCATCCGCCAGCTGACCGCGCTGCTCCGGGACGCCCACGTGGGCGAGTCCCCGGCCGACGACGGAATTGTCGAGCCCGGTATGATCGTCGTCGCCAAGATCGCCGGCGACGAGGAAACCTTCCTGCTCGGCTCCCGGGAAATTGCCGGCGACTCGGATCTGGACGTCTTCAGCGAGAAGTCACCGCTGGGTGCCGCCATCGTCGGCCACAAGGCAGGCGACAAGCTCAGCTACACCGCCCCGAACGGCAAGGACATCCTGGTGGAGATCCTGTCCGCGAAGCCGTACGTCGGCTAATACCCGGCCCAACGCAACGCAAGGCACGACTCCGGCCCTCCCCAAGCGGGAGGGCCGGCGTCGTTTTGCTGCCTGCGGGCGTCGTGTGGGGCTACTGCCTGCTGCGCAGGCTTCCGGCCCGCGGCGCGCTGAGCAGCAGGGCTGCGATCACTCCGCCGATGGCCCCGCCGAGGTGCGCCTGCCAGGACACGTAGCCCGCGACCGTGGGCAGGATGCCGAACAGAATCCCGCCGTACGTCAGGAACAGCACCACCGAGAGCAGGATCTGCCACCAGTTGCGGTTGAAGAAGCCGCGCACCAGCAGGAACGCGAAGAGGCCAAAGACCAGGCCCGAGGCCCCCACTGTGATGTTGAAGCCGCCGATCAGCCACACGACCGCCCCCGAGACGAGCCAGCTCAGGGCCAGGGTGGTGAAGAACACCCGGCGCCCGGACAGCAGCACCAGGAAGCCGAAAATGATTAGCGGCAGCGTGTTGGAGAACAGGTGCGCCAGGTTGGCGTGCAGCAGCGGGAACGTCAGGATGTCCAGGATCCCGTCGGGGGTGCGCGGGCGCAGGCCGAAGGTGCCGTTGAGCGAACGCAGCATGAGGGTGTTGATGACCTCGATGACGTACAGCACCAGCACGAACAACCCCACCACCAGCAGTCCCTTGCGGGCGCGTGCCGCCGCGGTGTCGCCGGTGCGCGGCCTGCCGTTCCGGGTGGAGCCAAGCATCACGGTCCCCTAGTGCACAACGATTGGCTGGAAGCCCTCGGCCCGGAGCGCCGCGAGGACCTGCTCGCAGTGTTCGTGGCCCTTGGTCTCCAAGTTCACGGTGATGGACACATCGCCCATGCTGATCGATCCGCCCACCCGGGTGTGATCCAGGCCCGTCACATTGGCGTCGTTCTCGGCGATGATCCGGGCGATCGTGGCCAGCGAGCCGGGACGGTCGTCCAGCATCATCCGCACGGTCATGTACCGGCCCGCGGCGGACAGGCCGCGCTGGATGACCTTGAGCATCAGCATCGGGTCGATGTTGCCGCCGGAGAGCACCACCGCGACGGTGCCGGGGTTTTCGATCTTGCCCTCCATCAGGGCCGCGACGCCGACCGCGCCGGCGGGCTCGACGACCATTTTGGCGCGCTCCAGCAGGAAGATGAGCGCCCGGGCCAGGGCGTCCTCGCTGACGGTGACGACGTCGTCGACGAGCTCCCGGATGATGCTGAAGGGCAGCTGGCCGGGCCGGCCCACGGCGATGCCGTCGGCCATGGTGGAGACGCGCTTGAGCGGCACGAGGGCATCCGCGGCGAGCGAGGGCGGGTAGGCGGCCGCGTTTTCGGCCTGGACGCCGATGATCCGGATCTCCCGGCCCAGTTCCTTCGCCCTGGCCTTCACGGCCACAGCGACGCCGGCGAGAAGTCCGCCGCCGCCAACGCCCATCAGGATCGTGTCGACGTCGGGGACCTGTTCCAGGATTTCCAGTCCGACGGTGCCCTGGCCGGCGACGACGTCGACGTCGTCGAAGGGGTGGACAAAGACGGCTCCGGTCTCGTCGGCGTAGCGCTTCGCCTCGGCGAGGGCCTCGTCGACGTTGTGGCCGTGCAGGACGACTTCGGCGCCGTGGCTGCGGGTGGCGGCCAGTTTGGGCAGGGCGACGCCCAGCGGCATGTAGATCCGTGCTTTGATGCCCAGGCTCTTGGCCGCGACGGCCACCCCCTGGGCGTGGTTGCCGGCCGAGGCGGCCACGACGCCGCGTTTCTTCTCCTCGGGGGAAAGCTTGGCCATCCGGACATAGGCTCCGCGGACCTTGAAGGAACCGGCCCGCTGCAGGTTCTCGCACTTGAGGAAGACCTCGCCGCCGATCATGCTGCCCAGGGCACGGGAGGATTCAACCGGCGTCCGCGTAATAATCCCGTCGAGCAGCTTCTGCGCCTCCAGGACATTGTCCAGCGTGACGGGCAGGCTCTCAAGGGTGTTCACGAACTAGTCTCCTTTGTCGGATCAGTCTTCGGCGCAGTGTGGATCAGGGTGTGGATCCGGCACCCGGCAGTCGGGCGTCCCTCCCGGAGTTGCCGGCGGCTGCGGCCGGAACGTCCGGCCCCGCGGTCTCCAGCGCACTTTCATGTTCCCACGTTCTGCCGGCAATGTAGCGAATCGACGAGTTTGCTACGGCCAGGATGGGCACGGAGAACAGGGCCCCGGGGATTCCGGCGAGGTAGGAACCGGCGGCGACGGCCAGGATGACGGCGACCGGGTGCAGCTTAACTGCCTTGCCCATGATCAGCGGCTGGAGGATGTGGCTTTCCAGTTGCTGGACCAGCAGCACCACCCCCAGCATGATCAGGGCGTTCACCCAGCCGTTGGCGACGAGGGCCAGCAGCACCGCGACGGCGCCGGTCACCAGGGCGCCGACGATCGGGATGAACGAACCGAGGAAGACCAGGACCGCCAGCGGAAGCGCCAGGGGCACTCCGAGGATTGCCGCCCCCACACCGATGCCGACGGCGTCCACGAAGGCGACGAGCATCTGGACCCGGGCGTAGCTCACCATCGAGGCCCAGCCCACCCGGCCGGCCCCGTCCGCCGCGGTGCGGGCCTTCCGGGGCAGCAGCCGCACCAGGAAGGACCAGATGCGTTCGCCTTCCAGCAGGAAGAAGATGAGGATAAACAGCGCCAGGATCATGCCGGCAGCGAAGTGCCCGGCGGTGCTGCCGAAGGACAGCGCACCGCTGAGGATGCTGCTGCTGTTGTTCTGCAGCGCCTCGGTGCCCTCTTTCAGGTACTGGTCGATCTGGGCCGCGGTGAGGTGCAGGGGGCCGTCCGCGAGCCAGACCTGGATTTTCTGGATTCCGGTCAGCGCCTCGCTCCACAGCTCGGCGAAGCCGGACACGAGCTGCCGGCCCACGAGGGCCAGGGCCCCGCCAACCAGGCCGATGAAGCCCAGGACGGTGATGGCGACGGCGAGCCCGTTGGGCATTCGGTTCTTCCTGAACCAGTTCTTCACCGGCGTCAGCAGCCCGGCCAGCAGCGCGGCGACCATCACGGGAATCAGCAGGAAGCTGACCCTGCTGAGCAGCCACACGAGCGCGCCGGCCATCAGGATGATGAGTCCAAGGCGCCAGGACCAGGACGCGGCGATCCGCACGCCGTACGGGATGTCCTGGTCGATTTCCCGGTCCGTGACAGTCCGCCCTTGTGCGGGGACCCCGGCGGAGGCGCTGGCGGCGGGCTGTGCGGCAGTGTGGTCTCGCGGGGCGGCATCGTCAACTGGCGTCATAGCCCAATGATTCACCAGCGCCGTCCGGATAGGAAACCGCTCGCTGGCTCAGCGCCCCAGGGACGCGCTGATGCCCCACGTCATGGCGAACCGCTCCCCCGGATCCAGCCAGCGGAGGCCGTCTCCGGTGTTGAAGGCGTTGGCCGGGCCGGTCATCGGCTCGATCGCCACCGCCTTGGTGCGGCCCGGGAACTGGGTGGTGACAAAGACGTGGACGTAGCCGCAGTTTTCGTCCTGCCAGAGGCTCACGCTCCGGCCGTCCGGGGCGCTCAGCGTGTGCCGGGCGGTGCCGGCGTCGAACTCCAGGTCCGTGTAGGCCGAATCGAGGTCCAGGTCGCCCACGGTCCGCCCGGCGCGGAGGTCGAAGTCGCCGCCCACCGGTTCGGTCCGGCGTGGGATCAGGCGCTCGTCCGTCACGAGCCGGGTGCCGGCGTGCACGGTGACCGTGAGCTCCTCGCTGGGCACCTCCCCCAGCCGGAGGTACGGGTGCGCGCCGAGCACAAACGGGGCCGGCTCCTGGGAGTCGTTGATCAGCGACTGCCGGACCACCAGGCCCAGGTCCCCGGCCAGTTCGTAGCGCACGCGGTGGCGCAGCAGGAAGGGATAGCCGTGCTGCGGGAACACCGCCGCTTCCAGGCTGACCGAGAATTCGGACTCGTCGACGAGTTCGTAGGCGGCGTTGCGCAGCAACCCGTGGCTGGCGTTGTTGCGGGACACCTCCGTGATGTCCAGCTGCTGCTTCTTGCCGTTCAGGTACCAGACACCGTCCTCCACCCGGTTCGCCCACGGGGCCAGCGTGATGCCGGCGGCACCCGGGGAAATCTCCGCGTCACCGTAGCTTTCCGTCAGCTGCGTGCCGCCGCGGCTATACAGCCTCAGCCCGGCGGCCAGTTCGGTGACGACGGCCAGGGCATCGCCGCGCCGCAGCTCGTACTGCCGGCCCGTGGCATAGCGCCGGGCGGACGCGTCCGGGCCCGGGCCGTCGCTGGGTCTGTCGCTGGCAGGGGAATCCGGGGAGGCGTGGCGCGGCAGTTTCATGGTCACCACCGTACCTAGCCGCAGGCCACGGCGTATACCGTGGATCCATGACCCGCATTTCCAGGACCGCACCCGCCGGCAGCACCGCATGACCCTCCCCCTTGACGCCCGGCAACTGGCGGACCGCTTCGCTTCCGTCTTCGGCACGGCGCCCGACGGCGTGTGGCAGGCACCCGGGCGCGTCAACCTGATCGGCGAGCACACCGACTACAACGAAGGTTTCGTGCTGCCGTTCGCGATCGACAGGACCGCCAGGGTGGCGGTCCGCCGGCGTCCGGACTCCGAGATCCGGCTGCTGTCCACCTTCGGCAACCAGGGACTGACGACGGCGGATGCCGGGTCCCTGGAGCGCGGCACGGCAAAGGGGTGGACCAAGTACCCGCTGGGTGTCGTGTGGGCGCTCCAGCAGCACGGGCATCCGGTGCCCGGCCTGGACCTGCTGCTGGACTCCGATGTTCCCCGCGGGGCCGGTCTGTCCTCATCCCACGCGATCGAGTGCGCCGTCATCTCCGCCCTCAACGAGCTCACTGCGGCGGGCCTGGACGACCGGGACATGGTCCTGGCCACCCAGCGCGCCGAGAATGACTTTGTCGGCGCGCCCACCGGCATCATGGACCAGTCCGCGTCCCTGCGCGGGGCAGCCGGGCAGGCACTGTTCCTGGACTGCCGCGACCAGAGCTTCCGGCTGGTCCCGTTCGACGCCGAAGCCGCCGGACTGGTGCTGCTCGTGATTGACACGAAGGTATCGCACTCCCATGCCGGCGGCGGCTACGCCTCCCGGCGGGCCTCCTGCGAGCTGGGGGCCGAGGTGCTGGGCGTGAAGGCCCTGCGCGACGTCGGGCTCAACGACCTGGAGGAAGCCAGCGGCCTGCTGGATCCAGAGACGTTCCGCCGCGTGCGGCACGTGGTCACCGAGAATGACCGGGTCCTGCAGGTGGTCGAGCTTCTCGACGGCGCGGGGCCCGCCGCGATCGGACCACTGCTGGATGCCTCCCATGCCTCCATGCGCGACGACTTCGAGATCTCCTGCCCCGAGCTGGACCTCGCCGTCGGGGCCGCCCGTGCTGCCGGCGCGGTCGGTGCCCGGATGACCGGGGGCGGCTTCGGCGGCTCGGCGATCGCGCTCACGCCGGTGGCGGCCGAGCAGCAGGTGCGCGCCGCCGTCGAGCGAGCCTTCGCCGGGGCCGGGTACGTGGCACCGGAAATCTTCAGCGTCCGGCCCGCGGCAGGGGCGATGCGCCTGGCATAGCCGGAGCGTAGGCTGGGCGCATGCCCGATGCCGTCATAGTTTCCACCGCCAGGAGCCCGATCGGACGCGCCTTCAAAGGCTCGCTGAAGGACGAACGGCCCGACGACCTTGCGGCCGCCATGGTGGCCGCCGCCCTGGCCCGGATTCCGTCCTTCGACGCGGCGGACACCGCCGGCCGCGGCCTGGACGACCTGTACCTGGGCTGCGCCGAGCCCAGCGGCGAGGCCGGCTCCAATATGGCCCGGGTGGTCACCATCCTCGCCGGGCTGGACACCGTCCCGGGCGCCACCATCAACCGTTTCTGCGCCTCAAGCCTGCAGACCCTTCGGATGGCCTTCCACGCCATCAAGGCCGGCGAGGGACACGCGTTCATCTCGGCAGGGGTGGAGGCCGTGTCCCGGTACCGCGACTGGGCGGGCGCCGGAGAGACGGACGCCAGCACGCACAACCCGCTCTTTGACTCCGCCCGGCAGCGGACCGCCGCCCGGGCCGCGTCCAACACTCCGTGGACGGACCCGCGGCTGGGCGGCCGGATGCCGGATATCTATATCGCCATGGGACAGACCGCGGAAAACGTCGCGACCAGCTTCGGCATCGGCCGGGCGGACCAGGACGCCTGGGCGGTGCTCAGCCAGAACCGCGCCGAAGCCGCCATCGCCTCCGGCTTCTATGCCGGCGAGATCACGCCTTACACCCGCAGGGACGGCACCGTGATCGACCGGGACGACTCCCCGCGGGCCGGCGTCACGCTCGAAGCGGTCAGCGCCCTGCAGCCGGTCTTCCGCGCCGGGGGCACCGTCACCGCCGGCAACGCCTGCCCGCTGAACGACGGCGCGGCCGCCGTCGTCGTGATGAGCGATACGCGGGCGCGCGAACTCGGGCTCGAGCCGCTGGCACGGGTGCTCTCCACCGGCGTCAGCGCCCTCTCCCCCGAGCTCATGGGCATGGGTCCGGTCGAGGCGAGCCGGCGGGCACTGGCCCTGGCCCGGCTGGGGATGGAGGACATCGACCTTGTGGAGCTCAACGAGGCCTTCGCGGTCCAGGTCGTCGCCAGCGCCAGGGAACTCGGCATCGACCATAACAAGCTCAACGTCCACGGCGGCGCCATCGCGCTGGGGCACCCCTTCGGGATGACCGGCGCCCGGATGACCACCACTCTGCTCAACGGCCTACGAGAACGGGACGCCACACTGGGGCTGGCGACACTGTGTGTGGGCGGCGGCCAGGGCATGGCCGTGGTGCTGGAGCGGCTCAGCTGAGGACCCCGGCGCCGCCACCGACCTGAAGTCGCACGAAAGAAGAAGGGGAGCCCCGCCATCCGGCGGGGCTCCCCTTCTTGGTCGTGCGCTACCGGCGTGAAGCCGGCGCTGCTACTCGGCGCTGCTACTCGGCGCTGCTACTCGGCGCTGTTACTCGTCGCCGCGCAGGATCGCGAGGAGCCGGATGATTTCCACGTAGAGCCACACGAGCGTCACGGTGAGGCCGAAGGCCGCGGTCCAGGAGAAGCGCTGCGGGGCGCCGCTGCGGACGCCGGCTTCGATGCTGGTGAAGTCCATGATCAGGGCAAAGGCGGCGAGGCCGATCGCCAGGACGCCGATGAAGACGCCCAGCGGGATGCCGGCGATCTCCATCGAGGTGCGCAGGCCGAAGGGGGAATCGACGGCGCCGGTCCACATCATGGCCATGTTGATGAGCGCGAAGACGGCGTAGCCGATGGTCGCGATCATAAAGAACCGCATGGCCTTCGGGGTCGCCCGGACCTTGCCGTTCTTGAAGAGCACCAGGGTCACGGCGAAGACGGAAAGCGTGCCGATCACGGCCTGCAGGCCGACGCCCGGGTAAATGTTGTCGAGGATCCGCGTCAGGCCTCCGAGGAACAGGCCCTCGAGGGCTGCGTAGGCCAGGATCAGTGCCGGTGAGGGCTGCTTCTTGAACGTGTTGACGAGGGCGAGGACGAAACCGCCCAGCGCACCGACGATCATCAGCATGTAGGCCAGGCCCTCTGCCACCACGAGGGTGACGGCCGCACCGACGAGGACGGCGCCAAGGCAGGCGGCGGTCTTCATGATGACGTCGTCATACGTCATGCGGCCGGTGTCGGCGGGGCCGGCGGCGGGCCGGTTGTACATGTCCTGGAGCTGGTCCTGGGTCATGCCCTGCTGGGCAGGGTTCCACCCGGTCTGGGTCTGGCCGTACTGGGCCTGGCCGTACTGGCCCTGCCCGTAGCCGTTCTGACCGTAGGGGCCCTGTCCGTAAGCCTGCGGGGCAGGCGGTGCCTGGGTTGCTCCACGGAAGTTCTTTCCGTTGAAGACTGGGTTTCCGCCAAGTGCCATTGCGGGTGTCCTCCAAATAGGGGGGTGAATGATGATCCGGTAGTGAACTTACAGTGCGTGCTTACAACACGCTACCAATTCCAACAGCCGACGGGCACTGTTAGTTCCCGGGAGGTCCTTGCCGCAACCCAACCGTGACCTCTGCGCCTGGTTCCGGATCCCCGTTTCCCCACCGGGGATACCGACTGTTTAGGCATCCTCAGGATCAACAAAAGTTTACTTAAGAACAGGTAAACCGCAGTGCCGCCCCGGCTTCACGGTTGTTACCCGATCGCGACGTTAAGCCTGCTCGCGACGGCATTCATTGCCCCGAACGGGCTGTAACATGGGCCCAACAGGGTGACGGATATCACAAGCCCTACCGCTCCACCGCATCGCACCAGGCACCACCCCGTCACCCTGACTGTTCGCAGCGGTTGCAACGGCGCAACCCACACCACCCCCATGTGGAGGTTTCATTTTGAGAAGCACACCGAGAGGCCTGTCGCAGAGACGGCGCGGCAGACTGCTGAAAGTTGTGGGGGCTGTTTTTGCCGCCGTGGCCGCGCTACTGCTCATCGTCGCGCCAGCATCCCAGGCCACGAGCCCCTCGCCGACACCATCCCCGTCGGCAACCACGTTCCAAAACAGCATCAGCGGCTTCCTGCGCGGCGACGACCGCGCGCCGATCGCTGACGTCACCATCACGGCCAAGAAGGACGACTTCACCGGTACGGCCACATCGAGCGCCAACGGCTCCTGGACCATCGGGGTGCCCACCCAGGGGACCTACGTCGTCGAACTGGATGAATCCACGCTTCCGGAGGGCATCAAACTCGCCGAAGGCCAGGAAAACCCCCGTGAGGTCACCTTCAGCCAGACCTCCAACCTCTCGGTGATCTTCGCCTTCGGTGAAGGCATCGTCGTCCAGCAGCAGGATTTCGGCCAGAACCTGATCAACCGCCTCGTGGCGGGCCTCAGCTTCGGTCTTCTGCTGGCCCTCGCCTCTGTCGGCCTCTCGCTGATCTTCGGCACCACCGGGCTGACCAACTTCGCCCACGGTGAGATGGTTACCCTCGGCGCCGTCCTGGTCTTCGCCTTCAACGCCATGAACCTCCCGTTCTGGCTGGCGATCGTGCTCGCGCTGCTCGGCGGCGGTCTATTCGGCTACGTCCAGGATGCCGGCCTCTGGAAGCCGCTCCGGCGCCGCGGCACCGGCCTGGTGCCGATGATGATCGTCAGCATCGGCCTCGCCCTGGCCGTCCGCTACGTCATCCAGTTCTTCTTCGGCGGCGCCACGCAACAGCTGCCCTACGCCCAGAGCTCGGAAATCCAGCTCGGCCCGATCTCCATCTCGCCCAACAACCTCTGGTCCCTCGTGATCAGCGCGGTGGTCATTGCCATCCTCGGGATCGTCCTGCTCAAGACCCGGCTCGGCAAAGCCACCCGCGCGGTCGCCGACAACCCGGCGCTGGCCGCGGCCTCCGGCATCGACGTCGACTCCGTCATCCGGATTGTCTGGGTCACCGGCGGCATGCTCGCCGCCCTCGGCGGCATCCTGTGGGCGTACTACCGGCCCGGCGTCACCTTCGACATGGGTTCGCAGATCCTGCTGCTCATCTTCGCCGGCGTCACCCTGGGTGGCCTCGGCACAGTATGGGGCGCCCTGATCGGATCCATCATCGTCGGTATCTTCGTGGAGCTGACCACCGTGTTCGGCCTCGCCGCAGACCTCAAGTACGTGGGAGCACTGTTCATCATGATTATTGTCCTTCTGATCCGGCCCCAAGGTATCTTGGGCCGGCGCGAGCGCGTGGGTTAGGAGACAGACATGGACTTCGGATTCATATTTTCCAGCGCTGCCGGTGAACTGTTCAGCCCCACAACGGCTGCCTACGCCCTGGCCACCCTCGGCCTTGCGGTTCACTTCGGCTACGCCGGCCTGCTGAACTTCGGCCAGGCCGGCTTCATGGCGGTGGGGGCCTACGGCTTCGCCATCTCCACCCTGACGTTCGGCGTTCCGTTCTTCGTCGGTCTGCTGATCGCCGTCGTCTGCTCGGCCATCTTTGCGTTGCTGCTGGGTATCCCCACCCTCCGGCTGCGGGCCGACTATCTGGCTATCGTCACGATCGCGGCGGCGGAAATCGTGCGCTACATCGTCACCACCAACCAGCTGACCGCCATCACTGGTTCGGCCAACGGGCTCGCCGCGTTCGAGGGTGACTTCTACGCCATGAACCCCTTCCCTCCCGGTTCCTACATGGGCATGAACAACCGCGACTTCTTCATCCGGATCGTCGCGTGGGCTGTCGTGGCCTTGTTCTGCACCCTGGTGTGGCTGCTGATGCGCAGCCCCTGGGGACGTGTCCTCAAGGGCATCCGCGAGGACGAAAACGCCGTCCGCTCGCTCGGCAAGAACGTGTACGCCTACAAGATGCAGGCACTGATCATCGGTGGTGTGCTCGGCGCACTGGCGGGCATGATCTTTACCCTCCCCCGCGGCGCGGTCCAGCCGGCAAACTATGGCACCGAGCTGACGTTCTTCCTCTACACCTGCCTGCTGCTCGGCGGTCTGGGCACGGTGCTGGGGCCGGTCGTCGGCGCCATGATCTTCTGGGTCGTGCTGTCCCTCACACAAGGCATCCTCTACGGTCTCATCGAATCCGGCGCCATTACCTGGCTGAACACTGTCCAGGCCGGCCAGCTGCGTTACATCCTGGTGGGTGTCGCGCTGATGCTGCTGATGATCTTCAGGCCCCAGGGTGTCCTCGGCAATAAGAAGGAGCTGGCGTTCGCATGAGCACGCAGAGCGAAGAACCCCGCACATCTGAAGAAGTTAACTACATGACGGACACGCGTCCGATCGCCGCCGGGGAAATTGCCCCCGGCTGCAAGAAGCGCGATCCGATCGTGGTGGCAGAAAACGTCACCCGCAGCTTCGGCGGCATCAACGCCGTCGACGTCGAGTACCTTGAGATCCCGCGGCACAAGATCACCGCGCTGATCGGCCCCAACGGCGCCGGCAAGACGACCCTGTTCAACCTGCTCACGGGCTTTGACACGCCCAACTCGGGCAAGTGGCAGTTCGAAGGCAACAGCCTGGCCGGGGTGTCCTCGTACAAGGTCGCCCGGATGGGCATGGTCCGCACCTTCCAGCTGACCAAGGTCATGGGCAAGCTCACCGTGATGGAGAACATGCGCCTCGGCGCCTCCCACCAGTCCGGCGAGCGGCTCTCCAAGGCCCTCTTCAAGGGCATCTGGGGCGGCCAGGAAAAGAAGATCACCGAGGAAGCCAACGTCCTGCTGGCGAAGTTCAAGCTGGACGCCAAGAAGGACGACTACGCGGCGTCCCTCTCGGGCGGCCAGCGGAAGCTGCTGGAAATGGCCCGCTCGCTCATGGTCCAGCCCAAGCTGGTCATGCTCGACGAGCCGATGGCCGGCGTCAACCCAGCCCTGACGCAGTCGCTGCTGGATCACATCAAGAACCTCAAGGCCGAGGGCATGACCGTCTTGTTCGTCGAGCACGACATGCACATGGTCCGGCACATCGCCGACTGGGTGGTGGTCATGGCCGAGGGCAAGATCGTCGCCGAGGGCCCGCCCGCCGAGGTCATGAAGAACCCTGCCGTGATTGACGCCTACCTGGGCGCCCACCACGACGTGGACCTGGGTGACTCGGAAGGCATCAAGGAGCTGGCCGCCGAACTGGTCGCCGACAAGGAATCGATTGTCGGCACCGAAAACGCCGGGATCATCTCGCTCGACGTCGTCGCCGCGGAAACGGATGAGCCGAAGGGCCCGGGCAGCGACAGTCCGGTGCGCGGCCGGCGCAGCGCCGAGGAGCCGAACCGCGGCGAGCAGCCGCCGAGCACAGCGAAGGACACAGAATGAGCGCCACCAGCGCGGCTCCCGCCGCAAAACCCGTGCACGATGAGGATTCGGTCGTCAAGGTCACCGATCTGGTGGCCGGCTACATTCCCGGCGTCAACATCCTCAACGGCTGCAGCATCGAGGCCCGCAAGGGCGAACTGATCGGCATCATCGGCCCCAACGGCGCCGGCAAGTCCACGCTGCTGAAGGCGATGTTCGGTCTGGTCAAGGTCCACTCGGGTTCCGTGGTGGTCCGCGGCCAGGACATCACCGGGCTCAAGGCGAACAAGCTCGTCAGCAAAGGCATCGGCTTTGTGCCGCAGAACAACAACGTGTTCGCGGCGCTGACCATCGAGGAGAACCTCCAGATGGGCATGTTCCAGCGGCCCAAGGACTTCGCCGAGCGCTTCGACTTCGTCACCGGCCTGTTCCCGGAACTCGGCAAGCGCCGCGCCCAGCGCGCGGGCTCGCTCTCCGGCGGCGAACGCCAGATGGTGGCGATGGGACGGGCCCTCATGATGGACCCGGCCGTGCTGCTGCTCGACGAGCCCTCCGCGGGTCTCTCCCCTGTCAAGCAGGACGAGACCTTCCTCCGGGTCCACGAGATCAACCGCGCAGGCGTGTCGGTCATCATGGTGGAGCAGAATGCCCGTCGCTGCCTGCAGATCTGTGACCGCGGCTATGTCCTGGACCAGGGCAAGGACGCGTACACCGGCACCGGCCGGGAACTCATGAAGGATCCCAAGGTCATCCAGCTGTACCTGGGCACCCTCGCCGACACCGTCGAATAGTTCCCCGGCAACACCGCAGCAACAGAAGGGTCGTCACCAGCCGGTGGCGGCCCTTCTGCGCACCCGGGGAGCCTCCACCCCGATTCTGCCCGCCCGGGCCCTCGGCAGGACGGCGACGGCGTCACGCAGCGCAGGGTTTTAGCGGGGAGTCCGGGGCGCAGGGCCGGATTCCCGCCGTCGAGCACTCCCCTCGGCAGCAATAGCCTGCCGTGCGTGACGCGTCAGCAGCCCTACCGCCGCCCGGCTGCCTCCGTAGGGCGACGACGGCCGTCACTCGGCGCACGGCCTCGGCCAGGCTGGCGACGCTCGCGGCAGGACGACGGCGTCACGCAGCGCAGGGTTTCAGCCCGGTCGCAGGGGCGCAGGGCCGGATTCCCGCCGTCGAGCAATCCAACGCCGCCCGAAAGCCTGCCGTGCGTGACGAGTGGCCCGTGGCCCTCCTGCCGTGCGTGACGCGTTGGCCCTCCAATCTCCCCCGCACGCAAGAAACCCCCGTCCGGAGGGGACGGGGGTTTCTTGGTGGCTAGGGAAGTGCGAGCTTACAGCTTGCCGAACTCTTCCTTGGATGCCTTGTAGGTGTTGTCATCCTGGAACTCGTAGATGCCGACGTAGGCTTCCGTCGGGTCACCGGCTTCGGAGAACGTTACGGGGCCGGACTGGCCGTCGTAGTCGATGTCCTTGCCGTTGCGGAGCAGGGTGACGCAGGACGGGAAGTCGCTGCACTTTTCGCCGACCTCGGAGACTGCCTTGAGCTGGGCGGCGATGTCGACGCCCTTGGTGCTCTTGGCGGCTTCGGAGGCCAGTGCGATCAGGTTGGCGGCGTCGTAGGACTCGCCGGCGTAGCTGTAGTCCTTCAGCGCGGGATCGATGGCGAGGAGCTTCTTCTTGAAGTCCTCCTTGGCGAAGGTGCCCGGGATGGTGCCCTGGGCGCCCTTCAGGGTGCCTGCCTGGAAGTCCTTGCTGTAGTCAGACATGTTGCCGTCCACCATGAAGAGCTGAGTGGGCTTGACGCCCTTGCCCGTCATCAGCGGCACGATGCTCTTGGCCTGGTCGAAGGTGATCAGGGCGATGGCATCCGGCTTGGCGGCGATGACCTTGTCGACCTGGCTGCTGAACTGGGAATCGCCTTCGTTGAAGAGTTCCTCTGCAACAACCTTGCCGCCTGCGGACTCAAACGCGGCCTTCACGTTCTTCGCAAGGCCGGTTCCGTAGGCGTCGTTCAGGACGATCATGCCAACGGTCTGGGCGCCACAGGTGGCCATGTAGTTGCCGAGGACCTTGCCCTGGAGCACGTCCGAGGGGGCGGTGCGCCAGTAGAGGCCCTTGTCATCCCAGTCGGTGAAGTCCGGCGAGGTGTTGGCCGGGGAGAACTGGACGACGCCCGCGCCGGTGATCTGGTTGATCACGGTCTTGGAAACGCCGGAGGATGCGGCACCGATGATGGCACCGACGCCCTGGCCCAGCAACGCCGTGGTGGACTGCGTGGCAATATCCGTCTTGGTATCACCCGAGTCGCGGTGGATAACCTCTACAGGCTTGCCCAGCACGCCGCCGGCATCGTTGATTTCCTTGACGCCAAGGTTGACACCGGCGATTTCGGGCGGGCCGAGGAAGGCCAGCGACCCGGTGGTCGGCAGGAGCGAGCCGATCTTCAGGGGGGTGTCGGTGGTGCCGGTGGAAGCGGGAACCGTGCCGCCATTGGTCGCGGCTGAGGTGCCGGCTCCAGCTCCAGCGCTGGGAGCCGGGCATGCGATGCCTGCGGCGTTGGCGGAAGCGGATCCGGTTCCAGTCGCCGTCGGGGTGGACGTGCCACCACAGGCCGTAGCCAGAAGGGCGACGCCGATGCTAAGCGCTGTGAGCTTAGCGATGCGGGGCGCCACCTGGGGGAGTGAAGTCATTTACAATCTCCTCGATCTAAAGGTGCGAACGGCCTTTGATGCGAATGATCAGGTGTTCCTGATTTACTTCAAGCTAGTGCAATTCCGGCCCGATCCAAAGTGACTACGGTCACATCCTTATAACACTCGTTGCATAGAGGAAATCAGCCCGCCGGATCGGCGGGCGCCACGAAATGTGCCCCAGGTGGGACTCGAACCCACAACACGCGGATTTTAAGTCCGCTGCCTCTGCCAATTGGGCTACTGGGGCGCCCGGTCCATGGTATCCCGTCCCGAGGCTTGGCTAGGCGATGCCGAACGCTTTGGCGTAGCGAAAAGTCCCGCTGACGCCGCCCGGCCAGACGGCCAGCGGCAGCAGCTGGAAGTGCCCGCCCCAGGCCGGGTCGGGGGCGTCGACGCCCAGGGAGGTCGACGCCACGAAGCCGAAGCGCGAGTAGTACTCCGGGTCGCCCAGCAGCGCGATGCCGCGCTCCCCTTCCGCGTTGGCCCGGAGAATCGTTTCCTTCATGAGCTTGGTGCCGATGCCGTGGCGCTGCAGCCGCGGGACCACCCCGATCGGGCCCAGGCCCAGGAGCTCCAGCTCCCCCACCCAGCCGCGGGTGCTGATCACATGGCCGACGATCCCGCCGTCGAGCTCCGCGACGATGCTGAACTCCGGCAGGTATTCCTCGCCGTCAAAGAGCGCCACCAGGAGCTGCACCTCTTCGGGCTCGCCCTCGACGGGCAGGCCGGTGACCGGGGAGACCGCAAAGGCAGCGGCGGTGAGGGCCAGGATGGCGGGCCGGTCCGCGGGCTGTTCGCTGCGCAGCACCAGTTCCGGGGCGGGCTTGTGCTCCCCGCTGGCCTCAACAAGTTCGTGCAGCACCTCAAGCGCCCGGTCAGCGTCCGCGACCGGGACTAGGAGGTGGTCGTGGTGGAAGCCGGCCAGGACGTTGCAGCTGATCTTGGCCTCGGTCAGGGCGGCGCTGACAGCGGCGGTCAGGCCAATGGCCTCGAGCGAGGAGTGCACCTGGAGGGTGATCCAGGCGCCGACGAAGTCGTAGGACAGTCCGAGGCTGTCGGCTTCGGCCCGCGGCAGGACAACCGTCAGGCCTTCCGCTTCGCGCACGGCGGCTGCGATCGCCCCGGCGAGGGGACGGCCGTGCGGCCAGAGGACGTAGACGAACTCGCCGTCCCGGATTTCCGGGTGCATGGTGGCAAGCAGGGTGTGGAGGTCCTTTTCAGCGGTCATGGAGCCCAGTCTAGGCGCGGCCCCGGCCAGGCCCCGGCAGGCTGCCGGGGACGGCGTTTGGGTTAACGACGACGGCGGCCGCTCCCCCGCAAGGGAACGGCCGCCGTCGGAGGCTGCTGCAGGCTACTTGGAGTCGGCCGAAACAGCTTCCTTGTTCGCAGGCTTGCCGGCTTCTGCCGCCGGCTTCTCCGCGGCGGGGGCGGCGGGTGCCGCGGCCGGCTTGGGAGCCGGCGCCGCCGCGGCGACGAAAGCGCCACGCGGGTTGTCCAGGTCGATCAGCTGGGTGGTGTCGCGGCCCATGAAGAAGGCCAGGATCCAGCCGATGATGACCCGGATCTTGCGTTCCACGGTCGGCATGGCCATTCCGTGGTAGCCGCGGTGTGCCAGCCAGGCCAGCGGGCCCTTGAGGCCGATGCGGCCCAGCAGGTTGATGTTCGCCACACCCTTCCACTCGCCGAAGCCGGCCACGGCGCCCAGGTTTTTGTGCTTGTAGTCCTTGAGCGGCTTGTCCCAGCGGGAGGCCCACAGGTTCTTGGCGAGGAGCTTCGCCTGGCGCAGCGCGTGCTGGGCGTTGGGGACGCACGTGCCGTCCGGCAGGCCGCTGCCCGTGAGGTCCGGGACCGCCGCAACGTCGCCGGCCGACCAGGCGTTGTCGATGATGCCTTCGTCGCCGGCGATGCGCAGGTCCGCGAGGACACGGACGCGGCCGCGCGGCTCGAGCGGGAAATCGGTGGAGCGGACCATCGGGTTCGCCTGCACACCGGCAGTCCAGACCAGGGTGTCGGCCTGGAATTCCTGGGCCGCGGACTTGTCCGGAAGGTTGATGAGTTTCAGGGTGCCTTCGGCGCTGTCCAGCGAGGTGTTGAGCAGAACCTCGATGCCGCGGCTGCGCAGGTGCTCGACGACCCACTCAGCCTGGCTGGCGGTCACCTCGGGCATGATGCGTCCCATGGCCTCCACCAGGACGAAGCGGACTTCCTCCTGCTTGACGCGGGGGTTGTTCTTGACCGCGGCGCGGGCGAGATCTTCCATTTCGGTGATGCACTCGATGCCGGCGAAGCCGCCGCCGACCACAACGAAGGTCAGGGCGCGGGCGCGTTCGGCCGGATCCGTCATGAGCGAACCGGCTTCGATCCTGTCGAGGACCTTGTTGCGCAGGGCCACGGCTTCCTCGATGGTCTTGAGGCCGATGCCCTTGTCCGCGAGGCCCTTGATCGGGAAGGTGCGGGTGATCGCGCCTGCGGCCACGACGACGTCGAAGTACGGGACCTCGAAGTTCTCGCCGCCGTCGGCCGGGGCCACCACAGCGGTGCGGTTGGCGTGGTCGATCGAGGTGACGCGGCCCTGGATGAGCTCGGTCTGCTTGAGGTGCTGGCGGTGCGAGACGACGGCGTGGCGTGCCTCGATGTTGCCGCCGGCAACCTCGGGGAGGAAGGGCTGGTAGGTCATGTAGGGCAGAGGATCAACGACGGTGACGATGCCACCGGCATTCGCGATCTTCTTCTGCAGTTTGAGGGCTACGTACAGGCCGACGTACCCGCCGCCGACGACGAGTACCCTGGGACGGTCCTGGAGCTGAGGGGAGGATGCCATTCCCCAAGAATACCGTAGTTTGTGAAAAACTTCACTAACTACGGTTTCCCGCTGGAATCCGCGGAATCCAGGGCACCGGTATCCGGCGTTCGCGGGCCGCCGGGGCCTCCGGGTGGTGCCGGCCGTGCGGCACGCCGGAGCTGGAAGACGGCGGCCCCCACGATGCACAGGAGCAGCCCGCCGAAACCCAGTACCACCAGGGCCGGCACGGCGCCGTCCAGCTGTGACGGGGACTCCGCGACCGGGACGGTGGCCTCCGGAAGGGTGGGGGCCGCGCTGGAGGGGACGGCTGAGGGCGCCGCCGACGCGGTGGCCAGGTTGCCCCGCCGGTGGACCCGGATCCAGTCGGAGATCGAACCCAACGGATTGACCCGGGATTCCGGAACGTCGGCCTTCAGGGCCGCCTCGGCGTCGAGGATCCCGAACCCGTACAGCGGGTCCTTCCCCTTGGCGCCGGCGTCCTTCGCGGTGCTGACGATCCGGTTGATGACCTGATTGGCCGACATTTCCGGCCATTTGGAGCGGATCAGGGCCGCCACACCGGCCACGATGGGCGTGGCGCCCGAGGTGCCGGCCCATTCCGCGTAGCCGCCCCCGGGCAGGCCCCCGATCAGGTTCTCCGCCGGAGCCGCGACGCCGATGCTGATGCCCTGGGAAGAGGAATCGATGCTGGCGGTTCCCTCGCGGTCCAGCCCGGCGACGGTCAGCACGCCGGGGATGGTGGCCGGGGCCCCGACCTGGACGTTGCCTCCCCCGCGGTTGCCCGCGGCGGCCACGATCACAACGTCCTTCTGCTCGGCGTACAGGAACGCCGCATCCCAGCTTTGCGGCCATTCCGGCGAGGTGCTGCCCAGGGAGATGTTGATGACGCGGGCTCCGTTGTCGACAGCCCAGCGGACGGCCTGGGGTATCTGGTCCTGATCGCTCTTGCCGCCGGGGTTCGGGGATCCGAGCCAGGTGGAAACGGAGAGCAGCTGCGCTTCGGGGGCCACCCCGACAATTCCGTCCGGCGCGGCGGACGGGCCCGCGCTGGGGCTGGGCGAGGCCGTGGCGTCGGCGGGCTGATGTCCGCGGCCTGCCAGCATAGTGGCGACCAGGGTCCCGTGCTCCGGCTTCGCGCCGATGCTCTTCTGCCCGTCCGGGCTTCCCGCGCCGGACACGTCGACCCCGCCGGCCAGGACGCCGGCCAGGTCCGGGTGCTTGCCGTCCACACCGCTGTCGATCACGGCGACCTTGACGTTGGCGCCCCGGGAAACCTCCCAGGCCTTTGTGATGCCGGATTCGGCAAGCCAGTACTCCTTGTCGCGCCAGGCGTCGGCGTGCGCGGCGGGGGCTGCGGTCAGGGCGGCCGTCAGCGTGCTGCCCGCAAGGGCCAGGGCCACCAACGCGGAGGCGGTCCGGCGGCGCCGGGCTGTTGCTCTGGTCATTCGGGTCCTATCGGCGGGACAGCGGGTGGCGCTGTGGCTTCGGTGTCGCTGGGGCTGTGGTGGCGCTGGGGAACGCCGGGAGGGAACGGTGCGGCGGTGTGCGGATCGGGCACCGCCGGCGGGGCGTCCGGTGGACCCCCAGTCCGGTGGCCAGCGGCCTGGGCCTAGCCGATGCTCAAGGCAATTCCGTCAAGAATATCGTGTTCGCTGGTGACGGCCGACGCGACCCTGTGCTCGGTCACTTCGGCCAGCCGTTCAAGGATGCGCCGCCAGACGAGGGCGCCCGCTCCGATCACGTCCACTCGGCCCGGGTGCATGTAGGGCAGGGCGGCGCGTTCGGCGTGGGTCATCTCCAGCAGTTCCGTGCAGGCGCGGCGCACGGCGTCCAGCGGCAGTTCAGTGCCGTGGATTGCCGCGGCGGAGTACTCCGGCAGCGCGAGCGCGTGGGCCGTGATGGTGGTGATGGAGCCGGCGACCCCGACGACGGCGGCGCTGCGGTCCAGCGGGACCGTCCGGGCCGCCAGCTCGAGGGCGGCGTCGACGTCGGCCTCCGCCGCGGCGATCTGGTCCGCCGTGGGCGGGTCGCTGCGCAGGTGCCGTTCGGTCATCCGGACGCAGCCGATGTCGACGGATTTGGCGGCGATGACGCCGTCGGCGTTGCCGAGCACGAACTCCGTGCTGCCGCCGCCGAGGTCCACCACGAGCACGGGGTCCGCGCCACGGGAGGGCAGGACGCTGCTGGCGCCGGCGAAGGACAGGGCGGCTTCCTCGTCCCCGGTGATGACCTCGGGTTCGACGCCGAGGAGTTCGCGGATGCCGTCCACGAAGATCTGCCGGTTGTTGGCGTCGCGGGTGGCGGAGGTCGCGACGAAACGCACCTTGGTGGCCCCGTGGTCCTGGATCTGCCGCGCGTAGTCCGCCGTGGCGGCAAAGGTCCGGTCCAGGGCGTCCGGGGCGAGTTCGCCGGTGGCATCCACGCCCTGGCCGAGCCGGACGACGCGCATTTCGCGCACCACATCCTTCAGCCGGGGCGCCGCGCCGTCCACGTCCAGGTCGGCGATGAGCAGGCGGATCGAGTTGGTGCCGCAGTCCACGGCGGCCACGCGGGTCACTGGCCGGCCCCGTTGGTGCCGGCGGAACTTGTGGGCTCGGCGGAGTTTGCGGGTCCGTCCGGTCCGGCTGCTGCAGTGCCCGTGGTGCTGGTGGAACCTGTGGGTTCGGTGCGCGGCTTCCGGACCGGGGCCGGCCGTCCCACGATCTCCGGAAGCCCCTGCGGCCCGTGCCTGCTGAGGTCCTGCGAGGGGGTCTCGCCGCCGGTGTCCCAGGCGCCGCCGCAGTAGCAGCGGTCCGTGGTCCACCATTCGCCGATGGCGGCGAGGGCCTCGTCGCCGAGCGGGTTGACACCCGGACCGGCGGCCAGTGAATGCCCGACCAGGACATGCAGGCACTTGACGCGGGTGGGCATGCCGCCGGCGGAGATGCCGTCGATTTCGGGCACGGCGCCGATCCCGGACCTGGCGCCGATCTCAGCGCGGGACGCCAGGTAGGCCTCGTGGGCGGCGCGGTAGTCCGCGGCCAGGGCCTCGTCGCCGCCGAGCCGTTCGTTCATCTCGTTCATCAAGCCGGCCGCTTCGAGCCGGGACACCGCGGAGGTGATGACGGGGTGCGTGAGGTAAAAGGTGGTGGGGAAGGGGGTGCCGTTGCTCAGCCGCGGGGAGGTGGCCGCCACGAGCGGGTTGCCGCAGACGCAGCGGGCCGGGATTTCCACGACGTCACGCACGGGCCGCCCCAGTTGCCGGCTCAGGACATCCAGGTCGTGCGGCGAGGGCCGGCGGGTTTCCGCCAGGGAGCGGGCCGGTTCCGGGGTTGCCGGGTTTTCCGCGCTCGGGTTGACTGCCGTGGGGGTCTCGTCCACTTGGTTCTGGTCCACGGGGGCGGCACCTTCCTGCCCTGTCTGGTTTGTCCGGCGGACAATCCTGCGGCGGGCGCCGCTTCTAGTCTGTTGCCGAGCGCCGGATGGAGTCCCAGAGGGAGTCAACCCAGGGCAGCTCGGCCGGGTCTTGTGCTGATCCTGCACCGGCCGCGCCACTGGTGGAACCGGCAGGAAGATCGCTGCCGAAGACCCAGTAGCCCGTCTCGCCGGGCATAACCATGTTAATGCGGTCCCGGGCCTGTTGCTTCACGTAGTTCGGATCCTGCCACCGGGAGACCTGGCGCCGCAGTTCGTCTTGCTGGGCCTGTTTGTCGGAAATGTCCGCCTGGAGCGCGGCGATTTCGGCCCGTTTTTCGAAGAAGATCTTGACCGTGGGCGCCAGCATGATGGTGATGGCAATCATGACGACGAGCAGCGCCAGCATGCGGCCGGAGAAGGCCTTGGCGGGGACCGGGTCGAGGTTCTCTGCCGCCGGCGCGGCGCCGTCCTTGGACGGTTTGGCCGTCCCGTGCTTGGCCGTGCCGTGTGTGCCCGTGCCGTGCTTGGCCGTGCCTGACTTTGCGGCGTTCGGCTGGGCTGCGTTTTTCGGCGTGGCGGCGTTGGGCTGGGCTGCGTTCTTCGGGGCGGCGGCGGACGCAGGCCCGCCAGCCCGGGCGGATCCGGCGGTGCCGCTGTGCTGGCCGGCTGCCCTGCCGGGAGTCCGCGGGCCGGGGGCGGCGTTGCCGGCAGGGTGCGTTTGGGAGCCGCGGGATCCGCTGAAATCCGCCTGGATGACGTCGCCGCCGTCGCCGGTGTCCGGAGACTTCGGGGCCGCAGGCGTGGCCCGGGGAACCTTGGGTCGGCGGGTAGCCATGTCACTCCTGTAATGCCAGGTTCTCCCCCGGCTGGCTTGCTGCGTTCAGTGCTGATCCCGTGGCCTGGACCGGGCACCGACCTGGAGCTGGCGGCGCGGCGCCACTAACGGTGCCACAAAGGACGTGCCAAAAAGGACGTGCCAAAAAGGAACCGGTGGCCATGGTCTTTCAACCATAGCCACCGGTTCGCAGTTCGTGCGGTTACTAGCCCTTGAAACGCGGGAAGGCGCTCCGGCCGGCGTAGCGTGCGGCGTCGTCGAGTTCCTCTTCGATGCGCAGCAGCTGGTTGTACTTGGCCACGCGCTCGGAACGGGCCGGGGCACCGGTCTTGATCTGGCCGGCGTTGGTGGCAACGGCGATGTCAGCGATCGTGGTGTCCTCGGTTTCGCCGGAGCGGTGCGAGGTGATGGTGGTGTAACCCGCGCGCTGGGCGAGGGAGACGGCGTCCAGGGTTTCGGTCAGGGAACCGATCTGGTTGACCTTCACCAGCAGCGAGTTGGCGGTCCGCGAATCGATGCCGGTCTGCAGCCGCTCCGGGTTCGTGACGAAGAGATCGTCGCCCACGATCTGGACCTTGTCGCCGATGGCGTCGGTGAGGGTCTTCCAGCCCTCCCAGTCGTTCTCGTCCAGCGGGTCCTCGATGGACACCAGCGGGTAGTCGGCAACGAGCTCGGCGTAGTAGGCGCTCATCTCGGTGGAGCTGAGGGACTTGCCTTCGAACTGGTAGGCGCCGTCCGTGAAGAACTCGGAGGAGGCAACGTCCAGGGCGAGGGCGATGTCCTGTCCCGGGGTGTAGCCGGCGTTCCGGATGGCTTCCTGGATGAGGTCCAGGGCTGCACGGTTGGACGGCAGGTTCGGCGCGAAGCCGCCTTCGTCGCCCAGGCCGGTGGACAGGCCCTTGGCCTGCAGGACCGCCTTGAGCGCGTGGTAAACCTCGACGCCCCAGCGCAGGCCTTCGGAGAAGGTCTCGGCACCCAGCGGGACAACCATGAATTCCTGGATGTCGACGTCGGAGTCGGCGTGCGATCCGCCGTTGAGGATGTTCATCAGCGGCACGGGCAGCACGTGGGCGTTCGGTCCGCCGAGGTACTTGTAGAGCGGCAGGTCGGCGGAGGCCGCGGCTGCGTTGGCGACGGCCAGGGACACGCCCAGGATCGCGTTGGCGCCGAGCTTGCTCTTGTTGGCGGTGCCGTCCAGGTCGATCATCGACTGGTCGATGCTGCGCTGGTCGGTGGCGTCGAAACCGATCAGGGCCGGGGCGATCTGGTCGATGACCGCGTCGACGGCCTTCTGGACGCCCTTGCCGAGGTAACGGCCCTTGTCGCCGTCGCGGAGTTCAACGGCTTCGTGCTCGCCGGTGGAGGCTCCGGAGGGAACTGCTGCGCGGCCGATCTGGCCGTCCGAGAGCAGGACTTCAACTTCTACGGTGGGGTTGC
Organism: Pseudarthrobacter oxydans; assembly: GCF_030812335.1. Taxonomy (GTDB): domain Bacteria; phylum Actinomycetota; class Actinomycetes; order Actinomycetales; family Micrococcaceae; genus Arthrobacter; species Arthrobacter oxydans_B. The sequence goes on from NZ_JAUSSN010000002.1 coordinate 414,222, forward strand.
CACGGGAATCGAGGATCTCGCGGGCGTGGATGGCATCGATAAGCGCCATGGATGGGCTCCTTTGGGTGAAGCGATCTGCTGGGAATCTGATGGGAAATCAAGCTGGGAATCAAGCTGAAAAACCGACGTCCTCGTCGCAACCCAGCCTAGTCGAGAGTGGGATAAGTTACAGAAACCTATCCAGTCCCCGGACGTCACTTTGGCGGATCACGGGGACGACGGCGCGGGCGGGCCCTCCTGGAAGCGGCGGTTCGCGCCGCGGAGGGCCCGTTCGGCGTCGAGCCCCCGGTCCCGGGCAGCGGCGGCGATGGCAAAGAGCAGCTCCCCGAGGTCCTCTTCCGAGGAGGGGACGTCAACCGGCCCGGTGACGGCCGGAAGGCCGGCCCGTTCGGCGCGGTCGAGGAGCTTTTGGGCCCGGGCCAACGCCGGAAGGGCGGCGGGGACACCCCTGAGGGCCCCCAGCCGGGAAGGATCAGCGCGGGCGGGTTCGCCGGTGTCGGCGGCCCCGGAATGCAGGACCTGTTCGGAGCGTTTGACGGCGTCCCACGTCTGGACGATTTCCTCCACCGTCGCCGGGAAGGATTCCTGCAGTGAGCCGTCGGGACGGAACACATGCGGGTTGCGCCGGATCATTTTGGCCGTCAGGCCGCGGGCGACGTCGTCGAGGTCGAAGGCGCCGCGCTCCTGGGCGAGCCGGGCGTGCAGGACCACCTGAAGCAGGACATCGCCGAGCTCGGCCTTCAGCTCGGCGTCGCCGCCGGCCGTCTCGATGGTCTCCGCCACCTCATAGGCCTCCTCGAGGAGGTATTCGACGAGGGACTCATGGGTGAGGGCCCCCATCCAGGGGCAGTGGACGCGCAGCTCAGCCATTGCACCGACCAGCGCGCCAACCGCGTTGGAGTCCTGGTTAGCCAAGGTCGGCGTAGGCCTCGTTGATGTACTCGACGAGGGCTTCCTTCTCCTCAAGCGGCAGGAAGGCGGCCTCGGCTGCGTTCAGCGTCAGCTCCAGCAGGTCGTCGAGATCGTAGTCGAAGGTCTCGACCAGCAGTTCGAACTCGTCGGTGAGGGTCACGCCGCTCATCAGCCGGTTGTCGGTGTTGATGGTGACGTTGAAGCCGAGCTGGTAGAGCATGTCCAGCGGGTGGCTTTCGATGCCCTCGCCGAAGCCGGAGACGGCGCCGGTCTGCAGGTTGGAGGAGGGGCAGATCTCCAGGGCGATGCCGCGGTCACGGACCCAGCTGGCGAGCTCACCCAGGGTGACCATGCCGATGTTGTCGCTGGCGTCGTCGCCGTCGGCATCCTCGTCGTCGAAGTCAACGGTGACGTCCTCGGCGATCCGGACGCCGTGGCCCAGGCGCAGGGCGCGTCCGTCGACCAGGGCGGACTGGATGCTTTCGAGTCCGGCGGCTTCCCCGGCGTGGACCGTGGCCGGGAAGTTGTGCTGGGCCAGGTAGGTGAAGGCGTCCTTGAACCGGGACGGCGGGAAGCCGTCCTCGGCCCCGGCAATGTCGAAGCCGACGGCGCCGTTGTTGCGGTGGCGGACCGCCAGTTCGGCGATTTCCTGGCCGCGGTCGGCGTGCCGCATGGCGGTGATCAGCTGGCCGACCTGGATGTCGCGGCCGGTCTCGGCGACGGCGTCGACGCCGGCCTCCAGGCCTGCCTGCACGGCCTCGACGGCGTCGTCCAGGCTCAGGCCCTGCTGGAGGTGCTGTTCGGGCGCCCAGCGCACTTCGCCGTAGACCACGCCGTCGTCGGCAAGGTCTTCGACGAATTCCTTGGCGACGCGGAAGAGGCTTTCCCTTGTCTGCATCACGGCGATGGTGTGGTCGAAGGTCTCGAGGTAGCGGACCAGCGAGCCGGAGTCGGCGGATTCACGGAACCACTCCCCCAGCGCGACGGGGTCGGTGGAGGGCAGGGTGTGTCCTGCGGCCTCGGCCAGTTCGATGATGGTGGCCGGCCGGAGTCCGCCGTCCAGGTGGTCGTGAAGGGAGACCTTGGGGAGGCCCTTCAGGTCGAAGTCGAGGTCAGGGGCAGCGTCAAGAATTATCTCAGTCACGCTCCAACCTTAGGGTTGGAGCCCCGGCAATACCAGCCGGTCAGCCGGCGGCCACGCCGGACGGCGGAATCAGGCCTCGACGTCGGCCGGTGCCGCCAGCTGTGCGGGCATCGGGAGGGTGCCGGAAGCCGGACGGGGCGCGGACACGGCGGGCGCGGCCTGCGCGGTCGTGGCGGCGGTCGTTGCCCCGGGCGTGGCCTGCGTGTTCGTGGCGTGCGCGGCCTTCGCTTCTGCCGCCATGGTGGCCGCCCGGCTCGCTGCCGCGGCGGCGCCCCGGGTGTCGCGCCAGCGGTGCAGCCAGGTCAGCGCATGGTCGATCACGATGCCGAGCACGATGGCGAAGGCGATGGCGATGCCCACCCCCAGCAGCGGGTGTTCGTGGACCCAGTTGCCGGCAATGATGCCGACGCCGGCCGAGTACGCGACCCAGGTGATGGAGGCGAAAATGTCCAGGATGACGAAGCGGCGCCGCGGGTACGCGGTGGTGCCGGCGATCCAGTTCACGGCCACGCGGCCCACCGGAATGTACCGGGCCGTGAAGATCAGCATGGCGCCGCGTTTGTCCAGCTCATAGCGCGCCCAGTTCAGGGCACGGTGGACCTTGGGTTTGCGCATCCAGCGGAAGCGCTCGACGCCGACGTGGCGGCCCAGCAGGTAGGCCATGTTGTCACCGGCGATGGCCCCGACGGCGGCGGCGGCCATGACGAACCACATGTTCGGCTCGCCGGACGTGACGGACAGTGCACCCAAGGCCACGATCAGGGTTTCACTGGGCAGAATCGGAACGAAACCGTCGATGAAACAGAAGATCGTGAGGATCGGATAAATCCACCATTGTCCCGCGGCATGGAGAATAGCCTCATTGATGAATTCCACGCGGGCTTTGCTCCTAGGAAAGTGACGAAAAGCGCTCTTTAGTGTCCCATGACCGGCAGGGATGCGCTACGGTTCCATCCGGATAAATCTGCTGTATCCAATGGCTCCGGTTTCAGGACGGTTCCGACGGCGGGACCGGGAGTTCGGCGTCCTCGGGAAGCCTGCCGCGCAGCTTGCTGATCGCGAGGTCCACCAGGATGCCCAGGCCGATCGCGCAGATGACGGCGACGATGACGCCGAGGAGATGGTTCTCTTCGAACCACTGCCCGAAAAAGAGGCCGATCGCCACGGAATATGCCCCCCACAGCACCGCGGAGAGCCCCGTCATCCCCACGAAGCGTGGCTGCGGGAAGTGGGTGGCGCCTGCCGTGAGGTTGACCGCGACCCGGCCGATCGGCACGAAGCGCGCCACCAGGATCAGCGACGCCGGCCGTTTCCGCAGCTCGGTGCCGGCCCAGCGGAAGGCACGCTGCATGCGGTGGCCGCGCATCCAGGCCCAGCGCCGGGTGCCGGTGCCGCGGCCGATCACGTACGCGATGTTGTCGCCCACGAACGCCCCGGCGGCCGCGGTCGCGGCCAGGAGCACCGGGTTGGGGAGGTCGGCGGTGGCGGCGACCGCGGCGAGCCCGACGACCACCGACTCGCTCGGAATGGGCGGAAAGAAGCCGTCGATCACACAGCACACGAAGACAAGGACGAGGACCCAGGGTTGCCCCGCTGCGGCCAGGATGAAGTCGTTGATTGCCTGCACGGTTTCCTAACAAACAACGGGGGACGGCTGTCGTGCCAGTGTACTGCGGGCGCCCCCGCGGTTTGCCCTACCACTTGTGGCGGCTAACCCTGAAGGTTGGGGACCACAAGTGATAGGGCAACGGGCGATCAGGCGATGCGGTCGATGATGAGCTGCTGCGCCGGGCGTGAGCCTTCCGGGGCAATCACCACGGCGTGCTCGAGGGCTTGCCGGGCCCGTTCGAACTTCTCCGGGGTGTCCGTCAGGAGCGTCATCAGCGGCTCGCCGGCCTTGACCAGGGCTCCGGGCTTGGCGTGCATCCGCACCCCGGCGCCCGCCTGGACCTGGTCCTCCTTGCGGGCCCGCCCGGCGCCGAGGCGCCAGGCGGCGACGCCGACAGCCATCGCATCGAGTTCCACCAGCACACCGTCGGCCGGCGCGAGGATGACCTCGGATTCCCTCGCCACGGGAAGCTTGGCGCGCGGGTCCCCGCCCTGCGCCTCGATCATGCGGTTCCAGACGTCCATGGCCCGGCCGTCCCGGAGCGCGGCCCGGGGGTCGGCGTCGTGGACGCCCGCGCAGGCGAGCATTTCCTCCGCGAGCCGGACGGTGAGTTCGACGACGTCTTCCGGACCGCCGCCGGCCAGCACCTCCACCGATTCCTCGACCTCGATCGCGTTGCCCGCGGTGAGGCCCAGCGGCGTGTTCATGTTGGTCAGCAGCGCCACCGTGTTGACGCCGGCGTCCTTGCCCAGCGCCACCATGGTCTCGGCCAGTTCGCGGGCGCGGGCCTCGTCCTTCATAAAGGCGCCGCTGCCGACCTTGACGTCCAGCACCAGCGACCCGGTGCCTTCGGCGATCTTCTTGCTCATGATCGAGGAGGCGATCAGCGGGATGGCCTCGACCGTGCCGGTGACGTCCCTCAGGGCGTAGAGCTTCTTGTCCGCCGGAGCCAGTCCGGCGCCGGCGGCGCAAATGACCGCGCCGACCTCCTGGAGCTGGGCCAGCATTTCCTCGTTGCTCAGGTTCGCGCGCCAGCCCGGGATCGATTCGAGCTTGTCCAGGGTGCCGCCGGTGTGGCCCAGTCCGCGGCCGGAGAGCTGCGGCACGGCCACGCCGAAGACCGCGACCAGCGGTGCCAGCGGCAGGGTGATCTTGTCCCCCACTCCGCCGGTGGAGTGCTTGTCGGAGGTGGGCTTCACGCTGCCGTCGGGGCGGCGCAGGCTGGAGAAGTCCATCCGCTCGCCGGAGGCGATCATGGCCGCCGTCCAGCGCGAGATTTCGGCCCGGTCCATGCCGTTGAGCAGGATCGCCATGTTCAGGGCGGCCATCTGCTCGTCGGCGATCGCGCCGCGGGTGTACGCGTCGATCGTCCAGTCAATCTGGGCGGGGCTCAGCATGCCCTTGTCCCGCTTGATGCGGATGATGTCGACGGCGTCGAACGCTTCGGTCAGCTTGGGGGTTTGGGTCACCGGGGTTCCTCCAGGTGTTGGGGGCCAAAGGCATCGGGAAGGACCTGGTCCATGGTCTTGATTCCCTGCGTGGTCATAAGCTCCATGTTGGGAGCGCGGAATTCGTAGAGCAGCTGCCGGCAGCGCCCGCAGGGCATGAGGACGTTGCCGGCGGCATCGACGCAGTAGAAGGCCCGGAGCAGGCCGCCCCCGGTCATGTGCAGATTGCCGACGAGCGCGCACTCGGCGCACAGGGTCAGCCCGTAGCTGGCGTTTTCGACATTGCAGCCGCTCACAATCCGGCCGTCCGCGGTGAGGGCTGCTGCCCCCACCGCGAACTTCGAATACGGTGCGTAGGCGTTTTTCATGGCGGCGACCGCGGCGGCCTCGAGGGCGGCCCAGTCGACCTGTGTGCTGTCCATGGTCAACCCTTGACGTACGGTATGCCGTCGGCGGCCGGTGGCCGCGAGCGGCCAACGAGTCCGGCCACGGCAAATACGGTCACGACGTACGGCAGCATGGCCATGAACTGGCTGGGCACCGGGGTGCCGATAATCGTCACGATGCTTTGCAGGTTGTCGGCGAAGCCGAACAGCAGCGCGGCGAAGAACGCCCCGATCGGATTCCAGCGGCCGAGGATCATGGCTGCGAGGGCAATGAAGCCGCGGCCGCCGGAGATTTCCTTGGTGAAGCTGTCGATCGCCACGAGGGTGAAGAACGATCCGCCGATTCCGGCGACGGCGCCGCCGAGCGTGACGTTCCAGAATCGGGTCGCGTTGACCTTGATGCCCAGGGTGTCGGCCGCCTGCGGGTGTTCGCCCACCGCACGGACACGCAGGCCCCACTTCGTCTTGAACAGCGCGATCCAGATCACAGCCACAGCCACATACATGAGGTAGCCCACCACGGACTGCTTGAACAGGATGGGCCCGATCACCGGGATGCCCGACAGGACCGGGATGTCGATGATGGGAAGCCGGCCCGGCGAGTTGTATTTCTCCGGATCCGACTGCATCACGGTGCTGAACAGGAAGCCGGTGAGCCCGGAGACCAGGACGTTGAGCACGACGCCGACGATGATCTGGTTGACCACATACTTGATGCTGAACAGCGCCAGCACCATCGAGACGAGGGCACCCGCCACCGCAGCCGCGAGCAGGCCCAGGTAGGGGTTGTGCGTCAGGCTGGCGACGAGCGCGGCCGTGAAGGCACCGCCCAGAAGCTGGCCTTCGATGGCGATGTTAACGACGCCGGCGCGTTCGCAGAGGACACCGGAAAGCGAGCCGAAAACGATCGGCACGGCGAGGGTCACGGACCCGGCGATCAGGCCGGCCAGCGAAATGCTGGGAGTCCGGGCACCGCCCACCACCCAGATCAGGAAGGCGACCACGAACACGACGGTGAACACGGCGGGCAGCCAGCGCGGCGGCCGCTGGTTCTTTTGCGCCTTCAGAACCAAGGCGTAGCCCGCGAGGCCCAGCAGGATCACGGAAAGGACAATGCCGCTGAGGAACGCGGGGGCTTCGATCGCGGGGAGCTGGAAGAAGTCACCGCCGGAGGAAACACCGAACTTGGCCGTCGACTGCGGGCCCAGCAGGCCAAAGAAGATGAACGCGACGGTCGCCAGCGCCATCAGTGTGACCGGCAGCTTCCAGGTCACGGGCTTGGCGGACACCGTCTGCTTGCGGTTCTTGTCCGCGGGCGGGGTGCCCGGCTGGGGCTTGGAGGGCTTTCCCGGGACGGGCGAGGTTGCTGTTGTGCTCATGCTGCACCTCCGGTGGCTACTGCCTTCTGGGACTTGCCGGCGGGTGCGGCTTTCTTCTTGCGCGGGTTGAGTCCGAAGATCGCCCGGATCAGCGGCGGCGCCGCGATGAACAGGACGATGAGCGACTGGACCACCAGCACGATGTCGATCGGGGTTCCGGTCTGGATCTGCATCTGGACAGCGCCTGCGCGGAAGGCTCCGAACAGCAGGCCGGCGGCAAAGGTGCCCCACGGCGACGATCGTCCCAGCAGCGCCACGGTGATCGCGTCAAAGCCGTACGTTGCCGCGACACCATCGGTCAGGACCTTTTCGGTGCCGGCAACCTGCGCCACGCCGGCCAGGCCGGCCAGGCCGCCGGCGATGGTCATCACCAGGATGGTGGCGCGGGAAACGTTAATGCCGGCGGTGAGGGCCGCCTTGGGGTTGGCCCCCACGGCGCGGAACTCGAAACCGAGCGTGGAGCGGTTCAGCAGCCACGACACAAACACGGTGGCCGCAATGGCCAGCAGGAATCCCAGGTGCAACCGGTACTGGCTGCCGAAGAGCAGCGGGTACACGGCGGACGCGTCCAGGACGGGGGAGATCGGGGTGCTCTCCCCCGGACGCTGGAACAAATCCGTGTCGAGCAGGTAGCGCAGGAGATACAGGGCGATGTAGTTGAACATGATGGTCACGATGACCTCGTGGGCGCCCGTCCTGGCTTTGAGCACGCCGACAATGCCGCCCCAGACGGCGCCGCCGACGACGCCGGCCAGGAGGACCAGCAACAGGTGCAGCCCCATCGGCAGGTCCAGCGCGAAGCCCACCCAGGAGGCCAGGATGCCGGCCATGATGATCTGGCCCTGCGCACCGATGTTGAACAGGCCCGCGCGGAAGGCCAGGGCGACGCCGAGGCCCGCGGTGATCAGCGGGGTGGCGATGGTCAGCGTCTCCATGAGCGGGGCGAACTGCCCCGCCGCTCCTACCCCGCGGGGGTTGAAGACTGCGCCTTGGAAGAGGGCGACATACGAGCCGGTGGCGGCGGACCAGACGGCGGCGAGGAAGTCGGTTGGCCGGGCGAACAAGTAGGTCGACGTGGTGCCGACCACTTCGTCCGTCAGGGCGATGAGCAGGCCGCCGAGGATCAGTGCCAGCAGCACCGCCAGGATGGTCACGATGCCGTTGCCGGTGAAGATCTTGCGCAGCAGCGACTCCTCTTCCGGGGCACCGGGAAGGGATCCGCTCTGGGCCGAGACCGGAACGGCCGAGGGCTGGTGGGCGCCGCCCGCCGTGTCCAGCGAGGTGACATAGGCGGCGTCGTCCTCAGCGGGCGTCTCAAGGTTCGCGTCCGGGTCCGGGGCCAGTGATTTGGGGGGCTGCGTTGCCGGAATCCGGTCCGGATCCGGACCAGCCGCGTGTCGCGGCTCGTTGTTTTCACTCATGGTGGTCTCCTACGGCGCCGGGGCTGCGCTCCTGCACGGGGTCGGTGGCGGGCGCGGGGTTTGTTGCCTGGGGTGCGGCGGGGTTGTCCGCGGGGCGCTGGGCTGCCAGCTTGCCCGCGGTGTCGGCGTGGGCGTCCTGCGGGGACAGCCCGGCCATCATCAGGCCCAGGACGTCGCGCCCGGTGCCGGCCGGGACGATCCCCACTAGCCTGCCCTTGTAGAGCACCGCGATCCGGTCGGCGAGTTCGATCACCTCGTCCAGTTCGGTGGAGACGATCATGACGGGCGTGCCGTGGTCCCGCTCCGCGACGATCCGCTTGTGCAGGAATTCGATGGAGCCCACGTCCACGCCGCGGGTGGGCTGGGAGGCGATGAAGAGCCGCAGCGGACGGGACAGCTCCCGGGCCATCACGACCTTCTGCTGGTTGCCGCCGGACAGGGTGCCGGCCGCGAGCGAGCCGGACGGGGTGCGGACGTCGAATTCCTCGATCCGGGTCTTGGCGTTCTCCAGGACCTTGGCCGGGCTCATGCTGATGCCCTTGGCGAACGGCGCCTGGTCGTAGCGGTCCAGGATCAGGTTCTCGGCGATGGAGAACGTCCCGATCAGCCCGTCGAGCGAGCGGTCTTCCGGCACGAATCCGACTCCGGCGTTGAGGACGTCCTTGACGCTGCGGCCGACGAGCTCTTCGCCGTCGAGCAGGATGGAGCCGTGGACGCGGTCCTGGAGTCCCAGGATGGCCTCGGTCAGTTCGGTCTGGCCGTTGCCCTGGACACCGGCGACGGCGAGGATCTCGCCGCGGGCGATGTCGAAGCTGATGCCGTCCACCACGTGCTGGCCGCTGGGCGCGATCACGGTGAGGTCCTTGACCTGGAAGGTGGTCTCCTGCGGATTGGCAGGAGCCTTGTCCAGGGTCAGGTTCACGGCCCGGCCCACCATCATGGACGCCAGCTCCGTGGTGGACGCGCCGGGATCGGCCGAGCCCACGACCTTGCCGCGCCGGATGACGGTGATGGTGTCCGAGACGGCTTTTACCTCGCGGAGTTTGTGGGAGATGAAGACGATGGAGGTGCCGTGGCTCTTGAGCTGGCGCATGATGTCCAGCAGTTCGTCGGTGTCCTGCGGGGTCAGCACGGCCGTGGGCTCATCGAGGATGAGCACCTTGGCGTCGCGGACCAGCGCCTTGATGATTTCAACGCGCTGCTGCACGCCCACGGGGAGGTCTTCGATGAGAGCGTCGGGGTCGACGTCGAAGCCGTACCGGTCGGAGATCTCGCGGATCTTCCGGCGGGTGTCGTCGAGGTCCAGGAATCCGCCGGCCTTGGTGGTCTCCGCTCCCAGGGCGACGTTCTCCGCGACGGTAAAGACCGGGACCAGCATGAAGTGCTGGTGCACCATGCCGATGCCGGCCGCCATCGCGTCGCCGGGGCCGCGGAAGGTGACCGGCTTGTCGTCGATCAGGATTTCGCCCTCGGTGGGCTCGTACAGTCCGTAGAGGACGTTCATCAGCGTGGACTTGCCGGCACCGTTCTCGCCGAGCAGACAGTGGATCTGCCCGGGTTCAACAACCACATCGATGTGATCGTTGGCTACCAGGGAGCCGAAGCGTTTTGTAATGCCCTTGAGTTCAAGTTTCAAAACTCTGACCAATCTCGAGAAGTCCGGAAGGCTTGGTCCGGACGCGTGGTGGGGGCTGCAGCACCAGCTTAGTGCCTGCGGTGTGAGGCGCAGCGGGCCGCAACGAAAAGCGCCACAGCCCGTGCGGTGGTGACCGGACGGGCCGTGGCGCTTAGCGGAGGAGGTTAGGCCTTCGGGCTGGCCGCAGATTCAACCTTCAGCTTGCCGTCGGCGATGTCCTTCTTGATTTGGTCCAGCTCGGACTTCAGTTCGGCCGGAACCTGGGCATCCAGGTCGTGGAACGGAGCCAGCTGCACGCCGTCGTTCGCGAGGGTGCCAACGTAAGGCGCGTTGCTGAACTGGCCGTCCTTGTCCTGCTTGATGACCGTCTCGACGGCCTCGCCCATCTGCTTCATGACGGAGGAGAGCATGATGTCCTTGTAATCCGGTGCCGTGAGGAAGCCGTCGGAGTCAACCCAGATGAGCTTGACGTCCTTGCCTGCCGCCTTGGCTTCCTTCAGGGCCGCGCCAGCACCCTTGCCGACCGGACCGGCGACGGGCATCACGATGTCCGCGCCCTGGTCCAGGAAGTTCTGGGTGAACTGCTTGCCCTTGTCCTGCTTTTCGAAGTCACCGGTGAAGGAGCCGTCCTGCTTGGCCTTGTCCCAGCCAAGGACCTTGACGTCGGTGCCCTTCTTCTCGTTGTAGTACTTGACGCCGTCGGCGTAGCCGTCCATGAAGATGGTGACCGTGGGGATCTTGATGCCGCCGAAGGTGGCGACCGTTCCGGTCTTGGTGGTGCCCGCGGCGAGGTAGCCGGCCAGGAAGGCGGCCTGGGCCGTGTCGTAGATGATCGGCTTGACGTTGCTGATCGGGGTCTCGTAGCCGAAGTCGATGATGGCGAAGTGGCTGTCCGGGTTGGCCGTGGCCTGCGCCTTGGTGGCGTCGCCGAGCAGGAAGCCGACCGTCACGGTCAGGTCGCAGCCGGCGGTGACCATGGCGCGGAGGTTGGGCTCGAAGTCGTTGTTGGTCTTGGACTCGGCCTCGTTCGTCTTGATGCCAAGGTCCTTCTCGGCCTTCTTCAGTCCCTCGTAGGAGGACTGGTTGAACGACTGGTCGTCGAATCCACCCGAGTCGGACACGATGCAGCCTGTGTAGTCGCTGGCCGTGGGGGTGGCCGTGCTGCTGGCCGTCGGGGCGGCCCCGCAGCCGGTCAGCAGAAGCGCAGCCGCACCGGCGGTGGCGACTCCGGCCATTGAACCGCGCTTGAAGGTTGCACGCAGAGAGTTCTTCAATTTTCCTCCAGGAAGAAAGAGATAGGCGCTACGACGGAGCTCAATGAGTGTCTGTTGGCGGGATTGCCGCTGAAACGCTGTTTTCACTGATGGATTTCGCAGCACTGCGCCGAGGCGCACTGATGCAAGCCACTTTAGTGTCCTGTGACACGTCCAAGTAGCACAGTTCACAGCGATTCCACAGATTGTTGAGAACTTGTTACCAAGCGGTAGGCGCAGAAAGCCCCGCACCGGGCGGTTCCGGTGCGGGGCGTTCTGCGGGCGGCCGGCGGAGCGGCCGGAAGGAGCCGGCGGGAGGAGCCGTCGGGTGGAGCGGCCGGCCTAGAGGCGGACCAGCATCTTGCCGGTGTTGGCGCCGTCCAGCAGGTCCATAAAGGCCTGCGGCGCGTTCTCCAGTCCATCCACGATGGTCTCGTCGTAGCGCACGGTGCCGTCCGCGAGCCAGCCGGACATGGTCTCGACGAACTCGGGCATGTGCTGCCAGTAGCCGCTGACCAGGAAGCCCTTGAGGGTCAGCTGCTTGCCGATGGCCTGCATGAGGTTGCGCGGGGCCGGCGTCGGCTCGGTGGAGTTGTACTGCGAGATCGCCCCGCACATCGCCACGCGGCCGCCGACTGTGAGGGCCGACAGCGCCGCTTCAAGGTGTTCCCCGCCGACGTTGTCGAAATACACATCGATGCCGCGGTCCCCGGCGGCCGCGGCGAGCTGCCCGGCGACGGGGCCGTCGTGGTAGTCGAACGCCGCGTCGAAGCCGAGCTCCAGCAGCCGGGCCACCTTCTCCGGGGATCCAGCGCTGCCGATGACGCGGGATGCGCCCAGGGCCTTGGCGATCTGCCCCACCAGGGAGCCGACGGCACCCGCGGCGCCGGAGACGAAGACGACTTCCCCGGCCTTGAAGCCGGCCACCTTGAGCAGTCCTGCGTAGGCCGTCAAGCCCGTCATGCCCAGCGCGCCGAGGAACGCCGGCGCGGGGGCCAGATCGGTGCGGGCCGGGGTGGTGGCCCCGGCGTCGAGCACGGCATGTTCACGCCAGCCCAGTGAGTGGACGACGGCGTCGCCCACCTGGCGGTCAGCGGACCGGGACGCGATGACCTCGCCGACGGCGCCGCCGTCGAGCGCTGCGTCCAGGGAAAACGGCGCGGAGTAGGACTTGACGTCGTTCATCCGGCCGCGCATGTAGGGGTCCACGGACATAAAGAGGTTGCGGACCAGGATCTGGCCGTCCTGGAGTACGGGCAGCTCCGTCCCGGCCAGGCGGAAGTTTTCGGGCAGCGGGCGCCCGTGCGGCCGGGATGCCAGCTGGATCTCCCGGGTGGCGGTGGGCAGGGTGGTGGTGTCGGTGCGGGTGCTCATGCGGCGACCTCCATGATGGTGATGTCGACAGTGATGTTGCCACGGGTGGCATTGGAATAGGGGCAGACTTCGTGCGCCTTGGCCACGAGGGCCTCGGCCGTTTCCCGGTCCACGGCCGGCAGGGCGATTTCGAGTTCCGCGGCGATGCCGTAGCCGGATCCGTCGCCGAGGGCGCCCAGGTGGATCCTGGCCGCGACGGCGGAATCCGTCAGGTCGGCCTTCTGCTGGCGTCCGACGAGGCGCAGGGCGGAATGGAAGCACGCCGCGTAGCCGGCGGCGAAGAGCTGTTCCGGGTTGGTGCCCTCGCCGCTACCGCCGAGTTCCACCGGGCTGGCCAGGGCCACGCTGAGCTTGCCGTCCTTGGTGACGGCGGTGCCGTCGCGGCCTTCGCCCGAAGCCAGGGCCTCGGCTGTGTAGAGAGTCTTCATGGGAGATCCAATCTGTTGCGTTGCAGGGAAGTCAGTGGAAGTAAGGGAGTCAGCGGGAGCCGTGCAGTGCGGCGGTGAGCCGGGTCAGGGTCTCGCGGAGCTGGTCGAGTTCGGCAGGCGAGAGCCCGGCGGCGTCGGCGAGACGTTGCGGGATGCCGGTGGCCCGCGCGCTGAGCGCGGTGCCGGCGTCCGTCAGGTGGACCTCAACCCGGCGCTCGTCCGCGGCGGACCGGCGCCGCTCCACGAGGCCCAGGGACTCGAGCCGCTTCAGCAGCGGGGAGAGTGTGCCGGAGTCGAGGCCCAGCTCCTCCCCCAGTTCGCGGACACTGCGCGGTTCGTCCTCCCAGAGCACCAGCATGACGAGGTACTGCGGGTAGGTCAGGCCGAGCTCGTCGAGCATCGGCCGGTACGCCGCCGTGGCGGCCCGGGAGGCCGAGTACATGGCGAAGCACAGCTGCCGGTTCAGGCGGGGGGCGTTGTCGCGGGGCGCATCGGTCATAGAAATACGATAGTACACAATTAAATTGTGCACAACTTATATGGATACGCCGATGCCACCGAGCTCAGACTTCGCGCCCATGACGCGCCCAGCGACGGGCGCGAACTCTCACCTCGGCGCGTAGCGGGGGCGCCGGCGGAGGACAAGGCGGCGGGGGCCCGGCGGCATTGCCAGCGCCGGAGATGCACGGTTCACCGCGGCCAAGCGGTTTCCAACGCCGACGTCAGACTTCGCGCCCATGACGCGCCCGGCGACGGGCGCGAACTCTCACCTCGGGGACGGCCAAGCGGTTTCAAACGCCGAAGTCAGACTTCGCGCCCATGACGCGCCCGGCGACGGGCGCGAACTCTCACTTCGGCGCGCAGGAGGGGCGCCGGGCGGCGGAAAGGGCGGCGGCGGGGTCGGCGGGAGCGGGCCGGGGGGCGGCTAGAGGTCGCGGAGGGTGCGCAGTGCTGCGGCGGTGAGGACCTTGATGCCGAGGCCCAGGGCGCGTTCGTCCAGGATGTAGTCGCCGCGGTGCAGGTCGTATTCCTCGCCGCCGGGGGTCTTGGTGCCCAGACGCATCATGGCGCCGGGGAGGTCCGCGAGGAACCAGGCGAAATCCTCGCCGCCCATGGACTGCGGAGTCAGGACCACGGCGCCCTCACCGATCTCGGCGCGGGCCGCGGCTTCGATCAGGGCCGTCTCGTGCTCGGAGTTCACCACGGGAGGCACGCCGCGGGTGTGCTCCAGGTGGACGTCGACGCCGTACGGTGCGGCGATCTGCTGGATGACCTCGTCGAGGATCTCGCCGGCGTTGTGCCAGGCGTCGCGGTCCAGGCAGCGCATGGTGCCCGCCATGTAGCCGCTGGCCGGGATCGCGTTGGGGGCGGACCCGGCGGAGATGTGGCCCCAGACGACGGACACGCCGCTGCGGACATCAACGCGGCGGGACAGCACGGCCGGGACGTTGACCGCGATCTGCGCCAGGGCGAAGACGAGTTCCTCGGTCAGGTGCGGGCGTGAGGTGTGGCCGCCGCGGCCGGTCAGTTCGATCTTGATCGTGTCCGAGGCGGAAGTGATGGCGCCAATCCGGGTGCCGATCTTGCCCACCTCGATCCGGGGGTCACAGTGCAGGGCGAAGATCCGCGGGACACCGTCGAGGACGCCCTGCTCGATGCAGCTCTGGGCGCCGCCGGGCATGGTTTCCTCGGCAGGCTGGAAGATGATCCGGACGGTACCGCGCAGCGGGGACTCCTGGTGCATCCGATGCAGGACCAGGGCCGCGCCCAGCATGGTGGCGGTGTGGACATCGTGGCCGCAGGCGTGCGTGACGCCGTGGTGCTTCGAGGCGAACGGCAGACCCGTCTCCTCGATGATCGGGAGGGCATCGATGTCCCCGCGCAGGGCGGTGGCGATCGGACCGTCGCCGATGTCCACCGTCAGGCCGGTGCCTTCGAGGCGCCGCGGCTTGAGCCCGGCGTCCTCCAGTCGCTTGGCCAGCTTGTCCGTGGTGCGGAACTCCTTGAAGGACAGCTCCGGGTGCGCATGCAGGTCCCGGCGGAACGCGATCAGCTCCGGCAGCAGGGGCTCGAGCCACGGCCCCACCAATGTGGTGGGCTCAGCTTCAGTAGAGTAGTTACGCACGGAATAACTCTAGCGAGCGCACATAAAATAGCGGCATCGCGTACGGCGCGTTACGGATAGGCGAACATTTTCCTTCCGCCCCGGTAGGGGCGGAAGGCCCTGGAGAGCGGCGCAAACGAGAGCGCGGCACGCTAGAGAACGTCGGTGTCGCCGCTGGCTTTGAGGGCGTCGACGGCCTGCTTCACGCGCTGCGAATGTTCCTTGTGCATCACGAGCAGCGCGTCCGGGGTGTCCACCACAACGACGTCCTTGATCCCGATCAGCGCGATGACGCGTTTGGTATCGGAGACCACCACGCCGCTCGCGTCCTCGGTGAAGACGCGGGCGCCCTCACCGATCACCGTGACGTCCTTGACTTCCTTGGCGCTGTTGAGCCGGCCCACCGAGGCGAAGTCCCCGACGTCGTCCCACCGGAACGTCCCGGGAACGACGGCGACGTCGCCGGCGGCGGCGGCCGGTTCGGCCACCGCGTAGTCAATGGCGATCTTGGGCAGGGTGGGCCAGACGCGGGCCTGGACCTCGTCACGCTGCGGGGTGTCCCAGGCCTTCGCGATTTCCTGCACGCCGGCGAAAAGCTCGGGCTGGTTGGCTTCGAGGTGCTTGAGCATCAGCGAGACGGGAGCCACGAACATTCCGGCGTTCCAGACATATTCGCCGCTGTCGACGTACTCCTGGGCGACCTCTTCGCTGGGCTTCTCCACGAACTCGACGACGGCCTGGGCGCTGGAGGCGCCGGCGACGCCAAGGTTCTTCCCGGCCCGGATGTAACCGAAACCGGTGGAAGGGTGGGTGGGCTTGATGCCGATCGTGACGATCTTTCCGGCCGCCGCCGCGTGGATGGCCTCCCTCACGGCGTCATGGAACAGCTCGTCCGGGCTGATCACCTGGTCCGCCGCGAAGGAACCCATGATGGTGTCCGGGTCGCGCTCGTGCAGGATGGCCGCGGCCAGGCCGATGGCGGCGCCGGAGTCCTTGGGCTCGCTCTCCAGCACCAGGTCGGCGTCGTCGATCTCCGGCAGCTGGCGGCAGACCGCGTCACGGTGGGCCTTGCCGGTCACCACGAGCATGTGCTTGCCGGCGAGCGGTTCCAGCCGGTCGTACGTGGATCTCAGCAGGGTACTGCCCGAACCCGTGAGGTCGTGCAGGAACTTGGGGGCTGCTGCCCGCGACAGAGGCCAGAGGCGGGTCCCCACACCGCCTGCCGGAATCACGGCAATAAACCGGCCCAGGGCCGAGTCGTTGAGTGAGTCCTGGCTTGTCGCTTTGTCTGTATTCATCACGGCTACTTTAGCCGAACGTACCGCGCGAGTCCCCGACCAAGGCCGGACATGGCAGTGACGCGTCGTCCCGGGGTGCGGTCACGACCCAACAGCGGCACTCCCCGGCCGGGCAGGAAATGTGGCGTTCGTCTCAAAAGTGGACGAAAACCCCGCCGGGCGCCGTCACCAACGGGTGGCTGAATTGAATAAGCTGTTAGCGAAGCCTAGATTTAGGCTTGAGCTTACGAGTGCTCTCGCAGCAGGCGTTCCCCCCGCGTGGATCCCATGCCAGCGCCGCTGTGTTGCAGGGAGGTTTATTCAGTGCCGACAAAACCAGCTGGCACCTTGTACCGCGGCCGTGAAGGCATGTGGTCCTGGGTTGGACATCGCATTACCGGTGTAGTGATCTTTTTCTTCTTGTTGGTCCACGTTCTGGACACCTCATTGGTGCGCGTGTCCCCGGAGGCCTACACCGCCGTGATCGGTGCCTACAAGAACCCCCTGATGGCCCTGGGTGAAACGGGCCTTGTCGCAGCGATCGTGTTCCACGCCTTCAACGGCCTGCGGATCATCGCCGTCGACTTCTGGAAGAAGGGCGCGAAGTACCAGCGCCAGATGCTGTGGGCGGTGCTCATTCTCTGGGCAGTCGTCATGGTGGGCTTCTCCATCCGCCACCTTTCCCTCGCCCTTGGAGGTCACTAGCCATGAGTGCAACTCAGATTGAGAGCCCGCGCAGCCCCAAGGCCGCTGCCAAGATCGGCAGCAACCGGATTGCGCCGCAGTACCGCCGCAACGGCAGCTCCAAGGGGAACTTCGAAATGCTCGCATGGCTCTTCATGCGACTCTCGGGCGTTGTACTCGTTGTCCTGATCTTCGGGCACCTGACCGTCAACCTGCTGGTGGGCGAAGGCATCCACGCGATCGACTTCGGTTTTGTGGCCGGCAAGTGGGCCGATCCGTTCTGGCAGATCTGGGACCTGGCCATGCTGTGGCTCGCCATGCTGCACGGCACCAACGGTGTGCGCACCATCATTAACGACTACGCCGAAAAGGACGCCACGCGTCTGTGGCTGAAGGTCGTGCTGTACGCGGCCACCACCGCCATCATCATCCTGGGCACCCTGGTCATCTTCACCTTTGACCCGTGCCCCGTGGTCAACGGTGTCCAGCTGCCCGGCGGGTTCTGCCCGGCGCCGTAGCGGCGCAGCCCCGGCAGCACCCGATCCCTTGCCTACCCGGTGCGGGCAAGGGATTTCCACGAGGTTTCACCGTCCTGGCTCCGCCGGCCGGTGTTGTTAGCGAATTTTGAGAGAAAGAGCGTCTGGTATGCAGGTCCATAAGTACGACGTCGTCATCGTCGGTGCCGGTGGCGCCGGGATGCGCGCGGCGATCGAATCAGGTCAGCGCGCCCGAACAGCAGTACTGACCAAGCTGTACCCCACCCGCTCCCACACCGGCGCGGCGCAGGGCGGCATGTGTGCGGCCCTGGCCAACGTCGAGGAAGACAACTGGGAGTGGCACACCTTCGACACCATCAAGGGCGGCGACTACCTGGTTGACCAGGACGCCGCCGAAGTTATGGCGAAGGAAGCGATTGACGCCGTCCTGGACCTGGAAAAGATGGGCCTGCCGTTCAACCGCACGCCCGAGGGCCGGATTGACCAGCGCCGTTTCGGCGGCCACACCCGCGACCACGGCAAGGCCCCGGTCCGCCGTGCCTGCTACGCCGCCGACCGCACCGGCCACATGATCCTGCAGACGCTCTACCAAAACTGCGTCAAGCACAACGTCGAGTTCTACAACGAGTACTACGTCCTTGACCTGCTCACGGTCGAGGAAGACGCTGTCCGCGAGGACGGCACGCCGTACAAGCAGAAGCGCGTGGCCGGCGTCGTGTCCTACGACCTTGCCTCCGGCGAGCTGCATGTCTTCCAGGCCAAGTCCGTGGTGTTCGCCACCGGCGGCGCGGGCAAGGTCTTCAAGACCACGTCCAACGCCCACACCCTCACCGGCGACGGCATGGGCATCGCGTTCCGGCGCGGCATCCCGCTGGAGGACATGGAGTTCTACCAGTTCCACCCGACAGGCCTCGCCGGCCTGGGCATCCTCCTCTCCGAGGCCGCCCGCGGCGAAGGCGCGATCCTGCGAAACTCCGAGGGTGAGCGCTTCATGGAGCGCTACGCCCCGACCATCAAGGACCTCGCCCCCCGCGACATCGTGGCCCGTTCCATGGCCAACGAGGTCCGTGAGGGCCGCGGCTGCGGCCCGAACAAGGACTACGTCCTCCTGGACCTGACACACCTTGAGCCCGCGCACATCGACGCCAAACTGCCGGACATCACCGAGTTCGCCCGCACCTACCTCGGGGTCGAGCCGTACACGGAGCCGGTACCGGTTTTCCCGACGGCGCACTACGCCATGGGCGGCATCCCCACCAACATCACCGCCGAGGTCCTCCAGGACAACGACACGGTCGTCCCGGGCCTCTACGCCGCCGGTGAGGTTGCCTGCGTCTCCGTGCACGGTTCCAACCGGCTGGGCACCAACTCGCTGCTGGACATCAACGTCTTCGGCAAGCGCGCCGGCATTGCCGCCGCGGAGTACGCCAAGACCGCCGAGTTCGTCGAGCTCCCGGTCGATCCAGAGGCCTACACGCTGGACCTGTTGGACCACGTCCGCACCTCCGACGGCACCGAGAAGGTCGCTGCGATCCGCAAGGAACTGCAGGACACCATGGACGCCAACATGCAGGTGTTCCGCACCGCCGAGACGCTGAACCAGGTCCTGAAGGACATTGCGTCCTTCGAGGAGCGGTACCAGCGCATCAGCGTCCAGGACAAGGGCAAGCGCTTCAACCTGGACCTCCTGGAGGCCGTGGAGCTGGGCTTCCTGCTGGAGCTCGCCAAGGTCATGACCGTGGCGGCCCTGCACCGCGAGGAATCCCGCGGCGGCCACTTCCGCGAGGACTTCCCCGAGCGCGACGACGACAAATTCATGAAGCACTCCATGGCGTACAAGGATGACCAGGCCCCCGCGGATGGTTCCGCGGAGGCGATAGCGGGCATCCGGCTTGCCACCAAACCGGTGGTCTTTACGCGCTACGAGCCGATGGTGAGGAAGTACTAAGATGACCGCTGAACTTGCTGAGCCAGCCTCCAAGATCGAACTGCCCGCCCACATCGGTGGCGGCGGGGACATCCCGTCCTTCGACGTCCACCTGCGCGTGCGCCGGTACAACCCGGAGGTCTCCGACGAGTCCACCTGGGATGACTTCCACGTGACCATGTACGGCACGGACCGTGTCCTCGATGCCCTGCACAAGGTCAAGTGGGAAATCGACGGCAGCGTCTCCTTCCGCCGTTCCTGTGCGCACGGTGTCTGCGGTTCCGATGCCATGCGCATCAACGGCCGCAACCGCCTCGCCTGCAAGACCCTGCTGAAGGACCTGGACACGTCCAAGCCCATCACGGTCGAGCCGATCAAGGGCCTCCCCGTGGAGAAGGACCTGATCGTGGACATGGAGCCGTTCTTCCAGTCCTTCCGCGAGGTCATGCCGTTCCTGATCAACCGCGGCCACGAGCCCACCAAGGAACGCCTGCAGTCCGCCGAGGACCGCGAACGCTTCGACGACACCACCAAGTGCATCCTGTGCGCCGCGTGCACCTCGTCCTGCCCGGTGTTCTGGACCGACGGGCAGTACTTCGGCCCGGCGGCTATCGTCAACGCGCACCGCTTCATCTTCGATTCCCGTGATGATGCCGGCGACATGCGCCTGGAGATCCTCAACGACAAGGAAGGTGTGTGGCGCTGCCGCACCACCTTCAACTGCACCGAGGCATGCCCCCGCGGCATCCAGGTCACGCAGGCAATCGCTGAGGTCAAGCAGGCCATCCTGTCCCGCAAGATCTAGCGGCTGGCTCGCCAGCACCAACAGAGCCAGACCAACAGAGCTAGAACTAAGAGAATCACGACGACGGCGCCTCTCACCTCTCGGGTGGGGGCGCCGTCGTCGTACCGCTGAACGAAAGGTCCCCGTGTCCCGCTCCGAAAAAGTCTCCTTCCAGGGTTCCACCGGCGAACTCCTCTCCGGCATCGTCGACGTCCCCGAGGGGCCGGTGAAGGGCTGGGGCGTGTTCTCGCACGGCTTCACGCTGGGCAAGGACAGCCCCTCGGCGTCGCGGATGTGCAAGGCGCTGGCGGACAACGGGGTGGGCATGCTCCGCTTCGACAACCTGGGCCTCGGCGAATCCGCCGGACTCTGGTCGGAGGGCTCCTTCAGCCACAAGGTCGCGGACACCGTGAAGGCCGCAGAGTTCATGCGCGACTCCGGCCGGCCGGTCTCGCTGCTCGTGGGCCACTCCTTTGGCGGAGCCGCCGTCCTGGCGGCCGCGCAGGAGATCCCGGAGCTCGACGCCGTCGCCACCGTGGGTGCGCCGTTTTCGCCCAAGCATGTGGCCCACGTCTTTGACGCGGCCCTGGACCGGATCCTCAGCGAGGGCAGCGCCGAGGTGGACCTGGGCGGCAAACGGGTGGAGATCCGCCGGCACTTCGTGGAGGACCTGGAGAACGCTGACCTGACCGACTGCATCCGCCGGCTGGGGAAGCCGCTGCTGGTGCTGCACTCCCCCACCGACAACACGGTCGGCATCGAGAATGCCAGCACCATCTTCCAGACGGCCCGGCATCCGCGCAGCTTCGTGTCGCTGGAGGGCAGCGACCACCTGTTGACGGCCAAGGGCCAGGCGGCCCGCGCCGCGAAGATTATTTCAGCCTGGGCCGACCAGTACCTCGACGCCACCGTGTAGCCGCGGTGGCACGGGGGCTCTCCCCAGGCTCCACGGGGGTCTTGCCGGGCTGGACGCGGCGGGCGCCCCACCCGGTCTTTTTGCCGGCCGGCGCCAGCCGGAGGTCCTGCTCCCGGACCGCCACCCACGCGGCGCAGACGACGTAGACCTGGCTGACCAGGTTGAACCAGATCAGCAGGCCGATGATGATCGCGAAGGGCGCCAGGATGGGGTTCCGTCCGGCACTGGCCAGCAGCTGGGTGCTGAAGATCTGCAGCACGGTGGTGCCCACCGCGGCGAGGACGGTTCCTTCCAGCAGGGACCGGCGGGCCACCTTCAGCCCCGCGGCGACCCGGAACATGATCAGGGCGGTGCCCCAGCCGAGCAGCAGCGGCACGAGGATCGTCACCGAGGTCGTCAGGGGCCCGGCCAGCAGCGGATCGAGGTTCAGCTGGGCGGTGACCCAGTCCGCGGCCGTGCCGAACACCAGCGAGACCGCGGCGCTGGTCACGAGCGCAACGCCGAGCAGGACCAGGGTGCCGGCGTCGCGCAGGATCTGCAGGACCGGGTTCATCCCCCGCGGGCCCAGCTGCATCATGCCCCGCACGCCGTCCCGGATGCCGCTGATCCAGCCCAGGGCCGTGAAGACCGTAATGACGCCGGCGATCACCGCTGCCCAGCCCAGGCTGGCGGGGTTCAGCAGCTCATAGGGGTCAACCAGTCCCTCGCTGCCGTCGACCTGCAGGAGGCCGGGCGCGGTCATGTTGACGCTCCTGATGATCTGGTCCAGCAGCGCGGGCTGTCCGCTCAGGAAGAGACCGGCCAGGGAGAACCCGGTAGCCAAGAGGCCCGTGACGGAGAAGAACATCCTGAACCCGATGCCGGCACTCATCAGCGGGCCGTGCTGGAGGTTGTAGTGCTGGAAGGCGCGGAGCGGACGGACGGTATTGAGCCGGGCCAGCAGCCACGGCACCATCGCCATCAGCGACGCCATGCCCCCGCCGCCGGAGCGTCGAACCTTGCTCCAGTCGACCCGCTTCCGGATGACCTCGAGTTTCAGCCCGGCCAGATCGGTGGGAAGGGGCGGCTCAGCGGGCGCCCGCGACACCGTCCTCGCCTCGGTCGTTGTCAGATTCGGTCCCAAAGTCAAGCTCTTCCCGTAACTGCCAGATGCCGTTGTCATCGTGCTCGTAGAGTCCCATGCTAGCCACCGGGAACGTGGCCCTGTAATCCTTGAGCGCCGTCTCGGCCTCATCGAGGCTCTCGGGGGCGACGTCGTGGGCGACGGTAACATGCGGGTGGTACGCAAACGGCAGGTCCCGCTCCAGCGGTCCCGTCTGCAGCTGCTCGTGCAGGCTGACGCAGTCCCCGAAGCCGTCCTCAACGTTGAGGAAGACCACGGGAGAGACCGGCCGGAAGGATCCGGTCCCGGCGATAGTCACGTTGAAGGGCTCCTGCTTGCTGGCAACGTCACGCACATGGTTGCGCGTGGCCTCCCAGTCCTGGGTCATGGTGGTGGTCACCAGCGTGATGTGGGCGGGGATGACGCCCGCCATGGGGTCACCGAAGGACGCCCGCCAGCGCTGGAGCTCCTCGGCGATCTCCGTCGGGAACCCCAGGATCACGCCGATGCTGATGCCTTCGCTGCGCTGCCCGTCGCCCCCGGCATCCTGGTTCTCTTGAGCCGTGCTGCTGCTGCCGGCTCGCGCCGTGCTGCGGGCCGGCGCGTTGGCGGTGACTTTGCTGACGGAGGACATTGCGCTAGCGGACTCCCTGGGTTCCGGCGTAGGGCAGGAACCCCACCTTGGCGTAGACGTCGCGCAGGGTGACCGAGGCGATCTCGCGGGCCTTGTCGGCGCCAAGCGCCAGCAGCCGGTCAAGCTCCGCGGGATCGGCGAGGAGCTCGTTGGCACGGTCCCGGATGGGGGTCAGCCGCTCCGCCACGACCTCGGCGAGATCGACCTTGAGGTGGCCGTACATCTTGCCCTGGTAGGCGGCGACGAGGGACTCCACGCTCTGCCCGGTGATCGCCGAGTAGATGGTCAGGAGGTTGGAAACCCCGGGCTTGGCCTCGCGGTCGAAGCGGATCTCCGTCTCCGCGTCCGTTACCGCGGATTTGATCCGCTTGGCGATGACCTTGGGGTCGTCCAGGAGGTTGATCAGCCCCGCCGGTGATTCCGCCGATTTGGACATCTTGGCGGTGGGGTGCTGCAGATCATAGATCTTCGCCGATTCCTTCTGGATAAAAGGCGCCGGAACGTTGAAGGTCTCGCCGAAGCGGGAGTTGAAGCGCTGGGCCAGGTCGCGGCTGAGCTCCACGTGCTGCCGCTGGTCCTCGCCCACCGGCACACCGTGCGGCTGGTAGAGGAGGATGTCCGCGGCCTGCAGGACCGGGTAGGTGAACAGGCCGACGCTGGCCTGGTCCGAGCCGTGCCGTGAGGCCTTGTCCTTGAACTGGGTCATCCGGGAGGCCTCGCCGAAGCCGGTGATGCAGTTCAGCACCCAGGCGAGCTGGGCGTGCTCAGGCACCTGGGACTGGACGAAGAGGGTGCACTTGTCCACGTCCACACCGCCGGCAATGTACTGCGCGGCCGTGACCCGGGTGCGGTGGGCCAGTTCGGCCGGATCCTGCGGAACCGTGATCGCGTGCAGATCCGGGATGAAGAAGATGGCGTCAAACTCATCCTGCATCCGGACCCAGTTCACCAGGGCGCCGAGGTAGTTGCCCAGGTGCAGGGAATCCGCCGAGGGCTGCATGCCCGAGAGGATGCGCTGCCGGACCCCCAGAGGGACGGCAGAGGCGGAGCCAGCGGCGGCGGCTGTGGCGACGTCGGCGGCTGTGCCGGCTTCGGCGTCAGCGTCGTTGACCGGGGTCACAGTGGAAGGAGAAGTCATTCGTGGGAGCCTTAAGACTAGAGCCGGTAGTCCACTACCAGCGGGGCGTGGTCGGAGAAGCGTGTGTCCCAGGACGGCGCCCGGTCAACAACGGCTGACACTGCCGCAGCAGCGAGAGCGGGCGTGGCCATGTGGTAATCAATGCGCCAGCCGGTGTCGTTGTCGAAGGCCTGTCCCCGCTGCGACCACCAGGTGTAGGGGCCGTCGACGTTACCCGCCAGGCCCCGGTGCACATCCTTCCAGCCGATATCCTCGCCAAAGAAACGGTCGAAGTAGGCCCGCTCCTCCGGCAGGAAGCCGGCACGTTTGACGTTGCCCTTCCAGTTCTTGATGTCCAGTTCCGTGTGGCCGACATTGAGGTCGCCCACCACGAGGGCGTGGTCGCTGTGCTTGGCCAGCTCGGGAAGCCGGTCGACCATCACGTCGAGGAAGCGGAACTTGTCGTCCTGCTTCGGGGTGCCCGCCTCGCCGGAGTGCACATAGGCGCTGGCGACGGTCAGCTGCGAGGCCTCCCCGGCCGCGTTGCGGACGATGTAGTCGGCCTCGACCCAGCGGCCGGCGGTCGCGAAGTAGTCGTCCCCGATGCCCGACCGGGTCTGCAGGGGTTCGGTCCGGGAGGCAATGGCGACGCCGGCCCGGCCCTTGGCTTCCGCTTCCGCGTGCAGGATGTACCAGCCCTCGCCGAGCAGCTCGCGGACGATCGCGTCAGGCGCGCGGACCTCCTGCAGGCAGAGGATGTCGACTTCGCGGGGCTCCAGCCATTCCGCCATGCCGTTCCGGTAGGCGGCACGAAGGCCATTGACGTTGACTGATGCGATGCGAAGGTTGTCCTTCTTCAATGCCGAACTCACCCGATCCACTCTAGTCGACAATGGTTCCGGCGACAGGTTCGTCGGTGCCGCCGGAGGACTTGATCATGTCCCGCGCGTTGGTGGCGGTGATCTCGATGGTCTCGAGCGCCCGGCGGATCGTTTCCTGGTCCGAGGCTGCGCCCTTCGCCCGTTCCTGCTCGACGACGCGGACCTGCACCTGGACAATTTTGAACGAGTGGTCGAGTTTCATGTCCCGGACCTCATCGGCTTCGCGGCGGACCTGCACGAGGCGCGTGCCGCCGTGGTCGACACTGTCCGACGACGGCGCCCGGCCGGCGGCCGCGTTGAAGGCGTTCTGCGCTTCGGTGAGCCTGGCGCCGGCCTTCCGGGCCGCCTTCTGGATGCTGAAGACCACGAAGGAGGCCAGGGCGAGCCAGAAGCCGGCGATGATCGCCACGATCCAGCCGACGACGTCGTTCTGGTTCGCGGCGAAGATGACCGCGACGACGAAGGCGATGATAAACACCATCATCCCGGGTCCGCTGATGCGGAACATGGAGAACTTGCCTGCGGCGGTGGTGTTCGCGGACGGCTTGGAAGACGCGGGGTTGCCCAGAGATTGCATGAGCCTATTATCGCAAACCCTCGCATCGGCCCGGGCCGCTTCCACCCGGGGCGAACGCGGGGCGCCCGAACCGGCGTCGGACCCGGGCCTTATTTGAGGAACAGCCGGCGCAGCCGGCCGGTGGTGAGCAGCACGCCGAAGGCGATCATCACGAGGTAATAGCCGACGTGCACCGCCGTCGCCGGGGTGAAGATGCCCACGCTGATCTGGCGGAGCAATTCCACGCCGTGCCACAGCGGCATGGCCTGGATGAGCCACTGAATGTACTGCGGGTAGACGCTGAGCGGGTAGAAGGTGGCGCTGAACAGGAACATCGGCAGCATAAAGAAGTTGATCCAGTCCATCTGCTGGAACGTCTTCATGAAGCTGGTGATGCCCATGCCGAAACTCGCGAAGCCGAACGCGATCAGCACCGCGGCCGGGATCATCAGGATCGCCCACGGCGTCGTGATCAGCCCCATCAGACCCATCACCGCGGTGAACCCCGTGGCGTACATCAGGCCCCGCAGCAGGGCCAGGAAGATCTCCCCCATCGCGACGTCGAGCGGGCCCAGGGACGTGTAGAGCATGCCCTGGTACAGCTTGGCGAAGTTCATCTTGAAGAACACGTTCCAGGTCGAGTCGTAGACCGCGCCGTTCATCGCGGACACGGCCAGCAGCGCCGGGGCGATGTAGGCGGCGTAGGAGATCTCCCCGCCGCCGGGGCCCTGCACGGTGCCGACGATCGCGCCGAGCCCGACCCCCATCGAGATCAGGTACAGCACGGGCTCGAAGAAGCCGGAGAGCATGACCATCCAGTTGCTGCTTTTGGTGGCCATCAACCCGCGGGCGACGACGGCGCGGACGTTGCGGGAATACAGCGGCCCGAACTTCCGGTTCCGGGCGGCCTCGGTCGCGCTGTGGCTGGTGGTGAGGGCGCTCATCCGCCCATCCTTTTGATGAACTGGCGCTTGGTCAGGACCCAGCCCGCCACGGTGAGCGCCAGCAGGAAGACGAGGTGCAGGATGGTCAGCAGCGGGGGCTCCTCATAGCCGTAGCTGAAGACCCGGCCCAGCTCGGTGCCGTGCCAGATCGGTGAGATCCACCCGATCCAGCGCACGGCGAGAGGCAGGGTGTCCAGCGGGAAGAAGGTGCCGGAAAACAGGAACAGCGGCATCACAATGAAGCGCATCACCATGGCGAACTGGCCCTTGTCCTCCTTGATCGAGGCGGCGTAGGCCATCAGCGGCAGCCCGAAGGACAGCCCGGAGAGGGTGGCGACCAGGATCGAGACCCAGCCCCAGCCGCTGGGCGCCGCCCCGAACAGCGCCACCACCGCGAAGTAGATGGCGGACTGCACTAGGAAGCGCACGGTCACGGCGATGATCTGGCCGAGCGCGATCTGCTCCGGCGTCAGCGGCGAGGCGTGCGGTCCGAAGTAGATCCGGCGCCACTTGAAACCGTCCATCACCGGGAAGGTGAACTCGTTTGCCGCCGTCATGACGGCGGCCGAGATCAGCAGCGCCGGCGCGATGAAGGTCAGGTAGCTGACGCCGCCGAAGCCGGCCTCGCTGTTGGTGTCGACCAGCGTCGCCAGTCCCACGCCCATGGCGAAGAGGTACGCGACGGGCTGCCCGACGCCGTACATCACGATGGTCCAGCCGTAGCTCTTCATCACCCGCAGGACGTGTTCGGCGAAGTAGAGGGACCCCCAGCGCCGGGCCCGGGCGGCCGAGACCTCCGGCGAGTGGGCGCGCAGGGCGGCAGGGGCGGTGCCGCCCGGGGCCGCGCCGGCCGCCGGTCCGGTCGCGGCCGGCTGTTCGGGCAGCCCGGCTTTCCTAGTCAACGAGGCTCCGTCCGGTCAGGCGCAGGAAGACGTCCTCGAGCGAGGACCGGCGCACCAGCGATGTCACCGGGTGCAGTCCGCGGGCGGAGACCTCCTCGAGGGCGGCCTCGCCGTCGTGGGCGTAGATCAGGACGCGGTCCGGCAGGGTTTCCAGCCGTTCGCCGATGCCTTCGAGTTCGGTGCCGACGGTGGCGTTGCGTTCCGAGCCGAAGCGCAGCTCGAGGACCTCGCGGGTGGAGTACTCGCGGATCAGGCTGGCGGGCGAGCCCTCGGCCATGATCCTGCCCTTGTCCACCACGATCAGGCGGTCGCAGAGCTGCTCGGCCTCGTCCATGTAGTGGGTGGTGAGGATCAGCGTGACGCCCTGTTCCTTGAGCCGGAACAGCCGGTCCCAGAGGATATGCCGGGCCTGCGGGTCCAGCCCGGTGGTGGGCTCGTCCAGGAGCAGGATCCGGGGTTCGTTGATGAGGGAGCGGGCGATCGTGAGGCGGCGCTTCATGCCGCCGGAGAGCGCGTCGACCTTGGATTTGGCCTTGTCCGTGAGCTGCGCGAACTCCAGCAGCTCGTCGGCCTTGGGCCGGAGGTAGCTCATGGGCAGCCCGAAGTAGCGCCCGTAGACCAGGAGGTTGTCCCGGACCTTGAGTTCCTCGTCCAGGTTGTCCTGCTGCGGGACGACGCCCAGGTGCGCGCGGACTTCCGGCCCGTTCTGGTCCGGGTCCAGGCCCATGATGCTCAGGCTCCCGGAGGTCCGCTGGGACACGCCGCCGATCATCTTCATGGTGGTGGACTTGCCGGCGCCGTTGGGGCCCAGCAGGCCAAAGGCCTCACCGGCGGGCACGGAGAAGGAGATGCCGTCGACGGCGACGACGTCGCCGTAGCGCTTCGTCAGGTTTTCGGCGGTGATCACATACTGCGGCGGGCCGGATTCGGCGGGGCTGCTCACTGAGGCGTCCTTTTGGGAGGCTTCCTTGGCTGGGGATTCTTCTTTGGAGACTAGTTCAGGCACCCGAATCACGGTAGTGGATCCCGCCGAACTATGAAAGAGTCTTTTCGCAAAAAATCCAGACGTTGGCCATTCCGTGATGTCCGGGGCGTTAAACGGCCCGGGGCGCCACCTCCGGGTGGGAGGGGGCGCCCCGGGACAGGCGGCTCAGGCGGATCAGGCGGCGCCGGAGTGGTCCGCCTCGGCCAGGTGGCGTTCCGCGGTTTCCACCACGTTGGCCAGCAGCATGGCGCGGGTCATGGGGCCCACTCCCCCGGGGTTCGGGGACAGCCAGGCGGCGACGTCGGCAGCGGCGGGGTCCACGTCTCCGGTGACCACCGCCTTGCCCGAGCCGTCGTCGACGCGGCTGACGCCGACGTCGAGCACGATGGCGCCGGGCTTGAGGTCGCCGGCCTTGATCATGTGCGGCTGGCCGGCCGCGGCAATCACGACGTCGGCCTGCCGGAGCTCGGCGGGCAGGTCGACCGTGCCGGTGTGCGCCAGGATGACCGTGGCGTTGACGTCCTTGCGGGTGAGCAGCAGCCCCACCGGGCGGCCGATGGTGACCCCGCGGCCCACCACCAGCACGCGCTTGCCGCTGAGGCTGATGCCGTGCCGGGTGAGCAGCTCCACGCAGCCCTTGGGGGTGCAAGGCAGCGGGGACTTCATCGGGCCGCTGACGTTCGCCACGAGCCGGCCCAGGTTCATCGGGTGCAGGCCGTCGGCGTCCTTGTCGGGGTCCATGGCCTCCAGGATGACGTCCTGGTCGATGTGCTTGGGCAGCGGGAGCTGGACGATGTAGCCGGTGCATTCCGGGTTCTCGTTGAGCTCCCGGACCACGGCCAGCAGTTCCTCCTGGCTGGTCTCCTCCGGCAGGTCGCGGCGGATGGAGGTGATGCCCACCTCGGCGCAGTCCTTGTGCTTGCCCCCGACGTACCAGGTGCTGCCCGGGTCGGAGCCGACCAGGATGGTGCCCAGGCCCGGGACGATCCCGCGGGTCTTGAGCGCGGCCACGCGTTCGGTCAGCTCGGCCTTGATCGTGGCGGCGGTGGCCTTGCCGTCGAGGATCCGGGCGGTTTCAGCCGTGTGTGCAGTCTCAGCAGAAGTCATGGCCTACCACTGCTCGTGCTGCGGGTACAGCGGGAAGTCGGCGGCGAGCTTGTCCACGCGGGACTGGAGCGCCTCGATGTTGGTGGCGGCACCGGCCTTCAGGGCGGTCGCGATGATCTCGGCGACCTCGGTGAACTCCTCGGCACCGAAGCCGCGGGTGGCCAGGGCCGGGGTGCCGATGCGCAGTCCGGAGGTGACCATCGGCGGGCGCGGGTCGAACGGCACGGCGTTGCGGTTGACCGTGATGCCGACCGAGTGCAGGAGGTCTTCGGCCTGCTGGCCGTCGAGCTGTGAGTCGCGCAGGTCCACCAGGACCAGGTGCACGTCGGTGCCGCCGGTCAGGACGGACACGCCGGCGTCGGACAGGTCGGACTGGTTCAGGCGGTCGGCGATGATCCGGGCGCCCTCGAGGACGCGCTCCTGGCGCTCCTTGAATTCCTCCGTGCCGGCGATCTTGAACGCGACGGCCTTGGCGGCGATCACGTGCATCAGCGGGCCGCCCTGCTGGCCCGGGAAGACGTTGGAGTTGATCTTCTTGGCCCACTCTTTCTTGGCCAGGATCACGCCGGAGCGGGGACCGGCGAGGGTCTTGTGCACGGTTGAGGTGACGACGTCGGAGTACGGCACCGGGCTCGGGTGCAGGCCGGCGGCGACGAGGCCGGCGAAGTGCGCCATGTCGGTCCAGAGCAGGGCGCCGACCTCGTCGGCGATCGAGCGGAAGGCCTCGAAGTCGAGGTGGCGCGGGTAGGCGGACCAACCGGCGATGATCACCTTCGGCTTCTCGGCGATGGCCTGCGCGCGGAGCTTGTCCATGTCGATGCGGAAGTTGTCCTGCTCGACCTGGTACGCGGCGACGTCGTAGAGCTTGCCGGAGAAGTTGAGCTTCATGCCGTGGGTCAGGTGGCCGCCGTGGGCCAGGGACAGGCCCAGGATCTTGTCACCCGGGGTGATCATCGCGGAGAGCGCCGCGGCGTTGGCCTGGGCGCCGGAGTGCGGCTGGACGTTGGCGTATTCGGCGCCGAAGAGCTCCTTGACCCGGTCGATCGCCAGCTGCTCGGCGATGTCAACGTACTCGCAGCCGCCGTAGTAGCGGCGGCCGGGGTAACCCTCGGCGTACTTGTTGGTCAGGACCGAGCCCTGGGCTTCCATCACGGCGCGCGGGGCGAAGTTTTCGGAGGCGATCATTTCCAGGGTGCCGCGCTGGCGGCCCAGCTCCTGGGCAAGGACCGCGGCGATTTCGGGGTCAAGGTCGGCCAGTGGCTGGTTGCTCACGGCGGCTGAGGAAAGGCTAAGAGAGGTGGTCACGGGGGAACTCCTGGCTAGGCAACGGGCACTGCTTAAGGTCAGGTTACCGGCTGGCCCGCGGCGGCGCCCCTAGATTACGGTCCCGGGAACCGGGGACGTGACAAGGGGCCGGCACCCGCAGTGGGGCGCCGATGCGGGCCGGCAGCGGTGTGCTGCCAACCGGAAAAACATGACCCTCGGCCCAGGCGTACGATCCGTGGTCTTCGTGAGTGCCGCTCCCTGGTGGTTAGCCACCCAACGCCAGTTGCGACCGTTCCAGACTACCGCAGTCCGGCGGCCCGGACCGAGCAGCGGGTTGACCGCGGGTAGGCTTGTCTTCCGTGACTGACGACCAGCTGACTGCCTCCTATATCCTGACCCTCTCCTGCCCGGACAGCCCCGGAATCGTGCACGCCGTGGCTGGCGCCCTGCTCGTCGCGGGCTGCAATATTACGGACTCGCAGCAGTACGGCAGCCAGAGCACGGGCACGTTCTTTATGCGCGTCGAGGCCACGACGGCGTCCTCCCAGCTGGAGCTTCAGGCCTCCCTGGAGCCCGTGGCCCAGGCCTTCGGGATGCAGTGGAGCCTCAACCCGGCCGGACGGAAGGTCCGCACCCTGCTGATGGCCAGCACGTCAGCGCACTGCCTCAATGACCTGCTGTTCCTGCAGCGCTCCGGCACCCTGCCCATCGAGATCCCGGCCATCGTCTCCAACCACAGGGACCTGGCCGGCCTGGCGGAGTTCTATGGCATCCCCTTCCACCACATCCCGGTCACCCCGGACACCAAGGTCCAGGCCGAGGATCAGCTGCGGGCGCTGATGGCCGAGCATGACATCGAGCTCACGGTCCTCGCCCGCTACATGCAGATCATCTCCGACGAACTGTGCCAGCAGCTGACCGGCAAGGCCATCAACATCCACCACTCCTTCCTGCCGTCCTTCAAGGGCGCCAAGCCCTACCACCAGGCGCACGCCCGGGGCGTGAAGCTCATCGGCGCCACCGCGCACTACGTGACGGCTGCCCTGGACGAGGGGCCGATCATCGAACAGGAAGTCATCCGGGTGGACCACCGGCGCACGGCCGAGCAGTTCGTCCAGATGGGCCGCGACGTGGAGGGCCGCACGCTGGCCCAGGCCGTACAGTGGCATGCCGAGCACCGGGTCCTGCTGGACGGGAACCGGACGGTTGTTTTCAACTGAGACCGGTTGTTTTTAGCTGACGGCGGTCATTGAATAGGGGTATGGCACTTTCCCCGGAAGACCCGCTGACCGAGTTCGTGGCCCTGCTCAAGGCTGAGGACCGCCGGGGTGTGCTGGGCCTGGACTGCGGCCAGGGCTCCGACGGGCTGCGCTTTGTCCAGTCCGGCATCCACTTCACCGGCGTCGACCCGTCCGAGGAGAACATCCATTCGGCGCGGGCCCGGGGCCTGGAAGCCTCGGTCGCTCCGGCCGGCTCGCTGCCCTTCCCCGACTCGGTCTTCCCCTCTGTGTGGGCGGTGGACGCCCTCGCGGGACTGCCCCCGGAGGAATGGGACGACGTCGTCCGGGAACTGGAGCGCGTGGCCGCACCCGGGGCGCCGATCGCCGTCGTCCTCCCCGAAGGCCGCCATCCCGAACCGGACGTCAGCGAACAGGGCCCAGGCTTCACCGTGCTCCGCTCCCCCGCCCCGCCCGCCTAAAAACACCCGTTGAGCTATCACTTTTGGTCGTTCCCAGCGCTCAGAGTGACCATATGTGATAGGTCAACGGGGTCAGGGGCGGCGCACGCTGCGCATGTACCCGCCCAGGAAACCCCCGGCGATCAGCAGGACGCCGCCCAGCCGGGCCAGCCGCACGCCCAGGTCGTGCCGGCCGCGGGAACGTGCGGCCCATGAGGCCAGGAAAATCAGCGTCGCCGTGCCGTTCGCCGCGGCATGGACGACGCCGACACGTCGGGTGGCACGGTCCGCCCGGGCCCATTCGGCCCAGCCGGTGATTCCGGTGGGGCCGGCCGCGACGACGCCGAGGGCCACCAGCCGCGCGGCCGCCCGGCGGGTCCCCTCGTCGGGGAAGAGGTCCAGGAAGATCGCCATGAACCAGGCCCCGAACGGCACATCGGTGGCGACCGCATGCGGGATGCTGCCGGTGGCGTCACCCCGGAAGAAGCTGCGCAGCCGGGGGTTGGCCACCAGTCGGCCCGCGAGCGGCTCCGCCGCCCGGACGGCCGGGTCGAGGCGGTCCCACTCCTCCAGCCGCCGCATCAGTCGTCGGAACTTCCCGCTTTCCGTCATCACGGACCACCTCCCGGACAGGGCCTTTGATGGCCCCGATCCTACGCCCGTTCAACCCCCGTTGACCTATCACTTGTGGTGGTTCTCAGCCCTGAGAACCACCACAAGTGATAGCGCAACGGGGAGGGGGTGTGTCCTAGGCTGGAGGCATGGCTCCCATTTACGCTTTCGCCGGGGACACCCCGGCCGTCCACGAATCCTCCTTCATCGCACCGAGCGCCTCGGTGATCGGCAGGGCAACGCTCGCCGAGAACTCAAGCGCCTTCTACGGCGTCTCCGTCCGGGCCGACACCGCCGCGATCAGCGTGGGCGCCGGCAGCAACCTGCAGGACAACGTGGTGCTGCACGCCGACCCGGGCTTCCCCTGCACGGTCGGCGCCCGGGTCAGCGTCGGGCACAGCGCCGTCGTGCACGGCTGCACGGTCGAGGACGACTGCCTGATCGGCATGAGCGCCACCATCCTCAACGGCGCCGTGATCGGCGCCGGCTCGCTTGTGGCCGCCGGCGCCGTCGTGCTGGAAGGCACCGTGGTTCCGCCCCGTTCGCTGGTCGCCGGCGTGCCGGCCAAGGTCCGCCGCGAACTGACCGACGAGGAGTTCGCGGGCGTCAAGCAGAACGCGGCGCACTACCAGGAGCTCGCCCGGGCGCACCGCGAACTGCACGGCTGAGGGCCTCAGTCCAGGGAGATCGGGCCCAGTTCGTCGAGCAGATCGCCGGGTCCCGGGTTCCCGGCCGCCGCTGACCCGCCCAGGTGGTTGACGACGCCCCAGACGGCGTTCAGTCCGGTGGTCACGGCGCCCTCGGCCCAGCCGGCGGTGAAGGACACGTCGTCCCCGGCCAGGAAGATCCCGCGCTGCCCCTCCGGGAGCCGGTCCTGCTTGAAGTGGCTGAAGAGGCGCTGCTGGTAGCGGTACTGTCCCGGCAGGTTGGCCTTGAAGGCCCCCATGAAGTTGGGGTCCGCCTCCCAGGAGACGGTGATGGGCTGGCCGACGATGTGGCTGGCGATGTCCACGTCCGGGTAGATCTGCTCGAGCGAGTGCAGCATCAGCTCGACCCGCTGGTCCGCGTCCAGGGACAGCCATTTCAGCGCGTCATCGTTCCAGGTGTAGGAGAGCAGGATCACCGCGGGCTGCTCGGGCCCGTTATCCAGCAGGTAGGTGGCCCGGTTCAGCCGGTCGGTCAGCGTCATGGACATGACCTCCCGGCCCGTCGCCGGGTCGATGTCCTTCCAGAAGGGCCGGTCGACCATCACGAAGGTTTTGGAGGACTGCATGTAGTGGGAGCGTTCGATCGCCGTCCACAGTTCTGCCGGGAACAGGGTTTCCTCGGTGTGGATCCGCGTCGACAGCAGCCATGACTGGCAGGTGGTGATCACGGCCGGATAGGCCGCCTCGCGGCCCCACCGCTCCCGGATGCGGAAGTCGCCGCTGCCGTCCCGGGCGATCCGGTCCACGGCGCCCCGCGGGGCACCGGCGTGCAGCGAGGCCAGCGACGTTCCCTCGGGCCAGTGGACCATGCCCGACGGCGCGTGCTGCCAGAGTGCCTCCGGGAGCCGCTGCGCCCCGCCGGCGATGAGCCGGTGCGCGTCATCGGCGTCGGTGTAAACGACGCGCAGGATCTCAAGGATGGAGTTGGGGAAGTCCGTGTCCCAGCCGCCGGTGCCGAAGCCGACCTGCCCGAACGCCTCGCGGTGGGCGAACCCGGCCTGCTTGAACGAGTCGCTGCCGGCGATGAACCCGTAGAAGGTCTGTTCATCCAGCAGCGGCAGCAGCGCGTTCCACAGCTCCTTGATCCGGGCGGTGTCCCGCGCGCGGATGGCGTCCTGCATCTCGGCGAACTTGGCGCCGTCGTTCACTGCAGCCTTCCAGGCCTCCGCGACCTCCCGGAAGAACGGCGGGAGGTCCGCCGGGGTGCGCGCGTAGTGCTTCTGCCCGGCGAGCTCGATCACCGTGCTGGAGGTCGCCGCCGCCAGCGGGTTGGGGAACTCCTGGGTCTCCAGCCCGAGCAGCTCGACGTAGTGGTAGAACGCCTTGCCGGAGACGGGGAAGCGCATCCCGCCGAGGTCGGCCACGACGCCGGCGGCGGAGGGGAAGCTCGCGGTCCGCAGCCGGCCGCCGATCTGGTCCGCCTCGTAGAGGACCGGGCGCAGGCCCAGTTTCATCAGCTCGTAGGCCGCCACCAGACCGGAGAGACCGGCGCCGACGACGGCCACTTCGGTTCCGTGGAGCCCGGCCGGGATCGCGCCCAGGCCGTCCGGATGGGCCAGGTAGTGGTCGTAGCTGAACGGGAAGTCGGGATTCAGCATGGTGATGGGGGCCTGGTCGCCGGCGCCGGGCGCTGCCGGCCGGGGGGCCGGGAG
The DNA here is from genome assembly GCF_030812335.1 of Pseudarthrobacter oxydans. Lineage (GTDB taxonomy): Bacteria > Actinomycetota > Actinomycetes > Actinomycetales > Micrococcaceae > Arthrobacter > Arthrobacter oxydans_B. The sequence goes on from NZ_JAUSSN010000002.1 coordinate 449,544, forward strand.
TTCTGTGGCGGTTGTCATGAGTGGTGTGCTTTCATCGGTTCGGGCGTGGGCGGGGTGTCGGAGGGGGCTGCGCCGGATAGTTCACGGTATTCCTCGTGGCTGAGCGCCGCTACCCGGGAGTGCCGGCGGCCGTAGCCGAAGTAGACGGCCAGTCCCACCAGCATCCACAGTCCGAAGACCACCCACGTGTCGGCGCCGAGATTGAGCATGAGGTAGCCGCACATGGCGGCGCCGAGGATGGGGGTCAGCGGAAACAGCGGGACGCGGAAGCTCCGGGTGAGTTCGGGCCGGTGGCGCCGCAGGTGGATGACGGCGATGTTGACCAGGGCGAACGCGAACAGCGTGCCGATGCTGGTGGCGTCCGCCAGGGCCCCGAGCGGGACGAGACCCGCGGTGAGGGCGACGGCGGTGCCCACGATCAGGGTCCCGGCCACCGGGGTGCCGGTGCGGGGCGAGACGCGGCCGAAGATTTTGGGCACCATGCCGTCCCGTGACATCGACAGCAGGATGCGGGTCTGGCCGTAGAGGACCGTCAGCACGATGCTGGCGATGGCCAGCACGGCCCCGACGGCGAACACCAGCGCAATCCAGGGCTGCCCCGTGGTCTCCTCCAGGATCTTCACGAGGGCGGCTTCGGTGCCGTCGAACCAGCCCCAGGGCCGCGCGCCGATCGCGGCGACCGCGACGAGCACGTAGATGGTGGTGACGATCAGCATGGAGAGCAGGATGGCCCGGGGCAGGTCGCGCTTCGGGTTGCGGGCTTCCTCGCCGGCCGTGGAGGCGGCGTCGAACCCGATGTAGGAGAAGAACACCCGGGAGGCGGCGGCGGAGACGCCGGCGGCGCCCATCGGCAGCAGCGGTTCGAAGTGTGCGGCATTGAAAGCGGTGAAAGCCACGGCGCAGAAGAACACCAGGATGCCGACCTTGATCACCACAATGGCCGTGTTGATCCAGGCGCTTTCCCTGGCGCCGCGGACCAGCAGCGCCATGGCCAGGACCACGATCACGATCGCCGGCGCGTTCAGCACTCCGCCGTCCCCGGGCGGCTGCGAGAGGGCATCCGGCAGGGCCAGGCCGAAGACGTGGAGGGCCTCGTTGACGTACTGGCCGGCCCCGACGGCGACGGCGGCCACGGAGACGGCGTATTCGAGCACCAGGCACCAGCCGCAGATCCAGGCCATGCCTTCGCCCATGGTCGCGTACGTGTAGGAGTAGCTCGATCCTGCCGCGGGCACCATTCCGGCCATTTCGGCGTACGAGACGGCGGAGAGCAGCGCAGCGACGCCGGCGATGGCAAAGGAGATCCAGATGGCCGGGCCCGCCAGCGGCACGGATTCACCCAGGATCACCAGGATGCCGGTGCCGAGGGTGGCGCCGACGCTGATCATCGTCAGCTGCAGCACACCGAAGCTGCGGACCAGCCGCGTGCCGCCGTGGCCGTTTTCTGCTTCGCTGACGAGCTGTCCGATCGGCTTGCGGCGAAGCAGCTGCGCGGTCAGTCCGGGACGGCCCGTGGTGGCCGGTGGCCGTTCTCCAATAAGAGTTGGCACAGTCATCGTTGACGTCCGTTCTTCAGTAGTGGTCTTTTCCCCGGTCCAGCCTAGGCTTGTGAGCCAGCTCTCACGGTTGTGCAAAATGACCTATAGTCGTCAGTCATGAGACTTAATGCACCTAAGCACTCAGCCCTGGACGTCCACGGCAACCCTGCTGACGACGCCGAGCGGCTGGGTTTCGTCACCCTGGCGCAGTTCCTGCGCCAGCTGCCGCCGGAGCTGACGGTCCTGCACGACGGCGGCAGCGGGGCCGAGCGGCTGCGCTGGGTGGAGCCCAGCGAGCTGGAGGACCCCACCCCGTACCTGCTCGACGGCGAATTCCTGCTCACCGCCGGCCTCCCGTTCCTGGGCGGGGGCGGCGCCGCGGAACTCGTGGACGCCTACGTGCGGCGGCTGGTCGGCGCGCGCGTCTCCGCCCTGGGCTTCGGCCTGGAGCCCTACTTCGACGCGGTGCCAGACGCCGTCGTGCAGGCCTGCCGGCGGCACAACCTGACCCTCGTGGCCGTCCCGAAGACCGTTCCCTTCGCCGCCGTCGGCCTGGCATTCTCGCAGCTGCTGGAGTCGGACAACGCCACGACGTTCCGGCAGCTCGCGGACACGAACCGGCAGCTGATGCGCGCGGTGCTGTCGGCACGGCCGGAACACGAGCTCCTGGCCGCCCTCGTGCAGCGGGTTCCGGTCTGGGCGGTCCTGGTGGGCGCCGACGGGCGGGTGCGTGCCCGCGGAACCGCCGGCGCAGCGGGAGCCCCCGCCACGCCGGGCGTGGATGCGGCAACGCTGCAGCCGCTGCTGGCGAGGCTGCTCTCCGGCAGCGGCCCGCGCGTGGAGCTGGACTCGTTCGCCACGGCAGGTTCGGCGCTGGTGTTCGGGTATCCCCTGCGCAGCACCCGGGACGCCAATCTGGGCGCCCTGGTCCTGGGCACCGACGCCCCGCTGACCCCGGCCCAGAACAGTGTTGTCTCCACCGCCGTCGGGCTGCTGGAACTGCTGGTGCGCCAGCGCACCAGCGGCTCTCTGGCCCCCAGCCAGCTGGCCACCGCGCTGCTGCTGCATCCGGACAGTCTGGTCTCCGGTGGCACCCGCCACCTCAACGGGCTCAAGGACCTGCTGGCGCAGAGCGTCTCCTCCACCCGGTCCGGGCAGCTGCGCGTGGTCCTGGGCCTCCGCCCGGAGGCGGCCGGGACCCCCGACGCCCCGGGAGCCGCCGCGCCGGGCCGCGCCGGCCGCCCCGTCGAGAGTCCCGTGCGGGAGCTACTGGAATGGCGGCGGATGTTTGACACCAAGCTGGTGGAGCTCACCGACTCCGGCTTTGCCGCCATCACCCGGCTGAAGGTCGACGACGCGCTGCTCGCCGGTGTGGAACGGCTCGGCTGGCGCCTCGTGGTCGGCAGCGCCACCGAGCTCTCCGGACTGGCGGAGGCGTACCAGCGGGCCTGGTCCCTCCGCGGCCGGGTCGGGACCACCGGACGCAGCGTCCGGGTGGATGACGTGACGTGGTCTGTGGCCGGGCTGCTCGGCAAGGAAGCCGGCGCCATGCTGGCCGCCCGGCTGCTGGCACCCGTGCTGGCGCTGGCACCGGAGCGGCGGGACACCCTGCTCGGGATCCTCCGCGCCTGGCTCGGCGAGAACGGCAGCTGGGATGCCACGGCCAAAGCCACCGGCCTGCACCGCAACAGCATCCGCCGGCAGATCGGCATGCTCGCGGAGCTGCTGGAGCTGGATCTCAACCAGGCGCAGGCCCGGGCCGAACTCTGGATCGCCCTGCAGTACACGGACGAGCTGCCCGGGATGCCGGCGGCGCCCGACGTCCCTGCGGCGCAGGCCGCGCCGGCCGTTCCTGCCGCGCCGGACGCCCCGGAGTCCGGAACCGGTCAGCTGCCCCAGGAGCGGTAGAGCTCCGGCCGGAGATCATCCAGGTACGCCACCTCGTGCCCGGCCGCGCCGGGCTCCGGCAGCTCGGCGAACAGCAGCTCGGCCCCGGTGCCGGCCTCGGCCAGGAGCCCGCCGTCCGGGGCTGCGATGACGCTGCCGCCCAGGAAGTCGCAGCCGTCCTCCGTTCCCGAGTGGTTGGCGTAGGCCACCGTCAGATGGTTCTCCAGGGCCCGCGCCCTGATCAGCACCTGCGGCACGGCGTCGAATCCCTCGGCGAGGGCGGTCGGCACCAGCAGCAGTTCGGCGCCGCGCACCGCGGCGGCACGGACGGCCTCCGGGAACTCCACGTCGTAGCAGATCACCAGTGAGGTCCTGACCCCAAGGAAGTCCACGACGCCGGGACTGGCCGCGGCGGGGACAAACGCCTGGCGCTCCTCCGGCCCGAAGAGGTGGACCTTGGCGTAGCTGAGGAGCTCCTCGCCGTTCTGATCGACGAGGGTGGCCGTGATCAGCCATGCCCCCGCCGGGGTGACGGCGGGGAGGCTGTAGACCAGCGCAATGCCGTTCCGGCGGGCAATTTCCGCCAGGGCCGTCCGAATGGAGGGCAGCGTCGCCGGGTCAAGCTCCGCCCGCAGCCGGAGGGGCGCATACCCCACCGGGAAAAGCTCCGGGGTGAGGAGCAGCCGGGCGCCCGCCGCGGCGGCCCTGCCGGCGGCGGCATCCACCGCAGCGCAATTGGCATCAACGTCCAGCACGGCGGCGTTCGCCTGCATCACGGCCAGTAGCACCATTACCACCTCAGCGTCCTTAGGGTCCGCCCTTGGCGGCGGACTCTCGCTCCTCCAGCGTAGCCACCCGGCGGCATCGCCGTCCCGGTGCATTTCCGCCCGGCCGCCGGGAAAGCGGGACGGAACGCCCCACCGGCCCCCGCAGGGGCCCGTCGGACACGGCGCCGCGCCCCGCACCGGCCCCGGCAGCGGGCCCCGTCCGACACGGCGCGGCGCCCCGCCCCGGCCCCGTCAGCCGACTTCCGGAGCTATCATGCGTTAACTTCTTGACTACAAGACGCGGATGGGGCAATCTTCATTGCATGCCCTCACCAACGCGCTCAACGAGGAGCCGAACCAAAAACCCCGGATCGCAATCCGCGCTCCGGCATCTGAATCAACAGCGGATCATTGAGTGCCTTCTCGCCGGGCCCTCCACGCAGGCGGAACTGGCACGGCAGACCGGCCTCTCCACGGCCACGGTCTCGAACATCGTCAAGATCATGCAGGACGCCGGGCTGGCCTCCACCGAACCGATCACGAGCTCCGGCCGGCGGGCCCTGAACGTCCGGCTCAACAGCAACGGGGCCGTCGCCGTCGGGATCGACTTCGGCCGCCGGCACCTGCGGGTTGTCCTCGCCTCCCTGAGCTACCACGTGATCGCCGAGGAATCGGTCCTGCTCCCCCTGGGCCACCACGCCGAGGAAGGCATCACCGCTGCCGTCGGACTGCTGGACCGGCTCCTGGCCAGCAGCGGCGTGGAGCGCAGCGCGGTCGTGGGGGCCGGCGTCGGCATCCCGGGACCCATCGACCGCCGCACCGGGACCGTGGCGCAGGGCGCCATCCTGCCCGAATGGGTGGGCATCAACATCCTGCAACGCCTTGAGGAGGCGCTGGATCTCCCGGTTTTCCTTGACAACGACGCCAACCTCGGGGCCCTGTCGGAGGTGACCTGGGGGCCGCACACCGGCATCAGCAACCTGCTGTTCCTCAAGATCGGATCCGGCATCGGCGCGGGACTGATCCTGAACGGGATGCCCTACTACGGCAACGTGGGGATCACCGGCGAAATCGGCCACGCGACCATCCACGAGCACGGGCTGGTCTGCCGCTGCGGGAACCGCGGCTGCCTGGAAACCATCGCCTCCACCACCACCATGATCGAGCTCCTGGGCCGCGGGGAGGACGCGCCGCTCACCCCGGAGGACATCGTCCGGAAGGCCCTCGCCCGGGACTCCGCGACCCTGCGCGTGGTGGACGACGCCGGGCTCGCCGTCGGCCGCGCGCTGGGCAACGTGGCCAACCTGATCAACCCCGAAGTGATCGTGGTGGGCGGCCCGCTGGCGGGCCTCGGCGAGCTGCTGCTGGACCCGATCCGGCGGGGCCTGGTCCGGCACGCCGTGCCCGTGATCGGCGAGACGACGACGCTCACGATGTCCTCCCTGGGGGACCGTGCCGAGGCCCTGGGCGCGACCGCTCTGGTCTTCCAGCACGCCGGAATCCGACGCGGCTGAGCTTTTCGTTATCGGGCTGTTGCGTTAAAGACTTGACGACAAGGGCCGTGATCCAGTTTACTTTTCCATCAGACGACCCTGCGGTTTGCAGGGGCGGACAACGAAGTCATGCATTGGAGGCGTAAGGGCAGATGACGTCCCTCAACACGCACAGCGATCCGATTATTCTCGAGATGCGCTCCATCACCAAAGAGTTCCCCGGCGTTAAAGCATTGTCCGAGGTGAACCTGCGGGTAAAGGCCGGTGAGATCCACGCGATCTGCGGCGAGAACGGCGCCGGCAAGTCCACCCTGATGAAGGTGCTCTCGGGGGTCTACCCCTACGGCAGTTACGACGGCGACATCGTCTACCAGGCCGAGGTCCAGCAGTTCAAGGACATCCGGGCCAGCGAGCACGCCGGCATTGTGATCATCCACCAGGAGCTCGCGCTGATCCCGGAACTGTCCATCATGGAGAACATCTTTCTGGGCAACGAACCCACCAAGCGCGGTGTGATCGACTGGGCCGAGGCCCGGATCCGCTCCACCGAACTGCTGGCCCGCGTCGGACTCCGGGAGGACCCGGAGACCCCGATCAAGGAAATCGGCGTCGGCAAGCAGCAGCTCGTCGAAATCGCCAAGGCCCTGAACAAATCGGTGAAGCTGCTCATCCTCGACGAGCCCACGGCCGCCCTGAACGAATCCGATTCCCAGCACCTGCTGGACCTGATGCTTGGCCTGAAGGGCCGCGGCATCACGTCCATCATCATTTCCCACAAGCTGAACGAGATCGAGCAGATCGCGGACTCGATCACCATCATCCGTGACGGCAAGTCGATCGAGACGCTCGACGTCAAGGCCGACGGAGTCGATGAGGACCGCATCATCAAGGGCATGGTGGGCCGGACCCTGGAATCCCGCTTCCCGGACCACGAGCCGAAGATCGGCGAGGTCTTCTTCGAGGTCAAGAACTGGAATGTGGGCCACCCGCAGGTCCAGGACCGCATGGTCTGCAAGAACTCCAACTTCTTTGTCCGCCGGGGCGAGATCGTCGGCTTCGCGGGGCTGATGGGCGCCGGGCGCACCGAGCTCGCCCGCTCCGTGTTCGGACGGTCCTACGGCCGGTTCCTCTCCGGGCAGATCCACATGGACGGCAAGGACGTCGAACTCAAGAGCGTCAAGCAGGCGATCGACGCGGGACTGGGCTACGTCACCGAGGACCGCAAGTCCCTGGGGCTGAACCTGCTGGATGACATCAAGGCCACCACTGTCTCGGCCAACCTCAAAAAGGTCAGCAAACACAACGTGATCGACGCCAACAAGGTGTTCACCGTCGCCGAGCAGTACCGCAAGTCCCTGCGGACCAAGGCGCCGTCGGTGGAGGAGGGCGTGGCCAAGCTTTCCGGCGGCAACCAGCAGAAGGTGGTGCTGGCGAAGTGGATGTTCACCGACCCTGAGTTGCTGATCCTGGACGAGCCCACCCGAGGAATCGACGTCGGCGCCAAGTACGAGATCTACGGCATCATCCAGCAGCTGGCGAACCAGGGGAAGGGCATCATCGTGATTTCCTCGGAGCTGCCCGAACTGCTGGGCCTCTCGGACCGCATCTACACCATTTTCGAAGGCGCCATTACCGGCGTGCTCAACAAGGACGAAGCCAGCCAGGAAACGCTGATGAAACTCATGACTTCGGCCCGTAAAACCGCCTGACCCGCTGTGGCCAACTGCTCCGTACCCTCCGGAAACAAGGACTGAAACAATGAACGCGCTCAAGAAGCTCTTTGGCGGCAACACCCGCCAATTCGGCATGATCTTCGCCCTGGTGGCCCTGATCATCTTCTTCCAGATTGCAACCGATGGCCGGACGCTCACCCCGGGCAACGTCATCAACCTCTTCAACGGCAACTCCTACATCCTGATCCTTGCCATCGGCATGGTCCTGGTGATCATTGCCGGCCACATCGACCTCTCCGTTGGCTCGGTTGCGGCGTTCGTGGGCGTTTGCGTGGCCCTCTTTATCCGGGACTGGGGCATCCCCTGGTACCTGGGCATCCTGATGGGGCTGGGGCTGGGAGTGCTGATCGGCGCCTGGCAGGGGTTCTGGACGGCCTATGTGGGCATCCCGGCGTTCATCGTCACGCTTTCCGGCATGCTGATTTTCCGCGGCGCCAACCAGTACGTCGGCAAGTCCAACACCATCCCGGTGCCGGCCGACTTCCAGAAGATCGGTTCGGGCTACCTGCCCGAGATCGGGCCGAACATCGGCTACAACAACCTCACCCTGCTGCTGGGCCTGCTCGGCGTCGCGTTCGTGGTCTTCAGTGAGATCCGCTCCCGCCGCAACGCCAAGGCCCTCGGCGCCGAGGTGCCCGAAGCCTGGGTCAGCATCGTCAAGCTGATCCTGATCTGCGGCGCCATCCTTTACGCGACGTACCTCTTCGCCACCGGCCGGCCGGGCACGTCCTTCCCGATCCCGGGCCTGATCCTGGCAGCGCTGGTGATCATCTACGGGTTCATCTCCTCCAAGACCGTCATCGGCCGCCACATCTACGCGGTCGGCGGCAACCGGCACGCAGCCGAGCTCTCCGGCGTGCAGTCCAAGAAGGTCAACTTCCTGGTGATGATGAACATGTCCGTCCTGGCCGGCCTCGCCGGCATGATCTTCGTGGGCCGTTCCACCGCCTCGGGCCCGTTCGACGGCGTCGGCTGGGAACTGGACGCCATCGCGGCCGTGTTCATCGGCGGCGCCGCGGTGACCGGCGGCGTCGGCACCGTGATCGGCTCGATCGTCGGTGGCCTGGTGATGGCCGTGCTGAACAACGGCCTGCAGCTGCTCGGCGTCGGCGCCGACCTGACCCAGATCATCAAGGGCCTCGTGCTCCTGATCGCCGTCGCCTTCGACGTCTACAACAAGTCCCAGGGCAAGAAGTCCATCATCGGCCTGATGTTCAAGAACTTCGGCCGCAGCAGCGAGCTGAAGGCTGACGAGACCACCTCCACCAAAGAGGTCATCTCCAGGGGCATCTAATTCGCTCCCTGGTCCGTTCCCGTAACACTCATTTCACGATTCTCCGCACACCATCTAAAGAAAGTGAACCAAACAATGCGACTGATTGGTAAAGCAGGAAAGGCAGCAGCGATCGCTGCTATTGCGGCACTGGCGCTGACAGCCTGCGGCCGCACCGACACCGGGACCACCGGCGGGTCCACCACCGGCGGGGAAGCATTCCCGAAAGACTCCCTGATCGGCGTCGCGCTCCCCCAGAAGACCAGTGAAAACTGGGTCCTGGCGGAGACGCTCTTCAACGACGGCCTCACCGCCGCCGGCTTCAAGCCGGATGTGCAGTTCGCCAATGGCGGCGTTTCGGAACAGCAGAACCAGATCAGCGCCATGATCACCAAGGGCGCCAAGGTCATCATCGTCGGCGCCATCGACGGTGCGCAGCTGGGCACCCAGCTCCAGCAGGCCAAGGAATCCGGCGCCACGGTCATCGCGTATGACCGTCTGCTCCTGAACACCGCCAACGTCGACTACTACGTGGCCTACGACAACTTCAAGGTCGGTGAACTCCAGGGCCAGGCGCTGCTGGAGGGCATGAAGGCCAAGAAGCCGGAGGGGCCGTACAACATCGAGCTCTTCGCCGGTTCCCCGGATGACGCCAACGCGAAGGTCTTCTTCGACGGCGCCATGAGCGTCCTGAAGCCGAAGATGGACGACGGCACCCTCAAGGTGCTGTCCGGCCAGACGACGTTCGAGCAGGCTGTCACCCAGGGCTGGAAGGCAGAGAACGCCCAGCGCCGCATGGACACCCTGCTCGCCGGGACCTACAGCACTGCACCGCTCGACGGTGTGCTGTCCCCGAACGACACCCTGGCCCGCGCGATCATCACCTCGGTCAAGGCCGCCGGCAAGCCGATTCCGGTTGTCACCGGCCAGGACTCCGAAGTCGAGTCCGTGAAGTCCATCATGGCCGGGGAGCAGTACTCCACCATCAACAAGGACACCAGCAAGCTCGTGGAGCACGCCATCACCATGGTCAAGGACCTCCAGGCCGGCAAGACGCCTGAGATCAACGATGACAAGTCCTACAACAACACGGTCAAGGTTGTTCCGGCGTACCTGCTGGAGCCGGTCATCGTGACTCAGGAGAACGTCTACACGGAATACGTCAACGATCCGGTGCTCGGACCGATCACCAAGCAGTAGTTCCTGTCTGGACAGCACCTCCAAGAGCCCCGGTTCCGCCTTCTGGCGGACCGGGGCTTTTTGCTGCCCGGATCTCCCGCGCAACCCTTCACAGCGGATCCATAGCTCCGCATGGCGGTCCGCACAGCAGCCCGTACCAGTGTGGGATCAGCCGCCGGCCCTTCCGGCCGGCCCAAGATCCCTAGGAGTCACGTGAGCGTCCTTGCCCGGAGTATAGGCAACGCCTTCAGAAACAAGGTCAGAACAGCGGCCGTCGTGGCCGTGCTGGCAGTTGCAATCGGCCTCGCGCTGGCCATGCTGGTGGCCAACCAGGCCGTCGCGGGAAAGGTCGCGGAGCTGAACGCCTCGGTGGGCACTGTGCTGACCGTCAATCCCGCCGGCGGCCAGGGCTTCGAAGGCGGCGGCGAGCCGCTGACCGCCGAACAGGCCGCGACGGCGGCCGCCGTGCCCGACGTGAGCACCGTCGTCGGCACCAAGGCGCTGCGCCTCCGAAACGCCGCTGCGGCCGCCGTCGACGCCGGGGCAGGAGGCCCCGGCGGGCAGGGCGGTCAAGGCAGCCAGTCCGCCACCACCGTGACCACGAGCCTGACGGCCGCCGTCGACGCCGGGACGCTCGGCACCCGCAACCAGGCCGCGGAGGGCACAACGGGAGCGACCGGCACCGCCACCGCCGCGCCGGCGTTCTCCGTGCCCGTCACGGCCACCGGCATCGGAGCCGAGGTGGACACCACCGGCAAGGCCCTGGAACTGACGCAGGGCACGGGCCTGGGCGACTACACCGTGGTCTCCACCGGCGCCCTGCTGGGCACCACCCTGGCCGAGAAGAACGATCTGACCGTCGGCTCGACGTTCACCGTCAAGGACCAGAGCTTCACCGTGGCGGGCCTGTTCGACGCCGGCACGGCCTTCGGCAACAACGCCCTCTACCTCACGCTCCCCACGGCCCAGACGCTCGCGGAACTCCCCGGCGAGCTGTCCACGATGATCGTCACGGTCAATTCCCTGGAGAACGTCGACGCCGCCAAGACGGCCCTGCAGGCCGCGCTCGGCACCGACGCGGCGGATGTCAGCCAGGGCGAGCGTAACCTCGAAACCGCGGTCAGTTCACTCGGCAGCGTCAAGAACATCTCCTTCATCGCCTTCGTGGCGGCCCTGGCCACCGCCGGCCTGATCATCCTGCTGATCATGGTCATGCTGGTCCGCGAGCGCCGCCGGGAAATCGGGGTGCTGAAGGCAATCGGCGCCCCCAACCGGACCATCGGCCTGCAGTTTGTGCTGGAGGCGCTGGTCCTCGTGGCCCTGGGCAGTGTGGTGGGTGCCGCCGTCGCGTCCTTCGCCAGCGGCGGCATCGCCTCCGCGCTGATCAGTTCCAACACCGCCACGGCCACCGTCACCACCATGGCCGGCCAGCGCGGGGGCCCGGGTATTCCCGGCGGGATGCCCGGCGCGAATCCCCTCGGCGGGGCCAGTCAGCTGCTGACCTCCGTCACCGCGAGCGCCTCCCCCGGCGTCATCGCCGCGGGCATTACCGCCGTGTTTGGCGTCGCCGTCATCGGGGCGCTGGTGCCGGCCCTGCTCACGGCCCGCATCCGTCCCATCGAAGTCCTCCGAGGAGAGTAGCCATGATCGAAGTTAAGAACCTGGTCCGCACGTTCAAGTCCGGCGACCGCACCATCAAGCCGGTCAACGATGTCAGCTTCATGCTCGAGCAGGGCACCCTGGCCTCGATCGTGGGCAAGAGCGGCAGCGGCAAGAGCACCCTGCTGTCCTTGCTCGGCGCCCTCGACAAACCAACGAGCGGGGATGTGCTGGTCAACGGCGTGAGCCTGGCCGGCCTGCCGGACGGCAAGCTCACCGAGTACCGCCGGCGGGACATCGGCTTTGTGTTCCAGCAGTTCAACCTGATCCCCAACCTCTCCGCGGTGGACAACGTCATGCTCCCGATGGAATTCGCCGGGATCCGGAAGGCTGCCCGGCTGGAACGTGCCCGGGAGTTGCTGGAGCAGGTGCAGCTCGACCCGGACAAGCACGGGCGCCGCATCAACCGGCTCTCCGGCGGCGAGCAGCAGCGGGTGGCGATTGCCCGCGCGCTGGCCAACTCCCCCAAGCTGATCCTCGCGGACGAGCCCACGGGCAACCTGGACGAGCAGACCGGCGAACACATCATCGAGCTCCTCAGCTCACTCAGCCGGGACCACAACACCACCATCCTCGTGGTCACCCATGACCGGTCGCTGGCCAACAAGACCGACCGGCGGTTCCGGCTCCAGCAGGGCCGGCTGACCGAGGAGGCAGCGCGCAGCCGGGCAGCGGCAGGCGCTCCCGCGTAACGGCCCGCCCGGCATTCCCCCACAGCCGCCGCGGATGCCGGAGGCGGGACCCCCACCCGTCCCCGGCCTCCGCGGCCCACCCCACCCCGACGCTCCCTCAGCTCCGGCGGCCACAACCAAGGACCTCAGCTCCGGCGTGCACAACCAAGGCCTCCCCCGTCCGGGTGAGAGGATGACTCCATGACCGCCCACATCGACACACCCTGGCTGTTCAGCCAGCCGGACTCCGATCCCCGCACAGCCACCGGCGCCAGGCTGCGCTGGGGCGTCATCGCCACGGGAGGCATCGCCGCGTCCGTAACCCGCGACCTGGAGCTCCTCCCCGACGCCGAGCTGTACGCGGTCAGTTCGCGCACCCAGGCGGCAGCGGACGCCTTCGCCGCGGATTTCGGCTTCGCCCGGGCCTACGGTGACCTCAACGGGCAGACCGGCTATGCACGGCTGCTCGCCAATGACGACGTCGACGTCGTGTACGTCGCCACGCCGCACGCCCACCACCACGAAATCGCACTGGCGGCCCTGAACGCCGGCAAGCACGTGCTGTGCGAGAAGGCGCTCACCGTCAACGCGCGAGAGGCCTCCGAGCTGGTCTCGCTGGCGCGGTCCAAGGGCCTGTTCCTGATGGAGGCCATGTGGAGCCGCTTCCTGCCGAGCATGCAGCGGGCCTTCGAGATCGCCGCTTCCGGCGAGATCGGCGAGGTCAAGTGGGTGGGAGCGGACCTGGGCTTCCCGGCGCCGTATTCGCCCACCTCACGCCTGTGGGCCCCGAAGGACGGCGGCGGCGCGCTGCTGGATATCACGGTGTACCCGCTGCTCTGGGCCCTGGGCACCCTGGGCTTCCCGCAGACCGTCAGCGCAACCGGCTGGCTTAACGACGACGGCGTGGACGCCCAGAACGCCCTGACCCTCGGCTACCACCACGGCGCCCAGGCGCAACTGACCTCATCCCTGCTGGCGCACGGCCCCAGGACGGCGACCGTGGCGGGCAGCCAGGGGTTCCTGCAGGCCATCGGATCGATCAACAACCCCAAGGAGCTCCAGATCCGGGTCGGCTTCGACGAGACCCGCAGCGAGTCCTTCGACGTCGTCGGCCGGGGCTACTGCTACGAACTGCGCGAGGTGACCCGGTGCATCCAGCACGGACTCACCGAGAGCCCCGTGATGCCGCTCGAGGACTCCCTGAACACCATGCGCCTGTTCGACGGCGTGCGCGCTCAACTGGGTGTCAGCTACCCGAACGACACACGGTGACGGGCGTTTCCGCCGCGTAAACCCGCCCCGTGTTACTTTGGGCTCTGGACTCGCCCCCGCGCGCGGACTTACCCTATAGGGAATCGTCGACCTATCCGGGAAATGGGGTGTGCGAGTGGACCCAGCAACAGTCCCGTTACGCTCGCGCCGTCCCCTCCGGCGGGTAATCCTGGGCGGTGCCGCCGGACTCGCGTGGCTTGCTCTCTCTGCAACGGCTGCCAGCGCGCACGATGCCCCCGCCCCCACTCCCAGCGCCGACGTCACCGTCGCCGGAACCATCACCCTCACCGCCGTCGTCCCCGCTCCGACACTTTCCGCGTCCCCAGCCCCAGCGACTGTTGAAGCCACCGTGGCGGCCGGCCTCACGCCCGGAGGAACGTCATGGGCGACTGTTCCGGCCCCCACCGGGGAGCCGACGCCGGACCCCACCGTTCTGGCGGCGTCCGCCCTGCCCACCGAGCCCGCTCCAGCACCCGCAGCGGAGGCCACCGCCCTGCCGACCACGACGGCACCCGCAGCCGAGGCCACCGCCCTGCCGACGACGACGGCACCCGCAGCGGAGGCCACCGCCCTGCCGACGACCCCGCCGGAACCCGAGCCTGTCACCGAGCCGACACCGACCCCCACGCGGACTGATTCCGGTCCCATTCCCTCGCCCGCCCCGGACCCGGCCGAAACCTACCCGGCTCCCGCACCGGATCCGACCGCCCCCGTGGTCGATCCCGTCTCCGAGCCCCAGCCAACAATCCCCGCCACTGACCCGGCCACCACTCCCACGCCGTCGCCCACCACAACGGCACCGAGCCCGTCGCCCACGACAACGGCACCCAGCCCGTCACCGACGACGACGGCACCCACGCCGTCGCCCACGACAACGGCACCCAGCCCGTCACCCACGACGACGGCACCCACGCCGTCGCCCACGACAACGGCACCCAGCCCGTCACCCACGGCAACGGACCTGCCGCTGGAACGGCCCACGGTCCCGGACACGGTTCCACCAACTGAACCGGCGGTTCCTGACCAGGCGCTCCCTGACGCGGCTCCCCCGGTCGTGCTGGCCCCGGACCCGGTATCCACCGAAGAACCTGACGTCCCAGCAGGGTGTAACGCCACCGAGGATCGTCTGACTGCGCTGCAGGAACCTGCGCCCGCACCCGACATCGAGGTCTTCGGAACCCCGCTGTACCTCCCGGCCCTGGACACCCCTGTCCGGCCGAGAGCGGACGGCCAGCAGACAGGCAGCGCTGCCCCGGCGGGCGCCACCCCGGAAGGCACCGTGCCGCCGGCACCGGCCGGCAATGACAGTCCCACACCGTGGCCCAACGGGACAGGTCTGCCCGCTCCCGACGCCCTGCCCGCGGCGCCCGGCTCCGGCTCCGGAAATACCGCTTCCTCCGGTGGCCCGGCCGGTGGGGCCGCCTGGCTTCCCAGCCCGTATCTCGTCATTCCCACAGCCGGCGCTGATCCCATCCGCGGTCCGCTGCAGCACGTGCACTCAGCCGTCGCCGCTGACCCCGGTTCATCTCCTGACTAGTTAGCCGTCTCTGCCCTCCACAGAGCACGGCCAATCGGGCTGCCTTGGGCGCCCGCCAACAGTCATTCAGGAGATCCCCAATGGACGGCACCGTCCGCTGCCGGTATTCCGGCGCACCATTATGCCCTCTCGCTTCCCCCGCCAACGTACAGGCACCTTCAGCGCCCGCAGCGCTGCACGCTGTCCCGCCCCTCCCCGCCGGATTCCCGGCGCGCCGAAAACCAGCCCCGCATTACCAGGAACGCCCGCCCTAGGTGCCGCTCCCGCCTCCGCTAAGGTCTCGTGAGGTCGGAGTGAGGTCGTTGGGTCCGCTGGGGGACTCAACGGCGTCGCAGGCTCCGGCAAGGCATTCCGTCGTTGGGTCCGCTGGGGGACTCAACGGCGTCGCAGGCTCCGGAAAAGCAATCCGTCGTTGGGTCCGCTGGGGGACTCAACGGCCTCGCAGGATGCGCGAATCCACCGCACTGCGGCCGTCGGTCCGCGGCCGCAGTGCGAGGAGCCGATACCCATCCCGGTATCATTCTTCAGGAGCGCCGCCGTGGCGCACGGGGAGAAGGAACGGGGACAACGTGGACAGTACTTCGCCTAATAGCACCACGGCAGAGCTCCTGAGCGGACGCTACCGGCTGGGGGAACTGATCGGCCGGGGCGGCATGGCGTCCGTCTACAGCGCCAGGGACGTGAACCTCGGCCGCGACGTGGCTCTCAAGCTCTTTGCCCCGCAGTCCGCCGATCCTGACGAACTCAGGCGTCAGGAAGCCGAAATTCAACTCCTGGCCACCCTCAACCATCCGAGCCTGGTCACCCTCTTCGACGCCGGCACGGACACCCGCATCCCCGAGGAACCCCGGCCGTTCCTGACCATGGAGCTGGTGGACGGGCAGGACCTCCGGGCCCGGATCCGGCACAGTCCGTTGCCGCTGGCTGACATCGCGGTCATCGGAGCCGGTGTGTCGGACGCCCTGGCCTACGTTCATTCGCTCGGCATCGTCCACCGGGACATCAAACCTGCAAACATTCTGCTCGTTCCCGTCCGTCCCGGGGAGCCCCTGCGGCCGAAGCTCACCGACTTCGGGATTGCCCGCATGATGGACGGGACCCGGCTGACCGTCACCGGCACCATGGTGGGGACCGCCGCGTACTTGAGTCCGGAACAATCCCGCGGCGCCGACCTTGGTCCGGCAAGCGACATTTACTCCCTGGGACTGGTCCTGCTCGAATGCATCAAGGGTGAGCTCGAATACCCCGGCAGTGCGGTGGAATCCGCCGTCGCGAGACTGCACCGGGCCCCGGCCGTCCCGGATTCCGTGCCCGTCGAATGGACCAAACTGATCCGGGCCATGACAGCGCTGGATCCCCTGGAACGTCCGTCCGCCGCGGACCTCGAAGTGGCGCTGCGACATGCCCTGGTCTCGCCCGAGTCACTCCCCGGGCTCGTCGCCGAAGAACGCACCCGCGTGCTGCCGGCCCCGCCGGCCCGTCCCCCGCTGCTGTCCCCGGCCGGACCCGGCTCCGACCACGGGACGCTTGCCATGCCCGTTAGCGACCCTCCTGCCGCCACAGATGCCGCCACCGGCGACGGCGGTCGCGCCAGCACCGGCGGCAGTGCCAGTACCGGTGCCGGTGCCCGGGCCGCGTACCTGCTGGACCCGGACGCCGTCACCACCCCGCGGGCCAACCGCGGCTCCTGGCTGTCCCGGACCGCCTCGCGCTTCCGGTTGGCCGGCCGCCGCACCCAAGTCCTGTTGTCCCTCGCGCTCCTGGCGCTCGTGACGGGTGCCGTCACGGCTGCCGTCGCCCTGGCAGCACCTGAACCACCCGCCGTCGTCCCCTACCCGGCCGTGACCGGGGACCTGGGGCAGCACCTCCAAGAGCTGCAGAAGAGTGTGGAACCATGAACCTGACCACCCGGCCGGCCCGGAGTGCCCGGGCCCGATTCCGTCCGCGCCGCACCCGTCCGCTCTTCGCGGGTTGGCTCCTCGGCACGGCGCTGCTCACCGGCGCCCTGGCCGGCTGTGCCGCGGCGCCGGAGCTGGACCGCGCTGCCGCCCGGGAACTGCAATCCCAGGTCCTGGCCGTGACCGAGGCCGCCGCGGCCAATGATCCGGCCGCGTCGCTGAAGCACCTCGACGAGCTCGTGCTGAAGCTGGACGCAGCGGCCGCCCGTGGCGAGGTGTCCTTTGTCCGGCACCAGAGCATCCGGAAGTCCGTCGACACTGTCCGCGTGGACCTCAACGCCCGTCAGGCCGAAGCCGCCCGGGTTGCGGCCGAACAGGAAGCGGCAGCGCAGGCCGCAGCCGCCGCCCAGGCCGAAGCAGCGGCCGCAGCGGCGGCTCCGCCCGCCGTCGCGCCCGCGCCTCCGGCCGACAGTAGCAAGGGGAAGGGCAAGGGCAAGGACGACGACAAGGACGACTAGGGCCGCCGGGAGCTAGGCCCCGGCCGCGGGGAAGCGTTCCCAGGCCCGGTGCGCAGCGAGCAGTCCGGTGAGCTGCGCCACGACGTCGTCGGGCCCGTCCCCGAGGGCGATGCCCTCGGCGTCCGGCGGGATGCTCGCACCGTCCAGGCACGTGACCGCCGGGCCCCAGCCGCCGATTGCCTTGGCGTGCCGGAACATCTCCGACAGCAGCAGCACAACACGGGGATCAAGCGACGCCCCCGGCTCACCGGCTTTGGCGTCCCGTCCCTGCGCGGCATCCGCCGCCGGCGCCCCCGACGCGGCCACCAGGACCGCGTCGAACTCGGTCGAGCGGGCGGTGAGGTAGGTCCGCTGGACCGGGATGCCGCCGTCGGGTCCGCCGAGGAAGCCTCCGGCCGGAGCGATCACGAGCGGTACGATCCCGGCGGCGTCGAGGGCGGCCCGCGCAGCGCGGACGGCGTCCAGGTCGCTGTCCTCGTCGGCGACGATTCCCACCACCCGGCCGGCCACCGGCCACGAGCCTCCGAGTTGGGAGACCGCCGGACTCGGGGCGGCGTCTTCCACGGATTCGCTGGCTTGCGGGGCGGGCATGCCGAGCCCGGAGGCCACCGCCGCGCACAGGGCGGGGTCGATGTTGGCCAGCGCCAGCAGCTGGCGCTGGCGGACGGTCTCCTCGCGGCACTTCCCCAGTTCGAAGGTGTAAGCCTGGATCACATGGTCCTGTTCCACCGGGGCCAGGCTGCGGAAGAACAGCCGCGCCTGGCTGTAGTGGTCATCGAAGGATGCGGGCGACTTCCGCTCCTTGACCGCGGCTGCGAGTTCTTCCGGGACGTCGACGAACGCCCCGAGGTCGGCTCCGGCCAGGAACGGGCAGCCGCCGTCGAGTGAGTTCGGGTGGTACGGCGCCGCTCCCCCGTGTACCGCGGTCTGGTGCATGCCGTCGCGCAGCATGTCGTTGACGGGCGCGTGCGGCCGGTTGATCGGGAGCTGGCCGAAGTTGGGGCCGCCCAGCCGGCTGATCTGGGTGTCGATGTAGGAGAACAGCCGGACCTGCAGCAGCGGATCGTTGGTCACGTCGATGCCCGGGACGAGATGGCCGGGGTGGAAGGCGACCTGCTCGGTTTCGGCGAAGTAGTTCACCGGGTTGGCGTTCAGGGTCATGATGCCGATCGGTTGCACGGGCGCCAGTTCCTCGGGGACGAACTTCGTGGGATCGAGCAGATCGATCCCCTCGAAAAACTCCTCCTCCGTGTCCGGGAAGACCTGCACGCCCAGTTCCCACTGCGGGAAGGCGCCGGCCTCGATCGCGTCGGCCAGGTCCCGCCGGTGGAAGTCCGGGTCCATCCCGTTGATCAACTGGGCCTCCTCCCAGAGCAGTGAATGAACGCCCTGCTTCGGCTTCCAGTGGAACTTCACCAGGCTGGTCGCGCCGTCGCCGTTGACGAAGCGGAAGGTGTGGACGCCGAAGCCCTCCATGGTGCGGTAGGAGCGCGGGAGGGCCCGGTCGGACATGTTCCACATGGTGTGGGCCTGGGCTTCGGTGTGCAGCGAGACGAAGTCCCAGAAAGTGTCGTGGGCGCTCTGGGCCTGCGGGATCTCACGGTCCGGGTGCGGTTTCGCGGCGTGGACGATGTCCGGGAACTTGATGCCGTCCTGGATGAAGAAGACCGGGATGTTGTTGCCGACGAGGTCGAAGGTGCCCTCGTCGGTGTAGAACTTGGTGGCGAAACCGCGGGTGTCCCGGACGGTGTCGGCCGAGCCGCGGGAGCCCAGGACGGTGGAGAAGCGGACAAAGACGGGCGTCTCGACGTCCTTGGCCAGGAACCCGGCGCGGGTGATGTTCGACGCCGACCCGTAGGACCGGAAGACGCCGTGGGCTCCGGCGCCGCGGGCGTGGACGACGCGTTCCGGGATGCGCTCGTGGTCGAAGTGGGTGATCTTCTCGCGCAGGTGGTGGTCCTGGAGCAGCACCGGGCCGCGCCGGCCGGCCTTCAGCGAGTGGTCCGTGTCGGAGAGCCGGAGCCCCTGGGCCGTGGTGAGGTACGCGCCGGACTGCGCCCGCGAGTTCACCGGGGCGCCGGTGGGGGTGCCGGTCGGCGAGACGGCTTCGGGTCCCTGCTGGTCAGGCTTGGGCGGAAGCGGTTCCCGCGGAGCGGTGGGCTCCTCCAGCGCGGGCGGTTCCACGGACACCGCACCGGGGATCTGGATGTTGCTGTCTGCTGGCATGCTGCGACTCCTCAGGTAGGCAACCTTGGCCCGGACGGCCGCCCTGTGGCGCGCCGACCGAAACTAAGCGTGCTTAGTACCTTAGGTGACGGCGTCGGCGTCGGCAACAGCCGTCCGGAGGCCGATCCCGAAAAACGCCGAACGGCGCACCGGGAATTTCCGGTACGCCGTTCGGGGTGAACGCAGCCTTGGTTAAGACTCTGCCGGCATAACGCCGGCCCGTGAAACTAGCCCAGCATGGACAGCACGCCGCTGAACTTCGCCGAGGGCCGCATGACCGCGGTGACCTTGGCCTCGTCCGGGTGGTAGTACCCGCCGAGGTCCACCGGGGAGCCCTGGACGGCGAGGAGCTCACCGAGGATGGTCTCCTCCGCGGAATCCAGCGCGCCGGAGACGGCAGCGAACGCCGCGGCCAGCTCGCCGTCGTCGGTCTGGCGGGACAGCTCCTGGGCCCAGAACTTGGCCAGGTAGAAGTGGCTGCCGCGGTTGTCTAGCTCGCCGGCCTTGCGCTTCGGGGACTTGTCCTCGAGCAGGAAGGTGCCGGTGGCGCGGTCCAGCGTGTCGGCAAGGATCTGCGCGCGGGCGTTGCCCGTGGACGTGGCCAGGTGCTCGAAGCTGACGGCGAGGGCCAGGAACTCACCCAGGCTGTCCCAGCGCAGGTGGTTCTCCTTGAGCAGCTGCTGGACGTGCTTCGGGGCGGAGCCGCCGGCGCCGGTTTCGAAGAGGCCGCCGCCGTTGATCAGCGGAACCACCGAGAGCATCTTGGCGCTGGTGCCCAGTTCCAGGATCGGGAAAAGGTCGGTGAGGTAGTCGCGCAGCACGTTGCCGGTCACCGAGATGGTGTCCTCGCCCTTGCGGATGCGCTCCAGGGTGAAGGCCGTGGCCTCCGCCGGGGGCATGATGCCGATCTGCAGGCCCTCGGTGTCGTGCTCCTTGAGGTACTCCTCGACCTTCGCGATCATCTGGGCGTCGTGGGCGCGGCCCTTGTCCAGCCAGAAGATGGCCGGCATGGCGGACGCGCGGGCGCGGGTGACGGCCAGCTTGACCCAGTCGCGGACCGGGACGTCCTTGGTCTGGCAGGCGCGCCAGATGTCGCCCGGGGCGACCTGGTGCTCGATCAGCACGGTGCCGGCGTCGTCGACTAGCTGGACGGTGCCGGCGGACTGGATCTCGAAGGTCTTGTCGTGGCTGCCGTATTCCTCGGCGGCCTGCGCCATCAGGCCGACGTTCGGGACGGTGCCCATGGTGGTCGGGTCGAAGGCGCCGTGAGCGCGGCAGTCGTCGATGACGACCTGGTAGATGCTGGCGTAGCTGCTGTCCGGGAGGACGGCGAGGGTGTCGGCTTCCTGGCCGTCGCGGCCCCACATGTGGCCGGAGCTGCGGATCATGGCCGGCATGGAGGCGTCCACAATCACGTCGGAGGGGACGTGCAGGTTGGTGATGCCCTTGTCGGAATCGACCATGGCCAGCTCGGGGCCGTCGTTCAGGCCCTTCGTGATGGCCGCCTCGACGTCGCCTCGGATCTCCTCGGGGAGGTCCTCGAGGCCGTTGAGGATGGAGGCCAGGCCGTTGTTCGGGCTCAGGCCGGCGGCGGCGATCTGGGCGCCGTAGGTGTCGAAGAGCTCGGCGAAGTACGCCTTGACGACGTGTCCGAAGATGATCGGGTCCGAGACCTTCATCATGGTCGCCTTGAGGTGGGCGGAGAACAGCACGCCCTCTTCCTTGGCGCGGGCCACCTGGGCCGCGAGGAAGGTGTCCAGGGCGGCGGCGCGCATGACGGTGCCGTCGATGATCTCGCCGGCGAGGACGGGGAAGGCCCGCTTGAGCACCTTGACCGTGCCGTCTTCCTTGACCAGCTGGATCTTGACGGTTCCGTCAGCCTTGATGACGACGGACTTCTCGTTGGAGCGGAAGTCATCGGCGTCCATGGTGGCGACGTTGGTCTTCGACTCCGCGGTCCAGGCCCCCATGCTGTGCGGGTTCTGGCGGGCGTAGGCCTTGACCGAGAGCGGTGCGCGGCGGTCGGAGTTGCCTTCACGCAGCACCGGGTTGACGGCGGAGCCCTTGATCTTGTCGAAGCGGGAGCGGATGTCCGTCTCTTCGTCCGAGGAGGGGTTATCCGGGTAGTCCGGGAGGGCGTAGCCCTGGCCCTGGAGCTCCGCGATCGCGGCCTTCAGCTGCGGTGTCGAGGCGCTGATGTTGGGCAGCTTGATGATGTTGGCTTCGGGCTTCTTGACGAGGCCGCCGAGTTCGGCCAGGGCGTCACTGACGCGCTGCTCTTCGGTGAGGTAGTCGCCGAACGCGGCGATGATTCGGCCGGCCAGCGAGATGTCGCGGGTCTCCACTTCCACACCGGCCGTCGAAGCGAAGGCTTCAACAATCGGCAAGAACGAATAGGTGGCCAGCATCGGCGCTTCGTCGGTGTGGGTATAGATAATCTTTGCCATTGCTCGGGCGTCTCCCTGAAGGTCTGGGTATTTCCGGAAATTTTGTGCCAATTCAACACCCCTAACTTACCCGAGGGAGTAGGGTTGCCGCCTACCGGCGTCGTACGCCCCAGACTCCGTGACGCCGGCAACATGCTGTGACAAGAATTGACAAGATGCTTTACACCTCCGTCAAAGTACCGTAGTTTCATTCCCATCACAGCGGCCACCACCGGAGGCCGCACCGCATTCCACCGGTTAGGACAACCATGAGAACACCCAAGACTCTGGCCACCAGCCTCCTCAGCCTCTCGGCAGCGGCACTGTTGGCTTTGAGCGCCGCGGGCGCAGCGAGCGCCGCCCCGGCACCCGGCAACGCGCCGATGGAAACGTCGGGGGTCAGCAGCCACACCGTCGTCGAGACCGGCGGGGCGGAGTACTGGACGGAAGAGCGGATGCGCAGCGCCATCCCCGGCGACGTGCTGGCCGAGAGGGCCATGCAGAAGAGCGCCAACTCCAAGGCCGCCGTGAACCGCCCGGCGGAAACTGGGGCGCCCAGCACCGTCGAGTCCCAGGCTCCGAACCTGCAGGCGAAGGAAGTCCAGAGCAAGGCGAACGCGAGCGAGACCCCGGTCAAGCACATCGGCAAGGTCTTCTTCACCCTGGGCGGCTCCAACTACGTCTGCTCCGGCAACTCGGTCTCCTCCACGAACAAGAGCACCGTCTCCACGGCCGGGCACTGCCTCAACGAGGGCCCGGGCGCCTTCGCCACCAAGTTCACCTTTGTCCCGGCCTACCTCGACGGCGCCGCCCCGTACGGCATGTGGACGGCCAAGTCCCTGCACGCCCCGACCCAGTGGAGCTCCGGCGGCGACATGACGTACGACACCGGCTTCGCCGTCATGAACCCGCTCAACGGCCAGACGCTCTCGGACGTGGTGGGCGCCTCGGGGCTGCAGTTCAACGCCGCCCGCGGCCTCACCTACAAGGCGTTCGGCTACCCCGCGGCACGGCCCTTCAACGGTGAATCCCTGAAGAGCTGCAGCGGCACCGCCACGAACGATCCCTACAACCCGCAGTTCAACTCCCAGGGCATCCCCTGCAACATGACCGGCGGATCCTCGGGCGGCCCGTGGTTCATCGGTGCCAGCTCCACCGGCTACCAGAACTCGGTCAACAGCTACGGCTACGGCAGCAAGTCCACCACGATGTACGGCCCGTACTGGGGCTCGGTCATCCAGCAGGCCTACGCCACCGCGGCCGCGTCCTAAGGCAACACCCGGCAACACCCATACCAGCGCGGGGTCACTCGAGGCCCATCTCCAGCAGTGGGGATGGGCCCAGGTGGCCCCGCGTTGACGTGTGCCCGGCGCCGGGGCGCGACGGACATGTCCCCCGCAAAGCTCAATGCGTGAACATATTCCCCATATGCCCAGCTCTCGGCTCCAAGAATGAGCATGTCCCCCGGCCGACATTGCTTACCGGGCCTGCTCCTCGTCCGCTGCACGGGACATGTCCCCCGAGGCTCTCAGCGCGTGGACATGTTCCCCATATGCCCACTCCTAGCCACGAAAAATGGACATGCCCTCCGGGAAAGGGAGGGCATGTCCATTCGTGGTGGAGCCGGGTGCGCGGAACCCCGCGCGCCCGGCTCAGCGGGACCCCTTAGTGGAAGAAGTGCCGGGCGCCGGTGAAGTACATGGTGATGCCCGCGGCGTTGGCTGCAGCGATGACTTCCTCGTCGCGGACAGAGCCGCCGGGCTGGACGACGGCGCGGACGCCGGCGTCGATCAGGATCTGCAGGCCGTCGGCGAACGGGAAGAACGCGTCCGACGCGGCCACGGCGCCGCGGGCACGCTCCGGGGCACCGGACGCGTCGGCGTTGGAGGCACCGCCGGCGCCGTCGACTTCGGACTCCACGCTCACGCCCAGCGAGTTGGCCCGCTCGACGGCGAGTTTGCAGGAATCGAGCCGGTTGACCTGGCCCATGCCGATGCCCACGGCGGCACCGTGGTTGGCCAGCAGGATGGCGTTGGACTTGGCCGCGCGGCACGCGGTCCAGGCGAATGCGAGATCAGCCAGGGTCTCGGCGTCGGCGGCGGCACCGGCGGCCAGGGTCCAGTTGGCGGGGTTGTCCCCCTCGGCGTCGACCTTGTCCGTGGCCTGCACCAGCATGCCGCCGGAGACCTGGCGGAATTCGGTCGGGTAGCGGCCGTAGCCCTCGGGCAGGGCCAGGAGGCGGATGTTCTTCTTCTTGGACAGGATCTCCACGGCCTCGTCCTCGAAGCCCGGGGCAATCACGACCTCGGTGAAGATGCCCGCCACGGTCCTGGCCATGCCGGCGGTGACCGTGCGGTTGGCCGCGATCACCCCGCCGAACGCGGAGACCGGGTCGCAGGCGTGCGCCTTGGCGTGCGCGTCCGCGATCGGATCCGCCGCGGAGGCGGACCCGACGGCCACGCCGCAGGGGTTGGCGTGCTTGATGATCGCCACGGCGGGCTCGGCGAAGTCGAAGGCCGCGCGCAGGGCCGCGTCGGCGTCGACGAAGTTGTTGTAGCTCATGGCCTTGCCGTGCAGCTGGTCGGCCTGCGCGATGCCGGCCGGGGCGGCCCGGTCCACGTAGAGGGCGGCCTGCTGGTGCGGGTTTTCGCCGTAGCGGAGCACCTCGGAGCGTTCCAGCGCCAGGCCTGCGTAGGCGGGCCAGTCGATGACGCCGTCGCCGTCCTCGTCGAGGAACTGGCTCGCGGTCCAGCTGGCCACGGCGGTGTCGTAGGTCGCGGTGTGCGCGAAGGCCTTGGCGGCCAGCCGGCGTCGGGTCTTCAGGTCAAAGCCGCCGGAAGCGGCGGCGGCCACGACGTCGTGGTACGAGGACGGGTCCACCACAATGGCGACGGCGGCGTGGTTCTTCGCGGCGGAGCGCACCATCGCGGGGCCGCCGATGTCGATCTGCTCGACGACGTCGTCCTGCGCGGCGCCCGACTTCACGGTCTCCACGAACGGGTACAGGTTCACCACCACGAGGTCGAACGGTTCGATGTTCATCGACGCGAGCGTGTCCATGTGGGCCGGGACGCGGCGGTCGGCGAGGATGCCGCCGTGGACGCTCGGGTGCAGGGTCTTGACGCGGCCGTCGAGCATTTCCGGGGAACCGGTGACTTCTTCGACTTCCTGCACCGGGATGCCGGCGGCGGCGATCCTCTTGGCGGTGGAGCCGGTGGAGACGATCTTGACGCCGGCGTCGTGCAGGCCCCGCGCGAGCTCCTCCAGACCGGTCTTGTCGTAGACCGAAATCAGGGCCCGGCGGATGGGAACACGGTCGATGGATACACGGTCAAGCTGCGTGAAGCTCACAAAAGTCTCCGTCTTATATCGCGGCGGGGCCGCGGGTGGTGGGGATGCGGCCAGTTTATCGCGTCAGCGCGCCGGGCCTTTCCGCGCGCCGGAGTATGAAGCGGACCGCACCGGCGCGCGCGGCCACGTAGAGTTTTCCCAGGAGGCTGAGATGAATACGTACACCACTGTGCCCAGCGGCGAACAGGTGGTCCAGGAACTGCCGTGGCGTTGGAAAGTGCAGGGCCGGATCTTCCTGATCGGCGGCCTGGGCTTTATGTTCGACGCCTGGGACGTCACGCTCAACGGCATCCTGATTCCGCTGCTGTCCAAGCACTGGTCCCTGACCCCGGGCGAGGCCGCCTGGATCGGGGCCTCGAACCTGATCGGCATGGCCCTGGGCGCCTTCGTCTGGGGCACCATCGCGGACACCATCGGGCGCAAGAAGGCCTTCACCGCCACCCTGCTGATCTTCTCCATCTTCACCGTGCTGGGCGCCTTCTCCCCTGATTTCCTCTGGTTCGTCGCGTTCCGTTTTATGGCCGGCTTCGGCCTGGGCGGCTGCATCCCGGTGGACTACGCGCTGGTGGGCGAGTTCACGCCCCGCAAGCAGCGCGGAAAGGTCCTCACCGCGATGGACGGCTGGTGGCCGATCGGCGCCGCGCTGTGCGGGTTCGTGTCCGCCGGGCTCGTGGCCCTGTACGGGGACTGGCGGCTGACCATGATGGTGATGGTGCTGCCGGCGCTGCTGGTGTTCTGGGTCCGCCGCAGCGTGCCCGAATCCCCGCTGTTCCTGATCCGCAAGGGCCGCCGGGAGGAAGCCGCCAAGGTCATCGATGACCTCGTCGCGGCCACCGGGGCCGAGCCCCGCGTCTACAGCCTGCCCGAGGCGCAGGACGCGCCGCGGCTCTCCGCCGGCAGCGCCTGGACCCAGCTGCGCCTGCTCTGGCAGTACGACTGGAAAATCACGACGGCGGCCTGGTCACTGTTCTTCAGCATCCTGCTGGTCTACTACCTGTCGCTGACCTGGATGCCGCGGATCCTGATCGGCGCCGGCTTCGAGGAGTACAAAGCCTTCCTCACCACCGCCTCCATGGCCGCCGTCGGACTCCTGGGCGTGGTGGTTGCCGCGCTGCTGGTGGAGCGCGTGGGCCGGAAGTGGATCCTGGCGATCACCGGCCCGCTGTCCGCGCTGACGCTGGTCATCGTGGCGATTGTGGTGGACATCCCGACGGCGGCCGTGTTCTGGCTGCTGGTGTTCGGCTTTGTGGTGCAGGTGGCCATCCCGGTGCTCTACGCCTATGTCTCGGAGCTGTATCCGACGGAGCTGCGCGGCTCGGGCTTCGGCTGGGCCTCGACGTTCTCCCGGCTCGGCGCCGGCTTCGGCCCGCTGGTCTTCGCCGCGTTCCTCTGGCCGGAGCTGGGCCTCGCGACCTCGTTCGCCATCGCCGGGGTGCTGGTGCTGCTCAGTGTGCTGTGGATGGCGTTCTTCGCCCCCGAGACCAAGCAGCGCCACCTCGCCTAAGCCGCCCGATCCCCCGTTCCCCCCTCGGATCCGTCCCGCACCGGCGGATGCGCTATCACTTTTGGTGCTTCTGGGAGCTCAGAAGCACCAAAAGTGACAGCGCAACGAGAGAGTCAGGGGCGGGAGGGGTACTTGGTGGGGGGCATGGCGGGGGTCGCCGCGGCGAGGGATGCCAGGGTCGAGACCAGGAGCCGGCGCTCGACCACCTTGATCCGTTCGTGCAGGGACTCCTCGGTCTCGCCGTCCGCGATCGCCACGGCCTCCTGCGCGATGATCGGGCCCGTGTCCACCCCGGCGTCGGCCCAGTGCACCGTGCAGCCGGTGACCTTCACCCCGTAGGCCAGTGCGTCGCGGACCCCGTGCGCGCCCGGGAACGAGGGCAGCAGGGCCGGGTGGGTGTTGAGGTATTTGCCGCCGAACGCGTCGATGAAGTCCGCGCTGACGATCCGCATGAACCCGGAGGACACGACGACGTCGGGCGCGTAGGCGGCCACGGCGTCGGTGAGCGCGGCGTTCCAGGCCGCCCGGTCCGGGTAGGCCTTGAAGTCCACCACGAACGTCGGGATGCCGGCGGCGGCCGAGCGCTCCACCCCGTAGGTGCCGGGCCGGTCCGCGCCCACGGCGGCGATCTCGACGTCGAGCCGGCCCTCTGTCACGGCGTCGATGACGGCCTGGAGGTTGGAGCCGGTGCCGGAGACGAGGACTACGATGCGCATTGTCCTAGCTTATGGGGCCGCTCGCGTAGGCTGGAAACCATGAATCCCCCGAACGACTCCGCCGGCAGCAGGGGCGGGCAGCCGCAAGGCCAGCACCCGCTGAGCGACGCGGCCAAGGCCTCGCAGGCCAAGACCCACAATCTGTTCCGCAGCTTCATTGTGGCGGTGCTGGGGTCGTTCTTCGTCTACCAGCTGGACATCAGTTACCTCTGGCTCAGCGCGCTCCTGACGGTGGCCGGCATCGTCCTGGGCATCATGGTGCTGGTCCGGTACGCCAAGTTCAAGGAATCCAAGTTGGTGCTGTTCGGGACGATCGCCGGGCTGGTGGTCCTGGCCGTGCAGGTGCTGCTGCTCCTGACCTCGGCGCTGTTCTTCAACCAGGTCCGCGACTACCAGCAGTGCAGCCGCCAGGCCCTCACCCAGCAGGCGGCCTCCAAGTGCCAGACCCAGCTGGAACAGTCGCTGCCGCAGTTCCGCTAAACGCGGAGCCGCGTCACAGGGACGCCGTCTCCAGGTCCGCTTCGCGCAGCTTCTGCTGGCGTTCCAGCCAGGGTCCCGCGGCGTAACCGATCACGACGCCGATCCCCACCTCCGCGGCCACGAACAGTGCCGTCCGGAGCGGGTCGGGTCCGATCTCGGTGAGCCGTCCGATCCCGGCGGAACCGCGGGCCAGCCAGGCCAGGCCCGCGGCCAGCAGCCCGGCGACGCTGCCGACCATCACGCCGAGCGCCAGGGTGGAGACCGTGGCGGTGAACCAGCGGGCGCGGATCTTGATCGAGAGCCATTCGTCGAAGTGGTTTTCCCCTTCGCGCAGGAACCA
Source organism: Pseudarthrobacter oxydans (assembly GCF_030812335.1). Lineage (GTDB taxonomy): Bacteria > Actinomycetota > Actinomycetes > Actinomycetales > Micrococcaceae > Arthrobacter > Arthrobacter oxydans_B. The sequence continues at coordinate 478,012 of NZ_JAUSSN010000002.1, forward strand.
CCAGCCAGCGAGGGTTCCGGCGAGGACCGGCACCACCAGCGCGGCCAGCGCGAAATCCAGCGGGCCGGCCGGCAGGGCCGCGAACACCGGGATCGACGGCAGCGGCCCGACGGCGGTGCCCAGCGCCCCGGCCTGGGAACCGACGCCCAGGGCAACGCCCGCACCGGAGATCCAGGCGAGTGCGAACACGACCAGGTTGGGCAGGAAGCCGAGCTGCGCGATGGTGAGCATCGCGCCTCCGGTCGCCCCGGCGTCGAGCGCTTCATAGACCGCAACCACAAGATTCCAGTGGATGAAGAAGGTGGCGGCGAGCAGCACGCAGGACATGGCCAGGCCGGCCATCAGCGCCACGAAGCCGGCTTTGACCGCGGACCCCAGGTAGGAGCCGGCCCAGCGCGAATGCTGGCTGGTGCGGGAAAGCCAGGCCACGGCGTCGACGCCGATCAGGCGGCTCCAGGAGCCGGCCTCACGGCGGGCGCCGATCACCATGCCGAGCCCGAATGGGATCAGCGGGATGAGGGCGGCGGACCAGAGGCCCACGCCGACGTCGTCCGTGCGGCAGACAAAGCCGGTGGTCAGACCGAACGCGGCGTACATCAGCCAGGAGCCAAGCAGCGCCTGCCAGAGCTGGTCCGTATAGGAGGCCCGGGCCAGCCGCCGGCCGGCACGCCAGGCCAGCAGGAACGGAATCAGGGTCAGCCCCAGCGGGGTGAGCGAGAGGACGCCGGACTGATGGGCGGCCGCGGAGCCCGTGCCGACGGTCTCCAGCAGCAGCGGGACGCCGTGGATCAGCAGCCAGGCCTGCCCTGCGAGGCGGGCCAGGGCGTCGGGTTCGGCGTTCAGGAAACCGGCGGTGGCCCACACGGCGAGGATCGGGGCGGCCACCACCAGGGCGGAAATTATGGCTGCCTGCGCCGACTCCAGGACTCCCTGCAGCCACAAGGGCATCGGAAGTCCACGTTCCCCGGTCTGATCAGCGCGCAGTTTCATCGTGTTCCATGGTGCCATGTGCGGAGGTTCCTGCCTGTTCCGACAGGCTCAACCGGCCGATTCGGCACGGATTTTCCCGGATTCCCGGCGTTCGGGGCTGAATTCAACTACCCACCCTGCAGGCGCTTTTTTCCGTACTCCGCCGTAAAATTGGAATGTCCGCAATCAGTGGTTGGAGGCAGAAAATGACTACCGCATCTCCACATGCACACGGCGTTCACTTCGGACGGACAGATGTCCAGAACGTCGGCATGGGTGTAGGTATCGTCTTGATCGTCGTGGGCATCCTGGGGTTCATCCCGGGCATCACCACGCAGTACGACTCATTGGCGATCGTTGGACCGAATTCCACGGCCCTGTTCCTGGGCCTGTTCCAGGTATCGATCCTGCTAAACATCATTCAGGCCCTCATCGGCACCATCGGCGTGGTGATGTCCCGGAACAACCCCATGGGCGCCCGGAACTTCCTCATGGGCTTTGGCCTGCTGTACATCGTCCTTAGCGTCTATTCGCTCATTGTCGGCGTGGGGTCGGTGGCCAACTTCCTGTCGATGAACGTCATGGGTGCGTGGGGCTTCATGATCTTGGGCGTAGCAATGGTAGTCGCCGGCTGGCTGTTGTCGAGGCATCTGGCTGACGACGCACAAACCCGGTAAGCAACAACCGGGACAAAGGGAGCCGCGAATGAGTAACGTTTCATAGCAATCTGAAAATTCGTACTACCTGCTGGTGCAGTCGCCTCGCGGAAACGCAGCGACTGCACCAGCTTTCTTTGTGTGCGGGGGGTGGGTGAGGCGTGCGGCGGGCGTGCGGGCGTGCGGCCGAACTCCCCATTCGCCACGAATGGCCGCTATGAGCCGGCCGCCCTCACCCGTTCGCCACGAATGGTCGCTATGAGCCGGGCGCCCTCACCCGTTCGCCACGAATGGTCGCTATGGCTCCCCGAATAGCGACCACTTGCGTCAGATCGCCGCGTGCATGTCGCGGGCCTGCAAAGATTTACGACGCCGGCGCCAGACTCCCGTGCGCCGGACGCCACGCCCCTGGCGAAGCTCACCCATTAGCTACAAGCGGCCGCCAAGCATCCTTGCTTGGCGGCCGCTTGCGTCCAATCGCCCACCTGAGGGCGGTGGCTAGAAGCGGATCTGGGAGTACGGCAGGCTCGGCAGGTTCCCCGCCGTCCAGGGGCGGTCCGATTTTTCCAGCGGAATGAGCCCGCGGCCGTCGCGAACCACCAGCACCACCGTGCCAACGATGGCGAACAGGGCAACCGCCGCCAGGATAATCAGCAGAACCACAATGGACCCGGTCATGACCAACACCTCTAAGATCAATTTTACTGCGGTCCGCGCCTGCGAGAATGGCCAGATGACCGCCATCATCCTGGGCTGGAACCCGGACCGCTGGAATGCCTGGAACTACGCCGCCGCCGTCGACCGCGTGGCCGCGACCGGGCTGCACCTTGAGCGCTGGAGCGCGGGCGGCCCGGAGAGCATCGCCGCGGGCACGGACGTCTGGCTACTCCTGCAGGGTGACCACGGCCGGGGACTTATCGGCCACGGAGTCGTGGTTTCGGAGCAGCCTGACGCCGGGCCGCACTCGATCGTTTCAGCCGGTGCCGCGCCCGATGAGGCCGGGGCGGACGAGGCCGCGGTGTCGGTGCAGGTGGCCTTCGACTCCCTGCTGCCGCACGGCGAGCAGATCGCCGTCGACGTTCTCACGGAGGCGCTGCCCGGCGTCCCCTGGGGCGATGATGATGCCGCCGGGCTGAGCGTTGAGCCGGCCGAGGAATCGGCGATCCGGGCCCTGTGGCGGGACTTCGGGCCGCTGCCCGGCCCGGACCCCACCCGGCCCGGTCCCGGCACCTACCCGCAGGACGCGGTCACCCGGGTCGTGGTGAACCGCTACGAACAGGACCCCGACGCACGGCGGGCCTGCATTGCGCTCCACGGCAGCAGCTGCGCGGCCTGCGGGTTCTCCTTCGAGCAGAAGTACGGCGAAATCGGCCTGGAGTTCATCCCGGTCCACCACCTCGTCCCGGTGTCGCAACTGGGCAGCGGCTACGAGCTGGACCCGCTCACGGACCTCATCCCGCTCTGCGCCAACTGCCACGCGATGGCGCACGTCGGGGTGGGCACTCCGCGGACCGTCGCCGAGCTGCGCCGGATCATCGCCGACGCCGGGTTCCTCCGCGGATCCACGGTCACCGACGAACAGCTCGAGGCCCAGCGGCAGGCCCGCGAGCTCCTGGGACCGCAGTAGGCCCGGCCGTTTGCCACAAATGGCGGCCACGCGGGGTGGACATGCTCATTCTTCGCCGTAACGAACGGGCATATGGGCATTATGTCCAGCCCTTGGCCCGCACAGAGCGCATGTCCAGCGGGCATACGGCATTATGTCCAGCCTCTGACCCGCACGGAGCGCATGTCCAGCGGGCGGGGCGGGCCGGCCGCAATGAGCGGAGCACATCACAAGCGGACATGCTCATTCTTCGCGGCCACGAGGGAACATATGCGTGTTATGCCCAGCCTTGGGCGTGACCGGAGGGCATGCCCAGTGGACCACGAGCAGCACGACCCCAGTCCCGGCCCACACCCCGTTAACCCACTCTTCCCTCCCCCGCCATTCGCCCACCCCCGCGCCGACAGCATTCCCCCGCACTGTTGAGGGGTGAGGATCGCAATTGTTGCTGAGTCATTCCTGCCGCTGATGAACGGGGTCACCCACTCGATCCTGCGGGTCCTGGAGCATCTGCAGGAGCGCGGAGACGAGGTGCTCGTGATCGCGCCGTCCACACAGGACACGGGCACCCCCGACGAGGTCTACGGGGCGCATGTCCACCGGCTGCCCTCGGTGCCGCTGGCCGGCTACGCGAACGTCCGGGTGGCGATGGGCGGTGTCTCCCGGGTCAAGCGAATCCTTGCCGGGTACGCCCCCGACGTCGTCCACCTGGCGTCGCCGTTCGTGCTCGGCTGGCGCGCGGCGCAGGCCGCCCACCAGCTGGGGATCCCCACCATCGCCGTCTACCAGACCGAGGTCCCGGGCTACGCCGGCCGCTACGGCGTCCCGTTCCTGGAGAACTGGGCGTGGAACCGGGTGGAGAACATCCACCTGCTGGCCTCCCGGACCCTCGCCCCCTCCAGCTTCGCGCTCAACCAGCTCCGCGGCCGCGGCCTTCCGCGGGTCGAGATGTGGCGGCGCGGCGTGGACACGGAACGGTTCTCCCCGGACAGGCGCGACGCCGGCTGGCGGGCCGCCGTCGCCCCGGCCGGCGAGCGCATCATCGGCTACGTGGGCCGGCTCGCGGTCGAAAAACAGGTGCAGGACCTCGCCGTGCTCGCCGATGTCCCCGGCACCCGGCTGGTGATTGTGGGCGACGGCCCCCAGCGCCAGGCCCTCGAGAATGCCCTGCCGGACGCGGTCTTCACCGGGTTCCTCGGCGGCGGGGAGCTGGCCCGCGCGGTGGCGTCCTTCGATCTCTTCGTGCACCCCGGCGAGTTCGAGACCTTCTGCCAGACCATCCAGGAGGCGATGGCCTCTGGTGTGCCCGTGGTCGCCACCGGCCGCGGCGGCCCGCTGGACCTCGTCGAGAACTCCCGCACCGGGTGGCTGTATGAGCCGGGGAACCTGGCCGCCCTGCGTTCCCATGTGGTGGACCTGACGGGCGACGACGCCAAGCGTCGCGCGTTCGCCGCGGCGGCCCACGCTTCGGTCCAGGGCCGGACGTGGTCCGCCCTCTGCGCCGAGCTGGTCCAGCATTACCAGGCGGTCCTCCCCGCCCGTATCCCCGCCACCACCCCTCAAGGAGTCACCCTGTGAGAATTTCCGTGATCGGCTGCGGTTACCTCGGAGCCGTCCACGCGGCCACCCTCGCCTCGATGGGCCACAGCGTGGTGGGGATCGACGTCGACGCCGCCAAGGTGGAGCAGCTGGGCCGGGGCGCGGCACCGTTCTTCGAGCCTGGGTTGGACGAACTCCTGCGCGACGGCATCGCCACCGGCCGGCTCGGCTTCTCCGCTGACTTCGCCGACACCGCCCAAGCTCAGCTGCATTTCCTCTGCGTGGGCACACCACAGGCCAAGACCTCCGACGGCGCCGACCTCAGTTACCTCGTCGCCGCCACGGAGGCGCTGCTCCCCCATCTGGCCGCACGGTCCGCCGTCGTGGGCAAGTCCACCGTCCCGGTCGGAACGGTGGACATGCTCCGCGGTGTGCTGTCGGCGCGGCCAGACGTGCTCCTGGGATGGAACCCCGAATTCCTGCGCCAGGGCACGGCGGTCAAGGACTCGCTGGTCCCGGACCGCCTGGTGTACGGCATTCCCGAGGACGGCTCCTGCGGGGTCGGCACGCCAGGCGACACCCTCCCCGACGGCGGCCCCGCCCGCACCGGCCCAGGGAACGGCAGCACACCGGGCACCGGCGCAGCGGTCACCGCCCTCCTCGATGCCGTCTACGAGCCTCTGCTGGCCGCCGGGATTCCGCGTCTGGTCTGCAACTTCGCGACGGCGGAACTGATCAAGTCGGCGTCGAACGCGTACCTTGCCACGAAACTCAGTTTCATCAACGCCATGGCCGAACTCTGCGACGCGACGGGCGCCGACGTGAAACAGCTGGGCGCGGCGATGGGCTTCGATCCGCGCATCGGCAGCCGGTACCTCCATGCCGGCCTGGGTTTCGGCGGCGGCTGCCTGCCGAAGGACATCCGCTCCCTCCGGGTCCAGGCGGCGGGCCTGGGCGTGGATTCGGTGGACCGGTGGATGGCGGTGGTGGATTCGATCAACCAGGACCAGCGTTCCCGCACCGTAGGGCTGGCCCGGGAACTGTGCGGCGGCGAGCTCTGCGGCCGCCGGGTCACCGTGCTCGGCGCGGCCTTCAAACCGGACACGGACGATATCCGGGACTCCCCTGCCCTGGCCGTTGCCCTCCAGCTGGCGTCGGCCGGCGCCCATGTCACGGTGACGGACCCTGCCGCGATCAACAACGCGTGGCTCCGCTACCCGCAGCTGCGCTTCGAGCCGTCCACGACCGCGGCCCTGGAAGGGGCGGAGCTTGTGCTGCTGCTGACCGAGTGGGACGAGTACGCCGCGCTCCGGCCGGCCGCCGCCGGGGCGCTGGTCCGGCGCCGCACCCTGCTGGACGCCCGGAACGCCGTCGACGCTGCGGCCTGGGAGGCGGCAGGCTGGACGGTCCGCGGCCTGGGACGCGGCCTGCGCCGGGGCCGCGCGACCGACCCGAGCGTAGCCGCGGGCCACCGGCTGGTCCCGGCCAGCCCGACCATCGCCGGCCCGCCCCGCTGACAGGACCCGCCGGCACGACCCCACGTCAGGACCCACCAAGGACCCGCCGGCACAACCCGCCGGCACGCCGGGCGCCGAAGCCCGGGCGCCGACACGCCGGGCGCTGAACCCGCACGCCGAAACCCGTGCGCTGAAACGCCGGGCTCACGTGGTCAGCGCCCGGCCGTGTGGCCCCTATGATTTCCTGAGGGGAGGGACTCTATATGAACTACCGGTGGTCTCAGATATGTACGGCGGTGGCACCGTGACGGCTTCCCCGCACCCGCCGCCCGGCGTCGAGTCGGTGCTGGAGTCCAGCCCCGATGCCCTCCTGGTGATCGCCGAGGACGGCACCATCCGCCTGGTCAACGCCGCCGCCGAGCGCATGTTTGGCTATACCCGCGGTGAGCTCGTGGGCCAGGACCACCGCATGCTTCTCGCCGAAGGGTTCCGCAGCGGCTTCCACCGGCTCTTCTTCGCCCTCCGCAAGGACGCCGACGCCGGCCGCACCGCCGTCAGCGGGCCCGGACCCGCCACCGCGCCGGACGCCGCCGCCGGCACCGTCCCCACAACGGCCGGCACCGCTCCAGGCACCGCCCCCACAACGGCCGCCGCCTCCGCCCTCCCCCCGGTCGAGGCCTACGGGGTGCGGCGCGACGGCACCGAGTTCCAGGGCGAAGTGGCCTGCTCGCTGCTCGTCCAGGACACCGACGGCGCGCCCCTGAGCATGGCCGTCGCCGTCCGCGACACGTCGCACCGGCGCGCCGCGGACGCGGGGCTCCGCGAGGCCCTGTCCCTGCTCAGCGCCACGCTGGAATCCACGGCCGACGGCATTCTCGTCGTCGGCGGCGACGGCCGGATCGCCAGCGTCAACAACCAGTTTGTCTCCATGTGGGGCGTCCCGCGCGAGCTGCTGGCCACCCAGGACGACGACGCCGTGATGGGCTTCGTCATGGACCAGCTGGTGGACCCCGAGCAGTTCGTCGAGAAGATCGCTGCGCTTTACGCCGATCCGGACTCCGAGAGCCACGACGTCCTGGACTTCCTGGACGGCCGCACCTTCGAACGCTATTCCCGCCCGCAGAAGGTCGCGGACCGGGTCGTCGGCCGGGTGTGGAGTTTCCGCGACGTGACCCCGGCCCGGGTCGCGCAGGACCTGATCACCCAGGCCATGGCCGATCTCGCCGAGCAGGCCGCCCTGCTCAAGGCCCTCGCGTTCCAGGACCCGCTGACCGGGCTGTCCAACCGGCAGCTGTTCAACGACCACCTCGAGGCTGCCCTGCGCGGGCCGTGCGGCACCGCCGTCGACGTCCTGCTCCTGGACCTGGACGACTTCAAGGAAGTCAACGACATCCTGGGCCACCACGCCGGGGACCAGCTGCTGATCGAGGTCGGCCGGCGCCTGCGGGAGTGCATCCGCCCGAACGACGTTGTAGCACGCCTGGGTGGTGACGAATTTGTGGTGCTGCTGGTCGGTTCACTGGACCCCGACGCGGTGGCCGACCGGATCGTGGCGTCCCTGCGGGCGCCCCTCTGGATCGACGGGACCATGCTGCGCCCGAGCCTGAGCCTGGGCCTGGCGTCGATCAAGGAGGACGCCGTGGACGCCTCCGAGCTGCTGCGCCGCGCCGACATCGCGATGTACGCGGCGAAAGCTGCCGGGAAGAACCGGTACCTGCGGTTCCGCCCGAAGATGATGAAATCCCTCGTGGAGCGCACCGAGCTGGAGGCGGGTCTGCGGCTGGCGGTGGACGCCGGCGAGATCGCCGTGCACTACCAGCCCATCGTCTCGGCCCGGAGCGGCGTCGTGGTGAAGGTGGAGGCGCTGGCCCGCTGGGAGCGCGACGGCGGCATCGTCCCCCCGGCGCAGTTCATCCCGGCGGCGGAACGCAGCGGCCTGATTGTCGAGATCGGCACGGAGGTGCTGCTGAAGGGCTGCACAGAGCTGGGACCCTGGCTGGCGGAGGACTCCGTGCGGGCCCTCGCCGTCAACGTCTCCGGGGTGCAGCTGCAGCACGGGGACTTCGCCGAACTGCTGCTGGCCGTCGCCAGGAACACCGGCGTGAAGCCGCGGCAGCTGGTCGTGGAAGTCACCGAAAGTGTCTTCTTCCACGACGACTGCCACGTGATCCAGCAGCTCACCGCGCTCCGGAACGCCGGCGTGCGGGTGGCGCTGGATGATTTCGGCACCGGCTTCTCCTCGCTGGGGCGGCTTCAGGGGCTCCCCGTGGACACCCTGAAAATCGACCAGTCCTTCACGTCCATGATCCACACCGGGGACGAAAAACTGCCGATCCTTTCCTGCATGATCGCCATGGCGCACGGCCTGGGCCTGACCGTGACCGCCGAAGGCGTCGAGACGTCAGCGCAAGCCGAATACCTGATGAAGCTGGACTGCGATTCGCTGCAGGGCTTCCTGTTCTCCCGCCCCACCGGCGGCCCGGGACTGCAGCCCGCCATTGCCCGGTCCAACGACGCGTTCGCCGCCCTTCGGGGGGAACGGGTCTCCGAGCCCCGGTGACCCGGGCCCGTTCCGCGGCCGGGTACTGGACAAGGGACCAGCGGCCCCTATGATTCAGGAACGCATTGTCCGCGGCGCCGCCGCCGGATCAGCCATCAGCACATTAACCGTCGCTTCGGGGGGCCGGTATCGCCGTGGGAACTGGGATTGAAGAAGCCCTGCTGGAGCAGGGTCCCGATGCTGTCTTGCTGCTGACCGCGGACGGGACCATCGCCTTCGTGAACGCGGCCGCCGAGCGCCTCTTCGGCTACCCGCGCGAGCAGTTGCTCGGCGCCCGGCACACCGTCCTGCTCTCCGAGGACGAGCGCGGCGGCTTCCTGCGGGTCCTGGGCCGGCTGGGCCGCGGCAGCCTGTCCGGCAGCCGGCCGTTCGCGGCGGCAGGCCGCCGTCGGGACGGCAGCGAACTGTCCCTGGAGATCACCTGCTCGCTGGTGACGCTCGACGACGGCCCGGCCATGGCAGTTTCCGTCCGGGACGGCAGCCACCGGGAAGACACCGATTCCGGGCGCCGGCTGGCCGTCTCGCTGCTCGATGCCACGCTGGAATCCACCGCCGACGGCATTGTGGTCATCTCCAACGAGGGACTCGTCACCGGCATCAACGACCAGTACCTGAAGCTGTGGGGCATGCCGCCGGAGATGCTCGCGGCGGAGGACCCGACGGCGCTGGTCACCTTCATCTCCCGGCAGCTGCGCGATCCGGACTACTTCCTGCAGAAGGTCTCGGAGCTCTACGCCGACCGGGTCAAACAGAGCCACGACGTGCTGGACTTCAAGGACGGCCGCACCGTGGAGCTCTACTCCCGGCCGCAGAAGGTCGCGGAGAAGATCGTGGGCCGAATCTGGAACTTCCGCGACATCACCTCCACCCAGCGCGCCCAGGACCAGGCCCGCCGCGCCCTGGCGGAACTCGCCGAGCAGGCCGACAAACTCAAGGAACTCGCGTTCCAGGACCCGCTGACAGGGCTGGCCAACCGGACACTCTTCACCGAACGCGTCGTGGCAGCGCTGCTAACCCTCGATCCGGTGCATGTGCTGCTGCTGGACCTGGATGACTTCAAGGAAGTGAACGACATCCTGGGCCACCACGCCGGGGATGAGATGCTGGTGAAAATCGCCGGCCGGCTGCAGCAGTGCGTCGGGCCGCACGGCACCGTGGCGCGCCTCGGCGGGGACGAGTTTGTGGTCCTGCTGATCGGCTGCAACGATTCCGACGCCGTGGCGCAGCGGATCGTGGCGACCCTGAACGCCCCGTTCTCCATCGAGGGGACGCTGATGCGGCCGGCCCTCAGCCTGGGCGTCGCCTCGCGCGGCGCCGGGGCGATGACGTCCTCGGAGCTGCTCCGGCAGGCGGACCTGGCCATGTATGCCGCCAAGGAAGCCGGCAAGAACTGCTACCTGCATTTCCAGCCGGCGATGCTGACCGAGCTGCTGGCACGGACCCAGCTGACCGCCGGGCTAAGGCGGGCCGTGGAGCTGGGGCAGATCATCGTGCACTACCAGCCCGTGGTGTCCACCGAGCTGCTGGAGGTCGTGCAGTTCGAGGCGCTGGCCCGCTGGCAGTTCGAGGGGAAGCTGATGCCCCCGGACGAGTTCATCAGGACCGCCGAACGCAGCGGCCTGATCCGGGACATCGGGGCGGAGGTGCTCCGGCGCAGCTGCGCCGAACTGCAGCCCTGGCTGGCGGAGGACCCGTCCCGGTCCCTGGCGGTGAACGTCTCCGGCGTGCAGCTGCTGCACCGGGACTTCGCCGAACGCGTCCTGGACATTGCGGCGTGGGCCCACGTGGACCCGCACCAGCTGGTGCTGGAGGTGACGGAGAGTGTGTTCTTCGATCCCCGGACCCACGTCATCGCCCAGCTCGAGAGCCTGCGCGGGGCCGGCATCCGGGTAGCCCTGGACGATTTCGGCACCGGCTACTCCTCGCTGGGCCGTCTGCAGGAGCTCCCCGTGGACATCGTCAAGATCGACAAGTCGTTCGTCTCCATGCTGCACACCGGGGCGGAGAAGCTGCCGATCCTGACCTCGATGATCCACATGGCCCGCAGCCTGGGCCTGAAGGTCACCGCCGAGGGCATCGAAACCTCGGAACAGGCCCGCTACCTCATGGCGCAGGGCTGCGATGCCCTGCAGGGCTTCCTCTTCTCCCGCCCGGAGCCGGAACACCGCCGGGAACTGGGTATCCGCAACACGGCCGCGGCGGTTGCGGCCCTGGCCGAGGTGGCCCGTCCGGGATAGCCTGCCCGGCATTCTTGGGCGCGGCATGATGCGCAGCGCCCCGCAACCGGCAACTGCGCATATGCTTCAGGGAGCGCAGCCCGCCTTGCTCTCCGCAGGAGCGGCTGCCATCCGTATCCATCGGCTTGGGGGCAGGCAAAACACATGGAAGCTGGACTCGCAGACCTGCTGCTCGAACACGGCCCGGATCCGCTGCTGCTGCTCGCTCCGGACGGGTCGATCTCCTACCTGAACACCGCCGCCGAGGAGCTCTTCGGCTACTCTCGGTCACAGCTGCTGGGCACCGACGCCGGCCTGCTCCTGGCCGCGGCCTTCCGCGCGGAGTTCCGCGCTCTCCTCGCCGGGCTGGCCAGACCGGCGCCCCGTGCCGGCGAGCCCATCGCCGGCCACGGCCGCCGGGCTGACGGCACCGAAATCCCGGTCGAAATCACGTGCTCCCTGCTGCCCGCCGCCGAGGCAGGCTCGGCCGCGCCGTCCGTCGCGCTTTCGGTCCGCGGCGCCGGGCACCGGACGGAGCCGCACCCGAAGCACCCGGACGACGGCGGCGGGACAGCGGGCGGCGCCGCGCACCGCCGTCGGACGCTGGCTGCGTCGACGGCCGCTCCCGCCGCCTTTGCCGGCCGCGATGACCAGGTGCGGGCCGGTGTGCTGCGTGATCCGCTGACGTCGCTGCCCAACGGCACCCTGTTCAACGAGCGGCTCGCCGCCGCGCTGCGCCGCCCGGACCCGGTGGATGTGCTGCTGCTGAGCCTGGATGACTTGAAGAACCTCACCGGCCTGCTGGGCCGCTCCGCCGCGGACGAACTGCTGGTGGAGGTCGCGAGCCTGTTGCGCAACTGCGTCCGCCCGCACGACACCGTGGCCCGGCTCGGCGGCGACGAGTTCGTGGTGCTGCTGACCGAATGCCAGAACGCTGACTCTGTGGCCGCGCGGATCGCCGAGTCACTGTCCGGGCCGCTGCGTGTCGGCGGGTCGCTGGTCCGGCCGGGCGTGAGCATGGGCCTGGCCTCCCGGTCGTCCCCGACGCTCGACGGCGCGGAGCTGCTCCGGCGCGCCGACACTGCCCTGACGGCGGCGAAGTCGGCCGCGAGGGACGGCGGCAGGAACGCCTGGCTGCGGTTCCGGCCGGAGATGCTGAACACCGGGGCCGACGTGTCCGCCGCGGCGGACATGTCCATCGGGGCCGACGGCCAGGCCGGGCTCCGGCAGGCGGTGGAGCTGGGCGAGGTCTCAGTCCACTACCAGCCCGTGGTGTCCCCGGGGCGCGGTGCGGTGGTGCAGTTCGAGGCGTTTGCGCGCTGGGAACGGCACGGCCGGCTGGTCCCGCCCAACCAGTTCCTGCCCGTGGCCGAGCAGAGCGGCCTGATCCGCGAGATCGGTGACGAGGTCCTGCGCCGGGCCTGCGCCGAGATCCGGCCCTGGCTGGCCGGCGATGCCGCATGCAGCGTCTCGGTGAACGTCTCCGGCCTGCAGTTCCAGAACCGGGACTTTGCCACGGAGGTGCTCGCGATCCTGGCGTCCGCCGGGGTGGATCCGCGCCAACTCAGGCTGGAACTGACCGAGAGTGCGTTCTTCGGGCCGGACTCGGCGGTGCTGCGTCAGCTGAGCGCGTTGAGGGCGGCCGGCGTGCGAATCGCGATGGACGACTTCGGTACGGGCTACCTGTCCCCGGACGGGCTCGCGGAGCTGCCGCTGGATGAGGTCAAGATCGACCGCTCCCTGGTGGCGATGATCAGGTCCGGCCAGGAACTGCTGCCGCTTTTGGGCACCATGATCGACGCAGCGCACGCCCTGGGCCTGCAGGTCACGGCCGAGGGCGTCGAAACAGCGGAGCAGGCGAAGTACCTGATGGATCGCGGCTGCGACTCCCTGCAGGGCTATTTGTTCGCCCGGCCGGCCCCGGCCGGCGGGCTGGCCGGGGCCGTGGAGAGCGCGCTGACAACGATCGACAAGGTCGACGCCGCGGGTTAGCCCGGCGCGGCTTACCTGCGCCTGCCGTGCAGCCCGGCGCCTACTGCCGGCGGTCGAGCTCGTCGAGGTCCGCGCCCACCAGCGTCGCGCTGCGCTCCCACAGCTCCCGTGCCAGCTCCGGGTCGTACGCCAGCTTGTTGGCCTTCGCCAGCGCCCGCTTGGCGTAATACGCGCCGGAGACCCAGTCCTGTCCCGGGGTGGCCGTGGCAAGCCACACGAGGGTGTCCGCGCCCTGTTCGGGGCTCAGCATGAACCGGTTGAGGAAGCTCCGGTAGAGGAACCGGAACGGGCTGGTGGTGTCCGCGGCGAAGTTGGTGGCGACGACGCCGGGGTGGAAGGCCGCCGTCGAGATCCCTGCCGCCTGGTAGCGGTTGTTCAGCTCCGCGGTGAAGAGGATGTTCGCCAGCTTGGCGTTGCCGTAGGCGAGGTTGGCGGAGTATTTGGTGGCCGTCCCGAGGTCGTCGAGGTCCAGCTTGCCGTACAGCGAGTTCGCGGCGCTGGAGGTGTTGATGACGGCGGCGCCGCTGGCGGTCAGCACGTCCATCAGCTCGGTGGTGAGCAGGAACGGGGCCAGGTGGTTGATCTGGAAGGTCTTCTCGTGCCCGTCCACGGTGAGCCCGCGCTGGCCCATGATCCCGCCGGCGTTGTTGGCCAGGACGTCGATCCGCGGGTACTTCTCCCTCAGCTGCGCGGCGAGTTGGCGCACCTGTGCCAGTTCCGCGAAGTCGCACACGAAGTGGTCCGCGCCGATCTCCCGGGCGATGCGCCCGGTCTTCTCCGCGGAACGCCCGACGACGACCACCCGTTGCCCCTGTTGGCTCAGCGTACGGGCGGCGGACGCCCCGATGCCGTCGCTGGCTCCGGTGATGACAATGGTCCGTGCGGTCATGGGGAAGTCCTTTGAACGGAAGCGGGTGGCGTTCGTAGAACGAGGCCCGGCCAGGTTATGTTCCCGGCCGTGCGCCGGCACCGCCGCGGGGGCGGCCCTTGGCGCACCGGGTCTCTCACGAACCGCCCGCGAGGATTGAACGAACCCCTGTCAGGCCTGCGACCTTGAGGGCAGCGGTCGAGTCGGTGGTGGTCCCGTTGCCTAGTTGTCCGTTCTGGTTCCTCCCCCAGGCGTAAACCGAGCCGTCGGAGGCAAGGGCATAGCCGTTGCCGCTGTTCACGGACAGCTGCTTGGCACCCTGAAGGCCCTGGACCGGCCGCGCTATGACCGTATCGGTGGTGGTCCCGTTCCCCAGCTCGCCTCTGCGGTTGTACCCCCAGCCCAGCGCGCGTCCGTCCCCGAGGACGGCGTAGGCCACCCCGTAAGCCGCGGTGATGGAGACGGCGCCGGAGACTCCCGCCACGCGGACCGGGACTGCGGAGCTCGCCGTGTTCCCGGTGCCGAGTTGTCCGAAACTGTTGTATCCCCAGGCCATCACAGTTCCGTTGCCGAGTAGAGCGTAGCCACTGTGCAAACCGGCGGCGACCGACGTCGCTCCCGTCAATCCCGGAATCTGAGCGGGCACCGGTGCCACCGCGGTGTAGCTGGTGTCGCCTGTGCCCAGGGCCATTCCGCTGTTGGATCCCCAGGACCAGACCTTCCCGTCGGTGCTGCGGGCGTACGTGGTGGATCCGGCCGGGGTCACGGCCGCGATTCCGGCCAGGCCCTTCACCTTGACGGGCACAGCGGAACCAGCCGTTGTGCCGTCGCCCAGTTGGCCGCTGGTGTTGTCGCCCCAGGCGTAGACCGTGCCGTCCGTCAGCAGCGCGTACGCGCTCGTGTCGCCGGCAACCACGGACTTCACTCCGGACAGGCCCTTGACCTGGACCGGGATCGGGGAATCCGCCGTGCTGCCGTTGCCCAGCTGGCCGTGGGCATTGGCGCCCCAGGCCCGGACCGTACCGTCGTTCAGCACGGCATAGGCCGTCTGGTATCCGGCATCGATCCCGGCCACGTTGGCCAGCCCCCTGACGGTAACGGGGTTAACGGCGTCAGAGGTCGTGCCGTTGCCCAGCTGGCCGGCGGCGTTCCCGCCCCAGGCCTTCACGGTTCCGTTCCGCAGCAGCGCATACCGGGAATAGTAGGCGGCCTTGACGGCGGTGGCGTCGATGCCCAGCACCTGCTCCGGGGTGTCGCTGCCCGCGCCGTAGCCGGTGCCCGCCTCACCGAGGTAGTCGGATCCCCACGTGTAGGCCGCCCCGTCGGTTGCGGCGCCCGGCAGGTGGTAGCCGGCGACATCGGCAATCAGCTGCGTCTTCCCAGCGGAACGGTTGAAGAGTGTCACCTTCCCGTCCGCACCGACGGGAACGGTGACCAGGTTCGGAACGGTCTGCCCTTTGGTGTAGTTCACGTTCGAGGCAGCGCTCCGGTCCGTGCCGCTGGCATAGGCGGAGACAAATCCGAAGGATTCCGTCTCTGTCACGGTCAGGTTGAACACCACCGACGCAGCCCCCACGGGAACGCCGTTGACGCCCGCGACCTGGAAGGACACCGGGGAATCGGCGCCTGCGGGGGAACTCTCGCGCGTGTCCAGCACCCGTGTCGGTGCCAGCGCTTGAAATAGCCCCGGAGCCGCGGGCTGTCCGGGCAGGAAGTAGCCCGCGACGTCGGCCACGAGCTGCACGGTACCGGAGGAGCGGTTGAACAGGCTCACTTTCCCGTCGGCACCGACCGGCACGGTGACAAGGTTCGGGACGGTCTGGTCCTTCGAATAGTTCAGGTTCGACGACGTCGGCCGCGTCGTTGCGCCCGGATATGCGGTCACGAACCCGGCGGACTGCGTCTCCGTGGCGGTCAGGTTGAAGACCACAGCCGCAGCGCTCGACGGTACGCCGTGCACACCGGCTGCCTGGAAGGACACCACCGCGTCCGCATCCACGGCGGTGTGCTTGCGCGTGTCAAGGAAGCGCGTCGGCGCCATCGGCCGGAAAGCCCCGGGCAGGGCGGCCTCGCCTTCCAGGTAGAACCCGGCAACGTCGGCGATGAGGTGCGCCGGGCCCGCCGAGCGGTTGAAGAGGGTGACCTTCCCGTCGGGTCCGACCGGCGCTGTCACGAGGTTCGCCACCGTCTGGTCGCGAGCATAGTTCAGGTTCGAGGCCGACGGCGTGTCCTCTCCGCTGGCGTAGGCGGTCACGAACCCGAAGGACTCCGTTTCTGTCACGGTCAGGTTGAACACAACCGCCGCGATACCGGTGGATGTGCCTTTGAATTCGCCCACCGAGAAGGAGACCGAGGAATCGGCACCGACCGGCGTCCCGGCGCCGGACCGTGTATCAAGGCTGCGCCGGGGAGCGATGGAACGATACGAGCCAGGGTCGCCGGGGGTGGTGCTTCCGCCCGCTAGTGCTATCGCGGAGCCTAAGACTGCAGAGGGAACCCTGGCGTGTGCCGGCTCCACCGGAGTGACTAAAACGAAGGCAAATGTACAAACCAGAAAAACTGTCAGCTTTTGAACCCAAGCATTTGAGTGCGGTGTTCGCACAGGTCCCCCCACAGGCCAGAAATGATGGCTCCATGATGAGCCTGAGACGGACTATAGCATTTGAGCAGCCATCTTCCGTTTTGGGGTTAAATGCGGGAGAGCCCCAACCGTGTGGTTGGGGCTCTCGACCGTTTAATGATGTTCCGGCGGTGACCTACTCTCCCACACCCTCCCGGGTGC
>NZ_JAUSSN010000003.1 GCF_030812335.1 Pseudarthrobacter oxydans
CGGCGAATTAGGGACTAAATTTGGAATGGACAAAAGCCTCACCACTTCACGACATTTCCGGCGCCGGCGGCATAACCATCAGCGAATGAGAACCCGAAGACTAATTCATAGAAATCCGCCGAAGATTGTGCACAACCCCCATGCCCCAGCTACCACTGGATGGTGGCGCTGCCTAGAGCCTAAAGTTCACCAAAAGTTCTGTCACGAGTGGCTAGTACCTGATTGTCTGTTCAATTCGTTACACCACTCCCGCGGCCCTACTTGGGTCCACGGGGCAGCCTACTCGGTCGGCAAGAAAGGGGACCTCCCGCCAATGGATGTCATCGAGGGTCAAGCCGGAGACTTGCCCTGCGCGCGCTCCAAGACGGGCCAGCATGAGGATGACCGCCATGCCGCGCCCGCCTGGCGGGCTTTCCAGGCTCCACTGCATCCTTCAAGGCCGCGACCAATGCCGCGACTTCGCTAACGGTGAGTCCCTGGGGCAGGACTGAACCCGCCGGGGCGAGAGGACATCGAAGGCACCCTCGCACGCCCAGCCATTGGCTGATGCCCATGTGAACAGGCCGCGCAACAGACTGCCCTGCAGTGGGCCGTCGAAGTGGAGCTTCAACCAGCTCCAGAAGGCATCCCCCGAACCCGCGGGCCTTGTCGATCAAACTGGTGCCAGGCTGGGCTTGTTCCATTTCGACGAAGCGCAGCCACTGCGCCAGGCACGCCTCGGCGGGCCGAGCCTGCGCGTGAATTAGCTGCGCGTGCACTACAGACGCGCGACAGAATCATATCCGCCCGAACGGACCGTGAGGATACTAATCGACCTCGTAACAAAGGTCCGATCCGGTACAGGGGAATTCAGCTGCGTCAGGATTCCCGCCGGGCCGCGGCGGCCAATTGAAAGTGGATAGGCAACGGCAGCTGGACCGGCGACACACCGACAGGCTCGTCAAGCAGCTCGTTGATCGAGGTCTGCCCTTCCAGTTCCACAGTCAAGTTCGAGTCCATGTCATGAGCCTATGCGCAACGGGCCCAGGGTCCGCTGAGGGACACGGCGGGGAAGAAAGCTGCTCCCCCGCCGTCAGGGGGCTAGCCCAGGGCGCTGACGAATTCCTCAGAATTCATGGGCGTGGAAAACATCGGGTAGTCGTAGGTGATGGCGTTCTGGTGCTCTTCAACGGACGTGGCCGCCACGCAGTCACTGAGGGTGATCACCTTGTAGCCATTCTCATACCCTGACCGCATGGTCGATTCCACGCAGCAGTTGGTCAGGAAGCCGCCGAGCGCAATCGTCGTGATTCCCTTGCTGCGCAAGATGAAGTCCAGATTCGTGCTGGCGAAGGTGTCCAGGCCCCGCTTGCCTTCGATCAGGATATCCCCCTCCGCCGGGGCCAGGTCGTCGATGATCTGGGCCCCCCAGGTTCCCTTAACGAACACCTTGCCGTCGACCACACCCTTGAGGATGCCGTACGGGTGCGGGCCGAGCTCGTTGTAGCCCTCCGCGAAGGTGATCGGTGCATGCATGATGGTGGCACCAGCGGCCCGCGCTGCCTCGACGATCCGGGCCGTGTTGGCCAGCATGTCAGTCTTTTCCATGACGGGCCGGACGGCGTCGTGCAGTCCCCCGCCCTCGGTCGCGAAGTCATTCTGGTATTCGATGAGTACAACGGCGGTGGTGGTCGGGTCGATCTGCACGAAAGCCTCCTGGTCGGTCCTGGGCCGCACCCGGTCGTGCGCGCCAGCCGCCGTCAGACTAACCCCGCCTCCCGCGCCCCACAAGGCCCAGGACGGTGACCGGAATGTTCCGCTGGTCGGCCCGCCGATCAGGTGCTCCGTATTAGTTGGCCTCGACCGGCAGGCTGGGTTCACCGGCGGGGACAATCGTCTTCACGTCAGTCGAGGAGATCCTGGTTGCCAGTTCCCTGACAACAGCCTGGAGTTCCTGCCGCAAGACATCGGGGTCGATGGAGGCGGCCGCGAGGACGGATCGTTCCATGTCCGCGGCTTCAGCAACTGCCTCGCGGCCCCGGTCGGTCAGGGACACGACATGGCTGCGGCGATCGGATGTGCTCCGCTGTCGGGAGATGTGGCCGTGGGCTTCCAACCGACTGAGGGTTTTGCCCATGGTCTGCGCCTGCACGCGCACCAATTGGGCAAGTTGCGCCTGGGTCATGGGTCCGTTGACGGAGAGCACTTCCATGGCGATGACCCCGGCATGGGTCAGGCCAATGGCCCCCAATTTTTCGTTCCAGGAGTGTTCAACAAGGCGTGCTGCCGTGGACAATAGGCGCCCAGTGGGCCAGCGATCCATATCAGGCATACCCAAGAGTATAGCGAGCATAGGATTCGGCGCTGCCACCGACGCTCATTAGGCTGGTATTTCGCCACCCTGGGACCACCCGGTGTCCACCCCGAGAAGGAGCACAACTTGTCTGAACGACTGATCCCCGGTGACACGGCGCCGGCATTCACGCTGCGGAACCCGGAAGGGCGGGACGTCTCCCTCGGAGACTTCCGCGGCCGGAGCACCGTCGTCTACTTCTACCCGGCTGCTTCCACCCCGGGGTGCACGAAGCAGGCCTGCGATTTCCGGGATTCCCTGGCGTCGCTGCAGCAGGCCGGCTACGAGGTGGTGGGAATTTCCCCCGACCCCGTGGACAAGCTCGCCAAGTTCGCAGCCACGGAAGGACTCACCTTCCCCCTGCTGTCCGACCCGGACCACACCGTCGCCGCGGCCTACGGGGCCTGGGGTGAGAAGAAGAACTACGGCAAGACCTATGAAGGACTGATCCGGTCCACGGTGGTCGTCGACCCCGACGGGCGGGTCGCCGTCGCGCAATATAACGTCCGAGCCACCGGGCATGTCGCCAAACTCCGCCGGGACCTCAAAATCGACGTGTAGACCCGCTCGTTTCGTTGCCCGGCGCCCATCAGCAAGGGTCAGCGGGGCCACCTTCACGGCGCCGCAGTTCCCGTGTGCCGCGTTCACCCGCTGCGGGTGATGCGGGCATTACCAGCGCGGACGCCCGTTCTTCGTAGTGCGCGGGCGGACGCTCCCTGTCCCGCGAAATGTACAATGGAGGCTGGCATCCGCCCTCGACGGTCTAACGACCCGACAGATGACGGGCGCCGCGCGCGAGTGGTGAAATTGGCAGACACGCAGGATTTAGGTTCCTGTGCCTTCGGGCGTGGGGGTTCAAATCCCCCCTTGCGCACACTAATGAGCCCCGGTCTTCGGACCGGGGCTCATTCCTTTTAAGCGCCTGATCGGCGGCTAAATCCTGCGCACAAAAAAGAAATTTCATCCTGCACCCATCCGTTTCCCCGGACCCCGCGAATACCCATTGAGACACCAACCAAGGGTCGGTGCCCAACAAGTCGGAAAAGGGCCAAAGCGGCAACAGTCGCCGCTGGCAATGATCGGCACAACAAAGGAGAACCCGAAATGCAGACCATCAAGCGCACGACTCTTTCCGTTGCAGGAATCGCTGCTGCAGCCATGCTCAGCCTCACGGCCTGTGGCGGAGCAGCCACCACGGCACCCGCCTCCTCGGCTCCCGCCGCCACGCCGATGGAATCAAGCATGGCACCGTCGCCGTCCACCAGCTCGGCAGCAGCCATGGACCCGGCGGCCAACCTCGTCGGGGCAGGCTGTGCAGGCTACGCCGCCCAGGTCCCCAGCGGCGCCGGCTCCGTCTCCGGAATGGCCCTCGACCCGGTAGCGGTCGCGGCGTCCAACAACCCGATCCTCACCACCCTGACCGCTGCCGTGTCCGGCAAGCTCAACCCGAAGGTTGACCTCGTGGACACCCTGAACGGCAGCGAGTTCACGGTCTTCGCACCGACGGATGACGCCTTCGCCAAGATCGACGCCGCCACCATCGAAACGCTGAAGACGGACGATGCCCTGCTCAGCAAGATCCTGACCTACCACGTTGTTCCGGGCAAGATCAGCCCGGACGAGATCGTCGGCACACACGCCACGGTCCAGGGTGGTTCCGTCACGGTCACCGGCACCAAGGACGCCCTCATGGTCGACGACGCCAACGTCGTCTGCGGCGGCGTCATGACCGCCAACGCCACTGTCTACATGGTCGACTCCGTCCTGATGCCCAAGTAGGCAGCACCAAGCACTCCTGCTGCGGTTCCAGCCTGACTCACTGGACCAACTGGGAGAATCGAAGGCCCGCACCCGTGGTGCGGGCCTTCGTTTGTCCTCCCGGGGCAACCTGCTGGTGGCGCCCGCGGACGGCTGGGCCGGGGCCCTGGCTGGCTCACAGCGAGCGTCCGGGCCGGTCTACTACAATGGCCGTGTTCCGCAGCCGGCGGTCCATCCAGTCCACCGAGGTGATACCCGAGTGCCCAAACGTACAGTGTCCAGCCGTACCGCGCGCCCCAGCAGTGCCAGTCCAGCGCGGACCAACGGAGCGCGGACCCGTGCAGCGCGCCGCTTCGCGGCCGGCGTCGGTGCGGTGCTGCTGATGCTGCCGCTCGCCGCCTGCACGGGCACCCCCGGACCGGGCCCCGTCTCGGCCTCCGCCGCGCCCAGCTCCACCGCCGCCGCGCCCAGCGCCGTGTTCACCTTCGGCACCGCCTCGCAGCCGCTCGGGCTGGATCCCGCCGTCGTTTCCGACATCGAGTCCTACCGGATCACCCGCCAGGTCCTGGAGGGACTCGTCGGTGTCGACCAGACCACCGGAGAGCCCACGCCGCTGCTGGCCACCGAGTGGACGTCCAGCGACGATGGCCGCGCCTACACCTTTAAGCTCCGGGAGCAGGTGACCTTCCAGGACGGCACCGCCTTCGACGCCGCGGCCGTCTGCAGCAACTTCAACCGCTGGTTCAACTTCCCCGACACGCTGCGCCAGCAGGCGCCGGGGACGACGTTCAAGGGCGTCTTCAAGGCCCACGCCGATCAGGCGTCGCTCTCCATCTACAAGGGCTGCACCGCCGTGGCGCCGGACAACGTGACGATCGAGCTGACCCAGCCCTTCACCGGGTTCCTGCAGGCCCTCACGCTTCCGGCCTTCGCCATCTCCTCGCCCCAGGCCCTCGCGGCCCGGAACGCCGACCAGCTGGACCAGAACCGTGACGGCCAGCCCGTCTCCGCCTACGGGCTCCACCCGGTGGGAACCGGCCCGTACGTCTTCAGCTCCTGGGACCCGGACAGCATCACGCTCGCCAGCAACAAGGACTACTGGGGGGACAAGGGCCAGATCGGCACGATCAACTTCGTCACCTACGATCACACCCAGACCCGGATGCAGGCCCTGCTCGACGGCAAGATCGACGCCTACGACGCCGTGACCGTTGGCAACTTCGACCAGCTCGTGAAGCGCGGCAAGCAGATCATCCAGCGGGATCCCTTCTCCGTCATGTACCTGGGCATGAACCAGGAGGTGCCCATCCTGCAGAACCTCAAGGTCCGCCAGGCCATCGAAATGGCCCTGGACAAGGACACCCTGATCCGCAGGTTCTTCATTGACAACACCGCACAGGCGACACAGTTCGTCCCGCCCAAGCTCAGCGGCTTCAACAACAATGCCCCGTCCCTGGGCCACAATCCGGCCAAGGCCAAGGAACTGCTCACCGAGGCCGGCTACCAGGGCGAGGAGCTGAAGTTCTACTATCCGCTGAACGTCACCCGGCCCTACCTCCCGACGCCGGAAAAGGTCTATGCGGAAATCAGCAAGCAGCTGACCGCCGTCGGGCTGAACATCAAGCCGGTGCCGGTCGAATGGTCCGAAGGCTACCTCCAGCAGGTCACTTCCCCCGGCGACCACGCCCTCCATCTGCTGGGCTGGAACGGCTCCTACTCCGACCCGGACAATTTCGTCGGGCCGCTCTTCGGCGAGAACACCGGCGAGTTCGGCTACCAGGACCCGCAGGTCTTTTCCAAGATCGCCCGGGCCCGCGGCCTGCCGGACGGCAAGGACCGGACGGAGCAGTACCAGACCATCAACGCGCAGATCGCCGCCACGGTACCTGCCGTGCCGATCGCCTACCCGATCTCTGCCCTGGCCCTGTCGGACCGTGTGCTGAAGTACCCGGCGTCGCCCGTTCTGAATGAAGTTTTCACGAAGGTGGAGCTAAAGCCTTGACGGACGGAGCCAATTTCAGTATGAAGCGGGTCCGGGGATATTCTGTGACAGCCAGACCCGCTGCTATCGGAGACTGATTGTGACTTTCATTTCCAAGACCCAACATGCCGACGTCGTCCTGATTGGCGGCGGCATCATGAGCGCCACGCTCGGTGCTTTCCTGAAGCAGCTTGAGCCGAACTGGACGATTTCCCTGTTCGAGAAGCTCGACGAGCCGGGTCTGGAGAGTTCCGGCCCCTGGAACAACGCCGGCACCGGACACGCCGCGCTGTGTGAGCTGAATTACTCCCCCGCAGCCAAAGACGGCTCGGTGGACCCCGCCAAGGCAATCCTCATCAACGAGCAGTTCCAGCTGTCCCGCCAGTTCTGGTCCCACCTCGTCACAAACGGCATGATCGGCTCCCCCAAGGGCTTCATCAACACCGTTCCGCACATGAGCTTTGTGATCGGCGAGGACAACACCAAGTTCCTGCGCACGCGCTACGAGGCGCTCAAGCCGAACCCGCTGTTCCGCTCGATGGAATACTCCGAGGACCACGCCCAGATCGCCAAGTGGGCCCCGCTGATCGTCAAGGGCCGCGACCCGAAGCAGCGGATCGCCGCCACCCGCGCCGCGGAAGGCACCGACGTCGACTTCGGGGCCCTGACGCGGGAGCTGACCACCTACCTCGGGAACAACGGCGTCGAGGTCAACTACGGCCACAACGTTTCCGGTATCAAGCGCGCGTCCGACGGCGGCTGGGACCTTTCGCTCAAGCACCCCCAGTCCGGCGAGCACGGCTCCATCCACGCGAAGTTCGTCTTTGTGGGCGCCGGCGGCGGAGCCCTGCACCTGCTGCAGGCCTCCGGGATTCCAGAAAGCAAGGGCTACGGCGGTTTCCCGGTCTCCGGCCAGTTCTTCCGCTGTACCGACGAGACGCTCGCGGTCCAGCACAGCGCCAAGGTCTACGGCCAGGCCTCCGTTGGCGCCCCGCCCATGTCCGTCCCGCACTTGGACACCCGCTTCGTCAACGGCAAGCGCTCCCTGCTGTTCGGCCCCTACGCCGGCTTCTCCACAAACTTCCTGAAGAACGGCTCCTACCTGGACCTGCCGCGTTCCATCCGACCCTCCAACATCATCCCGATGCTGGCGGTGGGCAAGGACAACATGGACCTCACCGCCTACCTCATCAAGGAAGTCGCCAAGCGGCATGGCGCCAAGGTCGAGGCCCTGCGCGAGTACTACCCCGCCGCCCAGGACGGCGACTGGGAACTCATCACCGCCGGCCAGCGTGTACAGATCATCAAGAAGGACCCGAAGAAGGGCGGCGTGCTGCAGTTCGGCACCGAAGTCATCGCCGGCCGCGACGGATCCATCGGCGCCCTGCTAGGCGCGTCCCCCGGCGCGTCCACGGCGGTGCCGATCATGATTGAACTGCTCCAGAAGTCCTTCCCGAAGCAGTTCAAGGGCTGGCAGCCCCGGTTCAAGGAGATGATGCCCGGCTATGGCATCAAGCTCAACGAGAACCCGGACCTTGCCGCCCAGCTCGAAGCCGACACGGCCAAGGCACTGCAGCTGGAACCGGTCAGCGCCAAGCGCAACTGACGCCCCTCCGGGTTGCGGCCGGTTTAATCCCTTGGAAGCATGTCCGTCAACCCATCAGGAGACCTTGAGATGTTCCGGCTCGCAAAGCTGTCACTGGCCAACCGGGCCCTGATCGCACTGGTGACCGTCTTCGCGTCGGTCTTCGGCGTGATCACGATGTCCTCGCTCAAGCAGGAGCTCATCCCGTCCATCGAGTTCCCGCAGATCACGGTCCTCACGTCGATGCCGGGCGCGTCCCCCGAAGTCGTGGACAAGCAGATCAGCAGCCCGCTGGAGACGGCGCTCAAGGGCGTGGAAGGCCTGGAGACGACGTCGTCCACCTCGCGCAACGGCGTCTCCCAGATCAGCATGGTGTTCACCTATGGTTCGAACCTGGACCGTGCCCGGAACCAGATCGACCGTGCCATCTCCAATGCCAAACGGTCGCTGCCGGACGACGTCCAGCCCCAGGCGATCGCCGGAAGCATCAGCGATTTCCCGATCGTGTTCCTCGCCGTCTCCTCGGACAAGCCGCTCAGTGAATTGAACGCCGATCTGGCCCGACTCACGGTCCCGCGGCTGCAGAAGCTCGACGGCGTCCGCGGCGCCGAGGTGACCGGCGGCGCCACGCAGCACATCAAGATCCTTCCCCGTCCCGAGGCCATGGCGGCCTCCGGCGCGGGCATCCAGTCGATCAGCGAGGCTCTCAGCAACAACGGGGCGCTTGTTCCGGCCGGCACCATCGAGGACCAGGGCAAGACGCTGTCGCTGCAGATCGGGAGCCCGGTCGATTCGCTCGACGCCATCAAGACGCTGCCGCTGGGCGGCACGAGGAACGCCGCGACCGTTGGCAGCGTGGCCGATGTCAGCATCGCCGAGGACGCGCGCACCTCGATCACCCGGACGAACGGCGAGGAAACCCTGGCCCTGTCCGTCACCAAGAAGCCCGAAGGTGACACCGTGGGCATCTCCAACGCGGTGAAGGACTCCATCCCCGAGCTGGAGGCCGAGCTCGGCTCCAATGCCCGGTTCACACCAATCTTCGACCAGGCGCCGTTCATCGAGAAGTCCATCAAGGACCTCACCACGGAGGGCCTGCTGGGGCTGGGCTTCGCCGTCGCGGTGATCCTGGTGTTCCTGATGTCCGTCCGCGCCACACTGGTCACGGCCGTCTCCATCCCGCTGTCCCTGCTGATCACCTTTATCGGGCTTTCGGCCACCGGCTACTCGCTGAACATCCTGACCCTCGGAGCGCTCACCATCGCGATCGGCCGGGTGGTGGACGACTCGATTGTGGTGATCGAGAACATCAAGCGGCACCTGAGCTATGGCGAGGCGAAGATCACCGCGATCCAGACCTCCATCCGGGAGGTCGCGGGTGCCATCACGGCATCGACCCTCACCACCGTGGCCGTCTTCCTGCCGATCGCCTTCGTGGCCGGCCTGGCCGGTGAGCTGTTCCGGCCGTTCGCGCTGACCGTCACCATTGCACTGCTGTCCTCGCTGCTGGTCTCCCTGACCATCGTGCCGGTGCTGGCGTACTGGTTCCTGCGGAACCCCGCCGACCAGGCGGGCACCGCTGTGGGATCCTCGTCCCGGGAGATCGCGGC
Organism: Pseudarthrobacter oxydans; assembly: GCF_030812335.1. GTDB lineage: Bacteria > Actinomycetota > Actinomycetes > Actinomycetales > Micrococcaceae > Arthrobacter > Arthrobacter oxydans_B. The sequence goes on from NZ_JAUSSN010000003.1 coordinate 9,267, forward strand.
GAAGGCCCACGAGGCGGAGCAGCGCACCGTCCTGCAGCGCGGCTACCTCCCGGTCCTGACCAAGACGCAGAAGCACCCGGTGGTGACCCTGATCGCGGCCGTCCTGGTCCTGGGCGGCACCGCCGCCATGACCCCGCTGCTGGCGACCGATCTGCTGGGCAACTCCGGGGAAAACAGCATGACCGTCCGGCAGGCGCTCCCCGCCGGCACCAGCCTGGCCGAGGCCAACGCCTCGGCCGTCAAGGTCGAGGAAGTCCTGCGGGAGATCGACGGCGTCAAGGACGTCCAGGTCACCACCGGCAACGCCCAGACCGGCTTCTCCGCGCTGCTGTCGGCCGGGGCCTCGAACTCCAGCTTCACCGTGGTGACGGAGGAAAAGGCGAACCAGAAAAAACTCAAGGACACCGTCCGCAGTGAGCTTTCCGGCATCCCTGAGGCCGGCAAGCTCACGGTCGGCTCGCAGCAGGGCGGCTTCGGCACGTCCTCGACCGTGGACATCACCCTCAAAGCTGCCACCACCGCGGATCTCCGGACCGCGAGCGATGCCATGGTCCAGGCCATGGACGGCGTCCCCGGCTCCTCCGAGGTGGCCACCAACCTGGCCGCCAGCCAGCCCGTGGTGCAGGTCAAAGTGGACCGGGCGAAAGCCGTCGCCGCGGGCCTGAGCGAGGAACAGGTGGCCGGAGTGCTCGCCTCGACCATCAGCCCCATCCCGGCCGGAACCGTGCGGATCGACACCGACGACTACCCGGTCCGCATCGGCGAAGGCACCCGCTTCACCAGCATCGACGCCGTCCGCCAGACCCCGCTGCCGACGGCGGCCGGTCCCGTGCCGCTGGTGAGCATTGCCTCCGTGGAACAGGTCGACGTCCCCGTCTCCATCACCGCCAGCAACGGCCAGCGGACCGCGCGCGTGTCCATCACGCCGTCGGGCGCCAACCTCGGGGCGGTCAGCACCGAGGTGCAGGCCCGGCTCAAGACCGTCCAGCTGCCGCCCGGCGTCACGGCAGAGATCGGCGGCGCCACGACCCAGCAGGCGGAATCCTTCGCCCAGCTCGGCCTCGCCCTGCTCGCCGCCATTGCGATCGTCTACGTGATCATGGTGGCCGCGTTCAAGTCGCTGATCCAGCCGCTGATCCTGCTCGTCTCGGTGCCGTTTGCGGCCACGGGTGCCATCGGGCTGCTGCTCATCACCGGCGTGCCGCTGGGCCTGCCGTCACTGATTGGCATGCTGATGCTGGTGGGCATCGTGGTGACGAACGCGATTGTGCTCATCGACCTCATCAACCAGTACCGCCAGCCGCAGAACGGCGAACCCGGGATGAGCGTGGCGGACGCGATCACCCACGGCGCCCGCCAGCGCCTCCGGCCGATCCTTATGACCGCGCTGGCCACCGTCTTCGCGCTGACACCGATGGCCCTGGGCCTGACCGGCGGCGGGGGCTTCATCTCGCAGCCGCTCGCCATCGTGGTGATCGGCGGCCTGATTTCCTCCACCGCGCTCACCCTGGTGCTGGTGCCGGTGCTGTACCGCCTCGTCGAGGGACGGCGCGAGCGGAGAACCCTGGCCAAGGCCGGGCCGCGTGCCGGTACGGGTGCGGATGACGCGGCGGGTGCGGCCCGTTCCCGTGGCCGGGGCCGCCGGGCCGCCCCCGGGGCCGTCCCCGACGACTTTCCGGATGACGTACCCGACGACGCACGGGTCCCCTCGGGCTCGCATTAGCGACCGCCGGTCCGCGGCACCCGTCAGATCCGGACCGCCCTGCGGCGGCGCGGGGCGTGGGTGCTGTGGGCCGCCCGCGCCGGCGTCAGCGGCCTGCTGACCCCTGCCGTCAATGCCCGGTGGCGGGGGCCGCTGGGGAGAGGGGCCGGGCGCTGGCCACCCTGCGGGGAGATGATCTCGCGCCGGGTTGCCGACGTACGTCGCGTTGTACGGGACGTCCTCGCCTTTCATCAGGAACGCGTCAGCCTCGACGGTCGAGCCGTCGCCCATCGTCACGCCGTAGTGGACGAAGGCTTCCACGCCCACCGTGCAGCGGTCGCCGAGGACAATCCGGCCGGATTTGAAGGTTCCGTCTTCCAGGGAATGGCCCTGGATGAGCGATCCCTCGTTGAGTGCGCAGTCATCACCGATGGTCACGAGTGTTTTTTCTATTATGCCGGCGCCGGGGTAGTAGAGCCGCTTGCCGACTTTGACGCCCAACATTCTCCAGAACATCGACTTAAACGGTGTTCCTCCCAAGGGCGCACCGGTCAACAGTGTCCAGAGCCGTTTGTGCTGCCAGAAATATCCCAGCCGGCCCACGTCGGACCGGACCGGGCCGTCGATCGGCACCATCACCTTGGTACCGAGCAGGCAGTTCTCCCCCACGTGGGCTCCGATCGGGAAGTTGATGTTGTTCCCGAGGACGTTGCGGCCGGCGACGCTGCCACGTGAAAGGCGGAACGAAGCACTGGTGAATTCGGCGTTCACCATGTTCAGACCGTCAGAGGCCATGGTTCCCGATCCGACGTTGCTCAGGAACGGTGACTCGTGGCCCACGGCCGGACCGAAGTTTGATCCCGTCTGCACCACCTTGCCGATGTCCGCATCACTTTGATGGCGGCAAGGTATGTGCCCACCGGGTAGTTTGTGGATTGGGGTCGGAACGCCGGGTTACCTGTCTCGCTGAATAACGTGGCTCTATGTAGGAGTGCAGTTCGTCACGGGGCGCAATTTCAATTTTCGATGAGAAGGGCGCCATGCTTTTCTTGCTCCTTGGGGCGACCCGGCCCTGGTCCCCTGGCAGCGGCCACAGGGTTCACGTCGGCCTGGCGTAATTCAGAACGCGTAGTGTCAGCGGCAGAAGTCGGAGGAACCGCCTCCGGGGCTCTGGAGGTCAAGACGTCGACGACGTCTTGACGTTGGCGCATGGACAGATGATTCTCTCTCAACTGCCATCACTTAGCTGCGTCCACGTAGCGAGCGTGGGAAACGAACTTCTCGGATAGGACCACCGCTCCCCTAATGTTCATTTTTCAAGGGGGATTTGCTGCTTATTGAGTCCTGCATCGCGGTTCTAAGCGGCAAATGCGGAGCACGGGCGTCTGTTTCATATTCGGATTCCAACTCACCGATCTGGAATTGTGCTCAGGGGTGAACTGGTTACATTGATGATGATGCCAAGACATTCCAGGGCAGGGTTAAGATGTGGCAGGGACTGCATTTTTTTGACGGTTTTAAGGAACTCTGTCACTCCCTTCGCGGAGAAAGCTGCTGGTTCCGTTACTGCAACTACCCGATCCGCGAGGTCAATCCATTGAGCGTTAGCCTTCCCAACGCCGGCGGGAGGTCAATAAGGATCTGGTCGTAGTCTTTCAGTTCCTCCGCACGTGGTCGAAGTAATGGCCTGGCCGAGGGTTCCTGCCTCACCAACGTAGAGAACGTCGAAGACATTGAACTCCCCCCCTCCAGGGCATCAGTTGCATTTGCTTGGGGAGCTAGGCTAGATCGCCGACCAGGACCTTCTTCCCGATCAAGCGAAGCCCAGTGGCCAGCCCGAGGATGACAGACGTCTTCCCCACGCCGCCCTTTCGATTACCTATGGCGGTTACTCTCACGATGCTCCTGATGCTTATGGTTCCATCAAGATGTAACCGTTACTGCTTCTCCCGGTTTAGCGCTGGTAGGGCTCACAGAGAAGGCGGGCGGCAGACTGGGAGGTTCGCCATCTGAGGACGAGGAGCGGGCGCCAACACTAAGTATCATCGGGGCCGCGAGTGCGGGGAAGCAGGTACTCGGGGGGTTGGATACAGGTACTCGATGTCATTGCGGTTGGCCACGAAACTTGGCTACTGTCGAATCAGAGGTTTGAAGCCTCCACTGCATTTCGGAGTATCCGCGGTGGGGAAGCCAGGTATTGCTGCTGGGGGAAATAGCGGCGGCCGCAGTATTACGCTTGCTCCGCTCTGCGCGGCATTTCTTGAAAAGTAGAAGGGTCCGGACGAAAAACGCCACCCTTCACACACAAGCTGGCAGGAGCCTTCCCCAACCCTGACCACGCTCATAGCAGGGAACGAGGGAGATCATGCCGATTATCAGGGATCCGCACCTGTTTAACGAGCAGAGCCTGTTCGTCGACCTGGAGGGGGTGCTGGGCTGCCGCCTCTTTCTGAAGATTGAGGGGTTCAATTTGGCGGGCTCAATCAAGCTAAAGCCCGCGCGGGAGATGGTCGAGCGCGCCGAGCGGGAGGGGTTGATCGGCCCTGGCTCCATCCTCGTGGAGTCCTCATCGGGCAACCTCGGCGTCGCGCTCAGCATGATCGCTGCCAGCAAGGGGTACCGCTTCGTGTGTGTGATCGATCCGCGCTGTAACCCGCCAACCCGGCAACTCATGGAGTCGCTCGGGGCACAGGTGGACCTGGTCACCGAACCGGATCCCGTCGACGGCTTCCTCGGAGCCCGGCTCAACCACGTGCGGGACCTGTGTGCGTCCGACGAGCGGTACATCTGGCTCAACCAGTACACCAATCCCGGCAATTGGGGAGCGCACTACCGCTGGACTGCCCCCGAGATCTCCAATCAGTTCCCCGACCTGGACGTGCTGTTCGTGGGAGCAGGGACAACGGGGACCTTGATGGGTTGCGCGCGGTACTTCCGTGAGCACCGGCCGGATGTCCGGATTGTCGCGGTCGATGCCGCAGGATCGGTCTCGTTCGGCGGCCAGCCCGCCACCCGCCTGATCCCGGGACTCGGCATGAGCGTGCGGCCGCCGCAGCTCGACGAGGCCTTGATCGATGACGTGGTGATGGTCGAAGAACTGGACACGGTGCGCGCCTGCCACCGCCTCGCCGCTGCCGGCTTCACGCTCGGTGGCTCCACCGGGACCGTGGTCCACGGCGCCGCGTCTTGGCTCACCGAACACGACGCCCAGGACCTGACGGCGGTTGCCATTTCCCCGGACATGGGCCGACCCTACCTGGACACTGTCTACAACCCTGACTGGGTGCACGATCATTTCGGCGCCGAAGCGCTGGCAACCGCCGACGTTTTGGCAGGGGCTCCGGGCCGACGGTCCGAGCCGGTGCCGGAGCCACAGCACCCGGCACGTGAAGCGGTGGCCGGTTACGCCGCCACCGCCGCCTCAGGGAATTTCCGGCAGTGAAAATGCGTCTCGATAACCTGCAGGGCGCTCCGCGTTCCACACCTTCTATCGATCTCCCCATTCCTGATGCAACCGCGGCTCCGGCCGGGAACGGCCCTCCGGCCGCTCCGGCCACGGGTACTGCCGTTGCCTTGGAGCGCCGGCTGGCGGATCTTCTGGCGTCGGTGGTACAGAAGGACGACGTCCCCGTGGACGCCAACTTCTTCTACGACCTGGGCGCGGATTCGTTGCTGATGGCACAGTTCTGCGCCCGCGTGCGCAAGCAGCCGGACTTGCCAGCGGTTTCCATCAAGGACATCTACCAGAATCCAACGATCTCGGCGCTGGCCGCGGCGCTGGCACCGGCGGAAGTGGCGTCGGTGACGGTTCAGATCCAGGTGCAGGACCGGTTGGCAGAGGTGCTGTCCGGCGTGCTGGACATTGAGCATGTGCCAGTGGACGCCGACTTCTTCCAGGAGCTGGGCGCGGACTCGCTGGTCATGGCGCAGTTCTGCGCCCGCGTGCGCAAGCAGCCGGACCTGCCTGCCGTGTCCATCAAGGACATCTACCAGAACCCAACAATCTCCGCGCTGGCCGCGGCCCTGGCACCGGCGGAGGAGGCGGCGGCGACGGTTCAGGTGCAGGAGCGGCTGGCCGAGGTGCTCGCCGACGTACTCGGCATGCAACAGGTCCCGATGGACGCCGACTTCTTCCAGGAGCTGGGCGCGGACTCGCTGGTCATGGCGAAGTTCTGCGCCAGGGTGCGCAAGCAGCCGGATCTGCCCCAAATGTCCATGAAGGAGATCTACAGCAACCCGAATATCTCCGCTCTGGCAGCGGCCCTGCAGGTTCCCCCGGAGCAGGAAAAGGAGGCGGAGCCGTCGCCAACCATGGCCTCCGTGCCGGAGACGCCGCCGCCCATGGACGCGCGGACGTGGGAGTATATCGCCTGTGGCGCCCTGCAGGTGCTCGTCTACATCGGCTACTGCCTGCTTGCGGGCCTCATCATGGTCGTGGGTTACCAGTGGTTGTTCCCGGCCGCGGGGCCTGGCAACCACCACTGGGTGAGCCATGGGACGCCCTTCTGGGAGCTCTACCTGCGAGCGATCGCCTATGGCGCTGCGGCGTTCGTGCTGCTGTGCATCCTGCCGGTAGCCGGCAAGTGGATTTTAATCGGGCGCTTCCGGCCCCGGGAGATCCGCATCTGGAGTCTGGCCTACTTCCGCTTCTGGCTGGTGAAGACGTTGATGCGCACTTCTCCCCTCTCGTTGATGACCGGTTCACCGCTTACGACCTTCTACCTGAGGGCCATGGGCGCGAAGGTCGGCCGCAACGTGATGATCATGACGAATCGGTTGCCGATCTGCACCGACCTGCTGACGATCGGTGAGGGGACGGTAATCCGCAAGGACGTCATGCTCAACGGCTACCGCGCCCATGGCGGCGTCATCCAGGTGGGCGGGGTCACGCTGGGCAAGGAAGTGACCGTCGGCGAGGGCAGCGTCCTGGACATCAACACGTCGATGGGCGACCGCTCGCAGCTGGGCCACCGGTCCACTCTCTACACCGGCCAAGCAGTGCCCGTGGGCGAGCGGTGGCACGGTTCGCCGGGCAGACCCGGGGGTGCGGACTACGCAACGGTCGCGCCGACGCCCTACCGGCCGTGGCGCCGGGGCTGGTTCGCCGTTTCCCAGCTCCTGAGCACGATCGGATTGGGCCGCATCATGTGGTCGCTCGCGATCGCGCTGCTCATCCTGTCGAACCCGAACGTCGCGGCCCTTCTGGAGCCACAGGAGCTGGCGTTGACCGACTGGGTCTTCTATGCCGACGCCGCCGTCTACGCCGGCCTGGCCGTCTTCGGCGGAACTATCGTTGCGTTGGCCCTCGTCACGACACTGCCGGCGCTACTCCAACTCGCGTTGAAGCCCGAGACGGTGTATCCGCTGTTCGGGCTGCGTGATGCGGCGGCACGGGCGGTGGCAAAGATGACCAACAGTCCCATGCTCGGGATGTTGTTCGGCGACAGCTCCTACGTCGTGAACTACGTCCGGGCCATCGGGTACAAGCAGCCGCAGGTCCAACAGTCCGGCTCGAATTTCGGCACGGGGTTCAAGCACGACAACCCGTTCCTTTCGACCATCGGCACCGGCACGATGATTGCTGACGGGGTGTCCTTCATGAACACCGACTATTCGGCTACGTCGTTCAAGCTCAGCGAGGTCGCGATCGGTGCTCACAACTATCTGGGCAACGCCGTTCTCTACCCCGCCGAAACCAGGGCCGGGGACAATTGCCTGCTCGCGACCAAGGTCATGGTCCCCATCGACGGGCCGGTGCGCCACGACGTGGGCCTGCTCGGATCGCCGGCGTTCGAGATCCCCCGCTCCGTGCTGCGGGACACCCGACCCGAGGAGCACAGGGGCCGTGCCCGGTTCCGCCGGGACCTGGCGGCCAAGAACGGCCACAACCTGCGCACCATTGCCCTGTGGATGCTGGCGCGGTGGTTCAACGCCTCGGTGGCCCTCGTCGCGATGTTCGCCGGCGTCGAACTGTCCGACCAATTCGGATTCCTCGCAATCAGCGCGTCGTTCGTCGTGATGCTCCTGCTCGGCGTGCTGATCCCCGTCGGCATCCAGCACCTGGCAACAGGGTTCCGGAAGCTCCGGCCTCAGTTGTGCTCCATCTACGACCCTTACTTCTGGTGGCACGAGCGGTACTGGAAGCTGCAGGCCCAGAGCAGGTACTTGGCGCTCTTCAACGGAACGCCGTTCAAGCCACTGATCTGGCGGTTGTTGGGCGTGCGGATGGGCTCCCGGGTCTTCGACGACGGCTGCGGGATCATCGAGCGGACCCTGGTGACGGTCGGCTCCCGCTGCACGCTGAACAACGGCACGACGATCCAGTCCCATTCCCAAGAGGACGGGATGTTTAAGTGCGACTACAACGTCGTCGGGAACGACGTCACGCTCGGCGTCGCCGCCTTTGTCCACTATGGCGTCACTGTTGAAGACGGCGCCGTTGTCGCCGCCGACTCCTTCGTTATGAAGGGGACGACTCTCCCTCGGGGAACGCTGTGGGGTGGTAACCCGGCCGAAGAGGTCCGAGCCCCCTCCACGTCCCCCGTCGCGCTGGAAAGGCCCGTGTCATGACAACCACGTCTGCGCTGACCTGCCGAACCGTCGCCGACCACTCGTCGGGCCCGGGCAACGACCGGACCGCCCCCGCGGGTGCCGCGCCGACGGCGGTTCCCAGATGGACACAGGACCGCCGGCCGGGCCAGGGACGAGTCGAAGTGGCTGTGCCACAGGACCTGTGCCAGGCCGTGCGGACGCTGGCCCAGAGCCTGCAGGTGGCTCCCGGCTCGATCTGGCTGGCGGCTCATGCAAGGGTGCTCCAAGCGCTGTCCGGCGAAACGGAGGTCACCACCGGTTGCAGGGACGCGTCGGGGACTTGGCCTTGCGAACTCGACCTGGGACAAGGGTCATGGCGGGCGCTGGTCTCAGAGGCGCACGTCCGGGAGGTCCAGGCCCGCGCCGATCGAACCGGTGGACGACAGGCGGGGCAGCCGCCGGCTTCCGCGGCCTACGAGGTGCTATTCAGCACCGATCAGGACGACGATCCCGAACTCGCGGAAGGCCTCGTCCTCAGCCTGTCCCTCCGCGCCGGTAGCGCAGGCGAAGCGTTGCGCCTGCGCTACCGGCGCGACGTCCTCGACGAGGACGCAGCCAGGCGGATCGCTGGCTATCATCTGAGCGCACTCCGCCATCTGGTCGGCGACCCCGAGGCGGAACCCGCCGACGCCGACCTCGTCGACCCCGAGGAGCGGCAGCTGCAACTAGAACAGCTTGCCGGACCCGAGCGGCCCCGGCCCCAGCGGCGCTTCCACGAACTTTTCGAGGTGCGTGTCCGGCAGCATCCTGAGCGCATCGCGGCCGTCCAGGACGCGCGCGAGTGGACGTATTCGGAGCTGAACGCCCGCGCCAACCGGATCGCCCGCGCCCTGCACGGGCGTGGTCTGCGGGCGGAGGACATCGTGGCAGTCGTCGCCGAAAGGGACCTGGAGTGGATGGCCGCCGTCATCGGCATCTTCAAGGCCGGAGGCGCGTACCTGCCGATCGAACCGCATTTCCCGGCCGACCGAATCGCCAGGACGCTCACGCGGGCGGGGTGCCGGGTGGTGCTGACCGAAGGCGGCAGCACCACCACGCTCGACGAGGCACTCGACGGGATGCCTGAATTGACGAAGCTTCTCTTCGAGGACGTCGAGGCCGAGGCGCACGCCGTCGACGACCTCGGCCTGGAGGTGCGGCCAGACCAACTCGCCTACGTCTACTTCACCTCGGGCTCCACGGGCGAACCGAAGGGTGCAATGTGCGAGCACGAGGGGATGGTGAACCACCTGTACGCCAAGATTGAGGACCTGGGGATCGGCCCCGAAGACGTCGTCGCCCAGAGCGCCCCCCAATGCTTCGACATCTCGCTGTGGCAACTGGTCTCGGCCCTGCTCGTCGGCGGCCGCACACTCATCGTCGAGCAGGACCGGATCCTCGACGTCGAGCGGTTCGTCGACACGGTAGAACGGGGCGCGGTGGCGGTCTTCCAGGTCGTTCCGTCGTATCTGGACGCCGTGGTGGCGTACCTGGGCGGCAGGCCTCGCGCCTTGCCGCACCTCCGCTGCGTCTCGGCCACAGGGGAGGCTCTAAAGCGCGAGCTGGTCCGCCGCTGGTTCGACGTGCTGCCGAACGTCAAGCTGGTCAACGCCTATGGACTGACGGAGACCTCGGACGACACGAACCACGAGGTGATGAGCGCAGCGCCCGCGGGCGGCTCCGTGCCACTGGGCCCGCCGATCCCGAACGTCCGGATCCACATCCTCGACGAGCGGCAGCGGCTCGTGCCGCTCGGGGCGCCGGGCGAGATCGCCTTCTCCGGAGTATGTGTGGGCCGCGGCTACATCAACGATCCGGAGCGGACGGCGCAGGCGTACTCCACCGACCCCTACGTGGACGGCGCGCGACTCTATCGGGCCGGCGACTACGGCCGTTGGTCCCCGGACGGCAAGCTGGAGTACCTGGGGCGGCGGGACAACCAAGTCAAGATCTCCGGGTTCCGCATCGAGATCGGCGACATCGAAAACGCGCTGCTGCGGGTTCCCGCCGTCCGCGACGGCGCCGTCGTCGTCGGTGAGGGCGCCGGGCAGTCCAAGTTCCTGGTGGCGTTCTACTCCGGCAACCGGCCGCTCGAGGTCGACGAAATCCGCAGCGAGATGGCTGCCCGGGTACCAGGCTACATGGTTCCTTCGACGTACAGGTGGCAGGAGAGCCTGCCCCTGACCGGCAACGGGAAGATCGACCGGAAGGCTTTGACCCGCATGGCGCGCGAGGTTATTCCCGAGGCCGGCACCGCCACGGAAGCCCTCTCGGCGGCCGAGCAGCGGCTTGCGGAGGCATGGGCGACGGTGCTCGGCCTGCCGATGGGCCGGATCGGCGGGCAGGACTCGTTCTTTGCACTCGGCGGGACCTCGTTGTCCGCAGTGAAGCTGGCGGTACTGCTCAAGCGGGCAGTGTCGATCAAGGACATCATGCAGACGCCCATCCTGGCAGACCTGGCGACCCTGCTCGAAGCCTCGTCCCCCGCGGACACAGCCGTTCCGCCGGACCCGCGGACGGCGGGAGCCGTCGCGGAGCCCGACTCCATGGCCCCGGCAGGAGGACCGGTTGGCCTCTCCCACCCGCTACCCATGAAACGAAAGGACCTCTGATGTCGTCTCCTACCCCCAGGATCCAGTTCGACGTGGAACGCCAAGCCGGCCGGATGCCGCTGCTCATCGTCGAGAACGGCCACGACCCCGTGCTGTGGGCCGAAGAGAACCGAGAGGGGCTGCGTGCGGCGGTGGATGAGCACGGCGCCGTCCTGGTCCGCGGTCTGGGCCTCCGTGACCCAGCCGAAGTGGCCGATACCTTCCAGCGGCTGGTTTCAGGCGGCCTCATGCCGGACCGGGAGGCTTTCGCCGCCAGGCAGCCCTACTTGGACGGCGTGTACTCATCCCTGACATGGCCCGCAAACCAGCCGATGTGCATGCACCACGAGCTCAGCTACGCGCTCGAGTTCCCCGGCCTGATGCTCTTCGCCTGCCTGCAGGCACCCAGTGTGGGTGGGGTGACCGGTGTGGCGGACGCCAGTGCCGTGCTCGATGCCCTGCCGCCGGACATCGTCCGTCGGTTCGAAAGCCAGGGGTGGCTGCTCGCCCGCAGCTACAACGGGGACATCGGTGCCTCCTATGAGGAGGCGTTCGGGGTCTCGGACCGCGCGGATGTCGAGAGCTACTGCCGGGCGCACGAGATCGAGCTCGAGTGGCAGCCCGATGGAGAGCTGCGCACCCGGCAACGGCGCCCTGCCGTGGTTCGGCACCCGGCGACTGGCCAACGCTGTTGGTTCAACCAGGTTGCGTTCCTGAGCGAATGGACGATCGCACCCGAGGTGCGGGAATACCTGGTGGACGTCTACGGTCCTGATGGGCTGCCGTTCAACACCCGCTTCGGCAACGGAGAGCCGATCGGTGAGGAAATCATTGCCCTCCTGAACGAGGTCTATGAGGCCCACACCCTCCGCACCCCCTGGGAGACGGGGGACCTCATGCTGGTCGACAACATCCGCATGGCGCATAGCCGCGAGGCCTATGAGGGGCCTCGGGAGATTCTTGTCGGCATGGCCGAGCCGCGCAACATTTTCGATCTCGACAACCACATCCAGGACGGTGCATGATGACAGAGCTTGCCAGTTCCCCTGCCGCAGCGGCCGCAGAGCCGAAGACGGTTCCGCCCTTCGCCGTCATCTCAGGGACCCAGGTGCAGCAGGTGCTTCAGGGACGGGAAAAGGAGGTCATCGAGCTGGTCGAGCAGACCTACCGCGTGCATGCAGCCGGAGATACGGTGAACCCCCCGTCTTACTTCCTGCGCTTCCCGGACCGGCCTACCTCGCGCATCATCGCCCTGCCGGCCTCGGTCGGCGGACAAGTAGAGGTTGACGGCATCAAATGGGTCTCCAGCTTCCCGGACAATGTGGCATCGGGAATTCCGCGCGCCTCTGCGGTGTTGATCCTCAACGACCAGGCAACGGGGTACCCCTTGGCTTGCATGGAGGGCTCCATCATCAGCGCCTCCAGGACCGCTGCATCTGCCGCCGCTGCTGCCGACTGGCTCAGCCGGGGACGCGGGCGTCCCCGGCGGATAGGGTTCTTGGGCGTTGGCCTCATTGCCCGCTACATCCACACCTTCCTGAAGGCCACCGACTGGTCCTTCGACGAGATTGGGGTGTTCGACCTCTCGGGTGAGAGTGAGGAGGGTTTCAAGGGCTATCTCGAGCGCAGCGGTACAGGTGCCCGGGTGACCGTGCACGACGGCCCCGAGCAGCTGATCAGAAGCAGCGACCTCGTCGTGTTCGCCACGGTGGCGGGGCAGCCGCACGTGCACGATACGACGTGGTTCGCGCACAAGCCGCTGGTACTGCACGTGTCCCTGCGCGATCTGGCCCCTGAGATCCTGCTGGCGTCCACCAACATCCTCGACGACGTCGACCACTGCCTGAAAGCCGGGACGTCGGCCCACCTCGCGGAGCAGAAGGTCGGCAACAGGGACTTCGTGGACGGCACCTTGGCCGACGTCATGGAAGGCAGGGTCTCGCTGACGGACGACCGCCCTATTGTGTTCTCGCCGTTCGGACTGGGCGTGCTCGACCTGGCAGTCGGCAAGTACGTCTACGACGAACTTGCCGGCAGTGGCCAGCTCCGGGTGGTCGAGGATTTCTTTTCCGAGTTGCGTCGGTACGGCTGACCCTGCAGCGCAAACCGCATTCATGATTCGCACTCACCGAGGAGTGACGCAATGCTCTCCCTACCGCAGATGCTGGGGAATGTGTCCAAGGCCTACGTCCAGTCCCCTGAGGACTGGGCCCGGTCGGTCACCGACGTCCTGCGGGACGCCGCGATCTACCACCAGGCCGCAAACGGCTTCTACCGCGCCCAGTGTGACGCCCTGGGAGTCGACCCCGCCACGATCAAGGACATCAACGACCTGCAATTCCTGCCACTGTTGCCGGTCGGCATGTTCAAGCGTCCCGACACCAAGGTGCTGCTTACTTGCTCCCTGGCCGACGTCGAGACCGAAACCCGCTCCAGCGGAACCCGCGGTGTCCCTTCCGTCATCCCCCGCAACAGCGAGACAATGACCTTGGCGCTGGTCGCCGTGCTCGGCACCTACCGGGAGTTCTTCAGCCTGTCCGGGGGCGCGGGACTTTTCTTGAACCCGTCGGACCCGGAAGCCTCGGAGATGGGACTGCTCAAAGACTTAAACATCCTGAACAGCGTCTTCGACCACCACGCATATCTCGTTGCCGACCAGGCGTTCGACGCCGGGGAGGCCCTGGAGCACCTGCGACGGTGGGAGGGACATATGACACGCCACATCGTCAGTCCGCCGTTCCTCATCGACCGGCTCCTCCGGTTCCTTGAGCGGGAGAATATCAGTGTGCACTTGGACCCGTTCAGCATGATCATCACTCTCGGGGGCTGGAAGCGGCACACAGCCGAGGCCATCCCTAATGAGAGTTTTCGGGAACGGTGCCACGACTTGCTCGGCGTGCTTGCGGTGAACGTGCGCGACATGTACGGGATGATCGAGTCGAACATGCTCGCTGTCGAATGCCACCTGCATCGCAAGCACGTTCCGCCATGGTGCTACATCTCCATCCGGGACCCTGGCCAAAGCGCCAAGGAGATCGCCCCCGGAGAGACCGGCACCATCGCCGTACTGGACGCCCTCAGCACCAGCTACCCCGGTTTCCTCCTCACCGACGACATGGGCGACGTCGAGACCGGCACCTGCGGGTGCGGCAGAACCGGCCAGGTCATCAACTTCCGCCGCCGGGGGCAGGGCGGCGGGCTTGGCCACTGCCCAGTCAGCATCGAGCGCTACCTCGGTTCGGGCACTACTGAATCGCACCGGGTTTGATGGAGACATCGATTACAGCGTCCCGGCCAGAATCGCCTCCTCCGCCCGGAAGCTAATACGCCACCTGCTCGCGGATTGGCCCTGGGAAACCGCCTGGACGGACCTGTTCAACCGGACCTTCCCACGGCCGGCAAAGACCTGACCGGCCGCCCCGCACCAAGACAACCTAGGACCACAGTGGAACACCACCGGCAGCGGGGCCGGACAATCCGGCCTGCCCAGATCCCGCCCCGCCCGGCCACACCAAATCCCGCGGTCCTCAACGAGCCCGTCGGTGGATCAAGGCTGAGACCCCTCCCCCTGGACGGTCTCCACGATGACGGCGGCCTCCACGATGACGGCGGCGGGCGTGTCGACGCCTGAGCCGCTATCCTCCAGGGCATGGCGAAGCCACAGGAAGTCCGCCGTCTGGCCGTCCAGGAATCCGTCATAGGGCATGCTGGATGCGTTCGTTAGCGGAACCCCGGCGCCCGTCCGCTTCATGGAATTGCCTGTCACTGCGAGGGATCCAAGAGTCATCCCGTTGGAATGCATTCGTGAAGCCGAGGATGTGGGTCCTGCCGGTGACTTTTCGAGCCAGCTTCAGGGCCGCTTCGACTGAGTTTGTCCCGGTGGGCCCTGGAAACATGACTTTGTAGTCAAACTTCCGGGGCTTCAGGATCAGCTCGTGGAACGCTTCCAGAAAGCGCCGCTTGGCAACTGTTTTCATGTCGAGGGAGCGGACGATTGCTCCGGAGAGCAGATATTCGACGAGCGGTCGGAGCAACTCAGAATTGTTGTGACCGTAGTTCAGGGCGCCGGCGCCGTGCCCGGTAATGATTCCAAGCTATGGAATCCGGCTAAGTTACGGATCCGTAGGCCGTACCCGAATCCTCGATCAATATCCGGCCGGGTCTATTTAGCTGCACTCACACGGCAAGTCGTCCGAATCAAGTAGTCCGAATAAAGTAGTCCAGGATCCGCATCAACGCACAGCGCCCTCGGGGAATCTGCCGAAGCGGCGTGGTGCTGTAACCGTTCTTCTGGAGCTGGATGTCAGCCGCGTGAGGCCAGGGCGTAGGTGGCGGTGGCGTAGGCCAGGGCCGCGGACATCTCCTTGAGCAGGTCCGCGTTGATGTTGCTGATGGTGTCGCAGGCCTTGTGGTAGCAGGGATCGAGTTTCTTGCCGGCCACGCCGCCGTAGGCCTGCACCTGGGCTTTGGTCTTTGACTCCACCTCGCCGGTGAACAGCCCGCCGCCGGGAATGCCTGCCCTGAGGAACGGTTCGTAATCGGAGTCGCCGTCGACAAAGGGCGTTGTTTCCGCCGGCAGCGAGTTGCTTTCGAAGAACCGGAAAAAGACCTCCTCGATCTCCTGGGAGCCCTTCGGCCCGGCCTCCCCGAAATCCGATCCGTCGCCGTCGTGAAAGGACCGCACCCCGTTCGGCGAGGCTGCCATGTCCACATTCAGGTAAAGCGCCGTCCGGCGGACTTCGTCCGCGCTCAGCTCGTCAACGTAGTGCCGCGAACCATCGAGGTCATCCTCCTCGGCGCCCCAGAACGCAAACCGGACCCGGTTCGCCGGGCTGAACCCGCTGTCCTTCATCCACCGGGCGATCTCCAGCATCGCCGCGACCCCGCTGCCGTTGTCGTTGATCCCGGGCCCCTCCCGCACGGAGTCCAGGTGCCCGCCCACCACCACCGTGTTCCCGGCGTCGCCTGCGGTGTCGGCCAGGATGTTGAAGCTCTCCACCTGCTTGCGGTTCCTGCCCTCGCCGCGGAAGCTGAAGGTCTGCCGGACCGGGGTGTACCCCGCGGCACGCAGCTGCTCCTCGACATAGCGCGCGGAGGCCTCATACCCGGAGGTCCCCGACGCGCGGTTGCCACCATTGTCATCAGCAATCCGCTGCAACGCCTCCAGATGGCCCACCATGCCCCGGCCGCTGAACTCCGCCAGCAACGCCCTCGGATCCACGCCACCGGCAGGATTCAGCCGCGAGGCAGTGCAGCCAGAGAGCACAAGACTGATTGCAAGCAAGATGGCTGCGGCCGCAGCCGTTCCGGGCCTTTTCATCATGTGGACATCCTCCATCCCACGAAGATAACGCCCAGACCGTTCCAGAGGAAGACTCTGCCCGGGTGGCGACGGCTCCCGTCCCTCATTGTGGTGGCCTCCGGCCCGCCCCCCGCACAGCCTGGGGAATACTCCAACGCGGCGGGGGTTATACCGGTCGATAGATGCAAATGCATGTAAATCGGTTATAGTGGAAACAGTTCCCGGAAGTCTCCGGCCACGGAAAGGCACATCATGCAGATCGGCGTATTCAGCGTCAGCGATATCACCACCGACCCCACCACGGGCCGTACTCCCACGGAGCACGAGCGCATCAAGGCGTCCGTGGCGATCGCCAAAAAAGTCGAGGAAATCGGCATGGATGTCTATGCGATCGGTGAGCACCACAACCGGCCCTTCTTTTCCTCCTCCCCCACCACCACCCTGGCCTACATCGCCGCCCAGACAGAGCGCATCATCCTGTCAACGGCCACCACGCTGATCACCACGAATGACCCGGTAAAAATCGCCGAGGACTTCGCTATGCTCCAGCACCTGGCCGACGGCCGCGTGGACCTGGTGCTGGGACGCGGGAACACTGCCCCCGTTTATCCCTGGTTCGGCAAGAACATCCAGGACGGGGTCGAACTGGCGATCGAAAACTACTCCCTGCTGCGCCGCCTCTGGGACGAGGACACCGTCAACTGGTCCGGCAAGCACCGCACCCCGCTGCAGAACTTCACGTCCACCCCGCGACCGCTCGACGGCGTCGCCCCCTTTGTGTGGCACGGCTCCATCCGCACGCCGCAGATCGCCGAGGTGGCCGCATACTACGGTGACGGGTTCTTCGCGAACAACATCTTCTGGCCAAAGGAGCACTACCAGCAGCTGATCGGCCTCTACCGCGAGCGCTACGAGCACTACGGCCACGGCAAGGCCGACCAGGCCATCGTGGGCCTCGGCGGACAGTTCTTCATGCGGAAGAACTCGCAGGACGCCGTCAAGGAGTTCCGCCCTTACTTCGACAACGCCCCGGTCTACGGCCACGGCCCGTCGCTCGAGGACTTCACTTCGCAGACGCCGCTGACCGTCGGCAGCCCGCAGGAAGTCATCGAAAAGACACTGACCTTCCGTGAATACTTTGGCGACTACCAGCGCCAGCTCTTCCTCATCGACCACGCCGGTCTGCCGCTGAAGACCGTGCTGGAGCAGCTGGACCTGTTCGGCGAAGAAGTCCTGCCGGTCCTGCGCAAGGAATACGCCGACAAGACCCCCGCCCATGTCCCCGAACCGCCCACCCACGCCGGACGCGTGGCAGCGTCAGTTGCCGCAGCCGCGCAGTCCGTCAGCGAGTCCGCCGGCCCCACAGGCAACAAGGGCGCGTGATGTCCGCAAAGACCGAATCACCGGTGCGCCTGGCCGCGGAAACCTGGGAATCCCTGTTCCGCGCCCAGGTGGCGGTGATGCGCAGGCTGCAGGCCGGCCCGGCATTCAAGGGCCTCGCCATCAACGAGTACGACGTGCTGTTCACGCTTTCCCGATGCCCGTCCGGTTGGCTCCGGCAGAACGAACTGAACGACCACGTGTTGCTGAGCCAGTCCAGCCTAAGCCGGCTCGTGGAGCGGCTCGAAAAGCGCGGCCTGGTGGAGCGGATGCCGGCCCCCGACGACGGCCGCGGCGTCCTGGTCAAGCTCACCGAGGCCGGCTGGGAACTCCAGAAGCAGATCGGCCGGGAGCACGTCCGCGACATCGCCGCCCTGGTGGTTCCGGCGCTGACGGCGGCCGAGCAGCAGGAGCTGCTGCGTCTGACAGAGAAGCTGCGGGCCTCGGTGGCGGCGCGCTAAGCCGCGCGCCTCGCCGGCCGTCAGTGCAGGGTGACCAGCTTCTCCGGGTCCTCGTCCGGCAGGTCGCCGTCGACAATGGCGGTGACGCTGAACTGCGTCAGCGACAGGCTGCCGCCCACGGTCGACAGGAATGCGGTGTCCGAGGAATCCCGGCCGGCGGTGATCCGCAGCATGCTCTCGCGCGGTGCCAGGCCCGTGGGGTCGATGACGTACCAGGCACCGTTGATGTGGGCCTCGGCCACCGCGTGGAAATCCATGGGGCTCAGTCCGGGTGCGTACACCGCCGCCAGCCGGGCGGGAACATCCTTGGCGCGCAGCAGCGAGACCGCAAGGTGGGCGAAGTCGCGGCAGACCCCGCGGCGGTGCAGCAGGGTCTCGACGGCCCCGTCGGTCCCCCGGGAGGATCCGCTGATGTAGCGCAGCTCGCTGAACACCCAGTTGCGCACCGCGAGCACCAGTTCAGCACCCTGCAGGCCGCCGAATTCCGCGTAGGCCGTCGGCAGGAGCCGGTCGGACTCGGCATAGCGGCTCGGCCGGACGTAGCGGATGAGTTCCATCAGCCGGGGTTCCTCCGGCAGCGCGACGCCGGTGACGGTGGCCGTGTACTCCACAAGCACCTCGGTGGGGTCGGCGAATTCCATGTAGTGGAAGCGCCCGCCGTGGTGGTCCGAGAGTTCGGTGAGCGGGACATCCTCGCCGCCGGAGGTCACGGACAGGGACTCCATGAACCCGCTGTAACCGGCATTGCGTGCCACGGACACCGCCAGGGCGACCTTCGTGTCGGCCACGGTCTTGAAGGCCAGGCGGGCGGCTACAGAGCGTTCCATGTATCTCCGGGGTGTGAGGGTAACGGCGGGTGACGTCACCGCTCCCGGCCCTGGTGTGTGCGGGCGGTGCGGGACTAGTTTTTGATCTCCAGAGACATTAGCATCCGCTGGACGTTGGCGAATTCCTGGCCTTCGTTGACGTATTGGGCCGCCTGGTCGAGGGTGTCAAATGCCTTGGCCGGTGCAACCTTCTCGTCCGGGGCGAACGCCTTCAGCTCCGTCAGGTCCGCGAACGAGTAGTCCCCCTTGCCCTCGGGCCCGCGGACCAGGTTCTGCAGCGCGCAGGACTTTCCTTCCGTGCCGCCGACGACGTTGGTGATGCCGTAGGAGCCGAAGTACTTGTAGCCCTGGATCACCCGGTACACCGCCCGCGGGTCGATGGTGCCTTCGCCGCCGCGGTGCGGCAGGTCCACCGGGACACTGCTGACGACGACGTACGGTTTCGCGGCGTCGTCCGCGCACGCCGGGGCGGGCCGGGGCGGCAGCCCGGTCTGCAGGGTGGCGAGGTAGCCGCCCTCGGCGTCCTTGACCTCGATCTTGAGGGCGCCGGGCAGGGTTCCCTGGTCCGGGGTTACCGACTGGGCGATCCACTCCTGCGGGAGCTCGAAACTGACGGTCTTCGCCGGGTCGGTGAACACTTTCCAGGCCGCCGCCGTCGAGTCGGGTTTCGCAGCGCCGGAGCCGGTGGACTCGGGTGCCGAGCCGGGTTCTGCAGCGCCGGAGCCGGTGGACCCCGGTGACGAGCCCGGCGTCGCGCTGCCCGCGGGCGGATCGGTCGGGGACCCAGTCCCGCCGGCGCTGGCGCTCGGGGTGCCGCCGGCCGTCCAGGCGGGGGCGCCCTTGCCTTCGCTGCTGCAGCCGGAGAGTGCGGCGACGGCGAGCAAGAGGGCAGCGGCAATGCTGACGCCGCGGGCCGACGCCCGCCGGAGGGTATCCGTCCCAGTCATGATGCCAGCGTAGCGGGACTTCGGTGCGCCCCTGGTTCCCGGATCAGCGTTTCGTAGAAACACTGCTCCGGGCAGGGATTCCGCTGCCACCGTAACGGCGACCAGCCGGACCCTTTGATCCGGGGCCGCTGCCCTGCGGGCAGGTGCCATCGTTGTGCCCGGAACGGCGGTGAAGTCCACTTCGGGCGGGGCCGGGACCCGCCGCGGGAAGCGCGGTTCGCCACAGGGAAAGCGGGATACGCTGGGGACATGGCGGATCAGGATTTAGGCTCGACGGATTTCGGAGCCCAGGGCGGAGAGGCGGACATCTCTGCCGTCGACATCGCGGACTGGCGGCTCAGGACCTTTGCGCTGTACGCCAACGTGCGGAAGATCGCGGCCGAGGACCCGGCCGAGGCGCATTCCTACTGGCGCCAGGAGCGGGACCGGATGTTCGGCACGCACCCCGCGTCGCCGCTCACGGCGGCCGCCAAGTCCAGCTTCGCCGGGCTGAAGACAGCCGACTACGATCCGATCTACCGCTTCCACATCCCGCTGACGAGCGAGGGCGCGGGGCGGGAAATGAACGTCGAGACCGGCACCGACGGCGTGGTCCGGTTTGTCCGGCTGGGCACCTTCGACCTGCCGGAACTGGGCCAGCTCGCAGTGTGGAAGCTTCATGGCTACGGCGGCGGCATCTTCGTGCCGTTCCGTGATGCCACCGCCGGGCAGCCCGGAGGCAGCTACGGCGCGGGCCGCTACCTGCTGGACACGATCAAGGGCGCCTTCCACGGCGTGCAGGGGTCCGGCCCGGAGGCAGAGTTCGTGGTGGACTTCAACTTCGCCTACAACCCGTCCTGCGCCTACAACGAGGCGTGGGCATGCCCCCTCCCCGGCCCCTCCAACCGCCTCGCCGTGGAGATCCCTGTAGGCGAGCTGTACTGAGCGGATGGATGCCCAGCTCGAGCAGCACTCCCCTGCCCCCGCTCCCGCCTCTGCACCTGCACCTGCACCTGCCACTGGCGTGTCGTCTTCGCGCCGCCACCGCGGCGTCCTCCGCTACCCGCTGGTCCGGCAGCTGCTGCGGTTCACCGCCGTCGGCATTGTCTGCACCGCCACATCGCTGGCGCTCTATGCGTTCCTGCGTCCGCACCTCGGCTCGCAGCCGGCCAACGCCACGGCCCTCATCCTCACGTCGCTGATGAACACGGCCCTGAACCGGCGGCTGACCTTCAAGATCACCGAACGCCACCGGATGAAGCGCGACCACCTCAACGGCCTGATCGTGATCCTCGTGGCGCTGCTGATCACCGGCGGAAGCCTCGGCGTCCTGCACTGGATCAACCCCGCTGCCACCGTCGCCGACGAGCTGTGGACCACCACACTCTCCGGCTTCGCGGCCACGGCCGTGCGCTTCACCCTGCTGCGGCACTGGATCTTCCGCCGCGCCCGGCACCGCTAGGCACCCCGCACCCCGCCCCCGAAACATCCCACTTGCCCTGTCAGATATCGTGCCTTGGAGGGACTCTGAACAGCATTATGTGACAGGGCAACCGGGTCAGGGGGCGCCAAGTGACAGGGCAACCAGGTCAGGGGGCGCCGAGGGCCTGGACGCTGCCGACGGCGGTGCGGACCGCGGCCGCCGCCTCCTGCAGCTCCGCGGCCGTGATGCTGGAGTCGAAGCTGAAGCGGACCGCGGTCTGGGCAACCTCGGCGCCGATGCCCATCGCCCGCAGCACCGGGGACGGCTCGTCCGAACCCGCCGCGCAGGCCGAGCCGCTGGAGCAGATGACTCCCAGCCGTTCGAGCTCCAGCAGCACGGATTCGCCGCTGGTCCCCGGGAAGCAGAACGAGGCGACCGAGGGCAGCCGTTCGCTCGGATGGCCGGTGAGGAGGGCACCCGGGACCTGGGCCTGCACCGAGTGGATGAAGTCATCGCGCAGGGCGGCGACGTGTGCCGCCCGCTCCTCCTGTGAGTTCCGGGCGAGGGTGAGCGCCGTCGCGAGGGCTACGGCCCCGGCCACGTTCTCGGTCCCCGACCGGCGCCCGCGTTCCTGCCCGCCGCCGTGGATCACCGGTTCCAGCCGGGTCCGGCTGCGCACGAACAGGGCCCCGCTGCCTTTGGGCGCCCCCAGTTTGTGTCCGGAGATGCTCAGGGCATCCACACCCAGTGTGGCGGTGTCGAGCGGGAGCCAGCCGGCGGCCTGGACGGCGTCGGTGTGGAACGGGATTCCCCGCGCGCGGGCCAGCGCGGCCAGCCGGGCAATCGGCTGCACCGTGCCCACCTCGTTGTTGGCGTACATAATGCTGACCAGGGCGGTCTCCGGCCGGAGCACGGCGGCGAGGGCCTCCCCGGTGACGCGGCCGCAGGCATCCACCGGCACCACGTCGACGGCGAAGCCGTGCACCCGCTCCAGGTAGCGGGCCGACTCCTCCACAGCGGGATGTTCGACGGCGCTGATCACCACCCGGTCCAGCCGCGGGTCCGCCGCCCGGCGGGCCAGGGCGATGCCCTTGACGGCCAGGTTGTCCGCTTCCGTTCCCCCGGAGGTGAACACCACCTCGCCCGGGCGGCAGCCCAGGGCCCGGGCCGTCGCTGCCCGTGCCCCGGCGAGCGCCGTGGCGGCCGCGTCGCCGAGCGAATGGTGGCTCGAGGGGTTCCCGAACTCCCCGGACAGGAACGGCCACATGGCTTCGAGGACCTCGCGGCGGACCGGGGTGGTGGCCGCGGCATCGAGGAAGATCATGGCGCCGCCTGGCCGGCCGCCTGTTCGACCGTCTGTCCGGTACCGGATGCACGGCCCTGTCCGGCGCCGTGCACCGGCTCCGCGCCGAGCCCCAGCTCAATGTCGAGCCCCAGGTCCAGGGCGGCGACGCTGTGGGTGAGTCCGCCGATCGAGATGACGTCCACCCCGGTGCCGGCGATGCCCGCCACCGTGGCGAGGTTGACGTTGCCGCTGGCCTCGACCCGGGCGCGGCCGGCCACCAGCGCCACCCCGGCAGCCAGCTCGGCCAGGCTGAAGTTGTCCAGCATGATGGTGTCCACCCCGGCGGCCAGCACCGGTCCGATCTGGTCCATGCTGTCCACCTCCACCTCGAAGTGCGTGGTGTGCCCGAGCCTTGCCCTGGCCTCCCGCAGCACCGCGGTGAGCTTCGACGGGTCTCCCCCGGTCAGGACGGCCAGGTGGTTGTCCTTGGCCAGCACCGCGTCCGAGAGGCCAAAGCGGTGGTTGGCTCCGCCGCCGCAGCGGACGGCGTACCGCTCCAGCACCCGCAGCCCCGGCGTCGTCTTGCGGGTGTCGGTGATGCGCGCCCCGGTACCGTCCACCAGGGCGACGAACTCCGCCGTCCTGGTGGCGATGGCGCTCATCCGCTGGACCAGGTTCAGTGCCACACGTTCGGCGAGCAGCACGGCCCGGGCGTTCCCGCTGACCCTTGCGAGCGCCGTGCCGGCGGCGAAGGCGGCACCGTCGGCCACCAGGAGTTCGACGGCGGCGGCCGGGTCGGTGAGTCTCATCGCCGCAGCGAACACCTCCCCGCCGCTGAGCACGCCGGGCACCCGGGCGGCCAGGACCGCCGTCGCCCGCGCATCCGCCGGGATCAGCGTCTGCGACGTGATGTCACCGTACGGTGCATCCTCGAGCAGGGCCGCGCGCAGCACGGCGTCGACGGCGGCGGCGGCCAGCGTGCCGGCGAGCGCGGTCGCCGGGAGGGCGCCCTGGCGGGCGGCGGCGGGTGCTGCTGTCATGAGGAGATCCTTTGTTTTGTTCGGGTGCCGGTGGCATGCCGGTGGCCGTGCGCGCCTGCCTGCGGCGCGGAGCGGGCGGGGGCCGCGAGCAGGGCGGGGCAGGCGGCAGCGGGGTCAGGGTCGGCGCGGTAGTGGGCACCCACCGAACCGGCCCGCTTCCGCGCCGCTGCCACGAGCAGCCGGGCGGCCAGCAGCAGGTTCCGGTCCTCGTGGCCCGGCCGGTCAAGACCCTCCCCCCGGTCCGGATTACCGGACGCCGCGGTGAAGGCCGCAGCCCACTCCGCGAGGCGGACGGCGGCGTCGTCGAGGTCGGCTCCGGTCCGCAGCACCCCGGCCGCACCGGTCATGAGGCGCCGCAGGGCGTCCCGGCTGAACGGGACACGTCGCTGCCCCGTCTCCGCAGCAGGAAGTTCGTCCCTGACACCTGCGGCCGATGCCGCCGGAGCGGGTTCCGTGCCCGCCGCGCCGAGGATCGCCTCCACCGCGCGGCGGCCGAAGACCAGCCCTTCGAGCAGTGAATTGCTCGCCAGCCGGTTGGCGCCCTGCGCGCCCGTGCACGCGACTTCACCGGCCGCGTACAGTCCCGGCACGGAGGTGCGCCCCCAGAGGTCGGTGGACACGCCTCCCATCCAGTAGTGCGCCGCCGGGGATACCGGGAGCGTCTGCGTGGTCCAGTCGTAGCCGGCGGCGCGGGTGGCCGCGGTGATGGTGGGGAAACGCCGGGCCAGGAATCCGGGCCCGCGGGCGGCCTCGACCCCCCGTGCATCCAGGAAGACGGGGCTGTCCGCCGGTGCACCGGTCGCGGCGAGGTGCAGGGCAATGCTGCGGGAGACGACGTCGCGCGGGGCAAGTTCGGCGGCCGGGTGGTAGTCCGGCATGAAGCGGTAGCCGCCGGCGTCGAGCAGGACAGCGCCTTCGCCGCGGACCGCCTCGGAAATGAGCAGCGCCGGCGGCCCCCCGGGGATCTCGTCCGCCGCGAGCGTGGTGGGGTGGAACTGGAAGAATTCCAGGTCCCGGACGGCCGCCCCCGCACGCCAGGCCAGGGCCAGGCCATCGGCAGTGGCGACGGAGGGGTTGCTGGTCCGGGCGAAGAGCCGTCCGGCCCCGCCGGTGGCCAGCAGCACCGCGTCGGCGTCCAGCCGCCGGGGCTGTCCGTTGTTGGCCAGGTAGGCGACGCCGGTGACCCGGGCGGCGCCCGCCGGGCCCTGACGGGGGTGGTCGGTGAGCAGGTCCGTGACGAAGGCGCCGGTCTCGACCCGCAACAGGCCGTGGACGGCGCGGTCCAGGACGGCGGCAACGAGGGCGCGGGCGATGCAGGCACCTGTCGCGTCGCCGCCGGCGTGCAGGATGCGGGCGGCGGAGTGTGCCGCCTCGAGGCCGAGCGCCGGGCCCCCGCCGGGTCCGGCGTCGAAGTGCACGCCGTAGCGGCCCAGGCCGGCGATGTCCCGGACGGCCTCGGTGCACAGGACCCGGACGGCCCCCGGGTCGTTGAGGCCTGCGCCGGCGGCGAGGGTGTCGGCGACGTGGGCCGCCACGGAGTCGCCCGGCGCCGCCTCGCCCGGCGTGAGCACGGCCGAGATGCCGCCCTGGGCGTAGAAGGTGTTGCTCTGCTCGAGGCTTCCCTTGCTCAGGAGCACCACCTCGCAGGCCGGCCCGCCGTCCACCACCGCGTCGGAGGCGAGCAGCGCGGCGTACAGCCCGGCAATACCACTGCCCACCACCACGACTCGCGGGGGCCTGGTCACGGCCGCGCCGCCAGCATCCGCTCGAGGGCGACCCTTGCCGGGGCGGCGACGGCGTCCTCCACCGTGATGCGGTTGACCACCTCGCCCCGGACCAGCGCCTCCAGGACCCAGGCAAGATAGCCGGGGTGGATGCGGTACATCGTGGAGCACGGGCAGATCACCGGGTCCAGGCAGAAGATGGTGTGCTGCGGATTCTCCGCGGCCAGCCGGTTGACGAGGTTGATCTCGGTGCCGACGGCGAACGTGGTGGGCTCGGTCGCGGCGGCGATGGCCTTGCGGATGAAGTCCGTGGAGCCTGCGGAGTCAGCCGCGTCCACCACTTCCATCGGGCATTCCGGGTGCACAATCACCTGGACGCCCGGGAACTCGGCGCGGGCCTTCTCGATCTGTCCCACGTTGAAGCGCTTGTGGACCGAGCAGAAGCCGTGCCAGAGGATCACCCGGGAATCGAGCAGGGCCTGTTCGTCGTTGCCGCCGAGGTCCTTGCGCGGGTTCCACATCGGCATCTGCTCCAGCGGCACCCCCATGGCCTTGGCGGTGTTGCGGCCCAGGTGCTGGTCCGGGAAGAACAGCACGCGCTGGCCGCGCTCGAAGGCCCACTCCAGGACCGTGGCGGCGTTGGAGGACGTGCAGACGATGCCGCCGTGCTCGCCGCAGAAGCCCTTGAGGGCTGCCGAGGAGTTCATGTAAGTGACCGGGATGACCGGGACCCGCCCGTCGGCGTCGGGCTCGGTGCCGAACAGTTCCTCAAGCTGTTCCCAGCACTCGGTCACGGAGTCGATGTCCGCCATGTCCGCCATTGAGCAGCCCGCGGCGAGGTTGGGCAGGATCACGGCCTGGTCCGGCCGGGACAGGATGTCCGCGGTCTCGGCCATGAAGTGCACGCCGCAGAAGATGATGGCCTCGGCATCCGGGCGGGTCAGCGCGGCGTTGGCCAGCTGGAACGAGTCCCCCACGAAGTCGGCGTACTCCACCACCTCGTCGCGCTGGTAGAAGTGGCCCAGCACCACGGCGCGGTCCCCGAGCGCTGCCTTGGCGGCCCGGATCCGCGCGTCGAGCTCGGCGTCGCCCGCACGCTTGTACTCCTCGGGCAGCTGGCCCTGCCGGGGGGTCGACGCCGGGGCGAGATCCGCGACGGAGGCGCCGGGGCCGTAGGCGGGCACACCGGCGAGGGCCTCGGCGAGGTCATAGTCCCAGGGCCCGCGGGCGAGCGCCGGGCTGCAGGTGGAGGCTGTTGCCCTGCTGCTGGCGGCCTGTTCGCGCATAATCAGCTGAATGGCCGTGTTGACGCTGCTCATGGTGTGCTCCTGTTGTCTGGGTCAAGGCCTGGGCGGCCGGTGAAGCGGTAGAGGCGGGGCGGGCGGTGTTTGCCGCCCTGCAGGTACTGGTCGGTTTCTTCGATTTCGGGCGTGGCCTTGACCTGGCGGCGGAAGTTAGCCGGGTCCAGTTCGCGGTCCAGGACGGCCTCGTAGACCTCCCGGACCTGGGCCAGCGTGAAGTACTCGCCGAGCAGGTGGTAGGCAATGGAGCCGTAGGCCATCTTGTTGCGCAGCCGCCAGAGCGCGTAGTCGATGATCGCGTTGTGGTCGAAGGCCAGTTCGCCGAGCCGGTCCGCGCGGAACCACCGGACGTTTTCGGATTCGTCGGCGAGCGCGGCCTCGGTGGGCTGCACCAGCGCCCAGTACACAATCGAGACGACGCGCTGGGTGGGCGAGCGGTGCAGGCCGCCGAAGGCGTAGAGCTGTTCGAGGTAGCTGGGCGCCAGTCCGGTGGTCTCCTGCAGGTTCCGCGAGGCGGCGTCCTGCAGGGACTCGGAGTGGGTCAGCGGCCCCCCGGGCAGGGCCCACATCCCCTTGAAGGGTTCGCGGATCCGGCGCACCAGCGGGATCCAGAGAGTGGGGCGTCCGGAACGCTCACTGGGGCGGAGGGCGAAGATCACCGTGGAGATGGCCAGCGACGGCGGCGCGAGCTGGCGCTCGGCGACGTTGGCAGCTGTGGTGTAGATGGCGATTCACCCCCGCGTTTCCGGGCTCCGGGCGGTCCCCTGGGACTGCCCGGACGGTCCGGCCCGACTGCCGGAGTAGTTATAGTCAGATTGACTAGAACTAATAATACGACGTCGGCAGCCGGGCGCAAAATGTTTCAGCCCGCACCGGCCGTCCGGGCGTTCCGGCGTTCGGGCCGCGGCGTGCGCCGGCCGGAAGCGGCCCGGGCTCACCGCCCCGCGGCGGCGGCTTCCAGCAGCGGCAGGGTGCGGCCCTGGAAGTGGGTGTTGAGCACAATGACCGAGGACGAGCGCAGCACCGTCCGGGTGGCGATCATGGCATCCAGCACGCGCTGCAGGTCCGGGTTGGAGCGGGCCGCAATGCGGGCCATCAGGTCCGAGCTGCCGGAGACGGTGTGGATTTCGATCAGTTCCGGGATCGCCGCGAGGGCCTCGACCACCGCGTCGTGCCCCAGGTCCTGGTTGATCGTGAGGGAGCAGAACGCGACGACGGGAAACCCGAAGTGGGCCGGGTCCGGCTGGGGCACCCAGGAGCCGATGACTCCGCTGTCCTGCATCCGGTCCAGCCGTGACTGCACGGTGGCGCGGGCCACGTTGAGCACGCGGGAGGCCTCCAGAACCGAGGCCCGGGGCGAATCGGTGAAGAATCGGACAATCTTCGCATCCAAGACATCAACGTCCATCGAATATTCCTCCTGCCGACGCATTCGCATCACAAACCGTTCCGGAAACATCGCTCCGGACTAACAAACTGTCACCATGCTCTCACGGCCGCAGTGCCCGGAATCCGCTCCGGAGCGGTAAATTCAATAGGTCCCATAAGGACCCAGAGATCCAAACCACACGAAGGTTCGCAAGCATGACAATGAAGTCCACCGCGGAGCGCCCCGGCCTGAAACTCGGCCACAGCATGAAGCCACGCCAACTCACCATGATGGGACTCGGCAGCGCCATCGGCGCCGGCCTGTTCCTCGGTTCGGGGGCCGGAGTCCAGGCCGCCGGCCCCGCCGTCCTCATCTCCTACGTCGTCGCCGGAACGCTGATCATCCTCGTGATGTGGGCCCTGGGCGAAATGGCCGCGGCGAACCCCAACAGCGGCGCATTTTCCGTCTACGCCGCCAAGGCCATGGGCAGGACCGCCGGAGCCACCGTGGGCTGGCTCTGGTGGCTCCAGCTGGTGGTGGTGATCGCCGCCGAGGCCCTCGGTGCCGCCGCCCTGCTGTTCACCGTCTGGCCGGTCATTCCCGTCTGGGCCCTGTCACTGATCTTTATGGTCGTGTTCACGGTGATCAACCTCGCCGGGGTGAAGAACTTCGGCGAATTCGAATTCTGGTTCGCCATCCTCAAGGTGGCCGCCATCCTGCTGTTCCTGGGCATCGGCACGGCCCTGCTGCTGGGCTGGCTGCCGGACGTCGAGTCCCCCGGCCTCAGCAACTTCACGACCGATTTCGCCCCCGCCGGCCTGGGCGGCATCGCCTCCGCGCTCTTCGTGGTGATCTTCGCGTTCGGCGGCACCGAGATTGTCAGCGTGGCCGCCGCCGAGACCGAGAACCCCCAGCACAGCGTGGGCCAGGCGATCCGCACCGTCGTGTGGCGGATCCTGGTCTTCTACATCGGCTCGGTGTTCGTCATCGCCGCGGTCCTTCCCTCCACCTCGGAGGCCCTCGCCTCGCCGTTCGCCGGCGTCCTGGACATCGCGGGCATCCCCGGCGCCGGCGCCGCCATCACGCTGGTGGCCGTCGTCGCGCTCCTCTCGGCGCTGAACGCGAACCTCTATGGCGCGTCCCGGATGGTCTTCTCGCTGTCCGAACGAGGCGAGGCCCCCCGCTTCCTGTCGAGGATCAACAAGGCACGGGTGCCGATGCTCGCCGTCGGCGTGTCCGTGGCGTTCGGGTTCCTGGCCGCCGTGTTGGAGCTGCTCTTCCCGGAGAAAATCCTCCCCGCGCTGTTCCAGCTGGTCGGCTCGACCTGCCTGATGGTCTGGGGCTCCGCGCTGGTGTCCCAGCTGATCCTGCGCCGCCGCGCGGACCGCGACGGCACCGTCCTGCCGCTGCGGATGAAGGGCTTCCCGGGCCTGACGATCTTCGGCCTGGTGCTCCTGGCCCTGATCTTCGCCGTCGGCTTCAGCAGCCCGGCGAGCAGCAAGCAGCTCGTCAGCACCATCATCCTGGTCGCCGGCATCGCCGCGGCCTGCTGGATCGGCGCCCGGCTCACGCGCAACCGCGGCACGGCACCGGCCGAGCAGGCTGAACACGCCGACGCCGGGAAGTAACAGGCCCAGGCCGCGCACCTGACCAGACTGCACAAACTGCAAAGCCGAAAGTACATCCGGCTGGCACTCTTGTGCAGTCTGGTCAGTGATTTAGCCGCTGATTGCACAGCACTGGCCTGGTGACTAGGGTCACAGGCATGGACACACTTCCCGTGGCTTCCGGCGATGCCGCCGAACCGCTCACTCCCGCCCAGCTCCGCGAGCTCTATTCGCTGATGGTGGCGGTCCGCCACCTCGACACCTCGGCCATCGCCTGGCAGCGCCAGGGCATCATCCCCGGCTACGCGCCCGAACTCGGCCAGGAGGCGGCCCAGGTGGGCAGCGGCTACGCCGTGGACACCACCCGGGACTTCGTCTTCCCCACCTACCGGGAGATGGGCGTGGCCCGCACCATGGGCGTGGACATGGTGGCCTACATGTCCACCCACAAGGCCACCTGGCATGGCGGCCTCTACGACCCGCTGGAATCCCGGCTCGCCCCGATCCAGGCCGTTGTGGCCGGCTCCGTGCTGCACGCCGTCGGCTGGGCCCACGGCCAGACGCTGGACGGCACAGACGGCGTCGCGCTGACCTACTTCGGCGACGGCGCCTCCTCCCAGGGTGATATCCACGAAGCCCTGAACTTCGCCGCGGTGCTGAAGGCCCCCGTGGTGTTCTTCGTCCAGAACAACGGCTGGGCGATCTCGGTTCCCACCGAACGCCAGGTCGCCGGCGGCTCCGTCGCCGCCCGCGCCGCCGGCTACGGCATGCCGGCGCTGCAGATCGACGGCGACGACGTGGTCGCCGTCGTCGAGGCCACCCGCCGCGCCTTCGCGCACGCCCGGGCCGGGAACGGCCCCGTGCTCATCGAGGCCATGACCTACCGCCGCGGCCCGCACTCGACCTCGGATGACCCGGGACGCTACCGCTCGCTCGACGAGGAGCGCGACGGCGCCGGCACCGACCCGCTGGAGCGCTTCCGGCAGCGGCTGCTCGCCGACGGCATCGCCGACGAGGCCTTCTTCGCCGGGGCCCTCGCCGCGGCGAAGGCGGAGGAGGACCAGATCCGCACCGGCATCCAGGCGCTCGGCTCCCGCCCCGGCACCGAAATGTTTGACCTGGTCTTCCAGGAAACCACCCCTGCCCTGCAGGCCCAGGCCGCCAACTGGCGCGAGGAGTCCGAACATGTCTAACTCGATACTCGAAGGCGCACTTATTGTGGAAAGCCCGGCAGCCACCACCGTGATGTCCATGCAGCAGGCCCTCAACCGGGCCCTCGACGAGGTGCTCGCGGAAAACCCGAAGACCCTGATCTTCGGCGAGGACTGCGGCCGGCTCGGCGGGGTCTTCCGCATCACCGACGGGCTGCAGGCCAAACACGGCGAACAGCGGGTCTTCGACACACCGCTGGCCGAATCCGGCATCCTCGGCATGTCCGTGGGCCTGGCCATGGCCGGGTTCCACCCCATCCCCGAGGTCCAGTTCGACGGGTTCGCCTACCCCGCCATCAACCAGATCGTCTGCCAGATCGCCCGGATGAACTACCGCAGCCGCGGCACCCTGCCGATGCCCATCACCTTGCGGGTTCCCAGCTTCGGCGGCATCCGCGCCCCCGAACACCACGGCGAAAGCCTCGAGGCGCTCTTCGCGCACGTGCCCGGCCTCAAGGTGGTCTCGCCGTCGAACCCGCACGAGGCATACCACCTGCTCAAGTACGCCGCGACGCGGCCGGACCCGGTGATCTTCATGGAGCCGAAGTCTCGGTACTGGCAGAAGGGCGAGGTGGATCTCGCCCGCCACGATGCCGCCGGCGGCTCCCCCACCGGGGCGAAGGTCATGCGCGAGGGCCGGCACCTGACCCTCGTCGCGTGGGGCGCCATGGTGGCCCGCTGCCTCCAGGTGGCCGAACTCGCCGCCGAGGACGGGATCGACATCGAGGTCCTGGACCTGCGCTGGCTCAAGCCGATCGACGCCGCGGCCCTGGCCGCCTCCGTGCGCAAGACGCGCCGCGCCGTCGTCGTCCACGAGGCGCCGCTCACCTCCGGGCTGGGCGCCGAGGTGGCCCAGCTGATCACCCAGAGCTGCTTCGACACGCTCAGGGCCCCGGTGGAACGCGTCACCGGCTTCGACGTCCCGTATCCCTCGGGCGACCTGGAAGACGAATACATCCCGAACATTGACCGGATCCTCTTCGGGATCCAGCGAGTATTGGAGTACAAACGTGGCTGAAATTTCCTTCCCGCTGCCGGACCTCGGCGAGGGCCTGATCGAGGCAACCGTGCTGGAATGGCTTGTGGCCCCGGGCGACCAGGTGGAGCGCAACCAGCCCCTCGTCGAGGTCGAAACCACCAAATCCGCGGTTGAACTGCCCAGTCCGCAGGCAGGTAAGGTGGTGCGTATCCACGGCGGGCCCGGCGACAAGATCAATGTCGGCGAGCCCCTGATTGTGTTTGAGGTGCCGGACAACACCGCCGGCATTGTGGGCACGGTCCCGAAGGAAGAGGCACCGAAGCGCCGGGTCCGCCTGAGCGCCGTACTTGATGAGGACTGACACCATGAGCGGCAGACACACCGGCGAACAGCATTCCCACACCGTCGAGGGCACCGACCCCCAGCTGTACGTCGGGGTGCACGAGCCCGGGTCCGACGCCGGACTGCGCCCGGTGCTGCTGCTGCACGGGTTCTCCTCCTCCTCCAAGCTCAACTGGGAGGACACCGGCTGGCTGACCGCGCTGCTGGAGGCCGGCCGCCGCGTCATCACCGTTGACCTGCCCGGCCACGGCCGCAGCGGAGCCCCTGAGGACATGGACTCCTACACGCCCAGCAGGATCCGGGCGGATCTGCTGCAGATCGCGTTCGACGCCGGCGTCCGGCCCCTGCGCGACGGCGACCCGTCCAGCGGGCTGGACCTGATCGGCTACTCGCTCGGCTCCCGGCTCGCCTGGGAGTTCGGCGCCACCCAGCACGAGCTGGTGCACCGGCTGGTCCTGGGCGGGCCCAATGTCTCGGATCCGCTGGCCGACTTCGACCTCGTCGCCGCGCAGCGCCACTTGGCCGACGGCACGCCGATCGCCGACGCATCCACCGCCGGACTGCTGAAGATGGCGCAGGCGCTGCCCAGCAACAACATCTTCTCGCTGCTGTCCCTCGTGGAAGCCGTCAAAAGCGAGCCGTTTGACCCCGCCGAGGCCGTGCCGCATATGCCGATGCTGCTGGTGGCCGGGGAAAAGGACGACCGTGCCGCGTCGATGCCGGAACTCGCGGCCCTGGGCGCCAAGGCCGGCGCCATGGTCGAGCAGCTGGTCCTGCCGGGCCGGAACCACACCAACGCCATCACCAGCCGCGCGTTCAAGCAGGGGGCCATCAGCTTCCTGGGCGTCTGATCCCGGAACCGGAGGAGGCTCTCCATGGGCATGCGCTTCACCGACCGCGGGCAGGCCGGCAGGCTCCTGGCCGCCGCCCTCCCCCAGTTCCGCGGGCGCCCGGACGCAGTGGTGCTGGGCCTGGCCCGCGGCGGTGTCCAGGTCGCCGCCGAGGCAGCCGCGGCGCTCGGGCTGCCCTGGGATGTGCTGCCGGTCCGCAAGCTGGGGATTCCCGGGCACGCGGAAACGGCCTTCGGTGCGCTGGCCGCGGTCAGCGGCCGGGTGGTGCGGGTGCTGAACCGGCCCTTTGTGGACCAGCTTCTGGAACTGGGGATCACCCAGCCGGCACTCGATGAGGTTGTGAGGTTCGAGCAGGCGGAACTGGAGCGCCGCACCGGCGCTTATCCGGGGCCGCGGCTGCCGCTGGCCGGCAAAACCGTGATCGTGGCCGACGACGGAATGGCCACCGGAGCGACGATGCGGGCAGCCGTCGAGGCTGCGCGGGCGGCCGGCGCGGCGACCGTCGTCGTCGGAGTCCCGGTCGCCTCGCTGGAGGCCCAGACCTCCCTGCAGCAGCACGCGGACGCCGTCTTCGCCCTGTTCACCCCCGGCCAGTTCCGGGCCGTCGGCAGCTATTACCGCGCCTTCGGCCAGGTGCGGGACGACGACGTCGTCCGGCTGCTGGATGCCCGGCCCGCCTGAACGGCAACGCTGGGTCACCCCGCGCCCATGCGGAGCTCCCGGATGGGCGCGGGGTGACCCCGCGTTGGCGTTTAAAGACGGGAGGGGCACGGACCTATTGGCCCGTGCCCCTCCCTTGCTTAGCTTGCTTGCTGCTAGTGCCTGGCCGCTACATCCGTTGCGCCATGGCTGACGCCTAGCGGACGGCCCCTGGTTTCCCCGGCCAGCAGGACGCCGGCTGCGGAGATAACGCAGAGGATCATGATGTAGATGCCGATGGAACCGGTCCACCCGGTGCCCTGCAGCAGGGCCTCCGCGATGGTGGCCGCGAACGCACCGCCCAGGATGGCGCCGAAGGCGTAGCCGATCGAGATGCCCGAGTAGCGCACGTTCGCCGGGAACATCTCGGCGTACATGGCGGACATCGGGCCGTAGGACAGGCCCAGACCGATGGTCAGGACGAACAGCGCGACGCCGTAGAGCAGGATGTTCTTGGTGTCGATCAGGGCGAACATCGGGATCATCCAGGCGAAGACAATGCCGTAGCCGATGAGGAAGGTCTTGACGCGGCCGATCTTGTCCGACAGCCAGCCGCCGACCAGGGTGAAGATCAGCCAGCCGAAGGAGGCCAGCGTGGTGGCCAGCAGGATCTGCGCGACCGGCATCTTCAGGGACTTGGTGGCGTAGGAGATGAAGAAGGCGATCAGCAGGTAACCGGCGGCGTTGTTGCCGATGAAGATCATCGTCGAGTAGAGGACGGCCTTCTTGTGCTTGCGGATGAGCTCGCCGAGCGGAGCCCTGCTCTCTTCCTTGCGTTCCTGCATCTCCTTGAACACGGGGCTCTCGGCCACGGCGCGGCGGATCAGGTAGCCGACGACGATCAGCACGATGGACAGCAGGAACGGCACGCGCCAGCCCCAGGAGGCGAAGTCTTCCTTGGACATGGACGTGTTGAGGAAGTACAGCAGGCCGGTGGCGAGGATCATGCCGACCGGAACACCGATCTGCGGGTACGCGCCGAACAGTCCGCGCTTGCTCTTGGGAGCGTGCTCGACGGCCATCAGGGCGGCGCCGCCCCATTCACCGCCGGCGGAGAAGCCCTGGATGATGCGGAGCAGGATCAGCAGGACGGGGGCCCAGACGCCGATCTGGGCGTAGGTCGGCAGCATGCCGATCAGGGCCGTGGCGGCACCCATCATGATGAGGGTGAAGACCAGCATGGCCTTGCGGCCGAGGCGGTCACCCAGGTGGCCGGCGACGATGGCGCCGAGCGGGCGGAACAGGAAGCTGATGCCGATGAGGGCAAAGGACAGGATCTGTGCCAGGCCGGGGTTGGAGGCGTTCAGCGGCGCCAGGAACAGCGGTGACAGCAGCGTGGCTGTCAGCTGGGCGAAGATGAAGAAGTCGTACCACTCGATGGTGGTCCCGACCAGGGTGCCCGCGAGGACTTTGCGTTCCTCATGCTTGCTGCTGGGGCCCGCCTCAGAATCGACACGTGAAGTTGCGGTCATTGGAACTCCGTTGCTGGGGGCAGAGGTACTGCCCGGGGTGGGTGCGGTGCGGATAACTGAATGCCTCTAGCATTTACTGATCGAACGGTCAGTTAGTATTCAGAATCTTACTATGAAATGTGTGATAGGGCACACATCCCTGGAAAAAAGCTTTGCCGCGCCCTGGAAGTGACGGGAAAGCCTGTCTCCGGGGTCAGTCGGTGCGGTTCAGGAACTCCCGCACCCGGGCCCGGACGGGCCCGCGGTCGTAGCTGTTCACCATGGCGCCGGCCATCCGGACCGGATCCCCGAAGAAGAAGTATTCGTAGAGCGACTGCCGGCCGGAGAAGCCGGAGACCGAGGCGTCGAAGGCGAGCTTGAACAGCCGGACTCGCTCCGGGCCGGTCAGCGACTTGCCCTGCAAGTACATCTCGATGTCGGCCCGGGCGTCGCTGTTGACGTCCGCCTCGCCGGGGAGCGCCATCAGGCCGGAGGCGGAAAACTTGCGGATGATCTGCGGGAAGCGCTGGGCGACCTTCGGGTACCAGTTGCGGGCGGCGTTCAGCGTGGACCACTTCGGCAGCATGACGCCGGCGTCGTTGAGCTCCGCATCAGCCTCCGAGGCCCGGACCAGCGCCCGGCCGATTTCGACGTCGACAATCAGTTCGGCGATGTCCTCCTGGATGTGCTGGAAGCCGTCGATGCCGATCGAGTCGGCGAGTTCGGAGGCCAGGCCCAGGAAGAACTCGCTCTTGGCGATGGTGCGGGTGACCACCTGGTGGGTCATCAGGGCGCCGGCGCCGGTTTCGGAGTAGAAGCCGTTGCACAGCTGCGGGTTGCCGAGCATGAAGATGCGCTCGCTGGGAACGAAGACATGGTCGAAGACCGCGACGGCGTCCATTTCCTCGTAGCGGGACGCGAGCGGCTCGTCGTGGGTGCTGCCGCCGTTGTACAGGGAGGTCCGGCACAGGTAGCGCAGGCCCGGCGTGTCGTTGGGGATGGCGAAGGCGTAGGAATACGGGGCATCCTCCGGCGTGCCGCGGAGCACTGTGGAGGGGAAGACGAGCAGCTCGTCCGCGATCGGGGCGATGGTGGCCAGCATCCTGGCGCCCTGGATAACGATGCCGTCCTCGCGCTCCTCGACAATCCGGGCCGACAGCTGGCCGCCGAGCTGCTCGGAGCCGGAGACGGAGCGGTTGGCCTGCGGCGGGATCAGCGTGTGCGTGGCAAGGATGTCATTTTCCCGGGCCCACTCGTAGTAGTTGCGGATGTTCTCGCCGAACTTCGGGTCGGCCTGCGAGAACCACTTCCCGGCGGTGCTGAGGGCGGTGAGCGAGGAGTTCATGTAGTCGCCGGAGCGTCCCAGGAAGCCATTGGAGTACTCGGCCCAGGTCGAAATGGCACGGCGGCGGCGCTTGAGGTCCTCGACAGTCTTCGGCACCAGGAAGGAGGCGTTGACGAGGTCGCCGCTGGTGGGCGAGGTGTACGTCAGCGCCTCTTGGTATTTCGGGTCATGCTGCATGTCGAAGAGCCTGGCGTAGGAGCGCGCCACGTTGCGGAACGCGGGGTGCTCGGCGACCTTTTCGCTGACAACCTCACCGTCGATCACCACGTGGGGCGTCATGGCGTTGAGTTTGTCCAGGTACTGCTGTCCGGTACGGATACCCATTGTTGTTCCTCCAGTCGTCGTTGAGCTGAATCGAAATCAGAGCAGGTCTTCCATGCCCAGCTGGCTCTCCGGGATGGTGGTGAACGTACTGTTCGCGTAGGCCAGCGCATCGCCGCTGCGGTAATTGAAATCCACGACTTCACCGACATACAGCGTGTGGTCGCCGCCGTCGTATGCCGCCCAGGGCTTGCACTCAAAGTAAGCGAGCACGTGGGACAGCCGCGGGGCCGTTCCGCCCTCCACCCAGAGCGGCTCGGGTCCGGGACGGCCGGCAAAGTGCATCGCCAGGTGCCGCTGCTCCGCCCCCAGGATGTTGACCGTGAAGGGCCGGCCGGCAAGCTCGTCGTGGGCCTTCGCGGTGCGGGCGATACTGACGAGCACCAGGGGCGGCTCCATGGACACGGAGGTGAAGGAATTGACGGTGATGCCGTGGCGCTTCGTGACGCCGTCAAAGGTCACAATCGCCACCCCGGTGGCGAACCGGCCCAGGCTGCCGCGGAATTGGTGGGCCCGCTCGCCGGGCGTGCGGCCCGACTCAACCGGGACGGGCCCGGTGCGGGGCTTGGCAATCATCAGTGATCCTTGCGTTGCGTGACGGCTGGATGGGGGGTGCGCATCATCGGCAGAAGTTCTATAATCGAACGAGTAATTCCCATATAGAACGCTAACGCACTGTAAGGCGGAGCACAAGGGCCGAACGGCGCATCCAGGCTTCCCCGCCGCCCCCACCTAGGATGGACAAATGACCCCGACCGCCGGCAGCGCCCAGGCTTCCCCTTCCCAAACGTTGTCGCGCGGCATCCGCGCCCTCGAAATCCTGGCCGACGCCCAGCGCCCGCTCACCATCGCCGAACTGGCCGACGCCATGGGAGTGCACCGCTCCGTGGCCTACCGCATCCTGCGCACCCTTGAAGACCACTCCCTGCTGGTGCGCGACGACGGCGGACGGGTCCAGCCCGGCCCCGGACTTGCCGTCCTGGCCCGCGGTGTCTCGCGGAGCCTGCAGACGGCGGCGCTGCCGGAGCTCACCCAGCTCGCCAACACGCTGATGATGAGCGCCTTCCTCGCCGTCTGGGACCACGCGGAATGCGTCACGCTGGTCACCGTGGATCCGCGGCACACCGGCGCCACCGTCGTTCAGCACCCGGGCTCCCGGCATCCGATCAGCGCCGGGGCACCCGGGATCGCGATCCAGTCCGCGTTGTCTGAAGAGGAATGGGCCGCCGCCGCACCCGGCATCCCCTACCGGGCCGAGGCGGCCGAGGCGCGCCGCCGGGGTTATGCCGCCAGCCACGACGAGGTCATCTCCGGCGTGTCCTCACTGGCCGTACCGGTCCGGGTTCCGGGCGGGCGTCCGGCGGCTCTCGCCGTTGTGTATATCCGCGCCGCGCAGGACCCCGGGGAGGTCGCCGCGGCCCTGGCTGCGAGCGCCCGGCGCATCGAAAGCCAGCTGGGCTGAAAGCGGCGGGGCACTCCCCTCCGGTCGCGGACTCCTTCCGGGAATGCTTGACAAGCAGCCCCGTCTCGGGCAGTTTGTATCGTATACGATTTCATACTCAATGAGGAGATGTGATGGCCGAGCACTACATTCCAGACGACCTTCCGACGCGCATCCGCCACTACATCGACGGCGAGTTCGTTGACTCCGTCAGCGGCCGGACCTTCGATGTCCTGGACCCGGTCTCCAACACCAACTACGCCACCGCAGCCGCGGGCCAGAAGGAAGACATCGACCTCGCCGTCGCGGCCGCCCGCAAGGCCTTCACCGCCGGGCCGTGGCCGAAGATGAAGCCGCGGGAACGCGCCCGCGTCCTGAACCGGATCGCCGACGCCGTCGAGTCCCAGGAGACCCGGCTGGCGCAGCTGGAGACGTTCGACACCGGCCTGCCGATCACCCAGGCCAAGGGCCAGGCGCTGCGCGCGGCGGAGAACTTCCGCTTCTTCGCGGACCTGATCGTCGCCCAGTTCGACGACGCCATGAAGGTCCCCGGCGCGCAGATCAACTACGTCAACCGCAAGCCGATCGGCGTCGCGGGCCTCATCACCCCCTGGAACACCCCGTTCATGCTGGAGTCCTGGAAGCTGGCCCCCGCGCTGGCCAGCGGCAACACAGTGGTCCTCAAGCCGGCCGAATTCACGCCGCTGTCCGCCTCGCTGTGGGCGCAGATCTTCAAGGACGCGGGCCTGCCCGACGGTGTCTTCAACCTGGTCAACGGCCTCGGCGAGGAAGCCGGCGACGCGCTGGTGAAGCACCCGGACGTGCCGCTGATCTCCTTCACCGGCGAAACCACAACCGGCAAGACGATTTTCCGCAACGCCGCGGAGAACCTCAAGGGCCTGTCCATGGAACTTGGTGGCAAAAGCCCGGCCATCATCTTCGCGGACGCGGACCTCGACGCCGCGATCGATTCCACCCTGTTCGGCGTCTTTTCCCTGAACGGCGAGCGCTGCACCGCCGGCTCCCGCATCCTCGTCCACCAGGACATCTACAAGGAGTTCTGCGAGAAGTACGCCGCCCGGGCGAAGAACATCGTGGTCGGTGACCCGCACGATCCGAAGACCGAGGTGGGCGCCCTGGTCCACCCCGAGCACTATGACAAGGTGGCCCGGTACGTGGAGATCGGCAAGACCGAGGGCCGGCTGCTGGCCGGCGGCGGGCGGCCCGAGGGGCTTCCGACCGGCAACTACATCGAGCCGACCGTCTTCGCCGACGTCATGCCGGATGCGCGGATCTTCCAGGAGGAGATCTTTGGTCCCGTCGTCGCGATAACCCCGTTCGCGGACGACGCCGAGGCGCTGGCCCTGGCGAACAACACGCGGTACGGGCTGGCCGGCTATGTCTGGACCAACGACCTGACCCGCGCGCACAACTTCTCACAGAGCCTCGAGGCCGGCATGGTCTGGCTCAACAGCCACAACGTCCGGGATCTGCGCACCCCGTTCGGCGGGGTCAAGTCCTCCGGCCTCGGCCACGAGGGCGGCTACCGCTCCATCGACTTCTACACCGACCAGCAGGCCGTCCACATCACCCTCGGCACCGTCCACACCCCGAAGTTCGGCGCCGCGGCGGCGCAGTAGCGCCCTCCACCTGCCACCCCGCCTGCGTCCCCACCGGCGCACCACTCAATCCCGTCTGCGCCCCCATACTCAATGAGGAGTCCCGATCATGGCCACCGACATCATCACCGCGACCGTTCCTGCACCCGATATCGTCCGCTGCGCCTACATGGACCTCGTGGTCACCGACCTGGCGAAGTCCCGCGCGTTCTACGTTGACCTGCTCGGCCTGCACGTGACCTACGAGGACGAGGATGCCATCTATCTGCGGTCCCTGGAGGAGTTCATCCACCACAACCTGGTCCTGCGCAAAGGTCCGGTGGCCGCCGCCGCGGCGTTCGCCTACCGTGTCCGCACCCCCGGGGATGTGGACAAGGCCGAGGCCTATTTCGCCGAGATGGGCTGCCGCACCGAACGCCGCGGGGACGGCTTCGCCCGCGGCATCGGCGACTCCGTCCGCGTCGAGGACCCGCTGGGCTTCCCCTATGAGTTCTTCTACGAGGTGGAGCACGTGGAGCGGCTCACCCAGCGCTACGACCTCTACTCGGCCGGCGAACTCGTCCGCCTGGACCACTTCAACCAGGTCACCCCGGACGTCCCGCGCGGGCGGAAGTACCTCGAGGACCTTGGCTTCCGCGTCTCCGAGGACATCAAGGACTCCAACGGCGTGACGTACGCGGTCTGGATGCACCGCAAGCAGACCGTGCACGACACCGCCCTGACCGGCGGCGACGGCCCGCGGATGCACCACATCGCCTTCTCCACCCATGAGAAGCACAACATCATCCAGATCTGCGACAAGATGGGCGCCCTGCGCATCTCCGACCGGATCGAACGCGGCCCGGGCCGGCACGGTGTGTCCAATGCCTTCTACCTGTACATTCTCGATCCGGACGGCCACCGGGTGGAGATCTATACGCAGGACTACTACACCGGTGATCCGGACAATCCCACCATCACCTGGGATGTGCACGACAACCAGCGCCGCGACTGGTGGGGCAACCCCGTGGTCCCCAGCTGGTACTCCGAGGCCTCCCTGGTCCTGGACCTCGACGGGAACCCGCAGCCGCTGGTGATCCGCACCGACAGCAGCGAGCTGGCCGTGACCGTGGGCGCCGACGGTTTCGCCTACACCCGGGAACCCGGCGAGGAGCGTGGGTTCAAGCTCGGGACCCAGCTCTAGCCCCGGTTGCCCGGTCACTTAGGGTCCTTCCCAGCGCTCAGAGCAGCTCCAAGTGACAGGGCATCCGCGGGTTCGTGGGGTCAGCCGGCGGCCGCCGTACCGTTCCGCCGGTGGAGTACGACGGCGGCTGCCGCTCCCAGCAGGAACAGGGCCGTGGCGGCGCACACCGGCACCAGGAATGCCGTGGCGTAGCCCTGGTGCTGCGCCAGCTGCCCGGCGATGGACGAGCCGATCGCGGTGCCGGCCACGATGCCGCTGGCCAGCGCGGTCATGACCGTGCCGAGTTTTCCCGCCGGGGCGACGAGCCCGCCGATCGCGAAGACCGTGACCATCAGCGGTCCCACCGGGAGGCCCAGGACCAGGAGCACAAGGATCATGGGCAGCGCCGTCGAGGGCAGCAACAGCAGCAGCGCCAGTCCGGCCATCAGCGCCGCGCAGGCCAGCCAGCGGGCATTGGCCGTGAACCGCTGGGGCCAGTACGCCACCGACAGGGCCGCTGCGGCGGAGCTCAGCCCCATCACCGCATAGAGCAGGCCGGCCAGTTCGGAGGTCGCGAAGCTGGCCGAGAAGGAACTCAGCGACGTCTGGGTGGAACCGAAGAACGTGCCCATGCAGACCATGGCCAGCACGGGCAGGGCGACGGCCGCGAAGGCGCCCGCGCGCTGGCCGGCCGGCCGGGCCGCCCGGGGCTGTCCCTCCCGTGCGGCACCGGCCGCGGTCCGCGCAGGCGTCCGGACCACCGCGTGATGGGTGGGGTGCACGGCGAAGGCCGGAACGAGCGTGATGGTCAGGACCGCGGCGAGGGCGAGCGGCAGCCATGGCGCGACCAGGCTGGCCAGGATTCCCACCAGCGCCGGGCCCAGGACAAAGGTCAGTTCGTCGGCGGTGCTTTCGTAGGACAGCGCCGTGTCCAGGTCCGCGGGCTCGGCGTTGCACCCGCCGCGGGAGGTCAGGGCCATCCACCGGACGCGGGCCAGCGGTCCCACCTGCGGGCAGCTGGCCCCGGCCACGAAGGCGGCCATCAGGACCGGAACGGCGGCGGCGAGGTCCTGTCCGCCGGGGATCAGGTAGGCGGCGAGGATCAGCGTGATGACGGCGACGGTGTTGAATACTGCGGCGACCACGAGGACGGGGCGCTGGCCACGGCGGTCCGCCAGTGCGCCGAGGATCGGGGCACCCAGCGCCGAGCCGATGCCGACCGCGCCGGCCGCCATGCCTCCGACGGCGTAGGAGCCGGTGACGGCGGTGACCAGGGTGAGGGCTCCGACGGTGAGCATGGCGAGCGGGAGTCGGGCGAAGAGCCCAAGGGGGATGAAGCTTCGGCCGGCCAGCAGCGGCAGCCGGGCGTACCGCCCGGGTGTGCGCGGTTCCGGCGGCGAAGGGGCGGGTCCCGGCGCGGGGGCGGGTCCGGCAAGGGCTGCGGCGTCTTCAGGACAGTGGGGCGCCGCCGAAACGGGCGCCTGGGAGGGCGTTGAAAGGGTCATGATTTCCGGGTTCGTTCAATGGTGCGCATCGTCCCTCCTCCCGATGCGCGCGACCCGGTAACTCACCAATTGTAGCCGCAAGCGTGCCCGCCTGCGCAGGCCCGGCGGCCCCGGCGGCCGGGCCTGCGCGCGCGGATCAGACCGGGGCGTCGTCGGAGATGTGCAGGGTGGAACCGTTGCGTCCCTTGACCACTTGGAGCTGGGTGCCGATACGCTGTTTCATTTCCCCGACATGGCTCACCAGGCCGACGACGCGACCGCCGTCCCGGAGCCCCTCCAGGGCGTCCATGACCTGC
This sequence comes from Pseudarthrobacter oxydans, assembly GCF_030812335.1. GTDB lineage: Bacteria > Actinomycetota > Actinomycetes > Actinomycetales > Micrococcaceae > Arthrobacter > Arthrobacter oxydans_B. The sequence continues at coordinate 51,997 of NZ_JAUSSN010000003.1, forward strand.
TCGAGTGCCTGTTCGTCGAGGCTGCCGAAGCCCTCGTCGACGAACAGCGTCTCGATGTCCACACCACCTGATTCCTGCTGCACCACATCCGCCAGTCCGAGGGCCAGCGCGAGCGAGGCCATAAAGGACTCGCCGCCGGACAACGTTGCGGTGTCGCGCCGCTGCCCGGTCCACTCGTCCACCACCTCCAAGCCGAGGCCGGACTTCGCGCCGCGGGCCGCCTTGGCGTCGGTGTGCTGCAGGGTGTAGCGCCCGTCGCTCATCCTGATCAGCCGTTCCGAGGCCGCCACTGCCACCTGTTCGAGCCTCGCGGCGAGCACGTAGCTGTTCAGGCTCATGCGGTAGCTGTTGTCTCCCGTGCCGCGGGCCGCGTCGGCGACGGCGGTCAGCAGCTGCGCCCGTCCGCGCGGTTCCCGCCCGGACTCTGCAAGCTGCGCGTAGTTGGCGGCGATGGCCCCCAGGGTCCGCACGGATTTTTCCGCCAGGCCGGCTGCAAGGTCCGCGTCCCGGGCTGAGCGTTCCGCCGCAGCGGCGTCTGCGCGGAGCTGGTCCACGAGCCCCTCGACGAGAGGTCCCTCCGTTTCCAGCTCGCGGGAGGCCAGCACAAGCTCCTCGCTGGCGAAGAGTTCCTCGATCCGGGCCGCTTCGTCCTGGCCGGCGCGGACGGTGGCCTCCAGTGCCGCGGCGTCCGCGGCCGGGAGCAGCACGGCCCGGGCCGCGTCCGCGGACTCGAAGCCGGTGCCCGGAAGCGCCAGCTCCAGCTGCAGCCGGGCTTCGCCGGAACGGGCCGTGGCCTGTTCCAGCCGGGTCCGCGCCGCATCGGCGCGTTCCAGCACGGCGGCGGTACCGTCCAGCGCTGCGATGCGCCTGGCCAGGACCGGGTGGCCCGCCCGGAGTTTGTCGAGGGCCTGCTCGAGGGAGTCGGCCTGGTCCCGGACTTCCGTGAGGGTGGATTCGGTCTGGGCGATGCCTGCCGCCGCGGCTGCCTGGTCCTGTTCGGCGGCGGCGATCTCCTCCTCCAGTTCCGTGTGCCGTGCGCGGCTGGCGGCCAGCTCCGCCGCCGCGCGGCGCGCCTCGGCGGCACGTTCCTTTGCCAGGCTGGCCTCCAAGGTGGCGTCCTCGGGCTCGGTGTCGCCTCCCTGGGCCGCCAGCACGGCGACGGCCTGCCGGGCCTCGGAGAGTTCGCGGTCGAGCGCCACCAGCGCGGCTTCCGCCACCTCGCAAGCCTGCTGCGCGGTTTCCTCGGCCTCGGCCACGGTCAGGGCGGAGGCCGCGGCCGGGGCAGGTGCCGGGTGTTCGGGGCTGCCGCAGACTGCACACGGGACGCCGGGCTCCAGCTGGGACGCGAGTTCCGCGGCAGCGTTGGCCAGCCGTTCCTCGCGGAGATCGAGCCACCGCTGGCGGCGGTCCTGGTACGCCTCCCGGGCGCGGCCGTGGCGTTCGGCGACGGCTCCGCAGTTCTTCCCGGCCGCGGCGTAGCGCCGGACCAGGACCACCAGTTCCTCCGCGGCGGCGGCCTCTTTCGTCCGCAGCTGCACTTCGGCGGCGAGTTCTTCGAGCGGACGCAACCCGGCGGCCAGGGCGTCGGACTCCCCGCGCAGGGCGGCCAGGGCCGCAGCCCCGGAGGTCCGTCCCTCTTCCAGCTGCGCCAGGCTGAGGCGCAGCTGGGCGGTGCGGCTCCTTAGTCCGGCGAGCCTGGCCTCGTCGGGCAGCCGCTCGTCCAGCACCGCGCGCAGTGAACGCAACCCGCGCAGCGCGGACCGCAGAGCGTCCCCGTCGAAAGTGGAGCCGTCGAAGGTGGTCTTGCCGGGGCTGTCCGGCTCCGGATCCGCGGTGCCGCCCAGGGCGGCGCCGTTCCGCAGCGCGGCGAGTTCGGGGTCGGTGAGGGCCGCGGTGCGCAGGTCCTCCGCGGCGGCGGCCATGGCAGCGGCAGCCAGGGCCTCGGCCGCGCCGGCGCTATCCACCGCGTGCAGCTGGCCGCTGAGGACTTCGGCCTGGCGGTGCAGCCTCAACTGTCCGCTCTTTGCGGCTGCTGCGGGGGCGGCGGCCTCAGCCTCGGCGCGACGGCGTTCCGCCGCGGCCAGCTTGGCCTGGCGGGCGGCACGCGCTGTCTCGGCGTCCCGGGCCGACAGGCGGCCGGCCCGCAGCACCTCGGCCTCCAGCGCGGCGGCGCGGCGCTGCTCCGCGGCGGTGCCGGCCTGCACCTGGAGCCAGGAGAGGAAGGCATCCGGGTCGGTCCGGTCCGGGGCTGCGGCCGTATCGAGCTCCAGCGTGGCAGTTTCGGATTCCGCCTGGGCTAGCAGGAGCTCGAGCTGATTATTGAGGCTGGCGACCTCGGTGCGGGCGGCCTGGGCCTTCCGGCCGAGTTCCTGTTCCACGGCCTCGAAACGCTGGGTGCCGAAGAGGCTCTGCAGCAGTTCGAGGCGGTCGGCGGCCTTGGAGCGCAGGAAGGCGGCGAAGTCGCCCTGCGGGAGCATCACCACGCGGGTGAACTGGTCCCGGTTCATGCCCAGGACGTCGGTGATCTCGGCGCCGGCTTCGTCGTTGCGTCCGGACTTTTCTATCCATTCGCCGTCGACGCGTTCGCGGAGCAGGGTGTTGGCCTGTTGGACGGTAAACCCGTTCCGGCCCCGGGCACTCGGCTTGTCCCAGGCGGGGGAACGGGAGACTTCGAAGTGCCGCCCGCGGGCGGAGAACTCGCAGGTGACGCGGGGCTCGGCCGCGGCCTCGGCGTGGTCGCTGCGCAGCCGCTTGCCGTCCTGCCGCGCCCCGGGCACGGAACCGTAGAGCGCGAAGCAGATGGCATCCAGGACGCTGGTCTTGCCGGCCCCCGTGGGACCGTTCAGCAGGAACAGCCCGTGGGCGCTCAGCCGGTCAAAATCGATGTGTTCGGTGGCGGCGAAGGGTCCGAAAGCGGAAATCTCGAGACGGTGGATCCTCACAGCGAAATTCCTTCCAGGCGCACGGATTCCAGGGCTTCGGCGAGGACCGCCGCCTCACCGTCGTCGGCGGCCCGGCCGCGGACGTGTTCCAGGAAACCGCAGCAGACGGACAGGTCGTCCTCGGCCTCGGCAAGCCTGCTGCTGTAGCTGGTTTTGGCGGCGGCGCCGGCACCTTCCGGGTCGAACCCCAGCACCAGGGTGTCGGGGAACCGCGAGCGCAGCCGTTCCATCGCCTGCGCCGGGCGCTGGGCGTCGGTCAGGGTGATCTGGCAGTACGCGGATTCGGCCCAGGCATGGTCCTCGGCCGCGAGCAGTTCCTCCAGTTTGCCGCGCAGCACGGCCAGCGTCCGGGGCGCCTCCCACAGCACCTCGCGGACCTCTCCGACGCCGGCCGCATCGACGTCCACGAGCCAGCTGCCTTTTTTGTGCTTCGCTTCGGAGAAGGAGTACGCGAGCGGCGAACCGGAGTAGCGGACGGCGGGAGAGAGTGCCTGCCGGCCGTGCAGGTGGCCCAGTGCCGTGTAGCCGAAGCCGTCGAAGAGGTCCAGCGGGACGGCGCCGACGCCGCCGATGCTGAGGTCCCGCTCGCTGTCGGAACTGATGCCGCCGCTGGCGAAGGTGTGCGCGAGCACCACGGAATGGACGGTCCGGGTTCCGGCCCGGGCCGCAAGGTCGGCGCGGATCCGGGCGGTGGCGGCCCGGGTCACCTCGAAGTGGCTGGCGGTGTCGACACCGAGCTGTTCGGCCACGAGCCGCGGTTCCAGCCAGGGAATGCCGTAGACGGCGAGTACCGCTCCGGCGTCCGGATCAGCAGCGTCGAGCGGGAACAGCACGGGCTGGTCCAGCTCGGTAAGCCGGGTGCGCAGGTGCACTCCCCCGCGCTCCAGCAGCCGGGAGGCGAAGCCGAGCCGGATGGCCGAGTCGTGGTTGCCGCTGGTCAGCACCACCTTGGCGCCGGCGCCGGTCAGACCCACGAGGGCGTCGTCGAGCAGGCGGACGACGTCGACTCCGGGCAGGGCGCGGTCGTAGACGTCGCCGGCGATCAGGACGACGTCGATTGCCTCGTCCCGGACGAAGGTGACGAGCTGGTCGATGAACGCGCGCTGGGCATCGAGCATCCCGACGCCGTGGAACGACCGGCCCAGGTGCCAGTCCGATGTGTGCAATAACCGCATGCTCCTACGGTATCGGCTGGCACCGACAGGATTGCGCCACCGCACCGGGACAGCAACCGGCGCGGGGTGCGGGCTAGTCGCCGCGCTTGTCGAAGAAGTCTCGGGCCTCGTCCTCGCCGGCATTGCGGGCCTCCCCGGCCGTGCGGTCGCCGGCCGTGCGGCCTGCGGGTGCTGCCGTGGCTGTCGTGCCCGCCGGTGCCGCGGCCACGGCTTCGGACTCGTCCACGCCGGACTCGGCCAGGAGGGCCCCGTCCTCGTCCACCGCATCAGCCGTGCCCGGTGTGCCCGGTGTGCCCGCCGAATCCGGCGCCGGAACCGCGGCCGGCGCCAGCAGGCCGAAGCCGCGGAACACCAGTCCGGCCAGGGCCGCGCCCACCAGCGGGGCAACCCAGAAGAGCCACAGCTGCCCGAGCGAGTCGGGACTGCTGAAGAGCGCCGACGCGGTGGCGCGGGCCGGGTTGAAGGGTGTGTTGCCGGCCGCCTGGCCGAACTGCAGGAGCACCGCCATGGTCAGGCCGACGGCGAACGGTGCCGCGAGCCGCGACGGGTTCCGGGCCGAAGTGGTGCCCAGGTAGACGGCCACCAGCAGGGCGGCGCCGAGCACCTCGATGAGCAGCACACCGGCCAGCGGCACCTGGATGATCGAATTCTCGCCGAACCCGGCGGTCACCGTGTCAAAGGCGGTCCTGGTGTCGGCGATGTTGGGGACGGTGCTCAGGATCGCGAAGAGTGTCACCCCGGCGAGCAGCGCACCCACCAGCTGCGCGCCCACGTACGCCGCGGCGTCAGCGGGCCGGAGGCGGCCCGCAATGGCGGTTCCGGCCGTCACCACGGGATTGAAATGCCCGCCGGAGAGGTACCCGAACGCCAGCATCGCGGCCGTCAGCGCCAGCCCCGCAGCCAGCGAGGCGGAGAGCGCGTTCGACTGCGGAATCGTGAACAGCGGAACGCCCAGGCCGGCGACCACCACGAAGAAGGTCCCAAAGGCCTCGGCGGACAGCCGGCCCAAAAGCCCGGGACGGGCCGGGTCGGAGGTGGCGGCCGGCCGGTCGGGTGACGCGGGGGCTGACGCAGGCGTGATCATGTGCGGGGGTTCCTTTGCTTGGAGTCAGCGAGCAGTCTGCCAGCGGAGTCTGGACGTTGGCTGGACCGGGGCTCAGCGTCCCAGCGCAATCGCGGCGACCGCAGTGCCGCCCAGCACGACCACCCCGGCGGCGGCCCAGCGCATGAGCGAGCGCGGCGGGGCGTAGGAGGAGTGGCGGAGCTGCCGTGCCCGGGCCAGGACACAGAGGCACAGCACCACGGTGGCCACCACGGCCGTCAGGGCACAGACCCCCAGATAGTCCGTGGTTCCCGCCCCTGCCCAGGCGGCGGAGGCGGGAGAGGTTGCCGCGACCGCCCAGCTGCGCCAAATCAGCACGTCGGCCGCAAAGAGCGCCAGCAGCGTCCTGCTCCAGGACAGGGAGGTCCGCTCCGGCTGCAGCCCGGGGTCGCGGACGGCCCCGGCACTCACCGCGCCACCAGGAGCAGCACGGCCAGGATGAACGCCGCGGCCGCGACCCCTACCGTCATCACGAGCATCACGCCGGAAAACGGCAGCTCGCGGTTGTTGCGCATGGCCTCTTCCATCTGCGCCCAGCGGCGGTAGGCAACAACGGCCAGGACGGCGCCGATGATCGCCAGCGCCACGCACATGGAGATCCGCAGCGGGGCCGGGGCGATGTCCGGGAACAGCTGGTCGATGGCCAGGGCCCCCACGATCAGCGCCAGGGAGGTCCTGATCCAGGCCAGGAACGTCGTTTCGTTGGCCAGCGAGAACCGGTAGTCAGGGGTGGATCCGGTCTTCCGCCACGCTGGTTCGCGCATTCGTCCCCTGCTGTCCCGGTGTTGACTTTTGCGGCGCCGTACGCTGATGGCCGGCTCCTATCAGGGGCCGGGGGTAAAATTCTAAGTCATGAGCACCGAGCCCGTCACTACCCCCGGACCATCACCGACACCGTCGCACGCCTCCCGGATCCACGGATGCCTGCTGGGCGGCGCGCTGGGTGATTCGCTCGGGTACGCCGTCGAATTCGACGACATCTCCGCCATCCGCGGGAGGTTCGGCCCGGACGGGCTGCAGGACTTTTCCGCGCTCGACGGCGGCAGCCACTTTTCGGACGACACGCAGCTCACGCTCTACACCGTGGACGGGCTGCTGGAGGCGCTGGAGTGGGCAAACTCGGGCGTGGCCGCGGACACGAACGCTTGCCTGTGGCTCGCATACCTGCGCTGGCTCGCCACCCAGGATGTACCGGTCCCGGAGGCCGCGCCGTTCCAGCCGCCCCGCTGGATCGATTCCCACGGCGTCCTCAAGCACCGGCGCGCCCCGGGCAACGCCTGCCTCAGCGGGCTGGCCACCGGGGAGATGGGAACGTTCTTCCGGCCGGTCAACCCGGACTCCAAGGGATGCGGCACCGTGATGCGCTCCGCCCCGTTTGGCTTGATCCCCTACATCGCCGCCGATGCCATCTACAAACTCAGCGCCGACGCGGCCTCGCTCACCCACGGGCACCCCGCGGCCCGGCAGAGCGCCGGGATCTTCAGCCTCGTCATCCATGCCCTGACCGCCGGGCAGGGCCTGCACGAGGCAGCGGACTACGCCCTCGGACAGCTGGACGCAGGCCACCTGCGCAAGGGTGAGGAACCCGACCCCGATGTTGTCGCCCGGCTGGAGGCCGCCCTCCGGCTTGGCGCCGCCGGCGTGGTGCTGGAGCCCGAGGACCTGGTCCGCGAGCTCGGCGAAGGGTGGGTGGCGGAGGAGGCACTCGCCGTCGCGCTGTACGCGGTCCTGGCCACCGCGCCGGGTCCGGCGGCGGCTGCCGGGCACCCGGAGGCCCACTTCCGCGCGGCCATCGCCGTCGCGGTGAACCACAGCGGCGACAGCGACTCCGCCGGCTCGATTGCCGGCAACATCCTCGGAACGTTCTACGGGGAGGACTGCCTTCCGGCGCAGTGGCTCGAAGCGCTGGAGGCCCCGGAGGTCATCCGGGGCATGGCGTCGCAGCTGGCAGCGGTCACCGGAGCCTGACCGGGAAGTGACCCGGCGCCCGCGGGTATACGGCGCCTGCCGGTACCGGTGCGAGCTGGTGCACGGGGCCGGGTGGCCCCGGCCCTCAGGGGCGGCGGAGCGAAATGTTGTTGCAGGCCTCGCACACGTCTTCGGGGATCAGGCCGCGGCGCTGCAGGAAGCCGAAGATGGCGCAGCCGAGGCAGAAGCCCGCGAACGCTTCCAGCGACGCGGCGACAATCAGGACAGTGAGCAGGATCCAGGCGGCCGGCGCCAGCCCCACGGCCAGCAGCAGGGCCGCCGCGGTGGACACGGCGGCGCCGATGCCCTGGGCGAAGCGCTTCGGCGGGCCCGGGACCAGCCGGGTTTTGCCCAGCCGCGGCGTCAGAACCTTCACGGACAGCTGGGCCAGCGGTGAGATCCGCGGGCCGAACAGGACGCGCAGCCAGAACCCCGCGGCGATGACGGCCAGTCCCCAGCCGAAGCCGGTCAGCAGCGTCAGCACGGACAGCAGCACCACAAGCCCGGCGGTGATGCGGGCCGCGTACTCATTGACCGGGTTCGGAAACGCGAAGACCCTCCGCCAGCTGATTCCGCCCCGGGCAGGCGCGGGCGCCTGGGGCGCGGGAGGTGCCGCGGTCAGTTTGCTCATCGTCCAAGGCTAGGAGCAGGACCGCCCCGGGCGGAATGATTGTTGCGCAGTATGACCGCGGGCGCCCTCGACCGGCAGGGTCAGGCGATCGCCGCGGAGGCGACGTGGCCGCCCACCATCTGCAGGAATTCGCCCTCGGAGAGGACCTCAATCCGCTGGCCCCGTTCGTGGAGCTCCAGCACGCGCCGGGCCTTGCCGGTGAGGCGGCCGGAGCGCAGGTCGGCGGCCACGAAGCCGTCCCCCACCACCAGGACGGTGGTGCGGGCCGTCACCCGGCTCTCCGGCCTGGCGCCGAGCTCGGCGGATCGGATCTTCGCCTCGGGACGGGGGATGGCGAGTTCGCCGGTGAACACCACGGTCTGGCCGAACAGCGGGTGGCCGGTCTCCGCGAAGGCGTTCGGCAGCGGGTTGGCGCCCTCTTCCGGCCAGCCGGGCTGGTAGGCCCGGACCGGAGCCGCCGCGGCCGGTCCCCCGGCGAGGGCGTCCAGGGCCGACTGGCTGGCCCTGGAGAGCGGGTCGCGCAGCGGGTCGAACGCCGGCTGGCGGGACACCGTCAGTCCCAGGGACAGGAACAGCTCCGCGATGCTGCCGGCACCGTTGCGCGCGGCAATGTCGATCAGGATCCCGGCGCAGGCGCGCGCGTCCTCGGCGGCGTCGTGGTGGTTGACCAGCGGAACTCCGGCCTCCTCGGCCGCGTAGGGCAGGGAATTGGACACCAGGGAGTAGCAGCGGCGGGAGAGCATCACCGTGCAGACGTAGTCATACGCCGGGCCGGCCAGTCCGGAGACCTCCAGGCCGGAGCGGATCACACCGAGGTCGAAGGCGGCATTGTGGGCGGCGAGCACGTCGCCGCCGATGAACGCGCCGATCTCCGGGAAGAGCTCACCGAAGCGCGGCAGCCCGGCCACCTGTTCAGGCCTGATGCCGTGGATCCGGACGTTGTGGTGGTCGAAGCGGTCGTGGTTTTCCGGCGGCCGCATCAGCCAGGAGGCCTCCTCGACCACCACGCCGCCGCGCACTTTGCTCAGGCCAACAGCGCACGGTGAACCGCGGAAGCCGTTCGCGGTCTCAAAGTCGATCGCTGTAAAGTCCAAACCCACGCTCCAACATTACCGCCGGATTCCGGCCCGCCCCGCACGGCCGCGCCCGTGCCGTGCCCGCGGCACCATCCGTGCGGCGTCGACTACCCACCCTGCGCCCGACCTCCGGGAGCGCCCGACGGCGGCCGTCCAGTACCCTTGACAGGTGAACCTTTTAGCTTTGAGCGACTTCGCCGTGTCCACGATCGGCGGCGCAGGTCCGGTCCAGCCGCAGCTGGCCTCATTCCTGCCCGACTGGCTGAACCCCCAGGTCTTCCTGGCCGACCCGGCCCTCGCGCCCTGGGTGGTGCTGCTGGTCTGCGGCATCATCTTCGCTGAGACCGGCCTGCTGATCGGCTTCTTCCTGCCGGGCGACTCGATGCTGTTCACGGCCGGACTGCTCGTGGCCACCGGGACCATCAAGTTCAACATCTGGGCTTTTGTCGGACTGATCATCATCGCAGCCATCATCGGGAACCAGATCGGCTACCTGATCGGATCCAAAGCCGGCCCGGCCATCTTCAACAAGCCCAACTCCCGGCTCTTCAAGCGGGAAAACGTCGAAAGCGCCCACGCCTTCTTCGAGAAGCACGGCGGCAAGGCCCTGATCCTGGCCCGTTTCGTGCCGATCATCCGGACCTTCGTCCCGGTGATCGTGGGTGTCGCGCAGATGGACAAGCGCAAGTTCTTCTTCTACAACGTCATCGGCGCGCTGCTGTGGGGCGGGGGCGTCACCCTGCTGGGCTACCTGCTGGGCGACACCTTCCCCTGGGTCCGCGAAAACCTGGACATCATCTTCATCGTGATCGTCCTGGTCTCCGTGATCCCGATTGGCATCGAGGTCGCCCGCGGCTTCATCGCCAAGCGCCAGGCCGACAAGTACGGCACGGACGTCGTTGAGGAGTTCATCGAGGAGCACGAGCCCGAAGAGGAACGCAAGACCCCGTAACTCCGGCACCGGTCGAGCTGGCCCGGCTAACAAGCTAAAAGGAAGGCGCCCCACGATGTGGGGCGCCTTCCTGGCTTAACTGTCCGTTGTCGGACAAGACGGCGGCTGCGGTCCGGGGGCACTTCGACACGGACACGCCGCGGACGCCGGGCCAAAGGGCCGGAATCGTGCCCAAAGGCGCCCCGGACGGCGGCAGCTGCTACCTCCCGGACAGCGCCTCCACAATCGCCGGGAGCAGCGCCCGGAATGCGTGCCCGCGGTGGCTGATGGCGTTCTTCTCCGCCGGACTCAGTTCCGCGCAGCTGCGGTCCAGGCCGCTGGGCTGCAGCACGGGGTCGTAGCCGAAGCCCCCGGCGCCGCGCGGTTCGCGCAGCAGCGTCCCCTCGAGCTGCCCGTACTCCACAACTTCCCGGCCCTCGTCCGGGCCGGAACCGGGCACCGCCAGCGCCGCGGCGCAGACAAACGCGGCGCCGCGGTACTCGTCGGGCACGTCGGCAAGCTGGTCCAGCAGCAGCCTCAGGTTGGCGGCATCGTCCCCGTGGCGGCCCGCCCAGCGGGCCGAGAAGATGCCGGGCGCCCCGCCGAGTACGTCGACGGCGAGGCCGGAATCGTCGGCGATCGCCACGAGCCCGGTCGCCTGCGCCACCGCGCGCGCCTTGAGCAGTGAATTCTCGGCGAAGGTCACACCGGTCTCGGCGACGTCGGGGGCGCCTACCGCACCCGCATCGACCACCTGGGTGTCGACGTCGAGGCCGGGCACCTGCCCGCGCAACAGTTCACGAAGTTCCCGGAGCTTGCCCTGGTTGTGCGTGGCGAGAACCAGCACCGGCGTGGCGGCGCGCTCGGCTGCTTCTTGCCCCGCAGCGCCGGCTGTCACGGGGCTTCCGCCAGGGTGTCGCGCTGGATCGCGGCGAGCTGCTCGGTGCCCATCAGCGCGAGGTCCAGCAGTTTGTTGAGCTCGTCGCGGTCGAAGGGGGCGCCCTCGGCGGTGCCCTGGACTTCAACGAACTTGCCGGAACCGGTGACGACGACATTCATGTCGGTCTCGGCCCGGACGTCCTCCACGTACGGCAGGTCCAGCATCGGGACGCCGTCGATGATGCCCACGGAGACGGCGGCGATCGTGTCGACCAGGGGCTGGGCGTTGCGGGCGATCATCTTGTTCTCGCGGGCGAAGCGGATGGCGTCGGCCAGCGCCACGTAGGCGCCCGTGATGGCGGCGGTACGGGTTCCGCCGTCGGCCTGCAGGACATCGCAGTCCAGCACGATGGTGATTTCACCGAGGGCCTTGGTGTCGATGATGGAACGCAGCGAGCGGCCGATCAGCCGCGAGATCTCGTGGGTGCGGCCGCCGATTTTGCCCTTGACGGACTCGCGGTCGGAGCGGGTGTTGGTGGCGCGCGGCAGCATGGCGTATTCGGCCGTGACCCAGCCGCGGCCCTCGCCCTTGAGCCAGCGCGGGACGCCCTCGGTGAGGGATGCGGTGCACAGCACCCGGGTGTTGCCGAACTCGATCAGGGCCGATCCCTCGGCCTGCTTGGACCAGCCGCGGGTGATGCTGATCGGACGGAGCTGATCGGGGGTACGGCCATCGGCGCGGATGATGGGGGCAGTCAGGGCTTCGGAAGTCATGCCACCAGCTTATCGACCCTTACCGTGCCAAAAGAGCACGCCCGGTCCTTCCGTGCCGACCGGAGCTGTCCGTACCTGTCCGGACCAAAGACGGACGGGCTCAAATCGTGTAGTGCACGCCTGCCACGGCCACGGCCACGTGCTGGCCGAAGACGCCTTTGGCCTCGGCCATGACGGTGGTCGGGGACGTCCAGACCGGGATGTGGGTCAGCAGCAGCCGCCGGGCGCCGGCGGCGACGGCGGCCTCCCCGGCCCGCTTGCCGGTCAGGTGCACGTCCTTGATGCCGTCGTCGCGGCCTTCCTCGAACGCCGCCTCGCAGAGGAACAGGTCGGCGTCGCGGGCCGCGTCCTCCAGCCCGACGCAGGAGTCGGTGTCGCCCGAATAACTCAGCACCCGGGTGACTGGGTTGCCGTCCTTGTCCGGCTCGGTGACCTCCACGCGGAGCGCGTACGCCTCCTCCACCGGGTGGTTGACGGCGTACGGGGTGACCGTGAACGGGCCCATCGTCACGGGCTTGCGCTCGGACCAGTTGCTGAAGTCGAATTCCTCATGCATGCCCGGGTCCAGTTCCAGACCGTAGGCGGTGGCCATCCGGTCGGCGGTGGCGGCGGGCCCCCAGACCGGGATCCTGCCCCGCGCCCAGCCGCCGGGCTTCCAGCGCACCGCGACGTGGAGCCCGCACAGGTCCATGCAGTGGTCCGGATGCAGGTGGGTGAGGAAGATCCCGTCAATGTCCTCAAGGTCCGTGTACCGCTGGATGGCACCGAGCGCGCCGCTGCCGAGGTCCAGGACGATTTTCCAGTTCCGCTCGCCGTCGCTGGCGGTCAGCAGGTAGCACGACGCCGGCGAGCCGGGCCCCGGAAAGGATCCGGTACAGCCCACGATGGTCAGCTTCACAGCAGTGTTCCCCCGCCCGCGGATCCGCCCACAAAGTTGGAGATCCGGGGGCGGCCCGCGCCGGCCTGCGCGGCGGCGATCATTTCCGGCGTGATCCGGGCCAGGCTGCCCGTGGGGTACTGGGCCGCGACGTGGTCCACGTGGCGGACGCTGAGCACCTCGGGTCCGAGGAAGCGACGGGCGAGGTGCTCGAACTGTGCGGCGTCCCCCGTGGCGATGAAGTTGTGGGACGGGGCCGAGGCGTCGGTCCGTTCCAGCCCGCGGGAGGCCAGCGCCCGGTAGACGTCCTTGGCCGTCTCCTCGGCGCTGGAGACGAGCGTGACGTCCTCCCCCATCACATAGGAGATGACGCCGGTGAGCAGCGGATAGTGCGTGCAGCCCAGCACCACGGTGTCCACCCCGGCGGCCCGGAGCGGCTCGAGGTATTCGCGGGCGACGGCGAGCAGCTCCGGCCCGGTGGTGATGCCGGCCTCGACGTAGGGCACGAAGGCGGGGCAGGCCGCGGAGGTGATGTGCAGGTCCGGGGCGGCGGCGAAGGTGTCCTCGTAGGCGCGGGAGCCGACGGTGGCCGAGGTGCCGATCACCCCGACCCGGCCGGTGCGGGTGGCGGCGACGGCGCGGCGCACGGCCGGCTGGATCACTTCGATGACGGGGATCCCGTAGCGGGCGGTGTAGCGTTCCCGGGCGTCGCGCAGCACGGCGGCGGAGGCGGAGTTGCAGGCGATGGTCAGCAGCTTCACGCCGGAGTCCACCAGTTCATCCATCACGCCCAGGGCATTGGCCCGGACCTCGGCGATGGGGAGCGGACCGTAGGGGCCGTTGGCCGTATCGCCGACGTAGAGGATGGATTCGTTGGGCAGCTGGTCGATGATGGACCGGGCCACGGTGAGTCCGCCGACGCCGGAATCGAACACACCGATGGGACGCGACCCCATCCGGCTGGCGGTCTGGCTGCTGGCGCTGTTGCTCGCTGGGGAGTCCGCAACAGCTCCCGCTGCCGGATCCATGCTCGATGCTGAAGTCATGATTATTCGAGGATAGGGCTTAGCCGGGGGTGCGGCCATCTCATTGTGTCGTCCGACTCATGTCGAATGTGTCACACGCCGCGGCACGCTGCGCTGCCCGCCGTCACCCAGCCGTCACCCAGCCGCAGCTCAGCCGCCCGTCTCCAGCGACTGCAGCATCGCCTGGACCAGGGATTCCTGCAGCCAGGTGGTGAAGTTGTAGACCAGGGCCAGGTAGCTTTCGACGTCCTCGGCCTGGGACCAGTCCTGCATCAGGTGCACGTGCCCGGCATCCTCGTCGTCGCGGATGTCGAGGCGTTCGGCCAGCACCAGCCGGACATCGTTGAGCGCCATGGACCAGTGCCGCGCGTCGGCCGGGGTCAGGACCAGCTCGTCCTTGTCCAGTCCGAGGGACGCGGCCTTCAGCGCGCCGATCTTGCTTTCGCGCAGCGACCGTTCGGTGTACCGGCGGAACTCCAGCGAGGCGGCGTCGTCGTTCTTCGAGACGTTCGGGAGCAGCCGGCGCAGGGCACGGTCCGAGGGTTCGCGGGCCTCGGCGTCGAGTCCGACGAGCGCGGCGAGGGGGTCCTGGTTGGCGCGTTCCTCCGGCTCGAGCATGGAGACAACGTCGCCGAAGAGGCTGCGCAGCAGTTCCCGTTCGGCCGGTTCCAGGTAGCCGGTGATGCCCTTGACGCCGTATTTGAATGCCTTAGCCACGTTTTCCTTTGCCCTTGCCTGATCCTCCGCCTGATCCGGCGCCGCCGGAGCCGCCGCCGGTGGCCTTTTCCACCGTGGCCCAGAGGCCGTAGCCGTGCATCGCGACCGCGTGCTGCTCCACCTGCTCCTTGCTGCCGTGCGCGACGATGGAGCGGCCCTTCTTGTGGACTTCGAGCATGAGCTTGTTCGCCTTGGCCTCGGAATAGCCGAAGTAGCTGCGGAACACGTAGCTCACATAGCTCATCAGGTTCACCGGATCGTTCCAGATCACGAGGTTCCAAGGGATGTCCGGGGCGGACAGGACATCTGTCGACGTCACTGTTCCGGTCTGGGTGCTCTCCTGGGTGTCAGGGCCGAGCGCAACGCTGAGGGTCATCTGTCCATTCTATGGGGATGTGGGCCCACGCCGGCGAGGGCCCCGCGGCGAAGCGAAGCGAGACGTGGGAGCCGGTGGGGACTAGAGTGAATTCGTGAGTTCATCAGCTGGCTGGGACCGTCCCCGCACGTCCCTGTACACCGACCATTACGAGCTGACCATGCTGCAGGCCGCATTGCATTCCGGTGCCGCCCACCGCAAGTCAGTGTTCGAGGCCTTCGCCCGGCGCCTGCCGGACGGGCGCCGCTACGGCATTGTGGGCGGCACGGGCCGGCTGCTGGAGGGCATTGCGGACTTCCGCTTCGGCGACACCGAAATCGATTTCCTCCGCCGCACCAAGGTGGTGAACGAGGAGACCCTGGACTATCTGGCCGGATTCTCCTTCTCCGGCGACATCTGGGGCTACGCGGAGGGCGAAGCGTACTTCCCGAACTCCCCCATCCTGATCGTCGAATCCACCTTCGCCGAAGCCTGCATCCTCGAGACCTACATCCTCTCGATCCTCAACCACGACAGCGCCATCGCCTCGGCGGCCTCGCGCATGATCACCGCCGCCGGGAGCCGCCCCTGCGTGGAGATGGGCTCGCGCCGCACCCAGGAGGAATCCGCCGTCTCCGCCGCCCGCGCGGCCATCATCGCCGGCTTCGACAGCACCTCAAACCTGGAGGCGGGCCTGCGCTACGGACTCAAGACCGTGGGCACCGCCGCGCACTCCTTCACCCTGCTGCACGACACCGAGCGCGAGGCCTTCGAGGCGCAGATCGCCTCGATGGGCGCCGGGACCGCGCTGCTGGTGGACACCTACGACGTCGAGGCCGCGGTGCGCACCGCCGTCGAACTGGCCGGTGACAAGCTGGGTGCGGTGCGCCTGGACTCCGGCGACCTGGTGGCGCAGGCGCAGTGGGTGCGCCAGCTCCTGGACGAGCTGGGCAACGAGCGGACCCGCATCATCGTCACCTCCGACCTCGACGAGTTCGCCATCGCCGCCCTGCAGTCCGCCCCGGTGGACTCCTATGGCGTCGGCACCTCCCTCGTCACCGGCTCCGGCGCCCCGACGGCCAGCATGGTCTACAAGCTGGTCAGCCGGACGGACGACGACGGCGACTTTGTGTCCGTTGCCAAGGCCGCCAAGAACAAGACCAGCAAGGGAGGGCGCAAGTACGCGCTCCGCAAGCTCAACGAGCGCGGCACGGCCACACAGGAGATCGTCGGCGTCGGACACCGCCCGGAGGACGACGGCAATGACCGGCCGCTGCTGCAGCAGTTCGTCAAGAACGGCGGACTCCTGCCCGGCTGGACCGGTGCGGAGGGTGTGCTGCGCGCACGCCAGCGCCATGCGGACACCATGAGAGAGCTTCCCGCTGTCGTCAACCGGCTGCAGCGCGGCGAAGCAGCCATCCCCACCATCTACGAGGAGAACTGATGTCCCGCGCCCTGATTATCGTCGACGTCCAGAACGATTTCTGCGAAGGCGGCTCCCTGGCCGTCGAGGGCGGGGCGGCGCTTGCCGGCGCCATCAGCGAGTACGTCGACGCCCACCACGGACAGTTTGACCACGTCGTGGCAACCCAGGACTGGCATATCGATCCGGGCGCGCATTTCTCGGACGACCCGGACTTCGTCGACAGCTGGCCGAGGCACTGCGTGGCCGGAACCCGCGGGGCCGAGCTGCACCCGGACCTCGACACCGAATACATCCAGGCCTACTTCCGCAAGGGCCAGTACACCGCGGCCTACTCGGGCTTTGAAGGGCTGCTCGCGCCGGACGACGCCGTTCCCTCCGGGGACCGGAAGGCCGGGGCCATGCCGGTCGCCGGAAGTCCGTCCGGCAGCGCGGCCGGGGCCGGCGACGCCGAGGCCGACGCCGGTGATTTCGCCGCGGGCGATTTCTCCGCCCGCGACTTCGCCGCTGGCGAGGATACGATCGGGCTCGACGACTGGCTGCAGAGCCACGACGTCGAGGACGTCGTGGTCGTCGGGATCGCCACCGACCATTGCGTCAAGGCGACCGCGCTGGACGGGGTGCAGGCCGGCTACTCCGTGACCGTGCTGCGGGATCTGACCGTCGGGGTCGCCGAGGATCTCGACGACGCCGTCGCGGAGATGGAACTCGGCGGGGTCGACATCGCCTGAGCGAAGTAGACTCGAAATCCCTGCCAATATCGTCTGACCCGTAAGAACCCCGGAGTACACCATGAAGAAGACCCTGACCGTCCTGATCGTTGCCGGGGCCCTGCTCGGCGCTGCCGGCTGCTCGGCCGCCCCGCAAGACACCACTGCCGAAACCTGCGCCCGGGTCCAGACCGTCGGCGCGGGTCCGACGTCCGCCGAGGACAAAGCGGGCATGATCCGCCTCGGCAACCGGCTCCGGCCCATCGAGGCCAGCGCGTCCCAGGAACTCCAGGCTCCGCTGCACTCCATCATCGAATTCCTGGACGAGTCGGCCAAGGAAACTCCGGACACCGCCAAGCTCGAGGAGATGCAGGCCAGCTACACCGCTGCCGGCCAGACCCTCAGCGAGCTCTGCGGCGCGGGCGGCCAGTAGCAGCCCCCTTCGCCGGCGGGAGTCGCGGCGGGAGTCGCAGAAAAATTGCACAAGAGGGACCGGGGTCGGACTGCACAGTCCGACCCCGGTCCCTTTTATGTGCCGCCGCTACTTCCGGCCGATGAACCAGTCCTGAAGCTTCCGCAGCCGCGTCTGCAGCTGTTCCTCGTTGGCCTGGGCCACCGCCGGGCCGCCGCAGACCGTCCTGAGCTTGGTGTGGATGACGCCGTGCGGCGTGCCCGTGCGCGCGGACCAGGCCGCGACATTCTTCGCCAGTTCGGTGCGCAGGTCCATCAGCATGCGGTGGTCCGGCACGGCCGGTACTGCGGCCGCCGCCTGCGGGGCGCGCGCGTTCTTGCGGTTGAGCTGCTCGTGCTGGCGCTGGCGCAACAATGTACCGACCTGATCGGCGTCGAGCAGGCCGGGGATCCCGAGGAAGTCCAGCTCGTCCTCCGAGCCCACCTCGCCGCCGGTACCGAACTCGCCGCCGTCGAACAGCACACGGTCAAAGGAGGCCTGCGAATCCAGGGCCTCAAACTTGCCCTTCGTCAGCGAATCGGAGGCTTTCTCCTCGCGGTTCGCCTCGTCCATCAGCGAGTCCTCCGGATTGAACAGGCCGTCGCCGTCCTCCTTTTCCGGACGGTCCAGGGCGTGGTCCCGCTCGGCCTCCATGGAGTTCGCCAGTGCCATCAGCTGCGGCACGGAGGGCAGGAAGACCGACGCCGTCTCCCCGCGTTTCCGGGCGCGCACGAAACGCCCCACGGCCTGGGCGAAGAACAGCGGCGTGGCGATGGACGTCGCGTACACGCCGACGGAGAGCCGCGGCACGTCCACGCCTTCGGAAACCATGCGCACGGCCACCATCCAGCGCTTCTCGCTGGCGGTGAACTCCTCGATCTTGCTGGAGGCCTTGACGTCGTCGGAGAGAATCACCGTGGGCGATTCGCCCGTGATCCTCTTCAGCTGCCCGGCGTAGGCACGCGCGTCGTCATGATCGGTCGCGATGACCAGCCCGCCGGCGTCGGGAACGGTCCGGCGCACCTCGCTGAGGCGCTTGTCCGCCCCGGCCAGCACCGCCGGGATCCATTCGCCCGCGGGATTCAGCGCGGTCCGCCAGGCCTGGGAGGTGACGTCCTTGGTCACCGCAGACTCCCCGAGCGAGGCCGCCATCTCCTCGCCGCCGCTGGTGCGCCAGCGCATCTGCCCGGAGTAGGCCATGAACATGACCGGACGGACCACGTGGTCCCGGAGGGCCTTGCCGTAACCGTACGTGTAGTCCGCCTTGGAGCGCCGGATCCCGTCCCGGTCCTCGGCGTATTCCACGAACGGGATCGGCGAGGTATCGGAACGGAACGGGGTGCCCGTCAGCGAGAGCCGGCGCGCCGCCGGCTCGAACGCTTCGCGGAGGCCGTCACCCCACGACAGGGCCTCGCCGCCGTGGTGGATTTCGTCGAGGATGACCAGGGTGCGGGCTGCCTCGGTCTTGGCCCGGTGCAGCATCGGCTTGCTCGCCACCTGCGCGTAGGTGACCGCGACGCCGATGAAGCCGCGGCCGTGCTGGCCGTCGGCGTTCTTGAAGTTCGGATCGATGGCGATGCCCACCTTGGCGGCGGCATCTGCCCACTGCCGCTTCAGGTGGTCCGTGGGAGCCACGATAGTGACGCGGTTGACGACGTTCGCCTCAATCAGCATGGAGGCCACCCGGAGCGCAAAGGTGGTTTTACCGGCGCCGGGCGTGGCGACCGCAAGGAAGTCCCTGGGATGGGTGGTGAAGTAGCTGTCCAGGGCCTCCTGCTGCCAGGCACGGAGCTTGGGCGCGGTGCCCCAGGCTGCCCGCTCGGGATACGCGGGGGGAAGCACGGGTCCGCCAAAAAGTGTCTCTGTCACTTAGGTGCCCTCCATTCCGCGCACTGCTGCCGCTGCCGGAGAAACCCAAGTAAGCACAAAAAACACCAATCTTTTCGGATGAACCGTAAGCAATCACCGGCCAGCATGGGCCGGGCATCATTCACCGGGAGAACAGGGGTCCCCGGCGCACCGCGGCACGCCTGAGGGCCAGGGCGCGGTGACCCGCAAGGCCCTGGCATCGCCGCTTTGTGCGGCCGCGTTACTTGTCGCCGGAGCCCTTGCCGCCGTCGCCGCCCGGCCGGAGGCCCTCATAGACCTCTTTGCATTCCGGGCAGACGGGGAACTTCTTCGGATCGCGGCCCGGAGTCCAGACCTTGCCGCACAGGGCGATCACGGGCTCGCCAGACAGCGCGGATTCCATGATCCTTTCCTTGCGGACATAGTGCGAGAAGCGTTCCCGGTCACCGGGTTCCACTTCCTGGCGCAGTTCCTCGCGCTCGATTGTGGCCGTCGACGTCCCGGCTCCGGAGAGCTCGCGCATCGGGTCGTTTTCGAGAGGATCGGTCATGCTGTTCATGAGACCCATCTTAGCGGCTGGATCGGACGAAGGTGCGACGGTCGGGCGGCGGCATGGCGGCGTCACCGCGAAAAAAGGTGAGCTACAGGCCCTGCCACGCCGGCTTGTTCTCGTAGCTGTGCCGGTAGTAGTCGGCGAGCCGCAGCGACGACGCCGCCGCCTCGTCGAGCAGGACTGTGGCGTGCGGATGCAGTTGCAGCACGGAAGCCGGACAGATGGCGGCGACCGGTCCCTCCACGAGGTCACGGACCGTCTGGGCCTTCTGCGCGCCGGTGGCGATAAGGATCACATGCCGGGCCTCCAGGATGGTTCCCAGCCCCTGCGTGACGACGTGGTGCGGAACCTTGGACAGGCTCCCGAAGAACCGGGCATTGTCCCGCCGTGTCTGCTCGATCAGGGTCTTGATCCGGGTCCGCGAGGCAAGGGAGGAACCGGGCTCGTTGAACCCGATGTGGCCGTCGGTGCCGACACCCAGCAGCTGCAGGTCTACTCCCCCGGACGCGCGCAGGGCGTCCTCGAAGGACCGGCAGGCGGCCGGGATGTCCGCGGCCGAGCCGTCCGGCCCCAGGACGTTCGCCGGGTCGATGTTCACGCGCTCGGTGAATTCACGCCGGATCACCTCACGGTAGGACTCCGGGTGCCCGGGCGGCAGCCCCACGTACTCGTCGAGGGCGAAGCCGCGCACCTGGCTGAAGTCCAGGCCGTCCCGGTCGTGCCGCAGTGCCAGTTCGTTGTAGACCGGCAGCGGGGATGAACCGGTCGCCAGGCCCAGGACGGCGTCGGGCCTGCGCCGGAGCAGCGCCTCGATCGCGTCCGCCGCGAGGGCGGCGATCGGCTTGCTGCCGGAGAGAATGACGACTTCCATGGCTCTGCCTTTGCCCTTGCCTTGCCGTTCCCGTTGCCGGATGTGCCCTAGGGGCAGGGTATCCCAGTCCCGGCCACCGCGCGCGGATCAGCGGTTGACGGTCAGCTGGGCCAGCAGTTCCGGCCCCCGCGCGTCGAGCCATTTCCCGCCCAGCCGGACCCCGGCGGCGAACAAGGCGAGTCCCAGGACCGGGCCGAGGACCAGGTTGATCCAGCCCGGGACAGCGCTGCCGGTGATGAACTGTGCCACCAGCAGCGCCGTTTCGGGGAGCACCAGCAGGAGCAGGACACCCATGCCGCCGAACTGCACCGCCATGGTCTGCGCCACATTGCCCGGCGGTTTCTTGAAGGGGCTGTCCCCGGGAAGCGGCACGGCGACGGTGTAGCGCGCGGACACCACCGAGGACAGGCCCATCCCGCTGAACAGCAGCCCGAGGGACAGCCCGAGCACACCGGGCAGGAGCTGCCAGTCCGCGCCGAACAGGAACGGCAGGACACTGAGCGCCAGCACCGCCGGCAGGGCAAAGACCAGGCATGCCACGGCACGGCCCAGCCGGTCGTGGACCCCGCTGACTCCCGTGGAAAGATGCAGCGCGAAGGCGGTGTTGTCATAGGAGACATCTGTTGAGATGGACCAGGCAAGCAGGAAGGCGGTCAGCGGACCGATGAAGAGGAGCATTGTGTAGGATCCGGTCTGGGCGGCCTGGAACAGGAACAGCACCGGCAGCAGCGGCACGACGACGAGGGCGCCCGAGTAGCGGGGGTCCCGGAGCCAGTAGCTCAACGACCGCGCCGCGACCGCGCCCGCCGGCGTGGCGGGGAACAGCCCGAAGAAGCCCAGCCCGCCGGCTCTTTTCTTGGACGAGCCGGCGTAGGGCGGCGTCACGAGCGCCCGCTGCAGCAGGAACTTCCAGCACTGCCCGAGCCCGGCCAGAGTGGCAAGCGCGATCAGGAATTTGATGGCCGCGGCGCCGTAGCTCCCCGCGGCCAGTTCGCCGCCGAGGGACCACGCGGCACCGGCCGGGGTCCAGGACAGCGTCCGGGCCAGTCCGGTCAGGAAGTCCCCGGAGCCCGCAATCCCCCCTGCGACACCCGCCACGATCGGCCCCATCAGGACCAGCGGAATCAGGAAAACCATGGCGCTGGCATCCTTGAACCGGCGGGAAGTCGCCAGCCCCGCGGTGGCGGTGGTGACCACTTTGGACAGCACAATGCAGCTCAGCACCCCGAGGGCCGCCCCGACCAGGGCGCCCGCCGCACCGGGAAGGCTCCGGGACCAGGTCCCGACAGTGCCCAGCGCCACCAGTGCGGTCGCCGTGCCCGGGATGCCGATCAGCCCGCCGAGGGCCAGCCCGGTCAGCAGCTGCGGCATCGGCACGGCGAAGGTGGTGAACCGTGCCGGGTCCAGGGTCAGGTCGGCGGCGGAGGCAGCGACCGGGACGACGGCCCAGCCCAGCAGCGCCGCGGCACCGCCCAGCACGACGACGGTCTGCGCCACGCCGGCGTCCGCCCCGCGCAGGAACAGCAGCCCCGTGATGCCGAGCGCCACGAGCCCGAGCGCGTACAGCGTGCCGATGCCAAGGCCCACGAGCTGCCACGGGCTGCGCCGGGCGCTGTTGCGCAGCAGGGTCAGCTTGAGCCTTAGAAGGTGCGCAACCATTCCAGCCCCTCCGTGTGGTTGCGGCCGCCGACCAGCTGGACGAAGCGGTCTTCGAGGGTCGCCCCCGCGCGGACGGCGTCCACCGTCCCGGCGGCGAGGACCCGCCCGGCGGCGACGACGGCGACGTGGTCGCACATCCGCTGGACGAGGTCCATGACGTGGCTGGAGACAATGACGGTGCCGCCGGAGGCCACGTAACGGTCCAGGATGTCGCGGATGTTGGCGGCCGATACGGGGTCCACGGACTCGAACGGTTCGTCCAGGACCAGCAGCCGGGGCGCGTGGATCAGCGCCGAGGCGAGGGCGATTTTCTTGGTCATGCCGGCGGAGTAGTCCACCACGAGCGTTCCGGCATCCGCGCCCAGGTCCAGGGCGGCGAGCAGTTCCCTGACGCGTGTGGCCACCACGTCCTTGTCCATGCCGCGCAGCAGGCCGGCGTAGCTGACCAGTTGCTCGCCGGTCAGCCGGTCGAAGAGCCGGACGCCGTCCGGGAGGATGCCCATCAGCTTCTTGGCCTCCAGGGGGCGCTTCCAGACATCCACGCCGTGCACGAATGCCGTGCCGAACTCGGGCCGCAGCAGGCCGGTGGCCATCGACAGCGTGGTGGTCTTGCCGGCGCCGTTCGGGCCGACGATCCCGTAGAAGGAACCCGCCGGGACGTCCAGGCTGATGCCGTCGACGGCGATCTTGTCGCCGAAGCGCTTGGCGAGCCCGCGCAGTGACAGGGCGGGAACAGCCTGGCCGGCCTGGTTTTCGGGGGCAGGCGGCTGCGGTTGCTCGAAAGTCATGTCGTTAGACTAACCGCCCGGGTGCGCGGAAGGGATCGTCCTCAAGGCGTACCCCCACCGGCGGACCGCCGTGCCGTTGGACCGCCGTGCCGTTAGAAGGAGTGGCGGGGAATGGCGCGTTCGTATTGCGGCGGCCACGCCACGTCCTGGCCCAGTTCGAACGCGGCCCGCAGCCACCAGTGCGGATCCCGGAGGGCGGCACGGGCGATGAAGACACCGTCAGCCTGGCCGGTGGCGACGGCGTGCTCCGCCTGGCCGGCCGAGGTCAGCAGCCCGACGGTGCCGGTCTTGATCCCGGTTTCACGCCGGATCCGGGCGGCGAAGCCGGTCTGGTAGCCCGGTCCCACCGGGATCTTCTGGTAGGCGACGGCGCCGCCGCTGGAAACGTCCACGAGGTCCACGCCGTGGTCCGCGGCCGCCCTGGCCATCCGTACCGAGGCTTCGACGTCGATGCCGCCCTCGGCCCAGTCGGAGGCCGAGATCCGGAGCAGCAGCGGCATGGCGTCGGGAATGACGTTGCGGACGGCGTCGACCACGGCGAGGGTCAGCCGGTTCCGGCCGGTTTCGTCACCGCCCCAGCGGTCCGTGCGGTCGTTGACGAGCGGGCTCTGGAACTGGTGCAGGAGGTAGCCATGGGCGCCGTGGATTTCGATCGTGTCGAAGCCGGCTCCCACGGCCCGGACCGCTGCGGCCGCGAAGTCGGCGATGACGCCCTCGATCTGCCCCTCCGTCATTGCCGAGGGGGCCTCGTAGCCGTCAAAGGCTCCCGCGCCGGGACCAACGGTGGCCCAGCCGCCGTCGGCGGCGGGCACCGTGCCCTGTTTGCCGGAGAAGGGCCAGTAGGAGGAGGCCTTCCGGCCGGCGTGCGCCAGCTGGGTGCCGATTTTGGTCTCCGCCGTGCCGTGACGGTGCACGAAGGAGGTGATCCGTTCCCATGCTGCCGCCTGATCGTCGTTGTAGAACCCGGCGTCCCTGGGGCTGATCCGTCCGGCGGCGTTCACGGCGGCGGCCTCGGTGAGGATCAGGGCGGCCCCGCCCGTGGCGAAGGAACCCAGATGCATCAGATGCCAGTCGTTGGGCACGCCTTCCCCGGTTTCCGGCTCGCAGCTGTACTGGCACATCGGGGACACCCAGCCGCGGTGCTGCAGGTGCAGGGAGCGCAGTTCCAGCGGCGTGAAGAGGGCGGAGCCCACTAGAAGAGCACCCGGGCGAGGTTCTGGCGCGCCTTCGCCACCCGGTCATCGCCGGTGCCGACGACGTCGAACAGTTCAAGCAGCCGGACCCGTGCCGTTTCCCGCTCCGGGCCGAAGTTCCTGCCGATGAACGCGACGATCCGGCCGAGGCCGTCCTCCACGTGTCCGCCGGCGATGTCCAGGTCGGCCACGCTGAGCTGGGCCTCCAGGTTGTCCGGTTCGGTGGCGGCCTGCTGGCGCAGCGCCTCGGAGTCCGCGGCGGCGAGCGGCTGGAGCCGGCCCATCAGCTCCACCTGCGCGAGCCCGGCCTTGGCCTCGGCATCGGCGGGCATTTCGAGCAGGGCCTGGCGGTAGGCGTCGGCGGCCGCAGCGTAGTCCCCGGCCTCGATGGCGTCGAACGCCTTCTGGTGCAGGGGCGGCAGCGGCGAAGCCTCAGCCTCGGCAGCGCCGGGTTCGCCCGTGCCGACCTGTCCGGCCACGCCGTTGGCGGCGGCGACCTTCAGCAGTTCGTCCAGCAGGCTCCGGACCTGCGGTTCCTCGGCGCCGCCCTGGAAAAGCGGAATCGGCTGTCCGTTGACCAGGGCCACGGCGGTGGGAACGGCCTGCACCTGGAAGGCCTGGGCCAGCTGCGGGAACACTTCGACGTCGGCGGCGCCGAGGACGAGCCGGCCCGCATAGCTGTCCACAATCCGTTCGAGAACGTCGACCAGCTCGGCGGAGCCGGGCGAGTAGGCCGCCCACAGCGCCACGACGACCGGGACCTGGGCTGAGAGCTCCACGAGCTCCTGGAAATTGGCTTCAGTGATGTCGACCCGGAGCGGACGGCGCGGGTGCCCCGCGTCGCCGTTGCCCGCGGCGGGCGCTCCGGGCATCCCCGGTGCGCCGGCGGCACCTGGCGCGGCAGGCGGCGCCGCAGGGCGCTGTTTCAGGGAGGACAGGTCGACCGCACCGCGCAGGTTGAGCGGGTTGGCGGCAGCTGGCGGGACCGGGCGGGAGGCTGGCGAAGTCATGGTTCCACTCTAGCCATATCGGCCCGGTCCGGTGCCACCGGAAGGAGCGCGGGCAGCAGAAAAGACCCGTCCTGCCGGCCGGGTCTTTTCTGTTGGCACTGGTTCTGCCGGTGCTGCTGGTGACTTTGTAGATGCTGCGGCTGGACTACTTGAAGGTCGCTCCCACGAGGCCACGGGTGGCGGCAACGAGCCGCATCGGGTCCTGGGACCCGGCCGGCGGGATGTAGACGGCCACGGACTCAGCGAAGTTCAGCACCATGCCGGTGCTGGTCTCCTTGCCGCCGGCCAGGGCCGCCGCGTCGTCGCCGATCGTCAGCTTGTCGCCGGCGGCCTTGGGGGTGCCATCGAACGCGAAGTCCAGGCGGCCCATGGCCAGGGCCCCTCCGTCGGCGGTCCGGAACACCACAACGCTGCCCGGGACCATCTTGTGGGTGAAGGAGAAGGTGCCGTTGACACCCGAGTTCACGACATCGGCCTGGTAAGCCAGCGTGTCCGCAATATACGGGGACGACGCTCCCTCGGCGAGCTTGTCCTTGAACGGCGACTCGGCGGAGTTCAGCCGGTCGCCCAGCCCGCCCAGCGCTTCCTCACCGCTGAAGAGCAGACCCGACTTGTCGGTGGGTGCCAGCGTCTCGGTGCCGCCGCGGGCGATCCCCGGGAAGGTCGTTCCCGGCTGCAGCGGCGTGGTGAGGACCAGCTTGTAGTTCTCCCGCGGGGAGGCCTGGGTCAGGGTGAGCAGCTGCGGAACGACGTTGCCCTCGCCCTGGGTGACCGCCATGACCGTACGCGGCCAGCTGCGCTGCTCGGTGACCACCGTGGTGAGGAGCTTGGTGGCACGGACCGGCATCCGGGGCTCGTACGAGCCGACCTGGGAGCGGATCTTGTAGTTCTGCGTGCGGACCTCGAGTTCAGGACCGGCCACACGCGGCTCCAGCTTGCTGGCGTCCTTGGCCGCGTCCCCGGCGTCGACCGCGCTGGCAACCTGTTCCAGGATGCGGCGGAACTGGACATCAACCAGGACCGGTGACGCCGGAGCCTGCTCCGCTGCGGCGGAAGAAGTGGCCGGTGACGGGGGCGGCGTCTGGCTGGCCTGGGCCGCCACGCCGCTGCCGGCGACGGCGGTGGCGGTCAGCACGGCCACGACCACTCCGGAGCGCCGCAGGCGCTGTGCCGCGGTGCCCGGTGCGGCGGTGAGCTGCTGGGAGGCGTTCTTCGGGGCAGTGTCCGTCGGGACGGCTGCCTTCGGGGCGGCTGCCTGGACCTCGGAGCCCCGGGGGGCGGTGTCCTTGGAGGCGGAGTCCTTGAAGCCGGGGGCCGGTTCGCCGCCGTTGCCGGAACCGCCGTCGCCGGTGCCTGTGCGGGTGCCGGACTTGGGCTTGAGCACCAACAGCGCGGCGCCGGCCAGGATCAGCAGGCCGCCGATCACCATCAGGGGAACGGCCCACGGGGTGGAGGTGTCGTTCGGAAAGGTCATGGTGATGGACGCGGGGGCCGGCTTGGTGCCGTCCGTCGCGAGCAGCAGCGACCAGTCGCCGTCGGCCGGCGGGGTCCAGTTGTACTTCAGCTCGCCGCTGGCGTTCTCCGTGCTGACCCAGAGGTCCGAGCCGGCCGGCGAGGGCGCGGCCGCATCCCCGTCAGCATGGGTCAACTGCAGCGCCTTGCCGTCCTCGGAGAGCCCGGAGACGGTGTTGTGCGCGGTGGCGCCAACCCAGGCATCGACGTCGTCAGGGCGGCCGGCGGCCAGCATGAAGCTGCCCTCGCCCTTGACGTTGATCGTCACCGTGCCGTCGTGCAGCGTGCGGAGCTTCTCGTCAAAAACGGTCAGCGGCGCGGCGGTGGCTCCCGAGGGGGCGGTGGCCGTCACGGTCTCCGGCGGAGCCCAGAAGGTCTTCTGGCCGATTCCGGCCAGCAGTGTCAGGAGGCCCAGCAGCACTAGTGCGACTGCAGTCTTGAAACGCAAAATATTACCTATCATCAGCGGACACGTAGCTTCAATAGTAACCGTTTTGTTACCAGAGAGTCAGATCGGGCTGTTTGTCAACCCCTTCCGGGGTCTCCGCGGCAGCCCCGAAAGAGCGCCGTAACAAGCCTGCTGATAGTGTTTGCGTTGATCATCACACTGGGGCCGCCGCAGCGTCTCCGCCGGGGATATACAGAGAATAAAGGGCTTTCAACGCAGTGACTGGACACACGGACTCGTCCCCCTCAGGACCGGAAGAAACCAAGGAATCCGGCAGCACGGTGGACAGTCCGCAGGAGCAGGTTTCCCCCCGCCGGGTGGCCCTGGCCGGGGTCCTGAATTCGATGGCCCACCGCTTGCGCCAGCCCCTGCCGGGAGCCCAGCCGCGGCTCCGCTTCGAGATGCCCCCGGAGCAGGTGGACGACGGGACGATGCCCGAGACCGAAACGGGCACCCGCTTCGGCAATCCCGGTCCGCGGATGTCCTCCCAGCACCCTCTCTACGTCGGGTTCATGGGGACGGTCGGCGTCGGCGTGGCCCTGCTCGTTTACTGGATTGGCTCCAACACCACCCAGCTGATCCTCTGGATCGTGGCGGCGCTTTTCATCGCCCTGGGCCTGGACCCAGTGGTGCGCTGGCTCGAGGGGAAAAAGCTCCCCCGCGCCGCCGGCATTGTGGTCGCCGTTTCCACCCTCGCCCTGGGCGTCGCAGCCTTCTTTGCCACGCTGATCCCCACGATCGTCCAGCAGGTCACCCAGATCGTTGAAGAGGCGCCGCGGTGGATCACGGAATTCATCAACTCCGACTTCTTCCGCAGCATCGACAACCAGTACGGGGTGCGCGAACGCATCACCCAGGAGCTGGAGAAGTTCGTCAACGACCCGGAGGCGATGGGCGGCATCTTCGGCGGTGTCGTCGGTTTCGGCTCCACCGTGGCCAACGGACTCTTCGGCGCCCTGATTGTGCTGGTGCTGAGCCTCTACTTCCTCGCAGCCCTGCCGGCCATGAAGAAATGGGGCTACCGGCTGGCCCCGCGGTCCCGCCGGGCCAGGGTCGAGGCCCTGTCCGAGGAAATCACCGGGTCGGTGGGCAACTACGTGATCGGCCAGGCCGTCGTCGCAATCGTCAACGCAACGTTCGCATTTATTGTGATGACGATCGTCGGCGTCCCGTTCGCCGTCCTGCTGGCCTTCGTGGTGGCCCTGCTGGCGTTCATTCCCCTGGTTGGCGGGCTGATCGCCGGTGTCATTGTCACGCTGATCGCCCTCACGGCGGGCTGGCAGACCGCTGTGGTCTATGCCGTCTGCTACTTCGCCTACCTGCAGTTCGAGGCCTACTTCATCTCCCCGCGCATCATGCAGAAGGCCGTCGCGGTGCCCGGCGCCGTCGCCGTCATCTCGGTGATCGCCGGCGGCAGCCTGCTCGGCGTCCTGGGGGCGCTGATCGCCATCCCCACGGCGGCCGCCATCCTGCTCCTGGTCAAGGAAATCTTCATCGTCCGCCAGGACAACCACTGACATTTTCCGCTACGGAAAAGGACAGCCGCTGCGTGGATCCACGCGGCGGCTGTCCTTTTCCGTAGCGGAAAGTCCACAGGGCGCTCAGGCGTGCGCGGTGGCCACCGGACCGGCCCATTCGTGCGGCAGTTCGGTGCGGGTGCCGCCCTCGCCGGCACGGCCCGGGAGTACTTCGTCGACGATCTCGTTGAGCACCCGGCCGGCGTACTTCTCCCCCACCCACAGGTGCTTGGCGCCGTCGACGCCCACGACGCGGGCCTGCGGCACCACCTTGAAGCGCTCCGTGGCCTCGGCCGGCTGGAGGTAATCGTCAAGTTCGGGAACCAGGACCTTGAGCGGTTTGCCGGAGGATGCCCATTCCTTGAGGTGCACCTCCGTGGCCCGGTGCAGCGGGGGCGAGAGCAGGATGGCACCTTCGACCTCGGAGGCCACCGGTTCCGACGCCCCGTACATCAGCGCGAGCTCAGTGCCGAACGACCAGCCCACGAGCCAGCGGTTCGGCAGGCCGCGGTCGACGGCGAACTTCACGGCCGCCTCGACGTCGAGGCGTTCGCCGATTCCCTCCTCGAACGCTCCCTCGGAAGTTCCCCGCGGCGATCCGGTGCCGCGGGTGTTGAACCGGAGCACGGCGATTCCGGCCAGGGCGGGCAGCCGGTAAGAGGCTTTCCGGTAGACGTGCGAGTCCATGAAGCCGCCGTGCGTGGGAAGCGGATGGAGCGTGATCAGGGTGGCCTTCACCTCGCCGGATTCCGGGAGCGCGAGCTCGCCGACGAGCCGGTGTCCGTCGCTCGTGCGGAGCTCCACGTTCTCCCGGCGGGCCGGGAGAACGGTGGAGGCGCGGATTGCGGTCGGTGCGGAAGGCTGGCTGAAGACGTACGACGCCGGGTCAAAACTCATGCGTCCAGCTTAGCGAAAGCGGCCGGCGAAGCAGTCCGTGCCGGCACTCAGCGGTACCGGTAGCTGCGTGAGGTCCAGCAGTTCGTATGCCAGTGCCGCCGCTCCGCGAGGCCCGCGGCGGGCCCGAAGAGATGGGATTCGGACCACACGACGAGATGCGCCACGCCGGGCAGCACCGCCGTCGAACAGCCCGGACAGATATAGGTTTTTTCCGCACGGCCGGCGGTCACGGGCCGGACCGACCACTCGCCGTCCGGCGCACTCTCCCGCCGCGCAAAGCCCGAGCGCGCGCGTTCCAGGTCAAGCTCCGGCACAGGTCCGCCCTTGACTCCGGGCTTGGCAGCCTTGGCCGGGCCGGCTCGTCCTGACACGGCTCGGCGGGGGCGGTTGGAACGGGGCATGGTTCCATTCTGCCCCAGTCCGGGTGCCCGTTGTCCCGACAGACGGTAGTGTTGACCGGGTGCGTTTAGTCATAGCCCGTTGCTCCGTTGATTATGTCGGCCGGCTCAAGGCCCATCTCCCGCTCGCCACCCGGCTCCTGTTGGTCAAGGCCGACGGTTCCGTTTTGGTCCACTCGGACGGCGGATCCTACAAGCCGCTGAACTGGATGAGTCCCCCGGCGTCCCTGCGGGTCTCCTCCCCGGACGAGGTCGACGTCGAAATCGGCGTGGTCGAGCAGTGGACCGTCCAGTCGGCCAAAACCGATGACCGCCTGATCATCAACATCCATGAGCAGCTGCACGACACCTCCCATGAGCTGGGCCAGGACCCCGGGCTGATCAAGGACGGTGTGGAGGCGGACCTGCAGCGGCTGCTGGCCGACCAGATCGAACTCCTCGGCGCCGGGTTCTCCCTCATCCGCCGCGAGTACTTCACCGCCATCGGCCCGGTGGACATCCTGGCCAGGGACGCCAAAGGCGCCACGGTGGCCATCGAGCTCAAACGGCGCGGTGACATCGACGGCGTCGAACAGCTGACGCGCTACCTCGAACTGCTCAACCGGGACCCCCTCCTGGCTCCGGTCCGCGGGATCTTCGCTGCGCAGCAGATCAAGCCACAGGCCAAGGTCCTGGCCAACGACCGCGGCATCGACTGCGTCACCCTCGACTACGACGCCATGCGCGGCGTCGACGACGTCGAGTCCCGGCTCTTCTAGAACCCCACTGCGCCGGCCGGCAAGCATTTCCTTCCACAGTGGGTGAAAGGGCCGGCGGTATTCCGCCGTGAAATCATTCGTCGATACTTTGTACAAATTTTATGAAATTGTGCGCCGGGCCCGTTGACCTGACGCAAATCACATGAAATTCTTAGACCAGTCTTTGTGTAGGTGTTTTTTCATGCTCGCAAGACATGTTGCGAGCGTGAAGCTCCTGCCGCCGAAGTCCGGTTGATCCGGTCCCACAGCCAAGGTTCTTCTCGCGGAGTGACCAAGTCCGGCACGAAGTGTGCCGGCCTTAACCAAGATCCATAATGAGGAGATATACATGGCACAGGGAACCGTCAAGTGGTTCAACGCTGAAAAGGGCTTCGGCTTCATCACCCCGGATGACTCCGATGGCGATGTCTTCGTTCACTACTCTGAGATCCAGACCGGTGGCTTCAAGACCCTCGACGAGAACGCTCGCGTTCAGTTCGAAATCGGCCAGGGCGCCAAAGGCCCCCAGGCTACCGGCGTGACGCTGGTCTAGTACCCCGCAGCGGGACTGCCAGCGGCAGTCTCCGCGCAGAAATGGTCCCCGGCCTCCGTGCCGGGGACCATTTTTTTGCCTCAGCGCACGAGGGTCACCCGAAGGATGCGCTCCGGGGGCACATTGACACGGACACGCCGCGGAGAGCGGACCCAATGCCCGGAATCGTGTTCAAAGGCGCCCCGGACGGGGAAGGGCCGCGCGGCCTCAGCGCACGAGGGTCCTCAGCAGCCGCGCGCTGTGCCGCACGGACAATCCGGGCAGATAGGCCCGGCTCAGCGCCCTGCCCATGGCGGGCAGTTGCAGGGGGTCCTGGTAATAGAGGTACAGCGTCCGGTAGTCGGGTTTGAACCGGGACTTGAACGTGGCCAGGGAACGGAAGCCGTACACGGGCTCGAGAGCCTTCCCGACGACGTCGAGGATTCTGGCCAGCGCCTCGGGCCCGGCCTCATCGCGGGGACCATCCGCCACCGTGTCAGCTTCCTTCGCCAGCGGGGATCCGGACAACGAGATGACTTCCACCGAGCTCCGGAGCTCCTGCACCGCCGACGCGATCAGGAACTCCATGACGCCGGGGAAGGCATCGCCGCGCCGGCGCATGAAGTCCAGCGTCCAGCTCACGAGGCGGCCGTCCGCATAGACCGGCAGCCAGCTGGTGACGCCCTGGACCTGCCCCTCGGCGTCCACCGCGAGGCAGCAGAGCACTTCCGGGTCCTCAAGCTCATCGATGCCGCCGAGCGTGAAGCCCATCTCCGGGATGCTCTTCTGGGCGGCCCACTCCTCCGAGACCTCGATCAGCTGGGCGCGCACCGCCGGCGCGAAGTCGGCGTAGCGGCCCCAGACCGCGCGCACCCCGGTCTTCTTGGCCCGGTTCAGGGCGGTCCGGACGTTTTGCCAGTCCTTGCCCGTGAACTCGAGCGAGCGCACGGACAGCCGGGTCTCCTGTGCCACGGCCACCCGCCGGAACCCGCGGCCCTTCAGCAGCGGCCACAGCTCGTCGGTGCAGGAGTAAAAGCAGGGAATGAGGGCATGCTCGGCGCAGTACCGGATAAAGCCCGCCGCGGTCTCCTCATGGGACGCCGCCGGGCCGAAGGGTCCCGCCAGCGTCAACGCGACGTTGCCATGCTGCTGGTAGGCCACTCCCCCGCGGCCGTCCGGCGCGAACCAGTACTTGTTGGGCTCCCACAGCGCCATCCAGGACAGGGAGTCGCCGCCCTGGCGGATCAGGCTGCGGGCCACGTCACGGTCCCCGGCACCTGCGTCGCTGAGGTGCAGCCGGCGCTGCAGGACCAGCCAGACGGCGGCCAGGGCGACCGCCCAGAAGATGATCCCGGAGGCGGCGAAGAGGAAGGCCTCGACGGCGTCGCGGCCCTGGAAGATGCGGCTGTAGATTCCGGGGATGGGCAGCGGCAGGTACTGGCGGGAGAGCTCGGCAGCCAGGCCCAGCAGGCCGCCGTCACGGTCCATGCCGCCGGCGGCCAGCCAGACGCCGGTGTAGAGGGACGCCAGCACGAGCCAGGTGCCGCCGACCACCGCGGCGAGGGCCCGGCGGGCCCGGGGACTGGTCTCGACGCGGAACTGGCGGCGGTTCGCCGCGAGCAGGACAACGAGCACGAGCGGAACCACCACCAGGGGCAGCACGTGCACGAACCCGGACCCCATCACGCCGGTGTGCGGCCGGTCGGCGTACTGCGGAATCCTGGCGAACAGGGACAGGTAGACGGCGGCCATGGCGGTCACGGCGAGCTGGAGCGTGATCGCGATCCGCAGGGCGAGCCGGCGGCCGTGCCGCATGCCGTCGGCGCAGATAAGCAGCAGCACCACGGGCACCACCGCCAGCGCGAGGCCCAGCGGCCCGGCGAACCCGGCGCGGCCGGCCTCAAGGCAGGTGGCGTCGATAGTGCCGCCGCAATTCTGCTCCAGTTGGTTCAGCGTGGGCAGCGGGTTGAGCACGACGTCCCGCAGCAGCGCCAGCGGCCCGGTGGGGGTCCGGACCGTGGCAGTCAGGATGGGTCCGACGGCGAAGATCGCCACGGTGAGGGCGAGCAGGTTCCGGGTTTCGCGCCCGGTGGAGCGGTGCCGGTGCAGCGTGCCTTTGTCGCCCTGGATCCACCAGCCGGCCGCCAGCCCCGCCAGGGCCCCGGCGAACCCGACGACGGTCTCGGCGTGCCCCACGTACAGCACGAGCATCAGGGAGACGGAGACGACGCCGGTGCGCAGCCGCCGCTGCCACAGCGTGGGCAGCAGCCCGCTGGACGCCAGCGACACGGCCAGGACGGCCGCGTACGGGCCCATGAGCCGCGCGTCCACCATCCGGCTCAGCCAGCCGTCGTCGGCGTAGCGGGCGAGTTGTGTCACCAGCAGGAACAGCGTCACCGCGGCGAACTGCGCGGCGAAGTAGAAGACGGCCGTGCGCCGCGTACCGAGCTGCCGCTCGGCGAGGCCCAGCAGGAGGAGGATCATCAGCGCGGCCGAGGCGTAGGCCAGCAGGTTCGTGGCGAAGAACATCGAGCTGAACAGCGACCACCAGTTCCCCGCCTTCAGTTCGGGGGCACTGACCGACGCCACGTCCAGCAGTGATTCCGGCGGACCGGAGAGGAAGCTTCCGGTGGCCGCGCCGGTGATCAGGAAGACCGCGAGGACGCCGAGGGTGAACGGTATGGCCCGCAGGTGTCCCAGCGACTGCCGCAGGCCCTCGCGGCCCAGGCCGTGGAGGGGGCCGGCCCCGGTCCCCCGCCGCCCTGCCGTGGCTGCCGGGCTCACTGCTGGATGCCCCAGCGGGACGCCAGGAAGTCCAGTCCGGCGGGCAGCCCCCTGGACCCGGTCTCCCAGGAGTGTCCCGCGTCGGGGACCAGCCGCGTTTCCACGGTGAACCCGGCCGCGCGCGCGGCGTCGGACAGGACCTCCAGGTAGCCGACGAATTCGGGGTCCCGTTCGCCGGCGGCAAAGTAGATGGCGTGACCTTCAAAGCGGTGCTCCCGCATGAGCCGCAGCGGCGTCTGGCCGTCGAAAGCCTCGGTGTCGCCGCCATAGGCGGCTGCAATGGTCTTTTCCCGCTCCTTGGCGAGGGCGGGTTCCTGCTCGCTCGAAAAGGCCAGGGCGGAGCTGTAGACGTCCGGATGCCGGGTCACCATCTGCACGGCGCAGGTCGCCCCGAAGGAGAATCCCCCGGCCGCCCACTGCTGAGGGTCCGGATCCACGTCCAGCGTCCGGATGATCCAGGCCGGCACGTCCTCCGCGAGAAACGTGTCGGCCCGGGCGATCATGCTGTCCATGCAGAGGGTGTTGCCCGAGGCGGAGCCGTTCGGGTCCACGACGACGACCACCGGAGCCACCCCCTGGTGCGCTGCCGCATACTGGTCCATGCGGCTGCGCAGTGCCCCGCCGGTGAGCCAGTCAGCCGGTGCGCCCGGCTGCCCGGCGAAGAGGACCAGGACGGGCAGCGCCGGACGGGGCGAGGCCTGGTAGGCCGGCGGCAGATAGACATAGGCTTCACGGCCTGCAAAGCCTGAGCTGGTGCCGGGGATTCCGGCGTGCCGCAGCACGCCGCCCTCGGGCAGGTCAGCCGGCGGGTTCCACCCGGAGAGGCTGACGGCAGCGGAGGGTCCGGGGGCGCGTTTCAGCCCGTCTTCCAGGGGCTGGATGCGGGCCAGGGCGGTGCCGGTCAGGTCACTCACCGTGTGGTTGAGGCCAAAGTAGCCGTTGATCTGGACGGCGGAGAGCAGCACGACGCCGAGCAGGGCGGCCGTGGCCACCGCCGTCGTCCGCGCCGGGCGCCGGGGGCCGTTGGGGCCGGGCGCCTGGGCCGCGCCCGTGGGACGCCAGATTCCCCACAGGCGCATCAGCCAGAGCAGCAGCGCCGTGACGGCGGGAAGGGACCAGGCCAGGACCTCGCGCGGAAGTTCCCCGGGGAAGACGGAGAAAACGTAGATCAGTGCCCAGTGCGCCCCGGCCAGGAGCGCGGCGGCGGCCAGGACCGCGGCGGCGGGTGGAAGCAGGAAGGCCAGCCGGCGGGGGGCGTCCGTTCGGCCGGGGGCAGCCCGGGCGGCGCTTTGTCGGCCCTGCCACAGCAGGTAGAGCAGGCCCGCGGTGCCCGCGGTCCAGGCGATCCAGAGCACCGGCCCGTCGACGACCCTGAGGTCTTCGATGAAGTCCACCGGGGCTAGCGCCAGGTGCCGACGCCGACGACGGGCCCGGCCTCAAGCCAGGACGAGAGCCCCGTGTACGCGTCGAACCGCATCGCCAGCAGGACGTCCTGCCCTTCGTACCGGAGTTCGACAATCACGGCGTCGGGCTGGACTTTGACAAGTTCGGATTCGGTGGGTTTGCGCCGGCCGATCAGCTCAAGCGAACTGCGGCGGAAGGTGTGCTTCGGCCGCATGCTCAGCGAGGCAAGGCGGAACCACTCAAGGTCGTTGTCCTGATAGCGACAAACCCCCATCTGCCAGCTGTTTCCAGCCGTGCAAATGGAGGCGTCCACCGTGCCCAGGGCGCGCCGCAAATTGAAGCGGCGCACCCCGGAAAGGCACAGTGCAAATACCAGCAACGCAAAGACCGTTGCCAGGGCGATGAACGGAAAAACAGTATCGTTCATCAAGGTCGTGCTAGCGGATCCCCGCAGTAGCCGCGTCGCCCATTTGGGCGTTGTCAGCAACAATGACGACCCGGTTGTTGTCGACGGAGAAGAACCCGCCATCGACAACTACGGCGATACGGTCACCGGAAACCGGCTGGATTGCCAGCTCACCTTCGGCCAGAATCGCCAGCAGGGGCGCGTGGCCGGGCAGGATTCCGATTTCACCATCGCTGGTGCGGGCCTTGACCATCGTGGCCGCTCCGGACCACACGAAGTGGTCCGCTGCGACAATCTCAACCTCAAGCTCAGCCATATTACTTGGTCTGTTCCTGGATCTTGGCCCACTGGCGCTCAACGTCATCCAGGCCGCCGACGTTGAAGAACGCCTGCTCTGCAATGTGGTCGAGCTCGCCGTCGCAGATCGCGGTGAAGCCTTCAACGGTGTCCTTGATGGTCACGGTGGAGCCCTCGACGCCGGTGAACTGCTTGGCGGTGTAGGTGTTCTGCGAGAGGAACTGCTGGATGCGGCGTGCACGCGACACGACGATCTTGTCTTCTTCAGAGAGTTCGTCAACGCCGAGGATGGCGATGATGTCCTGAAGTTCCTTGTTCTTCTGCAGGATCTGCTTGACGCGGACGGCCGTGTTGTAGTGGTCGTTACCGATGTACTGCGGATCCAGGATGCGGGAAGTCGACGTCAGCGGGTCAACGGCCGGGTACAGACCACGGGAAGCGATTTCACGGGAAAGTTCCGTGGTCGCGTCGAGGTGTGCGAAGGTCGTGGCCGGGGCCGGGTCGGTGTAGTCATCTGCGGGAACGTAGATGGCCTGCATCGAGGTGATCGAGTGGCCCTTGGTGGACGTGATGCGCTCCTGCAGGAGGCCCATCTCGTCAGCCAGGTTGGGCTGGTAGCCCACGGCCGACGGCATGCGGCCGAGGAGGGTGGAAACCTCGGAGCCTGCCTGGGTGAAGCGGAAGATGTTGTCGATGAAGAGCAGCACGTCCTGGTTCTGCACATCGCGGAAGTACTCCGCCATGGTCAGGGCGGACAGGGCCACGCGCAGGCGCGTTCCCGGCGGTTCATCCATCTGGCCGAAGACAAGGGCGGTGTCCTTGAGGACGCCTGCCTCTTCCATTTCAACCCAGAGGTCGTTACCTTCACGGGTACGCTCGCCGACACCGGCGAACACCGAGGTGCCGCCGAAGTTGCGGGCAACACGGGTGATCATTTCCTGGATCAGCACGGTCTTGCCGACACCGGCACCACCGAACAGACCGATCTTGCCACCCTTGATGTACGGGGTGAGAAGGTCGATGACCTTGATGCCGGTTTCCATCATCTCGGTGGAACCCTCAAGCGTCGCGAAGGCCGGGGCCTTGCGGTGGATGGGCCAGCGCTCGGTGATACCGAGTTCCGACTCAGCCACGTCCAACGGCTGGCCGAGGACGTTGAAGATGTGTCCCTTGACGACGTCGCCGACAGGAACGGAGATGGGGGCACCCGAGTCCACTACAGCGGTGCCGCGGACAAGTCCGTCGGTTGCCTGCAGGGAGATGGCGCGAATGACGTTGTCGCCGAGGTGCAGGGCAACCTCGAACGTGATCGTCTTGGTCTCACCGTTGAGAGTAATCTCGGTGGTGAGTGCGTTGTAAATCGAGGGGATTGCGTCAGCCGGGAATTCGACGTCGACAACCGGGCCAATAACACGTGCAATACGGCCGGTAGCACCGGTCGTCGCGGCTACGTGTTCGGTAGCAGTGGCAGTCATCTCTCTCACTTCACTCAGTAGATGGCGTTTGGGTAAGTTTACTTTGGTGCAGGTACAGCAGGATCCGAGCCCGTGGTGGCTAGGACGCGTTCAACGCGTCGGCACCGGCCACGATTTCGGAAAGCTCCTGCGTGATTTCAGCCTGGCGGGCAGTGTTGCGCAGACGCGTGAACTTCTTGATGAGGTCCGTGGCGTTGTCGCCGGCGGACTTCATCGCCCGCTGGCGGGCAGCCAGCTCCGAAGCTGCTGCCTGCAGCATCGCGGCGAAGATGCGTGATTCGATGTAGCGCGGCAGCAGAGCGTCAAGAACCTGCTCCGTTTCCGGCTCGAATTCGTAGAGCGGCAGGAGGTCCGATTCGGACGCAGCCTGCTCTTCGACAACCTCAAGCGGGAGTAGACGGATAACCGTCGGCTCCTGGGTGACCATGGACTTGAAGCGGGTGTAGACGACATGGATCTCGTCGACGCCGCCCTCTGCATAGTCCGTCGCAAAGTCAGCCAGCAATGCCTCGCCGATTTCCTGTGCGGTGGCAAACTCCGGCGCATCCGTGCCGCCGGTCCAAACGCGCCCGTAGGGACGGTTCCGGAAGTCGAAGTACGCCTGCGCCTTGCGGCCGACCAGGTAGAACTTGACTTCCTTGCCCTCCTCGACGAGCAACTCGTTGAGGCCTTCCGCCTGCTTGAGCACGCTCGCGGAGTACGACCCTGCAAGGCCACGATCCGAGGTGATTACCAGGACTGCGGCCCGGCGGATCTGCTCCGGCTCGGTGGTCAGCGGGTGGTCGATTTCGCTCTGGCTTGCGACAGCAGAAACGGCACGCGTGATGGCGTTTGCGTAAGGCAGTGAAGCTGCTACGCGTGCTCGGGCCTTCCCGATGCGCGAGGTAGCGATCAGTTCCATCGCCTTGAAGATCTTGCGCATCGACGTCGTCGAGCTGATCTTCTGGCGGTAGACCCGGATCTGGGCTCCCATACTTATCCTTTCCTAAGATCCCGATGGCCGGGACTGCCGGAACCCGGTGGGGTCCCGGCAGTCCCTGCCAGCGAAACTAGCGCTTCTGCTTGACGATTTTTTCCTGGTCGACCTGTGCCTCGTCGATGGGGGCGTGTTCTTCGTGCCCCGCACCAACCAGGTGGTTGTCTCCCTCGCCGAAGAAGCCCTTCTTGAAGTCCACGATCGCGGTCTTCAGTGCTTCTGCAGTGTCATCGCTCATGACGTTGGTCTGGGCCAGCGTCGTCAGGATGGAGGACTTGTGCTTGAGGTGCTCCAGGAACTCGGTCTCGAAGCGGTTGATGTCCTCAACCGGAACGTTGTCGAGGTGCCCGTTGGTGCCGGCCCAGATGGAGACGACCTGGTTCTCGACCGGGAACGGCGAGTACTGGCCCTGCTTGAGCAGTTCCATCAGGCGTGCGCCACGGGTCAGCTGCTGGCGCGATGCGGCGTCGAGGTCCGACGCGAACATGGCGAACGCCTGCATGTCGCGGTACTGAGCCAGTTCCAGCTTCAAGGTACCGGAGACCTTCTTCATGGACTTGACCTGGGCGGCGCCACCAACGCGGGATACGGAGACACCCACGTCAACGGCGGGACGCTGGTTAGCGTTGAAGAGGTCCGACTGCAGGAAGATCTGGCCATCGGTGATGGAGATCACGTTGGTCGGGATGTAGGCGGAGACGTCGTTTGCCTTCGTCTCGATGAGCGGCAGGCCGGTCATCGAACCTGCACCGAGCTCGTCGGAGAGTTTGGCACAACGCTCCAGCAGGCGGGAGTGCAAGTAGAACACGTCGCCCGGGTAGGCTTCGCGTCCCGGCGGGCGGCGGAGCAGCAGCGACACTGCACGGTAGGCCTCGGCCTGCTTGGAGAGGTCATCAAACACGATGAGGACGTGCTTGCCGCCGTACATCCAGTGCTGGCCGATGGCCGAACCGGCGTACGGTGCCAGGTACTTGAAGCCTGCGGGGTCGGACGCGGGGGAAGCCACGATGGTCGTGTATTCCAACGCGCCGTTGTCCTCAAGGGTCTGACGGACAGCCGCGATCGTGGATGCCTTCTGGCCGATGGCTACATAGATGCAGCGCACCTGCTTGTTGACATCCCCGGAGGCCCAGTTGGCCTTCTGGTTGATGATCGTGTCGATGGCGATAGCCGACTTGCCGGTCTGACGGTCACCGATGATCAGCTGACGCTGGCCGCGGCCGATCGGGATCATGGCGTCGATAGCCTTGAGGCCGGTCTGCATCGGCTCGTGGACCGACTTGCGCTGGGTCACGCCGGGCGCCTGGAGTTCCAGGGCACGGGTGGTTTCGGCCTTGATCTCGCCAAGGTCATCGATGGGCTCGCCCAGCGGGTCGACAACGCGGCCGAGGAAGGCGTCGCCCACCGGTACGGACAGAACCTGTCCGGTGCGGTGAACTTCCTGGCCTTCTTCGATACCGGTGAAGTCACCGAGGATGATAACGCCGATCTCGCGGACGTCGAGGTTCTGGGCCAGGCCCAGGGTGCCGTCTTCGAAGCGAAGCAGCTCGTTCGCCATGACCGAGGGAAGGCCCTCAACACGGGCGATGCCGTCACCTGCGGTTGTTACACGGCCGACCTCTACGCGCTCTGCGTTTCCGGGTTCGTAGGACGCCGCGAACTCGTTCAACGCATTACGGACGTCGTCGGCGTTGATGGTCAATTCGGCCATCTGCAGTCCCTGCTCTCCTGTTTTCGTGATCATCGTTGCTCACGATGACCGGGGTTTCGTTTAGTTGTGCTGGTCCGGCTGGCTAAGCAAGCTGGCGGTGGAGCTGGGCCAGGCGGGCGAGGACCGAAGCGTCTACCACTTCGTCACCAACCTGGATCCGGATGCCACCGATCAGTGCCGGGTCAACGTTCATGTTGATCTTGAGCTCGCGCCCGTAAAGGGCATTCAGCCCCGCCTGCAGACGGCTGGTCTGTGTCTCCGTCAGCGGACGGGTGACGCTGACCGTTGC
Organism: Pseudarthrobacter oxydans; assembly: GCF_030812335.1. Lineage (GTDB taxonomy): Bacteria > Actinomycetota > Actinomycetes > Actinomycetales > Micrococcaceae > Arthrobacter > Arthrobacter oxydans_B. The sequence continues at coordinate 92,338 of NZ_JAUSSN010000003.1, forward strand.
AATCCAGCGCTGCTGGCGCTTGGCTGCAAGCTCCGCGAAACGACGAACGAGCTTGGTTACCTTGAGGCCACGCGGCTGCGAAACCGCCTGTCCGATAAGGACCTTCGCTTCCTCGCTTGCACTCGGTACGAGCTTTTCGGCGAGGGCAACCTTGGCGGCCGCGCTTGCCTGCGGCTCGGACACAGCACGCTGTACCTCGTGGTTGGACTCGACAGCCTGGTTGAAGGCGAACAGATCGTTCTCCAGCGTTTCCAGGCCCGTGATCCCCGAGGCAGAGACGGCAGACTTATTCTCAGCAACGGCAATTACCACCGAAGCGGCAAGAGTCTCGAGTGCATCGCCGATATCCCGGGCCGACGCCCAGCGTGAGCTGGCCAGTCCGCTCACGATATCCACAGCATCCGCGGAGACTTTTCCGCCGAAGAGCTGCTTGATAAGCGCCGACTTTTCGTCACCGCTGCGGGACGGGTCAGTCAGGGCGCGGCGCAAGCCAGCAGAGCTGTCCACCGTTCCCAGGATTCCGAAGAGTTCCTTAGCCAACTGCAGCGAGGCAAATGGAAGCTTGGCTTCCAGCGCCACCAAAGCCGCGGTGAGCGATTCGCTCGATACACCTGCCATTACTTAGCTGCACCTGCGTTCTGGTTCTCCAGATCTGCCAGGAAGCGGTCAACCACACGGGCTGAACGCGCGTCGTCCTCGAGGGACTCGCCAACAATGCGGCCCGCCAGGGTGGTGGCCAGCGTGCCAACTTCCGTGCGCAGCGACACAACGGCCGCCTGGCGCTCGGACTGGATCGCCGCATGCGCCTGGGCCGTGATGCGGGCAGACTCGAGCGCTGCCTTCTCCTTCAGGTCCGCAAGGATCTGAGCGCCTTCGGCACGTGCTTCCTCGCGGATGCGGTTGGCCTCGGCACGGGCATCGGTGAGCTGCTGCTTGTACTCTTCGAGGGCAGCGGAAGCCTCTGCCTGGGCCTTTTCAGCCTTGGCTATGCCGCCTTCAATGGCCTCCGCACGCTCTGCGAAGGTCTTCTCGAACATCGGGACAACGTACTTGACCACGATGAACATGAGAACAGCGAAGCCGGCGAAGACGACAAGCATTTCCCAGGGATTGGGAACCAGAGGGTTAGTGCCCTCTGTGGCGGCTGAGATGATCAGCTGATTCATAATTCACCCGTCCTTATCTACTCGGTTCTGGATGTTCGCTTAGTTCTAAAGTTCAGACTAAAGAACGAACGCGAAGACCAGGCCGAGGATGGCGAGGGCTTCAGTCAGCGCGAGGCCGAGGAATGCGATCGGCTGGAGCACACGCTGTGCCTCCGGCTGACGTGCTACGCCGTTGATGTAAGCGGCGAACACGAGACCAACACCGATACCACCGCCGATTGCGGACAGACCGTAACCTACGAGGTTGAGATTGCCTTCCATTTTTTTCCTTTCAAGATGCCATCTATGTGGCAGGTTGTTTGGTGTACTTCATCCCCCGAGGGGAAGATTTTGGGTGCCTAGTGGCTATCCGCGTGCAGCGCGCCTTCGATGTAGATCGCGGTCAGCAGCGTGAACACGTACGCCTGCAGGACCATGATCAGCGCTTCCAGCATGTACATGGCGATCGCACCGCCAAGGACGAGAACTGAAGCGCCCTTCAGCAGGAGGTTCTCCTGCGTGACGAGGTACTCGATGCCCGAACCGGCGATCATGACGATCAGGTGGCCGGCCAGCATGGTCGCGAACAAACGGAGGCTGTGCGTGACCGGGCGGACCAGGAAGTTGGAGATGATCTCGATCGGAATGACGATCGGAAGAATGTAGCCCGGGACTCCGGACGGCACGGTGGCCAGCTTGAAGTACTTCAGGCCGTTCTTCTTGACGCCGATGACGATCCACGTGACATACACGATTCCGGCCATCACGTAGGCGCCGCCGACATGCGAGAAGGTGGGGAGCTGGATCAACGGAATTGCGCCGTAGATATTGTTCACCAGGATGAAGAAAAACAGGCTGAACAACAGCGGGACGTACTTCATGAAGTCTTTGCCGCCGATGATGTCCTTGCCGATGCCGTTGCGGACGAAGCCGTAGGCGGCCTCACCGGCGAACTGGAGCCTGCCGGGGACGAGCTGACCCTTGCGGGCAGCCATCAGAAAGAATGCGGCGATAATAACGACCGAAAGGATTACCAGCAGCATCTGCTTGGAGAATCCGTCGGCCGCCCCCCACGGCACGATTGCCGGCAGGTGGATTTCTTCAATTCCAGGAGGCGTAAAAGTTCCTGAATTCTGGGCCGGGAGCGCAAGCGCGATCAACGCGTTTCCTCTCTGCAGTGTCCATCATTGGGCGTTGGCCGGGGAAAGGCAACGTTGCTGTCGCATTCTCCCCGTGTGAAATTATTTGGCATTACTGATCCTCGTCCTGAGACGGGCCACGTGCAGCATTGTCCCCGCCGGCGGATTTATCCGGGCTGGTGAGGCCGTGCATATGAGAAAGATAGAACCCTCCCGCGGCTCCCAACAGGGCGCCTGCGAGCACAATCCAGCGGGTTCCCCACAGATTATCCAGACCCCACCCTATCAAACTCCAGACGAGGATTCCGCCAACAATGTAGCTGAAGACGGCGATGCCGGCGTTGTATCCGCCGTCGCGTCCGTTGTCGGATACACCGGGGGCTCCGGTCGTTTTTGCGGGGGTGCGGGGCTTGTTCGTGGGGCGCTCTTTGCGGCTAAACATCGGTGCCGCCTTCCGGGGTCTCGGGGTCGTTGTAGAGCTGGAGCCGGGCCTTGCTGAAACCGTAGATTTCGGCGGCCTGCCACAGGACCACGGTCACGACGGCGCCGGCCAGGAACCAGCGCCCGTTCAGCCACTCGGGGCTGCCGATGGCAAACAGCACCACGGCAAAACCGACGACCTTGATGAAATAGGTGGCCGCGAACAGGCCGATGGCCCCGGAGGAGTGATTGCGGCCGCCGAAGTGGCCGACCAGGAGGCTGATCGAAAAGAAAGCGATAACCAGCACGCCGCCAAAGAGGGACGACAGCGCCGCAGCCATACTGTCGAAAAGGAGCGCCGCCAGGCTGGTGAGCATTAGGGCGCCGCCGCCAACGGCCGAACTGATGGCCAGCAGCCGCAGCCACAATGATTTTGTGGGACCTGAGACACCAACGTCTCCGGCGCCGGACGTTCGTCCGGGTTCGGCGTTGGAGGTCATGAGATCCCAATCGTCGAGGCGTGGTGTGCTGGTCAAAGTCGCGCGGCGAAGGACCGCACATGAATTCTACATGAGATAGAAATTATTCGGAAAAGCCTTGCAGGGGGCGATTCCCCTGCGGCGTCATTCTTCCTCGGCCGAAGAGCGCGGCCCCAGTCCCGGCGCCCGGTGGCGCAGGTACGGCCACGCCGTCACGCCGGCCATGATGGTCATTGCGGCCACGTTCGCGACCATAACGACCTGCCACTGGAAGATGGCGAGGGCGAGGCCTCCGAACGCCAGCACACAGGTCCACAGGTACATCAGGATGACGGCGCCGCGGTGTGAATACCCGATATCCAGGAGCTTGTGGTGCAGGTGGCCGCGGTCCGCCGACCACGGCGACCGCCCGAGCGCGGTGCGGCGCACGACGGCCAGGCCGAGGTCCAGCAGCGGCAGGAACAGCACCGCAAAGGGAAGCAGGATCGGGATGATGGTGGGGATGCCGTTGGCCCGGTCATAAAGCCCGGACGTGATCTGGCCGGTGGACACAATGCCCGCCGAGGCCATGATCAGGCCGATCAGCATGGCCCCGGAGTCACCCATGAAGATCTTGGCAGGGAACCAGTTGTGCGGCAGGAAGCCGATGCACGCGCCGACGAGCACGGCGGTCAGCAGGGTGGCCAGGTCCGAGCGGTCCAGCAGGATGGCCGTCCGGTGCACCCAGTACGCCGTCAGGAAGAACGCCGTGCCCCCGATGATGGCCACGCCCGCAGCCAGCCCGTCCAGGCCGTCGATGAAGTTGAACGCGTTCATCGTCGTCACGATCAGCCCGGCCGTCAGCGCGATACTCACCGCATCGCTTTCGATCACATACGGCTCGGGGACGAACGGAATGATGGTCATCCGGACGCCCCAGATCGCCACCACCAGGGCCGCGGCGCTTTGGCCGATGAGTTTGACCCACCAGCGCAGGTCCAGCAGGTCATCCGCCACGCCGACCAGCACGATCACGGCTGCGCCCGCGAGGATCCCCCAGGGTGCGTCGTTGTTACGGTAGATGTCCTTAACGAAGAAAGACTGGCTGGCGATCAGCAGCGCCACGAAGAACCCGGCAAAGATTCCCAGGCCGCCGAGCCTCGACACGGGGGTCGAGTGCATGTCCCGGCTGCGGATCGGGGAGAACAGCTCCATCCGGTTGCCGACATAGCGGGCACCCCAGGTCGCTGTGTAGCTCACGACTGCCGCTGAGAGCATCATGAGCAGGTACATAATCACTGCGAAGACACCCGCTTGGAGCCGTCCGCACAGGGCACACCCGGTTTCACAGCCCGGAGCCACGGTGATGCTGCGTGGCTCCGGGGGTGGGGTGAACTCAGTTGCTGTGGGTCTGTCTTGCGATAAATGAAACTTCTCCGTCGCCGCGCGCAGGGCAGGCAGTGCGTAGTGCCTGACAGGGCTGTATTACAGTGGACTCTAGTCAAGATACTAACGCCAACGGCCACTTGTCTTCGCGTCACACGGCCCATCGCCGGCGGGAAAACCACCGGCGGCCGTGCTGAAAGGAACACTCGATGACCCTGTCGGTTGCAGTTGCCGCCGTGACGTTTGACCGTCCCCGGGAGCTGGCAGTTCTGCTGAACGCCATCAACAACCAGACGGCATCGGTTCGTTCAATATGCCTTGTCGACTCCGGCACGGTTCCCGCCCAGGACGTCGCGCGGGCGCACGAAAATGTGGATTACGTCCGGTCCGAGGCCAACCTCGGCGGTGCGGGAGGCTTCTCCCTCGCGATCCTCAAGGCCGTCGCCACCGGCGCCGAGTGGATCTGGATGATGGACGACGACGCCGAGCCCGCCGACCCGGAATGCCTCGCCACGCTCGTCCGCGAGGCGGAGGCCCGGGACCTCGAAGCCGTTGTCCCGCTCGTGGTTGCCCCCGGCCACCCCGACCGGCTCTCCTTCTTCTTCCGCCTGGACGGCAAGGTCACCCACGACCGCGCCGAGGTGGAGAAGATCGGTTTCCTGCCGGACGACGGCCACTTCTTCAACGGCGCGCTGATCCGCTCGGATGTCTTTTTCAAGGTTGGCCTGCCGGACATGCGCCTGTTCATCCGCGGGGACGAGGTGGACTTCACTATCCGGCTCCGCAAGGCCGGCATCCGCTTCGGCACCGTCACGACGACGGCGATCACGCACCCCCACGCTTTTTCCGAGACCAAACACGTCTATGGCGCCCGGTGGCACGTCATCGTGCCGGAGTCGGCCTTCAAGCGCTACTTCTATTACCGGAACCGCGGGTACCTCATCCGCCGCCACTTCCGGATTAAGTCGTTCGTCGCGGACGTTGGCGGCTACCTCGGCTATTTCCTGCAGCGCGGCGATCTCCGCGGCCTGGCCGACTGGTTCGGGGCTTTTTCCGCCGGGTTGCGCGGCAAGGGCTTTGGCCCCCTCAAGGACCAGAAGTTCTAGCGCCCGGGCTGTAGCCGGCGCCGGATCAGCAGCCCGGCGAGCAGCCAGGGCTCGCCGAAGACCCGGTACGCGACCCGCCGGGGGTGCAGGACCAGCCGCCAGGCCCATTCCAGGCCGAGGCGTCCGAGCCACCGCGGTGCCAGTTTCTGGATCCCCGCAATCTGCTCGATCGCGCCGCCAACGGCACAGTAGACCGCCGGGGGCAGCGTTGCCAGCCGGCGCGTGAGAACCTGCTCCTGCAGCGGCATGCCCAGCCCGACCAGCACCAGCTGCGGCCGGAACTCCGCGAGCCATGTGACGGCCGAATCCTCGAGCTCCTCGTTCCAGCCCTCCCCCGGCAGTCCGGCCACCCGGGCCTGCGGGACCAGGGCCGCGAGCCGGGCCACGGCCTGGGAGTTCGCCTCGGGTCCGGCTCCGATCACGGCGATCCGCTCCAGACCTTCGACGTCGGCCAGCGCAGGGATCCAGTCCGTGGAACCCAGCCGGTAGTCCATGACGGGCCCCCCGCCCTGCCGTGCGCCGCTGCCGCGGGCCCAGAGCATCAGCACCGGCGCGCCGTCGATCAGGACCACGTCGCTTTGATCGTAGAACGCCCGGAAGGCCGGGTCGGAGTGGCACAGTGTGACGCTGTGCAGGTTGTGTCCCACGACCGTGCGGGTGGTGCCTTCGGCCACGAAGCGGTTCAGGACCCCTGTCAGTTCAGGAACAGTCAGGGGCGTCGCGTCCACGTCAAGGACGGGGACGCTTTGTCGCTGGAGGATCATGCGGTGCCGGCCCCCGTGCTGGGACGTTCGACGGGTGCCCCAGTTTCAACGGGTTCAGGATGTACAGCGGGTGCCACAGTTTCAACCGGTTCAGGATGTACAGCGGGTTCCGCACTTACAGCCGGTTCAGGAACCAAGGCGGGTTCCGCAGTTTCAGCGGGAACCACGGCGGGTTCCGCGGGCCCGGCAGCTTCCGCCGCCGCGGCCACATCCTCTACAGCTTCCGGTTCCTCGCCGGCGCCCAGCACGGACGGGACGACCTCGCGGAGCCGTTCCAGGCTGATGGCGCCCTGGCGGACCACCCGCAGCGGCACGGCGGTGGCATCAACGATGGTGGACGGCAGGGCGTCGGCGCCCTCGGCCGGACGTGGCCCGCCTTCGAGGTACACCTCCACTGACTCCGCAAGCTGGGCTTCGGCCTCGGCTGCGGTCAGCGCGGCCGCCTGGCCGGTGCGGTTCGCCGAGGACACGGCCAGCGGCCCGGTCAGGGTCAGCAGGTCCTGGGCGACGTCGTCAGCCGGGATCCGCAGGGCGACGGTGCCCTTGGTCTCGCCAAGGTCCCAGTCCAGGGACGGCTGGGCATGCAGGATCAGCGTGAGTCCGCCCGGCCAGAACGCCTCGGCCAGGCGCCGGGCCTCTGCCGGAACGTCCGTGGCGAGGCCGTCGAGGGCATTGAGCCTGGGGATCAGGACCGGCGGCGGCATTTTCCGGCTGCGGCCTTTCGACGCCAGCAGCAGGGTGACCGCGAGGGGGGAGAACGCATCGGCGGCGATCCCGTACACGGTGTCCGTCGGGAAGACCACGCACTTGTGGTCCCGGATGGCCCGCTGGGCATGTTCAAGTCCGGCAGCGCGCTGCTCAGCTTCTGTGCAATCGTAGCTAGTCGTCACTGGCCTATTCTTTCATCACTTCGTTTGCCCGTTTCACCGCGAGGCGGCCGGGCAGGCACGGACGGCGCTGGTGGCCCGGTCCCTGCCGTTGAGGTCACGATGCGTGGCCACCTCGGCCCACAGCCCGGAGCGCTCCAGCATCGCGGCGATCCAGCCGGCCTGGACTTCGGCGTGTTCCATCACGAAGTAGCCGCCGGGAACCAGCAGCCGGGCCGCGGAGGCTGCAGCCGCCGTCGGAAGCTCCATGCCGTCCGCTCCCCCGCCGTACAGTGCCTCGGGGGGATCGTGCAGTGCCACTTCGGGTTCGTTGGGGACCGCTTCGGCGGGAATATAGGGCGGATTGGACACGACGACGTCGAACGTCCCGTTGTGCTCCGGCAGGGCATCGCGCAGATCACCGCGGATCAGGTGGACACCGAGCGGCTGCAGGTTCCGGGCGGCCCAGGCGTGCGCGAACTCGCTGAATTCGACGGCGTGGACCTCCGCGCCGGGAACCTCGTGCGCGATGGAGCCGGCGATGGCCCCGGACCCGGTGCCCAGGTCCACCACCTTGGGATGTGCCAGGCCCCGCAGCCGGTCGATCACAAGCTGCACGACGGATTCGGTTTCCGGGCGGGGTATGAACACTCCCGGCCCGACGGCCAGCGCCAGGTAGCGGAAGTGCGCGACGCCGGTGATGTGCTGCAGCGGAATGCGCTGGGCGCGCTCGGCGATGAGCTCCCCGTAGCCGTCCGGGGCGGCGGTGTCGCCCAGCATCAGGGCCCGGAGCCGGCCAAGCCCGACGCCGAGCAAATGCTCGGCGAGGAGTTCGGCGTCGGCCCGGGGACTCGGGACGCCCGCGGCGGCCAGGACGGCGGTGCCCTCGCGGACCGCGTCCGCAAGGCTCCGCCCGGTTCCTTCTGTCATCACTGCGCGGGCCGGGATCAGTCGCCGATGGCGTCGAGGCGGGCCTGTTCGTCCATCTCGATGGCCGACTGGATGACCGGCTCCAGGTCACCGTTCATGACCTGGTCCAGGTTGTAGGCCTTGTAACCGGTGCGGTGGTCCGCGATCCGGTTCTCCGGGTAGTTGTAGGTCCGGATGCGCTCCGAGCGGTCCATGGTGCGGATCTGCGACTTGCGCTGGGCGGAGTTCTCGGCGTCGATCTGCTCCTGCTGGTGCGCCAGGATGCGGGCGCGGAGCACGCGCATGCCGGCTTCGCGGTTCTGTAGCTGCGACTTCTCGTTCTGCATGGCCACCACGATTCCGGTGGGAAGGTGGGTGATCCGGACGGCGGAGTCCGTGGTGTTCACGGACTGGCCGCCGGGGCCGGAGGAACGGTAAACGTCAATTTTGAGGTCGTTCTGGTTGATCTCGAGTTCTTCGGGCTCGTCCACTTCCGGGAGCACCAGCACGCCGGCAGCGGAGGTGTGGATGCGGCCCTGGGATTCCGTCACGGGGACGCGCTGCACACGGTGCACGCCGCCTTCGAACTTGAGCCGCGCGTAGACGCCCTCGGCCGGATCGTTCGAGTTGCCCTTGATGGCCACCTGGACGTCCTTGTAGCCGCCCAGGTCGGACTCATTGGCGGAAATCATCTCGGTCTTCCAGCCGCGGGATTCCGCGTACCGGGTGTACATCCGCAGCAGGTCGGCCGCGAACAGGGCGGCCTCGTCGCCGCCTTCGCCGCCCTTGACTTCGAGGATCACGTTGCGGGCGTCGTCCGGGTCGCGCGGGATCAGCAGCCGGCGCAGCTTGGCCGCGGCCGTCTCCAGCGCAACCTCCAGCTCGGGCACCTCGGCAGCAAACTCCGGGTCCTCCCCTGCCATTTCCTTTGCAGCCGCAAGGTCATCCTGGATGCCGTGCCAGGCATGGTACGCCTCGACAATGCCGTTCAGCTGGGCAGAACGCCGCCCCAGCTTCCGGGCCAGCTTCTGGTCAGCATAGACAGCAGGATCCCCAAGCTGTGCCTGGATAGCGTCATGCTCATCCAACAGGCCCTGTACGGACTCAAACATTTTCAAAACCTCTTTCGACTCTTACAAGTCTAGTTACTGCAACGCGGGGTCACTTACGGCCCGTTCGGTGGTCCCTGATGGGCTCTAGGTGACCCCGCGTTGCTTCTTGAAGCGGAGGAACCGGTTAACGCAACAACCGCCCGGGGAATTGGCGGCCCGGGAAGGGCCGCCAATTTCCGAGCGGTTACGCGTCGCTATTTGTCGTTATCGGACTTCGCACCAAGCGTCGTCTTCTGCACCTGCATGAGGAACTCGACGTTGCTCTGGGTCTCCCGGATCTTGTTGGTCAGCAGCTCAAGGCTCTGCTGCGTTTCGAGTCCGGAAAGGACGCGGCGCAGCTTCCACATGATCTTGACTTCCTCGGGGGACAGCAGGTTTTCCTCACGGCGGGTACCAGACGCGTTGACGTCCACGGCCGGGAAGATGCGCTTGTCCGCGAGCTGGCGGGACAGGCGCAGTTCCATGTTGCCGGTGCCCTTGAACTCTTCGAAGATGACCTCGTCCATCTTGGAACCGGTCTCGACGAGCGCGGTTGCCAGGATGGTCAGTGAGCCACCGTTTTCGATGTTGCGGGCTGCACCGAAGAAGCGCTTCGGCGGGTACAGCGCTGCGGAGTCGACGCCACCGGAGAGGATACGGCCGGAAGCCGGCGCCGCCAGGTTGTAGGCACGGCCCAGGCGGGTCATCGAGTCGAGGAGAACCACAACGTCCATGCCCATTTCCACGAGGCGCTTGGCACGCTCGATGGAGAGCTCGGCCACGGTGGTGTGGTCGTCGGCGGGACGGTCGAAGGTGGAGGCAATGACCTCACCCTTGACGGTGCGCTGCATGTCCGTGACTTCTTCGGGGCGTTCGTCAACAAGCACCATCATGAGGTGGACCTCAGGATTGTTGGTGGTGATGGCGTTGGCGATGGACTGCAGGATGAGCGTCTTGCCGGCCTTCGGCGGCGAAACGATCAGGCCGCGCTGGCCCTTGCCGATCGGGGCAACCAGGTCAATGACGCGGGGGCCGATCTTCTTCGGGTCCGTCTCGAGGCGCAGGCGCTCGGAGGGGTACAGCGGGACGAGCTTCGCGAATTCGACGCGGTCCTTGAGTTCCTCGGGGGTCTTGCCGTTGACCGAGGTGACGCGGACCAGTGCGTTGAACTTCTGGCGCGCAGTCTGCTGCTGGCCGCCCTGCGGGGCCTCGCCTTCACGCGGTGCGCGGATGGCACCGACGACGGCGTCGCCCTTGCGCAGGTTGTACTTCTTGACCTGGGCGAGGGACACGTAGACGTCGTTCGGGCCCGGCAGGTAGCCGGAAGTGCGGATGAACGCGTAGTTCTCCAGCACGTCCAGGATGCCGGCAACGGGCACCAGGACGTCGTCCTCGGTGACCTCAACGTCGTCGACGTCCGGTCCCTGGACGCGTCCCCGACGGCGGTCGTTGCGGTCGCGGAAGCGGTCGTTGCGCGAGGTGTTGTCGCGGCTGTCCTGCCCGCCGGAGCGCTCGGGACGGTCATTGCGGTCACGCCGGTTCCGGCGGTTCCGGCGGCTGCCGCCGTCGCTGTCGTCGCTGTCGCGGGTATCGCGGTTAGCAGTGTTGTCGCGGGTGTCGCGGCTGCCGGCAGCCTCGTCGCGGCCGCCGCGGGTGCGGGTGCCCTCACGGCGCTGGCCGTCTTCGCTGCCCTGCTCTGCCTGGCGCTGTTCGGTGCGCTGTTCGGTGCGCTGTTCGGTGCGCTGCTCAGCCGGACGCTGCTCGGCCGGAGCCTCGACAGCGGTCGCGGCCGGGGCTGCGGACTGCGCTGTGTTCTGCGCTGCGCCCTGTCCTGCGGACTGCTCGGCGGCATCGCCGCGGCGGCGGTTGCGGGTGCGCGGCTGGCGGGTGCGGTCGCTGCCTTCCGTCGAGGCAGCGGCGGAGCCGTTCTCGGCAGAGCCAGCCTCGGCGGAAGCCACGGGGGCCTCCACGGCAGGGGCGGCCGCGGGTGCCTCGGCGGCGGGAGTCGTGATGACGCCGTCGCTGCCTGCGCGGCGGCTGCGGCCACGTCCACGGGCACGCGGGTTCTCCTGGGCCGGGGCCTCGGAATCGGCGGCGGCAGGCGCGGCGGCAGGGGACGAGGTCTGGGCGACGGTCCCGTTGTCGGTCGCCTTTTCAGCAGCGCGGGCCGGAGCCTTGCTTACCGGAGTACCGGAGCGGTGGGCGGAAATGGCCGACACAAGGTCGCCCTTCCGCATCCGCGAACCGCCGGAAATCCCCAGCTGGCTGGCAAGAGCCTGGAGCTGGGCGAGCTTGAGGCCGGCAAGGCCGCTGCTCTTGGCGGGTGCTGCCGTAGACGATCCGGCAGCAGAAGATGATGTTTCCACAGCTGAAGACAGCTCAGTGGTTTCGGTCACGAAGGATCCTTCCCCCTCGACGGCGTCCAGACTAGGAGCTGGACGCGATGATTTGATCTGGGCTGCAGTTCAGATCTGCAGCCGGGATTTCGGCCTTGCCGGATGGATATTGGCCAGCACGGCCGGTTATAGCTCCACCTGGCGCGTTCCGGAAGAGAAGGAACGGCGGGCTGACGCTTTCAGGGGTGCAGAGATTGTTTCTGCGGATTCCTGCGTCAGACCAAAAGCAGGTGGCACCGGAAAATATTGCGCAGTGAAAGATGAGAGGCCACTAGGCCAACATCGCGGTCTTTTGAACAGTAACTGAATTACTGCCTGCGTGATTACCGCCGGTGCACTTCCACTTTAGCACCTTCGACGTCCACAGCCAGCTTCATCACACGCCAGCCCACGTCCGGCGTGTTGCCGGACGTGAAGGTGCCGATGAACTCCACGGCGGCTTCGGCCTGGGCCTCTCCGTTGGCGAGGACCAGCACGGTGGGTCCGGCGCCGGAGACGACGGCGGCGAAGCCCGCCCGCCGCAGGGCTGCGATCAGGTCCGCGCTGGGGCGCATGGCGGCGGCTCGGTAGCTCTGGTGCAGGTAGTCCTCGGTGCCGGCCAGCAGGAACTCCGGCTTTTGCGTCAGGGCGTGGATCAGCAGGGCCGCACGTCCGGAGTTCATGGCGGCGGCGTGGTGGCCCACCGAGGCAGGCAGCAGCGCCCGGGCGGCTTCGGTGGAGAGTTCGAAGTCCGGCACGGCAACCACCGGAATGACCGCGGAGGCCACCGCCGCGCAGGTGCTGCTGTACTGGTCACTGTCCTGCCACGACAGCGCCAGTCCGCCGAAAATGGCGGGTGCGACGTTGTCGGGGTGCCCTTCCATTTCGCTGGTGAGCTGCAGGACCCAGTTCTTGTCCCGGCGGGCCGCCTCCGGAACCAGGGCATTGGCGGCGGTGACCGCGGCGACGACGGCAGAGGCCGAGGAGCCCAGGCCGCGGCCGTGCGGGTTGATGTTGTCCGCCGTGATCCGCAGGCCGTCGTGCCGGAAGCCCAGGCGGTGCAGGGCCTCGGTGATGGCCCTGACCACCAGGTGGCTGGCATCGCGGGGTAGGGATTCCGCCCCTTCGCCGCTAAGTTCGAATTCCAGCTCGCCGCTGTCCAGGGTTTCCACCGTCAGCGTGTCGAACAGCGTCAGCGCCAGGCCGAGGCTGTCATACCCGGGGCCGAGGTTCGCGCTCGTGGCCGGCACGCGGACCGTTACGAGCTGCCCGGCCGGAACCGCTGGCGTGTCGGCGGCGGACTCGGCCGGGATGGTGAGGGTGATTTCCACGGTTACTTTTCTTCCAGTCCCAGGGCCGTGGCCACGGTGACCACGTCGTTCGAGACCTTGACGGGCTGCACTTCGCTGCCGTCCTCCGTGCGGAGCGCCCACTGCGGGTCCTTGAGGCCGTGGCCGGTGACCGTGATGACGATGGTCTTGCCGGCCGGCACTTCGCCGGCGGCGTGCTTCTTGATCAGGCCGGCGACGCCGGCAGCGGAGCCCGGCTCGACGAAGACGCCTTCACGGGCGGACAGCCAGCGGTGGGCGGACAGGATTTCCTCATCCGTCACCGCTTCGATCACACCGCCGGACTCGTCGCGGGCGGCGATGGCGGAGTCCCAGGACGCGGGGTTGCCGATCCGGATGGCGGTCGCGATCGTGTCGGGTTCCGTGATCGGGTGGCCGGCGACGAACGGTGCGGCGCCGGCGGCCTGGAAGCCCCACATGACCGGGGTCCGGGTGGAGACGGCGGCCAGCGTTCCGGCGGTGGCGGACTCGAACGGCGCGCAGTATTCCTTGTAGCCCTTCCAGTACGCGGTGATGTTGCCGGCGTTGCCCACCGGGAGCACGTGGAAGTCCGGGGCGTCACCGAGCGAGTCGACGACCTCGAAGGCGCCCGTCTTCTGGCCTTCGATCCGGGCCGGGTTGACCGAGTTGACCAGGAACACCGGGTAGGACTCCCCCAGCTTGCGGGCAATGTCGAGGCAGTCGTCGAAGTTGCCGTCGACCTGCAGCAGGGTTGCGCCGTGCGCGATCGCCTGGCTCAGCTTCCCCATCGAGATCTTGCCTTCGGGCACCAGCACGACGCACTTGAGCCCGGCCGCGGTGGCATAGGCGGCGGCGGAGGCGGAGGTGTTGCCGGTGGAGGCGCACACGACGGCTTTGGCCCCGGCGGCGACCGCCGCAGTCATGGCCATGGTCATGCCGCGGTCCTTGAAGGAGCCGGTCGGGTTCATCCCCTCGACCTTGAGGTAGACCTCGCTGCCGGTGAGCGCGGAAAGCTGCTGCGCGTGGACCAGCGGGGTGCCGCCCTCCCCCAGGGTGATGACCTTGGTGGCCTCGGTGACCGGCAGTCGTTCGGCGTATTCGCGGATAACGCCGCGCCATTGGTGAGCCACTTAGACTCCTTCTACCCGCAGTACGGATGTAACTGAATTGATGACGTCCAGGCCCTTGACGGCCTCGACGGTGGCTGCCAGTGCAGCCTCGCTTGCGCGGTGGGTCACGATCCGCAGTTCCGCTGACTCGACATTCGAATCGGCATCGCGGTGGATGGTCTGCCGCATGATTTCAATGGAGACGCCGTGGTCGGCGAAGAGCCGGGCAATCTTCGCCAGCACGCCGGGCTGGTCCGCGACGTCGAGTCCGATGTAGTAGCTGGTGACCGCGGCGGTGATGGGAAGCGCGGACACCTGGCCGGTCGTGGTCTCGGCACGGCCGGGACCGCCCAGGACGATGCTGCGGGCAGCGGAGATGAGGTCGCCCATCACGGCGGAGGCGGTCGGCTTGCCGCCGGCGCCCTGGCCGTAGAACATCAGCTCGCCCGCGTTTTCGGCCTCGATGAAGACGGCGTTGAAGGCTCCGCGCACCGCGGCCAGCGGGTGTTCGCGCGGCAGCAGGGTCGGGTGCACGCGGACGGACACGCCGGTATCGCCGTTGGCGCCTGTTTCCGTGCCTGTTTCTGTGCCTGCGGCCGTTAGCTTCTCGGCGATCGCCAGCAGCTTGATGACGAAGCCGGCGTCCTTCGCCGCGGCGATGTCCGCGGCGGTGACGGAACTGATGCCCTCGCAGTACACGTCGTCCAGGGAGAAACGCGTGTGGAAGGACAGCGAGGCAAGGATCGCGGCCTTGGAGGCGGCGTCGTAGCCCTCGACGTCGGCGGTGGGGTCGGCTTCGGCGTAGCCCAGCCGCTGGGCCTGGGCCAGGGCGTCGGCGAACTGCGCCCCGGTGGAGTCCATCTGGTCCAGGATGAAGTTGGTGGTGCCGTTGACGATGCCCAGCACCCGGGTGATCCGGTCGCCGGAGAGGCTGTCGCGGATGGGCCGCAGGATGGGGATCGCGCCGGCCACGGCGGCCTCGTAGGACAGCTGCACACCGGCCTTGTCCGCTTCCTCGTGGAGGGTGGGGCCGTCCTTGGCAACGAGCGCCTTGTTGCCGGTGACCACGCAGGCGCCGTTGCGCATGGCGGTCAGGATCAGGGTCCGGGCGGGTTCGATCCCGCCCATCAGCTCGATCACCAGGTCGGCGTCCTTGATCAGGGTCTCGGCGTCTGTGGTGAACAGCCCGCGGGGCAGCTCGACCTCGCGGGGGGCGTCGAGGTTGCGCACGGCGATGCCGACCAGCTCCAAGCGGGCGCCGGCGCGCGAGGCCAGCATGTCGGCGTCGTCAAGGAGAATCCGCGCGACCTGGGCCCCGACGTTGCCACAGCCCAGCAGGGCTACTTTCAGGGTTCGCAATTCGGTCATTCAGACTCCCATGTCGCGGTTGAGCAGATCTTCTTCGGTTTCCCCGCGGACAATGAGCCGGGCAGATCCGTCGCGCACAGCGACAACGCCCGGCCGGGCCAGATAGTTGTAGTTGCTTGACAGGGCCCAGCAGTAGGCGCCGGTACCCGGTACAGCGAGCAGATCACCGGCTGCCACGTCCTCGGGCAGATATACATCTCTAACAACTATGTCGCCGCTCTCGCAATGTTTGCCCACTACGCGGGACAGCTGCGGGGCCGCGTCCGACGTTCGGGAGGCCAGAATTGCGGAGTAATCCGCGTCGTAGAGCACCGGGCGCGGGTTATCGCTCATGCCGCCGTCCACCGACACATACCGGCGCGGGTACGTAACGCTGTCGCCGGGTTCACCGGGTTTGCCGGTTGCCGGGGTATCGACCCGGACGGTCTTCAGCGTGCCCACCTCGTAGAGCGTGAAGGTGGTGCTGCCGACGATCGCACGGCCTGGTTCGATCGAAATCCGCGGGGCGGAAATCCCCAGCTCGGCGCATTTGGAGCGGACGACGGCGGCCATCGCCTGGGCGATTTCGGCGGCCGGGCGCGGGGTGTCCACGGGCGTGTAGGCAATGCCGTAGCCGCCGCCGAGGTCCAGTTCGGGGAGCACGATCGAGTACTTGGTCTGCATCGCGGCGAGGAAGTCCAGCAGCTTCTCCGCGGCCAGGGCGAAGCCGTCCGGCTCGAAGATCTGCGAACCGATGTGGCAGTGCAGGCCCAGCAGTTCGATGCCGGGGTAGCCCGTCGCCGCGGCGACGGCTTCCTCGGCTGCGGACAGCCCGGCCTGCTCGGTGGAGTCCCCGGCCATGGAGAGGCCGAACTTCTGGTCCTCGTGGGCCGTGGCGATGAATTCGTGGGTGTGGGCGTGCACGCCCGGGGTCAACCGCAACATGACCTTCGCGGTTTCACCGCGGGCGTCGGCGATCTTGGCGACGCGCTCGAGTTCGGCGAGGCTGTCCACCACGATCCGCCCCAGTTTCAGGTCCAGCGCGCGGTGGATCTCGCCGTCGGACTTGTTGTTGCCGTGCAGCGCGACGTCGGGGCCGGGGATCCCGGCGCGGGCGGCGACGGCGAGTTCGCCGCCGGAGGCCGTGTCCAGCCGCAGCCCCTCTTCCTCCACCCAGCGGACCACTGCCGTGCACAGGAAGGATTTTCCGGCGTAGTAGACGTCCACTCCCCCGCAGATGTCGGCGAAGGCGTCGTTAAAGGCGTCGGAAAAGGCACGGGCCCGGGCCCGGAAGTCGTTCTCGCTCATCACAAACAGGGGTGTGCCGAACTGGCGCTGGAGCTCACTGACGGTGATGCCGTCAATGGCGAGTTCGCCGGCGTCGTTCCGGGTGACGCCGCCGGCCCACAGCGGCTCGTGCAGGGCATTGAGGTCGGCGGGGACCTGCAGCCATTCCGGGGCGAGCGGGGAGGCGGCGCCGGCGGTGGTGGACGGGTTCGTGGTCATGGCAGTTACATCCGTTCCGGCGCCGAGACGCCCAGCAGTTCCAGTCCGTTGGCCAGCACCTGGCTCGTGGCGTCGTTGAGCCACAGCCGGGTGCGGTTGAGATCGGTGATCGGCTCGTCGCCCAGCGGGGCGACACGGCAGGCGTCGTACCAGCGGTGGTAGGCGCCGGCGATGACCTCGAGGTGGCGGGCCACGCGGTGCGGCTCGCGCAGTTCGGCGGCCTTGGCCACGATCGAGGGGTAGCTGCCGAGGTAGGAGAGCAGCTCGTTCTCGGTCGCGTGCTCCAGGAGGGAGGCCTCGAAGCAGTCTTTGCCGTCCACACGGCGCTCTACCCCGGCGGCAACGGCGTTGCGGGCGGTCCCGCGGGACCGGGCGTGGGCGTACTGGACGTAGAACACCGGGTTCTCGTTGCTGTGCTTCTTCAGCAGTTCCGGGTCCAGGGTCAGCGGCGAATCGGCCGGGAAGCGGGCCAGCGAGTAGCGGACGGCGTCCTTGCCCAGCCAGGAGATGAGGTCCTTGAGCTCGATGATGTTTCCGGCACGCTTGGAGAGCTTGGCGCCGTTGACGGAGACCAGCTGGCCGATCAGGACCTCGATGTTGACCTCGGGGTCGTCACCGGCGGCGGCCGCGATGGCCTTGAGCCGGTTGATGTAGCCGTGGTGGTCCGCGCCGAGCAGGTAGATTTTCTCGGTGTAGCCGCGGTCCTTTTTGGACAGGTAGTAGGCGGCGTCGGCGGCGAAGTACGTCGGCTCGCCGTTCGCGCGGATCATCACGCGGTCCTTGTCATCACCGAAGTCCGTGGTGCGCAGCCAGACCGCGCCGCCGTCGTCGTAGACGTGGCCCTGTTCCCGGAGCCGCGCGACGGCGTCCTCGATCGCCCCGCCGTCGTGGAGTTCCTGTTCGGAGAAGTAGACATCGAAGGCGACGCCGAACTCGGCCAGGGTGCGCTTGATGTCGTGCAGCTGGGCCTTGTAGGCCGCGCCGCGGATCACCGGAAGCGCGGCGACGTCGGTCAGCTCGCGGATGTCCGGGTGCTGGGTCAGCACCTCGTGGCCAAGATCCGCGATGTACTCGCCGGGGTAGCCGCCCTCCGGGACCCCGCGGCCGTGCAGCCGGGACAGTACCGAGTGGGCGAAGACGTTCATCTGCGACCCGGCGTCATTGATGTAGTACTCGGCCGTGACATCGGCGCCGGAGGCCCGGAGCACGCGGGCAATCGCGTCGCCCAGGGCCGCCCAGCGGGTGTGGCCGATGTGCAGCGGGCCGGTGGGGTTGGCGGAGACGAACTCCATGTTGACCCTGTGGCCCGCGAGCGCGGTGTTCGTGCCGTACTCCGGCCCCGCCTCGACGATGGCCTTGGCCAGGGCACCGGCGGCGGCAGCGTCGACGGTGATGTTCAGGAACCCCGGGCCGGCGATGTCGACGGCGGAGACCCCGTCGATGGACTGCAGCCGGGCGCTCAGGACCGAGGCGAACTCCCGCGGGTTGGTGCCCGCCGTTTTGGCCAGCTGCAGGGCGATGTTGGTGGCCCAGTCGCCGTGGTCCCGGTTCTTCGGTCGCTCAACGCGCACCTCATCCGGGACATCGGATGCGGGGAGGGAGATTTCACCGGCGGCGACGGCGTCCTTCAGGCAGGCGGATATGGCGAGGGAGAGTTCTTCTGGGGTCACGGTTCCAGCCTACCGGTGGCCTGCAGTGTGGCGGAATTGAGGCTGGTTCACAGGGTGAACCACTACGCTGATTCATACGTTGTCATGGGAGTATCCGCTGCGGGCCTCCGCGTGCGGGTCACAGCTTCCCGCCATTCCCCCTTCCGACCGTCGCCAGAGAAATGAGCAGCCGCATGAACACCTCTCTCCGCAAAAGCGTTTTCGTCGGCATTGCCGGACTGTCCCTGGCCGGGTCCGCGGCCGGCTGCGCGCCGGGGCAGGCCACCGGCACCCCGGCAAGCAGCGCCGCGCCGTCAGCCGCCGCGGGCAGCGCCAGCTACAAGGACGGCACCTACAGCGCCGACGGCAACTACGTCTCGCCGAACGGCACCGAGACCGTGGGCGTGACCCTGACCCTGGCCGGCGGCGCCGTGTCCGACGTCCAGATCACCCAGCATCCGTCCAACCCCAACACCAGGAAGTTCCAGGGCGAATTCGCCGGCGGCATCCAGTCCCAGATCGTCGGCAAGAGCCTCGACGAGATCAAGGTCTCCAAGGTGGCCGGTTCATCGCTGACCAGCGGCGGCTTCAACCAGGCCGTGGACAAGATCAAGTCCGAGGCCACGTCGTAAACAGCCAGTCGTAGACACCGCGTCATGACCAGCCAGTAGCCAGCAGGAGGAAACGTGCCGCATCCGGGCTGGGCGGATTTCAGTTTCGACGGGATCGGTACCCGCTGGGACATCTCAACACCGTCCCCGCTCTCCGGCGCGCTCCGCCGCCGGCTACTGGATGCGGTCGCGGACTACGACGCCGCGTGGTCCCGCTTCCGGCCGGACTCCCTGATCGCGGCCGCCGCGCGGCAGCCGGGCCGCTACACGCTGCCGGCCGGGGCAGCCGCCCTGGGGCCGCTCTACGCAACCCTGTACCGGCTTACCGGCGGGGCCATGACCCCGCTGATCGGCGGCAGCCTCGAACACCTCGGCTATGACGCCGGTTACTCCCTCCGCCCGAGCGGCCCTCCGCTGCCCGCCCCGCCCTGGGACGGGGTGCTCGACTGGCAGGGCACCGTCCTGACCACCTGCGCCCCGGTGGTGATCGACGTCGGCGCGGCCGGTAAGGGCCAGCTGGCAGATCTGCTGTCCGCCGAACTGCGCGACGGTGGCATCAGCGAGCACTTCATCGACGCGAGCGGTGACCTGGTCAACGCGGGATCCTTGCCGGTAAAGGTGGGCCTGGAGCATCCCTATGATCCGGCCCGGGCCATCGGCATCGTCAGCCTCGGGGCCGGGGCGCTCTGCGCCTCCGCTGCCAACCGGCGCGCCTGGGGCGACGGGCTGCACCACGTGCTAGAAGGCACCACCGGCGCCCCGGTGCGCACCGTCGTCGCCAGCTGGGCGATGGCGGCGAGCGGCATGGTGGCCGACGCGCTGGCAACCGCGCTGTTCTTCGTCGAGGGGCCCCGCCTGCGGGAGGAATTCGACTGTTCCTGGCTGACCGTCCACTCGGACGGCCACGCGGAGTATTCGGCCGATTTTGAAGGGGTGTTGTTTACATGACCGCCACCATCTCCACGCCCATGGGTTCGCGGCTGGACACGGCCCTGGGCAGGTTCACGATGTACCGGCTGGTCCTCTGGGTCCTCGCCGTGCTCGCCGTCTACAGCCTGCTGCTCGACGTGCTCGGCTGGCTCACCTTCGGGCTGCCGGAGATGATCGCGCACCTGGCGCTCTGCCTCGGCCTGACGTATGCCTCCAACCGGGTGATCGCGGCGGTGTTCCGCGTGCGCCCGCACTCCGAGTCGTCCCTGATCACGGGCCTGCTGCTGTACTTTCTCTTCTGGCCGACGCAGTTCTCGGCGGGCCTGCAGTACCTGGACCTGGCCGGCGTTGCCCTCGCCTGTGTGCTCGCGTCGGCGTCCAAGTACGCCCTGGCCTGGCGCGGCCGCCACATTTTCAATCCGGCGGCGGCCGGCGCGTTCATCACCGGGCTGACCGGACTCAATATCGCCACCTGGTGGGCCGCCACGCCCGCGATGCTCTGGCTGGTGCTGCCGGGGGTCCTGCTGGTGCTCTACCGGGTCCGCAAGCTGCTGATGGCGTCTGTGTTCATCGTGGTGGCGGTGTCGATCGTGTCCGTGGAACTGCTGCGTGCCGGCATGGGAGCGGGCGAAGCGCTGTGGCAGTCCATCGCCCAGCGCCCGGTCCTGTTCTTCGTCGGCTTCATGCTGACCGAGCCGCTCACCCTGCCGCCGCGCCGCTGGCAGCAGCTGGCGCTGGCCGCCGTCGTCGGACTGCTGTTTGCGATTCCCTACAATTTGGGTTTCGTGGCCAATTCCCCCGAGCTGGCGCTGCTCGTGGGGAACGCGCTCGCCTTCGCCGCCGGCCAGCGCGGCCGCATCCTGCTGCGCTTTCGGGGCTCGCGCCCGCTGACCCCGACGACGACGGAGTTCAGCTTCCAGCCCGAGCGGCCGCTCCGCTTCACCCCGGGACAGTACATCGAGCTGAACCTGCCGGAAGGCAAGGCCGACCACAAGGGCCGGCGGCGGGTGTTCAGCCTTACCAGTCCCCCGGACTCCCCGGAACTGACCATCGGCGTGGGAACGGCCGAACCGCGGTCCACGGCGAAGCGGTCGCTCCTGGCCCTGGAGCCCGGTGACGAGCTGACGGCCACCACCGTGGGCGGCGACTTTGTCCTGCCCCGGAGTCCGGAGGCGCCGGTGCTGCTGATAGCGGCCGGCATCGGCATCACCCCCTATCTGGCCCAGCTGTCGGGGGGCTCCGCCGGGGACCGGGATGTGGTCCTGCTGTACCTGGCCAGGACGGCCGCCGAACTCGCCTACGCCGCGGAACTCGAACGCACCGGGGCCCGGGTCATCGCCCGGCTTGCCGACGGTACCGCGCCGCCGGCGTTCATGCAGGATGCGGGCGCCGTCCGGATCGACGGCGCCACGCTGAAGGACCTCGTCCCGGATATCGCGGGCCGCATTGTCTATGTCTCGGGCTCGCCGGCGAGTGTCCGCTCCCTCCGCGCGGCCGCCCGCCGGGCCGGGGCGCGGAGGATCCATGTGGACTCCTTTGCTGGCTACTAAGCGCCCGATTTTCCCTTCGAGCCCACCTTCCTGCTAAGCTCTAGGACGTCCCGCCGGTAACGGCAGGAACCCTGACTGCCCTCGTAGCTCAGGGGATAGAGCGTCTGCCTCCGGAGCAGAAGGTCGTTGGTTCGATTCCAATCGAGGGCACAGAAAAAACCCCGTCACTTCATGGAAGTGGCGGGGTTTTCGCTTGTCCGCCTCAGCCGCCATCGACGCCCCGTCGGGGACGGCAACCACCTTACTGCTCCGCGAAGATGAAACGGACTCCTGACCGCCTTGCTCATGAAGATCTGGCCATGCGCTCTTTCGGGTTCGCTTCCTGATCCGCAATTCGCGAGACCTCGGCATTAGAGGTGGCGGAGGTAGCGCTCCGGTGATTCGAGAAACGACCGCATGTTCGTGACCATATCCAGGTCCTCCCACGCCCGGGGACGTAGACCCCAGGGCCCGGCTTCCAGAATCTCCGCCCCGGGAAGTGCTGCCAGTACAGGCGAGTGCGTAGACATGATGACCTGCGAGTGGCCGGCGGCTAACAGGTCCTTCAAGACCGTGAGGAGGGTCAGGCATCCTTGGAAGGACAATGCGGATTCTGGTTCGTCGAGCACCCACAATCCGTCCCCCCGAAAGCGGTCCACGGCCAGCTCCAAGAAAGACTCGCCATGAGACATGTCATGGAAGGGGATGTCCCCTGTCCTGCTCGGGTTTTCCTCGAGGTAGGTGAAAAAACCGTGCATGGTTTCGGCGCGCAGAAAGTAGCCACGCCTGGTGGTACCGGCGTTCCGGACCAGGTGGAGGTGATAGGAAAGCTTAGATTCCGTGGACCTGGTGGTGTGCCGAGCTCCAGTTGATCCCCCTTCCGCTGACAAGCCGTACGCCAAGGCGATTGCCTCCACCAGCGTGGATTTACCGGACCCGTTTTCGCCGACCAGGATCGTGGCGGGAGTCAGATCGAGTCCCTGGTCGAGGACCTGGGCGACGGGAGCCAGGGATGCTGGCCACTGCCCACGGTCCAGGACATTGCTCGGATCCTCTGTCAGACGCCGGATTGGATAGTCGCGCAGGGGCATGGGCCTATTCTTGCAGGCCCCTAGATCTTCCCAGGCCCTCGGGAGTCTGTGAGGCTCTCTTCGGTTTGCCGCCGCCGGCCTTCATTCCTGCCGTATCTTCCGCATGACCGCGGAGATCCACCCTGTCCGGAGCCTCGGAGCCAGCCACGACTCGAGCTGGCCGGCGCTCCACGACGGTGCCCTCACCAGGATAATTTCCCGGTCCTCCCGGTAGGCCTCGAGGATGCCGGCCTTGCTGGACAGCCTGCGGACCAGCCAGTCGACCTTGAGCGAGTAGACGTGGGCGATCTCGTCGCTCAGGCCGATCTCGAAGTCATACCCGCCGGGCTCGTCGCGGACTTCCTCGACCTCGAACGGCGGCTCCGGCTCCACAGTCTCGGCGGTGCCGCCGTCGACGTCTTTTAGACGGTCGATAAGTCGTCGTGCGTACGCTGCCATCGCGTCGTCCGGCGACTCCAGAGAACTGCGGAGGGCCGCGCGCGCGCTTACCACGGGGAGCCCGGGCAGGAAGTTGTGGTCCTCACCTTTGCCGCTGACCAAGACCGGGTGGTTGTTGTAGGCGTAGCGCTCGTGGCTGTGGCGCGCGACGTCCCAGCGCGCCGACGGCACACGGTCCCGGACGACTTCCGCGAGGTAGGACACTAGTCCGTCCAGGAGTGTCAGGGACTCCAAGGAGAGGGTCCGCTCCTTCTCTGCTGTATACCGCTCCCAGGACGGCCATCTCTCCCGCGGCACGGAGGCCGGGTCGGTAGCGCCGGGGTCGTCCAGACTGGTGAATCGGGACAGCATCCAGCGCCACAGCGGAACGAGACTCTCGGGGGTCCCGTCGAGGAAGACAGCCGGGTCCTGTCCGTCGTCCGCCAGGCGTTCCCGGAGCCGCTCCAGGGCCGGGCCGCGTTCGTCGAGATACTCCTGCAGGGCCGCGGCGGCTTGGGCTTTGCTCAGGTTCAAATAGTTCGTCATGAAATCCCCCAAAGGTCGTTCTCGAAGCGTACACAGCAGGAATGGGTGAGAGACGGGAGCGTGCACCATCGAGCACCGCTTCTCGAATGCTCATAGAATGACGCCAATGGAGACCACCACGCCTGAGTACGCCCGATTGCGCGCCGCTATTACCGAGCGGCTGAATGCCCACGACCTGCTCGGCGTTCTGCCCCACGGGGCGCCGGAGACCGAATACGACCCGGAGATGGAGGACTTCGCTGCGCTGATTACAGCCGGCACGTCCATCACACCGGAGGTCGTCGCCACGGTCTGGCACAAGTGGTTCGGCGACAGCCTCGGCAACAGCAACGGCGAGATTGAGCCGCCGACGTCAGGAATGTCCGCCCTGGCCGTTGACCTTGAGGCCGTCCAGCGCGGCTTCGTGCAGTACTAACCGGCCGGTAAGGTCGGTTCAAATCATCCGAGCGGGAATGGGGAACCGATGAGGCTTGAAGGCTGGCACGTGATGGTGTTCCTGGCGATGCTAGTGCTGGTCGCCATCGTTGTCGTGGTCGTGACGTTCCTGGTCCTTTGGACTGTTCGTCTTGTCCGGCGGCGTAACGGCGGCGGCCCGGGGTTGCCCTCGCCTTAGAAGCTGGCGGGTTCCTCGCCTGGCTTAGGGCTGGTTCAGGGGACCGTGACGCGCTCGTCGGTGTGCACGGACTGCGGGCCAGTGGACGGGCAGTTGATAGAGCGCATGTCCCGGTTTCCATTAATGAAGGTGTACCGGACGCAGGCACTGACTGTCCGGTGCTCGGCCCAGAAACCTCCGCTGGTGGTCAGGTGGTTCCGGAGGTAAAGATCGGCGACGAGGACCCCGTCGGCCGTCCATGTCAGGGAGTAGATGTTGGTAAGGCTCCCGGTGAGCCGTCTCGTGAGCTCACTGCGCTCCCCAGGGTCAACGGCCGCTGTGATGTGCGTGAAGGTCGCCATGGCCTCGTTGGACTGGTCCCGGATGGCGTTCCGGCCCATCTCCTCGATGCTTGTCCGGGCACAGGAGGCCAGGGTCAGGACGAGGGCCACGACGGCCACTGCGGTGCGCGCCCTGCCACCCCTCATCTCCATCACCCCCGTTCATACATATCAGCTCAACCGTCGACCTTGGCCACGATCTTCAAGGAGTCCCCCAGCTTAATGCACTCCTCATGTCAGACCCTTTCCGCCGCCGGCGACAATGACCGCCGGTCGTGGCAGATGCTACTTGCAGGCTGCGACACTTCCGCCCACAAAAGCGGCCGCATAGCGATACGATGCATTCAGCACCGTCCGGGGACACCCCGGGGGCTGGTGCCTGCACTGATGGCCTGAGGGAACACAGTGAAGCGCAAAACCGGTGTCATCATCGCTGCCGTTCTGGTCCTCGCCGCGGCCGCTTTCTTTTTTGTCCGGATGACAACTGAAGGCACGTGCCAGCGGCGGTCCAACGATATTGGGCCCACGAATGCCTGCAGCTCCTCGGGGTCTGATGGCCAGTACGACTACATCATGAACGTGACCGACCGCGACGGGACCGAACCTCACCTCGTGGTGCTCTCCGTTAGACCGCACGAGTGAAACCTTGAAACCCAAGCAGTTTTTATCTAGTCAATGGATATAGTGCCGGGGGCTCTGAGACCATTCAGGCCGCATCCGCCGCCTTGAGCCGCAGAACAGGGCGGCATTCCGTTCAGTAACCACTTGGGGGTAATTGCTGTGCGCCCGAAAACTCCCTATCAAATTTCCGGACCCGGACGCCAGGACCGCTGAATCGGCGAACCACCTACACCTGGCAGCAGGCTGGTTCGCGCTGGCTCCGATCCTCATCGCCGGGGCTGTCTTTCACCGACGGCGCCAGGGGTTGTCTCCGGCGCGCTGACCGGGCCCGGGAATCCGCTGGCTTCTGGGCGCCCTTTCGTGTTGGCTGACAGAACGCAAGGTCAGACGCCGCGTTGCTGCGGCTCAACGAACGGGGCATCGGGTGGACGTTGGCGCAGCGCTGCTGTATCCGTTCCAGTGGCTGGTGTCCGCCATCATGGTGGGACTCCATGACGGCCTGAGCGCCCTCGGCATGCCCGCTGCCAGCGGCTGGACGTGGACGCTGTCCATCATCGGCCTCGTGCTGGTCATCCGGGCCGCCCTGATTCCGGTTGCGCTGCGGCAGGTCAAGGCCCAGCGCCGCATGCGGCGGCTGCAGCCGGAGCTGAGGAAACTGCAGGAGAAGTACAAGGGCAGGACGGACCCGCTCTCCCGCCAGGCCATGGTGCAGGAGCAGATGGCCCTCTACAAGCAGCACGGCACCAACCCGCTGTCGGCGTGCCTTCCGCTGCTGATCCAGGTGCCGTTCTTCTTTGCCCTCTTCACCGTGTTGTCCGGTATTACGACGGCGGCCATCAGCGGCAAGGGCATCGGCGCCATGAGCCCCGAGCAAGTGGTGCAGTTCGACGAGTCGAGCATCTTCGGTGCCCCGCTGTCCGCCTCCATGCTTCACGGCACGCCCGGGGGCGGCAACGTGGTCGCGGTGTGGATCCTCTCGGTCGGGATGATTCTGGCCATGACGGCGGCGCAGTTCATCACGCAGAAGCACATCATGGCCGGGACGGTGCCCGCCGAGTCCCCGGCGGACCCCTTCATGCGGCAGCAGAAAGCGGTGCTCTACGCCCTGCCGATTGTTTTCGGCATTGGTGGCATCGTCTTCCCCATCGGTGTCCTGATCTACTGGACCACCACGAATTTGTGGACCATGGTCCAGCAGTTCGTCCTTGACCCGCGCGCCCCTTGAGAAGCCAGGCGGGAGATTCCGGCCGGCTCAGCTCCGGGCCTCCACGATGTCCTTGAGCTTGTCCAGCGCCAGCGGCCAGGCCTCGTCGAACATGGCGACGAACTCGTCCTCACTGTCGAGCTCCACGTCCACTGTCGTCACCCCGCCGGCAACCCTGAACGCGTACTTCTCATGGGCTCCCATAAAAGCTTTCGCGGCCTCGCTGGTGGTGTCATCCTCGCCATTGACCACCTGCCCGATGTAGCGCAGGGAAATGAGCTCGTTCGGCCTGTTCTCCTCGACCGTGGCGATCATCCCCGCCAGCGAGCCGTCGCCATCGGGCCCGAGGAAACGGATTTCGCTGCCCTGGCTCCAGTCCCCCTCATAGTAGGAATCACTGTTGAACACGCTGGTCCACTCCCGGTACGTGTCATCGTTCAGCATCGTGGTCCAGACGTCCTGCACGGGGGCGTTGATCGTCACCGAATACCTTAACTTTTCCATGCGTGATTTTACGTCCCGGTGCGACCTGCGGAACAGGCCGGGTGCGGCACGGACCGGGTGCGGAACAGCGAACCAGGCGCGCCACCCTGCCAATTGTGGGTGCCCGCTCGTAGGCTGTCTGCATCGGCAGCGGGGTTCCGGCGGCCGGGTGGCTGGACTGGGTGCCGGCTGCCGCACCACCACGGGATCCCGCCGAAGCACTAAGGGGTCTCACATGCACTGTTCCATCATTCCTCCGTACATGCTCCGCCGCCTGGCGGCCCAGCGCGAACCCGAGCTCTCCGCCGCCGCCCGCGCGGCAAAGGAAGCGCTGCACCACGTCCCGAGCTTCCAGGCCTCCCGCGCCGTGCCCGGGCCCGGCAGCCATCCGGGACTGCGGGAACCCCAGCCGGCCCCGCCGGAACGGACGGTCTTCGACGCCAAGTTCGCCGAGCAGCTCCCCGGCAGCGTGGTCCGCAAAGAAGGGGAACCTCCCACCGGCGATCCCGCCGCCGACGAGGCCTATGACGGGCTGGGACACACCCACCGCCTCTACGCCGAAGCCTTCGGCCGGAACTCGATCGACGGCAACGGCCTCCACCTCGAGGCCACCGTCCACTACGGCCGCCTGTACGACAACGCGTTCTGGGACGGGCGGCAAATGGTGTTCGGCGACGGCGACGGCCAGGTGTTCCAGCGGTTCACGAAATCCTTGAGCGTGATCGGCCACGAACTCGCCCACGGCGTCACCCAGTACTCCGCGGGGCTGGTCTACCGCAACCAGGCCGGCGCGCTGAACGAATCGATGTCCGACGTCTTTGGGGCGCTTGTTGAGCAGCACCTCCGGCAGCAGTCGACGGCGGAGGCTAGTTGGCTGATCGGCGAGGGCCTCTTCACGGAAAAGGTCCAGGGGACCGCTTTGCGTTCCCTGAAGGCGCCGGGGACCGCGTACGACGACGACGTGCTCGGCAAGGACCCGCAGCCGGACTCCATGGACG
This sequence comes from Pseudarthrobacter oxydans, assembly GCF_030812335.1. GTDB lineage: Bacteria > Actinomycetota > Actinomycetes > Actinomycetales > Micrococcaceae > Arthrobacter > Arthrobacter oxydans_B. The sequence goes on from NZ_JAUSSN010000003.1 coordinate 120,281, forward strand.
GCTATGTGCACACCAGCGCTGACAACGGCGGGGTGCACATCAACTCCGGGATCCCCAACCGGGCGTTCTGCCTGGTGGCCACGGCGCTGGGCGGCAACGCGTGGGACGCACCGGGCCGGATCTGGTATGAAACCCTGACCGGTGGCACGCTCGCCCCGACCGCCACGTTCGGGGCGTTCGCCAAGGCCACAGCGGCCTCCGCCAAGGAGCTGTTCGGGGCGGATTCCACGGAGCATGACGCCGTGCGGTCCGCGTGGGAAACTGTGAAGGTAAAGTTCCCTGGAGCCAGACGATAACCAAGCTCATGGCGCTCCGAAACCCATGAATGTTGCCGTCTCCCGACGATCCGAGACCGATGAAAATCACTGTGCAGCGCAGCGGCGGACTGGCCGGCATGAAGCGGACGTGGACCGTGCAGCCCACACCGCCGGAGGACACGGACCTCTGGCAGCCCCTCATCGAGGCCTGCCCGTGGGACGCCGTCCCCAAGTCGGGCCGGAGTGCCGCCGCCGGCCAGCCGGACCGGTTCCTGTACAACATCCGGGCCGGACAGCACCGCGCCACCCTGCCCGAACAGTCCGTCACCGGCCCCTGGCGGGACCTCGTCGAAACGGCCAAAGCGGCGGCCGAGCCGCCCCCGGCGTCGGACGGGCCGCAGGGACCCCGGCGCTGACGCCCCCGGACCGGCCGCGCCGGTATCTGGCCGTGCCTGATGGGAGTACGCCGTGCTGATGGGAGTATCTAGACTGCCGCGGCGAGGTGTCCGCGGAAGGTGCGGCGGTACGACTGCGGGCTGGTGTCCAGCACCTTGGCGAAGTGGTGCCGCAACAGCACCGAGTGGCCGAAGCCGGATACGCGGGCGATCTCGTCGATGTTCAGGTCAGTGGTCTCGAGCAGTTCCTGGGCCCGCAGCACCCGCTGTGAGTTGAGCCAGGCCGCCGGGGTCGCACCCGTCTCGGAGCGGAAGCGCCGGGCGAAGGTCCGGGGCGACATGTGGACGCGCGCGGCGAGCTCGTTGACCGAATGGTCCTCCCCCAGATGCCGCACCATCCACTGCAGCAGTTCCTCCATGGGCTCGGAGCCGCAGGCCGGGATCGGCCGGTCGATGAACTGGGCCTGGCCGCCGTCGCGGTGCGGCGGAACCACCATGTCCCGGGCGATGGCCGCCGCCACGTTTGCGCCGAACTCCAGCCGGACCAGGTGCAGGCAGGCGTCGATGCCCGCGGCGGTGCCCGCACTGGTAATGATCCGGCCGTCCTCGACGTACAGGACGTTTTCATCCACCCGCGCCGCGGGGTAGCGGCTGGCGAGCTCCTGGGAATAGTGCCAGTGCGTCGTGCAGCGGCGGCCGTCCAGCAGCCCGGCCCGGGCCAGGGCGAAGGCTCCCGAACAAATGGACATGACCCAGGCCCCGCGGGCGTGCGCGGCGCGCAGAGTATCAAGGACGGATTCCGGAAGGTCCTCGTCCCGGCCGTAGGGGGTCATGATGACCAGGTCCGCATCCGTCGCGGCGTCGAGCCCGAGACCCACGTGCAGGGACAGCCCGGACTTCATCGGGACCTCGCCCGGGACGGGGGTGCAGACCCGGAAATCGAAGGCCGGCACACCGGTCCCCCGGTTCGACCGGTCCACCCCAAAGACCTCAAACGCGGTCCCGAACTCGAAGATCGAGAAGTTGGGAACCACGATCATCGCCACTGATTTGATCATGAATCCATTCTGGCAGAACAGTGGCAGAAATTATAGCTTTTTGGGCATTTCTGCCACTGTTGTTGCCTCCCCGACCGGAGAACCATGGAGGTATGGAACTCATCGGAATCGCCCTCATTGTCCTCATCGTCGTCGGCCTCGCCGCCACCGTCGCAGCCCTCCGCAAGGACGGGCTCGGCCACAACCCGCCGGTCCGCTCGGAAGACTACTGGACCGCGCTGGACCTGCCCAGCACCAACTACACCTTCCGGATCTTCTGAGCCCCGGCCGAGTCCCGATCACACCGCATCCCGTCCACCATCCCGTCCACTACCGCCCCAACCGTCTCCCCCCACCCGTTGCCCGGCCCCGACAGGGACCGGGCACCTCTCTGTCCCGGAACCGCCGTGCGGACAGTTCCCAGTAGACTGTGTGCAGCCATGACACTGCATATCTCCTACCCCGCCGAGCTGCCGGTCTCCGAGCGCCGCGAGGACCTGATGGCCGCCATTGCGGCCAACCAAGTGACCATCATCGCCGGCGAGACCGGTTCCGGTAAGACGACCCAGATTCCGAAGATGTGCCTGGAGCTTGGTCTCGGCGAGAACGGGCTGATCGGCCACACGCAGCCGCGCCGGCTGGCCGCCCGCACGGTCGCGGAGCGCATCGCGGAAGAACTCGGCGTCGACATCGGCCAGGAAGTCGGCTTCCAGGTCCGCTTCACCGGGGAGGTCGGCCGCAACACCAAGGTCAAGCTCATGACCGACGGCATCCTGCTGGCCGAAATCCGGCGCGACAAGCTGCTGCGCCGGTACAACGCCATCATCATCGACGAGGCGCACGAACGCAGCCTCAACATCGACTTCATCCTCGGATACCTCAAACGGATCCTGCCGCAGCGGCCGGACCTGAAGATCATCATCACCTCGGCCACCATCGATCCGCAGCGCTTCGCCAAGCACTTCGGCAGCGAGGAGGAGCCCTCGCCCATCATCGAGGTCTCCGGGCGCACGTACCCGGTCGAGATCCGCTACCGCCCGCTGTCCCAGCCGGCCGGCGGGGCCGCCGGCGACGGCACCGACGACGCTGCGCTAGCGGCCTCCGACGACGAACTGGAAGAGGACCGCGATCCGCTGGACGCCGTCTGCGACGCCGTCGACGAACTCGCGCAGGAGGCGCCCGGCGACATCCTGATCTTCTTCTCCGGCGAACGCGAAATCCGTGACGCCGCCGAGGCCCTCAACGCCAGGATCCAGTCCAACCGCAAACTGGCCGGCACCGAGGTGCTCCCGCTCTTCGCGCGGCTAAGCCTGCAGGAACAGCACAAGGTCTTCCACCCCGGCAGCAAACGCAGGATCGTGCTCGCCACCAACGTCGCCGAGACCTCCCTGACGGTTCCCGGCATCAAGTACGTCATTGACACCGGCACCGCCCGCATCTCGCGGTACTCGCACCGCACCAAGGTCCAGCGCCTGCCGATCGAGCGGGTCTCCCAGGCGTCCGCCAACCAGCGCTCCGGCCGCTGCGGCCGCGTCTCCGACGGCATCGCCATCCGGCTGTACTCGGAGGAGGACTTCGAGTCCCGGCCGCCGTTCACCGACCCCGAAATCCTGCGCACCAACCTCGCCGCCGTCATCCTCCAGATGACCGCAATGGGCGTCGCCCGCGGGCCGAAGGATGTCGAGAACTTCCCGTTTGTGGAGCCGCCGGACTCCCGGGCCATCAACGACGGCGTCACTCTCCTGCGCGAGCTGGGCGCCTTGAGCGCCGCGCGTCCGCAGGAGGAGACGGGCGACGGCACCGGCGACGGCGACGGACGCCCCGGCCGGCGTCCGGCCGCCGGAAGAAACGGCGGCGGGCTGACCGCCGTCGGGCAGCAGCTTGCCCAGCTTCCCGTGGACCCCAGGCTCGGCCGGATGATCGTCGAGTCCGGCAAGCGCGGCTGCGTCCGCGAGGTCATGATCCTGGCTGCAGCGCTGACCATCCAGGACCCGCGCGAGCGTCCTACCGACAAGCAGCAGCTCGCCGCGGAGAAGCACGCGCGTTTCCGGGACGAGAACTCGGACTTCACCGGCTTCCTGAACCTCTGGAACTACATCCAGGAGAAGCAGCAGGAGCTCTCCTCCACGGCCTTCCGCCGGCTCTGCCGCGCCGAGTTCATCAACTACCTGCGCGTGCGCGAATGGCAGGACCTGTTTGCGCAGCTGCGCCAGCTGGCCCGGCCGCTCGGCATCAGCCTGGACAACAAGCGCCTGGCCGATCCGGTGGGCAACCATGAAGGCATCCACATCAGCCTGCTCTCGGGCCTGCTGAGCCACGTGGGCATCCTCGATGAGCGCAAGCGCGAGTACGTCGGCGCCCGCGGCAGCCGCTTCGCGATCTTCCCGGGCTCGGCGCTGTTCAAGAAGTCCCCCACGTTTGTTATGGCCGCGGAGCTCGTGGAGACGAGCCGGCTGTGGGCCCGCGTGGCGGCGAAATTCGACCCGCTCTGGGTGGAACAGGTGGCACCGGACCTGGTCAAGCGCAGCTACAGCGAACCGCACTGGTCCAAGAAGATGGGCTCGGTGATGGCCCATGAGAAGGTCACCCTGTACGGCGTGCCCATCATTCCGAGCCGCCGGATCAACTACGGCAAGGTGGATCCGGAGCTCTGCCGGGAAATGTTCATCCGGCACGCCCTGGTGGAGGGCGACTGGCAGACCCACCACAAGTTCTTCCACCGCAACCGGGCGCTCCTCCTCGAGATCGAGGAGCTCGAGGCGCGGATGCGGCGCCGGGACATCCTGGTGGACGACGAGACACTCTTCGAGTTCTACGACGCCCGGATCGGCAGCGACGTCGTGTCCGAGCGGCACTTCGACAAGTGGTGGAAGGAAGCGCGGCAGCAGGACCCTGCGCTGCTCGACTTCGACCAGGCGCTGCTGATCAGCGAGGACGCCGATGCCCTGGATGACTCTGCCTACCCGAAAACGCTGCTGCACAAGGGCTTTGAGCTGCCGCTGAGCTACGAGTTCCACCCGGTGGCCCCCGGCTCGCCGCCCAACCCGTCCGACGGCGTCACCGCCGAAGTGCCCGTGCTGTTCCTGAACCAGCTCGACGACGCCGCGTTCCGCTGGCTGATTCCCGGCCAGCGGGTGGAGCTGGTCACGGCCCTGATCAAGTCGCTGCCCAAGCAGGTGCGCAAGAACTTCGTGCCGGCCCCGGACGTCGCCCGGCAGGCCGTCGCGGCCTTGGAGGCGGACTTCGATCCGGCCACCGACGAACTGGAGGCCTCCCTGGAGCTCGTCCTGCGCCGGCTCCGCGGCCAGGTCATCCCGCCGAAGTCGTGGAACTGGGAGGCCATTCCGTCGCACCTGCGGGTCAGTTTCCGTGTCGTGGATTCGCAGGGAAAGATCCTCGACGAGGGCAAGGACCTCGGTGTGCTGCAGGAACGGCTGGCACCGGCCACCCGCCGGGCGATCGCCGAGTCGCTGGGCGCCACGCCCGCGACCACGGCTCCCGCCTCGGTCGGCACATCCAACGGGAGGTCCAGCGGCAAGACCGCAGCCAAGACGGCAACCCAGTCCGCCGGAGCGGCGCCGGGCACTGCGGCTTCCGCTGTGGCAGCGGCCGCAACCGGTTTTGCCGAGCAGGCGGGGCTGACCTCCTGGTCCTTCGGAACCCTGCAACGCCAGGTCCAGGGCACGGTGAAGGGGCACACCGTCACCGGCTATCCTGCGCTCGTGGATGAGGGCCAGTTCGTGGCATTGCGGCTGTTCCAGACGCGTTCCGAACAGGAACAGGCCATGCGCGGCGGCGTCATCCGACTGCTCGCCCTGAAGGTGCCGCCGCCGAACCGCTATGTCCTCGAACACCTGAACAACACCGAGAAACTCACGTTCAGCCAGAACCCGCACGGTTCCGTCACGGCACTGATTGCCGACTGCGCCCTCGCCGCCATCGACAAGCTCACCCCGGCGGAACTGCCGTGGGACGAGGCGTCCTTCAACGCGCTGTACGAGAAGGTCCGGGCCGAGCTGATCGACACGGTCTTCACCGTCACCGCCGTGGTGGAGCGCATCCTGGCCAGCACGCGGCGGATCGAGAAGGCGCTCAAGGGCACCACAAGCCTGGCCCTGATCAGCGCCCTCAACGACATCAAGAGCCAGCTCGAGCAACTCGTGTTCCCCGGTTTTGTGGCACGCACGGGCTACAGCCAGCTCAGCCAACTACCGCGCTACCTTGCCGCGATCGAGAAGCGGCTCGAGAAACTCCCGACCAACGTCCAGCGGGACGCCCAGAACATGGCCGCGGTCCAGGCCCTGGAGGACGACTACGACGACGCCGTGTCGGCGCTGCTCCCGGGCCGGCGCGCGGGAGCGGAGTTAACCCAGGTCCGCTGGATGATCGAGGAGCTCCGGGTGAGCCTCTTCGCCGTCGAACTCGGGACCGCCTATTCCGTCTCCGAGAAGCGGATCCGCGCGGTGCTTAACAAGGCGCTGGCGCCGGTCTGACACCCGGAGAGGGGCGGCAGACCCGCGCCAGCGGGGGTCACTACGGCGGATTACGACTCCGGAACGTGGGCCGCGTGTCCGGCTTTCCGGAGGCCGTCGCGGAGCTTCTCCGCGTTGGCGTCCAGCTGCGCGGGATCCGGGTTCTGCTCCACCGAACCGAAATCGAAGTCCGCCATGGTGTTGGACGGCCACACGTGAACGTGCAGGTGGTTGATCTCGTAGCCGGCAACAATGAGTCCGGCGCGCGCCGCGTCGAACACGTCGACCTGGACGGCGCCGATCTTCTGGGCGACCTGCATCACACGGGCCAGCAGCTCGGGGGACGCATCGGTCCAGCGGTCCACTTCCTCGGTCGGCACCACGAGTGTGTGGCCGTCGGCGAGGGGGCCCATGGTCAGGAACGCCACGACGTCGTCCTCGCGCCAGACGAAGCGGCCGGGGATCTCGCCCTTGATGATCCTGGTGAAGAGAGTGCTCATGCGTCTGCCCTTTCCGAGGGTGTTCCGAGGGTACTGGTGTCTAAGACAAAACGGTACTTCACGTCGCCGGCCACCATACGGTTATAGGCCTCGTTGAGCTGGTCGGCACGGACCACTTCAACATCGGAGGTGACGCCGTGCTCGGCGCAGAAGTCCAGCATCTCCTGGGTCTCGGCAATGCCGCCGATCAGCGACCCGGCGTACGCGATCCGGCGCCGGATCAGCGCACCGGGGTTCACCGGGGGCATGTCCTCCGAGGGGAGCCCGAGCTGGAAGAGTGCCCCGTCGACGCGCAGGGTGCGGAAGTACGGGTTGAGGTCGTGGGGCGCGGCGACGGTGTCGATGATGACGTCGATGCTCCGGTTCGCGGCGTCCATCGCGGCCTCGTCGCGGGACAGGATGACCTCGTCCGCGCCGATTTCCCGGGCTGCGGCGATTTTGGACTCCGAGGTCGTGAAGACCTTCACTTCGGCGCCCATGGCCTTGGCCAGCTTCACGGCCATGTGGCCCAGTCCGCCCAGGCCGATGACGCCGACGACGTCGCCGTCCTCGACGTCGAAGTGGCGCAGCGGTGAGTAGGTGGTGACGCCGGCGCAGAGCAGCGGCGCGGCCGCGGCGGGGTCGAGGCTCTCCGGGACGTGCAGCACGTAGCGGCGGTCCACCACGACGGAGGTGGCGTAACCGCCCTGAGTGATGGCGTCCCCGTTGCGGCGGTCCTTCGAGCCGTAGGTCCCGGTCATGCCGTTTTCGCAGTACTGCTCGAGGCCGTCGAGGCAGCTGTCGCAATCACGGCAGGAATCGACCAGGCAGCCGACGCCGACCAGCTCGCCGGGGGTGAAGTCGTCGACGGCGGACCCGACGCGGCTGACCCTGCCCACGATTTCGTGGCCGGGGACCAGCGGGTAGTTCTGGTGTCCCCATTCGCCCCGGGTGGCGTGGACGTCCGAATGGCAAAGTCCGCAGAATTCGACGGCGATCTCGACGTCGTCTTCCTTCGGCGCGCGGCGGGCCACCGTCAGGGGAACCAGGCCGCTGTCGCTGGCTGTCGCACCGTAGGCCGCGGCAAGGCGCGGGCCGTCAGCAACTTCGTCCCGCGCGCCGAGATCGGGCAGCGGCTTGGCGAGGGGCGGTGGTACGGGGCGTCCAGGAGTCATGGCTCGACGCTACCCCCGGGTGACTGAACTTATCCAATCAGCGCGTCCACACGGGCGTGCTTAGGCCGCGTCCCCGCGGTGGCAATCGGGCGGGCACGTCGTGGAATGCCTACGGCGGATCGGCCGGAGTCTTTTTGTCTGAGGTGCCCGATAGCGTGGTTCCATGGACGGCAATCAGGGGCCCGACCAGCCTCATCCAAAACAGGCTCGGCCAAAACAGGCTCAGCCAGAACAGGTGACAGTCATGGATGCGGCCCGTTCGCTGGCCGCTGTCCGGCCGTCCGGGGCCGTGCCTGAGCCGGACGGTGCGCGTTTGATTGCTGAAATCCGGTCCCTGGAAGACCAAAAGTCTGCCCTGGCTGCCCGTCAGGCCCGGCTGTCCGTCGCCTTCGACCTGATCCAGCGCCGCGAACAGCGGGACCGTGGGGTGCCGGCCGGGGAGCTGGGCTCCGGGGTCGGCGCGCAGATCGCCCTGGCCCGGCGGGAATCCCCGGCCCGCGGCGGACGGCTCCTGGGCCTGGCGAAGGCCCTCGTCACCGAAATGCCCCGCACCCTCGCGGCCCTGGAGACCGGGCAGCTCAACGAATGGCGCGCCACCCTGCTGGTGAAGGAAACCGCGTGTCTCTCCGCGGAGGACCGGGCCGCCGTCGACGCCGAACTCGCCCCCGATACCGGGACCTTCGACGGCGCCGGGGACCGGGGAATCATCGCCGCGGCCCGCACCGCGGCGTACCGGCGGGACCCGCGCTCGGTCACCCAGCGGGCCAGCCACGCGAGCACCGAACGGCACGTCAGCCTCCGCCCGGCCCCGGACACCATGTGCTACCTCACCGCCCTGCTCCCCGTCGCCGCCGGGGTTGCCGTCTATGCCGGCCTCACCCGGCACGCCGACACCCTCCGGGCCGCCGGGGACCCCCGGACCCGCGGGCAGCTCATGGCCGACACCCTGGTCGAACGCACCACCGGCAAGGCCGGCGGGATCAGCGGGATCGAGATCCAGCTCGTCATGACCGACCGCACCCTCTTCCAGGCCGACAGCGAACCCGCACGCCTCCCCGGCTACGGCATCGTCCCCGCCGGCTGGGCCCGGGACCTCCTCACCAACGCCGGGGACGCCGCCGGAAACACTGCCGGGGACGCCACCGGCGGCACCGGCTTGAACAGCACCGGGGCCAGGGCCAGGAACGTCTGGCTGCGCCGGCTCTACACCGCCCCCGGCACCGGCGAGCTGACCGGGATGGATTCCCGTGCACGGCTCTTCCCGGCCGGGCTCCGCCGCTTCCTCACCGCCCGCGACGACACGTGCCGCACGCCCTACTGCGACGCCCCGATCCGCCACTTCGACCACATCATCCCCTGGCACCGTGGCGGCACCACCACCCATGACAACGGGGCCGGGCTCTGCGAAGCCTGCAACCACACCAAAGAAACCCCCGGCTGGTCCTCCCGGCCACGCCCCGGCCCCCGACACACCCTCGACGTCACCACCCCCACCGGCCACACCTACCAAGCCACCGCCCCGCCCCTGCCGGGAACCCCGGCCCGCCAGCCGGAGGCGGACCTGGCCGTGGCAAAGAGCCCGGACCACCGCCGCCAACGCCACCGCCGAGCCAACGACCTCCACCGCACCCGAAGACAAAACCAACCCGCAGCCTGAACAATCAACCGGCAGCCCGAACGAACAACCGGCAGCCTGGCAAGCAACCGTGGAGCGCCGCCGGCTTCCGCTTAGTCCGCGGCGGTGCCGTCGGCGTAGGGTGCATCCCCGGTGACAACAGGGTTCGAGTCATTGTTGGACCATTCCGAGAATGACCCCGGATAGAGCGCCGCAGGGAATCCGGCGATTTCGAGAGCCGCAATTTCGTGGGCCGCCGTGACGCCGGAACCGCAGTAGACAGCGGTGGGGACGTCGGCGCGCACTCCAAGACCGGTAAAGCGCTCCCGCAAGGCCGCCGGGGACAGGAACCTGCCGTCGGCACCGAGGTTGCCGGTGGTGGGGGCGCTCACGGCTCCGGGAATGTGGCCGGCCCGCGGGTCCACCGGTTCGAAGTCGCCCCGGTACCGTTCCCCCGCCCGGGCGTCCAGCAGCAGGCCCCGCTGTCCCCAGGAGGCTGCCTCCCCGGCGTCGATCACGGGCATGGCACCGCCCGTCAGCACGACGTCCCCGGGCGCCGAGTGGCGTTCGCCGCTTTCGACGCCGAAGCCCGCGCCGCGCCAGGCGGCCAGGCCGCCGTCGAGCAGGTAAACGTCGGCAAAGCCGGCGCTCCGCAGCATCCACCAGAGCCGCGCGGCGGCCTGGTTGCCGCTGTCGTCATAGGCCACCACGACGTCACCGCTGCGGACGCCCCAGGAGCGGACGCTTGCCTGGAACTGCTCCAGGGGCGGGAGCGGGTGCCGGCCGCGGCCCGGATCTGCGGGTCCGGCCAGTTCGGTGGCGAGGTCCACGAAGACGGCGCCGGGGAGGTGTCCAGCGAGGTAGTGGTCCCGGCCATGCGGGTCGCCGAGCGCCCAGCGCACATCCAGCAGCACGGTCCTCCCGCCGGTGTTGTCGGCTGCGTCCAGCCGGTCCTTCAAGGTGGCTACATCCATGAGGGTCTGCATCCGCCAACTCTATCCATCGGAATCTGCCGCCGCGGGTAGGCTTGTGCGGTGATCAGAGGGCGACAGCAGGACAGGGCGTGGGCCGCCGAGGCCATCCGCAGAATCAACGCAGAGAACAACCGGTCCGCGGACACCCACCTGTACGCAGTCCCGTTGCCCCCGCAGTGGGGTGTCCAGCTGTACCTCAAGGACGAATCAACCCACCGGACGGGCAGCCTGAAGCACCGGCTGGCCCGCTCGCTGTTCCTCTTCGGCCTGGTCAACGGCTGGATCTCGGAGGGCACCACCATCGTTGAGGCCTCCAGCGGCAGCACGGCGGTGTCGGAAGCCTACTTCGCCCAATTGCTGGGGCTGCCGTTCATTGCGGTGATGGCCCGGACCACCAGCCGGGAGAAGATCGCCCTGATCGAGCAGTTCGGCGGCTCCTGCCTGCTCGTGGACCACGCCTCGGAGGTCTACGAGGCTGCCGCGGAACTAGCAAAGCACACACACGGGCACTACATGGACCAGTTCACCTACGCCGAACGGGCCACCGACTGGCGCGGCAACAACAACATCGCCGAGTCCATCTTCGACCAGCTGTCCCTGGAGGAGCACCCGATCCCCCGCTGGATTGTGGTGGGCGCCGGCACCGGCGGCACCAGCGCAACCATCGGCCGCTACCTGCGGTACCACCGCCACGATACGGAACTCGCCGTCGTGGATCCGGAGAACTCCGCGTTCTACCCCGGCTGGCTGGAAAGCCGCCAGGCTGCCGACGGCGGACACCCCTCCGATACGGCGGACCCCGCCGGCATGGCCAGGGTCCCCGCCATGTCCCGGATCCCCGCCACGGTCCCGGCGGGCCAGCCCTCCCGGATCGAGGGAATCGGCCGGGCACGGCTGGAACCCAGCTTTGTCCCGGCGGTCATCGACCACATGGTCCAGGTCCCGGACGCGGCCTCGGTGGCCGCGATGCGTCATCTGCTCGAGCACGCCGGCCTGCACGCCGGACCATCCACCGGCACCAACCTGTGGGGCGTCTGGCAGCTCATCGCGGAGATGATCGACCAGGGCCGCCGCGGCAGTGTCGTGTCGCTGATGTGCGACGGCGGAGACCGCTACGCCGGGAACTACTACAACCCGGAGTGGCTGCAGTCCCAAGGCCTAGACCCCGACCCGCATGAAGCGACCATCCGGGAATTCTTCGCCACCGGGGCGTGGCCGGCCCAGTCTTCCTAGACGTACTACGCCTAGACCTCGACGCTGTCCCCGCTGGAGAGATGCCGGTATTCGGTGCCGTACTTGGCGCCGATCCGGGTCACGTGCCCTTCCACGATGCCGCGCCCGTTGTCATTGAGCAGCGCGTCGTGGATCGGGAAGGCTTTGGGGGCACGAACTCCGATCACGAAGTCGACCACCTCCCCCACTTTGTTCCAGGGCGCGTGGATCGGCACGAGCAGCGTCCGGACGTCCGCGCCGTCGGGCACGATGAACGAATCTCCCGGGTGGTAGACATTGGAGTCCACGAAGTAGCCGATATTGGCCACCACCGGAATCTGCGGATGGATCAGCGCGTGCTGCCCGCCAAAGCACCGGACGGAGAACCCGGCCGTCTCAAAATCCTCGCCGGGGGCCACCGTATGGATCCGCGGCCCGGCGCCGGGCTCCTTGTCGCGCAGTTGTGCCGCGACGCCGGCCGGCGCATACAGCTGCAGGGCCGTGCCGGCCGACAGGGCCCCAGCGACGGCGTCGATGTCGATGTGGTCGGCATGTTCGTGCGTGATCAGCACGGCGTCGGCACCGGCGAGGGCCTGGTCGGTCTCGGAGAAGTTCCCCGGATCGAACACCAGCACCTTGCCGTCCTTCTCGAGCCGGACACAGGCATGCGTGAACTTCGTCAGCTTCATCCGGCCAGCCTAGGGTCCCGCCCCGGCGGTGTCCACGCGCCCGGCTGGTAATCTGGGACCTTGCCACCACCCCGTATCAAGACCACCAGCGAAGCGAGTTCCACGATGTCCCACGGCGCCACAACCGACGGCAGCCGGGCCACGGTGCCGGCTCCTGCCGCGGCCAAGGAGCAGCGCGTCACCAAGCAGCGCCTCGCGGTCAGCGCCGTCCTCGACGAACTGACGGACTTCGTCAGCACCCAGGAGCTGCACCGCATCCTGCAGGACCGCGGCACCTCGGTGTCCCTGGCCACGTCCTACCGGATTCTGCAGTCCCTCGCGGACGAGGGCCTGGCGGACGTCCTCCGGAACGCCGACGGCGAGGCCGTGTACCGTCGTTGCGCCGTCACCGGCCACCACCACCACCTGCTGTGCCGCAGTTGCGGCAAGGCCGTTGAGGTCGAGGCACCCGCGGTCGAGGCCTGGGCCGCACGGACGGCAACCGAGCACGGCTTCACCTCGGTCGAACACACGGTCGAGATCTTCGGGCTGTGCCCCGACTGCACGGCCCGGGCTGCCGGCTAGTTCTTGGCCCTGCTGGCCGGAACAAGGGCCTCGTCGTCGGCGTCGTCGGCGTCGTCGGCGTCGTCGGCCGTGATCAGGATGTCGCCCTCCGAAATGGATTCGGACAGCACGTCGTGCTCAATGGCGGTTGCCAGCGGCTTTTGCTTGACGAAGCACATCAGCACGGCGGCGACCAGCGCCAGCGGAACCATCCAGATGAAGATGGGGGTCAGTGCGTCGTTGTAGGAGGAAATGATGGCCTCCTTGATCGGCGCGGGCAGCTGGCTGACCACCGCCGGAGTCAGCGAGTTAGAACCTCCCGGCGCGCCGCCCCCGGCGGCCGTGGCCGGAAGACGTTCGGCAAGCAGCTCGGCCAGCCGGCTCGCGAAAAGACTCCCGACGACGGCGGAGCCGAGGGTGGCGCCGATCTGCCGGAAGAAGTTGTTCGACGCCGTTGCGGTGCCGACTTCGCGCAGCGGGAAGGAGTTCTGCACGATGAGCACCATAATCTGCATGCTCAGCCCCAGGCCCAGTCCCATCACGGCCAGGTAGGCGCAGATTTCCCAGAGCGGTGCTCCCGGCTGGAGGGTGGAGAGCAGCACGAGGGCGACGGCGACCAGCAGGCCGCCCGCAATCGGCATCCACTTGTAGCGGCCGGTCCGGCTGACCATCTGCCCGGAGACCACCGAGGCAACCAGCAGGGCGCCCATCATCGGGATCATCAGCAGCCCGGATTCGGTGGCGTTGACGCTGAATGCCATCTGCAGGTAAGTCGGCAGGTAGCCGATGGCGCCGAACATGGCCACGCCGATCAGCAGGCCCGCGACCGTCGCAAGATTGAAGTTGAGGTCCTTGAACAGGTGCAGCGGGATGATCGGCTCGGCCGTGCGGCGCTCCACCAGGACGAAGGCGACCGCGCTGAGAACCGTACCGGCGATCAGCGCGAGGATGACGGGGTCGCTCCACGCGTACTTGCTGCCGCCCCAGGTGGCGAACAGCACGAGGCAGGTCGTGGCGATTGCCAGGAACAGCATCCCGCCGAGGTCCAGCCGCGGTTTGCCGCTGTGCTTCGGAAGCTTGAGGAAGAACACGGCGCCGGCCAGCGCGAGCAGTCCCAGGGGGATGTTGATCCAGAACACCCACCGCCAGCCGGGCCCCTCGGTGAACCAGCCGCCCAGCAGCGGACCGGCAACGGAGGCAATGGCGAACACGCCGCCCATCATGCCCATGTATTTCCCGCGTTCGCGGGGCGGTACGACGTCGGCGATGACGGCCTGCGACAGGATCATCAGCCCGCCGCCGCCGAGTCCCTGGACGACCCGGGCGGTGATCAGCACGCCCATGTCGTTGGCCAGGCCGCCGATGACGGACCCAATCATGAACAGGATGATGGCAGCCATCAGCAGGGCCTTGCGTCCCATCAGGTCACCGAGTTTGCCGTAGATGGGCATGGTGATGGTGGAGGCCAGAATGAAGGCGGTGATGACCCAGAGCATGTCGCTGACGCCGTGGAGTTCGCCCACGATCGTGGGCAGGGCCGTGCTGAGCACGGTCTGGTTCAGGGCGGCCAGCAGCATCGAGAGCATCAGGCCCACGAAGAGCAGCACCATGTGCTGCTTTCCTTCAACCGGTCCCGCGGCGGGGACAGCGTGCTTGGTCATGAAAGTTTCCTTAGTAAATGGTGGAGCAGTGTCAACGACGGTTCGAGGGTCTCCTCGGAGATTCCCTCGACGGGGTCGTAGTCAGCTGAGGAAAGATTGAAGCGGATGGGGACGCCGGCGATCATGACCAGCATGCGCGCGGCTTCCTCCAGGCTGAAGCCCTCGGCACCATCCGTCCAGGACGGGTCCCGGGCCAGCACGCCGGAGATCCCCTGGCAGACGAGGCTCTCGGCTTTGACCATGTAATCCATGTGGCGGCGTCCCAGATTGGGGTACCGGGCAATCAGCTGGCGGCGGCGGGTGCGGTCGGTGCCCCCGATCGCCGTCCAGGCGACCGTCATCAGCAGCCGCGACACCTGCCCGACCAAATCATCGGCAGTGGTGGAGATCCGGGACAGTTGTTCCTTGTCGAGGACAGGTTCACGCAACCCCACGATCGCGTCTTCCTTCACCGGAAAATAGTTGAAGAAGGTCCGCGGGGAGACGCCGGCACTGGAGGCGATGGCCTCCACTGTGGTCTGGTCCACGCCGTGTTGCAGGGCAAGCGACGCGGCCGCCTCATGGAGGGCGGTCCAGGTCTCGGCTTTTTTGCGCTGACGCAGGGGCAGAGGAGCGGCTGTAGTCATGGATCCAAGAATTGCACGACTGCAAAGATTGCACAAATGCATTCTTGCAGTGATGCACTATTGCCACTGGGAGAGGGTGTGTAGGTCAGGTCGGCTCAGGCGGCCGGCACTGCCGCGCTCCGCAGCACCCGGCCGTTGATGCCGCGCTTGGCACGGATCCCGCCGACCACCCGGCAGACGACGTAGATCAGGAAGGACAGCGTCGTCACGTACGGGCTGATGGGAATCCGGCCGCCGAGGGCCAGCAGGATGCCGCCGACGGTGGCCGTCATGGCGAACGCCACGCTGAGCATCACCACCAGCCGGGGCGACGACGTCACCCGCATGGCCGCCGCCGCGGGAGTGATCAGCAGCGCCAGCACCAGCAGGGCGCCGACGATCTGGATAGAGAGCGCCACGCTGACGCCGAGCAGCAGCATAAACCCGATGGCAAGTGCCCGCACGGGCACACCGCGGGCGGAGGCGACGTCGGGATCGACGCTGGCGAAGGTCAGCGGACGCCAGATCGCCACCAGGGCAATCATCACCACGACGGCGGCGATGGCCAGGACCTGGAGCTGGACGGTTCCGACGGACACGATCTGGCCGGTGAGCAGGCCGAACTTGTTGGCGGCGCGCCCCTCGTACAGGGAGAGGAACAGGATGCCCAGGCCCAGCCCGAACGGCATGATGACCCCGATGATCGAGTTCTTGTCCCGGGCGCGGACGCCCAGCAGGCCCAGGAGCAGCGCCGCCAGGACGGACCCCACCAGGGAGCCCAGGACGATGTCGGCCCCGATGAGCAGGGCGAAGGCCGCTCCGGCAAAGGACAGCTCGGAGATTCCATGGACGGCGAAGGCCAGGTCACGCTTCATCACGAAGGTGCCGATCAGCCCGCCCAGCAGGCCCAGCACCGCACCCGCCCAGAGGGAGTTCTGCACCAGCGCGACCAGTTCGCCGTAGTTTTCGAAGTTGAAGATTGAATTGAGCAGGCTGTCCAGGTCCATCTAGCCCATCTCCCCCGCCACCGCGTGGGCGTCCTCGTGGTGGTGCGTTGTGGCGTCCGGCAGTCCGACGACGATCAGCCGTCCGTTGGCGTTGATCACTTCGACGTGGCTGCCGTAAAGGTCGGACAGGACTTCCGTGGTCATAACCTCTTCCGGCGGGCCTACCCGGAACCGTCCGCCGGCCAGGTACAGCACCCGGTCCACGTAGTCCATGATCGGGTTGATCTCGTGCGTTACGAACACCACGGCACTGTCCTGGTCGTGGCATTGTTTGTTGATCAGAGCACTCACGGCCTGCTGGTGCTGCAGGTCGAGGGACAGCAGGGGCTCGTCGCAGAGCAGCACCTTGGGATCGGTGGCAAGGGCCTGCGCCACCCGCAACCGCTGCTGCTCGCCGCCGGAGAGCTGCCCGACGGGGACGCGTGCGTAATCGGCCGCTCCCACCAGATCGAGGAGCTCATCGATTCTGCGGTTCACTTTCGCCGTGCCGAGCCGGAGCCCCCAGCGGTGGCCGTCGACGCCGAGCCCGACGAGGTCGCGGGCGCGCAGCGGCGTGTCAGGGTCGAAGGACTTCTGCTGCGGGACGTAGCCGATCCCCCGGCTACCCCGCTCCACGGGCCGCCCCGCGAGCACGGCCGTGCCTGAGCTCAGCTCCTGCAGGCCCAGCAGCACCTTGAGGAACGTCGTTTTTCCGCTGCCGTTGGGTCCGAGGACAGCGAAGAATTCACCCGGGTTGATGTCCAGATCCAGGCCCTCCCACAGGGTGCGCTTACCGAACGCGAGGGAGGCGCCACGGAGGCTCACTACGGGTGTCAACTTGGCTTTCCTCGAATTCTGCACAAGCCGCAGGCTCACGCTGTCCAGCTAATCTTAGGCCAGTGCCTTGCCGATATTGTCGACGTTGTCCGTCATCCACTGCAGGAAGGACTTGCCCTCCGGCAGGGTCTCGCTGAAGTTCACCACCGGGACGCCGGCTGCTGCCGCCGCGTCCTTGACGGCGACCGTCTGCGGGCCTTCGGTCTGCTGGTTGTAGGCCAGCAGCCTGATGCTGCCCGAGCCCATCAGGTCGGTGGTTGCCTTCAGCACGGCGGGCGGAACGTCGGTGTCTTCTTCGATCGCAGCGGTGTACTCATCCGGGGTCTGGTTTTCCAGGCCGGCGGATTCGAGCAGGTAGAGCGGCACCGGCTCCGTCACGGCGACGGGCGCCGCACCGGCGGACGCCTTGATTCCCGCGAGCTTGGCGTCGAGGCCGCCGAGCGACGCCTTGAAGGCTGCGGCGTTGCTGCGGAAAGTCTCGGCGGAGGACGGTTCAAGCTCGCCGAGCTTGGCCGCGACGGCGTCAGCCAGCCGGGCCATGGCCGGCAGGCTGTACCAGACGTGCTCGTTGAAGCCGGCAGGTTCATGGCCGTGGCCGTCGGCGTCGGCTTTGGCGGACGGGCCGGCGGTCTCTTCCGGGGCCAGCCCGGACAGCTCCACGGCATTCAGGACGTTGCCCTGGTCCAGTCCCGTGTCGTCCGCGAGCTTGTCGATGAAGCTGTCATACCCGCCGCCGTTTTCCACTACGAGTTCGGCCTTGGACACCGCCAGCTTGTCCTGCGTGGTGGCCTCGTACGAGTGCGGGTCCTGGCTGGTGCGCGTGATGATGGAGTTGACCCGGACCTTATCCGCGCCGATGGTGCTGACGATGTCCCCGTAGACGCTGGTGGAGGCGACCACCTCGACGACTCCGTCGCCGGCACCGGCGGAATTCCCGGAAGCGGATTCTCCCGACGTCGGGGCGCAGGCCGTCAGCAGCAGGGTGGCGCCGGCAAGAGCGGCGGCAATGGCGCGGGCAGCGGGACGGTGCACGGAAAACCTCGGATCTGTTATTGAGAATCAGGAGCAATAGCAACAGCTCCGAGTGTAACCCTAAATAGGAATGATTCCTATTTAGGGTTACACCGACGGCTACTGGTCCTGGCCGAGCCTCCGATAGCCGGTGGCCTGGGTGGCGTCCCGGATCTCGCCGACCAGCTGCTCGATAACGTCCTCCAGGAACAGGACGCCCTGGGTGAGGCCGTCGGGGCCGATCACGCGGGCCAGATGCGAGCCGGTCCGCTGCATGACGGACATGGCCTTCTCGATTTCGTCGTCCATCGCCAGGTTCGCCAGCGACCGGATGTGGCTCTCCGCGATCGGCTGGTGGTACGCCGCGTCGGGGATGGAGAGCACGTCCTTGATGTGCAGGTAGCCGGAGAGCATCCCGTCGTCGTCGAGCATCGGGAAACGGGAGAACCCGGTGCGGCTCACGGCCTTCTCAAACTCCACCGGAGTGGTGTTCGATTTCATCATCACGAGCTTGTCGAGCGGGACCATCACATCGGCCGCGGTGTGTTCGGAGAACTCCAGTGCGCCGGTGATGAGTCCGGCGTCGTCGTCCACGAGCCCGTGGCGGGTGGATTCCTGCACGATCGACTGGACTTCCTCGAGCGTGAAGGAGGAGGTGACTTCATCCTTCGGCTCGATCCGCATCAGCTTCAGGATGTGGTTCGCGGACCAGTTGAGCGCCACGATCACCGGCTTCACCAGCCGGGCGATGAACATCAGCGGCGGCGCCAGCAGCAGGGCTGCCTTGTCCGCCACGGAGACCGAAATGTTCTTGGGGACCATCTCCCCGATGGTGACATGCAGGAAGGTGACCAGCAACAGGGCGACGGCGAAGGCCACAATGTCGGCGATCTCCACCGGGATGCCGACCGCCTCCAGCGGCACGGCCATCAGGTGGTGGATCGCCGGTTCGGCCACCTGCAGGATCAGCAGCGAGCAGACCGTGATCCCGAGCTGCGCGCAGGCGAGCATCAGCGAAACGTTTTCCATGGCCCGCAGGGTGGTTTGCGCCCGCTTGGATCCCGCCTCGGCGAGCGGCTCGATCTGGCTCCGGCGGGCGGACATGACCGCAAATTCGGCACCAACGAAGAAGGCGTTGCCGAGCAGCAGCACCACCAGCCAGAAGATTCCCGCCCAGTCGCTCATGCGGCACCGACCTGGCCGTTGGAGTGCTCCTCGTGGTGCACCCGGACCGGTTTAAAGCAGATCCGGTCAATCCTGCGCCCGTCCATGCGCGTGACGGCCAGCGTGCCGCCGTCGACGTCGACCGTGTCCCCCACCGCCGCGATCCGGCCCAACTTGCTCATGACGTAGCCTCCCACCGTTTCGTAGGCAGACTCGTCGGGCACGGTCAGGCCCGGGATCTGTTCGGAGAGTTCGTCGGGGCGCAGCAGCCCGGGGAAGTACCAGTCCCCCGATGCGCTCTGCAGCAGCCCCGGGCGGACCTTGTCGTGTTCGTCGGCCACTTCCCCGACGATTTCCTCGACCAGGTCCTCCAGGGTGGCGATGCCGGCGGTGCCGCCGTACTCATCCAGGACCACGGCCAGCTGCAGATTGCCTTCGCGCAGTTCGGCCAGCAGGGCGTCCAGGTGAATGGTTTCCGGAACCCGGAGCACATCGGTCATGATGGCTCCGGCCTCCAGCTTGGCGCGCCGCCCTGAGGGTACGGCGATGGCCTTCTTGATGTGCACCACGCCGCGGATGTCATCCGAGGATTCCCCGATGACCGGGAAGCGCGAATAACCGGTGCGGCGTGCGGCTTCCACAATGTCGGAGACCGGCTGGTCCCCGTCGATGGTCTCGACCCGGATGCGGGGCGTCATGACGTCCGCCGCTGTCCGGCCCGAGAACTTCAGGGTCCGGGCGATGAAGTTGGCGGTCCCGGCGTCGAGGGTTCCCATCGCCGCCGAGCGGCGCACGAGGGAGGCCAGCTCGGCCGGTGTCCGGGCGCCCGAAATCTCCTCCTTGGCCTCAAGGCCGAAGATGTTGAGAACCTTGTTGGAGAAGCCGTTGAGCACCACAATGGCGGGCTTGAAGACCGCCGTGAACATCAGCTGCGGCCGGGCCAGGGCTTTGCCGACCTGGAACGACAGCGCAATGGCCATGTTCTTCGGAACCAGCTCGCCGATCAGCATGGACAGGAGGGTCGCAAAGGCCATCGCCATGACCAGCGACACGGAGGAAACTGCCGCTTCCGGCAGTCCCAGGGCGCCCAGCGGGGCTTCGAGCAGTTTGCCCACCGACGGCTCCATGACGTAACCGGTGAGCAGGGTGGTGATGGTAATGCCCAGCTGGCAGCTGGAGAGCTGCGTGGACAGCGACTTGAGGCATTTGAGCAGGGGCGCGGCGGCGGTATCGCCGTCATCCACGGCCCGCTGGACGGTGGCCTGGTCGAGGGCCACAAGGGAAAATTCAACGGCAACGAAGAAGCCGGTTCCGAGGATGAGCAGCAGGCCTGCCCCGAGAAGAAGCCACTCCACTAGCGGCCTGCTTCCGGGGCGGCGGCGCGGCGCGGCGCCCGGCTACCGGGATGCCGGCTGCCGGGGTGTCGGGTGCCGGGATGCCGGCTGCCGGGGTGTCGGGACGGGCTGCCCGGCGGAGGATGGTCAGCCGCGGCCGACCCTGTTTCCTGGAAGGTCCCGGATTTCTGAAAGGCACTTGGCTGGCGTGCCGCCGGGGAGTGATGGGCGCGTGAACGGGGTTTGCCGGCTCTTCGGGTGGGCTGCGCGGGAACGGTTTCCGTTCCCGCCTGACAGCCCCCAGGCCGGCACCTAGATTTACTGTCCATAAGAGTTTCAGTCTACAGGAGCGGGGGGAGCCGGCCGCCGTCGGACACCGTAGGTGACGCCCGACGGCGGCCGCTGCGCCAGCGCCGCGGCTCACCAGCTCTGCGGGACCGGACGGCCTTCCTCATACCCGGCCGCGGACTGGATCCCGGCCACGGCGCGTTCCCGGAACTGCGCAAGATCCGCAGCGCCGGCGTAGCTCATCGAGCTGCGGAGCCCGGCCGTGATCATGTCCAGCAGGTCCTCCACGCCGGGCCGCGCAGGATCGATGAACATCCGGGAAGTGGAAATGCCTTCCTCGAAGAGGGCCTTGCGGTCCTTTTCGAAGGCGCCCTCGCGCTGGTTGCGGTTCTGCACGGCGCGGGCGGACGCCATCCCGAAGCTTTCCTTGAACTGCCGCCCGGTGGCGTCCTGCTGCAGGTCCCCGGGGCTCTCGTGCGTGCCGGCGAACCAGGATCCGATCATCACCTGGCTGGCGCCGGCCGCGAGGGCCAGCGCGACGTCGCGCGGGTAGCGGACTCCTCCGTCGGCCCACACGCGCCCGCCGGCGGCCCGCGCGGCCGCGGAGCACTCGAGCACAGCGGAGAACTGCGGCCGGCCCACGGCCGTCATCATGCGCGTGGTGCACATCGCCCCGGGGCCCACGCCGACCTTGACGATGTCCGCGCCGGCCTGGATGAGTTCGCGGGTCGCCTCCGCCGTGACCACGTTCCCTGCCACCACGGGCACACCGGGATTGAGGCCCTTCACCGCGGCCAGGGCATCAAACATCTTCTGCTGGTGGCCGTGCGCGGTGTCGAGGACCAGCACGTTGACCCCGGCGGCCAGGAGTTCCGCGGCACGCCCGGCGACATCGCCGTTGATCCCGACGGCGGCGGCCACCTTGAGCCGGCCGGCCGGGTCCAGCGAGGGCCGGTACAGCGTCGAGCGCAGGGCGCCCTTCCGGGTCAGGACGCCGGCCAGGCCGCCGTCCCGCTGCACGGGCGCAAAGTCGGTCCCGGCGGCGTCCATCGCGTCGAAGGCGCGGCGCAGCCCGGCCCCGGGCCCGGTGCCGGACCCGCCGCCGGACCCGCCGCCGTCGGGGGCGTCTTCCAGCAGTGCCGCGTCCAGCACCAGCGGCTGGTGGCGCATCACCGAGGCGAGCGAGGCGAACCGGTCCTGGCCCTCGCAGTCGGCGGCACGGACGATGCCGGTGACGGCACCGGAGTCATCGACGACCATGACTGCCCCGTGCGGGCGCTTGCCCATCAGGTGCAGGGCATCAATGACGGTGTCGGCCGGCGACAGAGTGACCGGGGTTTCCAGGACGGGGTGGCGGGTCTTGATCCAGGCCGTGACGTCGCGGATCACGTCGAGCGGCACGTCCTGCGGCAGGACCGCCAGCCCGCCGCGCCGGGCCATGGTCTCGGCCATGCGCTTGCCCGTCACCGCGGTCATGTTGGCCGCGACGAGGGGAATCGCGGAACCGGTCCCGTCGTCCGCCGCAAGGTCCACGTCCAGCCGGGAGGTGACGTCGGAACGGGACGGTACAAGGAAGAGGTCCGAGTAGGTCAGGTCGGTGGTGGGCTCGGTCAGGAAACGCACGGCTGCTCCTTAAATGGCATTCCGGTGCTCAACGGGTTCTCAGTGTGATTCTAGCGAGGCTTTCCACAGGCCCCGGCACCGGTCCGGGCAGCCGCTGCGGGCGGCGCCGGACGGCAGGATGGGGTGCCGTGACGGCGCGTTGAGGCGACTTCATGATTTGAGTCACCCTTATTGGCGGTTTGGCAAGAATCGTCACTAGACTGGCAGAGGTCTGGGTTCACTGGACGCGGAGACTGGTTCAATCGTCGTGCTGAGGCACCGTGAAACCAGTGGGAATCAAACTCATGGAAGAGGCGTAATTCAAGTGCCAGAGCAGCCTAGCCACCGTCTACCAGAGGAATTTGGCGGAAACGAGTGGCTCGTTGACGAACTATACGAGCGGTATCAGCAGGACAAGAACACGGTGGATGCCAAGTGGTGGCCCTTGTTCGAATCCTTCGGCGCCGGCGACAGCTCGTCCACCAACGGAGCCTCAGGCGCAGCGACAGTTGCGCACCCCGCCACCCGCGAACTTCCCGTAGTAGCCCCGGCTGCCGCGGCGGCAACGCAGCCGCCGGCGCCCGCCCCTGCCGCACCGGCCCCCGCCGCACCGGCCCCCGCCCCGGCGAAGAAGGCCCCGGCCACCGTTGCCCGCGACGGCTCCAAGACCCCGGACGCCGGCCCCGGCACCGCGCCGATCCCGGCCCAGCTCCCCAAGAACATCAAGGCCCCGACGGCCCCCGAGGAAGACGTCGTTTCCGTCCTCCGCGGACCGGCCAAGGCCATCGCCACCAACATGATCACCAGCCTGGAGGTTCCGACCGCCACCAGCGTGCGCGCGATCCCGGCGAAGCTGCTGATCGACAACCGCGTGGTCATCAACTCCAACCTGGCCCGTGCCCGCGGCGGCAAGGTCTCCTTCACGCACCTCATCGGCTACGCCGTCATCCGTGCCCTGGCCCAGTTCCCGTCGATGAACGTCTACTACGACGAGGTCGACGGCAAGCCTGTCGCGGTCCAGCCGGCGCACGTGAACTTCGGCATCGCCATCGATATGCCGAAGCCCGACGGCTCCCGCCTGCTGATGGTGCCCAACATCAAGAAGGCGGAGACCCTCAACTTCTCCGAGTTCTGGCACACCTACGAGGACCTGATCAAGCGTGCCCGCGCCGGCAAGCTGACCGCCGACGACCACTCCGGCACCACGGTCTCGCTGACCAACCCCGGCGGCATCGGCACCGTGCACTCGGTGCCGCGCCTGTCCAAGGGCCAGGCCGCCATCATCGGCGTCGGAGCACTGGACTACCCGGCCGAGTTCCAGGGCGCCAGCGCGAAGATCATCGCGCACAACGCCATCAGCAAGGTCCTCACACTGACCTCCACCTATGACCACCGCGTCATCCAGGGTGCCGGCAGCGGCGAGTTCCTGAAGCTTGTGCACCAGCTCCTGCTCGGCGCGCAGAACTTCTACGACGAGATCTTCGAATCCCTGCGCATCCCCTACGAGCCCGTGCGCTGGAGCCCGGACCTGCAGGTGGACCCGGCCGACGAGATCAACAAGGTCGCCCGGATCCAGCAGCTCATCCACGCCTACCGCGTCCGCGGCCACCTCATGGCGGACACCGATCCGCTCGAGTACGTGCAGCGCAAGCACCCGGACCTCGACGTCCTCACCTACGGCCTCACGCTGTGGGACCTGGACCGCGAGTGGCCCACCGGCGGCTTCGGCGGCAAGCCGATGCTCACCTTCCGCGACATCCTCGGCGTGCTCCGCGACGCGTACTGCCGCACCGCTGGCATCGAATACATGCACATCCAGGACCCGGAAGAACGCAAGTGGTTCCAGGACCAGATCGAGCACCCGTACTCCAAGCCGAGCCGCGACGAGCAGCTCCGCATCGTCTCCAAGCTCAACGCCGCCGAGGCCTTCGAGACCTTCCTGCAGACGAAGTTCGTCGGCCAGAAGCGCTTCTCGCTCGAGGGCGGCGAGTCGCTGATCCCGCTGCTGGATGCCATCATCTCCGACGCGGCCGACGACGAACTCGACGAAGTGGCGATCGGCATGGCCCACCGCGGCCGGCTCAACGTGCTCACGAACATCGCCGGCAAGACCTACGCCCAGGTCTTCCGCGAATTCGAAGGCACCCAGGACCCGCGCTCCGTGCAGGGCTCCGGCGACGTGAAGTACCACCTCGGCACCGAAGGCACCTTCACCTCGGACAACGGCAAGGAGACGAAGGTCTACCTCGCCGCCAACCCGTCCCACCTCGAGGCCGTGGACCCCGTCCTCGAAGGCATCGTCCGCGCCAAGCAGGACCGCCTCGACCAGGGCGAAGCCTTCCCCGTGCTGCCGATCATGGTGCACGGCGACGCCGCCTTCGCAGGCCAGGGCGTCGTGGCGGAGACGCTCAACCTCTCCCAGCTGCGCGGCTACCGCACCGGCGGCACCATCCACATCGTGGTCAACAACCAGGTCGGCTTCACCACCGCCCCGTCGTCATCGCGTTCCTCCACCTACTCCACGGACGTCGCCAAGATGATCCAGGCGCCGGTGTTCCACGTGAACGGCGATGACCCGGAAGCCGTGGTCCGGCTCGGACAGCTCGCCTACGAGTTCCGCCAGCGGTTCCACAAGGACGTTGTCATCGACATGGTCTGCTACCGCCGGCGGGGCCACAACGAGGGCGACGACCCCTCGATGACCCAGCCGCTGATGTACAACCTGATCGAAGCCAAGCGTTCGGTCCGCAAGCTGTACACCGAATCCCTGATCGGCCGCGGTGACATCACCGAAGAAGAGGCCGAACAGCTGCTCCGGGACTACCAGGAACGGCTGGAGCGTGTCTTCGCCGAGACCCACGCCGCGCAGACCTCCCCGATCCCGATCATCAAGGCGGACTCCGCCGCGGTGTCCGATCTGGAGCGCCCGCTGGCCCAGCAGGCCGATTCCGGCACCAGCGCCCCGGCCTCGACGGCGATTTCCGCCGAGACCCTGGCACGGATCGGCAAGGCCCACATCGATATCCCCGAGGGCTTCACGGTCCACGCCAAGCTCAAGCAGCTGCTGGAGAAGCGTGAAGTGATGTCCCGTGAAGGCGGCATCGACTGGGGCTTCGGCGAACTGGCCGCCTTCGGTTCGCTCATCATGGAAGGCGTTCCCGTCCGGCTCGCCGGCCAGGACTCGCGCCGCGGCACGTTCGTGCAGCGCCACGCCGTCTTCCACGACCGCGCCAACGGCGACGAGTGGCTGCCCCTGGCCCACCTCTCCGACGACCAGGCCAAGCTGTGGATTTACGACTCGCTGCTGTCGGAATACGCGGCCATGGGCTTCGAGTACGGCTACTCGGTGGAACGCCCGGATGCCCTGGTGCTCTGGGAAGCGCAGTTCGGTGACTTCGTCAACGGCGCGCAGACCATCATCGACGAGTTCATCTCCTCGGCCGAGCAGAAGTGGGGCCAGAGCTCCTCGCTCGTGCTGATGCTGCCGCACGGCTACGAGGGCCAGGGACCGGACCACTCCTCCGCCCGGATCGAGCGCTTCCTGCTGATGTGCGCCGAAGAGAACATGATCGTGGCCAACCCCACGACCTCGGCGTCGCACTTCCACCTGCTGCGCCGCCAGGCGTACAGCCGGCCGCGGAAGCCGCTGATCATCTTCACGCCGAAACAGCTGCTCCGCCTCAAGGCCGCGGCGTCGTCGGTGGAGGACTTCACCACCGGCAGCTTCCGGACGGTCATCCCGGAGCACGAGCAGCTGCAGGGTGACGCCGTCGAGCGTGTCCTGCTGGTGTCCGGCCGCCTCTACTACGATCTGCTGTCCACCCGGCAGAAGACCGGCGACAAGACGACGGCGATCGTCCGGGTCGAGCAGCTTTACCCGCTGCCCGCCGCCGAGATCACCGCCGAGCTTGCCAAGTACCCGAACGCCGAAGTCGTCTGGGCACAGGACGAGCCCGCCAACCAGGGTCCGTGGCCGTTCATCGGCCTCAACCTGCCGGACGCCCTGGACCGCCGGGTCAGCCTCGTTTCCCGCCCCGCCTCGGCTTCCACCGCGGCAGGATCGATGAAACGCCACGCAGCCGAGCAGGACGCGCTGCTCAAGCAGGCTTTCGCACGTAAGTAAGGTCAGCGCTGCCCGGCCGGAGATGGAAATACGCAACTCCGGCCGGGCACCGTTGTTTAACCGGCTTTGTCCCCTCCATCGCGGATGGTGGGGACGGCTTAATGGACGCTCTGAAGTGAAGAGGTAGTCGTGGAAGATCGAAAGCTGCGGATCGCAGCCGTGGGCGATGAAATGCTGGCCGGCCTGGGCGACCCCCGCGCGCTGGGCTGGCTGGGGCGGGTGCTGGCGCGCACGCCGCAGGACGGGCTGTCCCTGGAGTGCTATTCCCTGCCCTGCCCGCAGGAAGGCACGGAAGGCCTGGCCGCCCGCTGGTTCCAGGAAGCCGGCCGGCGCTTCAACGACCACCACGAGAACCGGCTGGTGATCGGGCTCTCCGGACGCGATGTCGAATTCGGGCTCTCCACGGCCCGCAGCCGGCTCAACCTCGCCAACATCCTCGACTCCGCGTCGCAGAACAAGATCGAGGTCTTCGTCGTGGGCCCGCCGCCGACCCTGGACCCGACCCAGAACCGCAGGCTCGGAGAGCTCAACACCGCCTTCGCCGACGTCACGACGCGGCGCAAACACCTCTACGTCGACACGTTCTCCCCCCTGCTGAACCACGAGCAGTGGCGCCAGGACCTCGCCGCCAACGGCGGCACCCCCGGCCAGGCCGGCTACGGGCTGATGGCCTGGCTCGTGCTGCACCGCGGCTGGTTCCAGTGGCTCAGAATCGACGCCCCGGAGTAGCCTGCCCCCACACCCGCCGGCGGACTTCGCGATATATCTTGACTCTGCAAATCCGGCGATATATCGTGACTTCATAGTCACGATATATCGCAATGATTTCGCAGAAGTATCGCCCGCCCGGAGGAACCATGACAGAGAACTACTGGACCGTCACCGGTCCGCAGACCATCGACGTCGACGGCGTCCGCTCGCTTAAGCTCGGCATCGTCCGGGGCCGCTTCGACATCGTCAGGCACGATGAGGCCGTCACCCGGGTCGAAGTGTCCGACGTGCACGGCGACCCGCTGGCGGTCAGCCTTGTCGACGGCCGCCTGGAGGTCCGGCACCAGCTGCACGGGCCGCAGGGCTGGTTCAAGAACCTCATGGGCACCGTCAACAACAGCAGCAGCAACTCGGTGGTCGTCAGCATCGCCCTGCCCGCCGGCGTCGAGGTCGAGGCCGGCACCGTCAGCGGCGACGGCATGGTCTCCGGGATCAGCGGGCGCACCCGGCTGAACACGGTGTCCGGTTCCGTCCTGGCCGACGGAACCTCCGGGGACCTGTCCGTCAGCACCGTGAGCGGCGAAGTGATCGCCCGCAACCACCACGGCGTGCTGACGGCCAAGAGCGTCTCCGGCGAGGTCACGGCCTCCGGCGATTTCAGCCACATCCGCGCCAACACCGTCAGCGGGGACCTGAGCTTCGACCTGCACGGCTTCACCCAGGACTTCGGGGCGAATTCGGTGTCGGGTGATGTCACCATCCGCCTCCCGCACGACGTCGGCGTCGACATCATCGCCAAGTCCGCCAGCGGCGCCATCGTGATCAACGACCAGCGGTACAACCAGCCCAGCGGGAGCGTGCAGACCATTGCCGGCCCCGACTCCCAGCTCATGCTGGTCCGCACCAACTCCGTCTCCGGGAAGACATCGATCTTCCACGGGCGGCCGGGCGCGGATCCCACGAAGGGCCCCTGATGCCTCCGGTCTTTGCCCACGGGGCGCTGCGCCTCTACCTGCTCGCGCTGCTGGAGTCGGGTCCGAAGCACGGCTACGAACTCATCAAGGCGCTCAGCGAACGCTTCGGCGGCACCTACTCCCCCAGTGCCGGCACCATCTATCCGCGGCTTAGCAAGCTCGAGGAGGAGGGGCTGGTAGCCACCCACACCGAGGGACGCCGGACGTACTACAGCATCACCCCGGACGGCCTTGCGGAGCTGGACAGCCGGCGGGACGAACTCGCCGGCGTGGAAAACGACATCTCCGCATCGATCCGGCGGCTCGCGGACAACCTGCGGCAGGACATCAAAGCCAACATGCGCGGGCTGCGGGCCGACCTGGCCGCCACGGCCGAGGCCGCGCGTTCCTCGGCCCGTGCGGCCGGATCAACGGTCGCCTCGCTGGCAGGCCAGCGCTACTCGCAGGAGGGCGACAGCCGGCTGCGCGAGGCGGAGATGCTGGTGCAGGCCTTCCGCGATGACATCCGCGTGGAACTGCGGCGGCACGGCGGCCGGCATCCGATCACGCCCATGACGCTGGAGACGGTCAAGACGGTGCTGGACCAGGCCCGGATCTCCATTCGCAACTCCCTGGAGTGATCCGCCGGCCGTGATCGCCCTCTGTTTGTCCCCGCGCTTGTCGCTGCGCTTGTCCCTCTGATTGTCCCTGCGCTTGTCCCTGCGCTTATCCCTGTGGCGCGCTTCCCGCCCCGCCGGTTCGCGGCCGGTGCCCTGATGTGGGAGACTTGAGGGCAGCTCTTTTGAGTACCAAAAATTAAGGAGGCCAGCTATGAGCAAGCGTGCACGTAAACGTCGTGACCGTAAGCGTGGCGGCGCGAACCACGGCAAGCGCCCCAACGCCTAAGCAAAGCTTGGAATGACAGCTTTAAACGAATGACCCCGGAAACCTCACGGTTTCCGGGGTCATTCGTTTTGACGGGCGGGACGTCGGAACGTCCCCGCCGGGTCAGGCCTCGACCGGGTTGCTGTTGTGAATCCGGTCCAGGATCGAGTTCTTGAGGTTCTCCGGGGCAGCCTCGGTGCAGGAACGCTTCACCATGACGCGGATGACACATTCGAGGTCGTACTGCTCAAAGCACTCCGGGCACCCATCCAGGTGGTCCTTGATCTCGGCGATGTCATCGTGTGTGAGGGCACCATCCAGATACTCATAGATACGTTGCATCCGGGCGTCGTCGCAGTCGCCCAGTCCCTGGCAGTCGCTCATTTCCTGTTCTCCTGTTTGTTGCTTCCGGCCGCCGCAGTGGCATCGGCGCCCTTGAATCCCCGCTCGGCGGCGTAATCAGCGAGCATGTCCCGCAGCATCTTCCGGCCCCGGTGCAGGCGGGACATCACGGTCCCGATCGGGGTGTTCATGATGTCTGAAATTTCCTTGTACGCGAAGCCCTCGACGTCGGCAAAGTAGACCGCCAGCCGGAATTCCTCCGGGATGGCCTGCAGGGCGCGCTTCACGTCCGAGTCCGGCAGATGGTCGAGCGCCTCCGCCTCTGCCGAGCGGAGCCCGGAGGAGGTGTGGGACTCGGCCCGGGCGAGCTGCCAGTCCTCGATGGTGTCCGAATTCGACTGCAGCGGTTCGCGTTGCCGCTTGCGGTAGAGGTTGATGTACGTGTTCGTCAGGATGCGGTAGAGCCAGGCCTTCAGGTTGGTGCCCGGTTTGTACTGGTGGAACGCGGAAAACGCCTTCGTGTAGGCCTCCTGGACCAGGTCCTCGGCATCAGCAGGATTCCGGGCCATCCGCATGGCGGCAGAGTACAACTGGTCGACGTACTGCATGGCGTCGCGCTCGAAGCGTACCCGGCGTTCCTCCGTGGTCTCCGTCGCCACGTCCAGGGCCTGACCGTCCACGATCGTCTCCCGGGCGGCAGCCTCCCGCACGGCGTCAGCCGCTGAGGCGTTCGTTGCCGGGGCGCCGGACTCCGGGACCGCTCCCGGGGCAGGTTCGGGGAGTGCGCCGGCGGGGCCGGCTACAGGTGACTTCGCGGGCGTGGCGCCGTTTCCGGCAACCTCGTGCATGGCCGCAACGGCCGGATCCATGGTGCTCATTGCGTCCCAGTCTACTGTCACCTTGCGGCGGGCGCCCGGAACAGCCGGAATTGCCGGACTTGTCCGGTCCTGCCGGGCCATGCTCCACAATTCCGCGGGTTCCGCGTCCAGTTGCGCATCCTTCACCAGAATCAAATGTCCGCCTCCCTGCTCGTCATCAGCTCATTGTCCGGCCGCAAACCGGCGGCCGGGACCTTTCATGCACAACCCCGCCCGGCAGGCAAATATTCCGCAAAAGTGCAAGACTAGAACCGGTTCTCCCGCATTGATTCCGCGGTTCGTCCATCCAGGAGGAAATTCATGTCGTTTGTCCGCTTTCTCGCCCGTCCCATGCTCGCCTCCAGTTTCGTCCTCGCAGGCATGGACAAGCTTAAGAACGCGGACGACACGGCCACGCAGCTGTCACCCCTGCTGCGCCGCGCGGCTGAATCCCTGCCGTTCCAGACCAACGAAAAGGTCCTGGCCCGCGTTATCGGCGGCACCCAGGTCGGAGCGGGCGTGCTCTTCGCGCTCGGCAAGTCTGCGCGCCTCGCCGCGACTGTCCTGGCCGTCATCTCCGCACTCAACGGTTACGTTGAATGGCGCAGCGCCGACATCACCTCCAAGGAGGGCCGCGATGCCCGCCGCAAGCAGCTGCTCAAGAACGTCTCGCTGACCGGCGGCGTCCTGCTGGCTGCCGTCGACACGAACGGCCGGCCCAGCCTGGCCTGGCGCGCCGAGCACCTGGCCGCGGATGTCAAGAAGTCCACCGGCCACCTCGCCGCCGACGTGAAGAAATCCACCGGCCACCTCGCCGCCGACGTCAAGAAGACCACCGGCAAGCAGCTGAAGAAGGCCGACAAGGCCGTGCGCAAAGCCGTAGACCACACCGTCGGGGCCTAAGACAGCAATGACAGGCACCACCCCCACCGCAGCTGCCCACGCCGACCCCGCCGCAGGCGCTCCGCTCTGGCGGGCGCCGTTCGCCGGACAGCCGCTTGACGCAACGGTCACGGTTCCGGGATCCAAGTCCCTGACCAACCGGTACCTCGTGCTGGCCGCACTCGCCGATGGACCTTCACGGTTGCGCGCGCCGCTGCATTCCCGGGACTCAGCGCTCATGATCGAGGCACTGCGGCAGCTCGGGGCCACCATCACGGAGGTTCCGGGGGACGGCGATTTCGGTCCCGACCTGGCCATCACGCCCATCGGCCTGGACGCCGCCGGGGCCCGGACCGGTATCGACTGCGGACTGGCCGGGACGGTCATGCGGTTCGTGCCGCCCGTCGCGGCCCTGCGCCGGGGAGTGACACTGTTCGACGGCGACCCGCACGCGCGCAAGCGCCCGATGGGGCCGATCATCGAGGCGCTCACCGGGCTGGGCGTCGCCGTCACCGCGCCCGACGGCGGCCCCGCCTCCTCGCTGCCCTTCGCCGTCGACGGCACCGGCGAAGTGCGCGGCGGGCACCTGGTCATCGACGCCAGCGCCTCGTCGCAGTTTGTTTCCGCGCTGCTTCTGGCCGGAGCCCGCTTCACCGAGGGCCTGCACCTCGAACACCGGAGCAAGGACCACGCCGGGACGCCCGTCCCCAGCCTGGACCACATCAACATG
Organism: Pseudarthrobacter oxydans; assembly: GCF_030812335.1. Lineage (GTDB taxonomy): Bacteria > Actinomycetota > Actinomycetes > Actinomycetales > Micrococcaceae > Arthrobacter > Arthrobacter oxydans_B. The sequence goes on from NZ_JAUSSN010000003.1 coordinate 152,100, forward strand.
ACGGTCGCCGTGCTCCGCGGAGCCGGGGTGGCCGTGGATGACTCCCGCCCGAACCACTGGATTGTCTCCCCCGGGCCGATCCGCGCCTTTGACCTCAGGATTGAACAGGACCTCTCCAACGCGGGCCCCTTCCTCGCGGCGGCCCTGGCCACCCGCGGCACCGTCCGCATCCCCAACTGGCCGGCCGAGACCACCCAGGTCGGCGATCTGTGGCGCAGCATCCTCACGACGATGGGGGCCGCGGTGACGTTCACGGACGGCACCCTGACCGTCACCGGCGGCCCGGAGATCAAGGGCGCGGACTTCGACGAGACCAGCGAGCTCGCCCCCACGGTCGCCGCGCTCTGCGCCCTGGCCAGCGGCCCCTCGCGGCTGAGCGGCATCGCCCACCTCCGCGGGCACGAAACGGACCGGCTGGCCGCGCTCGTCGCCGAAATCAACCGCCTGGGCGGCGACGCCGAGGAGACCTCCGACGGGCTCATCATCCGGCCCGCACCGCTGCACGGCGGTGTCGTCCACAGCTACGCCGACCACCGCATGGCCACGGCCGGCGCCATCCTGGGCCTGGCCGTTCCCGGCATCGAGGTCGAGGACATTGCGACCACCGCCAAGACCATGCCGGACTTCCCGCAGCTCTGGGAGTCCATGCTCGCCCAGGGCTCCGCCGGCAGCGCAGCCCCCGCCAAGAAGGGCCCGTCCGGTGGCACGCAGCACTGACTCCTGGGATGAATCCGACGTCCGGATCCGCCCCAACAAGAAGGGCACGCGGCCCCGCACCAAGGACCGGCCGGCCTACGACGACGCCGTCACCGGGCGGATCATCACCGTGGACCGCGGACGCTACACGGCCGTCGTCGCCGAGGGCACGCCCGAGGAACGCAAGATCATTGCCGCCCGGGCCCGGGAACTGCGCCGCAACCCCGTCGTCGCCGGCGACTTCGTCTCGCTCGTCGGGGACGTCACGGGCGAGCCGGACACCCTGGCACGGCTGGTCAAGATCCAGGGCCGCAGGACGCTGCTGCGGCGCAGCGCGGACGACACGGACCCGATCGAGCGCGCCGTCGTCGCCAACGCCGACACGCTGGTGATCGTGGTCGCGGCCGCCAATCCGGAGCCGCGGACCGGGTTCATCGACCGGGCCCTCGTGGCCGCGTACGACGCCGGAATCGCGCCGCTGCTGCTCGTCACCAAGGCCGACGTCAAGGATCCCGCGGAACTCCTCGCCAACTACCAGCACCTTGCCTTCCCGGTGATCATCTCCAAGACGGCCGATTCCGCCGCCTCCGGCATCGATGCCCGCTCGGATGACGGGCTCTCCGCCCGGCTGGACAAGGACGCCGTCTCCCAGCTGCGCGCCCACCTCGACGGGAAGGTCACCGTCATGCTGGGCCACTCCGGCGTCGGCAAGTCCACCATGGTCAACGCCCTGACCGGCGCCGAGCGCGCCACCGGCGGCGTGAACGCCGTGACCGGGCGCGGCCGCCACACCTCCTCCTCCGCTGTGGCCCTCAAGGTCAACGATGCGCCGCCGGGCAGCTGGATCATCGACACCCCCGGCATCCGTTCCTTCGGCCTGGCCCATGTGGACCCCGACCGGATCCTGCGGTCCTTCCCCGACCTCGAGCCCGGCACCGACGACTGCGAGCGGGGCTGCAAGCACGATTCCAGCGCCGTCAACTGCGGCGTGGACGCCTGGGTGGCCGCCGGCCATGCCGGCGAATCAGGCCCCGCCAGGCTGGCCTCACTCCGCCGCCTGCTGGGGACCGACCCGCGGATGGAAGCCCAGGACGTCAAGGAATTGGGCACCGTCTCCTAGCGGGCTGCGGCGCAGCCTACCGCTCCCCCGCCCGCTTTGGCGGTAGTTTGGAACCATGAGTCAACCCGCTTCGAGCTACAACGATGACCTGCGCCTTGCCCATGTACTGGCAGATTCCGTAGATTCCCAGACCATGAGCCGCTTCAAGGCGCTCGACCTTCGGGTGGAGACGAAGCCGGACCTGACGCCGGTGACCGACGCCGACAAGTCGGTCGAGGAAGCCATCCGCGGCCAGCTCTCCCGCTCCCGTCCCCGCGACGCCGTCCTCGGCGAGGAGTTCGGCAGTTCCGGCCACGGCTCCCGCCGCTGGATCATCGACCCGATTGACGGGACCAAGAACTTCGTCCGCGGCGTCCCCGTCTGGGCCACGCTGATCGCCCTCGTCGACGAGGGCGAGCCGGTCGTCGGCGTCGTCAGCGCCCCGGCGCTGGGCAAGCGCTGGTGGGCCGCCAAGGGCGCCGGAGCGTACATGGGCCGTTCGCTGGCGGCCGCCACCCGGCTGAAAGTCTCCAACGTCGCCAAGCTCTCGGACGCCTCCCTGTCCTATTCGAGCCTGGGCGGCTGGAAGCAGCGCGGCAACCTTGACGAGTTCCTGGGCCTCACCGAGGAGGTCTGGCGCACCCGCGCCTACGGGGACTTCTGGTCCTACTGCCTCGTGGCCGAAGGCGCCGTCGACATCGCCTGCGAGCCCGAACTGAACCTTTACGACATGGCCGCGCTGGTCCCGATCGTCACGGAGGCCGGCGGTCGCTTCACCTCCCTCGAGGGCGAAGACGGCCCGTTCGGCGGCAACGCCCTCGCCACCAACTCCATCCTGCACTCGGAGGTCCTCAAGCGCCTGAACCCGGGCCTGGACGACCTGCTCTAGAGAAGCCCCGTTCGGATGCCGCCGTCCCGGCGGCGTCCCGTAACAAAGCGCTTCACATTCCTGCTCCGTCTTTTCTGCGGCAGCGGGCATGACCTACGCTCGATGCAGGTCACGAGTGCCAGCGCGAAACCCCGGTTTGCTGGCCGGCAACCCTCCATTCGCGGTGGGGTGCCCCGGGTGACGACCTGGCCGGTCCGGAACGGACCCGGCAAGCGCGGATCCCCGGCGTGTGGGGTCCTTTTCGAGCGAGGTCCCATGACGACTGCCACTATTCCCGCCACTCCTGAATTCAAGACCGGCGCCGCCGAGTCCCGTCCCGACGCGCGGTTTGCCGTCGCCCGCCGGCCGCTGGCCGCCGTGACCGGCGCCGAGATCCAGGCACCGCTGATCCAGGGCGGCCACGTCCGCTACGCGAACCTTGACTACGGCGCCTCGGCCCCTGCCCTGTCCGTCGTCTCGGCCTACCTGAACGAGATCCTGCCGTTCTACGCCAGCGTCCACCGCGGCGCCGGCTACGCCTCACAGATCAGCACCTCGGTCTACGAAAACGCCCGCACCATTGTCCGGGAGTTCGTGGGCGGCCGGCCGGACGATGCGGTGATCTTCACCCGGAACACCACCGATTCCCTGAACCTGCTGGCCGGGTGCCTGCCCGCCCCCGGCGGTGTGCACACCGGCGAGGTGCTGTACCTCGACATCGAACACCATGCCAACCTGCTGCCGTGGCAGCGCGTCCCGCACCGCAGCGTCATCGCCGCGCCCACCCTCGCCGCCACGCTCGAGCTGCTCCGCGCGGAGCTCGCCCAGGGCGGCGTCAGCCTGCTCGCGGTGACCGGCGCCTCCAACGTCACCGGGGAGATCCTGCCGATCCGGGCCCTGGCCGCCCTGGCCCACGACTACGGCGCCAGGATCGTCGTCGACGCCGCCCAGCTGGCGCCGCACCGGCGGATCGACATCGCTGCGGACGACGTCGACTACCTCGCCTTCTCCGGGCACAAGCTCTACGCACCGTTCGGCGCCGGCGTACTGATCGGCCGCCCCGACTGGCTCGACGCCGGCATCCCGCACCTGGCCGGCGGCGGGGCCGTGCAGGACGCCCGGATTGACAGTGTCAGCTGGACCACCGGCCCCGCCCGGCATGAAGGCGGCTCCCCCAACGTCCTCGGCGCCGCCGCCCTCGCCAAGGCCACCCAGGTGATCGCCGACCTGGACGTGGACCAGTGGCACGCGCACGAAAACGCGATCCGGTCCTTCCTCGTCGAGGGCCTCGCCCGGATCGAAGGCGTGACCGTCCACCAGATCTTCCCGGACAGTGCGTCCTTCGACTCTCCGGCTGGCGCCGGGCCTGACACCGCCACGGGAACCGGCACCATCGGCGTCGTTAACTTTTCGCTGGAAGGCTACGACGCGGGCCTCGTGGCGGCGTACCTGTCGGCCGAACACGGCATCGGCCTGCGGGACGGCCGCTTCTGCGCGCACCCCCTCCTCCGGCGGCTCGGGCTGCCCTCGGGCTCCCTGCGGGCCAGTTTCGGCCTCGGTTCCCGGCTGGAAGACGCCCAGCGGCTGCTCGCCGGCCTCCAGGAACTGCGCCGGACCGGCCTCGGCTGGGACTACGTGGTGGATGCCGGACGCTGGGTGCCGTCCAACGACGCCCGCACCTACCCGCACTGGGCCCCCAACACGCCCGGCACCGCCGGCGCGGCCCCCTGCACCCAGGACTGACGGCCCGCTGCGGTCCCGCTGCGGTCCCCGGGGGTCCCGGTGTGTCCCGGTGTGTCCCGGCGGCGCCCTGTGGGGAACCACCGGCGCCGCCGCGTGCGGTAAATTCGAAAGGTACCCATACGGACCTGCCGAAGGAGAGCGCCCGTGGCACGCGGCGGACCCAAACTGCATGAGGAACGCCGCCAGGAGCTGGGGCAGAGCTTCCAGGACGGCGGGGAACACTACGACCGCGTCCGCCCCGGGTATCCGGCCGATTCGGCTGACTGGCTGATCCCACCGGGCGCGAGGGACGCCGCGGACCTCGGCGCCGGAACCGGGAAGTTCACGGCGCTGCTGGTCGGGCGCGGCCTGCATACGGTCGCGGTGGACCCTTCCGCGGACATGCTGGAGCAGCTGCGCCGGACGCTCCCGGGCGTCACCGCCGTCGAGGGAACCGCCGAGCACACCGGGCTGCCCGCCGGGGCGTTCGACGTCGTGACCGTCGCCCAGGCCTGGCACTGGTGCGATCCGCGCCTGGCCAGCACGGAGACCGCACGGATCCTCCGCCCCCACGGTGTGCTGGGGCTGATCTGGAACCAGCTGGACACCTCCGTTCCCTGGGTGCACCGCCTCTCGCGCATCATGCATGCCGGCGATGTCCACAAGCCGGATTTCAGACCGCCCCTCGGCCCGGAATTCACGGCGCTGGAGAGCCACCTCACGCGCTGGGAAGATCCGGTGCGCACCGCGGACATCATCGAGCTGACGAAGTCCCGCAGCTACTACCTGGCGGCCAGTGAGGCGACCCGGGCCAAGGTCCTGGGCAACCTCGACTGGTATCTGCACGAGCACCTCGGCCACCACCCCGGCGAGGTCCTCCCGCTCCCCTACCTGACGCAGAGCTGGCGGGCGGTCCGGGCCTGACGGTCTCCGGCGCCGCCTGACGGTAGGCTGGAAACTGTGAAGACCAGTCTGCCCTCCTCCTCGATCGAGGACTACGTCAAGGTCATCTACTCCTTTACGGAGTGGCAGGACAAGCCCATCACCTCCACCCAGCTGGCCCAGCGACTTGGCGTGGCCAACTCGTCGGTCTCTGAGATGGTCCGCAAGCTCAAGGACCAGGGCCTCGTGGACCACCAGCCCTACAGCGCCATCACGCTGACGGCCGACGGCGTCCGGCTGGCGTTGTCCATGGTCCGGCGGCACCGGCTGATTGAAACGTTCCTCGTCCGGGAGCTCGGCTACCGCTGGGATGAAGTCCACGACGAGGCCGAACTCCTGGAACACGCCGTCTCGGACACGTTCATCGAACGGATGGCAGCCAAGCTCGGGAACCCGGTGCGGGACCCGCACGGCGATCCGATCCCGGCGGCGGACGGTTCCGTACAGGTGCCCGCGGCCCACCGGATGAGCGACCTCGACGACGGCCACACGGGCCGGATCACCCGGATCAGCGACGAGAACCCCGAGCTGCTGCGCTACCTTTCGGCCGAGGAGATCGACCTGGACGCCGAGGTCGAGGTCCTGGGCCGCAAGCCGTTCGGCGGTGCCCTGGTGGTGCGCATCGGATCCGGTGCGGCCCGGCACGAGTTCGACCTCGCCGAGGAAGTCGCCTCCGCCCTCTGGGTCCACAGCGAGTCCCGCCATCCCGGCTGCAGTCTTGAGTGACACCAGCGGCTGGCGTGCGTGGACGGCGGTCGCCGTCGGCGGCCTGATCGGAACGGAACTGCGCTACGGTGCCGGCCTGGTGTTTCCCGAGACAGCCGGCGCCATCCCCTGGACCACCCTGGTGATCAACGTCGTCGGCAGCTTTGTCCTCGCGGCCCTCACCACGGTCTGGATCGCACGGCCGAAAACCGCGTTCTGGCTCCGGGCCGGGCTCGGGCCCGGACTGCTGGGTTCCTTCACCACCTTTTCGGCCGTGGTGTTCGCCGTCGACCAGCAGTTCCGCGCCGGATTCCATGCCAGCTGGCTGGCCTACCTGGGCCTGTCGCTGGTCCTGGGCCTCGGCGCCGCGGCCGCCGGCTGGAAAACCGGCAAGGCCCTGGCCGACCTCAGCGGCGGAGCCGCATGATCACCGCTGCGCTGGTGGGTGTCTTCGGCGTCGCCGGCGCCCTGCTGCGTTTCGCCGTCGACTCCTGGTTTGCGCACCGCCCGGGGCGCCACCCGCACTGGCCGTGGGCGACCCTCACCGTCAACGTGGCCGGCTCCTTCATCATCGGCGCCGCCCTGGGCATCACCGGGCAGCTGGGGCTCGGGCCCGAGTGGCAGTCCGGCCTCACGGCCGGGCTCGCCGGCGGTCTCACCACCTTCAGTTCCTGGACCACCGCCACGGTGCGGCTGGTGAGCGAGACGCGCTACCGCGCCGCCGCCCTCAACATCACCGCGAACCTTGTCGCCGGCCTGGCGGCGGCAGCGCTCGGACTGACCCTCACCGGGCTGTGACGAGCCTAACTCCGGCGCCCTGACGGCGATTCGGGGACCGTCCCATCCCGTATCGTTGAAGGATGGTTACCCGACGTGAAGCAGCCCAGATCCTCGACATTCCGCTGGAAATGGCCCACCGTCACGGCATCCCGTCCCGGCTGAGCGACGCCGAACTCGGCGACCTCCTGGACAACCCGCCGGCCTGGCTTGTCCAGTCCAAGGCCAACCGCACCGGCAAGCGCCCCATCTGGGTCCAGCTGACCTGCGCGGTCTGCGGGTTCTCCGAGGCGGCACGGCCGAAGAAGTGGTGGCCGGAGTTCACCTACGTGTGCTGCCCCCACCACGCGCCGTACGAGGTCCCCGGCGTCGCCGCCGGGCTGGTCCGCAGCGAATATGAGGGCGTGGGCAGCCGCTTCGTCGGCATCGTGGACGTTGCGGTGCCCGAGGCGTAACTTAATATCACGGGGCCATCCCGGCCCCCTGCTGTTAGGGAGCGCCCACATGCCTGACAAAACGCCGCACCAGAGCACGGCCAAGAAACCGGTAAAAACCATCAAGGAAAAACGCGCCGAGAAAAAGTCCAAGAACGTCGCGGAAACGCACACGGACCCCGTCGCCCACATCAAGAAGCGCTGAGCAAAGCCCGCCAGCCGGGCCAGCCCAGGCAAAGCAAAAGACCGGAAGCTTACGCTTCCGGTCTTTTGCAGCCGCGAGCGAGGGCCGGTCGCTAGCCTCAGGCCAGGAGGAAGGCTTCTTAGTGTTGCGCCGTACTCTTGGGCAACCGCGTCGAGTCTCTTGACGCGAGCGGTGCCGCCGCCAGGAACGATTCGATGTCCGGACCCAGTATCAGCGGAAGAAACTCATCGACCTGTTCGTCCGGCCAGTTCCACCATTCGATTTCAAGAAGCTGGTCGATAATTTCCGGCTGGAACCTGTACTTGAGGACTCTCGCCGGGTTCCCACCCACAATGGCATAGGGTGCCACGTCTTTCGTGACAACCGCGTGGGCTCCGATCACGGCCCCGTGCCCAATCGTGACACCCGATGTGATGAAAGCAGAAGCTCCGATCCAAACGTCGCTGCCGATGGTCACAGCGCCGTGGGACCGGTGGTCCGCCAGTCCGGCCGCGGACGGCCACCATGTGGCGAGTGTCGAGAAAGGATATGACGAGACGGAATCAGTTCTGTGATTCCCCAGCGCGATCTGCACTCCGGCCGCCACCGAGCAGAACTTTCCGAGCTCCAGGTGGGCTGAGGGACGCTCAAATATCACGGGCTTCCCGTACGTATGATCTCCAATGTCCCAGCCGAACTTAGCAATGTCATCCGCCATCAGCATTCTCGTCAGCTGCGGCCAGCGTCCCCTGTCCTCCCAGGAAACGGAACTTGCCGTGAATATCACACTGGGATTCATCAGGGACGGTCCCTCGAAGGCCTCGCCTCCCCCTGATGCGGGCATGCGATCCAAGCGGCTGGTGACGCGACCGTCCTTGTGGATGAAGACGAGCGCGCCGTCCTCCACGCGCCAGCCGCTCTCGTACGGGTGGTTGTAACCGGACAAGCTGCCGTCGGGCAAGAACCGGAGGGCCGGACTCAGCACGCGATCGTTGGCTCGAAGCGACCAGATTCCGCGGGTAAGTTCCTTCTCTACGTCCCGACTGGCGGGCGCTGTCTCATCAACTTCAGAAAAAGGCATTCTGGAAGCCTACAGCGGGACCGGTGGCGCACGTGATTTTGCCGGGCGGCACCTTCCTCATCGTTCAGAGGTCGTTGAGGATCTGCTCCAGGCGGGCGCCGTCCCGTTCAAAGTTGAACTCATAGTCCCAATTCGTGGCTCCAAGGGGGCGACCCGCCGAATCCACGTCCCGGTTGCCCTTGATGTCATCGCACCAGAAGTTGTGTAACCGATGGTTCATGACCGTAGTGATGAAGTACTCGTTGGTCGCGACATAGGCAGTGTTCACGAACCCGATGATGTCCATGGGCTGCGCGGAGAACATCGCGCTGTACAGCCCGGAGCCGATGTAGCCGGCGGCGACCTTTGCGTTGGCGAACGCCGTGGCTTGCTCCTGGAGGGACAGGTCCTCCGGATAGATGACACGGAAGCCGTGCCGAACGAACAAGGTCTCAAGCTCCTCCATGTTCAAGCACTCACGCCACATTCCCGGCCGGCGTGAGACAAAGATTCGATCACCAAAAGGGGACCGCCCACGGTCCAGGTTCTTCCCGAGCCGCTCGAAGGTTTCTCGGAGCATGGGATGGACATACTTCATGTTGTGGAACAACGGCATGGGTGCAAACAGAGAGGCCAGCCGCACCGGACCCTTGAAGATGTGTATGTCTGACTCTCCGATACCGTAGGCCTCCAGTAGCGCAGATTGATAGGGCAGCAGATTGCCCTCCGCGGTCGGAGAACTGATGAGGATCTTCAGGTCAGGGTTCTTCGCCTTCACTTCGTCCCAGGCGTAGAGCCTCGGCACTGCCTCCGTCATGAAGTGGCCAAAGTGCCGGCTGTATTCCAAATCGAGGTAGTAGTACTGGCCAGCCAGGCTCACCGGTTCCGCGTCGGGTAGCGGGGACCAGGCGAAGTAGTGGTTGAGGGCGTTCAGGGCCGTGTTGCCCAGGCGGCCGATGAGACCCAGCCGGAACGTGTCGGGCAGGGCCAGAGAGTCCTTGAGGAGGACTTGACGGGGCAGAGCGACGACATCATGGTATTCGCGGACATAGAGTTCCGGGACGTGGATGGGATTAGGGAACTTCTGAGCGGCCAAATCCGGATTGTTACCTGTGACGAGGGCCTCCGAGGTGACTACGGCCGCCTCCGTCCGTGACACAACACGACCCCAAGTTTCACCGTACCGGGCCTGCAAAATGCTGTTGGCTTCTCCGTGCCGGAGCTTGCATGCCTTGTGTCCCTTGCTGGAGATGGCAAGCAACTTCCCGTCAAACTCGATCCGGTGGACGGCCCGCGCCAGTTCCTTGTCGTCAGCACTCGCGCCAGCGGGTGCTTTGCCGCCGGAGCCCTTGATCACCAGCAAGCGGCTGACCAGCTGCCACAGATCCTCTTTGTCATCGTCCAGAAGTGACGGGATGTAGCTGGCGTGGAGGTCCTCAGCGATGTAGATCCCTGCATCGCCAACATAAGGAAAAAGTTGTCGAAAGATCTCGCGCTTTTGGCTTTTTCGATTGGGGCTGTCCTCGATGAGGACGTCGTACGGTCCTGAAGACGCCAGGGCCCTGTGCACACCGATCAGGTCACGGACGGGTTGCATGCGAACGTTCGGTCGGAGCCTTGCGTAGTCATCGACAGCCGCGAAGCTGATGGCAGTGACCGTTGCGTCAGGAAGGAACTCGGCGAAGGTGTTCGCGATGGCCACCGGGCGAGTCCCCAAGATGATCGCAAGGTGCCGAACGTCCTTGCCTTCGAGCAGTGACTGGTATCGGTCGAGGTAGTCGTGGCCCCCGGACGCTTGATCAATCTTGTTGCGCAGGCCAATGTCATTCAAGCTGATCGCCAAGTTTGGAGCTCCGATGTTGTCGCTATGCGCCGATACTCCCGGCGTATTGGTCTCCGTCAATCCTAGGGCAGCAGCGGGAGTGTCCGGCCCTGACTTAAGGCGGCGGCCATCTTCCGGTACTTGGCGATGGTCCCTTGCTGGGGTCTGCGCATCGCTTCCATGCCTGTCCCCGATCGGTGCCGTTCTCGCCGACAAAACGAGCCTTTCGCCACCAGGCAAAAAGATAGGCCCCGGATCGCTGGGATCCAGGGCCTGTCTTGGGTGGAGATGGGGGGAATTGAACCCCCGTCCGATGTCGTGTTGTCAGGTCTTCTCCGGGCGCAGTTTGCGTCGGATTTTCTCGGCCCCAGCCATGCTGCAAACAGCTGGCTGATCCGGGCCCAGTCATCAAAGAGTCCCGTTCACCCCGATGACGGGGGTAAACAGCAGTGGCTATTTAAATGACGCCAGGATCCGGGGCAATAGCAACCTCGGGCTGACGGACTGTCTTACTGCTTAGGCAGCGAGAGCGAAGTCAGTGCGTTTTGATTCGGCACTTATTGGTTTGCAGACAGCGTTTACGAGATAATTCTGCATCCTCGGCCCGCTTCACCTGTCGCGACTAACATCGTCGAAACCGATCATCCCCGTATTTTTTTATCAAACCGGACAGGCCTGGCGCTTGACCGCTATTGCGGTTTCCGCGCCGTTCCTTCCCGGACTACTAGCATAACGCACGTCCCCGCGGAATCATTCCCGCGGGTTTCTGGTGTTGGTCCCTAGCGCCGGTTCCGCTCGCGCATGACGCGCAGGGCCTCGCGCTTGTCCTGCTGTTCGCGCAGGGTCTGGCGCTTGTCGTATTCCTTCTTGCCGCGGGCGACGCCGATCTCCACCTTGGCCCGCCCGTCCAGGAAATACAGCTGGAGGGGGACGATCGTGAAGCCTGATTCGCGGATCTTGTGCGAGATCTTGGTGAGTTCGTCGCGGTGCAGCAGCAGCTTCCGACGGCGGCGCGCGGCGTGGTTGGTCCAGCTCCCCTGGTGGTACTCGGGGATGTGGATGCCCTCCATCCACAGCTCGTCGTTGTAGAAGGTGCAGAAGCCGTCAACCATGGAGGCGTGTCCCTCACGGAGCGACTTCACCTCGGTGCCCATGAGCGCGATCCCGGCCTCGTACGTGTCGAGGATCGTATAGTCGTGCCGGGCCTTACGGTTGGTGGCCACTACCTTACGGCCACTTTCTTTCGGCACGGTAGAACTCCTTGAATCGATGGGTGGGCCCGCTGCCGGGGCGGCGCGGGCTTCTTCCAGTTTACGGCAGAGCCGCAGCCCAGCCGCGGGCCTTCCGCTCCGGGCGGATCAGAGCAGGTTCATCGGGTCCACGGCCCGGCCGTTGAGCCAGGTCTCGAAGTGCGAATGGCAGCCGGTGGAGTTGCCGGTGGTTCCCGAATACGCGATCAATTGTCCCTGGCTGACCTGCTGTCCGGGGGAAACCGTCACACTGACGTTGTGGTAGTAGATGGTGGTCAGCGAGTTTCCCTGGACGACGCCGTGGGAGATCTTCACATTGTTGCCGCCGCCGTCGTTGGCCCAGCCGGCTGAGAACACGTTGCCCGCCGCGGCGGCGTAGACCGGCGTGCCGCAGGCCGCGGCGAAGTCGATGCCGGTGTGCATGTAGCCACCCTGGCCGTAGAAGTCGGTGGTGCCCGGCGGCGTAACGCGCCAGCCGAAGCCGGAACTAATCCGCACGCCGTTGAAGGGGTGCCGCAGCCCGAACGCCGACGGGTTTCCGGGCGGGGCGGGGACGTACGGAGCCGGGGGCCTGACCTGCCCGGCGGCACGGGCGGCAGCCGCGGCCGCTGCCGCGGCGGCCTCGGCGATCCGGCGCTGTTCAGCTTCCCAGGCCTCGCGCAGCTTGCGGTCGCGCTCGACGATGTCCGCCGCGACGGCGTCCTGCTGGGCCTTGACCTGGGCGATCTGGGTCTGGATGGCGGGCTTGGCGGCCTGGAGTTCGGCGTCGAGCCGGGTGGTGTCGGCGATGAGCTGGTCCACCTGGGCCTTTTTGGCCTCGGCCTCGTCACGGGCGGCCTGTTCACGGGCCAGGGCGGCGTCGGCCTTGGCCTTGAGATCCTTGATTTCGGCTTCCACCGCTTCGAGCCTGGCCTGGGAGTTGACGTTGGTGGCGTTTTGCTGGGTGAGCTTGCCCATCGCCGAGTTCTGGCTGCGCATGGCCTGGTCGGCCAGGTCGATGGTCTCCGTGAGGCTGCCGCCGCTGTTTGAACCGAAGAACAGCGACAGGTTGGAGGGCACACCGCCGGACTTGTAGGCCTGGGTGGCGATCTGCCCGATCAGCTTCTTGGTGTCGGCGATTTTCTGCTTGTCCGTCTCAAGCTGCTGGGTGATCTTGGCCTTGTTCTGCTGGGCAAGGTCCACGCGCGCGGCGAGGGCCTCGGCCTCCTTCACGGCACTGGCCACGCGGCCCTGGGCCTCCAGCAGGGCCTGCTGCGCACCCGGGAGCTGGCCCTGGTACAGGACGAGGTCCGAGGCGGCCTGCGCGATCCTGGAGTCCACGAATTCGAGGGAATGCTGGACCCGGGCCGCTTCTTCGCGGAGCGCGGCCTGCTGGTCCTCGAGGGTATCGGCGAACGCCACCGGGGTCGGGCCGCCAAGGCTCGCCGCCAGAACGAGCGCCAGCGCGGCGCTGACAATACGGCTGCGGCGGCCGGCCGCCGGGAGCCGGGTCGAAACCGGCCGGGGGGCGGGTCGGTGCATCCGTGTCATGGGTATTCCCTTTTCGTTGCGCACTCTAAACCCTCAAGTATCGCCGGAGGGTCAGGAGCGATGATACTCCTGCCAGCAGGACGCCGAGGCCGATCAGGGCCGGCGCCAGGATCAGCGTCTGAGCTGCGGAGATAAAGGCGGTGTCCGGATACTGCTGGGACAGGTAGCCGCCGAGGAAGAAGTGCGCCACGGCCCACAGTGTTGCCGAGGCCAGCGCCGCGCCGATCACGGCGGCAATCACGCCTTCCAAAATGAACGGCAGCTGGATCACAACTTTCGAAGCCCCGACCAGGCGCATGATCCCGGTCTCCCGCCGCCGGCTGAAGGCCGAGAGCCGGATCGTGGTGGCAATCAGCAGGATCGCGCAGACGATCATCACGCCGGCGACACTGACGGCCACGAGCGACGCGGCGTTCATGACCGAGAAAAGCCGTTCCAGGAGCTGGCGCTGGTCGATCACGGTTTCGACGCCGGCCTGGGAGGAGAACGTCTCGCTGATGATCTGGTACTTCTCCGGGTCCTTCATGTTGATCCGGAACGAGGCCGGAAGCTGGTCCGGCGTCACCGAGTCCACAATCGGGGAGTTGGAGAACTGCTCCTTGAAGTGCTTGTACGCGTCGTCCTTGGACTCGAACTGGAAGTCGTTGACGTACTGGGCCACGGCGGGCGATTCCAGCAGCTTGCCCAGGTTGTCCTGCTGCTCCGGGGTGGCGGGGCCGGTGGCGCAGCCGGCCGCCGTCGAACCGTCACTGCAGAGGAAGATGGCGACCTGGACCTTGTCGTACCAGTAGCCCTTCATCTGGTTGATCTGCAGCTGCAGCATGCCGGCGGCGCCGACGAAGGTCAGGGACACGAACGTCACCAGGATGACCGAGACCACCATGGAGAGGTTCCGGCGCAGGCCGCTGCCGATCTCGGCCAGGACAAACTGGAGCCTCACAGCTGGCCCTCCCCTGCGGCGCGGGCGTCGGCCCCGGTGCCGGCCGCCGGGACGGCAGCGGGCTCGGGTTCCCGTCCGCTCGCATCCCGCAGGCGGCGTGACTGTCCCACGATCGGAATCATGGAGGTGTAGAGGGCCTTGGCTTCGTCCCGGATGATGACGCCGTTGCGGAGCTCGACGACGCGTTTGCGCATCTCGTTGACGATGTCGTCGTCGTGCGTGGCCATCACGACGGTGGTGCCGTTCTGATTGATCTTGTCCAGCACCCCCATGATGCCCATGGAGGTGGTGGGGTCCAGGTTGCCGGTGGGCTCATCGGCCAGCAGGATGCCCGGCCGGTTGACGACGGCGCGGGCGATCGCCACGCGCTGCTGCTCGCCGCCGGAGAGTTCGTGCGGAAGGCGGTTTTCCTTGCCTTCGAGGCCGACGGTCTTCAGGACCTCGGGAACAGTGTCGCGGATGACGCTGCGGCTCTTGCCGATGACCTGCATGGCGAAGGCGACGTTGGCGAACACGGTCTTCTGCGGCAGCAGGCGGAAATCCTGGAAGACGACGCCGATCCCGCGGCGGAGGCGGGGCACGCGCCAGCTGGAGATGTTGGCTACGTTCTGGCCCGCGACGTAGACGGCACCGGAGGAGGCGCGGTCCTCTTTGAGGACAAGGCGCAGGAAGGTGGACTTGCCGGAACCGGAGGCCCCGACCAGGAAGGCGAATTCGCCACGGTCGATCTCAAGGTTGATCGAATCCAGCGCCGGTCGCGCCTTCTGGTCATAGACCTTGGTGACATTTTCGAAACGGATCATGGCCCTAAGTACCCTGCAGGACGTGGACGGGTACGGCCCTGTTCTGCTGCCGGCGCGCGGGCTTTCTAGTGGGGGAAGTAGAGCTCCGGCTTCTCGACTATACGCACGGGTCCCGGCGGATCGGCCCGCGCGCGGGGCGTGTCGCAGGATTAAACCGGAGGGGCAGGTGTGGCACAAGAGGCAAGAGGGGCGCACGTCAAGGCCGCCGGGGCAGCTCTGCCGCCGGCGGGAATTAGCCCGAGGCTACTTGTCCGCGTTGCGGTTGTCTGTCCGCCAGCGGATGCCGGCGTCGATGAAGTCGTCGATCTCGCCGTCGAACACTGCGGAGGTATTGCCGACCTCGTGCTCGGTGCGGAGGTCCTTGACCATCTGGTACGGGTTCAGGACGTAGGAGCGCATCTGGTCGCCCCAGGAGGCCTTCACATCGCCGGCGAACGCCTTCTTCTCGGCGTCCTCCTGTTCCTTCTTCAGCAGCAGCAGCCGGGACTGCAGCACGCGCAGGGCCGCCGCGCGGTTCTGCAGCTGGGACTTTTCGTTCTGCATGGACACGACGGTGCCGGTCGGGATGTGGGTCAGGCGGACGGCGGAGTCCGTGGTGTTGACGGACTGGCCGCCCGGGCCGGAGGAACGGAAGACGTCGACGCGGATCTCGTTGTCCGGGATGTCGATGGAGTCCGTCTGCTCGATCAGCGGGATGACCTCGACGGCGGCGAACGAGGTCTGGCGGCGGCCCTGGTTGTCGAAGGGGCTGATCCGGACGAGGCGGTGGGTGCCGGCCTCGACGCTGAGCGTGCCGTAGGCGTAGGGGGCCTTGACCTCGAAGGTGGCAGACTTCAGCCCGGCCTCTTCGGCGTAGGAGGTGTCCATGATGGTTGTCGGGTAGCCGTGGCGTTCGGCCCAGCGCAGGTACATCCGGAGCAGCATTTCGGCGAAGTCCGCGGCGTCCACGCCGCCGGCGCCGGCGCGGATGGTGACGACGGCTTCACGCTCGTCGAATTCGCCGGACAGCAGGGTCACGACCTCGAGTTCCTTCAGTGCCTTGCGGATCGATTCCAGCTCGACGGCGGCCTCGCCCATGGAGTCGGCGTCGTCCTCGTCCTGGCCCAGCTCCACGAGGACCTCAAGATCGTCGATCCGCGAGGTGAGGGAGTCCAGCCGGGCCAGCTCGGACTGGCGGTGCGAGAGCCTCGAGGTGATGACCTGGGCGGCCGCGGGGTCATCCCACAGATTGGGTTCGCCGGCGCGTTCGCTCAGTTCGGCGATGTCTTCCTTCAGCGCCTCGACATTCGAAACGTTCTCGATGGAGGCGTAGGTGGCGCGCAGGGCGCGGATTTCTGCGGGAAAATCAATGTTTGCCATGGTTTTTTAAGCCTACGCTATCCGTGCGAGCCACCCGGACTGGGTTGCGGGGCCGTCCGGGCAGCTACCGCGTGAGCTGGGAACGCGCCGTCGAACTCGCTTCGATCCTGATGCCGTCGGGGACCAGGAAGTTGACCACGGGCGGGTGGACGGCGGCGCTGAGCACCACGACGGCGGTGGAACCGTCCGGGCTGCCCGTTCCCGGCCCGAGGGCGAGGCCGCTGAACCGGGCGGAGGCGCTGCTGCGGTCCAGGAACTCGACGGCGGCGCCCCGCACGCGGGCTCCGGTCAGGACGGCGGTGGGGCTGCCGCCGCCCGTTTCAAGCTGCCCGAGGGTGAAGCTGTCCGCGGCTGCCACCGAGGCGCCGTCCGCCAGCGACAAAAGCTTTTTGTGTTCGATGTAGACGCTGGAGGCGGCGACGACCACGGTCGCTAGAAGCAGCGCGAGCAGCACGAAGCCGATGATCAGCACCGTCATTTGCCCGGCGCTGCGGTGGCCGCGGGGTGGCTGAGCCCTTTCCGGGCCCTGCCGCGGGCGCCCGGCGCGCTGCCTCCGGGGTCGGCTCATCGGAAGCGGCCCACCAGTTGTGTGGCGGAGGCGTCGAGCTGCCCGGCGTTCAGGTTGAGCGTCTCGCTGAACGGGACGAACGGCAGCGGCACCGTCAGATGGACGGTGACCGTCACGGCCGATCCCGCGGCCATGCAGTCCGCGGGGGCGCAGCTGGTTTCGACCCGGGCATTCGACGCGGCGTGCCCGTGGTCGGCGAGCGCCAGCAGGACGGCCTGCTCGGCGGCGGCCCGGCCGGCGGCGGCATCAGTCTGGGCAACGAAGACCTTCGCGGCCTGGTCCGCGGCGCCGACGACCGCGAAGGAGCCGCCCTGGAGCTGGCCCATCGTGATGATGAAGTAGACCAGCGGCACCATCAAGAGCGCAGACAGGAACGTGAACTCGACGACAGCGCTTCCCCGTTGTGCATCGTCGGGGACACGGGAGTCCGCTGTCGCGGCCTCTCCCCCGGGCCCAGGGCCCGGCGCGTCAGGGCTGGCCGGCGCGTCAGGGCTGGATGGCCGCATGCCCTTTCACCTCCAGGACTGCGCGGGGACCGATCAGTCCGATCACGGGCAGCGGCGCGCGGACCGTGACTTCCAGGGTCCGGATGCCCTGGTACGTCGCTTCGCTCGTCGTCACGTCCTGGGCGAACGCAGGGTTGAGCGCGACGCCAATCAGCTGCGCCGTCCGTTCCTTGGCGTCAACGGCGCTGCGGTCCGCGAGGGTGCCGTATCTGGCGCCCGACGCCGCCGCGTCGATCAAGGTGTTCCGGACGTGCAGGACGAGGGTGAGCTGGACGATGGCGAGGAAGAACAGCGTCAGCAGCCCTCCCACAAGGACGAAGTCCACCACCGCCGACCCTCGTTCGTCAGTCTTGCCCCAGCCGGCGCCGGGCAGGCGCACGCGCTACTGCCCGACCTTGTCCATGGCCTGGTTGAACAGTCCTTCCAGGGCAGGGACGGCGATCGCGAGGAGTGCGGCGACGAGGACGGCCGACATCAGGGTGATCATTACCCAACCGGGCACATCGCCCCGCTCTCGGGGACCACCGGGCCGTTCGGGCTTCCGGACGATGGCCGAATGCGTCCTGGCAACCCCGGGCACCAGGCTGATGGTGCACAGCAACAGCGCCATGCGGTTAAGGATCCGTTTCACGTTCTCCCCTTTTGGTTGGTGCTTCGTTGGTCTTCCTGCGCCTTCCCTGCTGTTCCTTGTGCGGTTGTTACAGACCCATGCTGATGGCGGCCAGCCCCGGAAAAACTGCGAACACGACCGTCAGCGGCAGGACTCCGAAAACGACGGGAACCATCATTCCGATTTCCTTCTTGCCGGCCGACTCCATCAACTCCCGCTTTGCCGTGTCCCGGACGTCCTGGGCCTGGGCCGTGAGCACATCAGCAAGGGGCGTCCCGCGTTCGACCGCCACGATCAGCCCGTCGACGAAACGCAGCAACGGGCCAAGCTCCGTCCGTGAAGAGAACTCCTGCAGGGCTTCCACAAGTGGTTTCCCTGCCCGGGTCTCTGCCAGGACGCGGGTGAAGTCTTTGGAGAGCTCTCCCCGGGCACTGCGGCATACCCTATCCAGTGCCCCCGTGGCGCTCTCTCCCGCGCTGACGGCGAGGGCCATAAGCTCGGCGATGCTGGGGAACTCCGCCATCATGCGCGCCTCGCGCTTCCTGACCTGGGCGCCCAGCAGGTAGTCGCGCAGCAGAAATCCACCAGCGGCGCTGCCAAGCACCACCACGACGGCGAGCAGGGGGCTGGACCGTCCGGCCGCACCGAAACCCGTCACGGCAGCGACCGCCGCGACAAAACCGCCGGCGCCCCAGAGAAGCTGTTCTGCCCGGAAGTCCGCCGGCGACTTGTCGCCCCCTGCCCGCGCCAGGCGGCGATCCAAGGCGGCGGAGCCGGGGTTCAGCCGCCCCAGCCACGAGACGGCATCGCCAACGACCGGGCGCAGGATCCGTTCCAGCGGACCGAACGGAGTGAAGTTTCGCGGCACGGCGCGCAGGAGCCGGGATTCCAGGTTGTGGGACTTCAGCTGCGGACGGATGCGCTCCACGAAGGTGGTTGGCCGCAGGAACGGCAGCCTGATCAGCAACAACCAGGCACCGCAGCCAAGGACCACGCCGCAGGCGGCGGCAGCAGCCGTCAGCCCTGTCATCGGAGGACCCGCTCGTCTGCCGGCAGCGCTCCAATGCGCAACATGGCGGCATAGGAGACCAGGGACACCGCCAGCCCGCCAATCAAGACGGCGGCGCCGAGGGGCGTGTTGTAGGCCGCCACCGCCTCGGGCCGGCTGGCCAGCAGCATCAGGACGATCCAGGGCGCGGCCACCGCCAGCCGTGCGGCGTTGACGGTCCAGGACTGCCGGGCCTCCAACTCGCTCCGGGTCCGGGCACTTTCGCGCAGGAACTCCGCCAGCGTGCCCAGCAGCCGGCCGAGATCCGAGCCGCCCACTTCCCTGGTTAACCGCAGCGCCTCCACGATCCGGTCGGCGACCGGATCCGCCAGCCGGTCCTTCAGCCGGGTCAGGGAGGGATCGAACTGTCCTCCGGCACGATAGTCGGAGCCAAACTCGCGGAACACATGACGGAGTTCCTCAGGACCTTTGTCGCCCAGCTGGATGAGGGCTTCCGGCAGCGACAGGCCGGCGCGGATCGCCGAGCGGAGGTGGTCGACGACGTCGGGCCACAGTTGGCGCAGGACAGCCGAGCGTTTCCGCGCGCGCCACTTCACGATGGCCAAGGGCAGCCAGCCCCCAAAGAGGCCAAAACAGCCCGCGATCGGCCACGACCTGGTCACCGCAAAGAAGACGAGCGTCGTGAACGCTCCGACGCCGAGGCAGCTCGCCAGCAGGCCCGGTCCGCTGACCCTTTCGATTCCAGCGGACCGCAGCAGATCCTCCAGACGGCCGGGGCCAGGCCGGCGGCTGGACGCCTTCGGCTGTTCCCAGGCAGACCACCAGATCAGCAGGAGTCCGGCACCGGCAAGCATGCCCAGCAGCGCCGCCATCAGTGCTGCACCAGCAGTGCGGCGACGTCGTACCCTGCCCGGGCAAACTTCTCGGCTGACGGCATCGAGTTGGCCCTGGGCTGCAGCCGGCCGTCAGCGAGCGCGAACACCATGGACGACTCGATAATGCCGTTCTCCACCCTCCGGCCCAACGACAGTATCTCCGTCACTTCCCTGCGCCCGCTGGCGTGGCGGGCGCAGTGGACCACGAGGTCGATACAGGAAGCAACCGTCGGAACTACAAAGGCACTGGAGATATTCTCGCCGGCCAGCAGCGGGAGCGTGCAGATCTTGGTCACCGCGTCGTGGGCCGAATTCGCATGGACTGTGCACATCCCCGGCAACCCGGAATTCAGGGCGATCAGCATGTCCAGGCTCTCGGCTTCCCGGACCTCGCCCACCACCAGCCGGCCGGGGCGCATGCGCAGGGCCTCCTTGACCAGCCGGCGCATGGGAATTTCACCTTCGCCCTCCAGATTCGGCTGCCGGCACTGCAGGCCCACTACGTCCCGCAGCGGAAACTGCAGCTCGAAGATCTCCTCGACGGTGATGACACGCTCGCGGGTTCCGATGCTGGCCGCCAGACAGTTGAGCATGGTGGTCTTGCCCGCCTGGGTGGCGCCGGAGACCAGGATGTTCAACCCGCTGGCCACGGCAGCGCCGAGGAACCGGGCCGCCTGCGGGGTCAGCGTGCCCAGTTCCACCAGGTGTTCGAGCCGGCTGGCCTTCACCACGAACTTGCGGATGTTGACTGCCCAGTGTCGCCGCGTCACGTCCGGGATGACGACGTGCAGGCGGGACCCGTCGGGCAGCGCGGCGTCGACGAACGGAGAGGACATGTCGAGGCGGCGCCCGGAACTCTTGAGCATCCGTTCCACCAGGTCCCGGACTTGCTGGTCCGTGAGCGAGACAGAGGTCAGCTCGGATTCGCCGTTCCTGGCCACGAAGATCTCATTGGGAGCGTTGAGCCAGATTTCCTCGATGGCAGGATCATCCAGCAAGGGCTGCAGGGCACCGAACCCGGCCACGGCGTCGAAGACGAACCTTCTTGCGGTCTCCAGCGGACCGATCGGCGGGAGTGGCCCCAGCAGGGCGCGCTCGTCGTAATCCAGCACCGCTGCCTCCACGAGGCGGCGGACTTCACCGGCCTGCCTGAGCGGGTCGAGGCCGCGCCGGCGCATCAACTCGCGGACTTCGTCCTCGACAATGCGTACAGCCTCCACGATGGCCCCCATCTGACTGCCGCCCTGTCCCGGGGCGCTGCAATTGGCTTAAAGCTATGGGTGGGCGGCCCGCCGGACAAGGGCCTGCAGGGTCGCATGTGGAAAAACCGACACCACGGTTCACAACATTTGTCCCACCAGTAACAACAGAAACTCTGGTTCCGCTTAACAGGTGGTGTTAGGGTGAGCGCGACAAGTCAGACATTCTCACATCCGGGCAGCCTCGTCTGCAGCCACCGGGCGCGGGATCACTATGACACTGCCATGAGCGTGTTGTTCCGGAGCGACAAATGATGCGGACCTTACTTTCCCCCAACAGTCACCTCGGCAGCCGGGTCGGGGCGGCGCTGCTGGCCGTCTCCCTGATCGCCGGTCCCGGCCTGGCCACGCCGGCAGCCGCCGTCGAGCCGTCACCGACGGCATCCCCTGCCGCAACGGGTGACGCAGGTGCGCCTCCGGTGACCGCCGCCCCGACGGCGTCGGTTGCTCCGGCCCCGGCCACCGCGACGGCGGCCCCCACGGCTGCCCCCACGCCGGCGGCGGATAGTGCCCCGGCGACGGTTGACAAGTCCACGGAGGCCTACCGCAGCGCCATGGCGGAGGCCACCAAGACCGGCGGGGCGGAGATGGGGCAGGGAACGCGCGCTGCCGACGCATCGCTCGACGGGGACAAGGCTGCGGGCACCGAGGCCCTGGCCACCGAAGGCACCTGGATGCCCAGCTATGGGGTCCAGGGACTCGACGTCAGCAAGTACCAGGCCGGAATCAACTGGCAGACCGAGTGGAACATGGGCGCCCGCTTCGCCTACATCAAGGCCACCGAGGGGAACTACTACACCAGCACCACGTTCAGCGACCAGTACCTGGGCTCCAGGGCTGTTGGCATGATCCGCGGCGCCTACCATTTCGCCAACCCGGCAGCCTCCTCCGGCGCCGACCAGGCCCGGATCTTCGTCCAGAACGGCGGTGGCTGGAGCGCCGACGGGTACACCCTCCCTCCCGTGCTCGACTTTGAGGGAAACCCCTACGCCGGCCAGACCATTGGCGGCTACTACCAGGGCAACACCTGCTACGACATGACCCCCGCCCAGCTGACGTCCTGGGCCCGCGACTTCGGCAACACCATGCAGGCCCTGACCGGCCGGCTGCCGGTCATGTACACCACCACCACGTGGTGGAACTACTGCACCGGCGGGCCCTCCGGTTTCGGCGACTGGCCGCTGTGGATCGCCCGCTGGCCAAGCTCGCCCAGCGACAGCCCCGGCGCCCTGCCCTCCAGCTGGGCCAACTTCAGCTTCTGGCAGTACAGCGAGTCCGGCCCCTTTGCCAACGGCGGCGACTCAAACGTCTGGAACGGCTCGTACTCTCAGCTGTCGACGTTTGCAGCTGGGGGTGGGACCCCCGCCCAAGCGCCGCCAGTGGCACTTTCGAACGCCTACAAAGTGTCCTGGGCAGGAGATGCCGACAGTGACGGCAAACCGGACATGGTAGCCCACCATTCGGATGGGTCCCTGTGGTTTTCGGCAGGGACAGGAGCAGGCGGGTACCGTACGGCTCGGAACATCGGCAGTGGATGGAACATCTACGACAAGATCGTGGGCGTAGGCGACTCCAACCGGGATGGCAAACCCGATGTGGTCGCCCGCCGAGCCGACGGCACCCTCTGGTTCTACGCCGGCGATGGCAAGGGCAGCTACCAGGGAGCCCGCCAGATTGGCACCGGCTGGCAGGCTTTCAACGAGCTGGCACGTGCCGGCGACTCCGACGGCGACGGCATCGCGGACGTTGTGGCACGAGATGCCGGAGGCGGCCTCTGGAGCTACTCCGGCGACGGGAACGGCGGTTACAAGAACGGCCGGAAAATCGGATCGGGTTGGGACATCTTCAACTTGCTCGTGGGAACTGGCGACTTCAATTCCGACGGCATCCCCGATGTTCTCGCCCGCCACACCAGTGGCAGCCTGTGGATATACCCGGGTGACGGAAGCGGCGGCTACCGAACCGGACGCCAGATCGGCACCGGGTGGTCCATCTACGATCAGGTCCTCGGCGCCGGAGACAACAACGGCGATGGCCGGGCCGATATCCTGGGGCGCCGCGCCGATGGCAGCCTCTGGTTCTACGCGGGCGACGGCATGCGCAGCGACGGTTACACTGTCGCGCGTAAGGTCGGCACCGGCTGGAACATCTTCAGCCGTGTCACCGGCGTCGGAGACTCCGACAGCGATGGCAAACCCGATCTGCTCACGCAACATACCGATGGCTCCCTCTGGTTCTACGCTGGAACAGGCACCGGAGGATACCGGACCGGGAGGGTTATCGGCAGCGGATGGAACATCTACGACAGGATCGAAGGCATCCCTGACGCCAACCGCGATGGTAAAGCCGATCTGCTCGCCCGCCGCCCGGACGGTAGCCTCTGGTTTTACGCCGGTGACGGCAAGGCAAACTACCAAGGCGCCCGCCAGGTCGGCACCGGTTGGCA
The DNA here is from genome assembly GCF_030812335.1 of Pseudarthrobacter oxydans. Classification (GTDB taxonomy): domain Bacteria; phylum Actinomycetota; class Actinomycetes; order Actinomycetales; family Micrococcaceae; genus Arthrobacter; species Arthrobacter oxydans_B. Next base: position 175,564 of record NZ_JAUSSN010000003.1, read on the forward strand.
CGTGTTTTCACAGCTGATCAGCGCTGGCGATTCCAATAGGGACGGCATCTCCGACGTTGTTGCGCGGGACTCCGCCGGCGGCCTCTGGAGCTACGCCGGTGACGGCACCGGCGGGTACCAGACCGGCCGACTAATCGGAACCGGCTGGGGCATTTATAACCAGGTGTTGAGCCCCGGCGATTTCGACGCCGACGGCATCCCCGACATTCTGGCGCGCCACACGAATGGCACCCTCTGGTTCTACCCGGGTGACGGCCGCGGCGGCTATGGCAGCGGACGCCAGATCGGTACTGGTTGGGGCATCTACAACCAGATTGTCGCGCCAGGCGACAACACCGGTGACGGATTGGCCGACGTCGTGGGGCGCCACACTGACGGCGGCCTATGGTTCTACGCCGGCGACGGCATGCGCACCGACGGGTACAACGGCGCTAGAGCCGTCGGGAGTTTCTGACCAGACGATATGAAGTGATGGGGGTGCAGGTCCTTGCCCGTCCGTGACCGGTCATGATCGCCGGGCGGTCCCGGCAGTGCCGGTTTTGGTGAAATCCGCGGCCGTCTGCGTGGTGGGCGGCGCTGCGGGGCCTGATCCCGGCGGTGAGGCCGGGGCCTTCTGTTTCACGGGATTCGTGGGTTGCCATTAAGGGTTCCCTTGGCCTGTCGGCTCGTCGGGGGTGCAATGGTAGTGCCATGGCAGACCGGGGACCGCGGACCGGGTCGCCGTCAGGCGGAGATTTCTTCGGAGTCGTCCGCCGCGCGGCGGGCGGGGCGGAAGATCCAGTGCTTGTACAGGAGGAAGTTCCAAGCGGTAATCATCGCGGTGGAAACGACCTTACCGATCTGATAGCCGAGCCCCAGCCATTCAGCACCATTGACAATCAAGTCAACCGCCAGAGTGTTGAAAGCTACGAGCAAGCAGTACTTGAACAAGCTGACACTACGGCCGTTCTGTGCCCGGAACGTGAAGACCCGTTGCAGTATGAAGTTGAAAACCAGGCTGGTCAGGAATGCGATGGGAGTCGCGAGCCACAGTTCAACACCGAAAACCTCGTGAAGCAGCATGAGCATGCCCAAATCTATGGCGAATGAAAGTCCGCCAACGATGATGAACCTGACAATCTCATTATTGAGCACAACTTTTGAATGCCTTCTAAGCACTTATCCTCTTCGCTTCCAGTGGATTCCTGCGCTATCCACGCTAGTACCAACGCTGTCAAACCGGTGAAAATGAACCAAGCAATTGTCAGCTCTGAAGCCTAACGCCGATCCAGCGTAGAGGTGGCATGTCCTGTAGTACCCCGAGGGGCTGCGGCACCCGATGCCCCGCTGCCGCGCTGCCGGCGGGGCCATACTGCGGGAGGTCCGCACGTGAAACGCTCCACATTACGGTAGCATACTGAGGTCGCCGTGTCCGGCTGGGGCTAGCCGCCGCACGGCACTATCGGCCGTGCTTTTAGATTCCAAAGCGATTCCACGACGAGCTTTTTAGGACCAATAGTTTTGACAACTACAGCGTCATTTTCTTCACACATTTCAGGCGCCAGGGAGAGATTTCTGACGTGGGTGTGTCTCAATGACAACAGACTCAAGCTTGCGGTTGTCGTCGCTTATCTGGTCGCAGTGGCCTGCGGGGCCACAACCTCGTCCATAGGAATATCCACCCTCAGGGAGGACTCCAGCGATCCTTTCGGGCTTCAAATAGGTGAAGCGTCGAGAATTCGCGCGGATGAATATAATGCGTTCTCCCCTATAGCACTGTCGATCATGGCTACTGGCGGCGCGCCGACGACCAGCGTACTTTCCGCCCCTGCGGACCTCGTCCACCGTTACTCCTCCGGAGGGTTCTTTGGATCGGTCGTGTTTTTCGATTCCACATTCCTCCAGACGGCGTCCTTCTTGCCCGACGCGATGCTGTTCGCCGCCCGGTGGTGGCTGCCGTCCCTGCTGCTTTTCCTTTTTCTCCCCAAGTGGTTCGTCCAGGTGGGTGCAGATCGCCGCTGGGGGTGGCTGGCGGCAATCTTGATCGCGCTTTCTCCGGCCGCCTCGTGGTGGACCATGATGCCGATCCAGTTGATCGCCTACACGGTAGCAGGGTGCAGTCTTCTCCTGTCCGCGTTCCAGAGGTTCATTCGCCGGGAGCGCCTCACTCCGGCACTCCAAAGCCTGGCGGCAGGAATTCTGATCGCCGGTATGCCCAGTTTCTACATTCCGTGGTCACTGGTGCTGGGCCTGCCTATGCTCGTTGCTACCGTCGCGTGGATCTTCGGGTCGAAGGAAGAGTGGAAGCCGAAAATCCTGGCTTTGAGCAGCGCCGGCCTGGTCGCCATGGTATTCGCCGCAGGCATCCTCTGGGAGAACCGCGCCGGAATATCATCACTGCTGGAATCCGTTTATCCGGGCTCACGCAGGTCTGCCGGTGCGGCCCAGTCCTTCAGCATGCTCTTTGGCGCTCCGGCGCTGGGTGCGCTGCAGGAAATGACTCCCATCGGAAGCAACGAAAGTGAACTGTCAACCGCCTTCACCATCACGTTCGTTTGGGCAGCCTTCCTACTTGTTGGCTTGAAATCGTTTGGGCCGCTGCGGCAGAACGTCGTCATCTTGGTGTTGATGGGATTCGGTCTAATCTGGATCGCCTGGTGCACCATCAACCTCGGGGACAAAAGCGCGGCAATGCCGTTGTTGAACTTCGTGCAGCCCGCGCGCGCCGCCCAAGTCTGCGGAATCCTCGGAACCATCTTGGTCTGCCTGTTGCTGTCCCGCTTACCCGCCAGGTCAGGCTGGCGGCTGCCGACAGTCTCGGCTGTTGTCTGCGGCATGATCACAGCCTTCGCGGCATCCGCCCTTCAACAGACGCATCTTCCCGTCATCTCGCATAAGTTCATTGCACTCGTGGCCGTCGCCGTGGCCGTTTCGGTCTTCTGCGTGACACGATTTCCGCACAGGATCTGGCCCATGGTCCTGATCACCGTGTTGGCGGCGGTACCAGTCCTCAACTCCAACCCGCTACTCTTCGGCTTGGGCGACCTGAGGGGGTCCGCAACAGCTGACTACCTGAACGATGAGGGAAAGACCACTCGGTCGGCCGACGGCGTGTGGGCGTCGGACTCGCCCTCCTTCGACACCGCCATGATTGCCAACGGTGTCCCGTCACTTAGCGGGCTGCAGCGGTCGGGCCCTGACAAGTCGCAGTGGGCCAAATTGGATCCGGATCAGAGCCACTCCCAGGAGTGGAACCGCGGCGGCGGATTCGTGTACTTCCAATGGTTGGCCGGACAGCCCCTCATCTTCGGCAATAATGGCTCGGACTCAGTCATGGTCGGAGTGGACCCGTGTGACCTGAAGCGGCGCATCCCAAATCTTCGGGGAATCGCTTCCACTCATCCGCTGGACGTCCCCTGTCTGGTGCCAGATCGTACCTTGAGATGGTCCGATCAGGACATGTTCATTTACAAGTTCTCCTAGCCGTTCGTGCCGGGAGCGGGCCCCGGATTGCCCGCCGCAAGCACGTGAGCGGCTAGGGTTGTAGGCAGGTACGACAAGGCACGCACCAGATCGGAAAGGGAAGTCGTTGCGCACACGGTCCATAGGCGGCGCTCTCGCCTGCATTCTGCTCGCTGGGATAGGAGCGGCTGGTTGCTCGAGCAAGACGTCCGTCACCGATGTCAGAGGTTCTCTGACAGCGATCGGTACACCGGTGCAGCAAGACCCCATCGGAGCATGGAGCAGTGCCTGGACGAAGGTGCACAACGCCACTTCCGTTAACTACTCTCCCGATGGTTCCGAGGTCGGGATTTCTGCCCTGTCGACGGGGCAGGCTTACTTCGCGGCGCTCGACACGCCCCTAACGCAGGCGCAGCAAGACCAGACGAAGCAAGTGTGTGGGCCGACCGGGGCGTTCTCCATCCCGGTTTCGATCACCTCCCTCGGCGTGGCATTCAACATGCCCAGTGTCCAGAGTCTCAAACTTAGCCCTGCCGTCCTGGCTGGCATCTTTTCGGGAGAAATCACCCGCTGGGACGCAGCCGAGATTATCGAGTTGAATCCCGGCACAACTCTTCCGTCGTCGGAGATCGTCCCGGTCACGGCAGCGCAGCGAAGTGCCGAGACCACAGCGGCGACCAGGTATCTCAGCAGCGTCCCTGAATGGACAGCCGGCGTCACCGATGTCTGGCCGAAACCGAAGAACGGAATCGAAGAAAAGAAACTCTCCGACATCGGAACCAAGGTCGACCAGACAGCCGGTGCCATAGCGTTCATGACCACCGGCGCGAACGGAGGCCGCTTCGACACTGCGCTTATGTCATTTGGGGAGGGTTTCGTGCGCATGTCCAAGGACTCCACCGCTGTCGCAGCCAAGGAGGGCGCCACGCGGAAGATCCCCACTGGTGTCGAGTTCACCCTCCCGGAAAAAAGCGCCGAAGGCTACGCCCTTGGCGTCGTCGGGTACCAGGCCTTCTGCCCCAGGTACAAGAATGGCCCATTGACCACCCTCGTGAAGTCTTGGGGGAAGTTCGTTCTCAGTCCGGACGGCCAGGTCGCCTCGACTTATTTCGCGAACGTCGTTTCGCCCAGTGAGGAAGCTCTGAGGGCTTCTAACACCATGATTGAAGCTATACGGGAGGAGGCATGACCCACACAACCGTGACAAATAATCCGTCGTCGGCGGTCCCCCTTGCCACAGATGCATCACCGCGGGGTCGACGCCAGTACGAACTCTCACCGGTCACACGCAGCGGGCTGAAGTTCTTCTTTCCCGTCTTCGCTCTTCTATCTGTCCTAATCACGATCTGGATCCTGGCGACTCCGTTGATGGCGTACCCGGATGAACCCTCGCACACCATCAAGGCGGCCGCCGTGGCGCGGGGCCAGTTCTTCCCCGGCCCGGGGGAGTCCTACGGTCACGGCGTGCATGTTCAGGTTCCGTCCTACATCGCCAACTTGGAATCACAGATGTGTTTCTCCTTCCACATGGAGAAGACCGCTGGCTGCGCTCCCGCCATTCCGGTGGATGACAACTACCTCACCATCGGAGTTACCTCGGCGGGTCTGTATAACCCGTTCTACTACTGGCTGGTGGGGCTACCCAGCCTCTTCATGTCGGGCGCCCCGGCCCTGTTTGCCATGCGCATCGTCAGCGGCCTCTTATCAGCGGCGTTCTATGCGGCGGGCTTCACCGCGTTGTCACGTCTCCGCCACCCGAAGTGGCCGCTCATCGCCGCCGGTGTGGCAACGACGCCCATGGTGTTGTTCCTTGCGAGCGGCATCAATCCCAACTCGCTTGAAATCGCGGCCTCCATGGCTGCGTTCTGCGGGCTGGTGTCCGTGCTGGAGAACTCCCGGAACCTGAAACGGGCCCGCCCCGGCATCCTGACCGTCAGCGTCGCGGCCGCGACCTTAGCCAACACCCGGAACGTATCGCTGCTCTGGCTGTTGTGTGGCGCGATCGTTGCCTGTCTCTTCTTCCGTTGGGCCGACATCGCCGCCATCTTCAGAAATCGGCTGGTCCAGGTGGTCAGTGCGCTGACGGCAGTTGGCATAGCCCTGGGCCTGGCGTGGAACTTCCTCATGCTCAGGGCACCTGCTTCCGCGGGTGAGGCCCCGGCGGGCATCTCCAACGTCAGCGGTGAGGTACGCCCGTATAACGCTTTCCTGACAATGCTGGACAGGTCATTTGACTTCGTGCACCAGTACGTCGGTGTCGCGGGCTGGCTGGATGCGCCCGTGCCGCTGGGTGTCGTCGCTTTCTGGAGCATGTTGCTCATCGGGACTGTACTCATGGTGTTCCTCGTCCGGCCCGTGCGGCTACAGATAGCGTTCTGGGTCGCACTGGGATTCCTTACCGTGGTTCCGGCCGCGGTCCAGGCGGCGCTGGTCAACACAACCGGCTTTATCTGGCAGGGACGCTACAGCCTCCCGCTGTTTGCCATTGCTCTGATCTCCGCTGGGCTGGCCATGAGGTTTCGCCCCTTCGGCCAACGTCCGCAGAACCGGACCGTCACCCGGATCGTGCTGCTGGCAGCGTGTGTCGCGCACGTCTACGCCTTCCTGAACGTGCTCCGGCGCTACGTTGTCGGGCTGCAGGAATGGGGAAATTGGCAGACCATGTTCACTGTGCCCGGCTGGCAGCCTCCCCTGACCTGGGAGGTCCTGACCGTCGTGTTCACAGCGGTGGTGGTCTTCGCCGCGTCGAAGCTGTTCCGCTTTCTGCATCCCGGCGCCGACCTCGTGCCGAAACTGGCCCGGTACGTCCGGAAGATCCGCCCGGCCCTTCGGCGAAAAACCGCGGACCGCTAGCTCTGTCGGTCATGAGAAAGGACCCGTTCAAGCTGCACGCTTGAACGGGTCCTTTCTCATGACGGACTTCGCCGATGCCGGCCACCTTAGCCCCGGGAAACCTCAGCGTTCAGGTATGCCTTGAGGCGTTCGGACGACTGTGCCGGGAGGAAGCCGGTGGCCCTGATCTTGTCGAGCGCCAGGACACTGTTCAGCGGCCGCGGCGCCGCTGCCTTGCCCCTGAAGTACTCCTCCGTCGTGACGCCCGAAACATCCGACGGTTTTCCGCCCGTCATGCCGAAGACCTCGGCTGCAATCGCGGCCCAGGACTGCGGCTCGCCGTCGTTGCTGAAATTGTACGTTCCGAAGGGCGCCGCAGTGTCCAGCAGGTGGCGGATGGCTGCGGCGATGTCCGAGGTGAAACTCAGCCGGCCGATCTGGTCATCGACAACGCTCGGCTTGATGCCACGGCCGGCCAGGGACGCCATGGTCCGGACGAAATTGTTGCCGTCACCGATGACCCAACTTGTCCGTACGATGTAGTGCCGGGGCACGGCGCCGACAATGGCGTCCCCTGCGGCCTTGGTCTGCCCGTAAACACCGAGGGGGCTCAGCGGCTCGTCTTCAGAGTGCTGGGTCGCGGTGCCATCGAAGACGTAGTCGCTGGAGACCTGCACAAATGTGATGCCGTGGGCGGTGGCGATCTTGCCCAGTTCGGCCACGGCCTGGACGTTGATGACCCAGGCGTTACGGCGGCCTTCGGGCGTCTCAGCCTCGTCCACCGCGGTGTATGCGGCGGCGTTGATGATCGCCGAGTAGTTCTTCCAGTTGCGCCCGGAAAAGCTGTCCGCGGCGGAGATATCGAATTCTGACCGGCCCGCGAACTCGACCTCGGCGCGGTCTTGGTATGCCTCCCGCAGGGCCCTGCCCAGCTGGCCGTTGGCGCCGAGCACCAGGATCTTCTTCGGCGGCATCGGGACGACGTCCGCGAGGTGCGGATGCGCCTTGTCCTTGTCGGACAATGCGGCCTCGTCCAACGGAACGGGCCACGGGATGTTGGCCGTCCTGTCCGCGAGGTTCAGGAAGGTGTACTGGCCCTGGGCGTCCGCGCTCCAGTGATCGTTCACGAGGTAGGTGTACGCGGTGTCGTCCTCAAGCGTCTGGAAGGCATTCCCCACCCCCCGGGGGATGAAGATTGCCTGGCTGGCGTCGAGCTCGGCGGTGAAGACAGTGCCGAAGCTGGGACCTTCGCGGAGGTCGACCCAGGCGCCGAAGATGCGCCCGGTCGCCACGGAGATGAACTTGTCCCACGGCTCTGCATGGATGCCGCGGGTGGTGCCGGCCGTCTCGTTGAACGAAATGTTGTTCTGGACCGGCGCGAAATCGGGCAGCCCAAGGGCCAGCATCTTTTCCCGCTGCCAGTTCTCCTTGAACCAGCCGCGGTTGTCGCCGTGGACCGGGAGGTCGTAGAGGACGACACCGGGGATGGGAGTCGGGGTGGCCTTCAGCGGCTTCGAGAATTCGATCGTCACGTTACTGGCCCTGCTCCTGGTATTTCGCTTCGGTCGCGGCCTTCTGCGGCCGCCACCAGGACTCGTTCTCGCGGTACCAGCGGATCGTGTCCTCGATGCCGGCGTCGAAATTGGAGAACTGCGGCGTCCAGCCCAGCTCACGGCGCAATTTGCTGGAGTCGATCGCGTAGCGCAGGTCATGCCCGGGACGGTCCACGACGTGGTCATAGGCATCGGCGGGCTGGCCCAGGTGCTGCAGGATGAGTTCGACAACTTCTTTGTTGTTCTTCTCCCCGTCAGCGCCGATCAGGTACGTCTCCCCGATCAGGCCCTTGTCGATGATCGCCAGCACGGCCGAGGAGTGGTCGTTGGCGTGGATCCAGTCGCGGACATTCTCGCCCTTCCCGTACAGCTTCGGGCGGATCCCGTCGATCACGTTGGTGATCTGGCGCGGAATGAATTTCTCCACGTGCTGGTAGGGCCCGTAGTTGTTCGAGCAGTTGCTGATCGTCGCCTGCAGCCCGAACGACCGGACCCAGGCCCGCACCAGCAGGTCCGAACCGGCCTTGGTGGACGAATAGGGGCTGGAGGGGTTGTAGGGGGTGTTCTCGGTGAACCGCTCCGGATCGTCGAGTTCCAGGTCGCCGTACACCTCGTCGGTGGAGATGTGGTGGAAGCGCTTGTTGTGCTTCCGGGCCGCCTCGATCAGGGTGTACGTGCCGATGATGTTGGTGTCCAGGAACGGGCGCGGATCCTGCAGGGAATTGTCGTTGTGGGACTCAGCGGCGTAGTGCACCACGACGTCGTGATCGCGCACCAGGGCGTCGACGAGCTCGGCGTCGGCGATGTCACCCTGGACAAATTCAAACCGGTCTGCCGGCAGACCCTTGAGTGACTCGAGGTTTCCCGCGTAGGTGAGCTTGTCCAGGACCGTGACGTTACGGTCGGTGTGGGACATCACATAGTGGACAAAGTTCGAACCAATGAAGCCGGCGCCGCCGGTAACCAGGAGTTTCTGCATGCTCCCAGCCTACCGAACGCCCGCCGCTACCTCAGAACTGCGGGCTTGGAAGCGCGGCGGGACCTGCGGAAGGCTTCCACGATCAGCCGCAGCAACATGACACGGGCCGACAGTATCTTAGGGAGCGAACGCCAGCCCGCCGGAGTCTGGTTTTCCTCGTGGAGCCGCCGGTAGATGGTGGACTGATCGAGGTGCGTCATGGAGCCCGCAATATTCCCGCAAATGGCCAGCCAGAGGTCGTGGGACTCCCGGACGTACGGCGGAATGGGGGTGAATAATTGTGCCGCCTCCCGGCGGAACGCCATGCCGCAGCCGTAGTAGGCCCGGTATCCCACCAGGATGCCGGCAAGGTTTGCCAGATGACGGCGGGAGTCCGATGACCTCAGGCGCGGTATCCAGGGCCGGGGACCGCCACCGAGCATGTCGAAGTTGCTGGCGACCACCTGGGATTTCGTCAGCCCGGCGAGCATGAGTTCGAGCCGTCCTGGAATCCAGATGTCGTCCTGGTCGGACAGGAAGATGTACTCCCCACGGCTGATCCGGACCGCCTCCTCGAAGGTCCGGACGTAGCCCCTGTTGCTCGCCGCCCGGATCAGGCGGATGCGCCCGTCCTCGATCTTGTCAACGATGTCGGCGGTCTGGTCAGGGGATGCATCGTCCACGATGACGAGTTCGTCGTTGGCCCCCAGTTCCGCGAGGATGGAGGCTATCTGCTCCTCAACGAAGGCAGCTCCCCTGTAGGTGGCCATGCACACGCTCGCCCGGATTTTCCGCCCGCCGGGCGCCGTCACATCGTTCATGCAGACCACTCTAGGTGACGATGGCGCAGCAGTCGGGGCCGGGCGATCGCGTATCATCGTTAGGTCAATCCCCCCAGCCATAGGACCGTACACCGAATGAGACCCGTATTGCTCCGGCTGGCAGGCTTTACCCTGCTGCCGCTGCTGGCGCTGGTCCTCCCGTTCCTCCTCTTGCCCATAGTCGCCCGGGTGGTTGGCGCCGCGGGCTGGTCCAGCATCACCTCCGGCCAGGCACTGGGTGTTTTTGCGGCGACCATCATCCTTTGGAGCTGGAATATTTCGGGTCCGGTGGAGATAGCCCGTTCCGGCGCCTTCCCTGCAAGGGCAGCCCTTTACTCCAGCAGCGTGCGCACCCGCGTGGTGATTGCCGCGGTGGTGCTGCCTCTGATGACCGTGATCGTCCTCATGGTGGCCCACGAAGGCTTCCGCCTTGACGCCGTCACCATGGCCTGGGCGACCGCCCTCACCGGCTTCTCGCCGGCGTGGTACGGGATCGGGACCGGGCAACCCCGGATCCTCGCCGTCTACGACACCCTCCCCCGCTTCCTCGCGGCCGTCATCAGCGCACCTCTCATTGTGGCCACCGGCCAGGTCTGGACTTACGGCGTCGTATCCGTGCTGACCACCGTTCTGGCGCTGGTGTCCTTCCAGAGACGGTTCGGCGAGGCAAAAACGTGGATGCCGAGGAACCTGGGGAAAGTTGTTAGCAAGGAGATCTTTCCCCATGCGGGTACGGCAGGCATTAACCTCACCGGCAGCGCATACGCCTCCACTCCCGTGCCGATCGCCACCGCGACCGTACCGTCAGCAGCGGCGACCGCGGGCCTGGCCTCCGCGGATGCGATCTACCGGATGGGTCTCTTCAGCGTTGTAGCGCTCGGCAACACCTTCCAGGGCTGGACGCTCGAACATGACGCGGCGGACCCGCGGCGCCGACACATCATCGCCCTGACGGCGCATGCAATCCTCGGAGTGGCGGGCGGAGCTTTTCTGGGCCTGTTCGGGCCGTGGATCTCCGGCGTGATGTTCGGCGAAGCCGTGCGCGCCGATACGCTGACGTGTGTCTACTACGGTGTCTCCTTCTTCTTCCTGTCCGCGTCAACGCCGCTCATTCGAAACATCCTGATTCCGTCCCGTCGCCAGAAGTCGGTCCTGCTGTGGACCGGAATATCCGCGGTTACGGGCGTTCTCCTCATGGTTGTCGCCGGCACGATGTCCAACGTTCCGGCCGTCGCACTGGGAATGGCTGTGAGCGAGGCGCTGCTCTTCGTGGGACTGTTGGTGCCCGCAGTGCGGCTCATGCCCTCGGTCGCCCGCCCCTCTACAGTCGGAAGGTAGGATCAACACCGTGACCGAAAGACGCCAGCGGCGGATTGCCGCCGTAATTGCAGCGTTCAACCCCGACGACGAACTGCTGGCCAATGCTGCTGCCATTCGGACCCAGGTGGATGAGCTGGTCGTGGTCGACGACGGCAGTTCCGCCCCGGCAGCGGCCGGCATCTTCACCCGGCTTCAAGACCAGGGCGTTACAGTGCTGGCCCTGCCGTCCAATTCAGGTATCGCGGCGGCTCTCAACCGGGGCATCGAGGAGCTCCAGGCCACGTCCTCGCCTGAATTCATCCTCACTTTCGACCAGGACTCGTGCCCGGTGCCCGGGTATGTTGACAGCGCACTCACGACCTACGAGCGGGCGACCGCCGGGGGCCGGAGGGTCGGGTTCGTGTCCGCGGAATCGTTCAGCGGACACCAGGTCCCCGTTCTCGGACGGAACGACGGCTTCAGCGAGGCTTTCGACCCCATGCAATCCGGCTTCTTCATCCCGGTCTCCACCCTCGCCGCGATCGGCACCTTTGAGACCGGCTTCTTCATCGACTGTGTGGACTCCGAATACACCGCGCGGGCCAGAGCTGCAGGCTACAGCGTCCTGATCGGCGCCGGCTGTGAAGTCCAACACCGGCTTGGGGCGCGCCTTCCTGCCACAGTGTTTGGCCGGCAGCTGCGGTTCAGGGGCGAGGACTTGTCCTTTAACTACTATTCCCCGTTCCGGATGTACTACATCATGCGCAACGGGACGACCCTACTTAGACGGTATTGGCGCCGGAACCCTTCCTGGATCCTCCGGCGACTCGTGGAGGAAGCCAAGGCGCAGGCGCTTCGGTTCGCTTTCAGCCCTGACCGACGCAACCTGGTGATTGCCGCGTGGCATGGAGTTGCCGACTCCAGCCGCGGACACGACGGCCGGATCAGCAACGACCTCGTCAACCGCTTCCGAGCCCGTTGATATATTGGAGAACTATGAAAATTCATGACTCGACGCGGGTCCTGGTCATCATGCCGGCATGGAACGAAGCCGAGTCCGTGGGCAACACCGTCCGTGAGGTGCTGGGTGTCGGACGCTCCTACGATGTTCTCGTCGTCAACGACGGTTCGACGGATGCCACCGCAGCCATCGCTAAGGAGGCCGGCGCGACCGTCCTGACACTGCCGTTCAACCTCGGAGTCGGCGGCGCGATGCGCGCAGGTTTCAAGTACGCCCAGCGGCTTGGCTACCGCCGGGTGATCCAGGTGGACGCTGATGGCCAGCACGATCCCCGGAATATAGACGAAGTCCTTGCCGGACTGGAACACGCCGATATCTCAATTGGCGCCCGCTTCGCTGACCGCGGCGACTACGAGGTCAGCGGCCCGCGCAAATGGGCGATGCAGTTTCTGGCCAAGGTCATTTCAGGCCTCGCCAAGACAAGGCTGACCGACGTCACATCAGGCTTCCGCGCGGCCAACGAGCGCGCCATCTCCCAGTATCTGGACCACTATCCGGCGGAGTACCTGGGCGACACCATCGATTCACTCGTGGTGGCCGTCCGCTCAGGCTGCATAGTGACCCAGATCCCCGTCGAGATGCGCCCCCGACAGGGCGGGACCCCAAGCCACAACCCGCTCAAGGCCGCGATCTACCTTGGCCGATCGGTGTTCGCCCTGCTGCTCGCCCTGACCCGGAAACCGTCAAGGATTTCACCGGCTCAGCTCAACGCTCCGGGAAGGGCATAGTGACGAACCTGGCTGCATTTGCTCTTTCTCTCACGATCGTCGGCGTCGTTTTCGAGATGCTCCGACGGAAGAAGCTCCGCGAAAAATACGCCGCGCTGTGGCTGATCGTCGGTGTCGGAACACTGATTTTGGCCGCATTCCCCAGCTTGTTGACCGTGGTGGCCGTAGCCGTCGGCGTCCAGCTGCCGTCCAACCTCCTGTTCATCATCAGCATCCTTCTGCTTTTGGGTGTCTGCCTCCACCTGTCTTGGGAAATCTCAGTCGTGGAAGACGAGACCCGGACCTTGGCTGAAGAAGTTGCCATCCTGCGCACTATGATCGAGGAATTGTCACCCCAAGACTCCGGCGACGATACGTCGGCGTCGCCGACGTCAAAGTAGAGGACGCCGAAAAACTAACCATGGAACTGGATATCTTCATCCCCTATTGGGGCGACGCGGACTACATGAAGCAGGCCGTCGACAGCGTCCTCGCGCAGACCAACGGCAGCTGGCGCCTGACTGTCGTGGACGACGCCTACCCGGGCGATGAGGTCCGCCGCTATGTCGAGGGCAAGGACGACCCCAGGGTCACTTACATCCGGAAAGACACCAACGAGGGCATTACCGAGAACTTCCGGACCTGCGTCTCGCTGGCCACAAAGGACGTGTTGGTAGTCATGGGGTCGGACGACCTGCTGCTGCCCAACTACGTCGATGTTGTGCTCCGCGCACACTCGGAATTTCCGCACGCCTGGATCATCCAGCCGGGCGTCCAGGTCATCGACGAGGCCGGCAAGGCGACGGTCCCGCTGGCGGATATCGTCAAGCAGCGGGTGGTCAAACCCCGTGGTTCAGGCGCCCGTGTCCTCTCCGGCGAAGCGCTGGCAGCTAGCCTGCTGCACGGGGACTGGCTCTACTGGCCCTCCCTCGCATTCCGGACGGACAAGATCCGGAACTACGATTTCCGCGATGGTCTCCCCGTCATCCAGGACCTCGCCCTCGTCCTCGACATGGTCGCTGGCGGCGCCGAGCTGCTGATCGAGCCCGAAGTCTGCTTTGAGTACCGGCGGCACACCAGCAGCGCCTCGGCGGCCAAGCTCATCGACGGGTCCCGGTTCGAAGGTGAGCGTGACTACTTTGAACTCGCAGAACGACTGTGCGAGGCGAAGGGGTGGAGCAGGGCTGCCCGCGCGGCACGCCTGCGGCTGACGTCGCGGGCGCACGCCGTCTTGTTCGTTCCGGGCGCGCTCCGCCAAGGCGGTACCGGCCCGCTGGGCATGCTCCTCCGGCATGCGTTCGGCAAATGACGGGCACGCAGATGCCGAAAGCACCCGGTGGTCCTGTCGCCGGAGTCGCAGGCGTCGTTACGGCCTACCGGCCGACTGCGGAGCTCATAGGCAACGTGGAATCGCTGCTGCGGCAGCTTGCCGTGGTGGTGGTGGTGGACGACGGCGGGGGCCCCGGTTTTGACCACATCTTCGCGGCCCTGGCCGACGGCGGCGCGGTAGTAGTCCGTCTCGAAGCCAACTCAGGCATTGGCGCCGCCTTAAACACAGGCATCCGCAGGGCTCGGGCCATCAGTGACCCCGACTACATCGTGACCGTGGATCAGGACTCCTACCTTCCCGCCGGCTATGTCCAGACACTTCGCGACGCCTCCGCCGGCGCGAAGGCAGCCGGCATCGAGCCGGGCCTGATCTCGCCGTCCACCATTCACGGGAACCCGGTCAAGCGCGCCGGTTCGCGCCACGGGATTCCCCTTGGCAAGGAGCCAATCCAGTCCGGCCTGATGATCCCGGTCGCCACCCTGGATGCGATAGGCGACTTCTGGGAGGAACTGTTCATCGATCTGGTCGATACCGAGTATTACTTCCGTGCCCTCGGTGCCGGCCTCCCCACCGTTCTTGCCCCGGCTGAATTCGACCATTCACTCGGGACGATGGTCGACGCGCGGGTGTTCGGACGGGCCGTTCATGTGGGCGGACGGCCGCCCTTGAAAGTCCGCACCGCAGCGCCCTGGCGCTATTACTACATTTTCCGGAATCGGCTCCTCGTTAGCCTGCGGTACGCCCGCCGCAATCCGCTGTGGGTGACAAGCGGGGTCTGGACCGATGTCCGCCATCTGCTGGTCGTCACCCTGCTCGCGCCGGGACGATCCGGGCGACTCGGCTATGCCCTCAAGGGACTCTCGGACGGCCTCCGCGGGCGCAGCGGCCGCGGCCACGTTAACTGATTTCCGCACCGCCCCCCAGGGCCACCAGGGCCCTGGTTTGGCCGAGCGCAGACAGGTAGGGGAGGATATAGTCCATGCGCGGAATTATTCTTGCCGGTGGGACCGGCTCACGTCTCCATCCCATCACCCACGGCATCAGCAAGCAACTGGTCCCTGTTTACGACAAGCCGATGATCTACTACCCGCTCTCGACGCTGATCCTGGCCGGGATCCGCGACATCCTGATCATCACCACGCCCCATGACGCCGAACAGTTCCAGCGCCTGCTGGGCGACGGTTCACAGTTCGGCATCAGCCTGACCTACGTCCAGCAGCCATCGCCGGACGGCCTCGCACAGGCCTTCATCCTCGGCGAAGAGCACATCGGCCGGGAGACCGTGGCCCTGGTCCTGGGCGATAACATCTTCTACGGCCAAGGCATGGGCACCCAGCTGCGCAAGCACGCCGACATCGACGGCGGCGCTGTCTTCGGCTACTGGGTCAAGGATCCCAAGGCCTACGGCGTGGTCGAGTTCGACGACGCCGGACAGGCCATCTCCCTCGAGGAAAAGCCGGCGCAGCCCAAGTCCCACTACGCCGTGCCGGGCCTGTACTTCTACGACAACGACGTCGTCGACATCGCCAAAAACCTGCAGCCGTCACCGCGCGGCGAACTCGAGATCACGGACATCAACCGCACCTACCTCGAGAAGGGCAAGCTCCGCGTCGAAATCCTGCCCCGGGGCACGGCGTGGCTGGACACCGGCACGTTCAACGACCTGAACGATGCGTCGAACTTCATTCGCACGGTGGAAAACCGCCAGGGGCTCAAGATCGGCGCGCCCGAGGAAATCGCATGGCGCCAGGGCTTCCTCACGGACGACGAACTCCGCCAGCGCGCGACGCCGCTGATCAAAAGCGGCTACGGGTCATACCTGCTCGGTCTCCTAGAGCCGTAACGGCAGCATGTGGTGGTCGGCCTTACCGCAGATTCTCGGAGCAGCTGTTCTCCTGATTTCGCCGGGGCTACTCGTCGCCCTGGCGCTGCGCTTCAGGGGATTCGACGCGCTCGGCCTTGCCCCGGCGCTGTCGGTTGGCCTCATCGTGGCAACGTCGACACTGACTCCATTCGTGAATGTGGCCTTCGGGCTGATCCCGGTAGCGGCCATGGCACTCGCGGTGGCCGCAGCGGGGATGTTCGCTGCGCGGCTTCGCTCCGCCCGTTCTGACGGGCAGCAGCCGGACTCCCCTGGGCCGGGAGCGCTGGACCGGGCTGCGCCGTTTGCCGCCTTCGGCATCGCTGCGTTCCTGATAGCTGCCAGCGCGGTCAAAGTCATCGGCACCCCCCAGGCCTTCTCGCAGACCTACGACGCGGTCTTCCATCTGAACTCGGTCAAATACGCTCTCGATACCGGCCAGGCCTCTTCACTTACCATCGGCGGCATGACCGGCGGCGGTTTCTACCCGGCGGGCTGGAACGCCGTGGCTTCGCTCGTCGCCTCCGTCACCGGAGCGGAGGTGGCCGCCGCCGTCAACATCACGAGCATCGTCCTCGCTGCCGTCTTCTGGCCCCTTGGCTGCCTGCTCATGACCAGGTGGATAGTCGGCACGCGACCGTCGGTGACCATGGGCGCTGCCATCGCTTGCGCCTCCCTGGGCGCGTTCCCCATCCTGATGATGGACTTCGGTGTCCTGTACCCGAATCTGCTGGCCATCAGCATCCTTCCGGCGGGCGTTTCGCTGGCGGCCTCACTCGCCGGTCTGGCTCCCGGACAGCCCCGGCGCGATCTTGCCACGCTTCTGGCGCTGCTGTTGAGCCTCACCGGGCTCGTCGTCGCGCACCCCACCACGTTCATGGCCTGGCTGACGTGGACACTGCCCATGGTGGCCTACCTTGTCGGAAAGACCTTCCCGTCCGTCTGGCGGAACAGAGACACCGGCAGGTACCGCCTTGCGCGGTACCTGGCCGCGGTGACAGCCTACGGCGTCGCCTTCCTCCTCCTGTGGATCTTCCTCCGGCCGCCTGCGGCGGCGGCCTTTTGGGGCCCGTACCACACCATTCCGCAGGCCCTCGGTGAAGCGCTGGCCATAGCCCCCATGGATCTGCCCCCGGCGTGGCTGGTGGCGCCCCTGGCGCTTCTCGGCCTCTGGGTCTGTTTCAGGTACCCGGCGCGCTATGGGTGGATCGGCCTGGTCTTCGTGATCTTCTCGGCGCTGTTCATCACTGTGGCTGGATTTCCCGTCTCACCCGTCAGGGACTTCGTCGGGGGCGTCTGGTACAACGACAGCTACCGCCTCGCGGCGCTCCTGCCGCTCGTGGCGGTGCTGCTGGTAGGTGTCGGATTGAACTGGGTCGCCGAGCGGCTGGCAGCGGCCCGTGGCCGATATCCCGCCCTCAAATACGCCACTGAAGGCCCTGACCGCTGGCAACGTCCGGCGCGGGTCGCATACCGCGCCGCCGTCGGGGCCGTGCTGATACTTGCCGCCATAGTCGTTGGGCAGCAGGGCGGGCTGGAAAAAGAAGTGCAGCAAGCGGCCTCCCGCTACTCACTCGAGGCTGATTCCCCCCTCGTCTCCACCGACGAACTGGCCCTTATCCGGCGGCTCCAATACTCGGTGCCTGCGGACGCCGTCCTGATCAGCAACCCGTACACGGGTGCGGCGCTGTCCTACGCCCTCGGCGACCGGAAGTCGGCGCAACTCCACATCCTCAGCAGCGTCTCCCCGGCAGTCGAGAAGATCTACGAATCGGCAGGGTCGGTGACTACGGATCCCAGCGTCTGCGACGCCGTCCGGCAGGAAAGAGGATTCTATATTTTGGACTTCGGCACTGAGGAAGTCCACGGCGGAAACCACATGGTCGCCGGCCTGACGCATCTGGACACGAACACCGGCCTGCAGCTGATCGACAGCCAGGGCAAGGCCAAGCTCTACAAGTTCACCGTCTGCGGCGTCTGACGGGCACGCACACCGCCGGGGACACCCTAAAGCGTGTCCCCGGCGGCGCTGCTTCTAGTTCTGGTGCGTGGTGGAACGCCGCCGCAGCTCTGCCACAACCTCATGGACGTCCCCGTCCATGACCACCTTGCCGTGCTCGAGCAGCACGCCCCGCTCACAGACGGTGGCGACCAGATCCAGGTCGTGGCTCACCACGAACAGGGTCTTCCCCATTTCCGAGAGTTCTTTGATCTTTGCGATGCACTTGCGCTGGAAGGGCTCGTCCCCCACCGCGAGAATCTCGTCGATCAGGAAGACCTCCGGATCCGTGTGCACGGCGATGGAAAACGCCAGCCGCAGGTACATGCCGGAGGAGTAGAACTTCACCTCGGTGTCGATGAACTCACCGATCTCGGAGAACTCCACGATCGAGTCGAACTTCTCGTCGATCTGCTTCTCGGTCATGCCGAGGATGGCACCGTTGAGGTAGACGTTGTCCCGTCCGCTGAGGTCATGGTGGAAGCCTGCGCCGACTTCAATGAGTCCGGCCACCCGGCCGCGCGTGCGCACCGTTCCGCCGTCGGGCTGCAGGACGCCGGAGATCAGCTTCAGGAGGGTTGATTTTCCCGAGCCGTTGAGTCCCATCAGCGCCACGGTCTCGCCCTGTCTGACCTCCAGCGAAACGTTGTCGAGTGCCAGGAACTTTTTCGACAGGTCGCCCTTCCGGCCCTTCACCAGCCAGACAAGGGCCTCTTTGAGGGAACGGGTGTGGCGCAGGACGAACTGCTTCCGGAGGTCGATGCAGCTGATGGCCACATGGCCGTGCGAGGTCATGTCAGAGCTCCTGTGCGAAGTGGACGGCGAGCCGGCGGAACGTCAGCTGTCCGAGGAACAGCAGGCCGAGGGAGATCATCATGGCGATCGGCAGCCAGAGCGTCAGCAGGCCCGGGGGAATGGTCTCGATCCCCATTTGTTCGGCGTTGAGCGTCGGTTCCCAGAAGACCCAGTGGAAGACCTCGACGGCGACCGTCATCGGGTTGAGCTGGTAGACCCAGAACCAGGAGCCCATCACGTTCTCGACCATCGTCCACACGTAGAGGACCGGTGACGCCCACGTCACCACCATGACGATCATGTCGACGATGTTCTCGGAATCGCGGAAGTAAACGTTGACGGCGCCGAAGATCAGGCCCAGGCCGGTGGCGAGAACCGCGACCATGAGGAAGATCAGGACGGCGGCGGCGATCTGCAGGATTGACGGCGTCCATCCCACAACGAGACAGGCCCCGACCAGCACCAGGAGTTGTGGCAGGAAGTGCGCGGCGGACACCCAGACCGTGGCGACCGGGAAAAGTTCCCGCGGCAGGTAGATCTTCCGGATCAGATCGCGGTTATCGACGATGGACCGGGTGGCGTTGGAGAGGCACTCCGTGAAGAAGTTGACCAGCACAATCCCGGCAAAGAGATAGATCGCATAGTTGGGCGTACCCCGCTGGAGGTCCAGGAAGACGCCAAGCGCCACGAAGTAGATCAGGAACTGCACGAGTGGCTTGACGTACGACCACAGGAGCCCCAGCACGGAGCCCCGGTACCGCACCTTGATTTCCTTGCGCACCAGCAGCTTCAGGAGGAACCGGTCGCCGTAAACATCCAGGAGCCCCCGCCCGCTTCCGGGCTTCAGCATCTGGTCGGTTGGACCCGCCATCTAGTCGCCGTCCTTGGAGTTCGCCTCGAACGTCTTCTTCCACGCGTCGAAGGAGCTGATCTCCGCTACGGCGGACCGGTACTGCCGGGCAAGCGTCTCCCACTCGCGGTAGAGCTGCAGGTGCAGCCTCGTGGTTTCGGTCAGCATGGACTTCAGCTTCTTGGGGTCCCGCTGGTACCAGGACGCGCCCGTGCCTTCGGCGTTGGACACCACGACACTGTCATAGTGGGCCACCCTGTACCAGCGGTTGTCCCGGTGGGCCAGATACCCCTGCGGCCTTTCGGCACTTTCCGGGCCGGGCGCTTTGATCAGCTGCCGCGCGACGGTCTTGATGCCCCAGGGGATGAGCTGCTTCTTGCTGGGCAGCCCCACCACGGTCCCGCCCATCGGTCCGCGGCCGATTTTGGGCGCCGGGAAGTCATCGACGTCGTCCTTCAGCTGGGCGTCCGGGTAGTCGGCCTTCAGGGCGTTGATTTCCGGCAGCTTGGTGCCGAGCACCTGGTGGAGGTCGTCGGGACCCTTCAGGAGGTCGCGCAGCGCTTCGATGTGTCCGTGCTCGGTGAAGTACTGCATCGATACGAGGTGCTTGACGTCGGACTGGAAAGACTCGCGCAGCACCCGGCCGCCCTTGGGGTACGGGCTGTGGATCAGTGTGGTGATCAGCCGGTTACGCGCGTGGAAGTAGGCCTGCCAGCCGACCAGGTCGTCCTTGTCGATCCACGACACGTGCCAGACGGCAGCGCCCGGCATCGAGACCGTGGCGAAGCCGGCTTCCCGGGCGCGCAGTCCGTATTCAGCGTCGTCCCACTTGATGAACAGCGGCAGCGACAGCCCGATTTCCCGGATCACCTTGGTGGGGATCAGGCACATCCACCAGCCGTTGTAGTCCACGTCCACGCGGCGGTGCAGCCACGGGGTCTGGCGAAGGTTCGCGACGCTGAAGTCGTGCCGGGTCTCCATGTCGGCGTGGGGCAGGGCCGGCACGATCCGGTAGGGGTCCACGACCTCGCCGAAGGTGTGCAGGACGCTGCGGTTATAGAGGTCGAACATGTGGCCGCCGACGATCGTCGGCTTGCGGCAGCGGTCGGCGAACGTCAGGAGCCGCACGATGCTTTCGGGTTCGACGACGATGTCGTCGTCGAGCAGCAGGGCGTAGTCACTGCCGTTTTCGACGGCCTCGAACATGCCGCGCGCGAAGCCTCCGGAGCCGCCAAGGTTTGCCTGGTTGATGATCCGGAGCTTGCCGCCGAGGGCATCGCGGACGGCGGCGAAGCCCTCCTGGTCCTCGACTTTCTGCGTGCCCTGGTCCACGATCAGGATTTCCTTGACGTTTTCGAGGACGTCCGGGTTGTCCGCCAGGATGCGGGCGTTGTTCAGGCAGAAGTCAGGCTTGTTCATGGTCGTGATTTCGAGGGTGACCTGCCCCTTGGGGGCGCCCGTTTCCGGCGCTTCCCACTGGGCGCTCTCGAGCACCAGTCCGTCCGCGCTGGCGGCAAGGTCGAACCAGTACCACCCGCCGTCGCCAAACGGCTTCAGCGACAGCTCGAACACCGAGGTGCTGTCGCCGTCGACGTGGACACCGTCGACGCGCTGGACGGAGCCGCGGGCGTTGGACTTGTACACGGTGACCGTGCCGGTGCCGCTGGTCCGGACGACCAGCCGGATGTCCCGAACGGACGTCCAGCGCCGCCAGTAGCTCGCGGCGAAGGCGTTGAAATAGGTGCCGAAGGAGATCTGTTCACCGGACCGGACGCGCATCGAATGCCGGGTGAGGAGGTCCTCGAAGTGCGCCTGCTGGCTGCCGGAGCTGAACATCTGCAGTTTGTCTTCGGGAAGCTTCGGTGTCCGGGCCAGCTCGTCGTTCTCGCGCAGCCGGATGCCGCTGGCCGTCCCGGCGTCCGCGTACAGGGAAACCGTGTCCGGCTGGTCCGCCGAGGGCAGGATGACGCGCTGGATTGTGGCCCAGTCTGTGGTTCCTTCAGCGGCGCTCATGCGTCCACCCCTCCGCTTTCAATCGTGGCGCCGGCCTCGAAATGCGGCCGGATCTTGTTGTCGAACATGGCCAGGGCAGAGCCGATGGCCATGTGCATGTCGAGGTACTTGTACGTGCCGAGCCGTCCGCCGAAGAGGACGTCCTTCTCGGCCGCCGCCAGGTCACGGTACTTGAGCAGGCGCTCCCGGTCCGCGGCGGTGTTGATCGGGTAGTAGGGCTCGTCCCCCTTCTCGGCCGCGCGGGAGAACTCGCGCATGATGACGGTCTTTTCCGTCTGGTAGTCGCGTTCCGGGTGGAAGTGGCGCGGCTCGATGATCCGGGTGTAGGCGACATCGGCGTCGTTGTAGTTGACCACCGACGTCCCCTGGAAATCGCCGACGTCGAGCACTTCTTCCTCGAAGTCGATGGTGCGCCAGGAGAGGTCGCCCTCGGCGAAGTCGAAGTAGCGGTCGACGGGTCCGGTGTAGACCACGGGGATGTTCCCGACGACCTTGTTCTTGCTGTATTCCTGCGACTCGTCGAAGAAGTCGGTGTTGAGGTGGACTTCGATGTTCGGGTGGTCGGCCATCTTTTCGATCCAGGCGGTGTAGCCGTTCGTCGGGAGGCCCTCGTAGGTGTCGTTGAAGTACCGGTTGTCGTAGTTGTAGCGCACCGGGAGGCGGGAGATGATGCCCGCGGGCAGGTCCTTCGGATCCGTCTGCCACTGCTTGCCGGTGTAGTGCTTGATGAACGCCTCGTACAGCGGCCGGCCGATGAGCTGGATGCCCTTGTCGTTCAGGTTCTGCGGATCCGTGCCGGCGAGCTCCCCGGCCTGTTCCAGGATCAGCTCCTTCGCCTGCCCCGGCGTCAGGTTCGCGCGGAAGAACTGGTTGATCGTGGCGAGGTTGATCGGCAGGGAGTAGACCTCACCCTTATGCACGCCGTACACCTTGTGCACGTAGTTGGTGAACGTCGTGAACCGGTTCACGTACTCCCAGACGCGCTCGTTGGAGGTGTGGAACAGATGCGCACCGTAGCGGTGCACCTCGATGCCGGTCTGCTCTTCCTTTTCGCTGTAGGCGTTGCCGCCGATGTGGTGGCGGCGGTCGATGACAACGACCTTCAAGCCCAGCTCTGTGGCGGCCTGTTCTGCGATTGTCAGGCCGAAGAAGCCCGACCCTACGATGACGAGGTCAGCGGTCACAAACTCTCCTGGTTCGAATGCGGGCAGCGCAATGTTGTGCATTGTCTGCTGCTCTAGCCTACCCGAGCGCCCAACGGAATCGGCCACGCACGCCTTCGTCCACATAGGCCGAATACCCTGCCCCGGGTCCGGGAAACCACGCCTACCGTGGGATCCAAACGACGCCGCGGGAAAGGACTGTTCCTCGATGATGCTGCACTGCACCCTGGTTGCGGCTCCGGGGTCCGCCCTCCGCGCCGGACCGGTGGAACTGGCGATCGAGCTGCCCGACAGGTGTCCCGGCGCGGATCTGCAGGCGGTTCTTTCCCGGCGCTACGGCACCGGGACGCTGTCGGTGGGCCGGGTGCCGGTGGCCGACTTGAAGGTCGGGGAGGGCCCCCTCGTCCAGGGGGCCGTTCTGGTGGACGGCGCTGCCCCGGCAGCCGCCCGGGGCATGGCGCCGCTCGCACTGGCCGTGCACAGCGGGCCGGGGGCCGGGCTGGTCTTTCCGTTGCGGCGGGGGCGCTTCCGGATCGGCCGCGGCGGAACGGGGATCGTTATTCCGGATGCCGAACTGTCGCGCGAACATGCGCTGCTGGAGGTGACCGATTCCGCCGTCACCCTCCTCGATCTCGGAAGTGCCAACGGGGTCCGGGTCGACGGAAAGCAGGTCCACAAGGCGGTCGTCTCCACGGATTCCCTGATTTCCTGCGGAGGCTCGTCGATGTCCCTGGTCTTCGGCGGCACCGGGGATCCAGCCAGCCTGGCCGCTGCCGGGTCCGACGTCACGGCACCGCTGGTGGTCAGCAACCCCGCGGCGCACAGCAACAGGGCGGCGCTGCTGCTGGCGGCTGCGCTGCCGCTGGCCATCGGTGTCGGGCTGGCCGTCCTGACCGGAATGTGGATCTTCCTGGCGTTCACCGCCGTGTCCGCGGTTTCGGTTCTCGTGCCCGTCGCCGCGGGCAGGAGGCAGCGCCGCGAACTCCGGGCCGCGGTCGCCGCCGCAGCGCGGGAGGACAAGGAACGACGACGGCGTGCCGCACCATCCGCCGGTGAGCTGTCGCTGGGGGTTGCCTCAG
Organism: Pseudarthrobacter oxydans; assembly: GCF_030812335.1. Taxonomy (GTDB): domain Bacteria; phylum Actinomycetota; class Actinomycetes; order Actinomycetales; family Micrococcaceae; genus Arthrobacter; species Arthrobacter oxydans_B. The sequence goes on from NZ_JAUSSN010000003.1 coordinate 199,286, forward strand.
CGGATCCGGGCCCGCTGAGGGTTTCCGCCAGGAACGGCCCGGTCTGGTTGCGGCTCGGACAGGCACAGCAAAGCGCGAATATCCGGCTGGACCCGCCGGATCCCGCGTTCCGCCCGCCGCTGCTCGGCAGGATGCCGGTGACCCTTGATCCCTCGACGGCAGTGACGACGCTGCGTGGCCCGGAACCGTCTGTGGCCGGGCTGGTCAGGTCCTTGGTGGTGCAGCTTGCCGGGTATGCGGCGGCCCGGCGGACCAGGATCCTCATCCACGGTCCAAGCCCGTCGCTGCTTGCCGCGCGCTTCCTGCCGGCCGCAATCCTCTCCGCGCATGAGGGTTCAACGCTGGAGACCCTGGCGGCCGGCCCGGGCCGGGACTATGAGCGCGGGGTCCTGATCATCGTCGCTGCCCTCCGCACGGCCGGGCTGCGCGCCGTGGCGGTCAGCCGCGGCTGGCAGGTGATCGACTGCGCCGGCGAACCGCCCCCGGCTGCCGGCGCGGCCCTGGTTCTCACCGGGCGCACCGCGTGGCTCTCAGCGGCCGGCTCGTCGCTGGAGTTCACTCCGGATCTTGTGCCCTCCGGCGTCTTCGACCGGAATTGCCGCCGGCTGGGGGCACGGGCCCCGGCGCCAGCGCCCGGGACGGGTATCCCCGGGGCCTGTTCGCTGGCGCGGCTGCTGCCGGTCTCCGCAGCGGACGTATCCTCGCGCTGGGCCGAGTCCACGGCCGCGTGCGGGCTTCCCGTCCCGGTCGGTATCGGAAGTTCCGGCCCCCTGCGGCTGGATCTCCAGGCCGACGGTCCCCACTTCCTGGTGGCGGGCACCACGGGATCCGGCAAATCCGAATTCCTCCGGACCCTCGCGGCGGCGTTGGCGGCCGCTCATCCCCCTGACCGGATCAATCTGCTGTTTATCGATTTCAAGGGCGGATCCGGCCTGCGGCCGCTGGCAGGCCTGGCCCACTGCGTCGGGCTCCTCACCGATCTCGACCTTGATGAGGTGGCGCGGACCCTGGTGTCCCTGGGGGCCGAAGTCCGCCGCCGGGAAGTGCTCCTCGCCTCGCATCAGGCCGCCGATCTCACGGCCTATGAGGCACTTGATCCGCGCGGTCCGCCGCTGCCCCATCTGGTCCTCATCATTGATGAATTCAGGATGCTGGTCGACGAGGCGCCTGACGCGCTGGCAGAGCTCATGCGGATCGCTGCCATCGGCCGTTCATTGGGGATCCACCTCATCATGGCTACCCAGCGGCCGCAGGGGGCCGTGTCCGCGGATATCCGCGCGAACGTGACCAGCTGCATCGCCCTGCGGGTTCAATCCGAGCTCGAATCCCTCGACATCATCAATTCCCGGGTGGCGGCCGCCATCCCGGTGACGAGTCCGGGTCGCGCCTACGTGGTCCGCGGAAACGGGGCCCCGGAGGAGTTCCAGACGGCCACCCTCACGCCACCCGTTCCCACGACGGCCCGCGGTCCGACCGTGACGGAGGCGATGGAACTCCTCAACCGCCCGGCCGCCGCCCGGTCCCCCGGCAGTGCGGGCGGCGCGACCCCGCCGCCGCCGTCCGCGGCGGTGGCCCGGCTGGCGGCAGCGGTCACGGCAGCCTGGGCGGCCAGCGGCAGTCCGAACCCGCGCCGTCCTGTCGCGGTGCCCCTGCCCCGGGAGGTGCCGTACCCCGCCGGCGGGGACCGCAGCCGGATCAGGCTGGGGCTGCTGGACCTTCCCGAGGAACAGCGCGTGGCCGAGTTCGGCTGGGATCCGGCCGCGCACGGCCACCTTGGACTGGTCTCGGGGTTCGCCGGTGGTGCCGACGCCGCCCTGAGGCTCATCGTCGAGCAGCTCCTCAACGGCGAGCACGAATCGCATCTGTACGTTCTGGATGCCGCCGGTTCCTTCGGCACAGCGGCCGCCCACCCCAGGGCCGGGGCGGTTGTGGGACTGCACGAGCTGCGCCGGTCGGCGCGGGTGCTCGAGCGCGTTGCCGAAGAACTGCCCCGGAGGCTGGGCACCGCCCGGACGGCCGGCGCGCCTGACCTCGTCCTCGCACTGTGCGGGTGGGGGTCCTGGGTGTCGGCGTTCCGGGCCGGGCCGCTGGCGTGGGCCGAGGACCTGGTCCAGGACATCGTCCGCGACGGCGCCCGGGCGGGGATCACCGTGCTGGTCGCGGGTGAACGCGAGCTGGTCACCTCACGGTTCTTTGCCGCCGTCCCGAACCGGATCTTCCTGCCCGCCGGCTCCACGGAAGAGGGGCGGGTCGCCTGGCCCCGGCTGCCTGCCACCGCGCCGGTAGCCGGTCGGGTGGTGGTCTTCGGGCCGCTGTCTGCTGCGTCCTCGGCGTCCGGCCACGTGGGACAGCTCTTCGAACCCCGCTCCCCCGCCGCCGACGGGCCTGCCCCGGCCGCCCGTACCCGGCCGTTCCGCATCGAGCCGCTTCCCGTGCGGGTGACGGTCGCCGACGTCCGGTCCGGCACCGCGGCCGGCCCGGGTGCGCCGCCGGGCCAGCTGTGCCTCGGGGTCGAAGGCGACGAACTCGTGCCGGCGTACGTCCCGCTGCCTGCCGGGGCTGTCCTGGCCGTCCTTGGTGGCCACGCGTCCGGGAAGACGTCGCTGCTGTCGGCCCTGCCGGGCCTCAATCCCGGCGCGGGCTGGCTTCGGTGCCCGGCGGCGAGGGATCCGGAGCCATGGTGGGCCGGGACCCATGACGCTGCGCTCGCCGGCGCCCTGGACCCGGCGGCGATTCTCGTGGCGGACGACCTCGATCTGCAGTCACCCGGAACCAACAACCGGCTGCTCCTGCTCAACACCCTCGGCTGGCGGGTGGTCCTGACGGCGGGATTCAGCCCGGGCCTTCGGCTGCGGGTGCCGCTGGTGCAGAATGCGGCGGGCCCGGGACGGGGCGTGCTGCTCGCGCCGCGGGCGTTGATGGACGGAGACTTGTTCGCAGTCAGGTTCGAACTGGAGCAGAACCCTCCGCCGGGCCGCGCCGTCCTGATTTCGGACGGGCGGGCACGGGCGGTGCAGTTGGCGTTTGATCCGGCTGCCGACTCCGAGGGCAGCGGACCGTGAACACCGCACGCCGGCCGGACTGCGGGCACGGCGACAGGAACGGCTGCGGGCACGGCTGCAGGAACGGCTACAGGGCGGGCGGTGCCCCGCCGGCGCGTGAAGCGAACGCGATAACCCGCTTGTCGAACAGCAGGACAATGGCAAGAACGGCCGGCACCAGCATGGCCAGGCCCGCCAGCGGGTATCCGCCCGTCAGTGTTGGAAAGCCGATCGTGAGCGTGAAGAGCTGCGCCACCAGGGCGCCGGCGCGCGGCCACCGGTAGCCGCGGAACAGGAAAGTGGATACCGCATAGAGCCAGGCGGAGAAGGCCAGGAGCAGCCCCAGCGTGAACACGGCCCCCCAGAAGGAGAGCACCGGGGCGCCGGTCAGCAGTTGGCTCCCGTACCAGATGGCCGCCACCAGCAGCGCGGTCGCCTCCAGGGCCACGACGATCGCAATCACCAGGATTCCTGCGGGCCGTGCGGGAGCGCCGGTCCCGGCGCCGCCTGCCGGGGTCGCGGCGGGGTCGGCGCCGCGGTTATCGGCAGGTTCGGAGGGGTCTTCAGGGGCGCTTGACACACTGGCACAGTACCGGACATAGTCGGCCAGATGTGAGGTCACCGCCAGCCAATGTGATGCATCGCTCACGATCCCGAGGTATTTTGCAGCCAAGTACCCCTTGTTTACGCAGCGTTAACATGACACGCTTAATCCAGTTGACCAAGGGGGCCCCAGAGGGCCCCTTTCTTATGAAGCCTCTAGTGAATAATTTCACAAAGGCCTTTTAACGTGTGCCCAGGAAATGGAGTGACTGATCAGCATGGATTGGCGTAACCGCGCAGCGTGCCTTGACAAGGACCCGGAGCTATTCTTCCCCGTAGGAAACACCGGCCCAGCCCTCCTGCAGATCGAGGAAGCCAAAAGTGTCTGCCGTCGATGCCCCGTCGTCGACACGTGCCTGCAGTGGGCACTTGAGTCCGGACAGGACGCCGGTGTCTGGGGCGGCATGAGCGAAGACGAGCGCCGCGCCCTGAAGCGCCGCGCTGCCCGCGCCCGCCGCGCCTCCTGACAGCAGGTCCCTGAAGCCGGCCCGCCGGCGATCCGCTGTGAGCGGCAGGACGCACAATGGCCGCAGACCTTCGTCTGCGGCCATTGTGCGTTAACCAACCGATCCGGCGGGCGGCCGGCAGGCCGCAGGACTCAGCCGCCGCGCTACCGTTTCGCCAGGCTCAGGACAATCTGGACAGCGGTGCCGCCGCCCTCCCGGGCCTTCCACTGGATGCTGCCGCCCAGTTCGCTCGTCACCAGGGTCCGCACGATCTGCAGGCCCAGTCCCTCCACATAGGGGGTGGCCGGGATGCCGACCCCGTCGTCCGCCACCGTCACGGTGAGCAGCTCCTCGCCGTCCTCGCTTTCGGAACGGTCCGCGATCAGCCAGACAGTACCGGTCCGGCCCTCCAGGCCGTGTTCGACGGCGTTTGTCACGAGCTCGTTGATCACCAGGGCCAGCGGCGTGGCAAAGTCGCTCGGCAGCTCGCCGAAGAGTCCGGAACGGGCCGTCTTCACCTGCTGTGACGGGGAGGCCACCTCGGCCGAGAGCCGGAACTGCCGGCCGATGAGCTCATCGAAGTCGACGCTCTGGGTCAGGCCCTGCGACAGCGTCTCATGCACGAGGGCAATCGTGGCCACCCGCCGCATCGCCTGTTCGAGTCCCTGCTTGGCCTCGTCGCTGACCATCCGCCGCGATTGCATCCGCAGCAGCGCAGCGACAGTCTGCAGGTTGTTCTTCACGCGGTGGTGGATCTCACGGATTGTGGCGTCCTTGGTCACGAGTTCCATCTCCCGCCGCCGCAGCTCGGAGACGTCGCGGCAAAGCACCAGGGCGCCAAAGCGCTGCTGCTCGTCGCGGAGGGGAATCGCCCGCAGCGACAGGCTGACCCCGCGGGACTCGATTTCACTGCGCCACGGCATGCGCCCGGTGACAACCAGGGGCAGGGTCTCGTCCACCATGCGGCGGTCCCTCAGCAGGCCCGCGGTCACCTCGGCCAGGCTCCGGCCCTCGAGGGACTCGCCGTCACCGAGCCGGCGGAACGCCGAGACCCCGTTGGGGCTCGCGTACTGGACGATACCCTCGGCGTCGAGCCGGATCAGGCCGTCACCGACGCGGGGCGCGCCGCGGCGCGACCCGGTGGGCGAGGCGAAGTCCGGCCACAGCCCCAGGGTCCCCATCCGCAGCAGGTCATAGGCGCACTGCCGGTAGGTCAGCTCCAGCCGTGAGGGCATCCGGGAGCTGGAGAGGTCCATGTGGGTCGTGACGATCGCCAGGGTCCGGCCGTTGCGGACCATCGGCACGGCCTCGACCCGCAGGGCCATCTCGCTGCTCCAGTTGGTCTCGTTGGAGCGCTCAATGGTGCGGCTCTCCCACGCCTTGTCGACCAGGGGCTGCAGGTCCGACCTGATCCCCTCCCCCACGAAGTCGGCATGGAACACCGTATGCGTGGTGGAGGGGCGGACGTGGGCCAGCGCCACGTAGCCGAACTCAGGGTGCGGAAACCACAGCGCCAGGTCCGCGAACGCCAGGTCCGCGACCATCTGCCAGTCGCCGACGAGGAGGTGCAGCCACTCGGCATCCCCCGGCCCGAAATCAGCATGCTCCCTGATAGGGTCCGTAAAGATTGCCACAGCACCTCCATTTGCGACGCCGGCAGCCCAGCTGCCTAGCGTCGGACGATTGACCTCAAGAGCCTCAATGCTACCGACAGCGAGGCCATGTCATCGGCCTCGAGGGCGTTCACCTCGTCAAACATGCTCTTCGCCCGGTCCAGCTGCTCAACATTCTGGCTCTCCCAGGCCAGAAGCCGCTCCTCCGCCGGCAGTTCCGGAGACGTGGCCTCCAGCACCGCCGTCGTCATATCCGAAACGGTCGAGTAAAGATCGTCACGGAGAGCCGCCCGGGCCAGCGCCTGCCAGCGGTCCTTCCGGGGCAGCTTGGTGATGCGTTCCAGCAGCGAGTCGGCGTGGAAGCGGTTGAACACCGTGTAGTAAACATGGGCGATGTTCTCGACGGGTTCCGGGCTGACGTGGACGATCTTGGCGATGTCGAGCAGCACGAAGCTCTCGAACAGTTCCGCCCAGCGGTGGGCCAGGTCCTCGGGCAGGTCCCAGCCGCGCGCCTTCTCAAGCCATTCGGCCACCCGGGCACGGTCGTCGCCGCGCAGGTAGTCCAGCAGGCGTGCCCGCATTGGATCCATCAGCGGCTTGAACTCGCCGACGATCTCGGCAATGGGCCGGGAGGCGTTGCCCTGGCTCAGGACCCACCGCACGGCCCGGTCCAGGAGCCGGCGGATGTCCAGGTGCACGGTGCTCCAGTGCTCCGTGGGGAAGGATGCGGGCAGCTCGTTGAGTTCGGCGACCATGATGTTCAGCTCGTACACCTCGCGGAGCGCCACGAAGGCCTTGGCGACGGCGGCCTCGGTGGCCGAGGTCTCCTCCATGGCACGGAACACGAAGGTGATGCCGCCCATGTTGATCATGTCGTTCGCCACCACAGTCGCGATGATTTCGCGCCGCAGCGGATGGGTGTCGAGCTCGGCGTCGAACCTGTCGCGCAGCTGCTGCGGGAAGTAGGCCCGCAGGGTCTTCCGGAACCACGGGTCCTCGGACAGGTCACTGTCCCGGAGCGCGGAGGCAAGTTCGATCTTGGCGTAGGCCGCCAGCACCGAAAGCTCGGGCGAGGTCAGGCCCTGGCCCTGCTCCAGCCGCTCGCGCAGTGTCTCCGTGGTCGGCAGCGCCTCCAGATCGCGTTTGAGATCGGCGGTCTTCTCCAGCCAGTCCATCAGCCGCTCGTAGCTGGGGCTCCATTCGGAGACCCGCATCCGGTCATTGAGCAGCAGGATGTTCTGGTCGATGTTGTCCTCCAGCACGAGGCGGCCGACTTCGTCGGTCATCGATGCCAGGAAGTCCGAACGCTCCGCGGGATCCAGCTTCCCTGCCGCAACCATCCGGTCCACGAAGATCTTGATGTTGACCTCGTGGTCGGAGCAGTCCACGCCGGCGGAGTTGTCGATCGCATCGGTGTTCAGGATGACACCCTGGAGGGCCGCCTCAATCCGGCCGCGCTGCGTCATGCCCAGGTTTCCGCCTTCACCGACCACCTTCACGCGCAGGTCGCGGCCGTCGACGCGGATGGAGTCATTGGCCTTGTCGCCGACCTCGGCGTTGGTTTCGGTGCTGGCCTTGACGTAGGTGCCGATTCCGCCGTTGTACAGCAGGTCGGCCGGGGCGAGCAGGATCGCGCGCAGCAGTTCGGGCGGGCTGAGCTGGGTGGTCCCGTCGGGCAGTCCGAGCGCCGCCCTGACCTGGTCCGAGACCGGGATGGACTTGGCCTGGCGGGCAAACACCCCGCCGCCCTCGCTGATCATTGACCTGTTGTAGTCGTCCCAGGAGGAGCGGGGCAGCTCGAAGAGCCGCTGGCGCTCGGCGAAGGAGACGGTCTCGTCCGGGGTGGGGTCGAGGAAGATGTGCCGGTGGTCAAAGGCCGCCAGCAGCCGGATGTGCTTGGACAGCAGCATGCCGTTGCCGAACACGTCACCGGACATGTCGCCGACGCCGACGACGGTGAACGGCTCGGACTGCGTGTCCAGGTCCAGCTCGCTGAAGTGGCGCTTGACGGATTCCCAGGCACCGCGGGCGGTGATGCCCATGGCCTTGTGGTCGTAGCCGACGGAGCCGCCGGAGGCGAAGGCATCGCCGAGCCAGAAACCGTATTCGGCGGCGAGGCCGTTGGCGATGTCGGAGAAGGAGGCCGTTCCCTTGTCAGCCGCGACGACGAGGTAGGAGTCGGCGTCGTCGTGCCGTACGACGTCGGCCGGCGGCACCAGCTGCTCGCCCTCCGGCGTCGTGACGAGGTTGTCGGTGACGTCCAGGAGTCCGCGGATGAAGGTCTTGTAGCTTTCGACGCCCTCCGCCATCCACGCGGTGCGGTCCGCGGCCGGGTCCGGGAGCTGCTTGGCGTAGAACCCGCCCTTGGCTCCGGTGGGCACAATCACGGCGTTCTTGACCGTCTGGGCCTTGACCAGGCCGAGGATCTCGGTGCGGAAATCCTCGCGCCGGTCCGACCAGCGCAGCCCGCCGCGGGCGACCTTGCCGAAGCGCAGGTGCACGCCTTCGACCCGGGGCGAGTAGACCCAGATCTCGAACATGGGCCGCGGGAACGGCAGGCCCTCCATGGCGGACGGGTTCAGCTTGAAGCTCAGGTGCGGCTTGTTCTGGTAGTAGTTGGTCCGCAGCGTCGCCAGGATCAGGTTCTTGAAGGTCCGCAGCACCCGGTCGGCGTCGAGGGTCGCGACCTGTTCGATGGCGGCGTTCAGTCCGGTGAGGACCTCGTCCTGCCTGGTCCGGCGTGCCTCCTCGTCCAGCGAGGGATCGAAGCGGGCTTCGAACAGGGCGCTGAGCCCGCGGTTGACGTCCGGGTTGGCCAGCAGGGTGTCGGACAGGAAGCCGTAGGAGTTGGTGTTGCCCATTTGCCGCATGTACTTGGCATAGGCGCGCAGCACAACGACCTGGCGCCAGTGCATTCCCTCGCGCAGGACGAGCCGGTCGAAGCTGTCCGATTCCACCGCACCGGACACCGCGGCACCGAAGGAGTCCGCGAGCAGTTGGCCGGTCTTGAGCGGGTCCACCCCGGCCGGGTACTTCAGGCCCAGGTCGTAGAGGAAGAAGTCCCGGTGGTCGGCGGTTTCGATCTCGAACGGGCGCTCGTCCAGGACTTCCAGGCCCAGGTTGTGGAAGTAGGGCAGGATCTGGCTCAGGCTCTTGGGTTCGAGCATGTAGAGCTTGACGCGGGCGTCCTCTTCCAGCGTCGCGCCGGCGCCGTCCGGGAGGTAGACGTGGACGCCGGGATGTTCCTTGACGGCTTCCCCGGCCCGGGCGGCGGCGGCACCGTACTTCTCGAAGCGGGCGATGTCCTCAAGGGCATCCTCCACCTCGTAGTCGACGCGGTAGCTCGCCGGGAAGGCCTCGGCCCATACGGCGGCAAGCTCCTTGGCGCGGTTTTCCTTGATGCCGCCGGCGCCGTCGGCACGGGCGTGCAGGACCTCGGCGATGCCTTCGCTCCACGAGCGGGCCGCGCGGACCAACCGCTTTTCGAGGTCGTCGGTGTTGACGTTGCCGACATCGGCGTTCTTCGGAAGCCGGATCCGGAAGAAGAGCCGCGCCAGGGCGGATTCGGTCATCCGCGCCTCGTAGTCGATGGACACGGCGTTGAAGGTCTCGCGCAGTTCCTGCTCGATGCGCAGCCGCACGTTGGTCGTGTACCGGTCGCGCGGAAGGTAGACGAGGGCGGACATAAAGCGGCCGTAGATGTCCGGCCGCAGGAACAGCCGGGTCCGGCGGCGTTCCTGCAGCCGCTGGATGCTCGTGGCAATGGCGGCCAGGTCGGGGATCTCGATCTGGAAGAGCTCGTCGCGGGGGTAGGTTTCGAGGATGCCCAGCAGGTCCTTGCCAGAATGTGAATCCGGCGGGAAGCCGGCATCCCGCAGGACCGCGGCGACCTTCTCCCGGACCACGGGGATGTCACGCACGGATCCGGCGTACGCGGTGGTGGCGAAGAGTCCGATGAAGCGTCGTTCGCCGTTGACATTGCCGGCTGCGTCGAAGCTCTTGACGCCGATGTAGTCCAGGTAGGCCGAGCGGTGAACGGTGGAGCGTGAGTTGGCCTTGGTGATGACGAGTGCGCGCTTTTCGCGTGCCTTCTTGCGGCCGGTCTCCGTGAGGTGCTGGATCTGGTGCGGTGTGTCGGCGCTGGCGCGCAGCAGCCCCAGTCCGCTCTCCTCCCGGGGTTCCAGGACATCCTCGCCGGATTCGTTCTTGAGGTCGTATTCGCGGTAGCCGAGGAAGGTGTAGTTCCCGTCGTCCAGCCAGCGCAGCAGTTCCTGGGCCTGGCGGAGTTCGGCGATCTGCGCCGGATTGGCGAGCTTGTCCAGGTCCGCCGCGATCTGGATGGCCCGGTTCCGCATCTTCGGCCAGTCCTCGACGGCGGCGCGCACATCGTTGAGCACCCGGCCGATGCCCTCGGTCAGCGCCGCGCGCTTCGCGTCGTCGACGCGGTCGATTTCGACGGCGATCCAGGACTCCATGTGGGAGGCGTTGTCGCCCTGGGCGATCAGGTGCGACAGGTTGGGCATCGCCGCCGTGTCGCCGCTGGAGATGCCCAGGTGCGAGGGAACCCGGGCGACCCGAACCAGCTCCCCGGTCTCACGATTGCGGGTCACGACGAACAGCGGGTGCATCACCAGGTGGATGGGGGCGTTCTGCCGGACCAGTTCGGCGTTGACCGAGTCAACGAGGAAGGGCATATCGTCGGTGACGATGTAGACGACACTGCGGTCGGCTTCGTCGGAGATGGTGATGTTGGCGTTGCCCGGGAAGCGCTGTGCCGCCGTTTGGCGGTGCGTCTGCGCCCGTGCCGCGAGCAACTCCGCGGGATAAGCCCGGGCGTCTTCCCCGGCGATGTGCTCGTAGTAGTCCCGCAGGTAGCCTTCTCCGGCACCGATCGAAACGGGTTGATCCTCCACGCTGGACCCAGACGACATCGACAAACGCCTCCATCAAGAAAGTTCATGGCCGCTTCCTTGCGGCCCTCATGGCGAGCCTAGCCCTTAAGCAGGCGCTTCGCTGTGGTGGAAAATACAGAGGATCGGCTGTTTTGCTGGACGGGTGCACAAACCAATCCGGCGATGCCCTTCCGGAGCGGGGAATCCGGCGCAGCTTCGAGCAGCAGCGATCCGGAAAGCAGGGCCGCATCACTCGAGACGGGATCTGCCGGGAGGAACGCCGACAGCGGCGCGGTCGGGCCGTACCGCTCCCAGGCGTCGCGCAGTTGCCGCTCCGGGGAACGCCCCACCGCGGACTGACGGACCTTGTTCAGCACCACCCGCGGGGACGCCTGCGGGACGGCCGCTTCCAGTTCGGCCAGACCCCGGACCAGCCGCGGGACGCCGATCGAGTCAGCCGCCCCGACGGCGAACACGGTGTCCGCCAGTTCAAGGCTCCTCAGCGTCGCGGCGTTCCGGCGCGGCGCCATCGTGTCGAAACTCAGCTCTTCGTCGCTTTCGAGGCAGAATCCCGTATCGACAACGGTGACGTCCACGACCTGCCGGGCACGAGCCAGGACGAGGGACAGCGCCGCGGCGCGAAGTTCAGTCCAGCGGTCCGCCCGGGTGATCCCGGTCAGCACTCTGAAGGTTCCCGCCCTGGTCACCACGGGCGCCGCAATCCGGAGCAGCGCTTCGGCGTCGAGGAGGCCCTGATCGGCCAGACGGCAGGCCTGCGCGAGACCTGCGGCTTCGTCCAGGAGTCCCAGCATGGCTGCGACGCTGGCACCGTAGCTGTCGGCATCCACCAGCAACACCGATTTACCCTCGGCGGCGAGTTCGGCCGCCATGTTGGCCGCGAGCATGGTCCGGCCCGGCGATCCGGCCGGGCCCCACACCGCAATGATCTGCCCGGCGCCGGATCCTTCCGGCCCCGCGGCGGCAGCACGTCCGGAGTGGCCGGGGGTCGCGCCGGGCCCCTCCGCGGCAGCAGCGCCGGAACGGCCGGGCGTCGGGGCGTCGGTAGAGCCGGGGCCGTCTGCGCGCCGAAGCCGCGGGTCAGGGCCGGCCAGGCGTGCCACCGCCCCCGCGATGCGGCTGGCGAGGGCCGCGGCGTCGACTCCGGTGATGTCGGTGTCCACGCCGATCCCCTGCAGCCGGGCCTTTTCCTCCGGACTGTCGGTCAGGGCCAGGACGGCCACACCGACGGCGGACAGCCGGTCGACCAGCGACGCCGTCAACTCCTCGCTGCCCTGCGCCACGACGGCGGCCCGGGCCAGGCCGCCCTGGCACGCCGCCAGCAGTTCCGCCAGTTCGCTGCACCGCCGGACGACGGACACCGGCCCGTGAAGCCGCTCCAGCCTGCCGACCAGGTCCTCCCGCGAATCCCCGACAGTGACGACCGGGATGCTCATCGGCCTGTGCCTCCCGGGTTCCAGACCACGGAGATCTTCGCCTTGTTAGCCTGCGCGCCCAGCAGATTGGGCATCTGCCCGTCCGTCACCAGCACCATCACGACGGTGGACCGGTCCGACCCCAGTGCGGTGCTGCCCGGGGCGATCTGGGCGATTTCTGCGCCCGGCAACAGCAGGGTCGGCTGGATGAACCCGTTCCGGTCGTCGGGCAGCGCAACCCAGACATCCACCCGTGACCCGGCAACCGCCTGCGGCGGCAGCGCCTCATCGATGGTGACCGCGACCGGTTTCCGGTCCAGGCCATCGACCTGCCCGAAGCTCCCCCGCGGCACCAGTTGGTCCTTGCCGATTCTCTGGACGGCAACGAGCCCGTCGGGCACGCCGGACGCGGGCGTCAGATACTGCTGCTCCACATCGCCCAGACGGACTTTGACGCGGTTCAATTTGTCCGGGGTCAGCTTTTCGCCCACGGCGATCGCCTCGCGTGCGGTGTAGGCCTCCGCTGTCTGGTCCGCGGCGCCGACGAGGGAGACGACTCCTGCAACGGAGGCCAGGACGAGCAGGATACCGATGAGCAGCCTGGGATCTTTCCAGGATGGTTTCTTCAGCCGCGCCCCGCCGGCCACCGCGCTCCCACTCATGCGCCTGCTCCCCCCGTAGTCGCCGCCCGGCACCGGCCGGGCCTCATCATTGTTACGCCTTCGCGCCGTGACGGGAAGGTGCCGGGACAAAGAAGTGCAAACTGTGGATATCGGCCTCAGACGAAGCCATTGGTGGCAAAATGAAGTTATGCCCCGATTCCTGACCCTTGCCGACGTCGCAGAGCAGCTCCAGATCAACGCCCCGGCTGCCTACGCGCTCGTGCGCAGCGGCCAGCTCAAGGCCATTCAGGTGGGCGGCCGCGGCCAGTGGCGTGTCGAGGAAAAGATGCTCGAGCAGTACATCGAGGAGCGGTACGCCGAGGCAAGCAGGATGATCGAAGAGGCCAAGTCCAAGACTCGCTGAGCCCGGCGTCGACTCACTGAGCCGGGCGTCCCGCGTGCGCTGCGGCGCCGGCCCCTTCATTGTGCTTCCTAGCCCGGGGCCCGGGCCGACCTGATGCCGGCCAGCGCGGCAAAAGGGATGGTCGCCAGCTGCCGGACGTTGGCCGCCCGCCGGTCCTCGCCCTCGCCGGTGACCGCCAGCTCAAGGTAGTCGCGACCGACCCGGTCAATTACGCCGTGGAGCGTCGTTTCACCCGTCGAGCCGCCGGAGATCAGGACGGCGAGGCCGGTGCGGTCCCGTGCCAGTCCGCGCAAGGCGCTGGCCAGGCCCAGTCTTTGCCGGACCCTGGACGGCTCGGGCACGGCGAGCCGCGAGAGCCCGAGATAGCGGACGGCCGATGCATAGGGAACCAGCACCTGGTGCGTCGGTTCATCCAGCAGGAGCGCCTGGCTCCCAGCGTGGCTCAGGGTCCCTTGGAACGTCGATCCGGACGCAAGTTCGACGACGATCAGCAGCCCCAGCGAGCCGCGCAGCCGGTCTGCGAGTTCCACCGCCGCCGACTCCGTCCGGGTCCGTTCCGCGATTTCCGCGTCGAGATCCAGGCGCTCGCTGGCGGCCAGCTGCGTCTCCAGGTCATCGAACAGGGCATCCCAGCGCATGGCGTCAGCGTAGACGCGCCGGGCCGCAAGGGTCAACAACGTCTTTTTGAATTATCTCTGGACAAATGCATTCCTGAGGGATCAAACTGTTCGTAACAAGATCAAACAGTATCAAACGGTATCAAACGCCATCAGTTCAGGTGTTATTTCAGGTGAGGCGGTCGGACCATGAGCGCAGCAGAATTCCCACCAGCCGGGCGCCGGCGCGCATTTCACGCCGACGCGGCCATGGCCGCCGTCATCCTGTTGCTCGGAGTCATCCTTGCCGCAATCGGCGGAAGCAACGTCCAGCGCTGGCGGTCATCCCCGGGCCGGCAGCTGCCCCTCGGGTTTGAGGACCAGCTTGGCGTTGCGGCCAACACCGCCGGCCTGATCGTCATCGTCTGGTGGGGGATGTCCTGTGTCATTGCTGTTGCGGCGGCACTCCTCGACCGTTGCGGAAACGCCCGCGCCGCCTCGGCTGCCGGAAAATTCACGCCCGCCTTCATGCGCCGTCTCGCCCTGGCCGCGGTCGGACTCCAGCTGGTCACCGCACCGCTGGCCGCCGCCTCTCCCCTGCCGGCCGGCCCCGGAACCCCAGGGTCCGCGCCGGCAGCATCCGCCGCGTGGACGCCGCCGGCGGCCCCGGCCACAACCGGGACTCCGCGGCCCGCCACCATCGCACCCCCCGGGCCGCAGCCGGACGCTCCGGCCGTGGCCCAGCCACAATGGCGGCCACTCAGCCCCGTCGTCGAACCCGGCCCCCTGGCGGGACGCCCGCTGCGGCAACAGCAGCCCGGCGCCCAGTCCGCGGAGGTGACGGTCCGCGCCGGAGATTCGCTGTGGAGCCTGTCGTCTGCCCGGCTGGGGCCCTTCGCCTCCGACGTCGACATCGCCCTGGACTGGCCCCTGATCTATCAGGCCAACAGGGACATCATCGGCGGGAACCCCAACCTCCTGAGGCCGGGCCAGGTGCTCCAGCTTCCGCCCGGGCACTGAATCCGCAGACGCCGCGGGAAACATCAGCGGCTCCACCGTAACCACCAGCAACACCAGAACCGCACGGCAGTCCAAACCGCCAGCCAACAGCAAAGGAATCCGACATGAGCGCCCTGCCCAGCCCCCGCGCCGCCGCGGGAGCCCCCGCATCCCCTGCCACGCCCCTGCGCCTGGTCCCCGGGGGCGCCGACCCGGCCACCCCGGTGGCCACCCCCGCGTCCGGTCCCGGCATTCCGGCGACGCCGCTGCGCGTCACCGATGAGGACCGCGAGATCTGTGCGATCTGCCGCAGCACGGTACAGGCCGCCATCGAGGTGCTGGCCGGCACCCGGCCGGCGCAGCAGCTCGCCCGGCGGCTCGACGAACGCTGCCTTGCGGCCCTGCAGCACCGGGCCGCCCTGACCCGGAGGGTGCCGTGCGGGGCGTCACCGACCGCCGGACGCCTGCACCGCAATCCCTCGGTCCGCTCGGTCCGGGCCTGCCGGGTCTCCGATGACGTCTATGAGGCCAGTGCCGTCGTGGTCGAGGAGCTGCGGGTCCGGGCGGTCGCGTTGAGGCTGGAGCGAAGCAGGCTTGCCTGGCGGGTCACCGTGCTGGAAATCGGCTGACAGCCAGGGTAAGCCGTCCGTGGAAACCCGCTGGGGGTCCGACTCACGGAACCGAGGAAAGGAGGAGGAGGAAGCAGCAACGAAAGAGGACCGGAGCATGCTCCGGTCCTCTTTCGTTGCTGCGCCGTTCGGGCTAACTGCCGCGGCTCGGCCGGCGTCCGGTTAGCGCCGCTTCTTTTTGTTGGCGCGGCGCGGTGAGTCCTGCGCGGCCTTGGCCGGGTTGCCGGAGCGGCCGGAGGCCTTGGCCTCGACACGAGTCTGGGCCGAACCATCCTCACCGGGTGCCGTGTACTGCAGCTGGGCCGGCTTTTCGGGAGCTTCCAGCCCGGCGGCCCGGATCTGCGGCTCGTGGTGCTCGGTGTGCTGGCCCGCGGCGTCCGCCACGACGACGTCCTCGGCGGGGGTTACCTCGACCTCAAGATTGAACAGGAAGCCGACGCTTTCCTCCCGGATGGCCTCCATCATGGACTGGAACATGATGAAGCCCTCGCGCTGGTATTCCACCAGGGGATCGCGCTGGGCCATCGCACGCAGGCCGATGCCTTCCTTCAGGTAGTCCATCTCATAGAGGTGTTCCTGCCATTTGCGGCCGATCACGGACAGGACAACGCGGCGCTCAAGCTCGCGCATGCTCTCATGGCCGATGGCTACCTCGCGTGCCTGGTAGACCAGGCGTGCATCGGAGAGGATCTCCTCCCGGAGGAAGTCCACGGTGATCCGCGACTTTCCGCCGGCCTCGTCGATGAGGTCGCGCGGGGTGACGCTCACGGGATAGAGGGTTTTGAGGTTGGACCACAGCAGGTTGAAGTCCCAGTCGTCGCCGGTGCCCTCCGCGGTGGCTTCCTCGATGAACGAGTTGATCGTGTCTTCCAGGAAGAACTGGACCTTCTCGTGGAGGTCATCGCCCTCGAGGATGCGGCGTCGGTCTCCGTAGATGGCCTCGCGCTGGCGGTTTAGGACGTCGTCGTATTTCAGGACGTTCCTCCGCTGCTCGGCATTGCGGCCTTCGACCTGGCCCTGGGCCGAGGCGATGGCGCGCGAGACGAGCTTGGATTCAAGCGCGACGTCGTCGGGCACCGAGCTGTTCATCAGCCGTTCAGCCGCGCCCGAGTTGAACAGGCGCATCAGGTCATCGGTGAGGGAGAGGTAGAACCGGGACTCACCGGGGTCGCCCTGGCGGCCGGAGCGGCCGCGCAACTGGTTGTCGATGCGGCGGGATTCGTGCCGTTCGGTGCCCAGCACGTACAGCCCGCCGAGGCTGAGGACCTCCTCGTGCTCATCCTTGACCGACTGCTTGGCCGCTTCGAAGGCTGCGGGCCAGGCCGCTTCGTATTCCTCGGAGTTTTCTTCCGGGTCCAGGCCGCGCTTGGCCAGTTCGGCGACGGCGGTGAACTCGGCGTTGCCGCCGAGCATGATGTCGGTACCGCGGCCTGCCATGTTGGTCGCCACGGTTACGGCGCCCTTGCGGCCCGCCTGGGCCACGATCGCGGCCTCACGGGCGTGGTTCTTCGCGTTCAGGACCTCGTGCCGGACGCCTTCCTTGGCCAGCAGCCTGGAGAGGTATTCGCTCTTTTCGACGCTCGTGGTGCCGACCAGGATCGGCTGGCCCAGGGCGTGCCGTTCGGCGATGTCCTTGACCACGGCGTCGAACTTGACGGCCTCGTTCTTGTACACGAGGTCCGGCTGGTCGATGCGCGTCATGTCGCGGTTGGTGGGGATCGCAACGACGCCGAGCTTGTAGGTGCTCATGAACTCGGCGGCTTCGGTCTCGGCGGTACCGGTCATGCCGGCGAGCTTCTCGTACATACGGAAGTAGTTCTGCAGCGTGACGGTGGCGAGCGTCTGGTTCTCTGCCTTGATCTCGACGCCTTCCTTCGCCTCAATCGCCTGGTGCATGCCCTCGTTGTAGCGCCGGCCGGCGAGGATACGGCCCGTGTGCTCATCAACGATCAGCACCTCGCCGTCGAGGATGACGTAGTCCTTGTCCCGCTTGAAGAGTTCCTTGGCCTTGATGGCGTTGTTCAGGAAACCGATCAGGGGCGTATTGGCGGACTCGTAGAGATTGTGGATGCCGAGGTAGTCCTCGACCTTTTCAATGCCGGCCTCCAGCACACCGACGGTGCGCTTCTTTTCGTCGACCTCGTAGTCCTCCTCCGGCTTGAGCCGCGTGACGACCTTGGCGAACTCGCTGTACCAGCGGTTCGTGTCGCCCTGGGCGGGGCCGGAGATGATGAGCGGGGTCCGTGCCTCATCGATGAGGATGGAGTCCACCTCATCGACGATGGCGAAGTGGTGGCCGCGCTGGACGAGCTCGGACTTGTCCCACGCCATGTTGTCGCGCAGGTAGTCGAAGCCGAATTCGTTGTTGGTGCCGTAGGTGATATCCGCGGCGTACTGCTCGCGGCGCAGGGCAGGGTCCTGGTTGGACAGGATGCAGCCGCTGCTCAGGCCGAGGAACCGGTACACGCGGCCCATGAGGTCCGACTGGTACTCGGCCAGGTAGTCGTTCACGGTGATCACGTGCACACCCTGGCCGGCGAGGGCGTTGAGGTAGGCCGGAGCGGTCGCGACGAGGGTCTTTCCTTCACCGGTCTTCATTTCGGCGATATTGCCCAGGTGCAGGGCGGCCCCGCCCATCAGCTGGACGTCGAAGTGCCGCATGCCAAGGGTGCGGGAGGAGGCTTCGCGGACGGCGGCGAACGCCTCGGGCAGGAGGTCGTCGAGCTGCTCACCGTCGACGTGGCGTGCGCGGAGACGGTCGGTCTCCTCGCGCAGTTCGGCGTCGGTGAAGGTCTGGAAGGAGCTTTCAAGGGCATTAATGGAATCGGCATAGTTCCGCAGTTGCCTCAGGGTTTTTTTGTCACCCGTGCGGAGAAGTTTTTCGATAAGTGATGCCACGTGAAGTTGCTCCCAGTCTCAAGCTGCCGAATTCTGGCGTTTTTAGTCTACGGGAGAGACGCAGGGCCGGTTACGCCTGTTCCCTCTGAGCGGATACACCGCTTCCTGCCCCGGACACGGCGTCCGCGAGCGCGGGCGCCAGGTCCCCTTTGGGGGAGACAACGACCCGGTCCAGTTCCAACCACTCTGCCATGAGCTGCAGCTCCGCGGCGAGTTCGACGGCGGTGTCGGCGGGAGCGCCGGGCTCCGCGTGGGCGGCCCTCGCCAGCAGGAGGCCGTTGCTCCGGTCGGCTTTGAGGTCGACACGGGCCACGATCCCGTCGCGCAGCAGAAACGGCAGCACGTAATAGCCGAAACGGCGCTTCGGCTCCGGGGTGTAGATCTCGAGGCGGTAGTGGAAACCGAACAGGGCCTCCAGTCGCTGCCGCTCGAAGACCAGCGAGTCGAAGGGGCTCAGCAGCGCCCGGCCGGTCGCAGTGCGCGGGAGCTTCGCCTCGACGTGCCGGTAGACGGGCCGGTTCCAGCCGGACACGGTGACCGGGAGCAGCGTGCCGGCGTCGACGAGCTGTTCGACGGCGACGGCGGACGCACGCATGGGCGTCCGGAAGTAATCAGCGAAGCACCGCAGCGTGCCGATCCCGTGGGCCCGGGCGGCGGCGTCGATCAGGCGGACCAGCGCGGCCCCCTGCTCCGGCCCGGCGTCCGGGGCGGTTGAGGCGCCGGGATCCGCGGCCGGCCGTCCGGGCAGGACCTTGGCGGTGAGCGTGTAGCGCCGTTCAAAGGAGTCCGTGCGGGAGGCTGACGAAATCAGGCCCGCTTCGAAGAGGTGTTCCAGCACCCGCTTCACAACGTTCCAGTTCCAGCCCCAGTTCTCCTGTTGGCGGTCCTCCACATGGCCCAGCCGGGCGGTGAGCTCGGCGGCGGTCATCGGTCGGCCGGCGGTGAGCGCTTCAAGCACCCGGGCGGCGACGCCGCTCCGCAGCTCGGGATCCATGGAGTGCGCCCCCACCCATCTGCGGCTCTGCCACAGGAGCAGGTCCTGGAAATGGTCGGGCCGGATAAAGCTGGCCTCGTGGGCCCAGTACTCCATCATGCGGCGCGGGTGCTGCCCTGCCATGCGATCCAGTATGGTGCGGTCGTAGTTGCCCAGCCGGGAAAAGAACGGCAGGTAATGGCTCCGGGACAGCACGTTGACGGAGTCAATCTGGACCAGCTGGAGACGGGCAAAGGTACGGCCCACCGCCCGTGAAGTCACGGGTCCGGCGGGCCGTACCTTGTCCAATCCCTGGGCTGCCAGTGCGATCCGCCGGGCCTGCTTGAGGCTCAGCGATTCCTGCACGTCAGTCCCTTCGTTGGATGGTCAGCACCAGCTTATGCGCTGGCCGGCTCATCCTCGGAACGATACGCAAGGATCTTTTCTTCCAGCGGAGCCTCGCCCGGCTCGCAGGTCTGGTCGAGGGAGATCACCCCGTACGTCCACCCGTCGCGGCGGTATACAACCGACGGCGCCTTGGTCTCCTTGTCCACGAAGAGGTAGAAGTCGTGACCCACGAGTTCCATGTTGTCGACCGCGTCGTCGAGCGTCAGGGATGCAGCGGGGAAAACCTTCCGGCGGATGAGTACCGGCGAATCTCCGGCCGGGATGTCGTTCTCGACCTCATAGGGTGATTTCTCGGCGGGAGCTTCCTTGGGCTCTTGCCAGTGGTTCGCCTCGACGTAGATGGGCTCGCTGGTGCTCGCCGGCGCGAGCGTTGCCGTCGCCTCGGTGACGGACTTGGGGGTATGCCTGCCGTGGTGGACCTTTTTGCGGTCCTTCGCCCGGCGCAGGCGTTCAAGAAGCTTGTTGTAGGCGAGGTCGAACGCGGCAAACTTGTCCGCGGCGCTGGCTTCGGCACGAATCACGGGACCCCGTCCCAGGACGGTCAGCTCAACCGTGAGCATCTCGTCGGTCTGCCGGGCCTTGGTCTCCTTGGAAACCTTCGCGTCCACCCTCTGGACCTTGTCCCCCAGCGACGCGATCTTCGAGATCTTCTCGTCGGCGTACTCGCGGAACCGGTCGGAGACCGTCAAATTACGTCCGCTGATCATGAACTCCATGGTGCCCTCCAAATGACTTCGGTGACACGACGGCGGCACTTCCTGGGGCTGATCTGACTGACAGTCGAGCCCCTTTCCGAGCCGCTATCGACAGGTACATCTATTCTTGGTACCCATCTCCGACGTTAGTTCATAGCCCCCTCTTATTCATCCTTTTTTGGTTTATTTTTTTCCTTGACGTGGCCCTTCCCCTGCCACCGCACGGTCCGCGGCGCCGATGTCGAGTGTGCCGGGCGGGCGTGTCGCAGCGACGACGACGGCTCCCCTCACCACGGCGCCGGCCGCCCGCAGCGCCCGGGCCGCCTCGGCCACCGTGGCCCCGGTGGTGAGCACGTCGTCAACGATGATGCACGGCCGGCCGTTCACCTCCGGAGCGAACAGCCCGCGGCGGACCCGCATGGATCCCCGCACCCGCTGCGCGCGGTCGCCGCGGCCCAGCCCCTTCTGTCCCCCGGGTGCTCCCCGGGTTCCCGGGAGGCGGTACGCGGCCCCGGACAGCGTCTTCCCTGCCGCGGTCGTCGTGGCGGCCCGCGGCCCGGTCCTCCGGAGCGCATGGAGGGTCGTGAACCCGATGCGGGGCCCGGATCCCGGCGCCCGGATCCGCCGCATCCTGCCCAGCAGCACGTGGACCGGGCTGAAGCCCCGCTTCCGGTAGGCGCCGCTGCTGGTGGGCACAGGGACGAGCAGCAGCCCCGGGGCATCCCCGGCGGCGGCCCGGACGGCACGGGCCAGTCCGTGCGACAACACCTCCGCGAGCTGTCCCTGGCCGTGGCTCTTGAAAGACAGGACGGCCTGCGCCAGCTCCGCCCGGTACGCGCCGGCGGCGACGACCGGAAGGAGCACGGAGCCGTCCACATCCATCAGGGCAGGTGCGTGGGCCTCGGCCCGGAACGGCCGGGCCAGCAACAGCCGGACCTGCCGTTCGCAGCCGCCGCACAGGGCCAGATCCTCGGCGCCACAGCACACGCAGTCCACCGGCGCCGCAAGGGCCAGCACCTCGGCCGCTGCCTCCGCCGCCGCGTCCGCCAGCCGCGCCAGGGGCCGGCGGTAGTCCCCGCGATGTCTCGCCGCGGCCGTTGCCGCCGGCGCCAGATCAGGGTCGGTGCTGGCACGGGCCCGGCGGTCGCGGTCACGGAGTTCTCCGGAGGTCCTCACAGACACTAGGTTCCGCCCGCCCGGCATAGGGCGCCAGGGCCGTGGCACGGCATGTGGAAAAGTCGCCCCCACATTTAGCCGCCCGTTACATTTATTGAGCCCCCGCGCCCGGAGGTCCGTGGCCCCTACCCCGGATAGGACGGGTCGACCGGGCCCTTGAGCTGCGGCGACCAGCCGTTGCCGAGCCGCTGGAAGATCCCTTCCGTGGACTGCGCGTAGATCTCCTCCCCGCCGTTCCCGGCGCTGAGCGCGGTCAGTCCCGGCCACGGCGCAAGCTGCAGCGGCTGGGACGAGGTGAGGGAGAGCAGCTCAGGGGTGACGGATTCGCTCGGGGAGCCCTTCATCACGGCAACTGTGGAGTCATCCACCCACACGCCCTGGTCCGGATCGTTGGTCGCCAGCAGGGTCATTGGCACGGTGAGGTCTTTGGGCGTGCCGTCGGCGGCACGGACAACGCCCGCGACCTGGACCTTGGTCTTGCCGTTCTGCTCCGTGAGGACGAGGGCGCGGGTGCCCTCGCGGGAGACCCGGAGCTCCTTGACGGACCGTCCGGCTAGCCAGGCCGGGGACAGCGTCACCGCAGGGACGCCTGAGCCTTCCGGCACGCCGACGGGCCGGTGCGCGATGACTTCCGTGGCGCCGTTGGCCCCCGGCCCCGCCGTCCAGACCCAGTCGTACCGGTCGAAGGACGGGCGGGTCAGCGTGGAGCGGGTGGTCAGCGCCCGGGCGGGCTGCCCGGGCACCACGGAGTACAGCGTGCCGCGGCCGGCGTTGAGGAAGGCCGCGGACTGCGAGACGGGAGACTCCGCCGGGGCCCGCGGGCCCAGGGCCGAGACAGGCTGGATGTCCGGAAGCGGCGAGATCCGGTTGTTCTCATAGCGGACCAGGTCGTTGTCGCTGACCGCGATCTGACGGGCCGGGACGTTCTTGTCCCGGATCGGCGGAAGCACGGACCCGTTGTCCTCCACGCGCACCAGATCCTGGTTGGCCCGGAGCTCAACATTGATGACATCAGGCTGGCTGCGGAAGGTCAGTGCTAGCTGGGTCTGCATCCGCAGCCGGTCCTCGTTGGACGCCTCCACAAGGTCCTTCGCTGTGAGGTCCACCTGGGCGGCGCCGGAGACCACCGGGACGGACTCGCGGGCCAGCTTGATGCCGGAGGGGAAAGCGCTGACAACGGCTCCCTTCAGGTACGGGGCCGGACCGCCGAGCAGGGCGCTGGTCATCGCCTTGACGGTCTTCTTCTTGATGAACCACCGGACATCGGGCACCGCGTACGTGAACGTCGGGTCATAGAAATAGATCGGATAGGCGCCGTAGATGACCTTAAACGTCTCTTCCGGGATCGCCGTGCCGTCCGGGAGTTCCGCAATCCGCCATTCACCGTCCACCTCGGTCAGGGTGGCGGGGATGTTCTCTTTGGTGCCCTCCGGCAGCTGGGTCGCCACCCCGTCGGCGTCGACGGAGTAGGACACATCCAGTTCATAGTTGAAGACGTTTTCGACGCCGGTCGGCACGACGCGTGCGGCACGGAAGACGAGCGCCCGCTGGTCCGGCTTCCAGGTGACCGACGCTGCCTGGGTCAGGTACTGGCGTGCCACCGCGTAGTCGTCCTCGTAGCCGCTGCCGGCGAGGTAGAAGTCCTCGATGACCGCCTCCGGCGCGGCGCCCTCGCGCGGCGCGGACGGGAAGAAGACGGGGGCGTTCTTGGGGTTCCCGGCGCTCTCGTCGGTGCTTTTTCCCACCGGACCCGAGCGGGGGATCTGGGCGCAGGCGGTCAGCAGGAACAGCAGGACCGCCAGTAGGGCGGCGGCCGCACGGGTGGCTGTCCGGGGGGAAGCGTTCATGACCCGTCCTTCGTTCCGGTTTCGGCCGTTCCGGGGACGCCGGCTCCGGCACCGGCCGCACGGGCATCCCGCGTCCCGGCGCCGGACCCGCCGGCGGCGTCGGTCCCGGTGTCGTTGTCGGTGCGCGGCGCCGGCGAGTGGTCCAGCAGCAGCATGGTCCGGTCGCTGCCTGCACCCTGGAGTCCGACATCGACCGGCTCCAGCTGGAGGGGGGACTTCGTGATTTTCTCGCCCTGGCGCAGCGCGAGGGTGAGGCGGAAGTTGGCGCCGCCGCCTTTCCTCCCCCAGGCCTGGAGCCAGCCGTTGTGAAGTTTCGTGTCTTCGGCGGCGATGGACAGGCCAAGGCCGCTGCCTCCCGTCGTGCGCGCCCTGGCCGGGTCGGCACGCCAGAACCGGTCGAACACGCGGGCCGCTTCCGCGGGGGTCATGCCGATACCGTGGTCGCGGACGGCGACGGCCACGGCGTTGTCGTTGGCGGCCACGGAGATGTTCACCGGGCGTCCCTCGCCGTGCTCCAGGGCGTTCAGGACGAGGTTGCGCAGGATCCGGTCGATCCGGCGGTCATCCATGTCCACGATGATGCTGCCCGCGGGCGCGTTGAGGGTGACCTCGGAGCCGTACTCGGCGGCCACCGGGGCCACGCCTTCCATCACATGCGACACGAGCTGCACGATGTCTCCCGGTTCGGCGTCGAGCGTGGCCACCCCGGCGTCGAAGCGGGAGATCTCGAGCAGGTCTGCCAGCAGGGACTGGAAACGCTCCACCTGGTTGTAGAGCAACTCCGCGGAGCGCTTGTTGACGGGGTCGAAGTCCCCGCGCGCGTCGTAGAGCACTTCGGCGGCCATCCGCACGGTGGTGAGCGGGGTGCGCAGTTCGTGCGAGACGTCGGAGACGAACCGCTGCTGCATCTGGGACAGCGTGGCGAGCTGGGTGATCTGCTCCTGGAGGCTGGCGGCCATGTGGTTGAAGGAGGCTCCGAGCCGGGCCACCTCGTCCTCGCCCTTGACCACCATGCGTTCCTGCAGCTGCCCCGCTGCGAGCTTCTCGGAGACCAGCGCCGCATGGCTGACGGGGCTGACGACGTTCCGGGTCACATACCAGGCCACGGCGCCGATGAGCAGCGCCAGCACCGCGCCGCCGGCCAGGAGGACGTTCTGGATCTCGTCGAGGGTCTTTTGGGCCGTATTGAGGTCATAGATCAGGTAGAGCTCGTAGACCGTGCCATTGAAGGTGACCTTGTTGCCGACGGCAATTCCGGGCCGGTCCTCGGTGCCTACCGGGAACTCCGTGGAGGCCCAGAACTGCTCCTTGCCGGAATCCTGCACGGCCTTGCGCAGTTCGGTCGGAATGACGCTGATGGTGAGCTGGTCCGACGCCCGCGATTCGACCCAGCGGTTGCGGGGTTTGGTCTGTTCCGGCATCGCCTCAAAGACGTACCGCCGCTGGATCACGGAGCCGCGGCCCTCGACGGCGTTCAGGGTGTCATAGACGAGCGTGATGACGCTGGACTGGTCGGTGACCTGGGCGCCGTCGAACGTGTCCTGGATCTGCTTGACGTTGTAGCGCGTCTCCGATTCGGCCTGGACGAGCCGTTCCTGGAAGAGGTTGTTGGCGATCTGGTTGGACAGGTAGGCGCCGACGACGGCGAACGACGCGATCGCAAGCATGAGGGTCGTCAGCACGGTCCGGAACTGCAGCGACCGCCGCCACTTGCGGTGCAGGGAGCGCAGCAGGTAGCGGATGCCCGGAAGCAGGCGCGACGCGCCGATGCTGACCAGCCGCGCCACCCGCACGCCCACGATCCGGGCGCGCTTCACCCAGAGCCGGGTGCGGAAGCGTATGGACTGCCAGCCGTCGGCAAGGACTGCAAGGCGAGGGGCGGGAGGTGCCGCAGGGGGGCGCGTGCTGCCGGGTCCGGTGGTGCCGGCTCCGGCGGTGTCGGGTTCGACGTCGGCCGGCGCAGTCGGGACGGCCGGCTCGAACGGGCCCGCCGGGGCCCTGCTTTCGTCCGCGGCGGCGGAAGCAGGCGCCGTGACGCCCGGTTCGTGGAGGTCAACCGAGGTGCGGGCGGCGTTCTCCGGAGCGCCCCGGTCCAGCGGGGCGCTCACCGGACCGGCTCCGGGGAGGCCGTCCCGCGGTTCAGGAACCTGCTTTGTAGCCGACACCACGGACCGTCAATACAACTTCGGGGGCTTCCGGGTCGCGTTCGATCTTGGACCTCAGCCGCTGGACGTGGACATTGACCAGCCGGGTGTCGGCGGCGTGCCGGTAGCCCCAGACCTGTTCCAGGAGCAGTTCCCGGGTGAAGACCTGCCAGGGCTTGCGTGCCAGCGCGACCAGCAGGTCGAATTCCAGGGGCGTCAGCGAGATGCGCTCGGTGCCGCGGCTGACGAGGTGTCCCGCCACGTCGATGGTGACGTCGGCGATGCGCAGCGTCTCGGGCGCCTTCTGGTCGCCGGGCCGGAGCCGGGCCCGGACGCGGGCGACGAGCTCGGCCGGTTTGAAGGGCTTCGGAACGTAGTCGTCGGCCCCGGATTCGAGTCCGCGGACCACGTCCGAGGTGTCCGCCTTCGCGGTGAGCATCACGATCGGCACGTCGGACTCGGCCCGGATCTGGCGGCAGACTTCGATGCCGTCAATGCCCGGGAGCATCAGGTCAAGCAGCACAAGGTCCGGCTTGGCGGAGCGGAAAACTTCCAGCGCCTGCCCCCCGTCAGCGCAGAAGACGGGTTCAAACCCGTCATTGCGCAGCACAATACCGATCATCTCGGCCAGCGCCTCGTCATCGTCCACTACCAGAATGCGTGCCTTCATATGTATATATTCCCCTATTGAAATGGCTTTGTCGTATTCGGCGGCCCCCCGGCATGGCGCCGCAGCCACCCGGGCCGCAGATCCACGCTGCAGCGCGTCGTCCTGCCGGCTGTGACAACCCCCGCTCCATCCTGCCGGCTGTGACAAACCCCGCTCCGTCCCGCCGGCTGTGACAAACCCCGCTCCGTCCCGCATGCTGTGGACAGGTATACATCACCGGCCAGGAACCCCAGGAGGATTCTTTGAGCACCCCGATTTACCAGCGCGCCCTCGGCACCGACTATGCCCGGCTGCAGCCGGAGCTGCAGGAGTACTTCTCGCTCACCCCCGGCTCCGGCCACTACGGCATCGGCGAGGGCGTGTTTGAGGTGGTCGGCTGCCGGCAGAAGTGGCTCCGTCCCCTGCTCCGCCTCGCCAGCGGGGAGGAGTCCTTTTTCCCGGAATACGGGGAGGGCATCCGGTTCCGGATCGAGAACCACGCCCACCTGGACCCGTTCGGCCGTTCCAGCCTCACGGCCCGGCGCGAGATCTTTTTCCCGGGCACCACCCGCATGTTCCACGACACCACAAGCTTCGATGAATCGGGCAGCCGGCACGGGCTGGTGGATTACGTCGGGCGGTACCGGCGCCTCGTCACGGACCTTAACCTCAGCGTCACCGCCGGAGGCCGGCTCCGCGGGGTGTCGGAGGCGTCACGGCTGTTCCTCGGTCCGCTGCGGATTCCCCTGCCCGGCGCCTTCGATGCCAAGGCCTACGCCGAGCAGTGGTGGGCGCCCGAGGAGGGCACGGCCGGAAAGCACCGGATCCAGGTGAAGGTGATCCAGCCGCAGCTCGGGCTGGTCCTGGTCTACGCCGGGCACTTCGACTACCGGCTGGAGCCATATCCCGGCGGCGCGGCCGCCCCGGGCTACCTTCCGGAGCACGCGAGGCCGGATCGCTGGGAAGCCCGCAGCTGACGGTTCCGCGTGCCGGTGCCGCGTCCGCGCTAGCCGAGCGCGAGCTGGTTGAGTCCGTCGCGGTACCGCGCACGGGGCTAGCCGAGCGCGAGCTGGTTGAGTCCGTCGGCCACCTGGGTCAGCCGGGTCAACACCGCCGTCGCGGACGACGGCGAATACCGGGCCAGCCCGTCCGAAGGCGTCACCCGGAGGGCACCCAGGGTCGAGGCCGGCAGTCCCAGCTGGCGCCACGGCCGCCAGACGGTTTCCACGACGTCGGCCACGCGGGGCAGCGCTGCGGCGGGGTTGGAGACGTCCAGGGCGCCGGCCCACAGCCGTTTGCCCGCCTCCACCGCGCCGGCGAGCTGTTCCCACTGGCGGGACGTCAGGGCCCGCAGCGGCACGGCAATCCCGTCGGCCCCGGCGGCCAGGATCCGGTCAAAGGGCGCCTCGACTTCCGGGACACAGACAACAACCTCGACGGCGCCGGCTGCCCGCAGGGCGTCGATGACCAGCTGCCAGGCGTCGGTGGCCTCCCTGCCCGGCACCGAGCGCAGGGTCCGGTATCCGCTGGAGGTGGGAATGGTGCCGGCCAGCACCGAGGCGATTTCCGGCTCGTCGATCTGGACGACGATCCGAGCCCCGGGGGCCGCCGCGGCGACCCGGCTGAGGTAGCCGCCGGCACCGGCCGCCAGTGAGGCCGCCAGGTCCCGCCGGGCGCCATGGTCGATGAGGGCACGTTCCCCGTTGTGCAGGTGCAGGCCCGCGGCGAGGCTGAGCGGACCGCGGAGCTGGACCTTGATGTCCTGCGCCGGGGTGTCCTCGGCGCCGATCACGTCGGCGAGGATGTTGATGTCGGTGGAGAGGGCCGAACGCGCCCGCTTGAAATCCTTCCCGGGCCGGTCCACGATCCGCCAGCCGTAGGGCTGGACGTCCACGGCCAGGTCCACCAGCAGGGACGCCGTCCGGCCGAGCGCGTCGGAGCCGACGCCCCGGTCCGGGAGCTCGGCCAGGAAGGGCAGGTGCGGGCTGCCGAGCTCGCCGCGGATGATCCGCGCGGCCTCGACCGGGTCTTCGCCGGGCCAGGGGCCAAGGGCGGTGGCGGTGACCTGTTCCGGCTCCAATGGTGCGGCCACGGCTAGGCCGTGGCGGAGACGGCCGGGCCGGCCGCCCCGGGGACATGACCGGCGGGCCCGGGGCGCCCGGAATCCGCGGCCTGGTTCCCGGCGGCCAGGCTATCGGCGGCCAGTGAGGCTTCGTGGTCCTCGGCAATGGCCTCGTGGTGCCGGATGACCTCGCCGATGATGAAGTTGAGGAATTTCTCGGCGAACGCCGGATCCAGGTGGGCCTCCGCAGCGAGCCGCCGCAGCCGCGCGATCTGCGCCGTTTCCCGGCCGGGGTCGCCGGCGGGCAGCTTGTGGGTTGCCTTGAGGAATCCGACCTTCTGCGTGGCCTTGAAACGCTCGGCGAGAAGGTAGACGAGGGTGGCATCGATGTTGTCGATGCTGGAGCGGATCGACAACAGCTCCGCCATCACCGCAGGATCCACCTGACCGGCCAGCGAGCTGGCCCCGGGGTCATAGGAGTCGGCGTCGGGATGAGTCTGGTTCTGCTCGGTCATTGACCCAGTCTAGGGGCACCGGCGCTAATCACTTCTGCTGTTAAGCGACGGCGCCACGGCCTGCTGCACGGGCGTCCGGTGCGCCGTCGGATGCCACTTCCCCGGGTGCGCGAAGGGACATGCCCGCCGTTCACTGCGAACGGTGGGCATGTCCCCTGGTGCGTTGCCGGTGCGGCCTAGGCTTGCAGCACGGCGCGGAATTCCTCCCGGCGCCGTGCCTGCTCGTCCGGGTCCGGAACCGGCAGGGAGGCGATCAGCTTCTTCGTGTACTCGTGCTGCGGATTGCCCATGACCTGGTTCCCGAGCCCCTGCTCCACCATCTTGCCCCTGTAAAGCACACCCACCCAGTGGGAGAGGATGTCCACCACGGCGAGGTCGTGGCTGATGAACAGGGCGGCGAAGCCGAATTCGGCCTGGATGTCCTTGAAGAGTTCCAGCACCACGGCCTGCACCGACACGTCCAGGGCCGACGTGGGCTCGTCGGCGATCAGCAGCTTCGGGTTCAGGATCAGCGCCCGCGCCAGGGAGGCACGCTGCCGCTGGCCGCCGGAGAGCTCATGCGGGAACCGGTCGGCGTAGGCGGCCGGCAGCTGCACGGCTTCCAGCAGCTCCCGGGTCCGTTGCCGGGCCTGGGCCGGGGTCGGTTTGGTGTGGATGATCAGGGGTTCGGCGATGCAGTCCCCGATGGTCAGCTGCGGGTTGAAGGATGCGGCCGGGTCCTGGAACACGAACCCGATCTCCTTGCGCAGCGGTTTGAAGGTGCGCTCCTTGAGGTTGAGCATTTCATAGCCCAGCACCTTCAGGCTGCCGCCGGTGGTGCGGTTCAGGCCCGCGATGGCCCGCCCGATCGTTGTCTTGCCGGACCCGGACTCCCCCACGAGGCCGAAGACCTCGCCCTCGGACAGGGTGAAGTTGACCCCGTCCACCGCCTTAAAGGCCGGGGTTCCCAGCCGGCCGGGGTACTCGATGGTCAGGTTCTTGGCCTCGACGAGCACCTTGCCGCCCTGGTGCGCCCGCTGGGTCATGCCTTCGGAGGCGGAGTTCCGGCCCAGGTGCGGGACCGCGGCCAGGAGCTTCTTGGTGTAGTCCTGCTTCGGCTCGGCAAAGAGCACCCGCGCGGGCGCCTCCTCCACGACGTCGCCCTGGTACATCACCACGACGCGGTCGGCGAGGTCCGCCACCACCCCCATGTTGTGGGTGATGAGCACGATCGAGGTGCCGTACTGGTCCCGGAGGTCCCGCAGGAGCTCGAGGATTTCCGCCTGCACGGTGACATCCAGCGCGGTGGTGGGCTCGTCGGCGACGATGAGCCCCGGGTTCAAAGCCAGCGCGGCGGCGATGACCACGCGCTGTTTCTGTCCGCCGGAGAACTGGTGCGGATAGTAGTTGACCCGGTTCTCCGGGTCCGGAATGCCTACCTTGCGGAGCGCCTCAATGGCGCGGGTCTTGGCTTCCTTGGCGCTGACCCGGGTGCCTCCCCCGTGGCCGGCATGGGAGCGGATGCCTTCGGCAATCTGCCAGCCGACCGTGAAGACGGGGTTGAGGGCGGTGGACGGTTCCTGGAAGACCATGGCCACGTCCCGGCCCCGGATTTGGCGCAGCTGCGCCGGGCTGACGCTGATGACGTTGTTGCCGTTGATCAGCACCGCCCCGGAGCTGATCGCGGTCTCCGGCAGCAGGCCAAGGATGGTCTTCGCGGTGACGGTCTTCCCGGAGCCCGATTCGCCCACGATCGCCACGACCTCGCCGGGGTTGACCTGGAGGCTGACGTCCTTGACGGCGTACACGTCGCCGGCATCGGTGGCGAAGGTGACCTTCAGGTGGTCGATGTCGAGGACCGGGCCGGCGCCGGTGCCGGTGCCGGTGCCGGTGCCGGTGCCGGGCTTGTCGATGTTGATGGTCATGAAATCCTCGCTTCTGCTTCGAGTGCAGCCTGGCCGCCGGTGGTGGAGTCCGGACCGCCCTTGCCGGTGGCAGCCTTCTTGCGGCCCCGCAGGCGGGGGTCGTTGAGGTCGTTGATGCTCTCGCCGACCAGTGTCAGGCCCAGGACTGTGAGCACCATCGCGAGGCCCGGGAAAACGCCCGTCCACCAGATGCCGGACGTGGTGTCCGCCAGGGCCTGTTTGAGGTCGAAGCCCCACTCGGCGGCCGACGTCGGCTCAATGCCGAAGCCCAGGAAGCCAAGGCCGGCGAGGGTCAGGATGGCCTCGGAGGCGTTGAGCGTGAAGATCAGGGGCAGCGTGCGGGTGGCGTTCTTGAACACGTGGAGGCGCATGATCCGGATGTTCGAGGCGCCGACGACCTTGGCCGATTCCACGAACGGTTCCGCCTTGAGCCGGATGGTCTCGGCCCGGATGACGCGGAAGTACTGCGGGATGAAGACCACGGTGATGGAAATCGCCGCCGCGAGGATGCCGCCCCAGAGGCTGGACCTGCCGCCGCTGATGGCGATCGCCATGACGATGGCGACGAGCAGCGGCGGGAAGGCGTAGATCGCGTCGGCAATCACCACGAGGGTCCGGTCCAGCCAGCCGCCGATGTAGCCGCTGACCAGGCCCAGGATCACGCCGATGAAAATCGAGATGAGCACGGCCACAATGATCACGAGGACGGCGGTCTGCGCGCCCCAGACGACGCGGGAGAAGACGTCGTAGCTGCCGACCGTCGTGCCCCAGAGATGTTTCCCGCCGGGCGCCTGCTGCGCGGGGAAGCTGCCGTCGGCGTCGGAAATCTGGGAGAAGCCGAAGGGCGCGATCAGGGGCGCGAAAATAGCGGTTAGCAGGAAGGCCGCGGTCAGGACGAGACCCGCCACGAGCATGCCCCGCTGCAGGCCGACGCTCTTGTTGAAGTGCGAGATGACCGGCAGGCGCCGGAACCACGGTCCCCGCGGGTCTTTGATGGGTTCAATAACGGCAGTGGTGCTCATATCAGTACCTCACGCGGGGGTCGATCAGCGCGGCGAGAATGTCCACGAAGAAGTTGGTCACGGCCACGATCACGGCGAGGAGGACCACGATGCCCTGGACAGCCACGAAGTCGCGGGCTGTCAGGTAGGTCGCGAGCTGGAAGCCAAGGCCCTTCCATTCGAAGGTGGTTTCGGTCAGGACCGCGCCGCCCAGCAGCACGGCGATCTGGAGACCCATCACGGTGATGATGGGAATGAGGGCCGGTTTGTAGGCGTGCTTGGTGACGAGACGGTATTCGCTGACACCGCGTGAGCGGCCGGCCTCGACGTAGTCCTTGCCGAGGGTGCCGATCACGTTGGTCCGGACCAGGCGCAGGAAGATGCCGGCGGTCAGCAGGCCAAGGGCCAGGGCGGGCAGGACGGCGTGGGCCATGACGTCAGCCAGTGCGGCCATATTGCCGCTGCGGATGGCGTCCAGCCAGTAGATGCCCGTCGGCGATTCGAGCGCGGTCAGGGCCAGCTCGTTGGCGGGCGTGGCCCGGCCGGCTACCGGGAGCCAGCCCAGCCAGACGGAGAACGTGAGTTTGAAGAGCAGCCCGGAGAAGAAGACCGGCGTGGCGTAGCAGAGGATCGCGAAGACCCGCAGCCCGGCGTCGGGGCCTTTGTCGCGCCGGTGCGCGGCGACCAGGCCCAGCGGGATGCCCACGACCAAGGCCACCAGCAGGGCGTTGATGGTCAGCTCCAGGGTGGCTGCGCCGTAGGTGGCGAGCATCTCCGCGACCGGGCGGTTGTCGGACAGTGTGGTCCCGAAGTTGCCGGTGATGAGCCGGGCCAAGTACTCGAAGTACTGCACAAAGATGGGCCGGTCGTAGCCGGCGGCGGCGATCCGCTCCTGGAGCTGGTCCGGCGGAAGCCGGCCTCCCAGGGCGGCGGTAATGGGGTCACCGGTGGTCCGCATCAGGAAAAACACCATGGTGACCAGGATGAGGATCGTCGGGAAGATCAGGAAGAACCTGATCAGGATGTAGCGGCCCAGTCCCCCACCGGACGTTTTCTTCTTTATCGGCAGAAGGCCTTCGCCGTCGGTCGGCGGCGCCTCGATAAGTGTTGTCATTGGTACCTAAATGTGTGTTCCGCGAGCCTCGTGAGCTCCGGAATCGGTTGTCCTGTATCCGCACCAAAGGCGGGGCGCCGTGTGGGCGCCCCGCCTCATTGGCTGGTCAGAACCGGATGGGGAAATGTGACCTACTTGGAAATAACACCAAGACGGGTCTTGAAGGAAGCGTCCAGGGTCTGGTCGACACCCTTGACGTCCTTGCCGGCGACCATCAGCTGGGCGCCCTGCAGCAACGGCAGCGTGGACAGGTCCTCGGCGACGGCCGTCTGGGCCTCGCCGATGACCTTTTCGCGCTCCGCCTTGTCAACGGTGGTCAGCTGCTTGTTGATCAGCTCCGTGACGGTGGGGTTCTCGTAGTGGTTTCCCAGGAAGTTGCCGGGGACGAAGAACGGCGTGAGGTAGTTGTCGGCGTCGGAGTAGTCCGGGAACCAGCCGAGCTGGTAGACCGGGTAGGCATCCGCCGTGCGGTCCTTGGAGTAGGTGACCCACTCGGTGGACTGCAGTTCGACCGTGAACAGGCCGGACTTCTCGAGCTGTTCCTTGATCATGGCGTACTCGTCGCCCGAGGACTTGCCGTAGTGGTCCGGGTTGTACTGGAGCTTGATGGTGACCGGAGCGGTGACGCCTGCGTCCTCGAAGGCCTTCTTCGCCTTGTCGAGGCTCGGCTTGCCGCTGCCGTCGCCGTACATTTCCTTCAGCGGCTGGATGGCGCCGACGAAGCCGTCGGGAACGACCGAGTAGGCCGGCAGGTAGGTGCCCTTGTAGACCTGGCTGGCGATCGCGTCGCGGTCGACGACATGGGCCATGGCCTGGCGGACGGCCAGCGCCTTCGCAGGATCGGCGTCGGCGGCCTTGGCGCCGAACGGCATGGTGTCGAAGTTGAAGACAATGTAGCGCAGCTCGCCGCCCGGGCCCTTGTAGACCTTGACCTTGGAATCCTTTTCCAGGTCGGCGGCGTCGGTCGCGGTCAGGCTGCGGCCGGCGACGTCGATGTTGCCCTGCTGGACATCCAGCTTGAGGTTGTTCGAGTCGGCGTAGTACTTGATCGTGGCGCCGCCGTTGGCCGGCTTGCCGAGCAGGCCCTGGTAGTCCGGGTTGGGCTTGAGGCTGACAAGTTCGTTCTTCTTGTAGCTTTCGATCGTGTAGGGGCCGGCGAACGGCTTGGCCTTGACGATTTCGTCGTCGGACATCAGCTTGTCGGCCGGGAAGACCTCTTCGTCGATGATCGGGCCCGAGTTGGCGGCGAGGACGCCCGGGAAGACCTGGTCGTTGGCGGCCTTCAGCGTGAAGACCACGGTGCTGTCGTCCGTGACAGAGACCGAATCGAGGTTGCCCAGGAGGGACGCCGGGCCGTTGTCATCGGCGATGCTGACGACGCGGTCGATCGAGAACTTCACGTCGGAGGACGTCAGTGCGTGGCCGTTGGCGAACTTCAGGCCGGGCTTGAGCTTGACGGTGTACTCGGTGGGGCTGGTGAAAGAGGCAGACTCGGCAATGTCGGGAGTGGAGTCGGCGGTGCCCGGCTTCGAGTTGAGCAGGAACGGATAAATCTGGTTCATCACCATGAAGGAGCCGGCGTCGTAGGAGCCGGCCGGGTCGAGGGTAACGACCTTGTCGGTGGTGCCGTACGTAATGGTGCCTCCGCCGGCGGCGCTGCCGGTGGCCGTAGCGCCGCCGGAGGGGCCGGTGCAGGCGGTGAGTGCGAAGGCGGATACCCCGGCGAGCGCGATGGCGCTCTGCAGGGCTTTTTTGTTCATTGCCATCTGTGAACTTTCTGTTCGATGAGTACTAGTGTGCTGCCCGGGATAGATGTTGGTTACGACTCGGGGCAGAACACTGTCCTGATGGACTGATTCAACCAGACGACCAACAGGTGAATCGTTACATCTTGTGAGATGAGACACAAAATTTACACGATCGCTCAGAACTCATCATTATCTTCAGGAATCGCGGCTGATTATCGGCAGGGTGCCCGGCTGGTTTCGGCAGGGTGCCCAGCTGGCCGTTGGCGCGGAGACGCGGAGGCGAAAACCCATGCAAAAAGCCGCACACCGGGAGGTGTGCGGCTTTCCGGCCGCGCCGGGACGCCCGCCGGGCGGGGTCGTCCGATACCGGGTGGTCTTACGGGGTGGCCTAGAGTGCGGCCCGCTGCAGTGAACGTGCGGCGTCGATGGTGGCCTGGCCAAGCACACGGCTGCCCTGGTACAGCACCACGGTCTGGCCGGGGGCCACGCCGCGCAGCGGCTCCGTCAGGGTGACCAGAAGGCTGCCGTGTCCGCCGTCGGTGCGTCCTACGGTGGCGCCGCCGTCCGGACCTTCGGCCGGAACGCCGCCCTCCGCAGGCAGGCGTTCCATCCGCGCCGTGGCCGGCACGGGGTCGCCGTGGGCGCGGACCTGGGCGTAGCAGTCGAATTCCTCGCCGGTGGCCACTTCGGCGATCGGCAGCCCGGCCCAGGAGACCTTGATGCCGCGGATCTCGTCGATGGCCAGGAGTGCCTCCGGACCCACGACAACCTTGTTCTCCTTCGGCCGGATTTCCAGGACGAAGCGGGGTTTGCCGTCGGCGGCCGGGGTGCCCAGCTTCAGCCCGCGGCGCTGGCCGACCGTGAACGCGTTGGCGCCGGGGTGCTCGCCGACCTTCGCGCCGGACTCGTCCACGATGTCGCCGGTGGTCATCTCGATCTTCTCGGCCAGCCAGCCGGCGGTGTCGCCGTCCGGGATGAAGCAGATGTCATGACTGTCCGGCTTGTTGGCCACGGACAGGCCGCGGCGTTCCGCTTCGGCGCGGACCTCGGCCTTGGACGGCGTGTCCGCGAGCGGGAACATGGAGTGCTTGAGCTGCTCGTGCGTGAGCACGCCGAGGACGTAGCTCTGGTCCTTGGCCCAGTCCGCGGCCCGGTGCAGTTCGGGATTGCCCTCGGCGTCGTTGATCACCTTGGCGTAGTGGCCGGTGCAGACGGCATCGAACCCCAGGGCGATCGCCTTTTCCAGCAGCGCGGCGAACTTGATCCGTTCGTTGCAGCGCATGCAGGGATTGGGGGTGCGTCCCGCGGCGTATTCGTCGATGAAGTCCTGGACCACGTCCTCCTTGAAGCGCTCCGAGAAATCCCAGACGTAGTAGGGAATCCCGAGCACGTCGCAGGCCCGCCAGGCGTCGCGGGAGTCCTCGATGGTGCAGCAGCCGCGGCTGCCGGTGCGCAGGGTACCCGGCATCCGGGACAGCGCGAGGTGGACGCCGACGACGTCGTGTCCCGCCTCGACGGCGCGTGCTGCGGCTACGGCGGAATCGACGCCGCCGCTCATGGCTGCAAGAACTCGCATACTGACTTTCTTTGGGGGGTCGGGGGTGGGTGCCGGCACCGGCCGCTGCTGGACGCAGCGGATAACACAATGCCCGCCACCCCAGTCTATCGCCACGCCGAATTCTCACCCAAAAGGCCTTGACGGCCCGGGCTCGCCGCTTCTAAAGTCAAAGACAGTAGTTTTAGACTTACCGCGGTTGTAGATTCACTGCGGTTGCAGACTCCCTACCAGGAACGCGGTGCCCCGGTTGTGCCGGCGGCCCCAGGAACCGAGCACATGATGGCCACTGACAACATCGTGATCGTGGGCGGAGGACTCGCCGGCGCCACCGCGGCCAAGACCCTCCGCGCCGAAGGGCATGGCGGGCCGGTGATCCTGCTGGCAGAGGAGCGGCACCAGCCCTACCTGCGACCGCCGCTGTCCAAGGAATTCCTGCTGGGCAAGGCAGGAGACGACGCCCTGCCCGTGGTTCCGGAAGGCTGGTTCGCGGAGAACGGGGTCGAACTGCGGCTGGGCGTCCCCGTCACAGGGATCGATCCGGCTGCCCGCACCGTGGCGTTCGGGGACGGCCGGACGCTGGGCTACGCCTCGCTGCTGCTGGCCACCGGGGCACGTCCGCGGAGCCTTCCGCTGCCCGGCAGCGGTCTGGCGGGGGTCGGGACGTTCCGGACCCTGGATGACAGCCTTCGACTGCGCTCCGGCCTGGCTGGCGGCGGCCGGAACGTGGTGATGATCGGCTCGGGCTGGATCGGCATGGAACTGGCCGCGGCGGCGAGCGCCTACGGAAACTCCGTCACCCTGCTGGGGCTGGAGGACGTGCCGCTGGGCGCGGCGATCGGGCCCGAGCTGGGCGGCTTCTTCCGGTCGCTGCATGAGGCGAACGGCGTCCGGTTCCGGCTCCCCGCCTCGGCCGCCGGGATCACGGGAGAGTCGGGGCGGGTCACCGGGGTGGTCACGGATGCCGGGGAGGTCCTGCCCGCGGATCTGGTGATCATCGCCGTGGGCGTCGTCCCCGAGGTGTCGCTGGCCGAGGCGGCGGGCATCGCGGTGCGGAACGGCATCCTCACGGACGCGGCGCTGCGGACCTCCGCGCCCGGAATTTTTGCGGCCGGCGACATCGCCAACGCCCTGCATCCCTTCACCGGCGAGCATCACCGCAGCGAGCACTGGTCCAATGCCCTCAACGGCGGCAAGGTGGCGGGCAGGGCAATGCTCGGCCTGGACGCCGTGCTGGACGCGGTCCCCTATTTCTACACCGACCAGTTCGACGTCAGCATGGAGTACTCCGGGTTCCCGACACTCACCGCCGGCCCGCCCACGATCCGCGGTTCGCTCGAGGAGAAGGAGTTCCTGGCCTTCTGGCAGCGCGAGGGCAGGGTGGTCGCGGGAATGAGCGTGAACTGGCCCCGGTCCGCCAAACCCCAAAAGACCATCAAGCAGCTCATTTCAGCAAAAATCCCCGTGCGCCCTGAGGCCCTCGCTGACCCCGGAGTCCCGCTGGACCGGCTCCTGCCGGAGGCCTGACGGCGATTGGCCCGCCTAGTTTGGCCCGCCTAGATTGTGCCGCCGGCGTTTGTACCGCCGGCGGCGTGGCGGGCGACGGTTCCGGCGGTCTGGATGCTGGACTCGTGCCCGGCCATGCCGGCCTGGCGCGCGCGGGCGAAGGCGCCGGGCAGGGCTGCCAGCAGCGCATCGACGTCGGCCCCGGTGGAGGAATGCCCCAGGCTGAAGCGCTGGGCGCCCCGGGCGGTGTCCTCGTCCAGTCCCATCGCCAGCAACACATGGGACGGCCGCGGGACCCCCGCGGTGCAGGCCGATCCCGTGGAGGATTCCACCCCGGCCAGGTCCAGCAGGAACAGCAGCGAGTCGCCTTCGCAGCCGGGAAAGGTGAAGTGGGCGTTACCCGGGAGCCGTCCCGCGCCGGGGGCCCCGCGCAGCACGGCGTCGGGCACCGCTGCCCGGACGCCGTCGATCAGCCGGTCCCGGAGCGCGGCGATGCGCGCCGCTTCCTCCGGCAGTGTGGCCGTGACGGCTTCGGCGGCCGCGGCAAACGCAGCGATCGAGGCGGTGTCGAGGGTTCCGGAGCGGACGTCGCGTTCCTGTCCCCCGCCGTGCTGGACCGGGGTCAGTTTCACGGCGCGGCCCAGCAGGAGGGCCCCGACGCCGACCGGGCCGCCGATCTTGTGCCCGGAGATGGACATGGCATCGAGTCCGCTGGCACGGAAATCCACGGGCACCGAGCCGAACGCCTGGACCGCGTCGGAGTGGACGGGGACGCCGGCCCGGTGCGCCAGTTCGACAATCTCCGCGATGGGCTGGAGCGTGCCGACTTCGTTGTTGGCCCACATCACCGTCACCAGGGCGATCGACGCCGGGTCCCGGGAGAGCTCTGCCGCCAGCACGGCCAGGTCGACGACGCCATCGGCATCCACTGGCAGCCAGCAGACCTCGGCACCCTCGTGCCGCTCAAGCCATTCGACAGTGTCCAGCACGGCGTGGTGCTCGACGGCGGAGCACAGGATCCGGGTGCGGGCCGGGTCCGCGGCGCGCCGGGCCCAGTACAGGCCCTTGACGGCAAGGTTGTCGGCTTCGGTCCCGCCCGAGGTGAAGATGACTTCGGAGGGATGCGCCCCGGCCGCGGCCGCCAGCACCTCGCGGGCATCCTCGACGGCGCGCCGGGCGCGGCGGCCGGATCCGTGCAGTGAGGACGGGTTGCCGGTCCGGGCCAGTTCGCGGGTCAGCGCAGCCAGGGCCTCCGGGGCAAGTGTGGTGGTGGCAGCATGATCAAGGTAGACGGGCACAGGGCAATTCTACCTGCGGGCACCTCACGTCACTGGTGTAGATTCGAGCGGTGAAAGCGTCCCTGTACCTGGTCCTGGCCACGCTGTTCTGGTCCGGGAACTTCATTGTCGGCCAGGCCGCCGTCGCCTCGATGACCGCCCTTGACCTCACGTTCTGGCGCTGGACCCTGGCGGCCGTGCCGCTGCTGCTCCTGGCCCACTTCGTGGAGAAACCCGACTGGCGCGCGGTCCTGCGCCGCTGGCCGGTGCTGCTGCTCCTGAGCGTGCTCGGCATGAGCGGTTACACGCTCCTGCTGTACGGGGCGCTCGGCCACACGTCCGCCGTGAACGCCGCGCTGATCACCGCGGCCAACCCTGCCCTGATCGTTGTGCTGGCCATCGTGCTGCTCGGCGAGAGGACGACACGGCTGGGCTGGCTCGGCATCTGCCTTGGCCTGCTTGGCGTGCTGCTCGTACTGACCCGCGGCGAGCTGCAGCGTGTCCTGAGTTTTTCCCTCAATCTGGGTGAACTCATGATGATCGGCGCGATCATCGTCTGGGGCCTCTACACGATCATCGCCCGCAGGCTGGGCGTCCCCGCCATCACGGCCACCGCCGTGCAGGTGGCGACGGCGACAATCACGCTGGCACCCTTTGCCCTCGCCCTGAATGTGCGGCTTCCGGAGACGCCGTCCGAGGCCTGGTCGCTGGCATACATCGTCGTCTTCCCGTCGCTCGGCGCCTACCTGTTCTGGAATATCGCGCTCAAGACCACCCCGCCAGGGACCGCCGGGAACTACCTCAACCTGATCGTTGTGTTCACGGCGGTCATCACCGTGACCCTGGGGACGCCGCTCACGCTGGTCCAGATCGTCGGCGGCATCCTGGTGATTGCGGGCGTGTTGCTGACCGGTCGGAACGGGCAGCCGAAACCCGCTTTGGCCGCCCCGCCGCGCCTTGCCGCCTAGGCTCCGGGTTCCTGGGGCCTGATCCGGGCGCAGCACTGCGCCGGCCGCGCCGTTCCCTGCGCGCGGAGGTCTTTGATGGCAAGAGCCTGGACCCGGTCCGGGTCGATGCCGCAGCCGGCCGCGGCCCCGGCCAGGAAAGCACCGTTCATGGCGCACACCACCTCGGTATGGCCTTCGGCGATGCGGTGGAAGGGACAGTTGAGCAGCACCAGGCCTCCCGCGCCGTCGTCCTCGGGACGGTAACCCTCAGCGGCGAGGAACCCGGCGAACGCGGCTCCCCCGGCTGGTGCCCCGGGATCCGCCGGCCCCCCGCCCGCGGTCCGGGCGGCGGCCTCCCCCCGGGCGCGGGCCGTGCGCAGCAGCGCGTCGCGCGCGGTACCGCCGCCGGCCGCGGACTCCTCGATGGCCGAGACGAGCAGCTCGGCGGCAAGATCGTAGTTCCGGTCCGGCACTGAGGCCGCGACCTCCCGGACAGCTGCCAGATACAGCTTGGCCGGGCGGCCCGAACCGGGCCCTCCCTTGCCGCCCAGTTTCCGGAACTCAACGGCCAGGAGCCCGTCCTGCACCAGCCGGTCCAGCTGGAAGGAGGCCGTGCTCCTGGGCAGCCCGAGCGCACCGGCCGCATCGTCGCGGCTGACGGCGCACCCCGCCGAGGCGACGAAGTCGAACAGCTTCCGGCGGCTCTCGTCGCCCAGGGATGCGACGGCCGCGATCCTGCGGTTCCAGGGGGATCGGATCATGGATTCAGCCTAACTCTAAAAACAAGATTCATTGCTTAATCATCCCGGCACTTCTAAAATCAAGGTATCTACTTTTAGAAGGAGTTCCGCATGAAATCCTCTGCAGCCCTGAACACCCCGGCCGGCCCGCTGACTTCGGCTCCCGAGCGGCAGGCATTCCGGCTGCTGCGGACGGTCTTTACCGTCGCCCCCGTAATCTTCGGCCTGGACAAGTTCACCAACCTGCTCACCGACTGGACCATGTACCTGGCGCCCGTCGTCACGGATGTTGTGCCGCTCCCGGCGCAGACCATCATGTACGTCGTCGGCGTGGTGGAGATCGTCGCCGGCCTGGCAGTGGCGCTGAAGCCGCGGTTCGGCTCGCTGCTTGTCGCGGCCTGGCTCCTCGGAATCATCATCAACCTCATCGTGCTGGGCGGCTTTTACGACGTGGCACTGCGAGATTTCGGCCTGCTGGTCGGGGCGCTGGCCCTGAATCGGCTCGCCCAGCCAAAGCAGCAGTGAACGCGCCGGACTCAGCCGGACGGGGGAACGACGGCGATCCACGCTTCGGCGTCGGTCCGCGCCGCGGCCAGAGTCGCGGCGTCGGGGCACGAGGCGGACACGTACACGGACGAGCCCGAGGTGCTGAACAGCCTCGCGTAGATTGCCGTGGCCCGGGCGCCGGACCGCTCTCCGCCTGTATACATAAGCACGTCCACGCGCGGAGCCGGTTTGCCGGGCTCTCCGCCCCAGCGCAGGGTCTCCGGTTTCAGGTAGGCCGGAAGAATGCTGGCGTCGAGGTACCGGAAGAGCGCTTCCGTGGAGGCCCTGTCGTCTCCGGACACGGCGAGGGCTGCCTGGTTGTTCCGGACCTTTGCCGAGACCACACAGCCGTCCTCCTTGACGTACTCGCTGGCCCCGGCCACGTTCTCCTTGCCCGGCGACCACCGCGGCACATCGCGCAGCCCGTCGGACAGCCGGACGGGCACGCCGGCCGCCAGCGTGCCGCCGGCCGCGAAGGGCATGTCCCGCGCCGCGACCGCAGCGGCGTCGTGGCCGGGAGTGATGGTGGGCGTGGCCAGGGTCGGGGCCGCCGGCGCCGCCTTGGGTGCGGACTGGTCCGGAACGCCGACGCTGCAGCCGGCCAGCGCGGCCGCGGCGGCGAGCGCCAGGAACGTGCGTTTCCCCCGCTGTCCGCGGAGGCCACGACGGGAACCGGGGCGCGCGCCACTCATTGCCGTGACGCCGGTTTCCCGCTTGGTTCCCATGCCTAGCTCCGCCCCAATTCGCCCTGCCGGCTCCGCATTCCGGCCCGGCCCCCGCACGAGTCTAGACTCCCGCCGCGAAAGCATCGCCGGGCGACCCGGCCGACGGCCCCCTGCCATCAGCCCGCGGGCTAGGCCAGAACCCGCACGGCCCCGGGAACCACCTCGATGGTGAGAGGCAAGGGCCCGATCCGCTCGCCGTCCGCATAGGCAACCACCGAGTCCGCGGACAGCTCCACCGTGCGGACCCGCCGGATGTGCACGGCCGGATGCCCGAGGTGGCCGCCGGAAAAGACCCTCGGAAAAACCGTCAGCAGGCCCAGCCGGGACAGCGGGCCGACAATAAAGAGGTCCAGGTAGCCGTCGTCGAGCAGCGCGCCAGGCGTGATCTTCATGCCGCCGCCGATCGATTGGCCGTTGGCGACCGAAATCAGCATCGCGTCCTGCTGCCAGCGCTCGCCGTCGGCCGTCACGGTGTAGGTGATCGCCCGGAACGAGGCGAGTTCGCGGAGCATGGCAAGGTGGTAGCGGGCCTTGCCGCGGGGCCACCGCCAGGCGTTGGCCCGTTCGTTGACGGCTGCGTCGAACCCCGCGGACACCACACCGGCAAACCAGCGGGACGTCCCGGACGACGACACCCGTCCGGCGTCGATCAGCCGCCCGCCGGAGGCCAGGGCAGCGAGCACCGCCGTGCAGGCGCCGGGAACGTTGTGCGCCGGCACGCCGAGCGCCCGCGCCAGGTCGTTTCCGGTGCCGGTCGGGACAATCCCGAGCGGGACCGTGCCAAA
This sequence comes from Pseudarthrobacter oxydans, assembly GCF_030812335.1. Lineage (GTDB taxonomy): Bacteria > Actinomycetota > Actinomycetes > Actinomycetales > Micrococcaceae > Arthrobacter > Arthrobacter oxydans_B. Next base: position 241,779 of record NZ_JAUSSN010000003.1, read on the forward strand.
GGGCAGGCCCGATCCAGCGAGGGCATTGACTCCGAGGTGGACCATTCCGTCGCCGCCCACCACCACCAGCGCGTCGACTCCGGCGGCCAGGGCCTTGTCCACGGCCCGTGCCAGCGCGTCATAGGAATCCTCGCAAAGGACCAGGACCTCCGCCCCGGCGGCCCGGAAGTGCGCGGCGGCTTGGTCGCCGGCGTGCCGCCCGCGGCCAAAGGAGGCCCGCGGATTGACGGCGAGGGCGAGCATCATGCGCTGAATTATGCCAGTGGCCGGGAACCTTCCGTGCCGGTACGCTCGTTCTTCCCCATGCCGGTTAAACTGGCCACGCCGGACGTCCAGGATGGGCTGGCACCACTAAGGCAAAGGATTCTTGCTTGACGCAGGGCAACAGCTCGCATTACCAGGTCCTCCGGATCCCCGTCACGGCGACGGAAAAGGAAATCAAAGTGGCCTACCGCAAGGCCGCCCGCACCGCGCACCCCGACCACGGCGGAGACCCGGCCGCCTTCCGGCGCGTCACGCTCGCGTACGAGACCCTGATCGATGCCAAGAGCCGGGCCGACTACGACCGGTCCTACGGCAGCGGCGGCCGTGCCTTCGCCGGGCCCGCCCCCGACGAAGGGGCCCACTTCGATGCCCCGGCGGCCGGCAGCCGCGCCTCGGCCAATGTCCGGCGCCCGAACACGCCACGGAACACGGCCTCCGACGCCGCGGTCTACATCCCGCCCTTCGAGCAGTACGCCGGGACGGGCGAGGTGCCGCTGATCCCGGAGAGCCTCGCCAGCCAGCAGGTCCACGGGCTGCCCCGGAAGCGCGGCATCTTCGGGGCCGAGGCCCGGATCCAGCGGGAGATGCGGACAGTGCAGCTCATCAGCCGGCAGATCCTCCCCGCCGTCCCGGCCGCACGGCTCATCAACGGGCTGCAGTCCCCGGCGGACAATAGCCACATCGACCATGTCGTGCTCTCCGGCTACCGCATGGCAATCATCGGCTCGATGCTGCTGCCCCCGGGAGCCTATGCCTGGAACGGCAGCGCCCTGACCCACGGCGGACGGTCCATCGCGCCGCCCCAGCTGGCCCACGTGGTGCGCCGCATGCAGGACATCTTCCCGGAACTGAACGTCACCGGCTGGACCGTGGTCCACAGCACCGACGGCAACCTGCACGAACCGGTGATCGACCGGCACCGCCGCTCGGGGGCGCACGAGACCGTGCAGGTGGTCAATGCCGCCGGGCTCGCCCGCGGGCTCAAGCAGTTCCTGAGTTCCGGCCCGGCCCCCAATACGGTCATCGTCCCGGTGCTGGCCCGGCTGCTGCGCGGGATGCACTAGCAGGCTCGCTAGGATGGGACCGTGTTCCGCATCCTCTTCCACGCCCCAGAAATCCCCGGCAATACCGGCAATGCCATCCGGCTGGCCGCCATCACCGGAGCCGAGCTGCACCTGGTCGAGCCCCTGGGCTTCGATTTCTCCGACGCAAAGCTGCGCCGGGCCGGACTCGACTACCACGACCTCGCCGTCGTGACCGTCCACCCGGACATCGGCGCCGCCTGGGCCGCCCTCGCTCCGGAGCGCGTGTTCGCGTTCACCTCCGATGGCGAGGCGTCCTACACCGACATCAGTTACCGGCCCGGGGACGTACTGCTGTTCGGCCGGGAATCGGTGGGCCTGCCCGAGGAACTCAAGCACGACCCCCACGTCACGTCCCGCGTCCGGCTGCCGATGCTGCCCGCGCTGCGCTCGCTGAACCTTGCGAACGCGGCCTCGATCGCGGTCTACGAGGCGTGGCGCCAGAACGGATTTGCCGGCGCCAGGCTGTAGGCACCGCAACTTTTCCCCCGCCCGGCCCATCCGGTTGCCCGGCCGCCCCGAATCACTGCTGAGGCCCAGTTCCATCCACGGGCGCAGCGCACGGGGAAGGGAGCGAGGAGCCGCAGGTGACAACCATGCAGGTGGATAAATGTCCATCCCGGCGTGTTGCCGGCGACCACGACCCAGCAGCAGCCCGCCCTGACCCGCGATCGGCGGCGGGCACCTTATGCTTGAAGGTGATGGACACTCCCAACGCCCCGATTCCCGAGGCCGCCGCTCCCCCTGGCACGCCGGCCGATGTGAACCGCCGCCTCGGCGCACTGCTGGAGCAGATTGCCGCCGGCGACCAGGCAGCCTTCGCCGAGTTCTATGAACTCACCTCCCGGCGCGTCTTCGGCATGGCCCGGCGGGTACTCATCGATGTCGAACTCAGTGAGGACACCACCCAGGAGGTCTTCCTCCAGGTCTGGCAGAACGCCTCCAAGTTCAACCCCGAGGCCGGCAGCCCGCTCGCCTGGCTCATGACCATCTCGCACCGCAGGGCCGTGGACAAGGTCCGTTCCTCCCAGTCCTCCACCGACCGGGAAGCGAAATACGGCGCCAGCAGCCAGGACATCGACCACGATTCGGTCTCCGATGAGGTCGGCAGCAGGCTGGAGGCCGAGGCTGTGGTCCGCTGCCTGGCGACGCTGACGGATACACAGCAGGAATCCGTGCGGCTGGCCTACTACGGCGGCCTCACCTACCGGGAGGTCGCAGAAAAGCTCAACGCTGCGGTCCCCACCATCAAGTCCCGCATCCGCGACGGACTGATCCGACTGAAGACCTGCCTGGGGGTGAGTTAAGATGACCGACACCAACGCACAGAACAGCGGACGTGTCCCCGGCGGTTTTGCAGCCGATATCGCCACTGACCTCGCCTCGGGACGCGCGGCAGACCTCGCCGAGGTGTATGCCCTGGACGCCGTGGACGACGCCGAACGCGCGGCCATCGAGAGTTACCTTCTCTCGGCTCCGCAGGCCGAACGCGCCGCCTTCAACGAACGTGTCCGCCAGGCCCGGGAGACCCTTGCGACCAGCTTCACCGCCGAGGAAGAACCTCCGGCGGGCCTGCTGGACCGGATCATGGCGTCCCTGCCCAGCCAGGATGTCCCGGCAGCGCCGGGCGCCCACCCGTCCCACGCGCCGTCGGCGGTCCCGCCGGTCGTCGCCCGTCCCGTCCGGGAGCCCTCCGGGCGCCCTGTCACCGACGAACTCGGCGACGCCCGCAGGCGCCGGGAGGAACGACGCCGGCCGCAGGGAATGCGCGGCTGGCTCGTCGGCGTCGCGGCCGCAGCCATCATCGCCCTGGGCGGTGTCGGCGTCGGCGCCTACGTGGCGAACCAGAACGATCCGCTGAACCAGGTCATGCAGGCCGGCGATGTGCGGCAGGCGACGGTCAACGTCGCCGGCGGCGGCACGGCTACCGTGTCCCTCTCGACGTCGAAAGACGCGATCGTCGTCAAGATGAACGATGTCCCGGCGCCGCCGCCCGGCAAGGTCTACCAGATGTGGCTGATCCCCAAGGACGGCTCGGCCCCGGTGTCCCAGGGCCTGATGGACGCGGAGGCGCTGTCCAAGCCGGCCGTCGTGAAGGGCATCAGCACGGCGGCAGCCCTGGGCATCACGGTGGAACCGACCGGCGGCTCCGCGTCGCCGACCACGCCGACCGTGGCCGAGGCCCCGCTGGGCGCCTAGGGCCGGGGCCACGCCCCAACCCACGCACCAAAGAAGCCGGGCAGGCTGTGGACCTCCTGAAGGGTCCACAGCCTGCCCGGCTTTGTGCTGTCTCGGCTACATGCCGGTTCGGCTACGGCCTGCCACCGTCGCCACCGGCAACGTCGCTGCAGGGCTCCCGGGCGCCGCGGTATCCGGCGTCGAGGTCGAGCCGGTCGATGATTTCCTGCGCTTCGTCCGCAGGTGCCGAACTGACGCTGAGCGTGATGAAGTTTTCGTCCCCGGTGGGGGCCTCGAGCGCCTCGAACTGGGACTCAAGCAGGGACGGGGGCATAAAGTGCCCGTGCCGGGATGCCAGCCGGTCCGAGATCCGGTCCCTGCTCCCGTCGAGGAAGACGAAGACCACACCGTCACCGCGCAGGACATCCCGGTAGCGCTTCTTGAGCGCCGAGCAGGTGATGACGCCGGGGATGCCGGAGTCTGTGTGCTGCCGGATCCAGCCGGCGATGCTTTCCAGCCAGGGCTGGCGGTCCGCGTCGGTCAGGGGCTGCCCGGCCTGCATTTTCGCCACGTTCGACGCGGGGTGCAGGTCATCGCCTTCAGCGAAGTCCCAGCCCAGCCGGCCGGCCAGGAGGCCCGCCACGGTTGACTTTCCCGATCCGGAGACGCCCATGATCACAAGCACGGGGTGTTGCGCAGTCTTCGCCATTAAAGCCTGTCTTCCTCAAATAAATATGATTTAAACTCCAGCTTATGGGAGAGGGCGGCCCGGGGGCAAGGGCTAGAACCCGGCGATGGTCCCGGCCCCGTTGACCGTGACGACGTGGAACGCCTCCGCGCTGCGCCCGGCCGGGAGGCTGCCCCGTTCCGCGGTCCGGAGCATCAGCCCGCGGACTGTGCGGTCCATGGCCTCGATGTCCGGGTGCTGGCTGACGTGGATATGGATCGCGGCGAGCTTGGCCGCGACGTGTTCGGTGACGTCGACGACGTGGTTTTCGCGTTCCTCCGGCCCGGCGTAGAGCCACAGCCACGGCAGTTTGTACGCGTCCAGCCCCGCCTCGGCCAGCTCGGGATAAGCGAACGGATTCTCCAGCGCCGGATACACCGCCCGGGTCACCGCCTCCCCCACCGCCAGATGGTCGGGGTGGCTCTTCTGGATCCGGTTCCAGTTCCGTTCCGGGTGCATCGAGAGCACGACGTCGGGGCGCAGCTGACGGATCAGCCGCACCACCTCCCGGATCACGGCGTGCGAGGGCTCAAGGTAGCCGTCGCGCTCGTGCAGGTAGTGGATGTCGGTCACTCCGACGAGCGCGGCGGCACGTTGCTGTTCCTCGTTCCGCAGCCGGACGATTTCTTCCCGTTGCGCCGGATCAAAACCGCCGGCGTCCCCGTCGGTCATGATGCAGTAGCTGACCTGCACCCCTGCAGCGGTCCAGGCCGCGACCGTGCCCGCGGCGCCGAAGTCGATGTCGTCCGGGTGCGCGGCGAAACAAAGCACCCGCTCGATCCGGTGGTGTTCCGGATCGAACGGGCTGCGTGCCTGTGCGGCGAAGGTGTTCAAGGAATCAGCCCTTGCGTTTCTTGATTTCTGCGGTTGCCTGCGGCAGGACCTGGAAGAGGTCCCCGATGATGCCGAAGTCGGCGATCTCGAAGACGGGCGACTCGGCATCCTTGTTCACGGCCACAATCACCTTGGCGGTCTGCATGCCGGCCTTCTGCTGCACGGCCCCGGAGATGCCCGCCGAGATGTACAGCTGGGGGGACACGGTCTTGCCGGTCTGGCCGATCTGCGCGTCGTGGCCGATCCAGCCGGCGTCCGTTGCGGCGCGGGAGGCGCCGATGGCGGCACCGAGGGCATCGGCCAGCTCTTCCACCGGGCCGAAGTTCCCGTCGACGCCGCGGCCGCCGGCCACCACAATCCGCGCCTCTGCGAGGTCCGGGCGGCCGCTGGCGGCCTTCTCGTTGCGGGCCGTGATCCGGGCCGAGGCCGCGGTGGCGGTCTCCGGCACCTCGACGGTGATGGTTCCCGGCGCGGTGCCGGTGACGGCGGGTTCGGGGGTGATGCTGTTGGCTTTGACGGTCAGGACCGCGACCGGCGTCGTCGCCTTCGCCGTGGTGGTCCAGGAGCCGGCCAGCACTGACTTGTGCGCGGTTCCGTCCGGGTCCACGGCGACGACGTCGGTGATAACGCCGGCACCGAGCTTGATGCCCAGTCTCGCCGCGATTTCCCTGGCCTCCGCGGAATTCTCGGTCAGCACGACGGTGGCATGGGCGGTCAGCACCGCGGCGGCCAGGTAGGAGGCCTTCGGGCCGACGAGGTAGTCATCGAGGTCCGCCGCGGAGGGCCGGTACAGCGTCTGGGCGCCGTAGGCCCCCAGCGTCGCCGCGACGTCGTCGTGCAGCTCGCCGTTGAAGGCGACTGCCGGCTCGCCCAGGGACCGGGCAATGGTGAGCAGCTCCAGGCTGGCCTTCTTCAGGGCCGGGCCGGGGTTGTCAATGAATACAAGCACTTTTGCCATGTCTGGGAATCCCCTTAGAGCAGCTTCTGGGCGGCCAGGAACTCGACCAGCTTGATGCCGGCGTCGCCCTCGTCGGTGATGATGGTGCCGGCGGTGCGCGCCGGGCGGACCTCGGCGGATTCGACGGTGGTCCAGGATCCGGACCGTCCGACCTGCGCGGGGTCAACGCCGATGTCCGCAAGGCTCAGCGTGGTGATGGTCTTCTTCTTCGCCGCCATGATGCCCTTGAAGTTCGGGTAACGCGGGTCGTTGACCTGGTCCGTGACCGAGACAAGGGCGGGCAGGGTGGCCTCGACCGTGTCCGCGTGCGAGTCACCGTCGCGGCGGGCGGTGAGCTTGCCGCCGTCGAGCTCCAGCGAGGACGCAAAGGTGACCTGCGGAAGGTCGAGGCGCTCCGCGAGCTGGGCCGGGACCAGGGACGTTTCGCCGTCGGTGGAGGCCATGCCGGTGATGACGAGGTCTGCGGGCGTGTCCGTACCGAGGTGGCGGATGGCGGCGGCCAGTGCCAGCGAGGTGGCCGCGGCGTCGGACCCGGCCAGCGCCTCGTCGCTGAGGTGGACGCCCTCGGTGGCGCCGATCTGCAGGGACTTCTTCACCGCGTTGACCGCACCGGCGGGACCCATGCTCAGGGCAATGACCTTGTTGCCGGCCGCTTCCCCGCCGCGGGCCTCGATCAGCTGGAGCGCGGCTTCGAGGGCGTACTCATCCAGTTCGGACAGGATGCTCTCGGAGCGGTCCGTCGTGTTGCCCTCGCCGGTGAGGTGTCGGTCGAACTGGGCATCAGGGACGTGCTTGACCAGCACGATGATCTTCAATGTCTCTTCCACTGTGTTTACAGCAGCCTTCCATGCGGGTGGACAGCCAGCCGGGTGGGGTCGTGGCCACGGAACGCCCGGGGTGCCGGGTTGATCCTAGCTAACCACATCGGGGAGCACGGGCACGGCTTGGGTTAAGGCCTGTGTCAGGGCCGCGCTGTGCGGGCAGGTGCGCGGCACGCCGCAGGCCGGGCGGCACCTGGTGGTGCCGCCCGGCCTGCGGGTGGTAACGCTGTGCTCTGCTCCTATTGCTCGGCGGCTGCGCCGAGGGTCACGTCCAGCTGCTGTTCCTTGCCGTCGCGGAGGACGGTGACCTTGACCGAGGCCCCGGCGGGCTGCTCGCGCACGGCGGCGGTCAGCTGGTTCGGGTCGCTGATCGCGAGGTCCTGGAACTTCGTCACGACGTCGCCGACCTTGACACCGGCCTTGTCCGCGGCGGAGCCGGGCTCCACCGTGGCGACCTCGGCCCCGATGGAGAAACCGGAGGCCGAGGAACTCGCGGTCTTCTGCTTCACGCTCACGCCGAACTGGCCGTGGGTTGCCTTGCCCGTGCTGATGATCTCCTGGGCGACACGCTTGGCGTGGTTGATCGGGATGCTGAAGCCAACGCCGATGTTGCCGCTGCTGGCGGAGTCGCCACCGGCGGAGGCGATCGCGACGTTCACGCCGATGATCTCACCCTTGGTGTTGACCAGGGCACCGCCGGAGTTGCCCGGGTTGATGGCGGCATCGGTCTGGATCACGTTGATCGAGATGCTTCCCTGGTTGGCGGTGCTCTGGCCCTGTCCGCCGTCCGGCGGGGCGAACTGGAAGCCCTGGTCGCCGCCCTGGGAGTCGTCGGCGCCTTCCTTGGGCGCGGCCGAGGAGGCAACACTGATGGTGCGGTTCAGGGTCGAGACGATGCCGTCGGTCACGGTTCCCGTGAGGCCGAGGGGCGATCCGATCGCGACGGCGGTATCGCCGACGTTCAGCTTGCCGGAGTCGCCCAGGACTGCCGGGACCAGCCCGGAGCCGTTCTGGATCTTCACCACGGCGAGGTCGGACAGCGGATCCGTGCCGACGATCTCGGCGCTGTAGACCCTGCCGTCGCTCATCCGGACTTCGATCGCGGCGTTCGCCGCCGTGCCGTCGAGGGTGACGACGTGGGTGTTGGTGAGGACATGGCCCTCGCCGTCCAGGATGATGCCGGAGCCCGTGCCGCCCTCGCTGCCGCTGGAGGCCTTGATGGTCACGACACTGGGGGTCGCCTTTACGGCGGCCGCGGTGATGGCGTTCACGTCTTCGCGGTTGTTCACGATGACAGGGCCGGCCTGGCTGCTGCTGCCGGACCCCGTGGACATGACGGCCGGGTCCTCCAGCAGCTGTGTGGCGCCTGCGACGACGCCGCCGCCGACCAGCCCTGCTGCGAGGATGCTGGCCACGAGGGTGGGGACGCCGAAGGCAGCCTTGCGCTTCGGGGCGTGGGCCGGGTTGGACGCGTACGGAGACCCGGGCTGGTTGCCCCCGTAGCCGCCCTGCTGATGCTGGCCGTAGGGCCCCGGGGCGTACTGCGGGTTGCCGTGCTGGTCACGCGTTTGCTGGTGCTGGCCGAAGGCGGAGTTTCCGGCCGGCGGGCCGTACCCGGGAGCGGGCTGCTGCGCGGGCTGACCCGGGGCGTGGCCCTGCTGCGGGTGTTCCTGGGGTGCACCGAACTGTTGCGTCTCCGGCGCGGGGGGACGGCCGTAGGACGGCTGGTGCTGCGGGTAGACCGGCTGCGGGGAGTTATCCGCGGCCCGGTCCAGCCGGAGCGTCGGATTCTCGTGTCCTGAGTCCGGCGCGGGGGCAGGCTGCGGGTGCCCCGGAGCGCCCTCGTTCGGCGTGGCCGGCTCGCGGTTCTCTGGTGACGCGCCCTGCGCTGGGTTCTCAGTCATAAGACTTCCTTTCATCCTCGTCTCTATTAACTATGGACGATCTCACTGATACTAGGGCGCACGTTTGCTGGGAGATTGCTGGAGACCGAAAGCGCCGCGTCCGGCGTTGCTCCAGGGGGTTCAGCGCTTTTCGCTGGTGGCATATTCCCGCCGGTGGACTGCCTAATGGGTGCACCATAGAATCAAATGGAATCGCCACAGCGACCTGCGGCTTTACATCTGCGTGGGGGCGCTGCTGCATTCTGTGACGACCGGTTCGGCCCGAACTGGTCGCAGAAGTGCTGAAGGGTTGCACATGCGGTCTACCTATAAACGTCTCCTCGCCGTTCTTGGCGTCGTCGGACTGCTGGCGCTTCCTGCCGCACCGGCCCTCGCCGAAAGTCCGGTCACGCTCGATCCTGTCACGAAGGTCGTTGACTCCGCCGGGGTCCTGGGCGACCGGAGGGGCGAAGTCGAACAGGCCATCAAGCAGCTCGGCGCCGACCACGCGATGACGTACCACGTCGTCTATGTGGACAGGTTCGAGAACCCCACCGACCGGTATGAGTGGGCCAAGGAAGTCGCCGGCACGGCGAGCCTCGGTGCGAATGCCATGCTGCTGACGGTTGCAACGGACACGCGCCAGTACCTGTTGAGCAAGCCCTCCAACAGCAAGATCACGGACGCCCAGCGCGACACCATCGTGACCAGTGCGGTTGACCCGAACCTGCGCAATGGCGACTACGCCCAGGCCGCCATCGACAGCGCCGCAGCCATCGGCGATGCCGCCGGCGGAGGCAAGGGCACCGTCCCGTCCGAGGGTGGCGGCGCCGGCAGCGCCGTGCTCGTGGGCGTGGGCGTCGTTGCCGCGGGCGGAGCGGGTGCCTACCTGTATCTCCGCAACCGCCGGAAGAAAGCCGCCGCGGGGGCGCAGGCAGGATACGGCACGCAGGGCGCCGAGCTGGATCCGCTGGCCGGACTCACCGTCGAGGAATTGCGCCGCAAGAGCGGCTCACTCCTGATTGAGGCCGACGACGCCATCAAGTCCAGCGAGCAGGAGCTTGGCTTCGCGCAGGCACAATACGGTGACGCCGCCGTCGGGAACTTCACGAAGGCCCTGCAGGACGCCAAGGGCCACATGTCGGAGTCCTTCAAACTGCAGCAGCAGCTCGATGACCACATCCCGGACACCGAAGAGCAGCAGCGGACCTGGCTCGGTGAGATCATCCGCCGTTCCGAGGCGGCGCTGGCCTCCCTGCAGGAGCAGAAGGCCGACTTCGATTCACTGCGCGAGCTGGAGAAGAATGCCCCGCAGGCCCTGGCCGCGGTCAGCGCCGGCGCGAGTGAGGCGGAGGCCAAAATCGCCAGCGCCGAGCGGTCCCTCGCCGAGCTGCGCGCCAAGTACGCCGAGAGTGCCCTGGTCCAGGTGGGCGACAACATCAATCAGGCCAAGGAACGCCTCGCCTTTGTGCAGAACGCTTCCGTCACGGCCCAGGAGAAGCTCAGCGCCGGCGAAGGCAGCCTGGCCGCCGTCGCCGTCCGCGCAGCGGAGGAAAGCCTGCACCAGACAAACGTGCTGATCGGCGCCATCACGAAGGTCGCCGGAAGCCTCGACGAGGCCCGCAGCGGCCTGGAGTCCGCCGTCGTGGACACCTCCCAGGACCTGGCCCAGGCCCGGGCCCTGATCCAGTCCGGGGCGCACCCCGAACTCGCCGGACCGGTCGCCGCGGTGGAAGCCGCCCTGGCACAGGTCAAGGCCGAAATCCAGGGCGGCAAGATCGATCCGATCGCCACCCTGGAGCGGGTCGAGACGGCGCACCAGTCGCTGGATGGAGCCCTTTCCGGCATCCGCGACCAGCAGGAGCAGACCCGCCGGGCGCAGGCCTCGCTGCAGCAGAGCATCATGTCCGCGCAGGCGCAGATCAGCGCGACCTCGGACTACATCACCGCCCGCCGCGGCGGTGTGGGCACCGAGGCCCGGACGCGCCTGGCGGAAGCCCAGCGGAACCTTGACTACGCCCTGTCCATCTCGCGCACCGACCCGGTCACCGCCCTGCAGTACGCCCAGCAGGCGCACTCGCTGGCGGCACAGGCCGCGCAGCAGGCGCAGTCCGACGTCGACCACTTCGGCGGCTACGCCAACCAGGGCTACGGCCGCGGCGGCATGTTTGGCGGCGGCGGAGGCGGCGGCCTGGGCGGCGCCATCCTCGGCGGCATCCTGATCAACTCCATCCTGCACGGCGGCGGTGGCGGCGGAGGCTGGGGCGGCGGCGGCGATTCCGGCGGAGGCTGGGGCGGCGGCGGTGACTCCGGCGGAGGCTGGGGCGGCGACTTCGGCGGCGGCGGCGACTTCTAGGCAGGAGCCCCCGGCCAGAACACGGCCCCCACGCCGGGCACACACAGACTAGGCGCCAGCGGGCACGTTCCCGCCGGCGGATAGAAGCGGTACATTTCACTGTTCACCGAAATTCAGTGGGAACCACTGAGCAGGACGAAAGGTAACACCATGAAGCAGTCCATTTTCGGCCGCATGGCGCAGCTGGCGAAGGCCAACATCAACTCCCTGCTGGACCAGGCCGAGGACCCGCAGAAGATGCTGGACCAGATGGTCCGGGACTACACCAACAACATCGCCGAGGCGGAGTCGGCCGTAGCCCAGACCATCGGCAACCTGCGGATGCTCCAGGACGATTACAACGAGGACATCAAGAACGCCCAGGACTGGGGCAAAAAGGCCCTCGCCGCGTCCCGCAAGGCGGACGAGTACCGGGCCAAGGGCGACACCGTTGACGCCGAGAAGTTCGACAACCTCGCCAAGGTGGCCCTGCAGCGCCAGATGTCCGCGGAAAACGAGGCGAAGTCCGCCGAGCCGAGCATCGCTTCCCAGACCGAGGTCGTGGACAAGCTCAAGCACGGCCTGGGGCAGATGAAGGGCAAGCTCAACGAGCTCACCAGCAAGCGCAACGAGCTGGTGGCCCGCTCCAAGACCGCCGCGGCCCAGACCCAGGTGCACGACGCCATGAAGAGCATCGACTTCATGGATCCCACGTCCGAGGTGGGCCGCTTCGAAGAGAAGATCCGCCGCGAAGAAGCCAAGGTCCGCGGCCAGCAGGAACTCGCCGCTTCCAGCCTGGACGCACAGTTCAACTCGCTGGAGGACCTCGGCGAGCAGACCGAGATTGAGGCGCGGCTCGCCGCGCTGAAGTCCGGCGGCTCCCCTGCCGCCATTGGCGCCGGTGAAAACCGCGCCGCCGGTTCCACCGTCGACGAGGCGGACTTCGACAAGCTGTAGGCACACCTCCGGCACGTTCCGCCGGAGAATTTAGCACCGGATCGGCAGAGGCCGGGCCCGGACCGTCCCCTGACGGTCGCTGGGCCCGGCCTCCGTTTTTGATCGGACGGTGCCCGCTGGTGCGAATGTAGTGCGGCCGCGGCGCGGCTGGAGTGCGGTTGTGGTGCACCTGCGGTGCAGGGGGTGCCGCCGCGGCGGGGCTCCGCGTGTACCGTTGACCCATGTCTTCGGGAACCCTGTCTTCGACCCTTGTCTGGCTCCGCGACGACCTCCGGCTGGACGACAACCCCGCCCTGAGCGAAGCGGCTTCGCTGGGACAGCCGCTGACCGTGGTCTATGTCCTCGACGAGGCCTCCCCCGGGGTGCGGCCCCTCGGCGGGGCGACGAAATGGTGGCTGCACCATTCGCTGGCGGATCTCGCCGGCGGACTTGAAGCCACGGGCTCGCGCCTGGTGCTGCGCCGCGGCGCGGCCGCGGACATCATCCGGGACCTCGCCCGGGAGACCGGCGCCTCGACGCTGCTCTGGAACCGCCGCTACGGCGGCCCCGAACGCGAGGTGGATGCCGGCGTCAAGGCCTGGGCCGCGGACGAGGGCCTGACAGCGGCCAGCTTCCAGGCGAACCTGATGTTTGAGCCGTGGACGGTGCGGACCGGGGCCGGCGGGCCGTACAAGGTCTTCACGCCCTTCTGGCGGGCCTGCCTCGACGGTCAGGAGCCCCGCCTCCCCCTGGACGCCCCGGAGCGCCTCCCTGCCCCGGCCGTGGACGCCGGGGGCAGGGTCCCCGCCGGCGACCCGCTCGACAGCTGGGGGCTGCTCCCCCGCCGGCCGGACTGGAGCGCCGGCCTCGCCGGCACCTGGCAGCCCGGGGAAGCCGGGGCCCACCAGCGGCTGGAGGACTTCCTCGACGGTCCGGCGGAGGAGTACGGCACCGGCCGGGACATCCCCGGGGTTGAGGGAACCAGCCGGCTCTCCGCGCATCTGCGGTTCGGTGAGATCAGCCCCTTCCGCATCTGGCATGCGCTGCGGGAACACTTCGGGCCCGCGGCGCCGGCCGACGTCGGGATCTTCCGCTCCGAACTCGGCTGGCGGGAGTTCTGCTGGCAGCTGCTTTACGAGAACCCGCAGCTGGCCACCCGGAACTACCGGCCCGAGTTTGACCGCTTCGCCTGGCAGACACCCTCCGACGCCGAACTCGAAGCCTGGCAACAGGGCCGCACCGGCTACCCCCTGGTCGACGCCGGGATGCGCCAGCTGTGGCAGACCGGCTGGATGCACAACCGCGTCAGGATGGCCGCCGCGAGTTTCCTGGTCAAGAACCTGCTGGCCGACTGGAGGCTCGGCGAAGCCTGGTTCTGGGACACCCTCGTGGACGCCGACGCCGCAAGCAACCCGGCGAACTGGCAGTGGGTGGCCGGATCCGGCGCCGACGCCTCGCCGTACTTCCGGATCTTCAACCCGGTCACCCAGAGCAAGAAGTTTGACGCCGGCGCCCGCTACCTGCGCGCGTTCCTCCCGGAGCTGTCCGGCCTGGACGACAAAACGATCCACGAACCCTGGAAGGCCGATAGTTTGGCCGCGGGCTACCCGGAACCGATCGTCGGGCTGCCGGAGTCCCGTGCCCGGGCCCTGGAGACCTACCAGCGGCTCAAGGACGGTTAGCGCGGGCACCGGGGACTGACAGATCCCCACGGCCGGCCCACACCGCTTAGCTGGGGATGCTGGGAACCCGGGCCCCAGGACCCGGCGCACCAGAGAACCGGGGCAACAAGAAAGGCCCGGATCAACAGATCCGGGCCTTTCTTTTTCTTCTTCAGTTGCGGGGACAGGATTTGAACCTGTGACCTCTGGGTTATGAGCCCAGCGAGCTACCGAACTGCTCCACCCCGCGTCGCAAGATCAACACTACCGTACTTTTGGCGCCGCCCGGACCACTACCAGAATCACTCCCAGGACCGCCGCCCGAGCCACCACGGTGCCCGCGCCCAGGACGCTAACCCCAGGACACCCGTTGCCGGCTTAAAGCAGTAGGTCCGGCACACTGTTCCCAGCGTGCCGGACCTACTCTTCAGTTGCGGGGACAGGATTTGAACCTGTGACCTCTGGGTTATGAGCCCAGCGAGCTACCGAACTGCTCCACCCCGCGTCGCAAGATCAACTCTACCTGCCGGTGAACATGGGGCCAAATCGAGGCGGCGTGATGTGCGTCTCCACCCCCGGGGGTTGGGGCAGTACCCGCCGGGGAAACGGAAAGGCCGGGTCCCCGCTCCGGTGGGAGCGGGGACCCGGCCTTCAGCCGTGCATCAGCCGGCCGTACACCGGCGGGCCGGGCGTCAGCTGCTCGGTGTCGGGGCCGGGGTGGCCGCCGGCGTGGTGGCATCCGGCGCCGGGCTCGCCGCCGGTGCAGGAGCCGGGGTTTCCGCCGCGATCTTGGCTTCGGCGTCGATGGCCCGCTGCAGGGCCGCGGTCAGCTTCTTCTGCTCCTCGCCGTAGGCAGCGAAGTCGCCCCTCGCGAGGGCCTCCTGGCCGGCCTTGATGGCGGCGTTCGCCGCGTCCAGTGCCGCCTTCAGCTCCGCCTTGGCATCCGTGCTGCCCGGAGCGGACGGGGTCTCCCCCGGCGTCGTGGGCGTCGCGGGCGTCTGCCCGTTGTTGGCCGAGTCGCCGGCGCTGGCTCCCGACTCACCGCCGAACAACTGGTTGAGCGCCTCATCCAAGGTCGGCGCGAAGCCGATCTTGTCACCGAACGCCACGAGGACGCGCTGCAGCGTGGGGTAGGAGGTTTCGCCCGTGGACCGCAGGTAGACGGGCTGGACGTATGCCATGCCGCCGCCAACCGGAAGCGTCAGCAGGTTGCCGTTGAGCACTGCCGATGCACCCTGGCGCAGCAGGTTCAGGGCCTGCGAGACGGTGGGGTCCGAGTTGAACTTGTTCTGCGCCTGTCCGGGGCCGGGAATGTTGGACTCCGGCGGGATCTGCAGGAGCCTGAGTTGGCCGTAGCTCTCGGCCTTCACTCCCTTCTCCTTGCCGGCGTCGGAGTCGGCGGCCAGGAAGCCGTAGAGCACGTTGCGGGCGTTTCCGTTGACCACCTGCGGGATGAACGAGGACGTCAGCTGGAAGGCCGGGCTTTCCTGGTCAGGCATTTTCAGGGACATGTAGTACGGCGGCTGCTTGACGTCGTCCTGCACGGTCGGATCGTTCGGGACGCTCCAGGCATCGTTGTTGGTGTAAAAGTTGTCCGGCTGGGTGACGTGGTAGCGGCCCAGGAGTTCCCGCTGGACTTTGAACAGGTCTTCCGGGTAGCGGACGTGGCTCATGAGTTCCCCGGACATTTCCGAGAACGGCTTCAGCGAGGACGGGAAGATGTTCTGCCAGGACTTCAGCACCGGGTCCTGGTCGTCCCAGGCGTAGAGCGTCACCTTGCCGTCGTAGGCGTCCACCGTGGCCTTGACCGAGTTGCGGATGTAGTTGACGGAGGTGTTCGGCAGGGAGGCCGTCCGCCCCGCAGTGGTCTGCGAGTCGGCGGTGGCCTCGGAGAGCTGTTCCTGCTGGGAGTACGGGTAGTACGGGCTCGTGGTGTAGCCGTCCACGATCCACTTCACCCTGCCGTCGACGACGGCCGGGTAGGCGTTGCCGTCTACGGTGAGGTACGGGGCAACCTTCTCGACGCGCTCCCGGGGATTGCGGTCGTAGAGGATCTGGGACTCGGGGTTCACACCGTCAGAGAGCAGCAGGTCCGAGGACTGGAACTTGATCGCGTAGAGGACCTTGTTGAAGAAGCTGCCCACGTTCGGGCCGCCGTCGCCGGTGAAGGTGTACTGGGTTTCGCCGTCGCCCTCCTTTGCGGCGGGCCGGTCCTGCTCGCGGTTCGGGGCGCCTTCGGGAGCGCCGACGACCGAGTAGTCTGCCGAGTTTTCACCGAAGTAGATCCGCGGCTGGTAGGTCGAGTCATCGCCGAGCACGCCGGTGGACGGGATTCCGGCCTGCAGGAACTCCGGTTTGCCGTCGACGGTGAACTTGTTGCCCTTGGCGGCGACGACGCCGTAGCCGTGGGTGTAGACGACGTGGCGGTTCAGCCAGGACTGCTGGTTGGCGCTCAGCCCGTCCGGGTTGAGTTCGCGGACCGCGATGACGGTGTCCTGGATCTTCCCGTCAATCTCGTAGCGGTCCACGTTCAGGGCGCTCGGGAACTGGTAGTAGGGCCGGTACTGCTCGAGCTGGGAGAACGCGTCCGAGATCAGGTTGGGGTCCAGCAGCCGGATGTTGGCCGTGGTCTGCGCGTCGGGGGCCAGGGCGCCCGTGGTGGGGTTGGTGGTGGCGTTGTACCGGGTCTCCTGGATCTTGTCCAGGCCGTACGCCGAGCGGGTCATGTTGATGTTGCGTTCGATGTACTGCTTCTCGAGCGTCTGCTCCGAGGGCCGGACCTGGAACTGCTGGATCACCCAGGGGTAGACACCGCCGGCCAGGATCGAAGTGATGACGAGCATGGCGGTTCCGATGACGGGCAGCCGCCACTTGCCGATCACGGCAGCGACGATGAACAGCACGGCGACGAGGACCGCTGCCACGGCCAGGATGGATTTGGTGGGGATGACGGCGTTGACGTCCGTGTACAGCGCACCGGCCCAGCGGCCGCCGCTGTTCTGCACGGCAGCGTAGCGGTCGAGCCAGAAGTTGGCGCCCATCAGCAGCAGGAAGGCTGCGCCGGAGACGGCAAGGTGGATCTGCGCCGCACGGCTGGTGAAGATCCCGCGTTCCATGATCCGGATGCTGCCGTAGAGGTAGTGCGTGAGGATGCCCGCGATGCCGGCGATGATGGTCACGCTGATCAGGAAGCCGGTGACGAAGCCCAGGAATGGCAGGGTCATCAGGTAGAAACTGATGTCGAGCCCGAACTGCGGGTCGTTCTGGCCAAAGGATTCCTGGTTCAGGAACAAGAGCACCTTTTGCCACTGGCTGGCTGCGGCGCTTCCGGCGAACAGGCCGAAGAGGACCGGCAGGCCGATCATGACGACGCGGCGGATCGGTTCAAGCTGGACCTGGTAGCGGTTCAGGTTGTCCCGGATGTCCGCGTCCGGTGCGTACACGGGGCGGGAGTGGTAGGCGATCCGGATGGCGAAGAAGACGGCGGAGAACATCAGGGCGAAGCCGGCCAGGAAGATGGCGATCCGTGCCAGGTTCTCGGTCAGGAAGACTTCGAAGAAGCCCAGCTGCTGGTACCAGAGGACGTCCGTCCAGACATTGGCGAAGAAGATGAAGCCCACAACAATCAAGGCCACAACAATCAACGTCGGCGTCAGTGCGCTTCGTCGTTGCTGGGGTCTTCCGGGCGGGACAGTGCTGGCGGGACGGGACAAACTCGGTACCTCATAGCTGGTCGTCAGTTACTGGTTTTTAGTTTTCTGTGCGGCGCTTCGATGCAGGAACACGAAGTGGCTGCATTCTAGCGACCGCCGGCACCGCCCCAACAGGGCGGCGAAGCCGTCATAAGTGCCACGAGTGGCGGCGGATCTTAGTTCCGCCGCCAGTCTAGTTGCTGGAGCAAACCGGAAGTCCGGATGTGTCGGCACCGGACGCGGCCAGTTCCACCGCTTTCCGCGCGTCGGCCAGGTTCTCGACCCGAACCACCTGCAGACCGTCCGGAATATGACCGACGACGTCGTCGCAGTTGGCGGCCGGCGCCAGGAACATGGTGGCGCCTCCGGAGCGTGCGCCGTGCATCTTCTGGCTGATGCCGCCGATCGGCCCGACAATGCCGTCGGGGGTGATGGTTCCGGTGCCTGCGATGTGCTTGCCGCCGGTCAGGTCGCCGGGGGTGACGGTGTCCACGATGCCCAGGGCGAACATCATCCCTGCACTGGGACCGCCGACCTTGTCCAGGGAGATCTTGACGTCGAAGGGGAACTTGAACTGGTACTGCAGCAAAACGCCGAGGATGAACCGCCCGGCCTCGGTTTTGGAGGGTGTGATGCTGGCGGCCACGTTACTGCCGTCGCGGTCGACGACGACCTCCACCGGGGCGCCGTTGCCGGCGGCCAGCTCAGCCTGGACGACGCTCAGCGCGGTAGCCGGCTTGCCGTTGACGGAGACCACCACGTCGTTTTCCTGGAGCTTCCCGGCGGAGGCGGAGCCCTCCGGGACGCCCGCGATCTGCATCTTCTGCTCGAACGCGATCCCCAGTTCCCGGAGTGCCGAGGCGACGGCGTTCTCCTGCGAGGTGGTCATCGCAACGGCGCTTTCCTGCTGGGACTGTTCCTTGGTCACACCGGTGGGAAAGACGAGTTCCTCCGGATAGACGCCTTTCGCGCCGTCAAGCCAGGCGGAAAACGCCTCGAAGACCGTCACCGGACCGTTGGGGCCGCCGTCGACGTAGACCGTGGTCAGGTCCAGGTTGCCCTGGGCGGGAAAGCTCTCGCGGCCGGTGACGCTGATGACCGGCTGGCCGTTGTCGTTGCCGAGGGTGTTGAAAGTGGGGCCCGGCGATTCCACAACGTACGGGACAGGCAGGCTCAGTGCCGTGATGCCCAGCGCCACCGCCAGCAGTCCCGAGACGAGCATGGCTGATGAGCGATTGTCCCGCTGCCGGCCGGCACCTGATCCGGGCAGCAAGGCCCTGCGGCCCCGGGTCTGGCCGGCCGCCGGCTCGCTGCCGGGCTGCCCGCCCTGCGTAATCGTCAATGAAGGACCTCTCCGTGCCGGCGCCCGGGGACCCTGTGGACCCCCTGATCAGCGCACTGCGCCCGCGCCCTGAGCCGCGGCTGCTGCCTGCCAATATTCCAGCTTCTAACACTACGCGCTCGGCTGCCGGCCGGGCTCTTTGCCTACAGCGAACGTGGCCGGGTTTCAGCAGACAGCCCGCTGGCTGCGCGGTACCGTGAACGTGAGAAGCAGCCACACCGACGATCGGCGGGATCATGACCTCCAACCCACTTAATCCGTCCAATGGCGACGAGGAACCCAAGGATCCGCTGGCAGAAATGCTGAAGAACCTGATGGGTGGCCAGGGCATGGGGAACATCGACCCCGCGGAACTGGCGAAGGCGGCCGGCCTCCCGGACGACCCGAACCTCCTCGCCCAGATGTTCTCCCAGGTCCAGGCGATGATGAGCGCCCCCTCGGAAGGCCCCGTGAACTGGCAGCTGGCGCACGAAAACGCCCGGCGCGTGGCCGCCAGTGGCTCCGACCCGTCGGTCACGGCTCAGCAGTCCCGCGAGGTCGATGAAGCCCTGCGGCTTGCCGAACTGTGGCTTGACCAGGTCACCGGCCTGCCGTCCACGGGCCTGATCGGCCGCGCCTGGTCGCGGGCCGAGTGGGTCGAGGAAACGCTCGGCACCTGGAAGCGCCTGACCGAGCCGGTTGCCAACAGCATCGCGAATGCGCTGTCCACGGCCATGACCGAGCAGATGCCGGAGGAAATGAAGTCCATGATGGGCGGCGCGTCCTCCATGCTGCAGAACATGGGCGGGGCGATCTTCGGCATGCAGCTGGGCCAGGCCATCGGCGCCCTGTCGGCCGAGGTGGTCAGCTCCACGGACATCGGCGTGCCGCTCGCGGACCTCGAAATGGCGCTGCTGCCCTCAAACGTGGCGAAGTTCGGCGAAGGCCTCAGCCTGCCGGAGAACGACATCCGGCTGTTCCTGGCCGTCCGCGAAGCGGCCCACGCCCGGCTGTTCGTGCAGGTCCCCTGGTTGCGGGGGCACCTCCTCGGCGCCATCGAGGCCTACGCCCGCGGCATCCACATCGACACCTCGAAGATCGAGGAGCTCGCCCGCGAACTCGATCCGGGCAACCCGGAGGGCATCCAGGAGGCCCTGTCGCAGGGTGTCTTTATGCCGCAGCGCACTCCCGCGCAGGATCAGGCGCTGGAGAAGCTGGAGACCGCCCTCGCTCTCGTGGAGGGCTGGGTGGACGAGCTGAGCTGGGCTGCCACGGAGAAGCTGCTGCCCTCGGCAGCGGCGCTGCGTGAGACGGTGCGGCGCCGCCGCGCCACCGGTGGACCGGCCGAACATGCGTTCTCCTCCCTCGTGGGACTGGAACTGCGGCCGCGCCGGCTCCGGGAGGCCGCAGCACTCTGGGCCTCGCTGAAGGACGAACGCGGAGTCGACGGCCGCGATGCGATCTGGCAGCACCCGGATCTGCTGCCCACCGCCGAGGACCTGGAAGACCCGAAAGGGTTCAGCGAACGCCGGAAGCTGGCCGAGGCCAGCGACTCCGAGGTTGACGACGCCCTGCAGAAGCTGCTCAGCGGCGGCTTCGACGAGCAGGACGAAGCCCCGGAGGCCGGGGCAGAGACCGGCGGGGAAGAAACTGGCGAATCCGCGGAGGACACCAGCGCAGCAGGGGAAGCCAGCGGCGGGCCCGTGGAGGAATCCGGTGAGAACACCGGCGGGACCGGGACTGAAGACGCCCCCGGCAACGGCGATAACCCCAAGTCCTAGTTAGGCAGCTGGCCCCGGCCGGAACTGCGGTTCCGGCCGGGGTTTTTGCGTGCCCGCGCCGCGGGCGCTGGGATTCCGGCGGCGCCGGCCGGACAGCGCCGGCCGGAACCGCGGCGGCGCCAGCCCTGGGCGGGGTCTTTAGACGGTCAGGGGGTCCGTCCCGCCGGCGTCCACATCATCGTCGTCGCCCGGCGTGAGGCCGCGGGACGTGGCGAAGGAAACGCCTTCGAGGAAGGCCTTCGCCCGGGCGGTGTCCGGGTAGGCCTCGAGCAGCCGCCAGAACGCAGCGTCGTGGCCGGCCACCAGCAGGTGCGCCAGTTCATGCAACAGCACGTAGTCGATGACCCACTGCGGCATGGGCTGCAGCTTGTCCGACAGCCGGATGGTCCCCTCCGACGGCGTCGCGGACCCCCAGCGGGAATTCTGGTTGCCCACCCAGCGCACGGAGGTCGGGACGGCCCGGCCGCCGAAGTACTTCGCGGACAGCTCGGCGGCGTGCGCCGCGAGGGCGGCATCGCTGCGCGGACGCCGCCGGCCGGCACCCCGGGTCCCCCGCTCGCCCTGAAGCCGTAGCTTCTCGAGCATCCGGTGCACCCATTCGTGTTCCTGGGCGCGGCTGAAGGAGGCGGGAATGGCGACGACGGCGGTGCCGTTCTCCCAGAACGCCGCCACAGTGCGGCGGCGCCGGGCGGAGCGCCGGACCTCCACCGGGGCGCCGTCGGCAGTGGTCAGCGGTATGGCTGCGGGACCTGAGCGGCTGCTGCCGGCCATCAGAGAGTGGTGCTTTCGACCAGCACTGCCAGCACTGCTTCGCCGTATTTCTCCAGTTTGGACGGGCCCACCCCGGGAAGTTTGGCGAGCTCTTCGAGGGATCCGGGCCGGGCTTCGGCAATGGCGGTCAGGGTGGCGTCGGTAAAGACCACGAAGGCGGGGACGTCGGCTTCGAGCGCGATGTCCTTGCGCCACTGCCGGAGCGCGTCGAACGTCTGCTCCTCGTAGCTGGGCGGGCACTGGTTGCAGCGGCCCACCTTGCGTTCGGCCCCGGACGAGAGCATGGTCCCGCAGACCCGGCATGTGGCCGGCACCGCGGCTTTGCGGCGCGGCGCCGCCCCTTTGCCGCGGACCGAGGAGCTGGCCACGGAGTCGGGGCGCAGCCCGTCCAGGAAGCGCGAGGGCTTCCGGTTGGCGCGCCCGCCCGGGGTCCGTGCGGTGGACCAGGACAGGAACAGGTGTTCCCGGGCCCGGGTGATCCCCACGTACAGCAGACGGCGTTCCTCGTCCACGGACTCGGGGCTGTCGGCGAAGGAGATCGGCATCAGCCCCTCGCTGAGCCCGACGAGGAACACGGCGTCCCATTCGAGGCCCTTGGCGGCGTGCAGCGAGGCCAGGGTGACGCCCTGGACGGTCGGGGCGTGCTGGGCCAGGGAGCGTTCCTGGAGTTCGTTGACGAAGTCCGCGAGGGTGAACTGCGCGCCGCGGCTGATCACGAGTTCGTCGGCCAGCGCGACCAGCGCCGCGAGGGATTCCCAGCGTTCCCGGAGCGCGCCGCCGCTGTGCGGGGCGGCCTCCGTGTAACCCAGTGAGGCGACGATGTCGCGGACCAGCTGGCCCAGCGGCTCGGGGCTGGCGGTTTCGGCGACGGCCCGGGTGGCGGCGCGCAGCTGCAGGATGGCGTCCCGGACTTCCTTGCGGGCAAAGAACCGTTCCCCGCCGCGCAGCTGGTAGCCGATCCCCGCCGAGGCCAGGGCCTGCTCGTAGGCCTCGGACTGGCCGTTGGTGCGGAACAGCACGGCGACCTGGCTGGCCGGCGTGCCGGCGTCAAGGAGCCCGCGGACCTTGACCGCCACGGTGGCGGCCTCGGCCTCGTCGTCGGAGCATTCGGTGAACTGCGGCACCGGACCGGCCGGGCGCTGCGCCAGCAGCTGCAGCGGCGTCGCCCAGGCGGCGTCGGCAACGGGCCCGCCGCTGCGGCGGCCGGCCAGCAGTTCGTTGGCCAGCCTCACTACCTGCGGCGTGGAGCGGTAGTCGCGGATCAGCTTAACGACGGTGGCCTCGGGGTACTGGGCCTTGAAGCCGAGCAGGTGCTTCGGTGAGGCGCCCGTGAAGGAGTAGATGGTCTGGCTGGCGTCGCCGACGACGCAGAGCTCGTCGCGGCCGCCGAGCCACAGTTCCAGCAGCCGCTGTTGCAGCGGCGAAACGTCTTGGTACTCGTCGACGACGAAGTGGCGGTACTGCTCGCGGACCGTGGCGGCGACCTTCGGGTCCTCCTGCAGGATGCCCACGGTGATCAGCAGCACGTCCTCGAAGTCGATCACGTTCCGGTCCGTCTTGACGTCCTCATAGGACTGGAAGACCCGGGCGACGGCGGTCAGGTCAAAGCCGCCCGGGGCGCCGCGGCCCTGGGCTTTTTCCAGATAGTTGGCCGGGGTCAGCATCGACACCTTGGCCCACTCGATTTCCGAGGCCAGATCCCGGATCGAGGCCCGGTCGGTGCTGAGGCGCAGCCGCCGGGCCGCCTCGGCAATCATCTGGGCCTTGTGGTCCAGCAGGTTGGGCAGGACGCCGCCGACCGCCTGGGGCCAGAAGAACTGGAGCTGGCGCAGGGCGGCGGCGTGGAAGGTGCGGGCCTGGACGTTGCCGACGCCGAGGTCGCGGAGGCGGCTGCGCATTTCGGCCGCTGCCCGCGACGTGAAGGTGACGGCCAGGAGGCGCTGCGGGTTGTACACGCCGGAGTGCACGCCGTAGGCGATCCGGTGCGTGATGGCGCGGGTCTTGCCGGTGCCGGCGCCGGCGAGCACGCACATGGGTCCCTGCAGGGTGCTGGCAACCTCGCGCTGTTCGGCGTCAAGGCCGCCGAGAATGCGCTCCTCCAGGGAGCGGTTGTCCGGCGCCGCGGCGTCGGTATCCGGCGCCACCTCTTCGGATGGGCCGGACGGGCCGGACGGGAAGGCGCTGGACTGGAAGATGTCTGTGTTCACGTCTGCTGCTCAGTCGTTCGAAGGTGTGCGGTGGATGCGCCGCGGTGGTCGATCCGAGGCGCGGGGTGGCAGCTGCGTGTTCTCACGAGCGCCTCACGGGTTGTCCGCGCGGTCCTGGATGATCCCGCCGTACCAGTGCTCGATCAGGGCCCGGGCGATGGACAGCCTGCTGGAGATGACGATCTCGCCGCTGAGTACCGCCGCCTGCAGTTCGCTCCGGCTGAACCAGCGCGCCCGCGTGACCTCGACGCCGTCGGGCGTGGCTTCGGTGTCCGCGGTCGAGGCTGTGAAGCCGAGCATCAGGGACGCCGGGAAGGGCCAGGGCTGGGAACCGAGGTACTGGCAGGCGGTGACCCGGACGCCGACTTCCTCGCCGATCTCCCGGACCACTGCCTGTTCCAGCGACTCCCCCGGTTCGACAAACCCGGCGAGGGTGGAATAGTTCCGGGCATCCAGGGGGCCGCCGCCGCCGAGCAGCAGCCGGCCGTCCGGGCCCACCACCGTGACGATGATGGCCGGATCGGTGCGCGGGTAGTGCTCGGAGCCGTCCGCGGGGCAGCGGCGGACCCAGCCTCCGGCTTCCGGCGCGGTGGCGGTGCCGCAGCGCGGGCAGTGGGTGTGTGTGGCGTGCCAGTTGGCGATGGCGCTGGCCTCGATGAAGATCGCGGTGTCCGTGGGGTTTAGCGTGGCCGCGACATCACGGAACCCCGCCCACTGCGCGCCCTCGGGGATGCCGGCAATGTGGGCTTCGAATTCCTCGGCCTGGACCTCGAACTGCTGCGGCAGGAGGAAGAGGACCAGTTCGGTTCCCGGCGCCAGGTCCGAGCCGGGCAGGGCTGACCCCAGGTAGATCAGCTGTTCCGGGGCGTAGGCCGTGTCCTGCAGGTGCCGGGCGAGTTCGGCGGCGTCCAGCAGCACCAGGCTGCTGCCGTTGATGAGGCCCTGCCGGCCGGACAGCACCATGGCCCGTGCGGCGCCGGAGGTCAGCAGTTCCTCGAGCATCCCGGGCTTGAGCCGTGCGGCGGAGCCCCGGTCAATCAGCGCCGGGCGTACGGGAAGGACAGTGTCCAAAAGATGGTTGGCGGCCGGGCCGGTGTGCGGGGAGACTGACGTGCCCGCCTGGGCTTGGTGATTGGACGCCGGTGACTCCGCAAGACTCATGTACCCACCGTACTGACTCCCGCTGACAAATGACATTTCTCCCGGGCGTATGTGGGCATCCGCACGTGCCCCCCGGTGGCCGCAAAGCACCGCGCCGGAATGAAGCACCGGTGTGCAATTTATTCCCGATCTTTCAGACTCGCCGTGGTGCATCGCCGTCTTCGGCGCCGCTCAATCTACCGTGGAAGCGTGAGAAGAAAACCAATCGAACTGGCAGCTGTGGCAACCGCGGCAGTCCCCGGACTGACCCCGACCGCCGTCAGCTCTGCGCCCGACGATCCGGCGGACTTCGACTCGGCACTTCTGCTGGATTCCGAAGGCAAGCGCTGGCGGGTCCGCTCGCCGCGCCACGCCGAGGCCAGCGCCCGGCTGGAAACAGAATTCCTGGTGCTGCGCGCCTTCCTCCCGGGCATCCGGGCCGAACTTCCCTTCCTGATGCCCACCGTTGCCGGCACCGTGCGGCAGGGACCGCTGACGACGTTCGTCTACTCGCATCTGGCAGGCTCGACCCGGTCGGTTGAGGAACTCGGCGCGGCGTCCCCCGCCGTGGCCCGCGAAATCGGCGCAGCCCTCGCCGCCATCCATGATTTGCCCCACTCGCTGGTCAGCAATGCCGATCTGCCGAGCTACACCCCCAACGAGTTCCGCCAGCGCCGCCTCAATGAACTGGACCAGGCCGCCACCACCGGCAAGATTCCGCCGTTACTGCTTCGCCGCTGGGAACACGCGCTCGAGGACGTCTCCCTCTGGCGTTTCAACCCGTGCGTGGTCCACGGGGACCTGCACGAAGACAACCTGCTGGTCGACGGCGACCGCGTGACGGCTGTGACTGGATGGACGGATCTGAGAATCGGGGACCCGGCCGACGACATGGCCTGGCTGGTCGCGTCCAACGACCAGGACTTCGTGGACGCCGTACTGGCGCACTACACCTCCTCCCGGCGCGACGTGCCGGACGCCCATCTGCTGCGGCGTGCCGCGCTCTCCGCCGAATTCGCCCTGGCGCAGTACCTCGTCAAGGGCATCGCTGCCGGGAACCAGGAGATGATCGACGAGGCCGAGGCAATGCTCACCGCCCTCGCAGAGGACGTCGCCGAACACGGCGGGCAGCCGATCAGCGTGGAACCGCTCCCCCAGCCCACCCCTGCATCCGACCAGGCACCTCAGACCTCGGCTGCGGGCAGCGCCCCGGTGCCGGCCGTCAGCAAGGTGACCCTGCTGGCGCCGGACTCGGTCTCCGGCCTCCCCGCCGTTCCTTCCAGCACCGCGATGCCTGCCGTGCACGTCACGCCCATCCCCGTCGCGGCCGGCGGAGAAGACGGAGCGGCTGGGGCTGAGAGCGCGGCCGGGGATTCCGGCGCGGTTGACGACAACAGTGCCGACGGGTCCTCCGAGCCGGCACCCAAGAAGGTGTCCGGTGGCGTCTCCGTCACTGCGATTCCCGACGACGGGCCGGACGCCGACGAGTCCTCCGTGGAAGACACCTCAACCCAGTCGATCGCCGTCGTCAAGGCCGATGCCCCGGCCCAGGAGCAGGCGCAGGCCCGGCCAGACACCGTGGATCCGTCCGAGGCCCCGGCGAACCCGGCGGAGGACACCTCGACGACCGCTCTCACGGTGGTCGAGGCGAAGTCCCGCTAACCGGTCCCCAGGGCCGTGGCAACGATCTGTTCGAGCCGTGCCGCCGAGCCCAGATCGTGCGGCCGGACCACCTGGTCGTCCGCCACGTAGTAGAACGCCGCCCGGACCTGGTCCAGCGGGAGGTCCTTGAGTCGGGCCCAGGCCAGCCGGTACACGGCCAGCTGGACCGCTTTGGTCTTGAGCTGCGCGGCGGACGGCCGGCGGCCGGTCTTCCAGTCCACCAGGTCCCACCCGCCGTCGGCATCGCGGAAGACGGCGTCGATCCGGCCGCGGACCACAACGTCACCGATCCGGGTCTCCACCGGCACCTCAACGTGGGCCGGGGCGCGGTTGGCCCACTCGGACCGGCGGAACGTTTCCACCATGCTGTCCAGGCCGTACGCTGCGTCGATGTGCTCGTCGGAGCCGGCCGCTTCGCCGAGGTCCAGCATGCCGGCGGCGCCGAAGTACTCCTCCACCCAGGCGTGGAAGGCTGTGCCTTTGCGGGCCGACATCCCCGGTTCCCGCGGGACCGGGCGACGGAGCCGGGCGACGACCGAGCCGGCGTCGTCCTCCAGATCCACCAGGGTGGACGCGGAGATGTGGCCCGGCAGGTGCACGTCGTGGACGGCAGTCCGGCGGGAACGGCGCTCCAGCAGGGTCGCGGCCTCGGATGCCCAGCCGCCGGCGGGGCCGCGCAAGGGCCGCCGCTTGTCCGGGCCGGGAGCGCCCGGCCCGGCGGCGGCATCCCGCAGCACGCCGGAGTCCAGGGACGCCAGGACCCGGGCCGCCGCGGACTGCATGGCCGCCCGCCGGCCGGGAACCAGGCGCAGCCGGGAGCCGGTGCGCGGATCGATGGGCCCCTCGAGCGGGTCGTACGGCCAGCCCGCGACCTCCAGGTCCGAGGTCAGCGGGCTCTCCTCGGGCAATGATTCCTCACTGACGGACTGCGGGTGGATCGCGGCGGCCCCGTCGGCAACCAGCACCTCGAGTTCGGTCAGGAACGGCGACATCTCCGCCATCCCGGCGCGCGAGCCCACCCAGGCGGCGCTGGAGACCCAGAGCACGTGTTTCGCCCGGGTGTAGGCCACGTAGGCCAGCCTCCGTTCCTCGGCCTCGCCGTGAACCTGCACGGCGGACTTGAACTCCTTCTCGGCGTCGAGCCAGCCTTTTTGGTCCGGGTGTCCGAGGTCCCACTGCGGCAGGTCGGCGCGGTCCCCGCGCAGCGGCCACGGCAGTGCGGCGCTGCCGCTGCTCCAGCGTGAGTCCCGGCTGCTGGGGAAGGCCCCGGCATTGAGCCCGGGCACGAACACGACATCCCATTCCAGGCCCTTGGAGGCGTGCACGGTCAGCAGCTGCACCGCTTCGTGGTTCACTTCCGGCGCGGCGGCGTCCAGGCCGTTCTCCTCAGCGGCCGCGGCCTCCAGCCAGGCCAGGAAGGCGAGCACGTCGACCCGGTGGGAGGTGTGCAGGAACCCGGCCGCGGCATCCTGGAACGCATCCAGGTTGCGGCGGGCCTGATGAATGCTGATCCCGGGCCGCGCGGACACCTCAATGTCCAGCAGCATGGCCCGCTCCACCTCACCGAGCAGGGTGGTGAGGTCATCGCCCATGTAGCCGCGCAGCTGCCGGAGTTCCGCCGAGAGCCGCTGGAGCCGCTCCAGCGCCTCGGCGCTGAGCTGGCGGCCGTGCGCGGAGGTCCAGCCTTCGCGCGGCAGCCAGTCGAGGGCTTCGACCAGGCTGGCGGCGTCCGTGAGGT
Organism: Pseudarthrobacter oxydans; assembly: GCF_030812335.1. GTDB lineage: Bacteria > Actinomycetota > Actinomycetes > Actinomycetales > Micrococcaceae > Arthrobacter > Arthrobacter oxydans_B. The sequence continues at coordinate 269,770 of NZ_JAUSSN010000003.1, forward strand.
CACCCTCGATCACCGCCGCCTCCGCGACGTCGTCGGCGTCGTCGTCCGGGGCACCGGGGCGGCCGCGGCGCCGGGCAAGGAAACTGGACCAGTCCCGCAGTGCCATCAGGTCCGCGGGCCCGATCCGCCAGCGGGCACCGGCGAGCAGGCGCATCAGCGAATCGGACCGGCCCGGATCGGCCAGCACCCGGAGAGTCGCGACGAGGTCGATGATCTCGGGGGTGTCCAGGAGGCCGCCGAGGCCGACGATCTCGTACGGGATCCCGCGCACCTCGAATTCCCGGCGGATGCATTCCATCTGGGCGCGCCGGCGGCACAGCACCGCCATGGCGGGCGGCTCGGGCTCCGCCGCCGACAAATCGAAGTCGGTCACCCGGAACTTCAGCACGTCGCCCGCGATGGCCGCGGCCTCATCCTCGTCGGTGCCAAAGCGGCCCATCACGACGCGGCCCTGGACCGCAGCCGGGCTGGGCTGCAGCGGCGGAACCTCGACACCTCCGGCGGCGGTGTCCCGCTCGCCGGCCGGGCCGGTCTGGGCGGCAGCTTTGCTGAGCGGAGCCGAAATGACGTTGGCGGCGGAGAGGATGTTCCGGCCGTTGCGCCAGGCCGTGGTGAGGTACGACGTCGGGGCGACGGCAAAGCGCGCCGGGCCGGCAGGGCCCGCCGTGGCCGCAGTTTCGGCAGCGTTGGCAGCGTTGGCAGGGTCGGCAGGGTCGGCAGGGTCGGCTGGGCCGGCTGGGCCGGCAGTGTTGCCGCCGGCAGCGCCGTCGTCAGAGTCCTCGGTGGGAAGCCGCACCGGGAATTCGCGGACGAAGTGGAAGAGCTGGCCGGCGGAGGCGCCGCGGAAGCCGTAGATGGACTGGTTGGGGTCCCCCACCGCGGTGACCGCGTGGCCGTCGCCGAACAGCCGGGAAAAGAGCACGAGCTGGGCGTGTGAGGTGTCCTGGAACTCGTCCAGCAGCACCACCTTGTAGCGCTGGCGTTCGGTTTCGGCGGCGACCGGGATCTCGTTGGCGACGCGGGCGGCGAGGGCCACCAGGTCGCCGAAGTCGAGGGCGCCGCGGGCGCGTTTGGCGTCGGTGTAGCGTCCCACCATCTCCGCGACGCTGGCCCGGGTGCGCAGCAGCCCGCTGAGCTCGCCCACGGCCTGGCTGGGGTTCTTTTTGGCGGTCGCGAGGTAGGGCAGCGACTCGAACTCGGCCACCCGATCGAGCAGCCAGCCGCGGACCCCGGCCGGGTCCTGGAGATGTTCAGCGCACTCGCCGGCGAGCTGGATGACCGCCTTGACCAGGGTGGATTTGGCGGAACGGAAGTGTTCGTATTCGCCGTCGAAGGCTTCCACGACCTCGCTGGCGAGCTGGAAGGACTGGGCACCGCCGAGTAGCACGACGTCACGCTCGACGCCGAGCCGGAGCCCGTAGTCGGACACGATGCCGCTGGCGTACGAGTGGTACGTGGAGACCTTGGGTTCGAGCGCGTCGGTGCTGAGCAGCCCGGCGGGGAAGACCTGGTTCTGCGTGTCGGACGCGGCGATGCGCTGCAGCGCGGCCAGCTTCGCGCGGATGCGGGTGGCCAGTTCCCCGGCGGCCTTCCGCGTGAAGGTCACGCCGAGCACTTCCTCCGGCCGGACCCAGCCGTTGGCGACCAGCCACACCACACGGTCGGCCATGGTGGCGGTCTTGCCCGAGCCGGCGCCGGCAATGACGAGCCGGGGTGAGAGCGGCGAGGAAATGATGTGCGACTGCTCGGCGGTGGGGCTGTTCTTCTCGCCCAGCAGCACCGAGAGCTCCTCGGGGGTGAACCGCGGTACGGGCAGGGCGGCGGGCAGCGCGGCGGGCGCGGCTGCGGGCAGCGGTGTGGGCACCGCGGCGGGCGCAGCCGCGGGCGCCGCGGCGGCCATGGGTGTCTCGGGGGTCATTCGGTGACCTGCTTTCCCCGCAGGCACAGCGGGCAGACTTCGGGCAAGCGGCAGCCGTGACCGCCGTGGCCGCCCTTGGACGGATCGTGTCGGGCTTCGAAGGTGCTCCCGGACATTACCCGGGCGGCATCACCGACCATGCCCAGGGCCCAGTTCTCCGCCGGGTCCAGGGGAGCCTGGGCCTGGATGCCCGGGCTCTTGGTGCTGGTGCCGAGCTGGGCCAGGACGGCGCCGCCGGGCAAGGGGGGCGGGCCGTCGTCGGGGCCGGCAAAGCCTCCGGCCAGCACCGCGGCCTGGTAGGCGCCCAGCTGCGGATGCCGCTCGAGGTCGGCCTTCCCCGGCTGCCGCTTGCCGGTTTTGAGGTCCACGACGACGAGCCTGCCCTCGGCGTCGATCTCCAGGCGGTCGACCTGGCCGCGCAGCACGGCCGGGCGGGCCGGCCAGGCGTCGCGATCCGCGTCGGCGTCGGCGCCGGCTCCAGCGCCGTTGTCGGTGCTTCCGGCCGCCAGAACGTCCGGGAGTTTGACTTCGAAGTCCAGCTCGACGCCGACCAGGGACCGGCCTTCGCTGCGCATCACCAGCACATACTGGGCAAGCTTCCGGACCATGGTTTCCGCGCGCTGGAAGTCCAGCTTTCCCTCCCAGTTGTCCTTCATCCCCAGCGCCGGCCAGCGGCGGACGAGTTCGGCCACGTATTCGCTGCCGGAGGCGTCCGGCAGGTCCTGCGCGATGGAGTGGACGAGGGTGCCCAGGCTGCGCGCAAAGTCGGTGGCGGCCTCCCCGCCCGCGGCCTGGACAAACCAGTCCAGCGGCGATTTCTGCACGGTCTCCACCTTCGACGGCGAAACGTACACGGTGCCCCCTGGCGGGACGACGGGCTCCTCCGTGGACAGCGCCGCAAGGCCCCACCAGCTCGCGGGGTGCGCGCCGGGCACGGGCGGCTCGGCGGCGGCCAGGGCGCCGAGAACGGCGCTGGCCTCCTGGGCTTCCGGGGTCCCGGCGTCGAGCTGGGCGTACTGCCGCAGCTCGGCGACGAGGGCGCGCAGGGTGAGCGGTCGCTCCACCGGGGTGAAGCCGCGCCGGTCCTGGTCCGGATCCAGCGGCGCCACGTAATCCAGGAACGAGGACGGCTGTTCGTCCTCCGAGGACACGGCGGTGCAGATCAGCATCTGCTGTGCCCGCGACACCGCGGTGGAGAAGCTGCGCAGCTCATCATAGCGGATTTCGCGCAGCCGGCTGAGGGGATCGAGCTGCAGGGCGTATGCCACGCCGTGCTCGACGGCGTCCGCGAACAGCGTGCTGCCGAGCAGTTCGCCGCGGAGCCTGGTGTTGGGCCACACCCCCTCCTGCAGGCCGGGGACGATGACCACGGGCCATTCCCGGCCGGCGGCGCTGGCCGGGGTCATCAGTTCCACCGCGTCCTCCAGTTGGGCCCTCGCGGCGAGGGTGTCCATCGGGAGCTCCTGGCTGAGCAGGTACTCGAGGAACTGCTCCGGTCCGGACCCGGGCAGCTGGTCCACAAAGCGCTCGGCGGTGTGGAACAGGGCCATCATGGCATCGAGGTCCCGGTCCGCCCGGGCACCGGCCGATCCGCCGGCCAGCGCCGCCTCGGTCCAGCGCGCGGCCAGGCCGGTGGAGTTCCACAGCGCCCACAGCACCGTTTCGGCGTTGCCGCCAGGAGCCTGGGCAGCGGCCCGGCCGGCCTGGATCATCCGGGCGATCCGGCGCGCGGAGTGCCCTTCGATGCCCAGGGTTGCCAGCGCGCCCGGCTCCAGCAAGGCCTCGACGAGGAGTACGTCACTTGTGCGGCCGCCGCCGCCCAGGATTTCCTCCCGGCGCAGGGACTGGCGCAGGCGCCGCAGCTCGATCGCGGTGGATCCGCCGATCCGTGAGGTCAGCAGCGCCACGGCCGCCTCGGGGGTCAGTACGGCCGGGTCCAGTGCCACGGCATAGGCATCCAGCAGCGGCCGGACGGCGACCTCGTCGCGGACGGCGGATTCGGCCACCGGGATCCGGACCGGGATGCCCTGGCCTGCGAGGTAGCGGTGCAGCTGGCTGAGCTGGCCGCCGTTGCGGACGATCACGGCGATGTCACCGAGCTCGCGGCCGTCGTTGAGCTGGGCCTCCAGGATCCGTTGCGCCACGTAGCGCAGTTCGTGCACCGGCGACGGCAGCAGGTGCGCCTCGACGGTGCCCGCGGAGGCGCCCGGGTTCCGGGGCTGTTCGAGCCGGCGCGCGGACTGCCCGCCGGCGCGGCTGGAGATCCGTCCGGCGACGGACAGCCAGGCGTCCGCCACCGCCGGGGTGTGGCGGTGCGCGGTCCAGAGCGGCCGTTCGAGGACGGTGCCGCCGGCCGGGGCGAGCAGCCGGGGAAGCTCGGCCACAAGGTCCGGGCGGGCTCCGCGGAACCCCTGGACCACGGTGTCCGGCGATGAGGTGATGAGGACCTCCTTGCCCGCGGCGATGTCCGCGAGCAGTTCGAACACGGCAGGGTTGGCTTCCTGCATGTCGTCCACCAGCACCAGCTGCAGCCGGTCGCGTTCGGCGGCGAGGAAGTCCGGTTCGTCCTGGAAGATCTGCCGGGCTGCGGTGATGATGCCGGCCGGGTCGAAGGATTCGGGCATCCGCAGGTCCAGCACGTCGCGGTACTCCGCGTACAGCGCCGCCGCGGCCACCCAGTCCGGCCGGTGGCAGCGCCGGGCAAGGCCCACAAGGTCTTCGGCGGTCCGCCCGGATTCGATGATCCGGTCAAAGAGCTGGCGGACCTCCTGCCGGAACCCGCGGGTCTGCAGGGCAGCGCCCAGGTCCTCCGGCCAGGGCAGCTCGAGTCCGGGCTGCGCGTGGCCCTCGAGGAGCTCCTTGATGATCAGGTCCTGTTCCGGGCCGGACAGGAGTTTCGGCGGGCGCGGCAGCGGCAGGATCCCTTCGGCCTTGGCGCGCCGGATCACGTCGAAGGCGTACGACGCCCAGGTGCGGGCCGGCGTCGTGCTCAAACTGCGGTCCAGCCGTGCGGTGAAGCGGTCCCGGAGCGTGTCGGCGGCGAGGCGTCCGGGGGCGAGGATGAGCATCCGTTCGGGATCGACGCCGTCCCGTAGCGCACGCCGGACGGCGGCTTCGACGAGCACGGTCGATTTGCCGGTCCCCGGCGCTCCGGGGACGAGGACCGGGCCGGAGCCGTGCGGGATGTCGACGGCGGCGAGCTGGTCCGCCGTCAGCACGGGAGCCGCGTTGTGCAGCGTGCGCGGTGGCAGCAGGCGGAGTGCGGATCCGGAGGCGCGCGGCCTGGCGGGACGCTGACCGCCCCGGGCGGGCCCGCTGGTCGCGGGTTGTACTGGTGCGGGCTGTGTTGGTGCGGAGTTTGTTGGTGTGGGCTGGAGGGGCTGGGGGCTCTTGCTGGGGATGCTCACACAGTCATTTCATCATCCGGGGCCGACAGTTTGCGCAAGGACCGTTCCAGCCGCTCGGCCACGGCGTCGATCCGGTCGAATTCCCCGTCGCTCGGTGCCCAGCGGGCGGCCATCAGGTCCACGCGCCAGCGGCCCTCGCCGGTGCGGAGGTAGTCCGCATAATTTCCCAGCAGCGGGGTTCCTTCCAGGATGTACAGGGTCAGGGCCTCCCGTTCGTGCCCCGGGGGCGCGTCACCGCTGGCCTTCAGGACCCGCCACCAGGGCACGGAACTGCCGTGGTGGCTCATGACGGAGCCGATCTGCCGGGGGCCGCCGGATCCGAGGAGCTCGGCGACGTCACCGTACGCCACCGCGGCGCCGGCGGGGATCAGTGCCACGACGTCCAGCACCGCCTCCACATACTCGATCCGCATGGCACAAGCCTAGCGGCCGGGGCGCTGTCACGGGCCGCCGGGCGGGCCGCCGGGCGGGCCGCCGTCGGGCGTTCGGGCGTTCCTGGGCGGGACCGCGGTGATGCCGGACCGGGGCGCGGGGTGGTGGCGCATTTCTGTCGGTGGCAGCAGGTAGCGTTGACGCATGAGCACTTGGAACACCCTCCCCCGCGCAGCCTTCGACCTCGAAACCACCGGGCGGAACTCCCGCTCCGCGCGAATCGTCACCGCCTCCATCACCGTGGTGGACGCCGACGGCGGGATCGTCAAGGAACACGAATGGCTCGCCGATCCGGGGGTCGAGATTCCCACCGAGGCCAGCGACATCCACGGCGTCACGACGGAGCGGGCCCGCAGCGAAGGCCGCCCTGCCGCGGACGTGACGCGGGAGGTCGCAGCGGCGCTCCAGGAGCTGTTCGACACCGGCGTGCCGGTCATCGCCTTCAACGCCAGCTACGACTTCACCGTGCTCGCCGCCGAGTCGGCCCGTTACGGTGTTCCGCAGCTGAGCCGCTTCCCGGTACTGGATCCGTACATCATGAACAAGCAGGTGGACCGGTACCGCAAGGGCAAGCGCACCCTCACCGCCCTCTGCGAGGAGTACGGGGTGAACCTGGACAACGCCCACACCTCGGCGGCCGACGCCCTGGCCACCGTGCGCATGCTCGACGCCATGGCCGGGAAGTTCCCCAAGCTACGGATGCCGGCCAGCCACCTGCACCAGCTCCAGATCGAGTGGGCCTCCGCCCAGGCCTCCGATTTCCAGAGCTACCTGCGCAAGACCAAGCCCGCCGCCGTGATCGAAGGCGACTGGCCCGTGCTGCCGCCCGAGGACGCCAGCCGCGGGGACTTCTAACGCCGCGGCTTCTTAAAACGAAACCTTCCGGCACGGCGCACTCGTAAATAGGCGCCCTGGGCCCGCAATTCCAGCGTTTGCGACACAACTCACACACCCGGGCCCTTCCGGCGGGCAAGGCTGCCACCGGCAATCATTCCGCCCCGCCCGCTCCGCGGCACCCAGATCGCTGGCGATAGCCCTCCCGCGTGAAGCAGATTCGGCGCAGAGGACCCTCACCGCGCACTAATTCGGATTCAACCAGCCTTCGTGTCGGGTGAAACAATTATATTTCGCAGGCTTTGCCTGCCCCTGCCTGCGCCGAGGCGCCGAAGCCGGGGGCGTTGTGCGGCCCCCGATCCCCAATTATCGTCCGATGAAAGTGATTGCGTGATGAAAAACAAAGCCATGAAGTGGCTGACGACGGTTCCCGTAGCGGTTGCCCTCGCCGTCTCGCTCGCCGCCTGCGGCGGCGGAGCAGCCGCCCCGAGCGGAACGCCCACAGATGCCCTCGCCGGCAGCGACCAGACGTCCCTGGACAAGTACACGACCGCGGACGTCACTCCCCTGGACCAGATCGACAAGTCCCAGCTCGGCCTGCTGAGCGAGGGAACCCTCACCGTCGGAACGCTCTCTGACGCCCCGCCCAACATCTATATAGATGAGTCCGGCAAGTTCACCGGCTACGACAACGAACTGTTGCGCGCCATCGCGGCAAAGCTGGGCCTCGAGGTCGAGTTCAAGGCGACCGGCTTCGCGTCCCTGCTCTCCCAGGTCCAGAACAAGCAGTTCGATCTCGGATCCTCCTCGATCTCCACCACGGACGCGCGGCGCAAGACCGTCGGATTCACCAACGGCTACGACTTCGGTTACATGGCCGTTGTCGCCAAGGAGGACGATAAGGTCAAGGGCTTCAAGGACCTGACCAAGGACACCCGCATCGCGGTCGTCCAGGGCACGGTTCAGGATGACTACGTCACCAACACCCTGCAGATCGAGCCGGTCCGCTTTGAGGACTACAACACGGCCTACGCCAACCTGAAGAACGGCCAGGTGGACGCCTGGGTCGCTCCGTCCCAGCAGGCCACCGGCCAGGTCAAGGAAGGCGATGGCACGGTCATCGCCGAGTCCATTGTGAACACCCAGAACTTCACCGCGTACGCCGTGAACTCGGACAACCAGGCCCTCATTGATGCCCTCAACTCGGGTCTTGACGCCGTGATTGCCGATGGCACCTGGTCCAAGCTGACCAAGGAATGGTACCCGGACCGCGAAACCCCGGCCACGTGGTCCCCGGGTTCCAAGGCTGTCATCGTCCCGAAGTCCTAGTCCATGGATGCACTCGATCAACTCCTAAAGACCTTCTTTGACTGGGAGGCGATGGCAGCTGTCGTACCGAACATGCTCACGGTCGGCCTGCCCAACACCCTGATCCTGGCGGTTTCCTCGGGCGTGCTCGGGTGCATCCTGGGCATGATCCTGGCCATCATGGGCACGTCCCGGAGCACCGCGCTCCGGTTGCTGTCCAGGATCTACACGGATATTTTCCGCGGCGTACCCGCGATCGTGATCATCCTGCTCATCGGGATCGGGCTCGGACCCCTGATCCGGGAACTGACCGGCTCCACGAACCCGTTCCCGCTCGGCATCCTGGCGCTGACGCTCATGGCGTCGGCCTACATCGGCGAGATCTTCCGCTCAGGCATCCAGAGCGTGGAAAAGGGCCAGCTCGAGGCGTCCAGGGCGCTGGGGTTCAGCTACAACTCCTCGATGCAGCTTGTCGTGATCCCGCAGGGCGTCCGCCGCGTGCTTCCGGCCCTGGTGAACCAGTTCATCTCGCTGATCAAGGATTCGTCCCTGATCTACCTGCTCGGCCTGCTCGCCAGCCAGCGGGAAATCTTCCGCATCGGCAACGACGCTGCAGCCAACACGGGCAACCTTTCCCCGCTGATCGCTGCCGCCGTGATGTACCTCGTTCTGACGGTCCCCCTCACGCACTTGGTCAATTACATCGACAAACGCCTGCGCACAGGCCGGCCGGAGAAGCCCCAGCCGGACGACGCCGCGGCCCTGATTGGGAAGGGAGCACAGCCATGAGCGACTTCGCCTCCGGTTCGCTGACCGGCAAGAACCTGCACCTGTCCTTCGGATCCAATCACGTTCTCCGCGGCATCGACCTCCATGTCGAGAAGGGCACCACCGCGTCGGTGATCGGCCCGTCCGGTTCCGGAAAATCCACGCTCCTGCGGGTGATGAACCGCCTGATCGAACCCGACCAGGGCGACATCCTGCTGGACGGGCGGTCGGTGCTCAAGGACAATCCGGATGAACTGCGCCAGCGCATCGGCATGGTGTTCCAGCAGTTCAACCTGTTCCCGCACAAGACCGTGGTGGACAACGTCTCCCTCGCACTGCGCAAGCTGCGCAAACTCCCGGCCGAGCAGGCACGGGCCGAGGCCCTCGAACAGCTCGACCTCGTCGGGCTCAAGCACAAGGCGGATGCCCGTCCGGCCAACCTCTCCGGCGGGCAGCAGCAGCGCGTGGCAATCGCGCGGGCGCTGGCCATGAAGCCGGAAGTGATGTTCTTCGACGAGGCTACCTCGGCACTTGACCCGGAGCTCGTCAAGGGCGTGCTGGCTCTGATGGCGGACCTCGCCAAGGGCGGCATGACCATGGTTGTGGTGACGCACGAGATGGGCTTCTGCCGCAACGTCTCGGACACCGTCACCTTTATGGACGCCGGTGTCGTCGTGGAGTCCGGTCCACCGGAACAGCTCTTCACGAACCCGCAGACGGAACGGCTCCAGGGCTTCCTTTCGGACGTCCTCTAGCGCGCAGAACGTCAGCGTTAACACTTGAGGCACCCGCCGCGGCGGGTGCCTCAAGTGTTAACGACAACGGCTGAACGGCCGGCCGTGGCCGTGCAGCCTTCGGGACTATGCCCGCGCGGCGGCCGCAGCCTTGGCGGCAGCGGGCAGCGCGTCGAAGATCCGGTTCATCGCGGCGTCGTCGTGCGCTGCGGACAGGAACCAGGCTTCGAAGACCGACGGCGGCAGGTACACCCCGGAGTCGAGCATGGAGTGGAAGAACGGCGCGTAGCGGAACACTTCCTGGCCCTGGGCGTCGTCGTAATTGTGCACTCCCCGGGCGGACGTGCCGAAGGCCACCGAGAACAGGTTCCCGGCACGCTGGATCGAGTGGTCCACCCCTGCCGTGTCCAGGGCCGCCGACAGGGCCGCGGAGAGCTCCAGCGAGCGGGCGTCCACGAAGGAGTAGACCTCGGCGGTGGCGTGCGTCAGGGTCGCGACGCCGGCGGCCATCGCCACCGGGTTACCGGACAGCGTGCCGGCCTGGTACACCGGGCCCAGCGGCGCGAGGTAGTCCATGACCTCGGCGCGGCCGGCGAGGGCCGCCGTCGGCATTCCGCCGCCGATGACCTTCCCGAAGGTGAGCAGGTCCGGGGTCCACGGCTCGGCGGCGTCGGCCGCGCCGCCGGTGAGTCCCCAGTAGCCGGAATACCCGGTGCGGAAGCCGGTGAGGACCTCGTCGAGGATCAGTAGGGCGCCGTGTTCGCGGGTGATGCGGGACAGTCCCGCGTTGAAGCCCTCCCCCGGGGTGACAACTCCCATGTTGGCGGGGGCCGCCTCGGTGATGACGGCGGCGATGTTGCCGCCGTGCTTCGCGAAGGCGGCCTCGACGGCGGCGAGGTCGTTGTAGGGCAGCACGAGGGTCTCGGCGGCGGTGGCGGCCGTGACGCCGGCGGAGCCCGGCAGCGCCAGGGTGGCGAGGCCGGAGCCGGCCGCGGCGAGCAGCCCGTCGAGGTGGCCGTGGTAGCAGCCGGCAAACTTGATGATGAGGTCATTGCCGGTGAAGCCGCGGGCCAGCCGGACGGCGGTCATGGTCGCCTCGGTGCCGGTGGAGACCATCCGGACGCGCTCGGCGGCCGGGACGCGTTCCTGGACGATCGCCGCGAGGTTGGCCTCGTCCGGGGTGGATGCCCCGAAGGACAGCCCGCGGTCCACCGCTGCGTGCACGGCGGCGAGGACCGCCGGGTGGGCATGTCCCAGCAATGCCGGGCCCCACGAGCAGACCAGGTCGACGTATTCGGCGCCGTCGGCATCGGTCAGGTACGGGCCCTTGGCGGAGACCATAAAACGCGGCGTCCCGCCGACCGAGCCGAACGCCCGGACCGGCGAGTTGACGCCGCCCGGCATCAGCTGGCGGGCGCGGTCAAAAAGTTCCTCGTTGCGAGGGTGGCTGGAAGTCATGGTTCCTATTCTTTCAGGTCAGTCTTGCGGGGAGGCCGCTGCCAGCCGGGCGGCCACCCGGGGGGCCACCTCGGTGCCGAACAGCTCGATTGAGCGCATCATCGCCTTGTGCGGCAGGGTGCCGTTGCTGTACTTGAGGTCGAAGCGGTCCACGGCCAAGTTCTTCTTGAGCAGCAGGATCTTCGCGGCCACGGTGTCCGGGGAGCCGACGTAGAGGGCGCCCTCGGGGGTGCACATGGCGTCGAACTCGGCCCGGTTGCCCGGGCCCCAGCCGCGCTCGGCGCCGATCAGGTTGCGCTGGGCGAGCCAGTGCGGGAAGAACTCCTCCCGCGCCTCCTCGTCGGTCTCGGCAACGTGGCCCGGTGAGTGCGTGGCCATCTGCTGCATCGGGTGGCCGTATTTCGCCATCGCGTCGCGGTAGAGGTTCGCCAGCGGGGCGAAGGAGCGCGGCTGTCCGCCGATGATCGCGAAGATGATCGGGTAGCCGTATTCGGCGCAGCGCAGCACCGATTCGGGCGTCCCGCCCACCCCGATCCAGGCGGGCAGCAGGTGGTGTTCCAGCGGCGGGTAGGCGCTGAGCCCGTTGATGGCCGGGCGGGTGCGGCCCTCCCAGTGGATGGGCTTCTGGGCGCGGGCCTTGTCGAAGAGTTCGAGCTTCTCCTCGAACAGGACCTCGTAGTCGGCCAGGTCGAGGCCGAAGAGCGGGAAGGACTCGACGAAGGAACCGCGGCCCAGCATGACCTCGGCCCGGCCGTTGGAGATGGCGTCCACGGTCGAGAAGCGCTGGAAGACGCGGATGGGGTCATCGGAGCTCAGGACGGTGACGGCCGAACCGAGCCGGATCCTTTTGGTCCGGGCGGCTGCCGCGGCGAGGAACACCTCGGGGGCGGACACTGCGAAGTCGCGGCGGTGGTGCTCCCCCACGCCGAAGGCATGGAGGCCCACTTCGTCCGCGAGTTCGGCCTGTTCCAGCAGCTGGCGCAGCACCTGGGCATGCGGGACCGGGTGCCCGTCGGGAAAGACCCCGACGTCGCCGAAGGTGTTCAGGCCCAGCAGGATGCGCCCCGGGCCCACGGGCGCCGTGGGGTTGGACGCGGAGGCCGGGCCGGTCGCCGTGCTCATCAGGACTCCTTCAGCCAGCCGGCGAGTTCGTTCGCCCAGTACGTCAGGACCATGTTGGCCCCGGCGCGTTTGATGCCGAGCACGGATTCGGTGATCGCGGCCCGGCGGTCGATCCAGCCGTTGGCGGCGGCGGCCTCGATCATCGAGTACTCACCGGATATCTGGTAGGCGGCGACCGGCACGGAACTCATGGCGGCGACGTCGGCGAGGATGTCGAGGTAGCTCATGGCGGGCTTCACCATGACCATGTCGGCGCCCTCGGCGAGGTCCAGCTCCACTTCGAGGATCGCTTCGCGGCGGTTCGCGGCGTCCATCTGGTAGGTGCGGCGGTCGCCCTTGAGCTGGGAATCAACCGCTTCGCGGAACGGCCCGTAGAACGCCGAGGCGTATTTCGCGGCGTAGGCGACGACCGCGGTGTTGGTGTGGCCGGCGTCCTCCAGGGCCTGCCGGATCACACCGATCTGGCCGTCCATCATCCCGGACGGGCCGAGCACGTGGGCGCCGGCCTCCGCCTGGGCCACGGCCATCCGGCCGTAAATCTCGAGGGTGGCATCGTTGTCCACGTAGCCGTCGGCGGCGAGGACACCGCAGTGCCCGTGGTCGGTGAATTCGTCCAGGCAGACGTCGCTCATGATGACCAGCTCGTCCCCGACCTCAGCGCGGACGTCCCGGATGGCCTTGTTCAGCACGCCGTCGGGGTCCAGCGAGGCGGTGCCGGCCGCGTCGCGGACGGCGGGGATGCCGAAGAGCATGATGCCGCCGACGCCGAGCGCCACGGCCTCACTGGCGGCGCGCTTCAGGGTGTCCGTGGTGTGCTGCTGCACGCCGGGCATCGAGGCGATCGGGTTCGGCTCGGTCAGGCCTTCACGGATGAACGCGGGCAGGATGAGTTCCGAAGCCGAGAGGCGGTGTTCGGCCGTCAGCCGGCGCATGGCCGGAGTGGTGCGGAGCCGGCGGGGTCGGTGGGTCGGGAAGCTCATACGGTGTCCTTTGCGGTGGGCTCTGCTGCTGGCTGAGGTGGTGGGGACGCCCGGCCGGCCAGGGACCGGACGACGGCGGCGACCAGGCCGGAGGCGGTGGGCGCCTCGGCAACGGCGGCGACCGTGAGGCCGAGCGACTCGGCCTCGGCGGCGGTTGACCGTCCGATCGCGACGAAGCGGCAGCCGCCCAGCGGGGCGAGGTCCTCGTGGATGCGCCGGGCCGCGCTGGGGGACGCGGCGACGACGGCGGCGAGCCGGCCGGCGCCGATTTCGGCTTTCGCCTGCTCCGGGGTGAGTACGGCGGCCGCATGGTCCCCGTCCGGGCCGGCGGCTGCATTGTGCCCCAGGGGCGTGGCGGGCTGGCACGCGGCGAGGCTCCGGCGCGGGTCGGCCGGGTAGTCCACGGTGCGGTACGCGGTGACGGCCTGCACGAAGGCGCCCCGGGCCTCCAGTCCGCGGCGGAGCCGGGGGTCGGCGATGTCGGCCTGCGGCAGGAGCACGCTGCCCTGGTGCTCGGGCCAGATATCGATGAGCCCGGCCCCGGACTGCTGCCCGGAGGGCGCCAGATCGACCGCAACTCCCCGGGATTCGAGGAAACGGCGGGTCGCGGGACCGATCGTGGCCACCAGGAGGCTGCCCGGCAGCCAGCGGCTGAGGGTCGTTCCCCGCTCGGCGGCCTTGGCCTCGAGCGCCTGGACCGTGGTCACGCTGCTGACCACAAGCCACGTGTAGGCGCCGGCGCCGAGGGCATCGAAGGCGACGTCCAGGGAGTGCTGATCACGGGCGAGCTCGAAATCGATCAGCGGCAGCAGCAGCGGATCGGCGCCGACCTTGCGCAACGCCGCGACCAGGTCCCCGGCACGGTCCGGGCTGCGCGCGATGAGAACCCGGGCGCCCTCGGGCACCCTCATCACCGCTTGCCCGTCGGTGTCGTTGCGGCCGCCGTGCCGTCCCATGACCTGATGGTTTCCGCCGTTCAGGAGGCGGCCAGGTCCGCGATGTCAGCGGCGCCGCGGGCCAGCAGGACTTCGGCGAGCTCAATCCCGAGCAGGGTGGCCCCGACCTCGGTCAGTCCGTCGGTGGCCTTTTTGTCCCGGACCGAGGCTGTTCCGTCCACGGCGCAGACCACGGCCTCAAGGTAGAGGAGGCTGCCCTTGCGGAAGGCGTAGGCGCCCACCGGCGCGGCACAGCCGGCTTCGAGGCGGGCCAGGAGCGCCCGTTCGGCGGTGATGGCAAGCCGCGTGTCGGGGTCGTCGAGGGCGGCGAGGGCCTGCGCGAGCACGCCCTGGGAGCCTTCGGTGGAACCCGCCTTGCGCGGCGCGTCAGCGGAACGGCACTCGATTGCGAGGGAGCCCTGTCCGGCGGCGGGCAGCATCACCTCGGTCTCGAGGTACTCGCTCACGGCGTCGAGCCGGCCGATCCGGGACAGCCCGGCGGCGGCCAGCACGACGGCGTCAAGATCGCAGCTTTTGCCTTCGACCACGGCGTCGGTGCTGTTGCCGGGCAGTCCGGGGACGCGGCCGAGCCGGGTATCCACGTTGCCGCGGATGTCACGGATGTCCAGATCCGGGCGGGCGGCCCGCAGCTGGGCCGCGCGCCGAGGCGAACCCGTGCCGACGCTGGCGCCGGTGGGCAGGTCCGCGAGCTTGAGCCCGTCACGGGCGCAGAGCACATCCCGGACGTCGGCGCGTTTCGGCGTCGCCGCGAGCGTCAGCCCGGGGGCTGCCCCGGTGGGGAGATCCTTGAGCGAGTGCACCGCGACGTCGCAGCGGTCCTGCAGCAGGGCATCGCGCAGGGCCGCGACGAAGACGCCGGTGCCGCCCATCTGGGACAGCGACCCGGTGAGGACGTCCCCGTCGGTGCGGATGTGCACCAGCTCGACGGGGAACCCGCCGACGGCGGCCAGCTGGTCCGCGGTCTGCTGCGTCTGGGTGAGGGCCAGTTTGCTGGCGCGGGTTCCGATCCGGACGCTCACAGTGCGTCCCGATCCGCCGCCGGAGCGGGGGTGCCGGCGGCAGCGGCGGCCGGGTAGGGGTCGTGGCCGGTGCCGGTGGTGGTGTCTGCGCCCGCGATGGTCGGCTTTTCGCCGCGGAAGTTGGCGCAGCAGCCCGGACGGCAGACGTCGTACCACGGGCCCAGGTTGGTCAGGTGCGGGCGCTCGGCGATGTTGTTCGCGGCGGTCCGCTCGCAGATCAGGTCCACGAGCCCGCCCACGAACTTGCGGTGCGTCCCGGGCGTGGGGACCCGCGTTGCGGCCAGGTCCAGCCTGGCGCAGGTTTCCAGGGCCTCGGTATCGAGGTCCCAGACGACTTCCATGTGGTCGCTGACGAAGCCGAGCGGGACGATGACGATGCCCTTGACACCCTGGCCGGCGAGTTCCTCGATGGCGTCGTTGATGTCCGGTTCCAGCCACGGCACGTGCGGGGCGCCGGAGCGGGACTGGTAGACGAGGGACCAGGGGGCGGTGTCGCCGGTCGCGGCCTCCACGCGGCGGATGACCTCGGTGCCGGAGGCCAGGTGCTGGGCGACGTAGGCGGAGTCTTCCTCGAAGTGGCGCGGTTCGGCATCGGAGCGGCCCGCTGCCTCGGCGTCGCGGGTGGGGATGGAGTGTGTGGCGAAAAGGATGTGGACCGGCGCGTCCGGGGTGCCGGCCGCAGCCAGCTGCGCGCGGACGTCGGCAAGGCCGGCGGCGGTGCCCTCCACGAACGGCTCGACGAAGCCGGGGTGGTCGAAGTACTGGCGGACCTTGTCGACTTCGAGCCGTCCGTCGAGGCCGGTTTCGGTCAGCGCGATGCCGATGTCCTCGCGGTACTGGCGGCAGCTGGAGTAGCAGGAGTAGGCGCTGGTGGTGACCATCAGGACCTTGCGGTGCCCGGCGTCGTAAATGTCCTGGAGGGTCTGCGGGATGTAGGGGGCCCAGTTGCGGTTGCCCCAGAAGACCGGCAGTCCGATCCCGCGGGCGGCGAGTTCGGCCTCGAGGCCGGCCTTGAGCTCGCGGTTCTGCTGGTTGATCGGGCTGATGCCGCCGTTGGCGCGGTAGTGGTGCGAGACCTCTTCGAGGCGCTCGTCCGGGATGCCGCGGCCGCGGGTGACATTGCGCAGGAACGGCAGGACGTCGTCCTGGCCTTCCGGGCCGCCGAAGGAGGCGAGCAGCACGGCGTCGTAGTCCTTCGGGGCCATCCGGCCGGCTTCGGTCACCTCGTTGATGGTGGAGTCGGCTGCGACTGCGCTCTGCGGATCCAGCGGGCTCATGACAGGACCTCGGCAATCTCGGCGGCGCTGACCCGGCGGCCGGTGTAGAACGGGATTTCCTCGCGGACGTGGTGGCGGGCTTCGGTGGCGCGCAGATGGCGCATCAGGTCCACGAGGTCCACCAGTTCGGGGGCTTCCAGGCCCAGTATCCATTCCCAGTCGCCCAGGGCGAAGGAGGACACCGTGTTGGAGATGACCTGGGGGAAGTCCCGGCCCAGCATGCCGTGGTCGCGCAGCATCGCCCCGCGCTCGGCGTCGGGCAGCAGGTACCACTCGTAGGAGCGGACGAAGGGGTAGACGCAGAGCCACTCTGCCGGTTCCACCCCGCGGGAGAAGGCGGGGGTGTGGTTCTTGGCGAACTCGGCCTCCCGGTGCACTCCCATGGCGGACCAGGCGATCTCGGTGCCGGTGAACAGCTTGCTGCGGCGGATGTCGCGGACCGCGCGCTGAAGGGCTTCCGGCTGGGGGCCGTGCAACCAGACCATGATGTCGGCATCCGCGCGCATTGCTGAAACGTCGTAGCTGCCGCGGTGGACCACGCCGGCCTCGGCCAGCCGCGCGGTGAGGGCTTCGTATTCCTCGGCAGCATCGCCGCTGCGGAGCACGTCGGCGGATCGCTTGAAAACCGTCCAGAGGGTGAAGAACTGCTCGGCTGATTCTTCGCTTGCTGATTCAGTTTTAGTGACAGTTTCGGCAGAAGTGTGGCTCATGGATACCAGTCTGCCCCTTCCCCTCAATGAAGTCGAAACAAAGCACTTCTACAGCGCGTAGAAGTGCTTTATTTCACATCGCCGGAGATTCGCGTGCCGGATGCGGCGCCCTGGGACAACCCTCGGGGTGTCAGACGCGGCGCAGCCGCAGGACCACGACGCCGGCGGCGCACGACAGTGCCACGAGACCGATACCCAGGCCGAGTAACGGCGAGGCTCCGGCGGGTTCCCGGGTCGAAGTCGCCTCCATCGAGGTGCTCCCGGAGCGGGGCTTGGCCGACGCTGTGGCGGGGCCGGCCGTGGCTGTCGGGGAAGCAGTGGCAGTGTTCGACGGCGACGCCGGCGCTGCCGGGACTTCGGCGGGGACCGCGGTCCCGGCGGGAACTTCGGCGGCCGGTACCGGTGCCGCAACGTTCCCGCCCGGGACGGGAGCCGCAGGCGGGGCCGGAGCCGGACGGATGGGCTGCGGTCCCGCAGGCACCGCCGGCACCGCCGGCACGGCCGGCACCGCCGGCACGGCCGGCACCGCCGGCACAGCTGGCTGCGGAGCAACGGGCTTGGGTGCCACGGGCTGCGGGGTGACGGTCCGGCTCGGCGACGGCTTGGGGCTGCGGCTGGGCTCCGGCTCGTCAGGGTCCTCGGAGGAGGTGGGCCGCGGCGAGGGGCCGGAAGGCGTGGGGCTCGGTGCGGCGTGCCTCGACGGCGCCAGCAGGCCGTCAACCAGGCCGGCGAGACCAAGGGACTGCAGGTCCGTCGCGCCGGCAACCGAGGCGGAAGCGGAAGCACTTGTGGCCGCGTGCGCGGCGGGCGCGCCTGCGGAAAAAGCCAGCACCACTCCGAGCGCGGCAGCCGCCGTGCCGCGCCGAAGTCCCCCATGGTGACCGGTCTGCGTTTTTTGGACGTTGGACCTGTGAGTAACCATGGTCATCGACCTTAGCCGTCAGCGGAGGCGGGGGAAAATTTGCCGTTTCCCGCTTTTTATGGGTGTCCGGGCGGCCGGAGCGGCGCCCGGTTAACGGGCTCCGGCACCACTCAGGGCAGCAGCGTCCGGACCTGGTGCGGGGTGTCGGCCACGATCGCGGCCAGGCCGTTGCCGGACAGCCAGCCGCCCACTATTGCCAGGGTGCCGTCCGCCGCGCAGATGCTGCGCACCTCCGCGACGCGGCGCTTGTGACCGAGCGAGGCGAACGGCAGTGCACCGCCCCAGCGCACAACGTCCCAGTCCACCACGTCGCCGGCGGTGACCGGAACGGAGAGCAGGGCGGAGGCGTCCTTCAAGGCCGCCTCGAACAGCTCCGTGTCGGTGCGGGGTTCCGGCCGGACCGCGGCTCCGTGCCGGGTGTCACCGCGGCCGTAGGACAGCCGGACAACGTGGGTGCCGGGGCCGGTCTGCTCGGCCAGCCACTCCCATTTGGCGGTGGCGTGGGTGAGGGCCTTGGCCTGGATTCCGGGGCTCTGCGGCGCGACCAGGACTCCGGTGCCGCGCGGCCGGGCGTCGAGCTGGGGCAGGTCCACCACGAGCGTGACCAGACTGACATCGGGTCCGGGCTCGGGGCGGTGGCCGGCCAGCTCCGGCAGGGCGCCGGAGAGCAGTTCGATGGCGGCCGGGCCTTCCACGGCGACGACCAGGAGCCCGGCGTCGTAGGCGGTGCCGCCTGCGGTGACCCGCCAGCCGCCGGCAGTGCGCTCCACGGTGTCGGCCCGGGTGCCGCCGAGCAGCGTCACGCCCTGGCGGCGCAGCTCGGCCAGCAGGGCCGGGATCAGGGTGTGCATTCCGCCGCGCAGTCCCGCCACGGCCGATCCCGCCTTCTGCAGCGCCGGTGACGGCGCCCCGGGCACAGGCCCTCCCCCTGCCGGGGCGCCACGACGTTGCGCCCCGACGGCGGCGGCCAGGGAGCCGTGGTCCCGGATCCCGGCACGCAGGCCGGGGGCCACCATGTCGATGTCCAGGACGTCCGGGTCTGCGGAGTGGACGCCGCCGACGACGGGCGCCACGAGGCGGTCGAGCACGCGCCGTCCCATCCGCGCGCGGACCAGGGCCGAGACGCTCACGGCCTCGTCCCGGGTCCCCAGCGAGGCGGGCAGCAGCTTGTCGAGCGAGGCCCGGAGCGAACCCAGCAGGCCGAGGGAGCGGCGGACTTCCGGGTCCCAGGGGTTGGCCGGGATGCCTAGGACTCCGGTGCGGGGAAGTTCGCGCGGACCGTCGGGCAACTGGACCCAGGCGCCGCCCGGCCGCGGGGCGACGATCTTCCCGGCCAGCTCCAGTTCGGCGGCGAGATCCGCGACGGCGGAGGACCGGGTGGCGAAGGACTCGGCGCCGCTGTCCAGGGTCAGGCCGGCTACGACATGGCTGCCGACGCAGCCGCCCCACGCGCCGGAGGCCTCCAGGACCGTGGTGCGGACGCCGGCGCGGGCCAGTTCGCGGGCGGCCAGCAGGCCGGAGATCCCGCCGCCCACCACCACGGCGGTGGGCGCTGCGGTGTCCCCGGCGGTACCGCGGGCTGCCTCCACGCGCTTACTCCGGGGAGATCGAGTGGATGAGTTTGACGACGCGCGTCAGCACGTCGGGATCGGTTTCCGGCGGCACACCGTGGCCGAGGTTCAGCACGTGGCCGGGGGCTGCGGCGCCGGCGGCGATAACGTCGCGGACGTGGGCTTCCAGCACCTCCCACGGCGCGGACAGCAGGGCCGGGTCGATGTTGCCCTGCAGCGGCACCGTGCCGCCCAGCCGGCGGTTGGCTTCATCCAGCGGCAGCCGGTAGTCCACCCCGACGACGTCGACGCCGACGTCGCGCATGGCGACGAGCAGTTCCGAGGTGCCGGTGCCGAAGTGGATCAGCGGGGCGCCGAGGTCACGCACGTGATCCAGTGCGCGGGTGGAGGCCGGGGCGACGAAGCGTTTGTAGTCGGCCAGGCCGAGGGATCCTGCCCAGGAGTCGAAGAGCTGGCCGGCGGAAGCACCGGCTTCCAGCTGGGCCCGCAGGAACATGCCGGAGGCGTCCGCGGCCCAGTTGGCCAGCGCGGTCCAGGTCTCCGGGTCGGCGTGCATCATGGTGCGCGGGCCGAGGTGGTCGCGGGAGGGCTTTCCTTCGACCATGTAGGCCGCGAGCGTGAACGGCGCGCCGGCGAAGCCGATCAGCGGGGTCTTCCCCAGCTGGGCCACGGTGAGCCGGACGGCTTCGCGGATGGGTTCGAGGGCTTCCCAGGTCAGCTGGGGCAGGGCGGCGACGTCGGCCGCGGTGCGGACCGGCTTCTCCAGCACGGGACCGACGCCGGGAACAATGTCCACGCCGACTCCGGCCAGCTTGAGCGGAATCACGATATCGGAGAAGAAGATGGCGGCGTCGACGTCGTGACGGCGGACCGGCTGCAGGGTGATCTCGGAGGCCAGGTCCGGCCGCAGGCAGGAGTCCAGCATCGCGACCCCCTCGCGCAGCTTGAGGTATTCGGGCAACGAGCGACCGGCCTGGCGCATGAACCACACCGGACGGCGCGAGGGCTTGCCGCCGCGGTAGGCGGTGATCAGCGGGGAATCCGCGGTGCGGCCGTCCATCAGAGGGTGCCCGGCGTCAAGGCCGGAGAGTTCAGGAGTTGCCGCAGCGCGAGGAGTCATGACTTCGATTGTGCCGAAAATCAGCCCCAAAAGATAACGACAGCCTGTCACCGACATGGGCAGCGACCCGGGCTGCGCCCAGCCTGCGCCCCGGCCGTGGCGGGAATCACAGCCCCGCGTGTGCAGTCGCACGCCGGGCTGTTGTTCTACGCGGGAACGAAAAAGCTATGATTGTGATGCTGTGGTTCTTTTTTCTCTGGTGGCGACCCACGCCGACATCGACCTCGAGACCGTTGCTCTACTGAGCACCGGTGCTTCCGAGCTCGCCACATCCGCCCTCGCCGGATCGCCGGCCGTGGCGGGTGCCATTGTGCTCGCCACCTGCAACCGTTTCGAAATTTACGGTGAAGCCCACCGGCAGGACGACGTCGAAGACGCCCGCCTGGCCCTCATCGCCCAGCTCAGCGGCTCCACCGGACTCAACGAACAGCTCGTGGCGCGTTCCTTCAGCACCCGCACAGGCGCGGACGTCACCCAGCACCTGTTCTCCGTCAGCTCCGGGCTGGACTCCGCCGTCGTCGGGGAACGCGAAATAGCCGGCCAGGTCCGGCGGGCCCTGATTACGGCCCAGCACGAAGGCACGGCCAGCCCCGGGCTTGTCCGCCTCTTTCAGGCGGCGTCGAAGACCGCCAAGGACGTCGGAGCGCAGACGGCCCTGGGCGCCCGCGGCCTCTCGGTGGTCTCCGTGGCCCTTGACCTCGCGACCGAACTCTCCGAAGTCCCCGACTGGTCCACCAAAAAGGTCGTGGTGTTCGGCACCGGCGCCTACGCCGGCGCCACCATGTCGCTGCTGCGTGAACGCGGCTGCACGGACGTGTCCGTGTACTCCTCCTCGGGACGCGCCGCCGGTTTCGTCGCCACCCGCGGCGGGACCGCGCTGGACGGCGACAGCCTCCCGGCCGCCGTGGCCGCCGCCGACGTCATGATCGGCTGCAGCGGCGCGGACACCCGCGTTGAAGCATCCGAGCTGGCCATGGTCCGGGCGTCCTCGCCCCAGCCCCTGATCGCCATCGACCTCGCCCTCACCCACGATTTTGATCCCGCCGTTGGCGGACTCGACGGCGTCGAACTGCTCACGCTGGAATCGGTGCGCCTGGCCGCCCCGCAGGAACAGTCCGAATCGCTGGCCCAGGCCAGCAGCATAGTGGCCGGCGCGGCCAGCGCCTTCGAGCAGGAACGCGAGGCCCGCTCGGTGGACTCGGCCATTGTCGCCCTGCGCCGTCACACCATGAATGTGCTGGACGCGGAAATGGAAAAGGTCCGGGCCCGCCACGGCTGCACCGCCGCGGCCGAGGAAGTCGAGTTCGCGCTCCGCCGGATGGTCAAGCAGCTGCTGCACGTTCCCACTGTCCGGGCCCGCGAGCTCGCCGCCAACGGTCAGCAGGAAGACTACGTGGCCGCCCTGGAGGCGCTGTACGGCATCACGGTCGAACAGCCCGTGGCAAAAGCGGCCGACGCCGGATGCCCGGTTGAACACCAGGACCCTTCCGCACCGGGCAGCGTGCGGGAAATCGCTTAAGCGGCGCTCCCACCGGGGCAGATAATGCCTTCAGCGATCAGACGGCTTCCCGTCGAAACTCGGCATCAACGATTCAATTACGCTACCCCTGGGCATCCGCCAGGACACCGGTCCGCGACATGATTCAGCATGCCAACCTGTCACGCACTAATTCAGAGACAGGCCTGGTGGCCGGTGTCTGCGTTCGGCCAGGGGTGCCAGGCCGTGAATAGGTGCCAGTCCGGGAAGGGATCCGGGGGCAGTTCCAGGTCGGGGTCCCGGCCGGGGTCCGGGGGCGCGTCCACGTCGGGATCACAGTCGGGATCCCGGCCGGGATCCGGCGGCGGGTCCAGATCGGTATCCCAGCCGGGGTGCGCGGGCAGGTCCAGTTCGGGATTCCAACCTGGATGCGCCGTCAGGGCCAGTTCGGGATCCGGGTCCGGATATGGTCTTGGATCCGGGGGCAGGCTTTGGCCCTGGCCCGGGTCCGGGAGTGTGTCCGTGGCCGGCAGGAGGTTTGGTGGCCAGTCGGGTGGTTCCCAGTCCTGCTGTTCGCTGGGATAGTACCGGCCGGAGGGTGAGGTCCAGCCGGGTGGTTTGTCTTTGCTGGCTCCGGAGGGGGTCCATCCGGAGCCGTGTTTGAGGCCGTGGTGTTTCCGGCAGGGCTGGCCGAGGTTGGTGATGCCGGTGGTGCCTCCGTCGGCCCAGGCCAGGAGGTGGTCGGCCTCGTTGTCCAGGGACGGGTTGTTGCAGCCCGGGAAGGGACACCGGCCGTCGCGGAGCCGGAGCCACTGGCGCATGGCCTTCGTGAGGCGGTAGTTGGTCCGGCCGATTTCCAGCGGCGCGCCGTCGCGGGGGTCGGTCAGGACGCGGTGGAAGGACTCCGCGCCGTCGGCGATCAGGGCCCGGGCCATGGACGGCGGGATCGGCCCGTACCCGTCCAGCATCGCCGGCTCCCCGGTGGCACCGAGCAGGGACAGGACCGGGACGGTGATCAGGACCTGCGCCCGCGGCACCGGCACATCCCCGGCCAGGCCGTTGACATCAGCGCCGCCGCCGTAGTTCAGGAGCAAAGACGCGGCGACGTCGGCGCGGAGCTGGGTCAGGGTCCGGGTCTCGGCCGGGCCCTGGAGCGCGCGGGCCGCGGCGGTGGTCCGTTCCCAGATCCCCGCGGCCGTCACCGCCGGCAAGTACGCGGAGAACCAGGCCAT
This sequence comes from Pseudarthrobacter oxydans, assembly GCF_030812335.1. Lineage (GTDB taxonomy): Bacteria > Actinomycetota > Actinomycetes > Actinomycetales > Micrococcaceae > Arthrobacter > Arthrobacter oxydans_B. The sequence goes on from NZ_JAUSSN010000003.1 coordinate 293,015, forward strand.
CCCGTCCCGGTCCGGACCGAACTCGACCCGCCGGTCCTTCGCGGACCTGGTGTGGCGTTTCTCGATGCTGTCCGGGTGGTGGCGTTCGCGCCAGGTGCGGGATTTGGCGCGGAAGCGTCCCGGGACGAGTTCCCCGGCGGGGCATCCGCGGGCCGGGTGGGGCGCGTCGGGGTCCAGGAAGTGCGCCTCCAGCGCCGCCGCCCGTTCCGGGCCCAGGCCGGCGGTTTCATCGACGAGGATCCGGGCGTGGGCCCAGGAGATCGTCCCGTCCTGCAACGCGTCCAGGGTCAGCGGCAGCTGCGTGGTCAGGGCCTGGCTCTGATCCAGCAGGGCGCCGGCGGCGTGTTCGCTGACCGTCAGGACACACGCGAGCTCCGCGACCATCGCCATCTCCTGGACGGTGCGGTCATGAAGGGACGCCGTCGGGGACGCCATCGCCCGGGTCGCCTCCGCGTAATCCGCGGTCAGCCGCACCTTCAGCGCCGCGAACCGGGCCTCCTCCCGCGCCGCCTCGGCGAGCCCGTCCAGGCACGCCTCCGCCCGATCCCGCAACGGATCAGCCCAAGGATCAAGCTCGGCGTCCCGCAGCGACTCGGCATCGCGGAACGGAACGGGGCCGGACTGATCAGTGCCCGGCTGATCAGTGCCCGGCTGATCAATGCCCGACTGATCAGCATGGCCCGCGCCGGCGCCGCTGATTGCAGCCAGCGCGGCGACGGACGCGGCGACGGCCGCCAGGGCCTCCCTGCTCTCCGCACTCCACACCGTGCTTTCCATACGCTCAGGCTAGAAGATGGCTACGACAGTTTTGATGGAACTGGCGATGACCGTGCGATTGTCGGTGACGGCAGCGATCCACGCCACTGTGCTGTGGAGTTCAGCGCATAGTGATGACTTTCTGTGATCGCTCGGTGTCGCTCACGCCGCTCCCGACGAAGGGCTGCCCGCCACCATATAATCCGAGTATGCCAATAACGCGCCTTGACCGAGGCAACCTCGTCCAGCCGTCCGCCTTCAAGCAGTACGGAAGCGAGCTGTGAGCGGCGGCCTGGTCGCCCTGCTGGACGACATCGCAGCCCTGGCCCGCATAGCGGCCGCCTCCGTGGACGACGTCGCGGCCGGAGCCGCCAAGGCGGGGGCCAAGGCCGCGGGCGTGGTCATCGACGATGCCGCCGTCACCCCGCAATACGTGTCCGGGGCGGACCCGTCCCGCGAACTGCCGATGATCAAGCGGATCTTCTGGGGCTCGCTCCGAAACAAACTGTTTATCATCCTGCCGGCGCTGCTGCTCATCAGCGCCTTCATCCCGGGGGTCATTCCGTTCATCCTCATGCTGGGCGGCACCTACCTCTGCTACGAGGGGGCCGAGAAGGTCTGGCACAAGCTCCGCGGCCACCACGCAGCCGAAGAAGAGACGCCGGCGGTCGACCGGGGCCCGGAGGCGGAGGCCAAGGTCACCAAGGGCGCCATCACCACCGACTTCATCCTTTCCTGCGAAATCATGGTCATCGCGATGAACGAAGTGTCCGCCGAGTCCTTGTGGGCCCGGGCGGTCATCCTGGTGGTCGTGGCGCTCGCGATCACGGTGCTCGTGTACGGCGCCGTCGCTCTCATTGTGAAGATGGACGACATCGGCCTGCACCTGGCAGCCAAGGACTCTGCAGGCTCCCAGCGCTTCGGCGAGCTGCTCGTCAAGGGGATGCCCTCCGTGCTGACCACGATCACCGTTATCGGGACGGTCGCCATGCTGTGGGTGGGCGGTCACATCATGCTGCAGGGGGCCTACGACCTCGGCTGGCACGTGCCGTATGACCTGGTCCACGTCCTCGAGGCTCCTGTCGCCGGGATCCCGGTGCTCGGCGGCTTCCTGGCCTGGCTCGTGAACACCCTGTGCTCGGCCGTCCTCGGACTCGCTTGGGGCCTCCTCGTCATGGCTATCGTGCACCCGCTGCTAAAAGTGCTGCCATTCGGCAAAAAGAAGGGCGGGCACGAGGAGGGCGACATCCGCGCCGAACTCGCCGGCTATCGGCCGACGAAACGTAATGACGATCCCGCCTCCTAGCTCGTCCCCACCGGGGGAAGAGATAGGCGGACGATCACAACGCATCGGATTCACTCCAGACTGACCCGGTCAGTAGACCGGTTTGTCCGGCTCCACGTCCCGCACCCAGGCCAGGATTCCGCCGTCGAGGTGGCTGACGCGCTCATACCCGGCAGCCCGGGCGGCTGCGAGGACGGCCGCGGACCGGGTCCCGCCCTTGCAATGGAACACGATGTCCATGTCCTGCGGCAGCTCATTCCAGGCCTCACCGGCAAGGATCCGGCCCTGCGGAATCAGCACGGCCCCGTCGATCCGGACGATCTCGTACTCCCCTGTTTCCCGCACATCGACCAGGTGGAAGTCCTTGAGTCCGGCCGTGCGGGAAGCCAGCATGGTGGCCAGCTGCGTTGCGGTCACGGTGTGTTCGGTGCCCGCCTCCGCGGCCGGGGTGATGCCGCAGAATGCCTCGTAGTCGGTCAGTTCCGTGATCCGCTCCGCCTCGGGATCCCGGGAGACCTTGATTTCGCGCCAGGTCCCGCCCAGGGCGTCGAAGAGCGCCACGCGGCCCAGCAGGGAACGCCCGACGCCGGTGATCAGCTTGACGGCCTCCGTCACCATGAGCGAGCCGACGGCGGCGCAGAGCATCCCGAACACGCCGCCTTCGCCGCAGGACGGCACGGAGCCGGCGGGGGGCGCCTCCGGGTACAGGTCCCGGTAGGTGGGGCCGAAGTGTTCCCAGAAGACGCTGACCTGCCCGTCGAAGCGGAAGATCGAACCCCAGACGTATGGCTTGCCGAGGATCGCCGCGGCATCGTTCACGAGGTAGCGGGTGGCGAAGTTGTCGGCGCCGTCCAGGATGAGGTCGTAGCCGGCAAACAGCTCCAGGGCGTTGGAGGCGTCCAGCCGGACATTGTGCAGCCGGACCTCCACGAGCGGGTTCAGGGCGGCAATGGCGTCGCGCGCCGACTCGATCTTGGGCCGGCCCACATCCGCCACGCCGTGGATCACCTGGCGCTGGAGGTTGCTCAGGTCCACGGTGTCGTCGTCGACGATTCCCAGGGTGCCCACGCCGGCGGCCGCCAGGTACAGCAGCGCCGGAGAGCCCAGGCCGCCGGCGCCGATCACGAGGACCTTGGCATTTTTCAGGCGGCGCTGCCCGATGGACCCGATCTCCGGGATGATCAGGTGCCGGGAGTACCGTTCCACCTCGTCCGGGCTCAGTCCGTCGGCCGGTTCCACCAGCGGTCCGGGCGCCACGGGCGCAGTTTCCGGGGTTGCGGGGCCTGTGCTGGGGGTGAACTTGGAAGCCATACTTCAATCTATGCCCGAAGATGCCGCCAGGTCATATTACCGGCACGTAAAGTAGACGTAACAGCAAGCGAAAGAAGGCCGACAGTGGTTCATCAGGCACCGGTTGAGCGGGGTCATGCCGGAAAGTCACCGGACGTCCCGGCACGCAGCGGACAGCGATCGGCGCGGCTTCCCCGCGATGAACGTCGGGCACAGTTGCTCGCGGCGGCCCAGGAAGTGTTCGTTGCCAACGGCTACCACGGAGCCGCGATGGACGAAATCGCCGAGACCGCCCATGTCAGCAAGCCCGTGCTGTACCAGCATTTCCCGTCCAAACGCGAGCTATACCTGGCCCTGCTCGACAGCCAGCTGAGCAAACTGATTGAGCTGCTGCTCGGCGCCCTCAACTCCACCACGGACAACGACGAACGCGTCCAGGCCGTCATGCGGGCCTACTTCCGCTTCATCGCCAGCGACGACCAGGCCCACCGGCTCGTCTTCGAATCCGACCTCGTCAACGACGCCGATGTCAGCGCCCGGCTGGAAGCGTTCAACAAGACCTTCGCCGACGCCGTCGCCCGCGTCATCGCCGAGGACACCAAGCTGCCCGAACTGGAGTCCCAGTTGCTGGGCCGCGGGCTCGCCGGAATGGCGCAGGTCAGCGCCCGGTACTGGCTGGAAACCGACGGCAATCTTGACCTCGATGTGGCCAGCGATCTGATCTACCGTTTAGCTTGGCGCGGAATCTCCCGCTTCCCCAAGGAAACCTAGACTACAAATAGACATAACACCTGAGAACTTTGATTGGCTGGGAGGCCTTGCTGTGGAAGTAAAGATCGGCATACAGAACATCGGCCGCGAAATTGTCCTGGAATCGTCCCAGGAGGCCGACGCCGTCGCCAAGGTGGTCGGCGAGGCCATCGCGAAGGGCACGGAACTGCGCCTGACGGATGAAAAGGGCCGCCTGATCATCATTCCCGCGAACGTCCTGGGTTATGTTGAAATCGGCGCCGAGGAAGTCCGCCGCGTCGGCTTCGGCGCGCTCTAACCACCTGCTACCCCTGTGCGCCGGCAGCACCGCTGCCGGCCGGCGCCCCGATCCGCAAGGAGTCCCGACATGCTTTCCCTGATTGTGGTTGCCCTGGTGACCGTGGCCGCGGGCTTTGTGGTGTGGGCCAACGACAAGCGCCACGCCAAGTACGGCATCGCCGTGCCGGCCGGGGTGTCGCTGACGGTCGGGATGCTGAGCTGGATCGTGTTCATGGCCGCCGGGCTTGGGTACCAGCCGGGCCTGACCTGGATTCCATGGGTGCTGCCCATGGTCCTGGGCGCCGCCGCCTCCGCGGCGGCCGTGCTGTACCTGGGCAAAACGCGCACCAGCCGCGACACCGCACGGCTCACCGCCATCCTGCGCTACTAGCCGCTTGCCGGGCAGCGGGCACCGGACTGCCGCGGCTCAGGCCTCCGGCGCTCCGGTTCCGTGGCCTGCCTCAGTGCACAGGCACAGCTGGTTTCCCTGCGCATCCGTGACCACCACCCAGTTGGGTGCGTGGTCATGGTTCATTAAAGCCCCGGCAGCCGCCGTCTTCTCCAGCACGGGACCCGACTCGGCCCTGCTGCGGTGGATGTCCAGGTGCATCCGGTTGGGGTTGGGGGTGGAGGTCTCCTGGAACCAGAGCGTCGGGCCGCGCCCGTAGGGGTCCACCAGGTCATTCGCGCCTCCGCGGCGGTAGCCGAGGGCCACCCGCCAGACCTCCGCGATGGCGGCCGGGTCCTCGGAGTCGATGGCCACCTCCACAGTCCGGTGCAGGCCGGGTTCCGCGGTGGCGCCGACAGCGGCTGCTGCCGCCCCCGCGGCCGTGGCGGCCGCGACGTCCCGCCGCGTGACTTCGTCCCCGGCGTCGTGGGAGCTGTACCGCAGGAAGACCCGGTTGTAGCGCCAGTCCAGGTCCGGGTGGTGGTTCTGTTCTTCGGCGAGGCGTCCGACGGCGGCAATCAGTTCCAGCGCCGCGGCCGCTGTCGGTGCCTTGTAGGCCGTGACGAGACCGCCGAGCCGGTACCTCCAGTCCGGCAGTTCCGCCAGGGCCGCGTCGACCTGGCCCTCGTCGAGGATGTCGTCGGTGGCTGCCATGGCGGGCTCCTTCCATGCCTAGAGGAATTCGGCCCGGCCCTCCATCGCCGAGGACGCCAGCGCGTGCTCCCGGCGCGGGATCCTGCCGGCCCTTTTGGCCAGCCTACCGGCGATCACGGCATGCTTGAAGGCCTCCCCCATCAGCACCGGATTCTGCGCCCGGGTCACTGCCGTCGCCAGCAGGACGGCGTCGCAGCCAAGCTCCATGGCCAGGGCGGCGTCGGAGGCGGTGCCTATCCCGGCGTCCAGGACCACCGGCACGGAGGCCCGCGAGACGATCAGTTCGATGTTGTGCGGATTCAGGATGCCCAGGCCTGTGCCGATCGGTGAGCCCAGGGGCATCACCGCGGCGGCGCCGAGGTTTTCCAGCCGCAGGGCCAGCACCGGGTCGTCGTTGGTGTACGCGAAGACCTTGAACCCGCGGCCCACCAGCTGTTCGGTGGCCTCGACGAGTTCCACGGCGTCCGGCAGCAGGGTGTGCTCGTCGGCAATGACTTCCAGCTTCACCCAGTCCGTTTCGAGGGCTTCGCGGGCCAGCTCGGCGGTCAGGACGGCGTCCCTGGCGGTGAAGCAGCCCGCGGTGTTGGGCAGCACCCTGATGTTGTGGTCCAGCAGCAGCTGGAACAGCGACCCGGCCTCCGCGGGCGAGTAGCGCCGCATCGCGACGGTGGTCAGTTCGGTGCCGGAGGCCAGCAGCGCGGCGCCCAGACCGTCCAGGCTCGGCGCCCCGCCGGTGCCCATGATCAGTCGGGACCCCAGCTGCACGCCGTCGACCGTGAAGGGATCTGCCGCGGCCGGTACGACTGCCGGGGCCGCTGCCCTTGTGGTTTCCGCCATGCTGCTCATCCTCCCTGCACCGCCGTGACCAGCTCGACGTCGTCGCCATCGGCGAGCGCGGTGCCGTGCCATTGGCTGCGGGGAACGACCTCCGCGTTGCGGGCCACGGCGACCCCGAGTTTCCCGCCGTCCGCAGACTGGCCGTTCGGGGCCAGCGGCCGGCCGGTGATCTGGCTGACGAGGGTGCTGACCGAGGCGCCCTCGGGGAGCGCGTGCTCGGTTCCGTTCAGTCTGATGTTCATACCGTTTCCTTGCTGTGCTCAGGGGTGGAGTCCGGGTGGGTGGTGTTGCGGGGTGCTGTGATTCGGGGGGCTCTGATCCCAGGGGTTGTTTCCGGCGGTCCCGCGGCCGGCGGAACGGTGTCCTGTGTGCGGGAATCCTCTGTGCCGGTGTCCTCTGTGCCCGGGTCCTGTGTGCCCGGGTCCTGCGTGCCGTTGGCGAACCGGTCCGGCCTGAAGTGCGCCCAGCGCGGGTCCGCGACGCCGTCCAGCAGCTGCCGGCAGATCTCCGCGGCGGCGGGGGTGAGCAGGATTCCGTGCCGGAAGAACCCGGTGGCGATGATCAGTCCCGCAACGTCGCTGTGACCCCCCGGTTCGGCGACGCGGCCCAGCAACGGCGCGTTGTCCGGGGTTCCGGGACGGGCTCTCGCGGTGGCCTCGAGCAGTTCCAGTTCGGCGACGGCGGGGACCAGCTGCTGGGCGTCGCGCAGCAGCTGGTAGACGCCGCCGGCGGACACGGCCGCGCCGGCTCTGCTTCCGCCTGCCTCGGGGGCGGCGCCGGCAGGGTTGCCGCCTGCCGGGGCCGCCGTCGGGCTTTCGGCACCCAGGGCATCCTCCCGCTGGGTGGCGCCGATCACCACCGTGCCGTCCTGCCGGGGAACGATGTAGACCGGGACGCCGCGGACCAGTCCCCGTACCGTGGAGGTCAGCAGCGGCCGCAGTCTTTCCGGCACCCGGAGCCGGAGGATGTCGCCGTGGACCGGCCGCAGCGGCAACCGGAGTCCGGCGGGCAGGCCCTCCAGCGCGGCGGCGCCCAGGCCGTTCGCCACAATGGTTTCCGTGGCCCGAACGCTGCCGCCGCCGGCGAGGCTGGCGCCGGCCACGCGCCCGTCCGTCCAGATCAAGCCGGCAGCGCGCCTGCTGATGGTGCGGCATTGTCCGTCGGCGGCGAGGAGCTCGCCGATCCGGGTGAGTAGCCGGCGGGGGTCCACCTGGTGGTCGGCGGGAATGTCGAAAGCACAGGAGATACCAGGGCTCAGTAGGGGTTCCCGCACCCGCGCTTCACGGACGGTCAGCGGCTCCACGGCGAGGCCGTGCGCCTGCTGGACGGCGCGCAGGTCCGCGAGCGCCCGGCGGTCGGCTGCGTCGGCCCCCACGGCGAGGGTCGGCGTCGTGAGATATCCCGTGCCGGTGTCCGTCCGTGCGCCTCCGGCGCCGGCGGCCTGTCCCGCGTCCAGCGTGGCGGCCGGTTCGCCGTCCAGTGCGGCGGCGAAAGCCGGCCAGAGGCGGGAGGATTCGAGCATGAGCTCCAGGAGGGTCTCCTCCTGGTAGTGCAGTTCACTCACCGGGGCGAGCATGCCGGCGGCGGCCCAGCTGGCGCCGCTTCCGGGGGCGTCGTCGATCAAGGCGACCGAACGGCCTGAGAGTCTCGCCGCCCACGCGATCCCGTGGCCGACAACTCCGCCGCCGATCACGGCGACGTCGTAACATTCCCGGGTTTCGGCGTCATCGGGCGTCACAGCGTCCGTGCCAGTGTCAGCTGCCGCGGACAGGCCGAGGGCGGATGGGGGGCCCATGGAGGATTCCTTCCCTACGCCGGTACTAACCGGATCAGGTCAAGCGGTCGGCTCTAACGCCCTCTCAGCCTGCCGGTGCCGGACGCCTGTGGCGTGACCGGCGGCGGCGGGCTCCCGCGGTATTCGCCCAGTTTAGAGGAACTAGGCTGGAGGCATGAGCCAGGATGCCGCCCACACCACTGCCCGCCTTTACCTTTGCACCGGTGCCCGCCGGGACCGCGGCGACTTTGCGGACTTCGCGGACGCGGCCTTTGCCGGCGGTGTTGACATCATCCAGCTGCGCGACAAGTCCTTGGAGGCGGCCGAGGAGCTGGAACTCCTGGAGGTCCTGCACGAGGCGGCCCGCCGGCACGGCCGGCTCTGGGCCGTCAACGACCGGGCGGACCTCGCCTCGCTTTCCGGGGCTCCGGTGTTCCACATCGGGCAGAAGGACATCCCCCTGGGGGCCGCGCGGGACTTCCTCGGCAAGGACACCGTGATCGGGCTCTCCACCCACAGCCCGGACCAGGTGGACGCGGCCATCGCCGCCGCCCCCGGCCGCAGCGGCCTGGACTACTTCTGTGTCGGGCCGGTGTGGGCCACCCCCACCAAGCCGGGGCGCGCCGCCGTCGGACTTGAGCTGGTGCGCTACGCGGCCGACGCCGCCCGCCGGGCGGCCCGCTCGGACGAGGGCAAGATCGCGGGAGAGGTGCCGTGGTTCGCGATCGGCGGCATTGACCTCGGAAACGTGGAGCAGGTGGTGGAGGCCGGCGCGCGCAGGATCGTGGTGGTCCGCGCCATCACCGACGCCGACGATCCCGCGGACGCCGCCCGGGCCCTGCTCGCGGCCCTCGACGCCGCAGGGAACTGAACCGCGGCTCACGCGCGGAACCGATCCCGGCCAGGCCCGCCCCGGCCCGGCCCCGGACCGGCCTTGACCGTTCGGGCGTCCGGTCAGCCAGCCAGGCCGAGCTGGGTCATCCGGCGGGAGTGGTTCGCGGCCAGTTCGTCCATCAGCTCGCGGACAAGTTCCTTGGACCGGTCCTCGTCCGCGCCGACCAGGCCCCCGACGAACGAGTGCTCAAAACTCACCCGCTGCGCCTGGGTCAGCGCTTCCCCGAGCAGGCGCCTGGCCCACAGTGCCAGCCGCGAGGCCAGCCGCGGGTCGTCGGCGAGGGCTGTCTTGAGCCGCTCGCGCAGCACCTCCGTGGCTCCCCCGTCGGCCTGGATCTGCTCCACCAGGGCCCGGGTTCCGGCGTCGACGTAGCGGGAAATGGCGCGGTAGAAATCGGCGGAGACTGTGTCGATCACGTAGGCCTTCATCAGCGATTCGTACCAGTCCGCCGGGCGGGTGCGTTCGTGGAAATGGTCCACGGACGGCTGGAACGGCAGCATGGCGGCCTCCGCGTCCAGGCCCATAGCGTCGAGTTTGGCGCTCACGAGCTCGTAGTGCTGGAACTCGATCACGGCGAGCCGGCCCAGCACCGCACGGTCGTGCAGGGTGGGTGAATACCGGGCATCGGAGGAGAGCCGTTCGAAGGCGGACAGCTCGCCGTAGGCCATGACGCCGAGCAGATCCATCAGGAACGTGTTGTAACGGGCAGGATCAGCCGGGGATGTGCTCATGATCCAAGACTAATGGCGCAAATGGAGCTAATCTGATTTTCGTGTCCCATCATCGCTTGACCCCGAATGTCCACCAGCAGAAAAACCAACTTGCCGAGGCGCTCAACGCGCTGCGCACGACGCTGGAGCTGCCGGGGCCCTTCCCCGAGGACGCGCTCCGGGAAGCCAAGGAGGCCGTCGCCGGGCACGAGCTGCCGGAGCTGGATTTCACGCATATCGAGTTCGTGACGATCGATCCGGCGTCCTCCACCGACCTGGACCAGGCCCTCTTCATCGACCGTTCCGGTGAGGGCTACAAGGTCTTCTACGCGATCGCCGACGTCCCCTCCTTTGTGGTCCCCGGCGGGGCGCTCGACGCCGAAACCCGCCGCCGCGGCCAGACCTACTACACCCCTGACGGCCGGATTCCGCTGCATCCGGAAATCATCAGCGAAGAAGCCGGCAGCCTGCTCGCCGGCCAGTTGTGCGCCGCGTTCGTGTGGGAATTCGAGCTGGACGCCGCGGCCGAGGTGTCCGCGGTGCTGGTCCGCCGCGCGACGGTCCGCAGCCGGGCGAAGCTCAGCTACCGGGGGGTGCAGGCCGAGCTCGACGCCGGGACCGCCGCGCCCGTGCTGCAGCTGCTCAAGGAAGTGGGGATGAAGCGGGTGGAGCTCGAACGGCTCCGCGGCGGCGCCAGCCTGAATATGCCGGAACAGGAAATCGAACAGCTGGCGGACGGCGGCTACCGGATTGCCGCTGCGCCGCCGCTGCCCGTGGAGGACTGGAACGCCCAGATTTCCCTGATGACGGGGATGGCCGCCGCGGAGATCATGCTGGCGGGCAAGGTCGGCATCCTGCGCACCATGCCGGCCCCGGATGAAGCCTCGCTGGGGCACTTCCACCGCCAGACCCGCGCCCTGGGCAAGCCCTGGGACGGCGAAATGAGCTACGGCGAGTACCTGCGCACCCTGGATCCGACAGACCCGCGCCAGCTGGCGATCGTGCACTCGGCCGGCATGCTGTTCCGCGGCGCCGGTTACACCCCCTTCGACGGAACCGTGCCCGAGGCCGCCACCCAGGCTGCCATCGGCGCTGCCTACGCCCACTCCACCGCCCCGCTGCGCCGGCTGATCGACCGGTTCGTCCTGGTGATCTGCGAGGCGCTCAGCAACGGCACAGCCGTCCCGGACTGGGCCCGCGAAGCCCTTCCCTCCCTTCCGGGGATCATGGCGACCTCGGACCAGCTGGCCGCCAAACTGGAGCGGCTCTCCCTCGACACCGTCGAGGCGGCGCTTCTGGTGAACCACGTCGGCCAGGAGTTCGACGCCGTCGTGATTTCAGGGTCCAAGCCAGCCCGTAACGGGAAGACTGCGAACGGGAAGAACGCGGACGGCAAGAACGGGAACGGAAAGAACGGCAACGGAGGCGGCGGCACCAAGGCGGGAAACGGCAACGGACCGTCCGGGATCGTGCAGATCGCCGACCCCGCGGTGACCGCCCGCTGCCCCGGTGAACTGGAGCCCGGCACCCAGGTCCGGGTGCGGATTGTGTCCTCCGACATTGCCACCCGCGAGGTCCGGCTGGAGCTGGTGGGTTAGGGAACAGCCGGCCCTCCCGCGCGCCGTCTGCGGTGTCAGTCGGGGATCAGGGTCGCGTACAGCTAGACTGGAAGGGTAGATATGGATGCCCGGTCGTTGATTTCCTTGATTTTCGAATTCAACAAGCCCGCCCCTACGCGATCTTGAGACAGACCCGCTGGTCCCCAGTGCCAGCATTTAGATAGCCCGCGATCGGCTTCCACTGGAATTGCCTGCGCGCCTGAGCGTGCTCCGGAACGGCCTCCCGGCCGGCCCCGTTGAGCAAGCAGCGCAGCCCAAAATGAATAAGGAAACTCCCCTAGTGAGTGAATTGCATACGCACCAGCTTCTGACCGACGAATCCGGAACGGAAACGCTCGAGCCGGAAGAGACCATCATCTCGGACGAGAAGCCGCACGAGATAGCCGAGAAGACCTTCGCCGACTTCAACGTCCGCGCCGACATCGTGGAATCGCTGGCCGACGCCGGCATCACGCACCCTTTCCCGATCCAGGCCATGACCCTGCCGGTCGCCCTCAGCGGCCACGACATCATCGGCCAGGCCAAGACCGGCACCGGCAAGACCCTCGGCTTCGGCATCCCGGCGCTGCAGCGCGTCGTCGGGCCGGACGATGCCGGCTACGACTCGCTGCCCGCACCCGGCGCCCCGCAGGCCCTCGTGATCGTGCCGACCCGCGAGCTCGCCGTCCAGGTCGCCAATGACCTGCAGAACGCCGCCCGCAAGCGCAACGCCCGCATCACCACGATCTACGGCGGCCGTGCGTACGAGCCGCAGGTCGAGGCACTGACGAAGGGCGTCGAGGTCGTCGTCGGCACCCCCGGGCGCCTCATCGACCTGTACAAGCAGAAGCACCTCGTGCTGAAGAACGTCAAGATGGTCATCCTTGACGAAGCCGACGAGATGCTGGACCTCGGCTTCCTCCCGGACGTCGAGACCCTCATCGCCGGCACACCCGCCGTCCGCCAGACCCTGCTGTTCTCGGCCACCATGCCCGGTCCCGTCGTCGCCATGGCGCGCCGCTACATGACCAAGCCGACCCACATCCGTGCGGCCGACCCCGATGACGAGGGCCTGACCAAGCGCGACATCCGCCAGCTGATCTACCGTGCCCACAGCATGGACAAGATCGAGGTCGTCGCCCGCATCCTGCAGGCCCGCGGCCGCGGCCGCACCATCATCTTCACCAAGACCAAGCGCACCGCAGCCAAGGTTGCCGAGGAACTGGTGGACCGCGGCTTCGCCGCCGCCGCCATCCACGGCGACCTCGGCCAGGGCGCCCGCGAGCAGGCGCTGCGCGCCTTCCGCAACAACAAGGTGGACGTCCTTGTGGCCACCGACGTTGCCGCGCGCGGCATCGACGTCGACGACGTCACCCACGTCATCAACTACCAGTGCGTTGAAGACGAAAAGATCTACCTGCACCGCGTGGGCCGCACCGGCCGTGCCGGCAACAAGGGCACCGCCGTGACCTTCGTCGACTGGGACGACATGCCCCGCTGGGGCCTGATCAACAAGGCCCTGGGCCTGAGCGTCCCGGAGCCCGTGGAAACCTACTCCTCCTCCCCGCACCTCTTCGAGGAACTCGACATCCCCGAGGGCACCAAGGGCCGGCTGCCCCGCGACAAGCGTGTGCTGGCCGGCGTCGACGCCGAGGTCCTGGAGGACCTGGGCGAGACCGGCAAGAAGAACGCCCCCCGCACGGGCCAGGGCACCGGCGGACGTGACAGCGCCCGCACCGGCGGACGTGACAGCGCCCGGACCGGCGGACGCGACGCCGGCGCCACCGGCGGCGGCCGTGACGGCGGCCGCACCACGGGAGGCAGCCGCGACGGCAGCCGCGACACCCGCCGCAGCGGCGGCGCCACCGCCGCCAAGGACAGCGGGCGCTCCGGCGACCGCCGTCGTCGTCCGGCCGAGGCTGCTGAAGCCAGCACCGGCCCCGCCGCCGAGGCACCGGCCAGGACCGCCGCGGCCGCGCCGACCGAGGTCGACCGCGCCACCCGCGCACGCCGCCGCACCCGCACCCGCCGCCACAACGGCGAAGTGGTCGCAGGCGAGGCACAGGCCGGGGCTCCGGCAGGCAGCACCGAGGCCTAAACCCCTACATGACTGACACCGTCTGGGCGCCGGACGGCAGCAACCTGGTGGTACACGCGGACAACGCGGCGTACCTCCCGACGCTGCCGGACGGCGCCTTCACACTCATTTACGTGGATCCGCCCTTCAACACCGGCCGGGTCCAAAAGCGCCAGGAAACCAAAATGGTGCTCAACACCGGCGGCGACGGCGACCGGGTCGGGTTCAAGGGCCGTTCCTACGACACGATCAAGGGCGCGCTGCACAAATACGACGATGCGTTCAGCGACTACTGGACCTTCCTGGAGCCGCGCCTCGTCGAGGCCTGGCGGCTGCTCGCCGACGACGGCACCCTGTACCTGCACCTGGACTACCGTGAGGTGCACTACGCCAAGGTGATGCTGGACGCGATCTTCGGCCGCGAGTGCTTCCTGAACGAGATCATCTGGGCCTACGACTACGGCGCCCGCGCCAAGTACCGCTGGCCCACGAAGCACGACAATATCCTCGTGTACGTCAAGAACCCGGCGAAGTACCACTTCGACAGCGCCGAAGTGGACCGGGAGCCCTACATGGCGCCCGGACTCGTGACACCGGCCAAACGGGAACTCGGCAAGCTGCCCACCGACGTTTGGTGGCACACCATCGTCTCCCCCACCGGCAAGGAAAAGACCGGCTACCCGACGCAGAAGCCCGAGGGGCTGATCCGCCGCGTGGTGGCAGCCTCCAGCCGGCCCGGTGACTGGTGCCTGGACTTCTTCGCCGGCTCGGGCACGCTGGGCGCCGTCGCCGCGAAGCTCGACCGCAGGTTCGTCTGCGTGGACCAGAACCAGCCGGCCATCGACGTCATGGCCAAACGGCTCACCCCGCACGCAGCCTTCACTGTTTTTCCAAGTTAGCCCCGAAGCGCTATCACTTGTGGCGGCCATTCCGGCCCGGTAGGGACCAAAGCTGCAAGGTCAACGGGGCGGGGCGGGAGGGCGTCCGTTTCGTCAGCGCACCACCGGGGTTCCGGTTCCCTGTTCCTCGATCCGGGCAAAGACTTCGGGTGAGGTCAGGTTCTCGCCCAGCCGGTTCGGCTTCCCGGCGCCGTGGTAGTCGGAGGACCCTGTGACCAGCAGCCCGTGCCGGTCCGCGAGTTTGCGCAGGAACACCCTGCCCTCCTCGGGATTGTCGCGGTGGTCGATTTCCAGCCCGGCCAGCCCGGCGTCGATCATTTCCTGGTAGACCCGCTCCCCCACGATCCGTCCGCGGGCGGACGCCACCGGGTGGGCGAACACCGGCACGCCGCCGGCGGCACGGACGAGTTCGACGGCGAACGCCGGGTCCGGGGCGTAGTGCTGCACGTAGTAGCGTGAGTGCGAGGTCAGGATGGAATCGAATGCCTCGCTGCGGTCCGCCACCACGCCCGCGGCGACGAGGGCGTCGGCGATGTGCGGCCGGCCCATGGTGGCACCGGGCGCCACATGGTGGATAACGTCGTCCCAGCTCAGCGGATAGTCCTCCGCGAGGAGGCTGACCATCCGCTCGGCCCGCGTGAAGCGCGCATCCTTGGCCTTGGTGATTTCCTCCAGCAGCCCAGGGTGCGCCGGGTCGTGCAGGTAGCTGAGGAGGTGCACGCTGATCCCCTCGATCGTCCGGCAAGAAATCTCCATCCCCGGAACCAGCGCCACACCGTGCCCGCGCGCAGCGAGTGCGGCCTCCGCCCAGCCGTCGGTGGAGTCATGGTCGGTCAGGGCGACGACGTCGAGCCCCGCCTCCGCCGCCGAGTCCATCACCGCGCTGGGCGCTTGGGTGCCGTCGGATACATTCGAGTGGGCATGCAGGTCGATCTTCACCTCACCAGCCTAGTAGATCGCCCCCCGCGGCGCCCGGGATGGACCCCGCAGGCCTGTTGGCCTAAGCCGCTCCGCTGGTGAGACTATGGGACGGTGAAAGATGCAGATAACACCCAAGTCTCCGCTTCCCAGCCCCTCGATGAGCGCGTCAACAACCGCTCGCAGCGGCCCAGCTCCGACGCCTTCAAGGCGTTTATGGCCAGCAACTGGGCCCCGTCCAGCGAGCAGCTCCCGGAACGCGACGCCGTCGCCGGCCACGCCGCCACCCGCCGGCGCGCCATCTCAGAGAAGTTCAAGGGCGAACGCCTGGTCATTCCGGCCGGTCCGCTGAAGGTCCGCTCGAACGACTGCGACTACCGCTTCCGGCCGCACTCCGGCTTCGCGCACCTGACCGGCCTGGGCCTGGACCACGAGCCCGATGCCGTGCTCATCCTGGAGCCCGTGGAGGCAGGCAGGGGCGACGACGGCGGCCACCACCACGCGACGCTGTACTTCCGCCCGCTGGCCGGCCGCGACACCGAGCAGTTCTACGCCGACTCCCGGGCCGGCGAATTCTGGATCGGCGCCCGCCCCACCCTGGCCCAGTTCAAGGCCCTCCTCGGCCTGGACACCGCGGACATCAGCGAACTCGAACTGGGCATCACCAAGAACGTGGGTGCCCCCGAAATCGGCGGGATCTCCATCCGGCTGGTGCGGAAGGTCGACGAGAACATCGACGCCCTCGTGGACACCGCCCGCTACAACACCGCCAAGGACCCGGAGAACCTGGACATGGGCATCCTGGACGCGCTCGACGAGAAGCTCTCCGAGGCCCTCTCCGAACTGCGCCTGCTCAAGGATGAGTGGGAAATCGAGCAGATGAAGACCGCCGTCGCCGCCACGGTGCAGGGCTTCACGGAGGTCGTCAAGGTCCTGCCGCGGGCGCTCACCCACCAGCGCGGCGAGCGTGTCGTCGAGGGCGCGTTCTTCGCCCGCGCCCGGGAGGAAGGCAACGAGCTCGGCTACGACACCATCGCGGCCTCCGGCAACAACGCCACAGTGCTGCACTGGACCCGGAACACCGGCAAGATCAACGCCGGCGAACTGCTGCTGCTCGACGCCGGCGTCGAGGCGGATTCGCTCTACACCGCGGACATCACCCGCACCCTGCCGGCCAACGGCACCTTCTCCGAGATCCAGCGCAAGGTCTACGAGGCTGTGCTGGACGCCGCCGACGCCGGTTTTGCCGCCGCCCAGCCCGGCACCCGGTTCCGCGACATCCACACCGCCGCGACCACCGTGCTGGCGGAACGGCTGGCCGCCTGGGGCCTGCTCCCGGTCTCCGTGGAGGAGGCCATCAGCGCCGAGGGCCAGCAGCACCGCCGCTGGATGCCGCACGGCACCAGCCACCACCTCGGCCTCGACGTGCACGACTGCGCCCAGGCCAAGCGCGAACTGTACCTCGACGGTGTCCTCACCCCCGGCATGGTCTTCACGATCGAACCCGGGCTGTACTTCAAGGACGAGGACCTGGCGATCCCGGAGGAATACCGCGGCATCGGCGTCCGCATCGAGGATGACATCCTCATGACCGCCGACGGCCCGGTCAACCTCAGTGCGGCCCTGCCCCGCAAGGCCGACGACGTCGAATCCTGGATGGCGGGAATCTACCAGGAAGCTGACGGCCCGGCGGTCTAATGCCGCGCCCGCCCGGCTTCGCTGGCGCTGCGACGCCACGCTGGCGCTGACATGACACGCTGAAGCTGCGACGCTGACGCTGACACGCAGAAGGCCTCCGCCCGGATCACTCCGGGGCGGAGGCCTTCTGCGTTGCCGGTCAGTGCTGCGAACCGCCCTCGTCGGGACCCTGCTTGGGCGTATCGGTGACGCGGACCCCGTACTGCGGGCGGCCGTCCGGCAGGTCCGGATAGGCGAACCCGGGCGTCTTGGGTGCCTCTTCCGTCTCCGCCGCGGTATGGGCAGGCTCTGCCGGCTGGTGGGCGTGCTCTGTCTGCTGGCCTTCGGCCGGCTGGCCGCCGGGCTGCTGGGCTGGCGCTTGTTGGCCTTCGGCCGGCTGGCCGCCGGCCTCGGGCGTGCGCTGGCCGTAGGGGTCGTTCCAGGCCGCGGGGCGCTGCGGGGCGTGGCCGTGCTGGCCCGGCTGCTGGACGCCCTGCCCGGGACCGGGCTGGTACGGCTGGTGCTGGTAGTCGCGCTGGGTGTAACCGGCCGATCCGGCGGACGCCGAGGCGTCATGCTGGGTCATCGGAAGCTGGTGGAGCAGGCGCCGCGCCTCGTTCGCCGCCTCGAAGGAGACCACGACGTCGTAGTTCGTCGCCACCACCTGGCTGGTGGATGTGAAGTCGCGCTTGCCCTTCTGCATGGCATACGTGACGATGCCGAACAGCATAAAGAAGGCCGCGCCCATGAGCACGGAGGTCACGATGGAGAAATACCCCGGCGTGGTGGAGAAGAAGGAGAGCATGATGCCCACGAACAGGCCGAACCACATGCCGCTCAGTGCACCCGACAGGGCCACCCGGGGGTAGGTGAGCCGGCCGGTGACCCGCTCCACCATCTTCAGGTCATTGCCGACAATCGAGACCATCTGCACCGGGAACTGCTGGTCCGCGAGGTAGTCCACCGCCTTCTGGGCATCCAGGTAGGAATTGTAGGAACCGACGGTGTCGCCCTTGGGGACACTGCGGGCCTCGTCCGGGCCGTTGGGGGCGCCAGCCCTGGGAGCACCAAAAATGTTTGACATACGCCTATTCTTACCTATCCGGCTGGGCACCGGCTGTAAATTCAGCTAAAAGAGAGCGGACTCGGTAGCCTGTACAGGTGAGCACAAATCTTTCGCGGGTGTTTGTCGCGCGCCTCCTCGGACTGGACGTCTTTGACCCACTGGGTGACCGTCTGGGCCGGCTGCGCGACGTCGTCGTGCTCTCCCGCGGAACCCGGGGCGCCCCGCACGTGGTGGGCATCGTCGTCGAGGTTCCCGGGAAGAAGCGCGTTTTCGTGCCGATGACCCGGATCACCTCGATCGACCAGACCCAGATCATCTGCACCGGGCTGGTGAACCTGCGGCGCTTCGAACAGCGCGGCGCGGAAACCCTCGTCGTGGCCGAGATGTTCGACCGCCGTGTCACGCTCGCCGACGGCAGCGGGGACGCCACGATCGAGGACATTGCGATGGACAAGCACCGCTCCGGTGACTGGTTTGTCAGCAAGCTCTTTGTCCGCCGCGGCCATTCCCTCTCCCCGCTGAGCCGGTTGCGGCGCAACGAGACCCTGATTATCGACTGGGCCGACGCGCACCCGGACGCGCGCACCGAACCCCAGGCCGCCACCCAGTTCGTCGCGACCCACGAGGACCTCAATCCTGCGGACTTCGCCGAAGCCCTGCACGAGATGAGCGACAAGCGCCGCTTCGAGGTCGCCAGCGAACTGCAGGACGAACGCCTCGCCGACGTCCTGCAGGAGATGCCCGAAGACGACCAGGTGGAGATTCTCTCCGCCCTCGACGTGAACCGTGCCGCGGACGTGCTGGAGGAAATGGACCCGGACGACGCCGCCGACCTCCTCGCGGAACTGCCCAGCGCCCAGGCCGAACAACTGCTCCAGCTGATGGAACCCGAGGGCGCCGAAGACGTCCGCAGGCTGCTCGAATACGACGAGGACACCGCCGGCGGCCTGATGACCCCGGTCCCGGTCATCCTGCCCCCGGAAGCCACCGTCGCCGAGGCCCTGGCCCATGTCCGCCGGGAAGAGCTCTCCCCCGCCCTGGCGTCGTCGATCTTCATTGCCCGGCCGCCGCTGGAGACGCCGACAGGCCGGTTCCTCGGCGTCGTCCACATCCAGCAGCTGCTGCGCTTCCCGCCGCCCGAGCCGCTGGGCAACCTGGTGGACAAGACCCTGGAGCCGGTGTCGGACCAGGCCCACATCAGCGAGGTCGCCCGCACGCTGGCGACCTACAACCTCAACTCGCTCCCCGTCGTCAACAGCGACGGTCGGCTTGTGGGGGCGGTGACTGTTGACGATGTGCTGGATCATCTGCTGCCCGATGACTGGCGCGCCCACGAGGACGATGTCCCGATAAGGAAGCTTGGAGGCCGCATTGGCTGATAACAGCACACCACGGAACCCCCACGTCCGGCCGGGCAGCAAATCGGCCAAGGGAAGCCTCGATACACCCCTGAGCGGCCGCCAGCGGATCCTGCCGAAGTTTTCACCCAACCCGGACGCCTTCGGCCAGACCACGGAAGGCTTTGCCCGCTTCATGGGCACGCCGCAGTTCCTGGTCTACATGACCGTGTTTGTCCTCCTCTGGCTCGTCTGGAACACCTTCGCCCCGGTGGAGTGGCAGTTCGATTCCCGGGCGCTCGGCTTCACCCTGCTGACCCTGATGCTCTCGCTGCAGGCCTCCTACGCCGCGCCGCTGCTGCTCCTGGCCCAGAACCGGCAGGACGACCGCGACCGCGTCTCCCTCCAGCAGGACCGCCAGCGCGCGGAACGCAACCTCTCCGACACCGAATACCTGACCCGGGAGCTCGCTTCGCTGCGGATCGCCCTGCGCGAAGTCGCCACCCGCGACTACGTCCGGACCGAACTGCGCAGCCTGCTTGAGGACATGCTGGAAGCGCAGGAGGAACTGCGCACCCACGATCCTTCGGCCGGCGTCCACGAGACGCCGCGGGACAAGGTCAAGGACAAGCTGAAGGACCGCCGCGACAAGCAGCGCAGCCCCCGGACCCAGCAAATGCCCCGGATCAAGTCCGACAGGAACGACCGCAAATCCGCCAGGAAACCCGGCACCGGGCCGGACACTCTGGCGCCGGACACCCTTCAGGGTGCCGGGCCGGACACCCTCCAGGGTGCCGGGCCGGACAACGCCGGCGCACCCGCGCACCCCGCTTCCCCCGAGAACTGAGCCGTCACCGCATGAACCCCAGCCAGGACAGCACAACCCAGGGCATCCCCGCGGCCTCCCCTCTGGACGGGGCCGTGCATGCCGCCCTCGCCACCGTCATCGATCCAGAGCTTCGCCGCCCCATCACCGAGCTCGGCATGGTGGACGCGGTGGAGGTTTCCGACGGCGGCCGGGTCCGGGTCGCGGTGCTGCTGACGATTGCCGGCTGCCCGCTGCGCGGAACCATCACCGCCGACTGCGAGGCGGCGCTCTCCGCCGTGCCCGGGGTCACCGGCGTCGAGGTCGACCTGAAGGTCATGACGCAGGCGCAGCGCGACGCGCTCAAGGAGCAGTTGCGCGGCGCCGGCGGGCAGCGCGGGATCCCGTTCAACGACCCCGGCTCGCTGACGAAGGTCTACGCCGTCGCGAGCGGCAAAGGCGGCGTGGGCAAGTCCTCCGTGACGGTGAACCTCGCCTGCGCGCTGGCCGCCCAGGGGCTGCGCGTGGGGATTGTGGACGCGGACGTCTACGGCTTCTCCGTCCCGGCGCTGATGGGGATCACCCAGACCCCCACCCGCGTGGATGACATGATCCTGCCGCCGGTGGCGTACGGGGTCAAAGTCATCTCGATCGGCATGTTCGTCACCGGCAACCAGCCGGTCGCGTGGCGCGGCCCCATGTTGCACCGCGCCCTGGAGCAGTTCCTCACCGACGTCTACTTCGGCGATCTCGACGCGCTGTTCCTGGACCTTCCGCCCGGTACCGGCGACATCGCCATCTCCGTGGCCCAGCTGCTGCCCAAGGCCCAGATCCTCGTCGTGACCACCCCCCAGGCTGCCGCCGCGGACGTGGCGGAGCGGGCGGGCGCCATCGCGACCCAGACCGGCCAGAGCGTCGCCGGCGTCGTGGAAAACATGTCGTACCTGGAATTGCCCGACGGCGGCCGGATGGAGCTGTTCGGAAGCGGCGGCGGCGCTGTGCTCGCCGAGCGGCTGTCCGCCACGGTGGGCACGGACGTTCCGCTGCTGGGACAGATCCCGATGGACATCCTGCTGCGGGAGGGCGGCGACGCCGGGATTCCCCTGGTGCTGGGACGTCCGGAAACGCCGGCGGCCGTAGCACTGCTGGACATCGCCGGGAGGCTTGCCTCAGTCCCGCGCGGGCTCAGGGGAAAGCCGCTGGGCCTGCAGCCTCGTTAGGTCGCTTCGGAATCGAAGGGCGCCGGCTCGCCGTCCGGGAGCCGCTCGACAATCCGGGCCGGCGGGCGGGCCGCGGCCGCCGCGGCTGCCGCCACGGTGGCTACCGCCGGGGCACCGGCGCTGACCGGCTTGGTGTCATCCTCCAGCAGCGCTTCCTTGATGATCCGGCGGGGATCGTACTGCCGGGGGTCGTACTTCTTCCAGTCGACGTCATCGATATCGATGCCGACTTCTTCCTTGATCTGCTCCCGCGCGCCCGACGCCATCCGGCGGACTTCCTTGACGATGTTGGCAAGTTTCTGGGTGTATTCGGGCAGCCTGCTGGGACCAATCACCAGAAGGCCGATGATCAGCAGAAGTACAAACTCCGGTCCGTTGATTCCAAGCACTGTAGGAAGATTACCCTCTCAATCGGGGCTGGGACGATTCGGCCGTGACACACGGCGCGTGCCCCCGCAGCTGGTGCCGCCGCCGAGGTGAGATTTCGTGCCCATTACGGTGCAGCCCATGGGCGCGAGCTCTCACCTCGGCCCGGCATCGGCCGGTCACGGGGCCAGCAGCTCCATGATCCTGCCGAGGCCGCGCTCCAGCCGCGCGGCGAAATTGTCCCCGGCGCCGTCGACGGTTTCGACCTGCCCCTGTGCCCCGCTGCCAGCCGGATCCGCTGCCGCGGCACGGGCCCGCACGAGGGCCGCCACGCCGTCGTCGGCCTGCTCGGCCGGGCGGTCCGAGACGTAGGTGAAGGTGACGTCGCCCGCCTGGTAGATCGCGGCGAAGGGTGCGGCACGGTGGACCCACAGCGTCCCGCGGCCAGCCCCTGCCCCGTCGCCCGCCGCGCCGGTCACTGCCGGGACCGCTGCGGCGGTGAAGCCGTCCGACGTCGCCGGGCGGCCCGTGAGCACGTTCATCGGTGCCGGCGGGGCGGTTTGCGGCCCGGCGCCCGGGCTGCCGGTCTGCCCGCGCACGCCGCTCTCCTGGGCGTCACGGTCCCGGGCGTCACGGTCCCGGGCGTCACGCTCCTGGGTGTCGCTGCTGCCCGGTGCGACGCTGTGCTGTTCCAGGACGGTGGCGAAACTCCGGCCGTCGGTGAGGCGCAGTTCCAGGATGTCGCCGCCGGCGAGCACCCCGGCCCTGGCCCAGACGAGGTGGTAGCCGAGTTCGCGCAGTTCGGGGCAGGTCCAGCCCGCGGAGCGCAGGGACGCGAGCTGGTCGTCCGTGAGTGCTCCGGCCGGGGTGAAATCGGGTTCGCCGGTGAGGCTCCACCCCGTCGGCGCCCCGGGCCCGGCCTCGACGGCGGCAGCAGCCCCCGAGGCGGCAAGGTCGCGCTGCAGGAAGACGGGGGCGGATGCGCCGGCGGACGTCGGGGCGCGGTCCCCGCCCATCAGGTAGGCCGATCCGCCGAGCAACGCGGTGGCGGCTGCCGCGGTCCCGGCGACGAGCACCGCGGCCCGAAGGGCAGGCCGGAAACCGCGGGCGGGACGGAATCCGCGGGCCGCCGGCGGGGCGCCCGGCGGTTCGTGGCGGGCCAGGTCCGCGGTGCGTTCGAGCAGCCGTGCGGTGAGGTCATTGCTGGCCACGGGCACGTCGGCGCTGCGCAGCCGCTCCAGGTACTGGCGTTCCCGGCGCTGCTGGAGCCGGCATTCCGCGCATGAGTCCAAGTGCCGGGGCTGCCGTTCGTGCGGGCCCCGGAGCAGTCGTTTCAGCAGACGCATTGCTCGGGTCAGAGGAGACCGGCGATGCGCGGCATCTTCAGCCGCGGCTTCAGCGAGGCCTTGGCGGTCTGCGGCCGCGGGTCGCGGTGTGCAAGCTTCTCCCGCAGCATGGTCCGGCCGCGGTGGATCCTGGAGCGGACCGTGCCGAGCTTGATGTCCAGCGCCTCGGCGACCTCATCGTAGGACAGGCCTTCCAGGTCGCAGAGGACGACGGCGGCGCGGAAATCCGGGGGAAGTTCCTCCAGCGCGGCCTGCACGTCAATGTCCAGATTGTTGAACTCGAAGCTCTGCTCGGGGCCGGGCTCGCGTCCGGGCAAACGGGATTCGGCGTCGTCGGCCAGGGCGTCGAAGCGGATGCGGCTCTTGCGTCGCGCCTGGTCCAAAAAGAGATTGGTCGTGATCCGGTGCAGCCACCCGTCGAGCGTTCCCGGCTTGAAGTTCTCCAGCGAACGGAAGACGCGGACAAACACTTCCTGGGTGAGGTCCTCGGCGTCGTACTTGTTGCCGGTGAGCCGGTACGCGAGGCGGTACACCTTTGCGGAGTGGTTGGTCACCACTTCCTCCCAGGTGGGCCGGACCCACTCGGCCTCTGCCGCGGGCTGGGACTCTTCAGTTGCAGGGACAGCTGCCGCTATCGACATTGTCCGCTCCCCTCGTGGATGGTGCTTACGCCGTGGACGGTGCTTGCGGCTGCAAGCACCTGCATCCTTGATTCGGCGCCGATCACCTCGCGGATGAGCGGATAACCATCATTTCAAATCAAGCTGGGAATTTCCTGACGCTGGCGGTCCTTCCGCCCACGGCAGAAACCGGCCGCCGGGGCCGCAGTGTGACCGCCGCAGCGGGGGCGCCTCCCGGCCGGGTACCACCTGACACAGTACGCTGGAGGGAACAACCCCCCTCCCGCCCAGAAAGCGAAATCCATGAGCGCCGATAAGTCCACGAGCTGGTCCTACGCAGAAGATCTGCCTGCCGAGGATGAGGTCCTGTTGCACGCGCGCGAACGGTCCTTCGAACTGGGCGTCACCCCCGTCGGCCCGGGCGTCGGGGCCGTCCTGACCGTCCTGGCCGCCGCCTCCAAGGCCCAGACCGCTGTTGAAATCGGCACCGGCGCGGGCGTCTCCGGCGTCTGCATCCTGCGCGGCCTGGGTCCGCAGGCCGTACTGACCACTATCGACGTCGACGTCGAACACCTCAAAGCCGCACGGGAAGCGTTCCAGGAAGCCGGCAGCCCGGCCAACCGCACGCGGACCATTTCCGGTCGGGCCCGCGACGTCCTTCCCCGGCTGACAGACGCCGCCTACGATCTGGTCTTCATCGACGCCGACAAGCCGAACTACCCCGGCTACGTGGAGCAGGCCATCCGCCTGCTCAAGTCCGGCGGCCTGCTGATCGTCAACGATGCGCTGGACAAGGACCGCGTCGCCAACCCGGCCGCACGGGACGCCACCACCGTGATCCTGCGCCAGGTGGGCAGGGCCATCCGCGACGACGACCGCCTCGCGTCGGCCATGCTGCCCACCGGCGACGGCCTGTTGGTCGCCGTCAAAAAGTAGCTGTCCAAAAGTAGCCGTCGGTAACTGACGGTCGAGGGCGGCGGGCAACTCCGCCGCAGGACAGCAAAAAGCGGGCGGGGTCCGCAGCCATCCGGCTGCGGGCCCCGCCCGCTGTCAAGTGTTCATTGACGCTATTCGGTAACGCCGACGAGGCATTCCTTCAGGTTGGCAGCTTCGGCGGAATTGAGTTCGACCACGAGCCGTCCGCCGCCTTCGAGCGGAACACGCATGATCAAGCTTCGTCCTTCTTTGGTAACTTCCATCGGGCCGTCGCCGGTGCGTGGTTTCATTGCCGCCATAAGGAATATCCCCTCCATTAGTCCAGTGACATACCAGCCCGGCCGGGCTGCGTCCGCTTAGTCAATCAAGCTGCCCGGCGGCCATGATGGGTGCCATCAGGGCCACATACTCAGTTTGCTTCTTGTCCTTGCTTACCAACTATTATCGCGTAACAACGCGGCTGTAGCTAATCGTTGGACTTTCCGACGCGCCGCGTCGTGCTCGCGTCGGCGGCCGCCAAAGGTGCCGTGGGTCACGGCGGATAGTCCCCACCGCCGGGCAGCGGAGCCCAGGCCCACAGCCAGACGATCCAGACAATCTGCAGCAGCACGAACATGACCACCACGGTGACGCGGTACGCGCGGGACCGGGAGATGAGGGCCGCGGCGAGTGCCAGCGGGAACAGCGGAAGCAGCATCCGGAAAGTGCTCGTCTGCGGGTGCAGGAAAAGCAGCAGGTAGCCCATGTAGCAGGCGCACCACAGCCGCAGTTCCGTGCCCAGCGCCCGCACCGGACGGCTCATCAGGAGCAAGGCGAACAGTGCGACGAAAACGAACGGCGCCAGCACCCCCAGCACCGGCCCGAAGAGCAGGATGCCGGTGTCGAACCAGGGCTTGAACGGCACGAGGTCGTGGCCGCGCCAGACGGTTTCGGTCTTGGTGTAGGCCTCGATGTCTCCGGTCACTGCCCAGGCGATCCCCGGCCACATCAGGGCCCCCAGTCCGCTGACCGCCGTCAGTCCGGCGAGGGACCAGAGCTGGGTGCCGGTGTGCGGCACGACGGTGTGCGGCACGACGCCCGGCTGCCCGCCGCCCGCCGGGTCCGGGTCATCCCCGCGTGCCGGGCGGCGGAACGCCGAGTAGGACTGCCACCCCCGGAAAAGGAACAGCAGCCCCGCCATCGCCGCGAACGGCACGCCGGTCGGCCGGGACAGGCACATCAGAACGACGACGGGCAGGGCCCACAGGTAGCGGCGTGTCACCACCAACAGCAGGGCAGAAGCCAGCAGGAGCAGGTTCAGCGACTCGGCGTAGGGCACCTGGAGCACCGGGGACACCGGAAAGGTGGCAACGAACACCGTTCCCCAGAGCGCCGTCCGGTGCGATGCCTTGTGCCGGAACAGTCGGTAGATGACCAGTGCCGCGCCCAGCCCGCACACCATGGCGATCAGCGTCAGGCTGAACGCCGGGTGCAGTCCGGTCACCCCTGCGACCACGCGGCCCAGCACAGGAAAGAGCGCATAGAACGCCCAGGCGTTCTCCTGGACGTTCCCGGCCCCGTCGGTCGGAAGGACGTCAGGGTAGCCGTTCAGGAGGATCTCGCCGTACCAGCGGGCATCCCAGATGTTGACAAAGGACCAGTAGTCCGGCTTCGCGGGAAACCAGGGGTTCACGCCCTGGTGCAGGGCCGCGGCCATGAAAATGCAGGCACTGACGAACCGGGCGGCGACATAGAGGCCGCCCACCTGGACCCACCAGGGCCAGTGCGCCGCCCGGCCCGCCGCAGCTGCGACGCTGCCCCGGGCCGCGGCAGTCAGGTCCCGCAGCCCGGAGCTGCGCGTTCCGTCTGCCGGTTCCTCGCGGCGGTGCGGCTGCACTGCCGCCGGCAGGTGCCCCTTTGGCGGGTCGCTGCTCACGGGGCCCGCTCCGGTCCCTGCCGCCGGCGCCGCCCCAGTTCGGCCCCGAGGTCCGCGATTTTCCGGTCCTTCGTGGCGAGCTGGTCCCGGAGCTCGTCCAGCACCTGGTCCACCTGATCCATCCGGTAGCCCCGCAGGCCAATGGCGAACCGGAGACGGTCGACGTCGGCCGGCTCCGCCTCGGCGGGCAGCAGCACCGGCGGGAGGTTGGCGACCGGCTGGTCGAAGCCGTCATCCAGGGCCCGCAGCTCACCGGCGTCCGTCCCGCGGCGGCCGCGGAAGAACCTCGATGCCCGGCCGGTGCCGAGGAGGAAAGCGGCGCCGACGAGCGCAATCGCCACGAAGATCAGGAAGAAGCTCACTCCCCCATCGTGCCAGACGCCGGCGGGTCCGGCGGGTGGCCCGTCAGCCCCGCGTGCCGCCGGCGGGTCCGGTGCCGTTCCCGTTCCCGGCGCCGGTGCCGTTGGGGTTCCGGTGCCGGGCGGCACCTTCCACCACGAGCTCCACGGCGAGCGCCGGATCATCGACGACCTGCAGCAGGTCCAGGTCCTCCTCGGACATCATTCCCTCGGCCACCAGCGTGTTCTGGATCCACTCCACCATGGGACTCCAGAACGCTGTTCCGATCAGGACAATCGGGAAGGAGGTGACCTTCCGGGTCTGGACCAGCACCATCGCTTCGAAGAGTTCGTCCAGCGTGCCGAGGCCGCCCGGCAGCACGATGAACCCCTGGGCGTACTTCACGAACATGGTCTTGCGGGCGAAGAAGTAGCGGAAGTTGATGCCCAGGTCCACCCACTGGTTCATCCCCTGTTCGAAGGGCAGCTCGATGCCGAGCCCCACGGACACCCCGTTGCCCTGCACGGCGCCCTTGTTGGCAGCCTCCATCGAGCCGGGTCCTCCGCCGGTGATCACTGCCAGCCCGGCTTCGGCCAGCTGGCGCCCCACCTCGACGGCGAGTTCATAGTTCAGGCTGCCGGGCACGGTCCGTGCCGAGCCGAAGACGCTGACCGCCGGGCCCAGGTCGGCCAACGCGCCGAACCCTTCCACGAACTCGCTTTGGATCCTGAGGACGCGCCACGGGTCAGTGTGGACGAACTGTCCGGGTCCCTTCGTGTCCAGCAGGGTCCGGTCGGACATCGTGACCTTGGCGGCTTTGCGCCGCAGCTCCAGCGGGCCCTTGTGCCTGATCCCGGCCGGGGCCGGAATGTCGCGGGTTTCGCCGGCGGTCTTTGCGGCGGCCTGTTTGGCTGTCTCCCCGGCTGTTTTACCGGCTGTTTTGCCGGCTTGATTTCCGGCGGATTTTCCGGCGGATTTTCCGGCGGCGGCCGGGGGCCCCTCTTGCTGCGGATCGGTACTCATGTCCACAGGTTAGCGCGGTTCCCCGCCGGCGCCGGTCCGGCACGGCCCGGACGTGCGGGCGGCGGCGCAGGATGCCCGGCCGGCTCCACAGGCTACCCGAGGACGCCGCTGGCAGGCTGACCTGCAGGTATCTCTTGAATCACGATCTGTAGGAAGTGGGAGTGATTGCGGTCATAATCTGCGGATGTTCGCTAGATTCTTCTTATGACTACTCAAGTGCCCGGCGATGCCCTCGTCTCCCTGAATGCCGTCAATAAGCACTACGGCGAGTTGCACGTCCTGAAGGACATCAACCTGGATGTCCGCAAGGGCGAGGTTGTTGTCGTCATCGGACCGTCGGGTTCCGGCAAGTCAACGCTGTGCCGTGCCATCAACCGCCTCGAGACCATCGACGACGGCGTGATCAAGATCGATGGCAAGGTACTGCCCGCCGAGGGCAAGGAACTCGCCAAGCTGCGCGCCGACGTCGGGATGGTCTTCCAGTCCTTCAACCTCTTCGCCCACAAGACGATTCTTGAAAACGTCACGCTCGGCCCGATCAAGGTCAAGGGCCTCTCCAAGGCCGAGGCCGACAAGGACGCGATGGCCCTGCTGGAGCGCGTCGGCGTCGGGCACCAGGCGCCGAAACTTCCGGCCCAGCTCTCCGGCGGCCAGCAGCAGCGCGTCGCGATCGCCCGCGCCCTCGCCATGAAGCCGAAGGTCATGCTCTTCGATGAGCCGACCTCCGCCCTGGACCCGGAAATGATCAACGAGGTCCTCGACGTCATGATCCAGCTGGCCAAGGAGGGCATGACCATGATCGTGGTCACCCACGAGATGGGCTTCGCCCGCAAGGCCGCGCACCGCGTGGTGTTCATGGACGGCGGCCAGATCGTCGAGGACTCCACTCCCGAAGAGTTCTTCACCAACCCCAAGAGCAGCCGCGCCAAAGACTTCCTCTCCAAGCTGCTGACCCACTGAGTTCCCTCCGAGTTCGCACCCTGGCCGCCGCAAGGCGGCCGTCCAATGAAAGGTACGTCATGATGGCATTTTTGACCCGAAGGAAATCCCTTCTGGTTGCCGCGTCCGCGGCTCTGGCCCTCAGCCTGAGCGCCTGCGGCGGCAGCACCTCCTCTTCCAACCCGCCCGTGGCCGAGAAGCCGAGCTTCGCTGCCGATTCAACCATGGCCAAGCTGTCATCCGCCGACAAGATCATCATCGGCACCAAGTTCGACCAGCCCCTGTTCGGCCAGAAGGGCCTCGACGGCAAGCCCATCGGGTTCGACGTCGAAATCGGCAAGCTGATCGCCGCCAAGCTGGGCATCGCCGCCGACAAGATCGAGTGGGTCGAGACGGTCTCCGCCAACCGCGAGCAGTTCATCAAGCAGGGCAGGGTCGACCTCATCGTCGCCACCTACACGATCAACGACAAGCGCAAGACCGAAGTCGACTTCGCCGGCCCGTACTACGAGGCCGGCCAGGCACTGATGGTCAACAAGGACAACACGTCCATCACCAAGCCCGAAGACGTCAAGGGCAAGAACGTCTGCTCCGTGACCGGTTCCACCCCGGCCGCCACGATCGTCGAGAAGTACGGAGCAGTCCTCGTCCCGGCTGCCACCTACTCCGCCTGCCTCGAGCCGCTGCGCAACAAGCAGGTCGAAGCGATCACCACCGACAACGTCATCCTTGCCGGTTTCGTGGCCAAGGAGCCGGACGCCTTCAAGCTGGCCTCGGACCAGACCTTCACCAAGGAGCCCTACGGCATCGGCCTGAAGAAGGACGACACCGCCTTCCGCATGTGGATCAATGACCAGCTGGAAGCCTTCGATAAGGACGGTTCCTACAAGAAGGCCTGGGAAGACACCGCCGGAACTGTCATCAAGACCGCTCCCGCCCTTCCCACGATCGACCGCTACTAGCCAGGTGTGGCGGTTGCCGGGGTACGCGCCCGACGCGGCCCCGGTAACCGCCATTTCCGTCTCCCGCTCCACTTCCCGCAAGGCAGCCTAAGGAACCTATGGACGTCATCATTGAAAACCTTCCCGCATATGTGGACGGTTTTCTCAGAACCCTCTTCCTGTCCGTGGTCTCGGGGATCTTCGCACTGATTTTCGGCACCCTGCTCGCAGCAGCCCGTGTCTCGCCCATCGCCGCCCTGCGCGGCTTCAGCATGACGTACGTGGAGATCGTCCGGAACACCCCGCTGACCATCGCGTTCTTCTTCGCCGCCGTGGTCCTTCCCCGGCTTGGGGTGACGTTCCAGCAGTTCGAGGTCGCCGCCATCATCGCCCTGAGCGCCTACACCTCGGCCTTCATCGCCGAAGCCGTGCGCTCCGGCGTCAACAGCGTCCCCGTGGGCCAGGCCGAGGCCGCCCGCAGCATCGGCATGAAGTTCAGCCAGGTCCTCACCCTGATCATCCTGCCGCAGGCGCTGCGCACGGTGATCCCGCCCTTGATCAACATCCTCATTGCCCTGGTGAAGAACTCCTCGGTGGCCGGCGCCTTCTACGTCCTGGAACTCTTCGGCTACGGCCGTCAGCTCGCCAACGCCCACGGCGACGCCGTGCTGTGGGTCCTCGTCGGCGTCGCGTTCTTCTACCTGCTGATCACCGTCCCCCTTGGCTACCTCGCCAACCTGGTTGAACGAAAGGTGGCGATCGCCCGATGACTTCGGTCCTTTACGACGTCCCCGGCCCCAAGGCCCGCCGCGTCTCCCTGATCGGCTCCATCGTCGGAGCCGTCGCGATTGCCGGGCTGCTCTGGTGGGCGGTCTCCATCCTCGCCGCGCAGGGAATTTTCGAACCCGAACGCTGGGCCGTCTTCCAGATTCCCGAGGTCTGGGTGCTGATCGGCAACGGCATCATCGCCACACTCTCCGCCGCGGCGCTCGCCGCCGTCATCGCGTTCCCGCTGGGGCTCGTGCTGTGCCTCATGCGCATCTCCGACGTTGCGTGGATCCGCATCCCGACCCGGATCGTGCTGGAGTTCCTGCGCGGCATGCCCGTGGTCCTGATGATGTTCTTCGTGCTGCTGGTGTTCGCGACCGCTCCTTTCGCCGCCGTCGTCGCCGGCCTGGTGCTGTACAACTCGGCGATCTTCGCCGAGATCATCCGCGCCGGCATCCAGTCGCTGCCGAAGGGCCAGCGTGAAGCCGGCCTCGCGATCGGCCTCACCAGCTTCGCGTCCCGGCGCAGCATCGAACTGCCCCAGGCGATCCGGCGCATGCTGCCCTCGCTCGTGGCGCAGCTCGTGGTGCTGCTGAAGGACACCTCGCTCGGCTACATCGTGTCCTACGAGGAACTGCTGCGCAAAGTGCAGATCATGGCCGACTTCCTCGGCCCGGACTACCTGTTCCCGGTGTTCTTTGTGGCGGCGGCCATCTACATCGCCATCAACTTCTCCGTTTCCCGGCTCGCGATCTGGATCGAGAAGCGCGGTTCCAAGAAGGCCGCCGGCGGCGTCGTCCACGTTCCGGTCGCCGAGATCCCGGTCAAGTAGGTCCCCGGCGGCGCAGCCTGCGCCGCACCAAGGCTGCACCGCACGCACAAAAGGTCCGGAATCCCGCGAGGGGTTCCGGACCTTTTGTGTTGCCGGCTGCAACGCCTGTGGCGTTCCCGGCGGTACCGCCTGCTGTGTTGCCTGCTGTATTGGCTGCTGTCCTGCCTGAGTCAGGCCGTGAGCCAGCTCCGCAGGACCCGGAGGCATTCGCGGACCGCCTCGGCCTCGACGTGTTCGTTGTCCTTGTGCGCCAGCAGCGGGTCCCCGGGCCCGAAGTTCACCGCCGGGATGCCCAGTTCACTGAAGCGCGCGACGTCGGTCCAGCCGTACTTGGGCTTGGGCGCGGCCCCCACAGCGGCGACAAAGGACGCGGCGGCGGGGTGGTTGAGTCCCGGCCGGGCGCCGGCGGCGCTGTCGGTGCGGACGACGTCGAATCCCTCCAGCAGGTCCCGGACATGCTGCTCCGCCTGTTCCGGGGTCTTGTCCGGGGCGAAGCGGTAGTTGATTTCCACGACGCACCGGTCCGGGATGACGTTGCCGGCGGTCCCGCCGTTGACCTTCACGGCGTTGAGGCTTTCCCGGTAGTCGAGGCCGTCCACGGTGATGGTCCGTGGCTCGTAGGCCGCGAGCCGGGCCAGGATCGGGGCTGCGGCGTGGATCGCGTTGCTGCCCATCCAGGCCCGGGCCGAATGCGCGGCTTCGCCGACCGTGGTCGCTTCGAAGCGCATGGTGCCGTTGCACCCGCCCTCCACGGTCCCGTGCGTGGGTTCGAGCAGGATCGCGAAGTCGCCGCCCAGCAGGTGGCCGTGGTTCCGCACCAGCCGGCCGAGCCCGCTCTTGACGGCCTCGACTTCCTCGTGGTCGTAGAACACGAAGGTGACGTCCTTGTCCGGCTCCGCGCCGCCGTCGAACAGCCCGGCGGCCAGCGCCAGCTGCACCGCGACACCGCCCTTCATGTCGGTGGCACCGCGGCCGTAGAGGATCCCCTCGCCGGGCGAGCCCGAGGGCCAGTAGGACGGGACGGTCCCGAGGGATCCCTCCGTGGTCGGCAGCGGCACCGTGTCCAGGTGCCCGGCCAGGATGACCCGTTCGGCGCGGCCGAGGTTGGTGCGGGCAATGATCGAGTCGCCGTCGCGGACCAGCTCCAGCTGCGGGATGGAGCGGAGGGCATGCTCCACGGCGTCGGCCAGTTCCTGCTCCGCACCGGAGACGCTGTAGATGTCGATGAGCCTGGCGGTCAGCAGCGCCACGTCCTGGCGGAGGTCCAGGCGGGCGGCGGCATGGGGGCGGGAGTTCGGGCGTGAGTTCAGGTCCGGGGCAGTCACCGTCCCACTTTATCCGCTGCGCTCCCCCGGCGCCGCTCCGGGCTGTCACCGGTTTCAGGGACGGCGGGCGCCGTCTATAGACTTGGGGGCATGACTGAAACCGCTTCTTCCGCTGTGCCCGCAGACGCCCGCTCCGCCTATGGCTACGGCGTCGCCACGATCGCCACCGGCAAGGGTGACGCCACCGTGCTGGACGTCTGGTTCCCGGCACCGGCCCTCGGCACCGCAACGGAGAGCCTCCGCGACGTCGCGAACGCGGACCAGTCGCTGCTCGACATCGCCGCGACCGGCGCCGACGCCGACCGCGGCACCGAGCAGAAGGTCGTGTTCGCCCAGATCCACCTCGACGAGGCCCCGGCCGACACCGCCGACGCCTACCTGCGCCTGCACCTGCTCTCGCACCGCCTGGTTCAGCCGAACAGCATCAACCTCGACGGCATCTTCGGCAAGCTCCCCAACGTCGTGTGGACCAACTTCGGGCCCGCCGCCGTCGAGGGCTTCGAACTGACCCGCGCCCGGCTGCGCAAGCGCGGCGCCGTCACGGTCTACGGTGTGGACAAGTTCCCGCGCATGGTCGACTACGTCATCCCCTCCGGCGTGCGCATCGCCGACGCCGACCGGGTCCGCCTCGGCGCGCACCTGGCCGAGGGCACCACGGTCATGCACGAGGGCTTCGTGAACTTCAACGCCGGCACCCTGGGCACGTCCATGGTGGAAGGCCGTATCTCCGCGGGTGTGGTCGCCGGTGACGGGTCCGACGTCGGCGGCGGCGCCTCGATCATGGGGACCCTGTCCGGCGGCGGCAAGGAAAAGATCTCCCTGGGCGAGCGGGTCCTGCTGGGCGCCAACTCCGGCGTGGGCATCAGCATCGGCGACGACTCCGTCGTCGAGGCCGGCCTGTACGTCACGGCCGGAACCCGCATCCGTGTGGTCGGGGCCAAAGACGCCGACGGCGAGGACACCAGCCAGATCGTCAAGGCCGTGGAACTCTCCGGCGTCCCGAACCTGCTCTTCCGCCGCAACTCCTCCACCGGCGAGGTGGAGGTCCTGCCGCGCAAGGGCCAGACCGTCGAACTCAACGAGGCCCTGCACGCCAACTAAGGTTGGGTGCGGAAAGCCAACCGTTAGCAGATGAACCGGCCCCGGACGGGCCTGAGGGAGTAGTTTTCGTGGCACGCAGAGGCAGCTTGCGCCGTTGGGTTGTGCTGCTGCTGACCCTGGTCCTGGTGGCGGGCGCGGTGTACACGGCCCTGGCGTTCGTCCAGCGCTCGGAAGTCCTCATCACCGAACGCTGCACGGCCGCGGGCGGCGGCACTGCCCAGCTTGCCACCGACCAGGCGGCCAATGCCGGTCTCATCACGGCTGTTGCCGTCCGCCGCGGGCTCCCGGCCCGGGCCGCCAGCATCGCGCTGGCCACGGCCATGCAGGAGTCCAAGATCCGGAACATCGGCCACGGTGACCAGGCCGGCCCTGACTCCCGCGGGCTCTTCCAGCAGCGCCCCTCGCAGGGCTGGGGCACCACGGAACAGGTGATGGACCCGCACCACGCGAGCAACGCCTTCTACGATGCCCTGGTGAAGGTCCCGGGCTACCAGACGCTGGAAATCACCGATGCCGCACAGCGGGTCCAGCGTTCCGCCTACCCGGACGCCTACGCCCAGCACGAGGCGATGGCCCGCGCCTTTGCGTCGTCGCTGACCGGACAGACCGCCGCGGGCCTCGACTGCACGCTGCGCGACCCCGACGCAGCCGGCGACCCGGCGGCCGTGCAGGAACGCCTTACCTCCGACTTTGGTGCGGTCCCGGCATCCACGGAGGGCCGCACCCTCGTCCTGGAGGCCGAGGGTGACCGTGCGTGGGCCGTGGCCCAGTGGGCGGTTGCCAACGCCAAGGCCCTCTCCATCACGGAAGTCCAGACGGAGGGGCGCAGCTGGACGCGGCAGGACCGCAACGGCTGGCAGGCCTCCGAGGTCCCGGCGGGACAGGTCAGGGTCACTGTCGCGGAGGCGCCGACGCAGTAGCGGCACGTCCGCAGGTGCGTCCGTGCGGCGGTCCGTGCATGCGGTCCCCTGGTGTGGTCCGTGCGTGCGGTCCGTGCGGACTCAGACCAGCAGGTCCACTACCGGCTGCACATAGCTCCGGAACAGTTCCGGCTGGGACAGCAGATCCGAGCTCATGATGATCTTGTCCGGCTCCAGGTACCAGGCCCGCGGCTCGGCCAGCGGCAGCTCGATGATGGTCAGGTTGAAATCATTGGCGGCCCGGCCCACCTCCAGCAGCCGGTCCTCCACCATGTCCTGCAGCAGCTGCACCCCGCCGGCGGCCTCACGTTCGGCCTCCAGGGCCAGGTACTCACTGCGGCGTTCCCGCGCCCAGGACAGCGCCGCACCGAAATGCGCCTGCAGCACACGCCGGAGGGCCGGGGAATTACTGAAGGCGCGGAAGCCGGGCGGGCCCAGTTCCGGCGACATCTCGGGATGGGCCTTGAGGAGCTGCTCCCACCAGGCTTCCCACTCCGTCTTGAGCGCACTGATTCCGCCTACCTCCGCAATGAGGTGCGTGTGGTCCGCGGGCCGGATCTTCGGTGCCGCGTGACAGAGTGCCGGGTGCCCCGCGGTGTCCAGGCCGGCGGCGTCGCGAACGTACAGTGCAATGAGCATCGGACCCGAAGTGTCCATGGTGATCCGCCAGCCCGGCCCGCCTGTGTGGTGCATCCAACTGCCTCCTTGGCAAGACGTACGTTTCCAGTGTATTCCCCAAGTTAACGCACGTTAATGTCTGCCAGCGTAGCTGCCCAGCCCGTTGAGGTGGGATTCCAACACGTCGCTGCACATCTGCGCGGTCATCCACTCGGGCTGCAGCAGGGCGTGCAGGGTGAGCCCGTCCAGGGTGGCCAGGAGCCGTTCCGCTTCGGTGACGAGGCGCTGCTGCTCCGCCGCCGGGTCGGGCTCAGCCGCGTCGTTCCCGGCCGCGTTGGCCCCGGCTCCGGACGTGCCGGCCCCGGCGCCGGCGGACAGTTCCATCACGAGCCGCCCGACGATCGCGGCCACGGCGCGGTGGCTCCGGTCCGCTTCCGGGGCGAGGAACGGCTTGGTCCTGGCCGCGGCCTTGAACGCCATCCAGACGCAGGCGTCGACGGCGCGCTCCTCATCCAGCGGAAGAAACTCACCCAGCAGGGTTAATACACCCTCGTGGTGCTGCGGAGTGCCGGGCTGCGACTCCGCGAGGCGCTCATCGGCTGCCGCCAGCCGGCGGACGATCCGGTCCACGACGACCCCGAAGGAGTGGGCCAGGAGCTCGTCGCTGCTGGCGAAGTAGTGCCGGACCGATCCGACCGCCAGTTCGGCCTCGTCCGCGACTTCGCGGAGCGAGGCCCTTTCGAGCCCGTCTGCTGCGACGATCCGGAAAACCGCTTCGACCACTTCTTGGCGCCGCAAAGCGGCGTCGACAAATTTGGGCATTCGTCTTTTTTAGCACGGATGTGCGCGAACGGCTGCGGGCCACACCGTCGGCAGTCCGACGGCCGCGCGGTGGTCCGGCCCCGTCCGGGTGCGGGATGGTCGGTCAGCCTGCCCCGGTGCGGGACCCGAGTGACAACGACACCGGCCGCGCACCCCGTGGGGTGAGCGGCCGGCGTCGTACTCTTGTTGCTGCTTTTGTCTACTAAGGACTACACGGAAGGGTAGTTGCGCTCCGGCTCGCCGATGTAGAGCTGCCGCGGGCGGCCGATCTTGGTGTTCGGGTCGTTGATCATCTCGCGCCACTGCGCGATCCAGCCCGGCAGGCGGCCGATCGCGAAGAGCACGGTGAACATCTTCTCCGGGAAGCCCATCGCCTTGTAGATCAGGCCGGTGTAGAAGTCCACGTTCGGGTAGAGCTTGCGCTGGATGAAGTAGTCATCGTTCAGGGCCTTCTCTTCGAGGCGCAGGGCGATCTCCAGGAGTTCGTCGTGGCCGCCGAGCTTCGTGAGGATCTCGTGGGCCGTGGCCTTGACGATCTTGGCGCGCGGGTCGTAATTCTTGTAGACGCGGTGCCCGAAGCCCATGAGCCGGACGCCGTCCTCCTTGTTCTTGACCTTCTCCATGTAGTCCTCGGGCTTGGTGCCGTCGGCCTGGATCTGGCGCAGCATCTTCAGCACGGCCTCGTTGGCGCCGCCGTGGGCGGGGCCGAAGAGGGCGTTGATGCCGGCGGACACGGAGGCGAAGAGGTTCGCGTTGGAGGAGCCAACCAGCCGGACCGTGGAGGTCGAGCAGTTCTGCTCGTGGTCGGCGTGCAGGATCAGGAGCAGGTCCAGTGCCTTGGCGACGACCGGGTCCACCTCGTACTGCTCGGCCGGGAGGCCGAAGCTCAGGCGCAGGAAGTTCTCCACGAGGTTGTGGGAGTTATCCGGGTAGAGCATGGGCTGGCCGATGCTCTTCTTCAGGGCGTACGCGGCGATGACCGGCATCTTGGCCAGCAGCCGGTAGGTGGAAACTTCCACCTGCTCGGCGTTGAACGGATCCAGCGAGTCCTGGTAGAACGTGGACAGTGCGGACACGGCCGAGGACAGCACCGGCATCGGGTGGGCGTCGCGCGGGAAACCGCTGAAGAAGCCCTTGAGCTCTTCGTGCAGCAGGGTGTGGTGGCGGATCCGCTGGTCGAAGGCTTCCAGCTCCGTGGCGGTCGGCAGGTTGCCGTAGATCAGCAGGTAGGAAACTTCCAGGAAGCTTGAGTGCTGGGCGAGCTGCTCGATCGGGTAGCCGCGGTACCGCAGGACACCGGCGTCGCCGTCGATGTAGGTGATCGCGGAGGTGGTTGCTGCGGTGTTCATAAAGCCGGGGTCAAAGGCAACGGCACCGGTCTGCTTCAGCAGCTTGGAAACGTCGTAGCCTTCGTTTCCTTCTACAACCTGGATGCGCGGGAGTACGAGTTCCCCGCCGGCATGGCGCAGGGTTGCGCTGGTGGTCTCAGTCATGGAGTCTCCTCTGAGGCGTCGGGGCCTCTGTAGAAAGCTGGTCCAACTTTTGGTGAAGCCGCCCACGGAACCTGTTTTAGCCACGGATTCCAACGGCTGCGCTGCCTTCTTGTGGAAAGCCACCATTGATAGTCAGTTAAAAACTACCTTCAGTTTCCGGGTGGCACTAATCCAAGGCCGTCCGGTCCTACCCAAAACGCGCCAGTTGTGGCACGTGTCACTGCATTGTTACGCGCCTGCGGCCAGTCGGGAGGCGGCGGCGTCGATCCGCTCATCGCTTGCCGTGAGCGCCACGCGGATGAATCCGTTGCCGGCGTCGCCGTAGAACACGCCAGGACCGACGACGATCCCGCGGTCCGCGAGCCGGCCGACAGTGTCCCAGGTGGGTTCGCCCGCGGTGGCCCAGAGGTAGAGCCCGGCGCGGGATTCGTGGATGGTCAGCCCGAACCGCTCAAGAGCCGGCACGATCCGTTCGCGGCGTCCGCGGTACAGGTCCTTCTGCGCCTGGACGTGTACATCGTCGCCAAGGGCAACCCGCATAGCTTCCTGGACCGGGTACGGAACGATCATGCCGGCGTGTTTGCGGCTGTTGACCAGGTTCGCCACGATGGCGGGGTCACCGGCGACGAAGGCGGCGCGGTAGCCGGCCAGGTTGGACTGTTTGCTCAGCGAGTACACGGCCAGGAGGCCCTCATGTGAGCCCTCCGCGACCTGCGGGTCCAGGATGCTGGGCACCGGGGAGCCGCCGCGCTGGAGGTCCCATTCGCCCCAGCCGAGTTCGGCATAGCACTCGTCCGAGGCCACGACGGCGCCGAGCTCGCG
The DNA here is from genome assembly GCF_030812335.1 of Pseudarthrobacter oxydans. Lineage (GTDB taxonomy): Bacteria > Actinomycetota > Actinomycetes > Actinomycetales > Micrococcaceae > Arthrobacter > Arthrobacter oxydans_B. Next base: position 331,416 of record NZ_JAUSSN010000003.1, read on the forward strand.
GGCCTGCCGGACGATCCGGCGCAGCGATTCGGCGTCGCGCACACTGCCCGTGGGGTTTGCCGGGGAGTTGATCCAGACCAGGCGCACCCGTGCGCGGGTGCCGGCGTCGAGCTCGTCCAGGTCGTCCGCGGCGATGTGCTCGGCCCCGGCGAACGTGGCGCCGATGTCGTACGTGGGGTAGGCGACCGTCGGGCGGACGACGACGTCGCGCGGTTTGAGGCCGAGCAGGAACGGGAGCCAGGCCACGAGTTCCTTGGAGCCCACGGTGGGCATGATGTCCTGCGGATCCAGCCCGGGCACGCCGCGGCGGCGCTCAAACCACGCCGCGATAGCTTCCCGGAGCCCGGCTGTGCCGTGGACCGTCGGGTAGCCGGGAGCGTTGGCCGCCGCGCGCAGGGCCTCCTGCACCACCGCGGGGGTGGCGTCCACCGGAGTGCCGATGGACAGGTTCGCGACTCCCCCGGGGTGTTCGGCAGCCCGGGCCAGATACGGCGCCAGGGCTTCCCACGGGTAGTCGGGCAGGCTGAGGCCGAAGCTGCGCAGCGCAGAAGTCACCGACGCCCCGCCCTAGCTCTCTTGGTTCTGCGGCGGCAGGGCGGCAATCATCGGGTGGTCGGTGTGGGTGTTGCCGACTTTCGCGGCCCCGCCCGGGGACCCCAGATCGTCGAAAAACTCCACGTTGGCCTTGTAGTAGTCGGCCCATTCTTCGGGCGTGTCATCCTCGTAGTAGATGGCCTCGACGGGGCAGACCGGCTCGCAGGCACCGCAGTCCACGCACTCGTCGGGGTGGATATACAGGGAACGCTCACCCTCGTAGATGCAATCAACGGGGCATTCTTCAATACATGCCTTGTCCTTGACATCTACACACGGCTGCGCGATTACGTACGTCACGTCCCTGGCCTCTCCACTCTGGTTCCGGCAAGTGCCGGACAACTGCTCCCGGCCTGAGCGCCGGCTGCTGACTTCTGAGCCTATTATCTCCCAGCCGGTTCCCGCGAACCTAGCCGGGCGTCACACGGGTCCGCACTCTGGAATCCAACCGACCTAGTATGGACGGGTGAGTTCCTCGAAGCCGTCGCCCCAAGAGTTCCTGGCCGCTGCCGAGCCCGGCACCCGGGTCGTGGTCAGGTACCGGATTGAGGGCGGGCTGACGGACGCCCTGGGCGAGCTCGTGGCGCGCACCGAGGACGGCTGCACCATCCGCACCCGGCGCTCCGACGTCGTGATCCCGCTGCCGCTGGTGGTGGCCGCCAAACAGGTCCCGCCCCCGCCGCCCCGCCGCGCCCCGCGCCAGCAGCCCTAACCCCCCCGCCCCGGACCTCCCACGCCCAGCCCAGCCTGCCTCACCCCTCCCCGCCCGGTGGACATGCCCTCCCCTGGCCTCGGCCAATGGACATATAGCCACTATGTCCATTCGCGGCCCCACCGCTGTACATGTCCCCGCGGTCCGGTCGGCGAATGTGGGGCATGTCCAGCCGTCACTGTGAACTCTGGACATTTGCATGAGTGGGAACCGCGACTCGGAGGACATCTCCGGCGCTAGGCCGCAGCGGAGATGCTGTTGAGCGCCTCGCGGACCATCGCGATGAACTCATCGGGCCGGTTCAGCAGCAGCGTGTAGCTGACCACAAGCGTCGGGATGCCGAGCCGGGTTGTGACGTTCCAGCGGCGCCGGTCCTCCTCGAAGCTTGCCCGGTCCATGTGGAAAGCCGCCCCGTCGGTCTCAATGCCGAGCCGGCCGTCGACCATGAGGTCAAGGTGGCCCATGCCCGGGATGTTGACCTGGGACTCCACATGGAACCCTGCCCTGCGCAGCCAATACCGGGCCATGCACTCGATGATGGACTGCGATTGCGGGACGATCCTGGCCACCAGCCGGCGCTCCCTCGCGTCGTTGCGCCCGGCCAGCCGATGCCGCAGCCCCGAGAGGCTTAAGCCTTTGACGACGACGGCGGACTCGGCAATGACGAGACCGTCGAGTTCCGGGAGGCATCGCAGGCTTTGAACAACAGTGTCCAGCAGCGTGGGCGGCGCGGCGGAGCGGTGGCAAATGAAGCCCGGATAGGGGCGGCTGTGGGTGATCGCAATATGGGGTTGCACGGGCGGTTCGAGCACCCAGAGCCCCTGGAACTGCGCCGCAGTGGCGCACGCGGGCTCGGCCGGAAGCGACCGGATGGCGACGAGCTCGGCATCGGCACCCGGGACCGCGTAAACGCCCCGGGCCACCCGGGAGACTGCGCCCCGGGACAGGGCTGCCTTGAGCTGGAAGTCGGAGACTCCCGCGGCAGCGAGGTGTTTGGCGCGGGCGACGCCGTCGTAACGTGAAAGTACTTCCATGACATTGACCATGCGGACATCGTGGCGCCCAGGCCCCGGGCCGGAACAGGGCCGGGATCCGCTATGTGCAAAAGGGCATGCCCGGCGGACCGGGCCCGGTGGGGACCTGTTCCGCGGCGGGCCTGGTGCACGTCCCTGGTCAGCAATGGGCATGTCCGCGGGCAGCGCGCGGGGAACGGGCATGTCCCGCCTGCGGGCGGAGCGAAGAAGGGGCATGTCCCGCGGCAGGTGCAGCGGACGGACATACTGCGCCTATGTCCATCCTTGGCCGCGAAAAATGGGCATGTCCCCCGGGGCGGAGGGCGAAGAATGGGCATGTCCCGCGGGCAGGGTGGCGTGCTGTGGTGCGGCGGTGTGGCTAAGCCGTGGCCGGCCGGTAGCGCCGGCACCAGGCCAGCATGCCGATGGTGACCACCGCGATGCCGTAGATCCAGAGGTTTCCTGCCAGGTCGCCGACGATGAGGCGCTTGCCGTTCTCCAGGGTGGACCACCAGCCGGCCAGCGCGTAGCAGAGCGCGCCGCAGACCGCCGTCGGGAGCGCGGAACGGAACGCGGCGCCGAGCCACAGCTCGACGGAGCCCAGCAGCACCAGCGCGGCGGCGGCGCCCCACGGCACCTCGACGCCCGCCACCAGGAAGTCCTGCCCGTGCAGGACCGTGCCGGCGAGGGCAGCAAAAAGAGCTGCCGGCACGGCGGCGGCAATACCGCCTGCCATGCCGGCAGCTCTCCTATTCACAAACGATCCGATTCTTCAGCGCAGAACGCGAAGATTAGACCTTCGCGCGGGCGCGGTTGGACTTGGCGCGCTGGTTGACGTCCAGGATGAGCTTCCGGATCCGGATGGATTCCGGGGTGACCTCGACGCACTCGTCTTCGCGGGCGAATTCGAGCGACTCTTCGAGGGTCAGGTCGCGCGGGGGCGTCAGGTTCTCGAAGGTGTCGGAGGAAGCGGCACGCATGTTGGTGAGCTTCTTTTCCTTGGTGATGTTGACGTCCATGTCGTCGGCGCGGGAGTTCTCGCCGACGATCTGGCCCTCGTAGACCTCGGAGGTGGGGCGAACGAAGAAGGATCCGCGTTCCTGCAGGTTGATCATCGCGAACGGGGTCACAACACCGGCGCGGTCGGCGATCATCGAACCGTTGGTGCGGTACTCGATCGGGCCGGCCCAGGGCTCGTAGCCCTCGGAGATGGACGCTGCGATGCCGGCGCCGCGGGTGTCCGTGAGGAACTTGGTGCGGAAACCGATCAGGCCGCGGGCCGGAACGATGAACTCCATGCGGCACCAGCCGGTGCCGTGGTTCGCCATGTTGGTCATGCGGCCCTTGCGGGCAGCCATGAGCTGCGTGACGGCGCCGAGGTACTCTTCCGGCACGTCGATGGTCATGTGCTCCATCGGCTCGTGGACCTTGCCGTCGACGATCTTCGTGACAACCTGCGGCTTGCCGACGGTCAGCTCGAAGCCTTCGCGGCGCATCTGCTCGACCAGGATGGCCAGCGCGAGCTCGCCACGTCCCTGGACTTCCCAGGCATCCGGGCGCTCGGTCGGGAGCACCTTGATGGAGACGTTACCGATCAGTTCCTTGTCCAGGCGGTCCTTGACCTGGCGGGCCGTGACCTTGGCACCCTTAACCCGGCCGGCCAGCGGCGAGGTGTTGATACCGATGGTCATGGAGATGGCCGGATCGTCAACGGTAATCAGCGGCAGCGGCTGCGGGTTGTCGACGTCGGTGAGGGTCTCACCGATGGTGATTTCCTCGATGCCGGCGACGGCGACGATCTCGCCCGGGCCGGCGGACTCGGTCGGGACGCGGTCCAGCGCCTTGGTGGCCAGCAGTTCGGTGATCTTGACGTTCTTCAGTTCACCGTTGGCGCGCGCCCAGGCAACGGTCTGGCCCTTACGGAGGGTTCCGTTGTAGATACGCAGCAGCGCCAGGCGGCCGAGGAACGGGGAGGCGTCCAGGTTGGTGACGTGCGCCTGCAGGACACCGTTCGGGTTGTAGGTCGGCGCCGGGATGTGCTCGATGATGGCCTGGAACAGCGGCTCGAGGTCCTCGTTCTCCGGGGCGGAGCCGTCGGCGGGCTGCTCGAGGGACGCGCGGCCGACCTTGGCGGCGGCGTAGACGACGGGGACGTTGAGGATCTTGTCCAGGTCGAGGTCCGGAACTTCGTCGGCGAGGTCGGAAGCCAGGCCCAGAAGCAGGTCCATGGACTCGTGCACAACTTCGTCGATCCGTGCGTCGGGACGGTCGGTCTTGTTGACCAGGAGGATCACCGGCAGGTGCGCGGCGAGGGCCTTGCGGAGGACGAAGCGGGTCTGGGGCAACGGGCCCTCAGAGGCGTCAACGAGGAGGACAACGCCGTCGACCATGGACAGGCCGCGCTCGACCTCGCCACCGAAGTCGGCGTGGCCGGGGGTGTCGATGACGTTGATGGTGATGGTCTCGCCCTTGGAGGACGGTCCGTTGTAGGCCACCGTGGTGTTCTTGGCCAGGATGGTGATGCCCTTTTCACGCTCGAGGTCGCCGGAGTCCATGACCCGGTCTTCGAGGTGGTTGTGGGCGGCAAAGGAGTTGGTCTGCTTGAGCATGGCGTCGACCAGGGTGGTCTTGCCGTGGTCAACGTGGGCCACGATCGCGACGTTGCGCAGGTCACTGCGCGATGCAGTGGCTACCGCGGTGTTGGTGGTGGTTTCAGACATGCGTTATTGCTCGATTCAGTGGTGAAGTCAGCTGTTGTATCGCGACATTTCCAACCGGAACGCACGACGGATACGCCCCTTTGGCACAGGGCACCTTCATCCATTCTAAACGCTAAGGCATTTATTGGCCTAAAATCCCTCATTCCCGGCGTCCCGGCCGGGTAGTCAGGACGGGAGATCGGCGCGCCGGGTGTGAGTAAAATCACTGGATATTCCGCCGCCCATGCCCCATCATTGCTCTGACAGCAGCAGCCAGCACGGAGACATCAATGCGCAACGCCTCGGCTCTGTCCCGCTTGGCCGCACCGATGATCGCCGTAGGCATCCTGGTTGCCGGCTGCGGACAGACACCCCCCACCCGCACCGCCGACGACGGCACGGCCCCGGTCGGCGGCTTCTACGGCCAGACCGCTCCCGCACCCGCCGGGGCTGCCGGCGAGCCGCTGGCCGCGGGCTGGTACGGCACCCGGAAACTGACTGAAGCGACAACCGTGCCGGGAAGCCTGCCGGCGGGCAGCATTTACCGCAATCCCGCCAACGGCCGCAACGAGGTGGTCGTGGAGGACATCGCCCGGACCGCCGTGCTGATCGGCGATTCCCAGTCGGAACCCACGTTTTCCTGGCCCCGGACGGCACTGGCCAGCCTGGGCTACAAGGTGCACTTCTGCGGCCGGGGCGGCACCGGATTTGTTACTTCCAACGGCACGACCGGCAACTACATCGATGCCCTGCAGCGCGGCGACTGGCTGCTGCCCTACGGATCGCCGCCGCTCGTTGTCATTGAGGGCGGCGGGAACGACGCCTCCCGGGGCGCCACCGACCAGCAGATCTCAGCCAACGCCGAGCGGCTGATCGCCAGCATCCGGCAGCGCTACCCCGAGGCCCGGCTGGCGATGGTCGGAACCCTCGCCCGCGGCGCAGCAGACGGCGGCGGCCGCCGCACCGAGGTGGATGCGCTGCTGGGCACCGTGGCGGCCCGGCATACGATCCCCTTTGTGGGCGTCGGGGACTGGCTGACGCGCCACAACCTCACCAATCTGATGGCCGACGGCGTGCACATGGGTCCCGAGGGCCACGCCGCCCTGGCCGGGCTGCTGGCCCGGCGGCTGGGCGATTTCGGCTTCCGGGCCCCGGTGCCCGGGCCGGCCGAGCCCGGGCCGGCAGGGCCCGCGGCAAACCGCTGAGAGCGAGCCGCGGAGAGCGCGGTCAGCCGAAAGCACCGTGCATATGGGCCCGGATGGCTCCTATCACCGGCGCCGATCCCTGCGTCCGGTAGACATCGATGGGCCTGGCACCCAGCTGCACGTTGGGGCTGCACATCCAGAAGATCGCCTGGGCCGGCGTGAAGGCACCGTGGAGGTGGCCGACCAAGGCATCCAGGTCCGCAAGCTGGAGTCGCCCGTCCGCGTCGGGTGCCTCCTGGCCCGACGCCCAGCGATCCAGCACGTCCGCACTGACGCCCAGCAGGGGTGCGGCAGCATCGGCGCCCAGCGAGTTGATGAGTCGGCCGGAGATGGCCTTTGGGCTGTACCCTGGGGCGTCCCGCAGCTCTGCGAGACTGGCGAAAACCGTGGTGGCAGACAACGCCGGTTCTTCAGCGCCCGGTTCCTGTAGTAGTTCCATGGCGCCATGTTAGGGATTGGCGTCCCCTTCGTGTAGGGCCGCAGGTCCTCCTGCGGTCCCACGGGCAGCCCGGAAAGACAGGAGCCGGCGCCCGCCCCCGGGGGGGCGGACACCGGCTCCGGCGTCATGCCAGCTGCGTACATTCAGCCGGGTTCACTCAGCAAGGTTTGCCCGGCTCAGGCCACTTCCGGGGGCAGCATCAGGCGCGCGCCCGGGATGGCATGGAGCAGCGCCTTGGTGTAGTCCTGCCGCGGCGCGTCGAAGACGTCGTCGGTCGAGCCCGTCTCCACCAGCTTGCCCTTCTCCATGACGCACACGTGGTCGGCGATCTGCCGCACCACCGCGAGGTCGTGGGTGATGAACAGGTAGGTCAGGCCCAGCCGGGACTGCAGTTCCGCGAGCAGGTTCAGCACCTGCGCCTGGACCAGGACGTCCAGGGCGGACACGGCCTCGTCACAGATGATCACCTCCGGATCCAGCGCCAGGGCACGGGCGATCGCCACGCGCTGGCGCTGGCCGCCGGAGAGCTCGTTCGGGTACCGCTGCATGGTGGACTGCGGCAGCGACACCTGGTCCAGCAGCTCGCGGACCTTCTTCTCGCGGCTGACCTTGTCCCCGATCTTGTGGACCCGCAGCGGCTCCTCGATGGTCCGGTAGATGTTGTACATCGGATCGAGGGAACCGTACGGGTCCTGGAAGATCGGCTGCACCCGGCGGCGGAACGCGAAGATCTCCTTGCTGTTCAGCGCGGAGGTGTCAACGCCGTCGAAGATGATCTTGCCGGAGGTCGGCTCGAGCAGGTTCAGCACCATCTGCGCCACGGTGGACTTGCCGGAACCCGACTCGCCCACGATCGCCGTCGTGGTCCCGCGCTTGACGCTGAAGGAGACGTCGTCGACGGCGGTGAAGTCGGTCGATTTGCCGAACCCGGAGCGCAGCTTGAAGACCTTGCTCAGGTTCTGGATCTGCAGCACGTCTTCGGTCATCGCCGGTTCAACCGCAACGGTCTCGGCGGAAGCCAAAACTTCTTCCGTCGGGACGCCGAGCTGCTTGGCCACCTGGATGCGCCGTGATGCCAGCGACGGCGCCGAGGCCACCAGCCGCTGGGTGTACGGGTGCTGCGGGTTCTGCAGCAGCTCCAGGGACGGGCCGGCCTCGACGACATTGCCGCGGTACATGACCACGACCTTGTCGGCACGCTCGGCGGCCAGGCCGAGGTCGTGGGTGATGAGCAGCACGGAGGTGCCCAGTTCCGAGGTCATCTTCTCCAGGTGGTCCAGGATCTGGCGCTGCACGGTGACGTCCAGGGCCGACGTCGGCTCATCGGCGATGAGCAGGCGCGGCTGGCAGGACAGGCCGATGGCGATCAGCGCGCGCTGGCGCATGCCGCCGGAGAACTCGTGCGGGTACTGCTTGGCCCGCCGGGCGGCGTCCGGCAGCCCGGCCTGCGCCAGGACCTTGGCGACGTCGTCCGGGCCGCTGGGGCGGCCGTTGGCCTTCAGCGTCTCCCTGACCTGGTCGCCGATCTTCCAGACCGGGTTCAGGTTGGACATCGGGTCCTGCGGGACCATGCCGATGATGTTGCCGCGCAGTTCGATCATGCGCTTCTCGGAAGCGTGCGAGATGTCCTCGCCGTCGAGCAGGATCTGCCCGCCGGCGACACGTCCGTTGCCGGGCAGGAGTCCGATCGCGGCCAGCGCCGTCGTGGACTTGCCGGATCCGGACTCGCCCACAATGGCGACCGTTTCGCCGGGCATGATGGTCAGATGGGCGTTGCGCACGGCCTGGACCTCGCCGCTGCCGGTCTTGAAGGAAATCGCGAGGTCGCGGATTTCCAGCAGTGGCCGGTCAGCCTGGGTTCCGGCCTCGAGAATCGTGACGTCGGACGTAGTCATGGTTGCCTCCTTCATCGCTGGCGGCTCTTCGGATCGAGCGCATCGCGCAGGGCATCGCCCAGCATGATGAAGCTCAGGACCGTGATGGACAGGGCCGTTGCCGGGTAGAGCAGCACGGCCGGGTTGGTGCGGATGGAGGACTGCGCCGCGGAGATGTCATTGCCCCAGGACATCACCGAGCCGGGCATGCCGATTCCGAGGAACGAGAGCGTGGCTTCGGCGACGATAAAGACGCCGAGTTCCATGGTCGCGAGCACGATGATCGGTGCCAGCGCGTTCGGGAGCACATGGCTGACCAGGGATCCGAGCCGGGAGACTCCGAGCGAGCGGGCAGCGGTCACGAAGTCGGCGTTGCGGACCTCGATGACGGCGCCGCGGGTGATGCGGGCCATTTGCGGCCAGCCAAGCACCACGAGGACCAGGACCACGGTCCAGACTCCCCGGTTCTCACGCATCAGCGGCAGCTGGGTAAGGACCAGGGCGCCGAGGACGATGGGCAGGGCGAAGAAGATGTCGCCGAGGCGGGCAAAGAAGGTATCCACCCAGCCGCCGAAGAAGCCGGCCAGGGCGCCGAAGGTGACGCCGATGATCAGCACGGAGATCACCGAGAACACACCGACCATGAGCGATGCCTGGGTGCCGTGGATGATGCGCGAGTAGATGTCGCAGCCCTGGAAGGTGAAGCCCAGCGGGTGCCCCTCGGTGGGAGCACCGTTGGAGTTCGCCAGCTCGCAGCCGTTGTCCGGGGCGACCTGGGTGAAGAGCCCCGGGAAGACGGCCACCACAATGATCAGCGCGATCATGACCGCGGAAATGATGAAGAGCGGACGACGGCGGAGCTTGCGCCAGGCATCTGCCCAGAGGCTCAGCGGCGCCTCGTCGACTTTGACGGCATCCGTTGCCAGCAGAGGGGTTTCCTCGACCGGGGCGACAAAGTGCTCGAGTGTGCGATTAGTTTTCATAGCGGATCCTCGGGTCAAGCCAGGCGTACAGCAAATCGACCAACAGGTTGGCGAGAACGAAGACCAGCACCAGGACGCTCACAATGGCGACCACGGTGGGGCCTTCACTTCGGAGAATGGCCTGGTAAAGCTTCTGGCCAACGCCGGGGACGTTGAAGATGGCTTCGGTCACGATCGCGCCGCCCATCAGGCCGCCCAGGCTCGCGCCGAGGTACGTGATCACGGGGATCAGTGAGTTGCGCAGGACGTGGGTGGTCACGACCTTGCGGCGTGACAGGCCCTTGGCGGTGGCAGTGCGGACGTAGTCGGCGTTCATGTTCTCGATGACGGACGCGCGCGTCAGGCGCAGCACGTAGGCGAAGGACACCATGCCAAGCACCACTGCCGGGAGGATCAGGCTTCCCCAGGTGACATTCGAGCCGACCGTGGGTTTGGCCCACCCCAGTTGGACCCCGACGAGCAGCTGCAGCGCGAAGCCGAGCACGAAGGTCGGGATGGCGATCACGACGAGTGACAGCACGAGGACCGTGCTGTCGAAGATGCCGCCCTTGCGCAGTCCGGCGACGAGGCCGAAGGCGATGCCGAAGACGCCCTGGATAATGAGGGCCTCGATCGCGAGCATCGCCGTGACGGGGAAGACGCGTGCCAGGGTGTCGGCAATCGGCTTGCCGGTGAAGTCGACGCCGAGGTTGAAGGTGAAGAGGTTTTTCAGGAACAGCCCGTACTGGACCCAGAAGGGCTCGTCCAGGTTGTACTGCTGGCGCAGCTGCGCGATGACCGCCTCGCTCGGCGGGCGGTCGCCGAAGAGGGCGCGGATGGGGTCGCCCGGAAGGGCAAAGACCATGAAGTAGACGAGCAGGGTGGTTCCGAGGAATACCGGAATGACCTGCAGCAGGCGCCGGAGGATGAACTGGATCACAGCAGCGCCTCCGGTGAGATGGTGGAACGAAGGGGAATCATGGGACAGCTTCCTGCCGGTTTCAAGCATGTGGGGGCCCGGCTAGGCCGGACCCCCAAGCTTTGGTGATGTGGAAATGAGTTCCGCAGAACTCAGGAACTACTTGGCCGTGATGGCCCAGTACTGCAGAACGCCGTTCCAGCCGGAGTCAACGTTGCTGACATTCTCGCTCCAGACAGCCTGGCGTGCGGAGTACCACAGCGGCAGGTTGGGGAGGTCCTTGAACAGGATCTCCTGCGCCTGGGTGAACTTCTTGTTGGCGTCGTCCGTGGACTGGGCGCCGAGGCCTTCGTTGAGGAGCTTGTCGAACTCGGGGTTCGAGTAGCCCTCGTAGTTGGCGCTGGAACCGGTCTTCAGGAGCGGGCCGAGGAAGTTGTACAGCGACGGGTAGTCGGCCTGCCAGCCGGCGCGGGTCAGGCCCGGCAGCTCCTTGGCGGTGCGCAGCTTCAGGATTTCAGCGAACTTGGCGAACGGCTGGCCTTCGGCCTTGATTCCCAGGTTGTTCTTGAAGTTGTTGGCAACGGCGTCGATCCATTCCTTGTTGCCGCCGTCGGTGTTGTACGCGAGCTGCAGGGTCTTGTCTGCGGGCCACGGGCTGATCGCGTCAGCCTGGGTCCAGAGGTCCTTCGCCTTGGCGGCATCGAACTTCAGGACCTCGGAGCCGGCAACGTTTTCGTTGTAGCCGTCAACAGCCGGGGAGGTGAAGTCCTTGGCCGGGATGCGGGTGCCGGAGAAGATGACCTTGGTGATCTCGTCGCGGTTGATCGCCATGGAGAGAGCCTGGCGGCGCAGCTGGCCCGCTTCGCCCTGGAACTCGGGCAGGTAGCCCGGGATGTTCAGGGTGGAGTTGCCGGCGTACGGCTTGTTCAGGTTGTTCTCCGGGAAGTCCGTGGTGTAGGTCTTCAGGGCATTCGTGGGCAGAACGTCCGTGACGTCCAGGTTGTTGGCCTGGATGTCCGTGTAGGCCGGGGCCGGATCGGTGTAGAACTTGAAGGTCACGCCGCCGTTTTTGGCTTCGCGGGCACCCTTGTAGTCAGGGTTCTTGACCAGGGCGATCTGGCTGTCGTGCTGCCAGGCGCCTTCCTTCTCCATCTTGTACGGGCCGTTGCCGACCGGGTTCTCGCCGTACGCCTTCGGGTCCTTGATGGCGTCGGCGGGCAGCGGCATGAAGGCCGAGTAGCCCAGGCGCAGCGGCCAGTCGGCTTCCGGCTGCGTCAGCTTGACCGTAATAGTGGAATCGTCCTTCAGGGCGAGGCCGGAAAGGGTCTCGGCCGTGGGGGCGGGAACCTCGGTTTCCTTGCCGTCGGCTCCCATCTGCTTCGTGGTGGCGCTTACGGCGTCGTAGCCTTCGACGGACTCAAAGAAGCTGCTGTTGCCCTGCGCATTGGTGCTCAGCGCGGCAAAGTTCCAGGCATCAACGAAGCTCTTGGCGGTGACTTCCTCGCCGTTGGTGAACTTGGTGCCCGGCTTGACCTTGATCGTGTAGTTCTGGCCGTCCGGTGATTCGATGGACTCGGCCAGGGCGTTGACCGACTTGCCACTGGGGTCGTAGCTGGTCAGGCCCTCGAAGAGCAGTTCGACGACGCGGCCGCCGTAGACCTCGCCGGTGTTGGCGGGCATCAGGGGGTTCTGCGGTTCGTTGCTGTAAGCGGTGATGACCTTGTTGGGGTCGCCGGCAGCCTGGGTGGCACCGTTTGAGGTGCCGCCTCCGGCGCCGCATCCGGTCAGGGCGAGAGCGGCGATAGCCACCATGCCCAGTGCTTTGGAAGTGCGCGAAAAACGCATTCCGCCTCCTATGAGTTGTGGGAGTTCGTGAGGGAAAAACTTATGCTTCCCCGCAGGCAGGCACAGGGGTATCCCCTGTGACGTGGCCTACATATACGAGTAGCCTAACCCCAGACTGTCCAGATGGTGGAACTCTGTTGCCAAACCGTGACCCGACAAAAAGCGTGACTGAAACGTCAAGTGCGGTGTATTTCAGGTCACACGCTACCGGCTGGTAGTATTCGCCGCCGGGCGATCCCGGTTATGGCGGGTTAACTCGGTCCGGCGGCCAAAAGCTGGGCCCGCAGCTCGCGGCGCTCCCGCTGTTTTTCCGGGTCCGGCAGCGGCACGGCGGCAAGGAGACGCTGGGTGTAGGGCTCCTGCGGGTTGCGCAGGATCTGGTCCCGGGTGCCCTGCTCGACGATGCGCCCGCGCTGCATCACGCAGATCCGGTCCGCCAGCACGTCGACGACGGCGAGGTCGTGGGTGACGAAGAGGCAGGCAAAGCCGAGTTCCTTCTGCAGGTTCTGGAACAGGTCGAGCACCTTGGCCTGCACGGACACGTCCAGCGCCGAGGTGGGCTCATCGGCGACCATCAGCTTCGGCTTGAGTGAGAGCGCCCGGGCGATGCCCACCCGCTGCTTCTGCCCGCCGGAGAGCTCGTGCGGGTACCGGTTGCGGTAATTCCGCGGGAGCTCCACCTGATCCAGCAGCGCCTCGATCCGCTGCTGCAGCTCGGCGCCTTTCGCCACTCCGGCCAGGAACATCGGCTCACCGATGCTCTCGCCGATCGGAAGCCTCGGGTTCAGCGACGACGACGGGTCCTGGAACACCATGCCAACATGGCGGCGCATCTCGTGAAGCTGCCGGCCGTTCCTCTTGGCGGCGGAAATATCCTGCCCGACGACCTTCATGGTGCCGGCCGCAACCGGCAGCAGCCCGACGGCGGCGCGGCCGATGGTGGTCTTGCCGGACCCGGACTCCCCCACCAGACCGACAACCTGGCCCGGGTAGATCACCAGGTTGGCGCCCTCGACGGCGCGGAACGCGGGCACGCGGCCCTGCTTGGGGTATTCGATCGCCACGTCCGTCAGCTCCAGCACAGGCTCTCCCTGCGGCTTGGCCGCTGCCGCGGCTGCCAGCGCCGCGGCGTTTTCACGCTCGCGCCGGAGCAGCTGCTCTTCCGGGATGGAGGTGAGTTCGGCGTGGGTGGCGGCGGCGAGGGCTGCCGTGACGTCCACTTCCGCGGCGCTGTCCGCGCCGCCCTGGCCGAGGTGGGGAACGGCTGCCAGCAGGGCCTTGGTGTATGCGTGCTGGGGGTTGTGGAAGATCTCGGCTGCGGTCCCTGTTTCCACGATGACACCGCGGCGCATCACGGCGATCCGGTCCGCGAGGTCGGCGACGACGCCCATGTCGTGGGTGATCAGGACGATCGCGCTGTCGAGCTTGTTCCGCAGGTTGCGCATGAGGTCCAGGATTTCGGCCTGAACCGTCACGTCGAGGGCCGTGGTCGGCTCATCGGCGATCAGGAGCTTGGGATCGCAGGACAGCGACTGGGCGATCATGGCACGCTGCCGCTGGCCGCCGGAGAGCTGGTGGGGGTAGGACCGGAAGGCCTTCTCCGGGTCCGGCAGCTCCACGAGCTCGAGCATGCGCAGGGCGCGCAGCCGGGCCTCGTCGGGCGAGACCTCGCTGTGCAGCCGGACGGTCTCCACGATCTGGGCGCCGACGGTGTACACCGGGTTCAAAGCGGTCATGGGCTCCTGGAAAATCACGGCCACTTCCTTGCCGCGGACGGCCCGGATGTTCGCTTCGTCCGTGCCCAGCAGCTCCTTTCCGGCGAGCCTGACGCTCCCGGTTACCCGGCTGTTGCTCGGCAGCAGACCCAGCAGGGCCATCGAGCTGGCACTCTTGCCCGAGCCGGACTCCCCCACGATCGCGAGCACCTCACCGGCGCGCACCTCGTAGTTCAGGCCGATGGCGGCAGGCACCCACTTTTTGTCCACGCCGAAGTCGACGCTGAGGTCGCGGACCTCCAGTACGGGTTCGCTCCTGCCCGGAGCCGGGGCGACGGCTGGATCGAGGGTGATGAAGTCAGTCATGATGGGGCTTTCCTTCCACCCGGGCCGCCGGTCCACCGGGGATTAGTGCTGCGGCTCGGAATACTGAATTATTGGGGGCATGAGCTCTGCGCCGCATGCCGGTACCGTTGAAATCTTCAAGGCCCGAACGAACGCCTGGTTCGCCTGGCTGTGCTGGGCGGTCGCCGCTCTCGGCATCGCCGTCACGGGGATCACCGCCGGACCGGCGGCGCTGGCCGGAACGGCACCGCTGCTGCTGGTCGCGTTCCTGGGCTGGCAACTGTTCTGGATGCCCGCCGTGGTGGTGCACGACGGCGGGGTCACCCTGGAGAACCCGTTCCGGTCGGTCCTGGTGCCCTGGGAGGCCCTGGTGCATGTCGACACCCGGTTCGCCCTCACCCTGGTCACGGCCCGCAAGAGCTACGTGGCCTGGGCCGCACCGGCGCCGGGCATCTGGGGCGGGCGCAATGCCCGCCCGGAGGACCTCCGCGGCCTGCCGGCAACCACGTACGGTCCCGGCCAGTCCGTGCGGCCCGGGGACCTGAAGTCCACGGACTCCGGCCAGGCGGCCCGGCTGGTGCGGGAGCGCTGGCATGAACTGGTGGAAAGCGGCGAACTGGCCGCCGGCGATGCCGCCACCACACCGGTCAAAGTAACCTACCGCTGGGCGGCGGCCGCCGTCGTCGTGCTGTTGCTCGCGGCCAGCTACTGGAGCGTTGCCGCGCAGTAGCTCATCCGTGCGGGCACTACGGGAGGCCGGCATCTAGTCGTCCTTGGTTCCGTCGAACGCGGTGACGGGTGTCGCCTCGAGGGGATGCTTGCCGTGGTCCTTGGCCTTCTTGGCGTTGAACTTCTTCTGGCGCGGGTCGAACGCGTCCCGCAGGCCGTCACCGATGAAGTTGATGCTCAGGCAGATCAGCACGATGAACAGGCCAGGGAACCAGAACAGCCACGGCCGCGTAGCGAAGGCCTCCTGGTTCTGCGAAATCAGGAGCCCGAGCGATGTGTCCGGAGCCTTGACGCCGACACCGAGGTAGCTCAGGGCCGTTTCGGTGAGGATCGCGGCGGACATGGTCAGCGTGATGTTCACGATCAGCACACCGATGGCGTTGGGCAGTATGTGCTTGAAGATGATCCGGGCGTTGCTGGCCCCGGAGATCCGGGCCGCATCGACGAATTCGCGTTCGCGCAGCGAGAGGAACTCGCCGCGCATCAGCCGTGCGAGCCCAACCCAGGTAATCAGGCCGAGGAAGATGCCCAGCGCCAGGATGCCGTTGCTGCTGGCGAAGGTGGCAAACCAGCTGCCGGAGTCCCGCCGGCCGGCCATCTGTGCCATCACGGCGGCGAGCAGGAGCGCCGGAATGATGATGATGACGTCGGTGAGGCGCATCAGGATCGCTTCCGTCCAGCCGCGGAAGTAGCCGGACAGGGCCCCGACCACGACGCCGATCAGACCGGCGATGAGTCCGATCACCAGCATGACGGTGATGGACTGCTGGGCGCCGCGCATGGTCATGGCGAACAGGTCGCGGCCGATCCGGTCCTGGCCGAAGGGGTGGTCGCCCCAGGCCAGCGGCCACAGCGAGGCGGTGGGCACGCCGTCGTTGACCAGGGGGGTGACCTGGTCGTGGCTGTACTTCCACCAGCCGGGGATGCCCCAGTAGCCGACGGAGGTGAAGGCCGTGACAAAGATGATGGCGAACACGACGAGACCGATGATGGCGCCGGAGTGGCCCAGGAACCGTTTCCGGACGATCTGCCCCTGGCTCAGGCCCTTGGCTTCGAGGATGGGCTCGACCCCGGCCGCCGGCAGCCCGGCGTCCTCGGCCATGATTTCGTCCTGCTGACTTGGCTGGCTCATGCTTTTACCCTTACGCGCGGATCAAGTGCGGAGTACGCAAGGTCCGCAATGAGGTTGAAACCCATGGCTGTGATGGCGACACAGACGAAGACGCCCATCACGGGGTTGGGGTCGACGTGCGAGATGCCGTCCAGGAACAGGAAGCCCATCCCCCGGACCGAGAAGACAGTTTCTGTGATGACGGCGCCGCCGATCAGCCCGCCGATGTCGAAGGCCACGATGGTGGCGATCGGGATCAGCGCGTTGCGGAAGGCGTGGCGCATGACGACGGTCCGTTCGGACAGGCCCTTGGCCCGGGCGGTCCGGATGTAGTCCATGTTCATGATTTCCAGCATCGAGGCCCGGGTGAAGCGGGTGTAGCCGGCCAGCGAGATCAGGATCAGTGCCATGGTCGGCAGGATCAGGTGCGTGAAGGAGTCCAGGCTCATGATCCAGAAATCGCCCTCGATGTTCGGGGTGCTCGCACCGATGGTGGCGATGGGGCGGCCCCGGACCCGGCTGTTGTTGAAGTATGTGGGCCACGCCTGCATGTAGCGGTCCAGCAGGATCAGGAATCCGACCAGGAACGAGGTGAGCGCGGCGGCCCGCATGGACTGCCCGCGGTCGTAGCCGCCCATCAGGAAGCCGATGCCCAGCCCGACCAGGACCGCCGCGACCGCGAGGAGCACGATCATCAGGATGGTGGCCTCGTTGAGCAGCGGCTGGATGACGAAGTAGACGACCAGTCCGACGCCGACGGCGATCAGCGCTGACTGCAGGGCCTTGCGGTTCTTGAGCCCCGCCGACAGCAGGGTCACGGCGAACGCAATGCCGACGCCGGCAATCGCGATGACCACCGGGCCCAGCCCCGGGGTCTTGAACCACTCGGTGGCGGAGAAGTACATCAGCACGGCGGCCGCGAACAGGAAAGCGACGCCGCCGATGAGCAGCCGGCGTTTCATCTCGCCGCCGACGGTCACGGCCGTCAGGACGCCGATGACGGCGCCGATGGCGAGGGCTGCCGGGATCGGTATCTCGGGATTCCGGAGGAAGTTGTTGAACCCGATGGCGCCATACTCCTTCAGCAGCACCGCGACCCAGAAGATCGGGAGGGAGAAGAAGAGGAAGGCCATGAACGTTACGCCGTAGTCCAGCGTGCTGTACTGGCGCAGGGCGGTGATGATGCCCAGCGTGATGCCGATCAGGATCGCCAGCACGGTGGCCCCGGTGACCAGGGTCAGGGTCTGCACCAGTGCGTGTCCCAGGGCATCGGTGATGGGCTGGCCCGCGATGTTCTTGCCCAGGTCGCAGGAGTTGGCGAACGGGATGAGGCACTGTGCCGCACCGCCGAGCCAGTGGAAATACCGGATGGGGGCCGGCGTGTCCAGCTGCAGCAGCTCGGTGCGTGCGTCCATGAGCTGCTGTTTGTTGGGGGCGCTGCTGGCACGGAATTCCTCCAGGGGATCGCCTGACGCCGCTGTCAGGAGATACACCAGGAAGGATGCGCCGAGAAGTATGAGGGCGGCAGTGATGAGCCGCCGGACTATGTAGGTCACCATGGGAAAGAACCTCGGTATTCGGGGCCAGGGGTTGCCCGGACCGGTCGCAGAGTTTGGCCTTTTCCCCGCGGATGACGGGCTAGGGCCCGCCATCGTTTGGGGGTGTCGCTAGAAAGGCGTCGGAACCAGAATGCCCGGTTCCGACGCCTTTAGCTAGCAAGTATCACTTGCGGTCGTCGGCTACTTCTGTGCCCACTCCCAGAAGTTCCACCAGACACCGGTCTGGTTCGGCATGTACTTCACACCGGTGATGCGGTCGCTGTACGCGTCCACGCCAACTGCCTGGAAGATCGGGAGGCCGTAGGAGGAAGCCCAGATCTTCTGGTCGATCTGCTTGATCAGCTCATCCTGCTTGCCCTTGTCGGTGGTGACAATCAGTTCGTCCATCAGCTTGTCGGCTTCCGGATCGCTGAACTGGTTGAAGTTGGAGTCGTTACCCGTCTTGAAGATCTGCGGGACGCCGGAGACACCGACACCCGAGTTGATCCAGCCGAAGATGGTGGCATCGTAGCTGCCGTCGCCGAGGGCCTTGCCCCAGTCCGACTTGCCGAGGCCGCCGTCGACGATCTTGAAGCCTGCCTTGGTGGCGGACTCGCTGATCAGGGCGAACATGTCCGCACGGTTGGGGTTGTCCTTGTTGTACATGATGCGGACTTCAGGGGTGGCACCGGCGAGGAGCGACTTTGCACCTTCGATGTCGACATCCTGGTAGGCGGACGAACCGTTGGCCGTGGCGGATTCGGTGTAGAGGGCCTGGTCCGGCACGAACAGCTGGGAGTCGAGCGGCTTCGCCTCGGGGTCCAGCTTCTTGACGATCTTGTCGACGATGTCCTTGCGCGGGACGCTCTTCATGAACGCTTCGCGGACATTCTTCTCGGCAAAGACGCCGCTGAAGTTGAGGTCGATGTGGTCGTAGGAAAGCTGGTTTCCGACCTCGACCGTGACGCCCTGGCTTTCGAGGGCCTTGAGCTGCTCCACCGTGTCAGCCGAAGCCTGCGGTGCGATGATGTCGGCCTCGCCGTTCTTGAGCGCCTGGACCTGGGCCGGAGCGGAACCGATGTAGCGGACGGTGATTTCGTCCAGCTTGGCTTCCGGACCCCAGTTGTAGTCCTTGTTCTTGACCATGGTCAGGGACTGGTCCTGGTTGACACCCTTGACAATG
Organism: Pseudarthrobacter oxydans; assembly: GCF_030812335.1. Lineage (GTDB taxonomy): Bacteria > Actinomycetota > Actinomycetes > Actinomycetales > Micrococcaceae > Arthrobacter > Arthrobacter oxydans_B. The sequence goes on from NZ_JAUSSN010000003.1 coordinate 350,299, forward strand.
TAGGGGCCGTTGGAGAGGTACAGGTTCGGGTCCGCCGGCAGGGTCTTGGAGTCGAAGCCGGTGTTCCACATCTCCGCCATGGCCTGGAGCTGGGCGTTGGCCGGCTGGGGTGCCGCGGCGTCGCCGCGCGGCATGCCCTTGAGCAGGTCAACGAATGCCTTCGCATCCGCCAGGCCCGCCTTCTTGGCCAGGACGTGGGCCGGAATGTCGATACCGGGGCCGCCAATGGCGATTTCCCAGTCAGCAAACGGCTTGGAGTACGTCAGGGTCATGGAGCGGCCGTCTTCGCCGAGTTCCGGGAAGTCCGTCAGAGCGATGCCCGTCGGATCACCGGCGTAGGAGAAGTAGGACGTTCCGGTCTTTGCCTCGGCGTCGGCATCGTCGTAGTAGCCGGAGAAGGCGGCCCACTGCAGGACGAGGTCGGCTGCGGTCACGGGGGTGCCGTCGGACCACTTCACGCCGTCGTTGATGGTGTACTTCACTGTCAGCGGGTTGTCCGAGACCTTTTCCATCTTGCCGAACTTCTCGTTGCGGACAACGTTCAGTTTGTTGTCGATGTAGAAGAAGCCCGAGTGGGTGGCGTAGCTGATCTTGGAGTTGATGTCTGTGTTGCCATCAGCCGTGTTGGGGTTGAACGTGTTGAAGGCGTTCACCTCCACGACTGTTGCAGATCCGCCTGATTTGCTTGCTGCCGCAGCAGTGGTCGGGGTTGTCCCGCCGCTGTTGCCCGCGCAGGCGCTGAGGGCCAGGGCAGCTGCTGCTGCCACGCCCACTGCTTTGGAAATACGACCGAAGCGCATTCCGCCTCCTTGTTTCTGTGGTGTGGTTGAGACCGAGGCCGTAGGCACCGGGCAGACGTCCACACTCCCCCAGCGGCAGTGTGGTCCGTCTCACATGGGATGTAGCGTAAGCCCGAAATTCAGCGCCGGGCGATGAAAGTTGACCGACTGTAAAGTTCGTTACAGAGCTGCAACATTGTGCGGCGTTTCCCGGGTCGAATTCATCACGGTCTATTGACGTCCCGCACGCCCGGCGCTAATGTTCCCGGGCACAGGAAAAGCCCCGATTCTCACATCGGGGCTTCTCGAGTTAATCCTTAATTACTTGATGAATTCATCAATCCGTCACACGTTGAAGCGGAACTCCACGACGTCGCCGTCGACCATGACATATTCCTTGCCTTCGATCCGGACCTTGCCGCGGGACTTCGCCTCCGCCATGGACCCGGCGTCGATGAGGTCGTCGAAGGAGACGACCTCGGCCTTGATGAAGCCGCGCTGGAAATCGGAGTGGATGACGCCGGCCGCCTGCGGGGCCGTGTCGCCCTGGTGGATGGTCCACGCCCGGGTTTCCTTTGGTCCTGCGGTCAGGTAGGTCTGCAGCCCGAGGGTGTGGAAGCCGACGCGGGCCAGCTGGTCCAGGCCGGATTCGTCCTGGCCGTTCATCTCCAGCATTTCGCGGGCCTCTTCCTCGTCCAGTTCGACGAGGTCCGATTCGAGCTTGGCGTCGAGGAAGATGGCGTCAGCCGGGGCCACCATGGCGCGCAGTTCCTCCTGCTTCTCCGGGCTGCCCAGGATGCCCTCGTCCGCGTTGAAGACGTAGATGATGGGCTTGGCGGTCAGGAGGCTGAGCTCCCTGAGGTGCTCCATCTCCAGCTTGTCGCGCTTGACCGAGGCGAAAATGGTGTCGCCGCGTTCGAGGACGGCTTGGGCGGCCTTGATCGCAGTCAGCTCGGCGGCGTCCCGCTTCTTGATCTTGACTTCTTTTTCGATCCGGGGAATCGCGTTTTCAATGGTCTGAAGGTCGGCCAGGATCAGCTCGGTGTTGATGATCTCCATGTCCGAGCGGGGATCCACCTTGCCGTCGACGTGGATGACGTCGGGGTCATCGAACACGCGGACAACCTGGGCGATGGCCTCGGCCTCGCGGATGTTGGCGAGGAACTTGTTGCCCAGTCCTTCGCCCTCCGAGGCACCCTTGACGATCCCGGCGATGTCGACGAAGGACACCGGGGCGGGCAGCAGGCGCGCCGATCCGAAGACGGCGGCCAGCTTGGCCAGCCGCGGGTCCGGCAGGTTGACTACACCGACGTTCGGCTCGATCGTGGCGAACGGGTAGTTCGCTGCGAGCACCTGGTTGCGGGTCAGTGCGTTGAAAAGAGTTGATTTGCCGACGTTGGGCAGTCCGACGATGCCAATAGTAAGAGCCACGAGTACTAATTCTACCTGCTGCGGCCGGGGTCCCCTGCGGGGGCCCGGTTGGAAGGATGGTTAGGCCGCCGGCAGGGCGTCGGCGGGAAACTGTCGGAGGGGCATGCCACAGTGAAGACATGGACGCTTTTGCACTGATTCTTGCCCTGCTCATGCTGCTCGTCGGCGCGGTCGCCGGCGCCGCCGTGGTCTTTCTGCTGATCCGGCGCCGCACCCTTGCGGTGGAGCAGGATTTCGACGCCGTCTCGGCCCGGCTCTCCGAGGTCAGCGCGCAGTTCGCCGCGGCCGACGCCGAGCGGCGCCTGCTGGCGGCCCAGAACCGGGACCTTGGCGAGTCCCGCAACCAGGACGGCAGCGTGCTGCGGGCCCTGGCGCCGGTGGCCGAGAAGCTCACCGCCGTGCAGCATCAGGTGTCGCTGCTGGAGCGCGACCGCCTCGAGCAGTACGGACAACTGGCCCAGCAGCTGCAGGAAGCCCGGTTGTCCGACGAACAGCTGCTGCGCTCAACCCATGCCCTGGAGTCCGCGCTGCGGTCCAACAGCGCCCGCGGCCAGTGGGGGGAGGTCCAGCTGCGCCGGGTGGTCGAGGCCGCAGGGATGCTGCGCCACGTCGATTTCCACGAGCAGGTGCACAGCGGCCAGCAGCACGGCGCCGGGACGGAGAGCAGCATCCGGCCTGACCTCGTTGTGCAGCTCCCCGGCCAGAAGCAGCTCGTGGTCGACGCCAAGGTGCCGCTGGCGGCCTATCTTGCGGCGCAGGAACTCGGAGCGTCCGCCCCGGGGCCGCACCACGCGCAGTCCCTGAGCGGCCAGCAGGCCCACCTGCTGGCCCATGCCAAGGCCCTCAAGGCCCATGTGGACGCGCTGAGCAACAAGAAGTACTGGGACATCCCGGGCAACTCCCCGGAGCTGGTGGTCTGCTTCCTGCCGGCCGAGTCGATCCTGGCCGCCGCGCTCTCGGCGGACCCGGCCCTGCTGGATTACGCCCTGTCCAGGAATGTGGTGCTGGCCTCGCCTTCAACCCTGCTGGCGGTCCTGAAATCCGTCGCCTTCACCTGGCGCCAGGACGTCCTCACGGACAGCGCGCGCGAGCTCTTCGAACTGGCCCACCAGCTCTACGAGCGGATGGGGACGCTCGGCGAGAACGTCACCAAGCTCGGCGCCTCCCTCAAGACCTCTGTGGACCGCTACAACTCCATGGTGGGCACACTGGAGGCCCGGGTGCTGCCGACAGCGCGGAAGCTCAACGCCCTGGACGCCACCGGGCTGGCCACCCCCGCGGCCGTCGAGGTGACGCCGCGTTCCGTGGCCGCCCCGGAACTCCAGCCCGGGAACGCGCCGGAACGTGGGTCCGGGCAGCCAGCGGACGCAGCCCCGAACGATTCACTCGACGAGGACCAGGAGTCCGCCGCCTAGGACGGACGTTGTGCGTTTGGACGGACATTGTCCGCCCTGCCTAGTTGGACGGACGTGTGCGCCCCGTCTAGGAGGTCTGGGCGGGGCGTGTCCCGCGGCCCCCGAGGGCACGCGTGACGTCGCCGGCCTGCTTCAGGGTGGCGCGGAGCTCCTTCGGCAGCGAGAACAGCAGGTCCTCTTCGGCCGTGACGACTTCCTCGACCGCGCCGTAGCCGTAGTCGGCGAGCAGGCGCAGGACGTCCTTGACCAGGACCTCCGGGACCGAGGCACCGGAGGTCACCCCGACGGTCGCCACACCCTCGAACCAGGACTCGTCCACCTCATTGGCGAAGTCCACGCGGTACGAGGCCTTCGCGCCGTATTCCAGCGCCACTTCCACGAGCCGGACGGAGTTCGAGGAGTTCGCCGATCCGACCACAATCACGAGCTCCGCCTGGGGTGAGATCTTCTTGATGGCCACCTGGCGGTTGGTGGTCGCGTAGCAGATATCGTCGCTGGGCGGGTCCTGCAGGGTGGGGAACCGCTCCTTGAGCAGGCGCACGGTCTCCATGGTTTCGTCCACGCTGAGGGTGGTCTGGGAGAGCCAGATAACCTTCTCCGGGTCCCGGACCGTGACCTTGTCGACCTCGTGCGGGCCGTTGATGATCTGGATGTGCTCGGGCGCCTCGCCCGCGGTCCCTTCGACTTCCTCGTGGCCGTCATGGCCGATCAGCAGGATGTCGAAGTCGTCCTTCGCGAAGCGCACCGCCTCTTTGTGCACCTTGGTCACGAGGGGGCACGTGGCGTCGATGGTCCGCAACCCCCGGTCCTCGGCGGACTGGACCACGGCGGGTGAGACGCCGTGGGCGGAAAAGATCACCAGGGCGCCCTCGGGGACCTCGTCGGTCTCGTCAACGAAGATGGCGCCTTTTTCCTCCAGGGAGCTGACGACATGCACGTTGTGGACGATCTGCTTGCGCACGTAGACCGGCGGTCCGTAGTGCTCCAGCGCTTTTTCCACCGCGATGACCGCACGGTCGACGCCGGCGCAGTAACCGCGCGGGGCCGCGAGCAGGACCTTTTTCGGGCCGCCGACGGGGGCTGCGGCCAGGACTTCTTCCGGCGTGCGCCGCCGGCGCGGAACGGTTGGCATCGGAATGGAAACAGCAGTGGAAGTCATGCCCCAATGCTACCGGTGTTGGACGGGCCGCCGATCTGGCCGCGGCCGCAGGCGCGGCGCCGGGCGCTCAGGCGCCTCGGCGCCCGCCGACGACGCGCAGCACGAGTCCGGCTGCCAGCAGGACGCCGCCGGCCACGGCGGCCACCAGGGTCCACTGCCCGAAACTTGAGCCGGCGGCCGCGACGAACTCGCTCTTGAAGATCTCTGCGACCTCGTTGCCGCTGCTCGTTGCCGTCACGGCACCCGCGACGGCGTCGGCGGCGAGCTTCCAGGCGCCGGCGAGCACCAGGCCTCCGACCCCAATGCCGGTCAGGACGGTCCAGCGCCGCCGGGCGGCCACAAAGGCCAGCGCGAAGGCGATGAGGGCGCCGACGGCCAGGGCGTAGCCCATCGGCGCGAAAGCGGATACCCGGTCGAGGAGCTGCCGGTGCTCGGGCTGCCCGATCGTGATCAGCAACTGCTCCGGGGCCTCCAGCGGCAGGGTGGTGGCGTCCGCCACCTGCTTGGCCACCAGACCGACGAGGGGAGCCAGGTCCAGGGTCAGCGACGTGGCCGGGCCGGTCTCGGCTGGCGGTGCGCCGGGGTCGGCGAAGTTCAGCTGGTGGCTCTTGCGCAGCGTTTCGGTCCAGGCCTCCGGGTAGCCGGGCATGCTTGTCAGCGACCGGGCCGCGCTTTCCAGGATCGGGGTGACCAGTCCGCTGAGCGCGGCCGGGATCCGCTCCGCGCCCAGACTGCCGACGGCGGCCGCGGCCAGCCGCTCCTGGAACACAGGATCCTTGCCCAGGGGCGCAGTGAACGCCACGAAGCCGTCCTGCTGGACGATGTTCCGGTCCACCCACATGGCCGGAACAGCGACAGCCGCCAGGGCAAGCCCGATAAGTACCGCTACGGCCGAGACAAAAGTGCGCACAAGAAAGTCCTAGGTGGTTGGTGGGTAGTGCCCATCCTACGGGGGGCGGCCTGCGGAACGATAAAGTCGGCCCCCGATGATAGAGCTATGGATAGAGTTGAAACCGACAAGTTCGAGTTGTCGGCCGGTGGCCTTTCCTGACGCGCAGTCGCCGGGGCCGCACCTGCTGACATCCCCGCCCCGGCAAAGGACACCGACGCATATGCACCAGGCCATTTCAGCCCCGGGACACGGGCATGTCTGAGGACGTTGCGGCCGCCACCACGGTTCCTGGCACGGCGGCTGAAACCAGCCCGGACAACCCCTGGCCGCTGCAGCTGCTGTCCCAGAAACTCAAGATGCACATCGACCGCGCACCCTCCGCCTGGGTCGAAGGCCAGGTCATCGAACTGAACCGGCGGGGCACGAACGCCTACCTGACGCTGCGGGATATCGATGCTGAGATCTCCCTCCCTGCCTCCGTCTGGACCAACGTGCTGGACCGCCAGGAGACCCCGCTGGAGCGCGGCTCCCGGGTGGTGGCCCTGATCAAGGCCGAATTCTGGCTCAAGACGGGCCGACTGAACATGTCCGTGAAGGACATCCGGCCGGTGGGCCTCGGGGACCTGCTCGCCAGGATCGAGCGCCTGCGCCATGCCCTCGCCGCGGAAGGGCTGTTCTCCGACGCCCGCAAGAAACGGCTGCCCCTGCTCCCCCACCGGATCGGCCTGATTACCGGCCGCAACTCGGACGCCAAGAAGGACGTGCTGCGCAACGCGGCGCTGCGCTGGCCCGCCGTCGAATTCGAAATCCGCGAAGTGGCCGTCCAGGGCAACACCGCCGTCGCGCAGGTCATCGCCGCGCTGCGCGAGCTGGATGCGCATCCCGAGGTGGACGTGATCGTCATCGCCCGCGGCGGCGGGGCCCTGGAGGATCTGCTGCCTTTCAGCAGCGAGGAACTCATCCGGGCCGTGTCGGACGCTGCCACGCCGGTGGTCAGTGCGATCGGCCACGAGGCGGACCGGCCGATCCTTGACGATGTCGCGGACCTGCGTGCCTCCACACCGACCGACGCCGCCAAGCGGATCGTCCCGGACGTTGTGGAAGAGCTCGCCCGCGTCCGTCAGGCCCGCGACCTGCTCCGGCGTGGTGTCACCCGGTTGGTGGAACGTGAGACGGACCGCCTGGCCTCGCTGCGCTCCCGGCCAGTGCTGGCGTCCCCCGAAGTCATGGTCAACAACCGCCACGACGACGTCGAACGGCTCAAGGGCCGCTCCCGGGCGGCGGTCACGACCGCCGTCGTCCGGGCCGCCGACCAGCTGGTCCACCTCAAGGCCCAGGTCCGGGCACTTTCGCCGCAGAAGACCCTGGACCGGGGGTACGCCGTCGTGCAGCTCGCCGGCGGCGACACGGCTCCAGGGACCCGCCGGGACGTCGTCCGGCACCCTGACCAGGCGCCGTCGGGCACGCCGCTGACCGTCCGGGTGGCCGGAGGCCGGTTCGCCGCGGAGTCGACCGGCGGCCAGGAACCCGCCGACGACTGACAAACCACCCACCCGAACGACCCGTCCCGCGGGACAGCAAGGAGCAGCACGCCATGACAGCAGAAACAAAGCCCAACGCCGACATCGAGGGCCTCAGCTACGAGGAGGCCCGCGAGCAGCTCGTCGGCATCGTCACCAGGCTCGAAACCGGCGGGGCGAGCCTCGAGGAGTCCCTGGCGCTGTGGGAACGCGGCGAGGCGCTGGCCAAGCGCTGCGAACAGTGGCTGGAAGGTGCCCGCAAGCGGCTGGCCGCGGCGCGCGACCAGCCCGCCCAGGCCGGCTAGCCGCTCCGGCCGGTCAGGAACGCTCGACCAGATCCCGTTCCAGCGCGACATCCAGGTCCGGAACCGGCCACCGCAGCTTGAGGCCCTCCATCGCGTCCAGCAGCAACTGCTGGACGGCGATCCGGGCATACCACTTCTTGTTGGCCGGGACCACGTGCCACGGGGCGATCTCGGTGGCCGTCTTCTCGATGGCCTTCTGGTACGCGTCCATATAGTCGTTCCAGAACGCGCGCTCTTTCAGGTCATTGCTGCTGTATTTCCACAGCTTCGCCGGGTCATCCAGCCGCGCGAGCAGCCGTTCCTTCTGCTCGTCGGGACTGATGTGGAGCATGACCTTGACGATCTTGGTGCCCGCGGCTGCCTGCCTGGCCTCGAATTCGTTGATCGCGCTGTAGCGGCGCTCCAGTTCCTTCGGATCCGCCCATCGGTGGACGCGGTGGATCAGGACGTCCTCGTAGTGCGAGCGGTCAAAGACTCCCACCATGCCGGCAGCGGGCACTTCCTTCTCGATCCGCCACAGGAAATCGTAGGACTTCTCCTCCGAAGTGGGAGCCTTGAACGACTTCATCTGGACACCCTGCGGGTTCATCGCGCCCATGACGTGGGTCACGATTCCGCCTTTGCCGGCCGTGTCCATGGCCTGCAGGATCAGCAGGACCCGCTTGGTGCCTCCGAAGCGGGATTCGGCGAAAAGCTGTTCCTGGAACAGGGTGAGGTTGTCGTCGAGGTCGTCGAGAAGTACCTCCCCGTCGTTCTTGTCCCCCGGATAGCCCGGAGTCGAGTCCGGGTCCGTGTCCTTCAGGCTGAAGCCTGTGCCCGCCCTCAAAATCTCAGAGGGGCGCTCCGTGAATCCCACGACGTCTGACATGCCTTGCCTCTTTCCGGTTCGGGCAGCCTCCATGCGGACCGCCGGACCACCGCCCGCCGCGCTGCTGAGCTTAGGCTAGTTCCCCTTGTACCGGCTCAGGAAGTCCGCCATGCGGTTGATTGCCTCTTCCAGGTCCTTCACGAGCGGCAGGGTGACCATCCGGAAGTGGTCCGGGCGAACCCAGTTGAAGGCCCGGCCGTGGGAGACCAGGATCTTCTGCTCGCGCAGCAGGTCCAGGACGAACTTCTCGTCGTCGCGGATGCGGTAGACCTCGGGATCGAGCTTCGGGAAGAGGTACATGGCGCCCCGGGCCTGCTGGGTGCTGACCCCGGGAATCGCGTTGAGCATGTCGTAGGCCTTGTTCCGCTGCTCGAGCAGGCGCCCGCCCGGCAGGATGAGGTCATTGATGCTCTGATACCCGCCGAGCGCCGTCTGGATCGCGTGCTGGGCCGGAACGTTGGCGCACAGGCGCATGTTCGCCAGCAGGTTGATGCCCTCGAGGTAGTCGGCGGCATCCTTTTTCGGCCCGGAAATGGCCATCCACCCGGCCCGGTAGCCGCACACACGGTACGCCTTGGACAGTCCGCTGAAGGTCAGGCACAGGACGTCGTCGCCGGTCAGGCTGGCCATGTTCACATGGACCGCGTCCTCGTAGAGGATCTTCTCGTAAATCTCGTCGGCGAAGAGGACCAGCCCGTGCTTCTCGGCCAGGGCGACGATCTTCTTGAGCGTGTCTTCCGGATAGACGGCGCCGGTGGGGTTGTTCGGGTTGATCACCACGATGCCCTTGGTGCGCGGCGTGATCTTCGCTTCGAGGTCCTCCAGGTCCGGCTGCCAGCCGGATTCCTCGTCGCACAGGTAATGCACGGGACGGCCGCTGGCCAGGGCGACGGAGGCGGTCCACAGCGGGTAATCGGGGGTGGGGATCAGGACTTCGTCGCCGTCATCCAGCAGTGCCATGAGGGACATCGTGATCAGCTCACTGACGCCGTTGCCCAGGTAGATGTCATCCACGTGGATGTTCTGGATCCCGCGGGTCTGGTAGTACTGCGACACGGCGGTCCGGGCCGAGAAGATGCCGCGGGAATCGCTGTAGCCCTGCGCATGCGGCAGGTGGCGGATCATGTCCACCAGAATCGCGTCCGGCGCTTCGAACCCGAACGGCGCCGGGTTTCCGATGTTGAGCTTGAGGATGCGGTGACCCTCCGCCTCCATCTGCTGGGCGGCCAGGAGGATCGGTCCACGGATGTCGTAAAGGACATTATGAAGCTTGGTGGACTGCTTGAATTCTGCCATTCATCAAATATGCCATATGGAGGATGTACTTCCGCCGAGATCCGTCTCACAGGGGGTGTCCCGCCGTCACAGGCAGCACACGCCTGTAAAAGGCTTCGGCGGCTGCCGGACTCCCCCGTGAACCCGAGGAGTCCGGCGGCCGCCGTCGTACGTCAGCGCGGTCCGGACGGGCCGCTTACTGGACCAGCCCCTTTTCCTTGAGCCAGGCCGCCGCAGCGTCCTTGGGGTTCTGCTTCTGGCTGCCGCTGACCGCGCGGTTGAGGTTGATCAGGTCCTCGGTGGTGAGGACCTTGGACACGGCGTTCAGGGTTTCCTTCGCCTTGTCCGTCATCTTCGCGGTGTTGTACAGCGGGAGGACCTGCTGGGCGATGAAGTTGTTCTTCGGGTCCTCGAGCACCACCAGGTCGTTGTCCGCGATGGACGGCGTGGTGGTGTAGATGTCGGCCACCTGGACCTGGTCCGAGAGCAGGGCCTTGAGCGTCACGGCCCCGCCGCCGTCGCTGAACGGCTCCAGCTTCTTGGGCACGCAGCCGTAGTTCTTCTCCAGGCCCGGGAGCCCGTAAGCGCGTTCGGCGAACGTCGCCGGGGCGCCCACGACGATTTCGCTGCAGACCTTGGCGAGGTCCTCGATCGACTTCAGCTGGTACTTCTCCGCGGTGGCCTTCGTGACGACCATCGCGTCCTTGTCCTCGGCCTTGGATGCCTCCAGCACCGCCAGCCCCTCGGGCAGCTTGCCCGGCAGCGCCTTGTAGATGTCCTCGGCCGAGACCTCCGTGGCGTCCTTGCTGACGTGCAGCAGCAGGTTGCCGCTGTAGTCGGGGATGATGTCCACCGACCCGTCCTGGACCGCCTTGAAGTAGACCTCGCGGGAACCGATGTTCGGCTTGGTGCTCGCCGTGACGCCGGCTCCGTTCAGCGCCCCGGCGTAGACCTCGGCGATGATCTGGCTCTCGGTGAAGTCGGCGGAACCGATCACGAGGGCCGAGCCCGAACCGGAGGCGGCCCCGCCGGTGGCGGGGGACGTGGAGAGCGGATCGGATGAGCCTCCGCAGGCGGACAGTGCCATGGCCAGGCCTACGCCGGCGGCCAGGCCGCCGAATGCGCGCCTGCCGAATGCTCGTTGGCGGGTTTCCTTCATGACGTACCTCCTTGAACAACAGTCCCCGCGGGCACGGGGTCTGTGAGATCAACCGCAGCCTGCTGGCTCCGGTTTGGCTTGGTTGAGGCTCCCTGGGACAGGAACAGCCTCTGGATGAGGGCAAGGACAAGGTCGACGGCGATGGCCAGTCCGGCGATGAGCAGGGACCCGCCCAGCATCTGGGGGAAGTCCGAGAGCACGAGTCCGTCGAAGAGGTACCGGCCGAGGCCGCCGAGGTTGATATAGGCCACCACCGAGACGGTGGCGATGGCCTGGAGCACACCGGTCCGGAACCCGCCGTACATCACGGGCAGGGCGTTGGGGAACTCGGCGCGGAACAGCACCTGGAGTTCCGTCATGCCCATGGCCCGGGCGGCGTCGACGACGTTCCGGTCCACGCTGGCGATGCCGGCATAGGTGCCGGCGAGCAGCGGCGGCACCGTCAGGATCACGAGGGCCCAGATCGGCGGCATCAGCCCGATGCCGGCCAGCAGCACGAAGAGGGTGAGCAGGCCGAGGGTCGGCAGGGCCCGGAGGGCTCCGGCGACGGCGACGGCGGCGACCCGCCCGCGGCCGGTGTGCCCCACGTACAGGCCGATGGGGACGGCGATGGCCGTGGCGATCAGCATCACCAGCCCGGTGTAGAGCAGGTGCTCTGCCAGCCGGGCGGGGATTCCGGCGCTGCCGGACCACTGCTCCGGGTCGGCGAGCCAGGCGAAGGTGTCGTTGACGACGCTCACGAGGCACCGCTGGCGGTCTGCGCATCGGACAGCCGCAGCGCCGCGTCAGCGGGGCCGCGCTTGCCCTGGCCGGCGCCGGAGTCTGCGCTGGCGCCCGCGCCGGTGGCCGCGCGGGTCCAGGGGGTCAGCAGCCGTTCCAGGAGGACCAGTACGGCGTCCATCAGCAGCGCGAGGATGAGGATGGCGATGATGCCCACCACCACTTCGGTGATGAAATCACGCTGCAGGCCGGAGGTGAACAGCATGCCGAGGTTGCCGATGCCGAGCAGCGCCGCGACGCTGACCAGGGAGATGTTGCTGACCGAGACCACCCGCAGCCCGGCGAACAGCACCGGCAGGGACAGCGGCAGGTCGATCTGCAGGAACCGTGCGAGGGGTTTGAACCCCATGGCGACGGCGGCCTGCCGGAGGTCCTCGTCCACCGAGTCGAAGGCGTCCAGGGTGGCGCGCACCAGGAGGGCGACGGCGTAGATGGTCAGGGCCACAACCACGTTGACGGGGTCCAGGATCCGGGTTCCGAGGATGGTCGGCAGGATGATGAACAGCGCCAGGGACGGGATGGTGTAGAGCAAAGACGAAGCCGTGAGGACCACAGAGCGGAGTCCGCGGTTCTGCCGGGCGACCTGGGCCAGCGGGACGGCGATGAGCACCCCGAACACCATCGGCAGGATGGCCAGGACAAGGTGCTGGCCCGCGAGGCTGAAGACCTGTTCGCTGTTGGCCAGGAACCACTCCATCAGCGCGCGCCCTGGCGGACGTGGCGGTCCGACTCTATGACGGCGAGGACTTCCCCGGCGGTGATGACCCCGGCGACGCGGCCGTCCGCGTCCACGGCAACGCCGAGACCGGAGGGCGACGACAGGGCCGCATCGAGGGCGCGGCGGAGCGTGTCGCCCTTCCGGAAGAGGGATCCGCCGGGAACAGTCGACGTGCCCTGGCCCGGACCGGACCAGCCGAGCGGACGCAGGCTTTCGTCCACGACCAGCTGCCACTCGCCGGAGGCGTTGCCGGCCCGGTCGAGTTCATCGGGGGTGATCGTCTGCGCCGGGTGCACGGTCACGCCGTCGGACGGGCTGAAGGCCAGGTGCCGGAAGCCGCGGTCCCGGCCCACGAAGGACGCCACGAAGTCGGTGGCCGGGGCGCGAAGGATTTCCTCCGGAGTGGCGTATTGCGCCAGTTTGCCGCCGAGGCCGAAGACCGCCACCTTGTCGCCGAGGACCGTGGCCTCGTCAATGTCGTGGGTGACGAAGACGATGGTCTTGGCCAGATCGCGCTGGAGCCGGAGGAGTTCCTGCTGCAGTTCATCGCGGACCACGGGGTCCACGGCGCTGAAGGGTTCGTCCATGAGCAGCACGGGCGGGTCGGCGGCGAGCGCCCGGGCCACGCCGACGCGCTGCTGCTGGCCGCCGGACAGCTGTGAGGGGTACCGCTTGCCCAGCGCGGAGGCCAGCCCGACGACGTCGAGCAGTTCCTGCGCACGTTTCCGCGCCTCGGCCTTGGAGACGCCGTTGAGCCGGGGAACGGTGGCGATGTTGTCCAGGACGGAACGGTGCGGCATCAGCCCGGAGGACTGCATGACGTAGCCCATGGACCGGCGCAGCTTCGCCGCCGGCACCGCGGTGACGTCCTGGCCGTCCACGGTGATGGTTCCCGAGGTCGGTTCGACCATGCGGTTGATCATCCGCAGCGAGGTGGTTTTGCCGCAGCCCGAGGGCCCGACGAAGACCGTGATGGCGCCCTTGTCGATGGACATGGTCAGGCCATCGACGGCGGGCTGGCCGCCCTGGTACCGCTTGGTGACGTTCTGGAACTCGATCATGGCTTCAGCCATTTCCGGGGCTTACCTTACTCTTGGCGGCAACAACGGACGGTCCAGCCAACTGATCATAGACACGCTGATTTTTGGCTGTAAAGCAGGTAGAACTCAGCCTAACCAGCGCGGCTGACAATGTCAGGGATATCGTCGAGGGCGCTGTGGCTGACGTAGTCATTCGTAGCGCAGGCGGCTTTGGATGGGTGCCGCGCGGAAATACTTTCCCGCAGCGCCCCTCCGCAGCCCCGCGGCGCTGTTGCTTGTTACCTCCGGGCCGGGTCAGCGGGTCTGCCGGCCGCCCCCTTTGGACCCGCCCCGGCCCTTCCTGCCGCGCTTCGCACCCTCGTTGGCTGCGGCCTCGTAGCTGTCCCGTTCGGCCGCGCGCTGGCTCTTGCCCGCGGCCGAAATCTGCTGGTGCCACTCGCGCGCGTAGGCGCGGCGGGCGGCGGCATCGTGCCGCCGGGCCAGGGCGGCGAGTTCGCGCTGGAGTTTCAGGTAGCTCTCCCAGCGGCGGTCATCGAGGGACCCGTCCGCGAGCGCGGCCTGCACGGCGCAGCCGGGCTCGCGGCCGTGGGCGCAGTCGGAAAACCGGCACTCGGCGAAGAGGTACTCGAGGTCGCCGAACATCTCCGCCATCCCGCTGTCGGCGTCGAACAGCCCGAAGCCGCGCACCCCGGGGGTATCCATCAGCACGGCGCCCCCGGGCAGGGGCACGAGTTCGCGGGAGGTGGTGGTGTGTTTGCCCTTGCCGTCGCCGGCCCGGACTTCCCCCGTATCCTGGACCTCCGCGCCGGCGAGGGCGTTGATCAGGGTGGATTTGCCGGCCCCGGAGGGACCCAGCAGCACGAGGGTGCCGCCGGGCGGGAGGTGGCCCAGCAGTTCGTCGAGGCCGTCGCGGTGTTCCGCGGAGGTGGTGACCACCGCGACGCCGGCGGCCTGGAGGATCACCTTGCCGACGACGTCGTCCGCGAGGTCGGCGAGGTCCGCCTTGGTGATGATGACCAGCGGGGTGGCTCCCGAGTCCCAGGCCGCGACGAGGGTGCGTTCGAGCCGGTTGTGGGTGAGCGGCCGGTCCACGGGCACCACGACGCCGACGATGTCCATGTTGGCGCCGAGGACCTGCGCCTCCGAGGAGGCGTCGAAGGCGCGTTTGCGGCTCAGTTCCGAGTGCCGCGGCAGTATCCCCGCGATGGCGGGCTCCCCCGCGGTATTGGATCCGAGCCAGACCCAGTCGCCGGTGGCGGGCAGCTCCCCGGTGCCGGGATACGGCAGATGGAGCGTCGTATCGTGTGTGGCGATCAGGACGAGGTTGCGGTCCACGCGGATGACCCGGCCCGCGCCGGTGCCGCCGGGCACGGGCTGGGCCGCGAACCTAGCGGCGACGGCGGCGGTGAAGCCGTACCCTGCCGGGCCCGCGGGGAGGTTGTCGGGGATGTTGTTGGGGATGAGGTTGGTGGCGCCGGAGGCGCCCGGATGTGCACAGGAAGTAGTCAACGAAAACCCTTTGGTGGGCCCCGGTGCACGTGCCGCGCTGCGGGTGGAACCTGGCAGGGGTTGCGGCTAGTGGGTGCTGATGGCCGGGGCAGGAATGATGGGCTGGCTGATGTTGGCGCGCAGTGCGCACCGGACTGTTGCAGTCATCGTCTCCACCTCCCCGTTCCCGCTGTCGGCTTGTCTGCCGGTTTTTAGAATAGCCGGATGCCCCGTGCCTGGCTAGGAATCCGGCTGGAAAGTCTGGCCGGCCAGGACAGCTGGGGGGGGTCAGGACAGCTGCCCGTTCAGGGGCCGCTCGCGGTGGAGCCGGAGTGCGGCGTCGACGAGCGAGACCTTGTTGAGCCTGGGTACGTCCTCCAGCGGGATCCAGTCGGCGTGTGTGGTGCTGCCGTCCACCTCGTGCCGCAGCTCCCCGCCGGTAATCGTTGCCTCGTAGATGAGCCGGAGGGACTGGAAGTCCCGTTCGCCGCCGTCGATCCGGATCTCCGCGGGCCAGTGCCCGACGTCGATCCCCAGCATGGCGCCGACCTCCGCGTGGTACCCGGTTTCCTCGTAGATTTCCCGGCGGCAGCCATCGACGGGGTGCTCGGCCAGGTCCAGGCCGCCGCCCGGCAGGGTCCAGCCTTCCTTGCCGCCCTGCTTCCAGTACGCCAGGAGGATGGCGCCGTCGCGGATGATGACCGCGTAGGCGGCGGGCCGGGTGTCGAAGTTGAGGCTCATTCCTCCAGCGTAGTGGCCGACGGCGCAGTAGCCCGGCGGGCCGGGTCAGTCCTGCTCGGCCACGAGCTGGAGCACACCAAAGACGGGGTCCTGCTCCAGGACGCGGACGTCGGTGATGCCCTCGGCGGCGAGGGCGGCGCGGAAGGATTCCTGCAGGCGGGGGACGTTCATGCCCAGTCCGCTGCCCAGGATCACCGGGCCGTCGATGCCGAGCTTCCGGACTGTCTGCAGCGCCAGGGCTGCCAGGTCCCGTCCGGCCTGGTCCACGAGTGCCTGGCTGGCGGTGTGGCCGGCGGCGGCCGCGTCGACCACGAGCCGGGCCCGTTCGGCCCAGTACCGGCGTCCGGTGTCCGGTGAATGGAAGAGCGCGATCAGCTTGTTGGGGTCATCCACACCGCAGGAGGCCAGCAGGGCGGTGGTGAGCCCGTCGGGTTCCAGCCCCTGATTCATCCGCCGCAGGCTGTGGCGCACCGCCTCTCGGCCCAGCCAGTACCCGCTGCCTTCGTCGCCGAGCAGATAGCCCCAGCCGCCGGCGCGCGCCTCCTCGCCACGGCTGTTCCGGCCCCACGCGGCCGAGCCCGTTCCGCCGATGACGGCGACGCCGGTGCTAGCGCCGCCGGCCGCCAGCAGGAGCCGCGAATCGTGGACCACCGTGATCCGGGCGCCCGGCACGTGCGGCGCGATCAGGGCAGCGAGCGCGGCGGCGTCCTCGTCGGTATCGATGCCGCCGGCTCCCGCGTAGACCCGGGCGACCGTTCCGCCGCCGATCCGGGCGAAGAGCTCCGCGAGGTGCAGGGCCGCCTCCTCGCGGCTGACGTTTTGGACGTTGGAGCTGCCCACCGATTCGTCGGCCATGACCGTGCCGTCCTCGAAGCGGACGCCGCGGGTCTTGGTCCCGCCGATATCGAGGCCGATCACGGCGGCGGGTACGGTCGGGGCGACGGGGTCCGCCGCCGGCGGGATGTCAGAATGAGTCACCGGAACAGCCTACTGAATCCTCTCCAGGAGTGAGCAATGTCGTACGACATCTTTGGTACCCGCATTATTGCCGCCCCAATGGCCGGCGGGACTTCCACACCGGCCTTCGTGGCGGCCGTGCATGATGCCGGGGGTCTGGGTTTCCTGGCCGCCGGCTATAAGAGCGTGGATGCCATGCAGGCGGAGATCCGCAGCGCCCGCGCCGCCGGGACCCGATTCGGCATGAACGTCTTCGTTCCCGATCCCGCCCAGCTCCCGCCGTCCGCCGCGGTGCGGGCGCAGCTCGAGGACTACCGCGCCCGGCTGCGGCCGGATGCCGTGCGGTACGGGGTGGAGGTCCCGCCGCTGCGGCTCGACGACGACGATCACTGGCAGGGCAAGATCGACGCGCTGCTGGCCGATCCGGTGGAACTGGTCAGTTTTGCCTTCGGGCTGCCCGGGACCGATGTTGTCCGGGCGCTGCAGCGCTCAGGCTCCGCCGTGCTCGCCACGGTCACCACGGTGGACGAGGCGCTGGAGGCCGCCGGGCGGGGCGTGGATGCGCTCGTGGTGCAGCACGGAAGCGCCGGCGGCCACAGCGCGGCGTTCCAGCCGGGTGCTGCGGCGCGGGGTGCCGGACGCGCTGACAGCCGGCCGGGCACGACGGCGGAGCTGCTCGCCCGGGTGCGGGCGGCCGTCGGGCTCCCGCTGCTGGCGGCCGGCGGCGTGATGGACCGGGCGGGGCTGGAGGAGGTGCTGGCCGCGGGGGCACAGGCCGCCCAGCTGGGGACGGCGTTCCTGCGCACGCACGAAAGCGGGGCGCGGCAGCTGCACAAGGACGCCCTCGCCAGCCCGCACTTTACGCTGACCCGGCTGACGCGAGCGTTCACCGGACGGCCCGCCCGGGCGCTGGTCAACGAGTTTGTCCGGGACCACCCCGACGCGCCGGAGTCCTATCCGGCCGTGCACCACCTCACCGCTCCGCTGCGCGCGGCCGCGGCTGCCGCCGGGGATGCGGAACGGCTCAACCTCTGGGCCGGGACAGGCTGGCAGCGGGCGCGGCCCGGCTCCGTCGCCGATGTGATGGCGGAACTGCTGGACTGACCGCCGGCCTGCTCAGGTGCCGGAGCGGCCGCGGACGAAACCGGCCAGGAGCGCCGGGCCTTCGCTGAGCACCAGCTCCCGGAACAGCCGTACCGGGTCCGGTTCGGTGTCCGCCCCGCCACGGCGTTCCCGCCAGGCCAGCCCGATCTCCCGGAAGGCCAGTCCGGAATCCAGGGCGAGCTCCACCCAGCCAAGGCCGCCGGACTGCCCGGGAGTGCGGCGTCCGGGGGCCGGGCCGCCGGGCGGGAGGATGCTCACGCCGAGACCTGCCGAGACGAGGCCCCTGGCCGTGTGGGAATCCTGGCTCTCGAAGGCGATGCGGGGCCGGAAACCCGCCTCCCGGAACAGGGCGTCGGTCAGCGAGCGCATGCCGTAGCCTGCGCCCATCGCCACGAACGGGTCCTGCCGGATTTCCGCGAGGCCCGCGCTGCGGCGCTTCGCCAGGGGGTGCCGGTGGTGGACCACGAGCCGCAGCGGTTCCCGGTAGAGGGCGGCGGAGGAAATCAGCCGGCTCGGCGCAGCGACCGGTGCGGTCAGGGCCAGGTCCGCGTCGCCGGCGGCCAGTTCCGCCAGGCAGCCGTCCCGGGCGCCCTGGCTGAGGTCGAAGGCCGGCTGCGGATGCCGGCTGCGGAAGGCGCTGATCAGCAGCGGCAGCATCGCCTCACCGAAGGTGTGCTGGAACGTCACCGCGATCCGGCCGCGCACCACCTCCGACTCGTGCCGGACCAGGTCCAGCCCGGTCTGGAACTCGCCCAGCGCGGCCTCGATGTGCGGCAGGAGCGCCTTCGCGGCGGGGGTCAGCCGCACGCCGCGGCCGTCACGGATCAGCAGTTCCGTCCCGATGATGCTGCTGGCGCGGGCGATTCCCCGGCTGACCGTCGACTGGGGCAGTCCCAGCACTTCGGCGGTCTCGGTGATGTGCTGGGTGCGCCCGAGTTCAGCCAGCAGGGGCAGCAGCGGCAGCAGCTGGACCAGCTGCTTGTGTTCCACGTCCATGACCCATCCTCCAGATCGTTCCGTATTTGCTATTGATTCTATGAGAATCATGCATTGGAAGCATGTCTTTCGGAGGCCTATTCTGGGGAGATGCCCCGCCTTCCACTGCTCCGCCGCCCCGTTGCCCGCGGCCTGGTCCAAGTCCAGGCCCAGGCCCAGGCCCAGGTCCAGGTCCACGGCCAGGTCCAGCCGGACCCTGCCGGCGGCACCCTTGCTGTTTGGCCGGGGCATCCGAAGGGGTCCGCGGCCTACCGGAAGATTCTGGCCGGCCTGGCGTTCGCGGGCGTCGCCACCTTTGCCCAGCTCTACTCCACCCAGGCGGTGCTGCCGATGATGGCGGCGGATCTGCAGATCACGGCGGCCGAGGCGGCGCTCACCATCTCCCTCGCCACGGTGGGGCTGGCGGCGACGGTGCTTCCGTGGTCGTTCCTGGCCGACCGGATCGGCCGGGTCCGGGCCATGATGTGGGGCATCTCGGCCGCCACGGTACTGGGACTGCTGGTCCCGCTGGCCTCGAGCTTCCCGATGCTGCTGGGCCTGCGGATGCTCGAAGGCATGGCACTGGGCGGCATCCCCGCCATCGCCATCGCCTACCTCAACGAGGAGGTCAACAAGGCCCACGCCGCACTGGCGGCCGGAACCTACGTCGCCGGCACCACCCTGGGTGGACTCGCCGGCCGGCTGCTGGCCGGCTTTGTCGGCGAACTCTGGGGATGGCGGGCCGCGGCCCTGGCCGTCTCGATCCTGGCCGCCGCGGCCGCGGCCCTGTTCGTGGTCCTGGTGCCGCAGGCCCGGGGCTTCACGGCCGCGGCGGCCGGCGGCTTCCGCGGGGCCTTCCGGACGCTGGCGGGCCACGGGCGGAATCCGCGGCTGCTGGCTCTCTACGTCCAGGCGTTCCTGCTGATGGGCGGCTTCGTGGCTGTCTACAACTACCTTGGCTTCCGGCTCTCCGGTGAACCCTTCAGCCTCCCGGCCACCATCATCAGCCTGATCTTCCTGGCCTACCTTTCCGGCACGGTCTCGTCCCGCTGGGCCGGCGGACTGACGGAGCGGTTCGGGCGGCGCACGGTGCTGATTGCGGGGACGGTGCTCATGGCGGCGGGCCTGGCCCTGACGCTGACGCAACTGCTGGGACTCATCCTGGCGGGCCTGCTGCTGTTCACCGCCGGCTTTTTTGCGGCGCACAGCGTCGGCGCAGGCTGGACCGGGGCGATCGCCACGACCGGCCGGGCCCAGGCCGCCTCGCTCTACAACCTCGCCTACTACCTCGGGTCCAGCGTCATCGGCTGGGCCGGCGGGCTGGTTTTCCAGACGCTGGGCTGGACCGCGCTGGCGCTGACCGTGATCGGGCTGGCCTGCACGACGGCGGTGATCACCGCCGTCGTGCATCCCGCCCGCGCGTCGGCCGAAGCGCCGGCCGACGCCGGCAGCTGAAACTGCAGCTGCCGCCAGCCGCCGAGGCGACGCGCGGAGGGCGTCAGCAGGTCGCTTCGATGGCCTGCACGAGGTCGGCCACAATGTCGGACGGGTCCTCCAGGCCCACCGACACGCGCAGCAGGCTGGCGTGCGGCTTGGCATCGGCGGCAACGGGCCGGTGGGTCAGCCCGGCCGGGTGCTGGATCAGGGTGTCGATGCCGCCGAGCGAGACCGCATGCGTGATCATGCCGACGGCGGACGGGATCCTTTCGGCATGCTCGGCACTGCCCACCTCGAAGGCGAGCAGCGAGCCGGGACCGGACATTTGCGTTCCGATCAGCCCCTGCGGATCGCACTCGGGCAGCCCCGGGTAGAAGACGCGCCGGACGAGCCCGTGACCGGCCAGGGCGGCGGCGACCTTCTGCGCACTCGCCTGCTGCGCACGCACCCGGACCGGCAGCGTGGCCAGCCCGCGGTGGAGCAGGTAGGCGGGCCAGGGTGTGAGGATGCCGCCGGTGACGGCCCGGATCTGGCGCAGCCTGGTGGTCCATTCGGGAGCCGCGGCCACCACGCCGCCCATGGCGTCGCCGTGTCCGCCGAGGAATTTGGTGGCGCTGTGCAGCACCATCGCGGCGCCGTGCAGATAGGGCTGCTGGAGGACGGGACTGGCGAAGGTGTTGTCGACCAGGACCGGGACGCCGTCCGCCGCGGCGGCCACGCGGGCGATGTCGACCAGCTCCAGGCTCGGGTTGGCGGGCGTCTCCAGGATCACCAGGCCGGTGTCGGGGCGGAGCGCGGCGCGGACGCCCTCCGCGGTTGTGAACGTGACGTCGTTGCCCAGCACGCCCGAGGCCAGCAGGTGGTCGCTGCCGCCGTAGAGCGGCCGCACCGCGACGACGTGCTTCTTTCCGGTGGCGACGACGGCGAGCAGCACGGCGCTGAGCGCGGCCATGCCGGTGGCGAACGCCACGGCCTCCGGGGTGTCCTCGAGGACGGCGACGCCCTCCTCGAACCGCGCCACGGTGGGATTCCAGAGCCGCTGGTAGACGGTGCTCTGGCCATCGACGTGGGTGCCGCCGGTGGCCATGTGCTCATAGGCGAGCCCGCCGTCGTGCACGGAGGGCAGGGGCGCCGTGGTGGACAAGTCGATCGGCACGGCGTGCACGCCCAGTTCAGTGAGTCCGTTTCGGCCGGCGTGGACGGCCAGCGAGTCTTGAGAAAGCACCTTGCTCCTTATGAATATTCACCGTTGAATTCCGCAAGTATCTGGCAATAATTCGGAGTTTTGTAGGGCCCGCGAATGGAAGTGTCGGAATGCGCCGTTTATGATGAACTGACAACCCATCAAGGAGGATCCGTGAGTAGCAGTGCGAAGAATCTTCGGCCGGGAGCGGGTGCCGGCGAGCCGCTGGACGCTATCGACGAGCGCCTGCTCGCGGCACTCGTGGCCGATGCCCGAATCTCCAACAAGCAGCTGGCCGAGCTGGTCGGCATCGCGCCGTCCACGGCCCTGATGCGCACCCGGGCGCTCTCCGAGCGCGGGATTATCCAGGGCTTCGAGGCGAAGCTGAGCCTCTCCGCGATCGGCCGCTCCGTGCAGGCCCTCATCGCCGTCAGGCTCCGCGCCCACGACCGGGAACAGATCGACCGCTTCACGGCCCGGGTCCCGAAGCTCCCGGCCGTGCTCTCGACCTTCCACACCTCGGGCTCGGTGGACTACCTGCTGCACATCGCCGTCGCCACCACCGAGGACCTCCGCGACTGGGTGCTGGACAATCTGGCCACGGATCCGGTGGTGGGGCACACCGAGACCACCCTCGTGTTCGACCACATCCAGGGCAACCAGGGCCCGCTGCCCGACTAGCGGGTCCGGGCCGCTTCAACTTCGGCGCCGCTTCGGCTCCGACGGGGCAGTCAGGCGCGGCGCAGCGCCGCGCGCAGCGTGACGGCGGCAAGGGTGGCCGAGGCGATCGAACAGAGCACCACAAAGCCGGCGACCGCCGTCTGCAGGCCGACCACGCCGGCGGCGAGCCCCAGCCCGATGACGGGAAAGGCGCTGCCGAGATACGTGATGACGTAGACCGTGCTGATGATCTGGGCGTGGCGGGAAGGTTCGACTTTGCCGGCCACATCGTTGAAGACGGTCCGGAAGGACACACCCTGGCCCAGGCCCGCGGTGATGCTCGCGAGGATCAGCAGCCAGGGACTGTTCCAGGCGGCGGCCGCGGCGATCAGCAGCACCGACACGGCGAGCATGCCCAGTCCGATCGGCACCACGAAGCGTCCCCGCACGGCGAGGAGCTGGCTGAGCGCGGAGGACGCGAGCGTCAGTCCCGCCAGCAGGCCGATCAGCGGCCTCGAATCGGCGTGGACGATCTGGGCGAAATAGCTGGGCGCCAGGGAAAGGCAGAAGCCGAAGACGGTGAAGCTGAGGAACCCCACCGAAGACGCCAGCCAGAAGGCGCCGCGCGCCTCACTGGACACCGACGGGCGGCGGGGCGCCAGTACGCGCAACGGCTGCGGACCCGCGACCGAGGTGATGGCCGGACGGGCCTTCAGCAGGTACAGCGGGACCAGCAGCGCGGCCAGGACCAGGGAATGCAGGTAGTACGGCGTGGTCGTGGGCCCGGGCAGCAGCGAGAGCACTCCCCCGATGGCCGGGCCGGCCGCCACGCCCCCGGCGGAGGCCAGCAGGGTGAACCGCGAGGCCCACTCGGGGCGGCTGGGCAGCAGCTCCCGCAGGGCCGCCGAGCTGGCGCCGGTGGCGAGTGCCACCGCGATGCCCTGCAGCGCCCTGCCGACACACAGCGCGAACATGCTGTCCGCCGCGGCGAAAACGGAGCCGCCTGCGAGGCCCACCAGCACCGCAAGGACCAGCGCGGCCCGGCGTCCGATGTGGTCGGACCAGTGGCCGGCCAGGATCAGGGTCGCCACCAGCGCCAGGACATACGCGGAGAAGGCCACCGTGACGCCGAAGGCGGTAATGCCCAGTTTGGCCTGCAGCAGCGGGTACAGCGGCGTGGCAAGATTCGCGCCGACCAGCAGCGTGAAGATCACGACGCCGGCCATCACCAGCCGTGCCGTGGTGGAAGCGTCCCAGCCGCAGCGGTCTGCCGTGGCGGGGCGCATGCGAAGTTCGCTGAAGACCGTCATGACCTTGCCCTTGCCCTTGCATGGAAGCGGGCCGCGTGTTCCCCCTGGTGGGGAATCGCCAGCCCGTTCTGATTCGATACTCCAGAGTGGTGCATTGCTGCTCCGTGCAGCTAAATTCCATGCCAAAATTGATCAAAACAATCAATCATCCGCCCTCACAGTGAACCGAAGTGACGTTTTGAACAGCCTGGACCCCACCGACCTGAAAATCCTGCTGGAACTGATCCGGGACCCGCGGGTCCAGATCGGCGACCTCAGCGAAAAACTGGGCATTGCCCGCAACACCGCGCAGTCCCGCGTCCGGCGCATGCAGCGTTCGGGTTTGCTGCACGACGGCGGCCGCGAGATCGATCTTGAAGCGGTGGGCTACGACGTCGTGGCCTTCGTGACGATCGAGGTCAACCACCGGGAACTCGACGGTGTGGTGGGAGCCCTGCGCCTGATCGCGCAGGTCCTGGAGGTCCACGAGATCTCCGGCCGCGGCGATGTGTGGTGCCGCGTGGTGGCCACCGACACCCACAGTCTGCAGGCCGCCCTGCGCTCCATTCTGCGGATCAAGGGCGTCATCCGGACCGAGACCGTTCTTGCCCTGTACACCCACATCCAGTACCGCACCGAACCGCTGATCAGCCGGCTGGCCCAGGGCAGCTCGCTGGCCCCCGCCAAGGCGAAGTGACCCTGCTGCCCGGTGGCCGGGCGGGGGCGGCCGGCCCCGCGCGGCCATGACTACAGAAGACTGGATAATGAGCCCGTGACTATCATCGATAACGCCGTCTACGTTGACGGCGTGCGCAGCGCCGAGCCGCAAAGCCTCGAACAGACCTTTGACACCCTGAGCCGGCACGGCGGGATGGCGTGGATCGGCCTGTACCGGCCGACGGAGGATGAAATGGCCGCCGTCGCCGCGGAGTTCGGGCTGCACAGCCTCGCCGTGGAAGACGCCATTTCGGCCCACCAGCGCCCCAAGCTCGAACGCTACGACGACATCCTCTTCACGGTGCTGCGGCCCGCGCGCTACCTTGACGCGACGGAAACCGTGGAATTCGGCGAACTCCACGTGTTCACCGGGAAGAATTTCGTCGTCACCGTCCGGCATGCCGAAACCGGCGGGGTGGCACAGGTGCGGCGAAAGCTGGAGAAGCGCCCCGACCTCCTGTGCCACGGCCCGGAGGCTGTGCTCTACGCCCTGATGGACCAGGTGGTGGACGACTACGTGCCCGTCGTGGCGGGGCTGGAGAACGACATCGACGAGATCGAGGACCAGCTGTTCAGCGGCGACTCCACGGTCTCGCGGCGGATCTACGAGCTGGCCCGCGAGGTCATCCAGTTCCAGCGCGCCATCCATCCGCTCCCGGCCATGATGCAGCTGCTCCGGGGCGGCTTCGAGAAATATTCAGTGAAACCCGAGCTTCAGCACAACCTCCGCGACGTCGAAGACCACGTGGAGCGGCTGATCTCCCGCGCCGATTCCTTCCGGGACCTCCTGCAGAACGCCCTCACCCTCGACGGGACGCTGACGGCCAACCGGCAGAACGAGGCCAGCGCCGAGCAGAATGAGCAGGTCAAGAAGATCTCGTCCTGGGCGGCCATCTTCTTCGCCCCGTCCATTGTGGCGGGCATCTACGGCATGAACTTTGAGGGGATGCCGGAGCTGCAGTGGAGCTACGGCTACCCGATGGCCATCGGGCTGATGGGCTCCACCGCCGCCCTGATGTACGGCATCTTCAAGCGGAAGGGCTGGCTCTGACGGGCGGATCTGTCCGGCGGACCCGTGTGTAGTCCGGCGTCTGGGGGTCTACCTGGCCCTGACCTCCCGGCACCGGAGATAGCGCGACCGCGTCACGCCTGGGCTGTCAGCGGCGCCGGTGCTCAGCGGCGCAGCCGGGCCTGCGCGACCAGCCGGCTGAACGCCAGGACAAACACCGCCTCGATCAGCACCATCAGCCCGAACAGCAGCCACTGGCTTTCGCCGATGAAGACGACGGCGCCGACCACCACCAGGATCGTTCCCAGCGCCAAGGCATAGACGGCGAACCCGATGGCCACCTTCGCGCTGCGGACGCCCGTGCGGAAGCCGAAGCCCACGGGTTCACCCCCGGGGTAGCCCGCCACCCGGTCGGGTGCCGCCGGGTTGAGCCGGTCGAACTCCTCCCACGGGTCGCGGTCCTGGTCCTGTTCGGTCATGCTTCCATTATCCCGCGGACACGGCGGTCCGGCGGTCCGGGGGTCGTCCTACCTGCGGACCCCGGACGGGACCGTCCTCGCTCTCAGCTCCCCGCCGGCCGGTCTGGGGTTAACGGCCTCTAGGCGGCGCGGACGTCGATTTCGCCCGGCGCGGCGCCGTCCGCGCCGAACACCAGGTGGCGGTTGGCGATTTTTTCGCTGAAGAACCGGTCGTGGCTGACCACCACGACGGCGCCCGGGAAGTGCACCAGCGCGCGTTCCATGACCTGGGTGCTGGACATGTCCAGGTGGTTGGTCGGCTCATCCAGCAGCAGGACCGAGGCACCGGAGAGGAGGCACTGCGCCATCGCGACGCGCGCCTTCTGCCCGCCGGAGAGGTTCCCGATCTTCTGTTTGAGGTCCGCCTCGGAGAACTGGAACATCGCAAGGAACCGGTTGACGGACTTCTTCGTGGCGCTGAACGCCAGGCTGTCAGGCAGCGCGTTGACCGCGTGCGAGACGGTGTCGGCGTCGTCGAGGTCCTCGAGCATCTGGTTGTAGGAGACGAAGCCTGGCCCCTTGGCCCAGGCCACCTCGCCGGAGTCGGCGCGCTCTTCGCCGGTCAGCACCTTCAGGAGTGTGGACTTGCCGCTGCCGTTGGAACCGAGGACCACGATCCGGTTGCCGCGGCGGATCTCGAAGCTCAGGCCGTCGAACAGCAGCTTTTCGCCGTAGGACTTGCCCAGCCCCTCGATCCGGCAGAGGACGTCCTTGACGTGCAGGCCGCCGTAGATCTCGGTGACAATCTGGTCGACCGGGCGGGGGGTGCGGGACTTCTTGATCTTGGCCAGCTGGTTCCCGAGCCCGCTGCTGGCGGCCTTGGCCGCCTCGCGGCGGTCGGAGATCCCTTCGGCTTCGAAGGCCAGGAGCTCCGATTCGTGCACGAACTGCTGCTCCAGGGTTTTGAGGCGGAACTGTTTCTGCACCACGTATTCGCCGAAGTTGCCCGGGTATTCGTGCAGGTGGAAGTTTTCCACCTCGATGATCCGGGTGACGACGGCGTCGAGGAATTTCCGGTCGTGCGAGACGATGATCGCGGCGCCCTTGAAGTCCCGGAACCAGCTTTCGAGCCATTCGACGCCGGCCACGTCCAGGAAGTTGGTGGGTTCGTCGAGCAGCAGAACGTCGGGGCCTTCGAGCAGGATTTTGGCCAGGGCCGCACGGTTGCGCCAGCCGCCGGACAGCTCGTCGATCGCGCAGCTCCGGTGGGCCTCGTCGAAGCCCAGCGTGGTGAGGACTGTGTCGATGCGCCGCGGGTAGTCCCAGCCGTCGAGCCGTTCCATGTCCTCGAACAGCTCGGCCTGGCGGCTGATGAGGCGGTCGAGTTCGGCGTCCGCCGGGTCGGCGGCGATGGCGGCGTCGATGGCGGCCAGCTCGGCCTCGATCGCCTTGATCTCGGTAAACAGCGCGTCGAGGACTTCAAGAATGGTGGCGTCCCCG
The DNA here is from genome assembly GCF_030812335.1 of Pseudarthrobacter oxydans. Taxonomy (GTDB): domain Bacteria; phylum Actinomycetota; class Actinomycetes; order Actinomycetales; family Micrococcaceae; genus Arthrobacter; species Arthrobacter oxydans_B. The sequence continues at coordinate 377,158 of NZ_JAUSSN010000003.1, forward strand.
TTGAGCTCGGAGAACTGGGAGAAGTAGCCCACCTTGGTGCCCAGTTCCAGGGTGACCGTGCCGGTATCCGGCGTCACCTGGTCGAGGACCAGTTTGAGGATGGTTGTCTTGCCGGAGCCGTTTTTGCCGATCAGGCCGACCCGGTCGCCCGTCTCGAGGCGGAAGAACGCTTCCCGGAGAATCTGGGTGTTGTCGAAGCGCACGCTGACGTCTTGCAGCCGGATCAGGCTCATGGGTGTTTCTCTTTCGATTTGGGGTCTGAACGGCGGGGGCACACGGCGGGGCGCGGCACTAACGGGGCACGAGCCGCCACAGTGAGGTGACTTCGGCCGACCGGGCCCCGAACAGAGGATCGTTCCGGTCGGATGCCTTGGGGTGGGTTGGCTTGGTGCCGGACCGTTCCAGCACCTTCAGCCCGGCGGCCTCGATGGCGCCCAGCAGGTCATCACGGGACCGCAGCCCCAGGTGCTCGGCCAGATCGGAGAGCACGAGCCACCCCTCACCGCCCGGTTCCAGGTGCTCGGCGAGCTCGTTCAGGAAACGGAAGAGCATCCGGCTGCCGGGGTCATAGACGGCATTGTCCAGCGAGGAATGCGGCGTGGCCGGAATCCACGGCGGGTTGCACACGATGAGCGGCGCACGGCCGGGCGGGAACATGTCGGTCAGGACCGCCTCTGCCCTGTCCTGGACGCCCAGATTCCGGAAATTCTCGCCGGCGCAGGCAATCGCGCGGGGTTCATTGTCCGTCGCCACCACACGGCGGACGCCGCGGCGGGCGAGCACGGCAGCGAGCACGCCGGTGCCGGTGCCGACGTCGAACGCCAGCCTGTCGGAGGGCAGCGGCGCGGCTGCCACCAGATCGACGTACTCACTGCGGGTCGGGAAGAACGTGCCGTAGTGCGGGTGGATGCGGCCCTGCAGGGCCTCGACGTAGACGCCGTTTTTTCGCCATTCGTGCGCGCCGATGGCCCCGACGAGCTCGTGGAGCGACACCACCGAAGGCTCGCCGATGTCCCCGTACGCCTCCTCGGCGGCCTGCCGGATGTCCGGGGCGCGCCGCAGCGGCACCACCGGTCCCGGGTCAAGCGGAATCAGCAGCAGGCCGAGAATGCGTGCCCGGTGCGAGCGGGACTGGCGGTGCCGATAAAACTCATCGGCAGGGGTGGGGGCGGCCTTTTTCTTCCCGGCGCCCACCCGCCGGTCCAGGGCGTTGAGGATCTGCCGCGCGTTGTGGAAGTCACCCTGCCAAAGCATCGCGGTGCCCTGGGACGCCAACCGGTTCGCCTCATCGGCGGTGAGGGAGTCGGTGACCACTTCGACGCGGGCGGGCGCGGGCCTGCCGTTCGCCGACCGCCAGCGGGCGGTCCTGCTGTGGCCGCCCTCTGCCCATGTCACGACCGCAGGCTCGTCCACCGCGGCTGCCTGCGGGTGCGTACGGGAGGGCGTCGGGATGGCCAGGGGTTGGTCCGGCACGGCGGTAGCGATAAGAGTTCCAATCCCAGAGTCCGAGGGGCGGATCGGAGACTGACGTGTGCGGCGGAACGCACCTACTCAGGATACAGGCGGGCGCCCGGTCACTGCGCGATGCGGCTGCGTACGATCTCGCTGACGGCTTTGCCGTCGAAGCGTCCGGCGACCTTGGCGGTCACCGGCTTCATCACCGCGCCCAGCTGGCGCATCGTCAGTTCGGTGCCGTCGGCCGTGAGGTCACCGATCACGCCGTCGACAATCGCCTCCACCTCGGCGGCGGTCAGTGCCTTCGGCAGGTACGCCTCGATGATCTCGGCTTCGGCGATTTCCGCGGCGGCCCGTTCGGCCTCTCCCGCCTCGGTATAGATGCGGGCGGTGTCGCGGCGCTTGGCGGCTTCCTTCTGCAGCAGGGACGTCACCTGGGCGTCGTCGAGCACGATCGGGGTCTTGCCGGACTTCTCGCGGGTTTCGATTTCGCCCAGGACGTTGCGCACCGTGGTGAGTGCTACCTTGTTGCGGTCCTTCATGTGGCCGACGACGTCGGCGTGCAGTCGTTCTTTCAGGGTGGTCATGATTCTCCTCGTCTCACTTGACAGGATATCGGGCTGTCAGAGGCCGCCGCGCCCCGCCCACAGTCCGTGCAGCAGCGGAACCACCGACACGAGCATGAGGACACTGCCGAGCACCATGTCATCCGCGCGCGCCACGGAACCGGCAATGAGCAGGGCACCGAAGACCAGGGCCGACGCCGACCGCTGCCCCGTGCGGTCCAGCCGCTTGACCTGTTGCTCAAGACGGGGAGTGGCAACCGCCAGCGAACCGTCCTCCAGCCGGGTCAGGAGCCGGTCCAGCCGTTTCGGCAGGCCCAGGGCCAGCCCTGCGGCGTCCATCGCCTGCTGGGCCACGTCCTGGGCGATGTTGCCCCGCTCGTCGCGCAGCAGCTGCGCCGCGTAGGGTTCCACCGAGTCCCAGAGATTGAACCGGGCATCCAGCGAGCTGCACACTCCCGAGGTCAGCGACATGGCCCGGATGATGAGCAGGAAATTCTCCGGCAGCTGGAACGGCAGGGAGCGGACCACGTCGCCGAATTCCACCGCGAAGTCCCGGAACTCCCGCGGGTCCACCTCGCGAAGCTCGGCGAAGCCCATCCCGCCGAACCGGGCGAAGAGGTGCGTCATCGCCCGCTCCAGCTCCACCGTGTCGGCCGAGGGCACCAGCACGCCCACGTTCCGGATGGCGGCCACCAGCCCCTCGCCGTCCCGCGAGGCAGCCGCGATGAGCAGCTTCCGCAGCCCGCTGCGCGTGCTCGCCGGAACCTCGCCCATCATGCCGAAGTCGATGAACGTCAGCTTCCAGGGGCGCTCCGCGGACGGACTGTTATCCGGCGTGACAAAGATGTTGCCGGGGTGGGGATCGGCGTGGAAAAACCCGGTCGTGAACATCTGGTCGAACATGACCGAGGCGAAAACCGGGGCAACCTGCGCCGGATCGATGCCCGCGGCCAGCAGCGCTGCCGAGTCCGTGATCTTGATCGCCGTGACGTCTTCGAGCGTGAGCACGCGGCGGGTGCTCCGCTCCCAGACGACGTCGGGCACGCCCACCCGGCCGTCATCGGCAAATTCATCCGCGAACCGCTCCGCGTTTGCCCCCTCATGCAGGTAGTCGATCTCCTCCAGGCTGGTCTGCGCAAACTCCTCAACCAGGGCGGGCATGTCGGCCCGGTCGGACACCAGGCGCACCCGGCTGAGCCAGCCGCCGACCTTGCGCAATGCCGCCAGGTCGACGTCGACGATGGCGTCGATGCCCGGCCGCTGGACCTTCAGCACAACACAATCAAGCCCGGTGTCGGCGGCGTCGCCCGGGCGAAGCCTGGCCCGGTGGGCCTGCCCGAGCGACGCCGCGGCGATCGGTGTCTCCTCCACGGAGTCGAACAACTGCTCCAGCGGCGCGCCCAGCTCGGCCTCGGCGAGGGTGCGGATCGCGGCGAAGGACACCGGGGGCACCTCGTCCTGCAGCCCCTCCAGTTCCGTGGTGATCTCGGGCGGGAGCACGTCGAGCCTGGAGGACAGGAACTGACCGACCTTGATCATCAGGCCGCCGAGGTCCACTGCCAGGACATGGAAACGCTGCGCGAAGAGCAGCATCCTCTTCGCCCTGGTGCGCTCGGCAACCCGGACCAGCCCGAGGCGCGGGAGGAACAGCTCAAACCACCAGGTCACCGCGAGATGCCACGCGGCGAAGCGCAGGATGCGACGGTACCGGGCACGGTAGGCCCGGCCGTGGGGAAGCGGATCTGCGCGCTCCGGGCGAACCGACGTCACCCCGTCAGCCCTTGGCGAGGATCGCGTACAGCCGGCGGCGCGCGTCGTCGAGCACCGCCACGGCCTCCTGCACCTGCTCCGGCGTGCCGGTGCGGCCCACCTGGGACGCGGCCTGGGCGAGCTCGACGCCCGCCTTGGGCAGCGCCGCGAAACCGCCGCCCGACGCCGGTGCCGCCGAGTCCCAGGGCGCTGACGCATCGGCACCCGCGACAGACTCCCGGCCGGCTTCCGTCAGGGAATAGATCTTGCGGCCGTTGGATTCCTCGGCACGGATCAGGCCCTCATCGGCCAGCAGTTGGAGCGTGGGATAGACGGAGCCCGCGCTGGGCTTCCAGCTGCCACCGCTGCGCTCCTCGATTTCACGAATGATCTGGTAGCCGTGCATCGGCCGCTCGGCAAGCAGTGCCAGCACGGCCGAGCGCACCTCACCCCGCCCCGCACGGGAACCCGAGCGCTTCTCGAACCTCGAACGCAACTCCTCAACGGCCTGCCACATGCTGTCGACATTGTTGCCGCGGAATCCGCCTGCCGGGAATGAATTGTGCAACATGCTCTCCTCTGGAAGATCGCGAACGATATACAACGATAGTTAACGATACATCCGAAATTCTCACGAAACCAAGAGCGGCGCCGGCCCGCTCAAGGGCCCGCTCCACCGCGGACGCATAAATCTTCGGCCGCACTATTTCCGGCCACTTCACCGGTTCGGTGCCACCATAGAAAAAGGCGTATTTCTGTTTGCCCCGCGCCCTTTGCACCGCGGGATGACGCCAGCAACCGAACGCGAGCTCCGGGAGTAGTCATGAAGAAACTCACCACGTTATTTTCCGGAACGGCGGCGGGGGCCGCGCTGTCCATCACCGCGTCCTTCGGCCTGGGTCCACGCGCCGGGGACCCCCACGGGCACCGGCGCGGACTGGTCGAAGCAAGTTGCGCAGCGGCAGCGGGGGCTGCCGCAAGGCCGGGTTCGCAGGGCGGCACGCCGCCGTCAGTGGACGGGCAGTCGTGGGTGCCCGGACTGGCGGTTGACGGCGTGTCCGGGGATGCTGCCTGCGCGGCGACAGCGTGCTCGAGGGAAAGCTGACGTCCAATGACCACTCAAGCTCCCGTACGCACAACCAAGGACCGATTCCGGGCTATTGGGGCGACAAGTTCCACACCCACGGCCTCTGGCGCAAGGACAACCTCTCCGAGGTCTACGTGGACGGCGTCAAGGTCAAGTCTTTCCGCACCGACGACGGCAACGCCCCGCAGTACCTCGTCTTGAATATCGGCAAGGCCAAGACCAGCACCGTGGACGGGAAAGCCTCCACCGTGAAGGTCGACTACGTCAGAGCCTGGAAATAGAAGCATCCGGACAAGTGCGCGGGGACGCGGACCACCCACCCCTATGATGCATGTGTAAGAGGCTGGCTTCGGCCGCATTTCGGGGGGATAAATGTTCACAATTGGGGACCAGCCGGACGGCTACATGTGTGGCGCGCGGCGCCGCATTGTTGACCAGGACCGCCGGGCCCGGCTGGAACTGATCAACGGCGCCGCGCAAACCGGCGGAGACCTTTTCCTGCTGACATGGCAGGACCGCCTGATACCGATCGTCGCGTTCAGCCAAAACGCGGTCGACCGCGAATTGGGCCAGAACCAGGTCCACGTTCATATCCGGTCCTTGGGTGATAGCCGATACGCGAGGAACAGTGGACTGAACGCGTCGACATTGTCGGAATCGGACCGGATTCTTGCCCATCGCCTGGCCGCCGAAGCCTTGCTCGTTTTCGGGTCGTGGTACGACGGCCTGTCGTTCCAGGACGGTCATTTCGTTGTTAAGGACGTCATAGATGGCGGGAATGAGTCATACACGCTGTCCTCGTTCGGCTACCAGGGAGCGTCGAGGCCGCCCAACTTTCACAGCCGGCTTGATTGGGCCGAGGCGTCCATTCGCCGGCAAGCGGTCGAAGAGTCATGGGGGTTGGACCTGCCGGACTCCATCTTCGTCATTGTGCTACACAATCGTCGACGTGCCGTGCTTCGCCACAACGCATACATGAAGCTCTCGGTCCCTGGACTTTTCCCAAACGTGCGGCCCGCTGAACTGGAAGATCTGGAAAACCGGGCAGACCGGCTCTTGTTCCATGCGTCGACTTACGGCACGGCCCACCTCGACGGCGAAACCGTCGAGTCCGTGCTGAGCCGGATGAAAAGCGATGCCCCGGGCTTCTCTCGCGACACCTACCGCCGGACCCTCGCCTACGGAACCTTTATGATCCAGGGCAACCGGGACGCAGAGAAGCGGCGCCGGAAAGAACTCATCGCATCAGCGCGATCCGCCGATCTCCTCGACGGAGTGTTCGCCCTTTTCTACTTCAACAGGCGGTTCTCCAAAGGGCAGTTCCTCGGGGCCATCCCTATCCATGGAACGCTCGGCGATCTCCACTCCCGGGCCGACCTCGACGATGCGATGGCCAAGGCCGAGAAACTCATCGGGGACGGATCCCGCTACGCCTGGACACCGTCCGAAACTACCGAGCAAGTGGAACGGCTCACGGCGGATCACCCCGGTTTCAGTACCCGCTGCGTGCGGGACGCCCTCAGCTGGGGCTACCAACAAAATCGGTAACACTCAGGGAGCCGTGGCCGGATGGCGGCCCCACGTGTCGCCAGGCGGCCCCTTGACTGACGCGACGCGCTGCCGGTTGTTTCGGTGTTTTGCCGATGGTGTCCAGGTCAAGGTCCTTCGATTCCTTGGCGGCTGCGACGGCAACGACCGCGATGATTGTGGTCAGGACGATGATCGCGACAAGCGGCCAGGTGCCGACAGACATCCTCATGTAGCGGACTTCCGTGGGAAGAGTTCGCAGTAGAAGGCCGCCGTACGGATTTGTGTGTTGGCCTGTCGCTGTTCTTTCGATGCTGGCACGATGGACGAATGACGGACGGCTACAAACGGCGCGACGCGGAACCGGACGGAATCCCTGAGATTAATCAAGCACCGGGGATGGCAGAACTTGAGTCGTTGTTTGCAGCTGAAGATATCGATTACCGCGGCGGACAGCCCGTCGATATGCAAGAGCTCCATCGAGCGATGGCCAACGCAAGTGAACGCCGCAACTTGGAGTTATTCAGCCCGGTGGGCACTTCGCGCGACCTGGCGATTGACATATTGCGGGAGGTCGTCGGCGCCATGCTCAGCGGCGCCACCGGATACGCCACTGATCTACTTGAAGACATACCGCCCGAATCGCCGGACGGCACAGCGCCGACCGTAGCCGGCTGCATCGGTGCGGCCCTTGGTCTGCTGGATAGCTGGTTCGCCGGAGCCTCGGATTGGGTACCTGGGGACCCCGTCAAAGACAGCACCCTTCCGCCGGGTCACTGGAACGGCGAGAAGGCGGCAACTGAGGTCCTGGCCCTGGCAGGGAAGAGACGGGCATCGCGTTCGGCGACAGAGCTGGTCAGTCGCCACGGTGCATCTCGGGTCCTGTTCGGCTCCGCCTTGGCGCTGGCCGCCGCCGCGGGCGCCTGGGCCCGTCGCACCAAAACGCCACTGGATGAACTGATCCCGGTGATTTTCCCTTAGGCAGCATCGGTGCACGGTTCGGGGGAGCTGAGTCGGGCCCTCCGCACACATGAACATGAAGACTCTTCGTTAAGAGTTTAATTCAGGAGTCCGGTGGTCAGGAACCCCCTGCAAATGGTGGAGCTAAGGAGATTCGAACTCCTGACCTCTTCGATGCGAACGAAGCGCTCTACCAACTGAGCTATAGCCCCGAAGCAACGCCGGTCCCGAAGGAACGGCGTTGCCGGTGTCCCTAGGCTACAAACTATCCGCCTTCTTTGCCAGCCAGCCGCTGAAAGTCTCACCGGCGTGGCGTTCCTCCGGGGCCAGGTTCAGGCCCGCGCGCAGGTATTTTCCCATCGCCCCGGGCAGCGGCAGGCGCACCGGCCGTGCACGGGAGCCGGTGGCTGCCTTCCATTGCCGGGCGAACTCCCCCATCCCGTGGATCTCGGGGCCGCCGACGGTCCTGACGCTGTGCCGCCGTCCCGTTGCCGGTTTCAGGGCCTCCTCGAGCAGGGCGGCCGCGACATCGGCGGGTGCAATGGGCTGGAAACGGGCGCCTGCGACCACGGGGATGATCCGCAGTTTCGAGCCGGCGGCGAAAGTGGTCGCGAGCAGTGAATGGAACTGCGTCGCCCGGAGCGCGACGGTCTCGAGTCCGGACCGCTCGTAGACCAGCTCCTTGGCTGCCTTCGAGGCGTAGTAGCCGAAGCTGCTCCGGTCGCAGTTGACGATGGACAGCACCACGGCCCGGGGCACGCCGGCGTCCTGGGCGGCGGCAAGCAGCCGTGCGCCGCCGTCGGCGAAGTCTTTCAGCGCCTTCCCGGACCGCCCCTCCAGGCAGTCGATCACGACGTCGGCCCCGGCCAGCGCCGCGGCCAGCCCCGCCCCGGTAGTCACGTCGGCCGGAAAGTACTCCGCGCCGGCGGTCCGGGCGGGGTCCCCGGCAGGAGGCGGATTCCGGGAGAGGACCGCCACCCCGGACCCCGCCGCGACGGCCTGCCGCACCACCTCGCGGCCCACCTGGCCGGTTCCCCCGGCAACGCAAATTCGAGTCATGCCCTGAGGCTACCGCCCCCGCCGGGTTCTGCGCCGCAGTGGACCGCCGGCCATGATCCGCCGGGCACAAAAAAGCCCCGGGCGGCCGTTGCTGGCTGCCCGGGGCTGGGGGGACGGGATTCAGGCCCGGCGTCGCTGCAGGACGTCGTCCAGGTTGCTCAGGGCACTCTGGGCCTTGCCCATCGGCTTCTGCTCGGCGTCCGCACCGAGGCTGACAGCCGGCGTCTGCGGGAGGCTCTGCTTCAGCGACGGTTTTCCGACTGCCTTCGGCGCTTCCGGCAGATCGAGCGGCTCAGGGGCGGCCCGCTCGGCCTTCGGAGCCTCCACATACGTCGGCTTGGGGACTTCCACCGGTTCCCAGCTGGATCCTTCGGCGGGCCGGGCGCCCGCGGCGCCGCGGACGGACGTGTCGCCCGAGGCCATGGCTTCCGCCAGCGCCGCCTGGCGGAGTTCCTGGGCGGTCAGGGGCCTCGGTGCCGGCTTCCGCTCGACGGCGTCGGCCTGGGCGTCAAAGAGCGGGCTCTCGGCGCGTTCGCGGGGCAGGCCCGCCGGCTCCCGCAGCGGGGCGCGCTCCGGGGCGGTTTCGGCCGGGCGGGCCGGTGCACTCATGGCCGCGCGAAACGCGGCGTTCATTTTTCGGCGGCGGTCCCGGACGGCAAGCCAGCGCAGCATAAAGACCGCGGCGACGGCGCCCAACAACGCAACGAACGGCAGCCAGGGTGCACCGAGGCCGAAGATTCGCAGGGCCGCTGAGACGACGCCGGTCAGCAGGGAAAGCAGACCGGCCAGGGCGAGGGCCAACCGGCCGTAGCGGATTCTGAACGCCGGGCCGGTCACTGCCGTCGTGGGGCCGCCGTCGTGTCCGGTGGTTCCCGGGGCGGACTCGGTGCGCTGGGTGCTGGTCATGGGTTTCTCCTGCTGGGCCGCCATCTTCATGACGTTCCCGGCTTGGGGGGCTGCTGTTTCGAGATCGATGAAGTCCGCTGCAAGCTCGCCCGCGGGCTGCAGGTGGTGGCGTCCGTTCCGGAGCATGTAGGGGGCAACCCACACAATCCAGAGCGCAACAGCAATGACAAGGATCACAGAGCTGCTAAGAGGGATATCCACACCAAAACCGTATGAGCAATACGGGGTCCGGGGCCGCATTGTCCCCGGTGTGTCGCGGGGGAACTGTCAATTGGCGGGATTGATGACGTAAGCGCTGGTCAGGACGGGTCTGACGGCTACGCGGGGCGGCTCTGCTGCCACCGCGCCAGAAGCCCCTCCGGCACTTCTTCAGCGGTCAGCGCGAAGGTCCGATGGTCGGCCCATTCGCCATTGATGTGCAGGAACCTCGGCCGGTAGCCCTCGTCGCGGAAGCCGAGCTTCTCGACCACCCGGAGGCTGGGCCCGTTTTCGGGCCGGATGTTGATTTCCATCCGATGCAGCCCAAGGTTCTGGAAGCAGTAGTCCGTCACCAGCGCCACTGAGGTCGGCGCGATCCCGTGCCCTGCCCGGTCCTTGTCCACCCAGTAACCGAGTGTGGCCATCATGGCCGAGCCCCACACGATGGAGGAGACCGTCAGTTGTCCCACGATGACAGGCTCCCGGAAGCCCGGGGCCCGCTCTGTAATCAGAAACGGCAGGGCCGTGGCCTGGGCGGCCTGCGCCTTGAGGGAACGCACCATGTGGCGGTAGTCGGGAAGGCCACCCCCGGGAACGGGGTTGGACGCTTCCCAGGGGGCCAGCCACTCGCTGTTGCGGGAACGGACCTCGGTCCATTCCTTGCGGTCCCGGTAGCGGATCGGGCGCAGCACAAGGTCGCCGCTTTCGAGCGTCACCGGCCAGTGGAAGCTGCCCCCCACCGGGGCTACTTGGTCAGGCTGGGAGCCAGGCTCGCGGCGAAGCCCGGCAGCCATTCCCGCAGGCCGGGACCCAGATCGTCACTGTCGCAGGCCAGCTGGACGCAGGCCTTGAGGTAGCTGAGCTTGTCGCCGGTGTCGTAGCGGCGGCCACGGAAGACGACGCCGTACACGCCGTAGCCCTCGCCGTCACCGGCGGCGAGCTCCTGCAGCGCGTCGGTGAGCTGAATTTCGCCGCCGCGGCCCGGCGCCGTGCGTTCCAGCACCTCGAAGACCGCCGGGTGGAGGACATAGCGGCCGATGATGGCCAGGTTCGACGGCGCGTCCTTGACGTCAGGCTTCTCAACCAGGTGGTTGATCCGTACGTACTCTTCGCCGCCGATCGCCTGGACATCGGCACAGCCGTAGGCGCTGATTTCAGAAGGCTCAACCTCGATCAGCGCGACCACCGATCCCCCGGTCTTCGCCTGGACCTCGATCATGGTGCTGAGAAGGTCGTCGCGGGCATCGATCAGGTCATCGCCCAACAGGACCGCAAACGGCTCATACCCCACGTGCTGCTTTGCCCGGAGTACGGCGTGGCCCAGGCCCATCGGATCGCCCTGGCGGACGTAGTGGATGTCCCCCAGGTTGCTGGCCGCCTGAATGGACTCGAGCTTGGCAGTGTCTCCCTTGGCCTCAAGCATGGCTTCCAGCGTGGGGACGCGGTCAAAGTGATCCTCCAGCGCGCGCTTGTTGCGGCCGGTGATCATCAGGATGTCGTTCAGACCTACCTTGACGGCTTCCTCCACGACGTACTGGATGGCCGGCTTGTCGACGACGGGCAGCATTTCCTTGGGCATGGCCTTGGTGGCCGGAAGGAATCTGGTGCCGAGGCCGGCTGCGGGGATGACGGCCTTGCGGACGGGAGCGTTGGGTGTAGTCACTCGACTAATCTAACGGAGGGACCAAACATTGGGTAATTATTCGAGCCGCCGGGAGAACAGCTGTTTACCGGGCCGCATCACACTTAAGGAACACGGGCATGGCGTCGAAGGAAAAGATCCGGGAAAGCCACCGCGCCCGGCGTACCGTGCTCAGGCCGGACCTGCTGGAAAGCGCCGGGGCCGGAATTGCCCGGCACGGACTTGCCTGGGCATCCGGCCTGACCGGTGGCAGCCCGGGCACTTTTGCCGCCTATCTTGGGGTGGGTTCCGAGCCGCCGACCGCTCCCCTGCTGGCAGCCCTGCATGAGGCCGGCCATCAGGTTCTGCTTCCGGTCTGTGAGCCCGGCCTGGCGCTGAGCTGGGTGTACTGGACACCGGCCTCGGAATTTATCCGGAGCCGCTACGCGCCGATCCAGGAGCCTGCCGGGGAACGCCACGGCACTGCCATCATGCAGCACACCGACGGCATCTTCCTGCCGGCCACCGCCGTCGACTTCTCCGGCAACCGGATCGGCCAGGGCGGCGGCTACTACGACAAGTTCCTGGCGGCGCTGACCGCCCTCCTCGGGTCCGGGGCCCCGGCGGCCGACGGCGGGCTGCTGCCGCCCCTGCCGACCGCCGCGGTTGTGTACGACGGCGAGGTCCTGCCCGCCGGCAGCATCCCGGCAGAGCCCTTTGATCGGAAGGTGGCCGCCGCCCTGACCCCGGCGGGCCTGCTCACGCTGCAGGAGGGGTAGCTCATAAAAGGACGCGCCGCAGGGGTGATAGAATTAGCACTCAGGCCCTGCGACTGCTAAGGGACGGATTGCGGAGACGGACACGTCGGCTGCGGTCCCCACCGGACAGCACGGGACCTGCTCGTTTGTCCCAGAGGAGGATTTCCAGTGCCCACGTATGCATACGCCTGCAAGGACTGCAGCCACGCCTTCGAGATCGTGCAGTCGTTCACCGACAGCTCCCTCACGTCCTGCCCCGAGTGCCAGGGGACCCTTCGCAAGAAGTTCAACAGCGTCGGCGTCGTCTTCAAGGGTTCCGGCTTCTACCGGACGGACTCCCGCGACGCCAAAGGCAGCACCGTCTCACCGGCGCCCGCCCCGGCCGCAACTCCGGCGCCCGCCGCCGCTTCCGCAAGCTAGGACCTGCCGGGGGCTGCTCCCCCGTTCCGGTTCGGTGCCTGCCGGCCTGTTTGTCCACATAGCCCACAGCACGCCTGTCCGGTGTCCGCGCCGCTGCGTAGTGTCGGGCTATGTCCATCCCCGCCCTTCCCGCCCTGTCCGTAGGCGTCGTCCCTGAGGTCAGCCCCCGGGCATTTTTTCGTGGCTCGTGGCACCCCTTGTCGGTTCTCCGAAACGGCGGGGCCCGCAGGCGCCGCCCAGTCCGGTCGGCGTCTTCAGGTCCGCGGCGCCGGCCAGGACCCGCTGGGCAATCTCCCCGCAGGCGGCTGGCCCGGTGGCTGGCCCGCAACCTCCGGCTGGGCGTGGCGCTGCTGCTGTGCGTGGCGGCCGGTCTTACTGTCCAGCAGCTGACCCCGGCCCCGGCCTTTACGGTCTCCGCTTTCGCCGCCGCACGGGACCTCCCCGCCGGGCAAACACTGGGCCCGGATGACCTGACGGCGCTGAGTGTCCCGCGCGGGCTGGTGCCCGAAGGCAGCTACGGCAGCGCCGAGTCCCTGCAGGGCAAACAGCTGGCGGTGGCCCTGCGCAAGGGCCAACTACTATCTGACGCCCAGCTCCTTGGTCCCGGCCTGCTGGCAGGAAGCCCTCCGGGATCTGCCGCCGTGCCGCTCCGGATGGCCGATCCCGCCTCGATCCAGCTGCTCGCCCCCGGGCAACTTGTCAACGTCGTGATGACCACCGGCAACGGCTTTGACCAGCCGGCAGCAACGCAGGTGCTGGCCGCCGCGGTGCCGGTGCTGTGGACCTCCGAGCACGGCAACGGGGCCGGCCAATGGCTGGCAACCGGGGAGACAGACAGCCTCCTGGTCGTCGCTGCCGACGCTGATCAGGCCGGTCGCCTCGCCGGTGCTTCCACGCAGGGGAAGCTATTCTTTGTCCTCGTGGCGGCCGCCCATGACTAGCCGGGTCTCCCGGCGGGTGATCCCGTGGCAGGGGCCCTCTCGGAAGGCGACGCCCGCGTGGTCCGGGCCGGGAAGGATCTTAGCCCCAGTGCGGAGGCTTCTGTTCCTCGAGCCAGGAGTCGTGGTCGTAGCCGCCCGGCTCGTCGCCCCAGCGCCTCGGATCATCCTCAGCGGCCTTGTTCGGCAGCACACCGGCCGCGGCTGCCGCCGGTGCGGGCTGGTGCGTCGCATTGTCCCCGTTGCCGTCCTGGGCTTCGCCGCTGGTCTGGCTGCCGCGATCGTTCTGGTCATCGCTGTGGTTCCGAGTAGCGCTGTGGTTGTGGGTATCGCCGTCCGCAGTCATGCCGCCGGCCTCCTTACTGCCCTGATCTGTTCTGTCCTGATGCGCGCGGTCCGGCGGTCCGGCCGGGGCCCGCCGCTCCGAGGCCTGCGCTTCGCTGACCGCGAGGTTCTCGAAGTCGTCGTCGAAGAATCCCGGCTCGGCCTGTTTCCGGTGCGTCACTGCCGGCTTTTCCAGGCCGAGATATCCGCCGATGCGGTCGGCGCAGGCCGACGGATCGGTGAAGACCTCTATGGTCCATAGTGGCATGTAGCGCCAGCCGAGTCGTTCCAGGAGCTGCGGGCGGAGCCTGCTGCGTTCGCGGACGGTCAGCCGCCGGTACTGCTCGGTGCCGTCGGACTCAATCGCCACGGGCCGGGGAATCTCGGCGTCGTCCTGTCCGAGGGTGCTCAACGGGTCGGCCGCGGCCACCATATTCAGGGCGCCGTCGTACTGGTGCCAGACCCGGGCACCCCGGGCCCGCAGGCGGTCGCCGAGGTCCGCCACGAGAGGGTCAGCCCCCAGGGCCTGTTCGCTGGCGGCGGCCCGCGATGCCGGGCTGCCGAGATCGGAGTTGCCTGCGATTTCACGGTCCAGCAGTTCGTAGAAGTCGACCGCGCCGTGGTTCAACCGGGTCACGTCGAGGTCCTCGGGGCGGAAGCAGCTCAGCACGTGCAGCGACCGGCGTGCCCGTGTCATGGCGAGGGCGAACTTGGCCCGTCCTCCGGCCAGGGACAGCGGTCCCAGGCTGTGGAGGGCCCGCCCGTGCGGAGTGCGTCCGTACCCCGGGGAGAAGATCACATGGTCCCGGACCAGGCCCTGGGCACGTTCCAGGTCCACCACCCGGAAGGATTCGTCGCCGGCGGTGAAGAAACTGGCCAGCATCGGGTAATTCGGGAGCTGCAGCCGGATGGACTCGCCGATCCGGGCTGCGTGCCGGAGGCTGCCGGTGACGACAGCCAGCGACGTCCGCGGCCGCAGCCGGGCGTGTTCGAAGACCAGCTCCACCGCACGGTTGACCTCTGCCACGACGGATTCGACACCGTCCTGGTCGGCGCTGGGCAGTCCCGTGCCGTCCGGCAGGTATTCCACCGTCAGGGCGCGGTCCAGCCCGGTCGCTGACTGGCCTTCCGGCAGGCGGCGGAGTCCGCCGTCGTAGAAGCCCTTGCTCAACTGCCGGACGAGGTCTTCATCCACGGCGCGGTAGACGGTGTGCAGGCTCCAGGTGGGCAACACGGTCGACAGAGCCTGGTAGGCGCTCTCCACACCCTGGTGGGAGCTCTCGCCGGCGGCAAGCCGCTCCACACCCACGGTGAAGGTCCGCGGGCTGGCGATCCGGTCGTCACCGAAGGCGATGACCTGTTTGGAGCGGGCGATGGCCGGCAGGACAGCCTGCAGCGACGTCGCTTCGGCGTCGAGGATGACAACCGCGTCGAACCGCTGCTCCACGGGCAGGACCGCCGTCAGGAGATACGGGCTCACCGACCACACCGGCACCAGCATGGGCAGCAGTTCCGCGGCCTGTCCGGTCAGCGCCGGAAGCGTTACCCGGCCGTCCTTGAGCAGGCTGCGCAGCAGCTCCGCCTGGCGCGGGTGCTCCGCGATGGCCGCCCGCCACCGTTCGGCCAGCTGCCAGCGCAGCCGGGCCGCTCCGCTGGCGATGTGGGCGTTGTCGGCGAGGCGGTATTCGGCTTCGAGCTGGCGGAGGGCGTCGCCGTCGGACATGGCGAGGTAGTCGTCCCCGCTGATCATGGCTTCCAGGGCCGACTGCCACCAGGCGAGCTCCAGCTCCGTGGCGACCGACTCGGCCGGCACCTCACGCTCGGCAAGGTCGGCGAGCAGCTCGCCGAGCCCATGCTCGCGCATGTTTTCCACCAGCAGCGTCCGCTCCGGCAGCGTCTCGAGCGTCCCGGTGTCGGCAACCAGCCGTTCCAGCCGCTCCATCAGTTCTTCATAAGGCGTGGTGTGCAGCTCGCCGCCCGCGGCGGTGTGCCGGACGGCCTGGCCGAGCTCGGCAAGCTCCGCTTCCAGCTCGCGGTACAGGGCGATGATCTCGCCGAGGCCGGACGGGACCGCCGGGTGGCGCTGCGTCGTGGCATAGCCGGACCACGCGGCCCGCTGCTCCTGGACGAGAACGAGGGAGCTGTGCAGGTCGGCGATGTGGACGCCCGGTCGGACATATTCCTTGGCCACCCGGCGCAGGCGGGAACGCTGCATGGACGGCATCTCGATGTTCCGTTCGCGCCGCCAGGAGGAGGCGGCGGTGGCGGAGATGAGGTCATGGACCGGGCGGTCGAAGATGTCGGCGGTGAATTTGTCGAGGCTTTCGCGGACCGCGACGAGCAGCTCGACCTGGTCGCCCCATTCGGCGAAGGTGCGTCCGAGGCGGATTTCGGCGTGGTCGGCGACGCCGTTCATCAGTTCGCGCAGTTGCGGCAGCTTGCCGGCCACCGTGCGGGCCACCTGCTGGGCTTCCTGGGTTTCCTTGCGGGTCAGGAGGCGGGCGCCGTGCCAGGGGCTTGCCGTCGAGGACCGGCTGAAGCTGCCCAGTTCGGCGGCGCGGTGGAGCCGCCCGGCGAGTTCCTCGCGGTCGCGGATGTTGTCCAGCACGCTGCGCTTGAGCCGGACGGTGGTCGCCGGTGCAGGCTGGAGCGACGTCAGTTCGGCCAGCGACTGCATGGCTTCGTAGGGCGAGCAGCCCCAGCGCTGGCGGACGTTGTGCAGCGACGCGACGTGGTCCCGAAGGGCGTGGCGGTGCTCGGTCAGGGTGGTGTGCAGGTTGCTGAGCTGCGGCTGCAGGGATTTTTCGTTGCGCATGATGGCGCGGACCAGCTGGCCCTTGAGCTGCAGTGGGGTGGTGTTGCCGGCGAGCTGGAGCAGGGTGGAGTCCAGCCCCAGGGTGTCCAGCTCTGCGGAGATCTCGCCGAGGCTGGCCCGCCGGTCCCCCACCACGAGGACGGTCTTGCCCTGGTCGACGAGGGCGCCGATGGTGTTGATGGCTGTTTGGGTCTGGCCGGTGCCCGGCGGGCTGCTGACCACGAGCGAGTCACCGGCGCGGACGGCGTCGATGACGTACTGCTGGTCGGCGTCGGCGTCGAGCAGCAGCAGCTCATCGGCGGGATCGCGCTCGTCGGTGCTCGGGAAGCGCCCGGCCTTGAGCTCGGGAACCTCCACGGTCCCGCCGGCAGCGGCACGCCCCAGCGCCCCGACGAGGGGGTGGTTCTCGTTGATCCACGGATCCTCGAGACTCCCGGAAAGGTCCGCAAATGTGGAGACCAGGAGGTTGTGCTCGATCTCGGCGCCGTGGATGGGCTGGATGAGGGTGCCCAGGCGGTCGAGGACCGGCTGGGGGTCAAACCGGGCGGTGCTGTACGCCATGCGGGTGACGGCGTTGATGTCGAAGACGATCCCGTGGATGGTCTTCAGGTGCCGGATCAGGGCAGGGTTGATCCTGGCCTGCTCGGTGAGCTGCAGTTCGTAGTCGTCCTCGCCGGGGCGCACGGTGAGGGAGATGGAGGCCAGCATGACCGGGGCAGACACACGCTGGGGTTTGCCGCCAACGGCGGAGGTCCAGACCACCGTGCCGGCCGAGAAGTAGCCCGCGTCGATGCCGCGGTCGTTGGCGAGTTCGAAGATCTTGGACCGCAGGTTGCGCGAGGCCCTCGCGGCGACGACGTACTGCTGCTGGTCGCGGATCAGGGTGGAGAGCCGGGTGCGGCGGCCGGCCATCAGCTGCGCCAGTCCGGACGGATGCGCGTGGGTCAGGTCGATGGAGCCCTCAGGCGTTTTGGTGAAGCGCAGCATGGTGTCTGCTCCGGTGACGGGTTTGAGCCCGGACAGCCATTTCCTGAGCTCCTCGGAGCCCTCGGGGTGGCCTTGACCAACTGACACTGCTGCCTTCTTTTCTGTGCTCGCGTTTACTGTGCTCACGTTTTCCGTGCTCGCGCGGGACGTCCTGAACAATACCGGCATGCATTCGAGGGTAGCCCGAATCCGGCCCCGGTGAGGCTCCGCAACACTGGCGGACCATAAATTCGACCGAATTCACATGATCGCCGGCCTGCGCCAAATGCTGCCGCCGGGGTCCGGGCCGGGCAGCCCGGGACAGACCGAAAATGGCCGGCCTCCCCAGGAGACCGGCCACCCGACTAACCCGTTACCGGGCTATTCCCATTCAATGGTTCCCGGCGGCTTGCTGGTCACGTCGAGCACGACGCGGTTAACGCCGTCCACTTCGTTGGTGATGCGGTTGGAGATCCTGGCCAGCAGATCGTAAGGCAGCCGCGACCAGTCCGCCGTCATGGCGTCTTCGGAGGAGACCGGGCGCAACACGATCGGATGGCCGTAGGTGCGGCCATCGCCCTGGACGCCGACGCTGCGGACATCGGCCAGTAGGACGACCGGCATCTGCCAGACCTCGTTGTCGAGCCCGGCGGCGGTCAGTTCGGCCCGCGCGATGGCGTCCGCCTTCCGCAGCAGGTCCAGCCGCTCCTTGGTGACTTCACCGACGATCCTGATGCCGAGGCCCGGTCCGGGGAACGGCTGGCGTCCCACGATTTCCTGCGGCAGGCCCAGTTGGGCGCCGACGGCGCGGACCTCGTCCTTGAACAGGGCGCGCAGCGGTTCGACGAGTTCGAACTGCAGGTCCTCCGGCAGTCCGCCCACGTTGTGGTGGCTCTTGATGTTCGCCGCGCCTTCGCCGCCGCCGGATTCGACGACGTCGGGGTACAGGGTGCCCTGCACGAGGAACTTGATCTTCTCGCCGTGCGCTGCCGCCTCGGCGATGATCGCCAGCTCGGCTTCCTCGAAGGCGCGGATGAATTCGCGGCCGATGATCTTGCGCTTGGTCTCGGGGTCGCTGACCCCGGCCAGGGCCGCCTGGAAGCGCTCCTGCTCGTTGGCAACGTAGAGCTTGACGCCGGTGGCGGCCACGAAGTCGCGTTCGACCTGTTCGGCTTCGCCTTCGCGCAGCAGTCCGTGGTCCACGAACACACAGGTCAGCTGCTCGCCGACGGCGCGCTGGACCAGGGCGGCGGCGACGGCGGAGTCAACGCCGCCGGAGAGGCCGCAGATGACCCGGGCGTCGCCGATCTGCTCGCGGATCCGGTCGACCTGCTCCTCGAGGATGTTGCCGGCGGTCCAGTTCGGTTCCAGCCCGGCGCCCTTGAACAGGAAGTTCTCCAGCACCTGCTGGCCGTAGGCGGAGTGCTTCACCTCCGGGTGCCACTGCACGCCGTAGAGGCGCTTCTCCTCGTTGGCGAAGGCGGCAACTTCGGCTCCGGCCGTCGTCGCGAGGACCTCAAAGCCCTCCGGGGCCTCGTGCACCGAATCGCCGTGGCTCATCCAGGTGCTCTGGTGCTGGGGCATGCCGTTCAGGATGGAGCGGCCTTCGCCGATGGTCGTGGTCTCGGTGGCGCCGTACTCGCGGAGACCGGTCTGGGCCACCTTGCCGCCGAGGGCGTTGGCCATGGCCTGGAAGCCGTAGCAGATGCCGAAGACCGGGACGCCGGCTTCGAACAGCTCCGCGCCGACGCCGGGGGCACCTTCGGCGTAGACGCTCGCGGGGCCGCCGGAGAGGATGATCGCGGCGGGGTTCTTGGCCAGGAGCTGCTCGGTGCTGTAGGTATGCGGAACCACTTCCGAATACACGTTCGCTTCCCGGACGCGGCGGGCGATCAGCTGCGCGTACTGGGCACCGTAGTCAACAACCAGCACGGGCTTGTGGGACGTCTGGGATGCAGAGGGAGTAGTCACCGTACTAGCCTACTTTGCGGCGCCGTCCGCCCGCACATTGAGAAGGCCGCCCGGGCCCGGGAACGGCCGCCGGGTAAGCGAACTCACACGGGCCCGACGTCGTGCGCTCAGTAGCGCTGCGGCGCCTGCGGGTTCGCGGCCAGTTCCGCCTCCACCTCGGCGTGGACCCTCTTCTCCACGAAGAAGGACAGGAACGGCACGACGCCGCCGAGCGCCAGGAGGATCATCTTCGCGAACGGCCAGCGCATCAGCGACCACAGGCGGAAGTTGGACATGAGGTACACGACGTACATCCAGCCGTGCACGATCAGGACCGCGACGGAGAGGTTCACGCCGCCGACGACGCCGGGGGGCTCGGCGTCGGCGAATCCGAAGCCGAAGGGCTCACCGGTGACGGCGTTGGTGCCGCCGAGGAAGAGGTACTGGCCAAAGGCGTACCGGGCGATCAGTTCGGCGCAGAGCAGGAGCAGCATGGTCCCGGTCATGTACGCGAGCACCTTGTAGAACTTCAGCGCCGAACGGATCTGGGCCTCGGTTCCGCCGAAGCGGCGCTTCTTGCCGCGTCCGCTTCCCGGGGCGTTGGACTGCTGCGGCTGGACGGCCGGCTGGGGCTCGATCATGATTGCACTTTCGTTTCGGTGGGGTGCGGTTCGTTGCGGTCCGGTTGGTTGGGGCCCGGTTCAGAGAGCTCCGGCGCCGCGGCGTCGTGCTCCTCGTCGAGGGCGTCCTCGAGTCCGCGGCGGTAGTCATCCTTGACCAGGCGCCACCAGATGAACAGCGCGAAGCCGGCAAACACGACCCACTCCGCGGCGTAGAACAGGTTGAGCCAGTTGACCTTTTCGGCCGGAGGCTGCGGTCCGATGTTCAGCGGCTTGACCTCGCCGCCGGACGCGGCGGCGCTGACATCGCTGCCGCCGGCGGCCTCGGAGCTCGCGGCGACGAAGCCGGGGTAGCTGCTGACTTCCCAGATGTTGATGAGCTCCGCGACGGAGACGGCGCTGGCCCGGCCGGGGCCGGCGTCGGTCCCGGTCAGCGGGGCTTCGGAGGGCAGCAGCCGTCCGGTCAGTTCAATGGTGCCCGACGGCGGGGCGGGTACGTCCGCGGGGTCGGCGACCCAGCCGCGGGCGACCGGGATCCAGGTCTGCGGGGAAGCGCCGGCTCCGGTCAGGACGGGGGCGCCGTCCACGGCCAGGGCGGAAACGATCCAGTAGCCCGTGGCGCCGTCGTTCAGCCGTCCCGGGACGAGGACCTGCTTCTGCGGGTCGTAGCTGCCGGAGGCGGTGACGACCTGGTCAGCGACCGACCCGGGAAAGAAATCCCCGGGCTGGAGCACCGTGGTGAGGGACTTTGGATCCTCGGTCGTGGCGGAGACCGTCACCTCAGGCGTGGTCGAGCGGCCGAACTGCCACTGGCTGAGCAGCACAAACACCCCTGACACGACGATCGCGAACACGAGTCCGGCGATCCAGCGGGGTTGGAGGGCAGTTTTCAGCACCCCTTAACCGTACTTCGTCGGCGTGTAGAACAACGAACGGGGATATAAGAGTGGGCAGAAAGGATAGCCCCTGCCCAATCTCAGTGGTCGAAGAAGACCAGGCTGGAGTTGATGAGTTCCGCGATCACTTCGGGGTCGTAGGCCCGGCGGAGCGATTCGCGGTACGACTCCTTCGACAAGGACCTCGCCAGCGTGGCCAGCACTTCGAGGTGCTCGGAGAAGGAGCTGGCCGGGGTCGCGATCAGGAGGACCACAGTCGCCGGCCCGTCGGCGGCGCCGAAGTCGAGCGCCCTGCCGTACTTGGTGATGCCGACCGCGATGGTGGTCCGGGAGACGAACTCGCTGCGGGCGTGGGGCAGGCCGATGCCGCCGGGAAGACCGGTGGCCAGTTGGTGTTCCCGGGCGTTGACGTGCTTGAGGAAGCCCGGAAGATCTGAAATGCGTCCGGCGGCGTGCATCCGCTCCGCCAGCTGGGCCGTGGCGTCGAGCTTGTCGGTGGCGTCCATCTCGAGGATCACCATTTCCGGGGTGGTGAGCTCGGCGTCATACCGGTCCAGTGGTTCCGCCAAGAGGTATCCCTTCGAAGTGGCGTCAATGCGCCGGCAGTCTCGGGTCGAGGCTGCCGGCGGACGCTGCCGGTCAGCGCAGCGGAACGATGTCCTCGACGCCCAGGCGTGCGGCGTCAGCGGATTCGTCGTCCGGCTGCTCCTGGCTGAGCCGTTCGGCGTCGACCCTGGCCAGGTAGTGCTTGATCTCGCCCTCGCGCTGCGCATCGCTCCAGCCGAGGACATCTCCCATCAGTTTAGCGACTACCGGTGCGGCGGACACACCGCGGTCCCAGGCCTCGATGGAAATCCGGGTCCGGCGGGTCAGCACGTCCTGCACATGCCGGGCCCCCTCATGGGTGGCGGCGTACACGGCCTCGGCGGCGAGGTAGTCGTCCGCGCCGGGCAGCGGTTCGCCCAGTTCCGGGTTCTCGGTGATGAGCGCCAGCACCTCCCGGGCCATCGAACCGTAGCGGTTGAGCAGGTGCTCGATCCGCGCCACGTGCACTCCGGTTTCCTCCGCCATCCGGTTCCGCTTGTTCCACGCGGCTTTGAATCCGGTGGCGCCCAGCAGCGGGATGGACTCCGTGCAGCTGGGCGGGACACGTTCGTCCATGCTGCGGGTGGCCTCGTCGACGGCGTCCTTGGCCATGACCCGGTAGGTGGTCCATTTGCCGCCGGCCACAACGACGAGGCCGGGCACCGGGTGGGCCACGACGTGTTCGCGGGACAGTTTGGCGGTGGAGTCGTTTTCGCCGGCCAGCAGCGGGCGGAGCCCGGCGTAGACCCCTTCGACGTCCTCGCGGGTGAGCGGGCGTTTCAGGACCCGGTTCACATGCTCGAGGATGTAGTCGATGTCCTTGCTGGACGCGGCCGGGTGGGCTTTGTCGAGGTGCCAGTCGGTGTCGGTGGTGCCGATGATCCAGTGCCGGCCCCAGGGGATGACGAACAGGACGGATTTCTCGGTCCGCAGGATCAGCCCCACGGTCGACTGGAAGCGGTCCCGCGGCACCACCAGGTGGATGCCCTTGGAGGCGCGGACCTTGAGCTGGCCGCGGTCGGTCACCATGGCCTGGGTCTCGTCGGTCCAGACGCCCGTGGCATTGATGACCTGCTTGGCCTTGATGTTGAACGAGGACCCGTCCTCGTGGTTGACCACCTTCGCGCCGACCACGCGTTCGCCTTCGCGGAGAAAGGACACCACGGACATCTGGTTCACCGCGTGGGCACCGTAGTAGGCCGCGGTGCGGACCAGGTTGGCGCAGTATTTGGCGTCGTCGACCTGGCCGTCGTAGTACCGGATCGAGCCGACGAACGCATCGTCCTTCAGGCTCGGCGCTGCCCGCAGGGTCCCCCGGCGGCTCAGGTGCTTGTGGAACGGCACGCCGCGGCGCTGGCCGGTGGAGATGGACATGGCGTCGTACAAGGCGATGCCCGCGCCCACATAGGGCCGTTCAAGGAACGGCTTGGTCAGCGGGTACAGGAAGGGAACGGGCCGGGCGAGGTGCGGGGCGAGCGCGGAGAGAATCAGTCCGCGTTCGTGCAGCGCCTCTTTGACCAGGGCGAAATCGAGCATCTCCAGGTAGCGCAGGCCGCCGTGGATCAGCTTGGAGGAGCGGGAGGAGGTGCCCGCGGCCCAGTCGTTGGCCTCGACGATGCCGACGCTCAGGCCGCGCGTGACGGCGTCCAGGGCCGCGCCGGTGCCGACGATGCCGCCGCCGACGATCAGGATGTCGAGTTCCTTCCCCGGTTCGGTGGTGCCCCTGAGTACCGCGAGTGAAGCTTCGCGTTCCGCAGGCCCAAGGGCACCGCCGGCCTTGGGAGAACCGCCGGGAAAACTGTTCATGTCACGCCTCCATCCGTCTCAAAGCTCGTAGTGCACCCACACTACTTCCAACTTCCCCGGATGGGCAGGGGCTGTCAGTTGCCGGCGTAGGGCGAGACGACGACGTCGACGCGCTGGAATTCCTTCAGGTCCGAGTAGCCGGTGGTTGCCATGGACCGGCGCAGCGCACCGATCAGGTTGGACGTTCCGGACGTGTGGTGGCCCGGCCCGAAGAGGACCTCCTCGAGCGGCCCGACGGTGCCGACGTTGACCCGGTCGCCGCGGGGAAGTTCGAGGTGGTGCGCTTCCTGGCCCCAGTGCCAGCCCTTGCCCGGGGCTTCCTCGGCGCGGGCCAGGGCACTGCCGAGCATCACGGCGTCGGCGCCCATGGCGATCGCCTTGACGATGTCGCCGGAGGATCCCATGCCGCCGTCGGCGATCACGTGGACGTAGCGGCCGCCGGACTCGTCCATGTAGTCGCGGCGGGCCGCGGCGACGTCGGAAATGGCGGAGGCCATCGGCGAGTGGATGCCGAGGGCCCGGCGGGTGGTGCTCGTGGCGCCGCCGCCGAAGCCGACCAGCACGCCGGCGGCCCCGGTGCGCATGAGGTGCAGGGCCGGGGTGTAGCCGGCGGCCCCGCCGACGATGACCGGGACGTCGAGTTCGTAGATGAACTGCTTCAGGTTCAGCGGTTCGTGGGCCTTCGAGACATGCTCGGCCGAGACGGTGGTGCCGCGGATCACGAAGATGTCGACGCCGGCGGCCACCACGGTCTTGTAATGTTCCTGGGTCCGCTGCGGGGTGAGCGAGCCGGCGACGGTGACGCCGGCGGCGCGGATCTCCGCGAGCCGGGTGGTGATCAGCTCCGGCTGGATCGGGGCCTGGTAGAGCTCCTGCATGCGCCGGGTGACGGCGGGGCTGTTGGTCTCGTCCTCGAGCGCGCCGATCTGGTCCAGCACGGCCTGCGGGTCCTCGTACCGGGTCCAGAGGCCCTCGAGGTCGAGGACGCCGAGTCCGCCGAGCCGGCCCAGGGCGATGACGGTTTCCGGGGACATGGCCGAATCCATCGGAGCGGCGATGACCGGCATGTCGAACTTGTAGGCGTCGATCTGCCAGGCGACGGACACTTCCTTGGGGTCACGCGTACGTCGGTTGGGGACGATCGCAATGTCATCCAGGGAGTAGGCACGACGCCCACGCTTGCCACGGCCAATCTCAATCTCGTAAGTCACTGCTCTAGGTTATCCCAGTGAACGCGCGCGGAGCCGATGCACCGCCCCGCGGCGGCCCGCCTGCGCCGCTTTGACTGGGCAAGCGTCGGCTGGGACGCGGGCGGGCTGTCCGCCATCCGGTCCGCCGTCACCTTTGGATTCAGCAGCGTCCCACCGGAGCCCAGCCTGGCGCGGGTCCGCACCACCGTGCTGCAGCCGGCCGCCGATGGGAAGGAGTCCCCATCGCGGCGACAACCGGGATGAACTAGTTTGGGAGCAGAGTCCGGCCGTTTCCTGTGCCGGAACAACGTTGGGGGAATCAATGGCGCCGGGCTTTTTTGGAGCGGACATCACGCAGCTCCGCACCCTGTCGAAATCGCTGGGGCAATCCGGGAACCGGCTCACCTCGGTTGAATCCACTGTCAATTCCCTCGTGCAGTCAGCCGCGTGGAAGGGATCGGACGGCGACAGGTTCCGCAGCGAATGGAGCTCCTCCCTCCGGCCCATGCTCAACCGCGCCGCCGCCACGCTGCAGAACCAGTCGCAGGTTCTGCTGACCCAGGCCAACGAGCAGGAACGGGCCAGCCTTCCCGCGGGACCGTCCGCAGCGCCCGGGCAGACCCCCGGACAGACCCCGGCCTCCCCCGGCCCGTCGGCCCCGGAACGGAACTGGGGAGACGCCTTCACCGACCCGAACTACCAACATGCGCCCTCCGGCCTGGAGTGGCTGCTGGAAAAGCTCGGGGCCGACGACGGCAACGGTCCGGCGGCGATCGCCAGCGGCCTGCAGTTCGTCGCTGACAAGTTCAGCTGGAACCTCGATCTGGCGAAGGTCGAGGCGGGCACCAGCAAGTTCTTCGATGCCATGAAGGGCGTCGGCAAAGGCCTCGTGGGACTGGGGATCGTCCTCGGCGGACTCGACATCGCCTCCGGCATTGAAAACCGTGATCCGTTCCGGGTGGCGGACGGCGCGGTGGGCGGAGGTCTTGCCGTAGCCGCCGCCGTCGCCGCGGCCACGGGCGTGGGCCTGCCCGTGGCGGCCGCCATCGGCGGCGCCGGCCTGCTGTGGGGTCTGGCCTCCATGGCGTCCGGGGACGTCCCGGTCACCAAGCGGATCTGGGACTTCGGTGCGGGCGTCGTCGGCGGCGTCCAGGACCTGGCTACCGGAGCGGCCAGCGGCGTCAGGGATCTGGCTGACGGCGCCAAGGACGCCGTCGGGTGGGTCGGCGGTAGGCTCGGATTCGGCTAAACGACAGCGGCGGCCCCGGCCGGCGCCACGGACACAGCACCAGCGGACAACACAAGGACCAGATGACTGAACAGATTTTGCCCGACACGGCCTACCGGGTCACCAGCCACGAGATCCTCGCCCTCCTCGCCTTCGCGCCGGGACCGGGGACGGCGCTGACCCGCCGGGTGCTGGCACTCGCCGACCTCCCGGATGACCACGACCTGGTCCGGGCCGGCATCGGCACGTTGAACGTCCGGGACACCGTCTCGATTGAGGGCGAGCAGGTGGGACTGAAGGGGCCGGCCGGCTACCTGGCTGAGGTCTTCAGCACCTCGACCATGTGGTTCGACATCACCAGGGTCGGCCCGGACGCGGTCGCGCCGGCCTACATCGTCGAATCACCGGCCGGCCGGGTGGCGATGTTCCTGCGCCCCCTGAGCGAGTATGTGTGCCTGCCCCTGAATGAGGACGCCGCCACCTTGGACATGGTGGAAGCGACCGTCAATGACGCCGTCGCCGCCGCGCGGCAGCCCGGCGGAGGCATCGTCACCTCCCGGCGCTACGACGGCGCGGCCGAACCGTCCGTGGCGAACATCAAGGTCCTCGACGACGGCTCACTCAAGCTGGCGGCGGCCCCGCTCGACCCGGCCGGCCAGCTGACGGTCAGGGACCTCACGGAGACGGAACAGCCCGGCTCCGCGGTCCGCGGCGTGCTCTCGGTGCCGGCGTGACCGGCGCGGCCGCCGGAGTGGTTCCCCGCGAAGAGGCGTTCGGCTTCGCCCAGCGCCGGTCCCTGGTGTTCTCCGCCTGGTGGTACCCCGCCGTGCTGGCCGTCTCCGGGGCCGTTTATGCCGGACTCGCCCTGGCCCTGGGGCAGAGCGCGGAAACGGGAGTTGTCATGGCAATCCTGGGAGTGGCCGGCTCAGCCCTGGGCTGGGCCTTCACGGCCTGGCCGCGGTTCACCCGCAAGCCGCCCAGGCCCGCTGCGGATATCCCGCGGGTGGAACAGGGTATCCGGATCACTCGCGGAATGATCCGGACCATCCTGATCGCCAGCGGGCTGGGTGTTGGCGCCCTGGTGCTGTTCACGCCCAACGGCGGCTCACCGGAATCCCTGCCGCTGCTGGCCATGCTGGTGACCTGGCCGCTGGGCCTGGCCGCGGGCCTTGCCTACACCCGCCGGCTCATGATGAACAGCGCCGGGCTCTACGCGCGGTGGCTGGAACGCCGCTAAAAGCGCCAGGCCGGGCCCTCAAACGCCTTCGGCCTCGTCCACGCTGAGCTGGGACTCGAACATCCGGAAGTAGCGGCCGCGCAGGGCCACCAGCTCCTTGTGGGTGCCCTGCTCCACGATCCGGCCGTCTTCCAGCATGTAGACGACGTCCGCCTTCTCGATGGTGGCGAGGCGGTGGCTGATGGCGATGATCGTGCTGCTGCGGTCGTCGAAGAGCCGCGTGAAGATCCGGTGCTCCGCGAGCGCGTCAATGGCCGAGGTCGGCTCGTCCATGACCATGAACGGGGCATTGCGGTAGAAGTTCCGGGCCATCGCGAGGCGCTGCCACTGCCCGCCGGACAGCCCGCTGCCCTTCCGCCCGCGCGGATCCTCCATCCAGTTGCTGACGTGGTTATCCAGGCCGTTGGGCAGCTTGTTGATGAACTCGAGGGCTTCGGCGTCGGCCGCGGCGCGGCGGATCCGCCCGTCGTCGCGCGGTGAATCGACGTCGCCGAAGAAGATGTTCTCCGCCGCGGTGGCGAACTCGTACTTCAGGAACTCCTGGCTGAGCACCGCCAGATGGCGGTGCCAGGACTTGACGTCGACGGCGGCGAGGTCAACGCCGTCGAGCAGCACCTGCCCGGAGTCCGGGCGGTAGAGCCCGGCGAGGATGCGGATGAGGGTGGATTTGCCGGCGCCGTTCTCCCCCACGATCGCGATGTGCTGGCCTTCGCGGATGGTCAGCGAGATGCCCCTGATGACTTCCAGGTCGCTGCCGGTGTAGGTGAAGCGGATGTCCCGCAGTTCCACGGTCGTGGGCGCCTGCAGCAGCGGCGGGGCGTGGTCGGAGTGCACCGGCAGCGCCATGAAGAGCTCGTAGTCCTTGAGGTTCGCGAGGTCCTCGTCAATGGAGCTGAGGGAGGAGACGAGGCTGTTGGCGGTGGACAGGGCCCGGCTGACGATCTGCTGGACGTAGAGGAACTGCCCCACCGGCTGGGCCCGGGCGATGATCTGCCCGACCACCCAGATCAGGGACACGACTTCGGCGCCGTACTGCAGGGCGTCGGCGGCGAGCTGTTTGGGGATGTAGCGCTTCTGGAAATCCAGCCGCCGCCGCTCATCCGCGTCGCGCAGCCGGGAGCGGAAGTCCATGAGGTATCCGACGATCCCGTAGAGGCGCATCTCGGCGATGTGCTGCGGGCGCAGGAGGTTGGTCTCGATCATCCGCCGCTGCCGGCGGGAATCGATCTGGGTGTTCCAGTGCGCGATCTGCTCGCGGGAAAGCTTGAACTGCAGGTAGACGCTGGGCACGATCGCCACGAGCACGATCACCGCGATCCACCAGCTGACCAGCAGCAGAGCGCCGATCGCCAGGATCACCGAGACCAGCTGGGTGAAGATGGCCGCGATCCGGTCCAGGACCCGGGCGTAGGAATCGGAGAAGCGCTTGGCCCGGTCGTACAGGTCCACCGTTTCCTTGTCGTCGTAGCGCCAGAATTCCAGCGCCAGGAACCGCTCGTACATGAGGTCGCCCACGATCGCGCCGACCTTGAAGCTCATGAGCTGCTGGATGTACCGGTCCACGCTGCTGAAGGCGCCCCAGAACAGGCCCAGCGCGGCGGTGATGATGACGTAGACGATGGCCTGCTGCCCCGCGGCGGCGTCGCCGGCGTAGGCGGCCGCGAGGGCCGTGGTGGTCAGGGCGGCGAAGTAGGTGGTGACGAGCGGAAGCAGTGCCGAGATCAGCGAGCCCGCCACTTTCATGACGACGGCGGCGGGCGAGGCCCGGAAGCTGACGCGCAGCACCTGCGCCACCGCGCGGGCATAGGGCCGCAGCGCCAGTTTGCGCTTCGGCTCACGGGCGGGCCTGAGTTCGGACATGCCTCCAGCCTAGGACACAGGCCTGCCCAACTTACTCGCAGCAGGGGCCGTTATGAGCGTCCAAAACGGCCCCTGCTGCGAGTCAGTTGGGTGAATCAGCCTGCGCGGTCTAGCGCGAACCGTAGTTCGGGGCCTCCACCGTCATCTGGATGTCGTGCGGGTGGGATTCCTTGAGCCCGGCCGGGGTGATCCGGACGAATTTCCCGCGGGCCTTCAGTTCGGGCACGGTCGGGGCGCCGGTGTAAAACATGGTCTGGCGGAGGCCGCCGACCAGCTGGTACGCGACCGAGGCGAGCGGGCCGCGGTAGGCAACCCGGCCCTCGATGCCTTCCGGGATGAGCTTGTCATCGCCGGAGACGTCGGCCTGGAAGTAGCGGTCCTTGGAGTAGGAGGTGTTCTTCCCGCGGGTCTGCATGGCCCCGAGGGACCCCATGCCGCGGTAGAGCTTGAACTGCTTGCCGTTGACGAAGATCAGGTCACCCGGGGACTCGTCGCAGCCGGCGAGCAGGGAGCCGAGCATGACGGTGTCCGCGCCGGCCACCAGGGCCTTGCCGATGTCGCCCGAGTACTGCAGGCCGCCGTCGGCGATCAGCGGCACGCCGGCCGGGATGGCGGCCTTGGCGGATTCGTAGATGGCGGTGATCTGCGGGACGCCGACGCCGGCGACCACACGGGTGGTGCAGATGGAGCCGGGACCCACGCCGACCTTGATGCCGTCGGCACCGGCGTCGATGAGCGCCTGGGCGCCTTCGCGGGTGGCGGCCTGGCCGCCGATGATGTCCACGTGCGCGGCCACCGGATCGGACTTGAGCCGGCGGATCATGTCCAGAACACCCTGGGAGTGGCCGTTGGCGGTGTCGACGAAGAGGGCGTCCACGCCGGCGTCGATCAGCGCCATGGCCCGCTCCCAGCCGTCGCCGAAGAATCCGATGGCCGCGCCGACACGCAGCCGGCCCTCGTCGTCCTTGGTGGCCAGCGGGTACTGCTCGGCCTTGGTGAAGTCTTTGGTGGTGATGAGGCCCTTGAGCCGGCCCTGCTCGTCAACGAGCGGGAGCTTTTCGATCTTGTTGGTCGCCAGCTTGTGCGAGGCTTCCTCGCGGCTGATGCCGACGTGCCCGGTGACGAGGGGCATCTTGGTCATGACGTCGCTGACCAGGCGGATCGGGAAGTCCGCCTCCGGGACGAAGCGGGTGTCGCGGTTGGTGACGATGCCGAGCAGCCGCATGCCCTCGTCCACGACCGGCAGGCCGGAGACCCGGTAGTGCGAGCAGATTTCGTCGAGTTCGGCCAGGGTCGCTTCCGGGCCGATGGTCAGCGGGTTGGTGATCATGCCGGATTCGCTGCGCTTGACCCGGTCCACCTGATCCGCCTGGTCGGCGATGGAGAGGTTGCGGTGCACGACGCCGAGGCCGCCCTGGCGGGCCATGGCGATCGCCATCCGCGACTCGGTGACCGTGTCCATCGCCGCGGACAGCAGCGGGGTCTGGACCGTGATGCGCTTGGAGATCCGGGAGGACGTGTCGGCCTCGGAGGGGATGACATTCGTGTGGCCGGGCAGCAGAAGGACGTCGTCGTACGTCAGGCCGATAAAGCCGAAGGGGTCGTGTTCGGGCTGGGTCATGAGTGCGCCTCTTACCTTGGGTATGGGTTTCACGGGTAGGGGTTGCAACAGATGACCAGCCCGTCATTACGGGCATGGCCTGTGCAGAAGTGTTGAATAAATAGTAGAACCTTGGCGGCGATCCCCATATTCCGGGGCGGTAATGTGAGCAACGGCACCGGCCGGCCGGCACGCCGCCGGGTCAGGTCCAGCCGGTGGCCGCGAGCAGTCGCTGTTCGAACATCGGGATCATGCTCTGGACATAAGTCTTGGTCAGATGGTTGTCGTCCTTGTAGACGTACACGTTCCCGACGACGGCCGGGCAGATCCCGCCGGCGCAGATGAAGTCGCTCAGGTCCATCAGGTGCAGCCGCGGCACCCTCCCCCGGTAGGCGTCCAGCGGGGAGGACCCGGCCAGGGATTCCTGCAGCGGCACCCGGCATTTCGGCGCCTCCGGACCGTGCTTCTGGACGCATTCGGGCATGTTCATGCTGAAGCGCGGGTTGTCGCGGATGCCGACGACTTCGATGCCGGTATCGGTGAGGGGTTTGATGCCTTCGAGGTACTGCGGCACCTCGGTTTCGAAAGGTGCGTCCTTGTGGGTCAGCGAGGCGACGGTGAAGACGGCGTCGGGTCGGTGGTCCAGGACGTACTGGGCGCTGGCCTTGTTGAAGGCGTTGCACTCGGCGTCCCGCTCCGGGGAGTCGCCGCCGAAGCGGCAGTTGCCCTTCAGGAGGGCTACGACTTCCCAGCCGTGGCTGCGGGCAATCGGTCCGAGCGCGGCCATGTACTGCTGGGCGTGGGAGTCGCCGAGCACCACGATGCGTTTGGTGACGGTGTCCGGGCGGCTGTTCTGCAGGCATCCCGCGAGTAGCGGATCCCCCGGGACGTTTCCGTCCGTGCACAGTCCGTCGATGTCCGCCCACTCGTTCTTCATGGCGGCCGGAGCCGGGATGATCTTCGCGTCCGGCGTCGGCTTGCCAGCGTTCTCGGGCGCCAGGGCCGCCGCGCCGGGGGTCAGTTCCCTCGGCTGTGCCGCGGCCGCGGCCTCGTCTGCCAGCAGCCTGCTCTGCCACACGGACACGGGGCCCGCCAGGAGCGCCCCGCACGCCGCAATCACGACGGCGGTGCGCCAGGCCCGGCGCTGGGGCCAGTGCCATTCGCGCAGCGGCTTCTCCACGAACCGGGTGGTCAGCACGGCCAGCACGATCGAGGCGGCAACGATCGCCAAGCCCTGGACCAGGTTCGGGGCGGTGACGCCCGTCGCGGCGAGGGCCAGGACCAGCAGCGGCCAGTGCCAGAGGTACAGGGCGTAGGAGTTGTCCCCGAGCGCCACCAGCGGCTTCCAGGCCAGGAGGCGGTCCACGCCGAAGCGGCTGCCGCTCTGTCCGGCGACGATGATGGCAGCCGCGGCCAGCGTCGGCCACAGCGCAATGAAGCCGGGGAAGGAGCGGTCCACGGTGAGCAGCAGCCCGCAGGAGAGCATCGCGGCCAGGCCGGCCCAGCCGAGGACCAGCCGCAGCGCCTTGCCGGGCCTGAGGTGCGGCAGCGCGAGCGCCAGCAGCGAGCCGAGGGCGAACTCCCAGAGCCGGGTGCGGGTGTCGAAGTAGGCGTAGGACTGGTTCGTAACTGTCTGCTCGATCGAAAACACCAGCGACACCACGAAGATCGCACCGAACGCCGCGGCCAGGAGCGCGGGATAGCTCACCCGGTCCCCCAGCGGGGTCCGGCGCAGGAACCGCAGCAGCAGGGCCGCCCCGGCGAACACGAGCGGCCAGAGCAGGAACACCTGGCCCTGGATGGACAGTGACCAGAAGTGCTGCAGCGGGCTGGCCCCGGCGTGGTCCTGCGCGTAGTAGTCGACGGCGGTGTCCGCGAGCAGCCAGTTCTGCCGGTACAGCAGCGAGGCCCAGGCCT
The DNA here is from genome assembly GCF_030812335.1 of Pseudarthrobacter oxydans. Lineage (GTDB taxonomy): Bacteria > Actinomycetota > Actinomycetes > Actinomycetales > Micrococcaceae > Arthrobacter > Arthrobacter oxydans_B. The sequence continues at coordinate 409,396 of NZ_JAUSSN010000003.1, forward strand.
GGTCGAGGACGTCCGGCCAGCGGCTCTGGGGCAGGACGACGCGGGTGCCGGCCAGCACGCCGAGGATGACCACCACGACGGCGGGCAACAGCCGCTTGAGCAGGTGGAGCCAGTGGCTCAGGAGCCGCAGGGGCTTGCCGGCCTCGACCTTGCGGGCAAAGCTGAGCGTCATCAGGAACGCCGAAATCAGCAGGAAAATGTCGACCCCGCCGGAGACCCGCCCGAGCCACACGTGGTAGGTGACCACCATGAGGACCGCGAGGGCACGCAGGCCCTGGACTTCGGGGCGGTAGCCCGATTTGGCGCGCGGCTGCGAACCCGCCTCCGCTGCCGGCAGGCTGGCCGTGGTTCGCTCAATCGACACTCGGGACCCTCCAGACCGGTTTCCAAAGCATCAATGCTACCGAGTCGCAATTTCGCTGGCCAATCACGGCGGCGCGTGCAGCCGCCCGGTCGCCGGTCCCGGACCGTCCCGGAGGCTACCCTGTAACGAGCCAGAGGAGGCCGCATCATGATCGCACAGCTGCGCATCTGTGTTCCGGAACAGTTGTCCGACGCCGTGATGGACTGCTCCACCGGAGAGGTCGGCGTCGCCGAAGTCTCCCGCCAGCCGGGGGCGTCCGTCCTTCCGCCGGGGGACGTCATCCATGTCCTGCTGGCGCGGGAGTCCGTGGAGCGGCTGGTGGAGAAACTCCATGTCCTGAAGGTCCAGGAACAGGGCTCGATCTCGGTCATCATGCCGGAGGTGGTGCTCTCGGACCGGGCGGACAAGGCCACGCAGGACGCGCCCGGCGAAGGCGCGGACGCCGTGATCTGGGACGAGGTGTCCCGGCAGACGGGCGAAGACTCGCGGCTCACCTGGAGCTTCCTGGCCTTCCTTATTTTGGCGACCCAGCTGGTGGGCATCGGCATCGTCACGGACTCGACCATCCTGATCGTCGGCGCGATGGCGGTCGGTCCCGAGTTCGGCCCGCTGGCGGCCCTGGCCGTGGCGATTGTGCAGCGGCAATGGAAGCTGGGCCGGAGTGCCGCGCTGGCCCTGGGCGTCGGCTTCCCCGTCGCGATGCTGGCCGCGGCCTTCACGGCGTGGCTCTCCGTGCCCCTGGGCCTTTTCCCCGCCGACGTCCTGGACCGCGGCTCCGCCGCCGAATTCATCTACCACCCGGGGCCGTATTCGCTGATTGTCGCCGTGCTGGCCGGCATCGCCGGGATGCTGTCCGTGATCAGCGGGCGCTCCGCGGCGCTGACCGGCGTCTTCATCTCCGTGACCACGGTGCCTGCGGCCGGATTCGTGGCCGTGGCGCTGGTGCTGGGCGAGTTTGAGAAGGCGGCAGGTTCCGCCCTGCAGCTGGCGCTGAACCTGGTGGGCATCGTGGCGGCGGCCGTTGCGGTCCTCCTCTTCTACCGCCTCATCACCAAACGGTTGCCCGAAGAGACTGCTCTTCGGCTCAGGCGGCAGCTGCGACGGAGCCGCGGCTGACGGCGGCTAGGAGCGCAGCAGCCCGCGCAGTGTCTGTATGGTGTCGACCTCCGCCGCCGTCTTGTCGTCGCGGTAGCGCTTGACCCGTGCGAACCGCAGCGCGACTCCGCCCGGGTAGCGCGGGGAAAGCTGCACACCGTCGATCGCGATCTCAACGACGACGGCTGGTTCCACCCAGACGGTGCCCGCGGTGCGCCGCACCTCGAGTTCCTGGAATCTTTCGGTCTGCCAGCGCAGCAGGGCGTCGGTGAGGCCTTTGAAGGTCTTCCCCACCATCACGTAGCCGCCGGGTTCGCCGAACTCCCCGGCCGGGTCGAGGGCTCCGAGGTGCAGGTTCGACAGCAGTCCGGTACGCCGCCCGGACCCCCACTCGCAGGCGAGCACCACCAAATCGTAGGTAAGCACCGGCTTCACCTTGATCCAGTTGGAACCGCGCCGGCCGGCCGCGTAGGCCGATCCGACCGCCTTCACAACCACACCCTCATGGCCTGAGGCGAGCGCATCGCGGGACACTCTCTCAGCGACGGCCGCGTCCGCCGTGATCTCCCCGGGGATCCGGTGCTCAGGGGCGATGCGTTCGAGCACCTCGATGCGCACTGACAGCGGCTCGTCAAGCAGGTCGCGCCCGTCGATGTGGAGAACGTCGAAGAACCACGGATGCAGCACGGTGGCGCGCGCCGCGTCGGCCCCGAACCGCGCCATGGTCTCCTGGAACGGTCGCGGGCCGCCGTCCTCGTCGAGGGCGAGGGTCTCGCCGTCGAGGATCACATCGCGCACCGGCAGTCGGCGGACGAATTCCACCACCTCGGGCAGCCGGTGGGTCACCTCGGCCAGGGTGCGGGTATAGATGCGGACCTCGTCGCCCGCGCGATGCACCTGGATGCGCGCTCCGTCGAGCTTGTATTCCACCGAAGCCTTCCCCGTGACCTCCAGCGCCGCGCTGGGGCTGGCCGCGGTTGCGGCGAGCATGGGGTGCACGGGACGGCCGACTACGAGGCCAACGGCGTCAAGCTGGTCCGCCGTGCCCTTGAGGGCCAGCAGGGCGGTCTCGCCTAGATCGCCGGAGAGCATGGCCGCACGGCGTACGGCGTCGACAGGCCGGCCGGAGGCGCGGGCAATGGCATCCGTCAGCACCCCCTCAAGGGCACCGGTTCGCAGTTCACCGAGCAGCACGCCGGCGATGAAGGCCTGCTCGCGCTCGGTGGCGGCGGCGGTCAGCAACCGGAGGGTGGCGGCGCGCTCCGACGCCGATCCGGCGCCGCCCATGACGAGCAGCCGCCCCAGCGCAGCATCGACGTCGGCGACGGTAAGACTTGGCTCGGCAGCCGGCTCCCCCATGGCCGCTGTCATACCGCGCCAACCGACCCCGACCCGGCCCTGCCGCGGCCTGGCGATGAGCAGGCCGACGGCCGTCGCGATGTCCCCGGGCTCCATCCGGCGCAGCAGGTCGGCCAGCGCTGCGACTTTCTCCAGCCGGGAGCGGGTCGAGGCCACGGCATCACTGGTTATCACGAGCTCGTCCAGCAGCATGGCACCAGTCTGCCACGCCCGCCGACGCCGGCCAGTCCGATTGGGCGGGAACCATTCGGGCCACCGGGGGCATCATGGACACAAAAAACCGGTCCAGCGGACGCTGGACCGGTTTCCTGTTCACAGGTTCACTGTGTGGGCTGCAGCCTAGTGGCTGTGGCCTGCGTGTTGGTCTTCCTCGGCCGGCTTCTCGACCACGAGGGTTTCCGTGGTGAGCACCAGGGCCGCGATGGACGCCGCGTTGCGGAGGGCCGCACGCGTCACCTTCACGGGGTCGATGACGCCGGCAGCGATCAGGTCTTCGTATTCGCCGGTCTTGGCGTTGAAGCCCTGGTTGTTGGCGGATTCGGCGACCTTGGCGACGACGACGTAGCCGTCGAAGCCGGCGTTCTGGGCGATCCAGCGCAGCGGCTGGGTCAGCGCCCGGCGGACGATGCCGACAGCAGCTGCCGCGTCGCCTTCGAGGGCCTGAACGGCCGGGTCCTCGTCAAGCGCCTTGAGGGCGTGGATGAGGGCGGCGCCGCCGCCGGCGACGATGCCTTCTTCCAGGGCAGCGCGGGTCGAGGACACGGCGTCCTCGATGCGGTGCTTCTTTTCCTTGAGCTCGACCTCGGTGGCTGCGCCGACCTTGATCACGCCGATGCCGCCGGCCAGCTTGGCCAGGCGTTCCTGCAGCTTTTCCTTGTCCCAGTCGGAGTCCGTGCGGGTCAGCTCGGCGCGCAGCTGGGAAACCCGGGCTGCGACGTCCTCGGCCGAACCGGCGCCGTCAACGATGGTGGTGTTGTCCTTGGTGACGGTGATGCGCCGGGCGGTGCCGAGCACCTCCAGGCCGACGGTGTCCAGGCTGAGGCCCAGTTCCGGCGAGACAACCTGTGCGCCCGTGAGGGTGGCGATGTCCTGCAGCATGGCCTTGCGGCGGTCGCCGAAGCCCGGTGCCTTGACGGCAACGACGTTCAGGGTGCCGCGGATGCGGTTGACGATCAGCGTGGAGAGTGCCTCGCCGTCGACGTCCTCGGCGATGATGAAGAGCGGCTTGGAGCTCTGCAGCGCCTTCTCCAGCAGCGGCAGGAAGTCCTGGACCGAGGAGATTTTGCCCTGGTTGATCAGGATCAGGGCGTCTTCGAGGACAGCTTCCTGGCGTTCCGCGTCGGTGACGAAGTACGGGGACAGGTAGCCCTTGTCGAACTGCATGCCCTCGGTGAGGACCAGTTCGGTCTGCGTGGTGGAGGATTCCTCAATGGTGATCACACCATCCTTGCCGACCTTGTCGAATGCCTCGGCCAGCAGTTCGCCGATCTCGTCGCTCTGGGCGGAGATGGAGGCGACGTTGGCGACCTGGGTGCCTTCGACCGGGCGGGCGTTTTCGAGCAGGCGGGCGGCGATGGCCTCAACCGAGACCTCGATGCCGCGCTTGATCTGGCCCGGGGCGGCGCCTGCCGCAACGTTGCGGAGGCCTTCCTTGACGAGGGCCTGTGCCAGCACCGTTGCGGTGGTGGTGCCGTCACCGGCAACATCGTTGGTCTTGGTGGCGACCTCCTTGGCCAGCTGCGCGCCAAGGTTCTCGTAGGGGTCGTCCAGTTCGACTTCACGGGCGATGGTGACGCCATCGTTGGTGATCGTGGGGGCGCCCCACTTCTTGTCCAGCACGACGTTACGGCCGCGCGGGCCGAGCGTCACCTTGACCGTGTTGGCGAGCTTATCGATGCCGGCTTCAAGCGACCGGCGGGCAGCGTCGTTAAACGCGAGCTGCTTTGCCATGGTTTTGTCCTTTCAAAGACAGAACCCCGCGCAACTGACCCGTCAAAGGAGGATCGGCGGCGCGGGGTCCAAGAGAGTTACTTTACGACGATCGCCAGAACGTCGCGGGCGGACAGCACGAGGTACTCGGTGCCGCCGGTCTTGACTTCAGTTCCGCCGTACTTGGAGTAGATAACAACGTCGCCGATGGTGACGTCGATCGGAACGCGGTTGCCGTTGTCGTCAAAGCGGCCGGGGCCTACTGCGACAACTTCGCCTTCCTGCGGCTTTTCCTGCGCGGAGTCCGGGATGACCAGGCCGGAAGCCGTGGTCTGCTCGGCTTCGAGCGGGCGGACAACAATACGATCCTCAAGAGGCTTAATAGAGACCGACAATGACCTCTCCTTTTCGTCAGCAAATTCGTGGACTTTAAAGCTGTGGTGCCAAGGCGTACAGACCGTCGTCGCGGTGCCGGCAGCAGCCTGGCTGTAAAGCTTCAGGTATTAGCACCCTCCTAGGGAGAGTGCTAATGACGACTCTATGTAAGTAGTTAGCACTCGGTCAAGGCGAGTGCCAGAAATTCGTTCCGGGTGAACGCTGGGCCTGCGCCGATGCCGCCGTCGGACTAACGCGTGACTACCGTCCGCCGAGGTCCTCGAAGTCGACATCCTCGCCGTTGTCGCCGTCGTCGGAGCCGGCCTCGTCCCGGTGCCGGTACAGCACCAGGCCCCCGGCCGCGGCCAGGGCAACGCCCAGGGCCAGGAACACGATGCCGCCGGCACGGGCCCCGGCATAGTTCTCGCGGATGGCCTTTGCCTGGTCGGTGGCGTCCTGGACGTCCTGGCCGCCGACGGAATAGACGGTGGCGTTGAAGGAGTCCAGGAAGAAGATGATGACCAGGAGGGCCACACAGACGACAGCGATGATGCCGCCGGCGATCAGCGCCGGACGGGCGTAACGGGCGAGTCCCTGGCGGGCGGGACGGCCGCCGTCGGCGTCCTGCCGGGCGGCGCCGTCCTCCTCGTAGTACGCGTCCGTGCCGCTGTTTGCCGTGCCGCTGTCTTCCATGCCGTCAACCTTATCGGGCGCACGGCTCCGCCCCGCGCTGAACTAGGCTTGATCCCATGGCTGACGCACCGCAGGACCAAATCGCCCCGCTGCTGAACCCCGAGGGCTGGGAGCTGCTGGCGTCGCTGGGCCCCTACAAGGAGGACGAGGCGTTCCGTCTCAACGCCTCGCTCCGGAAGGCCGGCCACTCCCCCGAACTCGTTTCCGCCGTCCTCACCCAGTCGCGGCTGCGGACCAAGGCCGAGGCCAAATTCGGCGAGTTCGCCCGGCAGATGATTTTCACCCAGGCGGGCCTGGAGCAGGCCACCCGGCTCACCGTGGCGGCCCGGCATGCTCAGCGCTTCGCGGAAGCCGGCGTGCAGCATGTGGCGGACCTCGGCTGCGGCCTCGGCGGTGACGCCATGGCGCTCGCCTCGCTGGACATCCAGGTCACGGCGGTGGAGAAGGATGAGACGACGGCGGCCTGCGCCACGATGAACCTGATCCCGTTCCGGAACGCCACGGTGGTCCATTCCGACGCGACGACAGTGGCTCTCGACGGGATGGACGGTGTGTGGCTGGACCCGGCGCGCCGGACCACCTCCACCTCGGGCACGAAGCGGCTCTGGGATCCGGAGGACTTTTCCCCGCCGCTGTCCTTCGTCGAGTCCCTGGCCGGCGCCGGCCTGGCCGTGGGTGTGAAGATGGGCCCGGGCATGCCGCACGACTCGGTGCCCAGGAACTGCGAGGCCCAGTGGGTGTCGGTGGGCGGAGACGTCACCGAAGTGGCGCTGTGGTTCAACGCCGTCCGGCGACCCGGGATCCGGCGGGCTGCCCTGCTCCTCGGTCCCGCGGGCGCGGCGGAGCTCACCAGCGCCGAGGACTTCGACGGCGGCCCGGCCGCCCCGGTGGGGCCGGTCGAGGGCTACCTCTACGAGCCTGACGGCGCCGTCATCCGCGCGGGGCTCGTGGCCGACGTCGCGCTCCTGCTGGGCGGGCACCTCGTGGACGAGCACATCGCCTACATCTGCGCCCCGGAACTGCGGGACACCCCCTTTGCCCGGCCCTACAAGGTGCTGGAGGTGATGCCGTACAACGTCAAGGCGCTCAAGGCCTGGGTCAGGGACCAGGGCATCGGAGTCCTGGACATCAAGAAGCGCGGCACCTCGGTCACCCCGGAGGAGCTGCGCAAACAGCTCCTCCCCGGAGGGAAAACTGCAGGGAAAACTGCGGGCAGCAAGAACAAGGGCAAAAAGACAGCCACCCTGGTCCTCACCCGGATCGGGGACGAGCGGGTGGCCATCTCGGTGGAGCCGGTCTAGTTTCGGGCCGCTGTCCGGGCAGCCGGAACGCCGGTCGGCCGGTTCCCGGATTCGCGGATTCCCGGATTCCCGGATTCCCTGGAGGCTACTGGGCCCGCATGAAGTCCTCGGCGGCCCGGACCTGCTCGTCGCTGGGCCGGATCCCCGTGTACAGCACAAACTGCTCCAGCGCCTGGATGGTCGCCACCTCCGCACCGGTGATCACGGTCTTCCCGGCGGCGCGGGCGGCCTTGATCAGCGGCGTCTCGGCCGGCAGCGCGACGACGTCGAACACCACCTTCGCGGCGTCCACGGCCTCCTGCGGGAAGGACAGGGCTTCGGCGTCGGGGCCCCCTGCCATCCCGATGGGGGTCACGTTGATGATCATGTCGGCCGTCAGGGCATCGACGTCGGCGCGCCAGGCGAAGCCGTAGAGCCCGGCGAGCGCCCGTCCCGCCTCCTCGTTGCGCGCGATCACGGTGACATCCCGGAAGCCGGCGTCGCGCAGGGCCGCGGCGGTGGCCTTCGCCATGCCGCCGGCGCCCCGGAGCAGCACCGAGTACGCCGCGGGCACGGCGTTGCGCTGCAGCAGCTGCTCGATGGCCGTGTAGTCGGTGTTGTAGGCGGTGAGGGTACCGCCGTCGTTGACGATCGTGTTGACCGAGTCGATGGCTTTCGCGGACGGGTCCATCACATCCACGAGCGCGATGACGTCCTCCTTGTACGGCATCGACACGGCGCAGCCGCGGATCCCGAGGCCGCGGACGCCGGCGATCGCCTGGCCGAGGTCCGTGGGGGCGAAGGCCTTATAGATCCAGTTCAGGCCAAGCTGGTCATACAGGTGGTTGTGGAAGCGCGTCCCGTTGTTGCTCGGCCGGGCCGAGAGCGAGATGCAGAGGGTCATGTCTTTATTCAGGATGGGCACCCCTCCATTAAACGACAGGCCGGGCCCGGCCTGTCGCGCTCCCGGCGCCGGCCGGCCCGCGCCGGCCGGTTCTCAGGCGCAGCCGGTTCCCGGATGCTGGGCCCCGACGGCGACCGGAAGCTTGCCGGGGGCCCTGGCGTGTCCGGCCAGCACGGCGGCCAGCGCGTCGAAAGCGCCCTGGCTCCGGCCGTAGAGGGCGATCCGGGCCGGGGCCGTGGAGTGTGCCAGCGGCCAGGGCGCGTCGAGAGCGACCGCCACGTCCGCCGGCGTCTGTGGGGCGGCCGGTGCGCCGATCAGCGAGACAAGCGGCCCCGCACCGATGCTGATGCCGGCGTTCCGGGCCGCGGCGGCGAACCGCGCCCGGTCCTGGGCCGAGCCGCCCGTCAACCGGACGCTGGCGGGCACGATCGGTCCGTCGCAGGGCCCGGCCAGCACGGTGATGGCCGCCGCGGAGACTTCCCGGGACAGGCCGCTGCCGCTGCCGGGGGCCGTTCCGGGCCCGGCGCCGGTGCGGGCGCGCCAGATCATCATGGTGACTACGCGCTGCGCTGCCTCGGCGAGCCGTTCGGGCGGCAGGGCGCCGCTGCGCACCGCGGCGATGATCGCTGCATGGGCCGCCTCCACGTTGGCGGGCATCAGCAGCAGATCGGCGCCGGCGGCCAGGGCCAGCGGAGCGGCGGAGTCGTGGGGGTACGGTCCCTGGACCGCGCCCATGTTGAGCGCGTCCGTGACGGCCACGCCCTGGAATCCCATGCTGCGCAGTTCGGCGTACGCCGCCCCGGACAGGGAGGCGGGAACGCCGGGCTCGAGCGCGGGCACGGCGATGTGGCCGGTCATGACCATCGGCAGGCCGGCGTCGATGGCCGCCTGGAAGGGCTTCAGGTCCCTGGCCCGGAGCTGCTCCAGGCTGGCGCCCTGGACCGGCAGCCGGGCATGGGAATCGACGCTGACCGAGCCGTGGCCGGGAAAGTGTTTCGCGGCCGGCAGCAGCCCCGCGGCCAGCATCCCCTGGGAAAAGGCGACGCCGAAGCCGGACGCGGCGTCGGCGTCCCCGGACATGGACCGGGCTCCGATGGTCGGATCGGCCGGGCCCATGGTGACGTCGGAGGTCGGGGCGAAGTCAGTGTTGAAGCCCAGGGCCGCGAGTTCGGAGGCCATGGCCTGGCCGGCCTCGCCGGCGAGGGGCCCGCTTCCCGCCGCGCCGTAGCTCATCGGGGCGGGCCATTCGGTCAGCGGCGCCCGCAGCCGTGCCACCACGCCGCCTTCCTGGTCGACGCCGATCAGCCCGGGCCAGCTGCGGCCGCCGGCCTGTGCCGCGGCCTGGAGCCGGCTGGCGACGCCGTGCATCGCGGCGGTGTCCACCCGTCCGTCCGGTGTTCCCGGGACGTTGTCGGCCATGATGATGGACCCGGCCAGGTGCAGGCGCTCGATTCGCGCGGCCTGGGCCTCGTGGTCAAGTCCGCGGTAGAACGGCAGCAGGACCTGCCCGGCGCGTTGCTCGGGGGTCATCGCGGCCACAGCCCGGGCCGCGGCGGTCGCGTCCCGCTGCTGCGGCCCCCAGCCGAGCGGCCGGGTCCCGACGCGGGGGAAGGTATCCGGATCGTCCGGCAGCGTCGCGGACGCATCCGACGTATCTGACGGGGGCGCCGGAGGCGGCACCGGGGCGGTGGGTGCGGTCGCTGCGGGGGCCGCCGGGGCTGCGGAATCCGCCGCGGGGTCCGGCGTCGGGGTCCCGGAGCAGGAGGCGGTTCCGAGGACAAGCCCCAGAATCGCCGTCAGAACCGTCGCGGTCCGCGTAGTTTTGTGAACACTTTCACGTCTTCGCTGCAATCTCACCACCGGCTCGATGCTACCCCTGCACTAGACTTGAGCCACCGTTGCCTCGCCAACTGTCCGGCAATTCCGCCCAAGACGAAAGCCGGACGGGGCGGGGAAACGGACAGCAAAACAATGAAGGGACCACATGAAGATTGATTTCGCTTCATCCAGGCAATCAACTCTTGGTGTGGAATGGGAACTCGCCCTCGTGGATGCGGAAACCGGGGAACTGGCCTCCGTGGCCAAGGAGGTCCTCCGCGGGGTCGCCGCCCGGCATCCCGAGCTGAACGAGGACGACGAGCACCCGCACATCAAGCAGGAGCTGCTGCTGAACACGGTGGAGCTGGTCACCGGGGTCTGCAACACCGTGGCGGAAGCGAAAGCGGACCTGAGCAGTTCCCTCGCCGCGGTCCGTGACGTCACCGATCCGATGGGCGTCGAGATCTTCTGCGCCGGCAGCCACCCCTTCAGCCCGCCGCAGCTGCAGCCGGTGACCGACAAGGAACGCTACGCCAAGCTCATTGACCGCACGCAGTGGTGGGGCCGCCAGATGGTGATCTACGGCGTCCACGTGCATGTGGGCCTGGACAGCCGGGACAAGGTGCTCCCCGTCTTGGACGGCTTGGTCAACTATTTCCCGCAGTTCCAGGCGCTCTCCGCCTCAAGCCCGTTCTGGGGCGGCGAGGACACCGGGTACGCCTCGCAGCGCGCACTGATGTTCCAGCAGCTGCCCACCGCCGGGTTGCCCTTCCAGTTCGGCAGCTGGGAGGACTTCGAGTCCTACGCCCAGGACATGTTCACCACCGGCGTGATCGACTCGCTCTCCGAAATACGCTGGGACATCAGGCCTGTCCCGCATTTCGGCACCATCGAGATGCGCATCTGCGACGGCCTGGCCACGCTGGAGGAGGTCGGCGCCATCGCCGCCCTGACCCAGTGCCTCGTCGACGAGTTCTCCACGACGCTGGACAACGGCGGCACCATCCCCACCATGCCGCCCTGGCATGTGCAGGAGAACAAATGGCGTGCGGCCCGCTACGGGCTGGACGCCATTATCATCCTGGACGCCGCCGGCAACGAACAGCTCGTCACGGACCACATCCGCGAAACGGTCGCCCGGCTGGAACCCGTCGCGGTGAAGCTGGGCTGCGCAACGGAGCTCGCCGACGTCCTGAAGATCATTGAACGCGGCGCCGGGTACCAGCGGCAGCGGCGCGTGGCCGCCGAGCACGGCGGCGACCTGCGCGCCGTCGTCCTGGATCTGGTCCAGCAGATGCGCAAGGGCCCCGAAGCCTAGACCGGGCGCCCAACTGACTGGCAGCAGAAGCCGTTTTCAGCGCTCTAAACGCCCCGGAGCTGCCAGTCAGATTTACCCGGGGCGGCCGCCGTCGCCGGACCGTCTCAGGCCGAGACGGTGGTGACCGGCATGGAGGAATCCGGTGCGAAGCCGATGCCGCTCGGCGCGATCCCCGCCATCACCAGCTGGGCGCCGAGGGCCGCTACCATGGCGCCGTTGTCCGTGCACAGCGCCAGCGGCGGGACGGTCAGCCGGATGCCCGCGGCGCTGCAGCGCTGTTCCGTGAGCTGACGCAGCCGTGAATTCGCCGCCACGCCGCCGCCGAGCAGCAGTTCGGTGATGCCGTTCTCCCGGCAGGCCAGCACTGCTTTGGAGGTGATGATGTCCACGACGGCCTCCTGGAAGGCCGCGGCGATGTCCGCCACCGGCACGGTCTCGCCGCGGGCCTCGAATTGCTCGACACAGCGGGCGACGGCGGTCTTGAGCCCGCTGAAGGACCAGTCGTAGCGGTGCGGGCCGGGTTCCTCCGCGGTCCCCATGTATTTGGGCTGGCTGAGGCCGCGCGGGAAGCGGATCGACTTGGCGTTGCCCGTGCGTGCCAGCGTGTCGATGGCCGGGCCGCCCGGGTACCCGAGGCCCAGGAGCCGCGCCACCTTGTCGTAGGCCTCGCCGGCGGCGTCGTCGATCGTGGACCCCAGCAGCTCGACGTCCCCGGTGATGTTCCGGATCCGCAGGATCTCGGTGTGCCCGCCGGAGACCAGCAGGGCGCCCAAATTTTCCGGCAGGGCGTTGGCCGGCAAAGCGTTCTCAGGGTGGGCGTTGGACTGCGGGGTGTTCTCCGGGGTCTGCCGCGGGGCGCCGGCGAAGGGATGCCGGCCGCCGTCGTCCGTCTGCAGCAGCCCGACGCCGACGTGGGCGACGAGGTGGTTGATGGCGTAGAGCGGTTTGCCCGTCGCGACGGCGAGCGCCTTGGCCGCACAGACGCCGACCATCAGCGCGCCCGCCAGCCCCGGTCCGGAGGTGACGGCGATCGCGTCGATGTCGTCCAGGGTCACCCCGGCTTCGGCCAGCGCCTCGCGGAGGGTGGGGACGAAGGCGTCCAGGTGCGCGCGGGAGGCGATCTCAGGAATCACGCCGCCGAACCGGACGTGTTCGTCCATGGAGGAGGACACGGTGTTGGTCAGCAGCTGCGTTCCGCGGACAATCCCGACGCCGGTCTCGTCGCAGGAGGACTCGATGCCAAGGACCAGCGGCCGGTCGTGCTGGGTGCTGTTCATGGGCGGTCTGCTTCCCTCGGGGTGGTGGTGGAGCCGGCGGTGCCGAGTCGGAGGCGCATGATCAGCGCGTCGACGCCGTCGCGGTAGTAGCGGGGCCGGACGTGGATCTGTTCGAATCCGTAGCGGCGGTAGAGCTGCTGGGCGCGCGGGTTGTCGGCCCGGACCTCCAGCAGCACGTCCTCGGCACGCCGCAGCCGGCTTTCCCGGATGAGTTCGGTCAGCAGGGCCGAGCCGATCCCCCGGCCTTCCTGCTCCGGCACGACGGCGATGGTCTGGACGTCCGCGATCGGCTGGATGCACATCAGCCCGGCGTAGCCCACGATCAGCCCGGCACGTTCGGCCACGAGGTAACGCCGGGTTTCGGCCTGCGCCAGCTCGGCGGCGAACATCTGCAGCGGCCAGGCGTCCACCGGGAACAGCCTGCACTCCAGCTCATGCACGGCCGGGATGTCCGCCGGGGTCATGTCCCGGAGCATCACCCCGCCGGGCAGCCCCGCCGGCACTGCGCGCGTTCCCTGCCCGAGGCCCTGACCTGGGTTCTGTCCTGGGTTCTGTCCTAAGTTCTGTCCTGCGGACTCTGTGTTCACAGCGCCCTCTTCCGCGGGCCGGGGACCTGGGCGTCGGACTCGCGCAGGTACAGCGGGGTGGAATCCAGCAGGTGCTCCCCCGCGGCGAGCCGTGCGAGCGCGAACTGGCCCAGCGAGAGGGCCTCCGGCTGGCGGTCGCGGAACTCCGGGACGGCCTTGACGACGTCGGCGTACAGGCCGGCGCCGGCGCCGTAGACCGGGCGGTCGGGGAGGTCCGCGGCGAAACCGACGTGCGGGCCGTCCAGCAGCTGCGGCAGCTGGCCGCTGCTGAGCGCATACCGGGCCCAGTAGACCTCTTTGCGCCGGGCATCCGTGGCGACGATGAACTCCGGCGCCGCATCCGTGGACTCGGCGACCTCCAGGGCGATGGCGTCCAGGCTCATCAGCCCGTAGAGCGGTTTGCCCCAGACGAACGAGAGCGTGCGGGCCGTGACGATCCCCGAGCGCAGGCCGGTGAACGGGCCCGGCCCCACCCCGGTGACAATGGCGTCGATGTCGGCGCCGTTCAGGCCGGCCTCGGCGAGGAGGGCCTCGATTCCCGGCGCCAGCACTTCGGCGTGGCTCCGGGTGTCTTCGGTGGCGAAGCTTCCCACGAGGGATTCCGGGGTGTCATCGGAGACAAGCGCGGCGCTGGCCACCGCCGAAGTGTCGATGGCAAGGATCAGCATCAGGTCCCTTCCGGGGTGTGGGGCAGGGGCTGTGGCATGGGGAGGGCGGGCGGGTGCACCCAGCGGGGACCGAAGCCGCGGATCACGATCGTGCGGGGCTCGTCGTCGTCGGTGTCAAAGTCCAGCACCTCGGCGTCTCCCGTTGTTGCCGGAGCCTCGGCGGGATCCGGGACGCGGGCAGGTGCGGGCGCCTGGGCGCCGCCGAGGCTGCGGACCAGGTCCACCTCCAGCCGGCTCTCGCTCAGGTGCTCCACCCGGCCGCGGCCCCATTCCACCACGGTCACGGCGCTGTCCATCGTGTTTTCCAGGTCGATATCGTCGATCTCCGAGGCCGAACCCAGCCGGTACGCATCCACATGCACCAGGTCCGGGCCGCCCGGCCGCGGACCCTCGGGCAGGTTCGGGTGGATCCGGACCAGCACGAAGGTCGGTGAGATGATGCCGGCCCGGACCCCGAGGCCCTCGCCGAGGCCCTGCGTGAAGGTGGTTTTTCCGGCGCCCAGCTCGCCGGTGAGGACGAGCAGGTCACCGGCCCGGAGCTGGGCGCCGAGGACTGCCGCGAGGGCGTGCGTTTCGTCCGCGGTGCCGACCCGCAGGGTCCGTACCCAGGCCGGTGCGCTCACGGCCGCGGCTCGCCGCTGGCAGGTTCTTCGTTAACAGGTTCCTCGTTGATGTAGCGGCGCGGCACCCGGGGACTGATGCGCGTGACGATCTCGTAGTTGTTGGTGCCGGCCGCCCGGGCCCAGTCCTCGGCGGTGGGCCCGCCGTCGTCGCCGTTGCCAAACAGCACGGCTTCGGCGCCAAGGACGCTGGGGCCGCCGGCGGAGACGTTGAGCGGGCCCAGGTCGATCACCATCTGGTCCATCGCGATGCGTCCCACCACAGGGTAGTTCACGCCCCCGACGCGGACCGGTCCCCCGGTGGCGATGCGGGGGACGCCGTCGGCGTAGCCGAGAGGGATCAGCCCCAGCGTGCTGGGGCCGCCGGTGCGGTAGTTCAGTCCGTAGGAGACGCCCTGGCCGGCCGGCACATCCTTGCAGTGCGATACGACGGTGCGGACCGTCATGGCCGGGCGCAGGCCCAGCTCCTCCGAACTCTGCCCGTCGAACGGCGACAGTCCGTACAGTCCGAGTCCGACGCGGACCAGGTCAAAGTGGGTGTCGGGCCGGGACAGCGTGGCCGGGGTGTTGGCGAGGTGGCGCACCTCGGGGTCCACGCCGGCGTCCTGGGCGACGGCGAGGGCGTCGCGGAAAGCTGCCAGCTGGTCGTCGGTTTCCGGGCGCTCGGGTTCGTCCGCGACGGCCAGGTGGGAGAAGATGCCCACCACCCGCAGCAGACCCTGGTCCTGGAAGTCCATGGCCTCGCCCACGAGGCTGTCCCAGGCCTCCAGCGTCGCCCCGTTTCGGCCCAGCCCGGTATCCACCTTGAGGTGCACGCGGGCCGGCCGTTCCTGCTCGCGGGCCGCCGCAACGATGCGTTCCAGTTCCCAGCCGGAGCAGCCGATGTCGATGCCGGCGGCCACGGCGGCGGCGAAGTTGCTCTCCGGGGTGTGCAGCCAGGCCAGCAGGGGGGCCTCGATGCCGGCGGCGCGCAGGGCCAGCGCTTCGGAGATGTGGGCGGTTCCGAGCCAGCTGGCACCGGCAGCGAGCGCGGCGCGGGCGACGGGGACGGCGCCGTGGCCGTAGGCGTCGGCCTTCACCACGGCCATCACCTGGGCCGGTGAGGCGACGGCCGCCAGGCGGCGGACGTTGTGCCGGATGGCTTCAAGGTCGATTATTGCCGAACGCTCATCGGCGTAGGCCGGCGGAGCCTGCGGGACGGGCCGGAAGTCACCTGTTGCTGCTGGGTAAGTCACGTAACGATTCTAGGGGTGGCTGCGCATGCGGCTGAATTCGGGCCTCCCCGTACCACCCCCCTGGGGGACATGCCCAGTGTTCGCGCCCGCGAGCGGGCACAATGGCATCATGGCCACTCCTGAGCCCGCAGGGAGGGCATGTCCAGCGGCCACCTGGTCGATGCCCAGATCCAGGTCCGCGCACCCCCACGCTCCCCGGGGGACATGCCCAGTGTTCGAGACCGCGAGTGGGCACAATGGCATCAGGTCCGTTCCTGAGCCCGCGGGGAGGGCATGTCCAGCTGCCACCTGGTCCAGCCCCGGATCCAGGTCCGCGCACGCCCACGCTCGCTCAGGGACGTGCTCGCTCGGGGACATGTCCAGTGTTCGAGCCCGTGGCTGGGCACATTGGCATTATGCCCGCTCCTAGGTCCGCAGGGAGGGCATGTCCAGCGGAGGGGAGCCTGCTACGCGTCCGAAAGGTGCGCGATAGTCGCCGTCGCCCGCCGTTGCGCTTCCGGCGGCACGTCACGGACGATGTCCGCGAGGAAGCTGTAGCGCCGGAGCCACTGGCTGCTCTGGCGTTCCTTCCGGGCGTTGGCCCGCTGCCACCAGTCGGCGATGTCCCCCCAGCCGGGGGCGGCGAGCGAGCCGCCGACCTCCTGCACGGCCAGGGCGGCGCAGAGATTGGCGAACCGCAGCCGGTCGCCGAGCGGCCAGCCGGCCAGGCAGCCGACAATGAACGCGGCGCCGAAGCAGTCCCCCGCGCCGGTCGGATCGTAGGCGGACACCGGCAGCGACGGCACCCACTCCTCTTCACCCGTTTCGGAGTCCACGGCCATGGCGCCCTGGGGCCCAAGGGTCACCACGGCGACCGGCACCCTGTCCGCCAGCGCGTAGAGCGCCGCCCACGGGTTGTCGTGCCCGGTGAAGGCCATCGCCTCGTGCTGGTTCGGCATAAAGGCGTGGAAGTACCGCAGGTTGTCCAGCCGCGCCGAGGACCAGACCCCGGTGGGATCCCAGCCGACGTCGCCAAACAGCCGGACCCCGGCCTTGTGCGCGTCGAGCGCCCACGGCTCCAGCTCCTCGCCGAGCTCCGCGACGGCGGCGAGCGCCGGCGGAGGGCAGCCGACCAGTTCGCTGGAGCTCACCGGCGCCGGGTGGCCGTGCGTCACCATGGACCGGTCGTGCTCCACGCTCAGGGACACCGTGACCGGGGAGTGCCAGCCGGCGATCTTCCGGGACAGCGACAGGTCAATGTGTTCCTGTCCGGCCAGGATCTTCCAGTTGGAGTCGCCGTAGCCGTCATCACCGAACGCTGCCGCGAGCCCGGTCCGCAGCCCCAACCGTGCCGCGGCGATGGCCTGGTTGGCCACACCACCGGGGCAGCTGCCCATCCCGTCGCTCCAGATCTCGGTGCCGGCGACCGGCGCGTGCGGGAGCCCGGTGAAGATGATGTCCTGGAAAACGGTCCCGGTCAGCAGCAGGTCAAAGCCCTCCGCACCCGGGGTTCGGACGGAGGCAAGCGGGTCAAAACGCCGCGTCGGTATCGCGTCCATGTATGCACAGTACGCCGTCCCGGGACCGCTGGAAAGGCGCCTGCCGGGCCCGGGAACCTGCCGCAGTGCATAGACTGTCGGCATGCGGCTGATGATTGCCGGAGGCGGCGGATTCCGGGTACCGCTGGTCTACGGGGCGCTCTGCGCGGGCCCCTTCGCCGGGCTGGTCCGGGAACTGGTGCTGTACGACGTCGATCCCGCCCGGCTCGCCGCCATCAACGCCGTCCTGGCCTCCCTCGCGGGGCAGCACCCGCCCGGCGCCGCCGCCTTTCCCGCGGTCCGCGCCACCACTTCCCTGGCCGAGGCGCTGCACGGCACGGACCTGGTCTTTGCCGCGATCCGCCCCGGGGGGACAGCCGGCCGCACCGCCGACGAGCGGGTCGCCCTGGACCTCGGACTCCTGGGCCAGGAGACCACGGGGGCCGGCGGCATTTCCTACGCGCTGCGGTCCATCCCCCGCATGCTGGATCTCGCCACCCGGATGCGGGACCACTGCCCCGACGCGTGGCTGCTGAACTTCACGAACCCGGCCGGCATGGTCACCGAAGCCCTGGTCCCGGTGCTCGGCCGCAAGGTGGTGGGCATCTGCGATTCGGCCAGCGGCCTGGTGCACCGGGCGGCGAACGCCGCCGGCGTCGCGCTGCCGGAGGGCACGCTCGACGGCGTGGGCTACTACGGCCTGAACCACCTCGGCTGGCTGTACCGGCTGGTCTCCCGTGGCCGGGACGCGCTGCCGGGGCTGCTGGCCGACGCCGACGCCCTGGCCGGTTTCGAGGAGGGACGCCTGTTTCCGCAGCCCTTCCTGGCGAAGCTGGGGTGCCTGCCGAACGAGTACCTGTACTACTACTACGAGACCGGACGCGCCCTGGCCGGCATCCGGTCCTCCCCCACGACCCGCGGCGAGTCCATCGACCGGCAGCAGTCCGAGCTCTATCCGCGGCTCGCGGCGGCCGGGCCGGAGGCCTTCCGGCTGTGGGACGCCGCGCGCCGTTCCCGCGAGGAGGGCTATCTTGCCGAGGCCCGTGCAGCCGGCGAGCGCCGGGACGAGACCGACCTGGCCGGCGGCGGCTACGAACGCGTCGCCCTCGCGGTGATGCGCGCACTCTCCGGCGGCGGCGCAGCGGAGCTGATCCTGAACACCCCCAACACCCCCAACACCCCCAACGACAATGCTGGCGGCTCCGGCGGGGGCACCGCGGCGCCGGCGATCCCGGGGCTGCCCGCGGACGCCGTCGTCGAGGTTCCCTGCCGGGTGACGCCCGACGGCGTGGTGCCGCTGCCGCAGGAGCGCCCGGCCCCGGCCCAGCTGGCACTGCTCCGGCAGGTCAAGGACGTCGAACGGCTCGTCGTGACGGCGACCAGCCGGGACGCCGGGTCGACGGGCCAGGGCCGCCGGGACGCGGCGCTGGCGGCGTTCGCCGGGCACCCGCTGGTCGGCTCCGCGGACCTCGCGGGCCAACTGCTGGCCGGGTACGAGGCGGCGTTCCCGGAGCTGAAGGAGCTCTGGCGCGGGGAGCCCTGAGTGCCCGGCGCTACAGCCTGCGGTACATCAGGTGCAGGCCCACATAGCCCAGCCGAGGGTGCAGGAACGCTTCCGGGATGGTGGCCAGCACCTCGAAGCCCAGGGACTGCCAGGCGGCCACGGCCCGGACGTTGCTTTCCACGACGGCGTTGAACTGCATGGCGCGGAATCTGGCCGCCCGCGCCGCGTCGAGCGAGTAGGCGCACAGCCCGCGGGCCACGCCCTTGCCCCCGTGCGCCGGGTGGACCATGTACCCGGCATTGGCGACGTGGCTTCCGCCGCCGCCCTGGTTCGCGTGCAGCTCCCCGGTGCCCAGCACCACGCCGTCGAGCTCCCCGCGGCCCACGGCGACGAAGGTCTGCCCCGGGGGCTGTTTGAACCACCGTTCGCGGGCCTGGTGCTCGGTGGTGTCCCGGTCCCAGGTGAAGGTCTCCCCGGCCCTGATCACAGGTTCCAGGATCCCCCAGATCGCCGGCCAGTCCGTCCCGGCGGCGGGCCGGATGTCCCAGCCCGGGGCGGTGGAATCGGTCTCTTCGCGTGTGCTCACAGCCGTCACGTTAGCAGCATGCCCGGCGCTGTGACCGGCGCCGCCCACCGGCCTATGAACCCGCGGGATTTTCAGGAGTAGTGTTTTATCGAAATGCAGTTCCGGGCGTGTTCCAGGAGGAAGGGAAAAGAATGTCGCTGATCCGCCGCGTCGCGTTCCTCTCCCTGCACACCTCCCCGATGGAGCAGCCCGGGTCCGGCGACGCCGGGGGCATGAACGTGTACATCCGCGCGCTCGCCGCGGCCCTCGCCGACACCGGCGTCGAGGTCGAGATCTTCACCCGGTCCACCTCCGCCGGCCAGGCCGCCGTCGAGCACCCCTCCCCCGGGGTCTGCGTGCACAACGTCATGGCCGGCCCGGCCCGGAAGCTGCCCAAGGAAGAACTTCCCGAACTGCTGCACAGCATGGTCGCCGAAATCGACCGCATCCGCCAGCTCCAGCCGCACGGCCGCTACGACGTGATCCATTCGCACTACTGGGTGTCCGGGGTGGCCGGACTGGAGCTCGCCAGCCTGTGGGGACTGCCGCTCGTGCACACCATGCACACCATGGCCAAGGTCAAGAACCTGCTGCTGGTCTCCGGCGAGCAGCCCGAGCCGCGGCGGCGCGAGGACGGCGAACAGCGGATTGTCGACGGCGCCACCCGGCTAATCGCCAACACTGGCACCGAAGCGGCTGAACTGGTCTCGCACTACCACGCCGACAACGACCACATCGACGTGGCCCCGCCGGGGGTGGACCTGGACATCTTCACCCCGGCCTTCCGCAGCCGGGCCCGGACCGCCCACGGGATCCCGCCGGGCCGGTTCCACCTGCTGTTCGCCGGCCGGATCCAGCGCCTCAAGGGGCCGCAGATCCTGGTCAAGGCCGCCGCCCTGCTCCGGAACAGGCGTCCGGACATCGACCTGCAGCTGACCATCGTCGGCGCGGTCAGCGGGGCCAAGGACTTTGACCTGAAGTCGCTGATCAGCGCCGCCGGAATGGACGACGTCGTGACCCACCATCCGCCGGTCAGCGCACCGGAGCTGGCCGGCTGGTTCCGTTCCGCCGACGTCGTGGTGATGCCGTCCTACAGTGAATCGTTCGGTCTTGTGGCGCTGGAGGCCCAGGCCTGCGGCACGCCGGTGGTCGCCACCAAGGTCGGCGGGCTGTCCCGTGCCGTTTTCGACGGCCGGACCGGGATGCTCGTGGAGGGCCACAAGGCCGCCGACTGGGCCGACGCGCTCGAAGCCCTGTACGACGACCCGGCAACCCGTGCGGACATGGGCCGCGCGGCCGCCCTGCACGCGGAGGGATTCGGCTGGCACCGAACCGCCGCGGTCACGCTGGAGAGCTACCACACGGCGTTGAGCCAGTACTTTGGAAACCTGACCATTCCGGTGGGCCATACGCCCGCACCCGGAACCATCGGCCGGTAACAGCGGCCTGAACCCACTGGCCGGCACACCCACCGCCGCCACGAGCCAAAGGACGACGATGTCTGAAACCACGATTCCCGGATCAGCCGCCACAGCAGCCGCGGGAGGCGCCGGTGTTGCGGGAGGTGCCGGTGTCGCGGGCGCCGCCGGAGCTGTCGAGCCGGCCGGAGCTGCCGGCGCCGCCGAGTCGGCCGATGGCGCCGCGGGCACTGCCGAGCCGGCCGATGGAGCCGCCGCCGTGCTGAGTGATCTGGAGATCGCGCAGCGGGCCACCATGCGGCCGATCGAGGAGATTGCCGCGGCCGCCGGGATCAACGCCGAGGCGCTGGACTTCCACGGCCGCTACAAGGCCAAGATCGACCCTGCCAAGCTCGCCGGGTCAACGGGCGCTGCGCCCGGCGCCCCCGGCAAGGTGGTGCTGGTGTCGGCGATGTCCCCCACCCCGGCCGGTGAAGGCAAGTCCACCACGACGGTGGGGCTGGCGGATTCCCTCGCCCGCGCCGGCCACAAGGTGATGATTGCACTGCGGGAGCCGTCGCTCGGGCCGATCCTGGGCATGAAGGGCGGCGCCACGGGCGGCGGTTACTCCCAGGTGCTGCCGATGGACGAGATCAACCTGCACTTCACCGGCGATTTCCACGCCGTCACCTCGGCGAACAACGCCCTGATGGCCCTCGTGGACAACCACATCTACCAGGGCAACGAGCTGAACATCGACCCGCGCCGGATTACCTTCAAGCGGGTGCTGGACATGAACGACCGTTCGCTGCGCGAGGTCGTGATCGGCCTCGGCGGCCCGACGCAGGGCATCCCGCGGCAGGACGGCTTCGACATCACCGTGGCTTCGGAGATCATGGCGGTGTTCTGCCTCGCCACGGACCTCGCGGACCTCCGGGAACGGCTGGGCCGGATCACCTTCGGGTACACCTACGACCGGCAGCCGGTCACGGTCGCCCAGCTGGGTGTCCAGGGCGCCCTGACCATGCTGCTCAAAGACGCCATCAAACCGAACCTGGTGCAGACCATTGCCGGGACCCCGGCGCTGGTCCACGGCGGACCGTTCGCGAACATCGCCCACGGCTGCAATTCCCTCATCGCCACCCAGACCGCCCGCAGCCTGGCCGACATCGTCATCACCGAGGCCGGGTTCGGCGCCGACCTGGGCGCGGAAAAGTACATGGACATCAAGTCCCGCGTCGCCGACGTCGCCCCGTCCGCCGTCGTCATTGTGGCGACCGTGCGGGCCCTGAAAATGCACGGCGGCCTCCCCAAGGACCAGCTCAAGGAGCCCGACCTGGACGCGCTGGCCGCCGGCGTCGTCAATCTCCAGCGCCACGTGCGGAACGTGGAGAAGTTCGGCATCACCCCCGTCGTGGCGATCAACAAGTTCGCCACGGACACCCGGGAGGAGCTGGACTGGCTGCTGGAATGGTGCGCCGCGGAGGGCGTCCAGGCGGCCGTGGCCGATGTCTGGGGCCGCGGGGGCGGCGGTGACGGCGGCGACGAACTCGCGGCCAAGGTCGCCGCGGCCATTGAGGCGCCGCACACCTTCCGGCACCTGTACCCGTTGGAGATGTCGGTGGAGGACAAGATCCGAACGATCGTGCAGGAGATCTACGGCGCCGACGGCGTGGATTTCTCCGTCCCGGCGCTCAAGCGGCTCGCGGAGATCGAGAAGAACGGCTGGTCCGGCTTCCCGGTCTGCATGGCGAAGACCCAGTATTCCTTCAGCGACGACGCGAGCAAGCTCGGCGCCCCGAAGGGGTTCACCGTGCACGTCCGCGACCTTATCCCCAAGACCGGCGCCGGCTTCATCGTGGCCCTGACCGGCGCGGTCATGACCATGCCGGGGCTCCCGAAAGTCCCGGCCGCGATGCGCATGGACGTCGACGCCGAAGGAAACCCCGTCGGCCTATTTTAACCCTCCCTCACATCCGGCGTCCCTCCAACCAACCCTCCCTCACATTCGGCGCGGCGCTCCAAGGGGATCGTCGGAAACCGAACCTACTGCCACGCGCTGATCCGGGGCGCCTGTGGATAACTTCTACACGGTTATCCGTTTGGGTTCACAATTCCAGCATGAGAGAGCGAACGGAGCTTCCAAGTCCACTCGGCGCAGGACCCTTCACAATCGCCGATGCCCGGTCCCTGGGAGTGCCGAGAACCAGGCTCAGGCATTCTGACATAAGTCATGTCAGCAGAGGTCTCTACCGGCCCGTGGAATGGAGCTTCGGGTTGGAGGCGGCGGCTCGGTCGTTGTCCGTTGCGACGCCCGGGGCCTGGATCTCGCACGTCACCGCCGCCATACTCCGATGTCAGCTCCTGCCTCCGTGGCTCTCGGACTCTGAGGAGCTTCACCTGAGCAAGCCGCGGGCGCTGCCCGAGGTCCGGCGCAAGGGCATCATTGGGCACACGGTCCTGGCCTGGGAAGATGAGGTCGAATCGGCGGACGGCATCCGGATCAGCACGCCTCCGCGGACATGGCTCGACCTTGCCCGGCGGTTGAGCCTTCCCGAATTGGTCTGCATGGGTGACGAACTCGTTCGGATTCCCCGGTTCGGCTTGGAGGGCCGGAGCGAGCCCTTCGCGACCATCGACGGGCTGCGTTCAATGGTGAACCGCCACCCGAACCTTCAGGGAATCGTCCGCGCCCGGGCGGCCCTGGACTTGATGCGGGTGGGATCCGATTCAGGTCAGGAAACACTGCTGCGCCTGGCGATATGCGACGCAGGCCTCCCGGAGCCGGAGCTCCAGCTCCCCCTTCGTCCGGAGAGGCCTGGTTCCCCGACTGCGGACCTGGGGTACCGCCGTCGTCGGCTGGCCGTCCAATACGACGGCGCCCACCACCTGCTGCCCGCCCAGATCCACAGCGACCGCCGTCGTGACAAAGCCTTCGAGGCAGCGGGATGGACGGTGCTCGTCCTGACAAATGAGGACCTTGCGGACGGCTTCGCCGACGCCACCGCCAAGATCAAGCGAATCCTCCGCACCGCGTATCTCAGCCCGTCGTCGGCCGCAGGTTTTTCCAGCCCCACCTGAGGGAGCGATCCGGCGATACCTGCACAACGTGAGGGAGGATCGGGGTGGTAGCTGCCAGACGTGCGGGAGCGTCTGAGACGCAGGACGCTCCCACACCACAGGTGCGGGAGCGTCGGCGGAGCAGGGGAAGCGGGGGTTAGCGCTCCAGGTCGCCTCGGATGAAGGCCTCGACCTTGTCGCGGGCGAGGTCGTCGTTGAACTGCTCCGGCGGGGACTTCATGAAGTAGCTCGAGGCGGAGAGCAGCGGGCCGCCGATGCCGCGGTCCAGGCCGATCTTGGCGGCGCGGATGGCGTCGATGATCACGCCGGCGGAGTTGGGCGAGTCCCAGACCTCCAGCTTGTATTCGAGCGACACCGGGGCGTCGCCGAAGTTGCGGCCCTCGAGGCGGACGAAGGCCCATTTGCGGTCATCGAGCCACTGGACGTAGTCCGACGGGCCGATGTGGACGTCGCGCGGGGCGATGTCGGCCTCGACGTTGGAGGTGACGGCCTGGGTCTTGGAGATCTTCTTGGACTCGAGGCGGTCGCGCTCCAGCATGTTCTTGAAGTCCATGTTGCCGCCGACGTTCAGCTGATAGGTGCGGTCCAGGGTGACGCCGCGGTCCTCGAACAGCTTGGCCATGACGCGGTGCGTGATGGTGGCACCGATCTGGCTCTTGATGTCATCGCCCACGATCGGGACACCGGCGGCGGTGAACTTGTCCGCCCAGGCCTTGGTGCCGGCGATGAAGACCGGCAGGGCGTTGACGAAGCCCACACCGGCGTCGATCGCGCACTGGGCGTAGTATTCCGCGGCTTCCTGCGACCCGACCGGCAGGTAGCAGACCATCACGTCGACCTTGGCGTCCTTGAGGGCCTGGACGACGTCGACCGGCTCCTCCGTGGACTGCTCGATGGTCTCGAGGTAGTACTTGCCGAGCCCGTCGAGGGTCGGGCCGCGCTGGACGGTGACACCGGTCGGCGGGACGTCGGCGATCTTGATGGTGTTGTTTTCGCTGGCCAGGATGGCGTCGGCCAGGTCCAGGCCCACCTTCTTGCCGTCGACGTCGAACGCGGCAACGAACTGAACGTCGTTGACGTGGTACTTGCCGAACTCCACGTGCATCAGCCCCGGAATCGTGGCCTTGGGGTCGGCCTCCCGGTAGTACTCGACGCCCTGGACCAGCGAGGTGGCGCAGTTACCTACGCCGACGATTGCAACACGAATCGGATGTGAAGACACGGAACTCCTTTGGGGACAACTTCATGTGCCCGGCGCGGAAGTACTCTGATGCACGACGGCGGCAACGGGCACGGCGCCGTACGGCGCCCTTAGCATTCTAGTCAACGGCGCGGGGACCCGAGTTGTTCCCGGCCGCCGCGCCCGCCCGTATGACGGGTGGGCGGGGCAGGCACGGCGGGCGGGGCAGGCTAGGCAGTCGACTTCTGCGCCCACAGGTTGATGTCGGACTCGACGGCGAACTCGTCGATCGCCGTCAGTTCCGCGGCCGTGAAGCCGAGGTTGTTGATCGCGGACAGGGTGTCCTCGAGCTGGCGGACACTGGACGCGCCGACCAGGGCGGAGGTCACGGAGGTGCCCTTGCCCTGGTCGCGCAGGATCCAGGCGATGGCCATCTGCGCGAGGGTCTGCCCGCGGCCCTCGGCGATGCGGTGCAGTCCCCGCACCCGGTCCAGCTTGTCCTCGGTGATGCTGTCCTCGGCCAGGGACTTCTCCTGGGCGGCGCGTGAATCGGCCGGGATCCCGTTCAGGTAGCGGTCGGTCAGCATGCCCTGCGCCAGCGGCGAGAACGCGATCGAGCCGGCCCCCACCTGTTCCAGCGCCTCGTACAGGTTGGGGCTGCCGTTTTCGGTCCAGCGGTTCAGCATGGAGTAGCTGGGCTGGTGGATCAGCAGCGGGGTGCCGAGCTCCTTCAGGATCCGGGCGGCCTCGAGGGTCTGTTCCGGGGTGTAGGAGGAGATGCCGGCGTACAGCGCCTTCCCGGAGCGGACCGCGTGGTCCAGGGCGCCCATGGTCTCTTCCATCGGCGTTTCCGGGTCGGGACGGTGGCTGTAGAAGATGTCCACGTAGTCCAGGCCCATGCGGTTCAGCGACTGGTCCAGGCTGGCGAGCAGGTATTTGCGTGAGCCCCATTCGCCGAACGGGCCCGGCCACATGTTGTAGCCGGCCTTGGTGGAGATGATGAGCTCGTCCCGGTAGGGGGCGAAGTCGTCCTTGAGGTGCCGGCCGAAGTTGGTCTCGGCGGAGCCGGCCAGCGGCCCGTAGTTGTTGGCCAGGTCGAAGTGGTTGACGCCGAGGTCGAAGGCTCGGCGCAGGATGGCGCGCTGGGTTTCGAAGGGCTTGTCGTCGCCGAAGTTGTGCCACAGGCCGAGTGAAATGGCGGGGAGCTTCAGCCCGCTGCGTCCCACGCGGCGGTAGGGCATGGAGTCATACCGGGTGTCTGCTGCTACGTAAGTCATGCGTACTGTCCTGTCCTATTTTGAGATGATGGCGGCGCTGTGGCCGGGGAGGTCGAGCTGGCGGTCCGCGAGGCGCGCGCCGCCGTCGGTCGCCAGGGCGATAGTGCTGCCGGCAACGGCGAGCCGGTTCGGTGCGGCGGAGAAGTTCATCGCGACCTCCACGCTGCCGCGGCGCAGCCGGAGCCAGCGGTCGGCTTCGCTGAAGGCCACCGCGGTGTCCTCGAAGCCCAGGCCGGCGAGTTCCGGCGTCGCGCGCCTCAGCGCGATCAGCTGCCGGTACAGCTCCAGCAGCCGGGCGTGGTCACCTTCGGCGGCTTCGGCCCAGTTGAGCCGGGAGCGGGTGAAGGTCTCCGGGTCCTGCGGGTCGGGCACGACGGCGGGGTCCCAGCCCATCCGCTCGAACTCGCGGATCCGGCCCTCGGCCGTGGCCTTGCCGAGCTCCGGCTCCGGGTGCGAGGTGAAGAACTGCCACGGCGTGGTGGCGCCGTATTCCTCGCCCATGAACAGCATCGGCGTGAACGGCGAGGTCAGGGTCGCGACGGCGGCGAGCGCCAGCTGTCCGTACCCCAGGGTCTGCGACAGCCGGTCCCCGGTGGCCCGGTTGCCGATCTGGTCGTGGTTCTGGCTGCAGACCACCAGCGCCGCCGGGTGGACCAGGCCGGTGTTGATGGGCCGGCCGTGGTGGCGCCCGCGGAAGCTGGAGTAGCTGCCGTCGTGGAAGTAGCCGTCGACCAGGACCTTGGCCAAGGCCTCGAGGGATTCGAAGTCGGCGTAGTAGCCGGTGGCCTCCCCGCTGACGTTGACATGGACGGCGTGGTGGAAATCGTCGCTCCACTGCCCGGCCAGGCCGTGGCCGTTGAGGTTGCGCGGGTAGAGCAGCCGCGGGTCGTTGAGGTCCGACTCGGCGATCATCGTGGCGGGACGGCCGGTTTCGGCGGACACTTCGTCCGCGAGCGCACCGAACTCCTCGAGCAGGTGGACGGCCCGCTCGTCCTTGAAGGCGTGCACGGCGTCGAGCCGCAGCCCGTCCACGTGGTAGTCGCGCAGCCACATCGCAGCATTCTCCAGGATGTACTGGCGCACCGTGTCGGAGCCGGGGCCGTCGAGGTTCACCGAGTCGCCCCAGGTGTTGCCCTCCCCCGACTTCAGGTACGGCCCGAACCGGGAGAGGTAGTTCCCGCTGGGGCCGAGGTGGTTGTAGACGACGTCCTGGATGACGCCGAGCCCGGCGGCATGCGCGGCGTCCACGAAACGCTGGTAAGCGGCGGGTCCGCCGTAGCCTTCGTGCACGGCGTACCAGAGGACGCCGTCGTAGCCCCAGTTGTGGGTGCCGTTGAAGCCGTTCACCGGCAGCAGCTCGACAAAATCGATGCCGAGGTCCACCAGGTAGTCGAGCTTCCCGATGGCCGCGTCCAGCGTGCCCTCGGGGGTGAAGGTCCCCAGGTGCAGCTCGTAGATCACGGCCCCCTGCAGCC
Organism: Pseudarthrobacter oxydans; assembly: GCF_030812335.1. Classification (GTDB taxonomy): domain Bacteria; phylum Actinomycetota; class Actinomycetes; order Actinomycetales; family Micrococcaceae; genus Arthrobacter; species Arthrobacter oxydans_B. The sequence goes on from NZ_JAUSSN010000003.1 coordinate 436,914, forward strand.
CGCGGCCCTGCCACTGCCCGTCCGCCCACTCGTGGCTGCCGGCGTCGAACGTGCGCGACAGGGAGTGGACGCCCTCGGGCTGCCGCCGGGACCGGGGGTCCGGCAGCGGGGTGGTGTCCCCGTCGAGCAGGTAGCCGTAGTCGACGTCCCCGGAGGCCGGGGCCTCCGGGGCGGTCCACCACCCGTCAGGGCCGGCCCCGACGCCGGTCCGCCGGGTCATCGGGTAGTGCCGGCCGTCGGCCAGCAGCGTCACGGTGCCCGCTTCCGGCGCCCAGAGGTCGAAGCGTTCATTTCCGTTCGCGAGCAAAGTGATCACAGCTTTCCGTCTATCGGTGGTTTCAATCAGTGCTTGGCGGGGACCAGCAGGGCAACCGGGTAGCTGGCCAGGATGGCGGCCACCTCCACGGCGCCCGGGCCGAAGGTGGCGCCCGTCAGTTCGTCGGTCATGGCGCCGTCCAGCTGGATGGCGGTGTCCCGCCAGCCGCCCTGCTGCTCCAGTCCGCGGGGCAGCCGGGTCGCGAGCGTGACGGCCCCGGTGCCTGCGGCGCCGACCCGGTCGAAGCCGACCAGGTGCCCGGCGGCCGAGCCGGTTGCCGCCACGGGGCGGTAGCCCGTGAACAGCTCCGGGCGGTCGCGGCGCAGGCGCAACGCCCGCGAGGTGACCAGGAGTTTCGCCGCGTCATCGGTGTACGACGCCGGGCGTTCGCCGGCCTCGAGCGCGGCCAGGGCCGTGCGCCGCGCACCGTAGTCGAACGGCCGCCGATTGTCCGGATCCGTCAGCGAACGGTCCCAGAACTCGGTGCCCTGATACACGTCCGGGACCCCGGGCATGGTCAGCTGCACCAGTTTGGCGCCCAGCGAGTTGACGGCCCCGTACGGCGCCAGGAGGTCCACGAAGGACTCCAGTTCCGCCCGGACGTCGGCGTTGTCGAAGGCCGCGTCGACGGCGGCGGCCAGCTTCTCCTCGAATTCGGCATCCGGGTCCAGCCAGTCGGTCGAGTTGCCGGCCTCCCGGGCCGCCTTCTGCGCGTAGGACTGCAGCCGGTCCCGGTCCGCGGGCCAGACGCCGGCGATGGCCTGCCACAGCAGGTTGGCGAGCGGCCCGTCGGGCAGCGGCGCCAGTTCCTGCAGCCGGGCCAGGGCGGCCCGCCACTGGGAGGCCATCTCCGCGAGCACGGAGATCCGGGCCCGGGTGTCCTCGCTGCGCTTGGTGTCGTGCGTGCTCAGCGTCGTCATGGACAGCGGAAGCTCGGCCTGCCGCCGGGCCATCCGGTGGTGGAACTCGTCGGGGTCGACCGAGAACTCGGTGGGATCGGCCCCGACTTCCGTCAGGGTGCCCAGCCGCGTGTAGCGGAAGAACGCGGTGTCCTCCACGCCCTTGGCCATAACCATGCCGGAGGTCTGCTGGAAGCGGCGTCCCAGCTCGGCGTCCGGCTCCGGGCCGGCGTCGAGGAGCAGCGGCAGCAGCAGCCCGACGGCGTCGGCCAGCTCAGGCCGGCGGCGGACGGCAAGTTCGCACGCCTCCTTCAGGACATCCGCGCCCTCGGGCAGGTAGCTGCGGTACACCGGGAAGGCGGCAATGATTTCGGACAGGGCATCGGCGGCCGCTTCAACCGTGAGACCAGTTCCGGACGGCACCAGCCGGGCCAGCCGGAGCATCTCGGAGTGGAGGATCCCGTCGGTGATCCGGCGCTTGGTGCCCCGGATCATCTCCTCGTAGTCCGCCGCCTGGCCGCCGCGCAGCTCGGTGTCGAGCGCGTCGAGGGTGTCCTGCCCGGCGGGGTCGACGAAAAGCCGGTCCACGTCCGCGAGGGCGTCGTAGCCGGTGGTCCCCTCGCAGTCGAAGCCCGCCGGGAGCACCTCCCCCGGTTCCAGGATCTTCTCGATCAGCAGGTAGCTGCCGCCCGTGACCTCGCGGAGCCGGCGCAGGTAGCCCTCCGGATCGGCCAGGCCGTCCGGGTGGTCGATCCGCACGCCGTCGACCAGCCCGTCGCGGAACCAGCGCACGATCTCGGCGTGGGCCTCGTCGAAGACCTCCGGGATCTCGACCCGGATGCCGGCCAGGCTGTTGACGGCGAAGAACCTGCGGTAGTTCAGCTCGTTGTCGGCCCGGCGCCAGCCGACCAGCTCGTAGTGCTGCCGGTCGTGGACCTCGCGGGGGTCGTCCCCTTCGGTATAGCTGCCCTCGGCCAGCGGGAAGCGGTGGTCGTAGTACCGCAGCTCCCCGTCCTTGACTTCCAGCGCCTCGACGTCGGCGTCCGATCCCAGCACGGGGATCCGGATCCGGCCGCCGCCGAAGTCCCAGTCGACGTCGAACGCCGGGGCGTAGCGGGACTGCTGTCCCTCCTTGAGCAGGGACCACCACCACGGGTTCTGCACGGGGGTCGCGACGCCGACATGGTTGGGCACGATGTCGACGAGCACTCCCATCCCGGCTTCCCGCGCAGCCCGCGACGCGGCGGCCAGTCCCTCAGCGCCGCCCCGGTCGGGGTCGATCGCGGAGGGGTCGGTCACGTCATAGCCGTGGTCCGAGCCCTGCTCCGCGGTCAGGATCGGCGAGAGGTAGATCCAGTCCACGCCGAGCGACTTCAGGTAGGGCACGGTCTCGGCAGCATCCTGGAGGGTGAAGCCGGGCCGGATCTGAAGCCGGTAGGTGGAAACCGGGGTCCTCATTTGGCGGGCCCCTTCGAATCCTTCGGCTTCCCGGCCGGCTTCTTCCGGGCGGCCCCCTTGGCCGACGGTGCCTTGGCCTTTGCGGCGGCGGCCTTGGCGGCAGCGGCCTCCTCGGCGGCGGCAGCCTCGGCGGCGGCGGCCTCCTCGGCGGCGGCAGCCTCGAGCTCGGCGGCAGCCGCTGCCGAACCCTCTTCCTCGTGCTCGGCCATCACAGCCAGCGACGCGGCGGCGGAGTAGTCCACTTCCACCTCGGGGCCGGAGTGCGCGCGGAGCACCACCATCGACTTGGCAGCGAGCCCTATCACCGAGCCGGCCTTGAGCGGTTCCGCGGTGTCGGCCTGATCCGCGGTGTCCACCAGGACGTCCCAGAACTTGGAGTATTCCTCGGCCGGCAGCTCAAAGTCCACGTCGTCGTCGTGGGCGTTGAAAGCGAGCAGGAAGCTGTCGTCGGTGATCCGGCGGCCGCGGGAGTCCTGCTCCTGGATGCCGTGCCCGTTGTAGAACACACCGATGGTCCGGCCGAAGCCGCTGTCCCAGTCCTCCGGGAGCATTTCGGTGCCGTCCGTTTTCAGCCAGACGATGTCCGGCAGCTTCTCGCCCTCACCGCGGCGGACCGGGCGGCCGTCGAAGAACCGGCTGCGCCGGAACGTCGGGTGGTCGTGGCGGATCTTGTTGACGACGGCGGTGAACTCCACCAGGGGCTGGTCCATCGCGTCCCAGTGGATCCAGCTCAGCTCGGAGTCCTGGCAGTAGGTGTTGTTGTTGCCCTGCTGCGTGCGGCCGAGCTCGTCGCCGTGCAGGAGCATCGGGACGCCCTGCGAGAGCAGCAGGGTGGCGATGAAGTTGCGCTGCTGGCGGGCCCGGAGGGTCAGCACGCGGTCGTCGTCGGTGTCACCCTCTGCGCCGCAGTTCCAGGACCGGTTGTGGGATTCGCCGTCGTTGTTGCCCTCGCCGTTGGCGTCGTTATGCTTCTCGTTGTAGGACACCAGGTCGCGCATGGTGAAGCCGTCGTGGGCGGTGACGAAGTTGATCGAGGCGACCGGGCGCCGCGCCGAACTTTCGTAGAGGTCCGCGGAGCCGGTCAGGCGGGACGCGAACTCGCCCAGGGTGGACGGCTCGCCGCGCCAGAAGTCGCGGACCGTATCGCGGTATTTGCCGTTCCACTCGGTCCACTGCGGCGGGAAGTTGCCCACCTGGTAGCCGCCCGGGCCGATGTCCCAGGGTTCGGCGATGAGCTTGACCTGGGAAACGATCGGGTCCTGCTGGATGAGTTCGAAGAAGGTGGAGAGCTTGTCGACGTCGTAGAACTCGCGGGCGAGCGTGGAGGCGAGGTCGAAGCGGAAGCCGTCGACGTGCATTTCCGTCACCCAGTAGCGCAGGGAGTCCATCAGCAGCTGGAGGGAGTGCGGGTGCCGGACGTTGAGGGAGTTTCCGGTGCCGGTGTAGTCCATGTAGTGCTTCAGGTCGTCGTCGACGAGGCGGTAGTAGGCCTGGTTGTCGATGCCCTTGAAGGACAGGGTGGGGCCGAGGTGGTTGCCTTCCGCGGTGTGGTTGTAGACCACGTCCAGGATTACTTCGATGCCGGCCTTGTGCAGCTCGCGGACCATGGCCTTGAATTCCTGGACCTGGTGCCCGACGTCGCCGGAGGAGCTGTAGGTGTTCTGCGGGGCGAAGAAGCCGATGGTGTTGTAGCCCCAGTAGTTGGTGAGGCCCTTCTCCTCCAGCGTGCCGTCGTTGACGAACTGGTGCACGGGCATGAGCTCGATCGCGGTGACGCCGAGCTTCTTCAGGTGGTCAATCACCGCCGGGTGCGACACTCCGGCGTACGTGCCGCGCTGGTCTTCGGGGACCTCCGGGTGGAGCTCGGTCAGGCCCTTGACGTGGGCCTCGTAGATGACCGATTCGTGATAGGGGATGCGGAGCTGGCGGTCGCCGTCCCATTCGAAGAACGGGTTGATGACCACGCCGTGCATGGTGTGCGGCGCCGAGTCGCTGTCGTTGCGGGAATCGGGGTCGCCGAATTCGTAGGTGAACAGCGCCGGGTCCCAGTCGATCTGGCCCTGGACGGCCTTGGCGTAGGGGTCCATCAGCAGCTTGTTCGGATTGAAGCGGTTGCCGTTCTCGGGCTCGTACGGGCCGTGGACACGGTAGCCGTACTTCTGGCCGGGCTGGATGTGCGGCAGGTAGCAGTGCCACACATAGCCGTCCACCTCGGTCAGCTCAATGCGCGTCTCAGACAAATCATCAGCAAGGATACAAAGCTCCACCCGTTCCGCGCGTTCGCTGAACAGGGCAAAGTTGGTGCCGGTGCCGTCAAAGGTGGCTCCCAGCGGGTATGCCGTTCCGGGCCAGACTTCCATGTGTACTCCTCGTGCGTGGCGAAAATTCTCTAGACAGACAAAAAATTCTCTAGACAGCCTACTTGTAAGTAGGTTTACTAATTGACTCGGCGCACTCGGTGTGCGCGTTTGTTACAGCTTGGCGATGACCTCCCGCACGGATTGCGCGACGTCCGACGCCGTCACCGGCCCGCCGTCCGAGGCGAGGCTTCCGGCCCGGCCGTGGACGCTGGCGGCCAGCGCCGCAATGCCGGCCCAGCGGTCATCGGCGCGGATCCCGAGGGAAGTGAACGTGCCGGGGGCTCCGGCCAGCTGCGCGAGCAGGGCCCCCAGGATGCCGGCCAGCACGTCCCCGCTGCCGGCCGTTGCCAGCCACGGGGTCGCGTCGGCCTGGCTGAAGACGGCTCCCGAGGGAGCGGCCACGAGCGTCGTGGCGCCTTTGAGCAGGACCGTAGCCCCGGTCAGTTCGCTAGCCCGCCGGGCGGCAGCGAGCGTGGCGCCCTCCACTCCGGGGCGTCCGGGGGCGGCACCGTAGCGGGCCAGCAGGGTTTCCAGCTCGCCGGCGTGCGGTGTCAGCACGAAGTGCGGGGCGAGGGTCCGGTGCAGGGCAGGCAGTGCCCCGGCGTCGGCCACGACGGGAAGCCCGGTGGCCGCGGCGTCGGCCACGCGTTCGAGCTGCTCGTGGGCCTGCTCGTCGATCCCCGGTCCCAGCAGCCAGGCCTGGACGTGGGCGTCCGCGGCGTTGCCGGAGCTGCACACGACTTCCGGGCAGGACCGGCGGACGAGGTCGGCGACGTCCGGGGGGCCGAGGTAACGCACCATGCCCACCCCGGCGGCCAGCGCGCCGCGGCAGGCCAGCACCGCGGCGCCGGGGTACTGCTGCGAGCCGGCCACGACGCCGAGGACGCCGCGGGAGTACTTGTGGGAGCGCCGCTGGGGGTGGGGCAGGAGTGCGGCGAGGTCCGCGGACTGCAGCCGGCGCAGCGCCGGGTCCGGCAGGGCAGTCTCGATCCCGATCGGGATCACCTGCACCCGCCCGGCGTAGTCTGCCCCGGGATCGGCCAGCAGCCCGGCCTTGGCAGCGCCGAACGTCACGGTCAGCTCCGCGCGGAGCACGGGGGGATGGGCTTCCCCGGTGTCGGCGTCCACCCCGCTGGGGATGTCGCAGGCCACCACGAGCCCTGGCCGGGCGCGTTCCAGCGCCTCGGTCAGCTCCGCGGCCGGGCCGCGGAGCCCGCCCTGCGCGCCGGTGCCGAGGACCGCGTCGAGGACGACGCCGGACGCCGTGGCGGCTGCCGACGCATCGGCGACGTTCCCGTGGGTCAGTCGGATCACCCGGCCGCCGGCCTTTTCGAAGGCCCGAAGCCCTTCCGGGTGCGCCTCCCCGGCGGTGAGCACCGCCGTCGTCCGCATGCCGCGGCCGGCCAGCATGGCGGCCGCGAACAGGCCGTCCCCGCCGTTGTTGCCCTTGCCGGCGAGCACGGTGACGCTGGCGCCGTAGAGGCGCTCCCCGCGGGCGCGCAGTTCGCGGACCACCGCGTTGGCCAGCCCGTGGGCGGCCCGCTGCATGAGAACAGCGCCCGCACCGGAGATAAGAAAAGGCTGTTCAGCCTCTCTAATCTGGGTTCCGGTGTAGGCGCTGATCATCGTTTCAGTCCGTTCGCGGTGCAGTCGCTGGGGGAAGTGCGGCGTGGTTCGTCGCTGGTGACGCTCAGCCTTCGGCGATGACGGTCGCCGTGGCGATGCCGCCGTCGTGGCTCATGGACAGGTGCCAGCGTTTGACGCCTTTCGACTCGGCCACGGCCAGCACGGTGCCCTTGACCTGGACGGTGGGACCGTTCTGGTCCAGCCCGATCCAGCAGTCCTGCCAGTTCATGCCGGCCGGGGCGCCGAGGACCTTGGCCACGGCCTCCTTGGCGGCGAACCGGGCCGCCAGGGAGCGGGTGTTCAGTTCCCGCTCCGCGGGGACGAACAGCCTGTCGCGCAACCCGGGGGTGCGCTCCAGCTGCCGGCCGAACCGTTCAATGTCTACGACGTCTACGCCAATGCCAACAATCATGGCGTTATTCTACGGTCACGCTTTTGGCCAGGTTGCGAGGCTGGTCCACGTCGTAACCCTTGGCGGATGCCAGGGCGAGGGCGAAAATCTGCAGCGGCACGGTGCTGAGCAGCGGGGCCAGCAGCGTGGGGGTCTCCGGGATGTAGAAGACGTGCTCGGCGTAGGCCTTGACGGCCTCGTCGCCTTCTTCCGCGATGACAATCGTCTTGGCGCCGCGGGCTCGGACTTCCTGGATGTTGGAGACGACCTTGGCGTGCAGCGAGTCGCGGCCCCGGGGCGAGGGAACCACTACGAAGACCGGCTGGCCCTCTTCGATCAGCGCGATCGGGCCGTGCTTGAGCTCACCCGCGGCGAAGCCCTCGGCGTGGATGTAGGCGAGCTCCTTGAGCTTGAGCGCGCCCTCCATCGCGACCGGGAAGCCGACGTGGCGGCCCAGGAACAGCACTGACTTGGCGTCGGCCATGGACTGGCCGAGCTCCTTGATCTGGGCCTCGTTGTCGAGGATCCGCTGGATCTTGGCCGGGATCTTGTTGAGGTCCGCGAGGATGTCCTTGATCTCGCCCTGGAACTTGTTGCCGCGCAGCTGGGCCAGGTAGAGGCCCAGGAGGTAGGCGGCGGTGATCTGCGCCAGGAAGGCCTTGGTGGAGGCGACGGCGATTTCCGGGCCTGCGTGGGTGTAGAGCACGGCGTCGGATTCGCGCGGGATCGTGGAACCGTTGGTGTTGCAGATCGAGACCGTCTTCGCGCCCTGTTCCTTGGCGTAGCGGACGGCCATCAGCGTGTCCATGGTCTCGCCGGACTGGGAGATCGAGACGATCAGGGTGTTCTCGTCCACGATCGGGTCGCGGTAGCGGAATTCGTGCGAGAGCTCCACCTCGGTGGGGATCCGGCACCAGTGCTCGATCGCGTACTTGGCGACCTGTCCGGCGTAGGCGGAGGTTCCGCACGCCAGGACGATGATCTTGTCCACATGCTTGAGCAGTTCCGGATCAACCCGGAGCTCATCGAGGGTCAGCCGGCCGTTGACGTCGGAGCGGCCCAGCAGAGTCTGCAGCACGGCGTCCGGCTGGTCGTGGATTTCCTTCTCCATGAAGGACGGGAAGCCGCCCTTTTCCGCCGAGGCCGGGTCCCAGTCGACGTGGTATTCCTTGCCTTCGGCCGGGGCGCCGTAGAAGTCCGTGATCTCGACGGTGTCGGCGGTGATGGTGACGATCTGGTCCTGGCCGAGTTCGACCGCGCGGCGGGTGTAGTCGATGAAGCCGGAGACGTCGGAGCCGAGGAAGTTCTCGCCGTCGCCGAGGCCGACGACGAGCGGGGAATTGCGGCGGGCCGCCACGACGACGTCGGGCTGGTCCGCGTGGATAGCGAGAAGGGTGAAGGCGCCTTCGAGGCGCTGGCAGGCAAGCTGCATGGCTTTGGTCAGGTCGCCCTTGGACGAGCCGTGGACCTGGTTCCGGTAGATGTCGCCCAGCAGCGCGGCGGCGACCTCGGTGTCGGTCTCGGACTTGAAGTCCACGCCCTTGCGCACGAGCTCCAGCTTGAGCTCGGCAAAGTTTTCGATGATGCCGTTGTGGATCACGGCCAGCTTGCCCTCATCCGCGAGATGCGGGTGGGCGTTCAGGTCGGTCGGGCCACCGTGGGTCGCCCAGCGCGTGTGACCGATGCCGGTCAGCGAATCCGGGAGCGGGCTGGCCTCGAGTTCGGCGATCAGGTTGCTCAGTTTGCCCGACTTCTTGCGGGACGAAATGGTTCCGTCAGCCACGACGGCGATGCCTGCGGAGTCGTAGCCCCGGTACTCCAGTCGCCGCAGTCCCTCAAGGACAACGTCCAGGGCATTGTGTCCAGTATTTACCCGGCCAGCGGAGTGGCCCACATATCCAACGATTCCACACATGGACCCAAGCCTAGCGGGTTTCCCGGACAGAGGACGTAGGACCAGCGCCCATTACACGCCGTCCGAGGCCCAGGGCGGGGCGCGCCTGCTGCACGGACAGGTCGGTCCATTTCGCTCTCGGCCCGGCGGAGGGCAGAATCTCTATAGTGACTTTGCAACGCAATGAAGCGAACGGCGACGGCGTCTCCCCGTTCGTGGAGCTGGACCGCCAGACCTGGTCCCGGCTCGCTGCCCAGATGGAGCAGCCCCTCAACGAGGAGGACGTACTCCGTCTCCGCGGCCTCGGCGATCCCCTGGACATGAAGGAAGTCCGCGAGGTCTACCTCCCGCTGTCCCGGCTGCTGCACCTGTATGTCGAGGCGGCAGGCCAGCTTCATGCGGCAACCACCACCTTCCTGGGCGAGCAGACCCAGCGCACCCCGTTTGTGATCGGCGTCGCCGGTTCGGTGGCCGTGGGCAAGTCGACCATCGCCCGGGTGCTCCGCGAGATGCTCCGCCGCTGGCCCGGCACCCCCAATGTTGAGCTCATCACCACCGACGGCTTCCTGTATCCGCTGGCCGAACTCAAGCGGCGCCAGCTGCTGGAGCGCAAGGGCTTCCCCGAGTCCTATGACCGCCGCGCCCTGCTCCGCTTTGTGAGCGAGATCAAGGGCGGCGCCGAGGAAGTCCGGGCGCCCTGGTACTCCCACGTGACCTATGACATCGTCCCGGGCAAGGAAGTGGTGGTGCGCCGCCCCGACGTGCTGATCGTCGAGGGCCTGAACGTCCTGGCGCCGGCCCGGCCGCGGCACGACGGCCGGCAGGGACTGGCGCTGAGTGACTTCTTCGACTTTTCCATCTATGTTGATGCCAAAACGTCCTACATAGAGGAGTGGTACGTGGACCGCTTCCGCAAACTCCGGACCACGGCCTTCGCGCAGCCCGAGTCCTACTTCCACCGCTACGCCACGCTCTCGGATGCCGAGGCGGAGGAGACTGCCCGCGAGATCTGGAAGCGCATCAACGAACCGAACCTCGAGGAAAACGTCCTCCCCACCCGCGGCCGCGCGCAGCTGGTCCTCACCAAGGACGCCGACCACTCCATCCGCCGCATGCTGCTCCGCAAGGTCTAGCACAGGTGTGCTACGACGGGTCCGCTGAGCATCCGGCCGCGCCGGAGGCCGTCCCCGACCCGCCCAGCCGGCGGGCCTTCAGCCGCCTGCTGCTGGCCGGCTCGGGCCTTGCAGCCCTGAGCGCCTGCTCCCCGGGAGAGGCCCGTCCGACGGCGTCCGCCACGGCCTCCCCGTCCTTGGCAACGACGACGGCGGATACCACCGCGACGGCTTCGGCCTCCGCCGAGCCCTCCGCTGAGCCCTCCGCTGAGCCCCTGCCGGACAGTCCCGCCGCGACAGTGCCGGCAGACACGCCGCCGGCCGCGGAGCCATCCGCTGCCGCGCCTGCAGCCAAGCATTCGCTCACCGACCCGGCGAGCCCCTGGGTGGTCGTGAACAAGCACCGGCCGCTCTCCCCCGCAGGCTATGTACCGGCCGATCTGGTCCAGCCGCGGGTGCGCCTGGCCACCTCCGGTGAGTCGGCCCTGCTCAACAGCACGACGGCGGCCGCGGCGGAGAAGATGTTCGCGGCGGCCGCTTCGGCTGGCGTCGTCATCACCCTCGCCAGCGGCTACCGCTCCTTCAACACCCAGATCGCCACCTACAACCGGTGGGTGAACGCGGAGGGGCAGGCCGCGGCGGACACCGCCTCCGCACGGCCCGGCTATTCGGAGCACCAGACCGGCTGGTCCTTCGACATCGGCGACGGCAGCGGCCGGGACAGCTTCACCCCCGCGTTCGCCAATCAACCGGCAGCGGTCTGGGTCAAGGCCAACGCCCACCTGTTCGGCTTCGTGGTGCGCTACCCGTGGATGTTCCATGAGATCACCGGCTATTACTACGAACCCTGGCACCTGCGCTACGTCGGTGTGGAGACGGCGGGCCAGATGAACAGACGGGGCATCGCGACCCTCGAGGAGTACTTCGGGCTGGAACCGGCACCGGGTTACTTGTAGGACTGCGCCGCGCGGATGCAAGCCCGCGGTGGGCTCCGCCTCAGGCCGTGTACATTGTCCGCATGGGGGACACCGCGGACGGCCGCGCGCGCGACGAAATCGACGCCATCGTGGGGCGTATCGCCGCACGGGCGCATGCCGATGAGCGGCTGGGCGGAAGTGGCCCCGACGCGGAGCTGGCAGCCGAACTCAGCGCTGCGCTCGAATTCCTGCCGCAGCTCAGGCTCCGCACCCTCCGGGCCCTGGAAAAGGACCTCGCCCGGCCGGACAGCCCCGCAACCGCGGGACCCCAGGGCCGGGGGCAGTCGGGCGAACCAGGCGTGGCCAGGTTCCTCGTCCGAGTGTGTTCGCAGACCCACGGCCCGTACAGCTCTCCGCGCTCCGCGCACGCCATCGAGGCGTCACTGCTGGACCTGCTGATGTTGCGGGACGTCCGGCTCGCTCATGGCAGCAGCATGTACCACCGGTGCTTGAACGGCGTCAAAGCCATCCTCGGCCTCGGCCCAGAAGACAGTCTGGCGGAACACGGCGTCGCCCGATTCGGTGCCCGCGGCATAGTTTCACTGCTGCACATTTCAGTGTCTTTGGCAGACCTGCAGTTCAGCCAAACATCGGCCCACATCACGCCCCGGATGGGTTACGCAGGATTGGACGCTCACGCGGATGCCGTGGACGACTGCCACTTCATGACGGCCGCCTTCGCCCGCTGGATCTTGAAGACCGACCCCTCCCTTGCCAAGCTCGCGGCCCTGGCCGCCAACGGACGGCTGGCCGAGTATGGGATATCACCGGCCGAGCTGGATCCGGAGAAACTTCGGGCGGAGCTCGCCAAGGTGGACGTTGCCGCGGTGGCCGGATCCCTGCCCGACGTCGACACTGGAAGTTTCCACGCCGGGCACGTCGGCAGCGGCACCTCGGAGCGGCGTCAGCGTCGCCGACCCGATCTATCGGAGCTCGACGACGGCGGGAAGGGAAGTTTTGACGTCGCTATCCCGCCGACTGCGCGCAATCCCGCGACGGCCGGAGACGCCTTCGAGAAACACATTTCCCGCCGGGAATCCAACCTCGTCATCCGACGGCTAAGCGCCGCGGCGTGGGTTGCCTGTCCGCTCGCCTTTGTCGGCCTTTACCTTTGGATGGCCTGGCCGGCGTTGGGGGAACTACTGGCAGGACCCGGAAGCGCCGGGTGGACCGGACTTTTTGTATTTGTCCTTACCGCCGCCCTGGGCGGAAGCCTGATCGCCATGGGAATCTCGTCCTGGCTGGAGCTTCGGGTCAGCGGGTTTTTCCAGGTGGCCCGCGAGCTGACCCGCTACACGGTGCTGCAGGGCCGGCGGGACAGGGAATTCCTCCGGGCCCTGCGTGTTCTTCGCCCCGGCCTGTTTGACCGCTCGGCGACGGCAGGCCTGCCACGACTGTTCACAGTCTGCTTCGACGAGGAAGGAGCATTGCTGCTTGGAGGCAACACCCAGCCGTCTGTAGTCGCAGCATTTCACTGGCTGCATGTGCGCCAGATTTTCGCGGAACCGCCTGTCCGCGGCCGCCAGCCCAAGCGCGGTCACGGCCAGCGCGTGGTCCTCGTGGTTCGGAAGGACGGCAGGGATGTCGAGCTGAAGTTCCCCCTCGAACGCGCCAAGGTTGCCTGGACCACACGCACATTTTTGGAAGCTGACCCCGTCAAGGCAGCACTGGCGCTCCTGCAGGGGATGCGGACGCTCAGCTCGCTTGACGGCCCGGGCATGTCCCGGCCAGGGATACGACAAATGACCCCTGAGACGAAGGAACGCATGCACTTGTTGTTGCGTCAGGACGCAGTGCTGGAAGGCACGGACTATGAAAACGAGGCGTTGGAATACGAGCGGCGGCCTCGGCCTCCCCTGGCACCCGCAGCTTCGGCCTTCCTCCGCTACCGCCGGAGTCAGATAACCCGCGGGTTGGTCGTGATAGTGCTCCTGTGCGCGGCGGCCGGCCCGTTGCTTCTTATGTTGATTCTGCGGTAGGACCCCGGGGCGGACGTCCCGCCGCCAGCCCGCCGATATAACCCGGCCGTCACGTCCTGTTCACGGCGCTGGGATAGCTTGGGGGCATGCTGACAGGATTCAAGAACTTTATTCTCAAGGGCAACGTCGTGGACCTTGCCGTCGCAGTCGTCATCGGCGCCGCGTTCGGCGCCGTGGTCACGGCACTGGTCCAGAGCGTCCTCATGCCGTTCATCGCGGGACTGGTGGGTTCGCCCAACTTCGACAGCTTCGCCGTGGTGACCCTGAACGGCAATGACATCAAGTTCGGCGTGCTGCTGACGGCGATCGTCAACTTCCTCCTGGTCGCTGCCGCCATCTACTTCGTTGTCGTTGTGCCCATGAACCACATGATCGAACGGCGCAACCGCCGCCTCGGCATCACACCGGACGTCAAGGAAGAGGCAGCCGAGGATCCGCAGATCGCCCTGCTGACCGAAATCCGGGACGCCTTGCACCAGCGCCAGCTGTAGTCCACGCAACCCTGACAATCACTCACCAACCGACGCAATAAAAGAACGGCCCGCCCCTGAAGGGCGGGCCGTTCTTTTACGTGAGAAGGGGCTGCGTCGATCCTCAGTCCGCGACGAGCTCCAGGGCCAGCTCGGTCCGGACCACCTGCGCCAGGCGCTCAGCGACGGCCTGGGCGGTCTCCTGCGATGCCGCCTCGACCATGACGCGGACCACCGGTTCGGTGCCGGAGGGGCGCAGGAGCACGCGGCCGGTGTCGCCGAGCTCGGCTTCGGCGACGGCAACGGCAGCGGCCAGGGTTGCATCACCGGTGACCCGGGTGCGGTCCACGCCCCTGACGTTGATCAGGACCTGCGGAAGCTTGGTCATCACCTTGGCCAGATCCTTCAGCGGACGGCCCGTGAGGGCCACCTGGGCGGCGATCTGCAGGCCGGTAAGGACGCCGTCGCCCGTGGTGGCGTGGTCGGCGAAGATCACGTGGCCGGACTGCTCGCCGCCGAGGTTGAAACCGCCTTCGCGCATCCCCTCCAGGACGTAGCGGTCACCCACGCCGGTTTCGCGCAGGCTGATGCCCGCCTCGCGCAGTGCGATCTTGAGTCCGAGGTTGCTCATCACGGTCGCCACGAGGACGTTGTCCTTGAGTTTGCCCGAGGCTTTCAGCGCGACGGCGAGGATGGCCATGATCTCATCGCCGTCGACGACGTTTCCTTCGTGGTCCACGGCGAGGCAGCGGTCCGCGTCGCCGTCGTGCGCGATGCCCAGGTCGGCGCCGTGCGCCAGGACTGCCTCGGCCAGCGGCCCCAGGTGGGTTGACCCGACACCGTCGTTGATGTTCAGGCCGTCCGGTTCGGCGCCGATGACAATAACGTCGGCGCCGGCATCCTTGAAGACCTGCGGGGAACATCCGCTCGCGGCGCCGTGGGCGCAGTCCAGCACGACTTTGAGTCCGTCCAGGCGGTGCGGGAGGGTGCCGAGCAGATGGACGATGTAGCGGTCCTCGGCGTCGGAGAAGCGCTGGATCCGGCCGACGTCCCCGCCGACCGGGCGGCGCGGCTCTTGGCCGAGCAGCGCCTCGATGGCGTTTTCCACGTCGTCGGGGAGCTTCTGGCCGCCGCGGGCAAAGAACTTGATGCCGTTGTCCGGGGCGGGATTGTGCGAGGCGGAGATCATCACGCCGAAGTCCGCGTCCAGGTCTGCAACCAGGTACGCCGCGGCCGGGGTGGGCAGCACGCCGGCGTCATAGACGTCGATCCCGGAGCTGGACAGCCCCGCCTCCACGGCAGCCCCAATGAACTCACCGCTCGCGCGGGGGTCGCGGGCCACCACGGCGCGAGGCCGTGTTCCGCTGGTATTGCGGTCATGGCCAAGCACGACGGCGGCGGCCTGGGCCAGCTGCATCGCCAGTTCGGCCGTCAGCAGGCCGTTCGCCAAACCCCGGACACCATCTGTTCCAAATAATCTAGACATCGGGTCAAGTTTAGACGATGAGGTGGGCGCTCCCGGCCCCGGGACCATGTGGCGGACCCGCGGCGCCGCTGATACCCAGGTGTTTGCGCTGGTTAAACGGCGAAAGCCCGCCCCGCCACAAGGGCGGAACGGGCTTTCGTGCAAGCGCCAGGGGCGCCTGGAAGCGTGATTAACGCTTCGAGTACTGCTGAGCCTTACGGGCCTTCTTGAGACCGGCCTTCTTGCGCTCGATGACGCGGGCGTCACGACGCAGGTAACCGGCCTTCTTCAGGGTGGCGCGGTTGTTCTCGGTGTCGATCTCGTTCAGTGAACGGGCGATGCCGAGGCGCAGGGCACCGGCCTGGCCGGAGATGCCGCCACCGTGGATGCGGGCGATAACGTCGTAGGCGCCATCAAGATCAAGGATCTTGAAGGGCTCGTTGACGTCCTGCTGGTGCAGCTTGTTCGGGAAGTAGTTGGCCAGCTCGCGGCCGTTGATGATCCACTTGCCGGTGCCGGGCACGATGCGAACGCGTGCGACGGCTTCCTTGCGACGGCCAACTGCTGCGCCGGCAACCGTGAGGGCCGGGCGTTCCTTCTTGGGCGCTTCTGCTTCCGCAGGACCGCTTTCCGAGGTGTAGCTGGTCAGGTTTTCCTCAGCCACAACGGCCTCGGTGGTCTCTTCGTTCTGAGCCACGATTCTCCTTGATTAAAAGTTTGTTGGTGGCCAGGACTACTGGGCGACCTGGGTGATTTCGTAAGTCTTGGGCTGCTGGGCGGCGTGGGGGTGCTCGGCACCCTTGTAGACCTTCAGCTTGCCCAGCTGCTGTGCAGCGAGGGAGTTCTTCGGGAGCATGCCCTTGATGGCCTTCTCCACGGCGCGGACCGGGTTGGATTCCAGCAGCTCCGCGTAGGTGACGGACGTCAGGCCGCCCGGGTAACCGGAGTGGCGGTAAGCGCGCTTCTGCTCCAGCTTGGCGCCGGTGAGGGCAACCTTCTCAGCGTTGATGATGATGACGAAGTCGCCCATGTCCATGTGGGACGCAAAGGTGGCCTTGTGCTTGCCGCGCAGCAGGATTGCGGTCTGGCTCGCAAGACGACCAAGGACAACGTCTGTGGCGTCAATGACGTGCCACTGGCGGTTGATATCGCCGGGCTTCGGGGTGTACGTACGCACGGTGTTTGCCTCGTTCTTGTTCTGGCGTTCTTGTTTTAGGCGTCACGCGAAGGTGCACCTACTATCTATGCGCTACCGGAACAGAGGTGAGGGCTCTATGTAACCAGTCGTCCTGAGTCTCGAATGTGCACGTTGGGTAGTCATCCTGCAACCGGATCCCCAGCGGGCACGCATCATCGAGAAGGACACGCACAACGACTACCAATAATAGCGGACGACGTGTCACTGGGTCAAAATGGGGTATCCGGATGCATTCTGCCCGCCGCCGGCCCCGTGCATCCCTGGAGGAACCGTGTTCGAGACCGCCGCCGCTGGCTCCGCTTCGCCGCTCTTTATTGCCGGGGTCGGATTCGCCGGGGCGTGCCTGGGACTCATTGCCGACGCCCTGGTCCGGCGGGCACTCCCCCAGCTGGCCGGCAAGGCCACCACCAGGCTGCGAATCACGACGGCGGCGGTCACTTTTGTCCTCGCGGCCCTGCTGGCCTGGCGCTTCGGGAGCGCAGCCGAGCTTCCCGCGTACGTATTACTGGGCATTTTCGCTGTTCCGCTGGCCCGGATCGATATTGTGCACCATTTGCTGCCGAACCGGCTCGTCGGGCCCCTCTTGGGGGCCGGCCTTGCACTTCTGGCGGTCGCCGCCCTGGCGCAGGGGGCTGCGGGTGACCTCTATCGCGGAGTCGCCGGGTCCGTAATCTTGTTCGTTTCTTACTTAATTCTTGCCTTGACCAGCCGAAACGGCCTGGGAATGGGCGACGTGAAGCTCGCGGCACCACTTGGACTGTACTTAGGCTACCTAGGCTGGTCGCAAGTGTTCTATGGAGGGGCCTTTGCCTTCGTTCTAGGCGGCATTGCCTCGGTCTTCCTCGTGCTGAAAAACCGCGAAAACAAGCCAAAAGAGGTTGCCTACGGCCCCTCGATGCTCGCAGCAGTGCTCGCTGTCATCCTGCTCATGCCGTAACTCCAGTCACTGCAGTATCTCTGCTCCCATTGGCAAGCAAACGCATCAATACAAGTAGTGTGCCCCAAGAGTTATCAAAAAACTGAGTACACCTCCGCATGGACGCAAGTAGCGCCCCCTTTTCCGTCCCAAAAATTCGGGTATTCCGATTCATTGCTGTGCCGTTAATCGCCATGCCACTGTTGTCCCAACGGAACTCCGGGGGGTTTAGCAACAGGGGATTTGCTGGAATTTCGTTTGACATTCACAACTCTGGAAAAGGAACTTCAAAATGACTGGTCTCATGGTTTCAATGCTCGCATTCGTCGCCGGCGTCAAGGACAAGATGGAATCCGACGAAAAAGGCGCAACGATGGTGGAATACGGCATTATGGTTGCCCTCATCGCTGTCATCGTCATGGTGGCGGTCGGCCCTCTTGGTGTCGCAATCGCGGCACTGTTCGCCGGCGTCACCGCCGATCTGTAACAGGGCTGGAAGCGGCGTTTGGCGGCGGAGTGCTATTCTCCGCCGCCAAACCTCTTATTGAGGTCAACGGAGCGAACTGGGGAACAGCGGTGTTGAATACGAAGCATAAAGAACGCGGCGCGGTGGCCGTGGAAATGGCAATGATCCTGCCGCTATTGCTGCTGATAGTCATCGGAACCATCGAGTTTGGCCGCGTCCTGAATGTCCAGGTTTCCCTGACGCAAGCAGCCCGCGAAGGAGCCCGACATGCCGCCATACACCATGACGACGCATCCCTTGATGTTACAGGGGCAGCTCTCGCAGCGGCTCCTTCATTAGCCGGCCTGGGTGTCGCGGTCGCCAATAATGCAGGTGGCTGCGCAGAGGGCACAAATGTCACAGTAACCACGACCGTCGCCTTGCCCTCATTATCCGGATTTCTTGACGCCGGCTTTTTTGGCGGACCGGGACTATTTCCGATGAACTTAACTGGAGTGGGGGTAATGAGATGCGGCGGGTAAAACCGACAAGAGCTACAAGCGACGTGCGATCAACTAGCGACGGCGAACGTGGAGCAGCCACAATTGTTGTCGCGATCATGATGGTGGCACTCCTGGGGATGACAGCACTAGCTGTTGATGTGGGAGCGATGTACGCGGAAAAAGCCCAGGTTCAAAATGCGGCTGACGCCGGCGCGCTGGCCATCGCCGGCGACTGCGCCGGCGGTACTTGCGGCGACACGGACGCAACCGCGGCTCTCCTTGCCGATTCGAACAGCAATGACGCCGCCAGCGGCGTCACGTCCGTGACCTTCCCGGCCGCGACCACTGTTCGCGTGGAAACCTTCGCCCGCGCAGCTGGCTCCGATGCGGACAGTTTTTCACTTTTCTTCGCGAGGCTTATGGGATTCGACTCGACGGAGATTCACGCCGTTGCTGAAGCCTCCTGGGGTCCTCCGGATTCCGGTTCGACGCTTCCTTGGACGGTGAGCGAGTGCGTATTTCGAGATTTCCTCACAGCCAGCCAGCGGGCCGAGCTGGATTCAACGGGCAACTTTGCCGGCGATCCAATAGCGACCCACATATTGCTCCGCTATGACGAAAAGACCCCGGACTACGAAGGATGCGAAGCGCAGAACGGCTATCAGCCTGGCGGCTTCGGGTGGTTGGAAGCAAACGCAGACTGTTCCGCTGACATTATTCCCGGCGGGATAGTGCAAGGCCAACCCGGCAACGCGTTTCCCAAAACAGGAGGCTCGGACAAGGTCTGTCAGGACGTTCTCAAAGGACTCCTAAACGAGCCGGTCCTCATCCCGCTCTTCAGTTCAGCCATCAACGGCGGCGGCGACAAAACGCAGTACACACTTATCGGATTCGCAGCCTTTCAGGTCACGGGGTACAAGTTCGGGGGCGGTCCGGAACTAACGCATGCCGACACGAGCGCCCCATCCTGCACCGGAATGTGCCGTGGTCTTCAAGGGTTCTTCACCCGCTTCGTCACTCTTGAGGAGGGTCAGATCGCTAGCGGGGGCGTGCCGAACTTTGGGGCATCCAAGGTTGAGCTCACCGGTTAGCGGACGCACCGCTCCATCATCTTGTTCTATCGACTAAGGAGAAACACAGTGAAGTCACGCCTACTGGGAGGCATTGCGGCTTTGGTATTGGCCGTTGTCGGAGCCATCTTATTGTTTGTTTATGTGCAAGGCGCGGCCGCCCGCGCACAGGCCGGGCTGGAGCCGGTCAGTGTCTTGGTTGTTCAAGAGTCAATCCCTGCGGGCACCAAGACATCAGACTTGGGCACCAGGGTCCGCGCTGAAGCGATCCCCAAGACTGCAGTCCCCGAGGGGGCACTGGAGACGCTCAATCAGAAGGAAGGGACAGTCACCGCCGTCGATCTGCAACCGGGAGAACAACTCCTGGCCTCACGGCTCATTGATCCTCGAGATCTCGTTCCAGGCACTGTGCCGGTGCCCGACGGGCTGGAAGAGGTCACGCTTCTGCTGGCGCCTGAACGTCTCCTCGGCGGCAGGATCGAAGCAGGAGACATCGTGACTGTCTACTCCTCGTTCAAGACCGAAGAGGGCATGCCGGCGGATGCTACCGTGCCGCCTGAAGTGAAAGGCTGGAAGCAGTCCACTGGCCTGCTGTTCCAGGACGTCCTGGTCACTGCTGTTCAGAAAGCGGCCGCGGAGACTAAGAATTCGGCCGGAACGGAATCCGGGGTGGAAATGCCCAACGGATCGGCGTTCGTGACGGTTGCGAGGACCGACTCGGACGCCGCCAAGCTGGTCTTCGGCGCTGAGTTTGGCACCCTGTGGCTATCCAAGCAAACCCCCTCGTCTACCAACAACGATCCTCCAATCACCACGTTTGGAGGGCTGTACTGATGAGTCGATTCGTCGCAATCACAGCGGTCAGGGATTTCGAAGGTCGAGTCCGTCAGGCTATCTCCGGGGCTCTCCACGGCGAGCTGCAAACACTGTCGCCTGATGTCCTCAAGGGCGGACCTGATGACGTCTTCAAACAGCTGAACGGCGCTCCGCCCGAGGTACTCATCCTGGGACCCGGCGTTGCTCCCGATGATGCACTAAAGCTGGCGACGGTGTTCGACCTCCAATTTCCAGAGGTCAGTCTCCTGTTGGTCGCCGAACCCAGCCCGGAATTGGTGCTGCGGGCCATGCATTCGGGCATACGGGACGTGGTCACGTCTGAAATTGGCGTGAACGACCTCCGCGTCTTATTGGAGCGGTCATGCCTGGCATCCGCAAGCCGGCGCCGCGGGATGTCGGCAGCCCCTGAATCCGGTCAGGAGAGGGGACGAGTCATCGCTGTTATGTCTCCCAAAGGTGGGGTTGGAAAGACCACCGTCGCCACGAACCTGGCCATTGGCTTGGGCAAGGTTGCCCCCATGGGCGTGGTTATCGTGGACTTGGATTTGCAGTTTGGGGATGTCGCCACAGGGTTGCTGCTGGAGCCGGAGCATTCTATTTCTGATGCCGTGCACGGCGCCGCTGCCCAGGACTCGATGGTGCTCAAGGCGTATCTGACTGTCCACCCGGCCGGAATTTACGCCTTGTGCGCCCCGCGCACTCCTGCGGAATCGGATTTCATCACGGCTGAGCACGTGGGTCGTCTCATCAATCAACTGGCAAGCGAGTTCAAGTATGTCGTCGTTGATACGGCACCAGGGCTGGGCGAGCATGTCTTGGCGACCCTGGAGCAGGCAACTGACGGAGTATGGGTTTGCGGCATGGACGTTCCCAGCGTCCGTGGCCTCCACAAGTGTTTTGCGGTCCTCCGGGAGCTGCAACTGTTGCCGCAAGGACGCCATACAGTCCTGAATTTCGCGGATCGGAAGAGCGGCATCACGGTCCAGGATGTCGAAGCTACGATCGGCGTCCCCATTGATGCCGTCATCCCCCGTTCTCGAACTCTGCCATTTTCCACAAATCGGGGAGTGCCCGTGCTGCAAAGCAACTCCCGGGAGCCGGCCTCCAAAGGACTCAAGAAGCTCGTTGAGCGCTTCGATCCCCAATGGGTGGCCGCGGGTCACCACAAGCTTCACCGAAGGGTAGTGGTGTCATGAAACTGTCAGCCCGACTTTCCCGCACGCAGGCTGACGTCGATCTTCAGACGCCTTCCCTCGCCGACAGCGAACGGGAGGACCATGCCTTGGAAACCAAGGTAGCCACCACCGGCCAAACTGTTCGCCCGGTACCGACTTCATCCAGTTCTCTCGGGGGAGCGCCCGTGCAGCCGGCCGTGGACGCATTGGCTGGCTTGAAGCAGCGCGCCGCCTTAGCCCTGTTTGAACGAATGGGCACGCGCTTTGGTGATACTTCATCCTCAGAGGAGGAGCTCAGGGCCAGTGCCATTGAAGAGTTGTCCTTGGTCATCGACCAGGAACAAGTACCGCTCTCGCCCGAAGAACGTCGGCGTCTCATTAGGGAGATTGCCGACGAAGTGATGGGCTATGGACCCCTTCAGCGGTTGCTGGAGGATCCGTCTGTCACCGAGATTATGGTCAATCGTTTCGACCAGATCTATGTTGAACGGCATGGCCACCTCTCATTGACCGGATCACAGTTTAGTTCTGATGACCACTTGCGGAAAGTCATCGAGCGGATCGTGTCCCGCGTAGGCCGCCGGATCGATGAATCCTCGCCATTGGTGGATGCACGGCTGGAAGATGGGTCCCGAGTAAACGCCATCATTCCTCCACTGGCCGTTAACGGCCCTTCTCTGACAATTCGCAAGTTTAGTCACGTGCCGTTGACCGTGCAGAACCTTATTGAATGGGGCTCGATCACACCCGAGATGGCCGAACTGTTGAGCGCGTGCGTCCGGGCACGGCTGAATATTATCGTCTCCGGTGGTACTGGCACAGGAAAAACAACATTGCTAAACGTCTTGTCCTCGTTCATCCCGGAAGAGGACCGGATAGTCACCATCGAAGACGCTGTGGAGCTGCAGCTGCAACAGGAACACGTCGTGCGACTGGAAAGCCGGCCACCCAATATTGAGGGCAAAGGGGCCGTGGGCATTCGCGAGCTCGTGCGTAACTCACTGCGTATGCGCCCCGATCGCATCATCGTCGGCGAAGTTCGTGGTGGCGAGTCGCTGGATATGCTCCAGGCAATGAACACCGGCCACGACGGCTCATTGTCCACCGTGCACGCCAATTCGCCGCGTGACGCAATCGCACGCCTGGAAACCTTGGTACTCATGGCCGGCATGGATCTGCCGCTCCGTGCCATTCGCGAGCAGGTATCGTCCGCGGTGGACCTATTGGTTCAGGTGACACGGCTCCGTGACGGAACCAGGCGGGTGACTCACGTAACCGAAGTGCAGGGCATGGAAGGCGATATCGTCACGCTCCAAGACGCATTTGTGTTTGATTACGCCGCCGGGATGGATGAGCAAGGGCGCTTCCTGGGCAAGCCCATTGCCACTGGCATCAGGCCTCGGTTCTTGGATCGTTTCGCTGAGCTTGGTATTTCGGTGTCGCCGGCGGTCTTCGGGCCGACGTTGGCGCCTCTGGGGATGCGATAAACATGGATACCCCGGTCCTCTTTATCGCAGCCACGGTCCTCTGCCTCGGTGCGGTGATAATACTGTTTGTCTTCGTGCTCACACCGCGCTACTCCGGCATACCAATCGAACGCAGACGGCCGGATTCGCAGCCAGATCAGTCCTCGCTGGGAAAGGTCTCTCAAACGGCTGTGGCTGCCATGGGTGGAGTGCTGGGAGACTCTGGCGGCCCGTTCAACCGGACGGTTCTCTACAACGCGGGTGTGAAGTCAGATCCGGCGACCTTCACTGTCATGGTAGCGGTCGCGTCACTTGTCGGCGGAACTCTTGGTGCGCTGCTTACGAACGGCCTTATCGGCATCTTATTAGCAGTTGCAGGTCCGTTCCTAGCCAAAATCGGCCTATCCCTAATGACAGACAAACGCCGCGGAAAGTTCGAGGCCCAGCTCACCGACACCATACAAATGCTCATCGGTGGCCTGCGTGTGGGGCACAGCATCATGCGTTCCATTGAAGCAGCAGCAACCGAGGCCGACGCACCTACTTCGGAGGAGCTGAGCCGAGTCGTCAATGAAGTCCGTATCGGCAAGGACGCCCACCTGGCTCTCGACGAAGCAGCCCAGCGCATGGACAGCGAAGACTTCCGATGGATCGGTCAAGCTATCCAGATAAACCGCGAGGTCGGCGGAGATCTGGCTGAAGTCCTGGAGCAAGTGGCTGGCACTATACGGGAACGTAGCGAAATCAAGGGACAGGTGCGGGCGCTAAGCGGCGAGGGCAAGATGTCAGCCTACATACTGATGGCCATGCCAATTGTCGTCGCAATAATGTTCAGCTTTATCAATCCCGGCTACACGGACGTATTCGTCACCGAGCCCATCGGAATTGCAATGCTCGTCGCAAGTCTCATCATGTTTGCCGTCGGCGGTTTCTGGATGAGCCGCATCGTTAAGATCAAGTTCTAGGGAAGGCCATCATGACTCCAATTGGTTGGCTCATCATCGCCGTGGTAGTCCTGCCGTGTTCTTATCTTGCTTGGGCGCTACTGACAGCCGACCGGAAGGCTCTTATAGCTGTCCAAGCGAATCTTGGACAAGGCCTCGGCCAGAACGGCAGCGTGAACGTTCTCCGAGCTCCGGCCTTGCTCGACATCTCGAAGAGACTGACCCCTGTGGGCTACGTTGCCAAGCTGGACCGTTGGCTATCCCTCGCAGGCCGCCCTCAATCCATTCCGCTGGAGAAGTTGATCGTTGCTAAGCCCACGCTCGCGTTGGTAGGCGCGGTCATTGGGTTCTACTTGTTCAGCGGCGATCCATCGCCGAAAAACCTTGGTATCGGCGTTTTTCTGACCGTTTTCTCTTACTTCCTGCCCGATCTTTTGATCTACAACAAAGGGATCAAACGCCAGGAGGAGATCGAGCTGGAATTGCCAAATACCTTGGATCAGATGCTGATTTCCGTGGAGGCTGGGCTCGGTTTTGAAACAGCCATGGCCAGGGCGGGCCAAAACGGCAAGGGCCCACTCGCCCAAGAGCTGATACGCACACTCCAGGACATTCAGGTCGGCCGGGCACGGCAGGAGGCTTATCAGGCACTGGCAGACCGCTCCTCGGTACAGGACCTCCGCAGTTTCGTCCGCGCCGTCGTTCAAGCAGACAAGTATGGAATCGGCATAGCTAAGGTCCTCCGGACGCAGGCTAAACAGGCCCGAGTTAAGCGCAGGCAACGAGCCGAGGAAAAGGCAATGAAGCTGCCCGTGAAAGTGCTGTTTCCGCTGCTTCTATTCATCTTCCCGGTGCTGTTCATAGTCCTACTTGGACCTGCCGTTATCAACATCATCGCTGCCTTCAGCTAGCACACGTCACACCGCGCTCCCAGCGCCCCAAATACCGGACCCCCTCGGTCCCCAGAACCGAGGGGGTCCTCCACAAGCCGGACCCCCTCGGACCCCAGAACCGAGGGGGTCCTTTCTTGCATCCGGCAACTATCAACGGGCCGACCGCAGGTCACGCGCAGGGTTCGCGCAGGGAAAATACAGGGAACGTGCAGTTTGGGAAGTCTTGGCGCAGGATGCCACAAAAACGGATCGTCGGCGTGTCGGAGCTTGCTAAGTTCCTTTCAGCGCTGGTGCTGGACCAGCCGACAAACTCGCTCAGGAGCGTCCATGCTTTCTCTTATCGCAACCCTTCAGACCCTTGGGTTCACTGCCAAGAACCGCCTTCGCGACGAGAAAGGTGCAACCGCTGTGGAATACGGAATTATGGTTGCCCTTATCGCCGTCGCCATCATCGTCGCCGTTGGCCTCTTGGGCGACCAGTTGATCACTCTCTTTAACAGCGTCACGACTGGTTTGGTGAACGCGCCGTAGCGCCTGACTTCTACTCAGGACACACCGGTTGGTGCGGTGAGGGCGTCATTCCTTCACCGCACCCTTCGTTCGTAGCCTCCCGTCGCAGCGTTAACCGGGCCATAGTATCCCTCCGATGAAAGGTCCTCCGCGCATGCGTGACGGCAGGGAGCACGGCGCTGTGGCGGTGGAGTTCGCACTCCTGGCGCCCGTCATGATCCTGCTGCTGCTCGGCATCATGGAATTCGGCCGTGCCTACAACGCGCAGATCTCGCTTTCAAGTGCCGCACGCGAAGGCGTGCGTGTCATGGCAATCGGCAACAACCCCACTGATGCCCGCACCGCAGCCAAGAATGCGGCCGCAGGGCTGCAACCCACGCTGACGGACGCCAGCTTCAGCATCAGCCCGGCAAGCTGCACCACTGGCGCGCAGGTGACCTTCAAGATCACGTACACGCTCTCCACCATGACACGCATCGCGGGGCCGTTCCCGATGGAAGGCAAAGGTGTGATGCTATGCGGCGGCTAGCTGACGTCATCCCGTCCAGGGACCGCGAGCGCGGGGCCATCAGCATCATGGTTGCCGTTCTTATGGTGACGCTGCTGGGCTTCGCCGCACTCGCCGTCGACGTCGGAATGCTCTACACCGAGAAGGTCCAACTGCGGAATGGGGCCGACGCGGCTGCCATCGCGGTGGCTCAGAAGTGCGCAAAGGACGTCAACGACCCCGATTGCTCGGCTACGTCGACGCTGGCTCGCAGCCTCACGAGCAGTAATGCTGGCGATGGACTCAGCAACGTCTCATCACTGGCGCTCGACAAGACGGCCCGCAGGGTCACCGTCACCGCCGGAGCCCAGGAAGCAGGGAAGGAGCCGAACCGCGTTTCATTGCTTTTCGCTCGCGCCCTCGGTATCAACACAACCGAGGTGACTGCCTCGTCCGCGGTCGAATGGGGCAGCCCGCTGGCGGGTCCGGTCGCGTTTCCCGTCGCCTTCTCGATTTGCCAAGTGAAGAATCACGTCGACGGCACACTCCAACTGCTGCAAAACCACGGGAGCAACGCTAACCCCGACTGCTTTTACGGCCCATCCGGAGCACCGGTGTCAGGCGGTTTCGGCTGGTTGCCCAACGATGCTGGTATCTGCGGCGGTCTAATAGACCTCGATCTGGCCGAAGCAGGAAGCGACCCAGGCAACAACGGCGCCCCGGACGTCTGTTTGGCGACCCTGCAGCGTTGGGCTGACGACCTCAGCGCCGGCAAGGACGTTGTCGTTCTGTTGCCGGTCTTCGACGAAGTTAGCGGCACGGGGTCCGGCGCCGTCTACGGGCTCACGTCCTTTGCCGCGTTCAAGGTGCGCGGCTGGAAGTTCAGCGGCAATAGCGATCTTCCCAAGTCCTTCCGCAGCACGTCCTCCTCCGTGACCTGCGATGGCAACTGCAGGGGCATCATTGGCAGCTTCATCAAATACGTTTCCCTGGCGCAAGGTTTTGCGCTCGGCCCGGTGGATAGCAACGGCGCCACCATAGTCCGACTTACGCAATGATCCCTCAGCACCACCGATCCGTTAACCAGTTCAGGAGCAGTTTTTGAAGTCACGCTTATTGGCCGGGATCGCCGCCGTCGTCTTTGCCCTCGTCGGAGCCATTCTCGTGATGTCCTACGCCAGCGGTGCCGACGAGCGGGCCGTCAAGAGTCTTGAGCCCGTGGACGTCCTCGTCGTGGCGAAGCCGGTGCCGGCCGGCACCGCCGTGGAAAGCCTTCTGCCCTTTCTCACAGCCCGGACGCTGCCAGGCACTGCCGTTGCCACGTCCGCGGTACTAAGCCTCGACGGCCTGGCCGGCAAGGTCACCGCCGTCGAATTGTTTCCGGGTGAGCAGCTCGTCGAGGAACGGCTTACCGCGCCGGAATCCTTGGAGGCCAGCGGAGCCGTGCAGGTGCCGGAGGGGCATCAGGAGGTCTCCTTCCAGCTGGACCCGCAGCGCGTTGTCGGCGGACGGCTGACCGCCGGAGACCACATCGGCATCTTCATTTCGTTGAAAAATGGCGGCATCGAGGCCAAGCCAGACAAGGAGACGACGCAACTGACCCTCCACAAGGTCCTGGTGACGTCAGTGCAGCGGGCTGCCAGCGCCGCCCCGTCTCCCGAACCTACTGCCAGCGGCTCCGGAGCCACGGTCGAGGACACGTCCCTACCCACCGGATCATTGCTGTTGACAGTCGCCGTGAACGACGTGGACGCCACCAAGATCGTCTACGGCTCCGAATTCGGCACGCTTTGGCTCAGCAAGGAGCCGCTCAACGCCACGGACAGCGGCCGCCCTGGCATCATGACGAAACCGGAGATCTACAAATGAGCCGTTTTGTACTGATCACGCCCAATGCCGACTTCGAGTCCCGCGTGCGCCTAGCCCTGGCCGGAAGCCTGCCGGGCGGTCTGCAGACCTTCGCCTTCGTCAATCCTTCAGATCCCGAGGAGTTATTCGCGAAGCTTGACCAGCAGCGTCCCGAGGTCCTCATTCTGGGACCGGATGTCCCAGTCGATGACGCCCTACGTTTGGCCACGATCTTTGACGTGCAGCTCTCCGAGCTCAGCGTCATCCTGGTGGGCGAACCGGACCCCGATTTCCTGCTCCTGGCGATGCGTGCCGGCATCCGGGATATTCTCAGCCCCCACGCCGATGCAGCCCAGATCCGCGTCATGCTGGAACGGGCCTGCCAGTCCTTTGTCAGCAAGAACAGGTCCACAGCCGTTCAGCACCCGGACGCCCCGAAGGGTCTGGTGATCGGTGTCTTCTCGCCCAAGGGCGGAGTAGGCAAAACCACCATTGCCACCAACATCGCCATCGGGCTGGGTCAGGTGGCCCCCATGAGCGTCGTGATCGTGGATCTGGACCTGCAGTTCGGCGATGTCGCCTCAGGGTTATACCTCCACCCGGAGCACACTGTGACCGATGCGGTCTCCCCCGCCGCGAGCCACGATTCCCTCGTCCTGAAGGCGTTCCTGACCGTGCACCCCGGCAATATCTATGCTCTCTGCGCGCCCAGGAGCCCCGAAGAAGCGGACAACATCACACCCGAGCAGGTGTCGCGCCTGCTCGGGCAGCTCGCGCAACAGTTCCAGTACGTCATCGTGGACACGGCCCCGGGGTTACCGGAGGTGGGCTTGGCGGCCATGGAGCAGTGCACAGACATTGTCTGGGTCACCGCCATGGATGTTCCCAGCATCCGCGGGCTGCGGTCCGGCCTCGAAATCCTCCGACGACTGGACCTCCAGCCGGAGACGCGCCATGTTGTGCTGAATCTGGCCGATTCCGCATCCGGGCTCAGTGTTCAGGATGTCGAAGCTACCATCGGTGCGCCCGTTGATGTCAGTATTCCGCGGTCCAAGGCTGTGGCGTTGTCCACGAACCGGGGCATACCGGTGCTTCAGGAGGCTCGCAGGGACCCGGCCGTCAAAGGGCTGCGGCAGCTGGTTGAACGGTTCGATCCTGCCTGGCGTGCCAGGGCAAAGAAGAAACTGCACCGCAGGGTGGTGGTCCAGTGAAGCTCACTGATCGGCTCGCTGCTGCGGAGGGCGGGTCCGCTGCTGCTCCCAAGCTCGTTCCCGAGTCCGCTCCCGCAGCCCCCGCCCCGCCTCCCCAAATACGCAAGGCTCCCCCCGTGGAACGGCAGCGCACGCCAACCGCAGCACCTACTTTCGAAGAGCTAACGGACGCGCACCGACCGTTTGGCCAGCAGCCGGTGGATGTCTTCGCTGCCCTCAAGCAGCGCGCCGCCACCGCCCTGTTCGAGCGCATGGGCGCCCGTTTTAATGATTCCGCCGTCACGGAAGATGATTTGCGCTCATCCGCCCGGGAAGAACTCATCCGCATCATCGACGCAGAACAGGTCCCGCTGTCCGGAGAGGAACGGCTCCGGCTGGTCCAGGACGTGGCCGACGATGTGCTCGGCTACGGACCGTTGCAGCGCCTCCTCGATGATTCCGCGGTGACAGAGATCATGGTCAACGGCATGGACCAGATCTACGTTGAGCGTCACGGCAAGCTCACGCTCACCGAGTCCCGGTTCAGTTCCGAAGACCACCTGCGCAAGGTGATCGAGCGTATTGTCTCCAAGGTGGGGCGCCGCATCGATGAGTCATCCCCGCTCGTGGATGCGCGCCTCGAAGACGGTTCCCGCGTCAACGCCGTCATCCCGCCGCTCGCGGTGGGCGGCTCCTCGCTGACGATCCGAAAATTCAGCAAAGTTCCGCTCACGGTCCAGAACCTCATCGAGTTCGGCACCCTGACGCCTGAGATGGCGGAGCTCCTCAACGCCTGTGTCAAGGCAAAGCTCAACATCATCGTCTCGGGCGGCACGGGCACCGGCAAGACCACGCTGCTGAACGTTCTCTCGTCGTTCCTGCCCCACGACGAGCGCATCGTGACAATCGAGGACGCCGTCGAACTCCAAATCCAGCAACGCCACGTCGTCCGGCTGGAAAGCCGGCCGCCGAACACCGAGGGCAAGGGCGAGGTCACCATCCGGGAGCTTCTGCGGAATTCCCTTCGTATGCGCCCGGACCGAATCGTGGTCGGCGAGGTACGTGGCGGGGAATCACTGGACATGCTCCAGGCCATGAATACCGGCCATGACGGCTCGCTGTCCACGGTGCACTCAAACTCGCCCCGGGACGCCGTCGCCCGTCTGGAGACCCTCGTCCTGATGGCGGGAATGGACCTGCCGCTCCGCGCCATCCGTGAGCAGATCGCCTCCGCCGTCAACCTGATCATCCAGATTTCCCGACTCCGGGACGGCACCCGCCGCATCACCCACGTCACGGAGGTGCAGGGCATGGAAGGAGACATCGTCACCCTGCAGGACGCGTTCGTCTTCGACTACTCCGCCGGGGTGGACGCCCACGGCCGTTTCCTGGGCAAACCGGTCCCCACCGGCATCCGCCCCCGGTTCATCGACCGCTTCGAGGATTTTGGCATCCACGTCTCACCCAGCGTGTTCGCCGCTCCCGTGGCGCCGGCCGGAAGGCAGTGAACCAGTTTTGACGATGCTGCCCATCGGGGTTGCCCTGTTCTCAGCTGCCCTGTTTCTGCTTGGTTTCGTCCTGCTCGCCCCGCGGAGGGCACGCGTGCCGCTGGACCGCCGCCAGCCAGCCCAGATCCAAACGGACTCGCAGCTGACCCGGTTCGCCGGCTCGGCGGTCAACCTCGTCGATGGATACTTTGCGCAGCGAAAAGTGCGGCTCTTCAGCCGGGAGGCACTCGAAAACGCCGGACTGCGGATGAGCCAGTCCGACTTCTTTGTGCTGGTGCTGGCCGGCGCCTTCGTCGGCGCCTTGGCAGGCTTCGTCGTCGCGGGCCCGTTGCTGGCAGTCCTGTTCGTGCTGCTGGCGCCGTTGGCGGGGCACCTGGTGATCGGCTACCTCACCGGCAAACGTCGTGTCATGTTTGACCAGCAACTCGGCGACACGCTTCAACTGCTCTCCGGCGGCCTCAGGGCAGGCCACAGCATCCTTCGCGCCATTGACGCCGCCGCAGCAGAATCGCAAAGTCCCACGGCGGAAGAGATGCGCCGGGTCATCACCGAAACGAGCCTCGGCCGGGACCTCCAGTCGTCCCTCACCGACACTGCCGCACGGATGCGGAGCGATGACTTTGTCTGGATCGCCCAGGCCATCCAGATCAACCGGGAAGTGGGCGGGAACCTCGCCGAAGTCCTGGACCAGGTGGGCGAAACCATCCGCGAGCGCAGTGAAATCAAGGGTCACATCAAATCCCTGGCTGCGGAGGGAAAGTTCTCTGCGTACATCCTGATGGCTATGCCGTTCGGCATCGTCGCGATGCTCATGCTGGCCAACCCGGGCTATATGAACTCCATGTTCACCAGCCTGCTGGGTTGGGTCATGATCGGCGCGTCCATGATCATGATGACCATCGGCGGCCTGTGGATGCGCAAAATCATTGATCTGAAGTTCTGAGATGCTCATGGATCCATCGGTACTGCTCGCTCTGCTCCTGGTCTCCCTGCCGCTCGGCTATCTCACCTGGTCAGCACTCTCCGTTGACCGGAAGTCCCACCGGGCCATCCGCGAGCTGCTCGCGGCGGGCACGGAGACCGCTGACTTCAGCGAGGCACAGCGGACCTCGCTGCTGAAACGAATCGGCTACCGTCTGACGCCGGCCGGATATGTCCGCAAACTCGACAAGCTGCTCTCCCTGGCAGGCCGACCGGTCTCCCTTCCCCTCGGTCGTGTGCTGGCCGCCAAGCCCCTGCTGGGCCTGGCCGGTGCCCTGCTGGGCCTGTACATTGGCGCCACGGGTTCCACCCCCATCATTAAGCTGGTGGGGATCTTTGTGGCCCTGCTGGGCTACTTCATCCCCGATTTGTTGCTCTACAGCAAGGGGCAGGAGCGCCAGACGGCCATGCAGCTGGAACTGGCCAACACCCTCGACCAGATGCTCATCTCGGTAGAGGCCGGTCTGGGCTTCGAAGGAGCCATGGCCCGCGCCGGGGAAAACGGCAAGGGCCCGCTCGCCGAGGAACTCGTCCGGACGCTGCAGGACATGCAGGTGGGCAGGAGCCGCCGCGAGTCATACCTGGCCCTCGCGGAGCGGACCAGCGTCCCCGAACTGCGCAGCTTTGTCCAGGCCGTTGTCCAGGCGGATACCTACGGCATTGCCATCAGCAGGGTGTTGCGGATCCAGGCGAAGGTCATGCGGGTCAAGCGGCGGCAGCGGGCCGAGGAAAAGGCCATGAAGCTTCCGGTTATGATCCTGTTCCCCCTGCTCTTCTTCATCTTCCCGGTCCTTTTTATTGCCATCCTGGGCCCCGCCGTCATCAACGCGATCGAGACGTTTAGCGGCGGGTAACGGCAACAAGCTCCCGGGCAGGGTGAAACCTCCGGCGGAACCCTCAGGAAGCCATCGGGATAGCGCAAGGGTTTGCGCAGGTTCGCCCGGAGACCACGGCAGCGGCCGGGGCAGGCAGTAGCGTAAACACATGTCCTTTCAAGGTGCTCCAGACGACGGCGACGCAACCATCGGCCTCTCCGCCGACGCCTCCCCCGGCGGTGCGGGGCTAGCCCCCGCCGGGGCCAAGGACACCGGCCCTGACATGACGCCCCCGCTCGTGGACCCCACCGCCCTCCAGGAGCTCGGGTCCCAGCTGGAGAGCCCGGCCGTGGCCAGGGGATTCGCGCGGGACTACACCAACATGTGGAACCGGCGCTATCAGTCCCTCGCCAGCTCCCTAGGCAGCGGGGACGAGGCAGCAGCCCTGGACGCCGTGCTCAGCCTGAAGACGTCCTCAGCCATGGTCGGCGGGGTCCGGCTGGCCGGGCTCGCCCGGGAGCTGGAGGACGCCATCCGTGTCCGCGACGCCAACCGCGCGCGGCTGCTCCTGCAGGAAGTCGCCGAAAGCGGTAACGAAACCGTGGACGAACTGCAGTTCAGCTACCTCAAGGACAGCTAGTCCACCGCCGGTGCGAGCCGGTACCCCACGCCGCGGACCGTCTGAAGCCAGCGCGGCTGCAGCGGATCCTCCTTCAGTTTGCGCCGGAGGTTGCCGATATGGACCTCGACAGCACGCTCGTCGGATTCACTGATGTACGCATCAGCGCCGTAGTACTCTCCCCGCACCACCCGCACCAGATCGACCTTGGTCCGGACAGCACCGGCCGCCTTCAGCAGTGCGTGCAGCAGGTCGAACTCACTGCGGGTCAGGCTGGTGGGCATGCCATCAAGGGTGACCGAACGCGTGTGCGGGTTCAGCACCAGGCCGTTGTGCCGAAACACTGCATCCTGGGGCAGGACAAGACTCGCCGACGGCGCCGTCCTCGGCTCCGGGGGCGTGCCTTTGGCGAATTCCTGCCGGGGCCGGCGCATCATCGCGGCTACCCGGGCCCGGAGCTCGCGCGGGCGGAACGGTTTGGTCATAAAATCGTCGGCGCCGGTGTGCAGCGCGGTCAGCGTGTCCAGCTCATCCGTCCGCCCGCTCAGCATGACAACATAAGCGTCGCTGAACTGCCGGATCTGGCGCAGCACTTCAAACCCGTCAATGTCGTTCAGGCCAATGTCCAAGGTGACAACGCTGGCCTTCTGGCTACGCACCACCTCGACCCCTTCCCGCCCGCTGGCGGCGCCGTGGACGTCGAATCCCGCCTGGCTCAGCACCGCTTCGACGAGGTTACGTACGTCTTCGTCGTCCTCAACGACGACTGCTACTCCCAAGTCAGTCATGGTCCCCCTCTACATTCTGATGATGCGGCATCCACCCCCCAATAGAGGCCGCGTCGGTACTGCAGCGCATTGAAAGTGCGACAGTAGTGTCAGAATACCCACGCTATGGCGCGAATCACCGTTTAGGCACAGCCGCGGCCACAAATATTCATCCTGTGTCAAGCTAGCGTGACGCATGCTGTTGAATTGGAGCAGCGAGGAAGGAGCGCGGCTTCATTGAGTAAACAGCAACAGGTCCGGAACCCGGAAGGATTCTTTGCGGGGATGCCGCGGCGTGCGCAGCTGGCCCTCGTCCGGCTGACCGGGTCCCGGGAAGCCGAGCTTCACGCCCTGCTCGCGGACAGCGGCGACCGCGAACGGCTGCTCACCGAGGAGGTCACCGCGCTTGCCGATGCCCTGATGGCCAAGGACAGCCTTGTCTCCACCGTCTCGCACGAGTTCCGCACCCCGCTGACCTCGATCATCGGCAACCTGGACCTGGTCCTCGGCGAATCCGACGAGCTCTCCCCTGCCACCGTGCGCCGGATCCAAGTCGCGCAGCGGAATGCCGAGCGGTTGCTGGCACTGGTCTCGGACCTGATGATGTCCGCCGATACCGCGGTGCACGTCCACCCGCGCCGGACCGACCTGGCTAGCCTGGTCGAAGCCAGCCTCGGTTCGGCCCAGGCCCACGCCCAGGCCGCCCGGGTCTCGCTGTCCATGGACCTTCCGGCTCCGCTCTGGGCCGAGGTGGATCCGCTGCGGATCAGCCAGGCCCTCGACAACCTCGTCTCCAACGCCATCAAGTATTCGCCCGACGGCGGCACCGTCCACGTCTCGGCCAGCTGCGAGGGAGGCCGGGTGCTGCTACAGGTCAAGGACGACGGAATGGGCATGACAGCCGCCGACGCCGACCGGGTCTTCGCCCGCTTCTTCCGCAGCCCCGCGGTCCGCGAGGGCCCGATCCCCGGAGCCGGGCTGGGGCTGGCCATAACGAAAGCGATCGTCGAACGGCACGGCGGCACCATTTCCTGCAGCACACGCCCCGGCTACGGGAGCACCTTCACAATGGAGCTTCCCGCCAAAGCGGCGGCGCCTGCCTTCTAGCGTCGATTTTTGCAACCCGCGCGACGTTGTTACCGCGGGAAGGAGCGGCCTTACGGCTTCGAAGTCTCCAGGATGATGAGCAGGTACGATGCATCACGACACCGAAAAGTCCTGGAGCGTTTCCGGCCACACGACGACATAGCGATCACCTCCTGTCGGCCTGTACGCCACCCGTACCTCAGCCCATCTTGGCTCAGCACCAAGGGACGTCGCCGCGTCCCCGAACGCTTCGTGGGGTTCGTCAGTGTGGACGAAGATGTTCATCTCGCCTGCGCCGAAGTCGTGCCCATCCACGAAGCCATGGGCAGCGGGGAGTGCGCCCTCCAGCGCGTCCTCCATGCCGATGAGGGCGTCATAGTCGGCCTCCGAGTCGGCTGGCCACTGCAGGACGAGGACGTATTGGTGACAGGAACCAGATTGACCTGTAAGGATGAGCCTGGTTCTGGCTCTCTGGCCGGGGGGTTCAAATAGCTGGCACTGCGCTAGCTGGGGGAGATTCACACATGTTTGAAGTCGAAGTGACCAAAGACGGCCGCGAACACCGCGTCATCGACAGGGCCACTGACGTCTACTTGAAGTGGCTAGTCGCGGGCGGCCCATACTTCACTGAGTGTTCAAACTCGTAGATTCCGAATGCAGCATTCCCTTTACGACGGTGCGTGAGGAAGGCGTGGACTCTGGAACAGGCCTGCCATTCTTTGTCTTCAAATTCCTAACTTTTGGGAGCGCCCCGAAAGCGCACAGAAATACTAAAGATCTGGTCAACCGCGCCTTCGATGATGAAACCGAAAAGCGGCACTGGATGAAGACTGCAGCCGAGGCCCTATTAGTGTTCGGGTCCGGCTATAACGGACTGAATCTTCCACATCTTAGCTACACCCGCGTTGACCTCGATGGGAGAATTTACACTCTTAAAGACTTCGGTTACACCCTCAACTCGAAACAGGGTTAGCGGCGCTCGTGGTGCCGTTTTCAGAAGCTGACTGCACAAACTTCCCTATGGTTCCAGGATCTGCGAAGAGGACTTCTGAACGCTGGCCCGTCGATACGTCCCCTGCACTAAGGTGCTTTTGTTCGGTACTCCTGTTCCCAAAGGAGGCAGCCATGGATGCTGATCCTGACCGCATTTGTTCCGGATGGGCAGCAGACGATGTTGGATGCTGCGTGAGAACAGGCCCGGACTCGAGCTTCGGTGATCGGCTCGTTGGCCGAGCGTGGCATCACGGGAATTGCTGTCGCTGACAAGGCCGCGTTGGAGCTCGAAGTGTCCGGCGCCAGATTTATACGTTGCTGCCAGGGAATGAACGCCACAGGACGCCTATAGGGAAGGAGAGGGCGCCTAGTCACCGACCGGCTGTCGGGACGGGTTCGAAACCGGGCCCGGCGGGACGCTGTGAGCGACGGGACTGCCCTAATTAGTCTTCAGGTATGAAACCTAGCGTAATTCTTATTGTTGCTCTTCTACTGGTGGTCATCGTAGTTGTCGTTATTTTGGCATGGGTGAGCTTCGGGGACCGCCCAGGCCCAATGAGCCCAACGGTGCTCAATCAGTTGGGAGAATAAGCCAGAGTGTTGCAGGCCAACGTGCACGATCGCCAGTCGGACACCCGGTTGAGGTAGTGCCATTCGCTCCTGCCGACGGTATCGTGTTAGCCGTGGGCTACTACGTCAGAGCATTTTGCACTAAGGGCGAACCTTCACCGTTGCGGCCGGTCCTTGAATACGCCGCTGAATGTGGAGCATCTCTTGCCCTCGATCCGCCGGTCAGCGAGTCTTCCCTTGACGAGGGCAGCTGGGAGCAGGTTGGTATTGCCTACAAGGATCACAAGGCGCCGATCCTGTTCGAAATTAATCGCGACGATGGAAAAGATGAGTCCGACATGCGCGAAGAGATCGAAGAGTTCATAGAGTTACTCGAGGACGTGCGAAACACAAGGAACCGAAGGCGCGTTGAGAAACACCTGCGGAGTACGCGGTTTATCGTCTCAGCCCAGCTGCCCAGCTCCGACATTGACGAGGATGGCTACGCCGCCCTGGGGCATGTTCTGACCTACTTCGTGAACAACAACGGCGCAATGATCCAGGCGGATGGGGAAGGCTTCTACGAGGGCGGGAAAGTCATCGTAGAACTCGACTAGCTGTAGTATTCCGGCCCCTAGCTAACCGAGCATCCCGCACGAGGTTCAGCTGCGGGCCGCCATAGGTTACTTCGCGAGGCATCTCGTGCATCTAGTTAGCGCCCGAAGGACTAAAGGAAACGTGGTAGCCACTAGCTCGCGACCAAGGAGCCGGGGGGCATCAGATACGGGGGGAAAGATCGTGATTTCCCCGCTGGTTAGCGCATGATCCACGCATTCTGCGACTCGCACGGCATCGGCCTCAGAGGATCCTGCATGCAGACGTACTGCAAGGTGGGAAGTGGGCATGTCGGCGCTCGTGATGGCACTTTCTACGCTTGGGTCGTCCGCGCACGTATCCAAAGATTCATAGACCGGGAAACCAACAGCGACACTCCAGCGGCCGTCGGCAGAGGCGGCCCGCGGATAGTCTGCTGGCGCAGCTGGCGCACAAGCCGCCAGCAGCACCACCAGTAATGGAGTGAATATCTGTTTCCGCATGGAGTCCCCTGAAGCTAAGAGCCCGTACATCTAACTCTATTGGGGCGGCCCACCCTGCGCCTGGTCCGGCCTGGCCTGTCTCATAACCGTTGTGAATCGAATCCCTAGGGTTACGAGAAAGCCTAGTGGCTCCAGCTGGGGGACCTTAATCTATCGGGTGCTACAAAATCCCAGGCCTGCTCCCGCAACGAACGACTTGCGACCGCGGCGCCTGGCGCTTCACATCACCCAGGCCGCAGCCGCCCGGCACTTCAGCGTTTGGCCCACAGACATGCCCTGGGTCCGGCGGACGCGGGCGGCGCTACTGGCGCCTAGCGCGGGTCAGCTCGGCCCTGGCCAGCAGCCCGCTGGCCGTCGGGTAGGCCACCTCTTCCAGCACCAGCGGATGCGGGGCCGCCAGCACGGACTTGGCGTCCCGCTGCCGGGCAATCAGCCGTTCGTGCAGCCAGCCGGGCGCCTCGATGCCGGCCCCTACAAACAGCGCCGATCCCACGAGCGAGCGGACCATGTTGTGGCAGAACGCATCGGCCTGGACCGTGGCCACCAGGACGCCGTCGGCGCCGCGGGCGAACTCGAAACGCTGGAGTTCCCGGATGGTCGTGGCACCTTCCCGCGGCTTGCAGTAGGACCGGAAATCCTGGAGTCCCAGCAGCTGGGAGGCGCCCTCGTTGAGCAGACCGACATCGAGCGGTTCCTGATGCCACAGCGTGGCGGAGCGGCCCAGCGGGTCCCAGAGGAGCGGGCCGTCCGCAATCCGGTAGCTGTAGCGGCGCCAGAGCGCGGAGAACCGCGCGTCGAAGCCTTTGGGTGCGATGGTGACCTTGTGGACCTCGATGGACCCGGTGAGGTCGCCCAGCCCGCGGCTGAGGGCGCCGCGGAGCCGCCTCAGCAGCGCGACGGCCGGATCCAGCTCCACGCCGCGGTTCAGGCCCAGCCACTCGGCCTCCGTGAAGTCCACGTGGACCACCTGGCCGCGGGCGTGCACCCCGGCGTCGGTCCGTCCGGCGACGGTGACCCGGATCGGCCGGCGGATGAGCAGGGCCAGGGCTTCCTCCAGGGTGCCCTGGACGG
Source organism: Pseudarthrobacter oxydans (assembly GCF_030812335.1). GTDB lineage: Bacteria > Actinomycetota > Actinomycetes > Actinomycetales > Micrococcaceae > Arthrobacter > Arthrobacter oxydans_B. Next base: position 474,829 of record NZ_JAUSSN010000003.1, read on the forward strand.
TACGGCGTCCGGGCTGGACGGCCCACCCGCTGAAGGGTCCGCCGTCGTACGCAAGATCAAGCCGGACACGCAAAAACCCGCCGCCCCCTCTAACGGGGGCAGCGGGTTTCTGGTCGTTCATAGACTTAAGTCTATGCGAAGAAATCAGCGAATTATTTCGCTTCCTTCTCGTCCTTCTTAGCGGGGGCTTCCTCAGCGGCCGGAGCCTCTTCGGTTGCTGCTGCTTCAGTCTCAGTCGCTTCAGCGGCCGGAGCCTCTTCGGTTTCAGCGGCTTCGGTCTCGGCGACCGGAGCAGCTTCTGCCTTGTCGGCGTCCTTCTTGTCGGCATCGCGCTTGGCGGCGGAGGTAGCCTCGGCTACAACTGCCTGCTTGGCGGAAACCGGCTCAAGAACCAGCTCGATGACAGCCATGGGAGCGTTGTCGCCCTTGCGGTTGCCGATCTTGGTGATGCGGGTGTAGCCGCCGTTGCGGTTCTCCACTGCCTGTGCAATGTCGGTGAACAGCTCGTGGACGATGCCCTTGTCGCTGATCAAGCCGAGTACACGGCGGCGGGAAGCCAGGTCGCCACGCTTGGCGAAAGTCACCAGGCGCTCGGCGTACGGCTTCAGTCGCTTGGCCTTGGTCACCGTGGTGGTGATCCGCTTGTGCTCGAACAGTGCGGCGGACAGGTTCGCGAGCATCAGACGCTCGTGACTCGCTCCGCCTCCGAGGCGCGGACCCTTAGCGGGGGTAGGCATAATAGTTTCTCCTCATATGGAAGCCGTTGGGCTGCGCACACCGTGGTGCATCCAGCCGGCAGGCCAAGATCTGTTTGTTAGAGCTCGTCGTCGCTGAAAGCGGCGTCGTCCTCTTCAATTGCTGCGGCGCGTGCTGCGAGGTCAAAACCGGGAGGCGAGTCCTTGAGGGACAGGCCCAGTTCAACCAGCTTTGCCTTGACCTCATCGATGGACTTCGCACCGAAGTTACGGATGTCCATGAGGTCGGCCTCGGAGCGGGCCACGAGTTCACCCACGGTGTGGATGCCCTCACGCTTGAGGCAGTTGTAGGAACGGACGGTGAGGTCCAGATCCTCGATCGGCAGGGCCATGTCTGCTGCCAGGGCAGCATCCGTCGGCGACGGGCCAATCTCGATACCTTCAGCTGCGGTGTTCAGCTCGCGGGCCAGACCGAACAGTTCCACCAGGGTGGTACCTGCCGAAGCAACGGCATCGCGCGGGGCGATGGCCTGCTTGGTCTCGACGTCGACAATGAGCTTGTCGAAGTCAGTGCGCTGCTCAACACGGGTAGCTTCCACGCGGAAAGTAACCTTCAGCACCGGCGAGTAGATCGAGTCGACCGGAATACGGCCGATCTCGGAGTCGCCGGACTTGTTCTGGGCTGCCGAAACGTAGCCGCGGCCGCGCTCGATGGTCAGTTCGAGTTCGAACTTGCCCTTCGAGTTCAGCGTGGCAATGTGCAGATCCGGGTTGTGGAATTCGACGCCGGCCGGCGGAGCGATGTCCGCGGCGGTGACGACTCCCGGGCCCTGCTTGCGCAGGTAAGCAACAACCGGCTCGTCGTGCTCGGAGGAAACCGACAGGTTCTTGATGTTCAGGATGATCTCGGTGACATCTTCCTTGACACCCGGAACCGTGGTGAACTCGTGCAGCACGCCATCGATCCGGATGCTCGTGACAGAGGCACCGGGGATGGAGGAGAGCAGGGTACGGCGGAGGGAGTTTCCGAGGGTGTAACCGAAACCGGGCTCCAGCGGTTCAATAATGAAACGGGAGCGGTTGTCGGAGACGACCTCTTCGGAGAGGGTGGGGCGCTGTGCAATGAGCACTTAGGTTTCCTTTCGGCGAGCATCCGCTATATGACGCAACACAGGTGGTGGAAAGATCGGTCTGAGACTTAACGCGACTGGGCTTGCCCGGACCCGCGAAGGTCCGGGCAAGCACCGGTGCGCTGGAAAGCCTTAGACGCGGCGGCGCTTCGGCGGACGGCAGCCGTTGTGGGCGCTGGGGGTTACATCCTGGATGGATCCAACCTCAAGGCCAGCGGCCTGCAGTGAACGGATTGCCGTTTCGCGTCCCGAACCCGGGCCCTTGACGAATACGTCAACCTTGCGCATGCCGTGCTCCTGCGCACGCTTTGCGGCGGCTTCGGCGGCCATCTGGGCTGCGAACGGGGTGGACTTACGTGAGCCCTTGAAGCCAACCTCGCCGGACGAAGCCCAGGAGATGACAGCACCGTTCGGGTCCGTGATGGACACGATGGTGTTGTTAAAGGTGCTCTTGATGTGCGCCTGGCCCAGCGCGATATTCTTTTTGTCCTTCTTACGCGGCTTGCGAACCGCGCCACGAGTCTTCGGGGGCATTATTTCTCCTACAGAAAGTTATCGGGGGGAAGACGAGCGGTTTAGCGCGTCTTCTTCTTGCCTGCAACGGTGCGCTTCGGACCCTTACGGGTACGTGCGTTCGTCTTCGTACGCTGTCCGCGCACTGGCAGGCCCTTACGGTGGCGAATACCTTCGTAGCTGCCGATTTCAACCTTGCGGCGGATATCTGCTGCTACTTCGCGGCGAAGGTCACCCTCAACCTTGTAGTTGCCTTCAATGTAATCACGCAGCTGGACGAGCTCGGCGTCGGACAGGTCCTTGACCCGAACGTCCGCGCTGATGCCGGTGGCAGCCAGGGTTTCGTGTGCACGGGTCTTGCCCACGCCGTAGATGTAAGTAAGCGCAATTTCCAACCGCTTTTCGCGGGGAATGTCTACGCCAGCGAGACGAGCCATAGAGGCAGTGCTCCTTGAATAAACCGGAGGTCGTAGGCAGTACACCCGCACATTCCGTGCGGCCCCAGCCTCCGACCGGGGGTTAGCTGTACGGGCTCATACGTCCCAGATCAGCTTGTGCTGCCTTTTATTTACTTGCGTGGGTTAGCAACCCAGGATTTCCCGAAGAGGGAAATTAGCCCTGGCGCTGCTTGTGGCGCGGGTTCTCGCAGATCACCATGACCCGGCCATTACGGCGGATCACTTTGCACTTTTCGCAGATCTGCTTGACGCTCGGCTTGACCTTCATGGCGTTCCTTTGCGTGTTGCAGTGGTCAGCTGGACCGGCCTTCGGCTATTGCTCTGGCCGCCCAGTGTTTACTTGTAGCGGTAGACGATACGACCACGTGTCAGGTCGTACGGGCTCAGCTCCACCACTACCCGGTCCTCAGGGAGAATCCTGATGTAGTGCTGGCGCATCTTTCCAGAGATGTGTGCCAGAACGACGTGCTTGTTGGTGAGCTCAACGCGAAACATCGCGTTAGGCAGCGCCTCAGTCACAACGCCCTCGATCTCAATGACCCCGTCCTTCTTGGCCATACCCTCCGCTAACTGTTGTTTGCCGCAGCCCTTCGGCTTGCACCGGAAATCACCGCGGACGTTTTTGATTGATTGGCTGATGCCTCCCGGCCCCAAAAGGGCACAACAGGGCAGACAACCAACAGACAACATTACGCCATCACGGCCCGAATGTTAAATCCAGCAAGCGTAGCGCACTCAGCGTCCGTATGCACCAAATTCGCCCGCCGGCGTGCTCACGGCCTCCGCGCAGGCGACCCCGTCCAGGATGGCCAGACGCACGACGTCGGCTGCCGCGCTCTGCAGGGTGATGAGGCTCGCGTTACGGGCGGCCTCGCTGCTGCGGTCGAGCGCGAGCGCGCCGGTGGCGAGGCAGAAGACGGTGTCCCCGTCCGCGAGGGTATGGCTGGGATTCAGCGCCCGGGCCAGCCCGGCGTGGGCTGCCGACGCGGTCCGTTTGCATTCGGCCTTGTCCAGGATCGCGTTCGTGGCGACGACGACAAGGGTTGTGTTGAGCGCGGGCGGCGGCACCTGCTGCGCAGATTCCGGTGCGGCTTCCGCCGCAGCAGCCGCAACCCTCGGCGTGCTCGCTCGTTCCTCGCTTAGACGCACGCTGCCGGGTTCCGGCTGTTGCGGCGATGTGCCAAAAGGTAACCCGAGGGCGTTGACCACTGCGAGGGCTCCGACGACGACGCCGTTGTCTAAAGTGATGGATGCGGTTCCCACCCCGCCTTTGTACGTCCCTCTGCCTATGAGGGCTCCGGTGCCGGCGCCGACGTTGCCTCGTTCGACGTCGTGCTCGATCTTGCGGGCGGCGGCGTCCGCGGTGGCCGCGTAGCCCATGGCCGCGTCCGGGCGGGCGGCGAAGTCCCCGCCGCGGCCGAGGTCGAAAATGGCGGCGGCCGGGACGATCGGGACCACGCCGCCGGGCACGGCGAATCCCCGGCCGTTCTCCTCGCACCATTGCTGGGCGCCGTGGGCAGCGGCGAGGCCGAAGGCGCTTCCGCCGGTGAGCACGACGGCGTCGACGGTCCGGCTCAGGGTCGTGGGGTCCAGGGCGTCGGTCTCATGGGTTCCGGGGCCGCCGCCGCGGACATCGACGGAGCCCACCGTCCCGACGGGAGGCAGCACCACCGTCACCCCGCTCAGCCAGCCCTCATCCGTCCTGCCGGCGTGGCCCACCCTCAGGCCGGGCACATCAGTAATTGCAGTCATGGCTCTATTGTGCTCCCCGCCGACCGCCGCCGCCTGGTCGGCTTTTCCATCGTCTGGAAGAATCGCCCCCAGATGTCTGTGGTCCAAACGATCGTTATGTAATACTGCATGCAACACAGCGTGAACGGGCAACGAAGCCTAGGACAACAAAGCTCTACTGGTGTCTCGTGCGGGGTTCTGCCCACCAACCGTGTGGTGAAGTGATAGCAAGGTATCCCCGCCCACCCGCCTGCCCCGGCAGGCACGGACCCGTTAGAGACCTGAATGACGCGACAATTGACCGACCGGCCCCGCGCCGTCGTCGAGGCGAAACCGGCCGCGACGCCACGTGCCCGCTGGTCCGCCAGAACCCGCCGGGACTTCTTCGTCTTCCTGGCCCTGGCCCTGCCCAACCTTCTCCTGATTGCGGTGTTCACCTACCTCCCGCTCTTCAACAACATCTACTACTCCACGCTGGACTGGACGCTGGGTTCCGCCTCGGCCACGGTGGTGGGCCTCGATAACTACGTAACGTTCTTCACGAGTTCGGACGCCACCAAGGTCCTGGGCACCACCGCCATTTTCACCCTGGTCACGGTCGGCGGGTCCATGGTCCTTGGCCTGCTGGTGGCCCTGGCCCTGAACTCCAGGATCCGCGGGACAACGTTCGCGCGCTCGGCCGTCTTCGCCCCCTACGTGCTCAGCGGCGTCGGCGTCGGCCTCGTCTGGCTGTTCATATTCGATCCCGGCTACGGGGTGCTCGCTTGGCTGCTGCGCGGGCTCGGCCAGCAGAGTCCGCAGTGGATCAATGATCCCCAGTTGTCCCTGGTCATGGTCATGATCGTCTACGTCTGGAAAAACCTGGGCTACTGCGCCGTCGTCTACCTCGCCGGGCTGCAGTCGCTCCCGCAGGATGTCATGGAGGCCGCATCACTCGACGGGGCCAACGGCTTCAAGCGCTTCGTGACCATGTCCCTGCCGCTGCTCTCCCCCACCACATTCTTCCTGCTCATCACCACCATGCTCAGCTCGCTGCAGGCGTTTGACCTGATCCGGATCATGACCCCGCTGGGCAACGGCACCAGCACGCTGATCTACGAGGCCTACCTCCAGGCCTTCGGCGCGTTCAACCGGGCCGGCTACTCGGCGGCCATCTCCGTAATCCTGTTCGCCATCCTGCTCATCATCACCGTGCTGCAGCTGCGGTTCGTCGAACGGAAGGTGCACTACTCGTGAGCCTGCTCTCCCCCGTCAGCCCCGACCCCGCCGCCGATGCCGGCCCCGCCTCCGGCGCAGGGCCCGACATCCCCCTGCACCGTCACCGGCCGTTCTCGCGGGCCAACCTGACCCAGACCATCGCCGGCGGCTACCTTCCGCTGATCCTCAGCACCCTGGTTGTCTTCCTGCCGCTGCTGTGGATGGTGCTGAGTTCCTTTAAGCAGCCCGGCGAAATCATCACCATGGACTTGAAGATCCTGCCGGAGGGCCTGAACCTCGAGAACTACAACATCGCCATGACGACGGTCCCGTTCGCGCAGTTCTTTATGAACAGCCTGATTGTCACGACCGTGGGCGCCACCATCAAAGTCCTCCTGGCCATCCTGACCGCCTACGCGCTCGTGTTTGTCCGTTTCCCTTACAAGAACATCATTTTCGTGCTGATCCTGGTGGCCCTGATGGTCCCCCCGCAGGTATCCATCCTGCCCAACTACATCCTGATCGCAGGGATGGGCGGCAAGAACACCCTGTGGGGCATCATCCTCCCGGGCCTGGGCACGGCGTTCGGCACGTTCCTGCTCCGCCAGCACTTCATGACGCTGCCCGCGTCCATCCTGGAATCGGCAGAGATCGACGGCGCCGGCCACTGGCGCCGCCTCTGGCAGATCGTGGCGCCGGTCTCCGGACCGTCGATCGCCACGGTGGCCCTCGTCGTCGTCGTGAGCGAATGGAACGACTACATCTGGCCGCTGATCATCACGGACCGGCCCGAGACGATGACCCTGCCGGTGGGCCTGACGCTGCTGCAGAACTCCGAGGGCAACGGCTCCGGCTGGGGCATCCTGATGGCCGGCGCCGTGCTCGTGATCGTCCCCATCCTGCTGGTATTCGCGGCTCTGCAGCGTTACATCGTGGCCGGCCTGACCCAGGGCAGCGTCACCGGGTGACGCCGCCGTCGAAAGCTCCAACTCAAACACAGCCATTTCAACGAGTCAGCATCATCGAGAGGATCCACCATGGCATTGAATCTTGACCGCAGGCACTTCCTGGGACTGGCAGGTGCCGGCGCCGGCGCCGCCGCGCTGTCGGCCTGCGGAGGCCCGTCCACCGCAGGCCCCGCGCCTGCGACCGCGGCCGCCGACATCGACTTCAGCGGCGTCAAGCCCGCAGCCTCGATCGATTTCTGGTCCAACCACCCGGGCAAGTCCCAGGACGTGGAGAAGGCGATCATCGAGAAGTTCCACGCGAAGTTCCCGGAGATCAAGGTCAACCTGGTCACCGCCGGGGCGAACTATGAGGAAATCGCCCAGAAGTTCCAGACCTCGCAGGCCGCGAAGTCCGGCCTTCCGGGTCTTGTGGTGCTCTCGGATGTCTGGTGGTTCCGGTACTACTCCAACGGCAACATCATCGCCTTGGACAGCCTGATCAAGCAGCTGGACGTCAAGGTCGATGACTTCCAGAAGTCCCTCATCGCGGATTACCAGTACGAGGACAAGCAGTGGGCGCTGCCTTACGGCCGTTCCACCCCGCTGTTCTACTACAACAAGGACCACTTCAAGGCCGCCGGGCTGCCGGACCGTGCCCCGAAGACGTGGCAGGAGTTTGCCGAGTGGGCACCCAAGCTGAAGGCCAGTTCCGGCGCCCAGTACGCCTACATCTACCCGGCGCTGGCCGGCTACGCGGGCTGGACGCTGCAGAACAACCTGTGGGGCTGGGGCGGCAGCTGGTCCGACGAGTGGAAGTTCAACTGCGATTCGGCCGAGTCGGTCGCCGCGCTGCAGTGGGCCCAGGATTCCATCTTCAAGGACAAGTGGGCCGGGGTCTCGTCCAAGGAAGCTGCTGATGACTTCGCGGCGGGGATCACCTCGTCAACGATTTCCTCGACGGGTTCCCTGCTGGGGGTGCTGAAGTCCGCGAAGTTCAACGTGGGCGTCGGCTACCTGCCGGGCGGTCCGAAGAACGAAAGCCCGGTGTGCCCCACCGGCGGCGCAGGACTGGGCATCCCCAGCGGCGTCAGCAAGGAAGTGCAGCTCGCCGCCGCGACCTTCCTGAAGTTCATGACGGAACCAGAAAACACGGCCCAGTTCTCCGCGGCGACCGGCTACATGCCCACCCGCACCTCGGCCGACATGACCGCGGTACTGGCAGCCACCCCGCAGATCAAGACCGCCATGGACCAGCTCGCCGTGACCCGCGTGCAGGACAACGCCCGCGTGTTCCTGCCGGGCGCGGACCAGGAGATGGCCAAGTCCGCGGCGGCGATCCTCACCCAGCAGGGCGACGTCCAGGCCACCATGACGGCGCTCAAGGCCACCCTGGAAGGCATTTACACCAAAGACGTGAAGCCCAAGCTCAAGAGCTGACGGCCCGCACGGTCTCCGCCGCTACGACGAATCCCTGGCGCTGCCGGTCTTCCAGCAACGCCAGGGATTCTTCGCGTCGCCGGCCATGGTGCGCGTCGCCGGCGCCAATGCGCATCGCAGACTGCATCGGGACGGGCGCGACGCCGAGCGGGGCCAATTTCGCGGCACCAACTTTCCGCCGACGCGCTAAATCCCTGACGCTGCCACATTCCGGCGTCGCCAGGGATTCTTTGCGTCGCCGGCCGTAACGCGCATCGCCGGCGCCAATGCGAGTCGCCAGTGCGGCGCCAACGCACGTAGCCAGCGTTGCTCCGCGTTCGGGGGCTTAGGGGATCGGGACGGGCACGACGCCGAGCGGGGCCAGCTTCGCGGCTCCGCCGTCGGGCGCGGAGAGCACCCAGATGCCCTTGTCGTGGACCGCGACGGAATGCTCCCACTGGCAGGAGCGCTGGCCGTCGGTGGTCACCACGGTCCAGTCGTCCTCCAGCACGGCCGTTTCGATGCTGCCGCGCACCAGCATCGGTTCGATGGCCAGGCACAGCCCGGGCCGGATCTTCGGCCCGCGGTGGTTGGTGCGGTAGTTCGGGACGTCCGGGGCCATGTGCATCTCGGAGCCGATGCCGTGGCCCACGTAGTCCTCGAGGATGCCCAGGGCCTTGCCGGGCACGGAGGAGACGTAGTCGTCCACGGCGTTGCCGATGTCGCCGATGAACTTGCCGGTCGCCAGCGCGGCAATCCCGTGCCACATCGCGGCCTCGGTGACATCGGAGAGCCGCTGGTCCTCGGGGTCCGCGGTGCCCACGATCACGGTGCGGGCGGAGTCGGAGTGCCAGCCGCCCAGGATCGCGCCGCCGTCGATCGAGAGGATGTCCCCGTCCTGCAGGACGCGGTCCCCCGGGATGCCGTGCACGACCTCCTCATTGACCGAGGTGCAGATCGTGGCGGGGAAGCCGTGGTAGCCCAGAAAATTCGACGTGGCACCGGCGTCCTTGAGCACTGCGGCGAACACGGCGTCAAGGTCCTTGGTGGTCTTCCCCGGCGCGGCCGCCGCAACCGCGGCGTCGAGGGCCCGGCTGAGGACAAGCCCCGCCTCGTGCATGGAGCGCATCTGGGGGTTGGTCTTGTATTCGATGCGTGGCTGGCCGAATGCCATCCGCAACTTCCTTTCAATGGGTGTGCCGGCGCGGGAAGGCCGCCGGCCAAATGGCTGAGGCCCCTCCCGATGTTCCGGGAGGGGCCTCGAGGTGCGCGGGCCGGTCAGGCCGCCTGGGCCTCTTTGATGGCCTGCATAACGCGGTCGGTGACCTCGTCGATGCCGCCAATGCCGTCGACGCGGGTCAGGATGCCGCGGTCGGCATACTTGGCGACCACGGCTTCCGTCTGCTCGTGGTAGAGGTCAAGGCGGTGCCGGATGACGGCTTCGTTGTCGTCAGTGCGTCCGGTTTCCTTGGCGCGACCCAGCAGGCGGGTGACGAGTTCCTCGTCGTCGGCCGTGAGCTGCAGGACGACGTCGAGCTTCTGGTCGCCGTCGGCCAGAATCCCGTCGAGGTAGTCCACCTGCGCGGTCGTGCGGGGGTAGCCGTCCAGGAGGAAGCCGTTTTCCACGTCGCCCTCGCTGAGCCGGTCGCGGACCATCTTGTTGGTCACGCTGTCCGGGACAAAGTCGCCCGCATCCATGTACGTCTTGGCTTCGATGCCCAACGGCGTCTCACCCTTGACGTTGGCGCGGAAGATGTCCCCGGTGGAGATCGCAATCACGCCGAGGCGCTCCGAAATGCGCTCCGCCTGCGTTCCCTTGCCGGAGCCGGGAGGTCCGATAATCAACATTCTCGTCATCGCAAAAGCCCTTCGTAGTGACGCTGCTGTAGCTGCGCATCAATCTGCTTGACGGTCTCCAAACCTACGCCGACCATGATCAGGATCGAGGTGCCACCGAACGGGAAGTTCTGGTTGGCATTGATCAGGACCAGTGCGACCAGCGGGATAAGTGCCACAAAAGCCAGGTAAATGGCACCGGGGAGCGTGATCCTGGAAAGCACATACTGCAGGTAGTCTGCGGTCGGCTTGCCGGCACGGATACCCGGAATGAAGCCGCCGTACTTCTTCATGTTGTCAGAAACTTCTTCAGGGTTGAAAGTGATCGCAACATAGAAGTAAGTGAAGAACACAATCATGGCGAAGTAGAGCACCATGTAGATCGGCTGGTCACCGCGGACCAGGTTGTTGTTGATCCACTCCACCCAGGGTGCAATCGGCTCGCCGGGCTGGGGCTGGTTGAACTGCGAGATCAGTCCCGGCAGGTACAGCATCGAGGAAGCGAAGATGACGGGCACGACGCCGGCCATGTTCACCTTGATCGGGATGTACGTGCTGGTGCCGCCCACGGTCCGCCGGCCGATCATCCGCTTGGCGTACTGCACCGGAATGCGGCGCTGGGACTGCTCCACGAAGACCACCGCGGCCACGGTCAGCAGGCCGATGACCAGGACCATAAAGAAGGTGCCGGGGCCCTGCGAGGTCCAGATGGCGCCGAGCGAGCCCGGGAAGCTGGACACGATCGAGGTGAAGATGAGCAGCGACATGCCGTTGCCGACACCCTTTTCGGTCACGAGCTCGCCCATCCACATGATGAGGCCGGTGCCGGCCGTCAGCGTGATGATGATCAGGATCGTGGTGACGATGCTGTCGTCCGGGATGATCGGCAGCTGGCAGTTCGGCAGCAGCTGGCCCGAACGTGCGAGCGACACAAGGGTCGTGGCGTTGAGCAGGCCGAGGGCGATCGTCAGGTAACGCGTGTACTGCGTCAGCTTCGACTGGCCCGAGGCGCCCTCCTCGTACAGCTGCTGGAAGCGGGGAATGACCACCCGGAGCAACTGGACGATGATGCTGGCCGTGATGTACGGCATGATGCCCAGGGCGAAGACAGACACCTGGAGCAATGCACCGCCGCTGAACAGGTTGACGAGCTGGTAGATGCCGCCCGTGGTCTGACCGTTCTGCAAGCATTGCTGGACATTCTGGTAGTTCACACCAGGCGAGGGGATGAAGGCACCCAAGCGGAAGATTGTGATGATTCCCAGCGTGAACAACAACTTGCGTCGCAGATCAGGCGTGCGAAAGGCCCGGCCAAATGCGCTAAGCAAGCGTCCTCCTGAGTAATAAGTAAAGTCGTGTGAGATAGGTCAAATAAACCCAACAACCGAGTCTAACGGGTGGACGCGCCCTGCGGACAATCGCAGGGCCGGGAAAATAGAAAAACTCCCGGCACCCTGGGCCTGAGCCCCGGGTACCGGGAGTTTCCAACAACGGGCAACTGCCCCGCCGCCTCGTTAGAGGGCGGTGGTGCTTCCGCCTGCTGCAGCAATCTTTTCTGCGGCGCTGGCCGAGAATGCGTGGACGGTGACGTCAACCTTGACGGTGATGTCGCCGGTGCCAAGCACCTTGACGGGCTGGTTCTTGCGAACGGCACCCTTTTCGACCAGGTTCTCCACGGTGACTGCGCCACCTTCCGGGAACAGCTCGTTGAGCTTGTCCAGGTTTACAACCTGGTACTCAACCCGGAACGGGTTCTTGAAGCCGCGCAGCTTCGGCAGGCGCATGTGCAGCGGCAGCTGGCCGCCGGCAAAGCCAGCCTTGATCTGGTAGCGGGCCTTCGTACCCTTGGTGCCACGACCAGCGGTCTTACCCTTGGAGCCTTCGCCACGACCAACACGGGTCTTGGCGGTTTTGGCACCCGGGGCGGGACGCAGGTGGTGAACCTTCAGTGCGTTCTGCTTCTCAGCGGCGCCCTGTGCCTTCTCGGCGGTGTTCTTCTCTGCCATTACTTCGCCTCCTCTACCTTTACCAGGTGCGGAACCGTGTTGAGCATCCCGACGGTCACGGCGTCGGCGGTGCGGACAACGGTGTGTCCGATCCGCTTCAGGCCGAGGGACCGCAGGGTGTCGCGCTGGTTCTGCTTGCCGCCAATAGACGACCTGATCTGAGTGATCTCCAACTTTGCGTCGGAGACAAGCACGTTCTTAGCCAACTCAGACACCTGCCTTCTGGTTCAAAAGCGCCTTCACCATTGCCGGCGGAGCGATCTCGTCGAGCGGGAGGCCGCGGCGTGCTGCCACTGCTGCCGGCTCTTCGAGGCGCTTCAGCGCGTCAACGGTCGCGTGCACGATGTTGATGGCGTTGGAGGAACCGAGCGACTTGGAGAGGATGTCGTGGATGCCCACGCACTCCAGTACTGCACGGACCGGACCGCCGGCGATAACACCGGTACCGGCGGAAGCCGGACGCAGCATAACGACGCCTGCGGCCGCTTCACCCTGAACGCGGTGCGGAATGGTGCTGCCGATGCGGGGAACGCGGAAGAAGGACTTCTTGGCTTCTTCAACGCCCTTCGCGATGGCGGCGGGAACTTCCTTGGCCTTGCCGTAGCCGACGCCGACCATACCGTTGCCGTCACCGACGACGACGAGGGCGGTGAAGCTAAAGCGACGACCACCCTTGACGACCTTGGAAACACGGTTAATGGTTACGACGCGCTCTACGAACTGGCTCTTTTCGGCTTCGCGGCCACCATCGCGGCCACCACGGCCACCACGGTCGCCACGGCCCTGGCCGCGGTCGCCACGCTCGCCACGACGAGCGCCACCACGGGCGGCGTCGGTGGTAGCAGGCGCAGCGGTCTCAGTTGCCGGAGCAGCTACAGCTTCAGTCACCTGAATGTCCTTTTCGTTATTTTCGGTCACAGTGACAGCCCACCTTCACGTGCGCCGTCAGCGACGGCGGCGATCCGGCCGTGGTACTTGTTACCACCGCGGTCGAAGACAACAGCTTCGATTCCGGCAGCCTTGGCACGCTCGGCGACGAGCTCGCCAACGCGCTTGGCCTTGGCAGTCTTGTCACCGTCGAATGCACGAAGGTCGGCTTCCAAAGTGGAGGCGCTCGCTACGGTCAGGCCCTGGGTGTCATCGACAACCTGGACGAATACGTGGCGTGCGGAACGGTTGACGACCAGACGAGGACGTACAGCCGTTCCGGAAATGCGCTTGCGGATACGAAGCTGGCGGCGGCTGCGCTGGGCAGACTTGCTCTTGTTCGTACGCTTCTTGTTAATTGCGATCGCCATGGTTACTTACCAGCCTTTCCGACCTTGCGGCGGATGACTTCGCCTGCGTAACGGATGCCCTTGCCCTTGTAGGGGTCCGGCTTCCGCAGCTTGCGAATGTTGGCAGCAACCTCGCCGACCTGCTGCTTGGAGATGCCTGAAACAGAGAGCTTGGTCGGGGTCTCTACTGCAAAGGTGATGCCGTTCGGTGCCGAGACACTAACCGGGTGGCTGTAGCCCAGAGCGAACTCCAGGTCAGAACCCTTTGCCTGAACGCGGTAACCGGTACCGACGATTTCAAGCTTCTTCTCGTAGCCTGCGGTGACACCCTGGATCATGTTGGCGATCAGGGTGCGGGTCAGGCCGTGCAGCGAACGTGAGGCGCGCTCGTCGTTCGGGCGGGCGACAGTCAGGGTGCCATCTTCCAGGGAGACCTCGATCGGGCTGGGCACAGTGTGGCTCAGCTCGCCTTTGGAACCCTTGACGTTGACGACAGAGCCGTCAACCTTGACCTCAACGCCGGCAGGAACGGTGATGGGGAGACGTCCAATACGTGACATTATTCTCTTCCTTTCCCGTTACCAGACGTAAGCGAGGACTTCGCCGCCCACGCCCTTCTTGCCGGCCTGCTTGTCAGTCAAGAGGCCGGAAGAGGTGGACAGGATTGCGACACCCAGGCCACCGAGCACGTGCGGCAGGTTGGTGGACTTTGCGTAAACGCGCAGTCCCGGCTTGGAAATACGACGAACGCCAGCGATTGAACGCTCGCGGTTCGGACCGAACTTGAGCTCGAGGGTCAGCTTCTTGCCAACCTCCGCGTCTTCTTCTTTCCAGGAGGCGATGTAACCTTCGGCCTTCAGGATGTCGGCAACGCGTGCCTTGAGCTTGCTGTACGGCATAGACACGGAATCGTGGTATGCCGCGTTTGCGTTGCGCAGACGCGTAAGCATGTCTGCGACGGGATCTGTCATTGTCATGGTGGGCTCTTGCCCTTCCTCATAACGGTTTCCGCCGTGCAGTCATCCCCGGAGGGAAACCAGCACGGTCGGACCTTTTACGTAGCTAGATTAATCTTCGGTCTTGAACGGGAAGCCAAGCGCCTTGAGCAGCGCGCGGCCTTCGTCGTCGGTCTTGGCAGTGGTCACGACGGTGATGTCCATGCCGCGTACGCGGTCGATGGAATCCTGGTCGATCTCGTGGAACATAACCTGCTCGGTCAGACCGAAGGTGTAGTTGCCGTTGCCGTCGAACTGCTTGCCGCTGAGGCCCCGGAAGTCACGGATACGCGGCAGAGCCAGCGTGACCAGACGGTCCAGGAATTCCCACATGCGGTCCCCACGCAGAGTTGCGTGTGCACCGATCGGCATGCCTTCGCGCAGCTTGAACTGTGCGATCGACTTGCGGGCCTTGGTTACCTGCGGCTTCTGGCCGGTGATCAGGGTCAGATCGCGGACAGCGCCGTCGATCAGCTTGGAGTCCTTAGCGGCATCTCCAACACCCATGTTCACAACGACCTTGACCAGACGGGGAACCTGGTTGACGTTCTCGTACTTGAATTCCTCAACGAGCGTGCTCTTGATGGAATCCGCGTACTTGGTCTTCAGACGAGGAACGATCTTGCTTGCCGGAGTCTCGAGAGTCTCAGTCATTAGATGTCCTTCCCTGAGCTCTTGGCCACGCGGACGCGCACGTCGCGCTTCACGCCATCGCGCTCAACGGTCTCGGTGCGGAAACCGACGCGGGTGGGCTTCTTGGTGGACGGGTCAACCAGAGCCACGTTGGAGATGTGGATCGTAGCCTCGACGACTTCGATGCCACCGGTCTTGGTGCCGCGCTGCGACTGACCGACCTTGGTGTGCTTGGTTACGCGGTTAATGCCTTCGACCAGCACGCGGTTGGTCTCGGGGAAAACGCGCAGAACCTTGCCCTGCTTGCCCTTGTCGCCGCCGCGCTCAGCCTTGGCGCCAGTGATGACCTGAACGAGGTCACCCTTTTTGATCTTAGCCATGGACTAAAGCACCTCCGGAGCCAGAGAAACGATCTTCATGAACTTCTTATCGCGAAGTTCACGACCAACCGGTCCGAAGATACGGGTACCGCGGGGGTCACCGTCGTTCTTCAGGATCACAGCTGCGTTCTCGTCAAACTTGATATAGGAACCATCCGCACGGCGGCGTTCCTTCTTGGTACGGACGATGACAGCCTTGACGACGTCGCCCTTCTTTACGTTGCCGCCCGGAATTGCGTCCTTGACGGTAGCGACGATGACGTCGCCAATGCCTGCGTAGCGACGGCCAGATCCACCGAGAACGCGAATGGTAAGGATTTCCTTAGCACCCGTGTTGTCGGCGACCTTGAGTCGCGACTCCTGCTGAATCACTATTTACTCCTTGCGTCGCGCTGGTTCTCAGACCGAAAATCTTCCTACGGAATGAGCCTTGCGGAACGGTTGATCGGGGTGTCTCTTGACCTGCCTGGATTTTGCCAGACCAGGCCTAAACTCCCGTGCCAAAAACATTTGCTTCCCAGGCGGCTTCCGACGAATCGGGGCGCTAGGGGGCACTATGCCGTGGCACGATTGTTTACGAGGTTGATGACAGCGCACAGAGGGCGCCATACAAACTCAAAATCTTAGCACGTTTCGGGCGTATCCCCATATCACAGCTTCGCCGCCACAGCACAGGCCAATGCCGGAAAGTCCAGGGCAGTTCGGGGCAGCCCGCGGCAGTCCGGGGTAGTCCAGGGCAACACAGCCAGCGCGGCAGCAGGGCCGACCGGAGCTGTACAAGCCAGCACGGCACAGCAGCGCCCGACGTCGTCACGCACGGCAGTCTTTTGGCCCCGTTGGTGCCACACTCCCCCGGAATCCCGGCCCTCCGGCGTCGAGGTCGGGCCGAAACCCTGCTCTGCGTGACGCGTGACGCGTGGGCGTGGGCGCGGCCTGCAGCGCGGGCGCGCGGGCATGACGCCCGGCCCGCGGCGTGGGTCCGGCGGCAGCCAGGCCGACCGGAGCTATACAGGCAGCACGGCCCAGCAGCGCCCGACGTCGTCACGCACGGCAGTCTTTTGGCCCCGTTGGTGCCACACTCCCCCGGAATCCCGGCCCTCCGGCGTCGAGGTCGGGCC
>NZ_JAUSSN010000004.1 GCF_030812335.1 Pseudarthrobacter oxydans
GTTCCGTCACCGGAAGGCCATTTGGACAGCACCTCAATCGCCAAGACCGCGTCGGGAGCCACCATAACCGCCCGCGGATGGACCGTTGACCCGGGGAATCCCAGCGTGTCCAACCCCGTCCACATCTATGTCACAGCGCCCGATGGTAAAACGCTGGGCTATGCCTTCACCACAAACCAACTACGGGCCGACGTCAACACCGCCCTCGGTATCACCGGCAACCACGGGTACGCCGCCGCCATACCCGTCACACAACGTGGCACGTATAACGTCTGCTCCTACGGCATCGCCATCTCGCCGCTATCCAACGGCAACCGACTCCTCGGATGCCAAACTAGGGTTTACTGACCGCGCCGAGGCCGCGGCACCAGCCGGCAGAGAGCCACAGCGAGACTGAAAGGGCCGGATCGTCAATGATCCGGCCCTTTCTGTTGTCCCCGCAGTCATCACGGCAAAACAGTGGCGGGAGGCTGCGACTTCCTGGCGGGGCCGCATCGAGCTCGACCGTCTGGCCGCAGCCGCCAGCTCTCCCACACCTTTCGTTGCGGATGCTGCCGTCTGGCAATTCGGCGCGCAGCCGGGTCACATTGTTGTGACCAGCGGCGCCTTTGCCTTCGGCAGCTCTTTCATCAGCTGGTGCGCCGGCTAGCTCACCGGCGCCAGGGCCGCCGCCAGGGGCAGGGTGCCGTCCCGGAAGTCGATGGTGCGTCCGGCCGTGGAGGGCAGGCCCAGCACCGCCGCCGCGACGAGGGCCACGTTGGCGCGGGCCGTTTCCCCGCCTCCGGAGCCTTCCGCCGGATTGACCTCGATCAGGCCGTTGCCGGGCCCGTCAGTGAGCGCTCCCGGGCCCAGGATGGTCCACTCCAGGTCAGTTCCCCGGAGATAGGCGTCCGCGGCGGACTTGGCCTCGGCGTACGCGAAGAAGCTGTTGTCCTCGGGGACCCCGTGATCGGGCCCGGCGCCGAGGTAGGAGACCATGATGTACCGCCCGACGCCGGCCTGTGCCGCCGCGTCCATCGACCGGATGGCGGCGTCCCGGTCCACGGCGTAGGTCCGCTCCGGGCTCCCGCCGCCGGCACCGGCGGACCAGACCACGGCGTCGTGGTCCCGGAGCGCTTCGGCGATCTCCGCCGTCGTCGAGTGCTCAACATCCAGGACCACGGGAGCGGCGCCCGTGGCCGCGACGTCCTCCCGGTGCGCCGGGTTGCGGATGAACGACGTCACGTCCATACCTTCGGCGGAGAGGATGCGGGAGAGTTCCAGAGCCACTTTGCCGTGGCCGCCAATGATTGCGATTCGCGTCATGGACCCATTCTGTCCCACAACCCCATGTTGCCCTATCACTCTGCGCGGCCAAAAAGCCCGGTTAGGCCCCAGGAGTGACAGCGCAACGGGCCCGGATCACCGGTTCCGGGGGGAACGCAAATGAACTGCCGATCAGTGGCCTCTGCTAGTAGACTCATATCGGCTCTCCAGTCCCCCCAGCTTGGAGAGCCGGGAGCCTCCGCGCTTGAGTCTTTGGACTCGCGCGGAGGCTTTCCTCATATCTGGGGCCATGACGGGCACGCCGGCGGCACTACGCGGCCAGTGGCTAAAGGCCTTTAGAGATGCCGCCCGCGGAGGCAGTTCTCATCATCCGGACGCGGAAGCGCTGCGTCCAAAGCCCCTATCGACGGCGGCCTCCTGGCACCAAACTGAAGCTAACGTGGAAGGACGGCCCTGATGAGCGTTCAGGCGGTTCGAGGCTGGCGCACTTGGATGTGGTGCTTGTGGCTGGTCGCGGCGATGATGATGTTGGCGTTCCTCGACCTGACGGTCTATGGACTGGTGGTGCCCGCCTCAGCGCTGTTGCTGGCCGTGATTTCCGGGCCCGCAGCCTGGCGGCGTCAGGGTATCGATAAATTGGATCTCGCCGTGGTGGCGACCCTCTATATCTCCGTCGTCGCACTGTTCCGGGTGGCCTTTACCGTATTCACTGTTACGAACGTGTTGGGCCTGTTTCTGTGTTTTGCTGCAGGGCTCGTCCTGGGCGTCGCCGGCCCCGTCTTCTACACCGTAAGACGCCGGCGGCCACTCTCCGACCTGGGACTGTCGCTCGGCAACTGGAAGCAGGCCGTAGCCCTGGGAGCGGTTCTGGCGGCCATTCAGTTCGCCATCACGCTCCTCGGGTATCCCCTGCCGGAACCAGCCGGCTGGGTTCCCTTGCTGGTGATGTCTTTGACGGTGGGAGCCTTTGAAACCGTCTTCTTCCGGGGCTTCGTGCAGACCCGCCTCAGTGCCAGTTTCGGCCGGGCCCCCGGCATAGCAGTCGCGGCCGCACTGTACGCCGTTTACCACGTCGGGTACGGGATGAGCAGCGAGGGCATGGTCTTCCTTTTTGGGCTCGGCATCGTCTACGCGGTCGCGTTCGATCTGACCCGTAACGCCCTGGTCCTGTGGCCCTTACTCACTCCATTGGGTTCGTTCTTCAATAACCTCAACACCGGAGACATCGAGCTTCCCTGGGCCGCCATCCTCGGCTTCGCCGACGTGCTGGGCCTCATGGTGGCATCGATTTGGCTGGGTCACAGGCGCCTGCAGCGCAAGGGACAGCAGGGAGAGACGAGCACTGGAAGGCGTGGACAGAGACACGCGCCGTGAGCGGTCACTCGCGGGCTCACCCGGCTCCGTAACCAATGTGCTCTAGGCAAATGGTGCCAATGGGTCTATAAATCATCACGGCAACTGAGTGCGTTGCCGGCCCTCTACCCGGGCGCCGGCAGCTGAAGTTCGCCCGCACCCGAGGGGGCCAACACACCGCCAGCGCGCCGTTGCCGAAGGGAAATCACAACAGCAGGCAGTGCAGACCATAGGAGGTCAAGATGCCAAGTCTAATTCGTAAAAGCCTCGATTCGCCCGAGGAGACGCGTCCCTTCGAAGGTGGTAAGGGTCAACTTCAACTCGTCAACCTGGAACAGGGCGGCGTGGGCCGCGCCACGTTCCTGCCCGGATGGCGTTGGTCCGAGCACGTCAAACCGATCGCCAAAACGGAGAGCTGTCAGGCCTCGCACATGGGATATTTCATCTCCGGTCGAATGAAAGTCGTGATGAACGACGGCGAAGAAATGGAGTATGGGCCGGGAGACTTCGCCATGATGGCACCCGGGCACGATGCCTGGGTGTTGGGAGACGAACCCTGTGTCGTGATCGACTGGCAGGGATTCGTCGACTACGCCAAACCCTGAGCCCAAGGATCCCGCACGCCAGGGATCCAAAGTACGCCTCGGCCAAGGCCCGGGCTTCTCACCACCCCGGCGGCGACACCGATGATCCCCAGGGGCCCCGACCCAGGTATTGCAGGGCCCCGGTCAGCGCCGGCCATCCCCGCCGCATCCCGCGGCGGGGATGAAAGTGGCGCTCCAACTCTCCTCGCCGCGCGGCCAAGTCCTCCCGGCCGGGAGGCCCCTCAGTGGGCCAGTAGCGGCCCTGGGTGCGGAATTGTTGACTACGGTACGGGAGCAAGGCGCCGAGAGTCCCTCGTCGCCTGGCAGCGTCACCAAAAGGGCCGCTGGCGCCCTGTTGAACAGTTGAGGGACGAAGAGCCGGCGGGCCTGTTCCAGCCTTCGGGCAGCTTTGCCCTTTCCCACACGCCGCAAGGTCACAGTTGGGCTCCGAGGCTGAGGCCCTGAGCGCCAATGCTTCTGCCACCGTCCTCCGTGGCGGTGTGGTCACGGCCGATTACTCCGCGCCGCCGCACTGGTGCTGGCAACCTTCCTCCCGAGCGCGGTCCGTCTGCGGCCCTGAACCGATCACCGTCTCTGATCACCGGACATTTACTTGCCAGATACGTCCGTCGCCGCCACCTCAGTTGCAGCCCTAGAGGCCGCCCAATATATCCGTCCCACCCTAAAACAGGGACAGGTAGCGGAACCGCGCCCCTTCCCTAATGGGCTGCTGAAAAGTTAATGTTGGCCATGGCAAAGAAGAGTGACGATGATCTTGTCCTGGTGGTGGCACTCGGGTCGCTTCTCGCCCTGGGGGTGTTTATCTATCTCGTCATCTTCGCTCTGGCCCTGATCATCATCGGCCTGCTTGTGTTCCTGGTCTGGCGCATGGTGCTCCACGCGAAGATGGATCCCAGGGCCAAGCGGCGTCCCGTACCTGCCCCCGGGGCCAAGCGGCGTCCCGTACCTGCCCCCGGGTACAAGCGGAAGTGGACCCCGGCCAACCATCAGGAGACCCTCCTGGACAAGCGGGCATGGGACCGCGCCTTCGCGGAAACCATGGGCCGGGCCGATCCGCCATACAGGCCGACGCCACCCCCGCCGCCCCCGAAGCAGATGACGGACGAGGAGATATTTTCCCGGCTCCGGGACCGGCTGCAGAATCTGAAGTAGCCCGCCGGCCGGGGGTCTACATTGAGTAGTACGGCCGCGCTGGGTGTCCGACGTGTAAGGTGTTCCGCCCCGAGGCGTCGGAACCAGCTGCTAAATCGCGCAGCGGGCCGAAGGAGGGGGAAGGACTGGCGCGAGCGTGGGAGCCACCGGGGCGGAAGAATGAAATATATGCGGAGAATCGTGAAACGGACGAGCGCGCAGCGGTACTGGATCCGCAAGGGCACCAACGAGATAGCGTCCCAGGCCAAGGCACTCCGGGCCACCCGCGGGTCATCTACCTCATGGGCGCCAGCGAAGACTGGCGCAGCTCGCGGGACCTGGCCAGCCTCTTGAAGATGCCGATCAGTCCGTCCCGTAATTCCTGCACGACGGAAAGAAGCCTTGACCGAAGCACTGGTCGCGCGGTTACGCGCGGCCCTGATCCTGATTGGCTCCGGGGCATATCACCCCGGAGGGGTCAAGGGTCCTGGAAAGGATCCTTGACGAAGCCGAAGAGGGTTCGACGCGGTAAATTCCGCTTGTTACCCGAGGGGGCGAAGCCCCCCGAGGTACCGAACGGGGCCTTGACGGTTGATTCCGCTTGTTACCCGAGGGAGGCGGAGCCTCCCGAGGTACCGTACCGAACGGGGCCTTGACGGTTGATTCCGGTTCTGACCCCGGGGGCTCCAAAGCCCCCGGTTGTCGGTTCCGCTTGGCACCCGCAGCTGAAGGAGCGAAGCGACTGAAGCTGCGGCCTGGCGGCCTCCGCTTCAACCCGGTACGGTACGGCCCCGTACGGTACCTCCCCCTACCCCCTCAGGTGGCCATCTGAAGGCCCTCCGTCCCGCTGGCCGTGGTTGCAAGCCGCCGATGACCCTAAAGCCAGCGCACAGGGGCACTCAAGGCCTCGCGTCCGAGTGCGGGGGTCGGGCGGCAAACCATCCCAGTAGCAGCCATTTAACAGCCACCTGCCAGAGAAAGTAGGGAATTTCCGGGAATCCCAGAGACAACTCTCGGAAATCGCTCATCTGCTGTCACAGAAAAACCCCCGGGATCTCAAGGATTCCGGGGGTCTTATCTGGTAGCGGCGGGGAGGCTCGATCTCCCGACCTCACGATTATGAGTCGTGCGCTCTAACCAACTGAGCTACGCCGCCATAAATGAGGAAAACCTGCGCTAAGCCGGTCAAAAACCGCCTTGACACAGGCCCTCATTCAGAGCCCCCCACCGGAATCGATCCGGTGACCTCGTTCTTACCAAGAACGCGCTCTACCACTGAGCTAGGGGGGCAACGAGTAAATACTTTACCGGAAG
The DNA here is from genome assembly GCF_030812335.1 of Pseudarthrobacter oxydans. Classification (GTDB taxonomy): domain Bacteria; phylum Actinomycetota; class Actinomycetes; order Actinomycetales; family Micrococcaceae; genus Arthrobacter; species Arthrobacter oxydans_B. Next base: position 5,670 of record NZ_JAUSSN010000004.1, read on the forward strand.
ATTCCGCTCCCAACAAATCGGCGCCGGGGACGCCCTGAAAGCGCCAAAACCGGCGGAAATCCGGGCTCACAGGGGCCTGGCGAGGGTCCGCCGGCAGCCCGGCGACCCCGCCGGACGAGCGGATGTGACCAAGGGAACTTAACGAAGAACGGGCCGGCTGTTGGGCCGGCCCGTTCTCAGGGGTGAATCAGTGCGTTAGCAGCTGACGGTTACCACTTGGTGCGCGGCTTGCGGGCCGCGTCGGAGCCGACGCCACGTTCGTTGCGGTCGCTGAAGGAGCGTCCGCCACGGTCAGCGGAGGTCCGCTCGCCGTCGCTCTTGCGGAATTCGCGCTTGAAGCCGCCGTTGCCCTTGAAGTTGCCACCACGGTCGCCGCCGCCGGAGAACCCGCCACGGTCGCTGCCGCCGGAGTAACCGCCGCGGCTGCCGCCCTGGCCGCCACCCTGGTAGCTGCCGCGCTCGCCGGAGGGCTTGCGGCCGTTGTCCAGCTCGAGGTGGATCAGCTCGCCGCCGATCCGGGTGCGGGACAGGGCCTTCAGCTGGTCGGCGCTCAGGTCCGCCGGAAGCTCCACGAGGGAGTGGTCGGCGCGGATGTCGATGCCGCCGATCTGGGCCGAGGAGATGCCGCCTTCGTTGGCAATGGCGCCAACGATCGAACCCGGCATGACGCGCTGACGGCGTCCGACGGCGATCCGGTAGGTGGCGTTGCCCTCGGTGAGCGTGCGGGTCGGGCCGCGGGAGCCGAAGCCGTCCTTGGCGCGCTCGCGCTTCTGGAATTCAGGAGCAGCAGGCAGTTCCTTGACCAGCAGCGGCTGCCCGCCCTGGGCCATCACGGCCAGTGCGGCGGCGATTTCCGAGGCCGGAACGTTGTGCTCTTCCTCGTAGGAGGCGATGAGGTCGCGGAACGACGAAACATCCTCGGAGGCGAGGGTCTCGGTGATCTTCTCCGCGAACTTGCCCAGGCGCAGGGTGTTGACCGACTCGGCGGTGGGCAGGTGCATCTGCTCCACCGGCTGGCGGGTCGCCTTCTCGATGGACCGCAGCAGGTACTTCTCCCGCGGCGTCATGAACAGGATCGCGTCGCCGGAACGGCCTGCGCGGCCGGTGCGGCCGATGCGGTGCACGTAGGACTCTGTGTCGTGCGGGATGTCGTAGTTGACCACGTGGCTGACGCGCTCAACGTCAAGGCCGCGGGCCGCGACGTCGGTGGCGACCAGGATGTCGATCTTGCCGTCACGCAGGGCCTCGACCGTACGCTCGCGCTGCTGCTGCGGGATGTCGCCGTTGATGGCGGCGGCCTGGAAGCCCCGTGAACGCAGCTTGTCGGCGAGGTCCTCGGTGGCCATCTTGGTCCGGACGAAGGCGATGACGCCTTCGAACGGCTCGACCTCGAGGATGCGGGTCAGCGCATCGAGCTTGTGCGGGCCCATGACCTGCAGGTAGCGCTGGCGGGTGTTGGCGCCCGTGGTGGTCTTGGACTTGACCTGCACCTCGGCCGGGTTGTTCAGGTACTGCTTGGACAGCCGGCGGATCTGGCTCGGCATCGTGGCGGAGAACAGGGCAACCTGGCGGCCCGCGGGGGTCTGCTGGAAGATCTGCTCCACGTCTTCGGCGAAGCCCATGCGGAGCATCTCGTCAGCCTCGTCCAGTACCAGGTACTGGAGTTCGGACAGGTCGAGGGAACCCTTGGTGATGTGGTCGATCACGCGGCCGGGGGTACCGACAACAACCTGGGCCCCGCGGCGCAGGCCGTTGAGCTGGGGGCCGTAGGCGGAGCCGCCGTACACCGGCAGGACGGTGAAGTCGTCGATGTGCTTGGCGTAGGAGGTGAAGGCCTCGGCGACCTGAAGGGCGAGCTCACGGGTCGGAGCGAGCACCAGGGCCTGGGTCTTGCGGGACGGGCCGTTGAGGTCGTGGAGCTCGGCCAGACGGGACAGCGCCGGTACTGCGAATGCTGCAGTCTTACCGGTGCCGGTCTGGGCCAGGCCCACGACGTCGCGGCCTTCGAGCAGCAGCGGGATGGTTGCTGCCTGGATCGGGGACGGCTTCTCGTAGCCAACGTCCTGCAGGGCAGCAAGGACGCGGCCGTCGATGCCGAGGTCCACGAACTTGACGCCTTCTTCTTCGGCGTCTTCTTCCTTCGCGGGGGCAGCCGGGGCTTCGGCCTTCGGTGCTTCGGCGGCAGCCGGAGCGTCGGCCTGCGGTGCGGCTTCGGCAGCAGCCGGAGCGTCGTTGTTCGCAGGAGCCTCGGTGAATACCGGGGCGGAGCCGGCTGCGGGGGCAGCCGTTTCAGAAGTCTCGACGTCGATGTTGACGGTTTCGGTTTCGACGGAGTTGTTCTGATTTTCGGGCATAGGTGAAATATCCTCATCCATAGGGGCCAAGCGGCACAACCCGAGGTGAGCGGAGCCGCAGTACGCGTGACCGAAATCGCCGGGCATACTTTGACCGGCCGGTCACATAGAAGCCCGGCGCTTTCGCAATCCCGTGGCAGGACTTCCCGCTGCATCTCTTGGCTGCTATCCCAGCAGTCTGTACAGCGTTTTCTTTAGCCGGCTCTCCCTATGAAAATGCCCGCATCTCAATGCGCGGGCCCCAACACTTACCAGTCTTGCCTCAAGAATTGGGCAGGAAATAAGGGATTTCCGGAGTGGGGGATAGTTCAATTGTAGGGCATGGATCCGCGCATGGGTAACTCAGGGGCTTACGACGGCGGTGATCCTGCGCACACGGGCGCCTGTCCCGCTACACCCCGAGGCTGCGCTGAAGCTTCGCGAACTCCCCGTGGTACTCGGGTTGGAGGCGGATCTCGCCGTCGGCGTCGGCGTCCCGCAGGGCCTCCATGTCCTCGACCGTGGGGTCGCTGAACCACTTGCCGATGGTCACCCCGTGGGTGGGGACGAAGATCCGGTGGATGTGGTCGCCGGCCTGGATGCTGCCCACCCGCACCACCCGCAGATAGGTCCCCACCCGCCCGGCATCGCCGAACCGCTTGACCCAGTGCGGTTCATGCATCCGGCGCTGGAACGTCGCGCAGGGGGTGCGGGGCGAGGTCACTTCGACTTCGACGTCGAGTCCGATCTTCCAGCGTTCGCCGATGATTGCGTCGGTGGCGCTGATGCCGGCAATACGCAGGTTCTCCCCGAAGATCCCCGGCGGCAGGTCACGGCCGAGCTCCGCGGCCCAGTAGTCCGCGTCGTCCTGGGAGTAGGCGTAAAGCGCCTGGTCCTCGCCGCCGTGGTGGACGCGGCTGGCCTGGACGTCGCCGCGCAGCCCGAGCCTGTGCACCCTGACCGGCCCGGCCACGGGACGCTTGTCGATCGCTGTGACGCCCACGGTTCCGGGGTCGTCCAGCAACTGGTGTACGCGGCAGACGGCGAGCACAGAAGCGGTGTCCATGGCACCAGTGTAGGCCTGGGCCCCCGGGGCCGCCCACGGGACATGTCCCCCGCACGCCACACAAACCCGCGGCCCGGGACCCCTGCGGCCCCGAAACCGGTCCGGCTCCGGACCCGCGCGACGCTCCAGCCCAGTTACATTCCGGCGCAGCCCCCGATTCCCCGGCGACACCGGCGTGTTGGCCGGGATCCGGGCCCGTGTCCGGAAGTAACTGGGCGGGAAGGCCGGGCCGGCGGCCGCGCCGAGACCGTAGGATGCTGAAATGAGCACCGAGGCTGGTTTTCCCTCTGGATCTGACGTTTCCGACGTGTCCGACATCCTGGCAATCGATTCCCTGCTGAGCGCCGGCGAACTGGCCCTCCGGGAGCGGGTCCGCGATTTCACCGAGCAGCGGATCCGTCCCGGCATCGCCGGCTGGTACGAGGACGGCGTCTTCCCGCTGGAGCTGGCCCCCGAACTGGGGGAACTCGGTGTCCTCGGGATGCATCTGGAGGGCTACGGCTGCCCGGGCCGCTCCGCCGTTGAATACGGCCTGGCGGCGATGGAACTGGAGGCCGGCGATTCCGGGATCCGGACCTTCGTCTCCGTGCAGGGCTCGCTGGCCATGACAGCCATCCACAAGTGGGGCTCCGAGGAGCAGAAGCAGGAGTGGCTCCCCCGGATGGCCGCCGGCGAAATAATCGGCAGCTTCGCGCTGACCGAGCCCACCGCCGGCTCGGACCCGGCCTCCATGCAGACCTTCGCCCGCCGCGACGGCTCGGGCGACGACGCCGGCTGGATCCTGGACGGCACCAAACGCTGGATCGGGCTCGCCTCGGTGGCCGACGTGCTGGTGGTCTGGGCCATGACCGACGACGGTGTCCGCGGCTTCCTGGTCCCCGCCCGCACCCCCGGGGTCACCGCGACAACGATCGGACAGAAGCTCTCGATGCGCGCCTCGATCCAGTGTGATGTCGCGTTCGACGGCGTCCGGCTGGCTCCGGAGGCCCTGCTTCCGGCAGCCCGCGGGCTGCGTGGGCCGTTCAGCTGCCTGAACGAGGCCCGCTACGGGATCGCGTGGGGAGCGATGGGCGCGGCCCGGGACTCCTACGAGGCCGCGCTGAAGTATTCGCAGGAGCGGCTGCAGTTCGGCAAGCCCCTCGCCGGCTACCAGCTGACCCAGGAGAAGCTCGTGAACATGCTGCTCGAGATCCAGAAAGGCACACTCGTGGCGCTGCAGCTGGGACGGCTCAAGGATGCCGGGAAACTGCGGCCCGAGCAGATCTCGCTGGGCAAACTGAACAACGTTCGTGAGGCGATCGCGATCGCCCGCGAGGCCCGGACCATCCTGGGCGGGAACGGGATCACCCTGGACTACTCCCCGCTCCGGCACGCCGCCAACCTGGAGTCCGTGCGCACCTACGAGGGCACCGACGAGGTGCACACCCTGGTCCTGGGCCAGCACATCACCGGGCTGGCCGCCTTCCGCTAGCCCGGGCGGTCAGGCGGAGAAGCCGCCGTCGGCCTTGACCAGCTGGCCGGACACCCAGCGCCCGTCGGGTGAGAGCAGGAACGCTACCGTCCCGGCCACATCCGCCGGGGTGCCGAGCCGGCCGCCGGGCTGGCGCCGGGCCAGTTCTTCGCGCAGCGTCCGGTCCATCCAGCCGGTGTCCACCGGGCCGGGATTGAGCACGTTGGCGCTGATTCCCATTGGTCCGAGTTCCCGCGCGGCCGCGGTCACGATCCGGTCCAGCGCGCCCTTGGATGCGCCATAGGGCAGGTTGAAGGCGGTGTGGTCGCTGGTCAGGGCCACGATGGCGCCGCCCTCGGGCGGGGCCTGCCGGGCAAACGCCGCGATCAGCTGCCAGCTGGCGCGGGTGTTGACGGCGAAATGCCGCTCGAAGCTTTCCAGGGACGTGTCCAGGATGCCGGAGTCCACGGATTCAGCGTGGCTGAGCACCATCCCCTGCAGCGGCCCAGCCTCAGCCGCGACGGCCGCCATCAGCCCGTCCACGGCCTGCGGGTCCTGGAAATCTGCCGGCAGCGCGACGACGGCGGCGCCGGCGGTCCGGAGTTCCGCGGTGAGCCGTCCGACGTCGTCAGGCTGGACGCCCCACGGCATCCGGGCGTCGTAGTCCTGCCAGTAAGTCAGCACGAGGTCCCAGCCGTCGGCCGCCAGCCGGCGCGCGATGCCCGCACCGATTCCCGCCAGCCGGCCGACGCCGGTCACCAGGACAGTTTTGCGGTGCGCCGGGGGCGCCGGAGGCCGGTGTTCGGGAGGCTGGGGCGCGGCAGGCGGCACAGCGGGCGGGGTGGCATCCATGCGGACCAGCCTAGCGGCAGGTTTTCCCGCGGCAGGTTTTCCCGCGGCAGGTTTTCCCGCGGCAGGTTTCCTGCGGACGGCGCCCCGCGTCAGGCTTCCCTGGACGGGGCCAACCCCGGACCCATTCCCGCGGATCCGGCCCCTTGGTTGCCGCGGCCGGTTAGGCCGGGACGGGCGCGGGCTTCTTGGCGGCGGTGTCCTTGCGGATGGTCGCGCTGATGACGGCGGCGATCGTGCACATCGCGGCGGCGCCGAACCAGGCGTAGGTGTAGTGTCCGGTGGCGTCCCGGACGGCGCCGGCGGCCAGAGCCGCGGCGGCCGCCCCGAGCTGGTGGGCGGCGAAGACCCAGCCGAACACGACGCTGCCGTCCGCGCCGAAGACCTCGCGGCAGATGGCGGCGGTCGGCGGCACGGTGGCGACCCAGTCCAGCCCGTAGATCACCACGAACACGATCATGCTGGGCTGGACGGTCGCGCTCAGCAGCAGCGGCAGGACCAGCAGGCCAATGCCGCGGAACTGGTAGTAGACCGCGAGCAGGATCCGGGGATTGAAGCGGTCGGTGAGCCAGCCGGAGGCGATCGTCCCCACGATGTCGAAGATCCCGACGACGGCCAGCAGGCCCGCCGCCGTCGTCGTCGACATCCCGTGATCGTGGGCGGAGGGGATGAAATGCGTGCCGATCAGGCCGTTGGTGGTCGCGCCGCAGATCGCGAACCCGGCGGCGAGCGCCCAGAACGTCCGCACCCTGCTGGCCCGCTTGAGCACCTGCAGCGCACGGACCGCGGCATTCCGGCTCGGTTCCTCGGCTCCGGCGGCGCCCGCGGGGCCCGGTCCTGCGGTGCCGGCGGCGCCCGGCCCGGCGCCCGGCCCGGCGGCGGGCACGGTCCCCGCGTCGGCACCGTAGGGCAGCACCCCGGCCTCGGCCGGTGAGTTCTTCAGGAACTTCAGCACCAGCGGCACCACGGCCAGGGCGCCGGCGGCGATCAGCAGCGACGCCTGCCGCCACCCCGCATCCTGGGCGAGGGCGGCGATGAACGGCAGGAAGACCAGCTGTCCCGCGGCACTGCCGGCGGTGAGGATGCCGATCACCAGGCCGCGGCTCTTGACGAACCAGGTGTTGGCGATGGTCGCCGCGAAGACCAGCGCCATGGACCCGGTCCCGAGCCCGATCAGCAGCCCCCAGGTCAGCAGGATCTGCCAGGACTCGTTGACCAGCACGGTCAGGGCGCTGCCGGCCCCGATCAGCACCAGCGCCACGGACGTGACAATGCGGACGCCGAAGCGTTCCATCAGGGCCGCGGCGAAGGGGGCGGTGAGGCCGAAGAGCACCAGGTTGATGCTGACCGCGGCCGAGAGCACCGTGGTGGACCAGCCGAATTCGCTCTGCAGCGGCACCATCAGCACCCCCGGCGCGGCACGGAAGCCCGCGGCGCCGACGAGTGCGAGGAAGGCGACCGCGGCGACGATCCAGGCGGGGTGGATCCGCCGTTTGGGCGCGGGCAACAGAGTGGTTTCGGGGGCGCTCATGCGGCGGGTCCGTTCAGGTGGGCGGCGGCGTCGGACGGGACCGGGACCGGGAGTGTAGTACCGGCCGGGGTCGGGGGCGCAGCCGGCGCGGCGGCGAGGATCACAGGTTCCGGGGTCCGGCTCAGGCTGTGCCAGCTCGTGTTGCGGGCCGTGAGCCGCTCCCCGCATACGGTGCAGCTGTCCGCGGAGGTCGTGCGCGATCCGCAACCGGTGTGGATCACGAACATGTGGGCCCGCTCGGACGGCGCCGGCAGATGCTTTTCGGCCCAGAGCACGACGGCGTTCAGCACCGGCAGGGCGTCCTCCCCCATCGCGGTAAGCACGTACTCCTGGCGGGTGCGGCCGCCGTCGTCGTACGGCTGCCGGCTGAGCAGCCCGGCGTCGACGAGTGCCGTGAGGCGTTTGGTGAGGACGGAATCCGCGGCCCCGAGCCGGGACTTGATGGCGTCGAAGCGGCCGTTGCCGAAGAAGACCTCACGCAGGACGAGCATGCCCCACGGGTCGCCGAGGATGTCCAGGCCGCGGGCCATGCTGCAGCTCCGTTGGGACCAGTCAGATCGAAGTGCCATGCCGACAAAGCTAGCTGACTATCTTCAAGAAAGCTAGAGGGATCTCTACCGGCTGGCCGGCGGGGCCGGCGGGACGGGCGGGCTAGGGTCGAATGCTGATCCCCGGGCGGAGCGCGGCGCGGGAGGGCCGGTAGGCCAGCGCCCAGAACACCAGCATGGCGATCCCGCAGAGCACACCGAGGCTCGCCACGATCAGCTGCCATTGGGTCTGCGGGTCCTTGCCCCATTCGGCCGCCCCGGCCATGACGGACAGATACTTGGGCGTCAGGTAGAAGGCCAGGGCCGAGAACGCGACGGTTATCCAGCCGGCGAGGCGCATCCGGCCGTTCCGGGACGGCACCCGGTGGATCGCGAAGCCCATGCAGGGCAGCGCCACGGCCATCCACACCCAGTGGTGGGACCAGGACACCGGGCTGATCAGGAGCATCAGTACCGCGGTGGCCGAGACCGCGACGAAGTTCTCGTCCGCGTCCACGGCCCAGGCGATCACGAGCGCGGCCACGGCGGCCAGGGCCAGGGAGAGCACCAGCCACAGCATGCTGGTCAGGCCGGAGTCCGGGAGTCCCAGGTGCAGCAGCAGGCCCTTGACCGAGAGGTTGTCCACGTAGGCCGGCCCGCCGATCCGTCCGGTGTCCGGCAGGATCTTGGTCCAGAAGGTGTGCGAGGCCGTGGGCAGGATGGCCCAGGCAAGGCCGATCGAGCCGAAGAAGCCGGCTGCCATCCAGCCGAGCGCCTTGAAGTCGCGGCGGACCAGGAAATACAGCCCGAACGCCAGCGGGGTCAGCTTGATCCCGGCCGCGACGCCGATCAGCAGCCCCGCAGGCCAGCGGATCTCCCCGGCCCGGGCTTTGCCGTAGAGCGCGAAGTCGGCGAGGATCAGGCCCATCAGGATGATGTTGATCTGGCCGAAGTCGAAGGTGTCCCGCCACGGGCCCAGGAGCAGGATCGCGGCCGTGCCGGCCAGGGCCACGGCCCGGAAGCGCCAGTCGGCGAACGCGTTCCGCCAGCCGCCGAGCCGGAAGTAGTGCCGCGCGAGCCAGGCGGACACGGTCGCGGCCCCCAGCAGCGCCGTGCTGATGAACACGAGGCCGCCGCCGTCCTGGCCCAGAGTCGCCATCGCCGCGAACAGCAGCGCCGCGAACGGCGGGTAGGTGAACGGCAGCCCGTCCCGCGGCGCGTAGAGCTCGTTGACGCCGGTCTCCCCGGTCTGCAGCACCCGGCTGCCGCCGTAGAAGTACACCTCGAAGTCGTTCATCAGCGGGATGTAGGACGAGTACAGCACCACCAGGGCGAGGACGACGGCGAGCGCGCCGGCCGCCGTCGCGAGCCAGCCGCGCATGGTGGAGGGCGTGGCCCTGATGGTGGTGGTGGTCACGGGTGCTTAGCTGCCTGACTCGCCGGCGCCGGAGCCGAGCTGAGCGAAGGCCTGCTCGAGGTCGGCGATCAGGTCCTCGACGTCCTCGATGCCGCAGGAGAGCCGGATCAGGTTGACCGGGACGGCGAGTTCGGTGCCCTTGACCGAGGCGTGCGTCATTTCCGAGGGGTAGTTCATCAGCGATTCGATCCCGCCGAGCGACTCGGCCAGGGTGAACACGGAGGTGGACTCGGCCACCTTGCGTGCCGCCGCCTCGCCGCCCTTGAACTGTACGGAGATCATGCCGCCGAACTTCTTCATCTGCTTTTTGGCGAGCTCGTGCCCGGGGTGGGAGGGCAGGCCCGGGTACAGCACGGCCTCGACCTCGGGGCGCTGCAGCAGCCATTCGGCCACGGCCTGCGCGTTGTCGCTGTGCCGGTCCATGCGGACGCCGAGGGTCTTGAGGCCGCGGGTGGTCAGGAAGGCGTCCATCGGGCCGGAGATGGCGCCGACGGCGAACTGCACGAAGCCGATCTTCTCGGCCAGCTCCGCGTCGTTGACGATGATGGCGCCGCCGACGACGTCGGAGTGCCCGCCGATGTACTTGGTGGTGGAGTGCACCACGATGTCGGCGCCGAGGGCCAGCGGGGTCTGCAGGTACGGCGAGGCGAAGGTGTTGTCCACCACGAGGAGGGCGCCGGCGTCGTGCGCCAGCTTGGCGAGGGCCGCGATGTCGGTGATCTTCATCATCGGGTTCGACGGCGTCTCCACCCACACGAGGCGGGTCTTGCCCCCGTTTGAACCACCCGCCGCCACGGCCGTCGCGACGGCCTCAAGGTTGGACATGTCCACCGGGGTGTTGCCGATGCCCCACTCCCCCAGCACCCGGGCGATCAGCCGGTAGGTGCCGCCGTAGGCGTCATTGCCGAGCACGATGTGGTCCCCCGGGCGGGTGAGCGCGCGGATCATCGAGTCCTCGGCGGCGAGGCCGGAGCTGAAGGAGAACGCGGCGGTCCCGCCCTCAAGGGCGGCGAGCTGTTCCTGCAGCGAGTCGCGGGTGGGGTTGGTGCCCCGGCCGTATTCGTAGCCGGCCCGCAGCACGCCGATCGCTTCCTGGGCGTAGGTGGTGGAGAAGTGCACGGGCGGCACGACGGCGCCGGTGCGCGGCTCGAACTCCTGGCCGGCGTGCACGGCGCGGGTGTTGAAGCCGGTGGTGGGTGCGGCGGAGCTTTCTGGCAAAGACATGTGCGTTCCTTTCGGCCGGCGGCCGGCGCCCCCGGAAGGGCGGTCCGGCTGCCGGGTCAGTTGCTGAGGTCAGTTGCGGGCGTCAGTGGCTTCAGTTGCTCAGGTAGGCGAGGAGGTCGTGGCGGGTCAGGATCCCCACCGGAGCTCCGACGAACGTCACCATGAGGGTGTCCGCGTCGGAGAGGAGTTCGCGGGCCGTCTGGATCGATTCGAGCGATCCGATCACCGGCAGCCGGGCCTCCATGTGTTCGGAGATCTTGTCCGAGAGTTTGGCCTCGCCGCGGAACAGCTTGGCGGTCAGGGTGCGCTCGTCGACGGCGCCGAGGACCTCGCCCATCACCACGGGCGGTTCCTGGGAGAGCACCGGGATGTGGGAGACGCCGAACTCGTTCATGATGTTGATGACGTCGCGGACGCTCTCGTTCGGGTGGATGTGCACCAGGTCCGGCAGCTCCCCGGTCTTGGCCTTGAGGATCTCGCCCACGGAGGCGTCGTCGCCGCTGGCCAGGAAGCCGTAGGAGCGCATCCACTGGTCGTTGAAGATCTTGGCCAGGTAGCCGCGGCCGGAGTCCGGCAGGATCACGACGACGACGGCGTCGTCCGGCAGGTCCTTGGCGACCCGCAGGGCGGCGACGACGGCCATGCCGGAGGACCCGCCCACGAGCAGGCCTTCCTCGCGGGCCAGCCGCCGCGTCATCTCGAAGGAGTCTGCGTCACTGACGGCGATGACGTCGTCCGGGACGGACTTGTCGTAGTTGGCGGGCCACATGTCCTCGCCGACACCCTCGACGAAGTACGGCCGGCCGGTGCCGCCGGAGTAGACCGAACCTGCCGGGTCCGCGCCGATGATCTTGACCACGCCGCCGTCGGCCTCCGCGCGGTGGGCGGAGACCTCCTTGAGGAACCGGCCGGTGCCGGTGATGGTGCCGCCGGTGCCGGCGCCGATCACGCAGTGTGTGATCCGGCCGTCCGTGTCGCGCCAGATTTCCGGGCCGGTGGTTTCGTAGTGGCTGGCCGGGGCGGCCGGGTTGGAGAACTGGTCGGGCTTGTAGGCGCCGGGGATCTCGGTGACGAGCCGGTCCGAGACGCCGTAGTAGCTCTGCGGGCTGTCGGGCGGGACGGCGGTGGGCGTCACCACGACCTCGGCGCCGTAGGCCTGGAGCACGGCGCGCTTGTCCTCGCCGACCTTGTCCGGCACCACGAAGATGCAGCGGTAGCCCTTCTGCTGGGCCACGAGGGCCAGGCCGACGCCGGTGTTGCCGGAGGTGGGTTCCACGATGGTGCCGCCGGGCAGGAGCTTGCCGGTGCGTTCGGCCTCCTCGATCATCTTCACCGCGATGCGGTCCTTGATGGAACCGCCGGGGTTCAGGTATTCCAGCTTCACCAGGACCGTGGCCCCGATGCCGTCGGTGACGTGGTGCAGTTTGACGAGCGGCGTATTGCCGATGAGGTCCAGAACGGACTGGGCGTACTTCATAGGTACAAAGTTACCGTCTCCGGCCGCATGGGGCGGTCCCGGGCGCGGCGGGGCGGCCCGGAGGCGGTCGTGGCCCTCCGGTTCAGCACGGGGATCCACTGAGGCCGGCGGGCCGGCGGGCCCGCGTGCCTTAGGCGCCGATGTCGTTCGCCGCGGTCGTCCCTGCGGCGGCGCCTCCCTCCGGCGCAGCGTTCTGCCACAGGCCGATGATGTTGCCTTCGGTGTCCCGGAAATAGGCGGCCCAGCCCATGGTGCCGACCTCCTGCCGCGGCTGGACAGTGCTGCCGCCCAGGGCGTTGATCTTCTCCAGCGCGGCGTCGATGTCCTCCACGTCCACCGTGACAACGGGGGAGGTGAGTTCGCCCTCGCGGCGGAACATGCCGCCGTTGATGGAGCCCGGTACGGAGGGCATGCCCGTCTCATCCGTCGGCGTCGTCATGAGCATGGCGTAACTCATCTCCGGCATGGCATCGATTCTCCAGCCGAACGCCGACCTGTAGAACTCCCGCGCGCGGTTCTCGTCGTCCGCGGGGATCTCGAAATGTACTACTCCACCAGCCATCACGCTCTCCTTAGAATAGGGATTTGGGCCAAATGCGAGGCGCGGGCGCCCACGCCACAGCCGGAGTCTAGTACCGCTCAACCCCGGGGCTAAGGGCCGTCCGGCCCATGCTTTCCGTGGGCAGGTGGTGGGGGCAGCGGCGGCCGCTGTCAGGCGTTCGTGGAATCATGGTCGGATGACCATTGCAGACGTCCCCGCCGGCGTAGCCGCCGCGGCGGACGCCTCCCTGCGCTGGCTCCCGGGCGGCCCCTTCGACCTGATGCAGACCATCGGGACGCTGCTGCGGGGCCACGGCGACCCGTCCATCCGCACGGCCGCGGACGGCCTCTGGATGGCGTTCACCACGCCGTCGGGTCCGGCCACGCTCCGGCTGACGGTGGCTTATCCGTCGGACTGCCCGCCGGCGGGTCCCGCCGTCGAGATCCAGGCCTGGGGGCCGGGTGCGGCCGATGCCGCCGCGTCCGCGCCGCGGATGCTGGGCCGCGACGACGACTGGTCCGCCTTCGATGAGCCCGCGTTCCACGCCACGCTCCCCCGGATGGTGGTTGAGGCCCGACGCCGGAACCCCGCCGTCCGGCTGCCCGCCACCGGCCGCCTGGTCGATTCCCTCGTGCCCACGATCCTGGAGCAGAAGGTCACCGTGATCGAGGCCCGGCGCGGCTACCGCTACCTGATGTACCGCTTCGGCACCCAGGCCCCCGGCGCCGGCAGCGTTGCGCCGGCGAACCTGCTGGTGCAGCCCACGCCCGAACAGTGGCTGCGCATCCCGTCCTGGGAATGGCACAAGGCCGGAGTGGGCCCGCAGCGCTCAGCGACCGTCATGCGCGCGCTGCGCTCCGCCGCCGCGCTGGAACGGCTGGCGGCGCTCCCGGCCGCGGAGGCCTCCGCGAAGCTGCAGACCATCCCCGGCATCGGTGTGTGGACCGCGGCCGAAGTCATGCAGCGCACGCACGGCTGCCCGGACTCGATTGCGGTGGGCGACTACCACCTGGCGGCGTATGTGGGGGCGGCGCTGACCGGGCGCCGGACCGACGACGCCGGGATGCTCCGGCTACTGGCCCCGTGGGCCGGGCACCGGCAGCGCGTGGTCCGGATGATCGGCCTCAGCGGCTTCCGCAAACCCACCTTCGGCCCGCGGATGACCATCCAGGACCACCGCGGCCACTAGCATCTGGCGGTTTCCAGCCATCGTCGCAGCATCAATTTCCGTTGATGAGGTTAGTGGTTGCCGAGTCGTTGGCTTTGAACCCGGCGTTGTGCGTGTCTGCCCAGTTGGCCAGCAGCTGCAGCCCGTCGTGGGACGCGGATCCTGGTTCCGCGGAGAACACCAGCATCTGCAGGGTGCGGTCGGACGCGAGGTCCAGCGCGAGGTAGCTCAGGTCGAGGTCGCCAACGACAGGGTGGTGGATGCTCTTGATGCCGGTCCGGTGTTCGCGGACGTCGTGCGCTCCCCAGAGTTTCCGGAAGAGGTCACTGCGGGTTGAAAGTTCCCCGACGAGGTCGCTGAGCTGGCGGTCGTAGGGGGCACGGCCAGCTTCGGCCCGGAGGAGTGCGACAATCTGGCGGGTGTTGGCTTCCCAGTCCTGGTAAAACGACTGTGCCCTGGCATCCAGGAAGACAAAGCGCGCGGCGTTCACCGGCTGGAGGGATCCGTCGAACATCTCCGAGAACAGGGCCCTCCCGAGACGGTTGGTGGCGACTGCGTCAAGCCGGCCGTTCTGCACGAACACCGGGACGGTCGACATTGCGTCGATGGTCTGCTGCAGGCTGGAGCTGACCTGCGTTTTGCGGGTCGGGCGCCCGCGCCCTGGATGGGCTCCGGCATTGGCTGAGCGGATGAGCTCGTAGAGATACGAGCGTTCGGCCTCGTCCAGCTGGAGGGCCCGGCTGACGCCTTCGACCACCGCCTCCGACACCCCCTTGGCGTTGCCGCGTTCCAGGCGTTTGTAGTATTCGGAGCTCATGCCGGCCAGGAGGGCAACTTCTTCTCGTCGCAGGCCGGGAACGCGGCGCCGTCCGCCGTAGTCCGGCAGCCCGGCTTGTTCCAGGTCGAGCTTGGCCCGGCGGGAGATGAGGAACTTGCTGAGGTCGTCCTGGGAGTCCATGAAATCGAAGGTACTCCACCCCGCGCCCGGTAGCGGGTCCCTGTCAGGGAACCTCTAGATAGGGTCTCGCTAGCCCCCGCGCCGGCCGGTTGACTTGAAACATCAGCCGCCCCGAACGGGCGGCTTGGACTCGAGAAAGGCATCATCATGACCAACGTTTGGTTCATAACCGGAGCCGCCCGCGGCATGGGCGTCGACCTGGCCAGGGCCGCCCTCGACGCCGGCCACCGCGTCGTCGGCACCGCCCGCGACGCCCCCAAGGTCACCGCGGCTCTCGGAGAACACGAAAACCTTCTCGCCCTGTCCCTGGACATCACCGACGCCGCAGCCGCGGCGGCCGCCGCGGAAGCCGCCGTCGGACGCTTTGGAAGCATTGACGTTCTCGTCAACAACGCCGGCAACTTTTACGCCGGATACTTCGAGGAGATCAGCGACGAGCATTTCCGCAGGCAGATGGAGACCAACTTCTTCGGCCCGCTGAACGTCACCCGCGCGATCCTGCCGGTAATGCGCAAGCAGCGCGGCGGACACGTCATCACCATCACCTCTGCCGCCGGCATCATCGGCCAGGAGTTCTGCGCCGCCTACGCCGCATCGAAGTTCGCCCTCGAAGGCTGGATGGAGTCCCTCCAGTACGACATCCAGCCCTACGGCATCCACACCACCATCGTCGAACCCGGCTTCTTCCGCACCGAACTCCTGGTCGAGGGCGCGTCTTCCATTTGGCCCGAACTGTCCATCGACGACTACGCCGAGCGCACCGCCCGGACGATCGCCGCCTGGAAGAGCATGAACGGCCAGCAGGGCGGAGACCCCGCCAAGCTCGGCGCAGCCCTTGTCACGATCGCCGCCCTGGAGACCCCGCCGCTGCGTTTCGTCGCCGGAGCGGATGTCGTCACCGGCGTCGAGCGTAAGGCCCAGCTTCTGCTGGACCAGGTTGATGCCCACCGCGAGCTGTCCTCGACCATGGCCATCGAAAACGCTTAGGAAATGATGAAGAAATCCCCGTCCCTCATCGCCCTCGTCTCCACGGCCGCGATCGCCCTCGCCGCATGCTCCGCACCCGCGACCACCGCCACATCCCCGACCGCGGCAACTACCCCGTCCACCGCAGCCGCAACCGCGTCGTCGGCCCCGGCCGGGGCCCCGGCTGAGGCCCCGGCTGAGGCCCCGGGTGAGGGGACGGCTGAGGGAACGCCGATCACCACACCGCCGGTGGTGTGGTGAGAGATCACCTCGGACCTGGGTGTGTTCGAGACCCTCCCCGACACCGTCGACATGCTCGTGGAGCTCGGCTAACACCCCTGTGGACGGCCCTGCCGGTTGGGTATAGCGTGGCGGCATGGCGCCCGGCAGCCCCGGGCGCCCGGGCCTCACCTTCCCGGAGTACCAGTGATCCACACCCATAAGCTCACGAAAAACTTCGTCGTCAAGAAGGACACCGTCGAGGCGGTCAAGGGCATCGACCTTGACGTGGCCCCCGGCGAACTCGTGGCCTTCCTCGGCCCGAACGGCGCGGGAAAGTCCACCACGCTTCGTATGCTGACAACCCTGCTGAAGCCGACGTCCGGCACCGCCAGAGTGGCGGGCCTGGACCTCGCAACGGATCCTGCCGGCGTGCGGGCCAGGATCGGCTACATCGGACAGGGCAACGGCGGCGGCCACAGCTTCCGGGTCATCGACGAGATGGTCATGCAGGGCCGCTTCTACGGCATGAACAGCGCCGACGCGCTGGCCCGTGCCGATGAGCTGCTCAAGTCCCTGGACCTCACCGAGCTCGCGAAACGCACCGTCATCAAGCTCTCCGGCGGCCAGCGGCGGCGGATGGACGTGGCCCTGGGGCTGATGCATTCACCCCGGCTGTTGTTCCTCGACGAACCGTCCACCGGCATGGACCCGCAGAACAGGGCCAATCTCTGGGAGCACATCATGCGCATGCGTGCCGAGCACGGAACCACCATCGTGCTGACCACCCATTACATGGATGAGGCGGATGCCATGTCCGAGCGGGTGGTCGTGATCGACCACGGCACCATCATCGCCGACGACACTCCCGCACGGCTCAAGGCGGATCTGGCCGGAGACCTGCTGGCCGTGGAAGTGGCCGCGGGGTCGGCAGCCGCGGTGCGGGGACTGCTGGAGCGGACCGCCGCGGACGGCGGACTCGACGAATCCGAGGTCGACGGCGTAGTCCGGTTCCGACTGCGGCTCACGCACGGCTCCCGGCTGGCCCCGGACCTGCTGCGGCAAATGCACGACGCCGGAGCACCCGCGCTGTCCCTGGAACTGAAGCCGCCGACCCTCGATGACGTGTTCCTCGAACTGACCGGGCGCAGCCTGCGGGAAGGGGCGAAGGTCTGATGCCCGGGACCGGCCCGCGGCCCGACGCCGATGTGAAGCAGCCCGGGACTATGCAGCTCCTGCGGGACATCTGGTACGTCTTCCTGCGCGAGATGCTGCTTCCGCTGCGGGACCCCTTTTCGCTGGTCTTTTCCCTGCTCCAGCCGCTGATCTTTCTCGCCCTCTTCGGACCTCTTCTCGGATCCGCTGTGGGGGCACCGGCCTTCGGGGGCCAGTCGACGCTGCAGTGGTTCCTGCCCGGCGTCGTGGTCATGATCGCTCTGTTCGGCACGTCCATGACCGGCTCCAACCTGCAGTACGAGCTCATGACCGGTTCCTACGAACGGATCCTGGCCACACCGCTGTCCCGTTCCTCGCTGATGATCGGCCGGGCGCTCAAGGAGTGGGCGCCGCTGGTGGTGCAGGGCCTCCTGATCGCCCTGGTGTGCGTCCCCTTCGGATTCGTCTTCTACCCGCTTCACGTGCTGTTCGGGCTGGTCATCCTGGGAATTTTCGGCATCGGACTCGGAGCGCTGTCCTATTCACTGGCCCTGGTCTCGCAGAGCAAGGAGTGGATATTCTGGGCCGTCCAGCAGACCCTCCTGTTTCCGCTCATGATCCTGTCCGGCATTATGCTGCCCATCGAGGCCGGGCCGGACTGGATGCAGGCGGCCAGCCTGTTCAATCCCCTGACGTACCTTGTAAACGCCGAGCGCGAACTCTTCGCCGGGGCGGTGGGCGTGGACACGCTGCTCGGGTTGGCCGCCGCCGGCGTGACAGCCGCCGTCGGGCTTGCCGTGGGCATCCGGACCGTCCACCGGAACACGCACTAGAGGCCCAGCCGGGCCACCGCTTCCTGCCGCATGTCCACCTTGCGGATCTTGCCGGAAACCGTCATCGGGAAGTCCTCGCGCACGTCCACGTACCGCGGGATCTTGTAGTGCGCCAGCTTGCCGCGGCAGAACTCGGCCAGGCTGCCGGCATCCAGCGGGGCGGCACCCGGTTTGAGGATGACGCAGGCCATCAGCTCCTCGCCGTACTTGGCGTCCGGCACGCCGATCACCTGCACGTCCTGGATGTCCGGGTGGGTGTACAGGAACTCCTCGATCTCGCGGGGATAGACGTTCTCGCCGCCCCGGATCACCATGTCCTTGATCCGGCCCTCGATAACGATGTAGCCGTCCTCGTCCATCCGGGCCAGGTCCCCGGTGTGCATCCAGCCGTCGGCGTCGATCGCCTCGGCGGTCTTGTCCGGCTGGTTCCAGTAGCCCTTCATGACGGAGTATCCGCGGGTGCACAGTTCGCCGATCTCGCCGCGCTGCATCACGTCACCGGTCATCGGGTCCACCACCTGGCTCTCCAGCTGCGGCATGGTCCGGCCCACGCTCTGGGTGCGCTGCGCCATCGTGTCCACACTGCGGGTCATGGTGGACACCGGCGAGGTCTCGGTCATGCCGTAGCAGATGACCACATCGGTCATGTTCATCTCCGCGATGACGCGGTTCATCACCTCGATGGGACACAGCGAGCCCGCCATCACCCCGGTGCGCAGGGTGGAGAGGTCGTAGGAGGAAAAGTCCGGCAGCGCGAGTTCGGCGATGAACATCGTGGGCACGCCGTACAGCGACGTCCCGCCGAAGTCCTGCACGGCCTCCAAGGCGGCGGCGGGCGTGAACCCCCGGCCCGGGATGATGGTGGCGCAGCCGTGACTGAGAGCGGCCAGGTTTCCGATCACCATGCCGAAGCAGTGGTAGAACGGCACCGGCAGCACCACCCGGTCGTGCTCGGTGTACCCCATCAGCTCGCCGATCGAGTAGCCGTTGTTCAGGATGTTGTGGTGCGAGAGCGTGGCCCCCTTGGGGAACCCGGTGGTCCCGGAGGTGTACTGCAGGTTGATCGCGTCGTAGGGGTCCAGCTCGGCCATGCGCGCCTTCAGCGCGGCGTGCGCGACGTCGTCGGCCCGCTTGAGCAGCTCCGCGAAGGTGCGCTCCGCCGGGGTTTCGGGGACGCCGGCGATGAGGCCGGGCAGGCCGGCGTCGGGCAGGAACACGAGTTCGCGCAGCTCCGGGCATTCGGCAAGCGCCTGCCGGGCCATGACGGTGTAGTCGCTGTTGCGGTCCGATGGCGCCGCGACCAGCATCCGCATGCCGTTCTGCTTGACCACGAATTCCAGCTCGTGGCTGCGGTACGCGGGATTGACGTTGACCAGGATCGCCCCGACCTTGGCCGTCGCGTACTGCAGGATGGTCCACTCGGCGCAGTTCGGGCTCCAGATGCCGATCCGGTCCCCCTTGGCCACGCCCAGGGCCAGCAGCGCGCGTGCTACGCGGTCGACGTCGTCGTTCAGCTTGGTGTAGCTCCAGCGCCGGGCCTCTTCCCCCGGCACCGCCGCGGCCTCGATCAGGGCGTCATGGTAGGGGAACCGGGCCACGACCCGTTCGAAATTGTCGCCGATGGTTTCCTCGAGCAGCGGGACGTCAGTGTCCCCGGCTGTGTATGCAAGCATGATGTGACGCTACCAACACTCGGCCCCCAAAAGAAGAGTAAAGCTTGGATGTCCTACGAAATCTTCGGGACACATGGCCCCCGCCCGGTATTGTAAAAACCATGAGCGCACCCATTGACCTTCAGGCCATCTTCATCCCCAACGACGGCGAGTTCTTCCGTGTGAAGCTCGCGCTGGAGATCGCGATTGACGAGGTGGTCAACGAGCCCGGCTGCATCCGCTACGAGCTCACCGAGGCCAGCGAGGACAAACTGGTCCTGACCGAGCGGTGGGCCTCGCAGGAGGACCTGGACAAGCACTCCAAAGGCACCGCGGTCCAGGACCTCAACGAATCCCTCAGCGCCCTGCTGGCCGAGCCGGTCAAACTCGTAAAGCTCTAGCCGGACCCGGAACCACGACGGAACAAAGCAACGCGGGGTCGCTCCGCGCCCCTAAATCCGAAGATTATGGGCGCGGAGTGACCCCGCGTTGCTGTTTGCCGGTGAGTTGCTGTTTCCCGGAGAGCGGTGGCGCTTAGGCCTCCGGGATCTGGCTGCCGTCCTGCTTGCCGGACGCGGCGGCGGCCTCGGCCTGGGACCGGGCCACGTGCGCGTGGACTTCCTCCATGTCGAGGGCCTTGACGGCGTCCACGACCTGCTCCAGCTGCTGGGCATTCAGCGCGCCCGGCTGGGAGAACACGAGCACCTTCTCGCGGAACGCCATCAGCGTCGGGATGGACGTAATGCCGGCCTCGGCCGCGAGCTGCTGCTCGGCCTCGGTGTCCACCTTGGAGAAGACGACGTCCTGGTGCTTCTCGGACACTGCGGCGTATGTGGGGCCGAACTGCTTGCACGGGCCGCACCATTCGGCCCAGAAATCAACGAGGACAATGTCATTGTCCTCGACGGTAGATGCGAACTGTTCACCTGTAATGTCTACGGTAGCCATGGGTCAACGGTACGCGAGCAGCCCCGGCTTGTCCCCTGCATTTCGCTGTTGGCACATCCATGTGACGGCCCTCCCCCGCCCCGTGCCATCCGGCCCGGGGCCCTAGGACCCTAGCCTCCACGGCGGCCGCGGCCTACCATCGGCGCCATGCCCCCGGACCCGGATAACGCCGCCAGCCAGGCCATCACGGTCGATTCCCTGGTCAAGAAGTTCGGCAGTCGTGAAGTCCTGCACGGCGTCAGCTTCGGCATCGAGAAGGGCTCCGTCTTTGGCGTGATCGGGCCCAACGGTGCCGGCAAGACGACCGTCATGCGGTGCCTGCTGGACATCATCCGGCCGAACGCCGGCACGTTGACGGTGCTGGGCCAGAACCCCCGGACCGCGGGCCCGGCGCTCCGGCGCCGGATTGGTTACCTGCCCGGCGAACTGTTCCTGGAGGGGCGGATCACCGGCCGCAGGCTGCTGTCCCATTACGCCGACATCAGCGGCCCCGTCCGCCCGGGCCGGGTCGATGCCCTGGCCGAACGGCTGGGCCTGGATCTGGACCGCCACACCCGCAAGCTCTCCAAGGGCAACAAGCAGAAGCTGGGGCTCGTCCAGGCCTTTATGCATGATCCCGAGCTCCTCGTGCTGGACGAGCCGACGAGCGGGCTGGACCCTCTGGTCCAGCAGGAATTCCTCACCATGGTCCGCGAGGCCCAGGCCAACGGGCAGACGGTGTTCCTCAGTTCCCATGTGCTCAGCGAAGTCCAGCAGGCCGCCGACCAGGTCGCGATTCTCCGCGACGGCCGCATTATTACCGTCGCCACCGTGGACAGCCTCCGGGAAGGCGCGGTCCGGCACGTGCGGTTCACCGCCGCCGGGATTTCGGCGGCCGACGCCGGCGCGCTGCTGGCCGGGGTGCCCGGGATCGGGCACCTCGAGGTGCTCCCGGCGGGCGACGGCGTCGGGCTGTCCGCCACGCTGGGCGGCGCGATCCAGCCGCTGCTCCGGGTCCTGGCCACCCTCCAGCTCACCGACCTCGTGCTGGAGGAGCCGGACCTCGAGGAATCCGTCCTGGAGCTCTACGGCACCATCCGCGGCAACGGCAATGGCGGCACGAACCGCGGGGGACGCCGCAGCCGGAAAGGACACGGCGCATGAGCAAGCCGCTGCCGCTGTTCACACGGGCGTTTGTGGACTCCTGGCGTTCCACGCTCGGGTGGGCGGCAGGGCTCGCCGCCACGATCTTCATCTACCTGCCGCTCTATCCCTCCGTCGGCGGAAGCCCGGAGATGCAGGCCGTGATGGATGCCTTCCCGCCGGAGATGATCAAGGCCCTCAACTACGACCAGATCACCTCGGGACCGGGCTACACCCAGGCCACCATGTTCGGGCTGATCGGCTTCCTGCTGATGACCATCGCCGCAGTGGCGTGGGGGGCTGCGGCGGTCGGCGGGGACGAGGAATCGGGCCAGCTGGAACTCACCCTGGCGCACGGCGTGACCCGGACGCAGGTGGTCCTGGAGCGGGCCTTGGCCATGCTGCTGCGCGTGCTGCTGCTCGTGGCCCTGGTATTCGTGCTGATCCGGCTGCTGACCGATTCAGCACAGCTGAACATCCGGCCGGAAAACCTTTTCGGCGCCTCGGTGCTGTTCGCAGGGCTGACCATGCTCTCGGGCAGCACGGCGCTGTTCGCCGGCGCCGTGACGGGGCGGAAGACCTACGGGCTGGCTGCCGGCGCCGGCGTCGGCGTCCTGGGCTATGTGTTCAACGCCGTGGGCCGGCAAAGCGGGGATGTCGACTGGCTCCTGAACCTCTCGCCCTACAGCTGGGCGTACGGCAACAACCCGCTGGCCAACGGGGCGGACTGGGCGGCCGGCGGCTGGCTGTGGGGCATTTCCGCCGTTCTCGTGGCGCTCAGCGCCGCAGCGCTGAGCCGGCGCGACGTCGGAACCTACGGCTAGACCGCTCAGGCCCAGACCGACTCAGGCCCAGACGTGCGGCGCCGGGCGCCGCGCGCCGGGGAGGGCATTGGTTTCGCGCCATTCGTGGATCCATTCGGGCAGTACCAGGTCCGCCGGCGGCGCTCCGCACTCACGGAGGATGTCCTCCTGGCTGACCGGCTTGCCCTTGCAGACCAGGCGGGTGGCGATGAAGGCACGGGCATATATTTCCCCGTCCACCACCATGCGCTGCTCGAAGTAGATGGCTTTCTCGTCCAGGCCGATGATCTTCGTTTCGATCGTGTACCGCTGCCACAGCTGCAGCGACCGGCGGAAGGCGATGGTCTCCCCCGCCGCCACCGGGCTCCATCCCCGGCGGCGCATGGTCTTCCAGGTTCCGCTGCGGGCCATCAGGTCGAACCGGCCGAGGTCCATCAGCGAGAAATACATGCCGTTGTTGACATGCATCGCGATGTCGATGTCGGTCGGCAGGACCTTCAGCGGCAGCGACGACGTGTCCCAGATGCTCAGCGGGGAGCGGCGGGCGGACGTGAAGAGCAGGACAAGCGTGCGAAGGAGCAGATGCATGGGGACTATGTTACCCGCGAGTAATAACGCTGCCAAGGACCGAGACCGTGGCTTTGGGTCCGGGACCGCGGACCAGCCAGCAGTTGTTGGTCCCGATCACCCGCTGCTCCCCCGGGTCCGCATGCGGCAGCACCAGCGCCGTGTTCTCGTCGACAGCCACCGCTCTGTCCACCAAGCCATGCACGACGGCGGCGACCGCACGGCCCAGCGTACCGGCCTGCGCGGCGTGGACGTCGACGGCGAAAGAGACAAGGCCCAGACCCGCGCGCAGCTCCACCTCCCCGAGCCCCTCGGACGCTTCCTCGGGGCACACCTCGACGCCGCGGATCCGGTAGCCGCCGACAATCGCCCGCTCCGGCGCAATCATGGCTCCGGCGGAGAAGCCCAGATACGAGGCGCCCGCGGCCACTGCCTGGCGGATGGCGGGCGCGGCAGTCTGCAGGCCCTCGGCGTAGACGGGGGTGGGGCCGCCGCCGACGACGATCGCGTCGACGCCGTCGAACGCCCGGGGGTCCACGTGTCCGTGGCGGCGGAGCAGGACCGTGGTCACCTCACTCGGCGTCCGGCGGTGCAGGGGATCCAGGTAGGCGGGGAGGAAGTATTCGGCGCTGCCTTCGTGGTCAACGAGCACCATGGCGATCCGCGGCGGCCGGCTGCCGCCGGTGCGGCGCCGGGCCTCCGCGGTGAACTGGTCGAAGATCACGGGAGTCGACACGGTGTCCGGGCCGCCGCCGACCAGAAAAATGCTCATGGCTTCAAAGTACCCGGATCGCTGCCAAGGGTGGGGCAGAAATGCGTATTACGCTGTGCGGATGACACCAGAGCTGACCGTCCGGGCCGCCGTCCTGGACGACGCCGCCGGCATTGCGCGCGTGCACCTCCAGGCCTGGCGCGAGAGTTACGCCCATCTGCTGCCGGCCGGGACTCTGGCGGGGCTGCGGCAGGGCCCGCGGGAGGAGCGCTGGCGCGCCATCATCGCCGCCGCCACCTCGGACACCTGGGTGGCCCGCGCAGGGACGGACATCATCGGCTGGGCGAGCGCGGGGGCCGGCCGCGACGACGACGGACCCCGGCCCTGGGAGCTGCAGGGCATCTACGTGCTCGCCAGCCACTACGGCTCGGGGGCAGGGCAGATGCTGCTGGACGCGGCCGTGGGCGACGCCGGCGCGTACCTCTGGATTGCGGAGGACAATCCCCGGGCCTTCGCCTTTTACCGGCGCAACGGCTTCGTCCCTGACGGGGCGACCGCCGTGCACGAACTGGCCGGCACGCCGGTCCGGATCCTGCGGATGGTGCGCTGGGGTGCCCTGCGCAGTGCGCCGGGCAGTGCGCCGAGGCGTCCACGCGGGCGTTAGTCCGGGCGTCCACGCGGGCATCAGTCCGTGGCGATCAGCTCGGCTTCGAAGCCGTCGGAATTCACCAGATACGCCGCGAAGTGGTCCGGGCCGCCGGCGCGCGGATATTTCTCCGGGAACAGCTCACGCCAGCCGTGCCCGACGGCGGCCGCGGCGAGCGCGTCGACCTGCTGCCTGGTCCCGGCGCTGAACGCCAAATGGTTGAGCCCGGGAGCCGTCCGGTCATGCGCCCGGCTGCTGAGGGCCGGGGATTCCTCGACCACGATGTACGTCGGCCCCCGCCGCCAGCTGCACCCGTCCGGCCAGTCCTGGTAGCCCTGGTAGCCCAGCCGGGCCAGGAGCCAGCCCCATTCGTCCCTGGCGCGGCCCAGGTGCGGGACCCACAGTTCAACGTGGTGCAGGGCCCCGAGCGATTCATCAGTCACCCAGAGAGTCTCGCACGCCCGGGTTCCGCCGTGTTCGGAGCCAACAGCAACGCGGGGTCACTCCGCGCCCATTCCGGGGCGCGCGACGGGCGCGGAGTGACCCCGCCTTGGGTTGTCTCGGTAACTGGCGCTCGAGTGTCCGGCGCCTCAGCATCCGGCGCCTCAGAACAGGATGCGCTGGAAGAGGATGTGGTCCCGCCAGCCCCCGGCAATGTTGAGATAGGCCGGTGCCATGCCGATTTCCGTGAAGCCCGAGCGTTTGAGGATCTTCTGTGAGGCGGCGTTGTGCTCGAGGGTGGCGGCCTGCAGCCGGTGCAGGCCCAGCTCGTCCCGCGCCGCGTCGACGGCGAAGGCGACCGCCGCGGAGCCGATCCCGCGCCCGGTGTAGTCCTTGTCCACCCAGTACCCGAGGTGGGCGCTGAGGAACGGCCCGCGCACGATGCCGCTGAGTGTCATCACGCCCACAATCTTTTCCCCGTCCGTCAGCACCCACGGAACGTCGGATCCCGCGATGAACAGGGCCAGCTTGGACTGGACGCTCATCATCTGGCCGTCAACGGTGAAGAACTCCTCGGCCCGCAGCGGCTCCCAGGGCGCCAGGTGTTCGCGGTTGCGCAGGTAGGCGGCGCACATGGGTTCCGCGTCAGAGGCTCGCAACACGCGGATCCCGACGCCGCCCTCGAGCGCCCTGCTGGTCCCTGTCATCCGAGGCTCAGTCCGGGGCCAGCCAGCAGGGCTGGCGCGGGTGCTCCGGCGGGGCCGGAAGATCGTCGAAGAAGGACATGATCTCATCCTTGCACCGCCGTCAACCCGGCGCGGAGTTCAGTGTTCCGGATGGAGGATGGCCCGGCGCGGTGCGTGGCGCCGTCGAAGGTTGACAGGACCAAGGG
This sequence comes from Pseudarthrobacter oxydans, assembly GCF_030812335.1. GTDB lineage: Bacteria > Actinomycetota > Actinomycetes > Actinomycetales > Micrococcaceae > Arthrobacter > Arthrobacter oxydans_B. The sequence continues at coordinate 31,167 of NZ_JAUSSN010000004.1, forward strand.
CAATGGGCACGATCAAGGCATGTCTTGAGAAGTCCGGCTGTCAGCGCTTCCTGAGAGGACGTCATGACCGACGACAAGATGCCGCCCGGGGCACCTCAGCGTGTGACGGCTGAACATGCCCGGCTGGCCGAGGCCACGGGCGCGGCCGAGGATGTCCTGTACGAGGCGAATCCCTGGTACGAATGGGGGCCGTACCTGTCGGAGCGGGCCTGGGGCACGGTTCGGGAGGACTACAGCGACAACGGCGACGCGTGGGAGTATTTCCCGCACGATCACGCCCGGTCCCGTGCCTTCCGGTGGAACGAGGACGGCATGGCGGGGCTGTCCGATATCCACCATGACCTGTGCCTGGGGCTGGCGCTGTGGAACGGGGCCGATCCGATCCTGAAAGAGCGGATGTTCGGGCTGACTGGTCCCCAGGGCAACCACGGGGAGGACGTCAAGGAGTACTGGTGGTACCCGGATGCGTTGCCCAGCCATGCATGGCTGCGGTGGCGGTATCACTATCCGCAGGCAGCGTTTCCGTATCAGCAACTGATCGATGAGAACGCCCGTCGTTCCCGGGACGAACCCGAGTTCGAGTTGCTGGATACCGGGGTTTTCGAAGGGGGCCGGTACTGGTCCGTGGATGTCGCGTACGCGAAGGCCTCACCGACCGAGGTGCTTGCCCGGATCACCATCGAGAACCATGCGCCCGAGGAAGCGGTGCTTTCGGTTCTGCCCACCCTGTGGTTCCGCAACACGTGGCGGGTTTCGGGCGGTGAGGCGCCGTCGTTGTACCTGGACGGGGACGGGGTCGCCGTCCAGCACCCGCGGCTGTCCGGCTACCGGCTCGATGCCGCTCCCACCAAGGAGGGCGTGCTGCCGCAGGCCCTGTTCTGCGACAACGAGACAAACACGGTCCGACTGTTCGGGGCGGCTCCGGGGACCGCCTATCCGAAGGACGGCATCAACGACCACGTGGTCTCCGGCGCGGACACCGTGAATCCTCAGCATCAGGGGACGAAGGCAGCCTGGTGGTATCAGGTGGCTGTTCCGGGCGGGGGTCGGGTCGAGCTGCGGCTGCGGCTGCACCGGCCGGCCCCGGACCAGGCCGTCCCCCGTGCCAGGTGGTTCGACTCTTACTTCGACGACATCATGGCCGACCGGGAACGGGAAGCGGACGAGTTCTATGCCGCGATTGCCCCCGCTGAGATCGGTGCCGAGCCGATGCGGGTGATGCGCCAGTCCTGCGCGGGGCTCGTCTGGAGCAAGCAGATGTACCCGTACCGGGTCAACCGGTGGTTGGATGGCGACCCCGCTGCACCACCGCCGCCGGCCGGGCATCGCAGCGGCCGGAACACGGGGTGGCGGCACCTGGACTCGTTCGACGTGCTTGCCATGCCCGACCCGTGGGAGTACCCGTGGTTCGCGGCCTGGGATCTGGCGTTTCACGCCGTCACCTGGGCGCACTTGGATCCAGCGTTCGCCAAATACCAGCTCTTGGTGCTCCTTCGGGAGTGGTTCCAGCATCCCAACGGCGCGATCCCGGCTTATGAGTGGAGCTTCGACGACGTCAATCCGCCGGTGCATGCGCTGGCCGCCATCCGGGTGTTCGTTATCGACGGCGGCACCGACCTGGAGTTCCTCGAACGGGTGTTCCACAAGCTGCTGCTGAATTTCACCTGGTGGCTCAACCGGCAGGACCCCGACGGGAACAACCTCTTCGGGGGTGGCTTTTTGGGTTTGGACAACATCAGCCCCATCGACCGCTCGCACCTCCCGCCCGGCTTCAGGCTGGACCAGGCCGACGGCACCGCCTGGATGGCGTACTACTCCGTGGCTATGCTCACCCTGGCCACCAAACTCGCCGAACACAATGACGTCTATGAGGACATGGTCGTGAAATTCCTGGAACAGACGGTGCTGATCATGGACGCGCTGGAGGATTCAGGCTGCTATGACACCGAAGACGGCTTCTTCTACGACCGGCTCACCGACCCCGCCGGGATCACCGTCCCGATCAAGGTGCAGACCCTCGTCGGGCTGATTCCGGCACTGCCCGCAGTGGCGGTCCCCACCCAGAACACGGAGCGGATCCGCCGGCTGCGGAAGCGGTTCGCCAGCCGGTTGGAACAGACCGATCGGCACCAGATCCTCGACTGGCGGGTCCGGGGCACCGGGAGCTCCCGGCGGACGCTGCTGTCGGTCGTCCCGATGGACCAACTCGCCCGGCTGTTCGCCACCCTGTTCGACGAGGAGGCCTTCCTGTCTCCCCACGGCCTGCGATCGATCTCTAAGCGCCACAACACCCCCTACACCGTTCCGGGAATGCCCGCCGCGGCCATCCAGTACGAACCCGCCGAGTCGAGGACCGCGATGTACGGCGGCAATTCCAACTGGCGGGGGCCGGTGTGGATTCCTGTCAACTACCTCGTCATCCGGTCCCTGCTGCAGTACGACGAGTTCTTCGGTCCCGACTTCACCGTCGAATACCCCACCCGGTCCGGTCACCACCTGACCCTGCGGGAGATTGCCGGTGACCTTGCCGACCGGCTGGTGAGCATCTGGCTCCCTGGGCCGGACGGACGCAGACCGGTGTATGGTGGCGTCGACCTGCTGCAGAACGATCCCGCATGGAAGGACTACCTGCTGTTCTTCGAGTACTTTCACGGCGACAACGGGGCCGGACTGGGTGCCATGCACCAGACCGGGTGGACCGCTCTGGTAGCGGACCTCCTCCTCGACCCACCCCGCCATAGCTACCGGATGGTGTTCCGGGAGAACCCGGACCCGACCACCACGACAGCACCGCCGGAAAGGGAACCGTGAACCCATGCCAAACGAGACTGAGTGGCCCGGCCCGGGCGGGAGAGCCATGAACGGCGGGAGCGCCGTGACGGGCGAGGTAATGCCGGCCTGGCCCCCTGGCCTGGCGCCACCGGTGGCCCACCCCTTTATCTACGAGATCAACACCTGGGCATGGCTCGAATCGATCAGCGTCGCAGAAGGCAACCGAATCGATCTTGGCTCCGCCCCGGGGCGGCACTGGGACGAGATTGCCGGTCTGGGTTTCGATTCGGTGTGGTTGATGGGGGTCTGGCGGCGCAGCCCGGCCGGAGTCGGGATCGCACTGGAAAACCCGGCACTGCGGTCCGATTTCCAGGCCGCTCTTCCCGATTGGCGTGCCGAGGATGTCGTCGGGTCGCCCTACTGCGTCCGGGACTATGTGGTTGATGACCGCCTGGGTGGACCTGCCGGGCTTTCCGCCGCCCGGGAGGCGCTGGCGGTGCGAGGTGTCCGGCTGATCCTGGACTTCGTGCCCAACCATGTCGCACCGGATCATCCGTGGACGACGGGGAACCCCGAGCTCTTCGTCCCGGGAACCGCCGCGGATCGGGACCTGGATCCGGCGTCCTTCGTCGAGGTAGGCGGCCGGGTGTTCGCCAACGGGCGGGACCCCTACTTCCCGGCGTGGCCGGATGTCGTGCAGCTCAACGCCTTCGACCCGGCCCTGCGATCGGCGGTGGTGGAGACGGTGAGATCGATCGCCGATCAGTGCGACGGGGTGCGTTGCGACATGGCGATGTTGGTCATGAACGACATTTTCGCCCGCACCTGGGGTGCCCGGGTCGGGCCCGCACCGAGCACCGAGTACTGGCCGACGGTGATCACCGCCGTTCGTGAAACCCACCCCGGTTTCGTATTCCTCGCCGAAGCCTACTGGGATCTGGAGTGGTCCCTCATGCAGCAAGGCTTCGACTACTGCTACGACAAGCTTCTGTACGACCGCCTTCTCGGTGGTAGCGCCGAACAGGTGCGGCTACACCTGCGGGCAGAGCACACGTATCAGAACGCCCTCGTTCGCTTCGTGGAGAATCACGACGAGCCACGGGCCGCAACGGTGTTCGGAGCCGGCCGAATACAGGCTGCGGCGGTGACGGCACTGACCCAGACAGGGGCACGGCTCATTCACCACGGCCAGCTGCAGGGGTGGAGGGTACGCCTTCCGGTGTTCCTCGGTCGTTTCCCCACGGAGCCGGTCGATGACCAGCTCGCGGCGTTCTACCGCCGGCTCTTGGCGGCTGTCTCCGACCCGACCTTTCGGGACGGGCACTGGCAATTGTGTGAACGATCCGGGTGGCCGGGCGACAACAGCTTCGAAAACCTCGTCGTCTGGGCCTGGGAGGGTGCCACTCGGTGGCTGATCGTCGTGAATCTGAGCGACGCGCCCGCAGCAGGTCACCTGAGGGCACCGTGGCCGGACCTGCGTGGTCACCGCTGGCAGCTGACCGACCCGACCCGGGACATGAGTTTCGACCGCGCCGGAGATGATCTCGTCGACGGGATGTTCGTCGCACTTGACGCATGGCAGTGGCATTTGCTCCGCCTCGACCGAATGCCAGAAGGCGCCGACCGAGGCTGACGGGGCGCCGCGCGGATCCTTGCCGGGAAGCACGTCAGTCTTCGTCTTCGTCGTCGTCGTCATCCTCGCTCGAATCGGTCCCCCGGACAATCACGCTGGCGACGCCGTGCAGATCCATCAGGGGAAGAACCAGGTTGCGCAGCGGGTGGCGGCCGAAGAACCGCACTTCCATCGAGACCATCGGCTTTTGCTCATCGCCGGTCCTACGGGTGCGCAGGATCGAGGAACTGAACCCCATGGTGGTGGCGATTTCGAGGATCTGCCGCAACACGCCCTGGCCATCGACGTAATCGATGTGCATGACGCGGTTTCTGTCCACGGAGGGAATCCTGCGGACCGCCGGGGCAATCACGAACAGCGTGAGGAGGTGGAAGATCGTCAGCACGACGCCCAGGGAGACCATGCCGGCTCCGCAGGCCATGCCCACGGCGGCAGAGACCCAGATGGTGGCGGCCGTGGTCAGGCCGCGGACCACGTCCCGGCCCTTGAAGATGACGCCGGCGCCCAGGAAGCCGATGCCGCTGACGATCTGGGCCGCGATGCGGGACGGGTCCACGACGGTGCCGGGCTCCGTCACAAAGGCGAAGCCGTATGCGGACACGAGGGTGAAGGCGCACGAACCGAGCCCCACCAGCACGTGGGTCCGGTAGCCCGCGCTCTTCTGCCGGACCTGGCGTTCGATGCCGATCAGCGAACACAGGACGAACGTCGCGGCCAGCAGACCGGCTTCCACCAGGCTTGTGTCGGTGAAGAATGCGAACATGCCACCCCCTTCCTTGGCCCGTTAACCTGCGCCGGACCGGCCCGGATCACTCACCCTATTGCTGACTCTAGCAAGGCGGCCGTCAGCCGTCGTGGGGCTTTTCTTCGGACCCGTCGTCCCGCTCGTCGTCCGGTTCGTCGTCGGGCTTTTCGTCGGACCCATCGTCCGGTTCGTCGTCGGGGCCGTCGTCGGGCCCGTCGTCGGGCCCGTCGTCGGGGACATCGACGCTGTACGGCGCCCGGGGTGCCCGGGAGTACAGCTCATCGAGGCGTTCGTTCAGTGCGTGGGCGAGGATGTCCCGCTGAAGGGCCGGCAGCGCAATGGCGCCGTGAATGTACGCCTCAACCTCGAACTGCCCGGCGTGGCCACCGAGGGTGAAGTACCGCAGCCACAGCTCTTCAATGCTGACGTCGGCATGGCGCAGCGATTCGGCAAATCGCTGCCGCTGTTCGCTCTCCTCGTCGCCCAAGGCCATGCCGTCGTCCTGCGCTTAATTTTCGAAGGTCCTGGCCGCAGCCAGCAGTTCCGCCGCGACCAGCGCCAGGGGCTTCCCTGTCTGCCGCGACAGCATCATCAAATCCCTGAATGCGTCGTCATCATTGGTGCCGTTCCGGGCCATCAGCAGGCCCTTGGCCATGCTGATGGTGTCCCGCTGCGCGAGCGATTCCTGCAGGCGGTCGCTCAGCGTCCGGGCAGCCTCGCGGGCGTGCGAGTGGATGACAAAGAGCGTCGCCTGTTCGGCAAAGAGTTCGGCCAACCGGACCGTGCCGTTGCCGGCGAACTGTCCGCCGTCGGAATAGACCTTGACGGCTCCCAGGGCGAGACCGCCGGACAGCAGGGGGCAGCTTACCGAGGACGAAATTCCCAGGGACGCAGCGGCGGGAGCCCAGCGCTTCCAGCGCCGGTCGGAGGCCAGATCCTCGACCAGGACCGTTTCCCCGCTCGCCCAGGCCGTGATGCACGGGCCTTCCCCCAGCTCGTACTGAAGTGCATCGGCTTCCGCCACGACGGCGTCGGAGGCGGCAGTCGTCTGCCGCAGGCCCGAATCGTTGATCAGGGAGACTCCGGCGCCGATCGCGCCGGGAATCGCCGCAGTGGCGGCGTCGGTGATCAGCCGGAGGGCGTGGGCCACCGTCTGTTCGGTCAGCAGCAGCTTGGTGGCTCGGGCGAAAACAGCGGTGATCTCGTCAGCCAGCGGCAGTTCCACGCTCATCTTCACCTCAGAATTCCATACCGGCGCCACGCCAGCCGGCGAGTTTCGCCGCAGGAGTCAAGCATACGGCGGCTGGCCGGGGGCGCCTATATTCACCGCCCCCCGCACGGCGTAGTGTCGTTAGTAGTTATTTGGGTTGCGGGCGATCAAGAGTCCGCCACCGCTGAGCCGGCTCGTCACATACGTTCAGGCGTTCGTAGGATTGAGGCCGGCATGGTTTCCGGTACCGGCGCATCTCCAACCCCTGAGCAACTGCAGGATCTCCTGCTGGAAAGTCCGGGATTCACTGAATTTCTTCTGGGTTTGACCACCGTCTCCGCGACGCTCCTCGGCGGACCGGAGCCCATGCTGTGTGCCATCACGGTGGAACGGAACGGTTCCCCGGCCACGGTCGCCAGCAGCGGCGAGGAAGCGAAACGGCTGGACGAGAAGCAGTACACGTTCGACGACGGCCCTTGCCTGACGGCGCTGCGGCAAGGAATCACCGTCCTGGTTCCTGACGTGGCGGCTGACGACCGCTGGGCGCACTACGCCTCGACGGTGTCCGGCGAGGGCATCCGGTCGGTGCTGGCCGTGCCGATCGCCACGGATCCGGGTTCAGCGGCGGCCCTGAACTGCTATGCCCGCACGAGCGGCGTTTTTGACAGCGAGACGGTCGCGGAGGTGGAGCGCCACGCCGCCTCCATCTCCCGGATCTTACGGCTGGCCCTCAAAGTCCACCCTCCGGAGATTTACCCGGAGAATCTCCGGTCCGCCTTGAAGTCCCGCGCCATCATTGACGCCGCCGTCGCCCTCATCATGATTCAGAACAGGTGCAGCAGGGAGCAGTCCATGGAGCTGCTTCATCTGGCCGCCAGGGCAACGGACACGAAGCTCCACACCATTGCCACGGACATCCTGCAGGGCGCTTCGCTACCCTCAGCGGATCCTCCGGAATAGGATGGGAGAAGGCCGCCGTTTTCTCAGCGTGCGGCTTGGAATTGGGGGGCAACAAATGCGTGAGGACCGTGCCGTATCGTCTACGGCGCACAGCATCAGAGGCGGCGTCAGCGGCGGCGCCAGCACACTGCTGGGCCTTTTGCTGCAGAGCACCCGGGCGGGGTCCGGCGTCGACGATTTCCTGGCCGATCTGGCCAGCCTGGCGGCGGCGGAACTCTCGCACCCGGGCACCGAGGTGTCCTGCGGGATTACCGTCCACCGGCGGAAACAGGCCTCCATCGATGCTGGCAGCACCGGCGAGGGGTCCGCCAGCACGCTTCGGGTCCCGCTTGTGCTCGACGGCGACAGCTCCGCCGTCGTCAACTTCCACTCGCCGCGGACCGAGGCATTCTCCAGCGAAGATGTCGAGCACGCACATCTGTTTGCCGTCCAAGCGTCCCGGGCCCTGCTGCTCGCCTTGCGGATCTCGCAGCTCAGCGACTCCCGTGATGACCTTGCCGCCGCCATGCAGTCGAGGACCATCATCGACATAGCGATCGGGGCGATCATGGCCCAGAACCGCTGCGGGCGCGAAGCCGCCTTCAAGATCCTTCGTAATACCTCCAACAATAGGAACATGAAGATCCGCGACGTCGCGGCCGCCGTCGTGGCCTCCATCGCCGGCGATACCGACATGACGGCACGGTTCGAGGAATGACGTCACCCGGAACCGGGGAGGACGCTGCGGCGGATCCCTTCGATCTCGAACGGTTCGTTACAGCCCAGGACGCGGGCGGCACGTACGGGCACGCCCTCGACGAACTCCGGGCGGGATCCAAGCGCAGCCACTGGATGTGGTTTGTGTTCCCGCAGATCGCCGGGCTCGGGCAGAGCCCGACGGCCCGGAAGTATGCCGTGACCTCGCTCGATGAAGCGAAGGCTTATCTGGGCCACCCCGTGTTGGGTCCGCGGCTGGCCGAATGCGCCGGTGCCGTGGCCGGTCTCGAAGGGCGCACCGCGAGGCAGATCTTCGGCGGCACCGACGAACGGAAGCTGCACTCCTCGATGACCCTCTTCCTGCGGGCGGACCCCGGGCAGGGCGTTTTCCAGGAGGTCCTGGCGAAGTACTTCGACGGTCTGCCCGACTCCGCCACCGACCGGCTCCTCGGCGGGGATTAGGGCGCCGCGTCCCGTGATCAGCATTGGCTCGATCGTCATCCGTGTCGATGATCTCCAGCGCCAGCTGGACTTCTGGACTGCCGCCCTGGACTACGTGCCGCGGCGGCCTCCCGAAGAGGACTTCGTCGTCCTTGAGCCGCGGAACGGGGGCGGCCCGAACGTCTCCCTGGACCGCGTCCCGTCGACGGTCCAGGTCCCGCCCCGAATCCACCTCGACCTCTATTCGGAACAGCAGGAGCGCGACGTCGACCGGCTCCTGCGGCTCGGCGCGAGCCGTGTGGAATGGAGCAAACGTCCGGCCGACGCGGACTACGTCATTCTGGCCGATCCCGAGGGCAACCGCTTCTGCGTGGTGGATACGGCCGGACGGTAGCACCGCCAGTGCCGGACCGCGTCACGACAGCGGAGGTAGCGCGCCGTAGGACTTCGGGATCGCGTAGGGGTTGACCGGCCGGTCCTCGTCCAGGGCGGACGGCTCCCTGGTGGCGTAGGTCCGCGCGGTCTTCAAGTCGCGCGAGCGGCGGTACAGTCCGGCCCCGAGCAATCCGAGTCCACCTGCCAGTAGCGCCAGCCCCAGGATAAACAGACCGGTCGCCCCCGCATCGGCACTGCCGGTGGCCACTTGGAAAAGCGGTGCCGGCAGGACAAAAATGGCCGCAGCCAAGGCAAGGCTGCCCGCCACGATTAGCCGTGATCCGTTGGACTTCATGGTTCCCCCTCCATTATGTGTCGCTGGTTTCAGTAAAGCCGGTCCGCGGCCGATCCGGAAGGGCATCCGAATTCCCCCGGCATTCCCCCGGTTCGTCAAGAAGTGTATCGACGCGAGGCGGGATGGGGAGGAGGATTAAAAGGCAGTCACGATGAGGAGGTCAGTGATGTGCTATCAGTACAACAGGGAGTTCCGGCGGGACATCAAGAAGGACGAAGCAAAGGAACCAGAAGAAACAACTGTGCGCCCGGAGCCCCGGGTGGAATCGCCTGGTTTCAAGTTCTGGGCTTTCCCCCGCCGCAGCAGGGAATTCACCGTCGAGGAGCCGGCCACGACTGACCGGACCCGCGAGAAGGTCTAACCGGAAACCAAGGAAGGCTCCTCCCCGAGGGGCCTTCCCCTCCGTCACGACCCGCCGGGCGGGCGTTCCGGGGAACGTGCGGGAGACTGGAAGTCCCCAATACGAAGGCAGGACCGCATTGATCAATCTCCAGCAGGACGCCGAAGGCTTCATCCGCATGAAGAGGCACTTCCCCGGCAGCACCGTCATTGCCGTCACTTTCAATGATGGCTCCACGGAGGAGTTCACCGGCCAGCGTCTCAACACCCTCTACGACGAGGCCCTAGCCGTGTACCGGGCAGAGAACCACCTGGACGCGAAGGGATACTCCCGGGCGCCGAAAAGGACCGTCCAGCCCGCCAACGCGATCGAGTTCGTGGCGGTGCACCCCGGGATGGCAAAGTAGCCCACCGATGACCCGTTGACACCGCGGAACGGGCGGACTATTCTACAACCAAATGGTTGTAGATCAGCTTCGAGACGCAGACCTTGACCGCCTGTTCCAGGCGTTCGCCGATGCCACCCGCCGGGACATCGTCACCCGCGTGACGGCCGGAGAATATTCGGTATCAGGGCTGGCGGAGCACTACGCCATGAGTTTCGCCGCCGTACAGAAGCACGTGGCGGTATTGGAGCGCGCCTCCCTCGTGACGAAGGAACGGCGCGGACGGGAGCAGATCGTGCGGGCCCACCACGATGGCCTACAACGCGCCCGACGGCTGCTCGATGAGTACGAAACGATCTGGCGGCAGCGGGCTGACCGGATCGCAGACATTCTCGCAGAGGGATAGTAAGGGAGTTCCGTCATGACCGTTATCAGTTCGCAGAAGAATGCCGAAGCCCTGAGCTTCACCGTCGTCGCCGAGTTCAATGCCGGCGTCGAGCGTGTCTGGCAGGTCTGGGAAGACCCGCGCAAGCTGGAACGCTGGTGGGGCCCGCCCACCTGGCCCGCGACCTTCGACAGCCACGACTTCGTGCCCGGCGGAAAGGCCAGCTATTACATGACCGGGCCCGAGGGCGAGAAGGGCCGGGGATGGTGGCGGTTCACCGCCATCGAGGCTCCGCACCGCCTGGAGTTCGACGACGGCTTCGCCGACGAGAACGGCGATCCGGACCTCTCGATGGGCACCAGCCACGCCGTCATGGAACTTGAGGCAATCGACAACCGCACGCGGATGACCATTGTGTCGACCTTTGACTCCGCGGAGGCGCTGGAGAAGGTTCTCGCCATGGGCATGGAAGAGGGCATGATGCAGGCCCTCGCCCAGATCGACGCCATCCTCGCCGAGACCAAAGTCAGCTGACCGGAGCCGGTCCGCGGCAAGTAATGAAACCCGCACGGGAACACCCCCGCAGCCGCCTGCCCGGCAGCTGCGGGGGTGTTTTTGTCGGGTGGAGCGGGCCGGCCGGACTTAGCCGCCGAGAATCTTCGCCTTCTGCACCCCGAACTCCTGTTCCGTGAGAATCCCCTGCTCCTTCAGCGCAGCGAGCTCTTTGAGCTGCTGGATCGCGTCGTTGGAGATTCCGCCGGCGGCAGGCGGAGGCGGTTGCTGCTGGTAAACAGGTTCCTGGTAGGCAGCCTGCTGCTGGCCCATCTGCGCGTCGTACGCCTCCTGCTGCTTCGCAGCGGTCGCGGCGTCCTTTTCCGCGAACTTCGAAGCCTGCCTGCGCTGGACGCGGCCGCTGACCGCCGATGCCGTCCCGGCGACTACCGCCGTCCGGGCAATACCCCCAAGAAGTCCCATAATTCTTCTCCTCTCACATCTCTTTGTCTGCGTTAGTTCTTATGCGCCCGCGACCGGCGGCGCGGCGTCGACGGACTCAAGGGCCTCGAGCGCTGCCATCACGTCCGGTGCGGGGATCCGCGTGCTCGCGACGAGCTCGCCGCCGCTGTCGCGCACCGCCGCTACGAAGGGTGCAGCCCAGATGTTCTCGTAGACAATCAGCGCGGCGAGGGACCCTGGCAGAATCGCGCTTGCTGCTTCGGCGATTTCCTCCTCGCCGAGCAGCCCGGACTGCGCGCCGTCGAAGTAGGAGAACGACTCCGCGGGGCCGCCAGGGTCGGTGAGTTCGAGCACCTCGACCGTGCCGTCATCGTTCTTCATGACGACGAGGAGATCGAAGAGCCGGATCACACCCTGCTCCACGAGCCTTACGAGCTCTTCACTCGCCCGTCCGGTCAGTCCTGCCATGGGGAACTCGAGGAGCACAAAGTCGACCGGCCCGTGGGCCTCAGTCTCCGGTGTGGTTGTCACTGGCTTTCCTCCGTTCTGATTGGAGCGCCCTGTCCGGCACGCTCGTCTAAGTGTGAACGTCGCCTGCCGGGGCGTCACCACCCGCATCGGGTGATCCCGGGGGCGAGCCGGCGGCCGGTCCAGCGGTGGACCGGACTCTGGTGGCTCGCATCCCTTTGAAGCTTCCCGGCTCCTACAGAATCACTACAGCGCGCGCGGCGGGGTGGCCGCATCATCCCTTTCGGGTGAGCCCGACCGAACGGGCTGCACACCCGCAGCGAGGCACAAGTGCGGTACGTTTCTCGGACACGACGACGGCCGGAGAGACGTGGGGGAACAATTGGGAACAACGGACTACAACTCGCAGAACCAGCGGGCCGGTCGTTCCGGCGGAGCTGCTAGGTGGTCGCCGGTGGTGACCACGCACCGGTCGGCGTACGCTCATCCGCTTGCCGTTCTTTGCTGGCTCGGGGTTGGTGCGTCCCTTGGCCCCTTGCTGTTGGTCGGGGAGACGAGGGACGGCGTCGAAGCCGCACCGTGGCACTTCCTGGCATCGTGGCTCATCTACTGCACGCTGTGGCGGCCGTGCATCCGCACCCTGACGGACGGTTATGAACTGGTCAATCCTCTGCGCAACCACCGGATCCCTTACCCGGCCGTCTACGACGTCCGGGTGCACTACCCCGTTGCGATCAGGGCAGAAGGCCGACGGTTCGGCAGCTGGACCACACCGACGAGAACGGGCCGCGACGCCGTCGTCACCGCCTGGCACGAGGGGCGTGCTGCGGCCCTGCCCGGCCCGGCAACGGGGGTGGTCTCCACCTGGGACCGCCCGGCTCTCATCACCGGTGCCGTCGCCGGCCTCTGGGCGGCCGGGACCATTCTGGTCTGAAGCGGGACCGCCCTTTCACCTCGTCATCTGCTGACCTGTCGGTGCGGGGAGGACGACGCATCTCTGCACCCTGCGATGGGCTGTAAGCTCATTCGAGGTTGAGCGCCCACCGTGGCTTCGGGATGACCCGTCTATTCTGACGAGTAGGTCCGTGGCGGGTTTTCTCCCTCAAAGTTGGAGGAAGTATGACAAGCACGGAACACCCATCCCCCAGCAGCCTCCGGGGTCCGAATGCCCCGGAATGGGCGCGGCTGGAGGACCTGTCCAGGACCCGACTGCTGGACACACCTTCCGAGGAGCGCTTCGACCGGATCACGCGTTTGGCGCAGAGCCTGTTCGGGGTCAGCGCAGCCAGTGTGTCGCTGATCGCCGAGAACCGCCAGTACCTGAAATCGTTCGTAGGTCCGCTGTCCCGCGAATCGGACCGGGGCGATGCGTTCTGCGCCGAGACGCTCAAGTCCTCCGAAACCTTGATCGTGGAGAACGCCCTCACCGACGATCGTTTCCGCCACAACCCGCTCGTGACGGGCGACCCCCACATTCAGTTCTATGCCGGCCACCCCCTCACCGGACCGGGCGGCACCCATGTCGGAACGTTCTGCATCATCGACCAGTCGCCCCGGTCCTTCGGTGCGGAACAGCGAAAGATCCTGGAGGATCTGACCCAGATCATCCAGCGTGAGATGAACCTGTCCTGGGACATCGACCAAGGAGCCCGCACCCAACGTGCGCTCCTGCCGGTCACTCCCCCGGCCCCTGCCGGCTACTCGCTGGGAGTCTGCTTCTATCCCGCCTTCGGGCTCAGCGGGGACTTCTACGACCTCGGCACCACAGGGGCCGGGCACTTCCGCATGACCGTCGGCGATGCCATGGGCAAGGGCGTCGGTCCCGGGCTCGTGGCGGGGGCGGCGCGTTCCGCCTTCGCCGACGCCGGCTGGGACGCGGACCCGTCCCGCCTCCTCCGGGACGCAGCGGACCGCCTGGACGGGACCCTGGCCCGCGCCGGGTCCTTCGCTTCGGTCTTCCACGCCGTGATCGACCCGGCAACCGGCACCGGCCTCTATGCTGACGCCGGACAGGGCTTGACCCACATCCTCCGGGCCGACAGCACCGTCGAGCGCCTGCCGCCCACAGGCCCGCCGTTGGGGCTGGTCCCCGGCGCGACCTGGACGCAGCGCCCCTTCGCGCTCTCCCCCGGAGACGCGGTCCTGATTCCGACCGACGGCCTCCTCGACCTCCACGGCGGCGACCTCGGCCTGCTCTCCACCGCCATGACCGATTGCCGGACGCAGGACAACGCGGACACGGCCGTCAAGAGATTGTGCGACCGGCGGGGAAAATCCGTGGTCCTCGACGACATCACGGCCGTCCTCTTCCAGCGCGGGCCGGGCCGAAGCTAAGCTCCGACGCCGCTCCGGGCCCGCTCCGGCACCGCTCCGGGGCGGGCCGGCGTTCCGCCGGAAATTTCACCCCAAAAAGCGTCGGTAGGATTCATGGGGACAAGCTGGGGAAGTCTAGGCATAGGGGAGTCAGTGGCGGCAACGGCAACACGGGAAGCCGTCGTGACGGGTGTGGACGAGCAACCATGGCTGCGGCAGCAGTTGCCGTTCACCTGGACGGGTGTGGACGAACTGTCGCCGCTGCGGAAACAGCTGCCGTTCGTGCTGTTCTTTATCGTCGCCGCGGCCATGAGCAGTTCGATCGCGACCCTGACGGTGAGCGACTGGACGGCACTGGCAGCCGGGGCCGTGCTGACGGCGGCAGCCACCGGTCTGGCCGCCCTGGCGACGAAACCGGAACTGGCCCGCTTCGCCATCATCGTGCCTTGCCTGGATTTCCTGGCGGCCGGAGCACTGCGGCACGGCACGGGGGAAAGCCACTCCATCTATGCCTCGATTGTCCTGCTGCCGGTCCTCTGGCTCGCCGCCATGCAGGGCCGCCGCCACGTGGCCTACGCGGCTGTGGGCGCAACGGTTGCCATCATGGTCCCGTTCGCGCTCGGGTCGAGCATCGACGCGAACCCCAACGAGCTCTTCCGCGGGCTGTACAGCACGATGATCTTCGTCCTAGGAGCCCTCGTGGTCAACGAACTGGCGCGGCGGGCACGACGCCGTCTCCACACAGCGCGCGAGCAGGCGGCTGCGGCCACTGCCGAACTCAGCCGGGCCGCCCAGATCCAGCGCTTCCTGCTGCCGAAGAACGCCGCTCCCCTCCCCGGCTACCAGACCGCCGGGGCCTGCATCCCCTCCACCGCCGTGGGAGGGGACTTCTTTGACTGGTACCTCATCGAAGAGGGGCTAGGGTTCACCCTCGGCGACGTCATGGGCAAGGGAGCCGGCGCCGGCATGATCGCCGCCACTACGCGGGCTGTCATCCGCAGCGCGCGAAACAGCGGCGACCCCGCGACCGCCCTGACCCTCACGCAGGACTGCCTCGCCACCGACCTCAGCCAGGCGGGCTCCTTCGCGACCCTCTTCCACGCCCGGCTCCGGGCCTCCGACGGGCGGATCCTGTTCGCGGACGCCGGCCACGGCCTGACCCTGGTGGTCCGGGCCGCGGGCACCTGGGAGAGGCTCGCCTCGGACAACTTCCCGGTCGGTCTGCTCCCCGACACCCGCTGGGAATCCCTGGAAACACGGCTGGGGCCCGGGGACATGATCGTCAGCTTCAGCGACGGCGTCCTGGACCTCTATGACGGAACACTCGCCGCGGTTGACGAGATCGGCAGACTCGCCGTCGGCGTGGGGTCCGCGGAAGAGCTCGTCGACGCCGTGCGCCGGCGGGCACAGGGCACCGCCAACCCCGATGACGTCACCATCCTGGCCGTCCGGCGGGATGACCTGAGCGGCCTGGGCCCTCACGCCGGAGAGACCCGATGAGGCCCTTCTGGGTCCGGCTCGTCGTCGTCCTGACGGTACTGACCGGGGTCAACTACATTGCCTGGCGCTGGCTGGCGTCGCTCAATTGGGACGCCTGGTGGATCGCCGTGCCGCTCGTCATCGCCGAGACTTACAGCCTGATCGACGTGATGCTCTTCGGGATGACGGTCTGGCGGCTCAAAACCCGCACACCGCCGTCGCCGGCGCCCGCGGACGCCACCGTTGACGTGTTCATTACGACGTACAACGAGCCGCTGGACCTGGTGATGACGACGGCGCTGGCCGCCCAGAAAATCCGGCATCCGCACAGCACCTGGATCCTGGACGACGGTGACCGGCCCAAACTCCGGGACCTGGCTGCCGCGCACGGGCTGGGATACGTCACGCGGAGCGCGGCGTGGAGCGGGATGCCCCGGCACGCCAAGGCCGGGAACCTGAACAACGCGCTGATGATGACCTCAGGCGAGTTCCTGCTCATCCTGGATGCGGACCAGATCCCCGAGCCGGACATTCTGGACAACACGCTGGGCTACTTCAACAACCGCAGGGTCGCCCTCGTCCAGACGCCCCAGTACTTCAGCAACGTCCCGGCCGACGACCCGCTGGGCAGCCAGGCGCCGTTGTTCTACGGCCCCATCCAGCAGGGCAAGGACGGCTGGAATGCCGCCTTCTTCTGCGGCTCCAACGCGGTCCTCCGGCGCGAGGCCCTGATGCAGCTGGGGCTGGTCGGCTACGTCAAGGAAACGGAAAAGAGCATCCGGCGCGCCCTCAGCGCCTCCCAGGCCGCGATCCGCAAGGCCCGCAAGGCGGCCTCCAGCGAATCGCCGCTGCTGCAGCAGACCCTCGACGAGGTCGAAGCGGCCACCCAGGAGGCCCGCCGCCGGCTCGACGCCGGGGAGTCGCTCAGCGAGATCACCTACCGGGCGCGGCGGCGGGTGGACCAGGCGGTCCAGTCGCTGGTGCTGGCCGATGTGTCCGCCCTGCAGGCCGACCTGGAGGAGATCGCCGCGATGTCCCCGGTGGAGGTCGGCGACGCGGGCGTGCCGGTGGTGACCGACGACGCGGTGCAGCGGATGGCGGCCCGTGACTGGTCCCCGCTCGGGGCGATCGAGTCCGTCCAGGCGGTGCTGGACGCGTTGTCGGTGGAACGGACCGACGAGGCCCAGCCGGTCATGCCGCTGGCCACCATCTCCGTGACAGAGGACATGGCCACGGCCATGCGGCTCCACGCCATGGGCTGGCAGAGCGTGTACCACCACGAGGTCCTGGCGTACGGGCTGGCACCGGAGGACATCGGCACCATGCTGACCCAGCGGCTCCGCTGGGCCCAGGGCACCATGCAGGTCTTCCTGCGGGAAAACCCGCTGGTCCAGCGCGGGCTCAAGTTCGGCCAGCGGCTGATGTACTTCGCGACCATGTGGACCTACCTCAGCGGCTTCGCCGCCGTCGTCTACTTCGCCGCACCGATCGTCTATCTGCTCTTCGGCATCCTGCCCGTGACCAGCCTCAGCACGGACTTCTTCGTCAGATTCATCCCGTTCATGGTGGTGAACCAGCTCCTGTTTGCCATTGCCGGGAAGGGCATCCCCACCTGGCGCGGGCAGCAGTACAGCCTCGCTTTGTTCCCGACCTGGATCAAGGCGTGCACGACGGCGGCCCGGAACGTCTGGCTGGGACGGCCCCTCGGCTTCGCCGTCACCCCCAAGGACCGGCAGTCCGGCGGGCCGCGGTGGAGCCTGATCCGCCCCCAGATCGCCGTGTCCGTCCTGCTGGTCGTTGCGGCGGTGGTCGGGATTGGCCGGCTCGTTGCCGGAATGTCCGAACCGGTCGGCACCCTCGTCAACGTACTCTGGGTGGTGTTTGACCTCGTCGTCATGAGCATCCTGGTCCGGGCCGTCCTGTACCGCGGGTACCCGGCCGGCGATTCCGACGATGAGACCGACAGCAGCACCGAGTCATCCAAAGAAAGGGCCATCCGTGGACCTGAGCTATGAAGTAAAAGACAGCTACGCCGAGATAACTGCCGCCGGCCGGCTCAACATGGTCTCTGCGCCGAAACTGCGGGAACTGGTGGCGGAAGTTGTCGCGGCGGGTACTTCCCGGATCGTGATCAACCTGCAGGAGACGGCCTTCATGGATTCCTCCGGCCTCGGAGCCCTCATCGGATGCCTCAAGGCCGCACGGCAGGCTGGCGGCGACCTCCGGATCGCGGCAGTCCAGCCCCAGGTCCAGATGGTCCTGGGCCTGACCAGCATGGACAAGGTCCTCACGTCTTACCCCTCCGCGGCCGAAGCTTTCGGCGATGACTGACGTCCTCGCCCGGCGGACGCTGCGCCAGGCGGCACTTCCGGAAGCCATCGAGGCCGTGCACACCGAGCTGGACGGGCTGTGGGAGGATGCTTCATTCGTCCCGGACATGGACCGGATGACCTTCGCCACGGCCGTCATCGAAGCTGCCAGCAACGTGGTGCAGCATGCGGTTCCCGAATCCACGGCCCCGGTGGAACTCGGGGTCGACATCAGCGTCACGCCCCTCAGGCTGGAGGCCCGGGTCAGCGCCTTCGGCGCAGCGCACCCCGACCCCATCGACACCGACCCTGCCATGCCCGACGGCGAGGCGGAATCCGGGCGCGGCCTCGCCCTGATCCGCGCCCTTGTCACCACCGTGACGTTCAAGCGCCAGGACGGGACGAACACCTGGATCCTGTCAAAATCCCCGCTGAATGACTGAGTGGAATCCTTGGGCAATCCTCGGGATGTCCTGCGTCTATTTGGTCACCTGAGCGGGCTGGCTGTAGCGGACACTGGAAGTTACGGCTTCCGGTGGGGGCCGGGTACCGTCACGACGCCCCGCCGCACCCGGCGCCCGGCCGAGGAGTTCCATTGAAGCCGATAAGAAGCCTGGCGTGCGTTCTCGCCCTCGTGGTCCTGAGCCTGACGCTGGCAGCGGTCCCCGCGCAGGCCGCGGCCGCGAACATCAGCCTCAGCCCGGTCCAGGGCCCGGCGGGAACCACGGTCACCGTCACGGGCACCGGGTTCCCGAAAAAGAGCTCCGGAACCCTTAGCGCCGGCACCAGCTCCGCCGCGTTCAAGGTGAGCGCCTCCGGATACTTCACGGCCGCCGTCGTCATCCCGCAGACGACCCAGCCGATCCTGGACGTCCAGGCCACCGCCGGGACCGTCAGCGCCTCGGCGGCCTTCACCGTCGTCGCCGCCCCTGCACCGCCGCCGCCTCCGGCCATCAGCAGCTCGCCGCTGCGCTTCGGTATCGGCACCCCGGGCGGACCGCTGGCCGCGGCGGAACTGGACCAGGCCGCGTCCCTCGCCGGCGAGGTGCCGTCCGTCATTCTGTCCTACAAGGACTTCAACCAGGCCCCGCCCGTTCCGGAGCTCGACGCCGCCCGCAGCCGCGGCGCCACGACCCTGCTGACGTGGGAGCCCTGGGCCTGGGGCGGCGGAACCGAGCAGCCCGCCTATGCCCTTGACCGCATCACCGCCGGAGACTTCGACCCCTACCTGCGGCAGTGGGGCGCGGCCCTGGCGTCTTGGGGGCACCCGGTGATGCTGCGCTTCGGCCATGAGATGAACGGCAACTGGTACCCGTGGGCCGAGGGCATCAACGGCAACGGACCCGGTGACTACGCCGCGGCCTGGCGGCACGTGCACGACGTCGTCGCCGGCACGGGCGCCACCAACATCACCTGGGTCTGGAACCCTAACGTCCCCTACTGGGGGTCAACACCGCTCGACGGCCTGTATCCCGGCACCGGGTACGTGGATGCGGTGGCGCTCGACGGGTACAACTGGGGCACGTCTGCGGCCTGGAGCAGCTGGATCGCCCCGGCGGAGCTCTTCGGCCCGGGGCTCGCCGAGCTAAGGCGGCTCGCCCCCGGCAAGCAGGTGCTCATCGCGGAAACGTCGTCCGCGGAACAAGGCGGATCCAAAGCGGACTGGAACACGGCGCTGATCAGCTACCTCGCGGCGCAGGCCGACGTCACGGCCGTGGTCTGGTTCCACTTCAACAAGGAAACCGACTGGCGCATCAACAGCAGCACTTCCTCCGCCACGGCGCTGGCGGCTGCCCTGGCCGCGCGCCCCCAGTAGCCGGAGGCCGCCGGATGCGGCCGGGTGCCGTGTCCGGACGCTGCCGCGCCATAGGATCCCTGTATGACATCCAATAGAGGGCTCGCAATCTTCAGGTTCTGGTTTGCCCTTCTGGGATTCCTGGCCGTGGTATTCCAGCTGACCCACCTGCTCGCGAATGTACCCGGAGCCACTGCCGGGAATTACTTCAGCTACTTCACCATCGAATCAAACATCATCGCGTTCGTGACTCTGGCAGTCGGCGGCCTCTACGCATGGAAAGGCGAAAGCCCGCGCTGGCTGGAGCTCCTGCGCGGGGCCGCAACCATCTACATGACCATCACCGGGATCGTCTACAACCTCCTGCTGAGCAACATCGACGTCAATACCCCGATCCCGTGGATCAACGTCGTCCTGCACTTCACGATCCCCACGATCATGGTCATCGACTGGCTGGTTGACCTGCCCAAAAGCCGGATTCCGGTCCGCACCTCGCTGATCTGGCTCGCGTTCCCCCTCCTGTACCTGGTCTACAGCCTGGTCCGCGGTCCCATCGCCAGCTGGTATCCGTACCCGTTCCTCGACCCCGGATCAGCGGTTACGGAACCGTGGCCGTCATGTCGCTCGCGATCGCTGCCGGGGCCTTCGTTTTCGCCCTCATTGCGGCGCTCTCCACGCGGCTGCAGATCGCGCCGACGTCCGACCGCCCCGCCGGCGGGGCCGCGGCGGCAGCCCTGGAGCCTGAAGGCAGCACGCTCGGCTGAGCCCGGCTGTGAGCGGGCAAAACGAACACACTGGCCGCTGACGCTCGTCGCGGCGGGACGCGTTTTCCCCAGGACAAAAAAGGGCAAAGAAAAAGCCTCCGGAACCTGTTGGTTCCGGAGGCTTTTCCAAGGGTGGCAGATGAGGGATTCGAACCCCCGTAGGCGTTGCCAGCTGATTTACAGTCAGCCCCCTTTGGCCGCTCGGGTAATCTGCCGAACTTCAAAAGAAGATCACTCGCGGCCTCCATCGTCAGAACGCCTGTTTCCAGTCCGTTCCGCTTCCAGTAACCGCGGGCAAGACAACTTTACAGAACTTCTGCCGAAGAATCGAATCGGCGCTTTGAGGCCCGAAAAAGCCCGGAAAATCAGGCATCTCCGAGGATGCGGCCGGCGAGTTTGGACTCAAGCCTCGCTGCCTGCTCCTCCGTGATCTGGTTCAGCTGGACGGCACGGGCCAGATCAGCATGGACGCCGTCCAGCCGGGACGGGGCATCCGCGGCCGGGCTGAAGATGATCGAGGCAGCCAATGTCGCGGCCGCCACCGAGGTCGCGGCGGTGGCGATACCGCCGGCGGCGGCTGCCGTGGAGCGGACGACGTACCGGACGGCTTTGTTCTGCATGAGCTGTACCTTTCGAGCGACTCTTCCAACTCCTGCAACTCTCCCACCCGAAACTTCGTTCCCGCCCTGACTCAGCTTTGAGCGGACTGTGAAGGGGACTGTGAAGACGACAAGCACCGCCGGACTTCACATCAGGGGCATCCGTACTAGGCTGGATTGCAGATACAACGGCCCCTCACCGGGCACCCCACAACCCCAGGAGGACAGTCATGGCAGGCGAATCCACATTCGACGTCGTCAGCAAGGTCGACAAGCAGGAAGTCGCCAACGCGCTGCACCAGGCGCAGAAGGAACTGGTCCAGCGCTACGACTTCAAGGGAGTCGGCGCCGAGGTCGATTTCAGCGACGAGAAGATCCTCATGAAGGCCAACTCCGAAGAGCGTGTCCTCGCGGTCCTGGACGTGCTGCAGTCCAAGCTCATCCGCCGCGGCATTTCGCTGAAGTCCCTTGAAACGGGCGAGCCCTACCCGTCCGGCAAGGAGTTCCGGCTTGAGGCCACCATCAAGGAGGGCATCGCCCAGGACCTCGCGAAGAAGATCAACAAGCTCATCCGCGACGAGGCCCCCAAGTCGGTCAAGTCGCAGATCCAGGGCGACGAGCTCCGCGTGACCTCCAAGTCCCGTGACGACCTGCAGGAGACCATGAACCTGCTGAAGGGCTTCGACGAGGCCGACCTGCAGTTCGTGAACTTCCGCAGCTAGGGTCTCACCGCGGCGCAGGTTTCCTGACGCTGCGCTATTTTCCTGACGCTGCGGTATTTTCCTGACGCTGCGCAGGTTTCCTGACGTTGCGCTGAAGGGCTGGCGCGCCGGTATACCGGTGTCGACAGCCCTTCAGCGCGTCACGGGGCCACTTGCGCGTCGGCACCCTCAGATCCAGGGCATCCACTGCGATCGGTCCGCGCTCCGGGGGCACATTGGCGCGGATAGGCCGTCAGCTGAGGCGCCGCCGTCGAAATCCGGGCTCAAAGTGCCCCCGGACGGATGCGCCCCGGCCCAACCCGCCGGCTAGCCGAGCGGCCGGCCCGCCATCCGCTCCAGCCGGCCGATCCGCTCGCCCATCGGCGGGTGCGTGGAGAACATCTTCGCGACGCCGCCCGCGCGGAACGGATTCGCGATCATCAGGTGCGAGGCGTTGACCAGCCGCTGGTCCTGTGGCAGCGGGGCGAGCTGCACGCCCTGCTCAATCTTGCGCAGGGCCGAGGCGAGCGCCAGCGGGTCCCCCGTGAGCTTGGAACCGTCCTCGTCGGCGTCGAACTCCCTGGTCCGGGAGATGGCCATCTGGATCAGCGAGGCGGCAAACGGGGCCAGCAGCGCCATCGCGATCGCGGCGATGGGATTGGCGTTGCGCCGGTCCCCGCCGCCGCCGAAAATCAGGAACATCTGCGCCACCGACGTGATCACACCGGCGACGGCGGCGGCCACCGAGGCGGTCAGGATGTCCCGGTTGTAGACGTGCATCAGCTCGTGGCCCAGCACGCCGCGCAGTTCCCGGGCGTCGAGCATCCGGAGAATGCCCTCGGTGCAGCACACCGCGGCGTTTTGCGGGTTCCGTCCGGTGGCGAACGCGTTCGGGGCCATCGTCGGCGAGAGGTAGATCCGCGGCATCGGCTGCTGCGCCTGGGCGGAGAGCTCCCGGACAATCTGGTAGAGCTGGGGCGCCTGGGCCTCCGTCACGGGATAGGCCTGCATGGCCCGGATTGCGAGTTTGTCACTGTTCCAGTAGCCGTAGGCCGTCGTGGCGACGCCCACCAGCGCCATGATCCAGATCGGCGCTGCGCTGCGCATGCTGGAGGCCATCAGCGCGCCAAGCCCCAGCAGCACCGCCCACAGCACACCGAAAAGGGCCGCGGTCTTCAGTCCGTTGTGATGCTGATGCACGATTCCTCCCGAAGTCGTCCCAATATCGACCCGCACAAGAAAAACGTCCCGCTAGGGCACCGGGTTCCGCGCGTCATACTTCAGGAAGCCACACTGCCAGTGCGCCACGGCCCAGGCCACCGCGATGCACAACAGGCCGCCCAAAAGCAGGACCCAGCCTTCACTCAAAATTTTAGTCCCACCGCCCGCCAGCATGTCCCCCACCCGGGGTCCGCCGGCCACCACCACAATGAAGACGCCCTGCAGCCGGCCGCGCAGGTGGTCCGGCGTGGAGGCCTGCAGGATGGTCGTGCGGAAGACGGCGCTGACGGAGTCGGCGATGCCGGCCAGCCCGCAGCACAGGGCCGCGGGCAGCAGCCACCACGTCACGCCACCGGCGCCGGAGTCCCCGGCAAGGACGACGACGAGGCCGAAGCCTGCAATTGAGGCGCCCCAGCCCATCACGGACCAGACGACGGCGGCCCCCTGCCGCCGCACCGCCCCGAGCGGGCCGGAGAAGAGGCCGGCCAGGAACGCGCCGACCGCGGTGGAGGCCAGCAGGATCCCCACCGTGGCTTCGCCGCCGCCGATCATCACGGCGCCGATCGCGGGCAGCAGCGCCCGGGGCTGCGCGAAGATCATGGCGACGAGGTCGATGATGAAGGTCATCCGCAGGTTGGGGCGGGTGCCCAGGAAACGGAAGCCCTCGACGACGGAGCGCAGCCCCGCGGGCCGCGCATGCTCCCCCGGCGGCATTGCCGGCAGCTTGAACAGTGCCCACAAGGCGAAGGCGAAGGTGGCGACGTCGATCGTGTAGGTCCAGGCGAATCCCACGGTGGCTACCAGCAGCCCGGCCAGCAGCGGCCCGGCGGTCAGCGTGAGGCCAAAACTGATCATGCTCAGCGCATTGGCGGCCGGCAGGAGCTCCTTGCGCACCAGCAGCGGGATAATGGCGCTGCGGGCCGGCTGGTTGATGGCCTGCGCGCCGCTCTGCACCGCCACCAGGGCGTACAGCACCCAGATGTTCCCCAGCTGCAGCCAGGCCTGCAAGGCCAGGCAGGCGGTGGTCAGCCACAGTACCGAGGAGGCCAGCAGCGCCACCTTGCGGCGGTCGTGGGCGTCCGCGATCGATCCGCCCAGCAGCCCGCCGAAAACCAGCGGGACGAGGGCAAAAATGCTCAGCAGTCCCACGTAGAGGCTGTCCTGGGTGAGCCGGTAGACCTCCAGGCTCACGGCCACGAGGGTCAGCTGGCTTCCCAGGGCGGCGACGGTGGATCCCAGCCACAGGCGGCGGAACGCCGGACTCTCGCGCAAGGGCGTGATGTCCGCCAGATATTTCCCCACCCGGATACTCTAATGGCGCCGGAGCGGCAGGCCGGCGCACCCGGTGCCCGACGCGCAGTCTGGCCGCCGCCGCCCCTGGAGCCGCCGGCGTCAGCGGCGTCATAGGCGCCCCCGGCGCCGCCGGCGACGCCAAAGCCGGATAGGCGACATAGGCGCGCCTTATTATGATCGACTCATAATAGGTGCTTGAATGGGGGCATGACGGATTCGGCGGGCACCCACGAGGCATGGGCTGCCGCCCTGCGCGCCCACGGCCGCCGGGTGACCAAACAGCGGCTCGCCGTGCTCACCGCCGTCGAACACCACCCGCACTCCCCGGCCGAGCACATCCTCGCCGCCGCCCGCCAGGATCTCCCCGAGCTGACCGCGCAGTCCGTCTACGTGGTCCTGGGCGATTTGACCGACCTGCAGATGCTGCGCCGCTTCGAGCCCCCGCACTCCCCCGCCCTGTACGAAACGCGGGTGGGCGACAACCACCACCACGCCGTCTGCATCAGCTGCGGCCGGGTGGAGGACGTCGAATGCGCCGTCGGGCATGCGCCGTGCCTGACGCCGAGCTGGGACGAGAACGCCAAGCCGATGACCATCCAGATCGCGGACGTGCTGTACCAGGGCATCTGCCAGGACTGCCAGCGCACCCAACAACTTCCCTCCGAACGTAAATAAGTACAACCAAGAAATAGGAGAACGATGACTCAGAACATCTCTGCGCCCGCCGTGTCCACAACACAGACCGGTGCCCCGGTCACATCCGATGCCCACTCGAAATCCGTCGGTGCTGACGGCGCGATCATCCTCACCGATCACTACCTGATCGAGAAGCTCGCGCAGTTCAACCGCGAGCGTGTGCCGGAGCGCGTCGTGCACGCCAAGGGCGGCGGCGCGTTCGGTACCTTCACGACCACCGAGGACGTCTCGAAGTACACCAAGGCCGCGCTGTTCCAGCCGGGCACCGAGACCGAGATGCTCATCCGCTTCTCCTCCGTCGCCGGCGAGGCAGGCTCCCCCGACACCTGGCGCGACCCCCGCGGTTTCGCCGTGAAGTTCTACACCACCGAGGGCAACTACGACCTCGTCGGCAACAACACCCCGGTGTTCTTCATCCGCGACGGCATCAAGTTCCCGGACTTCATCCACTCGCAGAAGCGCCTCCCGGGCACCCACCTGCGCGACGCCGACATGCAGTGGGACTTCTGGACCCTCTCCCCCGAGTCCGCGCACCAGGTCACCTGGCTGATGGGCGACCGCGGCCTCCCGGCCTCCTGGCGTGAAATGCAGGGCTACGGCTCGCACACCTACCAGTGGATCAACGCCGAAGGCCAGCGCTTCTGGGTCAAGTACCACTTCCGCTCCAACCAGGGCGTCAACTCCATGACCGGAGACGCGGCCGAGGCCCTGGCCGGCGCCGACGGCGACTTCTACATCCGCGACCTGCAGGAGAACATTGCCGCCGGCAACTTCCCCTCCTGGGACCTGCACGTCCAGGTCATGCCGTACGAGGATGCCAAGACCTACCGCTTCAACCCGTTCGACCTCACCAAGGTGTGGCCGCACGCGGACTACCCGCTGATCAAGGTCGGCACCATGGAGCTGAACCGGAACCCGGAGAACTACTTCGCGCAGATCGAGCAGGCCGCCTTCGCGCCGTCGAACTTCGTGCCGGGCATCGCCGCATCGCCGGACAAGATGCTGCAGGCCCGCATCTTCTCCTACGCCGACGCGCACCGCTACCGCGTGGGCACCAACCACGCCCAGCTGCCGGTCAACCTGCCCAAGAACCAGGTCAACAACTACAGCCAGGACGGCCAGGGCCGCTACCTCTTCAACGCCCCGTCCGTTCCGGTCTACGCACCGAACTCCCTCGGCGGCCCGGCTGCCGTGGAGCCGCTGAACCCGGCCGGCGGCTGGGAGAACGACGGCGAGCTCACGCACTCCGCGCACTCCCTGCACGCCGAAGACGGCGACTTCGGCCAGGCCGGCACGCTGTACCGCGAAGTGTTCGACGACGGCGCCAAGGCCCGCCTGCTGGACACCGTCACCGGTGCCGTCAGCGGCGTCAAGAACGCCGAGATCAAGGAACGCGCCATCCAGTACTGGACCAACGTCGACGCCGAGTTCGGCGCCAAGCTGCGCGCCAACCTGGGTGCCGGCCAGGTCGAATCCGACGCCGAGGCCGCCAACAAGGTCTGATCGTCCCGCTCCAGGCATTAAGAAAGCACCCCGCCGCGGACCTGAACCGGTCCCCGTGGCGGGGTGCTTTTTGTTGCTGCCGTTAGTGCCGCTACCGGCGTGACCGTTTAGGCGACATCCGCGCCCGAGGCGGCTGCCGGCGTCGGGCCTGCGGACGGTGTTCCCGCCGCGGCCGGTCGGTCGCCCTTTTTGGCGAGCTGGATCTGCTCGTAGACGTGGTGGCGCAGTTCGGTGAAGCGCGGCAGGGACCGGGTCTCGAGCTGGTCGCGTTCCTCGGGCAGGTCAATGGCGATGTCCTCCTGGATCACCGTCGGGGAGCTGGAGAGGATGATGACCCGCTCGCCGAGGTACACGGATTCGTCGATGTCGTGGGTAACGAACAGGATCGTGATCCCGAGCTTCTTCCACACGGTGCGGATCAGGTCCTCCAGATCCGCCCGGGTCTGGGCGTCCACGGCAGCAAACGGCTCATCCATC
Organism: Pseudarthrobacter oxydans; assembly: GCF_030812335.1. Classification (GTDB taxonomy): domain Bacteria; phylum Actinomycetota; class Actinomycetes; order Actinomycetales; family Micrococcaceae; genus Arthrobacter; species Arthrobacter oxydans_B. Next base: position 58,036 of record NZ_JAUSSN010000004.1, read on the forward strand.
AGCAGCACCTCGGGCTGGTACGCGATGGCTCGGGCGATTGCGACGCGCTGCTGCATGCCGCCGGAGAGCTGCCAGGGGTAGGACCGCGGGACGTGGGACAAGCCCACCGCCTCGAGGGCCTCATCCACGAGCCGGTCGCGTTCGGCCCGCGGGACGCCCTGGTTCTTCAGCGGCAGTTCCACGTTGTCCCGGACCCGCATCCACGGGAAGAGCGAGCGTCCGTATTCCTGGAACACCACGGCCATCTTCTTCGGCGGCCCGGACACCCGCTTGCCGCTCAGGAGGACTTCGCCCTCGGTCGGGGCCATCAGCCCGGAGATGCACTTGAGCAGCGTGGTCTTGCCGGACCCGGAGGGCCCCACCAGGCACGCCAGCTCCCCCGCCCGCAGATCGAAGGTGAGGTTCCGCACGGCCTCCACGTCGCCGCCGTCGGTCTGGTACACCTTCTTCAGCCCGCGCACGGAGAGCATCGCTTCCGGGGCCGCCTGCGTTGGGTCAGGCTGCATTTTCTACCTCTTTCTGGCCGTGGTACCAGCGCAGGATGTTCCGCTCGGCCCACTGGAAGATGAATGACATGCCCACACCCAGCAGCCCGAGCACCACAATGCCGGACCACATCTCCGGGATGGAGAAGGACCGCTGGAACTGGACGATGGCGAAGCCCAGTCCCGAGGACGAGGCAAACATTTCGGAAATGACCATCAGGATCAGCCCGAGCGACATCGACTGGCGCACGCCGGCCATGATCTGCGGGCTGGCGGACGGCAGCACCAGGTACCGGACGCGGGCCCACCCGTCGACGCCGTAGGTGTGGGCGGAGTCGGAGAGCACCGGGTCGACGGCGCGGACGCCCTCGATCGTGTTCAGCAGCACCGGCCAGATGCAGCCGGAGATGATGACGACGACTTTCATGGTGTCGGTGATGCCCATGAGCAGCATCAGCACCGGCACCAGGACTGGAGGCGGGATGGCGCGGAAGAACTCCAGCGTCGGTTCCAGCAGCGCCCGGAGCCATCTGACCGATCCGATCAGGACCCCGCCGACGACGCCGATCACGATGGCCACGAGGACGCCCACCGCGAGCCGGCCGATGCTGGGCAGCACATCCGTGAAGATACGCTCGCCGAACCAGACCTCGGCGAAGGTTTCGACCAGGCTGGCCGGGGTGGGAACGAAGAAGTTCTCCGTCTCCAGGGTGGCGGCCCACCAGATCAGGATCAGGATCACCGGCAGGCCCAGGAGGTAGCCGAGATTCTTCAGGGTTTTCATACGAACACCTCGGACCGGACCGACGTGTGCCAGGACAGGGTCTTCTTTTCGATGAAGCGCATCAGCATGTTGATCAGCACCCCGATCAGGCCGGTGGCGAGCACCAGGGCGTACATGCCGGAGATCGCACCGCCGGACTGGGCCAGGGCGATCTCGCGGCCGAGCCCCGGGGATCCGATCACCAGTTCCGCGGTGATGGCCAGGACCAGCGCCACCGCCGCGGCGAGCCGCACCCCGGTCATCAGGTAGGGCAGGGTGGTGGGAAAGACGACGTAGCGGATCCGGGCCATCCTGCCCAGGCCGTACGTCCTGGCCGTGTTGTTGGCGACCATGTCGACGTCGGCCACGCCGTAGAGCACCTGGATCAGGACCTGCCAGAAGGCGGCGTACACGATCAGCAGCAGCGACGACTCGATCTTCACACCGAACATCAGCACGGCCAGCGGGATCAGCGCGACCGACGGGATCGGGCGCAGGAATTCAATCGTGGAGTTGGTGGCCTTCCGCAGGAAGTTGCTGGAGCCGATGATGAAGCCGAGCACCACGGCGGCCGCCACGGCCATCAGCAGGCCCAGGAACCACGCCTTCATGGTCTCGCCCACGGCGACCCAGAAGGCCGTGAGCCCAAAATCGACGATCAGCGCGGCGATGACCTCGCTGGCGGGCGGCAAATAGTTTGGGTCGACGAGGCCGAGCCGGGGAATGAGTTCCCAGGTGAGCAGGAATCCGAGGATCCCCGCGAGGCCGAGCAGTTGCTTGGTTGGCATCTTGCGGACCTGCCGGTGCTGCCGCTCCACGCTGGGAGCGGCAGCACCGGAGGCCAGGGTCTTTGAACTCACGGGAGGAGTTCGTCTGCGTTCGGAGCCTTGGTCAGCGTGCCGTACTTGGCGGCGGCGTCGCCGAGGGTCTTGAACGCGTCCTGGTTGAACTCGACCCGGTACCGCGGCAGCACGATCGCGGCCCGCGCGGCCTCGTCGATCTTGGTGTAGGTGCCCACGACGGCGCGGACCTCCTCCGGGTGCTGCTGCGCGTATTCGAGCGACTTGTTCATGGCGCGGGTGAACTTCTGCGTGAGCTCGGCCTTGCCCTGGATGGTCTCCGCCTTGGTGAAGTAGCCGGCGATGTCCAGCTCCGGGTGCATCTCGACGAAGTTCCAGGAGACCACCTTGCCGCCTTCAGCCACCGCCTTGGACAGGAAGGGCTCGAGGATCCAGGCCGCCTCCACCTGCTTGTTGGCCAGCGCCGCCGGGGCGTCCGGGAAGGCCACCTCAACGAACTTCACGCTGTTGGGGTCCCCGCCGTCCTTTTCGATGACGGACTTGATCGTCGTGTCGCCGATGTTGGAGAGGTTGTTCACCGAGACGGTCTTGCCGGCGAGGTCCTTCGCGGACTGGATGCTCGACCCGGCCGGCACAACGACGCCGCCGATGTCCTTGCCGATCTCACCGGTGGTGGAGGCACCGTTGGCGACGAACTTCAGGTCAAGGCCCTTGTCCTTGGCGACCATGACCGAGATCAGGTTGGAGAAGGCGAAGTCGAAGCTGCCGCTGACGATGCCGGGGACGATCGCCGCGCCGCCCGTTGCGGTCTGGATGTCCAGCTGGAGTCCCTCCTCCTTGAAGAAGCCCTGCTTGTCGCCGAGGTAGATGGGGGCGCAGTCGACGATCGGAATGACACCGACGCTGACCTTGGTCAGGCTCGAATCTCCGCCGCCGGTGGCAGCGCCGCCTCCCGTGGAACTGGGCGAGCCACTTCCGCAGGCCGACAGTCCCAGAACGGATGCGGCTGCCAGGACGGCAATAAAACGACGTTTCATGTTCACTCCTATGTGCCCATTGGCATGGGAGTGACTAGCCCCCAGCCCCAAATGTTCGCTATTCGAACAGACGTTCAAATTAAGTCTGATCTAAACCCCAGGTGAGGTCAACCACATCCGGCTCATTGTTACAGCTCTGAGACGGGTGCGTCCACGGCATGTGAGGGAGCGAGATCCTCGGTGCCCCACGTTGACCGCGGCGGGGGTGTCCTCGTCTTTCCACATAGGGCTGGCGCCGCTCGCGGCGAGGCGCGCCAGGTCCCTAGGATGCACACATGACCCCATTTTCAGGCATCCCGGACGCCGCCTTCGAGTTCTACGCGGAACTCGAACACAACAACAACCGTGGCTGGTGGCTGGAACACAAATCCACCTACGACTCCGCGGTCAAGGAACCCTTGACCGGGCTGCTGGCCGCCCTGGAGCCGGAGTTCGGCGAAGCCAGGCTGTTCCGGCCCAACCGGGACATCCGGTTTTCCCCGGACAAATCGCCTTACAAAACGGCCCAGGGAGCCCTTGCCGCCGTTGCCGAGGGAACGGGCTTCTACATCCAACTCGACGCCGACGGCCTCCTCATTGGCGGCGGATACCACACGCACACACCTGCCCAGCTGGCCCGCTTCCGCAGTGCGGTGGACGCCCCCTCCAGCGGAGGAGTCCTGCAGCAGATCGTCGCGCGCGTCGCGGCGCTGGGCTTCACCGTGGAGGGTGAGACCCTGAAGACGGTTCCGCGCGGGTTCACCAAGGACCATCCCCGCGCGGACCTACTGAAGCACAAGTCCCTCGCCGCCGGCATGCACGTGGGACGGCCGGACTGGATCTCAACGCCGGGCGCGGCCCGGGAGGTGGCCCGGCGCTGGGAGGAACTGCGGCCGCTGGTGGAGTGGATCGGGCGCTACGCCGCGCCCTGAGCGACGTCGGACGGGGCCGGATGTGCCGGTTCGGATCTGCCGTGTCGGCTGGGCCGGTCAGATGTGTTCGCCGTCGGTGGCGAGCCGCCGGTCCAGGTTGTTGAAGAAAACCAGCAGCATCAGGTCAAAGGCCTGGCTGGCTTCCTCGGGCTGGTTGTTCACGACGAAGTCGAACTGCAGCCCGTAGAAGGCGGCGGTGAACAGCCGGGCGTCGGTGTCGGCGAACTCCTCGCGGATGCCCTGGAGTATCAGCCAGTCCCGGGCTTTCTCGTGCAGCATCCTGAAATGTTCCTGCGCCGTTCCGCGGGGTTGATCCGCCACGATGTCCTGCGCCGTCGCCTCGAATTCCAGCCTGGCCAGGTGCCGGTTGCGCTGCGCCATGGTCCAGCGCCAGGACTCCAGCAGGAACGCCCGCCAGGCGTCCCGGTCGATGTCCCGCACGTCCGCGGCCCGGATGCTGTCCAGCCGGGACTCAATGGTGCGGATGATCTCGTTCACCAGCTGCTCGCGGTGGCCGAAATGATAGACCAGCACGTAACTGCTGACCCCCAGGCCATCGGCCAGGCTCCGGAAGGTGAGCTCCGCGAGGGTCTTGTCCATGAGGTAGTCCAGGATGGCGGCCAACAGCTCCGTTTTGCGTTCCGGTCGTGCTGGGCGGGCCATGGTTCCATCATAGGGAGCGGGCCACCCCCAATAAGACAACGCGGGGTCATTTACGGCCCATCCGACGGGTCGGAATGGGCCGTAAATGACCCCGCGTTGTGGTTGGCGGCGGGTGAGGATGTCCTCGTTCTCCGCAGCCGGGCTCCTTAGTCGGCGCGGGCTCCCTATTTGGCGCCGGCTCCGGCCTTGGCCGTGGCCTTGGCGTCCGCGACGGCGGCGCTCTTGTCGGCGGGGCCGTTGACAGAAGCCCTGGCCTCGGCGAACTTCTCGTTCAGCCGGGAGTGGCGCTGGCCGTAGGAGAAGTAGATGACGACGCCGATCACGAGCCAGACGGCGAAGAAGATCCAGGTCTCCACGGCCAGGTTCGTCATGAGGTACAGGCACAGGACGGCAGAGATGATCGGGAGCACCTTGCCGAACGGCACCCGGAACGCGGGCTTGAGGTCCGGGCGCTTCTTGCGCAGCACCAGGACGCCGATGCTGACGGTCACGAACGCGGAGAGCGTGCCGATGTTGATCATTTCCTCGAGCAGGTCCACGTTGGTGAGACCGGCGACCACCGCCACGCCGGCGCCACAGATGATCTGGAGCCGGACCGGCGTCGCACGGATGGTGCTGGTCTTGGACAGCGAGCGCGGCAGCAGGCCGTCGCGGCTCATCGCCAGCACCACGCGGGAGAGGCCCATGAGCAGCACCATGATCACTGTGGTCAGGCCCACGAGGGAGCCGAAGGCGATGACCTTGGCTGCGTCGGTGTTGCCCACCGCCTCGAACGCCGTGGTGAGGGTGGGGTTCTCGGCCTCGGCCAGCTCGGTGTAGGACACCATGCCGGTCAGCGCCAGGGACACCAGGATGTAGAGCACGGTGACGACGGCGAGGCCGCCGAAGATGCCGCGGGGCAGTGTTTTCTGGGGGTTCTTGACCTCCTCGGCGGAGGTGGCGACGACGTCGAACCCGATGAAGGCGAAGAAGACCAGCGCGGCGCCGGCGAAGATGCCCAGCGTGCCGTACTGCGCCGGGGCGGCACCGGTGAGGAAGCCGAAGAAGGACTGCTTCATGACGTCGGCGGCGCCGGTGCCGCCGGTCGGCTCGGAGGCCGGGACGAACGGGGCGTAGTTCTCGAACTTCACATAGCTGAAGCCCACCACGATGACAAAGAGCACGACGCCGATCTTGATCAGCGTGAAGATGTTGCCTACGCGGGCGGACAGCTTCGTCCCCAGCACCAGCAGCACGGTGAACACGGCGACGATCAGGAACGCACCCCAGTACAGGTCCACGCCGCCCAGGGAGATCGACGGCGGGATGTCGACGCCCATGAGCGCGAAGACCTTGCTGAGGTAGATGCCCCAGTATTTGGCGATCACCGCACCGGCGGTGAACAGCTCGAGGATGAGGTTCCAGCCGATGATCCAGGCCAGCAGCTCACCCATGGTGGCGTAGGTGAAGACATAGGCGGAGCCGGCCACGGGGATGGCCGTGGCGAACTCGGCGTAGCACATGATGGCCAGCGCGCAGGTGACGGCGGCGATGGCGAAGGAGAGGGTGACGGCCGGGCCGGCGAAGTTTGCTGCAGCCTTGGCGCCCACCGAGAAAATGCCGGCGCCGACGGCAACGGCGACGCCCATGATCATCAGGTCCCAGGAGCTCAGCGAGCGCTTGAGCTGGCGTCCGGGTTCATCGGCGTCCGACATGGACTGCTCGATTGATTTGGTCCGGAAGAGGTTCATAGAAAGGTCCACAATCTCGGTAGCTTGTTTGGAAACAGACCTATCCATAGTAGTGTCCATCCACTGGACGGCCATTTTTATCCCACATGGTGAGACGCAAAAAGCGGGCCGTGCAGGTTTCCCTGCACGGCCCGCCGGCGCGTGGTGCGTACCTCTTTAGACCGGCCAGTCCATCAGCGTGGACCGGATCAGGAACCGTTTGCCCTCGGGCGCCTCCACCGAGAAGCCGCTCCCCCGGCCCGGCACCACATCCACGGTCAGGTGGGTGTGGCTCCAGTAGTTGAACTGTTCCTTCGACATCCAGAACTCGATGGTCTGCGGCTGCACTCCGTCGGAAATGTCGAACAGGCCCAGCTGCACATCCGAGTCCCCGGTGATGAACTCCCCTGCGGGATAGCACATCGGTGAGGATCCGTCGCAGCAGCCGCCGGACTGGTGGAACATCAGCGGCCCGTGCTGGAGCCACATCTTGCGCAGCAGTTCCACCGCCACGGGGGTGAGCGCCACCCGGGAGAAGTCCTCCCCGGGAAGGGTGACGGCGGCGTCGAGCTTTGTCGGTGGTGGCATCAGAGTCCTTTCCTGATCAGTACTTGATGACCACGCGGCCGTCGATCTTGGCGTGCTTCATTTCGTCGAGGACAGCGTTCACCTCGGAGAGCTCGCGGGTGGAGACCGTGGGGTGGATCTTGCCCTCGGCGTAGAACTCCAGCGCCTCCTGCAGGTCCTGCCGGGTTCCCACAATGGAGCCGCGGACGGTCAGGCCCTTGAGCACAATCTCGAAGATCGGCGCCGGAAAGTCACCCGGCGGCAGGCCGTTGAACACAATCGTTCCGCCGCGGCGGGCCATCCCGATCGCCTGTCCGAACGCTGACGGGTGCACCGCCGTGACCAGGACTCCATGGCAACCTCCGGTTTCGCGCTGAATAACTTCGACGGGATCTTCGTGCAGGGCATTGACGGTCAGTTCCGCACCGTGCTTCTTGGCCAGGGCGAGCTTGTCATCGGCGATATCCACCGCGGCAACGCGCAGGCCCATGGCAACCGCGTACTGGACGGCGATGTGGCCGAGGCCGCCGATGCCCGAAATCGTGACCCACTGGCCGGGGCGCGCCTCGGTCATTTTGAGGCCCTTGTAGACGGTCACTCCGGCGCAGAGCACCGGGGCGACCTCGACGGGGTCCGAGCCGGCCGGGATCCGGGCCGCGAAGCGCGTGTCCACCAGCATGTACTCGCCGAAGGAGCCGTCAACGCTGTAGCCGGCGTTCTGCTGCGACTCGCACAGGGTTTCCCAGCCGGTGCGGCAGTACTGGCAGTCGCCGCAGGCGGACCAGAGCCAGGCATTGCCGACCATGTCGCCGACGGCCAGGTCGGTGACGCCCTCACCGAGGGCCACCACTTCGCCGACGCCTTCGTGGCCGGGGATGAACGGCGGGCTGGGCTTGACCGGCCAGTCGCCTTCGGCGGCGTGGAGGTCGGTGTGGCAGACGCCGGTGGTCAGCACCTTCACGAGAGCCTGTCCGCGGCCCGGCGTCGGCACGGGCACGGTCTGGATCTGCAGGTCCTTGCCGAATTCTGTTACTACTGCGGCTTGCATTGTCGTCGTCGTCGTTGTCGTCGTCATAGCGAAATCCTTGCGTCGTCGAGCGTGGGTGCAGCTGGGGGCGTGTGCACGGCGTCCTTCCGGGCGGGTGCACACGTGGTGCGGGCGGGGCGGATCTTTCCGATCCGCCCCGCCCGGGATCGGTGCGGCTTAGAAGAAGCCGAGCTTGTTCTCGTTGTAGCTGACCAGGAGGTTCTTGGTCTGCTGGTAGTGGTCCAGCATCATCGAGTGGTTCTCGCGGCCGATGCCGGAGGACTTGTAGCCGCCGAACGCAGCGCCCGCCGGGTAGGCGTGGTAGTTGTTCACCCACACGCGGCCGGCCTGGATCTCGCGGCCGGCGCGGTAGGCGACGTTGCCGTTACGGGACCAGACGCCGGCGCCGAGGCCGTAGAGGGTGTCGTTGGCGATGCCCATGGCGTCGTTGTAGTCGCTGAAGCGGGTCACGGACACGACCGGGCCGAAGATTTCCTCCTGGAAGATCCGCATCTTGTTGTGGCCTTCGAAGATGGTCGGCTGCACGTAGTAGCCGCCGGCCAGGTCGCCGGGCATCTCGGCCCGGGCGCCGCCGGTGAGAATCTTGGCGCCCTCCTGCTTGCCGATGTCGATGTAGGAGAGGATCTTTTCCAGCTGGTCGTTGGAGGCCTGGGCGCCGAGCTGGGTGTCGGTGTCCAGCGGGTTGCCCTGGATGATCTTCTCGACGCGCTTCACGGCGTCGGCCATGAACGAATCGTAGATGTCTTCCTGGACCAGGGCGCGGGAGGGGCAGGTGCAGACTTCGCCCTGGTTGAAGGCGAAGAGGGTGAAGCCTTCCTGTGCCTTGTCGTAGAACGCGTCGTTGGTGTCGGCCACGTCGTTGAAGAAGATGTTGGGGCTCTTGCCGCCCAGTTCCAGGGTGACCGGGATCAGGTTCTGGCTGGCGTACTGGCTGATCAGGCGGCCGGTGGAGGTCTCGCCGGTGAACGCGATCTTCCGGATCCGGGGGCTGGAGGCCAGCGGCTTGCCGGCCTCGACGCCGAAGCCGTTGACGACGTTGAGGACGCCGGCCGGGAGCAGGTCGCCGATGAGTTCCATCAGGACCAGGATCGAGGACGGGGTCTGTTCGGCCGGCTTGAGGACGACGGCGTTGCCGGCGGCGAGGGCCGGGGCGAGCTTCCAGACGGCCATCAGGATCGGGAAGTTCCAGGGGATGATCTGGCCGACGACGCCGAGCGGCTCGTGGTAGTGGTAGGCGGTGGTGTCGTCGTCGAGCTGGGACAGCCGGCCTTCCTGGGCGCGGACGGCGGAGGCGAAGTAGCGGAAGTGGTCTGCGGCGAGCGGGATGTCCGCGTTGAGGGTCTCGCGGATCGGCTTGCCGTTGTCCCAGGACTCGGCGACGGCGAGCATCTCGAGGTTCTCGTCGATCCGGTCCGCGATCTTGTTCAGGATGGCGGCGCGCTCGGCGACGGAGGTCTTGCCCCAGGAGGGCGCAATCTTGTGGGCGGCGTCCAGCGCCAGTTCAATGTCCTCGGCGGTGCCGCGGGCGACCTCACAGAAGACCTTGCCGGTGACGGGAGTGATGTTTTCGAAGTACTGGCCCTTGACCGGGGCGACCCATTCGCCGCCGATCCAGTTCTCGTAGCGGTCCTTGAAGGTGACCTTCGAGCCCTCGGTGCCGGGCTGTGCGTAAACAGTCATTGCTAGCTCCTTTGCTGTGCAAGATAGTGGCGGCCAGATGTCGGCGCCACCGTTGTGTTCAGCCTAGGAGCAGGGAGGTTGCAGTCAGGTTGCAACCACGTGACCCGGGTCACTTCTGCGGGCGTGGGCCGCGCGGCTGGCCCGGTTGCGCTATCACTTACGGCTGCTAAACCGGCCGAAACGGACCTTTTAAGGACCATATCTGATAGCTCAACCGGGGGTTAGGCGCTGAGTTCCGCCTCGAGCCGTTCCAGGTCCGCGACGATCGCGGCGCGCTTGGGTGAGCGCGGCGGCAGCAGTTTCAGCGCCGCGAGCCGGACCTCGACGTCGTCCCTCGCCTCGGGCAGCTCGGCATACCTCAGGAGCGTCTCGGCGCTGCCGTCCGTCAGCACCGCGTCGCGGAGCAGGGAGGAGACCCGGGACCGCAGCTCGGCGATGCCTGGGGCCTCCGAGCGGGGCAGGACGGCGCCGCGGTAGATCTCGAGCGCGATCCGGTGCGCGCCGCGCTGCAGGCAGTTCAGCACCTGGCCGGAGTCCGGCACCAGGTCCAGCGGCAGCCGGTAGGGCCGTGACTCGGGAACGGCGGCCGGGTTGAGCTGCTGGAGGACCTTGCGCAGCCGGACCATCTCGGCCCGCAGCGTCATGGTGGACGCGTCCCCCGGGTACAGCAGGGCACACAGTTCCTCGGCGTTGAGCCCCTCGGGGTGGGTGCTGAGCAGGGCCAGGATTTCGCTGTGCCGGGCGGACAGCGCCACGGTGCGGCCGTCGATGCTGAGCAGCGCCTGGTCCCGGCCGAGGAGCTGGAGGCTGTTGCGGTACAGGCTGCCGGCCGAGCCGCCGGTCCCGGAGGTGCCGCTGTCCCGGCCCGTCCCGGACGCGGCGGCGCCCCGCCGTCGGGCCGGCGAGGACTGTTTGGCGGCCGCGAGCTGGAGCCGCTCGACGCGGAGGTGCGCCTGGGCGGCGGCCACGGTGGCCTCGACCAGGGACAGGGTGTGCGGCGCGACGGCGGACTCGGTGCCGGTGATGTCCACCACGCCCAGCACCGCCCCGGAATCCGGATCGTGGAACGGCACGGCCGTGCAGCTCCACGGGTGGACGGAGCGCTTGTAGTGTTCGGCGCCGGAGATCTGGATGCCGCGGCCCAGGGCCAGGGCGGTGCCGGGGGCGCTGGTGCCTACGGTCGCTTCGGACCAGTCGGCCCCGGGAACGAACATCATGCCCTCGGCCCGGCGCCGCATTTCGGCGTCGCCTTCGACCCAGAGCAGCCGGCCCACTTCATCGCCCACGGCCACCAGCATGCCGCTGTCGTGGCTGGGCAGGACCAGGAGTTTGTGGATGACCGGCATGATGGCGGCGAGGGGGTGCTGGCGGCGGTACTCTTCGAGTTCTTCGCTGTCCATCGCCAGCGGGGCCTCGGGATTGTCCGGGTTGGCGTGCAGCTGGGCCGAACGGCGCCAGGACTCCTGGATCAGGCTGCTGAGGCCGGGCAGCTGCAGATCGGCCGGGAAGACGAGCCCCTGGGAGTCCAGCTGCTCGTGGCCGGCGCTGGCATACTTCTGGCGCAGCGCTGCGGGAACTCCGCCGGCTGGCGGGAACAGCGCTGCCGGATGGATCGGATTCCTCATTGAACTCCCACCGGACGGGCACGACGGCGTGCCGGAGGCAGCCATGTCTGGTCAGTCTACGGGGCGTACCCCCAGCCCGCCAGAGCTCCCGCCGCCCGGGCAGGTTGGAGGTTGGGGCGCCGGAGCGTGGGCGGCGTGGGCGGCGTGGCGCCGAGGCCCACGCCCCGCGGTCATTCCGCGGGGAGCGTGCGCCCGGCACCGTGCAACTAGCTGCACGCTGCGCCTTCCCTTTCACGACGCGCCACCATTTTCACGCTGCGCCAAGGCGCTGTCGACGCCGGTATACCGGCGCGCCGGCGTCTTCGCGCGTCATGAGCAACGTTGCGCCGCGCGAGCTGCCGGTCCTTCTGCCACGCAGCACCCCCATCGGGCCGCGACGCGCAATCGGTTCCACGACGCGGCATCCCTTTCAGGCTGCGCAACCATTTTCACGCTGCGCCAAGGCGCTGTCGACGCCGGTATACCGGCGCGCCGGCGTTTTCGCGCGTCATGAGCAACGTTGCGCCGCGCGAGCTGCCGGTCCTTCTGCCACACCGCCGGCGCCGGGACCGTCATTCCAACGACGGCGGGTCATCGACGGACAACGCAGCGCCGGCGACGCGCTACCGGTTCGGCGACGCGCTATGGGTTCCGCGATGCGCCAAAGCGCTGTCGACGCCGGTGTATCGGCGCATCAGCGTTTTCGCGCAGCGCAGGAACGCAAGCGCAGCGCAGGAAGGCAGGCGCGGCATCAGAGAACCGGCGCAGCGTCAGAGCGGCCTGCGCTGCGGACGGGTGGCTAACCGCGGGAGATCCGCACCATGTCCTCGCGGGGAACCACCTTGATGCGTTCCCGCACGATGCTGTCGGCGTCGCCGGAGGCGGACCACTCAGCGCCGAGGGCCAGCTCGTGGGCGTCGAGCCGGTTCCAGCCCTCCCAGGTGGTGTATTCGATCCCGCGCTCCTCGAGGAGGTCGATGATCGCCTGCGGGTCCGGGTTCTGCGCCGGGGGCAGGCTCAGCCGGTCCTCGAGCAGGAAGCCGATGGTCTCCAGCGCGTCGCCCTTGGTGTGGCCGATCAGGCCGACGGGGCCGCGCTTGATCCAGCCCGTGGCGTAGATGCCGGGCACGGGATTGCCCTCGGCGTCGAGCACCCGGCCGCCCTCGTTGGGGATGACGCCGCGTCGGGCATCGTATGCCAGTTCGTCCAGCGCCGAACCGTGGTAGCCGATCGCGCGGTACACGGCCTGGACCGGGTAGTCGAGGTACTCCCCCGTGCCCTTGACGTTGCCGGTGCCGTCCAGCTGCATCCGCTCGAACTTGATGCCGGTGACCTTGCCGGGGTGGGCGGCGTCGTCGTGGATTTCCACCGGGCTGTGCAGGAAGTGCAGGTGCAACCGGCGCGAGGACGGCTCTGCGGCCTCGGTGTGCTCCTCGACCAGCCAGTTCGTCAGGGTGTTGACCATGGTGCGGATCTGGTTGTTGCTGCGGATCGCCTCGTCGGAGGCCTCGTCGAACTCGAAGTCCTCCGGGTACAGGACGATGTCGACGTCCCGGGCGTGCGAGAGTTCGCGCAGTTCCAAGGGTGTGAACTTGACCTGGGCCGGTCCGCGGCGGCCGAACACGTGCACGTCCGTGACCGGGGAGTTCTTGAGCGCCTGGTAGACGTTGTCCGGGATTTCCGTCACGAGCAGATCGTCGGCGTGCTTGACCAGCATCCGGGCCACGTCGAGGGCCACGTTGCCGTTGCCGATCACCGCGATCTCCTTGGCCTCCAGCGGCCAGTCGCGCGGAACGTCAGGGTGCCCGTCGTACCAGGAGACGAAGTCGGCCCCGCCGAAGGACCCCTCGAGCCCGACGCCGGGAATGTCCAGGTCCGCGTCCTTGATGGCGCCGGTGGAGAAGATCACGGCGTCGTAGAACGCGCGGAAATCGTGCAGGGTCAGGTCACGGCCGTAGGTGACGTTGCCGAGGAAGCGGATGTCGCCGCGGTCCAGGACCTTGTGCAGCGCGTTCACGATCCCCTTGATCCGCGGGTGGTCCGGGGCGACGCCGTAGCGGATCAGGCCGTACGGTGCCGGGTAGGCCTCGAAGAGATCGATGCTGACCTCGAAGTCGCCGCCCTTGACCTCGTTGGACTTAGTCAGAATGTCCGCGGCGTAGACGCCGGCCGGTCCGGCGCCGACAATCGCAACGCGGAGCGGACGTTTGGACGTTCTTTGAGGCGTGGTTTCGGCCGAGTTGGACACCGGAAGCCCTTCTGAGTCTTAGCGACGGCGCCGACACATGCAGCGCACAATCCCCCATTCTAAATGTCCGCAGGACAGTATGGGCGCCCCGGTGACCGACATCGCAGGGATCCGCTCCCGGCGCCGGACGCCTCCGGGCCGAAAGGCAGGAATAGGTGTCCCGCAGGTGGTGTTATTGATCTTGTGCTTATCCCCGACCGCTCCCCCTCCCCCGCCACGCTGAGCGCTCCGGGCACCGCCGCCCCCGGCGGAAGCCCGTCGAAGCGACCGCCGGCGGCCCTCAAGGCCGTGGACACGGACACGACGGCGGGAATCATCTTCGGGATCGGCGCTTACGGCCTGTGGGGGCTGATGCCCCTCTACTTCTTCCTGCTGCAACCGGCCGGCGCGGTCGAAATCGTGGCCAACCGCGTGCTCTGGTCGCTGCTGTTCTGCGCCCTGCTGATCACCATCACCCGCTCCTGGCGGGTCCTGGGCGCCGCCTTCCGGAACCGCACGCTGATCTTCCCGCTGATCATCGCCGCGTTCCTGATCGCCGTGAACTGGCTGACCTATGTGTACGGCGTGACCACGGGCCAGGCCGTCGAAGCCTCCCTGGGCTACTTCATCAACCCGCTCGTCTCGGTCCTGCTGGGCGTGGTGGTGCTGAAGGAGAAACTGCGGCCGCTGCAGTGGGCCGCCGTCGGCATCGGCTTCATCGCCGTGGGCGTCCTGACGGTTTCCTACGGCAAGCTGCCGTGGATCGCCCTGACCCTGGCGCTGAGCTTCGGCCTCTACGGCTTCGTCAAGAAGCGCGTCGGCCCGCGCGCCGACGCGATCACCAGCCTCACGGTCGAGACGATCGTGCTGGCGCCGGTGGCCGCCGCCGCGATGATCGTCCTGGCACTCACCGGAGCCGCGACGCTGGCGGCTCACGGCCCCGGGCACTTCTGGCTCCTCGCCGCGTCGGGCATCATCACCGCCGTGCCGCTGTTGTTCTTCGGCGCCTCGGCCCGGCGCCTGCCGATGACCACCATCGGCCTGCTGCAGTACTTCGCCCCGGTGCTGCAGTTCATCGTGGCGCTGGCCGTGTTCCACGAGCCCATGACGACGGACCGCTGGATCGGCTTCGGCGTCGTCTGGCTGGCGCTGCTGGTGCTCACCGTGGACATGCTGCTCACCGCCCGGAAGAACTCCGTGAACCGGAAACTGGCGCGCGCCGCCGCCTGAGTCTGGCCCGCGCCGCCGCCCGGGCGGCCGGCGCCTGAGTCTGGCCCGGGCGGCCGGCGCGCTCCGGCTTGTCAGACCCCGGGGCTGACGTGCATCCGTGAGTAGTCGCGCGGGACCACCACCATGGGCACCGGCAGGGCCAGCAGCACCTTGTGGGCGGTGCTGCCGATGAAGAGCTTGTTCTTCTCCGCCAGGCGGGACGAACCGACGATCATGATCTCGCCCTCGTCCCAGTCCAGGTCGTCGATCGCTTCCTCAATCGTGCGGCCATGGGCCACCTCGACCGTGACGTCGTGCCCGTCCGGGAGCCGGTGGGCGGCCGCGGTGAGGACGGTATTGGCGTGGATGTGCGCCGCGTTGATGTTTTCGCCGCTGTCCCCTTCGACGTCGAGCTCCACGAGGGAAACCAGCCGCAGCGGGACCCCCCGGCGTTCCGCGGCCGCGATCGCGACGTCGATCGCCGCCTCCGCGCCGGGACGCTGGCCCACCGCGAGGGTCAGCCGGGTGATCGGCTCCGTGCGGTGGTAACCCCGCGGTGCGAGCGCCACCGGAACGGGCGAGGCGTGGAGCAGGGCGTTGGCCGCGCTGCCGATGGTGTACCGCTTGAACAGCCCGGCGCTGGCGGCACCGACGACGATCAGTCCGGCCTCGTAGTCCAGGGCTGCATCAATGAGGCCGGCGGCGTGCGAGTCGGCGTGGCGGACATGGAACCTGGCCTCGACGTCCTTGGGGATGAGGGACAGGCCCTCCCGTTCCGCGGTGAGCATTTCCTGCTCCGCGGCACTGACACCGCTTCCCTCCGGGTGCAGGGCGACGTAGGGGGTCCGCCGGTCCACAACATAGACCAGGTCAAGTTGGGCACCCTGGGCCCGGGCCAGGGCAGAGGCCAGTGCAACGGCGTCGGCGCCGCGGTCGCTGGGGGTATAGCCAACTACGTATCGCATGTATAAACCCCTTATGGGTCTGTGGCAGAAGCCAGCTTTGCTCCGGGGGTTCCGGGCGACGTCGGCCGGTCTGCGTTCCTGCAGTGGTAGGAACGACTCTAGCCCAGCGGGGCCCCGAATTGGCCGTGTCAGTGCGTGACTTTCGGCCCTGAGCAGGGCAATCATCCGTCCCTAGGCTGGCAGGGTCGAGGGGAGCCCGCTATGGGAGCGATTGACACCCGGAGGTTCCGCGCCGCCACCCGGAACACCGGGCTGGCGATGGTGGCACTGCTGCTCGCCCTCACCGCCTGTACGCCGTCCGCACCGCAATCCGGCGGAACCAGCCTGCCCGCTGCCACGTCCACCGCTTCCCCGTCCGCCCCCGCGACGTCGACGCCGACGACGGCGGCGGCGGCTCCGTCCGCGTCCGCCACCGTTCCGGCCGACACTGACGAAACGGCTCCGCCGCACTCGGGCGCCAGGGTGATCTCCTCCAAAATCGTCCTGGACTGGACCTGGCCCGGCCCGGGCCGCCCGTTCAGGGAAACGCATGAGAACCCGGTGCCGATTGCCCCGCCCCCGGCCGCTCCCCTGCTGCCCGCGCTGTACGCCATCGGAGCCGGGTCGCACCCCGCGGAGAGTCCGCCCTACGACCAGATGAGCTTCCGGTTCCTGGGCGGGTTCCCGAGCTACGAGATCGAGTTTGTGCCTGAACTGATCGCCGACGGCAGCGGCCTGCCGGTTGCCATGCCCGGCACCGGCGCCGTCCTCAATGTGGTCTTCCGCGGCGCCCAGGCGCACACGGAGGACGGCACGGCCAGCACCATCACGCGCGAACCGGGCCCGGCGCTGGGCTACCCGGCGCTCACCAGCTACGCCCCGGCCGGGGACTTCGAGGGCGTCGTCAGCTACGGGATCGGCGTCGGCCGGCCTGGGGATCCGGTGCCGGAGACCAAGGTGCGGGTCTGGGAGGTCGAGAAAATCGAGCGGGGCCAGGTCGTCTACGTCGTCGCGGTCCAGCTCGACGCCAGTTTCTGGAAATAGCTCCCGGACAGCTACACAGGCTTAACGGCTCTGCTGGTGTCAGCTATCCGGTGTTCCCGGATGGCCGGATTCCCGGATGGCGGGCTGGCCGGACGGCCGGCTGACCGGGTGGCCCGGGGACGGCCTGACGGCCTTCGTGCCCGGCCGGGGTCAGGCGTTGGCCTTGATGGCCGCGGCCAGGACCTGGAGGCCGTCCAGCAGCAGCTCGTCGCTGATGACCAGCGGCGGCAGCAGCCGGATGACGTTGCCGTAGGTGCCGCAGGTGAGGATGATGACACCCTCCTTGAGGCAGGCCGCGGCGACGGCCTTGGTCAGCTCCGGGTTCGGCTCCTTCGAGCCGGCCTGGACCAGTTCGATGGCGAGCATCGCGCCGCGGCCGCGGACGTCGCCGACCACGGGCTGGTCAGTCGCCAGTTCGCGCAGCTTGCCGAGGGCGAGCTCCTCGATGTGCTTGGCGCGGGCGTTGAGGCCGTACTGCTCCATGGAGCCGATCGACGCGAGGGCCGCGGCGCAGGCCACCGGGTTGCCGCCGTAGGTGCCGCCGAGGCCGCCCGGGTGGACGGCGTCGAGCAGGTCGGCGCGGCCGGTGATGGCAGAGAGCGGCATGCCGCCGGCGATGCCCTTGGCCATCGTGATGATGTCCGGGACGACGCCCTCGTGGTTCACGGCGAACCATTCGCCAGTGCGGCAGAAGCCGGACTGGACCTCGTCGGCGATGAAGACGACGCCCTTGTCCCTGGCCCAGGCCGCCAGCGCGGGCAGGAAGCCCTCGGCGGGGACGATGAAGCCGCCCTCGCCCTGGATCGGTTCGATGATGATCGCGGCAACCTGCTCGCCGCCGATCTGCTTCTCGATCATGGTGATGGCGCGCTTGGCGGCCTCGGCACCGGTGATCGCCGGGTTTTCCTCGCGGTAGGGGTAGCTCATCGGCATGCGGTAGACCTCGGGCGCGAACGGGCCGAAGTTGGTCTTGTACGGCATGGCCTTGGCGGTCAGCGCCATGGTCAGGTTGGTCCGGCCGTGGTAGGCGTGGTCGAAGGCGACGACGGCGTCCCGGCCGGTGGCCAGGCGGGCGACCTTGACGGCGTTCTCGACCGCTTCGGCGCCGGAGTTGAACAGGACGGTGCGCTTCTCGTGGTCGCCCGGGGTGAGCCGGTTCAGCTGCTCGGCGACTGCGACGTAGCCCTCGTAGGGCGTGACCATAAAGCAGGTGTGGGTGAAGTGCTCCACGGCTTCCTTGACCGCGCCGACGACGGCGGGGTCGGAGGCGCCTACGCTGGTCACGGCGATGCCGGAGCCGAGGTCGATGAAGGAGTTGCCGTCGACGTCGTGGATGATGCCGCCGTCGGCGTCGGCGACGAAGACGGGAACGGTGGACGCGACGCCGGCGGCGACGACGGCCTTGCGGCGCTCGGTCAGGGCAATGGACTTCGGGCCCGGGAAATCGGCCTGGACGCGGCGCTTCTGCTCAAGACGGTAGGTGATGTCATTCGCGGTGGTGGTCATGGAAAAGCCTTTCTTGCTGAATGGGGCCACGCCGGCAGGGTTTCCTGGCGGAGCGAAGTTCGGGAGCCGGTGGGGATTATGCGACGGCGTTATGCATCTAATGCAGACATGACGTGCTTGATGCGGGTGTAGTCCTCCACGCCGTACATGGAGAGGTCCTTGCCGTAGCCGGACTGCTTGAACCCTCCGTGCGGCATTTCGGCGGTGAGGAGGATGTGGGTGTTGATCCAGACGGCGCCGAAGTCCAGGTCGCGGCTCAGGCGCATGGCCGTGCCGTGGTTGCTGGTCCAGACACTGGAGGCGAGGGCGTAGTCGACGTCGTTCGCCATCTCCACGGCTTCCTCCTCGGTGCTGAACTTCTGCACCGTGATGACCGGGCCGAAGGTTTCCTTCTGGACGATGTCATCGCTCTGCTTGGCGCCGGTGACAATGGTCGGCTCGAAGAAGTAGCCCTTCTCCCCCGCCCGGTGCCCGCCGGTCTCGATCTTGCAGTTCGCCGGCAGGTGCTCAACGACGGACGTGACCGCCTTGAAGTGGTTGACGTTGTTCAGCGGGCCGAAGTAGTTGTCCTCATCGTTCTGCGAGCCCGTGTGCAGGGTCTTCGTGTGCTCGACCATGGCGGCGACGACGTCGTCGTGCACCGAATCCTGGACCAGGACGCGGGTGATCGCGGTGCAGTCCTGGCCGGCGTTGAAGAAGGAGAACTCGGCGATGGCCGCGGCGCTCTTCTTGATGTCGGCGTCGGCGAACACAATGGCCGGCGCCTTGCCGCCGAGCTCCAGGTGCGCGCGTTTGAGGCCCTTCGCGGCGCCGGAGGCGACGGCGATGCCGGCCCGGACGGAGCCGGTGATGGAGACCAGGCCGGGGACCTTGTGCTCCACCATCAGGGCGCCGGTCTCCCCGGTGCCCAGGACGACGTTGAGCACGCCGGCCGGGAAGATCTCGCCGGCGAGGCGGGCCAGGACGAGGGTGGACTCCGGGGTGGTGTCCGAGGGCTTGAGCACCACGGTGTTGCCCGCGGCCAGGGCCGGGCCGATCTTCCAGATGGCCATCAGGAACGGGTAGTTCCAGGGCGCGACCTGGGCGACGACGCCGATCGGTTCGCGCCGGACGTAGGAGGTGTGGCCCTCGAAGTATTCCCCGGCGGACTTGCCCTCTATGATGCGGGCGGCGCCGGCGAAGAAGCGCAGCTGGTCCGCGCCGGCGGCCACTTCCTCGGAGGCGATCAGGGACCGGACCTGGCCGGTGTTCCGGTGCTGGGCCTCGACGAGCTCGTCGCTGTTGGCCTCGACGGCGTCGGCGAGCTTGAGCAGCATCAGCTGGCGCTGCCCCGGCGTCGTGTGCTTCCAGCTCTTAAAAGCGTCCTTCGCGGCGGTCATCGCGGCGTCGACGTCGGCCTGGCCCGAGACCGGCGACTTCGCCACGACCTCGCCGTTGGTGGGATTGACGATGTCCAGGACCCCGGTTCCGGCCGGAGTGACAAACTCGCCGTTGATGAAGTTTTGCAAGGTTTGAACCACGGTGTACAACCTCTTTCGCGCTGAAAAGGACCCAATGAGACTGCTCCGAGCCTATGCCAGCCGGTCAACCCCGGGGAATAGTCACCTGCACACCGTTGACGCCATATTTTAGTGCGCTTGCCCAGCCCGCGGTTATCCTGAATTTATGGCCATTTCACTTGCCGCCCTGCTGGGGGTGCCGTCCCTCAAACTCGCCAAGGCCGGCCTCGCGGAGACCACCTGGCACCAGGACATCGTCTGGGTGGCCGTCACCGAACAGGAGGACCCGCAGCGGTTCCTCAACGGCGGCGAACTGGTCCTCACCACCGGCATGCGGCTCAAGAGCGCCCCGGAACAGCGCCGCTTCGTCCGCCAGGTCCAGCGCGCCGGTGCGGTGGGCATCGGCTTCGGGATCGGCCTGACGCACGACGCCGTGCCGCCGGCCCTGATCGCCGAGGCCAACCGCTGGGGGCTGCCCGTGGTGGCGGTGCCGTACGAGACGCCGTTCATCGCGATCGGCAAGCTCGTCGCCGACGCCCAGTCCGCGGACCACTTCACCAAGCTGGAGCGGCTGATCGCCGGGCACCAGATCCTCGCCCGCGCCCTGCTCACCGGCGGCGGCCTCGCCGAGCTCCTCAAGCACCTCGGGTCGATGCTGCGCACCGACATCGTGCTGACCCAGTTCACCGCCCAGCTCTACAACAGCGTGCCGGGCCACCCCGCACCGAGCGCGGACGGCTGGGCATCCTTCCCGATTCCCACCGGCCGCCGTGACGCGTGCACGCTGTGGGTGCGGCAGCCCTTCGAGGATTCCGGGATCGTGGGCTACGCGCAGAACCTGATCAGCGTCGAACTCAACAACATGGTCAAGCAGCGCCAGTCCCAGCGGGCCCTGGCCGGGCAGGTCCTCGAGGACGTGATCCACGGGACCCTGGAGCCGAGCGAGGCCACCCGCCGGCTCGCGGGCATCGGGGTCAACAGCACCCGCCGGAACGTCGTCCTGCTGGCAGAATCCGCCGCGCACACCAAACAGCTCGGCACCTCCTCCCTGCCGCAGCCGCTGGAAAAGGCGGTAAGCGCCGTAGTCGGCAAGGACCTGGTGGTGGTGATCCCCGACGACGGCCACGGCGCCAGTGCGCTGGCCCGCAGCCTCAGCGACCACCTGGCCGAGGCCGGGATCCACGCCACGATCGGGATCGGCGGCGCTTACACCAAGCCCAACGGGCTGCGCTGGAGCTACTTCGA
Organism: Pseudarthrobacter oxydans; assembly: GCF_030812335.1. GTDB lineage: Bacteria > Actinomycetota > Actinomycetes > Actinomycetales > Micrococcaceae > Arthrobacter > Arthrobacter oxydans_B. Next base: position 78,977 of record NZ_JAUSSN010000004.1, read on the forward strand.
GGCCCGCGACGCGGCGAGCCACGGCCTGCCCGTGAACGAACCGGAGCGGCTGAGCCTGACCTCGCTGCTGCTGGCCAGCGAGGATGTGCCGCTGGCGGACATGGCGCACGAGTCCCTCAACCCGCTCCGGAGCTTCGATGCCGCCCATGGCGCCGAGCTGATGGCGACACTGGAGAGCTACCTGAACAACAACGGCTCGGTGGCGTCCGTGGCCGAGGAGCTCACGCTGCACCGGAACACGGTCCGCTACCGGCTGGCCCAGATCACCGAGCTCACCGGCTACGACCCGGCCCAGACCGCGGACCGGGTGCAGCTCTGGCTCGCGCTGGCCGTGCAGCGGCTAAGCGCCCGCCACCCGCGCTGACGCCTCCCACCAGGAGCCCCCGCCCCCAAACAACGCGGGGTCAGACCCCGCCCATCCCGGGCCCCAACATGGGCGCGACATGACCCCGCGTTGCCCAATAGGGTCTTAGTGCCGTAGACCCGGCACGAAGCCGCGGTCAACACTGGGATTGGCAGCACGCTGTACGAGAGTGCCCGTGAAGAGTCTGCGCCTTTCCGCCCGCCCCGCGGACGACAGGGCCGGTCCCCTCGGATGTCGGAGTGCGGTTGCCTGATTCGCCCTAGGAAGTACCCGACTAGGAGGCCGATCGTGGGCAAAAAGAAGAAAAACAAAAACGGCACCGAGGACGAGACCCGCACGAAGATGCCCCGCAAGGAGTACGAGGCGGAGATGGCCAAGCTGCAGGGCGAACTGGTGGCCCTTCAGGAGTGGGTGAGGTCCACCGGAGCCAAGATCTGCATCGTGTTCGAGGGCCGGGACACGGCCGGCAAGGGCGGCACGATCAAGCGCATCGTCGAGCGGGTGAGCCCCCGGGTGTTCCGGGTGGTGGCGCTCCCCACGCCGACGAACCGGGAAAAATCCCAGATGTACCTCCAGCGCTACATGGCCCATTTCCCGGCGGCCGGCGAGGTCGTCATCTTCGACCGCAGCTGGTACAACCGGGCCGGCGTCGAGCCCGTGATGGGCTTCTGCACCCCGGAGCAGACGCAGAAGTTCCTCAATATGGCGCCGCTGGTGGAGAAGGCGATGGTCGACTCCGGCATCATCCTGGTGAAGTACTGGCTCGAGGTCAGCGCGGACGAGCAGACCCGGCGGCTCCAGAGCCGCATGGACGATCCGCGCAAGACCTGGAAGCTCTCGCCGATGGACCTGAAGTCCTACAGCAAGTGGTACGACTACTCCCGGGCCAGGGACGCCATGTTCGCCGCGACCGACACCGCGTGGGCACCGTGGTTCGTCGCGAACAATGACGTCAAGAAGCGCGGCCGGCTCAACATCATCAGCCACCTGCTGACCCAGGTGCCCTACGAGCCGTACCCGGGGCTCGACGTCGAACTGCCGAAGCGCCAGAAGCCCGGCGACTACCAAGAGCCGACGCTCGCGGTGCGGCGCGTCCCGACCCAGTTCTGAGCCGTGCCGTGATGAGGAGGAAGTCATGAAGGACAATCCCGGAACGGCGGCAGCAGTGGCCCGGGCCGAGGCGGACGCCCCCTGGTACACGCTCGCGCCCGCCGAGGTGGCGGCCGAACTGCGGGTGGACCCGGCCCGCGGATTGAGCGCGGCCGAGGCGCAGGAGCGGCTGCAGGAGTACGGCCCCAATGCCCTGGCCGCCGCGAAGCAGGAACCGGTCTGGAAACGGTTCTTCAAGCACTACCGGGACTACATGCAAATCGTGCTCGTGGTCGCCGCGCTGGTCAGCCTGCTGATCGCGGAATACGGGACCGCCATCGGGCTCGCCATCCTGACGCTGTTCAATGCGTGGCTCGGCTATCACCAGGAAGGCAAGGCTGAAGAAGCCGCCGCCTCCCTGGGCCAGATGATGAAGGCGATGGCCAAGGTGCGCCGCGACGGCGACATGGCCGAAATCCCCGCCGAACAAATCGTCCCCGGCGACATTGTGGTGGTCGACGCCGGTGACCGGGTCCCCGCCGACGGCCGGGTCATCCTGGCGGCGACCCTCCAGATCGAGGAGGGCGCCCTGACCGGCGAGAGCGTCGCGGTCGAGAAGGACACCGCCGTCATCGGCCGGCACGACGTCGGCATCGGGGACCGGCTCAACATGGCATTCATGAACACCAACGTGACCCGGGGCCACGGCGAGATCCTGGTGACCACCACGGGCATGGGCTCGGAGGTCGGCCACATCGCCCACATGCTGTCCGGGCAGAAAGTGGAGAAGACCCCGCTCACCAAGCAGGTGGACCGGCTCACCATCTTCATCATCATCGCCGCCCTCTTCGCCTTCGTCGCCATCGTGGTGATGGGCCTGGCGCAGGGCGATTCCTTCGCGGTGCTCTTCGGGATCGGCGTGGCGCTGGCCGTCGGCTCCATCCCGGATGCGCTGCCCGCCGTCGTCACCACGATCCTGTCGGTGGGCTCGGTCAACATGGCCAAGAAGAACGCCATCATGAAGGTCCTGCCCGCCGTCGAGACCCTGGGCTCGACGTCGGCGATCAACTCGGACAAGACCGGCACCCTCACCCTGAACCAGATGACGGTGCGCGAGTTCGTGACCGTGCAGCACCACTACACGGTGAGCGGTGAGGGCTACAGCTTCGACGGGCAGGTCAAGCGGACCACCGGCGACGCCGAGCAGAACCTCGACTATGTGATGTTCCCGTGCGCGCTGTGCAACGACTCCGATATCCAGGACGGCGAGGTGATCGGCGACCCCACCGAGGCTGCGCTGTACGTGCTCGCGCAGAAGGGCGGTGTGGACGTCAAGGAGTTCCGCCGGAACAACCCGCGGGTCGCGTCGGTGCCCTTCGACTCCGATTACAAGTTCATGGCCACCTTCCACCGGATGCCGGGGGCCGACGGCAGGCCCGTGATCCGCGCCTACGTGAAAGGCGCGCCCGACGTCGTGCTCAACCGGTCATCGTCCGGGCGGATGCCGGGAGGCCGCGCCGAAATACTCACCGAGGAGATGCGGGCGAAAGTGCTCGCCGCGAACGAACGGATCGCCAGCCAGGGCCGGCGGGTGCTCGCCCTGGCGCAGCGCGAGTTCGACCCCGCGACGTTCCAGTCCTCGGGCGACCTGATGGCGCTGATGCAGGATCTGGAGATTTGCGCGCTGATCGGCGAGGTGGACCCGCCGCGGGCCGAAGCCGTGGCCGCCATCGCCAAGGCCAAGCACGCCGGCATCCGGGTCCGGATGATCACCGGCGACCACGCCATCACCGCGGCCGCGATCGCCGACGAGCTGGGCATCCGGGGCCGGGCGGTCACCGGTGCCGAGTTCGCGGCGATGAGCGATACGGAGGCCGACAGCCAGGTGGACGGCATCGGCGTGATCGCCCGTGTGGCCCCCGAGCACAAGGTCCGGCTGGTCGAGGTGCTCAAGCGCAAGGGCCACATCGTCGCGATGACCGGCGACGGCGTGAACGACGCGCCTGCCATCGCCGCGGCCGACATCGGGATCGCGATGGGCATCACCGGCACCGACGTCGCCAAGGGCGCGGCCAAGATGATCCTGGCGGACGACAACTTCGCCACCATCGTGACCGCCGTCGAGCAGGGCCGGCTGGTGTACGACAACCTGCAGAAGTTCATCCGGATCCAGGTCGCCAACCTCTTTATGTTCATCCTCGCCTTCATCGGGTCCTCGGCCTTCGCGATCGCCGGCACGGCGCTGCTCAGCCCGGCCCAGGTGCTGTGGATCCACATGGCGATCGTCGCGCCGATCGGTGCCGTCATGGGCCTGGACCTCGCGACGCCGGGCATCATGGACCGCAAGCCCCGGCCCTTCAACGAGCCGATCATCGTCCGGTCGATGATGGTGCGGCTGTTTGTGGTCGGGCTGTTCATGGCGGCCGCGACACTGGTCCTCGTGGAGATCGGCAAGACCTCCTACGGCTCCCTCGAGATCGGCCAGAGCATGGCCATCGTGGGCCTGGGGCTGATGAACATCGCCGTCGCCCTCAACCTCCGCTACCCCACCGAAAGCGCCTTCGGCCCCTCCACGTTCTCCAACCCGAAGCTGCTCTGGGCGTTCGCGTGGGCCTTCGTCGGCTCCATGCTGATCACCCAGATGCGGGTGCTGCAGGACCTGTTCGGCACCGTGGCGCTCAACGGCGAGCAGTGGCTGGCCTGCCTGGTTCCGGCGGTGCTTTTGCTGCTCCTGGGCGAGCTGTTCAAGCTCATCCTGCGGGCCCGGCACGCGCGCTGACCCCACCTTCTAAAAGCATCGCGGGGTCACATCGCGCCCATCCCGGGCCGCGTCTTGGGCGCTAAGTGACTCCGCGTTGCTTGGTGGGGCGTGGGCAAGTCACCTGCCGAGATATTCGCCACTAAAGGTGACACCTCAAACGTCAAACGTCTAACCTTTAGAAATGGCTACCAGCACGGCGGCGTCCGCCCTTCCCCAGACAGCATGCCCCGCCGTCACAGCACCTCCCGCCGTCGTGCGCGCACCGCGCAGCGTGGTCATCGCCGGCGTCGTCGCGATCGTGCTGATCGGGCTCAACCTGCGCGCCGGGATCACCGGCGCCGCCGCGCTGCTGCATGACCTGCAGGCGGTCCTGGGCTACGGGCCGCTGATCGCCGCCATCATCCCCTCGATTCCCACGCTGTCCTTCGCGGTGGCCGGCGCCGCAACCTCGTGGCTTACCCGGGTTCTGGGGCTCGAGAAGGCGATCCTGCTCTCCCTGGTGCTGCTCGCGGCCGGGCTGCTGGTCCGCGGAATCCCCTCGACGGGCATGCTGATGGCGGGCACCGTCGTCGGGATGTCCGGGCTGGCGATCTGCAACGTGGCGATGCCGTCCTTCATCCGGGTCTATTTCGCGCACCGGACTTCGCTGATGACGGCGCTGTATACCGTGACCATGACGACCGGCGCCACCGTGGTTGCCGTGCTGATCGTCCCGGTCGCGCAGCAGCTCGGCTCGCCCTCCGCCGGCGTCGGAGCGATCGGCTTCCTGGCGCTCGGCGCCTGCCTCGGCTTCCTGCCGATCGCGCTGCACGCCCACCGCAACGCGCCCGCCGTCAAGGCCGGCCGGGTCTCCCCCTGGCCCCTGCTGCGGACCCGCACGGGCATGCTGATCACGCTCGGCTTCACGGTCCAGGCCCTGCTGGCCTACGCCGTGCTGAGCTGGTTCCCCTACATGCTGGTCACCCTGGGCATGACAGCCTCCGAAGGCGGGCTGATGTTCGGCCTGATGCAGCTCGTCTCCGTCCCGTCCGGCATGGCGCTGGTCGCGATCGGCTCACGCCCCCGGTTGCGGCGCACCGCCTTCTACCTCGCCACGGTCACGATGGCCGTGGGCGTCCTGTCCATGCTCGTCCTGCCGGTCACCTGGGCGCCGCTGACCGCGGTACTGCTGGGCTTCGGGCTGGGGATCTTCCCGCTGGTGATGGTGATGATCAGCCGCAGCGGCCGCACCACGGCCGAAACCACCGCCCTGTCTACGGTGGCGCAGTCCGCGGGCTACCTGCTGGCGACACTGGGTCCCTTCGGCATGGGGCTGCTGCACAGCGCCACCGACTCCTGGACGCTGCCGTTGATCCTGCTGCTGGCCGTGGCACTGGGCCAGATCGCCGTCGGGCACCTGCTGACCGCCAAGCCCAAGGTTCCCCGGCCACCGGAGCCTGCGGCTGCGGAACCGGCGCCTGCGGAGCTGCCGCCGGCGGAACTGCAGGCCGGCGGGACGCCCACCCGTTTCTCAGCCGGAAGGGCACAGTCATGACGCTCACTACATCGCACCGGCCGCCGCTCGTGGAGGAGGTCACCGCCAAGCTGCGGGAGCTGATCCATTCGGGCGAATGGCCGCTGCAGCAGCGGATCCCGGCCGAACCCGAATTGATGGCCGCCCTCGGCATATCGCGGGGCACCCTGCGCGAGGCGATCAAGGCCCTCGCGCACAGCGGCATGCTGGAGGTCCGGCGCGGGGACGGGACCTACGTCCGCGCCACGAGTGAGATCTCCGGCGCGGCCCAGCGCATGTACCGGGACCACTCGCAGGTCCACATCCTGGAGGTCCGGGTCGGCCTGGACACCCAGGCCGCCCGGCTCGCGGCCCGCCACGCCACGGCCGACGACGTCGAGGCGATGCGCGGGCTGCTGGAGGCCCGCCGGGTCGCCTGGCTCGCCGAGGACTATGCCGCTTGGGCCCGGGCGGACTGGGACTTCCATGTCCTCGTCGCGCAGGCTTCGGGCAATCCGCTGCTGCACGAGCTGTACGTCAGCTTCGGCGTCGTCTTCCACGCCGACCTGCTCCGGCAGCAGGGCCGTGCCGGCTTCAACGGCCTCCCGCACGAAGGTCACGACGAACTCGTCGACGCCATCGCCGCGCACGACGAAACGGCCGCCGTCGAGAGCGTGCACCGGAACCTGAACTCCTGCGCGGAGTGGATCCAGCAGTAGCTGCCCCGGGCAGCAAAAGGCCCCCGCACCGGAATCCGCTTCCGGTGCGGGGGCCTTGCTTGTGCGGGTGACGGCGGCGGCTGACGCCGCGCCGTGCCGTGCGGCGAGCGCGAATCTAGCGCGACGCCACACCGCTGCCCGCGATTAGCGTGCGAGGCCCGCGAAGACGTTCTTGGGACGCTGCATCTCGCCGTGCTTGGCGCCGAGGACAATCACGGTGCCGGCAAAGACCGGGATGGCCCACTGCAGGACCTTCAGCTGCTGCTGGGCGGAGCGGAGTTCCTCGGAGGCGCCGGGCTTGGGCTCGGTGGCGCCCTTGGCACCTTCGCTCGCGAGCTTGTCCACCTTGGCGCCCTGGAGCCCGGCGTACAGGGTTACGCCGGCGCCGGCGAGGGTGACGACGGTCTTGATGACGCTGAGGCGCGTGACGCCGTCCTGCTTGGCCATCCGGCCCTTGTTCTCCCACATGATCGCCAGGCCGGAGAGAATGTGCGCGCCGAAGGCCGCCGTCTGGACCGGGGCCCATTTCTTCCAGCCCAGGCTCGAGAGCCGGGTGCGTTCGGCCGGATCCTTGGCTTCCGCCGTCGCGCCGTTCAGGCCGATGGCGCCCATCAGCGAACCGCCGAACCAGGCACCCGCCGTCAGGTCGTGGATGGATCGGGCAACAAGATTTCCTGCCATGGTGAGCTTCCTATCGTCTGCATTCGAGTCTGGAACAGTCGGGGCCCACGAAAGGCCACGTTCCGGCTATGGTAAGCACACTTATGAAAAACTTGGTAGTTCCGGGGAGGCGCCCTGCCCTGACTAGACTCGTCGGCATGGAATCACCGGGGCCACACGGCCAGCCAGCGCCCGGCGGAGCCGTAGGCGAGACGACGGGCGAGGCCGGCGGCAAAACCTCAGACGGAACCAGGGACGAAACCTCAGACGAAACCCGGGGCGGAGCCCTGGGCGCGGCCGCCGGCGATGCTGCCGACGCCGCGGAGTCCGCGTCGGACAGCGCGGCGCTCGACGTCGTCGCCCGCTCCGGCTTTGCCGTGATGGCGCTGCTGCACATCGTGATCGGCGCGATTGCCGTGGCCCTGGTGCTGGGCGCCCCGGGCCAGGCCGAGCCGACCGGGGCGATCGAACAGCTCGCGGCCAACCCGTGGGGTCCGGCGGTCATGTGGGCGGGGTTCATCGCCTGCGCCGGGCTCTCCCTGTGGCAGCTCAGTGAGGCGACGCTGCGGGCCCGGCACCTTCCACGCCGGCAGCGGCTCGGGAAGCTGGTCTCCTCCGGCTTCCTCAGCATCGCCTACGGCAGCGTGGGGCTCAGCTTCGCGGGGTTCGCGCTGGGCAACCGGGGCGATTCGGGCGACTCGACCCGCGACTTCAGCACCGCCCTGGTCCGCAGCCCCTTCGGGGTGCCGGCGCTGATCAGCCTGGGCCTGACCATCATCGGGATCGGCGTGTACTTCATCGTCAAGGGCGCGGGAAAGAAGTTCAAGGAGGAACTGCGCCACTTTGAGGGGATGCGCCGGGGCCGGCTGATCAGCGGTCTGGGCGTCACCGGCCACATTGCCAAGGGTGTGGCGCTGATCCTGACGGGCCTGCTGTTTGTCATCGCCGCCGCCACCAACGATCCCGGCTCGTCCACCGGGCTGGATGGCAGCCTCAAGGCCCTGCAGGACCACCCGTTCGGCCCAGTCCTGCTCCTGGCGATCGGCGCGGGCTTCATCGCCTACGGGCTGTTCGCGCTGGTCCGGGCACGCTTCGGCCGGATGTAGCCCGGGCGGGTGTAACCCGACGCACGGCGCCGCCGTCGGCCGGCCCGGCGTCGTCCAACTCGCCGTCGTCCAAACCCGCCGCCGTCCAGCCCGCCGTCGGCCCGCACGGCGCCGCCGTCGGCCGGCCCGGCAGCTACCCCGCGGCCTTCCGCAGCGGAACGACGTCGCCCTCCTGGTACAGCAGGGCGCGGACCTCGGATTCGGCGGAGTCCGCCCGTTTCGGGTCGATGGTCTCCCCCGCGGAGAAGTGGTCCAGCAGCCGCGGATCCACGTAGCTCTTCCGGGCGATCGACGGCGTGTTGCCGAGGACGTCGGACGCGTCCAGCATGGCCCGGCTCACCGCCCTCTTCCGGGCCGAGACCTTCGGCTGCGGACCGCTCTTCGCCAGGCTCGCCGCCGCGGCCACGGTCCCGCGCAGCGTGCGGAAGTCCTTGGCGGTGAAGTCCTGGCCGGTGCGTTCCTTGACGTAGTCGTTGATGTCCGAGCTGGTCACCGGGTGCCAGCGCCGGCCGTCCTTGTAGGCCAGCAGGCGGGCGTTGCCGCCGCGGCGCTTGAGCTGGCGCACGACGGCGGCCAGGTCGGCGTCGTGGATCCGCGATTCCCAGTTCTTGCCGCTCTTGGCGGGGAAGCTGAGCCGGAGCTCGTCCTTGCGCACGCCGACGTGCGCGCAGAGCAGGGTGGCCAGGCCGTGGCTGCCGTTTTCATTCGTGTACCGCTCGGAGCCGACCCGCAGCGAGCCGCTGTCCAGCATCCGGAAGGCGGCGGCCAGCACGCGCTCCCGGGTAAGGCCCTCGGAGCGCAGGTCCATGGTGACGAGCCGGCGCGCGGCGGGCAGCGTTTCGGCGAGCTGGAGGGCGCGGTCGAACTTGACCCGGTCCTTCTTTTCGCGCCAGCCCGGGTGGTAGATGTACTGGCGGCGGCCGACGGCGTCGACCCCGGTGGCCTGGATGTGCCCGTTGTCGTAGGGCGCGATCCAGACATCCGTCCACGCCGGCGGGATGCCGATGCTCTCCAGCCGCTCGCGCACCGGCCCGGCCGGCAGGGTGGAGCCGTCCAGGTCCTTGTAGCTGAAGCCGGTCCCGGCCGGGACCCTGCGGTAGCCGCGGCCGGACGCGTTGCTGCGCCGGAGCCTCACCGGCGGGCTCCTGGCCGGCGGGGTCCTGGCTGGCGGGGACCTGGTCCGGGCGTGCTTGGCATCTGCTGCGCTTCCATGACGGTAAGCCTACTGATTACCTACAAGTTGAACCAGCTGAACCCGCATCCGAGCCCCAGGTGTAACGGCAAGGCTGTTAGCGGCTTTCCCGGTTTCCGAACTCCTCGTTCAGCTCGTAACGCCGAAACTCCGTTTCCGGGTTCGCCTCTCCCCCGGCCACGATCTCGTGGTCGATCTGGCGCTGGACCTGGCTGTCGAGTATCTGCAGTTCCCGGTCCGAGACCTTCTCCAAGTGCTCGGGAAACGATTCCGCCGGGGTCAGATGCAGGTTCTCCGTCGTCATGCCTTCTCCATCTTTCACGTGGGCGTCCGGGCCCTACATGCACCCAAGAGGGACAGTACAGGGCGACCCGCCACGGCCGCGAGTGGCTACCGGCACTGATGGCCGCTGGCTAGGGTACTCCGGACCCCGCCCAGGCTTTGTCATGAGGCATAGAATCAAGAAATGCGAGGGAAAGCGGAGGCTCATGATGGGTGCTGACGGACCAGAGACAAGCCAGACCCGGAACGATGACAGGACGGCCAGCGGGGTGCTGGCGACCCAACTCAGTGAGCTCGCACGGGAGTTGCAGCACGAAGACGACGTTCAGGGCGTCCTCTCCGGCATCCTCGATGCTGCCGTGGAACTTGTGCCGGGTGCCGCGCATGCTTCGATCAGCCTCGTCACGGCCCGCAAGAAGATCGAATCAGAAGTCGCATCAGGGGACTTTCCCCGACAAATCGATGCCCTGCAAAACTCCACCGGGCAGGGCCCGTGCCTGGACGCTGCCTATGAGAAACACGTCGTCCGTGTCCCGGACCTCAGCCAGGAGAAACGCTGGCCTGAGTTCTCCCGGGGTGCCGTGGCACTCGGGGCGCGGAGCATGCTGTCATTCCAGTTATTCGTCGAGGGTGACCGGCTGGGTGCGCTGAACCTCTATGGTGACGGCCCCAATGCCTTCTCAAGCGAATCCGAACAGGTCGGAATGCTGGTGGCAGCCCACGCTGCGGTGGCCTTCGCGGACTCCCAAAAAATCAGCCAACTCGGCGAAGCCCTGGCTTCCCGACAGGCGATCGGCCAGGCCGAAGGCATCCTGATGGAGCGGTACAAGATCACGGCCGAGCAAGCCTTCGTCGTCCTCAGCCGCGCCAGTTCCCGGTCCAACATCAAGCTTCGGGATATCGCCGATCATCTCGCCAGCAGCGGAGAAATCATCAATCCCGGAACACGCTGAGCCAAGAGCTGAACGCCCGCGTCTTTTCGCAACCGCGGCTCAGTTGCAGCCGCCCCACCGGCAGGTCCGCCGTGCCCCGGGGCCTGTCCGGCAAACCGGTGCCACGGCACCCCGGCCGAGCCCGGTCGCGGTCACCGCGTGGTGACCGCGACCGGGCGGCTCCGTCCTGCACAATCGGGGTCACCAGGTTGGCGCTTAGACCTCCGCGGCCACTCCATCGCGGGAGATCTGGACCATGTCCTCGCGCGGGACCACCTTGACGCGTTCGCGGACGAGGCCGTCCGTGCCGGCGTCGGCGCTGAACTTCTCGCCCAGGGACCGCTCGTGTGCGTCCAGGGCCAGCCAGCCTTCCCAGCTGGTGTACTGCACGCCGCGGTTCTCCAGCAGTTCGACGACGGCGCCCGGGGCGGGTGCCGCGGCCAGCGGCAGGTTGGCGCGGTCCTCGAGCAGGTACGTCACGGTCTCCAGGGCGTCGCCCTTGGTGTGCCCGATCAGGCCGACCGGGCCGCGCTTGATCCAGCCGGTGGCGTAGATGCCCGGCACGTGGGCGCCGGACGAATCCAGGACGCGGCCGCCGTCGTTCGGGACGACACCCTTGCTGTGGTCGAACTCGACCTCGGGCAGCGACGAGCCGAAGTAGCCGATGGCGCGGTACACGGCCTGGACCGGGTAGTCGACGACCTCGCCGGTGCCGCGGGCGCGGCCCGTGCCGTCCAGCTCGGTGCGCTCGAACTTGATGCCGGCGACGCGGCCGGGCGCACCGGCTTCGCCGGTATTGTCCCCGTACACCTCAACCGGGCTGTGCAGGAAGTGCAGATGCAGGCGGCGGGAGGCCGTGAGCTCTGAGAGGTCCTCGGGCTGCTCGGCGATCCAGTTGGTGAGCGTGCCGACCATGGTCTTGGTCTGGTTGTTGCTCTGGATCTGCCGGTCCGATTCGGCGTCGAACTCGAAGTCCTCGGCGTACAGGATGATGTCCACGTCCTTGGAGTGGGACAGCTCGCGCAGCTCCAGCGGGGTGAATTTCACCTGGGCGGGGCCGCGGCGGCCGAAGACGTGCACATCGGTGACCGGGGAGGACTTCAGGCCGGCGTAGACGTTGTCCGGGATTTCGGAAACCAGGAGGTCATCGGCGTGCTTGGAGAGCATCCGGGCGACGTCAAGGGCGACGTTGCCGTTGCCGATCACGGCGATTTCCTTCGCGTCCAGGGGCCATTCGCGGGAGACGTCCGGGTGCCCGTCGTACCAGGAGACGAAGTCCGCGCCGCCGTAGGAGCCCTCGAGTTCGATGCCGGGGATGTTCAGGTCCGCGTCCTTGATCGCGCCGGTGGCGAAGATGACGGCGTCGTAGTGTGTGCGGAGGTCCTCGAGCGAGAGGTCCGTGCCGTAGTCGACGTTGCCGAAGAAGCGGATGTCGCCGCGGTCCAGGACCTTGTGCAGGGCGTTGACGATGCCCTTGATGCGCGGGTGGTCCGGGGCCACGCCGTAGCGGATCAGTCCGTAGGGCGCCGGGTAGCGGTCGAACAGGTCGATGCTGACCGTGAGCTCGCCGCTCTTGACGGCCTCGCTCTTGGTCAGGATGTCCGCGGCGTACACACCGGCGGGTCCGGAGCCGACGACGGCGATGCGCAGCGGGCGGGCAGCAGTTCCTACAGGGGTGTTCGTTGACACGGCTGTGTTCCTTTGTTCTTCTGCATCCGTTGCTCCACACCTGCCCTTTTGGGGCCTGATAACGGCAGTTGTGGAGCAATCGACGGGGTTTAGGGGGTCGGTATGCGGTTCAGGGGGTTAGTACGCGGGTCTGGGTGGTCTTGGTAGTCGCGGTGGTGCTGGTGGTGGTGCTGGCGGTGCGCGGGGCGTTCGGGGAGGTGGTGCTGTAGTCCGCGGTCTTGAAGTGCGACGGCGCGAACGGGCTGACGCGGACCACGTCACCGATCACGATCACGGCGGGGTTCGCGACGCCTGCCGCCTCCGCCTGATCCGCGATGGTCCCGAGCGTTCCGATGGTCACCCGCTGGTTCGGCAAATAACCATTCTCTACGATGCCAACAGGTGTCCCCGCTGGCAAACCGGCGCGTCCCAGCGAGGCCGCGGAATCGCGCAGCTGGCCCACGCCCATGAGCAGGATCACGGTGTGGTCGGCCCGGGCGGGGACTTCGGAGAGTTCCTCGTGGCCGGTGACGACGCTGAAGCCCTTGGCCAGGCCGCGGTGCGTGACCGGGATCCCGGCCGCGGCCGGGACGGAGATGGCGGAGGTGACGCCGGAGACCACTTCAACTTCAACGCCGTGTTGCCGGCAGAATTCGGCTTCCTCGCCGCCGCGGCCCAGGACGTACGGGTCGCCGCCCTTGAGCCGGACCACGCGGTGTCCCTGCAGGGCCTCGTCGACCAGGATGCGGTTGATCTCGGCCTGCGGGACGGGGTGGTGGCCGGGGGTCTTGCCGACCTCGATCACGCGGACGTCGGGGGCCAGTTCGCTGAGGAGTTCGCGCGGGCCCAGGCGGTCCGCGACGACGACGTCGGCCTGGCCGAGCAGCCGCCGGCCGCGGACGGTGATGAGCCCGGTGTCGCCGGGTCCGCCGCCGACGAGCGCGACGGTTCCGGCGGATGTGGTGGTTCGTTGCCGGCGCAGCGGGAGGTCCCCGGTTTCCAGGGCGGTGGCGACGGCGTCCCGCAGGGCCATGGCGCGGCGCGGGTCTCCCCCGGCGTTCACGGCGATCTTGACGTCATCGACGACGGCTACGGCGGGTGTCCAGGCGGCGGAGGCCTCGTGGTCGGAGGCGTTGACGCACCAGATCCGCTGCGCCTCGGCGTCGGCCGACACCTGCGCGTCCACGGCGGCGTCGCCGGTCGCGGTCTGGACGAACCAGACGCCGTCGACGTCGGCCGTGCGGTAGGTGCGGGGCTCCCAGGCGAGGAGGCCGGCGTCGGCGAGGCCGGTCAGGGCGGGGCAGGCCAGGGGCGCGACGACGGTGACGCGGGCGCCGGCGTCGAGCAGTCCCTTGGCGCGGCGTGCGGCGACCGGGCCGCCGCCGACGACCAGCACGGGGCGGCCGAGGAGGCGCAGCGCCGTGGGGTAAATGTCCTGAATTGCCATGCATCGACGATAGGGCGGTGCCAGGGGCCTAAACAACGGTGCGGAAACACCCGTTCACGCGGGGTAACGCCACGTCACATAGTTGTCGCGGTCCGGGAGGCGGCCCGGGGGGCACCCTGGGTCTCCCTGTCGCCGTCCCAGTCGCCGTCCCGGGGCACCCGTTCGCCGTCCGGGGCCGGCCCGCGCGGCATCCTGGGCGTCCTGTCCCCGTCCCCGTCGCCGTCCGGGGGCACTTTGCCGGCCGGAACAGCCAGCTCGGGCTCATGTGACGGCCTCTCCGCGTCAAAGTCCCCCCGGACGGCAGGCGAGTTGGCAGGCGGCCGGGCGGCCATCCCCTATTTCACGGCGATGAGCTCGATCAGTTTGAGGTCGGGGTCCTTGGCCAACAGCTCGGGCCCGTGCTGGCCCAGGGCGGCGGGAATGGCCCCGTTGAGGTGGGCCTGCCGGTCCTCCTCGGTGTCGAAGGAGTCGAAGATGCCGAAAGTGTTCTCGTTGACCCGGAAGGCGTACCAGGTCCGGGTGCCGGGCTCCGCCAGAACGATCTCCCGGCCCCCGTTGAGGAAGTCCCAGACGTCCTGTTCCTTCCCCGGCTTTGCTTCGACCAGTGCCAGCACTCCATATTTTGGCGCCACGGCTGTCTCCTCAGAATTGGGCTGGATCGGCCGGAACCCGGCCTATAGCCGCGAGTGTAGGCCGGTCCCGGGGTCCGGACAAGGCTTCGCGAGGAGGGCACCGCGCCCGGCAATAAGGCGTTGCAGGTAGCGGCGCAGAACGACCCGCTCGACCAGCCAGCCCACGGGTCCAAAGGGTGCCGAGAACTCAATCCGGTCCGTCATGACCGAGCCGGCGCCGTTGGCCGCGAACTCGTGGACATGGCGGAATGCTTTGAAGGGGCCCTTCACTTGTTCGTCCACGAACGAGGCCGGGTAGTCGAGGCGGGTCACGCGGCTGGTCATGGTCAGGGGGACGCCGAAATGACGGGCTCGCCAGGTCACTTCCTCGCCGGCGCCGATGAGTCCTGCAGTGACCCCGGCCACGGCACGCTCCCCCGAGGCCGCCATCGTCTCCACATGCGCGTCAATGCTGCGCGCCCGGTCGAACAGCTGCTCCCTCGGCAGAACGGACTCGGTGCGGCAGACGAAGCTCACGGTCATGCCGCCAGTCTGCCAGACACAGCGGGCCCCGACGGCGGTAGTCGCCGTCGGGGCCCGTTGTCGGGTTGTGCTGGGGTGCCTAGCGGGTGCTGCCGGCGAGGAGGCCTCGACGGCGGAGCAGGCGCTTTTCGATCGGGCCGAAGAACAGCAGCTCGATCAGGATGCCGACGGCGAGGATCATCAGGATCGCGGCCATCACGGTGGTCATGTCGGACAGCACGCGGCCCTGGTCCAGGAGCGAGCCCAGGCCGAAGCCGATGGTGCCGCCCACGGCGATGATTTCCGCGGCCATGAGCGAGCGCCAGGAGAAGGCCCAGCCCTGCTTGAGTCCGCCCAGGTAACCCGGCAGCGCTGCCGGAAGGATGATCTGCAGCGCCAGCTGGAGCCGGGAGGCGCCCAGGACTTTCCCGACGCTGCGGTACTGCGGCGGGATCTGGTCCACGCCGGAGATCAGCCCGTTGATGATCGAGGGGATGGCGCCCATAAAGACCACGAAGTACACGGTGGCGTCGGTCAGGCCGAACCAGATGATGGCGGCCGGCACCCACGCCACGGACGGCAGCACCTGCAGGCCGGAGATGAGCGGGCCGAACGCGCGGCGCAGCGGCGCGACCTGGGCGAGCAGGAGCCCGACCGGGGTCGCGATGGCCACGCTGATCAGGAACCCGACGAGCCCGCGCTGCAGCGAGGTCCATACCGCTTCCTGCAGCTTCCCGTCGGCCCACAGAGTTCCCAGCTGCCCCAGCACATCCAGCGGCCCGGGCACCAGGTCCTGCCGCTTGAAGCCCAGGGACACGTAGAGCTGCCAGATGAGGACGAGCACCGCGAGCGCGGCGACCGGCAGCAGGACTCGGCTCCAGTCGACGCGGGCCTTGCGCACGGCGTCGGACTGCAGCGAGTCCAGCCCGGCCTCGAGCTCGCGCAGGTCGGACGGGCCGGTCGAGGACCGGGTCAGGGCCGCGGTGATGTGGCGGGTCTCGGCGGGCTCCACCAGGGACGTTGGTTTATTTGGCATGGCGGCGGATCTCCTCGCGTAGCCGGGCGGTGATTTCGCCGGTGAGCTGGCCGGCCAGTCCGGCGTCGGTGCGGTGCTCTTCGCTTACGTGCCATTCCCGCACCACGCGGCCGGGCCGGGAGGAGAGCAGCAGCACGCGCTGGCCCAGCCGGACGGCCTCGCGGACGTTGTGGGTGACAAAAACGATGGTGCGGCCGGTTTCCTTCCAGATCCGCTCCAGCTCATCGTGCAGCAGGTCGCGGGTGATCGCATCCAGGGCGGCGAACGGCTCGTCCATCAGGAGCAGCTGCCGGTCCTGGGCGAGCGACCGGGCCAAAGCCACGCGCTGGCGCATGCCGCCGGAGAGTTCGTGCGGGCGCTTGTCGCCGGCTCCGCCCAGGTGCACGAGGTCCAGCAGCTCCCCCGCCTTGATCCTCCGCTCGGCCTTCCCGACGCCGCGCAGCTTCAGGGCCAGCTCGATGTTCTCCCGCGCGTTCAGCCAGGGGAACAGCGCCGCGTCCTGGAACATAAAGGCGGCGCCGTCGCTGGGCACCTCCAGGGCGCCCGACGTCGGGGCCTCCAGTCCCGCCATGATGTTCAGCAGGGTGGACTTGCCGCAGCCGGAGGCACCGAGCAGGGCGACGAACTCGCCCTGCCCGATGCTGGCGTTGACGTCGTCCAGCACCGGGGCGCCGTCGCCGAAGCGCTTGCCCAGGTTTTCCAGTACGACTGGCATGGTCACGTCCTTACTTCTGTTGGCGGGCTGGGGGAAGGACCGGCTAGTCCTTGCCCAGTCCCTGCGCTGAGATTTTCGTGCCCGTGGTGCCCTCGCCGAGGACGCTGTTCAGGGCCGTGAGGTCGAAGATGCCGTTGATGTCGGCCTGTTTGGTGGTGCCGGCGTCGACCCCGTCCTGGAGCAGCTTCTGGTACGTTCCGGCGAGCGGGTCGACGGTGAAGACGATGTTCTGGAGCGAGCGGTCAATCACGTCGGCGGGCAGGGCGGCGCCGGCGGAGTCCTTGAGCGCGGCGTTGAGCACCGTGGACTTCTCCGCCGCGGGGGCGGCGTTGAGCCAGTCCACGGATTCGACGTGGCCCTTCAGCAGCGCCTTGACCGTCTCGGGGTGCGCGGCGGCGAAGTTCTTGTTGACGATCAGGACGGTGGTGATGAACTCGCCCTTCTCCCACAGGTCCTTCTCGTCGACCAGGACCTTCGCGCCGGCCTGGAGGACCAGGCGGGAGGCCCAGGGCTCCGGGAGCCACGCGCCGTCGAGCTTTCCGTCCTGGAAGAGTTTCAGGGTCTGGGCGTTCTCGGTGGGGTTGATGGCGACGTCGCCGCTGCCGTCGGTGTTGGTCTGGTAGCCCTGCTGGCCGAGCCAGGCGCGGAGGGCCACGTCCTGGGTGCCGCCGAGTTGCGGGGTCGCGAGCTTCTTGCCCGCCAGGTCCGCGGCCGAGGTGATCTCGGGCTTGACGACCAGCTGCGCCCCGCCGGACGCGGCGCCGGCAATGACGCTGATCGATTCGCCCTTGCTCTTGACGTAGGAGTTGATGGCCGGGTTGGGGCCGATGTAGGTGGCGTCGATGGCGCCGGCGTTGAGGGCTTCGATCGCGGCGGGGCCGGCGTTGAAGACCTGGGTGCTGAGCTTGGTTTCGCCGAGGCTCTTCGCGATCAGGCCCTGGCTCGTGCCGATGAGGGCCGGGGCGTGCGTGATGTTGCCGAAGTAGCCGAGCTTGAGTTCGGCAGCCGGGGTGGCCGCGGGCGCAGCGGCGGCGGCGTCATTGGTGCGGTTCAGCGACGACGCGACGGCGGCGCCGGCGGCGATCAGCAGCACGAGGCCGACCGCCAGGCTGATCTCCAGCGCGCGCCTGCGCCTGGGCTTGGCGGATTCACCGGCGACGATCCGGGTGGTTCCGGGGGTCTGGCCGGGGGTGGGGGTGTTCGAGGGCGATGACATGAGGGAGGTCCTGTTCCTGGGGTGAGCGGGAGGCCGGGCGGGTGGTCAGCGCCGGCGACATCGCCCCCGGGGTACCCGGCCGGCGGGGCCAGGGGGAAGCAGTTCCGTGGTTGTCATTGCTTCACCATAGGGACTGCGGGGAACGCGGTTCAACGGTCCGGAAACCCGGGGTCACGCGGGTTCATGCGGCGTCATATGCGGGACCGTCATCCGGGCTTTACAGCGGATTTATGGCGCTTTAGTCGCCTTTAACATTGACGAGCTGCCGGAGCTTGTGCCGGATCTTGACAAGGTCCGCGGAGTCGCGCATCACCGTGTCGATGGGTTTGTACGCCGCCGGGATCTCGTCGATGAAGGCCTTGCTGGGACGGAATTCGATGCCCTGCATGGCGGCCTTCAGCTGGGTCAGGGTGAAGGTCTTCTGCGCCGCATGCCTGGAGTATTCCCGTCCGGCGCCGTGCGGGGAGGAGTTCAGGGACTCTTTGTTCCCCAGCCCGACGACGACGTAGGATGCGGTGCCCATGGAGCCGGGAATCAGCCCGGGGTCGCCCGCCTCGGCCCGGATCGCTCCCTTGCGCGAGACCCAGACGGACTTGCCGTAATGCCATTCCCTGGCGGTGAAGTTGTGGTGGCAGTTGATCCGTTCGGCCTCGCGGACGGAGCCGCCGGTCCAGGATTCGAACTGCCGGACCACCCGGTCCATCATTTCCTCGCGGTTC
The DNA here is from genome assembly GCF_030812335.1 of Pseudarthrobacter oxydans. Classification (GTDB taxonomy): domain Bacteria; phylum Actinomycetota; class Actinomycetes; order Actinomycetales; family Micrococcaceae; genus Arthrobacter; species Arthrobacter oxydans_B. The sequence continues at coordinate 97,508 of NZ_JAUSSN010000004.1, forward strand.
AGCAGGGCGAAGTGCTGGGCCCAGCGGAGCTCCCGGATGTACCGGTCGAATTCGGGGGTGCCCTCGCGGAGGTAGGCCAGATCCGGGTGCGGCACCACGACCTTCCCGCTCCGGACCAAGCTCCGGGCCTCGCCGATGTGCCGCTGCGCGAGTTTGTTGCCCACGCCGCGGGAGCCGGAATGCAGGAACAGCCACACGGCATCCGTCTCATCGGCGCACACCTCGATGAAGTGGTTGCCCGAGCCCAGCGATCCCAGCTGCAGCGTCCAGTTGGCGGCGTACTGGCCGGGGTCGAACCGCGCCTTCGCCGCCAGGCGCCGCAGTTGGTCAATCCGGGGTGCGGCGGTGGCGCTGATCCTGTGGTTGAAGTGGCCGGCGGAGAGCGGAACGGCGTGCTCAATGCCCTCCCGCAGCGGCTTGCGGTCCTTCGGCAGGTCCTTGACGGAGTACTGCGTGCGCACGGCGATCATGCCGCAGCCGATGTCCACGCCCACGGCCGCGGGGATGACGGCGCCGAGGGTGGGGATGACTGATCCCACGGTGGCGCCGAGGCCCAGGTGGGCGTCCGGCATGAGCGCCAGATGCGGAAAGATGACCGACAGCTGCGCCGTGGCCAGGGCCTGCTGGCGGGTCGCGTCGTCAAGGATCGAGGCCCAGCTGAACAGCTTGCTGTTGATGACTTCCAACGATCTGCCCTCCCACGACGATGATCGTGGTCCGCCGGCCGGGTGGCAAGGGGTCCTGGACGGCGACCCGCAAGTAGCTAGGGTTCTTTCGGCGCATGACGACTCACCTAGACCGGCTCTGCGGCCGCTGTTGCTGCCTGCCGTCACGCTCATCAACCTGCGGCCGCTGACCCAAGTGGCTCGATGTGGCCAGTAGGCGTCCACCGCCCCCGCGGGCTCACCGGTTTCTCTGGTAACCCCAGGCCAAGGCTGCGTGCAGGTTGGGGAGGTTGAAACCTGGGTGGCGGGTCGCGAGTTCGTCCAGATGTTGCCCCGTCTGGTCCGGCTGCCATCCATAGCGCATCCCGTCCTCGATCAAGGTGGCTGAGCGGGCGAGAGCCGCCTCGATCTCCTCCGCCGACCACAGGTCACCCAGCACCTCGTGCAGATGGATCAGGACGATCCCGTCGTCGATATTTTGCCGGCCAAAGCGTCCGTTGACGTAGTGCAGGGCGAACACCGCGTTGAGCACATCCTGGAGGCGAGCCTCGGCGATGTTCTTGGCTCGTCGTTCCAGGGAGTGCCGGCGGAGTCGCTCGAGCTGGGCGACGGCATCGGACAGTGCCGCCTCATAGCGTTCGTCCGCGAAGCCGGGGACTTTGGCGCGGACCCGTTCCAGGGCCGTGGAGCGATCGGCGCCGCGGTACAGCAGTTCGCGGCCCTGGTAGGAGGAAGCAGCTCTCAGCCTGAATTCTCGTTGGTCGACCTTGTCCTGCCGACGCTGCTGACGGGTCACAGGTGCCCCTGTGCTCGTAGCGCGCGCTTTTGCCCGGGCACGCTTACGGCGTCGTGCGACAACGTTGCCGGTGACTGCCCCTGCCGCCAGAGTGGCCGCAATCCAGAGCGGATCCCGGGCGAGCACAGCCGGAAGCACACCGAGGACCAGCCCGATGAGCAGGCCTCGCTGCAGTGGGTCCAGCTGCTTCCATCCCGTCCTCATGCGACGACTCTAGCCCGCAGTCAGCTAAACCCAGGGCTGCACGCTCAGGTTTTGGGACCGGGCCTTAGCACGCCCAGCTCAAGGACCGGCTCAGATCGAGTAGCGCTCGTCCTCGTGGTCGCCGGGGTGGTCCTTGACGAGGCCGGCGGCGAGCGTGTTACCGTCCTGCGGATCGATCACCAGGAACGCCCCGGTGCGGCGGTGGTGCAGGTAGTTCTCCAGCGGCAGCGGCGCGGCGAGCCGCAGCTGGGCATGTCCAATGTCGTTGAGCTCCAGCGTGGTGGTCGGCTCGAGCTGGAAGTTGGCGAGGTCCAGCTTTCCCGTCACGTTCCGGACCAGCGCCTGAACCGTGCGGGTGCCGTGCTTGACCAGGACCTTGGCGCCCTCGCGGAGCGGTTTCGGCGAAAGCCAGCACAGCGCGGCGTACAGGTCGGCCGAGGCTTCCCGGATGGTGCCGGCCGCCGCGATCGTGTCCCCGCGGGCGACGTCGAACTCGTCCGCCAGGCGCAGGGCCACGGACTGCGGCGCCACGGCCTCGGTGAGCCGCCGTCCCGCGAAGTCGATGCCGATCACCGTAGTGGTGCGCGGGGCCTGGCCCGGGGTGAGGACGCTGACCTTGTCCCCGAGCTTCACGGAGCCCTCGGTGATCTGGCCGGCGTAGGCGCGGTAGTCGCGGTAGCCTTCGACGTCGAGCCCGGCGGCGACGGCGTCGGGAGCCAGCGCCCCCTGCGGCCGGACGACGAGCTGGACCGGGAAGCGGAAGCTTTCCAGGTGGCTTTCGAGTTCGTCCGCGGCCGGCAGCGTCTCCAGGACCTCGAGCAGGGCCGGGCCGTCGTACCAGGGCGTGCGGTCCGAGCGGTCCACGACGTTGTCGCCGTCGAGCGCGGACACCGGAATGACCAGCAGATCGGCAATGCCGTCCGCACCCAGGCCGAGCTCGCGGCCCACCTTCTGCACGTCGGCCTCGATCTCGCGGAACACGGACTCGCTGAAGTCCACCAGGTCGATCTTGTTCACGGCGACAATCACGTGCGCCACCCGCAGCAGCTGCAGCACGGACAGGTGCCGTCGGGTCTGCTCGAGGACACCCTTGCGGGCGTCGATGAGCACGACGACGGCATCCGCGGTGGACGCGCCGGTCACCGTGTTCTTGGTGTACTGCACGTGCCCGGGGCAGTCCGCGAGGATGAAGCTGCGGCGGTCCGTGGCGAAGTAGCGGTAGGCGACGTCGATGGTGATGCCCTGTTCCCGCTCGGCGCGCAGGCCGTCGGTGAGCAGCGCGAGGTCAATCGCCTGGATGCCGGCCGCGCCGGCGCCGCCGAAGCCGCGGTCCGCGGAGGTGCGGGCGACCGCGTCGAGCTGGTCGGCGAGGATCGCCTTGGAGTCGTGCAGGAGCCGGCCCACCAGGGTGGACTTGCCGTCGTCGACCGATCCGGCGGTCGCGAAACGGAACAGCGAAGCGTGCGCGAGGGGCGCCTCGTCAAGCAGGGCAGCCGCGCGGGCGGTGTCGATTTCGGTGCTCATTAGAAATAGCCATCCTTCTTGCGGTCTTCCATGGCGGCCTCGGAGATGCGGTCATCCGCCCGGGTGGCGCCACGTTCGGTGATGGTGGAGGCGGCAACTTCGATCACGACGTCGCGCACGGTGGCGGCGGACGATTCCACGGCGCCGGTGCAGGACATGTCGCCGACGGTCCGGTAGCGGACGGTCTTGGTGATGACCTGCTCGGTGTCGCGGGGCTGGGAGACCTCGCCGACCGCGCGCCACATGCCGTCGCGGGCGAAGACCTCGCGGTCGTGGGCGTAGTAGAGGCCGGGCAGGTCGATGTTTTCGCGCTCGATGTAGCGCCAGACGTCGAGTTCGGTCCAGTTGCTGATCGGGAACGCGCGGACGTGCTGGCCCACGGTGTGCCGGCCGTTGTAGAGGTTCCACAGCTCGGGCCGCTGGTTGCGCGGGTCCCACTGGCCGAACTCGTCGCGCAGGCTCAGGATGCGTTCCTTGGCGCGGGCCTTGTCCTCGTCGCGGCGGCCGCCACCGAAGACGGCGTCGAACTTGTTGCGCTGGATCGCATCCAGCAGCGGGACGGTCTGCAGCGGGTTGCGGGTGCCGTCAGCACGCTCGGCCAGATCGCCGGAGTCGATGAACTCCTGAACGGAGCCGACGACGAGCTTGAGCCCCAGCCGCTCCACGGTCCGGTCGCGGAACTCGATGACCTCGGGGAAGTTGTGCCCGGTGTCCACGTGCAGCACCGGGAAAGGCACCTTGCCGGGCCAGAATGCCTTGGTGGCCAGGTGCAGCATCACCACGGAATCCTTGCCGCCGGAGAACAGCAGCGCAGGCTTCTCAAACTCCGCAACGACCTCGCGGATGATGTGAATCGCCTCGGACTCGAGCGTGTCCAGGCTGGAGAGGCGGGGATGCGCCGCCTTCGGAGAATCAGCGTCAAGATCCAGCACGGAAAGCTCCAGGTCCTCGTTGGTGGTTTTGATGCTCATACGTGTAGTCCGCATTCTGTCTTGTCGGTTCCTGCCCAGCGGCCGGCGCGGGGGTCGTCGCCGGGCGCCACCTTGCGCGTGCAGGGCTGGCAGCCAATGGACGGGTAGCCCTGTGAAAGCAGCGGGTTGACGGGGAGAAGGTTGTCATCGGAGTACTGGACCAGCTGGTCGAAGCTCCAGGCCGCCACCGGGTTGACCTTAACCAGGCCGTTGACGTCGTCCCAGGTGACCAGCGGGGTGTTGGTGCGGGTGGGGGCCTCGTCGCGGCGGACCCCGGTGAACCAGAGCTCGTAGCCGGCCAGGGTGCGGCGCAGCGGGGCGACCTTGCGCAGCGCGCAGCACTGGGCGGCGTCGCGGGCGAAGAGGTCCTTGCCGAGCAGCCGGTCCTGCTGCTCCACGGTGTTCTCCGGCAGCACGTCGACAACGTTGACGCGCAGGCTCGCCGCGACCTCGTCGCGGGTCGTATAGGTTTCCGGGAAGTGGTAGCCGGTCTCCAGGAAGAGCACGTCGACGCCGGGAAGCTGGTCCGCGACGAGCGCCGGCAGGACGGCGTCGGCCATGGAGCAGGCGACGGCGACCGCGGGCAGCTCGAAGTTGCGCGCCACCCAGGCGATCACCTCGCGGGCCGGGGCGTCCCAGCCGAGCTCGGCGGCGCCGGATTCGGCGATGACCTTGAGCTCGTCGTGGGTGCGGAGGACGGGCGTGGCCACGGCGGCCGCCCCCTGGGGAGCAGCCTCCTGCGGAGCTGCACCAGCTACGGGGTCAACCCCCAGCGCGTGCTTGCTCACTGCAGATCACCCTCATCGGCCGCGAAGGCCCACTCGGCGAAGGTCTGGCCCTCGGTGTGGTCGGCCACGAACTTCCGGACCACGCGCTCGACGTAGTCAGGCAGGTCCTCGGCCGTGACCTTCAGGCCGCGGACGGTGCGTCCGAGGCCCGCCTCCTCGCGGCTGTCGGAAGCCAGCCCGCCGCCAAGGTGGACCTGGAAACCCGGGGTGGGGTCGCCGTCGGGCGTGGGAAGCATCATGCCCTTGAGGCCGATGTCCGCGGTCTGGATCCGGGCGCAGGAGTTGGGGCAGCCGTTGATATGCAGCGACAGGGCCTGCGGGAGCTGCTGCGTTTCGACGAGGTCGGCGAGGCGGCGTTCCAGCTCGGCGACGGCGGTGGCGGCCGTGACCTTGGTTTCGACGATGGCGAGCTTGCAGTATTCGATGCCGGTGCAGGCGATCGTGCCGCGGCGGAACACGGACGGGCGGGCGGAGAGGCCTAGGGCGTCGAGTTCGGCGACGAGCGGTTCCACCTGGTCCTTGGGCACGTCGAGAACGACGAGCTTCTGGTGCGGGGTGGTGCGCAGCCGCTGCGAGCCGCGGGCCTCCAGGGTGTCGGCGAGCTTCACGAGCTGGCCGCCGGAGAGGCGCCCGGCCAGCGGGGTGGCGCCGATGAAGAACTTGCCGTCCTTCTGCTCGTGCACACCGATGTGGTCGCCCGGGGTGGAGGGCTTCGGCGCGGCCGGGCCGTCGTCGAGCTTGTAGCCGAGGTATTCGTCCTCGAGGACCTGGCGGAACTTCACCGGGCCCCAGTCGGCCAGCAGGAACTTCAGCCGGGCCTTGGTGCGCATGCGCCGGTAGCCGTAGTCGCGGAAGATGCTGGTGACGCCGAGCCAGACGTCGGCGGCCTGGTCCGGCCGGACGAAGGCGCCGAGGCGCTTGCCCAGCATCGGGTTGGTGGAGAGCGCGCCGCCGACCCAGAGGTCGTAGCCGATGCCCAGTTCGGGGTGGACCAGGCCCACCAGGGCGACGTCGTTGATCTCGTGGACGACGTCCTGGCTGGGGTGGCCTGTGATGGCGGTCTTGAACTTGCGCGGCAGGTTGGCCAGTTCCGGGTCGCCGATGAAGCGTTCGGCGAGCTCGTGGATCAGCGGCGTCGGGTCGATGATCTCGTCCTTGGCGATGCCGGCGACCGGGGAGCCGAGGATGACGCGGGGCACGTCGCCGCAGGCCTCCGTCGTGGACAGGTCCACCGACTCGAGGCGGCGCCAAATTTCGGGGACGTCCTCGACCCGGATCCAGTGCAGCTGGATGTTCTGGCGGTCGGTGAGGTCGGCCGAGTCGCGGGCGAAGTCGACGGAGATCTGGCCGATGACGCGCAACTGCTCGGTGGTGAGCGCACCGCCGTCGATCCTGACCCGCAGCATGAAGTACTTGTCCTCGAGCTCGTGCGGCTCGAGCGTGGCGGTCTTGCCGCCGTCGATCCCGGGCTTGCGCTGGGTGTAGAGGCCCCACCAGCGGAAGCGGCCGTGCAGGTCCGTGCCCTCGATCGAGTCGAAGCCGTGCTTGGAATAGACGGACTCGATGCGCTCGCGGACGTTCAGGCCGTTGTCTTCCTGCTTCCAGGTTTCGTTCGCGTTCAGCGGCTCGGTGCCGTCCACTTTCCACTGCCCGTGCGGCTTTGCGGCGGGGCGGGAGGTGGGGCGCTTGGTGCGGCCTGGGGCAGCCTGGTCCGGGGACGCTCCGGCTAGAGCTGTATCAGTCATGGATCGACTCTAGGGCGGGCCGTAATGCCGTCACAAAGGTCCGGAAACGCGAGGTCACCTAGGGCAACAAATCGTCACGAAGCGTCGGCGAGCCTTGAAGTGGCGCGGGCGGTGTGCATGGGGCGGGTGCGTCAGGCGCCGGACGCCGGGCGCCCGACGGCGGCGGGTCAGGCCGTGCCCGGGGCGAGGCGGTTGCGGAGGCGGTGCGGCCCGGGCGCACGACGGCGGCGGGTCGCCCCCGGGTCAGGCGCCGGCCGCGAGCGCGGCGTCGTAGCGTTCCAGCGCGATCTCGGCGAGCACCGGCGACGGCAGCAGCGCCGCCGTGACGAGGTCCGCGCCGGCCTTGCCGAGCTGGTCGTGGAAGAAGCCCGGTGCCAGCAGGTAGGCGGCAATGACCACGCGTCCGCCCAAATCGACTGCCCCGGCAGACTCCCCCGCGCCGGCGCCGCCCGCGGCCTCCTCGCGGAGCATGGCCACGGCCTCGGGCACCGACGGCTTCGCGGACGCACCGTACGCGGCCACGATGCGGTTGGACCGCAGCGCGCGCAGCTGCTCCGTGAGCACCTCGACGTTCTGCGCGGCGGTGGGGTCGGAGGACCCCGCAGCGGCGAGGATCACGGCGTCGTTGTCGGTCACGCCCGCCTCCCGGAGCCGGACGTCCAGCAGCGCGGCGAGCCGCGGATCGGGCCCCAGCGGGGCGGCGGCGCGGGTGTTCGGGCGGCTCTTGACGGCCCGGGCGATGTCCACCTTGACGTGGTAGCCGACGCTCAGCAGCAGCGGGACGACGACGGCGGTCTCCCCCGCCGGCAGGCCCGCGACGACGTCCGGCAGCTCGGGGTCCTGGACGTCGACGTAGGCCTCGCGGACGTCGAGTCCGGGCCGCAGCGCGGCGATCCCGTCCCGGAGGGCGTTGACTTCGGCGGCACCCTCGGTGCTCGAGGTGCCGTGGGCGCAGGCGATCAGGATGGGGCTATTCATAGCCGTTAGCGTAACCTTGGACCCGCCCCATCCGCCCCCTTGCTATCCCACCGGGACCCTCCATGACTTTTTCCTTTAGCGTTGTCCTGCTCTGGCTGGACCTGGCCGGGGTCTTCTTCTTCGCGGTCTCCGGGTCCCTGCTCGCAGCACGGAAACAGTTCGACATCGTCGGCTCCCTGCTGCTGGCCTCGGTGGTGAGCCTGGGCGGCGGCGTCATCCGCGACATCATCATCAACGCCGGCCCGCCCGCGGCCTTCACCAACCCGGCCTACCTGGCGCCGCCGCTGCTCGCCGCGGTGCTGGTGTACTTCCTGTTCTCCAGCGTCCAGCGCTACACCTCGCTGCTCATCCTGTTCGACGCCGGCGGCCTGGCGCTCTTCTGCATCACCGGAACCCTCAAGGCGCTGGACGCCGGGATGAACCCGGTCGCGGCGGTGCTGCTGGGGGTCACGACGGCGGTGGGCGGAGGACTGCTGCGCGACATCACCGCCAATGAGGTGCCCCAGCTGTTCGACCCCAAGGACATCTACGCCCTGCCGGCGTTTGCGGGGGCGGTCCTGACCGTGGCCCTGTCCGTCACCGGCACATTTAACGCGTTCACCGCGGGTGCCGTCGCAGCCGTCGTTTTCGCCTTCCGCGTCACGGCCTGGCGGCGGAAGTGGTACGCGCCGCTGGCGGTCCGAGGCTGGCACCGGCTCGGCCTGAACGCGGCGGATGGCGGGCCCAAGGATTAGCTAGGATAAGAACCATGACTGACATGTTCCTCGAGAAGTTCCGCGCGCTTGTTCCGAAGTATCTCGAAGACGAATGGCAGGAAGAGGATGGCCTCGAGGCCGAGGAGCTGGACGAGGCCCTCGCCGAGCACCAGTTCCAGGTGCCGCAGGTGCTGCGGGAGTTCTACCTCGCGGTCGGCGGCTGCGAGGACATCATGGAGGCGTACCACTACTTCTGGGACCCCGAAGAGCTCGAAGTTGATGACGAAGGCTTCCTCATGTTCCTCGAGGACGAGGAAGAACAGTTCACCTGGGGTTTCCGGGTCGGCGACCTCAGTGTCCCGGATCCGATCGTGTACCGCCGCAACAACGCCCGCGGCCAGTGGAAGAGCGAAGAGGGCACGTTCTCCGAGTTCGTCTTCGACATGTTCGAGTGGGCCTTCAACGACGAGGACGAGGACTAAGCCCCGGGCCCCCGGGCCACCGCCACGCCGGCCGGCGGATTCTCCCCACCTTTGACTGGCACAGCCCGTGTGTTGCCCCGAACCGCCGGGGATCCCGGCCGGCGGGAAGCCGAAAGTGGGGAATCTCAGCGCACCACCCGGCCCCGCAGAACCTGCCACACTTCCCGGACGATCTTCTGCGGGTTGTAGACAACGTCCTGGTACCCGTACCGGAGTACGGCGTAGCCGGCGATTGTGCTGGCATTGTTCCTCAGCCGGTCTTTCTTGACCTGCCGGGCTTCCAGGTGCGTGCCTCCATCGATCTCCACGATGAGGAAGCCTTCCAGCAGAAAATCCACGATGCCGATTCCTGGCAGGTCCACCTGCGTCTGGGTGTAGATCCCTTCACTCCGGAACAGCAGCCTGGCCACAACTTCTATCGCAGAGTCCGCGGTTCCGTCGACTAGCTCCAGGACTCTGCGGGCCCCTCCGTTTCGATTTCCCGGAAGGCGTTGCCCGAGATAGCCGAGCGTGGTGCGGCCCTGCACCAGGGCGCTTTCCACCATGACCGCGGCTTCCACGGCTGGCAGGCATCTCACGGCATGCAACAACGAGTCGGTCAGCCCGGCCACCGGGCGCGGAAACTCCGGCGGCACCACACTGCCACGATGAACCACGACGCCGGCAGCCGAGCCATGCCGGCACAGAAGGTGCAGCCGCGCGGGGGCAAAAAGTCTCCAGAGCCCGTGGTGGGGGGCCGCCGAGGCGCAGCACAGCAGACCGTTGGCCAGGACGGCGGCAACGAGGTCCGGCTGCGCATCGTGCAGGGCCACTACTCCGTGCCGCAACCGCACCGCCTGCCCGGAAGCCAGGGTGTTTCTGATGGTTCGCTCGGTGAATCCGGCCTGCAACAGCGTCGCCGTCCGGGCCACCGAGCCGGCGTATCTCAAATACTCGGTGAGGTCCATGCCTCCAGCAGACCCGGCGGTGCCCACGTCGTAGAACCGGCAGTTGGACTATGTGGACAAACTCTCCGCCGAATTTCCCCACCTATCAGACACCCCAACGGCGTGCCGCAGCGAAAGGCCCGGGGTTTGGTGATGGAAACGTTGAAACGTGGGGAAAGTCCATCAGGCGTCCCCGAACAATCGTGTGACACTGGATTTACAGAATCCCTAGACAGCGTGACACTTCTGTCATATGCTCATTCATGGGTTCACCAAATGCCTCCGGTGGATCTGATGCGAACGGAGAAATGGCCCCGGTTCGACGCAACGGATGACTCGAAACGTTGCAGGAACCGGGGCCATTCCGTTTAAGCCGGAGCCCGTAGAGTCAGCTGGCGCGGTCCACCACGGCCAGCGCGAAGTTGGTCAGCGAGTCCTTCACGACACCCTCGGGCAGCGGCGCGAGCGCGGCAATGGCCTCCTGCGCCCAGGCGCGGGCCACCACCCAGGATTCCGCCGTCACAGGGTGCTCGCGCAGGCCGGCAACCGCGGCGGCGAGGGCCTCGTCGGAGCTGAGGTCGCCGTCGATGAGCTTCAGGAGCTCGACGGCGGACTGGTCGCCGTTCTCGGCCTTCTTGCGCAGCAGCAGCACGGGCAGGGTCGGCACGCCTTCGCGCAGGTCGGTGCCCGGGGACTTGCCGGACTTGACCTTGACGCCGGTGACGTCGATGACGTCGTCGGCGAGCTGGAAGGCGACGCCCACCTTTTCGCCGTACTCGACCAGCATCGGCTCGTAGGCCTCGTCGGCGCCGGAGAAGATCGCGCCGAGCTGGCCGGAGGCGGCCACGAGCGAGCCGGTCTTGTCCGCGATGACCGACAGGTAGTGTTCCACCGGGTCCTCGTCCGGACGCGGGCCGACGGTTTCGTGCAGCTGGCCCAGGCAGAGCCGCTCAAAGGTGCGGGCCTGGATGCCGAGGGCGCGGGAGCCGAGTTCGGAGACCAGGATGGAGGCGCGGGCAAAGATCAGGTCGCCGGTGAGGACCGCGACGGAGTTGCCCCAGACCTCGTGCGCCGTGGGGGCGCCGCGGCGGAACGGCGCGGAGTCCATCACGTCGTCGTGGTAGAGCGTCGCCAGGTGCGTCAGTTCGACGACGACGGCGGCCTGCACTACGGCGGGCCGGGAGGCGTCACCCAGGTGCGCGCAGAGCAAGGTCAGCAAGGGGCGGATGCGCTTGCCGCCGGCTTCCACGAGGTGGCGCGACGTCGCGTCAGCCAGCGGATCGGAGTTGGCGATGGCCTCGCGCAGCTTCTTCTCCACGCGGGCCAGGTTGGTGGTGATCGCCGGCCCCAGTTCGGGGTCGCCCGCGATCGCGGCAAAGCCGGCCGGCAGCTGCAATCCGGTGGCGATCGCGGTGGTGTTGAGGCTGGGCTCGGAGCTCGGCAGGCCGTGTCCGGCGTGCGTCCAGCTTTGGTCTGCAGAGTTGGTCACGGGTTAACCCTAACTTTTGTTGCGGAAACCGCGGAGTTGGCGCCGGTGTGGGTCGGGGTGTCGCCGTGCGCAGGGGCGTCGCCGGAGGCCGGGCCGGCGTGCGCCGGGCCCGCACTGGCAGCGCCCGCACCGGCAGCGTCCGCCCGGGCCAGGCCCTGGTTGGACGTCGCCGGGACCAGCGATTCGAGCACCCGGATGACGCGGTCCTCGAAGCCCTTGGCCGCGGGATCGGTCAGGTTGGCCAGCAGCCGCACCACAAAACGCATCAGCACAGGAATGGGCATGCCCGTCCGGAGGGCCAGTTTCATCACGGCCGGCTTGCCGATCAGGGCCGCGAAGGCGCGGCCCAGGGTGAAGTGCGAACCCCACTGGTCCCGCACGTAGTCCGCGTACCGCGACAGGTGCGCGTCGCCGTCGGCCGGGCCCCAGCCCGCGGAGGCCGAACGGGCGGCGCCGTCGATGATGAACTCGGCCGCGAACCGGGCCGACTCCATGGCGTAGGAGATGCCCTCGCCGTTGAACGGGGAGACCATCCCGCCGGCGTCGCCGAGCAGCAGTAGCCCGGGCGAGTAGTGCGGGGTGCGGTTGAAGCCCATCGGTAGCGCGGCGCCGCGGATCTCGCCGACCTGGTTTTCCGGCGTGAAGCCCCATTCGGCGGGCATGCCGGCGGTCCATTCGCGCAGGACCTGCTTGTAGTCCAGCTTGCCGAATTCCTTGGACGAGTTCAGGATGCCGAGGCCCACGTTGGAGGTGCCGTCGCCGACGCCGAACACCCAGCCGTAGCCGGGCAGCAGCTTGCCGTCGCGGCCGGGGAGCTCCAGCCAGCCTTCCATCCAGTCGTCGTCGTGCCGCGGGGAGGTGAAATAGGTGCGGACGGCGACGCCGAGCGGACGGTCGTCGCGCTTGCGGATCCCCAGCGACACGGCGGTGCGGCTGGAGTTCCCGTCAGCGGCGAGGACGACGTCGGCGGCGAAGTCGCGGGTCTCCCCCGTCTTGCGGCCGGACTCGTCCAGCAGGGCTGCGCGGACCCCGGTGACGCGGCCGTCGTCGGAGCGCAGGGCCTCGGTGACGCTGTGGCGTTCAAGCACGACGGCGCCCGCGGACTGGGCGTGCCGGGCCAGCTCCTCATCGAAGCCGAGCCGGGTGCGGATCAGGCCGTACTGCGGGAAGTCGGAGACCTCGGGCCAGGGCAGTTCGATGCTGCGGCCGCCGGCGAGCAGGCGCAGGCCCTTGTTGCGGCGCCAGCCGTCGGCTTCGGGGTGCGGCAGGCCGAGCTTCTGGATCTCGCGGACGGCGCGGGGGGTGAGCCCGTCGCCGCAGACCTTTTCCCGGGGGAAGCTGGTTTTCTCCAGCACCGTGACGTCGATGCCCGCCTGCGCCAGGTAGTAGGCGGCAGTGGATCCGGCCGGACCTGCTCCGACGATCAGTACTTTCACGGCGGCGACGAACTAACGCGCGGGCCGGGTGATGTTGCGGCGCAGCTTCGCCACCGGTCCGGTGTGGGCGGCCAGCGCCGCGGCGGCCGCGGAGGGGCCGGCCTCGGCGCCGGGCTTGACGCCGCGGTGCACGGCGACGATGCCGCCGCTGAGGTTGCGGTAGGAAACCTTGTCCCAGCCGGCTTCCTGCAGCCAGGCCGCGAGGTGGTCCTGGTCCGGCCAGGCACGGATGGACTCGGCGAGGTAGACGTAGGCGTCCGGGTTGGAAGAGACCTTGACGGCGATCGCGGGCAGCGCGCGCATCAGGTACTCGGTGTACATGGTCCGCCACAGCGGCACCACGGGCTGGGAGAACTCGGCGATGACCAGCTTGCCGCCGGGCTTGGTGACCCGGAGCATCTCGGCCAGGGCCTTCTTCGGCTCGTTGACGTTGCGCAGGCCGAAGGAGATGGTGCTGGCATCGAAGGTGTTGTCCGCGAAGGGCAGGCGCGTGGCGTCCCCGGCGATGAAGTCGATGTCGGGGCGGCGACGCTTGCCGACCTTGAGCATGCCCAGCGAGAAATCGCAGGCGATCACATCTATGCCGGCGTCGGCATATGGTTCGCTGGAGGTGCCTGTGCCGGCGGCGAGATCGAGCACCCGCTGGCCGGGCTTCACATCCATGGCTTCGACCACAACCTTGCGCCAACGGCGCGTCTGCCCCATCGACAGGACATCGTTGACGACGTCGTATTTGGGGGCGACGTCGTCAAACATCGTGGCTACTTCGTCCGGACGCTTATCCAAGGATGCTCGGTTCACCCTTACAGTGTCTCAAATGATCAGCACACACCCTAACCACGCCTGAACTGGGGCTGAACCGGGCGTCCGTGGCGCCGTGTTGTGCCTGCGGCGGGGCCTCCGGCGCGTCGGGAGTAGTGTGGTCTCACTATGACGAGCGCGTTCCGAACCTTGACAGTCCCCCTCGATGCAGAATCATTCCCCGGGGGGCTGCCGTCGTTTCTGGTCCGGGACGACCTCCTCTGCTGGACCCGCCGCGAAGCCGGCCTGGTCGGCTTCGGCGAGGTGGCCCGGTTCACCGCCACGGGACCCGAGCGTTTCCTCGAGGCGGACATCTGGTGGCGCCACCTGGTCATCGAGGCCGAGATCGACGACCCCGTCGGCTGGCCCGGCACCGGCCCCGTCGCCTTCGGCTCGTTCGCCTTCTCCAAAGCCTCCGCGCACGAATCGCGCCTGATCGTGCCCGAAATCGTTGTCGGGCTGCGTGACGGCAAGGCCTGGCTCACCCAGATGACGTTCGACGACGGCGACCTCACCGAAGCGGGCGCCCGCGCCGCCCTGGACCGCTGGCTCAGCGGCGGGAACGCTGGTGCGGGCGGCAACGTCGGTGCCGGCGGCAGTGCTGGTGCTGGCAGCATGGCGGACGGCACGCTCCTTGCCCGTGGCACGCTTGTTGACCGCCCCCTGGTTGACGCCACCCTGACTGCGGGCCCGACGCCGGGAACCGGCTCCGTTATGGACGGCACCGCCGCGATCGGCACAGCCGGGGACGGCACCGCCGGGACCTCCGCCGCGCCGGCGGGCGGCGCCGTCGTGCGCCCCATGCCGCTGGCCGCCGGGGCCACCCTGCACACCGGGTCGCTCAGCGAAGAAGACTGGATGGCGGCCGTCGCCGCGGGCGTGGCGGAGATCCGCACCGGGGCGCTGGAGAAGCTTGTACTGGCCCGCGACATCGTGGCCACCGTCCCGGCCGGGGTGAACGCCGCCGAAATCCTCCGCCAGCTCGCCGTCCGCTACCGCGAATGCTGGACTTACGGGGTGGACGGGCTCGTCGGCGCGACACCGGAGATGCTGATCCAGGTCGAGGGCCGCACCGCGCAGGCGCGGGTCCTGGCCGGCACCCTGGACCGCCGCGACGCCGACGGCATGGACGGCTCGCCGCTGGAGTTCGCCGAGCGGGTGCTGGCCGGATCCGAGAAACAGCGGCACGAACACGACATCGCCATCCAGTCCCTGACCACGCAGCTGGCACCGTTCTCGGAGGCGATGAACGCGCACAGCGAACCCTTCATCCTGGAGCTGCCCAACGTCTGGCACCTCGCCTCGGATGTGAAGGCGGAACTCGCCGAGGTCGAAGGCCACGTGCCCACCTGCCTCGCGCTGATCAACGCCCTGCATCCCACGGCGGCGGTCTGCGGCACACCAACCCAAGTCGCGGGCGCGCTGATCCGCAAGCTGGAGCACCTGGACCGCGGGCCGTACGCCGGACCGGTCGGCTGGCTCGACGCGGCCGGCAACGGCGAATGGGGCATCGCGCTGCGCGGCGCCGTCATCGAGTCCCCGGAGACCGTGCGGCTGTACGCCGGCTGCGGCGTCGTCGAGGGCTCGGTTCCGGAAGCCGAGCTCGCGGAAACCTGGGCGAAGTTCCGGCCGATGCTGGAGTCCCTCGGCATCAACAGCTAGAGTCCGGAATAGGAGACACCTCCCGCCCGCGGGGGCTTGCACTAGTGTCATCAATAGTTATCCAATGGTGAAACTAAGTTTCCTGTGATGCACATCTCGTATTCGGCGTTACACTATAAGCCGACTAAGTCACGTCTGCTCCTGCAACAAGAGGTAAAAAACCATGCAGCTCAAGTCCCTCGCCTCGGCAAAGGTGGCCGCCAAGGCAGCCGCACTCCTCGCCGCCGGCGCCCTCACGCTCACGGCCTGCGGCGGCGGTTCGACCCCCGCAGCCACCTCCGAAGGCGGCATCCAGCTCATCAACGCCGGCAAGCTGACCGTCTGCTCGGATGTGCCCTACGAGCCGTTCGAATTCCAGCAGGACGGCAAGATCGTCGGCTTCGACATGGACATCGCCGCCGAGGTGGCCAAGGACATGAAGGCCGAACTCAGTGTCGTCGACAGCTCCTTCGAGGCCATCGAGACCGGTACCGCGCTGACCCAGTGCGACGTCTCCATCTCCTCCATTTCCATCACGGACACCCGCAAGTCGGTCATGGACTTCTCCGACCCGTACCTCGACGACGACCTGACCCTCGTGGCCAGCGAGGCGTCAGGCATTACCAACATCGACGGCGCCAAGGGCAAGAAGGTCGGCGTCCAGCAGGCCACCACCGGCGCCCAGTACGCGAAGGATCAGGGCCTCGACGCGCAGCAGTTCGAGGACACCGGACTCCTGGTCCAGGCACTCAAGGCCGGCACCATCGACGCCGCCCTGGGCAACCAGTCCGTCCTCGGCTACGCCATCAAGGATGACTCCAATTTCAAGCGCGTGGAGAACTACGCCACCGGTGAAAAGCTGGGCATCGCCATCAAGAAGGGCAACACCGCCATGGCCACCCAGGTCAACGGCACGCTCAAGCGCCTGACCGACGACGGCACCTTGGCAAAGTTCGAGACCACCTGGTTCGGCGAACCCTCCAAGTAGCACCCGGCCTGAGACCTACGCAGTTGAGGCCCCGTACCGCTGTACAACAGTCCGTACGGGGCCTCATCTGCGCGAAACGAATGTGAGAACACCATGGCAATGACCGCACGTCAACGAGCCAAAGTCAGCCTGTACGTCCAGGCCGGAATCTTTGTGGTGGCCGTGATCGCCCTGATCCTGGCCACGGACTGGGAGACCATCAGCAACAGCGTCTTCAACTTCGCCAAGGTCGGCCCGATGTTCCCGGACATCATCCTGGTGGGCCTGAAGAACACCCTGATCTACACCGCCCTGGGCTTCATCGTGGGCCTGTCCGGCGGCCTGCTGCTGGCGCTGATGAAGCTCTCCTCGTTCCCGCTGTACCGCTGGATCGCCACCGGCTACATCGAGTTCTTCCGCGGCGTCCCGGCCCTGCTGGTGTTCATCGCGTTCGGCTACGGCGTGCCGCTGGCCTTCGGTGTCTCCTGGAACGTGACCGTGGTGGCCATGGTCTCGCTCGGCATGGTGGCCGCGGCCTACATCGCCGAAACCCTGCGCGCCGGCCTGCAGGCCGTGCCGAAGGGCCAGATGGAGGCCGCCCGTTCCCTGGGCATGCCGCAGTGGCGGGCGATGATCTCCATCGTCATCCCGCAGGCCTTCCGGATCGTCCTGCCGCCGCTGACCAACGAGGTCATCCTGCTGACCAAGGACTCCTCGCTGATCTACGTGCTGGGCCTGACCGCCTCGCAGTACGAGCTCACGAAGTTCGGCCGCGACGGCATCTCCAGCCTCGGCGCGGGTCTGACCCCGCTCCTGATCGCCGGCGCCCTCTACCTGGTGATCACCATCCCGCTGAGCCTCTTGGCCCGGAAGTTCGAAAGCCGCTCCGCGCGGACGAAGCGATAGGCAGGACAGTCATGAACGACGTCGTACAGAACGCCCCCTCCCCCAGCGGAGCCGTCCACGCCGCCGGGGTCTCCATCAAGGACCTGCGGAAGTCCTACGGCTCCAACGAAGTGCTGAAGGGGATCGACCTCGAGGTTGCCCCCGGCGAGGTCGTCTGCCTGATCGGGCCCTCGGGCTCGGGCAAATCGACCCTGCTGCGCTGCGTGAACCTGCTCGAACAACCGAACCAGGGCACCATCCACGTGGGCGGTTTCGAATCCACCGACCCGGATGTGGACATCGACAAGATGCGCCGCAAGGTGGGCATGGTGTTCCAGCAGTTCAACCTCTTCCCGCACCTCAGCGCTCTGCAGAACTGCACGATCGCGCAGACCAAGGTGCTCAAGCGCAGCCAGGCCGATGCCTCGGCGGCGGCCCGGAAGAACCTGGAGCGCGTCGGTCTGGGGCACCTCGCGGACCGTTTCCCGGACGAGCTCTCCGGCGGGCAGCAGCAGCGCGTGGCCATCGCCCGGGCCCTGAGCATGGACCCCGAGCTGATGCTCTTCGACGAGCCCACCTCGGCCCTGGACCCAGAGACCGTAGGCGATGTCCTTTCGGTCATGCGGAACCTGGCCAGGGAAGGCATGACCATGCTGGTGGTGACCCACGAAATGGGCTTCGCCCGCGAGGTCGCCGACCGTGTGGTCTTCATGGACGGCGGTGTCGTAGTGGAGCAAGGTGTGGCCGAGAAGGTCATCAGCTCCCCCGCCCACGCCCGCACCAAGGAATTCCTCCGCCGCGTGCTCGACCCGACCCACATCGACATCACGGAGTAGATCCCTCCCCCGGCGCGCCACCTTGCGCGGCGCGTTACGCCTGGCGATGCGTGTTACGCCTGGTGATGCGCAAAAGCCCTGACGCTACCGGAATACGGCAGCGTCAGGGCTTTTGTGCGTCATAAGGCAGGTTGCGGGTCATGAGGCAGGTTGCCGCGTCACTGTCACCGCGCAGAGCGTGCACGACGCCGGGGCACACCAGCCGCTGCCAGCTTACTTTCGAGCTGGCCGGCTGCCATCAGGTCGGCCCAGACCCAGCGGACGACGCCGTTTCCCAGTGCACGGATCCTGTCCTCTCTGGCCTTCTCCTCGACCACGGCCTGCGAAATAGTCCGGCCGTTCAGATATTCGGGTTTGACGTACTTTTCGATGCCGTCGAACTCGCCAGCTACCCGCACACTGTCCCAGTAGTAGTCCGTGTAGCCGACGAGCCCAGACCCATCGCGTATCTCGTGCTGGAGTTCCGGCGCCTCGAACCCCGCCACCCACATGAGAGTCCGGCTGTACGACTCGCCCGGAGAACCGGACCGCGAATCGGCAAACGCCACTGCCGCCCTGATCCGTCTCCCGGCAGCCTCGGTGTAATTGCCGTCGATTCCCGCCAAGAGCTGCTGCTTCGTGAGAGCTGGCAGACCCTGGGCAACGTCCGGTTTGAGCACGTGGTCGATAGGGACCACAGCCTCGACAAACGGTGAGAAGGCAGCGATATCCAGCACCGTGCGAAGTCTCCCGGTCACCAAGAGCCCGTCCCGCCGGACGCACTTCAATCCGGCCTTCGGGACATAGTGCCGCAGTACTCCCGCCCGCGAGCGTCCACCGTCGTTCTGCAGGGTCAGTGCATGCACGGGATGCCGTAGTCCGATGGTCGGAATTCGCCACACTGAAGCGGCGGAGTGCCAGGCGAAGATGGTCGGCGCAACAAAGGTCTCCGCCGCTGCACTGACCCGGACGCGGTACTGCTCCCAAGGTTTCAAGGCCCGCCAGACGCCCCCGTCGACATAGACACCGCGACGCACTCGGACCAGGGCGCCGGAGCGGCAGCGGCTGGCAAGCTCTTTTGGGGTCCGCCCTTGCTGGATGTTCTCGCGGGTGAGGATCAATTTTGGCAGCTCTTTCATGAAACGAACGTCCCAGCCCAGGGGCGGCCGCACCATGCACCGGCGCGGCCATGTGGATAACCCGACGCGGTTCCCGCTCCGCGACGCGGACCACCGGACGCGGCTGGTTCCCGACTCGACGCGGGCCACGCTCATGCGTGCTCCCTGCTCCCTCATCCTGCGATGCGGTTCCCGCTGTGCGGGTGCTCCCCCCATCCTGCGATGCGGTTCCCGTTGTGCGCGGCCCTGAAGTCCTGACGCTGCGGGTATACGAGCGCGCAGGCTATTCGGCGCGTCACGAAGCTCGTTCCGCGTCGCTGGGCACGCTCCGCAGCGACAGATGCGCATCGGATCGCCGGCTGCGTTCCGCCTCGCTGGACTCGGTGCGCGCGGGCGCTCCCTCATCCTGCGATGCGGTTCCCGTTGTGCGCGGCGCGCAAATCCTGACGCGGCGGGTATACGAGCGCGCACGGTATTGGGCGCGTCACGAGGCGCGTTCCGCATCGCAGGGTTCGTAGCGCATCGCAGGGTTCGTAGCGCGTCGCCGGGCTCGTGGCGCATCGCGGGCGCCGCTGTCCTCGCCTTGCAGGACGACCGCACTCTTAGCTCCCCTGGGCTGGTCGTTCTGGCGTCGCGCTCGCCAGCCCGAAACCGCCAGCGGCCGTGCTGCGTGCCAGCCCGCAACCGCAGCGGAATCGCGGCGGGCTAACGCGCGGCCGGGCTACTGCGCGGCGAGGACCCCGGCCACGGCGGCGGTCACGGCGGCCCGGATGCGGACGTGCAGGTCCCGCAGTCCATGCCGGTCCGTGTGAACCTCGATAATGCTGCGGCCCTTCCACGGTTCCGCCAGCGCCGCTGCGAGCTCCGCCGTGGTGCTGACCGAGCGGTGCGCGACGCCGTACGCGGCCGCGAGTGCCCCAAGATTCACGCTGTGCGGGGTCCCGAAGAGGCGTTCGACGGCGGTGCCGTAGCGTCCCGCGGCCTCGACCTCGCCGTGCTCCAGCAGCCCGAAGATGGCCCCGCCGGCGTCGTTGAGGACCACGATCCGCAGCGTAGGCTCCTCCTCCCCGGCGCCGAGCAGGAGGCCGCCGGCGTCGTGCAGGAAGGTGACGTCGCCCAGCAGCACCGTGGTTTCCTGCCGGCCGGCCAGAGCGATCCCGGTGGCCGTGGCGAGGGTCCCGTCAATGCCGGAGAGGCCGCGGTTGGCGAAGACGACGGCGGCCGGCTCGGAGGCGGGCGTTCCGGCGAGATCGACGTCGCGGATCCCGTTGGAGGAGCCGAGCACGAGCTGCCCGCGTGTATGCTCCCAGACCAGGGCGCCGACGGCTGGTCCGGTCGCTACAGGTCCGGTGGCAGCGGGCCCGGTCCCAGCCCCGGGCCCGGTAGCCGCAGGACCGGTCGCGCCGGCCCCGGGCCCAGGCCCGGCAGAACCGGTCACCTCGGGTCCGGCCGCGCCAGTCCCCGTCGCGCCAGTCTCGGCCGCAGCAGGCCCGGCTGAAGCGGGTCCGGCCCCCGAGCCAGGCCCCGTCGCGGCGGGCGAAGCGGTCCCGGCCCCCGACGCAGGCCCAGCACCCCCAGCCGCAGTCCCGGACAGCACCACATCCACCGCGTGCTGCGCGGCGGCCCCGGCCAGGAGCCAGGCATCCAGCCACGCCGCGGAGCCTCGGCCGGCGAAGTCGGCGAGGTCGCCCAAGTTGTCGAGCGGGAGTTCGGTGCGGCGGCCCGGCTCGTACCAGGCCACCGGCACCGGCTGGTACAGCGCCGAGGGGACGTCGGCACGGGCCAGCAGGGCACTCACCGGCCTGGAAAGCGTGGGCCGGCCAAAGAGGACCACGCGCTCGATCGGCTGCGCGGACTCCGGGCCGAACGCATCCAGGACAATCCGGTAGGGTCCCACCGCGTTGGGCCCGAACCGCGCGTTGGAGGACGGCTCGGCCAGCAGCGGCAGGCCGTGGGCGCGGGCGAACGCCTCGGCGACCGGACCGGCGTCGTGCCCGGCCAGCACCACCGTGCGCCGTTCCGGCAGGCCGGGCGAGGCGGGCGGGAAATCGAGGGCCAGCGGACCGCGCGGCGCGCGGTACACGCGGCGGCCGGACTCGGGCGGCAGCCGGTCCCCGGGCGCGGGAACGAGCGGGTCGCGGAAGGCCAGGTTGAGCTGCACCGGCCCGGGCGGGGTGTCCTCGAAGGCGCCGGTGGCGGCGCTCAGCGCGGTCTCGACGGCGCGCCGCGGGTCGCTGCCGGCGGGCACGTCGGCGGCGAAACGGACATGCTCCCCGAACAGGTCCAGCTGCGCCGTGGTCTGGTTGGCGCCGGTCCCGCGGAGTTCCTCGGGACGGTCGGCCGAGATCACCACGAGCGGGACGGCGGCGTGGTTGGCCTCCATCACCGCCGGCAGGAGATTGCCGACGGCGGTCCCGGAGGTGGTCAGCACCGCCGCGGGCGCACCCGTGGCGAGGGCCAGGCCCAGGGCGGTGAAGCCGGCGTCGCGCTCGTCGATCCGGACCAGCAGCTCGACCCGGCCGGCGGCGTCGGCCTCGGCCAGGGCGTAGGCCATCGGCGCGGAGCGCGAGCCCGGCGCGACCACCACGTAGCGGACCCCCTCGAGCAGCAGGGCCGCGACGGCGATCCGGGCGGCATCCAGCGCGCTCAGCTCCTCCGCGCCCAGCTCCTCCGAACTCACATGTTCTCCGGCGTCTCGATGCCGAGCAGGTCCAGGCCCTCGGACAGCCGGTGCAACACCAGGGCGCACAGGGCGAGCCGCGACTCCCGGACCGAATCCTCGGACTTCAGCACCGGGCACTGGTCGTAGAAAGCCGTGAACAGCTGCGCGAGTTCGAACAGGTAGGTGCACAGCCGGTGCGGCTCCAGCGCCTCGCGCACCTTGTGCAGCGTGGCGCCGTACTCGAGAAGGTGCAGGGCCAGGGCGCGTTCGGCGGGTTCGACGACGGCGATCGGCGTGGCGGGAATGCCACCGTCGCTGTCGGTCCCGGCAGTTTCGGCCACCCCTGTTGTCGCCGCCGTGCCGCCATCGATTACCGTCCCCGCGGTTGTCGCCGCCGTGCCGCCGTCGATCCTGGTCCCGGCGCTTGTCCCCGGCGTGCCGCCGTCGATCCTCGCCGCTTCAACGGCGGTGTACCGCTCCAGCACTCCGGCCTTGCGCAGGATCGAGCGGATCCGCGCGGCGGCGTACTGGACGTACGGTCCGGTGTTGCCGCTCAGGGCCAGCATCCGGTCGAAGTCGAAGACGTACTCGGTGTCGTGCCCCACGGAGAGGTCGGCGTATTTGACCGCGCCGATGCCCACCTGCCGGGCGGTCACGGCGCGCTCCGCCTCGGTGAGTTCGGGCCGGCTGGCGTCGATGACGGCGCGGGCGCGGTCCACGGCCTCCTCCAGCAGGGCCATGAGCTTGACCGGGGCGCCGGAGCGGGACTTCAGGATCTTCCCGTCCTCCCCCAGCACGTTGCCGATCTGCACGTGCACGGCCTCCACCGTGTCCGGCAGCCATCCGGCTTCCCGGGCCGTGGCCATCACCATCCGCAGGTGCATGTTCTGCGGCGCGCCCACGACGTACAGGACACGGTTGGCCTCCAGCTCGCGGACCCGGTACCGGATGGTGGCGAGGTCGGTGGTGCCGTAGCCGTAGCCGCCGTCGGACTTGCGGATGATCAGCGGCATCGGCTCGCCGTCGCGGCCGGTGAAGCCGGCCGGGAAGGTGCACAGGGCGCCGTCGCTGATCCGGGCGATGCCGCGTTCCTCGAGTTCCTGGCACAGCTGTGCCAGATGGGCATCGTAGGAGCTTTCGCCGGCGATGTGGTCGTCGGTGAGGCTGATGCCCAGCATCGAGTAGATGGCGTTGAAGTAGCGTTTGGACTGGGCGACGAGCCGCTGCCAGACGGCGAAAGTCTCCTCGTCGCCGCTCTGCAGTGCGACGACGCGTTGCCGCGCGCGGGTGGCGAAGCCGTCCTCGTCAGTGGCGGAGGCGTCGAACTTGGCGCGGGCCGCCTGGTAGAACGCGCTGGGGTCATCGACCAGCAGCGCCGCCTCCGGGGAGTCCTCGCCGATCTCCAGCCAGTGCTCGATCAGCATGCCGAACGGGGTGCCCCAGTCGCCGATGTGGTTCTGCCGGATCACGGTGTCGCCCAGCGCCTCGAGCACCTTCACGAGGCTGTCGCCCACCACCGTGGTGCGCAGGTGCCCGACGTGCATTTCCTTCGCGACGTTCGGGGAGGAGTAGTCGACGACGACGCGCTGGGCTTCCGCCGCCGGCAGGGCCGGGGCGCCGGGAGACGCGGCGTTGAGCAGTTCCTCGATCCAGGTCCCGTCGAAGGTGAGGTTGATGAAGCCGGGTCCGGAGATCTCGACGGCGGTGCAGATGCCGTCCAGGTCCAGGGCCTCGACGATCCGGGCGGCGGCGTCCCGCGGGGCCATGCCGACCTTCTTGGCCAGTGCCATGGCGGCGTTGATCTGGATGTCCGCGAACTGCGAAGGCCGGACCACGGGGTCGGTCTCGCGGTACTCTTCGCCGAACGCGCTGGCAATTGCTGCCTGGACTCTGGGGACAACCATTTCGGCCGGATTATTCACACTGTTCAAATTATCAGTTCCCCCGCGCCCCGGCGCTCCCCCGCCGGCGTCCCCAGTCACCAGACGCTCCCGCACGTCCGGCAGTTAGACGACAGACGCTCCCGCACATCCCGCCGTCGAACTGCGGAACGTGAGGAAGCGTCTGCCCGAAAGCTGCCAAAGGTGAGGGAGCGTCCGCCCGAAAGCCCCCAAACGCGAGGGAGCGTCCGGGAAGGGGTCAGGCGTCGGTGCGGAAGACCTGGACCACCGACGGGCGCGGGGCGCGGGCCTGGCCCGGGGCCGGCGTCGTGCCCGCCGGGACGTAGTCCGGGAAGAAGGACAGCTGCGCGTCGAAGGTGCCGTCCTCGCCCGGGTGCTGCACGGAGACGAAGACGGTGCGTTCCTCGTCGCGGATGATCGGCCCGCAGGTTTCGCCGTCGCGCGGGACGGCGAGGAACTGCTCCACGCGGCCGCGCTCGGCGCCGTCGAGGGTGACCTTGAACAGCCCGTCGGCCTTGCCGATGCCGGAGGGGGCGCCGTCGGTGGAGATCCAGAGGTTGCCGACCGAGTCGAACGCGAGGTTGTCCGGGCAGGAGATGGGCGAGACCTGGTCGACCGGGAAGCCGGAGAAGTAGGTCACGTCCCCGGACGCCGGATCGCCGCAGACCATCAGCAGGTTCCAGGTGAACTTCGTGGAGGTCTGGTCGCCGGTCTCGGTGATTTCCACGATGTGGCCGTCGCGGTTGGCGTTGCGGGGGTTGACCTCGGTGGCGCCTTCCTTGCCGATCTTGCCGCGGTCCGAGTTGTTGGTGCAGGCGACGTAGACCTTGCCGGTGTGCAGGCTCGGCTCGACGTCCTCGCAGCGGTCCATCTTGGTAGGTCCCACCTTGTCCGCGGCCACACGCGTGTAAACGAGCACCTCCTCGACGGACATCCCGGGCACCTTGGAGACCCCGCCGACGACGAGCGGCAGCCATTCGCCTGTGCCGTCGAAGCCGCCGTCGGACGGGACCGTGCCCGTGCCGGTGATTTCGAGGGCCGGGGAGCTGCCCGTGAAGCGGGCCACGTAGAGGTCGCCCGCGGAGAGCAGCGTCATGTTGTGCTTCCGGTCCCCCTCCACGTACTTCGCGGCGGAGACGAACTTGTAGAGGTAGTCGAAGCGCTCGTCGTCGCCCGAGTAGGCCACCACATGCCCGGACTCGGCCACAATCACGTTGGCGCCCTCGTGCTTGAACCGGCCCAGGGAGGAATGCTTCTTCGGGGTCGACGTCGGGTCGAACGGGTCGACCTCGACGATCCAGCCGAAGCGGTTGGCTTCGTTCTCGTAGCCCGGCGTGCGGGTGTCGAAGCGCGGGTCGTCGAGTTCCCACTGCCGGGCCGTGGGCTTGTTGGTGAGCCCGTAGCGCTTGTCCTCGGCGGAGAGGCCGGGCGCGACGAAGTACCCGTTGAAGTTCTCCTCACCGGAGAGGATGGTGCCCCAGGGGGTGGTGCCGCCGGCGCAGTTGCCCAGCGTGCCGAGGATGGTGCGGCCGGCCGGGTCGGCGGAAGTGCGGACCAGCGGCGAGCCGGCCACCGGCCCGGTGAGCTCGTAGGCCGTGTTGTTCAGGTAGCGGCGGTTCAGCGCGGCGCCCTTGACGTAGTTCCACGGCGTGTTCTTGTTCTGCCGCTCCAGCTCGACGACGGTGAGCCCGTGCGCGGCGGCGCCGACCTTCCGGACGTCGGCGGCGGGCATCGAGGCCGGGAACATGATGGTCTCGTTGGTGTATTCGTGGTTCGCGAAGAGCACCGCGCGGCGGCCCTTGCTGCCCGGGATCTCGAGGATGTCCGTGTAGTCGTTGTTGTAGCCGAACTGCCGCGCCTGGGCGGCCGCGGTCTGGTTGCCGAGGTCGAAGTCCGGGGCGTCGTTGAAGATCGGGTCACCCCAGCGGATCACGGGCTGCCAGGTGAAGCCTTCCGGAACCGTGACGGCGTCGACGGCGGCATCCACCGGGGCGATCGCGGTGAACTTGAGCTTGGACGCGCCGTAGCCGTTCTTGGCTGCCGGGGACAGGCCGGGGCCGCCGGCGACTGCGGCTTCGGGCGAGGCCAGGGCACCGCCGAACGCGACGGCGAGGGCCCCGGCGGCGCCGAAGCCCAGGGCGGCGCGGCGGGACATGGTCGCGGAGGCGATGTCGCGGAAGTAGCTGTTCGAGCTGGTGTTGCAGACGTCACCGCTGCAGGCGTTGTCGCATTTCAGCGCGCAGGTGACGGCGCTGCGCTTGCCTTTGGTGTGGCCGAGCATGGGGAGCAGGGAGAACTTGCGTCCGGAGGAAACAGACATGGAGAGACCTTCCACGGGTGGATTGGGGTGCCTGCCCACCGTTTCAGCCCCGGACTACGCGGAGCCGACTCTCACATGAAGTCCGGGTGAACACGAAGCGTCGGCCCGAACCCGCCTGACCTGCGGAAGCGTCACACTCAAACCCGCCGGATGTGCGGGAGCATCGGCCCGAACCCGCCGGACGTGAGAGAGCATCAGCCCGAAACCCGCCGGACCTGAGGGAGCGTCCGGGGGAAGGGTGCGGAGCGGCCTTAGTCCTCTTCCGGGTCCGTGGCGGCGGCCATCAGCCGCTGGCCGATGCCTTCGAGGAACTCGGCGATGTCGACGATGCTCTCCTCGGAGGAGGCCTGGAGCAGGGCCCCGGCGGCCGCGGCGAAGTGGTCGTTGGCCCACTGCATCGCCTCGGTCCCCTCCGGGCTCAGGTGCAGCAGCACACTGCGCCGGTCCGTGGGGTTGGGCTTGCGCACCATAAAGCCCTTGACTTCCAGGCGGTCCACCATGGCGGTCACCGAGCCGGTGGTGATGTTCAGCGCCTTGCCCAGATCCTTGGGGGTGAGGCCGTCCACCTCGCCCACAAACGCCATCGCGTTGATGTCGATCGTGCCGATCCCCAGCTTCTCGGACAGCCGGATGCGGAGGGCATACGTCCCGGTATCAACCCGCCGCAGGCCCTGGACAATGCGGAGCAGCCCGGTTTGGTGGGTCGCGTTCTGGCCCTCCGCAGGCGTGGCCTTTGCCAGCTCGTCGATTTGCTGGGGTACCGGGGTGGTCATGACGAATCTTCCGTTCTAAAGCTATTTTTCGGCGGCAACGGCGCCGCGTCCGCACCTACTTTACCCGCACCCCCGGGCGTCAGCGGTCGGCGGCGAGCACCGCGTGGACCCGGCGCAGGCGCTCCAGCCACCACTCGCGGCGCTCCGGCGCGGCCTCGTATTCGGCCAGCAGCCCCGGATCGGCGGCGACGTCGCGGACCCGGATGGCGCCGTCGTTGGGCACCAGGGAGTCCCGGGTGACGTCGGCGGCGAGCAGCGACACGGTCCCCAGCCCGCAGGCGTACGGCAGTTCAGGCAGCGCGGCGGCGAGCGCCAGTCCGGCGCGGATCCCCACGGAGGTGTCCAGCGCGGAGCTGACGACGGCGGGGAGCCCGGCCTGCGCCACGATGTCCAGGGCGCGCCGCACTCCCCCGAGCGGTGCCACCTTCACGACGATCAGGTCCGCGGCGCCGGCACGGGCCACCTTGAGCGGGTCCTCCTCCTTGCGCACGCTTTCGTCCGCGGCGATCAGCACCGGGACCCCGGCGGCGCGCAGCCGGCGGCGGACCTCGGCGAGGCCGGCGATGTCCGGCACCGGCTGTTCGGCGTATTCGAGCCCGACGGCGGCCAGCCGGGTGAGTGCCGCGACAGCGGTCGGGACATCCCAGCCGCCGTTCGCGTCCACGCGGATCGCGGCGTCCGGGAGCGCGGCGCGGACCGCGGCGACCCGGGCGGCGTCGTCGTCGAGGCTCTGCCCGGGCTCGGCGACCTTGATTTTGACGGCGTCCACCCGGCCGAAGCGGGCCAGGATTTCCGGGACCCGGTCCGCGGCGATGGCGGGGACCGTGGCGTTGACCGGAATCAGCTCACGGAGCGGCTCCGGGAAGCCCTGCCAGCCGGCCTCGACGGCGGCGGCGAGCCAGCGGGAGGCTTCCGGGTCGCCGTACTCCGGGAAGGGGCAGAACTCGCCCCAGCCCCGCGGGCCGTCCAGCAGCAGGGCCTCGCGCTGGAGGATGCCGCGGAACTTCACCCGCATCGGCAGGCTCACCACGTGCGCGCCGGCGAGGAGTTCCTCCAGGTCGGGAAGCTGCACTCCTCAGCCCACCGTCGCGTCGGTCAGGTTGGTGAGGTCCGCCAGCCAGGGGAAGGCAAACTCGACCAGCAGGAACAGCGCCCCCGTCAGGAGCGCGGCCGAGAGCAGGATCCGCAACCAGAGCGGCCCGGGAAGGTGCTGAAAAAGCCAAAGGTACATGGTCTAGCCTTTCCCCTGCAGTGCGGCGAGCTGTTGGGCGATGGGCGCCGGGGGCCCTGCGCTGAGCGGCTGCCAGGAGTCGAAGGCCGAGTAGGCGATGATGCGCTCCTCGGACCCGAAGAGCGGGTTGCAGCTGGTCAGGGTCAGGAGCCGCTGCTCCGGCACCGCCCCGGGCTGGGTCGGCACCGGCAGGATCACGTCGGTCCGGTCCGGCAGGACGATCTCCTGGTTCCGGAAAACGTAGGTGTAGAAGCCGTCGGCGGTCTGGACGTAGATCTTGTCCCCGGGCACGAGGGTGTGGATGTTGTCGAGCACCGCGCCGTGGGTCTGGCGGTGGCCTGCCATGACGAAGTTCCCCACGGCGCCGGGCATCGCCGTGCCCGCGTAGCGGCCCAAGCCCAGGGTGTCGATGACGTCGCTGCTGGTGCCCTCGATGATCGGGCGGCTGTAGTCGGCGCCGAAGCGGGGAATGTAGATGACCCCGATCGCCGTTCCGTGGGCCGGCGCCGTGCCGACCGGCGTGGCCGCGGGGTCCGCCGGGGCCGCCGGGACCGCCGGGTCCGCAGCCGACGGATCAGCGATGGGCGCCTGGTGTTCCTGGACGAACTGCTTCACGGCAGCGCCCTGGGCGGCGTCCGCCTCGACGTTGGTCCACCACAGCTGCCAGGCGACGAACAGCACGGCGATCACGCCGAGGGTGATCAGCAGCTCGCCGATGACCTGGACTACCATCAGCGAGCGCCGCGGGCGGGTGCGGCGTTTTTCCTGCGCGACGGCGGCGCGGCGGTTCAGTACGTTCGTCATGCCACTCCTGTTGATTACCGCTGGACGCTGCCGATGAAGCATCGCCCGTTCGGAAGAACCGGCAAGACTGACGTTGCCACAGTTCCGGACCGGAGCTGCGCCATTACACATTCGGTTTCGCCCAGGACCCCGACCTCGACGGCGTCCGCGGCCAGTCCGGTGGGGGTGCGGGACGCGGAGACCTCGACGGCGGCCGGGGCGAACCCCGCCGCGGACAGGCTCTCGCGGACCTGCGCCGTGCTGGGCTGGGGCGAGGACGCCACCAGCGCCTGCAGCGCCGCCTCCACCGCAGCGGAAACACCGGACGGGGTGGCCGGGGCCGCGGAAGGAGCAGCGGAGGAAGTGGACGGGGTTTCCGCCGCGGGTGCCGAGGCGGAAGATGTGGACGCGACCGTCGGAGCGGGGGCCGAACACGCCGCCAACCCGGTCACCAACGGCAGCACCAGAGCAACCAGCCCCGCGTAACGGCGGCCGCGTGAGCTGCGGAGCGGGGCGGGGGCAGGGGAAGTCACCGGAACATCCTTTCATACCGGGGCCAGCGTTCCTCCGCCGATGACGTGCTCACGCTCCTCCGTTCCCGGAGGTGGCCGCACTCCGCTCACGGACGCGCCCCGCAGTAGAATACGAGTGCCTATGGTGCGGGTCTGAGCGCCACGGGCCTGGCCCTTAGGACGGGACGCATCATGCTCACGACGCTGCTGTGCAGGTTGAACCTGGGGCTTCACTGGTTGGCCCAAGCGGGCCCGGACGGCGCCCTGTTCCGGCACTGCACGAAATGCGGAAAATATGACCGCCGCGGCGCCAAACGGTTTCGACGCCTGGCAAAAAACGACCGACCGACCGAGGACGGGTCTGAGGGTGTGTTCCCCTCCAATCCGTACATGTAGACGGCGCCTGTGGAATTGATCGCTCTTTAGCGCACCTCACGCGGCGGCGGGCCTCCACGCTGCGGGTTCAGGGCTTGGACAGGGATTCAGGAAGCAGCCCGAGTTGTCCGAGAAACTCCATCTGGTCAAAGTAGAAGTGGTGGGCTGTGATCAGGCCATTTTCGACGTGGGCGACATCGCAGCTCCTGACCCGGACGCTCTTTCCGGTGGGAGGCAGGCTTTCGCCGGACGGCATGATCAGCGGTCCTGTGTTGGTTCCGACGACAAAGCCCTCATCGATCGCCACATTTCCGGCCTCGTACCTGTCCGCGTACTCGTAGGTGATGTCCGGGAAAGATTCCCCGAACTGTGACAGGTAGTTGCTGATGGCTTCAGGCCCAACGAGTTTGCCCTCCTCGGGCGTGAAGGCTACCGCATCAGCTGAGTAACACGCTGCCTGTGTCTCTTTGTCCTTCGCCGTCACGGCTGCGGTTAAGCGGTCCATTGCATCGCGTGCTTGTCCCATTTCTAGACCTCCATCTTTGGCGGCCTCACGGAAAGGTCAGGCCGCTCCGTGGCTTGGCCTCTGCTAATGCAGACGCCGATTCCAGTACACGCCGGGCGGGGAGGGGTGTCAACGGCTTCGGTTTTGGCGCCATTTGTGCGGGATTTCAAGCGGGATCAACACGCTCGTGGATTACGTCACGGCAGGTCCAGAACAGGCATTCGCGTTTGAGTCACGCTGACCCTTGTCTACAGGGACACGTCCGGCCGCTCCGGCTGCCGGAGCTCCCAGACGTCCGCCGCGGCGCCGTGCGGCAGCTCGAGCTGCCACTCCTCGCCCGGGCCGGGGTAGGCGCGCAGCGTCGTGGGGACGGTCCCGTGGCGGTAGACCTCCACGATCGAGGCGTCGAGGAAGATCCGCAGCTCATCGCCGCCGGCCACGGTGTCGGCGAACACGGTCCGCCGCTGCCCCGCGGCGACGAGGACCAGCCGGAGCGTGCCCTCTCCCCCGGCCACCCGGATCTCCGCCTCGGCCGGCACAGTGAAGGTGCCCGCGGCGCCGTGGCGCAGCCGGTCGCCGCGGTAGGCGCGCAGTTCGGGGACGGGCTCGACGGCGAGGACCCCGCCGTGCACGGACAGCTGGCGCGGGAAGGTCAGGATCCCGGCCCAGCCGGCGTCGTCGATCTCCGCCTGGCTGCGCCCGGGACGGTCCTCGGAATCCTCCGCCTCCCCGGACCAGCCCCAGAGCAGCGTCCGGTCCGGCAGCGCGAGGAGCTGCGGGGCGTAGAACTCCCGCCCCAGGTCCGCTTTCCCGCCCGACGCCGGGGTGAACACCGGCAGTCCGCTGCCGTTGTCCGCCAGCGAGCCCAGGAGGTAGCCGACGCCGTTGGGGTGGTCGTGCTCATCGGTCCCGAGCCAGAGCGAGGCCATCAGCACCCACGTTTCGGCGCCGGAGGAATCCGGGAGCCGGACCAGCTGCGGGCACTCCCAGATCTCCGCGGGC
The DNA here is from genome assembly GCF_030812335.1 of Pseudarthrobacter oxydans. Lineage (GTDB taxonomy): Bacteria > Actinomycetota > Actinomycetes > Actinomycetales > Micrococcaceae > Arthrobacter > Arthrobacter oxydans_B. The sequence continues at coordinate 128,498 of NZ_JAUSSN010000004.1, forward strand.
AGGTGCCGGGCCGCGAGCGGGTCCTCGGAGCTGAACCAGATCCCCTCGTACCGCCAGTCGCGGAGGTCCTCGACGCTGTACAGCAGCACGGCGGCGTGGCCGGAGGCGAGCCCGGCGCCCTGCAGGGCGAAGCGGCGGCCCTGGAAGCTGAAGAGGAACGGGTCGCGGACGGCGGTGACCTGCGGGTCCGGGGGGACCTCGGCGGCGACGTGCCCCTTCTGGGTCCAGCTGCGCAGGGCGGCATCGGCCCGGGCCAGGACCACGCGGGAGTGCCCGCCCACGGTGTCGACGCCGGAGTACACGGCGGTGGGGACGCCGCCGTCGTCGGTCACCACGCCGGACCAGCAGCCCAGCGCGTCCGGGCCGCCGGGCTGGGGCTTCAGCGCCACCGGTTCCTCGTCCCAGCGGACCAAATCGGTCGAACTCAGGTGCCCCCAGCAGATGCCCTCGTGCCGTGCCGAGTCCGGGTTGTACTGGAAGAACACGTGGTAGCGGCCGTCCGCGTAGCTCAGGCCGTTGGGATCGTTGATCCAACCTTGCGCGGGCCGCGGGTGGAAGCGGGGGAAGGCTGGGTCCGGATGGTGCGCCGCGGTGTCCATGGCCAAAACACTACCCGCGCCGCGGGCGGAGGGCTGCCCGCCGGGCAGATCAGGGCGAATGCGCTCCCAGCATCCGCCCTGATCTGCCCGGCGGTGGGCCCTCAGAAAGTTCGCAGGGTTCTGTGGGAACCTGAGATCGATGATTTTTCGGCAGGAACACCCCACCATGCAGCCGGCCCCGGAGTACCCGCAGCCGCCGTCCCGCGCACCCGAAGGTCGCCAGGGCCGGGGCACCGGGTTCCTGTTCCTGCTCGCCACGCTCGTCAGCATGGCGGCGCTGGCCGGGACCTACATCTTCTTCGTCCGGACCACCACGGGCCAGTTCATCGACGAATCGGCCCTCGTGGAGGCGGTCGAAACCCACGGCACCGCCGGCAAGGCCGCCACCAAGCTCCTCGACTCGCTGCCCGCGCTGTCCCTGCTGATCTCCGCGGTGGTGGTCCTGGTCGTCACCGTGCTGAAGCGGCGCTGGACCTCGGCCGGGATCGCCGTGGCGGCCTGCGTAGGCGCCAACATCGCCACCCAGATCCTCAAAGACATCGTCCCGGACCGGCCCTACCGCGGGATCGAGACCCTGGAGCTGAACTCGCTGCCCTCCGGCCACACCACCCTGGCTGCCTCGGCCGCGGCGGCGGTGTTCCTGATGGTCTCCCCGCGCTGGCGGCCGCTCGCCGGGTTCCTGGGCGGCAGCTTCGCCGTCGCCACCGGGGTATCCACGCTGATCAACCAGTGGCACCGACCCGCCGACGTCGTCGCGGCCTTCCTCGTCGTGGCCGTGTTTATGCTCCCGGCAGGCTGGCTGATCATCCGCCGGGGCCCGCGCTGGAACGTCTGGGAAGGCTACGGCCGGCACTGGGCCTCCGCCCGGCTGTGGCTGGCGCTGCCGCTGCTGGCGGGGCTCGCCGCGGCCGCCGTGGCCGCGTTCTCGCTGCTGAGCGTCGCGGTAGGCACAGGCCTGGACGACAGCACCACACACTACTTCTGGGCCGGGACCGCGCTGATCGTCATCGCCGGCTACCTCGCCACCGTCGCCGGAGTGTGGCTGTTCGGGCACGCGGCACGACGGCGGAGCGCACCCCGCCGCTGACCGGCGCCCGCGGACAGAAGCCGGCGTGGGGCCAGGCCGCTGAGGCTGAACGGCAGCCGGGCACACGAAGGGCCCGGGAGCCGCCCCAGGGCACCCGGGCCTTTGCGGTTCTGCGGTGGCTATTTGAGGAGTTCGCAGATGTCGACGGCCTTGCCCGCGGTCGCGTCGACGTTGCTCACGTTATTGGTCTTCGGTGAGTCAACCTGGAGCACCACCAGTCCGGTGTACTGGTAGGCCCCGGCCCCACCCTCATCTGCGGGCCTGTCCGCCGAGAAGTAGACAAATCCGTTGTGGCCGCTGAGGGTGAGCGTATAGCTCTTCCCATCCGGGTTCAGGACGTACCTGGCCACGGAACCGGAGGTCTTCACCGTGTACGTCTCACCGGTCTCTTCATTGGACCAGGTGAGGATGCGTCCGGTGCCAACCTGGTAGACGTTGCCGTTGCTCAATTCGATCACCCTGATGTTGCCCTCATTCGACGTGAGACCAAGGTCAAAGGTGTCGCACGATTCCGAAGCCGGAATGACAATTTTGGTCACGTCGTCTGGAGCTGCACCCGCGGACGACGCGGCGAGCAGCACGACTGCTGATGCAGCCAGCGGCGCGATCCAGCGGGACTTTTTTCCTAACATGAGTTTCTCCTCCATTTAGTACTGCGAAAACGCATCACCCAGCGGGCGGAGACCATGCGCGGCAAATCGTCACGGGCGAACCCTGACGGCGGCACTCCTGCCGCCCCACGTAGGGCCGGCCTTGGGATGCACCGGCGCACTCGCCCGACCGTACTAAGCCCCCTTAGCTTCCGCCCGAGTAGTAGGTACTCGTAAGTCGCCCCGCGGTTACCCGCTCTTATTGGGGATCGCCCGCCGGCGGCGCGAAACCCGTTTACATCCGGCCCGCCGAGGGCCAGAATTAGTCCCGCCCAGCCACTGGCTCAGGCTGGGCCCATCCGTCCATTCGTCCAGCCACGTCTCGAGGGACTGTCATGAGCACTGATTCTCCGGTTCCGCCCAACGTTTCGCCGAGCGCTCCGCCGAGCATTTCGAGGCGCGCCGCTACCCTCGCGTCCGTCCCGTCGCAGCAGCGGATCAACACCTTCCTCCGCGACTCGGTCTACGCAAGGCGCCAGCACGTGCCGGGGATCTGCGACCTGGCCCTGGGCAACCCGCACCAGATGCCGCAGGCCGAATACGTCGAGGCCCTCGCGGACGCGCTGACGCCCCGGAACGAGCGGTGGTTTGCCTACAAGACCAACGAGCCGGAGGCGCAGGCCGCGGCGGCGGCGTCCCTGCAGCGGCTGCTGGGGATGCCCTTCGAGCCGGCGGACATCCACCTCACGACGGGCGGCTTCACCGCGATCCCACTGGCGCTGAAGGCCGTCGCCGACCCCGGCGACGAGGTCATCTTCACCCTGCCGCCGTGGTTCTTCTACGAGCCGCTGGTGCTCGAGGCCGGGCTGGTGCCGGTGAAGATCCGCTGCGACGCCGAGACGTTCGACGTCGACCTGGCGGCTTTGGGGGCGGCCATCACGCCGCGGACCCGGGTGGTGATCGTCAACACGCCCAACAACCCGACCGGCCGGATCTACCCGCCCGAGCTGCTGAAGGACCTGGCGGCAATGCTGGAGGGGGCCTCGCGCAGCAACGGGCGGCGGGTCTACCTGCTTTCCGACGAGCCGTACAACCGGATCGTCTACGACGGCGCCCGGTTTCACAGCCCCGCCGAGTACTATCCGTACACGCTTCTGGCCTACTCGTACGGCAAGACCCATCTGGCGCCCGGGCAGCGGATCGGCTACCTGGCGCTGCCGTCCACTATGCCGGACCGCGGCCCGCTGCGGGAGGCGATCACCGCCCTGCAGATGGCGCTGGGCTGGATCTACCCCAACGCCCTGCTGCAGTATGCGCTGCCGCGGCTGGAGCAGTTCTCGATCGACGTCGGGCAGCTGCAGCGCAAACGCGACCTGATGGTGGAGGCGCTGACCGGTATGGGGTACCAGGTCACGCGGCCGGAGGGGGCGTTCTACCTGTTCGTCCGCACCCCGGCCGACGACGACGAGCAGTTCACCGCCACACTCGCGGACCAGGACGTGTTCGTGCTGCCGGGCACCCTGTTCGAGACGCCGGGCTATTTCCGGATCTCACTCACCGCCTCCGAGGACATGATCGAGCGCGCGCTGCCGGTGTTCGCCGCGGCGATCCAGCGTTCGGCTGTGTGATACTCGGCCCATGGGGACTTGGGGACCGGCGATTTTCAGCAACGACACCGCTCCGGACGTCCGCGAGGACTTCCGCGATCTGGTGGCCCAGGGGGCCACACCGGCGGAATCCACGGATCAGATCCTGGCCGAATACGGCGTCGGAATGCCCGGGGACCCCGACAACAACGACCTGTGGCTGGGCCTGGCCGCAACGCAGCACAAGACCGGCCATGTTGTGCCCGAGGTGATTGATCGGGCCCTGGCCATCACTGAATCACCGCAGGAGCTTGAGCGTTGGGAGCCCGGGGACAGGAAAGCCCGGCTCCAGGCGCTGACCAAGCTGGGCGAGACGTTGCGGACGCCGCCTCCCCCACCCCGCAAGCTTCGACCCCGGTCCGTTGCCACCACTGATCTCCTGCTGGGCCAGCATCAGCTCTATAGCCACATCGAATCAGGGTCGCAGTTTCTCCTGCGCGTGGTCGGCTTCCATGAGGACAAGGGCGGGAGGTTTCCCGTTTACACCGTGCTCGACTGGGATGGCAGCGAATACGGTCTGGACCACCCGCAGGACATTCCGCCGCTGCGGCAGAGACCCGGCGCGAATCAGTTCCTGCCCGACGTGCACCACTTCGGGCTATTGCTGTGCCCGCCCGGGCCCCGCAAGGAGCAGCTGCGGGACCTCGAGCCGAGGTTTGTGGGCGAAGCATTGCCCGTTCGGGAAAGGGGAATGACCGTCACAGCCTGGGCGTCCCTTCCCAAGCTTGTGATCGAGTACGCGGCTTCAGTTCCTCCCACGGTTCATTGACTCCGCCTCCGTCAGTAGTTGCGCCGGTGCTTCAGCCGCGGAATGGTGATGGCGAAGACCGTGGCGGCGGCGAAGCCGAGCACGCCGGTGGCGGCCACCCCGGCCCCGAGCGAGGCCACGGCGGTCACGGCTGAGAGCAGCACGGGCCCGCCGGTGGCCCCGGCGTCGGCCATGAACCGCCAGATGCCCAGGAACTGGCCGCGGCCGTTGTCGGGTGAGAAGTCGGCCCCCAGCGTCATGTTCAGGCCCGAGCTGATGCCGTTGCCGAAGCCGATCAGCAGCGCCGCGAGCAGCAGGCCCGCGAAGCCGGTGCTGAGCGGGATCAGCAGCAGGGCCGTGCCCATGATCAGGGTCGAGGGGATGGCCACCCACTGCCGGCCCTTGCGGTCCATCAGCTTGCCGGCCGGGTAGAACACCAGCATGTCGATGGCGCCGGAGAGCCCGTAGATCAGCGAGGCCTGCGTCGCGTCCATCCCGAGATGCTCGGCCCAGAGCGGGATCACCACCTGCCGGGACGCGCGCAGCGCACTGAGCAGCAGCACCCCCAGGCCCACGGACAGGAACACCCCGGCGTGGGAGACGGCGACGCTGCGCAGCGTCGCCTGCGGGACCGGGACGCCGTCGTCCGGCGCGGGCTTGGCCACGAGGTCCGGGATGGTCACCGACAGGACCGCGGCGGCCGCCATGGCGACGACGCCCACCCAGTAGGCGCCGGTGATACCGGCGAACTGCATCACGGCGGCGCCGATGAAGGGGCCGATGAAGATGCCGATCCGGTTGACGCCGCCGAGCGTGGACAGCGCCCGGGCCCGGAGGATCACCGGCACCGCCTCGGTCAGGTACTTCTGCCGGGCCAGGCTGAAGACGCTCGCGGCCATGCCGACGACGAGCATCGCCGCGGCCAGCAGCCAGAGCCCGTCGGGCAGCAGCGGGGCCAGAGCCGCGGCGGCCAGGGCGACGGCGCTGGCCGCCGCGGCGCCGACGATGGCCCAGCGTTCGCCGAACTTCAGGGTGATGAGCGAGGCAGGCAGGTTGAAGAACCAGGAGCCGAGGCCGATCAGGGTGACCACCAGGGCGGCGACGGCGACCGAGGCGCCGAGGCCGCGGCCGGACAGTGCCACCACGGGCAGGATGGCGCCCTCGCCGATGCTGAACAGCAGGGCCGGGCCGAACGCGGGGACGGCGATGCTGCGGAGGCTGAACGGCGCGGTCTGTGTGGTGCTCATCCCCTTCATCCTAGGACGGGCGGCGCGCCGGGGACCTCAGGGCACTCGTGGTCAGCGAAAAGCATCGGTCATCCAGGAAGCTGAATGACCCGAGTTGTTGGACCTAGAACTGACGGGTCAGAGCGAGGTAAACAACTGTGAACGTTACGACAGCGAGGACAGCCAGCCCGGAAAGCTGCGCCAATCGCCAAGCACGTCGCCGCGCGGAACGAAGTTCCTCACGTGCATACAAGTCGGTGCTAGTGCTCATTTGATCTCCCCAGACTCAGCGTCACAGCCGTCGCCGGCTGCGCGGGCATCTCACCCACGCGACCAAGCGTGCAAGGTTGGGAATACGCGGGGACAGAGTGGTGAGTACCTGTCTTCGTATCAACGACTACTTGCTTCGTTGGGAGGACCAGCCCGAGCGGATTTCCTCGCACCCGAGGCCGACCCTTGCGTCAGGCACTCAGGCCTCGAAGTGCGTGCGGACTTCCCCGCCGGTGAGGTTCCGGAGGACCTCGGCGGCGACGTCGCGGAGCTTCTGGTTCCGGTTGCTGGAGACCTTGGTGAGGATGCCCATGGCTTCTTCCTGGGAGCAGCGGTTCTGCGCCATGATGACGCCGCAGGCCAGATCGATAGAGGTGCGGTGCTCCATGGCGGCCTGGAGGTCCTCGGCCCGGGACTGCGCGGTGCCGATCCGGACGGCCAGGCGCAGGGAACGGCCGGCGAGGTCGGCGAAGCCGGCGGCCTCGGTGATGATGTCCTCGGTGAAGATCCCGGTGCCGGGGGCGAAGAAGTTCAGGGCGGCGGCCGCGTCCGGGCCAATTTCCAGGGGCACACCCAGGGTGCTGCGGCAGCCCTGGGCGGCGAGCTGCTGCTGGTAGGCGGGCCAGCGCGGGTCGGTGGCGACGTCGGCCAGCAAGATGACGGACTTGGTCCGCAGCGCCTCGATGCAGGGGCCTTCGCCGAGGCTTTGCTCGATGCGGTCCAGGATGACGGCCCGCGGGCTGCTCCCCGCCACCGTCATGGTCTTCCGCCGGCGCTGCAGCGTCACGCCGCATTCGATCTCGGCGCCAGCGGCGTGGCTGAGTGTGGCCGCCGAGAATTCCGCGAGCTGGCCGAGGAAGTCCTCGACGTTCTCGGTTCCCATCAAGAGGTCCTGCAGTTGCAGGGCGGCTTCGTCCCCGGCGTTGTTGGTCATGCCTAAATCTAAGTCGGTCCCCGGCGCGAAACAACTTGCCGGCCGCGCGGTAGCATAAGCCTTGCGAAGGCCCCGCGTGATGCTGTACGGCCTCTCTAAAGTCGGTGGAGGTCTCATGACGGAACGGGTGTGGCGCGTCAGTGCCGATGTGGCCTGTGTCCAGAGTCACGACGGCGGCCGGGTCGCCGTGCTGCATCTGGAGCAGGACGTGCCGGTCATCCTCGTGGGAACGGCCGCGTCCGTCTGGAACGCCCTGGACGGGACCAGGACCGAGACGGAGCTCATTGAGGAGCTTGCCCGTGCGTACGGTACCGATGCCTCCGTCATTAATGCTGATGTGATGGCCTTGATCCATTCGTTGAGCAACAGCCGAATGATCACTTTGTCTCCCCCTGATAAGGCTGCCAGCTAGTGGGCGCCGCCGAGACCCTGCAGCAGGACGAAGGCGTCCTCCTGGCCACAGCCCTCGTGGACCATGTCGCAGCATCAGCCGATCTCCCGGTGTTGTTCATCAAAGGCCCCGCGGCCACCATGATGGGGCTACGTGAACATCACGTCTCCGCGGACGTGGATGTCCTGGTCCGCCCGGAGGACCTAAACAGAATGGTGGAACTCTTGGGCGCAAAAGGCTGGCTCGAACGGCCATCGGGCAGGGCGGTCGTCCGCGAGTACATGCACTCCCGGACCCTGTACCACCCGCACTGGAACTGCGACATCGACGTCCACGACCGATTTCCCGGGATGGAAGCCCCGGCCGGCAGTGCCTTTGACGCGCTGTGGCGCGACAGACAATTCCTGGTCATGGCGGCCCGGAGCGTCCCCGTTCCTTCCCTCCCGGCAGCGGTGATCTTTCAGGCGCTCCACAGCCTCCGGGCCATGGACGATCCCCGTCATCAACGCGAGTATTCGGGCCTGTTCGAGCGGGTGGATGCGAGCCTGCATCATGACATCGTGGATCTCAGCGTGGAATTGCAGGCGACGGCGGCTCTGAAACCGTTCCTGGACGGTCTGGGAACGACCGGTCTATTGATCCAGCAGGAAACCGTCAGCGAGGAGTGGCTCCACCGCACTTCTGTACAAGGTGTGGGGACGGCCTATCTGGTCGAGCTCATGGATAGTCCTTGGCTGGTCAAACCTCGAGTGCTCGCACGCGCGATCTTCCCCTCGCGGCAGAGCTTACGACACGACGACCTTTACCTTGACGAGTCAATTAGCGGGATTCTCAGGGCCTATGTTTTGCGTTGGGCCCGCGGGCTGGCTAGCCTTCCAGCAGCAGCCCGGAGGACCCGAGCTACGCGGCGGCGGTAACGCTGGATTCAAATCACTTAGGGGAGCACCCTGGGCACCCTGAGCACGCTCCAGCCTCGGCTCTTCTTGGAATTACGGTCCTTGCTAAAGTGCTAATGCCGATCGCAGGAAGCAATAAGAGACCGGCGGTGATGGATAAGCTGGTCCAACCCAAATTCTGGAGAATGTCACCGGCCCGACGCTCCGGCCGGGGACCCCGCCGAGGACTGCTGTATACGAGATTCAACATGCCTTGACACTAAGAGCCGACACACTCTGTAGCCCGAGTAGTAGGTACCCGAGTCTGGACGACGCGGTACTCGCTGACTTCCTGTGTGACGTGCCTGCCCGCACACTGCGTTCGGCGCGGGCGCGGAGCGCTGTCGAACCACTTAGGTCCCTAACCGCGAAGGCTTTACTGGTACCCGTCCACGATGGCCGCGGCAATCTCCTTGTAGGCGCGCCGGGTTTCCGGACGCAACACATCGAGAGTGACCAGGTCACCGTCGGCCACACCGCGGTCATGCGGTACGGCGATCAGCTGTCGGCAGATGCCGGAGAGGTGGTCCTCGATCGCGTCCTTGTCCACCCGCGAGGAGACCTCGTCCTTGTCGGTGATCACCACGATCGCGTTGCGCGCGAGGTCTTCATATCCGTGACCGGCCAGCCACTGCAGGGTGCTGCGGGCGCGCTTGGCGCCGCTGACGGCGTAGCCCGCCGCGATGATGAGGTTGTCGGCGGACTGCAGGATGCCGCTCATGGCGTTGTGGGTGACACCTGTCCCGCAGTCGGTCAGGGCCACAGAGTAATAGCCGGAGATGAGCTTGCGGATCCGCAGGTATTCCTCGGCGGTCAGCGAGTCCGAGACCTCGGGGTCCTGCTCACCAGCGATCAGGTGCAGCCGGCCGGCATGGTGCATGTACCGGGCCAGGGCGGTGAGCGAATGGATGGAGTCGACGTTCTTCAGCAGATCCGTGATGGTGCGCGGGCTCTGCTGCTGGTAGATGCCCTCGCCGAGGGCGCGCTCCACGAGGTCGCCGGAGTCCGGGTTCGCGTCGATCGCGCACGGCGGGTCCCCGCGGTATTCGGCCAGGGTCAGCCCGACGCCGACCGTTGTGGAGGTCTTGCCGATGCCGCCCTTGAGGCTCAGCACGGCGGTGTTGTAGCTGCCCTGGAGCTGGCGGGAGATGCGCCGGGCAAGGTCGTCTTCCTCGCGCTGCCGGGCGCTCGGGCCCAGGTTCAGGCCGCCGCCGGTCATCTTGTAGAGGGCGCCTCGGAAACCGCCGACGGGGCGGGGTTTCTGCTCGCGCACGAAGAGCCCGGGTGAGCTGATGAAATGCGGGGCGGGGGCGGCGAGGGCTGCTGCGCGGCTCCCGGCACGGCTGGATCGGGCCGGCATTGGCGGGACGGAGGGCGCAGCACCGGGGGCGGCTGGCACGTCCGCGTGCACAGGACCGGCAGCCGGCGGGACTGAGTCAATGGGAGGACGGGTATCAGCAGGGGCACGGGTCGGGGCCTGCGGGGCATCCGCTGCTGCTGCGGCTTCTGCCCAGGAGTTGCTGCGGACCGTACGCCCGGCTTCGCTGCCGACTTCGTTGGGCGTGATGATCGGCATGGTTCCTGTCCAGGCGTCGGACTCATCACCGCGGCGGCTGTAACGCCGGCGCCGGAGTTCCGGTTGCTCTGCGTCTACGTCGTCCTTGGCTGTGCTGTTGTCCACCGGTTCGGGCATAGTTGTCCCCCTGGGACTCACAGCGCAGGCCGCTGCGGTGCTCGTTTGAATTGTTCCAACAGCAATTCTAGGCGCAGACACCGTGGTCAGCGGACCATCGGGCATCCGAGCACGGTGGTCTGGCTAGTTCAGTCCTATCAGCAGCATCTGGTTTGTGCCGGGAATGCAGGTCTGCAGGATCGCCCGGGGGAAGCCCCCGAAGACGGCAGCGACGTTGTTCGTTGTGCCGCCCTGACTCACCTGTCCGCGGGCCGTTGCCGTATAGGTGCCGTAGCCGGCGATGACCACGGTTTCGCCGACGCCGATCCCCGAGAATCGGGCCCACCCCCCGCAGAAGTCGTGTTCGGTGATGAACAGCGAATAGGCATCCGTGGGCGTGAAGTGGATGGGGCCGATGCATCTGTCCACCATGGCCTGGCCGCCCGAGCCCGCCACGAAGATAGTGCGCACGACTGGAACTGCCGGCGCGGTCAGCGCCGGGGCGGCACGGGCAGGAGCGGGGGCCAGCGCAGGACCGGGAACGGGGGGACCCGACAGCTTCAGTGTTTGGCCCGGATGGATAAGGGTGTAAGCGCCCAGCCCGTTGGCTTCAAGCATGTCGTAGACGTTGACGCCGAAGCGTGACGCGATGGCGCCGACGGTGTCTCCGGCAACCACGCGGTACTGGTTGGAATCTGCGTCGAATCCGAGCGCTTCCGCGGGAGCTGCCGGTGGCGACTCAGGAGCTACCCCGCCGCCTGCCTCCGGGGGAGCTACCGGTGGAGGCTCAGAAGCTATAACTTGGACGGCCGGGGACTCGGTCAATGAGCCCTGCACCGCCGGCGACGAAGTCCCCGGCGGTGCAGGGCTCGGGCTGGCTGTTGTAGAAACACCGGCAGGCGATTGAAGCGCAAAGGAGGCCGCCAGCATGCAGGCGAGCAGCAAAGGCCCCTTGGCGTTCAGTGATTTGGAGGCGTGTGTCGTCCTGCGATTGCCCGGGAGACCGTGCTCGTTCGGAACCATCTGCATCAGCCCGCTTCATGACCAGCGCCAACCGGGCCTGGACTTGAGCTGAGCTCAAGACTTCAAGGTGACTGCACGCTCTTCAAGATGCCGTGGCAGAGGCCTCGAACCCGGCACGAGATCCCGGGCAGCTCCGGACTTAGCCTGAGCGTACGAAGCGGAAACGCCTTTCACACGCGTACCGGCTACCCGGAATTTTTGGACGAGCCACGTGGGTGCTCAGCGGTCTACGCGGTTGAGCTGCCGGGCGCGGCGGCACTGCTGCTGCTATCAGGGTGTCAGTGCCAGAACGACGACGACGAATGTCACGAGAGCGAGGAGCAGAAGGCCCACATACGCCCACCATTTGGGCCGGTTGCGGTGCGGGTTGATGTCAATGTATGGCAAAGCTCAGGGCACCTGTCGTTGAAGAACGGACGCTTGGCGTCTGCGTTTCAGGCGAAGGATCAGGAAAGAAAGGGCGGCAAGAAGCACAAGGCTTGCCGAGAGAATGCACAGGGCCAAGATATAGCCGGGCAAAGTCACTGGTGAGACCTCCTGGGAACAGCGTCATCATTGACGCGCCTTGGGATCCCCATCCCCCGGGCGAGCTGAGCGCTAGCGGGTTTGGACCCTGGTTGCGGATCCTCCCCGAGGTTACTCACGGGTTACCTAAGTTGTCCACCGACGCGCCCAAGCTCTCCGCGGCTCAGTGGTGGGCGCGGGTCTCCTGCAGACGCTTGATGAACCAGCGGGACTGCTCCGGCCCATAGGGCAGGATCGGGATTGCTTTGGTGGCGTCGTCCGGAGTCTCCCTTGTCGCCTGGGTGGCCTGCCGCACCGCCGTGGTCATGGTGTTGGCCATGGTCTTGACGAACTGGTCGCTGCAGGGCTCGCCGTGTCCTGGAATCAGAAATTCGTACCGGTGGCGGAGGGCCGAGACATGCCGGAGGACGTCTGCCCATTCTTCGGGGTAGGAATCCTCGAAGGACGGGTGCGAGCCCTGCTCCACCAGGTCCCCGGCGAAGAGAGTGGTGGCCGTGCCGACCAGGACGTCGCCGTCGGTGTGTCCGTGGCCGAGGTAGAAGAGCGTGACGGTCTGGCCGCCGAGATCCACCAGCACGGGTTGGTCTTTCACGAGGGCGTTCGGGACAACGAGTTCGGTGTTGCTGCCCTCGCCTGCTGCCATTTCCGGCTCGTCGGCCCCGACGTGCCGGCGCTGAGTATCGCCGTTCTCGTCGATCTCCGCGGCGCAGTTCTCGTGCGCCCAGAACTCGGTCACTCCAGCATCGGCGAACACCGCGTTGCCGAAGAAGTGGTCATAGTGGGCGTGGGTATTCACGACGACGAGGGGCAACTGGGTCTTTTTCCGCACGGAGTCAAGGATCTCGCGCCCCTGCCGGGGTCCGCCGCCCGTGTCGATCACGAGGGCGCGTTCGGAACCGACGACCAGACCGGTGTTGAGCAGGGAACCTTGGGTGGTCAGGACGTAGTTGTCCGGGCCGACCTCGAGCCATCGTGGCATTAGATCTCCGTATTTCCGCGTTGTTGTTGCGATGTTTAGGCCTCGATTCTACCCACTCCACCGGCGCCAAACAGGAACGCAACTCTTCCCTCAACGGTTGGCCCGGGTCGCATCCTGAGTTCAATGCGGATAGGCCACTACCACACCAGAAAAAGTATCGCGAGACCTGGGACTCGGCTAAGACCAACCGGTGAGGTTCCTTACCGCGCTCGAATGTTATCGCTCCCCGCAGCGAACGCGTCCCACACTAGTGGCCGGTTCAACGCCTCGCGGAGAACGCCCCTCGGCCTCATCAGCGCCGATAGCGCGGTCCCGAAGGAGTGAACGCTAAGCCCGTAAGGGCCGGCGCCGAAATTTGGCTTAGGATTGGCGATTACTTCAGCGCCGCTGTCAGTTCCCTGTTGAGGTAGGGCGCCAATGTCTTTGCGTACGTGGCGGTGATGTGGGCAGCGGCATCCCGGTAGACAATCGTGTTTCCAATGACTGCCGGGCACTTGCTGTCATTGCAGAAATATGGGGAAAGGTCAACGACTGTTGAACCGGGGACCAGCGAAGCGGCCTGAATCTGTGGGTCAACGGTGCTGGTGGCTTCCCCGATGTCCGTGCCGCACGCATTGTTCTGTACGTCGAAACCGACACGCGTTATACAGGACAGCGCTTCGGCATTCACGGAGGGGACGTCAGCGATAGTTATGACCTTGGTTCCCCTGGCCGCGACAGGCTGCCAGGCCTTGGCAAACATCCGCGCGGCGTAACCCGCATCAGTGCCGGTCTTACCCCGAGCGGCCGTCGTGATAACGCCCTCGTAAGGCTCGCCAGTCTCTACTATCTCCCGAATTTTCTGCATGACGTCATAGCAGTCGTAGCCGGGCCGCTGCTCCATCCACTGGCAGCTGAAACCAACGTACACGTCAACCGCCCAGTTATTCGTCACGGCGAACTCTTGGATAGCGGGAATGAGAGAAGCAGCGTGGCTGTCACCGATCAGTGCAAGCCTGACGGCGTCGGGCTTGGTCGACCCCACGTTGCAAGTATTGATGGGTTTGCCCTGCTCGCGCCAGCACTTGAACGAATCACCGTTGTCACGGGCGAACATATTGATCGACGGCAGGATAGTGTCACCCAGGCTTGTCGGCGTGCAACCCTTTTCCGGGTCCAGTCCCGCGGCTCCCAGACATACCGGCGCCGCCTTTGCACCCGCGGTTGCCAATGCTCCGGGAGTTTGAGCCACCGCCTGACTGAGGGCCGTTGGCGTATCAGTAGGAGAGACATGAATGAAGGCAACCCCTCCCATCGCAACGGTGAGAAGTGTTAGCGAAGCCAAGGCAACCGTAGCCACTTGAGCGTTGGCATCGAAAGATGCAGGCCGACGGCCCCTCTTCGTCTTGGGGACGCTACGGAAAGGCTTCTCGATCCAGTAGTACGACGCGACCGACAGGGCAAGGCTGAGCAGTGCTGCCGTCGCATAATAGGTCGGATTACCGTCGGGCATGAAGGCGACGAGCAATACGATCACGGGCCAGTGCCACAAGTAGAGAGAATACGAGATGTCGCCTAGGTAGCCGCTGACGCGATTTGTGAGGGGCCACAAGAACCTAACAGGGCCGCCCGTACCGGCGACAATCACTAGAGCAGTGGCCAGAACGGGGAGCGCCGCGAAGGGCGCGGGGAACCCGTGGTCGGGTGTCACAATCAAGATCGAAGCGACCATACCAGCAAAGCCGACCCATGCGATCACTGGGCGAAGGGCGGCCGGTATCCGCGTCAAGACGGGTGAAATGACGGCGACAAAGGCCCCGGCTCCGAGCTCCCAGGCACGGGAAAATGTGGAGAAGTAGGCCCAATCTGGATTTGAAGCCGTCTCGTACATGGCCCACGCGAAAGAGGTGACCATAATCGAGACCATGACCCAGCCGACAAGACGCCTGCCGCTTCCGTTGTTACCGCGACGGACCCCAATCCAGAAGATCAGCAGCATCAGCCACGGCCAAATAAAGTAAAACTGTTCTTCCACGCCGAGCGACCAGAAGTGCTGGAGAGGCGATGGTGGCTGGCCCTCCTGGAAGTAGTCTGTGCCACCCGCGGCGAACCGCCAGTTACCTGCGAACAGGAGCGCCCAGATGCTATCGACCAGCGTCTCCCCAGCACGCCCCTTGGGCAGGAAAGCGAATGATGCCGCCACCGTCAGCGTCAGGACTGTCAGTGACGCAGGGAGAATACGCCTCACGCGCCGGCGGTAGAAGTCCGCGAACGAGATAGTGCCAGTCCGTTCCTTCTCCCTCAAAAGTTGCGACGTGATGATGAACCCCGAGATAACGAAGAACACGTCCACACCTACAAATCCGCCTGTGGGCCAACCTACAAGATGACTTGCGACGACAGCCAGCACGGCGAATGCTCGCAGACCTTGTATGTCAGCCCGAAGGGTCGCCTTTTTGGGTTCCGCCGCTGACAAACTTCGGATTTTGAGCATGGACATGGCCATAATTCCCCCACTTTTGGACCTGAGACTAGCCACATCCTACCTGCCACTATCGACGGCGGATGTCCGAAGAGGGACCCCACGCGCCCCATCGTCCTGCAGCTCCGGCGCCAAAGCCTTCTACCTTAGTGAGGATTCGCCAGATACCCGAGGAGACCCCCTCTGCAGGTCAAGACCGGGGGTTCGCCTCCGGGACCACGTTGCGTCCCCGACTACGTGACGGGTGCGCCTGGCGCTACCTCAGCATCTCCTGCACGCCCCGGGGTCGAGGTGGCAAGAGTTCCTAGGCGAAGGGGTTGGCCCACTAGGCCGACTCCGATAGCCACTCAAGCATTTTTGGGTCTATGCCTTCTGCTGCTTGATCAATACTTCACTCGTTGCGCGGCGGGGCGAGCGTGCCACTCGGTGTCCGTCCCGCCCATAACCGACTGCAATTTGCATGATGATCAGCTCGTACTCGGGAATGCCCATCTTGGCACGTAGCGCCGTCATAACTTTGTTCGGCTGGCTCATGTTCAACATGCAACTATCCAGGCCCAGACTGTGAAGTGCCCATACGAGGCTCATCGAAAACAACCCGCCCTCGATCCAAGGCTGGTTACGTTCGCCCACGCCAGCAGACAGACGTGCATCGACGGTGACCAGCGCCACGACGGGCACGTCACCGATCCCTGCATTGCCGTTCTGGAAGCTCAGCACGGAAGCCCTATCGTTGGGGTCGGCGTAAAAGCGAACACGCCAGGATTGCCGGTTACAAACTGACGGGGTATTGATGGCAAGCCGGACAGCCTCGGTGAGTAATCCCTCGGGAACGGGACGGGGATCGAAATCACGGACGCTGCGCCGGGAGGCAAAGAAACCTTCTGCACCAATCTCGCGTTCCACGTCATCTCGAACCGGGCTGACCTCGGCAGCAACGGCGCCCGACTCATTCCAATCCAGTAGGGCAACGCGTGCAGAGCGGGCATGCGCTACATAATCGTCGTCAACGCCACGGGCGTCGGCAAGGGGGAGCAACATGTCAAGCCGGCCTAAGACGCCGGCACCGAAGGGTCTCCGGGGATCATTGAGCGCCAGACCCTTCTCAACCCGGTGATAGTCCTTAGTCAACTGGGTCTCCAATTGCCGGCTGGACAGCCGCACACTGGCTGCACTGTCATCCGGAGCTGAAAAGCGCTCGTACCTCCTCCGGTCCAGAACGGATTCCCGTCGCTGGATCAGGCGCGTTTTCACGCCGAGAGCGTAGCTGAGCATCTGGGCAGGAAGTAGCTGCTTGATCATGCGTTTCATGCCCCCAAGCATAAGCGGTCGTCACCGTCGGTTATGGTCCCCAGACCGTTCAAGGGCCCCTTACATTGGCACTTTCGGATGATAGTCGGAATTAATCGGCGCGCCCCAGCCTGGCCCGGAGCCTCCACGCACGACGAACGCTCAATATTCAGTCCCTATTCTCTCCGCCAAAACCGCTGTGGCGGGGCCGGCTCTCACAGGTCACATGTCCGCCAACACCGACCCCGGGTTCTCGATCGCATCGGCCACGTAGCGTAAGAAACCGCCAGCCGTGCCGCCGTCACAGACGCGGTGGTCGAATGTCAGGGTCAGTTCGGTGACCTTGCGGACAGCAAGCTCGCCGTGGACTACCCAGGGCTTGTCGATGATGCGCCCCACACCGAGGATTCCCACCTCCGGGTGGTTGATGATCGCGGCGGAGCCGTCCACTCCAAAGACGCCGTAATTGTTCAGTGTGAAGGTGCCGCTGCCCAATTCTGCGGGGCTGGCCTTTCCGTCCCGAACGACCGCGGTGAGACGGCGGATCTCGGCGTCCAGTTCGCGGGCGCTGAGCTTGTCCGCGTTGCGCACCGACGGCACCATCAGGCCGCGGTCGGTCTGGGCCGCGAAGCCAAGGTTGACGCCGTCGAAGGCCACAATCTCCTGGGATGCTCCGCCGGTGGTGTCCTCGGTGGGGACGATCCGCGTGTTCAGCTCCGGGAACTTCTTCAGCCCGGCGGTGACGAAGCGCGCGATAAACGCCAGCAGACCCGGGGTGTGGTGCGGGTCAGCCTTCTTCAGCGCGGCCCTAATCTCCACCAAGGCGGTGGCGTCCACATCCACCCACACAGTGGCCTCGGGGATCTCCGAGCGGCTGCGCGTCATGTTCGCCGCAACGGCCTTCCGGACGCCGCGGACGGCGGTGCGCCCTGTGACGCCGAGCCCTGTGCGCGCATCGGTGTCACCAGTGGTCGGAGCGGGAGATGTCGGCGCGATTTCGGCAGCCGCAGCCGCCGGGCGCTCAACGGTTGAAGGCTTGATGACAGCCTCGACATCGCGGCGCATGATGAGCCCGCTGGTCCCGGATCCCTGGAGTTCGCCCAGATCGACCCCGTGGTCCCGCGCCATCCGCCGGACGAGCGGGGAAATTACCGCCCCCAGCTTCCCGGGAACCCGGGTCCGCATCAGCAGGAGGTCATCGGCAGCTTTTTCAGCCACGGGCACCTGGGCCGCCGGTTCGGCGACGGCTGTACCGGCCGGAAACTTCCGGGGCCGGGTCCGGCGGGCAACGCCGTGCCCGCCCGGAGTGCCGTAGCCGATCAGAACATTCCCGGATCCGGCCTTTTCCTCTTCGCGGTAGACCTCCGCTGCAATGTCAGCAGTTTCGGCAGGCTCTGCCGCCGGGGGCGTGGCTGACGCGACCGCCGGGGCGCCGACCGCCGTCACGGAGATCAGCGGCTTGCCGACGTCGAGGGTCTGGCCGGGCTCGCCGTGCAGCACGGCGACTGTGCCGGCGTACGGGGAGGGCACTTCGACCATGGACTTGGCGGTCTCGACTTCGGCGATGGGCTGGTCGACGCTGATTTCGTCGCCCACGGCCACGAGCCAGTTCACGAGTTCGGCTTCGGTGAGGCCTTCCCCGAGGTCCGGGAGGAGGAATACTTTCGGTTCGCTCATGGTCAGTCTTCCCACTGTAGGTCGTCAACGGCGTCGAGGATGCGGTCCACGCCGGGCAGGTAGTAGTGCTCGAGTTTCGGCGCCGGGTATGGGACGTCGAAGCCCGTGACGCGGAGGATCGGCGCGGCCAGGTGGTGGAAGCAGCGTTCCTGGACCCGGGCGACGATCTCGGAGGATACGGAGGCGAAGCCGTGGGCCTCGGCGATGACCACGGCGCGGCCGGTCTTCCGGACCGAGGCGCAGACCGTCTCGTCGTCGAACGGCACGATCGAGCGGACGTCGATCACTTCGAGCGAGCGTCCCTCCTCGGCGGCCGCCGCCGCGGCGGCGAGTGCCGTCGGGACCGAGGGCCCGTAGGCGATCAGGGTCGCGTCGGTGCCGGGGCGGGCGACGGCGGCGCGGCCTTCGGAGGAGGTCCCGCGTTCGGTGTTCTCGGTGTGTTCGGTGCGCAGGGCGTCCAGGTCAACCTGGTCCTTGGACCAGTAGAGCTTCTTGGGCTCCATGAACATCACCGGGTCGTCGGAGTCGATGGCCTCGCGGAGCATCCGGTAGCCGTCGGCGACGGTGGCCGGGGTGAAGACCTTCAGGCCGGCGGTGTGGGCGTAGTAGGCCTCGGAGGAGTCGCAGTGGTGCTCCACTCCCCCGATCCCGCCGGCGTAGGGCACCCGGATGACCATGGGCAGCTTCACGGTGCCCTTGGTGCGGTTGTGCATCTTCGCGACGTGGCTGACGATCTGTTCGAAGGCGGGGTAGGCGAAGGCGTCGAACTGCATCTCGATGACCGGCCGCATGCCGTTCATCGCCATGCCGACCGCCATGCCGACGATGCCGGACTCGGCGAGCGGGGTGTCGAAGCAGCGGTTCTTCCCGAAGGTCTTGGTCAGCCCGTCGGTGATCCGGAAGACCCCGCCGAGCATGCCCACGTCCTCGCCGAAGACCAGGACCGAGGGGTCCGCGTGCATGGCGTCGGCCATGGCGGTGTTCAGGGCCTTGGCGAGGGTGACGGTCCGCGGGCCGGACTGCTCGGCCGTGGCCGCTGCGGTGGCGGCGGCGCGGGCGGTGGCGGCGCTGACGTTGCCGTTCGCCTCGGATGAGGTTGTGATGGTGGGGCTCATTTCGCGGCCTCCGTCTTCGATGCGGCGTCGCGGGCGAGTTCGTCGGCGAGCATGGCGGACTGTTCCTTCAGCTGGGGTGTGGGGGTGGAGAAGACGTACTTGAAGAGATCCTGCGGTTCCACCGGGACTTCCTCGCTGAGGCCCTCGCGGAGCTGGGTGGCGACGGCTTCGGCTTTCTCGGCGATTCCGGCGGCGCGGTCATCGTCGAGCAGTCCGCAGTCCGTCAAGTAGGTCTTCATCCGGCTCAGCGGATCCTTGGCCACCCATTGTGCGACTTCACTGTCCTGGCGGTACCGGGTGGCGTCGTCGGCGTTGGTGTGGGCCTGCATGCGGTAGGTGTGGGCCTCCACCAGCAGCGGTCCGGAGCCTTCGCGGGCGAGCCGGACGGCGCGGCCAAGCACAGCAAGGAGGGCGACGATGTCGTTGCCGTCCACGCGTTCGCCCGCCATGCCGTAGCCCACAGCCTTGTGGGCGAGCGACGGCGCCACGGACTGGTGGGCCAGCGGCACGGAGATGGCGTACTGGTTGTTCTGGACGAAGAACACGACCGGCAGGTGGAACACCGCGGCGAAGTTCAGCGCCTCGTGGAAGTCGCCCTCACTCGTTGCACCGTCGCCGCACATGGCCAGGACCACGGTGTCCTCGCCGCGCAGCTTGGCGGCGTGGGCCACGCCGACGCCGTGCAGCAGCTGGGTGGTCAGCGGGGTGCACTGGATGCCGACCTTGTGTTTTGAAGGGTCGTAGCCGCCGTGCCAGTCTCCGCGGAAGAGCGTCATGGTCTGGACGGGATCCACGCCACGGGCCATCACGGCCACGGAGTCGCGGTAGGTGGGGAACATCCAGTCGCCGTCGGACAGGCAGAGGGCGGCGGCGACCTGGCAGGCCTCCTGGCCGTGGCTGGACGGGTAGACGGCCATGCGGCCCTGCCGGACCAGCGCGGAGTTCTGGTCGTTGACGCGGCGACCGACGACCAGCTGCTCGTAGGCGGCCATCAGTTCGCCGTCGCCGGGGAGGGCGTATTCATGGCCGGGCTGGGTGCCCTGTTCGGTGTGCGGGTTGAGGGTGCCGTCCGGGCCGACCATCTGGATCTGGTGCCGGGCCGGAAGCATGTAGTCCTCGACAGTGATGCCGAATTTGCGCACCGCCTCACTGGCGGCGTCTTCCGGTGCGTTGCCCGGTGCCGCGGGGCCGGGGGTCCTGTCCTCGGGCGCCGGGTGCTGCGCAGTGTGGTCTGCGGAGATCGTCATTGGTCCGTCCTTCTGTAGCCACTATTCGTTCCAAGTATGGCGCGGGGCGAAGTTTCGTATCCAGCTCCACTGGGAATCGTGGAGAAGTCAAGAGAATTGACCTACTCTGAAAGACGAATCGTAAGTGTGAGGTGGATTACCGGCGGGGGTTGTGGACGAATGGCGGAGGACGAAGCAGACCAGGCGGCGGTGCCGCTGGATGATGTGGACCGGAACATCATCGCGGAGCTGACCCGGGACGGCCGGATGTCCGTCACGCAGGTCGCGGAGAACGTCCATATCTCGCGTGCCCACGCGTACACGCGGATTGCCCGGCTGACCGGCGAGGGGGTGCTGACCAAGTTCACGGCGCTGGTGGATCCGATCAAGGCCGGCCTCAAGTCCTCCGCCTATGTGACCCTCAAGGTCCGGCAGCACTCGTGGCGGGAGCTCCGGGAGCTGCTGCGTGCCATTCCGGAGGTGCACCACATCGCCCTGGTGGGTGGGGACTTCGACGTCATCCTCCTGGTCCGCGCGGTGGACAATATCGACTTGCGCCGGGTGATCTTTGACCAGTTGCAGTCCATGCCTGGGGTGCTGGACACGCAGACGTTTCTGGTGTTTGAGGATCTGGATACGCGGTAGAACCGGTCCTGGGCGCCGCCCTGGGGTGGAACTACCGTTCCGTTCAAGTTTCCGTATTGCCGCCATGCACTCCCTGAGCTTGTGCACATACAGATCAGATCGGCAGGACGACTGTCTGGACCAATTGCACGCCCAAATGACGGGTACAATTGGCGGGACCGCACGAATACTGCCGTTCTGGTGGCACGCCGTTGGGGTGCCCCGGCAATCGACACAGGGGGACCCCGGCTTGGACTTACGCGATTATCTGCGCTTAATACGACGGCATTGGATGCTCATAATTGCGTCAACGTTGATCGGTGTCCTCATCGGCGGAGCTGCCTCCGTTTTGGCCAAACCGATCTACACAGCAGAGACGCAACTATTTGTTGCTATTCAAAGCTCCGGGTCCGTCCAAGAACTTCAGCTCGGCAACAACTTCAGTCAAGCTCGGGTCCAGTCCTACGTAAAGACAGTTGGATCGCCCGCCGTCCTCCAGCCAGCAATTGACTCGCTTGGACTTCAGATCACAGCAGACGAACTTGCCGCGAATGTCAAAGCAAGCACAGAGACAAGCACAGTTCTGATCAACATTTCGGTTTCGGACACCTCTGCCGTGCAAGCTGCGGCAGTCTCCCAAGCGGTGGCCAACAGCTTGATCAAGGTTGTCGACACATTGGAGAAACCGCGAACGGGCGGGACATCGCCAGTCAGCCTTTCGGTTATCAAGCCTGCCGTAGCACCAGTGGCTCCCTCTTCGCCGAACACCAAACTGAATCTTCTCCTCGGACTGCTACTCGGACTCGCGATTGGAGTCGCCGCGTCTATTCTGCGGAGCACCATGGATAGCCGCATCCGGAGCGAAGCGGACCTGCGCCAGGTAACAAACGCGCCTCTCCTGGGAGGTATATCCTTCGACCAGGATGCGACGAAGAAGCCACTGCTGACACAGACGGCAGCACAGAGCCCGCGCGCAGAATCGTTCCGCCAGCTGCGGACAAATCTGCAGTTCGCCAATGTCTCTGGGAAGGCCAAGACTGTACTGATCACTTCCTCAGTACCCGGTGAAGGTAAGAGCACTACCGCAACCAACCTCGCCATAGCGCTAGCTCAAGCCGGTCAGACTGTGTGCCTGGTGGATGCTGATCTCAGACGCCCTATGGTGAACGAGTATTTGGGCCTCGAACGCAATGCCGGCCTCACAACTGCGCTAGTTGGCACCAGCGACGTAAATGATTTGCTCCAGCCTTGGGGAAACGAAAATCTTTACGTACTTACATCAGGCCAAGTTCCGCCAAACCCGAGCGAGCTCTTGGGATCGACGGAAATGCAGGATCTCATCAAGCGCTTGGAACAGGCATTCGACACGGTTCTAATAGATGCACCACCTCTTCTTCCCGTTACTGATGCCGCGGTCCTTTCCCAGCATGTAGGCGGCGTGGTACTCGTCGCTGGCTCCCAGAAACTTCGTCGACAGGATCTAGAGAAGTCCCTCAGTTCTCTGGCAATGGTTGGGGCAAACCTGTTGGGCGTAGTCCTTAACCGGCTGCCCACCAAAGGACCGGACGCTTATGCATACGCGTACTACGGGCATGATCAGAAGTCCTCACCCAATGGCCAACCGCTGGACAAGTCGGACAGAAGACCGCGGCCGGTGCCTCAAGATGCGGAAAGCCATATTCGGAACGATAGTGAGTTCGCCGAAATACTGACGGACCACGGCGCACAGGCGGCCAAGAGCTTCCCGTCTAGTCGCTTTCGAGACTAGAAAGCTGACGGCGTTATGCCACCGCAGAGCGAGATGCGGACGCCCGAGCGTCGTGAACCAAAGCGATCGGGATGCAGAGGCCGGCGCTAAAGTAAGACCTCGGGCTCTCAAAAGCACAGGAGACTCGGCTTGGGACTTTGCTGGCAGGTGTTTACTCATAAGCGGTTGAGTTCGCCAACATTGTCTCGCCGGACTTGCTAGGTGTCATCTTCACCCCAACCGGCCACCGCGCAAATTCATATGGCTGTTATAGAAAGCGACCACCTAGTCCGATGACGACATCCACGGCACACAGAGCCGCCCGAGGCGGCCTGGTCACCCTTGCTGGCCAGGCCATCAAGATGGTTCTACTACTGCTGAATCTAGTGGTCTTGGGCCGCCTCCTGACCCCAGAGGACTTCGGCCTCGTGGCAATGGTTACCGCAGTGGTGGGCGTGGCTGAGCTGGTGAGGGATTTTGGGATCACCACCGCCAGTATTCAGTCCCCAACCCTATCGTTGATCCAGAAGAATAATCTATTTTGGATTAATTCTGCGCTAGGCCTCGGTCTCGCCGTCGTTGCGGCTTTGCTCAGTCACCCATTGGGCTTGTTCTATGCCGACTCTCGACTCGTTCCAATTACACTGGCGATTTCGTCCGTTTTTTTACTTAATGGCATTCAGGCGCAGTACCAAGTTGAACTGACCCGATCGCTGCGATTTAGGTCCCTTGCTCTAACTGATATTTCTTCCAATGCTGTCGCGCTCGGGGCTGCAGTCACTGCTGCTTTACTTGGTGCTGGCTATTGGTCGCTCGTTATAATGCAATTGATTTCTGCTCTACTTCTTCTCATGAGTCGCATTCTTGTAAGTGAATGGCACCCAGGTATGCCAGGAAGAAATGGGCCAGTAAGGAAATTCCTCCGCTATGGCGGAAATCTCGGAGTTGCGCAGTTTCTGAATTATTTAAGCGCCAATGCTCCGAGCGTTCTTATGGGCTATGCATACGGGGCGAGCGCCTTGGGTTCTTATTCGCGCGCTTCCCAAATCGCCACTATACCTGTAAATCAAGTATTTGGCCCGCTAACAAACGTTGCACTCACGACACTCGTGCGACTTAACGACAACGGCCCCTTTAATCGAGCCGTTGGAACAATGCAGCTCCTGCTGGGCTACACAGCTTCCCTTGGCTCGTCCTTCTTAGTCGTATTTTCGGCTCCAATTATCCATCTCCTCCTGGGCGATAAATGGGGATCGGTCAGCCCTCTACTCCAAATACTGGCTGTCGGCATAACGTTCCAAGCAGCCACATTCGTCTCGTACTGGGTATTTCTCGCCAAGGATCGCACAGCATCACTTTTACGTTACAACTTGTTGACCAAGGGGATTGTCCTGACGCTGACCCTGGTTGGTGGCTTCTTCGGAGTAGGAGAGATGGTTTGGGGCTACACTGCCGGCCTCATCATAGCTTGGCCAATTTCAGTCCTCTGGTTGCGCACGATGGGAGTCCCCTCGTCAATACCGCTCTTAGGAGGGTTACGTTTCATTGGCCTCGGACTTGCTGCGACAACGGGCGGTCTTCTGATGCCACTTACTGGTGTCATAGAACTACCATTGCTCGCCTCGGCTATCGGATGGGCTGTTGGCCTTATAGTTACGTTAGTATTTCCCCGGACAAGGATGGATCTAAAACTCATTATTATGACCATGAGGCAACTTATCCGGCCGAAATCATCTATCAAAGGAATCTAGTGACAACATTCTCAACTCGGCGCCAAGGTGTTAGTTCGCTTGCAAGCCTCAGATCAAAGGCTTCATCCGCCCTCCACCACCCATTGGCCCTTAGGCTAATGATGCTCGGCGACCGTGCAGTGCTCCATCTGGCGCTTTCAGGAAAACACGAACGTCTGGAAAAGCACGTAATCCTCAACTCGCCCGGAGACGGAAACATCGGCGATCAAGCCATGTTTGAAAGCTTCGTGAATAATGTTTCCCAGCAAGTGATCGCCGTCGTCAAGTCCCCGACTGCGTATTCCACTGATGATATTGCCGATAAAAACAAGGTGACGTTTCTCGTGTTGCCTCACCTGATATATTCTAAATTCTTTGGTCATTATAAAAATATTTGGACCCTGGGACGTTCCATTCGAGGTGCTGAAAGTTTTTCGGTAATGGGGGCGGATATCATGGATGGGGGCTACGGCGTCCATTCTTCCATGATCGAGTGGAACCTTTCAAGGACAATTCAGGAATCTGGAATTCCCGCCAGAATATTGGGCTTCAGTTGGAATGGCGAAGCTAATCCCGAAGTCATCAGACAAGCCCAAAAAGCTGGGCGGGCAGGAGTACGTATCCTACCGCGAGATCCGGACTCAATGGAACGTCTGGTTAATGACAATATCGAGGGCGTCGTTCAGGCCGCAGACCTTGTTTTCGCATTCCCTACAGATAAATCAACGACTTGTCCGGACGTTTCTGGGGAATCCCACGGGAGCGTGGACGAAAAGTTGGCCGTTGTGAACGTGAGTGGACTCATCGGCCGCAGTATTGAACAGAATTCTGAATACGAGCAGATCCTGCAAACGCTTGACACGCTAGGATACAGGTGCCTGCTTCTGCCTCACGTGAGCCACTCGAAGGCAGACGATATTGCTGCCATCTCGAAGCTGCGCCGAGAGAGCCCAATGGCTCGATGTGCCGACGTTGTGGAAACTCTGATTTCCCCTAGTGAAGTTCTTTCGCTTGTAAGAAGAGCAGACATGGTCGTAACCGGGCGGATGCATTTGTCAATTCTGGCCCTTTCTGCTGGCACTCCCGTCTTAGTTCTGGCGACTCAAGGTAAGGTTTCCGGCTTGATGAGGCTTTTTGGAATTCCCGATCACTGTGTTGAGCCCACTCCGGGTTTCGGTAACAGAATCTCAAAACTCCTTCATGAAATTGAGAAGGATCGATCGATCATCTTCGAGAAGACTGCATCGAATCTCCAGGCCGTACGCGACCTCTCGAAAATTAACTTCCGCCACAAGTGAAGGCTTCCCGAATCAAAGGAGAAGCCATTAGACGCTGCGATCGTAGTGAGCGATACGACGTCTTCCGGCGTGACTGGTGCCAAAGGAGGGCGTGATCCGCCTCGGACAGGTGGATTCTAAACTACGCATCGCACATAGGCCTGCTGATCTGTGGGACCCTTTATGGCGTTGACCACCGGCGGCTAGTAGACATCCAAGCCAATAGCTGGTGCAAATAAGGAAGCCTTAGACGACGAGATGGGTGGAGCACAAACGTTTCCCAGACATATTTTGCCCTATACCACGAGTTCCTGGCGACTATCGCTCTAGATGGCCTAGATTTGCAGTCGATGGGGGCTCCTCATTAAAACCCCGATGCGGTTCCCCTAGTGACAAATACTACAGTCCTCCAAATATGGAGGGAATTTAGGGCTGGGCATTTAGCGGTCTTAGTTTGCCTCCTTGGACCTGCCCTGGCCAGCGTGCTGGTCACCCACGTAGGAGTGGAGAATGCGAACAAAAATTGGGGTTGGAATACGACGTCACCTCGAGCTGCACGAAGCCATTTCTCGTGTACGCCGCACTTATCGCGCTCCCCAAGGGACTGCGGCAGTCTTAGCACCTGCCATGACCAAGTAGGATTCGCTTAATCCACTGATGCAAATTAAATGGGGGCACTGTGTCATCTAACGTCCTGCCGGTCGGCAGCTCATCATCGCTCACGCCGCGGCTACACTCGCTCACCGGCCTTCGGTTCTTCGCAGCGCTGGCCGTGTTCGGTTTTCACGGGTTGCACTATGGTGCGCAGGGCGGGGGCTTCGAGCTCTTCGCGGCGGGCATGTCCGGCGTTTCGTTCTTCTACATAGTGAGTGGCTTCGTAATGGGGTGGACGTCACGGGAAGATGACACCCCAAGTTTGTTCTACCGGCGCCGCCTCGCGCGCATCTACCCCTCATACGTAATGGCATGGGCGATGACGCTGGTCTTGATGATCCTCGGCCAGCGCAGCATCGGCGTCGTGGACTTCCTGCCGCTTACACTGCTCCAGTCGTGGGTTCCCTCGGAGACTGTATATTTCGCGGCCAGTGCAGTCTTCTGGTCGTTGTCGTGTGAGGCGTTCTTCTATCTCGTGTTCCCCTGGATATTCCCCGCACTGAGAAGGCTCACAGTTCGCGGTGCATTAACTGGGATCGTGGCAATTGTTCTGTTGCTGGCCGGTTTAGCTCTGGCGCTGGCCCCGTTCTTCGACTCGTCCGTGGTCTTCTGGTTCTTGGTGATATTCCCGCCTGTGCGCCTGCTGGAGTTTGTGGCTGGAATCCTGTTGGCACTCTTAGTGAAGCGCGGCGCCCAACTGCCATTCCCCCTTTGGGCGGCTACCTCACTGGCGCTTGGTTCTTTCGTTGCGGCGGGGTTTGCCCCTCCCACATTCACGCGCGTGGTCGTGACCCTGGTCCCTTTCATGCTGCTGGTCTGGTCATCCGCCCAGGCTGACCTATCCCGGACTCGCTCCGTTTTCCGCAATCCCGCAATAGTCCGGCTCGGCGTCTGGTCTTATGGGTTCTATCTTGTCCACACGCAGGTCATGACGGTCTGGTTCCAGGGTCTCGGTTTCGCGGGGATAGCCGCAGGCGACCTTTCCGGTCTGCCCCTGTTCGCCGCCCTGGCTGGCGCCTTGGTCGCCGCAACGGCAACCGCAGCAGCAATCTTCAGCTGGATTGAGCAACCGCTGGAAAGGCGGCTGAGGCCGAAGAACGTCCCGGTGCCCGCTAGGCGAGGACACTGATGGGTATGCGGCCTTTAGATCGGTGCCGACGGTGCGCAGCTAACTGAATATATTGAGGGGTCCCATGCGATCGGTCCTACTACAACGATCCACCCAGATTCTTCGTTGTGCTAAGACGGCCAACGTACCCCTGGGTGGAAGCCACGGCTCCGCTCAGAGCTTTGTGTGTCCGCCCCTATTCTAACCGCGCCGATCGTGCCTTCAGCGCCGGGTGTCCGGCCACGGTGCCGGGATGACGCGCGCCCTACGTGTCAGGCTGGAACGGTGCCAAGGGCTCATAGCAAGTCCGTTTAATCGCGTGGGGCGAGAGCCAGGAATCCAGTAATTATGTCCAGTCCGGTTTTGAGTGCAGTACGCGAAGATAGTGCTGTGAGTAGTAGGAGTAAGAGCAGTGGTGGGTCCGGGCCGCGTGCTGGTAGGCCGCGGCCTCGCCGTTCGTTCACCCCGGTCCAGAAGCTCGAGTTCCTGGCCGCGTACGAGACCGCGCGTGAGAGCGGTGAGGGCGGTGCGTTCGTGCGCCGGGAGCAGATGTCTGAGTGGCGCCGGCTGCGGGACGCCGGGGTTTTGGCCGGGAAGAAGGCCGGGGAACCGATCGGGAAACTGTCGGCTGATCAGGCCGAGAACGCGCGTTTGCGCCGCCAGTTAGAGGTGAGCGAGGGCCGGCTGCAGAAGACCGAGGCAGCCTTGGAACTGATGGGAAAACTACAGGCGTTCTTAGAGAGCGCCTCAGAGGATATGCCGGACGGGCCCCGGTCCAGGAAACGCTGATGGCCACGTACCGGTCGATGCTGGAACTGAAGATCCCCCACACGCCGGGCAGCATTCTTGACGGGTGTTTCCCGGACGACCGCGAACCGGACACCGGCCCGACCGCGGGACCGCGCCGGTACTGAACGCCTTCGCCATCACCTTCGAAGGAAGAATCAACTAAATGCCAGCCGCGGATCCACCGTTAAACGGCTCTTCAAGGTTTGTGGGGAATTGATTTCGTGTCGTAGCTAAAAAAGGGGCCCGTGGCCCTGCTGGGATGAGTGTGTCTAGCATTCAACCAGGAACAGGACCACGAGCCTTGATTGAGCCTACCGGGGCAGCGGCCGACGCTGCCACCAGCATCTTCAACCTGCCCGGCTACACCGTCATCTCGGCCACCGTTCTGGAGGACGGCCGGCGCCAGATCATCGTTGAAACGGACCAGCCGCCGGGCTGCCCGAGCTGCGGTGTCGTCGCGACGCGGCGGAAGGAACGGCGCTTCCAGCGGATCCGCGACATCCCGGTCGCAGGCGCCGTGGAGGTCCTCTGGTCCAAGTACCGCTGGCACTGCGAGGAACCCAAGTGTGCCCGGCTCTCGTTTTTCGAATCCACCGCCCAGGTCCCGCGCCGGGCCCGGTCCACCGGCCGGCTCCGGGACCACGTCGTTGACGCTGTCATCAATTCCGGCCGGGCCGTGTCCGAGACTGCCGCGGCGTTCGCGGTGTCCTGGTGGTTGGTCCGTGCCGCATTGACCGAAGCTTGTTTGCTCACGCAGCCCGAGGTGGATGAGCTCAGTCCGCGGATACTGGGCATCGACGAGCACCGGTTCCGGTCTGTGCGTTACTTCCGGGCCACTGACTCGGCATCTTGGATCCGGCATGAGCCGTGGATGACGACGATCGTTGATCTGGACACCGGGCAGGTCCTGGGTGTGGTCGATGGCCGGGACCACAAGGGCGTCGGGGACTGGCTCTTCGCCCGGCCGCTTCAGTGGCGTCTGGGGGTGCAGGTCGTCGCGATCGACCCGTCGGCTGCGTTCCGGAAAGCGTTGAGGATGTGGCTGCCTCGCACCGCTGTCGCGGTCGATCATTTCCATCTGGTCTCCCTCGGCAACCAGGCCATGACTGAGGCCAGGCAGAACTTGTCCCAGCGGGTCAAGGGCCGTCGCGGCCGTGGCGTGGACAAGGCCTGGGCTCATCGGATGCTGCTCCTGCGGGCCGGCGACGCGCTCTCCGAGAAGGCAGCTCACCGGCTGGCTGAGGTCTTCGCCGCCGACGACCCGACCGGCAAGCTCCAAGCCGTGTGGAAGGTCAAGGAGCAGCTCAGGGTGCTGCTGCGCACCAACTCCCTGGCCGACGCTGCCGCGGCGAAAGAGGACCTCAAAGTGCTGGTCGAGGAAGCCGGACGGCCGGAGACAAACAAGCTCTACCGCACGATCTGCCGGTGGTGGAACGAGATCGAAGTCCTCATCGTCACCGGCGCCACCACCGGGAAGGTCGAAGGCAACAACACCGGCATCAAACACATCAAAGGCAAATCAGTTAACCGGCCCTTGATGACCGGACACGCCGTGGATTTCCAGAAACTCCGGGTGCTGTCGTGCCGGTAGGAGACTGGAAACAGTCCTGCCGGAGGAGGACGAATGGGACTGCTGGTTGCCAAGTCAGGAGACGGGCATATTCTTACGGGTGCCGCTGACGCCACCGGGGAATTGGTCAACGGATTCCTGGCCCATTTGACGACTAGGACTTTCTCGCCTGCAACGCGCCGGGCGTATGCGTTCGACCTGTTGAACTTCCTGCGTTTTCTCATGGAGCGACGGCTCGAACTGGCGGATGTCGCCCCGACTGATCTGTTCGATTACCTCGATTGGCAGCAACTGCCGCAGAAGAGCTCCGGCGGCACCGTCGTCCGGCTCACCTCGCGCACAGGCGCAGCACCGGCGACGATGAACCGGCGGATTGCTGCAGTGCGGAGCCTGTACGACTACGCCGTGATAGCCGGTGCTGTGAACGAGAACCCAGTCCCTGCGGCACGGCGTTCTTCAGGTTTCCGTGCCATGCGGCGCGGGCTGCTCGGGCACCTGGGCAAGGGCCGTGAGCGTGGCGGGGGCAAGCTGGTGCGTGAAGCGAAGAGGCTTCCATTTGCCCTTGATCCCGCGCAGGTGGCCGTTTTTATCGCCGATCTGCTGACCGCCCGTGATCGTTCGATGGCGCTGTTGATGCTGCTGGGAGGACTGCGCGCGTCAGAGGTACGACTGCTGCCGCTGGCCAACGTTGATTTTGGGCTGCGCAGGGTCAGGGTTACGGGCAAGGGCGGGAAGGAACGTGTTGTGCCGGTCGACCCGTCATTCTTCACGGAACTGGCGTCCTACCTGTCCGGTCGGCTGCAGTGCCGTTGAATGCTTTGTGGTGTTGCGCGGACCGACCACCGGCCATGCTTTGACCGAAGCCGGTCTGCGGCGGATCTTCCGCACCCACCGGCTGCGGGCAGGCACTCCGCTCGTCCGTCCGCACCGGCTGCGCCATACCTATGGAACGGAACTCGCCGCTGCCGGAATCGACCTGCTGGTGCTGCGCGACCTCATGGGCCACGCCAGTCCGGAGACGACCGCCGGCTATGTCCATCTGTCGGCAACAACTCTGGCCGAGGAGTACGCGGCCGCCAGATCACGATTGGAGTCATGATGTCTACTGTCACAAAACCCCTCCTCTCCCCGGCGCCCGGTGGGTCGGATCTGTGCGAGGACTACTTCCGGTTCGTCGCGGAACTTTCCTGCGGTCCGCAGGCCGGAAACGGACTAC
Organism: Pseudarthrobacter oxydans; assembly: GCF_030812335.1. Lineage (GTDB taxonomy): Bacteria > Actinomycetota > Actinomycetes > Actinomycetales > Micrococcaceae > Arthrobacter > Arthrobacter oxydans_B. The sequence continues at coordinate 159,607 of NZ_JAUSSN010000004.1, forward strand.
GCCGCTGCGCCAGTCTCAGACCGCCCTAACCACGCTCATCTGCGAAGGGCCAGAAAACCGATTCCGACAACGACTCTGGCTCCTGGCTTGAAAACACCGGCTGCCCCCTTTCAACCACCAGAACAATCTATCGGAGACGTTGAACGGCCGCCCAACCAGCGACGACAGGCCCCGCCAGCAAGCCCAAAACCAGCAAAATCAAACCGGACGAGGTTTAGACCCTCACCTGTTCGCCAACCCTTCCATCAAGAGAAATCCGGGCTAGACCATATGTTCAGGAAGTGACTGCACGAGGCTCAGTCGTCGCAGTTGCTAGCGGCCGACCTCGGTTCCCAACCCGCAGTTGCTGCTGATAACAGAAAGCGGCAAAAAACAACCAGAGGCAAAGGATGTCGCCCATCATGCCCCAGCCGGTAAGTGCGACCAGCGCTATCCCCGGCAGGGCCGACACGTACGCTCGGGCGAAATCGCCTGTCTTTGTATCGTCACGCCGCTGGCGCCACGCAAGGAGAAATACGATCAGCAATGGGAGGAAGAGCAATACCGCACCGAGAATTCCAATTTCGACTGATGCAAGCAATGCGGAATTGTGCACCGGCCACCCTTGGGCGGTGAGCGCGTCCGTGGGACCAGCGGTCGTGATGTACGTGTTTGGTCCTGTACCAGCAACCGGATTGGCTGGAATCAGCGCCATTGCGACTTCATTAAAGTGCTGTCGAGTCGACCCCTCAGGGTCTTCTTCGAATCTCGCAGCCCAAACTCCAGCCGAAGCAAAGGCAATGGTTGCCATCGCCAAAGGGATCGCGACTTTACTTGCCACGGCACGACCGCGTGGCAGCAGCAGCGTCCAAAGCAGGATCATGACGACAGCCGAGAAGAAGTTGGCTCTCCCTCCGGACAACACGAGCATGGGGAACGACATGGCTACTACCGCCCACGCGGCCACACGCGCCGGGCGGTCGATCGATCTGGTAAAGGGCAGGCACACCATAAGAAAAAGCAGGAGCACTTTGCCTAGAGCGGTCGGATGACTGAAAGATCCATTCACCCGGCTCCCAACCAATTCGGAAGTCGCGGCATTTGTTGGAAATAGCGGCAGGCCGGCGAATTGAAGAACCGAAATCACGAGCTGCACGAGCACCGTTGCGAGTACCCAATAAAGGAACTGCTTACCTGACTTTCCGTCTCTTCCAACGCAGGAAGCAGCATATGCCCCAGCGACCCACGCCGCAGCGGCTGTTAGAAAATGGACCATTCCGGCCTGGACTTCGTCCGTTTGCAACCACACGAACGCGTAGCAAAATGAGAGGAAAATGACAAAAGGAAGAATCAGCCGATTTGCTCCGGAGAGTCTGCCTGCGAATACTGCGAAAACTAGAATAATCGCAATTCCCGCGGTATAGGTCATGATCCTGGGTTCTGAACTCGAGATTCCACTCCGAGTCATATCTGCGAGCGATCCCCCGTACAGAACTCTCGGAAGAAAGCACATCGTCGACATCGCAATCGCCATAATGGTATTGACGCGGCCTGCGACCGAATAGAAGATATATAACCCAGCCGCAGCAAGTAGGAGAATGACAATTATCATCGATGCAGAGCCTTTCAGGATTACGTTCGGTCGGGATTCGGCCCCCGGGGCCTGTATGAAGTGCCCAGATCTACTGGAGGACGTCTAGAATCCCGAACGTCCCAATAGTTCCGCCACGCTGTCCATAAAGCTCGTCTCGCTGAACCTCGATTGCACGGCTCTCGCGGGCGCCACTTTCACAGTTGCCTTTCCGCCCTTCATGAGGTCATTAACGTCCCCGATATACTCCCAAAAGGACGGGTTAAACCCACTACGCACGTGCTCGGTTCCGAAGACAGGGACGCCGTGCACCATCGCTTCGAGGGCTTTTACCTTAATGCCGCCGCCATGATCGATGGGAACTATTACTGCGTCCACGGAGGCGTAGAAATCGGCTACATCGTCCACTGGGCCAAGTACCGTGGCCATGCTGGTCCACGTCTTGACAACCTCCGAACCATAGCCCGCGACAACCAACTCCATGCCCATTGGCGCCAATCGATCGGCGTATTGCGACAGGAACTTCTTAAGAGACACGATGTTGGGTGCATAATTCATGTTTCCGAGAAAACCGATTCGACGAGGCAGTGTTGGCGGCTGACGCCTGACTTCCGGACCAGGGCGCTGGGGCCACTCAACGGGAGTAGGTAACCAAGCGGAGGGCACGTCATGGCCGCGCGACATGGATAAAAAGTCATCGTGTCCCGCAAACGCGTTCCCAGCAGGCTTGAGCGGAAGCCTGGACTCCAGCACCTTCCACCAAGAGGATTGCGCAAGTCCCCCCGCCCGCATCGAACGCGAAGAGTGAGCCATCGTTTGAGCGTTTACACTCCACAAGTCCATCCAGTCAAAGAGCAGGGTGGACTGTGGATGACTTCTGGCCGCGGAGGCAAAAACGGACGGAACGGTGATCACGTTGAGCTCGGAAGCCGGCAGCTTTGGCAGTCTGCCTTGAAGCGGCATCGGGATTATCTGTTTCTTGAGGCTGCGAAGCGGTCCCTGATTGCCCTCGCCTGCATCCACCTTCCGCAGTGGGTGAATCGTCGATTCGTAGCCCAGGTCAGTGAGAGCCTTGTGCCAGGCCAACGCGCGAAGCCCTCCCCCATCTCGAGGCATCTCCGATTGGCCATACCAGTACACAATGTTAGCTCGGCGCATCTGCCCTACCTTAGCTTTCGGTCCGTATCGTGTCCCAAAGCTGGCGAAAGCGTCTCCGATAAGCTCCTATTGAGAACTTCTCTTCGTAACTGAGACGAGCATTTCTCCCCATTTCCTCGGCCATGGCACTATCCAGCGATTTTAGGACCGTGGCTAGATCGGAAGCGTTACCTATGGGAAATAACCAGCCATCGGTTCCGTTAGTGACAACATCCAAGACGCCGCCGGCGTCGCTGGCAATGACTGCACGCCCACGAGCGAACGCTTCAAGCAAAACGAGCCCGAAGGGTTCGGGTTTGTCGGATGGGAGGATGAGGAAATCAGCGGCATCGATATGAGCTGAAATGTCATCTACTTCGCCGATCACGGATACGCATTTGTTGTGCTTCAGCCCGCTCACGAGACGCGGAACATCGATTCCAATCCCCATGGAAGGCGGACCCCCTAGTATGACCAGGTTGCCGGGGCACTCCTCTTCATCCCATGAGGAAAGAAGTGAACCATGCCCCTTCCAAGCATTCCACCGACTCGCAACTACGAAACTGAGTTGTCCGCCATTGGACGGGACTGAAACTCTTTCCATTTCTGACTCACTGTGTGCGTTCAGAAGGATTTCTGCCCGGGCATGCAAGTTGACAGGCAGGGAATCCCGAGTCGCAGTGGAGATACACAGTATTCGGTGTGCACCACGGGCGAGCAGACCTAAGACCGTGGCCTCACGGGGCGACCATATTTCCTGTACGTGCAGGACGACTCGCTTTACCCCGACGGCACGCGCCAAGACCAAACAAATCACCATGGCAGATGTCGTACAGTAAACGACTTCCGGACGGGTGCGTTTCAGCATCCGAGAGGTCTTCCAAAGGCGGACCAACAGAGGCCACACACCTGAGGGCGACAGATATTTACGACGGAGCACGGGCACTGGGCTAGATGCATTCCAAATACCGCGCGTGTCGAGTTCGCTACTCAGACGGTGCTGCCCATCGGGTAGGTCATCTGGCAACCAAACGGCGGCACTTTTCAGGTCTTCCTCAGGAAGGCTGCTGAGGACTTCGAGCAAAATCTTGTCAGCACCGTACATCTCGTTGGATGAATGGATGAAAACAATCTTCCGCGCAGACGTTTCGGTCTCAGAAGTCAACGGCAACTCAGCGTCCTCTTTGGCAACCGGGCGGCGACCTGGTCATCGCTCAGGCCGCGTGGGACAACACCGCCATCTAACATGATTACACGCTCCCGAAGGATATTGCTGGATAGCTTCACGGGATTACCTTACTGAGCGGGAGACCTGCGGTCTGCCGGCTTAGCGCCTCGTCGTAGGATGCACACACGGACTCCCATGTGTAGCCCTCCTGAAGTCGCAGAAGTGAGACTTGCCTTAGCCGGTTTTGTTCCTCGGCGGACTCCATCACAGCACGAAGTGAGTCCTCGATGCTCCGTGCATCAGGTTGGCAGAACCGACCCTGCGGACCCAGCACTTCGCGGTTGTACACCGTGTCCCGGGCAACGGTTGGCGCTCCGTTAGCCATAGCTTGGACTAGCGCTGGATTCGTTCCTCCTACACTGTGTCCATGAAAGTAAGCCCCGCAGTTCTTCCAGAGGGATAACAGACGCTGGTCATCAGCCACGTGCCCCAACCAGTGCACATTGGCACTATCAGCGACCAACCGGTCCACATCATCCTCCAGCTGGCCGCCGTAACCCGAGGATCCCACGATGACCACTTGGTAGTCGGCGGAAAGTCCCCTAACAGCCTCTAAGAACTCCGGGATTGTGTTTTCCGGTACGAATCGAGCAACCGCGAGAATGTAGCGATTTTTGGGAAAACACTCATCGCCAGTAGCGACTACACTCGCATCGCCGCCGTAGGGAATGAAGATAGAGGATCGCGAGAACTCAGCTTGCCATCTGCGAGCGATTTCTTTCGAATCTGCAACGAGGACTGTACCGAATCGCGCCGTGAGCCTGGCGCCCCACTTAAAGACGAGCTTCGCGAATCGACCCCATTTGGCGCGCTCCCATTCGATACCGTCGACGTTCACCACGGTCGGTATCCCTCGCATGGCCAAGATGGGCAGCCAGAAACCATTGGCCACGTTCATTACCAAAGCGACGTCAGGCTTGCTCCAAGCCGCATGTAAACAGGCCGTCAGTCCGTATGACAGCGTACTGAGCGACTTGTTCTCGATTCCGCCGGTCGTCACGACTTTGACTCGCAGATCACGGTTCGGATCCCCCGCGGTGGGCGATGAGCGGCCGTACACGGTTACGTCCCAATCGTGCTCAACGAGATACGGAGCTAACTTTCGAACGGCAGTCTCGAATCCTCCGTAGAAGCTCGGATACCCTCGGGTTCCAATGATCGCAACAGACCGATTCATGAACGCTCCCCCAATTTTGACACTTCCTTCAGGCCCCGACACAGTGCCAGCGTCAAGATTATCATCCGCAATTCGGACCTCTGAACCGTGATAATCATCCACGTGGTGCCGTGTTCTGTCTTAGGGGCTACTCCCTGCTCCGTTGTTACGCGGGTCGTGGCGAAAGTGGCTGCGCAGCCAACACAGATACGGCAAAGAACGGGTCCTGCGCAGACCGTCGCTGCGAGTGCCGTCCATAATCGCAAGATTACGAAGGATTCGCCGACCGACTGTATCCTTTCGACATGGATCTCCCCTAGAGCGGAGTTGCTAACTTTTGGGGGATGTTGATTGAGCGCCGTGTCGGATTGGCGGGTAAGTACTTCGCGAACGCTGCGTTTTGTGGATGCCTTCGTTGTGATTTGGGCCGTTTCGGGCGCATACGTAATTAGGTTCGGCGTAGACCCAAGCTCCGTTGTGTCCGGAGACGAGTCGAACTACCTTTGGTTTTCGGCGGGATTATGTGTTGCTTGGTGGCTGATGCTCGAGGCTTGGAACAGCAGGAATAGCAGGATCTTGGGATCTGGACCTGATGAATACAAGCGAGTGGCCGCAGCTTCCCTCTGGCTTTTTGGCCTCGTAGCCATCTTCTCCTACGTATTCAGAGTCGAAACAGCGCGAGGGTATGTGGGAATTGCACTGCCGGTCGGGCTACTTGGACTCATTATGGGCCGCTGGCTTCTCAGGCAACACCTCAGCGTGAACCGCCAAAGCGGCTCAAGCATGTCCCGACTGATGCTGTTGGGTGGTCCTAGCGCGGTTGCGCACTTGGCATCCAGCCTCGTCGCGGCCAAGCACGCGGGATACCTTCCCATTGCGGCTTATACACCGGGGGTCCAGGAAGTGCTCTCAACGGAACCCGAATCCGGTCTCCCTGTACTAGGCCACAAACCAGAAGCACATGCGATCTTGGAGGCCATTGATCTTTGCAAAGCCGATGCAGTCGCGGTTTCAGCCGGAGTTCAGTTGCATCCCCAAACTCTTCGGCACCTTGGGTGGGAGCTAGCGGCGCGGAACGTTGGCCTCATCATGGCACCCGCGCTCACTGACATTGCAGGACCCCGTATTCACACTCAGCAGGTGGCTGGCCTTCCGCTGATTCACGTCACCACGCCAGCGCTTGATGGTGGGCAGCGAGTAGCCAAAAGGCTGTTCGATGTCGTAGTTTCAGGAGCCATCATCGTCCTCGCATCTCCCCTCCTTCTCATCATTGCGTTGGTGCTCAAGCTGACCGATCCCGGTCCTGTGCTCTTCAAGCAGGAACGAGTCGGCATCGAGGGGACACATTTCGGGATGCTCAAATTCCGCTCGATGGTTGTGGACGCCGAGCGACGACTCGCTGAGCTGGAACATCGTAACGAGGGTAATGGGCTCCTCTTTAAAATGAAGAACGATCCCCGGATCACGCCGGTGGGAAGATTTCTTCGGAAGTACAGCCTCGACGAGCTACCCCAACTATTCAACATATTTGCCGGATCTATGAGCCTCGTTGGCCCACGGCCGCCACTCCCTCGAGAAGTCGCAGCCTATGAGAAAGATGTCCGGCGAAGGCTACTCGTAAAACCCGGTCTGACCGGACTCTGGCAGGTTAGCGGACGATCGAATCTGTCATGGCAAGACTCAGTCCGACTCGACCTTTACTACGTGGAGAACTGGTCACTGGCTGGAGACCTAGTAATCATCCTGAAGACTGCTCGCGCGGTCTTTGGTAGCTCGGGCGCCTACTAGGCGCTCCAACGGCGTTCGGACCCAGCCCTCGGCAAGGTTCGTGACCAAATACCCCTAGAGGGGAAGGGAAAACCCGCTTCATGACTGAACCTGGCAATATGGAATCGGACGAATACCAACAGCGACACCTGGTACGTTCAACAATGCGCCCTACACACCGCAAGCATCGTTACGTGGTGGCTGCTGCGGGCCTGACCGCCGCCGTCCTTCTATTAGCGGCAGGATCGTGGCTGGGCACACGCGCCACGACCATCAAGAATGAACTTGAGGCCACGGCGCAGCTCATCCCCGTTCTCAAAGCCGGTATTGCCGCCAATGACACACAAGGGGTTAGCGCAACGGCAGATCAGCTTCGCGCCCACGCAGCAACAGCACGCGAAGCCTCGGGAGATCCGCTCTGGACGTTGGCCGCTTCGGTCCCGTGGGTCGGAGCCAATTTCGCAGCCATTTCAGAGGTTGCGCGATCAGCGGACGATGTCGCCACCCTTGGCGTCGGGCCCCTGGTCAGGGTTTACGACTCGCTCGATTGGAGCAGCCTCCTGCCAAGTAGTTCAGGAACGAACCTAGCCCCGATCCAAGACGCATCCCCCAGCGTTTCGGCCGCCGCTCATGCCGTAAGGGCCTCTGCCGAACGGCTGTCCGGGATCGATGCGAGCAGCCTGTGGCCCCAGGTCGCTGAACCGTTGACGCGTGCCCGGGAGCAACTGCAGGAGGTAACTGGCGCCCTCGATGCATCCGCGAATGCCGCCCGAATCGCCCCCGGAATGTTGGGGATTAACGGCCCGCGGAACTACTTGCTCATGATCCAGAACAATGCCGAAGCACGGGCCTCAGGGGGCATTCCCGGAGCCCTGGCGGTACTAACTCTAGACAACGGAAAGTTGACCCTGGGCACACAGAGCAGTGCCGGGGAAGTGGGCGTCATGTCGCCTGTAGTCTCCGTGGACGAGGAACAGCAACAGATCTACTCGACGCGGCTTGGCAAATACATGCAGGACGTCAACCTGACCCCTGACTTCCCCACCGCGGCCGCAAGTGCGCAGGCGATGTGGGAGAGAAAGACCGGCCAGAGGGTGGATGGTGTCATCTCCATGGATCCAATCTCGTTGGGATATGTGCTTGACGCAACGGGACCTGTGGAAATCACCGAGCCCGAGCTCTTGGCAGTGGCTAGCGGCGGACTGCCGACTCAACTGAGCGGCGCGAATGTCGTTCCGACCCTGCTTTCCGACGTCTACGCCAAAATTGCGTTGCCTCAGTACCAGGACGTCTATTTTGCTGGAGTCGCCAAAGAAGTCTTCGGCGCGCTATCCACCGGGGGCAAGGGCGACGCAAAGGGCCTCATCGAAGGTATTTCACGCGGAGCGTCTGAGAGCAGGATTCTGCTGTGGTCGGGACTAACGGAGGAACAGTCGGTTATTGCCAGGTATCCGGTGAGCGGATCAATCGCAGGCCCAAGCGTCGCCCCCGCGCAGTTCGGGGTCTATTTCAATGACGGCACTGGCGCCAAGATGGATTACTATGTCAAGCGAAACGTTCAGCTTGTCAAAAATTGTGACAAAGACGGATACGAACAAACTACGGTCCGCGTGACCAGCACAAACACGGCCCCGGCTGACGCAGCCACTTCATTGCCCCCCTACGTCACGGCTGGGGGCTTTTACGGTGTGCCAGCGGGTTCAGTGCGGACCAATGTGATCGCTTATGGGCCAGTGCAAGCAAACGTGGAGACGGCCGCCGTAGACGGCGAGAAGACGGACTTTGCCGCTCACCGCCATGCCAATAGGCCTGTGGGGGCTGTGACCGTCACGCTGGCACCGGGCCAGAGCAGTACAGTGGAGCTGACTTTCGGCAAGATCGTTCAGCACGCGGAACCTAACGTGGTTGTCACGCCAACCGTCCAGCCCGTCAAAGACGTCATCCTGGCCACCCAGAATGCAGCCTGCCATTAGGGAAAGTAAACGCCAAGTTAACGGTATGTAAAACAACTTGAGTCACTTTGGTCACTCGCGTTATCAGTGCTATCGTCAGCAGGGACTTAACTAATGAGATTTCAACTGGCGGCCGCTGGGGGGCCGGAAATCTCCACATCGCATGACACTCGTATACACGGTCTCAGGGGGACACATGAAGAAAACACTTGCGGCGCTCACGCTCGCCGGCTCTATCGCTCTCATTGGTGCAGTTCCGGCCATGGCAACCAACGCGCCGTACCCGGCACCGCCCGCAAACTCTGCCGTTTCTGACGGCACGGTTGGCCCGGGCGAGCGATTCGTCTTCCGCGGCAACGGCTTCCGGGCCGGCGAAGGCCTCGTCATCATCGTCACGCCCGGCCGGCCGTCAGCAGCCGGCGCAAGCGTCGCAGGCCGTGGCATGACCGTGACCGGAAAGATCACTCTTCCGCTGGCTCCGCAGAGCTTCTCCGCCAAAGCAGACAGCAAGGGCGCATTCTCCTACCCGCTCACCATCAGCGAGACCGGCGTCTACACCATCACCGCGACCGGTCAGGAGTCTGGGGTTACCTCCAGCACGAGCATCACCGTGCAGGGTGCCGCAGTGGGTGCCAACCTTGCGACCACGGGTAACGGAACCGCTCTCGCCAACACCGGCGCTGATTCCAACCTGATGATTTGGTCGCTGGTAGGCGCAGGCGCCCTGGCTGCCGGCGTTACCTCCGTTGTGGTGGTTCGCCGCCGCGCGAAGGCTGACGTCACCGTCTAAGCAACAGCCAAGAAGCAACTTACGGGTGGTGGTCTCCGGGATACTGGAGACCACCACCTTTTGCGTTGAATACTTTCTTGAGGAGTACATGAGGGCCACGGCAACACCTCAGGCCTGGCGCGCCGTCCTTGCAGGCTTCCTTGCCTTCCTGGCGCTGGTTGGCTTCTGGCCCAGCCCGGTGGACAAGCCCGTGCAGGGACAGATTGCTGGGTTCCTGGTTTTGGTCCACGCGTTTGGTGTTCCGCCATGGATTGGCTACGGATTCGTTGAAGCCACTGCCAATGTGGCCCTCTTTGTGCCCCTCGGCGTTTTGGGGGCATTAGCTTTTCCGAAAAAGCCCTGGTGGCAGATCGGCGCTTTGGGGCTGCTGGTCACCGGCTGTATGGAACTGGGCCAGCTGCTCTTTCTTCACAGCCGCTTCCCGAGCCCGCTGGACCTTACCACCAACACCACCGGATGCCTTGTGGGTGCCCTCCTGCTGGCACACGTTGTTCGCCCTTGGTGGAGCGCCAGGGCTAGCTCACGAAGGCCTTCATCCAGGTCTTGAGCTCTTCTCCGAATTCCACCCGTTCCGAGGCGATGGAGATGACGGCTTTCAAGTAGCTCAACTTGTCGCCGGTGTCGTAGCGGCGGCCTTTGAACACAACCCCGTACACGCCACCGCCCTCGCAGTCCGAAGTGGCCAGAGTCTGCAGGGCATCGGTGAGCTGGATTTCGCCGCCGCGGCCGGGCTCCGTTTCCTCCAGGACATCAAAGACCGCCGGGTGGAGCACGTACCGCCCGATGACGGCCAGGTTGGAGGGGGCGTCGGCGATCGAGGGTTTTTCCACCAGCCGGTTGACGCGGACATGACCTTCGCCGTCGACAGCCGAAACGTCGGCGCAGCCGTAGGCGCTGATCTCGGCAGGGTCCACCTCGATGAGGGCGATGACGGAGCCGCCCGTCCGGGCCTGCACCTCGATCATGGTGCTGAGGAGCTCGTCCCGCTCGTCGATCAGGTCATCGCCCAGCAGGACGGCGAAGGGCTCGTCACCCACGTGCTGCCGGGCGCAAAGGACGGCGTGCCCCAGGCCCTTGGGGTCGCCTTGGCGGACGTAGTGCAGGGGTCCCAGGCTGGAGGCGTGCTGGACGGCTTCCAGTCGGTCCACGTCGCCCTTGTCCTCGAGGGTGCGCTCCAGGTTTGGCTCGCGGTCGAAGTGGTCTTCCAACGCCCGCTTCTGGCGGCCGGTGATCATCAGGAGGTCCGTCAGGCCTGCCTTGACGGCTTCCTCGACGACGTACTGGATTGCCGGCTGGTCCACTACCGGCAGCATTTCTTTTGGCATTGCCTTGGTGGCGGGCAGGAAGCGCGTTCCCAGACCGGCAGCAGGAATGACGGCTTTTCTAATGCTTTTCCCCAAAGTCATAAACGAACCTTACAAGCACCCCCGGAGAAACAAAATCCCATTAAGCAAAGACAGGTACCGAGAAAATGCGGTCCCGCGTAGCCCATTTCGGGTGCTGCTAGCCCTTGAAGACCGGCTTGCGCTTTTCCTGGAACGCCAGGAACCCCTCGGCATAGTCCTCGGTCTTGCAGAGGCGGGCCTGCTCGGCGTTCTCCTCTTCCATGGACTCCCAGAGGCCCAGGCGCTGGTCCCGGATGTGCGCCACGAGTTCCTTGCTGGCGTTGAACGCGCTGGTGGCGCCGGTGGCCGCCTTGGCGACGATGGCGCGAGTGTTCTCCAGCAGTTCGGCCGCGGGCATGGCCCGGCTGAACATCCCCTGGGCCACGGCGTCCGCGCCGCTCATGAGCTCGGCCGTGTAGATCAGGTCCAGGGTCCGGTGCATGCCGAGGCGTTCGGTGAAGTACCAGTGGCCGCCCGAATCGAGGGTGGCCCCCAGGTTCGCGAAGGGGGAACCGAACTTGGCGTTCTCCGCCACGTAGACCACGTCGGTGGCCAGCAGCAGCCCCAGCCCCACGCCCAGGCAGGCACCCTGGGCCGCCGCAAAGGTCGGGGCGGGGAATGATGTCATCTTCTTCAGCAGCGGCTGCAGGAGCCCGCCCAGATAGGCCTGGACGTCGTCGGTCTCCGGCGTGACTCCGGCGATGTCCCGGCCCGCGCAGAACGCGCGCCCCTCTCCCCTGAGCAGCAGCGCCCGCACCTCGCCGCGTGAGGCGGCGGCAGCGGCGTCGTCGTACGCCTGTGCTAAATCCCTGAGAGCCTGCCCGTCCAGCGAGTTGAGCTTATGAGGGGCGTCAAGGACGATCTCGGCGATGCCGTCGGCGATGGAGAGGGAAATCATGGGGCTCCTGAGGTCGGGGCGGGAAGCAGGTTTGGACGGTTAGACGTCGAAGTCGACGGTGACTTCCGGCGTCGTGGGGTGGGACTGGCACGTGAGCACGTAGCCCTTGTCCAACTCGTCCTGCTCCAGCGCGTAGTTCTCGTCCATGGTGACGGCACCGGTAACTACCTTGGCGCGGCAGGTGCCGCAGACGCCGCCGGCGCACGCGAACGGCACGTCCGGGCGGACGCGCAGGGCCGCGTTGAGGATGGACTCGCGGGCGTGGGTGGGGCTGGCAACCTCGCCCTGGAGGCCGTCCAGCTTGAAGGTGATCTTGTAGGTGGCCTGGGACTCGTCCACAATCACGGGACGGCCGGCGTTGCCCTCGGGGCGGTCGGGCTTGCCGGTAGTGAATAGTTCGAAGCGGATGTGGTCCGGGTTGACGCCACGCTCGGCCAGGGCGTCCCGGCACAGCTGGACGAGTTCGAACGGGCCGCAGAGGAACCACTCGTCGACGTCGTCGGCGTGGATGGCGGTCCCCAGCAGGGCCTGCAGCTTCTCCGCGTCGATCCGGCCGCTGAGCAGCGGGGCGATGCGCTGTTCGCGGGAGAGCACATGGTGCAGGGCGAGCCGGGCCGGGTACTTGTCCTTCAGGTCTGCGAGCTCCTCGAGGAACATCACGTCCATGGCGGCCTTGTTGGCGTAGACCAGGTCGAAGCGGGTCTCCGGGTGCGCCGCGAGCAGCGTGCGGGCAATCGCGATGACCGGGGTGATGCCGGAGCCGGCGGCGATCGCGACGAAGGAGCCGGGCTCCCCCGCCAGTTCGGTGGCCATGGCCTCCGGGTGGTTCATCGAGTTCATCAGGTTCTGCTCTTTGCCGTCACGGCCGTGCTTGGACACGAACGCGCCCATCGGGCTCATGACATCCAGCACGTCGCCGGCCTTGAGCTCAGCGTTCGCCCAGGTGGAGAACAGCCCGCCCAGATCCTTCTTGATGGCGACCCGGATCTCGCTGCTGCCGTCCGCGAAGCTCCGCGGTTCGGCGCAGATCGAGTAGCTGCGCCGGATTTCCTTCGGCTCGCCGGACTCATCCGGCAGGGTGGTGCGCAGGGCGACGTACTGGCCCGGGAGGTAATCGAACTGGCCGGCGAGCTCGGCCGGAACGCCGAAGGTCACCTCGATCGCGTCATCGGTGAGCCGGCGGACTTCGTCCACGGTGAGCGGGTGGAAGGACGCGCGGCGGCGGCCGGTGGCTGCAGCCGTCTCAGCGGCGGTCTGGCGGACAACAGTCATGGGTGCACCTGTTCCTTACAAAACTTTGAAGTAGTCGAACGGTTCCTTGCAGTCCTGGCAGACGTACAGCGCCTTGCAGGAGGTGGAACCGAAGCGGGTGAGTTCCTTGGTGTTCAGCGATGAACACTGCGGGCACTTGACGGCGAGGGACAGGCGGACCGGCCCGGCGTGGCGCACGGCGGCGGAGTGGCCGGAGGGCGGCGCGATGCCGTATTCCTGCAGCTTGGCCTTGCCGGCCTCGCTCATCCAGTCGGTGGTCCACGCCGGGGAGAGGACCATTTCCACGTTGACGCTGGGGTAGCCTTCGCGGTGGAAGGCCGCCTTGAGGTCATCGCGGATGGCGTCCATGGCCGGGCAGCCGGAGTACGTCGGCGTGATGGTCACCTGAACCGCGGGGACCATGCCGCCGTCGTCGTAGAGCTGGACGTTGCGCAGGATCCCCAGGTCCTCGATGGTGAGGACCGGGATTTCCGGGTCGCAGACGGTGGCGGCGAGGTCCCAGGCCTTCTGCTCGGGGGTCTTCTGCTCCGCCGGGCGGCCTTCCGCGGCCGTCGGGTGGCTGACGTACATGTCCATGGTGGTTACCAGCTGGCTCCGGGGTACTCGCGGGCGAGCACCTGCATTTCGGCGAGGAGGTAGCCGAGGTGTTCGGAGTGCAGTCCCCTGCGTCCGCCGCCGGGGGCGGGCTGGACCTTGGGAACCTCCAGTTCGGCCGCGGCGAGGACCTCGCCGGTGAGCCGGTCGAAGTCGGCGCGCAGGCTGGAGGGCTCGACGGCGGCACCGGACGCACTGAGGCGTGCGGTGAGCTCGTCATCGCGGAACAGCTCGTCGACGTAGGGCCAGATGACCTTGAAGGCGTGGATCATCTTCTCGCGGGACTCGTCCGTGCCCTGGGCCAGGCGCAGCACCCACTGGGCGCTGTGGTCGCGGTGGTAATCCACTTCCTTGACGGCCTTGGCGGCAATGCCGGCCAGGGTGGCGTCTGTGGACTCGGTCAGCCGGCGGTAGAGCTCGAACTGGTAATAGCTGACGACGAACTGGCGGGCGATGGTGACGGCGAAGTCGCCATTCGGGAGTTCGAAGATCTCAACGGAACGGAACTCGGGCTCGCGGCGGAAGTACGCGAGGTCATCCTCGCTCCGGTCGTCGAGTCCGCCAGCGTAGCTGAGGAAGGACCGGGCGTGGCCCAGCTGGTCCAGGGCAATGTTGCCGAGGGCGATGTCTTCCTCGAGCTCCGGGGCGCGGGAGATCCAGTGTCCCAGGCGCTGGGCGAGGACCAGGGCGTCATCGCCAAGGCGCAGGGCGAACTCGGCGACGTCCTCGCTCGGCTTGGCGGTGCCGCGGCTGACGGCCAGGGCGATGTCCTCGGGGCGGAGGGCATTGCCGGGGGTGATACGGGTGGCGCTGGCCGTGGCCTCGCCGCTGTTGCCGGAGCCTTTGACGCCGACGGAGATGTCGCCGTGGCCGCCGGTTTCTGCTGTTTCGGGTGACGTGCTCACAGGTGCTTCACGCCCTCGCTCTTGGTGTAATACGTTGCGTGCCGGTAGTCCTTGCCCTGGGGCGACTCGAAGAATGAGCCCTTAGCGTCCGGATCGCTGGAGGCGATGGCGTCCGCCGGGACCACCCAGATGGACACGCCCTCGTTGCGGCGGGTGTAGAGGTCCCGGGCGTTGCGCAGGGCCATGGCGGCGTCCGGCGCGTGTAGGGAGCCGGCGTGGACGTGGGAGAGACCGCGGCTGGAGCGGACGAAGACTTCCCAGATGGGCCAGACGTTACCTGCATGCGGTTCGGGGGTGGTCATGCTGCGGATTCCTTCTCTGCTTGCTTACGGCTCTGTTTTTCCGCGTAGGCGGCGGCGGCTTCGCGGACCCAGGTGCCTTCGTTGTGGGCTTCGCGGCGCCGTTCCAGGCGCTGGGCGTTGCACGGGCCGCGGCCGGCGAGGACTTCATGGAATTCGTCCCAGTCCAGCGGGCCGTGCTCCCATTTCTTGGTTTCCTCGTTGAAGCGGATGTCCTTGTCCGGGAGGGTGAGCTCCAGGACCTTGACCTGCTCCATCATCATTCCGACGAAGCGGTTGCGCAGTTCGTCGTTGCTGAAGCGCTTGATGTTCCAAGCCATGGACTGCTTGGAGTTGGGCGAGTCATCATCCGGCGGGCCGAACATCATCAAGGCCGGGGCGTACCAGCGGTTCACCGCTTCCTGGGCCATCTGCTTCTGCTCGGGCGTGCCGTGGGAGAGTTCCAGCAGGATCTCGAAGCCCTGACGCTGGTGGAAGGACTCTTCCTTGCATACCCGGACCATGGCGCGGCCGTATGGGCCGAAGGAGGCGCGGCAGAGCGGCACCTGGTTGGCGATAGCGGCGCCGTCGACCATCCAGCCGATGGCACCCATGTCCGCCCAGGTGCGGGCGGGGTAGTTGAAGATGGAAGAGTACTTGGCCTTGCCGTCCATCAGGTCCTGCATCATCTGGTCGCGCGGCTGGCCGAGGGTCTCGGCGGCGGAGTACAGGTACAGGCCGTGGCCGGCCTCGTCCTGGACCTTGGCCATCAGGATGGCCTTGCGCTTGAGGCTGGGGGCGCGGGAGATCCAGTTGGCTTCCGGCTGCATGCCGATGATCTCCGAGTGGGCGTGCTGGGAGATCTGGCGCAGCAGGGTCTTGCGGTATGCCGGGGGCATCCAGTCGCGGGGTTCGATCCGCGAGTCTTCCGCCATGACTTTGTCGAAGTATGCCTGGCCTTCGGCCTCGCGCCGGGCCACATCTTCAAGGCTCTGTTCGTGCCGTGCCGCTGATGGCTCTCCGGGCACTGACTGCAGGGTCTGCGATGCCATGGTTGCTCCTATGCATTTCCGATAAATAATTACCGACCGTTCGTTCAGGATATGCGGAAGGCGGGAGATGCGTCAAGCACCGGCGCGATCTGCGGCCCGTTGGGACAGATCACCGGTGGTAGCTTGAACTCGTGAAGATCAGCGCCGGCAAGAAGCTACCCCTTTGGGCCACCGTGGTCCGGAACATGCTGATCGCCCTGGTGGCCGTGTCCCTGGTGCAGGGGTTCCTGGTGAAGGTGTACCGGATCCCGTCCGGGTCGATGGAGCCGACCCTGCGGGGGTCCGCGGACGGTGGGGACAGAATCCTGGTCAATAGGCTTGCCTATTTTGGTTCCGGGCCGGGTAACGGCGACATAGTGGTGTTCACGCGGCCGGACAGTTGGCAGGCCGAATCTGCGGTGCCCCGCAGCGGCGGGGTCGCGGGGCTGGCCCGATCCTTCGGCGACGTGACCGGGATTGGACCCTCCAACGACCGATTCATGGTGAAGCGGGTGGTTGCCACCGGCGGCCAGACC
This sequence comes from Pseudarthrobacter oxydans, assembly GCF_030812335.1. Lineage (GTDB taxonomy): Bacteria > Actinomycetota > Actinomycetes > Actinomycetales > Micrococcaceae > Arthrobacter > Arthrobacter oxydans_B. The sequence goes on from NZ_JAUSSN010000004.1 coordinate 176,106, forward strand.
ATTAGCTGCTGCGCTGACGACGGCAAACTGCGCGTCGACGGCCAGCCGGTCGAGGAGCCCTATATTTTCGAGGATCTGCCGTTTGAGGCAGGCAGCCTCGACTGCCAGACCAGCCCCCGGTCGCTCCGGTGCGTTCCTTCGTTCACGGTCCCTGAGGGCGAACTGGTGGTGCTGGGCGACCACCGTTCCAACTCGGTGGATTCCGTCATTGCGTGCCGGACGCCTGTTATTGACTCCGCTGGTGAGTGCGTAAGGACGATCCCGTCCTCGGCCGTCGTCGGGCAGGTGTCGGGCAGGTTCTGGCCTCTGAACCGTGCCGGCGGGGTGGGCTGACCTCACCGACAAACGAATATCCCCTCGGAGCGAGTTTGCTCCGAGGGGATATCTTCAGTGGTCAGTCAAACGATGTCCGGCTTCGCGCCGGCAACCGCGACGGTGGACGCGCGGGCGACTCGGCGCTTTGGTCGTAGACGGGTTCGGGTTCCAGGTAGTCCCGCGAAGATCCGACGGACACCGGTTCGGGCTGGGATTCGTGGGACTGATACGCGGTGTAGTACCGGTAAGAACCGGCGCCGGTTGTGGGCACACGGTTGAGGATGGTGCCGAGGATGTTGCCGTTCACCCGGTTGAGGTTGCCGAGGGACTTTCCCAGTTCCTCATCGGTGGTTTTTCCGGCCCTGATGACTACAATTGCTCCGTCGGCAATGCGCGTGAGTACGGCGGCGTCCGTGACGGGGAGCAGCGGCGGGGCGTCGACCAGCACAATGGCGTCCTGGGCGAGTGTCCTCAGCAGGGTCTTCATGGCCTGCGACCCCAACAATTCGCTGGGATTCGGCGGGATCCGGCCGGATCCGAGTACCCGAAGGTTGGGCATTGCGCTCCATTCCTGCAGAACGTCCTCCAGCTCAGCGTGGCCACTCAGGACGTCGGTGACACCGACACCGGGGACGAGGTTGAAGACATCGACCAGGGTGGGGCGGCGCAGATCGCCGTCGACGACCACAACGTTCTCGCCGGCGGCGGCCATGGTGACGGCCAGGTTGGCAGTCACTGTCGACTTGCCTTCCGCGGGAACAGAGCTGGTCACCACGATGATGCGCGGGGGATTGTCGACGTCGACGTACTGAAGGTTTGTCCGGAGTTCCCGCAAGGCTTCGGTGATGGCATGCGATCCCTCGCCTGCCGCGATCGGACTGAAGCCGTCGTCCAGCACTTTACTCTTCCCGTCCAGGCGGTGGTCCACGGGGAGCGTTCCCAGTACCGGAATCCCGAAACGGCGTTCGATCGCAGTGGCGCTGCGGAGCCGGCGGTCGAGATGGTGTCGGAGCATTGCATAGAGGATTCCGAGAGCCAGCCCTGCCAGCGCTCCGATCGCGAGGGTGAGCTTTACGTTCGGGGAGGTGGGCGCCGTCGGCAGTGGGGCTTCGCCCAATGCAACCACGCGGATTACTGGAACGGGGACGACATCCGAGCCTTCAACGGCAGGGATGCTTTCCATCTCGTTGACTTGCGCGGCCAGACCCCTGACCCAGGCATCCGCGACGCGTTGCGCGGTGGCGGGATCCGTCGACGTGGCCGTGACCGCAATCTGGGCGCTTTCCTTTGGCAGCGTCACAGAGATTGACCCCAGCAGGGCGTCCGGCGATGTGGAGAGGCCCAGGTCCGTCACGACGCGTTCCGCAACGAGCCTGGACTTGGCCACCGACTCGTACTTTGTGGCCTTGGTTTGCGCCAGGTTCTCGCTCATGAGCGAAAGACTGAGGTTGTCCGAACCGCCGGCCACGACGATCCCACTGGACTGCGCGGAATAGATCTTCGGCTGCAAAAGGGTCCAGCAGAAGGCCAGCACGGTCAGGGCCAGCGTAAAGGCGAGAATGCCCTTCCACCGGGCCCGGGCGATGCGCAGGTAGTCCTCCAGCGCAAGCCCTGCCGCAGTCTGCCCGTTGTTGTCGGCCGTTTCAAAACCAGTCACGCTTAGGTCCTCTCCCCCGTGCCTGGCCCCAACGACCCACACGAAAATTTACTGTACGGTACGGTGACCGCGTTGCTGTGCATATTAACCCCGCAGGAGTAATCCCTGGTCCACGAGGCTGTCCACAGCCGAATCCAGCAGCGCTTCATAGCCTTCAGGCAGCCCGTGCACGGCCTCGATCTGGCCCGCCAAACTCTGCATAGAGACAGGGCGCCGGGCGGACTGCCAGATTATGGGTCCGATGCCGCTGAGCCTGATGAGCTCGGTTTCGGTGAGGACCAGAAGGTCCTCACCGATTTCCACCGCGTCAACGGTCGCGGCCCTCTGCAGCCAGCCTGCGGGAATGGGTGAGCGATCAGTTTTCGCTTCCGATTCCGCTACGGCGGGTGACCATTCTTCGGCACCCTCCGACGGTCTTGCCGGACCCGTAAGGAAGAGCGGCGCCAGGCTGTCCTTCAGATCAGCCGCTTCTGAATAGCTGATGCGGAACACCCCGCCCACGCTGTCAATCAGGCGGCAGAGCGATTGCAGCGGTTGGACCACGGCGGCCTGGGAGGACGTGTCCGGAATGAGCGCCAGCACTGCGTCCACCAAAGGGACCGGCTCAATGACGGGCAGTTGGTAGTCACCGTCGGCAACCCGGTCGAGCAGCGCAATGGCCGTGATGCGGGGATTGTCGGGCGCGATCTTTAGGCCGAGTTCGTCCGGGCCCACCTGTAGTTTGGCGGCACCGGGCGCTAGCTGCTTTATGGACAACGGCTTCGGGTACGGCAAAACCGTCCCATCTTCCCGGATCGCTACCGTCTCGTCTGTTATGTAGCCGAAAGTCCGAGCGAGCTGCGAGGACGCTGTGGTCTTGCCAGTGCCGGATTTCGCAACCAGGGCAATGACTGCGCCGCCGGAATCCGCGACCCCGCAGGCGTGGAGCATCGTCAGCTCGCCGGCTCGTTCCAGGATGGCTGCGATGGTGACTTCCGAAGTCACAGCTTCAGCCAAACCCTCAAAGGTGTCCGAGCCGATGTGCCGCACGCCAGCGGCCGGTAGCGTCGAGTCGAAATGGAGGGATGCCGTGAAGGGATGGGCCGATACGCCGGGCTCGGTTTGCGTTGTGGTTCGCGGATCCGCGAGGCATCGGCTCCAGGCCTGGACCATTGATTTCTGCTGGTCAGCGGATACGGCCGCCCCCCACTCAACGGTGAAGCTGGTACCCAACACATTGAGGTTCAAATCGCCGGAGGCCCTCAACTAGTTTCACCCATCCGGCAACGCCTTATTACTTTGATGCCTTCTACCGGTAACCGCCCGTACAGCCAGAACCGTTCCGACATTGCACCCCCAACATGATCTCGGCCTCTTACCTCTGGCCATTAGATCACTGAAGGGTAGGCATTCGGACTACATATCCGAGGCGAGGGGGCGTCACTTACCCAACTGGAGCGCAGAACTATCTGTCAATGTCGCGGTCGGCAGTGATACGGATACGTTCATCGCATAGCTGCCTCCGGGTGACGAAGCGCCTCCGTCGCGGGAGTAAGCAAGAGCGAAGTTCTGCGTGGCAGTCGGCCGGGTGACGAGGATCGTGAACATGGCCGTGAGGACATTATCCGCGTACGCGGTCCCAGTCCCGGAAGTCGGAGGAACCCCGCCCAGCGAGGCGATGAAGACTCCCGGCGAGCCCGCTGTGCGCGTGATCGTAACCGTCACCGTGACGTTGTCCGACCCGGGGACGCCGCTGGTGTTGAGGATGTCTAAGCCACTGGGGGCCGTGAGCTTTTTGTTGTTCGGGCTAAGACTGCCGGCGTACACACCGGACAGTTTCGCCGACGGCGGCGTCGACGCCGCAGCGGCCGGCGCCGCAATGGCTGCCGCGATAACCGGCACGCTCCACGCGGCGCCCTTGACAACGGCGCGGCGGTCGAAACTGACTTTCGGTGCGGCCAGGCTCTTGATCTCCGACATCTTTTACCCCAAGTTCTAATGCTGCGGAGAACCCTCAGTCGGGCAAGCTCCAGCCGAGCGTTTCGGCGTTCTTCGACGACTGTACGCAGAAAAGCGTGAATCTTCAATATCAAGATGCTTTATTTTCAAGAACGACAGAAGTCGGCCCTATCTCCTTTGAGCGGTCAGGTCGTGCCCGGCGCGGCTAGACTCGAAAGCCACGCCACCGGCACGAGTCTCGCTAATGGAAGTTGGGAAAACCTTGGAAGCGCCCCACCCCGTCCGGATCCTGACGGTCTGCACCGGCAACATCTGCCGCTCGCCGGTCGCCGAGCGCCTGCTGCAGACCGGCCTGGACCAGGTGCGGCCCGATACCTTTGTGGTGAGCAGCGCCGGAACGCGGGCCATGGTGGGCGATCCGATCCAGCCGCCTTCGGCCGACATCATCAGGACCTACGGCGGGACCCCGGACAACTTTGAGGCCCGGCTGCTGACGCCCAAGATCCTCCGGGAGTCGGACCTGGTGCTGGCGATGACCGCCAAACACCGCGGCGCCGTGATGCAGATGGACGCCTCCCTGCTGAAACGCACCTTCACCATCCGCGAATTTGCCCGGATGCTGCAGGTCCTCGAACAGCGCGACGCGCCGTCCGCCGTCGTCGACCTTCCCGCGTTCTGGCGGGAACTCCCCGCCCGGGCCGCCTCCGTGCGGCACCTGGCGCTGGCGACGGAAGCCGCCGACAACGACGTGGTGGACCCCTACCGGCGCGGCCAGGAACTGTACAACCAGATGGAGGACGAGCTGGCCCCGGCCATCCTCACCATCCTGCGGTTCGCCCGCCAGCACAGCTGACCAAATTTGCCACTGCGCCGCCCGCACCATTTGGCGGGGCGCGGTGGTAATGTCCGGCCATGGGAACGTCGCCGGAACCAGTAGCAGCCGCAGGCTCAGCCGCGGCACCGGGCGGCACGCACCGCCGCCGCACCATTGCCATCGCCATCATCGCCGGGCTGGTGGTCCTCGCCGCCGCCGCCGCCGCGTTCCTGCTGAACCGGCCGCGCACCGAAACCGCGGCCCCGGCACAGACCTCCGCCTCGGCCCCGGAGACAACCACGCCCGCACCCACCCCAACTCCCACACCGACCCCGACCCCGGATCCGCCGCCCGTCGCGCTCAACATCCTGCTGGTGGGCAGCGACAGCCGGATTAATGCCCGCGGCGAGGCCGCCTCCGGCGCCACCTCGGACCAGCGCGGGGACGCCCTGGTCCTGCTCCATCTCCCGGCGGACCGGCAGGCCATCTACGGCATCTCGATCATGCGCGACCTGTGGGTGGACGTCCCGGGCTACGGCGCGGCCAAGGTCAACGCCGGGCTGGAACTGGGCGGGGTGCCGCTCATGACGCAGACCGTGGAGGCCCTGCTGGGCCAGCCCATCAACCACACCGTGATGGCGGACTTCCAGGGCTTCGCCGCCATGACGGATGCGGTCGGCGGGGTGGACGTCAACATCACGCAGCCCTTCACCAGCACCGTCGACGACATTTTCTACTTCCCGCCCGGGGTGAACCGGCTCACCGGGGCGCAGGCGCTCGCCTTCGTCCGCGAGCGCCACGCCTTCTCCGACGGCGACTACCAGCGGGTCCGGAACCAGCAGACGTTCCTCAAGGCCCTGATGGCCAAAATGGCCGCGGAGGGCGGGCTGTCGGACCGGAACACCGTGAAGCAGTTGGTGCAGACCGTGCTCCCCCACGTCACGGTCTCCCCCGGGCTCACGGTGGAGACGCTGGAACAGCTCGCCTTCAGCCTCCGCGCCACACCGCCGGGCAACGGCCTGTTCTTCACCCTGCCGACGGCCGGTGTGGGATTCAGCCGGGACGGCCAGTCGATCGTCCGGCAGGACCCGGCCGCGACCGCAGCGGTGGCGGCCGCGCTGGCCAACGGGACCCTGGGCGAGTACATCGCCGCGCACGGGCTGCAGAACGGCAACTGATGCGCCGCCGTCGCCGGCGGGAAGGCCTGACCCTAGGGTTCCCGCCGGCGTCCCGGACGGTGCGCTACCCCGGTAGCGAACGCCCACGCCAGGGGTGACCGTGGCTCTATATATTGGGTCCATGACCCAGACTCCCGTGCAGCCGTCCCCGCAGCCCCCGGTTGCCAAGAAGATCCCCGCCCTCCGCACGCACCACGGTGATGCCTTCGAGGACAACTACGAGTGGCTGCGGGACAAGGAATCCGCCGAGGTCGTCGAGCTGCTCAAGGCCGAAAACGCCTACCAGGAGGCCGTGACCGCGCACCAGGAGCCGCTGCGCGAGGCCATCTTCGGCGAGATCAAGGGCCGCACCCAGGAGACGGACCTCTCCGTGCCCAACCGCAAGGACGGCTGGTGGTACTACACCCGTTCCGTGGCGGGCAAGGAATACGGCATCCAGTGCCGCGTCCGGGCCCAGGACACCGGGGACCGCGTCGCCGACTGGACGCCCCCCGCCGTCGAGGTCGGCGTCGAGGTTCCGGGCGAGGAAATCCTGCTGGACTGCAACGTCGAGGCCGAGGGCAAGCCGTTCTTCGCCGTCGGCGGCGCCGCCGTGACCATCGACGGGAACCTCTACGCCTACGCCGTGGACAACGCCGGCGACGAGCGGTTCACGCTGCGCATCAAGGACCTGCGGACCGGGGAACTCCTGCCCGACGTGATCGAGAACATCTTCTACGGCATCTCCTTCTCCCCCGACGGCACCCGGATCTTCTACACCGTGGTGGACGACTCCTGGCGGCCCTACCAGGTGAAATCCCACGTCCTCGGCACGCCCGTCGAGGGCGACGAGATCATCTACCAGGAGGACGACGTCGCCATGTGGCTGGGCTTCGAGCTCTCCGCCGACCGCCGCCACCTGGTGCTGAGCATCGGCTGCTCCGAGTTCAGCGAGACCCGGCTGCTGCGCTTCGACGCGCTCGACGCCGGACTGAGCACCGTGATCTCCCGGGACGAACGCATCCTCTACGAGGCCGAGCCTTTCCTGCTGGCGGACGCCGCGGGGACGCCGGCCGAGGCCATCGTCCTGACCCACAACAGGGACGCCATCAACTCCATGGTCTCGCTGCTTGACCCGGCCGAGCTCGGAAAGCCGGTCGCCGAGCAGCACTGGACCACCGTCGTCGAGCACTCCGATGAGGTGCGCGTGAACGGCGCGGGCGTCACCTCCACGCACCTGGTGGTCTCCGTCCGCAAGGACACGATCGAGCGCGTGCAGGTGCTGCCGCTGGCCGGGCTGGGCACGCCGGAGCAGGGCGCGCCGGTGGAGCCGGCCTTCGAGGAGGAGCTCTACACCGCGGGGGTGGCCGGTTCCGACTACGAGGCCCCCGTGATCCGGATGGGCTACACCTCCTACTTCACGCCGTCCCGGGTCTACGACTTTGTGCTGCCCACCGCGGAACAGCCCGCCGGCGAGCTGCTGCTGCGCAAGGAAAGCCCGGTGCTCGGCGGCTACTCCGCCGCGGACTACGTCGCCACCCGCGAATGGGCGGAGGCCGCCGACGGGACCCGGATCCCGCTGTCGGTGCTGCGGCACGCCTCGGTCAAGCGGGACTCGACGGCGGCGGGCCTGGTCTACGGGTACGGCTCCTACGAGCTGAGCATGGACCCCGGCTTCGGGATCCCCCGGCTGTCCCTGCTGGACCGGGGCATCGTGTTTGTGATCGCGCACATCCGCGGCGGCGGGGAACTGGGCCGGCACTGGTACGACACCGGCAAGAAGCTGCAGAAGAAGAACACCTTCACGGACTTCATCGCGGCCACCGACTGGCTGGCGCAGTCCGGCTGGGTGGACCCGGCCCGGATCGCGGCCATGGGCGGCTCGGCCGGCGGCCTGCTGATGGGCGCGGTCGCCAACCAGGCCCCGGAGAAGTACGCGGCGATCGTGGCCGCCGTCCCGTTCGTGGACGCCCTGACCACCATCCTGGATCCGGAGCTGCCGCTCTCCGCGCTGGAGTGGGAGGAATGGGGCAACCCGATCACCGACCGCGCCGTGTACGAGTACATGAAGTCCTACACGCCGTACGAGAACGTCCGCGCGGTGGCGTACCCCAAGATCGCCGCAGTCACCTCGTTCAATGACACCCGGGTGCTGTACGTGGAGCCCGCCAAGTGGGTGCAGCGGCTGCGTGAACTCAACACCGGCAGCGAGCCGATCGTGATGAAGATCGAGATGGAGGGCGGCCACGGCGGCGCCTCGGGCCGCTACGTGCAGTGGAAGGAACGGGCCTGGGACTACGCGTTCGTCGCCGACTCCCTCGGCGCCACGGAGCTGCTGCCGGGGGCCGGGCTGAAGTAGGGCCCCTCCTCCCCATCGATTGCTCCGTAACCGCCCTTTTGGGCCCCCAGAAGGGCCGTTGCGGAGCAGTCGATGGGCTGGGCCGGGGATGCCGCGCCGCCCCCCGGGGTGCCGATGGCCATGACTGCGCCGGGCCGGCTGGATGTTTTTAGGAATCGCGCGATTCGTGCAGCGTCTGGCTCAAAGCAACGACGTCGTCATGAAAGGCGAGATAAAGGTTCGTGATGGTCCGCGGGCTTGAAAGCGACCCGCCCACCAGGTTTTCAGCCTTCTTCAGGCGGTACCGGACAGTGTTCGGGTGGACAAACAGCTCACCGGCGACTTTCGCGACGTCCAGGTCGTTCACGAGGTAGGAGATGACCGTCTGTTTCAGTTCGCTGTCGGCGTTCAGGCCTTCAACAAAACGTTTTAGCTTGTCCTCCTTATCCTGGACAGACTGCTGGCGTGCAAGGAGCCACGTGGCCGGGTCGACCTCATCCAGTCGGACGATTCCCCGATAGGCGCCGGAGGCGGTGGTCGATGCGGCCTGGATTTGCCGGCGGGCAATTCCTGCTGCCGCTTCTGCTTCCCGGAACGCCTCGGGGGTCCTGGCAAGATCGGAATAGGGTTCGGACAGGCCGACGAACACTGCCCTGTCGGTCAGCTCCAGCCAGGCATCCAAGGCTGATGAGTTGGAGACCACAGCGTGAAAGCCCGGCGGGTATTCAGGGGTTCGTCCGTTCGCTGCCAGTAAGAGCCCCAGGCCGCTGACTTCCGCTCCTCGCAAGAGCAGTTCGAAAAAGGAAGGGTCCAAGGGCTCCTGGGCGAGATTTGCAGCCACCACGGCCCGGAGCGGTTCGTAGGGCGCAAACCGGAATGCGCGCATCCGCTCCCAGTGCCTGAACTCGCGGGCCACCGGCACACCGTCCTGCAGCATGGTCAGCAACTGCGTGTTTTCATGCCGTTCCCTGGAATCTGAGAACTGAGCGATCCCCTTAACTGCCGCCAGGAGCCGCAGCGTCGTTTCCAGCAGGACGTCGCCGAGATCCTTCAATACGCGGTGGTTCCTGCTGGCCACGGCCAGGACGAAGCCATCGCCTCGAAGCACCAGTGGCCTCGCCACGACTCCCCACTGGCCGATCACTATGGGATCAGACTCGTTCTTGCGGTTACGCAACTCTTTCCAGATCAAGTGGGTCGGGCCGTCCCCGGAGGATTCGACGATTCGCCCGGAATCTTCGTAAAGCACCGCTGTACCCCGGCACGCCGTGGCGAGTCTGGCGATGAGGGATTTGACCGGATCCTCAGCTGAAATGCTCTGCAGCAGGTCATTGCTCAGCCACAGTGCGCGCTTTTGCAGGTAGGCGTCAGGCGACGCCTGCGACTTGTTGATGAAGTTCTCGATGCGGTGGAAGGGAACCTCTGCTGCCACCGTATACAACGGGAAGCCGGCCCGTTTGCAGGCCGAGACGAGCTGGGCGGGCACGTGGTCAAAGTAGATCCCGACGCCGAAAAAGATCGCTGCCACCCGGGCTTTCCTGAGATCTTCCACAAGAGCCACGGCCAGCCGTTCGTCCCGTTCGGCGTTCACAAACCTCAACCCGGTGGTCAGCAACACGCTGTTCGGCTCCAGCCAGGCCGCCGGATTGTGGATGTCACTGGTGTGCGCTCCCGTTATGACGGCGGCGGGGTTGCCCGGAACTACCGGGGCCAGGCCCAAGGGTGCTTCCGATATCACGTCATCAAGCGTGATGGGCGGCTTGTCGGGCATCTGGAGCCTCCTGGCAGCAGGGAGCGGAAGGCCCCGTTGGAGCTGATTGTAAATCTCACAACGGCCTCTCCCCTTTATTTTAGTTTCGCCAGTGACAGAGACCCACGTCACATCGGATCGTTGTTGGTACCCAATCAGCTTCCTGGAGGAACATAGATGTCCAATCTCAGAGTCGCAGTCGACGTCGGGGGCACCTTTACCGACGTCTGCATTTTCGATGAAGAAACGCAGCGTATGCGTGTCACCAAGGTCCCGTCGACCCCGGCAGACCCCATGCTGGCGATATTGAGCGGTGTGGAACGTGCCGAGATCAATCTGGCGGACGTGTCGCTGTTCTCGCATGGCACCACGGTGGCAACGAACGCCCTGATTACCCGGAACTTCCCGCCGGCAGCCATGGTTACGACCAAAGGGTTCAGGGATGTCATCGAGATCCGGGACGGCACGAAGGACGATCTTTGGGACGCTTACAACGACGTAACCGGTCCCTACATCCGCCGCCGCGACAGGTTCGAGGTGACCGAGCGTGTTGACTTCGCCGGCAACATCGTCGCGCCCCTGGACGAGGATGAAGCCCGCCGTCTTGCCGCGGTGCTCCGTAAGCGTGGCGTCACCACCATCGCCGTCTGCTTCATCAACTCCTACGCCAACGCCGAGCACGAAATCCGGATGCGGAAAATCCTGGAAGAGGAACTCCCGGAGGCCACGGTCTCCACCTCGGCCGAGATCCTGCCCGAGATCTTCGAGCACGACCGCTTCAACACCGCCGTCTCCAACGCCGTGCTGGGACCCCTGGTGTCCGGCTACGTCAGCCGCCTCGCCGACGAGCTCAAGACCGGCGGTTACGACGGCGACCTGCTGCTCCTGCACTCCGGCGGCGGCTCCATGACCCCGCGCATGGTCAAGCGCTACCCGGTGCGCCTCGCAGCGTCCGGCATCGCGGCCGGCGCCATCGCGGCGAAGCACGTCGCCCAGCAGTGTGGCTTCGAAAACGCTGTGGGCCTCGACATGGGCGGCACGTCCACCGACATTGCCCTGGTCTCCGACGGTGAGCTCCGGATCACCAAGGAATGGCAGGTTGAATACGGCCACCCCATCGTCTTCCCCAGCATCGAGGTGCTCACCATCGGAGCCGGCGGCGGCTCGATTGCGCACATCGACATTGCCGGTTCGCTGCGCAACGGCCCGCAGTCCGCGGGCGCCGATCCGGGACCCGCCTGCTACAACATGGGCGGCGAAGAGCCGACCAACTGCGACGCCAACGTGGTCCTGAACAGGCTCGGGTCCACCCTGGCCGGCGGCGCGAAGGCGCTGGACCGCGGACTCTCGCAGGCCGCGATCAAGCGTGCCATCGCCGAACCGCTGGACATGAGCGAAGCGGAGGCCGCCCACGCCATCCTCCAGGTCGCGAACGCCAACATGGCCGACGCTGTCCGCCTGATCTCCATCCGCCGCGGCTACGACCCCCGGGACTTCGCGCTGATCGCCTTCGGCGGCGCGGGCGCCCTGCACGGCGCGGAGGTGGCCCGGGAACTGAACATTCCCACCGTCGTCGTGCCGCCCAACCCTGGCGTCACGTCCGCACTGGGATGCCTCCTGGTGGACATCCGGCACGACCTGTCCGCGATGTACACGGCCGTTGCCTCCGACGCCGATCCGGAAGACCTGGAGAGCAAGTACAAGTCCCTCGAAACGGAGGCCACCGCCCGGCTCCGCCACGAAGGCGTGTCCGACGAGGACTCGGTCCTGCAGCGGATCATCTCGATGCGCTACCAGGGGCAGTGGCGTTCGCTGGCCGTGAATATGGGAACCGGCGCCGGCGCTCTGGAAGAAGCCATCCAGAGCTTCCACCAGCAGCACGAGCGCGAATTCGCGTTCCGCCAGGACGACCAGCCCGTGGAGATCTACCAGCTGCAGCTCTCCGCAATCGGCAAGACGCCCAAGCCCTCCTTCGCGCCGGCTAAGGAATGGGTCTCTGAGCCCGGCGAGCCCGATTCGGTCCGGCCGGTGTACTTCGGCCAGGACGGCTGGGTCGATACCCCCGTCTACGACCGCACCAAACTCGGCGCCGGCGCAACGTTCCCGGGTCCCGCGATCATCGACCAGCTTGACTCCACAACGGTGGTGCCCCCGCGCACCACCGCCGAGATCGACGAGTGGCTCAACATCCGGATCCACCTCACAGAGTTCAAAGACGAGCAGGAAGCCTAATCATGACCGACGTGATCACCATGCCAGATCTCCATGTCGCCCACACCGATGCGCGCCAGGCATCAGGCCTTGACCCCGTGACGTTCGAGGTGCTGAAAAACGCCTTCGTCACCAGCGTCGATCTGATGAGCGAGCAGATTCTCCGGACCTGCTACTCCTTCGTCATCTACTCCCGTGACTTTTCCTCCGCCCTCTGCGACGCGAACGGAAACACCGTCATGCAGGGCAGCGGCGACATTGCCGTCCACGTCGGCACCCTGCACTTCCAGTGCAAGGCCGTCATCGAGGAGTTCGGAACAGACATCCACCCCGGGGACGTCTTCGCCATCAACGACCCCTACCGGGGCGGCACGCACTTCAACGACGTAAGCTTCATCCGGCCGATCTTCTCCGAGGGCGAGGTGATCGCCTTCGCCCAGAACAAGGGCCACTGGGCTGACATCGGCGGCAACGTTCCGGGGTCATTCGATGTCAACGCCAAGGAGCATTTCGGCGAAGGCCTGCGGATCACTCCCGTGCGGATCTGGAGCAAGGGTGTCTTCCTTCACGACGTCGCCCAGCTCCTGGTGTCTAACACCCGGGCACCGCGCCAGGCGATGGGCGACCTCCACGCCCAGTCAGAAGCCACAGCGGTCTGCGAGCGCGAAGTCCTCCGCCTGGTGGACAAGTACTCCAAATCGACGGTGGTCGCCGCGATGCAGGAAACCCAGGACTACGTTGAACGGATCGTCCTGCGCCGGCTGGAATCGCTGCCGCAGGGAGTGTGGGAGACCACCGACTACATCGACTTCGACCCGGGCAAGGGCGAGGGCCTGGTGCCCATCAGGATCAAGCTGACGCTGGACGGGAAGGGGATCCACTATGACCTGACCGGTTCCGCGCCCGCCGTCGAAACCTTCCTTAACTCCGGTTACGGCACCACCCACTCGGCCATCTACGCCGGCACCAAGACGTTCTTCCCGGATGTTCCGCTGAACTCCGGCTTCTACGCCGCGGTCGATGCGGAAATCGGGCCGGAGGGCACCGTGGTCAACGCCGGTTGGCCCTACGCGGTCACCGGGTTCTGTTCCGGTCCCTACGAAAAGCTGATGAACGGGATCTTCGAGCTGTGGTCCCAGATCATGCCCGAGCGGGCCATGGCATGTGCGTTCAACCTCGAGTACCTGCTGGTGGGTGGCCGCGATGGCCGCACCGACGATAACCCCTACTTCATGTGGTACGACTGGATGGCGGGCGGCTGGGGTGGCCGAGCCTCCAAGGACGGGTCCAGCGCCACTGCCCCGGTCTTCGGCCCCGGCCTGGCGGTCCAGCCCATCGAAGGGCAGGAGCGGCTGTCGCCAGTCCTGACCACCGTGCACCAGATCGCCACCGACTCCGGCGGGCCCGGCAGGTTCCGCGGCGGCCTTGGCATCGAAAAGGGCGGCACCCTGGTCGACGCGACGAAGACGGTGATGAGCTACTGCTGCGACCGTGCACGCTCCATCACCTGGGGGATCGAAGGCGGCCTGCCGTCCATCCCGCACGGTGTCTGGATGAACAAGGGCACCGATCAGGAAAAGTTCCTCGGTTCCAACTTCTCAGCGGTTCCGCTGGAGTCCGGGGACTCGTTCACCCGCCCATCCGCCGGCGGGGGCGGCTATGGCGATCCCCTGGAACGCCCCTTCGACGAAGTCCTGGACGATGTTATCGACGAGTACGTGTCGATCGAACGGGCGGCGAAGGACTACGGCGTCATCATCCGCGAAATTGACCGCGAACTGGACCAGTTCGAGATCGACCAGGCAGCCAGCACCGAACTGCGGCAGCAGATCCGCGCCCACCGGACCGGTTGGCTGACCGCCGATCCGGTCGCCGTGGCGGAGAAGTACCGCGCCGGGGAGGTGGACATGCTCGACGTGATCCGCCGCCACGGCGTCATCCTGGACTGGGGCACCGGGGAGCTGTTCCCGGAGACCACCTCAGAGTTCCGCAAGAGCATGGAGATGCGTTCCTCGTCCCACTGGCAGCACTAGGCGCATTCTGACCAAACCGGGCCCGCCGGCGCTGATCGCGCCGGCGGGCCCGGCAGTATAGGGCCCTGCATCCGCGGCAGATCCCCGCGAACGGTCCAAGGCCAGGCATTCCTTCCCTAGCTTCCTCAGCTTCCTCAAACGATGTGAAAGGTGCGAAATTGTCGTACTCAAACTATGTCCTGCCGGCCCGTATGCGTGCCGGAAGATTGTCACTCACCATGGCCTGGTGGGCCGTATTCTCCGCGATGTTCTGGATCTACATAGCCGTGGCCTCGGCCGGAGCAGTCGGCGTGACGAACACCCTGATTGGGATGGCGCTCACCATTGCCACCTACGGTGCCATCAACACGGTCCTGTCGCGTTATGCGGCGCGGACAGGGCTTACCGTCAGCCTCTTCTCCCGGACGCTTTTCGGGCTGGTGGGCTCCGCCCTGGCGTCGCTGATCTTCGCAGCGACTGCCATCTACTACGCCGTGTTCGAAGGATCCATCATCGCCGTCGCGTTCCACGAGTACTTCGGCGGAAGCATCATGGTCTGGTATGGCGTGGTGGTGCTCTACGCCATACCGCTGGCCCTGGGTGGCGTGCAGAACTGGCTGGACAAACTCAACGGCGTCCTGCTCCCGCTCTACGTTGCAGGTCTGGTAGCGGTAGTCGTTGCGGCCACCCTGATCAAGGGCGTGCCCACTGACTGGATCGGCGACGCCGCCGCTTCGTCGGCGCTGCCGGGCTGGCTGACCTCGTACCTTATCTACATGGGTGTCTACATCATGATGATGTACACCTTTGACTATGCCCGTCTCGGACGTGAAAAAGACGAGAAATTCCTGGGGACAGTGACGTTCGGCTGGGTCTTCTACGCATTCACCTTCGGGCTGAACGGGCTGGTCGGCATCTACATCATGAGTGCATGGCGCATTGAAGCCTCCGAAACCGGAGTCGTCCAGGCGTTTATCTCATCGCTGGGACTCGTCGGCTTGCTGGTCATTCTCATTTCACAGACCCGCATCAACACAGCCAACTACTTCCTCGCCTCAGAAAACCTTTCAGCCTTCGCCAGTAGAGTATTCAGGCTTGACCTGCCCCGCTATGTCTGGGTTATCTTGAGCGGCGCGCTGGCCTTCTTGCTCATGCTCACAGACGTATTGAGCTACCTGCTCAAGGCCCTGGCCTGGCAAGGCGTTTTTGTGACAGCCTGGGTTGCCATCGCCCTGGTATACATCGGCCTGAACTGGAAAAAGCAGGACCTTGTCCCTGATATTAGGCCGGCCAACCTCAAGGCGATCAGCCCCGGGGCAGTCGCCTGGGTGTTCGCCTCAGCAGTGGGAATTGTGCTCACTGAACAGACAGTGTGGCCGGTCGTGTCCCAGCTAACGCCTTTGATTACAATGGCCCTGGCCGCGGGCGTCTACTACGCGGCCTACAAACTCTCACCGCCGCGACTGATCAGTTCCATTGAGACAGACGCTGCCGATGAAGAGCTGGACCTTGCCATAACGCGTCAGGCCGGCTGAAGCCCCTATCGCGTCCAAATGCAGCCGAACTCCACCGGACAAAGTCGTTCGGTGGAGTTCGGCAATGCAGGGGACCGGGGTGCATTCTCGAAGTACCGGCGAGAAGTACAAAAGTGTGGATTCCGTTTATAAACTCGACCCCTCGCTGCACCGAAAGGACTCAAAGACGTGAAAAATAGAACCCTGGTACAGGCCAACAGCAACCGGCGTTTCGTATCACCGGAACCCAGCAGTGGCCGGCTGCCGCTCGCCGGCATGCAGCAGTCAAAGTGGACAAGCCCCGTGACCAGTGAAGGCGACGTCGAGCGGCGGAGCACCCAATCGACGCTCACGACGGCGCCAGCGCACGGCGGTCAAAACCCGAGGTAGGAAAGAGCCACCTACGACGATGCGTCAGGTGCAACCGGCCCCCGGGGGCTCAGCTCACTGGGTCCCGGACAGTGCTGCCGTTACGCCAGTGCGAGGGGCGCCTCGCGCGCAGCCCTTGCCATTCCCGCGGCCCTTCGCGATGATGCCTAGGCGCGGCTTTAGTTCCTATGCCGAAAGGGGCGCCGATGCTGCAGGCATTTGGCTGGGGTCTGCTTGCCGGGTCCTCGTACTTCCTGGGTGGACTGCTCGCCCTGCGGTGGCGCGTTGGCAACAGCGTCCTGCTCGGCATCCTGACCGGGCTCGGTGCCGGCGCCCTGCTCTCGGCCGTCGCCTACAAGCTCGTCGCCGAGGCCGGGCGATTGGCCGGTGGAAGCGGTTATGTCGGAGTGGGACTGATCAGCGGGGCCGTGGCGACGGCGTGGGTGGTGACGGGTGCCGTGCGCGGCCGGCGGCTGTCCGAACCTCCCCTCCACGAGCCTAGATTCCTTGTAATCGGGCTGTCCGTGGTTGCCGAAGCGGTTGTTATCACCGGGGCGCTACTCGGCGGCTACGGCATCACTGCCGCGGTGCTTGCCGCAGTCTTCCTCTGTGGCGTGCCCGAAGCCATGGCCGACACCGGACCGCTGCGCAAGTCAGGCATGACCACCCGCCACGTCATGTCCGCCTGGCTGGCCATGACGTTCTTGTGCGGCGCATCGGTCGCCCTCTTCACGGTGCTGCTGCGGGCAGCCCCGCCCGAGGTGGTGGCCTTCGCGCTGGCCTGCGCCGGCGGCGGCATCCTGACGAACGTCACGACCCGTATGGTCCCGGAGGGGCTCCAGGACGCCGGCGCCGCCGCCGGCATCGCGATCGCCGTCGGATTCGGCCTCTCGTTCGCCCTTGTGGAAATCCTCGGCGGGCACTGAGGCCGCGGGGACACTCACCGGAAGGCTCCCACGCCCGTCAGTTTCTGACCAAGGATGAGGGTGTGGATTTCGTCGGTGCCTTCGTAGGTTCGCACCGATTCGAGGTTGTTGGCGTGCCGCAACGGTGAGTGCTCGAGGGTGATCCCGTTGCCGCCAAGGATCGTCCGGGCCTCGCGGCAGATGCCGATCGCCTCGCGGCAGTTGTTGAGTTTGCCCACGCTGATCTGATGGGGCTGCAGTTTTCCCGCGTCCTTGAGCCGCCCCAAGTGCAGGGCCAGGAGAAATCCCTTGTTGATTTCCAGCGCCATGTTCACGAGCTTCTGCTGGGTGAGCTGGTACCCGGCGAGCGGGCGGCCGAACTGAAGGCGCTCCGTGGAGTAGGTGAGAGCGTCCTCGAAGGCGTCGGCGAGGCCGTACTCGACCGCTGTGCCGCCGGCGCAGCCGTAGCCCTTGAGATGCATGCCGAGCAGGCCGAGTTTGGCCAGCTCGGGCACAATTTCGATCGGGAACCGGGCCTCCTCATACCACCTGGCGATGTTCGGCTTGATTTCCTCCCGCACGAACGTCCGGACCCGGCCGCGCAGTGCGAGCTCTTCGGCGCTGAGGACGGAGTCGAACGAGATGAGGTCCGAGGGGTCCACGGCAGCGGCTGCCTCGAAGTGGGCTGAACTGGGGGCAAGGCTCATAATGCGGTCCTTCCTGGGCCTGAATAGGAATGGGACTGGGAATGGTAGCCCGCCGGGCCAGGGGGCAGTGAGGAGAGGCTGTCGGTCCCGGACCGCCGCAGCCAGTCCACAACGTCCTCGGTGTGCTCCCCGAGCGCCGGCGGCGCGTGGGTCAGCGGCGGCAGCGGCGGCGTCCAGGTGATCGGGTGGCGGATCTGGCGTCCGACGACGGTGCCGCCGGCGTCGAGCACTTCGATGGTCGGTGCCAGACCCAGGGACTCCGCGTAGGCGATGCCTCCCCCGATGCTGGCCACCCGGCCGGCGGGTACGCCGACGGCGGCAAAGTCCTCCTGCCACGATGCCGCCCCTGCCTCGGCCAGCCAGGACTCAAGCAGCGGGACAAGATCGCGGCGGTGCCTGACCCTGTCCGCGTTGGTCACAAAGCGCGGGTCCACAGCGAGCTCCGGCGCCCCGATGGCCTCGCAAAGCCGCGCAAACTGCGCGTCGTTGCCCACGGCCACGGCCAGAGGCGCGTCCGCTGTGGCCAGGAGCTGGTAGGGGACGATGGAGGGGTGGTCGTTGCCCATCCGCTGGGGCACGACGCCCGCCCCCAGATACGCCTGTCCCTGGTTGGCGAGTGCGCCCTGGAGGCTTGAGAGCAGGTTGACCTCGATCCGGCGCCCCCGGCCTGAGGAAGCACGCTCGGAAAGGGCGGCGAGGATGCCGATTGTGGCATCTTTCGCGGTCAGGACATCGACCAGGGCGACCCCCACCTTGTAGGGCTCGCCGGCCGGGTCGCCGGTAATGCTCATGAGCCCGCCGAGCGCCTGGACGATGAAGTCATACCCTGGCAGACCCCGGCCGCCGGTGGAGCCGAAGCCGGAGATCGACGCGTACACGAGCCCCGGGTTCTCCGCGGCGAGCGCCTCGTACCCAAGCCCCAGGCCGGCAAGCCCGCCCGGCTTGAAGTTCTCGACCAATACGTCGGCGCGGCGCGCGAGTTCCCGGGCAAGCTCCAGGTCCTCAGGGTCGCTCAGGTCCAGCGTGACGGATTCCTTGTTCCGGTTGACGCTCTCGAAGTAGGTTGCCCCCGTTTTCGACGACGGCGGTGCCCACTGGCGCGTATCGTCCCCGGTTCCTGGCCGTTCGGACACTCATGAGAGCACCGAGCGAATGGATGCCTCCAGCACGGCGAGCCCCTCGTCGAGGACGTCGGCCTCGATCACCAGCGGGGGAAGCAGGCGGATCACGTTTCCGTTGGTGCCGCAGGTGAGCGTGAGGACCCCGTGGGCATTGGCCGCCTTGGCGGCGGCGGCGGCAAGGTCCCCCCGGGGACCTGAGCTGTCGCGGAACTCGATCGCCATCATGGCGCCCCGGCCGCGGACATCCGCGACGCCGTCCAGAGCCATCAGCGGCTCCAGGCGCCCCCGCACCGCGGTCTCGATGCGACCCGCGTTGTCGAGGAGGGCGCCCTCTTCCAGCAGTTCGAATACCGCCAGGGCGGCCTCGCACGCAACCGGGTTGCCGGCATAGGTTCCGCCAAGTCCGCCCGGGTGAACGGCATTCATGAGTTCGGCCCGCCCGGTGGCGGCCGAGAGCGGCAGACCCGCGCCGAGGGCCTTCGCGGTCAACGTGATGTCCCCGGCAATTCCCTCATGCTCGGAAGCGAACAGTTTGCCGGTGCGGCCCAGACCGGTCTGGATCTCGTCGATGACCAGCACGATGCCGTGGCGCGTCGCGATCTCCCGCAGCCCGGTGAGGAACCCGGGGGCCTGGACGATGAAGCCACCCTCGCCCTGGATCGGCTCGATGACCATGGCGGCGAAGGTCTCCGGCCCGTTCTGGGCAAGCAGGGCCTCGATCCGTCCGAGGGCTTCCCCGGGCCCGTCCGGGGAGGTGTGCGCGGGCGCCGTCGGACCGCGGAACACGGAACCCGGAAGGGGTCCGAAGTTGAGCCGGTACGGGTTTTCCTTCGCCGTCATGGCCATCGTGAGCTGGGTGCGTCCGTGGTAGGCCTCGTCGAAGACGAGTATGTTCGGGCGCCGGGTTGCGGCCCGTGCGACCTTGATCGCGTTTTCCACAGCCTCCGAACCGGTGGTGAACAGGGCGGTCCGCTTCTCGAAGTCGCCGGGCGTGTGCTCGTTGAGCCACCGGCAGACGTCAACGAAGGACGCATATTCGGTAACCATGAAGCAGGTGTGCGTGAACCGCTCGAGCTGGGCGGCGGCGCGCTTGGCCACCTTCGGGTTCGCTGCGCCCACGCTGGTCACCGCGATGCCGGAGGCGAAGTCGATCAGGTGATTGCCGTCAACGTCCACGAGCAGCGAGCCCTGCGCATGCTCGATGAACACGGGCATGGTGATGCCGAAGGCGTTGGTGACATGGCGGCGGCGTTCGGCTTCCAGTTCACGGGAGCGCGGGCCCGGGAGCTCGGTGAGCAGGCGGCGGGCTGTTGCCGTGACGCTGGCCGGATCAGCGGCCGGGCTCGTGGCGGTCTCTGGTGTGACGGTCAAGTGGTCCTCCTCATGTAGTGGATTCCACGATAGGGACGGCGCAGCCTGCTGTCTTTGGATGATTCGGCCCTTTGGAGAGGCGTGATCTCCGAATCGTACAAAGGCTCCCAGCTTATGATTTATGCATGATCACCCTCGCCCGGCTTGTCGAGGCCGCCAAGCCCGACCTGGTGCCCTACTGGCCGGTCCCGCTCCCCCGTGTTGAGCTCACGGGCGTTCATGTGTCCGAGCTCGAGGACCCGACCGTGTTCCTTTACGGAGGCGAACTGCTCCTCACCGTGGGTCTGCAGCTCGGCGGCCTCGACGGTGACGCCCGGGCGGACGCGGCCCGTGATTATGTGCAACGACTCGTCGAGGGCGGAGTGGCAGCTCTGGGTTTGGGCCTGGGCTCAGGCCACGCCATGGTGCCAGACGAGCTCCGGGCCGCTTGCGTGGAATCGGGCCTTCCCCTCCTGACGGTCCCCCGGGAATCACCTTTCCTGGCCGTATCGCGGGCCTACTGGGAGCTTGTCAGACAAGGCGGCGAGGCCGAACTCACGGCCCTGCTGGGACTTCAGGTGGCACTGACACGCGCCGCCGCGGAAGAAAATGCAGAGCCCGAGATCGTCCGTGAACTCTCCCGCGCCCTCGGCACCTGGGTTGCCTACTTACCGGAAGGTGACGGGCCGCCGTCGTCGTCGGCTGCCAGCGGCGGTGAACTGCCGGCCGGACTGCTGGCGGAACTGGCCCGCGAATCTGTCAGACTGCGGACCGCCCGCCGCGGGGCGACCGGCAATATCCAACTCGCATCCGGTACCGCCTCCCTCTACCCGGTCTCCGCCGCTCCGGCGATGTCTGGCTACCTCGCGCTGGGTCGAAGCGGACAACTTGCTGCTGCAGAACGCCACCTGTTCCTGACCGCGTCCACGCTCCTTGCCGCCCGGGCGGCAGGACAACGCCGCGCGGCAGCTGAACGGCGCCGCGCCGAAGGGATGCTCGCAGCGCTCGTCCTGGAGGGACATGACGACGCCGCGCGCCTCCTCGCTAAGCAAATGGAGTCCGACCCGCTCCCCGAGACAGCTTTCGTCGCGGTGCTCCCAGACCTTGAAGAGTTGGCATCGCAGCCCCACCCGGACGGACTCGTGCTCGAACGTTCCGGTGTGATGTTCGTGCTCCAGGCAGCATCCAGCCCCTCACCGAAGCTGCCCAAGGGTGCCCGCGGCGCGTGGGGCGGCCCGATGCCGCTCCGGCGCCTGCACGAAATCGGCGCCCAGGTCGCCGAGATTGCGGCCTCGGCCCCGCCCGGACAGTTCATCCGCGTCGGGCACGGGCTCGATCTGCCGGCCGACGAATGGGTGGACGCGCTGGTAGCGCACCCGGGCCACCTCCTCGAAACTGTCCGCGCGTACCTGGCCCACCGTGGGCAGTGGGAGGCCGCCGGGCGCGAAATCGGCGTACACCGGAACTCGGTGCGCTACAGGATTGCCCAGGCCAAGGAACTCCTCGGCGTGGACCTCGACGACCCCGACGTAGCAGCCCAGCTCTGGCTGGCCCTCCGAGGCCGGACGCAGGCGCCGCGCCAAGAGTAGAACAGTCCGCCTGCTGCCGTCCCGCCACAACGTTTCGGCGAATCGTACAAAGATAAAGCCAACTTACGACATTCTGCACCATGACGGGCGCTGTCAGGTTGCCTACTCTCAATGGACAGTCCGGAACCGGTCCCTGCCCGGTTTCACTGCACCACTGAGAGGACAACCATGACGATCGCAGACACCCGCCCAGCCACGAAGACGGCCGCCCGCACCAGGACCATCCGCGGGGCGGTACTGGAAGCCATAGGGGCGGACCGGCCCTTCCAGGATTCGCTGCCCATCCGCGTGGACGAACTTGAGTTGGAAGGACCGGGCCAGGGTGAGATCCTTGTCCGCATAGAGGCCGCCGGGGTGTGCCACTCGGACCTCTCCGTGGTCAACGGAAACCGCCCCCGGCCGGTTCCGATGCTGCTCGGTCATGAAGCCGCCGGAATCGTGGAAGAACTGGGCGAAGGCGTGGACGACGTCCCACTGGGCCAGCGTGTTGTGATGACCTTCCTCCCCCGGTGTGGAGAGTGCGCCGGATGCCGCTCGAACGGCAAGACGCCGTGCGAGCAGGGCGGCGCCGCCAACGCGGAAGGAACGCTGCTCGGTGGCAGCCGGAGGCTCTCCAGAGACGGGGAGCCTGTACACCACCACCTCGGCGTCTCCGCGTTCGCCACGCACGCGGTGGTCTCCCGCCGTTCCGTGGTGCCCGTCGGCTCGGACGTGCCGGCGCACATCGCGGCGCTGCTCGGCTGTGCCCTGCTCACCGGCGGCGGAGCCATTCTCAACGTCGCCAAGCCGGGCCCCTCCGACCGGGTGGCCGTTGTCGGGGTCGGCGGGGTAGGCATGGCCGCGCTCATCACCGCCAAGGCCACCGGCGTCGAACACGTCGTCGGCATCGATACTCTGCCCGCCAAACTGGAAGCCGCCATGAGTCTCGGCGCCACTGACGCCATGACCTCCGCGGCAGCGCTGGAACGCGGTGAAAAGTTCGACGCTGTCATTGAAGCCGCCGGACACCCCCGCGCACTGGAAGCTGCCATCGCCCTGACAAAGCCCGGCGGCATCACCGTGACGGTCGGACTGCCGGCCCCGGGCCAGCCCGCCTCAATCGACCCGCTCGCCCTGACGGCCGAGGCGCGGACCATCGTCGGCAGCTACCTCGGCTCAGCCGTTCCCGAACACGACATCCCGATTTACGAACAGATGTGGCGCTCCGGGCAACTGGCCGTTGAAGGCCTTGTCTCGGACACCATCCCGCTCGATGAGATCAACCGCGCCATGGACACGCTCGACGGCGGCCACGCACTGCGCCAAATCATCACCTTTTCCTGACCCACCAGACATTCCCTGAGGAGAGAACATCATGTCTTTGACCAACGACCACATTTACAGTGCCATCGTCATCGGCGCCGGCTTCGGAGGCCTGGGCCAGGGGGCCCAGTTCGTGCAGGAAGGCCTCGAGGACTTCCTGATCCTTGAACGCGGCAACGACGTCGGAGGTGTATGGCGCGAGAACACCTACCCGGGCGCCGCCTGCGACACCCAGGCGCTCGTTTACTGCTACAGCTATTTCCTCAACCTGAAAGTTTCCCGGCTGTTCGCCGGCCAGGAAGAACTGCAGGGTTACCTGCGTTCCATGGTGGAGGAATTCGGCCTCGGCAACCACATCCGGTTCGGCCAGAACATCACAGCAACCGAATGGGACCAGGACCGCTGCCTCTGGACCGTGCATACCGCAGACGGCTCCCAGTTCATGGCCCGTTCCGTCGTGGCGGCCTGGGGCCAACTGAATGAGCCAAACATCCCGGACATCCCGGGCATTGAGTCCTTCGAAGGAGAGGTCTTCCACTCCTCCACCTGGCGCCATGACCTGGACCTGACCGGCAAGCGCGTCGCATCCATCGGCTCGGCGGCCACCGCCGTCCAGTATGTACCCGAGGTAGCCAAGATCGCCTCGAACCTCACAGTGTTCCAGCGCTCGGCCAACTACATCCTCCCCCGCGACCAGTACGTCTTCACGGCCGAGGAGACCGCAGCGTTCCTGGCGGACCCGGAGCTTTACCGGACGAAGCGCCAGGCGATCCACGATTTCCGTGAAGCCGGATTCGAACGCACCCGCCGCCACTCTGCAGCGTCCGAGGAAGGTGTCCAGCAGGCTCGCCAGCACCTCGAGAGCCAGGTGGCGGACCCTGGACTGCGAGCCAAGCTCACACCCGACTACGACTTCGGCTGCAAGCGCATCCTCCGGAGCGATGATTTTTACCCTGCCCTGAACCGCGAAAACGTGGACCTCGTGACCGAGCAGATCACCGAATTCACACCCCGTGGCATCCGGACGGCAGACGGCGTCGAGCACGAATTCGACGTGATCGTCTACGCCACCGGGTTCAAGAGCCACGCATTCCAGGGTTCCATGCGCGTTGCAGGACGCGACGGACTCAGCCTGGACGAGAGGTGGGGCAACGCCCCCGAGGCATACCTCGGCATCACCGTCGACAACTTCCCCAACCTCTTTATGGTTTACGGACCGAACACCAACCTGAACCACAACTCCGTGGTGTCCATGCTTGAGGCCCAGCACCGCTACATCGCGCAGGCTGTTGAGTACATCGCGGCCGGCGAGAAGACGGTACTGGAAGTTGACCGCAGCGTGCTCGAGGAGTTCAACGCCCACGTTCAGGACGAGCTCGATAAGTCTGCCTTCTCTTCGGAGTGCTCTTCCTGGTACAAGAACGGGGACGGCCGCGTCATCAACAACTGGTCCGGGACCGTCAACGAGTACCGGGCCCACACGCAGGAACTCCAGCTCGAGGACTACCTCCAGCTGGCCGAGTCCGCCCCGGGAAAGTGACCAGCCAGGATCTGTTCAGCGGTAGGCCCGTAGCCGAGGACGCAGCAGCCGTTCTGGAAGGGTTCCGGGCCTCCGGTGGACGCTCGTTCCACACCTACCCCGTGGACGAGGTGCGTGACCTGTACGAGCGCGGCTGCGCTGCCAACGGTCTCGACGGCGATTCACTCTCCGCGGTTTCCGACTTCGGGGTGCAGGACTTTGGGGTACGGGTCTATGAGCCGCGCCCCGTCGGAGGCCCCACCGCCGTCGTGCTGTTTTTCCACGGCGGCGGATGGGTGATGGGCAGCCTCTCGACTCACGACGGGCTGTGCCGCAGGCTGGCCGCCTTGACCGGTCTCCCGGTCGTGGCGGTGGACTACCGGCTCGCCCCGGAGCACCAATACCCCGCGGCCATCGAGGACAGCCGGGATGCGCTGAACTGGCTGTTCACCGCCGGTCCGGTTCACGGCCTGGACGTGATCACGGCCGTACTGGCCGGTGACAGCGCAGGCGGGCAGCTGGCCGCGGTGCTGGCAATTGAAAACGCGAAAAGCGCTCATCCGCGGCCGATCGCGGCGCAGGTCCTCATCTACCCGATGGTCGATCTGACGATGTCTGCTCCGTCGTACACCCGGGTCACGGAGGGCTTCCCCTTGGTTGCGGACACCATCGCCTGGTTCGCGGACCAGTACCTGCCCGAGGGAACCGACCGGGCGCGGCCGGATATCAGCCCCGCTCTGGCGGAGCTCCCCTCCGGGCTTCCCCCGGCGTACGTGATCACAGTGGACAACGACCCGCTGGTGGACGAGGGGGCAGACTATGCCGCAGCCCTGGCCCAAGCCGGAACCGAGGTCCTGTACCAGCACCTCCCCGGGTACGCCCACGGACTCCTCACCTCCGCCGGGCGGATCCAGCGTGGCGAACAAACAGTCGACGACATCGCCGGCTTCATCAGAAACCACGCAACCGGACTGGGACGGGGTTAGGGAACGTCTGAGGCCCCTCCTCCTTCCCATCGACTGCTCCGCAACGGCCCTTTTGGACCCCCATCAGGGCCGTTGCGGAGCCATGGATGGGCTTGGTTGGCTTGTCTGCGCCGGGCGCTCCCCAGTTGTCACAGATGGCTGCTAGAAACAGTCCCCCATGGCGGCCATTTGCTTGTAGGCTGTGGATCGGAGAGCCGGGAAGCCTGGTCGGCCCGCTGGCGGTGCGCCTGCGGAACGCCCTGGCAGCCGCCTCGGTCGTTTGACTGGACCGAGGGAAGGACCCCGATGACCTCTGCAGCAGACCCCGTCATTAAAGCCACCATGCTCGCGAAGACCTTCGGCGCCACACGGGCCCTGGACGGACTCGACCTCAACGTCGCCGCGGGCGAGGTCCACGGCTTCCTGGGCCCCAACGGTGCCGGCAAATCAACGACCCTGCGGGTCCTCCTGGGACTCATCCGCCCGACGTCGGGCGTCGTCCGGGTCTTCGGGCTGGACCCGTGGCGCGACCCGGTCAATGTCCACCGGGACGTCGCCTACGTCCCGGGCGACGTGAGCCTCTGGCCGAACCTGACCGGCGGCGAGGTCATTGATCTGCTGACCGGCCTGCGCGGCGGCGCGGATGAACGGCTGCGCCGGACGCTGATCGAGGACTTTGACTTTGACCCGAAGCGGAAGGCCCGCGCCTATTCCAAGGGCAACCGGCAGAAGGCGGCACTGATCGCCGCGTTCGCCCGCCCGGCCCGGCTGTATCTGCTGGATGAACCGAGCGCCGGCCTGGACCCGGTGATGGACACCGTGTTCCGCAGCCAGATCCGACGGGTCCGCGACGACGGGGCGACCGTCCTGCTCTCCAGCCACATTCTCAGTGAGGTCGAGCAGCTCTGTGACCGGGTGACGATCATCCGTTCCGGCCGGGCCGTCGAAACCGGAAGCCTGGCCGAGCTCCGGCATCTGAGACGGACCCACTTCCGGGTCGAGGGCGGCGCCGACCCGGTCAGGCTGGCGGCGATTCCGGGCGTGCAGGGCGTCCGCGCGAACGGGACGGCCGTGGAGTTCGACGCGGACGCGGCGGACCTGGCGCCCGTGCTCGCCGCCGTCGCCGCCGGCGGCGTCAGCGGCCTGACCGTGTCCCCGCCGTCGCTGGAGTCGCTGTTCCTCCGGCACTACAGCGACCGGAACGGGCAGGCGCGCTGATGCCCGGCGTCGTGCGGCTGGCGCTGGCCCAGGCGCGCCGGGACCGGGTGCTCCTTCCGGTCTGGATCCTGGGCATAGCCCTTTTGGGGTTCGTCACGGCCACTGCGGTGGCCACGGAATTCGATGCGGAGTCCGAGCGCGCGGCCATCATCGGCGTCGCGGCGGTCAGCCCGGCGTTCCTGTTCCTGCGGGGACTGCCGGACGGGACGGGCATCGGAGCGGTGGTGTTCTTCCAGGGCTACGCGTTCACGGCCGTGCTGGCGGGACTGATGAGCACCTTTCTGGTCATCCGGCATACCCGGGCCGACGAGGAGCTGGGACGCGAGGAGATCATCGGATCGCTTCCGGTCCCCCGCGCCGCGCCCCTGGCGGCGACGCTGCTGCTGGGCGCGGCCGCGAACCTGGTGCTCGCCGCGAGTGTGGCCGCGGGCTTCGCCGCCTCCGGGCTGCCCGGCACCGGCGCGGTCACCGCCGGCGGGGCGGTCGGGGCGGTGGGGGTCTTCTTTGTCGCGGTCGCCGCGGCGGTCGCCCAGGTCATGCCTTCGGGGCGCAGCGCGAACGGGGCGGCCGCGGGCTTGGTCGGCGCCGCGTATCTGCTCCGCGGCATCGGCGATGCCTTCGGCTCCCCGAGCGCCGATCTGACCCAGGTCACGAGCGGCTGGGCCTCGTTGTTCTCGCCGATCGGCTGGGGCCAGCGCTCCCGGCCCTTTTCAGACGCCGACCCGGTGCCGCTGCTGGTCCTGACCGGGGCGGCCGCCGTCGTGGCCGTTGCCGTGCTGGTGGTCCGGAGCCGACGGGATCTGGGCGGGAGCCTGCTGCCCGAGCGGGCCGGCCGGGAGCGCGCCGGTGCCGGCGGCACCTCGTTCCTGGGCCTGGCCTGGCGGCTTCAGCTGCCCACGCTGATCGGCTGGTGCGTCGGCGCCGCCGTCCTGGGGGCCTTGGCCGGCGGCCTCGGGCCCGTGGTGACCGATGCGGTGGTCGGGAACGAGTCGCTGAAGGAACTCATCGGCCGGCTCGTCCCGGGCAGCCGGGCCGAGATCATCGATGTGTTCACCGCCGCGTTGCTGGGCATCGCCGGGGTCTTTGCCGCGGCCGCGGGCGTCCAGGCGGTGCTGCGGCTCCGCGCGGAGGAGGTCGAGGGCAGGGCCGAACTCCTGCTGGCCGTCCCGAGGTCGCGGGCGCGCTGGCTCGGCGCCAACCTCGTCCTGGCCGCAGCCTCGGTGACGGTCGTGGCCGCCGTCGCCGGCACCGCGGCCGCCGTCGGGCTGTCCCTCTCCGGGACGGGCAACCCGCCGGGGGCGCTGCTGATCGGTGCCGCGCTGGCGCATGTCCCCGCGGCTGCGGTGTTCCTCTCGGCAACCGCCGTGGTCTTCGCTGCGGCACCCCGTCTGTGCATTCCGGTGGGCTGGGGGCTGCTGGCCGGCGGCCTGATCCTGGGCCAGTTCGGGGAACTGCTGCGGCTGCCGTCTTGGGTCCAGGATCTGAGCCCGTTCCGCCACTCCGCGGCGATGCCGGTTGAGCCGTTCGACCCTGCGGCGGCCCTGGCCCTGACCGCCGTCGCGCTGCTGGGGGCCGGAATCGCTGTCTACCTGATCCGGCGTCGTGACCTTGCCGCCTGACGCTTCGTCAGGGGCTCTCTTTCGTCCCGGGCTTGCCGGGGACTTCGGTCCGGAAGCCGATCAGCTTGTGCGTGCCGTCGCAGAAGGGTTTGATCGCGGAGGCGCCGCAGCGGCACAGGGCGACGGTTTTGCGCTGCCGGGGCACGGGTTCCCCGGACGGCGTGACGATCTCGAAGTCGCCGCGCACCAGGATGGGTCCGTCGGGGCAGACGACGATGGAGTTCTCGTTCGACGGTTCAGGCGGGTTTTGGTTCATCGGTGCTCACTGTCTGGGGTTTGAAGGGGCCGGGCGTCAGGCCGTGGTTCAGGCCGCGGCGGGGATGGCCGCGCGAAGGGAGGACTCGCCGTCGTCCCAGGCCCCCATGATGTGCTGCGTGAGGCG
Source organism: Pseudarthrobacter oxydans (assembly GCF_030812335.1). Taxonomy (GTDB): domain Bacteria; phylum Actinomycetota; class Actinomycetes; order Actinomycetales; family Micrococcaceae; genus Arthrobacter; species Arthrobacter oxydans_B. The sequence goes on from NZ_JAUSSN010000004.1 coordinate 204,858, forward strand.
GGCGTCGATGGCCATCACCGCCGTCGCGCCGAACAGGACATCCGGGAAGAGGTCCGGTTCCGACTCCACGAGGCCGCCGGCGAGATCCCGGCCCGCGATCTGTTCATGGACGGCGTCGGCCTCGACGTGCTCGTCGAAGTACGCGGTCACCGCGGCCCCGAATCCGAGGCGCCGGAACCCGTTCCCGTACAGCTGGTTCGGCCGGGACGAGGTCATCTCATAGATCGCCAGGTGGCCCGCGACGGCTCCGCGGAGCCGGCGGTTCAGCCCGAAGAGCGACATCACGTTGACCGAGGCCAGGGCGACGGGCGGGACGGCGTCAACGTAGGCGCCGTAGCGGTCGTCCAGCCCCAGCCCGCGCATGGTCCGGGCGAAGAGGGTGCTGTGCATGCGGTCCGGACGGCCGCCGCCGTACTCGTCCGCCTGGATCTCCACCAGTGCGGCCTTGGCCCGGCCGTGCAGCCGCGGGATCGCCCACGTGTGCGGGTCGGCTTCCTTGAGCTGGTAGATCGATTTGTGGATCAGGAACTCGCGGAGCTGCTTCAGGGTGGCCCTCTTGGCCACGTGCCGGGACATCCCCGGTCCGCCCTCCTGGGCCGCGATCGCGAACAGGAGGTCGGCCACCGCGTCACTGTCCAGGCCCGCGGCGGAATCGGGCTGGTCAGGGCCGGCGTGGTCTGCACCCGCACAGTCTGTACCGGCGTAGGGGCGGGCCGCATCGCGCAGCGCTTGCTCAAACGGTTCCTCGAGCAGTTGCCTCAGTGCGATCAGCCCGGGGTTCCATTCCCAGCGGTCGGTCACCCCGTCGAGGCCTCCGTAATGGAGTTCGTAGAGGCAGAAGAGGCTCAGCTGCATGTCGCCGTCGTCGATGATGTCATCGACGAGCGGCAGCTGTGCCGCGGCGAGATCCTGCAGAGTGCCCACCGCTGCGGGATCGTCTCCGGGGCTGCCGGCGAGCAGCCGGAACAGTCCTTCGCTGATGGGTCCGCGCGCGTGAGGGATGGTCATACGGTGAGAAGTTGCCAAGGCTGGTTCGCTTCCTTGCGGTGCATGTGTGCCGCCGCGTGGCTACAGCAGCTGGGCTTCGAAGCCGTGCACGCGGCATTGAAGCGGGATCCCGGGTGGCTGCGTCACCGCAGATCCGGGGAAAAGCGTAGCCGGGATGAATGTCCGGTTCCGAGGAGGGCCGTCCAAAACATCTTGTCTACAACGTAGACTCTAAGCGTAGACTACTTGATAAGCAAACTGTCTTTTGTGCCAATGTCCTTAGCCTCTAACCGCGTCCCGACGGCGGGAGTACGGTGACGTGGATGTGGTCCAGTTCGAAGGTCAGCAGGCCATGAATGTCTCCCGAGATCCCCGCCCGCTCACGGTTCGTCCGCGCGCGGAGGCTGTCGATAGATTCCTCCTGACCGCCGGCATCCTCGCTGTTGCGTTCTACGGCATTGGAGACCTCGTCTCCGGGCTGCTGTACAGCGGGTACAACGGGTACAGCGGGTACAGCGGGTACAGCGGGTACAGCGGGTACAGCTTCAGGGATCAGGCGATCAGCGAGCTCAGCGCCTTCGGCTCGCCGGTGCGCCCGCTGATGGTCACGGTCATCCTCATTCACGCCCTGCTGATGACGGCTTTCGGCGTGGGGATCTGGCGAACGGCCGATCGCAGGAGTCTGCGCTGGGTTGGCGTATGCCTGGTTGCCACCGGCCTCATCGGGTTTCCGAACCATACCGTGTTCGCGATGAGCTCCCGGTGGCTTCCAGGCGGCTTCAACGACGTCATGCATATTGTCTTGACGTCCGTTTTCGGCCTTTTTGTCTTCGCGGCCCTCGTCCTTTCCGCAATCGCCTACCCGGGATGGTTCCGGTGGTTCGCGATTGCGACGCTGCTGATCATCGTGGGCTTCGGGGCCGCGTCGTCGTTTGCCATGCAGGGCCTCTCCCGGGATGACACACCCTGGGTCGGCGGCTTCGAGCGGATCAATGCCTACACGTACTTCGCCTGGATCGTCGTGCTTGCCGCCATAACACTGCGACGGCTTGATGCCGCGCCCCCACGTCCGGGCGCCGGCGTGCCTGACGCCGGCTGAACCCCTCATTCCGGATTGGTCGAACACCTCCTCCGACGCCGCGCTCAGGCAGACGTTCGCTGCGGTTCCGGCCTGGTGACGCGCCAACGGCCCAGCGCTACGGGTATACCGCGGCGCTGAGCCGTTGGCGCGTCATGGGACGTTTACCGCAGCGGAATTGGCCGCGGAGAGGACCGAGCCTGGGTTCCGTGCGCAGTCGCTAGGTTCGTCCGTGTTTCCCGGCTGGCGACGCTCCAGCCCAGTTACTCCGCGCCGCACCACGCTTCCGCTCCGAAGAACCGCGGGATTCCATGGGTGCGGGGCGGTGCGGCCGGAAGTAAGTGGGCGGGAGCGTCGCGCCGCCGTCGTGCCCCTCAGAGAACCGGACGGTGCAGCGGCCCTAGCCGAAGAACGGCACCAGCAGTGAGGTCACGAACAGCACCAGGGCCCCGCCGATCCGGTTGGTCAGGGCCGCGAACGGCATCAGGTGCATGCGGCCGGCGGCGCTGAGGACCGAGACGTCGCCACTGCCGCCGGTGTCGGCCATGACCAGGCCCGGGGTGATGGAGGCCTCGACGAAGTTGAGCTTGACCAGCCAGCCCAGGATCCCCGAGGAGAGGGTGGCGACGAGGACGGTGACGATGGTCAGGAGGATGAACATCGGGTTGGACAGGGACTGGAGGACTTCCTCGATGTTGATGTACGTGATGCTGACGCCCACGAGCAGCGCCGGGATGAGGAAGGCGCCGATCATGTCGCCCCACTCGGAGCTGGCGTCCTCAAGTTCCTTCGGGAAGAGGCCGAAGATTTTGATGGCGGCGGCGATGATGATGGTCCAGGCGTAGGGGTGCAGGCCGGGAATGAAGGCGGCGACCAGGTTGCCGACGATGAACAGGATGCCGGCGATGGCCAGGCCCTTGCCGAGGGACAGGAATGAGGCGACATCCTTCTTCGGCGGTGAGGTCAGGTCCCCGGCCTTGCCCTTGATGCGCATCAGCTCGCCGTGGCCGTTGAATCCGATGAAGGGCTGGATGCCGCGCTTGCCGATGCCGTTGTAGATGCCCGCGATCAGGATGCAGACGATGTTGGCCATGACAACGGCGGACATGAGGTCGCCCATGAAGTCCGCGGAGCTGCCGCCGGTCCTGGCCGCATACATCTCCGACATCGGCAGCGCGCCCACGCCCAGGCCGCCGGCCATGATCGGTGCGGCGATGAACAGGATGCCCTCGATGAAGCCGAAGCCGGTGACGAGTCCGAGCAGGCCGATGATCGAGAAGGTGGCGGCGAGGCAGCCGACCAGCGGGACGATGAACCTGGGGCCGGCCTTGAGCAGCAGGGCCCGGGGCATGCCCAGGATGCTGCCGGCGATGATGGTCACCACGAAGAAGTCGAGGAACCCGTAGCCCTTCACGAAGTTCTGCACCACGGCGATGAGGTTCTCGGGCATCACGCCGGCGAAGATCAGGATGGAGGGCACGAAGGTGCAGAGGATGGTCGGCAGCCCGAAGTCCCGGAGCACCGGAACGGTGTTGCCGATCCAGATAAAGAGCCCGCCCAGGATGATGGTCGCGGCAAAGCCCGCCAGCATCGAGTCCGGGAGGTTGTCGGTGGCCGCGGCGATGAGCAGGACGGCCAGGAAACTGACGTAGTACAGCGCCGGGAAGTCCGCCAGGCGGCGAAGGTTCGGCTTGGGCGGGCTGACCCGTTCGTCGGTGGCACCGGGGGTTCCGGGGGTTTCGGGGGCGGGTGTTTGATCGTGCAGGTTGGTCTGGGTTACTGACATCTTTGTCTCCCAAGGGGAATAGTGGCAGGGCGCCGCGAGGCGCGGTGTGCCGAAAAAGGTGGGTTTGCCTGTTCTTAGTGTGACGCGGAAAAGCTGGAAAGGGCGGGTGCCCGGGTGACTGAACCGCGGGCGAAGGCGACGGCCTCGGCGAGCTGTGCCTCGTCGATGCCGGTGTCGTGGCCCGCGGCGTGCAGGTGGCGGACGAGTTCCTCGGTGGCGAGGTTCCCGGCGGCTCCGGGGGCGAAGGGGCATCCGCCGTACCCGCCGAGCGCGCTGTCGAAACGGGTGATTCCGAGGCTGATGGCTGCGCTGACGGTAGCCAGCGCCTGACCGTGCGCGTTGTGGAGGTGCAGGGAATAGTCCAGATCAGGCTCGGCGTCCAGGACATACCCGACGGCGGCGATGGCCCGTTCGGTGGATGTCGTGCCGAGGGTGTCCGCGAGGCCGATGGTGGTGATGCCCATGGCCTTGAAGGCCCGGACCACCCGGAGCAGGTGCTCCGGGGCGATCTCCCCCTCAAAGGGGCAGGTGAACGCGGTGGAAACGCCGGCGAAGAAGTCCGTCCCGGGGAACCGGGCGACCACCTCCCCGAGACCGGCCAGGGCCTCTTCGATGCTCTGCCCGGCATTGGCGTTGCTGTGCGCCTGACTGGCCGAGGTGACGACGGCGATGTGCTCCGCCCCGGCGTCGACCGCCCGCTGGATCCCCCGGCCGTTGAGCGCCAGGGACGTGTAGGCCACGTTCTCGCGGACGGCAAGTCCCGCGAAGACGGCCTCGGCGTCGGCCATCTGTGGCACTTTCTTCGGGTTCACGAAGGAGGCGACTTCGAGCCTCCGCACGCCGGCGGCAATGAGCCGGGCCGCGGTTTCGAGTTTCTCCGCGGTGGGAACAACGACGTCGACGTCCTGGAGCCCGTCCCGGAGGAAGACGTCCGTGATCTCGATCTGCATCTAGACCACGCCCTGCGGGACGGGCCTGGTGTTTCGGGGCAGTGCGTCGGCGAGCTGTTCCGGGGTGAGGCCGGCGAGGTCCCGGAGGACTTCCTCAGTGTGCTCGCCGAGCTCGGGCCCGAGCCACCGTACCGATCCCTCATGCCCGGGGATCTTGGGGACGATCCCGGGAAAGCGGATGGATTCGGGGGCGCCGTCGATGACGACCTGGTGAGTCTGGATCATGTCGCGGGCGAGGTAGTGGCGGTCCTCGGCGATGCTGGGCGCGTCGTAGACGGGCCCGGCGGGCACCCCGGCGATGTCCAGTTCGTCCAGGACTTCCGCGAGGGTGCGTTCGCCGGTCCAGGTGGAGATGGCGGTGTTGAGCTCCTCCTCGCGCAGGCTGCGGGCTTCGGTGACGAGCAGCGTCTGGTCCGCGGCGAGGTCGTCGCGGCCGATCGCCTGCATGAGGCGGACGAAGACGGAGTTGGAGTTGCCGCCGATGACGACTTCCAGCTCGTCCTTGCAGGAGTAGCTGCCGGTCGGGACGACGCCCGGGAGGCGCCCGCCGGTGCGCTGGCGGATCATGCCGTACGCGTCGTAGTCCGGGACGAGGGATTCCAGCAGGCTGAAGACACCCTCATAGAGCGCGACGTCGACGACCTGCGGTCCGGTCTGCTGAATGCCCTTGGCTTTCTGCAGCATGAGCATCAGGGCCCCGATGGTGCCGTAGAGCCCGGCCACGGTGTCCCCCATGCTGGCGGCGGCGCGGCCGGCCGGGCGGTCCGGTTCGCCGGTGATGTAGCGCAGTCCGGCGAAGGACTCGGCTGAGCTGCCGAATCCGGCGCGGTCCTTGTACGGGCCGGTCTGGCCGTAGCCGGAGATCCTGACGACGATGACCTCGGGGTTGAGTTCGGTGAGAACCTCCGGGCCCAGTCCCCATTTTTCCAGGGTGCCGGGGCGGAAGTTTTCGATCACAACATCGCAGTGGGCGGCGATTTTGCGGACGGCGTCCTGGCCCTCGGGCGTGCGCAGATCCAGGATCACGGACTTCTTGTTCCGGCCGATGGTGCGGAAGAGCATGGAGGTCTCGCCGCGGGTCTTGCGCCAGTCCCGCAGTTCGTCACCGCCGCCGGGGCGTTCGATCTTGATGACTTCTGCGCCGAAGTCACCGAAGAGCCGCGCGGCGAAGGGGGCCGCTATGAAGTTTCCGAGCTCGAGCACCCGGATGCCCTCCAGCGGAAGAGAGTTTGAAGCTGCATCATTTTTCTCGGTCACGGCTATGGGTTTCCCTTGAGATAGAAGGCAGCGTTCCCATCCTGTGGGATTCGCATGTCATTAAGCGGGAATACCCTAGCAAGTGATGTGGAACACAGCAAGGGGGTGCTGCGAGAAATTGTTTCCGGGCGCGCCCGGCGGCAGGCGAGGATCTTTCCCAATCCGCGTTCTTCAGATTCGACCGGGCGGCCGTGGGCAGCGCGAGCGCAGTGAGTTGCTGAACCTTATTCCTGGGCTTCGACGTCCTGGACGGACCGGGACAGCAGGCAGAACTCGTTGCCCTCGGGATCGCCCAGGACCACCCAGCTGACGTCCGGGCCCTGGCCCACGTCCACCCGCCGCGCGCCGAGGGCGAGCAGGCGCTCGAGCTCCTCGGCGGTGGACACTCCGTCGGCCCGCAGGTCGAAATGCAGCCGGTTCTTGACGGTCTTGCCCTCGGGCACCGCAATCACATCGATGGTGGGCCAGCTTTGATCCTGCGGCGCGATGCTGATGATGTCGCTGTCCTCTTCGACAATGTGCCAGTTGAGGACGGCGCACCAGAAGTCGGCCACCACCCGTGGCCGGATCGCGTCGATGGCAATAACAGCTAATTTGCTAGACATGGCACCACGATAGCCCTCGCTTTAGGTGTTGGGGCTTTGCTCGAGGTCCGCCGCGATCTGTGCGGCTGCCGCGATCACTGCGGCGCCAAAATCGTGCCCGGGCGACTCCGACACCCTGGGGAGCGGAACGGCGAGGCAGACGCTGGCGAGCAGGCGTCCCCGCACTATGACGGGGGCACTGACGGAGCCCAGTCCGGGCGTCCGGATACCGGTGGATTCAACCCAGCCGTGCTGTTCGATGCTGGCCAGGGCTTCGGGATCCTCCGCCAGCAGTTTGCCGCTGGAGCCCGCGGGAAGGGGGAGCCTGGATCCGGACGGCAGCGAGGCCTTCAGCTCATGGTCGCTGTCCACGCTGAGGAGGCAGACGCGCTCGTCCCCGCGGCGGACCCAGAGCTGGGCGGTCTCCCCGGTGCTGCGTTGGAGTTCGGCCAGCCGGGGCAGGGCTGCCTGCTCCATGGCATTGCGGACGAATCGGTGGCCCAGCCGGAATTCCCCGGACTCCGTCCGGCGCAGGAATCCGTATTCGACCATGGACAGGGCGAGCCGGTGGGCCGTGGACACCGAAAGCCCCGACCTCTTGGCCAGTTCGGTGGCCGAGACCGCCTCGCCGTCCACCGCGTCGAGGATGGACGCGACGCGGGCCAGGGTGCGGTTGCTGTTCAGCGCGTCCGGGGAAGTCATGGTCCCAGCCTAGGAGACAACAGCGCCAGCGGAATGCAAGCCCGGCTGGGGTTCCGGCCCGGCGTGCCCGGCTGGCGACGCTCCCGGCGAAATCCGCTACATTCGTCACTGCGTCCCGGGCTGGCGACGCTCCCGCCCAGTTACTTGGTGCCGCACCCCGCTCCCACGCCGCAGAACCGCGGGATTCTGCGGGTAGAGGGCCGTGCGGGAGGAAGTAACTGGGCAGGAGCGTCGCTACGCCGACGGGAGGGAGCCCCGCGCACGACTTCCTACCCTCGTGTGCAGCCTCGGACGCCGGGCTCGAGCCGAGATTCGCTGCTGTTCCGGGCAGATGCTGCGGTTCCGGGCTGGTGACGCCCGGACGGCCCAGCGCTACGGGAATACCGCGGCGCTGAGCCGTTGGCTCGTCATGGGATGTTTGCCGCAGCGGAATTGGCCGTGGAAAGGACCGAGCGGGGTCAACGCGGGCGGGCTTCGTCACTGCTTCCCGGGCTGGCTTCGTCCCTGTTTCCGGGCTGGCGACGCTCCCGCCCAGTTACCCGGTGCCGCACCGAGACTCCGCCCCGCAGATCCGCGGGATTGCGTGGGCGAAAGGCGGTGCGGGCGGAAGTAACTGGGCGGGAGCGTCGCGGCGCCGGCGGGAGGGCTGCACTTCAGCCGCCCGCCGGCCGGATCGGTGCTTAGCCCGTGTGGTGCTGGAGCTCGGGGGCGCGCTTGCCGGCCTGCAGCAGGGGTGCGAAGAACGCGCCGAGTTCCGCTGTCGCCGTGAGCGGCAGCACGTTGGCCACGTACTGGTCGGGGCGCACCACCACCACCACGCCGCCGCGGTCGAGGCCGCGCAGCTCGAAGATGTCCGCCGCCGGATCGGTGGCGTAGACCTTCTCGTAGTCCGTGAGCTGGAACGGACCCACCGAAGGCTTGAACACGGCCGGCACGGCGCCGATGTCGATGCTCGTGTGCTCCTGCTGGTAGATCACCTTCACGTCGAACCACGCGTCGCGGTCGGCCCCCTCAGGGGTTGCGGCGAGCGGCGAGTCCGGCGCGTTCGCGATCCACTCGGCGAACTCGGCGACGGCCGAGCCTGTACCCGGATGCCCCGAGCCCTGCGCTACCGGCGCCGCGGCGTCGGCGAAGACGTAGATCCGCCACCTGCCGTCCGCCGTGGCGTGGTGGCCGAGGTGCATCGGGTTGGTGTCGCCGACCCGGACCACGGGTGCGGACTTGAAGCGCTTGCCGACGGGGAAGCCGGTGGCCAGGTCCTGGTGCGTGGCCTCGCCGATGAGCATCGACGGGGTGTACTGGGTCATGAATCCGGCCGGGAACTCGGCGGTGCTCACGTAGAAGTCCTCGAGCTCCGAGGGGCTGTTGAACTCCTCGGGCTTCTTCGCCATGAGCGTTGACCATTCCTTGTCGAAGTCGATGAGGTTCTTCGCGATGACCTGGCGCTCGGCCGAATACGTGGACAGCAGGCTCTCCGGGCTGCGGCCCTCCAGCACGTGCCCGAGCTTCCAGCCCAGGTTGAAGCCGTCCTGCATGGAAACGTTCATGCCCTGGCCGGCCTTGGCGCTGTGCGTGTGGCACGCGTCGCCGGTGATGAACACACGCGGCGTGCGGGTGCCCTGCTGCTCCGGCAGAACGTCGTCGAACCTGTCAGTGAGGCGGTGCGCGACCTCGTACACGCTGTTCCAGGCGACGTTGCGGACGTCGAGCGTGTAGGGGTGCAGGATCTCGTTGGCCTGGGCGATGATCTGCTCGATGGTGGTGCTGCGCACGGCGCCCTTGTCCTCCTTGTCGACCTCGCCGAGGTCGACGTACATGCGGAAGAGGTGGCCGCCCTCGCGCGGGATCAGCAGGATGCTGCCGCCGGTGCCGGACTGGATCGCGCACTTGGTGCGGATGTCCGGGAAGTCGGTGACGGCGAGGACGTCCATGACGCCCCAGGCGTGGTTGGCCTGGTCGCCGGCGAGGGTGCAGCCGATCGCGTCCCGGACCTTGCTCCTGGCGCCGTCCGCGCCGACGACGTACTTGGCCCGCACGGTGCGCTCCCGGCCGGCGTCGGGGCCGGCGGTGTGCAGGAGGGTGACGGTGACGGGGTACTCCGCGCCGTCGTCGACCTCGAGGCTCCGGAACTCAAAGCCGTAGTCGGGGGCCATGCGGGTGGGCGCGTTGGCCATGAACTCGGCAAAGTAGTCCAGCACGCGGGCCTGGTTGACGATGAGGTGCGGGAACTCGCTGATGCCGGTGGTGTCGTCCTTGGCGCGGGCGGCGCGGACGATCTTGGACGGGTCGGCTGGGTCCGGCTTCCAGAAGGCCATCTCGGTGATGCGGTACGCCTCGGCGATGATCCGCTCGGCGAAACCGAAGGCCTGGAAGGTCTCGACACTGCGGGCCTGGATGCCGTCGGCCTGGCCGATGGGCAGGCGCCCGCCGCGGCGCTCCACGATCCGGGTGGTGACGCCCGGGAACTGGGACAATTGGGCGGCGGCGACGATGCCCGCGGGGCCCGTGCCCACAATGAGCACGTCGACCTCGTCGGGAAGGTCTGTGGGCCGGTCGATGCCGACGCCGGCGGCGGGCTGGACTCGCGGGTCACCGGATACGTAACCGTGGTGGTGGAACTGCACGGGCTTTCCTCACTTCGTTGTGGGCACTGCGCGGGTGGCACTTCGCCGGGCGGCTTCCGCCGCCGTCGCTGAGTGTTCGATAATAGAACGTGACGTTCAATAATAGAATTTCCGTCTTCTCCAAAACTGTACGCAGATATGACGTGGGTTACAAGCGCTCATCAAATCGGCCGGATCCGGGGGTTGACGATCCGCGGTTCCTGGGCAATAGTCTTCGTATACGATTTCGTACTCGATGAGGAGTCATTCTTGGAACAGGTCACGGACCACACCCTGGCAGCGGCCCGCAAGGTCATCGCGGTGCACATCAACTATCCCAGCCGGGCAGCCCAGCGCGGCCGCACCCCCGAACAGCCCTCGTACTTCCTGAAGCCCTCCTCGTCCCTGGCCCTCAGCGGCTCGACCGTGGAGCGCCCGGCCGGCTGCGAACTCCTCGGCTACGAAGGCGAAATCGCGCTGATCATCGGAAAGCCCGCCCGCCGCGTGGGCATCGAGGACGCCTGGAACCACGTCGAATGGGTCACCGCGTCCAACGACCTCGGCGTGTACGACCTTCGCTGGGCTGACAAGGGCTCCAACCTCCGTTCCAAGGGCGGCGACGGCTTCACCCCCGTGGGCCCGGGACTGATCGCCGCGGACGCCGTGGACCCCGCCGGCCTGCGGATCCGCACCTGGCACAACGGCGAACTGGTCCAGGACGACACCACCAGTGACCTGCTCTTCCCCTTCGCCCGCCTGGTCGCCGACCTGTCCCAGCTGCTCACGCTCGAAGAGGGCGACATCATCCTCACCGGCACCCCCGCCGGGGCATCTGTCGCCAAGCCGGGCGACGTCGTCGAGGTTGAGGTCAGCACTGCCGGCGTCAGCACCGGCAGCGTCAGCACTGAGGGCACGACGGCGGGTGGCGGCGCCGGCGGCGGCCTCACCACGGGCCGGCTAGTCACCCTGGTGGCGGAGGGCACGACGCCGTTCGGCGACTTCGGCGCGCAGCCCCGGACCGATGACCTGCAGCGGGAGGAGGCCTACGGCTCCCGCGCGGCGGCCGGGCTTCCCGCGGCTGAGCATGTCCCCTCGGAAGAGGCGCCGGACGCCGCCGAGCCGGTAGCCGAGGCGCCGGCGGCCGCCGTCGTGCCTGTCCTGACCCCGGAGCTGAAGGCCAAACTGGAAAGCGTCTGCACGGCCACCCTGTCTTCGCAGCTGCGCAAGCGCGGCCTGAACAACGTCAGCATCGACGGGCTGACCTCCACCCGTCCCGAGAAGCGGATCGTGGGCCTGGCCCGGACCCTGCGCTACGTGCCCAACCGCGAGGACCTCTTCAAGACCCACGGCGGGGGCTTCAACGCCCAGAAGAAGGCCATCGACTCCGTCAACGAGGGTGAGATCCTGGTGATGGAGGCGCGCGGCGAGAAGGGCACGGGCACCATCGGCGATATCCTGGCACTCCGCGCCCAGGTCCGCGGCGCCGCGGCCATCATCACCGACGGCGGCGTCCGGGACTTCTCCGCCGTCGCCGCAATGGACATGCCCACCTACTACGCCAACCCGCACCCCGCCGTGCTGGGGCGCCGGCACATCCCGTGGGACACGGACATCACCATCGCCTGCGGCGGCACCACCGTGCAGCCCGGGGACATCATCGTCGCCGACGCGGACGGCATCCTGGTGATCCCGCCGGCGCTGGCCGCGGAGCTCGCGGACGACTCGATCGCCCAGGAGCGCGAGGAGGCCTTCATCACCGAGATGGTGCAGCAGGGCCACAGCGTGGACGGGCTCTACCCGCTGAACGCCGAGTGGCGGGCGCGGTACGTGAACTGGGAAGCCGGCAAAGCCAATGAATGACACCGCACCTGCCCTGGGCACGAACACTGCCACCCCGGCCGCCCCTCGCGCAGTCTCGCCCGCCCCGGTCACCCACACCGCCAGCAAGTCCGAGCAGGCCTACGCGGCCGTCAAGGCCCGGATCGTGGACGGGAGCTACTCCCCCGGCTACCGGCTGGTCCTGGCCAAGATCGCCGAGGACCTGGGCGTCAGTGTGGTGCCGGTCCGCGAGGCCATCCGGCGGCTCGAGGCCGAGGGCCTGGTGAAGTTCGAGCGGAACGTCGGAGCCACCGTCGCCGGGATCGACCCCACCGAGTACCTCTACACGATGCAGACCCTCAGCATCGTCGAGGGCGCCGCCACGGCCCTGTCCGCTCCCCTGATCGGGCCGGCCGACGTGGCCCGGGCCCGGGCCGTCAACGCCGAGATGCGCGAATGCCTGGAGCACTTCGACCCGGTCCGGTTCACCCGGCTCAACCAGGACTTCCACAGCATCCTGTTCGAGCACTGCCCCAACCCGCACATCCTGGACCTGGTCCACCGGGGCTGGAACCGGCTGGCGTCGCTGCGGTCCTCCACGTTCCGCTTCGTCCCCCGCCGCGCCCACGAATCGGTGGACGAACACGAGGCCCTGCTGCGGCTCATCGAGTCCGCCGCCGACGCCGACGTGATCGAAAAAGCCGCCCGCCTGCACCGCTCCGCCACCCTGGACGCCTACCTCGCCCAAAGCAACGCGGGGTCAGTCAGCGCCCGCTAAGGGCCCCCCGCACCGGCCATACGTGACCCCGCGCTGCAGCAATCAGCGCCGCCATATCCGTTCAGAAGTTCAGTTGTTCAGTAAGGAAAACAATGACGTTCACTGCCCCTGAGACCGCCACCCACTACGTCCCGCAGGACCTCACCACGCACATCCAGCACTACATCAACGGCGAATTCGTCGACTCGGTCAGCGGCAAGACCTTCGATGTCCTGGATCCGGTGTCCAACACCAACTACGCCACCGCCGCGGCCGGCCAGAAAGAGGACATCGACCTCGCCGTCGCCGCCGCCCGCGAAGCGTTCACCAACGGCCCGTGGCCGAAGATGAAGCCGCGGGAACGCGCCCGCATCCTGAACAGGATCGCCGACGCCGTCGAAGCCCAGGAGGCCCGGCTCGCCGAGCTCGAAACGTTCGACACCGGCCTGCCGATCACCCAGGCCAAGGGCCAGGCGCTCCGGGCGGCGGAGAATTTCCGCTTCTTCGCGGACCTGATTGTGGCGCAGTTCGACGACGCCATGAAGGTCCCCGGCGCGCAGATCAACTACGTGAACCGCAAGCCGATCGGCGTCGCGGGCCTCATCACCCCATGGAACACCCCCTTCATGCTCGAATCCTGGAAGCTGGCCCCCGCGCTGGCCACCGGCAACACCGTGGTCCTCAAGCCGGCCGAGTTCACCCCGCTCTCCGCCTCGCTCTGGGCGCAGATCTTCAAGGACGCCGGCCTGCCCGACGGTGTCTTCAACCTGGTCAACGGCCTCGGCGAGGAAGCCGGCGACGCGCTGGTGAAGCACCCGGACGTGCCGCTGATCTCCTTCACCGGCGAGACCACCACCGGGCAGACCATCTTCCGCAACGCCGCGGAGAACCTCAAGGGCCTGTCGATGGAGCTCGGCGGGAAGTCACCGTGCGTGGTGTTCGCCGACGCCGACCTGGACGCCGCGATCGACTCGGCCCTGTTCGGGGTCTTCTCGCTCAACGGCGAGCGCTGCACCGCCGGGTCACGGATCCTGGTGGAGCGCGCCGTATACGAGGAATTCTGCGAGAAGTACGCCGCCCGGGCCAAAAACATCGTCGTCGGTGACCCGCACGACCCGAAGACGGAGGTCGGTGCCCTGGTGCACCCGGAGCACTACGCCAAGGTGGCCTCCTACGTGGAGATCGGCAAGACCGAGGGCCGGCTGCTGGCCGGCGGCGGGCGCCCGGAGCACTTGCCGGAAGGCAACTACATCGCGCCCACCGTGTTCGCCGACGTCGCCCCCGACGCGCGGATCTTCCAGGAGGAGATCTTCGGCCCCGTCGTCGCGATCACCGCGTTCGACAGCGACGAGGAAGCCCTCGCCCTGGCGAACAACACCAAGTACGGGCTGGCGGCGTACATCTGGACCCAGAACCTGACCCGGGCGCACAACTTCTCGCAGAACGTCGAGGCCGGAATGGTCTGGCTCAACAGCCACAACGTCCGTGACCTGCGCACGCCCTTCGGCGGGGTCAAGTCCTCCGGGCTCGGCCATGAGGGCGGCTACCGGTCCATCGACTTCTACACCGACCAGCAGGCCGTCCACATCACCCTCGGCACCGTCCACACCCCGAAGTTCGGCGCCTAGCCCAACTGGCTCGCACTTGCGGCCGTTATGAGGTTCCAAAACGGCACTTACTGCGAGTCAGTTGGGTGGCGACGCAGCCGCCCCAGCCGGCCCGCCGTCGTCGTACCCTAACCACTGCCCCCTCCTCGACGAAGAGAGAACACCATGAGCAACATCATCCCCAAGCCCTCGGTCCCCGCCCCGGACATTGTCCGCTGCGCCTACATGGAGATTGTGGTCACCGACCTGGCCAAGTCCCGCGAGTTCTACGTGGACCTGCTCGGCCTGCACGTGACCGAGGAGGACGAGAACAACATCTACCTGCGCTCCCTGGAGGAGTTCATCCACCACAACCTGGTGCTGCGGAAGGGACCCATCGCCGCCGTCGCCGCGTTCGCGTACCGGGTGAAGTCCCCTGCCGAGGTCGACGCCGCCGAGGCGTACTACAAGGAACTCGGCTGCCGCACGGAACGCCGCAAGGGCGGATTCACCAAGGGCATCGGCGACTCCGTCCGCGTCGAGGACCCGCTGGGCTTCCCCTACGAGTTCTTCTACGACGTGGAGCATGTCGAACGCCTCACCCAGCGCTATGACCTGTACTCCGCCGGCGAACTGGTCCGGCTGGACCACTTCAACCAGGTCACCCCGGATGTCCCGCGGGGGCGGAAGTACCTCGAGGACCTGGGCTTCCGGGTCTCGGAGGACATCCAGGATTCCGACGGCGTCACGTACGCGGTCTGGATGCACCGGAAGCAGACCGTGCACGACACGGCCCTGACCGGCGGCAACGGCCCGCGCATGCACCACGTCGCGTTCGCCACGCACGAGAAGCACAACATCATCCAGATCTGCGACAAGATGGGCGCGCTGCGCATCTCCGACCGGATCGAACGCGGCCCCGGACGCCACGGCGTCTCCAACGCGTTCTACCTCTACATCCTCGATCCGGACGGCCACCGCATCGAGATCTACACCCAGGACTACTACACCGGCGACCCGGACAACCCGGTCATCACCTGGGATGTGCACGATAACCAGCGCCGCGACTGGTGGGGCAACCCCGTCGTCCCGTCCTGGTACACCGAGGCCTCCCTGGTCCTGGACCTCGACGGGAACCCGCAGCCCGTCGTCGTGCGTGAGGAAAAGTCCGAGATGGCCGTAACCGTGGGGGCCGACGGGTTCTCCTATACGCGCAAGGACGGGTCCCCCGACGGGGACCGGACCGGTTTCAAGCTCGGGGCGCAGCTGTAGCCATGCTGGATGCCAAGACGATTGAGGTCATCGCCGACGAGCTGCTGGAGGCCGGCCGGGCCCGGACTCCGGTCCCGCTGCTGACCGCGCGTTATCCGGGGATGACGGTCGAGGACTCCTACGCCGTCCAGCAGCTGTGGCGGCGCCGGAACGAGGACGCGGGGCGGAAGCTGGTGGGCCGCAAGATCGGCCTCACCTCCAAGGCGATGCAGGCCGCCACCGGCATCACCGAACCGGACTACGGCGCCATCTTCGATGACATGGTGCTGGAGACGGGCTGCTCCGTGGCTTGGGACCAGTACAGCCATCCCCGGGTGGAGGTGGAGCTGGCGTTTGTGCTGAAGAAGGATCTCGCCGGCCCCGGCTGCACTATCTTCGATGTCCTGAACGCCACGGACTACGTCATTCCGGCCCTGGAGATCCTGGACTCCCGGATCGAAATGGAGGGCCGGACCATCGTGGACACTATCTCGGACAATGCCGCGATGGGGGCCATGGTGATCGGCGGGAACCCGGTCCGCCCGGACGCCGTGGACCTGCGCTGGGTCTCGGCCATCCTCTACAAGAACCAGACCGTGGAGGAAACCGGTGTCGCCGCCGGCGTCCTGGATCACCCCGCCAACGGCGTCCACTGGCTGGCCAACAAGATCGCAGCCCACGGGGACGGCATGAAGGCCGGAGACATCATCCTCGCCGGCTCCTTCACCCGGCCCCTCTGGGTGTACAAGGGCGATACCGTCCACGCCGACTACGGACCCCTGGGAGTTGTCACATGCCGCTTCGAATAGAACCCTTCCTGACCTTCCGGGAAGCCCTGGCCGCCCAAACGGGCGCTGCCGACCGCCCGCTGGCCGGGATGTGGGTCTGTTCCGGCAGCCCCCTGGTGGCCGAGCTCTGCGCCGGCTCCGGCCTGGACTGGCTGCTGGTCGACGCCGAACACAGCCCCAACGGGCTCGAATCCATCCTCGCCCAGCTGCAGGCCGTCAACGGCTACCCGGTCCATGTTTTGGTCCGGCCGCCGGTGAACGACACCGTGGTCATCAAGCAGTATCTGGACCTGGGCGTGCAGAACCTGCTGATCCCGATGGTGAACTCGGCGGCCGAGGCGGAGGCCGCCGTGGCCGCCACCCGGTACCCGCCGCACGGCGTGCGCGGTGTCGGGTCCGCCCTGGCGCGCGCCGCACGGTGGAACCGGGTGCCCGACTACCTTGCCCGCGCTTCCGAGACCATCAGCGTCACCGTGCAGATCGAGTCCACGGCCGCCGTTGCCGTTGTGGAGAACATCCTGGCGGTCGACGGCGTGGACGGCATCTTCCTGGGGCCCTCCGACCTCGCGGCCTCGATGGGGCTGCTGGGCCAGCAGGAACATCCCGAGGTGCGCGCCGCCGTCGAACACTGCTTGGCCGCTGCCGCTGCGGCCGGCAAACCCGCCGGGGTGAACGCCTTCAACCCCGACACCGCGCACCACTATCTGGATTCCGGGGCCTCGTTTGTGCTGGTGGGCGCCGATGTGGCGCTGCTGGCCCGCGGCTCGGAGGCACTAGCCGCCGCGTTCATCCGGCCCGACGGCGGCGACACCCCGGCCAGCTACTGACTCGCTGCCGCACCCATCTGACGCAAGTGGCCGCTATGGGATCTCCGATAGCGGCCATTCGTGTCAGATGGGTGGCCGGGCGCCTCCGGTAGCGACCATTCGTGTCAGATGGATGCACCGGGCGGCCGCGGTCTTCATCGATTCGTCACAAGTGGTCGCTATACCCGCCCGTTTAGCGGCCATTCGTGTCAGATGGGTGGCCCGGAGGGCAGCATAGCGGCCAGTTGCGTCAACTCGGTGAGCCCGGCAGTGCCCTACGCGGGGTGCCGGGATTTCCATTCGGACTCGAGGATGGCGTAGACGACTTCCGTGGCCCACTGGCCCTTGTAGTGCCACTTGTCCACCTGCGTGGATTCCCTCCGCATGCCGAGGCGTTCGCACAGCGCCGCGGAGGCCGTGTTCAGGGCATCGAGCTTGGCGTTGATCCGGTGGAAGTGCAGCACCTCGAAACCCAGCTTCAGCAGGGCCTCGGCGGCCTCGGTCGCGATCCCCTTGCCCCGGGCTTCCGGGGCAAGGCTCCAGCCGATCTCGGCCTGGCCACAGCCCTGCATCCATTTAAGCACCACCTCGCCGAGCAGGCCGGGCGAATCCGCGGCTTCGATGGCCAGGCAGATCCAGTCGCCCTCCTTCTCGAAGACGAAGTTGGCGTACTTGCCCACGGACTCCATGGACCTGGTGTAACTCTTCGCCTCCCCGGGCAGGAAACGTGCGGTCTCGGGCAGCGAATGGTACGCGTGGTACGCGTCCAGATCCCCGGCCACGAAGCGGCGCAGCACCAGCCGTTCGGTCCGGATCGGCAGCGGGAGGGGCTTGGGTTCCGTCATGCCTCCCACGCTACCCATCGATTGCTCCATGGACGCCCTTTTGAGCCGCCAAAAGGGCAGTTACGGAGCAACCGATGCGTGCGGGCGCCTTCGACTGCTCCGCCAGCGCGCTTTGTGGCTCTTCACTCCGTTCGGCCGTTGCGTCCCAGCTGAGAGGGCGGGATTGTCGGCTTGTTCCAGAATCCCGCGGAGCAGGGGTCGGCGTGCGTGTGTTGCTGTATGGGAGACTCGTCCGGTGATTACCGAACACGCGCTATTGCATGTCACTCCGGGCCAGGAACACGACTTCGAGCTGGCATTTAGCGAGGCGCGGCCCATCATCGCTTCGATGGCCGGCTTCCGGAATCTGTCGTTGTCGCGTTCGATCGAGTCTCCGAACACCTATCTACTACTCGTCGAGTGGGAACGGCTCGAAGATCACACAATTGGTTTCCGGCAGTCCGAGCAGTACGCGAATTGGCGCGCCCTGCTGCACCACTTTTACAATCCTTTTCCCGTTGTGGAGCACTACGAGACCGTCCTGTAGGCGGCTCACCCAGACAACGGACCGGGACGGATCCGCACAAAGCATGGCAGCCCTGTGTCATTTGGGAACCAACCCGCTCAATCGGCGCCCAGCCTCAAACTTCCCTAGCGCCATAGAGAATGACCGCGTCGATAACCCCTGCGGCTGTGTCAGCGGAGAGGTCCGGGGAAGCCATATCACTGGGCCATTCTTTGCCGCGGGAGACCCAGCCCGTTTTCAGGCCGGCTGCGCGGCCACCAGCGATGTCCGCAGTCGGGTGATCACCAATCATCCAGCCCCCGGCAAGCCCGACACCGAGGCGGTTAGCGGCAATATGGAATATTGCGGGGTCCGGCTTCTTTATGCGTTCTGCCTCGGAAATGACGACGGCATCCACCTGCGGCCCAAGCCCGACGGTTTGGATCTTGAGAGTCTGCTGTGCCGTCGTCCCGTTGGTGACGACACCAATGCGCCAGCCGGAGTTGCGGGCCCTCCGGAGAGCGCCCATCGTCGCGGGGTCCATGGTCATCATGCCTACATGGTCGTAGAGAAGCCTCTCAACGAGGGCATTGACGCTCAGATCAGTGCCGAACCGTTCTTTGATGGCGCGGGCCAGGGATTCCCGCGGTTCGTAACCGTCACGGTCCGCCGCAATAAGCCATGCGGCCTCCGAATCGGTTCCTCCAAGCGACCGCACGAAGTCATTGGCCCAGAGAATGAAAGCGGACGCCCTGTCGACCAAGGTGTTGTCCAAGTCCACGAGCAGCAGCATTCCCTCACACTACGTGCTCGAGGCTGCGGGTTGCCGTCCTAAACGTTGACCGTGGGCCAGGGCTGGACGATCAGCGATGGCCATTCCTCGCTCCACCGCTGTGTCTTGGCCAGGTATACGTCCCTGGGGGCGAGGACCGGGTTCGGCACGACCTTCCGCCCGAAAAGGTCCTCGTAACCGTGCGGCGCATACGTTGTGAGGCCACCGTCGTCGTCTGCCGTGACCGCGAAGCAGCAGGTCTTCGCCGCGAAGCCCCGGATGCCTGCGACAGGATCCCTGCCGTCGAACACGTTCCAAACGGTCTTGAACAGCGCCCCCGCTGGTTTCGAAGCGAGGGTTACGAACCGGCCCCCGTGCGACCAATTGCATTCCGGCGCTTGAGCGCTGACTTCAGCCAATCAGGAATGAGCGGGAGGCCGTGGCGAATACGCGAAGTCGTCACGCCGGAGGCACTGGGGCTCAAACCGCACTCCTGGCTTACCGGCTCCGACTCGCGACAGACCGGGGCCTCTCTTTGGCCACGGCCACTGCAGCTCCAGGATCACCCAGCATCAGCAACCTTAGGAAATTGGGATTCACCATCGTTGAGCGGACAGCCTGGCGTCTTCCAATCGGATGAACCGCGCAGTCGATTGCTCCATGGACGCCCTTTTGAGCCGCCAAAAGGGCGGTTACGGAGCAACCGATGAATGGGCTCACCATCGTTTGCTCCATAAGTGCCGTTATGAGCCGCCAAAAGGGCAGCTACGGAGCAACCGATTCCTGCGCGAACATCCCGGCCACGTGCTGGACAGCTGGCCGCTGCCGGCGGATGATCTCTGACAAGAGCGACAGCTCACCACACGCTAGTTTGGGGGCATCCCAAAGCAGAGGAGGGCCCATGGGCACGGTGGTCATGTACAGCTCGGTGTCGGTGGACGGCTTCATCGCGGACGAGAACGACCAGCCCGGACCCCTGTTCGACTGGTTGACCAGCGGTGACGTGCCGTTGGACGAGAGCGGCCAGTTGAAGATTTCACAGACCTCCTACGACTACATCCGGCCGTACTGGGACCAGATCGGGGCGACAATCGTCGGCCGGCACGTCTTCGACATGACGGACGGCTGGGACGGGAAGCCTCCGGGCGGGGTCGACCACGTGGTCGTCGTGACGCACCGGCCGAAGCCCGAGGGCTGGGACCCCGAGGCGCCGTTTCACTTCGTCGACGCCGTCGAGGCAGCCGTGGCCAAGGCGCAGGAGCTCGCGGGTGACCGCATCGTCGAGGTCGCCGCTGGCGACGTCGGTGGCCAGGTGCTTGCCGCGGGCCTGGTCGACGAGGTGCGCATGGACGTCGCCCCCGTCGTGTTCGGGTCCGGCAAGCGCTACTTCGGGTCGGTCCACGCACAGCACTTGTTGGAGGATCCCGACGTGGTGATTCAGGGCAACCGGGTGCTTCACCTGCGCTATCGGGTGCGCCGCTGACCGATCTGAGCGGGTACGCGAAAAAATCCACTGCGAACGGTGACACAAGATCGGGCCTCCGGCTGCGCATCGCTGCCCCGGGACCGACAACTGCTCCACAAGTGCCGTTATGAACCCCCAAAAGGGCGGTTACGGAGCAGTGGATGGGTTACGGAGCAACGGAAGCCGGGTGGGCGACGACGGCGGCGGTGGCCTCGGCGATCGCGCGCTCCTCGTCGGTCGGGACCACGAGGACCGGGATGGCCGAGGACGCCGTGGAGATCACGCGCGGTTCCTTGGAGCGTTCGCGGTTCAGGCCGTCGTCGAGCAGTACGCCCAGGGCGCCCAGCCGCTCGGCGACGAGCCCCCGGAACTGGTGCGAGTTCTCCCCGATCCCGGCCGTGAAGACGAGGGCCTTCGCCCCGCCGACGGCCACGTGGTAGCCGCCGATGTACTTCGCGAGCCGGTAGGAGGCGACGGCGAGCGCCATGGCGGCCCGGGCGTCGCCGGCTTCCGCGGCCTCCACCACGGAGCGCATGTCGTTGTTGCCGGCCAGGCCCTTGAGCCCGGACTGGCGGTTGAGCATGGCGTCGAGGTCCTCCGGGGACCAGCCGGCGCGGCCGAGGAAGACGAGGATGGACGGGTCCAGGTCCCCGGAGCGGGTGCCCATCACGAGTCCCTCCAGCGGGGTAAAGCCCATCGAGGTGTCCACGGACTGTCCGCCGCGGATCGCCGTGACCGAGGCCCCGTTGCCGAGGTGGGCGATGACGGCGTCGAACTCCTCCAGCGGGACATCCAGCAGCGCCGCCGCCCGGTGCGCGACGTATTCGTGGGAGGTGCCGTGGAAGCCATAGCGGCGGATCCCGTGGTTGGCGTAGAGCTCCTCGGGGACGGCGTAGCGCCAGGCGTGCTCGGGCAGGGTGCGGTGGAAGGCGGTGTCGAACACGGCGACCTGCGGCATGTCCGGCCACTTCTTCGAGATCGCGCGGATGCCGAGCACGTTCGCCGGGTTGTGCAGCGGCGCCAGCGGGTTGAGCCGCTCGATGGCGCGGGTGATCTCGTTGTTGATCAGGACCGGCTCGGCGAAGCGCTCCCCGCCGTGCACCACCCGGTGCCCGACGGCGTCGAGCTCCCGGTCGCCCAGGGCCGCGTGGATCTCGGCGTCCACCTGTTCCAGCGCCTCGGCGTGGTCGCGGGGGCCCTCGATCTCGCCGTCGCCCTCGCCGCCGGTGCCCATGCCGATCTTCTCGACCAGACCTTCGGCGAGCACACTGCCGGCCTCGACGTCGCGGACCTGGTACTTGAGCGAAGACGAGCCTGAGTTGATAACGAGCACGAGCATGGGGCCTCCTACGCCTTGGCTGCTGCGCTGACCCCTGAGGGCGCGCCGGGACGGGCAACACGGAGGAGCCTGGCGGAGCGCTCCGTGGGACCCACTATAAATTGCCGGACTAACTTTTGCCGGAGCGGCGGGCGCGCCCATTCGTTGCGTAAGCCGCGGCAGGCGCCTAGAGTCGGCGGAGCAACTGGACCACTCACGAAGGGACTTCCATGACTGACGAGACCACGCAACCCGAGACCACGCAGCCGGTCAGCACAGAGCAGGAGGGCACGGAGCAGACCAGCGGCTC
Organism: Pseudarthrobacter oxydans; assembly: GCF_030812335.1. Taxonomy (GTDB): domain Bacteria; phylum Actinomycetota; class Actinomycetes; order Actinomycetales; family Micrococcaceae; genus Arthrobacter; species Arthrobacter oxydans_B. Next base: position 227,005 of record NZ_JAUSSN010000004.1, read on the forward strand.
CGGCAAGCAGGATCCGACCGGCGTCGAGGGCGCGAACCCCGCCCTGGACGACACCGGGGACCTCAAGGCCGCCGAGACCGGAGAAGCCCCCGAGGCCCCGGAGAACCTGGAGGACCTGGACCTCACGCCGTCGGGCCTCGCCAATGAGCCCGCCAGCCAGAAGGATCCCGACAGCACGGCAGAGCCGGAAAACACTGACTAGAACCCGCTGACTAGGCATGGGCAGCCGCGGGGGCCCGCTCGGCGGCGGGCTCCGCGGATTGCGCCTGGATGGCGGTGATGGCCACCGTGTTGACGATGTCCTCCACGGTGCAGCCGCGCGAGAGGTCGTTGACGGGTTTGCGCAGGCCCTGCAGCACGGGCCCGACGGCGACCGCCCCGGAGGACTGCTGGACCGCCTTGTACGTGTTGTTGCCGGTGTTGAGGTCCGGGAAGATGAAAACGGTCGCCTGCCCGGCCACGGACGAGCCCGGCATCTTCGACTCGGCGATGGCGGCGTCGACGGCGGCGTCGTACTGGATGGGCCCTTCCACGGCGAGGTCCGGGCGGCGTTCGCGCACGAGCTCGGTGGCCTGCCGGACTTTGTCCACGGCCTCCCCGGTGCCCGAGCCGCCGGTGGAGTAGGACAGCATGGCCACCCGCGGCTCCACCCCGAACTGCTCCGCGGTTTCCGCAGAGGCCACCGCGATGTCCGCCAGCTGCTCCGCGTTCGGGTCCGGGTTCACGGCACAGTCGCCGTAGACCAGCACCCGGTCCGGCATCAGCATCAGGAACACGGACGAGACGATCTTGACGCCGTCTCGCGTCTTGACGAACTCCAGCGCCGGCCGGATGGTGTGCGCCGTGGTGTGCGCGGCGCCGGAGACCATCCCGTCCACCTCCCCGAGCTGGACCATCATGGTGCCGAAATAGCTCCCGTCCAGCATGACCTCGAGGGCCTTGGCCAGGTCCACGCCCTTGTGCGCCCGCAGCTGCGCGTACTTCTCCGCGAACCCCTGGCGCAGCTCCGAGGTGGCGGGGTCGATGATGTGGATGCCGGAGAGGTCGATGCCCTGGGTGGAGGCGAGCTCCCGGACATCGGATTCGCGGCCCAGCAGAGTCAGCTCGCAGACGTCGCGGCGGTGCAGGATTTCCGCGGCACGCAGGATGCGGACATCCGTGCCTTCCGGCAGCACGATGTGCCGGCGCTCGGACCGGGCCCGCTCGATCAGGTCGTGCAGGAAGCGCAGCGGCGTCATCCGCTCCAGCCGCGGCAGGTGCAGCCGCTCCAGCAGCTCCGCCTCGTCCACCCGGCGGGCCCACAGGCCTAGCGCGGAGGCGACCTTGCGGCGGTGCCCGGACCAGATTTCGCTGCGCACCTCGGAGACCCGCTTCGCGGTCACATAGGTGTCGTCCGGGGCGGCGAAGATCGGGAACGGGGCCTGCGCGAGCAGTGAGTAGATGGTGGGGTCCGGGGCCAGGCCGCCGGTGAGGATCAGGGCGGAGGGAACCGGGAATTCCGGCGAGAACGAGGACGCCAGGCAGGCGACGAGCACGTCGGCGCGGTCACCGGGGACGATCACCAGCGCGCCGTCGTCGAGCACGTGCAGGAAGTTGGCCACGCTCATGGCAGCCACTTTGACCGAGCGGACGTCGCGTTCCAGGTCCGCGAGGCCGGCGACCTGGCCGACCCCCATGGCGGCGGCGACCTCTCCGGTGGTGGGCCGCGCGATCTCCTCCAGCTCGGGCAGCACGTACACGGGACGGCCGGAGGCGCCCGGGCGGACCGCGGCGGCGATGGCCTCCAGGTCCTCCGGGTCGGCGCGGTTGACCATGATGGCCAGCAGCGTGCACCGCTCGGCGACGAGTTCCTTGCGCGCCACCTCGACGGCGTCGACGGTCTCCGCGACGGTGCGGCCCTTCGCGCCGACGACGGCGACGACCGGGGCGGCGAGGTTATTCGCCAGCCGGGCGTTGAGGTCGAACTCGACGGCGGCGTCCTGGCCGGTCAGGTCGGTGCCCTCGACGATCACGACGTCGCAGTGCCGGGCCATCTCGGCGAAGATCTCCACGCAGCGGGAGTCGATCTCCTCACGCTTGCCCTCGGCGAACAGGCTGCGGACCTCGGCGAAGGTCAGCCCGCCGCGGCAGCGTTCGTCGTCGAGGTTGAACCGGGCCTTCATCAGCGCCACCATCGGGTCCGAGGCCGCGTCGTGGCCGTTGACCACGGGCTTGAAGAAGCCGATCCGGTCCGCGTGCCGGTGCAGGGTGTCCGCCAGCCCGAGGGCTATGAGCGACTTACCGGAGCCCGGGGTGGTCGCGCTGACGTAGATTCCTTTGGCCATGGTTCGCCCTTTGCTGTGCTGGTGCAGATCCTCCTATCCTGTCACTTCCTGCCGCCGCCCGGGCAAGGCGGCACCGCGTCACACCGCTAGGAAACGCTGGCGGCTTCCGCTTCCGCCACCTGACCGGCGCGGCGCAGCATCAGGGCTGTCCGGCGCACAACGCACACCAGTTCGCCGTTTTGGTTGTAGCCGCGGTGTTCGATGCCCACAATTCCGGTGTCCGGACGCGATTTCGATTCCCGTTTGTCCAGGGCTTCGGTCTCCACGCGCAGGGTGTCGCCAAAGAACACCGGCTTCGGGAACTCGATGTCCCGGAAGCCGAGGTTACCCAGTGTGGTGCCCAGGGTGGTGTCCTGGACCGGGATTCCGGTGACCAGGCCCAGCGTGAAGATGCTGTTGACGATCTGCCTCCCAAAGATGCTCTTCTTTGAAAACTCCGCGTCCAGGTGCAGGGGCTGCACGTTCATGGTCAGCGCGGTGATCAGCAGATTGTCCGTCTCGGTGACGGTGCGGGTGACCTCGTGCTTGATGACGTCGCCGACGGTGAAGTCCTCGTAATACATTCCGGCCATGACGGCCTCCTTTGCTTGGGTAGGTTATGCCCCCGCGAGGGCGAGCGCCTCGCGGGCGTGGTTGGCGTGTGCCAGGTCAATGTGGTCGCCGAGGTAGGAAACAGCGCCGTGGCCGTTCCGCTGGCCTTCCTCGAAAGCCTCGATCAGGCCCCCGTAGTAGTCCTTCAGCGTCTCGGTCAGGCCGTATTCCTCGTTGGCGATCGGGGCATGCGAGGGGTGGATCAGCACCTGGCCGGTATAGCCGAGCCCGCTGTTGTCCTGCGCGAAGGTGCGCATCCCGTCCAGGTTCCGGACCTCCTGCCACAGCCCGAGAACGATGGTGCGGATGCCCGCGGCACGCGCGGCCACCACCACTTTGCTCCGCAGGTACAGGGTTTCCATGCCCGCGGCGGTCCAGCGGAAGCCGACTTCCCGGGACACGTCCGCGTCCTTGGCGGCGGCTGCCATCACTCCTCCGACCCGGGGTCCGGCGAGGATTTCGTCGACCTTGCTGATCGAGGCGGCCGTCTCCAGTGAGGGCACGAGTTCGACGGTTCCGCGGTCAATGCCGTGGTCGATCTCGGCCGCACTCACGAGCGCGTCGAACCGGACGACGTCGTCGCGGGAGAAGAGCTTGGGCAGTAGGAACGCGGTCAGGTTCCGGTGCGTCACGTCGGCGACATCGCGGCCGAAGAACACGGTGTCCAGGGCATTCGGACGGACCAGGATGCCCTTGGAACCGTCGTGCGCTTCAAGGGCATCCCGCGCATTGGTGCGGGCCAGGTCCTTGTCCTGCGGGGGCACGGAGTCCTCGAGGTCGATGATGACGGCGTCGGCCTCGGAGTTCAGGGCCTTGTCGATCCAGTCCCGTTTGTGCCCCGGGACGAAGAGCAGGGAGCGGTAGGGCTTCATGCCGCCACCTCCACGGTGACCTTGGTCAGCAGCGTGCCGGCGGCCATCGAATCGCCCGTGACCACGGTGAAGTCCCCGACGACGCCGGATACCGGCGCCGGGATGGGGTTCTCCATTTTCATGGCCTCCAGGACGAACATGACGTCACCCTTGGTGACCTGCTGCCCGGCTTCGACGTTGACCTTGATGATGGTGCCCTGCATCGGGGCCTTGACCGATCCGTCGCTGACGGTTTCGCGCTTGGCCCGGGCCTGCCGGATCCGCCCGGTGGCGGCCACCGGATCACTGGCGGGATCGGCGGCTGCGGCGGGCGCTGCGGCGCCGTAGCCGCCGTAGCCGCCGGCGGTGCCGTAGTCGCTGAAGGTCGGGATGATGTAGAAGCGCCCGCCCACCTCGACGTTGGCCCGGTCAGTCGGCTCGGCCTCGGAGAAGTCAACCGTTTCTTCCAGCCACAGGGTGCTGAAGCGCAGTTCCCGGAAATCCGGGTGCGAAACAATCGTCTGCGCGGCCGGGACGGTCGTGGGCACGCCCTCGATCTGCAGGCGGTCCAGGCCGTCCAGCAGGCGCTTGATAGCGGTTTCGCGGTCTGGTCCGTAGGCGATCAGCTTTCCGATCAGGCTGTCGTAGAGCGGCAGTACGGTGTCACCGGATTCGTAGCCGGCGTCGAACCGCAGGCCTTCACCTTCGGGGGCCGTGATCAGGTCCACCGGCCCCGGGGCGGGCAGGAACAGGCCCTCGGCGACGTCCTCGGCGTTGATGCGGGCCTCGATGGCCGCACCTTTGGGGGCGAGGTTGCCCAGGATGGACAGCTTCTCCCCGGCCGCGACCCGGATCTGCTCGGCGATCAGGTCCACGCCGTGCACCATTTCCGTCACCGGGTGCTCCACCTGGATGCGGGTGTTCATTTCTAGGAAGAAGAACTTCTCATCCTCGACCAGGAACTCAACCGTTCCGGCGCCGACGTAATCAACTTCGCGGGCCAGGCGCACGGCAGCGTCGCCCATGGACCGGCGCAGTTCGTCCGAAAGGCCGGGAGCCGGGGACTCCTCGACGAGCTTCTGGTGGCGCCGCTGCACGGAGCAGTCACGGTCCCCCACATAGACCACGTTCCCGTGGGTGTCGGCGAAGACCTGGACTTCGACGTGGCGGGCCCGGGTGAGGTATCGCTCGAGGTAGACCTCGCCGTTGCCGAAAGCCGCGGTGGCCTCCCTGACGGCGGCGTCGAAGGCGTCTTTCGCCTGCGGCTCAGAGTCGATGCGGCGCATGCCGCGTCCGCCTCCGCCGGCCGAGGCCTTCACCAGGACCGGGTAACCGTGCTCAGCGCCGAACGCCTCGACGGCGGCGGAGCTGGCGATGGCTCCGGTGCCCGGAGCCAGGGGGACCTCGACGCGGACGGCAACGTCGCGGGCGGCCACCTTGCCACCCATCGTGGTCATGGCGTGCGCAGAAGGACCGATGAAGACGAGGCCGGCCTCGGCAACCGCGTCCGCGAACTCCGGGTTCTCCGAAAGGAAGCCGTAACCCGGGTGAATGGCCTGGGCGCCCGATTCGATCGCCGCGGCGATGATCTTGGGGATGTTGAGGTAGTTGCTGCTGGCCGGACCATCACCGAGGTCTATGGCATTGTCAGCCACGCGGGTGTGCATGGACCCGGCGTCCGCGGCCGAGTGGACGGCGACGGACTCGATGCCGAGCTTGCGGCAGCTGCGTGCTACCCGGACGGCGATTTCGCCACGGTTGGCGATGAGGATCTTGGTGAACATGGTTGTCCTTAGAACTAGGGCGCCGGAATCAGCGCAGGATGCAGGCGTTGCGGCATTCGCCGATGCCGTCGATCGAAGTGGTGACGATGCTGCCATCGGTCAGGAATTCCTTGGGAGTGCGGCCGTCGCCGACGCCTCCCGGCGTGCCGGTCAGAATCACGTCGCCCGGGTTGAGCGTGGTGACCGCCGAAATGTAGCGGACCAGTTCTACAGGGCCGAACACCAGGTCACCGGTATCCGCCTCCTGTTTGCTAGCGCCGTCCACCGTGCAGGAAATGTCCAGCGCGGGTGCGCTTCCAGACTCATCGGCCGTGAGCAGGAACGGACCGAGCGGAGTGGTCGCATCGAAGGTCTTGCCCTGCAGCCACTCGGGCGTCCTGCGCTGGAAATCGCGGGCAGAGATGTCGTTCGCGATCGAGAACCCGGCGATGGCCGCCTCGGCTTCCTCCGCCGTGGCGCGCGAGACCCTGCTTCCGATCACAACGGCGAGCTCGGCCTCCCAGTCCACCGACTCGGAGCCGGGCGGCAGGACGATGGGATCGTTGGCGCCGATCAGGGCATCCGCAAATTTCGCGAAGAGAGTCGGGTGCAGCGGCAGTTCCCGCCCCATCTCGAGGATGTGCTCGCGGTAGTTGAGCCCGACGCAGACAATCTTGCCGGGTGCGGTGACCAGCGGCGCGAAGTCCGCCTTCTCCAGGGCAAGGCGGGCACCGCCGTCGTACTGATCCACGTCCGGCGATCCGGCGCGCAGCCACTCCCCGACGTCGGCAAAAGGCAATAGCGTCAACCCGCCGTCAAGTTCCACCGCGGCAGACGTACCGCCCGCTGTCCGGACGGTTGCGAGCCTCATGCGCCCCACCCCAGATTGGACTTGAGCTGGGATTTCACGAGTTTGCCGGCCGCCGTGCGCGGCAGTTGATCAGCGCCGAGGAAGACGATCTTTTTCGGGATCTTGTACCCTGCCAGATGGCCGCGCAGGAACGTGGAAATTTCCTCGCCGTTCGCCTGCAGCCCGCTGCGGAGCACGACGACGGCTCGCACCTCCTCGTCCCAACGCGGGTCCGGAACACCCACCACGGCCGCTTCCAGGACCGCGGGGTGCAGGTAGAGCGCCTGTTCGATCTCGGCAGAGTAGACATTCTCGCCACCGGTTTTGATCATTTCCTTGAGCCGGTCGCGGAAAAAGTAGTAGCCGCGCTCATCCTGGACGGCGAGGTCCCCGGTGTGGAGCCAGCCGCCCCGGAACGCCTCGGCCGTGGCTTCCGGCCGGCCGTAGTAGCCGGTCATCAGCGACGGGCCCTTGACGCAGATTTCACCGAGGTCGCCGGGGCGAACCGGCTCGCCAAGCGGGTCCTGAAGCTGCGCTTCGGCGAGCAGGTATTCGGTACCGATCGAACCGTCGACGGCGGGATCGAGCATGTCAGCGGGCTTGAGCCTGGTGACCATGGGACCGGCCTCGGTCAGGCCGTAGCGGAAGTACAGTTCGGCGTCCGGCAGCAGATCCGTAAACATCTGCTTGTCCGGCATCCGCAGCAGGCCGGCACCGGTATGGACCGCCTTGAGGTGGGTCCTGATCGCCGGATCCGCGAAGACGCCGTTCTCCATCAGGCGGCGCATCATGTTCGGGATGAGAAAGGTGTTGGTGATCCGCTCCCGCCCCACGAGGTCCACAATTAGTTCGTCATTGAACTTCTCCGCGATGACACTGGTGGCACCCGCGATGAAGTGCGGGACCAGCCAGCAAAGCAGCGCAGCCGAATGGAAGAACGGTGTGACGATCAGGCCGCGCTCCTCCGGGCGGTTGCCCACGCCGCAGTCGTACAGTTCATTGAATGCGTTCGCCGCCGCTGCCCGATGGGAAATGATGACGCCCTTCGGCGTCCCCGTGCTTCCTCCCGTATAGATGATGCAGAGCGGGCTATCCAGGGTGGTCACGTCCTCGAGCGGACCGGAACCCGTGCGCAGGGCGTCGATCTCCGCACCCTGGCGGACCAGCCTAGGCAGCTGCTGCTCGGTCCGGCCCAGGATTTCCAGGGCCTCCTCGGCGTTGGGAATCAACCGTTCCTCCACCAGAATGACTTTCGCTCCGGTCTCCTTGATACCAGCGGCGAGCTCCGTGGGTGCCCAGCGCCAGTTGTAGGCAACATAGGTGCCACCGGCGGCGGCGACCCCAAAGAAGACTTCAGCGTTGAAAGCCGAGTTGCCGGCCAACACCCCGATATTGTCGCCTGCGCGGACACCGGCGTCCCGCAGGCCCCGTCCCATACCCCACGCGCGCTCGGCGAGCTCGGCGAAGGTCAGCCGGCTGACGCCGTCGACGATTGCCTCGCGCGCCGGGTAGCGCCGGTGGTTGAGTTTGATCCACTCACCAATCGTTCGCACTGTGTACTCCTCAGTCGGGCTGGTGTGGGTCCGGCAAAACCGGATTCCACTGGGCTTGCTCTTCGACGAACAAGCGTTCGTTCGAAGTTTAGTATGAGTTGGTTCCCGCCGCAAGGGACAGTTGCCGAGGGGGCGAAAGCCCGGGAGACCAGACCTGGCGTGGAACGCGATCCAACACGGCGGCCCAACTCCGGCTCCAGCACCAGCGCTGCGGACGAGGCCTGCGAGCCTGCGGTGTCCCACGATTCGATCCTCCTCCGAATCAGGATCCCAGTCCATCGGATCCGCGAGGGGCCGCCGACGAGCCGACCAAAGAGTCTGCGAACCACGCCGGCACCGACGCTGCCGACGACGAAATTTGGGCACCCGCCGTCGTACCCCTTGCGTGCGATACACATCACACCCTAGACTTCGTACGAACGCTTGTTCTTCTCCAAAAGCACCCCGGACCGAAAATTGCCCCGCCTGGTCCGTGCCCTCCTTGACGAAGGGGAACCGGAGAACCGTTGCGGTTCGCTGCACAACGGAGATCGGTCCACGCCACAGACTTTCCAACAATCCCAAGGAGTGAGTTCCAATGCCGGAATTGACGAATCCTGTTCAACCACCTGAGACCCTGGTGGACGAAGCACCCACCGTCGATCTGAAGACCGGGCGACGCGCCGTCGTCAGCGGCACTTTTGGCACCGCCCTGGAGTGGTTCGACTTCGCCGTTTACGGCACGCTGTCCGCGACGCTCTTTCCGCAGCTCTTCTTCCCCAGCTTTGACGAGAACTCGGCGATCCTCGCCTCCTTCGCCACCTTCGGGGCCGGCATGGTTGCCCGCCCGCTCGGCGGGATCGTCTTCGGTGCACTGGGCGACAAGATCGGCCGACGCAACGTCCTCATGTTCACCCTGGTCCTCATGGGCGCGTCGTCCATCCTGATCGGGCTGCTGCCCGGCTACGCCACGGTCGGGATCCTGGCACCGATTCTGCTGGTCACGCTGCGCTTCCTCCAGGGCTTCGCCCTCGGCGGCGAGGCCACCGGCGTCCAGGTGCTCGTCGTCGAGCACGCGCCTACGAACCACCGAGGTCTATACGGCGGCATCCTGGCCACCGGTTCTCCGCTCGCCCAGAGCTTCGCGTCAATTACCCTCACCGGCCTGGCCATGTTCCTTTCCAAGGAGGACTTTGCCTCGTGGGGCTGGAGGATCCCCTTCCTGATGGGCGTGCTGTTGCTCGTGGTGGGCATGTTCATCCGCCGCCGCGTCGAAGAAACCCCTGCCTTCAAGGAAAACCAGCTAAAGGCTGCGGCGTCCGCGATTCCGCAGGAACGCGCCCTGGCCGTGATCGTGAAGAAGCCGGGAACGGTCATCAAGCTGGTGCTGTCCTGGGCCGCCTCCGCCGGGCTGTTCTGGATCAGCGTCACCTATGCCGTGAACTACCTGACGAAGGAACTCGGCTACGAAAACTCGATCACCTTTGGGCTTCTCCTCATCGCCAATCTCGTCTCCATTCCCGCAGCGGTTCTCGGAGGCCGGCTCAGCGACCGCATCGGTCGCAAGAAGACCTTCCTCCTCGGCCTGACCCTGCAGGGCATCGCTGCCGGCACGATGTTCCCGATCATGAACTCGATGAACTACCCGGCCAGCGTGGCAGTCATCGCGCTCGCCCTGTGCGGTATCCAGATCACGGCCGGCACCCAGGCAGCCTTCTTCTCGGAGTCGCTCCCGACGAGCATGCGCTACACCGGCTCCGCTCTCGGCATGACCTTGGCTGGCCTGTTCTTCGGCGCCCCCATCCCCTTCATCGCTGCCTGGATCTTCCAGAACACCGAGAACGGAACGGCGGCCCTGACCGCGATTGCCCTCAGCCTGGTGGCGATCTCGATCATTGCCACCCTCACGCTGCCGGAGCGGTTCAAGCAGTCACTGCACGAGGACCACTAACCCCCACCGCCCTGAACACACGGAACGCCCGGCTGGATCCTCCAGCCGGGCGTTCCCTGTTGATCGTGTTACTCGTGGATTGACGTTATTCGTGTTGCTCGTGGATTCGCGTTCCGGGTACCTCCGGTGACGCCGCGGCTCCGGTGCCGTGCTGCGCCAGGTGCCGCAGGTGCTACTTGGCCGAGCTGGGCAGGACAACCCGCCCGACCCTCTCGTCAGCATCTGCAACCTTGAGTTCCCGCAGCGCGAAGCGCGTATAGATCCGGACGATCTCCTCCAGGGAGAACCGGCCGCCGTGCTTGAACCAGCCTGCGATATGGGTGGCCTGGGCGACGAAACTGTACACGTGGAACTTGGCGTCGATGACGTCCGCGAGCCCGGCCTTGCCTGCTGCGGTGACCAGGCCTTCAAGGAACGATTCGTAGTCGGTCCGCTTGTTGATGACCACATCACGCGCACCCTGGGGCAGCGAGCGAAGCTCGGCGTTGCCGATGAAGACTTCCTGGGCCCGCTCCGCGTGGAAGGTGATGTGCTCGGCGAGCGCGGCCTGCAGCAGGTCCACACTGTCCCCGCCCTCGGCGTCGGCGACCGCCTGCCGGACGCGGTCGAGCAAGTCGTCGATGATGCCGCCCATGATCTGCAGCAGCAGGTCTTCTTTGCTTTCAATGTGGTTGTACAGGCTGCCGACTTTGAGTCCGGCGGCCGAGGCGACCTGGCGCAGTGTGGTGGCATCGTACCCGCGTTCGAAGAACAGACTGGCTGCACCCTCCCGGATGACCCGGGCGGTGTTCCGCTCCACTCGTACGCTCATCGTGACCTCCCCCTTCGTGCTGCTGTGTAAGTCATAGCCTTCTTCATCCTAACAAGCGTCCGCTCTGGGGGTGGAGTCTTGACATGGTTCAAGACTTCAGCAAAACTCAACGTTAGACGTACAAACGCTCGTTAGCCAGTAGGAGACCGTGTGGAACCCAAGAACAGCCTGTTCGACACCGCCGTCGTCGGAGGCCAACGGCTCCGGAACCGCATCGTCCTGCCGCCGCTGACGCGCAGCCGTGCCGATGATGACGGCGTCCCCACGCCCTTAATGGAGGAGTACTACCGGCAGCGCGCAGGCGCAGGCCTGGTGATCAGCGAGGGGACAGTCATCGCGCCCCAGGCCACCGCGTACACCCGTGTACCAGGCCTGTACTCCGCCGAGCAGGTGGCCGCGTGGCGTCCGGTGGTCGAGGCAGCGAAGCGGGAGGGCGCCGTCGTCTACGCCCAGCTGTGGCACGTGGGCCGTCAATCCCATTCCAGCGTCCAGCCGGACGGACTGCCGCCGAATGGGCCATCGCCGATCGCCATTACCGGCTACCAGTACCGCAGTGCCAACGGCAGGATCCCCTACGAGACACCGCGCGAACTGACGACGGCGGACATCGCCGAAATCGTCCAGGCCTACGGAACCGCGGCCCGGAACGCCGTCAGCGCCGGATTTGACGGCGTCGAACTCCACGCCGCCAATGGTTACCTGATCGACCAGTTCCTCAACGACGGGTCCAACTGCCGGACCGACCTTTACGGTGGATCGCTCGAAAACCGCACGCGGTTCCTGCGCGAGGTGATCACCGAGCTGGCCCGGCACCTGCCGATGGACCGCATCGGCGTCCGCCTCTCGCCGTCGTCGGACTGGATGGACGCGCACGACTCGGACAAGCGCACCCTCTACTCCACGGTGGTCCGCCAGCTCAACGACTTTCGGATCGGCTACCTGCACCTGGTGGAACCGGAGATCGCAGGGTCCACCACCGTGGACCGGCCGGCGGACTCCGTTCCCACCGCCGAGCTCGCCGCCCTGTTCGACGGCGTCGTGATCGTCACCGGTGGCCACGACCAGGCTTCCGCGGAACGGCTCCTCGCCGACGGAACCGCCGACCTGGTGGGCTTCGGTAGGCTGTTCATCTCCAACCCCGACCTCCCGCGCCGCTTTCAAACGCAGGCGCCGCTCGAACCGCTTCGCCCGACCGGCATCTACGGCGGCGGCCCCGAGGGTTACACCGACTACCCGTCGCTGGCAGCAAGCGGCGCCTGACCCGGGCAGCCCAACGACGGGCCGCTCCGACACGAACTCCTGAAGGAGACAGCAACTTATGAGCAGCACTTCCCTTAACGTCCTGGTGACCGGAGCGGGCGGCGGGATGTGCCGCGGCATCAACGCGCGCCTCTCCGAGTCCGGCCACACCATTCTCTGCGTCGATCTCGACGCCGCCAGCAGCGAGGCGGCCGCGCAGACCATCCGCGACGCCGGCGGCAAAGCTGAGGCGTTTGCCGCGGACGTCGCCGATGAGGCCGCCGTCGGGAAGCTGCTGGCCGACGTCACAGCAGCGGTGGGACCGGTGCACGCGCTGGTCAACGCCGCCGGCATCCTGGACCGGAAGTACCTCGCCGACAGCACCGCGGAATCCTTCCGCCGCGCCCTGGACGTGAACCTGGTGGGTCCCTTCAACCTGATCAAGGCGTTCTCGCCCGGGATGATCGAGGCCGGCTGGGGAAGGATCGTCAACATTGCCTCGATCGCCGGCATCACCGGCTACCCGTACCCGAGCTACGCCGCGTCCAAGGCCGGCCTGACCAACCTCACCCGGTCCCTGCTGGAGGACTTCTGGGGCACCGGGATCACCATCAACTCCGTCTGCCCCGGAGTGGTGGACACGCCGATGGTGATCCAGGAGGTCCGTGACCAGGTCCGCCGCCGCGTTCCCACCCAGACCATCATTGAACCCGCCGAGATCGGCGCCATGATCGCGTTCCTGCTCACCGATGAAGCCCGCAACATCAACGGCGCGGACCTTCTGATCGACGGCGGGGCAACCCGGCTCTTCTCCCTGTTCAACAACCATGCAGACTAACGGGATCACGATCACCGGGACCGCCCAGCGGGAGGCCTGGCAGCACCGGGTGCACCCGCCGGTGGAGCAGGTGGCGCCCGGCGTCACCAGCGTCCCGGTGGTCTTCCCCGGCAATCCGATGCGCTACACGCTGAGTTATGTGCTGCTCGACGGCGACGAGTGCATGGTGGTGGACCCCGGCTTCGACAGCGACGAGGGACATGCCCAGCTGTTGGCCGCCTTGGCCCGCCTCGACGTCGGCCCCGCGGAGATCAGCGGGATCGTGGCCACGCATTTCCACACCGACCACCTCGGCATGGCGGCGCGCCTGGCCCGCGGCTCGGGGGCCTGGATCGCCCTGGGCGAGCAGGAACGGCGGCACATCTCGGCCTTCCAGGACGCGCCTGAAGAATCCGCCCTGGACCGCGAGCGCATGCGGACCTGGGGCGTCCCCGAAGAGCGGGTGGCCGAGGCGGCCATGAGCCCGCAGGGCCTCCACGACATGCGGCGCCTGGCGGACCCCGACCGGCGGCTAGGCGACGGCGACATCCTGGCCGTGGCCGGACAAAACTGGCGCATCATGGAGACCCCCGGGCACACCCCCGGCCACATCTGCCTCTGGGACGACGACGGCGAACTGGTGCTCTCCGGCGATCACGTCCTCCCCCGCATCTCCCCGAACGTCTCGCTGGAGATCCGCGGGGACACCGATCCGCTGCGGCACAACATCGAGTCACTACAGCGGATCGCCGGCAACGACCACTACGAGGTCTGCCCCGCGCACGAATACCGCTTCCGCGGCGTGGGCCACCGGGCCAGGGTTCTCGAGGAGCACATCGAAGAGCGTTCCCGCGAGGTCCTGGAGGTTCTCGGCTCGGGTGCCACCACGGTCCACGAGGTCGCCCGGCAACTCACCTGGTCGCGCGGCTGGGATTCGCTGGGCCGGCTGCAGTTCCGGCTGGCCCTGAGCGAGACCGCCGCGCACATCCGATACCTGGCAACGTCAGGCATCCACGCCGGCGTTCCGGGACTGCCCACAGGGGTTTAGGGCGGCGGTTCAGGCGCCCGGGATCCAGTCAGGATCCGGGGCGCCGAACTTCTGGCCGGGAAGCTGCAACGGCTCGCCCACCAGCAGATCAATCCTGGTCCGCACCAGGCGCATGGCGGCAATCCGCCATCCCCCCTCGAGGCGCCGGTATTCCTCTTCGTACAGGCCGTATCCCCGGATTCCGTAGAGTCCGGGGATTTTGGCACCCCGATAAGGCCTGCTGTCGGGCGCCCAGACCAGATAGTCGTGCATCGACCAGAGCCCGCGGATGCCGCCGTCGCCGGTGACGGCCAGGCGCGGCATAAACCCCTGGTGCACCGACTCGACACCGGCCAGGAAGCCGGACACACCGCTGATGAACCCGTCGGCGTCGTCCGCGGCGAAGGGAAACCCGCCGAACGTTGCGTCGGCGGCGAAGAGCGCGCGGAGTTCCGGCCAGCGCTTGGCGTCGAGGTGGCGGAAATAGTCCGACTTCAGATTCCGAATGTCCTCCAAGCTTCTGAGGTCCTCGCAATCGTGGGGCAGGCCCATCAGATAATGACGAGTTCTTCGGCGACGCAGGCATAAAGGCCGGCCAGGATGCCCCGGACACCGTCCAGGTGATCGCCCGCCTGATCCGTCAGTGCACCGACGGCGGTCCGGGCAGAGGCTTCGTCGGCGAAGCCGATCGAGACGGCAACCTGCGGAATCTGTTCCTCGCGGCGGAGCGCCGCGCGGACCAGCAACTCCGCCCCCGGAACGAGCACGTTCACGCCCCAGCCGAGGGCGCCGTCGAACGCTGCACCCAACCGGCCGGCCCAGGGCTCAACCGCCTCGACGTCGGCAGCAGTGTCATCGCGCCAGCGTGCCAGTACCCAGAGCTTGAACGGCCAGGGCGCATGTGCCCCGCCCGCGTGCACTGGCCCGCCGGTGAGTCCGCTGAGGAACTCCTGCTCGTCCACGATCAGCCGGTCGGCCACCGCGGAGTCGAAGCCGGCCTGCACCACATCGTCATCGGCGAACCACAGCTCCACGATGCCGTCCACGCTGTACAGCCCTGCCCCGAGTCCCGGCGTGGATTCCAGCAAATGGTTCTGCCGGTAGTCCGTGACGCCGGGCAGTCCTTGGGCGATGTCCGCATGCGTGGTGGACCAGTGGGCGCGGAACGCTTCCCGGGTGAGGCCGTCCCGTTTCTCCAGGTAAGTGATGCGTTTCGGCACGCTCAGTCCCCTGCCGTCAGCGGCACTTCGACCTCTTCGGCCAGGAACCACTCGACGCTTTCCAGGAAGTGGTGCTCGTGGTCAAACAGCTCCTTGGCTTCCGGACCGGCGTAGGCGGCTTTCACGTGCGCAACGGAGGAGAACCACAGTTCGGCCATGCCGCTGTACGGCCAGGGCTTGCGGTGCTCGATCGCCGGGTTTTGCCGGTAGCGGAGGATGCCCGGCAGCTTCCGGACGTAGGCGGGGTGTTCCACGTTCCAGAAGTGCAGGAAGTCCTCCCTGCTCAGTTCCGGTTTGGCCTTGATGACGGCCACGACCTTGATCATGCTGGTTCCGCCTTAGACCGGGGTGACGGCCTGGCGCCGCTGCACGGGGATCATCTTGCGCTTGGAGTACAGCCCGAGCCGCCGGGTCAGGTCGGCGCGCAGCTCGTTGGCCGGCACCACGGCCTCGACGGCGTTGGCATTGGCGATCTTGAAAACGTCGATGCCTTCCGCGTACTCGGCATGCTTTTCCAGGATGAACGCTCGGCGCTCGGCCGGGTCCTCGATTTCGTGGATCTGGTTGTAGTAGATGCCGTTGACGGCGGCGTCCGGGCCCATCAGCGCGGGGCGGGCGGTCGGCAGCGCAATGACCGCGTCCGGGTTCATCGGAGCACCCGACATGGCCAGGTAACCGCCACCGTAGGCCTTGCGGACCAGGACCGTGATGCGCGGGACCCGGCACTCGGACACCGCGAAGATCATCTTGGCACCGTGGCGGATGATGCCCTCGCGTTCCACCTGGGAACCGATCATGTAGCCGGCGATATCCACGAGGAAGACGATGGGGATGTTGTAGGCGTTGCAGATCCAGATGAAGCGCGCGGCCTTGTCCGAGGAGTTCGGGAAGATGGATCCGCCCATGTGCGTGGGCTGGTTGCCCACCAGGCCCACGGAGCGGCCGTTGATACGGGCGAATCCGGTCAGCATCTCCGGTGCGAACAGCTCCTTGTAGGGGAACCAGGACCCTTCGTCGACGAGGGATTCGACGAACTCCTCCATGTCGAAGACTTCGGCTTCGCGCAGCGGAACGATGTCCTGCAGCGTGCGGCCCGGCCGCGGCTCAATGGCCGGTGCCATCGGTGCGGGGGTTTCCCAGTTGGCGGGGAGGAAGGACAGCCAGACGCGGATGGCGTTGAGGGCCTCCTCGTCGTTCTCCACCAGGACGTCACCGAGTCCGGAAACCGTGCAGTGCATCTCGGCCCCGCCCATCTCCTCCAGCGTGACTTTCTCGCCGGTGACCATCTCGGCCAGTCGCGGCGATCCAAGGTAGGCCGTGGCATGGCCGCGGACCATGATGGTCATGTCGCAGAGGGCCGGAACGTAGGCGGAACCTGCAGGCGACGGGCCGAACAGCGCACAGACCTGGGGCACGCGGCCGGAGATCTGGACCTGATTGTAGAAGATGTTGCCCCAGGCGTGGCGGCCCGCGAAGCTCTCGAACTGCTCATCGATGCGCGCGCCGGCGGAGTCGAAGAGGTACACGATCGGGACGCCGGCTGCATCAGCCTTCTGCTGGGCGTGGGTGATTTTCTCGAAGGTTCTGTTGCCCCAGGTCCCGGCTTTGACGGAGTAGTCATTGGCGATGACGCACACTTCGCGCCCGTCGACGCGGCCGAAGGCGATGACAACGGCGTCACCGGGCAGGCCGTCCTCGAAGCGTGCCAGCAGGCCGTCCTCGATGTAGTTTTCGTCATCGAAAAGGATCGCGAGCCGCTGCCGGACCAGGAGCTTGCCTGAGGCGATGATCTTGTTGCGGTTCTTCTCCGAACCACCGAGGCGGGCAGCGGCCAGCTTCTCGGTCAGTTGTTCGTGCACGGTGGCTGCCGGCACTTCGGCTTCCGGCGCCGGTGCGGGCGCGGCGATCGTTGCTTCAGTCATGTTGAGCCTCCAGGAATGAGAGTTGTTGTCCTCTATTAGTATACGAACAAGCGTTCGCTAGTCTAGTCTTATGGCAGGTGGACTTACGATTCCCCAAGGCATCCGTCCTCAGTCACCCCGAACAGGAGAACCATGCACGGCAACGACGCCCGGCCCGCCAGCACCACCCCGCCCCTTCCCAAGGGACGCCCGGACCACTACTGGGAAGACCTCGTGGCAGGCGATGTGATCCGGACAGCAGGCATGACCATCACCGATGCGCACCTGGTCCAGTGGGCCGGACTTACCGGCGACCTCGTCTCGCTGCATCTGGATGAGACGTACGCGGCCACGACGCCGTTCGGCCAGCGGATAGCCCATGGCCCCCTGACGATGTCCCTGGGATTGGGACTGATGACCCAGACGGGCTACTTCAGCAACGTCGTTGCCTGGCTGGGGCTGGATGAGGTTCGCGCACTTGCGCCCGTGTTCATCGGGGACACGATCCACGTCAGCGCCACCGTGGACATGGCCCGTGAGACCAAGAAGCCGGAACAGGGGATCTGGAAGATCAACTACTCGGTGCTGAAGCAGGACGGCTCGACCGTCATGACGTTCAGCAGCAGCTTCATCATGAAAAGGAAGTAGGCCATGACCATCCAGGACAATTTCCGTCCCGCGCCGCCGGCCGAGATCGCCGAGCCCGACGAATTCGCAACGCTGCGGAAACGCGTCCGGGCCACGCTCGCCGAGCACGTCACCCCGGAACGACTCAACACGTTCGACGAGGCGGAGGAATACGACGGCGAGCTCTTCCACGAGATTGCTGCCGCCGGCCTTGTGAGGCTCGACGGCGAACTTTACGGCCCCGGACCCGGGCACCAGGCGCAGGCCGTGGTTCTGGAGGAGCTCGGCGCCGGGCCCACATCCGTGGGAGTCAGCATGGTGGTGCAGTACATGGGCGTCCAGCTCCTTCACAGCTACGGCAACCACCAGCAGCAGGAGGAGTTCCTGGCCCCGTTGCACGCCGGGAAAGCCAAGATGTCCTTCGGACTGAGCGAACCCGACGGCGGAACTGACGTCGCCCGGGCTATGAAGACCACCGCGGCCCGGCTGGAGGACGGAAGCTATTCCATCTCCGGACAGAAGAAATGGATCGGCGGTGCAATGGACGCGGACTACCTCGTCCTCCTGGCCCGGACCAGCGAAACCACACGCTCCGCGATCGACGGCATCACCATGTTCCTCGTCCCCCGCTCGACCCCCGGCATCCGGACCGAAATCATCGACACCGTCGGCATCCGCGGCCTGGCCCAGTGCGACGTCTACCTCGACGACGTCCGCGTCCCGGCGGAGAACGTCCTGGGCGAAGTGGACAAAGGATTCCGGCAAGTTCTCGATACGCTCAACGGCGAACGCCTCAATGGGGCAGCTGTCGCCCTGGGCATTGCCCGTGGGGCCATGGAAACCGCCATCGGGTGGGCCCGCCAACGGCATGCCTTCGGGCGCCCGGTGGGATCCTTCCAGGCCCTCCAGCACAGCCTGGTGGATGCCAGCGTGAAGATCGAATCGGCCCGACTGCTCCTGCGCCAGGCAGCAGAAGCGTCCGACTCCGGCCCGGGCACGAACGAGACCTGGTCCGCCTTGGCAAAGCTCGCCGCGTCCGACGCGGCGACCACCACCACCGACGTCGGCATGCGGATCATGGCTGGGTGGGGATTCTTCCGCGGCCTGCCCATGCAGCGTTACTTCCGTGATGCCCGGCTCTACACGTTCGCACCCCTCACTGACGAGATGACGCGCAACTACATCGGCGAGAAGCATCTGGGACTCCCCCGGTCCTTTTAGCCAACCGCCTGACGGCCCAGAACCGACGCACAGGCCCGACGCACAGAAAGGGGCGGCTGCCTTCCGGCAGCCGCCCCTGTCTATGTCCTAGTAGTCGCCTAGGAGATGTAGTCGATTTCGAGCTCCACAACGTCCTGGTCGTGCAGGTTGACCACGATGTTGTCCGGCGTGCGCGTGGTCATCCAGATCAGTTCCTCGGTCATGCTGGCGTTGCCTTCGATGTGCGGCATGTAGGGCGGCACGAAGACGAAGTCACCCTCATTGAGGTAGACGATCTCGCCGTAACCCTCGCCGTAGCGGATGAAGCCCCGGCCCTTGAGCACGTAGCCTCCCGTATCGGCCTCCCCATGGTGGTGGGCTTGCGAGATCTCGCCGGGACCGGTGTGGACCTTGCCGAACCAGAGGCGCTCAGCAGGGCTGTTTTCCTTGCTGACTCCGGAGATGCGGCGGGCATTCAGCGTCTGGCCCGGTGCGGCCGCGAGTTCGTCGGCTCGGTTTACACGGAACAAGTCCACGTTGCGGTTGATATCAAAGACCACGTCGGTCATGGCACATCCCCTCCTGAGATTTTCAAATTGCCGCCGGCTCGTCATTGCCGCCGGGGCCCGACTTCAGTATGTTGCCTCCGCACCACCGAGTCAAGACGTACGCTCGTTCGTGTCTCGCCAACCTGTCCGCCGAGAGCTTCATACGCCCGCCAGCTCTTGACAGAAGGCCCCCAAATGGGATTACCTAATGAACATTCGGTAAATAAAGCTGGAGGCAATGACGCATGGCTGAACTGACGATTTCCGGTGACACCCACCCCATCCTTAAAGACGACCCCGCCTCGGAATGGATGGGCATCGAAGTAGTGGCACTGGACGACGGACATGCCACGATCCGCATGACGCTCCGGCAGGAAATGCTGAACGGCTTCGGCATGGCCCACGGCGGAATGATCTTCGCCTTCGGCGACACCGCCTTCGCGCTGGCCTGCAACCCGGCCAACCCGGCTCCTGCGGACGAAGGCACCATCACGGTGGCGTCCGGCGTCGATATCAACTTCCTCAAGCCGGCGTTCCGCGGCCAGGTGCTGACCGCCGTCGCCAACCGCCGCGCCAGCACCGGACGCAGCGGCCTCTACGACATCCAGATCTACGCCGCCGATCCGGTCGCGGGCACCGCACCGGGCACAGCGCCCGCCCCCGCCGGCGCAGCCCACGCACCCGCCGGCACGGCGCAGGCCGCCACGGCCGCCACGGTTCCGGGCGAACTCCCCACCGACATCCTCCCGGGCGAACTCGTCGCCGAGTTCCGCGGCCGCAGCCGCACCATCTCCAAGAAATAGAAACAGGGAACCCCAGATGACCCAAGAAACTGTCGCACCCACCAGTGATGCTGTCCTGGACCGCGAAGAAACCATCTCCCGCGACGAGCTCGAGGCCCTGCAGCTGAGCCGCCTGCAGCACACCGTGGCCTACGCCTACGACCGTGTGCCCCTGTACAAGCGCAAGTTCGACGAGGCCGGTGTCCACCCCACGGACCTCCACGAGCTCTCCGACCTGGGCAAGTTCCCCTTCACCACCAAGGAAGACCTCCGCCTGGAGTACCCCTTCGGCATGTTCGCCGTCCCGCAGCACGAGGTGGCCCGCATCCACGCAAGCTCCGGCACCACCGGCCGCGCCACCGTCGTCGGCTACACCAAGAAGGACCTCGCCGACTGGGCCAAGCTCGTGGCACGCTCCCTGCGCGCCTCCGGCGTCCGGCCCGGCATGAAGGTCCACAACGCCTACGGCTACGGCCTGTTCACCGGCGGCATGGGCGCCCACGCCGGCGCCGAGGCCCTCGGCTGCACGGTCATCCCGATCTCGGGCGGCCAGACCGAACGCCAGATCACCCTCATCCAGGACTTCAAGCCCGACGCGATCCTGGCCACCCCGACCTACCTGCTGACCATCGCCGATGCGATGATGAAGCAGGGCATCGACCCGGCCTCCACCTCGCTCAAGTACGCCGTGCTGGGCGCCGAACCGTGGACCGAGGAAATGCGCCACGAGCTCGAAGTGACCATGAACCTCAAGGCCTGCGACATCTATGGGCTCTCCGAGGTCATGGGCCCGGGCGTTGCCGGCGAGGCCGTGGAAACCCAGGACGGCAGCCACATCTGGGAGGACCACTTCCGCCCCGAAATCATCGACGCCTTCGACCCCTCCGTGGTCCTGGACGACGGCGCACACGGCGAGCTGGTCTTCACGTCGCTCACCAAGGAAGCGCTGCCGATCATCCGGTACCGCACCAAGGACCTCACCCGGCTGCTACCCGGCACCGCCCGCCCCGCGCACCGCCGCATGGGCCGCATCACCGGCCGCAGCGACGACATGATCATCCTGCGCGGTGTGAACCTGTTCCCCTCGCAGATCGAGGAGATCGCGCTGCGGATCCCCGAGCTGAGCCCGCACTTCCAGCTCGAGCTCACCCGCCCCGAGGGCCATCGGATGGACCAGATGACCGTCAAGATTGAACGCCGCGAGTCCGTCACGATCGAGAGCGGTGCGGCCGCGGCCAAGGCCCTGCAGCAGCAGATCAAGATCCACGTCGGCTCCTCCTGCGCCGTCGACGTCGTCGAGCCCGGCTCCCTGGAGCGGTCCAACGGCAAGCTCCGCCGGATCTACGACCTGCGTCCCAAGGCCTGACCATATGAAGTCCAGCCCGCCGGCCGGCCCACCCGGGCCGCCCCGGCGGGCTGACTGATCTCCCGATCGTGAGAAACTAGCGACTATGCCCACAACAGCAACCAACACCAAACGCGGCCGCCCCGGTTATGACCAGCAGTCGGTCCTGGTGATCGCTGTGGACGTCTTCAACCGCCACGGCTACGACGCCACGTCCATGGGCATCCTTGCTGAAAACCTGGGCATCTCGAAGTCCGCGATCTACCACCACGTGCCGTCCAAGGGCGATCTCCTGAAGCTCGCGCTGGACCACGCCCTGGGCGGCCTCGAGGCCATCCTGGACCAGCCCCAGGCCCAGACCGGCACCGCCGAGGCCCGGCTGGAGTTCGTCCTCCGCGAGACCATCTCGGTGCTGGTGGAGCGCCTCCCCTTCGTCACCCTGCTGCTGCGCCTGCGCGGCAACACCGAGATCGAACGCGACGCGATGGAACGCCGGCGCACCTTCGACCACAAGGTCGCGGCCCTGATTTCCGCCGCCCGCGACGAGGGCTCACTCCGCCAGGACATCGACCCCCGCACCGTCACCCGTCTGCTCTTCGGCACCATCAACTCCATCGTCGAGTGGTACAAACCCGGCGGCTCCCTCTCCCCCGAGAAACTGGCCGACGACGTCATCACCATGGCCTTCCACGGCCTCCACGCCCCGCAGTAGCGCCAGGGCCCGCCGGGCAGGGGCCACCGGGCCTGGGCCCACCTCGCTGCCGAGGACCAGCCTCCTCCACAGGTCGCGGCACCTTCGCCTTCCCTTCACCTCCCGACCCCCCCGCGCGCCCCCAAACGTCCACGGTTCCGCAGTCCCGCGGTCGCTGTGACGGCGTCCGGCCAAGGCACCAGCGGTCCGGGGGCACTTTGAGGGCCTCGGCACAGGTTTTGCCCTCATAGACCCGTGTGTCCGTTCAATGTGCCCCCGGGCGGCAGAGGGCCCGGCGACACCTCCGCCCAGGTCACGGCCACCACGCTGGTGAGGTCCGGCCCCCATTGACGGCACCTGGCGCCGGGGCCACGCTGGGGGAATGGCCACGAGACTATCCACGGTGCTCTTAGGCGCCTTTCCCGAGTTGCGTTACGAGCCCACAGCCAAGAGGGTCCGCGCGAGCCTCGACGGGACCGCCGTCGTCGACACCGTGCAGGCCTACCTGATCTGGGAACCGCGGCGGATCACCCCCATCTACGCGGTGCCGGAGCAGGAACTGCTGGCGGAGCTCGCGTCACCGGCCCTGCCGGCGGCGTCGGTCGAGGAACACCCCGTCGCCATCCGGAAAGGCGCGGCCCCGACGTCGCTCGACCCCTCCACATCGTTTGGCAAGCACACCACGGCCGGCGGGGAACTCGACGTCGTGACGCCAGCGGCGACGGCTCCCCGGGCCGCCTTCCGCCCCGAGGACCCCGACCTGGCCGGCTACGTCATCCTGGACTTTAAGGCCTTCGACTGGCTCGAGGACGACGAGGAGATTATCGGCCACCCCCGTGATCCGTTCCACCGGGTTGATATCCGCGCGTCCTCCGTGGAAGTGCAGGTGGCGCTCGACGGCGTGACGCTGGCCAGCACGAACGGCGCGCAGCTGCTCTACGAGACGCTGCTCCCGGTGCGGTACTACATCCCGCCGGCGGATGTGCGGCTGGACCTGCTGGAGGAGAGTCCGAAGCGGACGGTGTGCCCGTACAAGGGCCAGGCGAGCTATTGGAGCTACCCGGATTCCGCGGAGGGCAGGAACCTCGCGTGGAGCTACGACCGGAGGTACCTCGACGCCGCCCAGATCCACGGCCTCATCAGCTTCTTCAACGAACGGGTGGACCTGACAGTCGACGGCGTGCTCCAGCCGCGCCCGGTGACGCCGTGGTCCCGCCCCAGCGCTCCCGGGGCGCCCTGACGGCTGCAGCGCGGGTCAGGCTTGAGCGGGCCGGGGCGCCCTGACGGCCGCGGCAGGCGTCCGGCATGAGCGGTCCGGGGGCACTTTGAAGGCCGCAGCGCCGATTTCGGCCTTGAAGCCCGGTGGATCCGGGTCAAAGTGCCCCCGGACGGCAGACGGCCCCGGCGGTGCGCCAGCCAAGAACCTCAAGGAGCACGCCCACCAGCACCGCAGTATCGCCCCGCAGCACGGAAAAGCGCCCCGGCGCGGGCCGGGGCGCTATCAGGATTCGACTCCTGGGATGCGCCGGTTAGAGCTGGTAATCCACCGGTGAGGTGAGGTTCTCGTGAACGCAGAGGATGTTGTGCTCGGTGTCCATGAACCAGGCGCACTTCTCGGAATCCGTTGTACAAATGTGGTTCTCGGTCTTGAGATCCGGCAGGTCGTAGTCCTGGAACTGGACGCCCTTGGCTTCCATCTCCTGGACGGTCCGCTCAATCTCGGAGACTTCAAAACTCAGGGTCGTGTGCTCGGAATGCTTTCCGTCCCTGACGGGCATCAACTGCAGCATGGGGCCGCCTTCGCTGCCATATAGTTCGCTTCCGTCGTCTGCCTTGCCGCGGAGCGGGAGGCCCAAGGTTTCCGCATAGAAGCGGTGGGCGCGCTCTAGATCATCGACCGGCAGGACTGTTGTGGCTTTGTTCAAAACTAGGGTCATTTCGCCACCTCCTACGTAGAAAATTTTACGCCGGAGCGGGGCCGAAAGAGCCTGCAAATCTACGCGCCGAGGTGAGACTTCGCGCCCATGTCCACGCGGACAATGGGCGCGTAATCTCACCTCGGCGGGAGCGTCAGCACCGGAACCGCCACACGTGCGAGAGCGTCAGCACCGGCACCGCCACACGTGCGGGAGCGTCAGCACCGGAACTGCCACACGTGCGGGAGCGTCAGGGGGTGCTTATTTCTCCACGAGGGTGAGGACGTCGTAGGTGGCCACGATCTCGTCGTTCTGGTTGGTCAGGACGGCGTCCCAGGCCACCTCGCCGTACTCGTCGGTCTCGCGCGGGGTGATCTTCTTCGCGGTCAGGGTGACCCGGATGGAATCGCCCGCGGCCACCGGAGTGATGAAGCGCAGGCTTTCCAGGCCGTAGTTGGCCAGCACGGGGCCCGGCGCGGGCTCCACGAACAGCCCGGCGCCCCAGGCCAGCAGCAGGTAGCCGTGCGCGACGATGCCCGGGAAGAACGGGTTCGCCTCGGCGGCGGCCTGGTTGGTGTGGGCGTAGAAGGTGTCGCCGGTGGAGTTGGCGAACTTCGTGATCTCGTCCAGGGTCACTTCGCGCAGCTCGGAGCGGATCGCGTCCCCGATGTGCAGGGTGCTCAGGTGCTTCCGGAACGGGTGCTGGCCCTCGGTCTCGAGCGTGAAGTTGCGGTCGGCGCCGGTGTGCCAGACGCCGGTGACCGCGGTCAGCATGTTCGGTGAGCCCTGGATGGCGGTGCGCTGCATGTGGTGCAGCACGGAGCGGATGCCGCCGAGCTCCTCGCCGCCGCCGGCGCGGCCGGGTCCGCCGTGGACCAGGTGCGGGACGGGTGAGCCGTGGCCGGTGGAGCTGCGGGCGTCCTCGCGGTTGAGCATGTGCACGCGGCCGTGGTGGGCGGCGATGCCGGTGACGAGTTCGCGGGCGACGTCGGGGTCGTTGGTGCAGACCGAGGCGACGAGCGAGCCGCCACCGCGGGCGGCGAGGCGGACGGCGTCGGCCAGGTCCGTGTAGCCGATCACCGAGGAGACCGGGCCGAAGGCTTCGAGCGAGTGGACCTCGTCGGCCTCCGGATCAGCCCAGCTCAGCAGCACCGGGGACATAAACGCGCCGTCGTCGACGACGCCGACCGTGCCGTCCGCGCTGGTGACCTTCGGCGAGTCGAGCGTGCCGTAGGCGAGTTCGCCGCCGGCGTCGAGCATGGACTGGACGGCCGCGCGCACATCGGCGAGCTGCTCCAGGGATGCCAGGGCGCCCATGTTGACGCCCTCGGCGCGCGGGTCACCGAGGACCACGCGCTGCTGGATCCGCTCCCCGACGGCGGTGACGACGTCCTGCACCAGCTCCTGCGGCACGATGGCGCGGCGGATCGAGGTGCACTTCTGGCCGGCCTTGGCGGTCATCTCGGTGACGAGGGACTTGATGAAGGCGTCGAACTCCGGGGTGCCCTTGACGGCGTCCGGGCCCAGGATCGAGGCGTTCAGGGAGTCGGTTTCCGAGGTGAAGCGGACCCCGCCCTTGACCACGTTGACGTGGGACTTGAGCGTGTTGGCGGTCGACGCGGAGCCGGTGAAGGCCACGATGTCGCGGTAGTCGAGGTGGTCCAGCATGGTGCGGACCGAGCCGGAAATCAGCTGCAGCGAGCCCTTGGGCAGAATGCCGGATTCGATCATTGCCCGGACCACGGCGGCGGTGACGTAGCCGGTGGGGGTGGCGGGTTTGACGATCGTGGGCACGCCGGCAATGAACGCGGGGGCCAGCTTCTCGAGCATGCCCCAGACCGGGAAGTTGAAGGCGTTGATCTGCACGGCGACGCCGGGGATGCGGGTGTAGATGTGCTCGCCGGCGAAGGAGCCGTCCTTGGACAGCACCTCCATGGGACCGTCCACGATCACCTGGGCGTTGGGCAGTTCGCGCCGGCCCTTGGAGCCGAAGGTGAAGAGCACGCCGATGCCGCCGTCGATGTCGACCATCGAGTCGATCTTGGTGGCGCCGGTCTGGGCGGAGAGCGCGTAGAACTCCTCGCGGCGGCCGTTCAGGTACTGCGCGAGCTCCTTGAGCTTGAGCGCGCGCTGGTGGAAGGTCAGCTTGCCGAGTTCCGCCTG
The DNA here is from genome assembly GCF_030812335.1 of Pseudarthrobacter oxydans. Classification (GTDB taxonomy): domain Bacteria; phylum Actinomycetota; class Actinomycetes; order Actinomycetales; family Micrococcaceae; genus Arthrobacter; species Arthrobacter oxydans_B. The sequence continues at coordinate 253,154 of NZ_JAUSSN010000004.1, forward strand.
GCCCGTGGTGCGTCCGTACTCCACGACGGCGGCGAGGTCGAGTCCTTCGGTGCTCACCTTGGCGAGGAGTTCACCCGTGCTCGCGTCCAGGACGGAGGCGGCGCCGGCCGCGGAGCCGGCGTCGGGGGTCCACCAGGAATCCCTGATGAAGCTGGGAACGATCTCGACAGTGTCTACTGTGGGTTCCGGAGCAGTTGCAGTGGTGGTCATCGTTGACGGGTCCTTCCAACAGGGGCAAGATCAACACGGCCAGCATTACTGACCGTCCGTTCGGTAATATGTCTACAGTACATGAATGAGGCCTGCCGCACACTAGCTGCGGCGGCACTGACCCGCCGGGACCCCTGGATTTCCGGCCACAGAGGAGACGTTATGACGCCCGAACCCCGCAGTACCGAGCTGTGGAAGATCACCCTCGGCGAACTCGACGAGAAAATGGGCGTGAAGATCGTCGAGGAATCCGTCGAACGGGTCGTCGCCACCATGCCGGTGGAGGGCAACCGGCAGTCCTTCGGGCTGCTGCACGGCGGCGCGTCGCTGGCGGTCGGGGAGGCGGTGGGCTCCTGGGCCGCGGTCATCCACGCCAGCACGCTGGGCAAGACCGCCGTCGGCGTGGACGTCTCCGCCACCCACCACAAGTCCGCCCGCGAGGGGCTCATCACGATCACCGCGACCCCGATCCACCTCGGCGGCACCATCACCACCCACGAGGTGCTGATCAGCAACGCCGCCGGCGAACGGCTCTGCACGCTGCGGATCACGAACCTGCTGCTGGACCGCAAGGGCTGAGCGGGCGAACAGGGCAAAAATCCCGCCGGCTGCATCCAAACAGCGCCCCCGGCCGGTAGTAACGGTGTAAGCAAATCACCGCCCGGATCCGGGCAACTCAACGAGGAGTTTGAAATGCGCAAAACCGTTTATGCCGCCGGGGCCGTGTCCATGGTGGCGGCACTCGCCTTCGCCGCCCCCGCCCAGGCCGGCGGGAAGCACGACGGCGGCGGGCGCCACAGCGACGATGCCCTCCTGTCCGTCCTGCATGGCGTCCCTGGCCTGACCGTGGATGTGTGGGTGGACGGCAAGCTCACCCTGGATGACTTCGAGCCCGGCGATCTCGCCGGCCCGCTGGAGCTCGACGGCGGCAGCTACAAGATCGCCATCACGGCCTCCGACGCCACCAGCGCCGACAATCCAGTGATCGGCCCGGTCAAGGTCCATCTCAAGGAGGGCCGGAACTACACCGCCGTCGCGCACCTGGATGCCGACGGGGACCCCACCGCCACCCTGTTCAAGAACACCACCCGGCCCAGTCCCGAGGGCGAGGGCAGGCTGACCGTCCGGCACGTGGCGGCGGCGCCCGCCGTCGACGTCCTTGCCGGCGACACCGCGGTGATCGAGGACCTGGAGAACCCCGAGCAGGAGGTGCTGACGCTGGAGGCCGGAACGGTGTCCGCCTCGGTTGCGGCCGCCGGCACCACCGAGGCCCTGATCGGCCCGGCGGATGTTCCGGTCGAGGAGGGCAAGAACACGATTGTGTACGCCTGGGGCAGCCTGGAGGACGACACGCTCGGCGTGGCCGTCCAGGTGGTCGACTCGGCCAAATGGCGCGACCACGACCGGCACTGAGCCGCTGATGGCCGGTGAGGCGTTTGATGACCGAGGCGCCGGCCCGGCCCTGAAGAGCTGACCAGCAGCGCGTCCCGCAGGGGATGCGCTGCCGGTCCTGCGTACACCGGTCCCGCCCGCTGATGTAGGGCCGATGTACCCGCAACGCCCCGGACCCGGACTGTTAGCTTGGAAGTGCTGATTCACCCGACACCGCCGGGTAATACCGGTCGCACCGGAAGGGATCCACCATGCTCTCAGACACCTCACTTCCCGTCATCAAGGCAACGCTGCCTGTCGTCGGCGAGCACATCGAGGAGATCGCCAAACGCTTCTACAAACACATGTTCGAAGCGCGGCCGGACCTCCTGGACGGGCTCTTCAACCGGGGGAACCAGGCGGACGGCCGCCAGCAGCAGGCCCTCGCCGGGTCCATCGCGGCGTTCGCCGGGCTGCTTGTGGACAACGTGGACCAGATCCCGGACCACCTCCTCTCACGCGTCGCGCACAAACACGTCTCGCTGGGGCTGAGCCCGGACCAGTACCAGGTTGTCCACGACCACCTCATGTGGGCCATCGTGGATGTGCTGGGCGATGCCGTCACCCCCGACGTCGCCGCAGCCTGGGACGAGGTCTACTGGCTGATGGCGAACATGCTGATCAACAAGGAACGCGGGCTGTACAACGCGGTCCACCTCACCCCGGACACAATCTGGCGGACCTGGCGGGTGGTCGAGCGGATCCAGGAGACGGACGACGTGGTCCGGTTCGTGGTCGAGCGGGTCGACGAGCGCGAGGTCAAACCGTCCCTGCCGGGGCAGTACGTCACGATCAAAATGCGCATGCACGACGGCGTGCACCAGCCCCGGCAGTACAGCCTGACGAAGGCCGACGACGGGCAGCACCGCCAGTTCGCGGTGAAGCGGGTCCACGGGCTCGAGACCCCCGACGGCGAGATGTCCAACCTGCTCCACAACGAAGTCCAGGTGGGCGACGAGGTGGTCCTCTCGGCACCGTTCGGTGACGTGGTGATGGAGTACACGGACCGGCCCCTGGTCCTGGCCAGCGCGGGAATCGGGATCACCCCGATGGCCGGCATGCTCTCGCACCTCGTGAAGTCCGGCTCCCAGCGGCAGGTGATGCTGCTGCACGCCGATGACAGCGAGGAGTCCTTCCCGCTCCGGGGGCAGGTCCGGGAGGACCTGGCCGCGCTGCCCGACGGGACGCTGAAGACCTGGTTCCTGAACACCACCGTGGGCGGGTCGGCGTCCGGCTCCGAGTTCTCCGGCTTCATGGACGTCGGAGCGGTGGACCTCCCCGACGACGCCGAGTACTACCTCTGCGGTCCCCTGCCGTTCCTGAAGTCCGTCCGCAGCGCGCTGGTGGCCGGCGGCGTGCCCGCCAAGGACATCCAGTACGAGGTGTTCGGCCCGGACCTCTGGCTGGCTGACTTCCAGTAGCGGCGGCGGCCGACGGCGGCAGCTAACGGACCGCACGACGCCGGGCGGCAGCCGGATGGCTCCGCCCGGCGCCCCGCGGCGGTGGTTAGCGGACCGCGCGGCGGTAGTTAGGGTCCGGCGCGGTTTAGCGGACCGTCCGGCGTCGTGTGGCGGCCAAGAGGACGCCGCCGAGCAGGATCGCACCGCCGGCAAGTCCCGCCGTCGGGAGCAGGGAACCGGCGCCGGTGTTCGGCAGCTGGCCGGAGGCGGCCGGAAGGACCGGGGTCACGGCCTCCGCAGGATCCGCGGGGGCCGCCAGTGCCGCGGGCGGGACAACGATCCCTGCGGGCACAACGGGCTCGACCGGGACCACAGGTTCTGTCGGTACGAAGGGCTCGACCGGCACAGCGGGCTCAGCCGGCACAAGGGGCTCGGCCGGCACGACAGGCTCGACCGGCACGACGACCGGAGCCTCAATGGTGAAGGTCCGGCTGACCGAGGGGCTGTCGGCCTTGCCCGGGGATGTCTGGACGGCGCTGATGGTGAACCGGCCGGGTTCGGCGTCCTCGACGGGCACGGTCCATTGGCCGTCCGCCCCGACGACTGCTGAACCGCTGATGTCGCCGGTGAGCTTCACCGTGAGCCCGGGGGTTCCGGTGCCGTCGATGCGGGTCACACTCTCCAGCGCCGCGCCCTCGGCCGGGGTGGCGATCTCCGGGGCGTCCAGGTCTGTGACCTCGACCGCCAGGGAAACTTCGCCGGAGCGGCTGAAGCCGTTCACCGTTTCCGCCGTGAATTTCATCCTGCCGTTGCTCTCGGGTGCGGGGAAGGACCAGTTGCCGGCAGCGTCGACCGGCACTTCGAGCGTTTCCTGGTCAGCTGGCTCATCAAAAGTGACGCGGACCTGCGAGTTGGCGGCAACCGCCGACGCCGGGCCCGCGAGGACCCGGCCCGTGATGGGTTGGCCGGCCAGAACCTTCAGGTCTTCCGGCGCCGCGAGCTCGGGCTTGTTAAGGAACAGCTGGAGCTGCACGGGGGTCGGGAACTTGGTGAGGGCGTCCTCAAGGGTCGTGGCGATGGCGAAGTTCTCCCCCGACGTCTCGCCGGCCGAATGGGTGCCGACGGCGAAGTTGCCGCTGATCCAGGGTCCTCCGGAGTCTCCCCCGCGGGACTGGACGTTCCTGGACAGGAAACCGCGGAAGGCCCGAAGGTCTGCGGTTGCGGTGGTTCGTCCGCCCACCACGTAGACGCCGGTTTCCTCCACCTGGCCGCAGGACCAACCCGCGGTCCGTCCGGAGCGGCACACTTCCTGGCCCTCGAACGGGGCCACCATGCCGATGATCTTCACGGCGGTGGCGCCCGGGTTCGCTGCGTCGGCCCAGGTAGTCGCGGCCGGCTGCAGGTTGATGCGGCCGTCGAGATCCTCGATGACGGCGATGTCGGTGCCCACGTTGCCAGGAATGTCTTCGGTGCCTGTGATCCAGGAGTTCAGCGGTCCGCCGAACTGGCTGAAGCCGAAACTGCCGAGCGGGGCGAGCATGCCCGACCCGGGCGCCGACCCGCCCGCCGTGGCAGAGGTCGGCGGCTCAAGCTCCGCGATCAGAGCCGCGCCGTCCTCGGCGCAGTGCCCCGCCGTCAGCACAACCGGAAGTCCCGCCGCGCTGAACGCGCCAAAACCCGTCGAGCAGATGGTCCGCCGGTCTATGGCGATTCCCTCCCCGCCGAAAACATCCGCTTCGGTGGTGACCGGGGAGCCCTGCTCCAGCTGGACGTTGGCGTAGCGAGCTACGAAGTCAGCCGGGGAGATCTTCCCGGGCGCCGTGGCTGTGGCCGCGGGCCCGGGCTCCGTGGCAGACTGCTGGTCGGGCGCGGCTTGCTGATCCGGTGCGGTTCGCTGGTCGAGTGCGGCTTGCTGATCCGGGACCTGCGTCGGGCCGGCTTCGGCCGCGTTCGTGCCGCCGGTGCGGATGACGAAGTTGCCCCCGGAGTAGGCCACGGCCTGCAGTCCGGCCGGACCGACCTCGCGGACGTATGCCTGGAACAGCTGATCGGTGCTGGACGCGAGCAGCTCGGCAGGTGTGGGAACGGCCGACGAGGCGGCGGAGGAAGCGGCCGACGGGGCGGCGGAGGAGGCGGCTGTGGGCTCGGCGGAGGACGCGGCCGTGGCGGCGGTGGAGGGTCCGGCGGAAGGCTCATCCGCCGGAGCAGTCGAGGCGTCAGCGCCCGGAGTAGTGGGGGCCGCGACGGCCGCAGTGGTGGGGGCTTCAACAGCCGGTGCGACGAGCACAAACACTGCCGCGCTACCGGACCCGTTCAGTTCATCCACCCGGGCCTGCAGCCCGGCGCCGCTGCCCTCGACGAGGATCTGGCCGTCCTGCAGGCGGATGCCCTGGTAGCCGGGGAGCTCCTGCACGGACGGAAGGGCATCGGCCGCGGTCCGGCCCAGCTGGCCCGCCGCGTTGAACTCCTCGAGCGTCATGCCGAGGTCGCGCCGGAGGGCTTCGGCCAGTCCTGCGGCGCTGATGTTCGGGACCGCTGCCGGCACCGTCGCAGGAACCGCGCCACCCGTCGTCGGCTCAACCCGCGCCGCAAAACTGGAGTCCGCCGCCGGCGAGGCTGTCGAAGCTGTCGAAACGGGTTCCGGTACCCCAATTTCGGCGAGCGCGGGCAGGGCGTGGAACGAGCCAGCGAGCGCGAGGGCGGCAGCCGCCACCGCCCGCACAGTCAGCTGAAACTTCGGTGTCTTCACCCGGGTTACTCTAGCGCCCCAATTTAGCCAGAATGGCAGACACCTCCGGATCCGTTACCCCATTGTGGCGCAGGAACTCCCCAGTCTTCACGTGGCGCACAAAACGCAGCAGGCTTTCCCGCCGTGTTTCGAGCAGCGGCGCGAGGACCTCCTCGGGCAGATACCGCTCGTGCGGATGCGGGACCGCCGACATGCGGTGGTGTTCGTTGATGCCACGCACGGCCAGCTCGTAGCCCCTGGCAATGGCGTCTTCACCGGCCCCGGCGAGGTCCTGGAGCATCGCCGCGATCATCCCGCTGCGGTCCCGGCCGGCCGAGCAGTGGATCACGACGCCGCCGCGCGCCCGCGCCACGGCTTTAAAGACCCCGGCTAGTTTCTCGGGGAAGATCCGGGCGTTATCCGCGTACGACGCCGGATCGTTCAGGTAGGGGACGCAGAGCTCACGGAATTCGCTGTTGCCGGGGTCCTCGGTGGGGGCGTGCACGACGTCGAACGCCGCCAGGGTTCCGGCGCTGACCCGGGGATCCGTTTCGCGGCGGCGGATCTCGGCCGGGTTGCGGAGGTCAATGACGGTCCGGATGCCGCCGTCGTACGCCTGCTGCCACCCGGCGTCGGTGAGCCACTCGCGGCGTCCCATCCGAAACACACTGCCGGCGACGTGCCAGGCGTTGACCGCCCCGTCCCAGTCCATGGCTCCGGGCGGCGCACTCCCCCGGGCTGGGCCACCGGGCACGGCAGGAATCGTCATCCTGACAGCTAAGCACACGCGCCGTGGCCGAGCCACGGGCAGAATTTTCCGAAAGTTCGCCCCGACGGGCGCCTGGGGCATGGTGCCGGGTTCAGGCTCGCGACTAAAGTGGCGTTGAACCCGGTAGCCGCCGGGCTCTTTTTTCAGCTCGCCGGCCGCCGGGACTGACTCCTCATCACGGCACGGGGCGCTGAACCAGCGTGCTACTGAGGGGAAACACCATGGGAACTCTGAAACTTCGACGCCGGCGAACGGCTTTGGGGGCCGGTCTCGCCACCCTGGCCATGGCGGCCGGACTGGCGGCGGTCCCCGCGCAGGCGGTGGACAAGACAACGTACGTCGCGCTGGGTGACTCGTACGCCGCCGGACAGGGCGCGGGACCGTACCTGGATAACTGTTACCGCAGTGATAACACCTATTCCGAACTCGCGGCTGACACCAAGGCCGTCAAGCTGGTCAAGAACGCGGCCTGCAGCGGCAAGACGACCCAGGACGTCGTGAGCAGCCAGCTGGGTCGGCTGAACAGGAGCACGGAGCTCGTGACCATTACGGCCGGCGGCAACAACCTCGGGTTCGGCGCCATCGTCACGGCCTGCGGCGCGGCCATGGTCAATCCCACCGAAGCGGCGGCCGCAGCGTGCGATAAAGCCAGCGCCGACGCGGCGGTCATGATCGGCAGCGGCCAGCTGGCCGCGGAGGTGGCCTCGATGATCCGGAGTGTGAAGGCCGCCGCGCCCAACGCCGAGATTGTCGTGACCGGCTACCCCTACCTCTACGATCCGGTACCCCTCAACACGGACGATCCGATGTCCGTTTTCATCGCCCAGGCCACACAGCTGGCTGACGGGCTGAACGGCTCCATCGCCGGCGCCGCCCTGGCCAACGGTGCGGAGTACGTCGACGTCAGGGCCGCTTTCGCCGGCCACGGCATCAACTCGAAGACGAACCAACCGTGGATCAACCTCGACTACGCCAACCTGGGCAGCGCGGACAACTTCCACCCGAACGCTGCCGGCTACAAGGCGTACTACGCGTCGATGAGCGCCGCCGGGGCCTTCTCGGTTCGTTAGGGCACCCTGGTCCAGGCCGGCCGGCCTTTACCGCCTGACCAGCCTGGACTCCAGGGCGTTCCGGACCATGGGCCACTCGTGTTCCAGGATGGAAAACACCACGGTGTCCCGCAGCGCGCCGTCGCTGCTGCGGGTGTGGCTGCGGAGCACACCGTCCTGTTTGGCGCCCAGCCGCGCGATCGCCTCGCGGGACTGGTGGTTGAGCCAGTGCGTCCGGAACTCGACGGCGGGGCAGCCCAGCGTTTCGAAGGCGTGCCGCAGCAGCAGCAACTTGGAGTCCGGGTTGCTGCCGCTGCCGTGCGTTGACGCCGCGTTCCAGGTGGAACCGATCTCCACCCGGGGCGTGGCGGCGTCGATGTTCATGTAGGTGGTCATGCCGATCACCCGGCCCGGTCCGCCGGTGGCGGGGTCCATCAGCCGCGTGGTGAAGGGCAGCATGGAGCCGCTGTCCTGCAGGGCAAGCCGCCGCTCGATCTCGGCGGCCATCTGCTCCGGGCCGGGTACGGACGTGTACCAGAGGCGCCACAGTTCGCCGTCGCGCGCCGCCTCGACGAGGCCGTCGTGGTGGTCCGGGCTCAGCGGCTCGAGGACGACGAATTTGCCGGTCAGGGTGATGGGGGCGATCGCGGGCCGGTCCAAGGAAGTCACCGCACCATCCTAGGGTTCTCGTTAGGCTGGGGCCATGATCACAGTTACCGGCACCGTCCATACCGCCCTGGAGCCCGCCCGGGCCTTCGACTACCTGTCAGCGTTCGAGCACACCCCGGAGTGGGACCCCGGGACCCCCGTGGTGGACAAGCTCTCCGAGGGGCCGGTCGCCGTCGGGCACCGGTACCACGCAGAGGCCGAGTTCCGCGGCAAGCGCCAGGCACTGACCTACGAGGTGACCGAGCTGACGGCAAACCGCATCACGCTGCGCGGCGAGAACAAGTCGGTCATCTCCGTGGACACCATCGACGTGGCGCCGGCGGGGACGGGCTCCGAGGTGAAGTACACGGCGGAGTTCCAGCTCAAGGGCTTGCTCAAGGTCGCCGAACCCTTCGTCCGGCCGGCGTTCCGCTCCCTGGCCGGCCCCGCCATGGACGGCATGAAAAAGACCCTCGACTCCCAGGCATCGCAGCAGCGGCGCGGTGGGGAACGCGGTGGGGAATAGGAGCACACCATGACATCCCAGAATCCGGATCCCGCTGACAACAACCTCACCGGCCTTGAGCCGGGCGGCGGCGTTCCGCCCGGTGAGACACCCCCGGGGGAAGGAACCTCGGTGGGACCGCAGGGACCGCGGATCCCCGAGGACCGCGGTTTCGCGCAATACCTCTGGATCATCATGATCGCCGTGGTGGTGCTGTTCGTGCTGCTCTTCTTTGTCGGCTACATCGTCGGGATCCTCGACTAACCCCGCTGGCCTCAGTCGGTCCAGTCGAAGAAGCCCTTGCCGGACTTGCGTCCGAGTTCGCCGCGGGCCACTTTGTCGCGCAGGATCTGCGGCGGGGCGAAACGCTCGCCCAGGGTGGAGGCGAGGTATTCGGCGATGCCGAGGCGGACGTCCAGGCCCACGATGTCCGTGGTCCGCAGGGGTCCGGTGGGGTGCTTGTAGCCCAGGACCATGGCGTTGTCGATGTCCTCGGCGGACGCCACGCCCTCCTCCACCATGCGCATCGCCTCGAGGGCAATCGCGACGCCCAGCCGTGAGGACGCGAAGCCGGGGGCGTCATTGACGACGACGGCGGTCTTGCCCAGCGCCTCGACCCAGCCGCGGGCCGCCTGGGCCAGCGGCTCGGAGGTGTGCTCGCCGAGGACGACCTCGATCAGGGTGGACGCCGGCACCGGGTTGAAGAAATGCAGGCCCAGGAAGTTGTGCGGGCGCTGCAGCTCACGGGCCAGCGCGTTGACCGAGATGGAGGACGTGTTGGAGGCGAGGTAGGCGTCGTCGTCGAGCCGTTCCTCGATCCCCCGCAGCGAGGCGACCTTCAGGTCCCAGTCCTCCGGAACGGCCTCGATGACCAGATGGCGGTCCTTGAAGTCGTCGTAGTCGACCGTGACCGAGAGCCGGGAGACCATCTCGTCGAGGTTGCCGTCGGTGGCGCCGCGTTCTATGCTCTTGGCCGCCGCGGATTCCACCCGCTCGCGGGCCGCCTCTGCCGCTTGTTCATCGCGTTCGACGACGAGGACGTTGGCGCCGTTGATCAGGAAGGCGTGCGCGATGCCGGCGCCCATCCGGCCGCCGCCCAGCACTCCAACGAAGTTGGGTAGGCTGCCGGCGGGAAGGTTCGCGGGAAGTACGGAGTTGCTCATCTTCAGTTCTTCTTCCGGTCTGGATCCTGCTCGGACTTCTTGGCTGACTTCTTTTCGGACTTTCGATCGAGGAAAGCCTGCATGCGGTCGAACTTGGCCTGGGATTCGAAGAGGATTCCCTGGGCCAGCTGGTCAATCAGGGGGTGGGCCTCGGCGGGCGCGTGGAAGACCGACTTGGTGATCCGGACCGCGAGGGGATCCTGCGCGGCGATCCGGTCGGCCAGGGAGTGGGCGGCCGCCATCAGTTCGGGGGCCTCGTGGATCTCGGTGATGAGGTTGACGGCGAGGGCCCGCTCTGCGCGCAGCACGGTGCCGGCGAGCAGGATTTCCTTGGCCACCGGCTCCCCCACGAGTTCCTTCAGCCGCCAGCTCGCCCCGGCAGCGGCGAGGATGCCCAGGCCGGTCTCCGGGTTGCCGATCCGCACCGAGGGTGTGCCGATCCGGAAGTCCGCCGCGTACGCCAGCTCCGCGCCGCCGCCCAGGCAGAAGCCGTCCAGGGCCGCGATGACGGGCATCGGCAGCTTCGCGATGCGCACGAAAATGGTGGAGTTGATGCCCTGCAGGGCATCGTCGCGGCGGCGTTCGCGGAGCTGGCCGATGTCCGCCCCGGAGGCGAAGACGCCCTCCGTGCCGGCGATGATGAGCACCTTCGGGGTCTGCTCCAGCGCGGCGCAGATGGCGTGCAGCTCATCGACCATCTGCTGGTCGATCGCGTTGCGGACCTCGGGCCGGTTGAGGAGCACCACCAGCCGGTCCTCGCGCTCGTCGATCAGCAGGGTGCGGAAGTCCAGCGGGTTCAGGCCCGTCGCGGCGGCGGCCACTACACCCGCTCCAGCAGCATCGCGGTGCCCTGGCCGACGCCGATGCACATGGTGGCGAGGCCGATCCGGGCGTCCTCGCGCTCCATCCGGCCCAGCAGGGTGATCGCGAGCCGGGAGCCGGACGACCCCAGCGGGTGCCCCAGGGAGATCGCGCCGCCGTCGCGGTTTACGATCTCGGGGTCCAGGCCGAGCCGGCGCATGGTGGCGAGCGACTGGGTGGCGAAGGCTTCGTTGAGTTCGACGGCGCCGAGGTCGCCGACGCTGAGGCCGGTCCGGGCGAGCACCTTCCGCGTGGCCGGGACCGGGCCGATGCCCATGATTTCGGGTTCGCAGCCGGCGGAGGCGCCGTCGATGATCCGGGCGCGCGGGGTGAGGCCGAGCCGCTCGATCGCGGCCTCGGAGGCGACGATGATGGCGGAGGCGCCGTCGTTGAGGGTGGAGGAGTTCCCGGCCGTGACCACCGAGCCGCCGGCGACGACGGGGCGCAGGGCGGCGAGGACGTCCATGGTGGTGCCGGCGCGCGGGCCCTCGTCGGTGTCGACGATCGTTTCGCCCTTGCGGCTCTTCACCGTGACCGGGACGATCTCGTCGGCGAAGCGGCCGGCGGCGATGGCCGCGAGGGAGCGCTCGTGCGAGCGGACGGCGAAGGCGTCGGCGTCCTCGCGGGTGATGCCGTCCACGCGGGCGACTTCCTCGGCCGTTTCCGGCATGGAGTAGGTCATCTTGCCGCTGCGGGAGAGTTCGCCCTTCCGGAACAGCGGGTTCACGAAGCGCCAGCCGATGGAGGTGTCGAAGATTTCGCCGGGCTTGGCGAAGGCGGTCCGGGGCTTCTCCTGGACCCAGGGGGCGCGGCTCATGGATTCCACGCCGCCGGCGATCACGATGTCCGCGGCGCCGGACTTGATCATGTGGCTGGCCATGATGATGGCGCTCAGGCCGGAGGCGCAGAGCCTGTTCACGGTGATGCCGGGGATGTGCAGCGGCAGGCCGGCCAGGATGGTGGCCATCCGGGCGACGTTGCGGTTTTCCTCGCCGGCGCCGTTGGCGTTGCCCAGGATGACCTCGTCGATGCTCTCGGGGTCCAGCCCGGCCCGGGCCACAGCCTCGCGGACCACCAGGGCGGCCAGGTCATCGGGGCGGACCGCGGAGAGTGCCCCGCCGTACCGGCCCACCGCAGTGCGGGCCCCGCCTACGAGAAATGCCTGTGGTCCTGCTGCTGCTGATGCCATGGGTACACCCTTCACGCGATAAACGTCTCTGTCATCGAATCTGTCATCGAAAGAACTCCCGGCGGCGGCGTCCGCGTTCGACCCCGGCGCGCCAATTTACTGACCGTTCGTTCTATAAAGATTACACGGCGCGGCAAGGGGGTCAATCAGACCCCCGCCGGATTACGCGGTAACTTACGCGGGAACTACGCGACGACGACGCCGAGGTGGCTCGCCATGAGCGGGGCGAGCAGGCCGAGCTGGTAGTCGTCGATCACGAGGCCGGCGAGGCTTTCCAGCCCGCTAATGGTGCGGATGTCGGTGCCGCGGATGTCAAAGTCCTTGAGCCGTGCGCCCGCGACGTCGAGGGTGCCGATGGTGCAGTTCTTCAGCGCCACGCGGGTCGCGGCGCAGGAACCGAGGTCCAGTTCGGCGATGATGCAGTCGCTGACCTGTACGTCCGTGAGCTTGGAGCCGCGGAGATTCACGTAGTCGAGTTTGCCGCCGTCGATCCTCACGGACTGCCAGCCGCTTTCGTAGAGTTCCGCGGAACCCCAGCGCGGGTTGCCGAACTCGACGTCGCGCAGCGTGCTCCGGGCCGCCATAAACACGGGGGCGTACAGCTCCGCCAGGACGCAGTCACGGAAGGTGGCGCCGCGCAGCTGGGTCTCGTTGAAGGACACGCCCTGGAAGTCGCACTCCGCGAAGTCGGTGCCCGCGAGTTCCAGCCCATCGGCGGAGACCCTGCTGTACCGGACGCCGTCGTACCTCTCCCCCGACTGGAAATCCGGGGACGGGTCGTCCCGCAGCTCCGCCAGCCGGACCGGGCTGAGCCGCGGCGCGGTGACCTTCGGCGCCTTGGGCGCGGTGCCCCGGGCCACTAGAGCGACTCGGCCTTCGCCGCGATTTCCGCCAGGTCCTTGGCGAGGGCCTTGCGGGTGATGCGCATGCCCAATTTTCCAAAGACGGCCATCGCCAGCTTGTGCATCCGGGAGGGATTCTGGAGCTCGGCGCCGAACGTCATGGTCAGGTCCGTGCCGCCGTCGCGATCGGCCAGTGTCATGCGCGAGGTGTAGTCCGCCCCGCCCTGCAGCGCTTTCACCATGGTGCTCCGGGGCGGATCGGCCTGGGACACCCACATCTCCACGGTTTCCGACCTGCCCATCATGGTGCGGGTCTCCTTCCAGCGCGTACCCTCGCCGTAGGGACCGTCGCTGAGCATCTGGATCGAGTCAATGCCGGAGAGGGTCGCGGCCGAACCGGGAATGTCGGAAATGACCGCCCAGACCTTATCGGCCGGGGCGTTGACGTGCTGGGTCAGGCTGATTTTGTGGTCCATGGCATCGAGCCTAGCCCGGCTCCGGCGCAGATTTCATCCCTGCGGCGCGGAACCCTCACTGGACACCCCCTTGATTTAGTAAGCATGCTTTGTGTTAGTGTGAATGGACGTTGAATTTCAACCGGAAACGAAAGGTGTTTGCACCATGGGTATCGGAGACAAGATTCAGAACGAAGCAGAGCACCTCGGCGGCAAGGCCAAGGAAGCTACTGGCAACGCCACGAACAACGACCAGTTGCGCGCCGAGGGCCAGAAGGACCAGGTCGTCGCAGACGCCAAGAAGGTCGGCGAGAACACCAAGGACGCTTTCAAGAAGGATTAGTCCTCACAAAAAAGCGGCGGCGGTCATTCCTTTGGGGGATGCCCGCCGCCGTTTTCTTTGTGCCCGGGGGTTGGTGCCGCGTGGGCGGTTGCGCGCCGGGGCACCGATTCGTCACGAATGGTCGCTAAAGGACTCTGGACTGCGGCGGCGACTCGCCCATTTGCCACGAATGGCGGCTAAACCACCCTGGACCGAGGCCCGGCCTCACCCATTCGCCACGAATGGTCGCTAAATCGTCCCGAATAGCGACCATTCTCGTCAGATGGGTGAGGCGTAGGCGCGACCACCGCCCAGAGGGAAGCCCGACCCCATCGATTTGCCACGAATGGCGGCTAAACCACCCTTGAGCGCGGCGGCGTGGCCTCACCCATTCGCCACAAATGGCCGCTAACCACCCCGAATAGCAGCCATTCTCGTCAGATGGGTGGAGTGTTGGCGCAGGTCCCTTGCCCGCGACGTGGGCGCGGCCGAGCCCCCGCTCCGACCGCGGGGCCCGGTTAAGCCAGGAACGGCGGGCCCCCGCACTGGGGGCCCGCCGTCGTCGTCCGCTTAGATGGTGCCTGTAGCGGTTAGTTGAAGAGTGCGTTCTTCGGTTCGTTGTTCTTGACCTTCTGCCAGCCAAGCCACAGCAGGAGCGAGAAGAACGGGATGGTCGCCAGGGTCCAGAGGCCCAGGTGGAAGACCTCGCCGGTCTTGCTGGTCATGGTGTCGAAGCCGATCAGCACCGTGATGAGCAGCAGGGCAATCAGGCCGGCCCAGCTGGCCCAGACTCCGCCGGGTGCGGGTAGGGATGAGACCTTGCCCTTGGTCTTGCGCAGCGCGATCTGGCTGGCGAAGATGGCGCCCCAGGTGAAGATCACGCCGATCGACGCGGAGTTCAGCGCCAGGTCGAAGGCGTGCGAGCCGCCGAGCCAGATGTTGAGGAGGATGCCGACGAGGTAGACGCCGCCGATGGCCAGGATGGCCGCGTACGGCACGTGGCTCTTGGACATCTTGGTCAGCCACTCGGGAGCATGTCCATTGTTGGCCATGGTGCGGAAGACCCGGCCGATCGAGTACAGGCCCGAGTTGCAGGAGGACAGTGCGGCGGTGATGACGATCATGTTCATGACGTCGCCCATCCAGCCGAGGCCCATCTGGCCGAACACGGTGACGAACGGCGAGGTGCCGGCGACGTACTGGTCGGAGGGCAGCAGCATGGCCAGGAGGGTCACGGAGCCGACGTAGAACACGATGATGCGGAAGACGACCGCGCGGATGGCCTTGGGCACTTCCTTGGCCGGGTCCTGCATTTCGCCGGCGGTGATGCCGACAAGCTCAATGCCGTTGTAGGCGAAGATGACGGCGTTCAGGACCAGGATCATGACCAGGGCGCCCTTGGGGAACATGCCCCCTTCAGCGGCGAAGAGGTTGTTGACCGAGGCGTTGCCGTCGCCGACCTGGGCGTTGGTGATGACCATGAAGGTGCCCACGGCCAGGAAGATGAGGATGGCGCCGACCTTCAGGCAGGAGGCCCAGAACTCGAATTCACCGAACGCCTTGACGCTCATGAGGTTCACGCCCACGAGCAGCAGCAGCGCCGCAATCGCGGACAGCTCGACCGGCACGTTGGGGAAGAAGAACTGGAAGTACAGACCGATGGCGATGAGCTCGGCGATGCCGGTCATGGCCCAGTTGATGAAGTACATCCAGCCGGACACATACGCGCCCTTTTTGCCGAACATTTCGCCCGCGTAGCTGACGAAGGAGCCGGAGGTCTGGCGGTACATGATGAGCTCGCCCAGGGCGCGCATCAGCAGGTAGGCGATGACGCCGGCAATGGCGTAGGAGAAAATCAGTGCGGGGCCGGTGGAGGCCAGTCGTCCGCCGGCACCCATGAAGAGGCCGACGCCGATGGCGCCGCCCATTGCGATCATGGTGACCTGGCGGCCGCTCAGGGATTTGGCGTAGCCCTCGGCGCTGAGGGTCGAGTCGACGACGGCGGGTTGCGCCGTGGTGCTCTTAAGTTCTGTGGGCGTAGGTGATGGCACAGCTGTTCCTTGTAGGTCGGGGTAGGGCCGGGAAGTGACCGTGGATTCAAGTACACAAAATTCGGCCCGGAGCCCCTTGTGGGGGCCCAGACATGTACCGAACCTCACAAGGGTCGAAGCTCGCGCGGCTCATCCATCGTACTAGCATTCACGGCCTGGTCGTGACGCGGGATACACCCCGTGGCTACTATTGCTAATTTAGAGCGCCACTTGGACCAGAACGCCGAATTATGTTCGATTTCGGCAGGGCAGGTCCCGGCCTACCCGTCAGTTAGGACGTTGCTGGTTTTCCGCCGTCAGTTTGGGCTGCCGTCAGGCCAGGGCGCCCTCCCGCCAAGCCGCAGCCAGGCCAGGCCAGCGACGGCCCTTGGACGCAGTAAGTTAGGGCCGCCGTCAGGCCAGGGCGCCGTCCCGCATCGCATAGCGGAGCCAGTTCCCGGTCCCGGTGCCGGCGCCGTGCCCGGTGCCGTGCCCCGCGCGGTTCCCGGCGCCGCTATCGCGGGCGCACGTGTCGAACCATTCCCCCAGCGCGCGGTCGTGGCTGACCATGACCAGCGTCCCGGCGAAGTCCGAGAGGGCCGATTCCAGCTGTTCCACCAGGACGGGCGCCAGATGGTTGGTGGGCTCATCGACGAGCATCGTCCCGTAGCCGCCCAGCAGGAGCCGGGCCAGCGCCAGCCGGCGCTGCTGCCCTGCGGAGAGGCCTCCCACCGGGACGTGGAATTCGCTGGTCCGGAAGAGCCCGAGGCGCAGCAGCGCCTCCGCGTGCTCATCGATGTTGCCGCCCAGGCCCGCGGCGAAAGCCGGCAGCAGACGCAGCCCCGGGCGCTGCGGGAGCTCCAGCTCCTGCTGCAGGTAGCCGATCCGGCCGTGCCTCACCACGGTGCCCTGGGCCGGTTCCAGCGTGCCCGCCAGGACGGAGAGCAGCGTGGACTTGCCGGCACCGTTGGGGCCGGTGATGAGGATCTTCTGGCCCGCCTCCACCCGGATGTCCGTCGGTTCCAGGCGTCCGGGGACCGTCACGCCCCGGGCTTCCAGGGCCGGTCCTGCCGCAATGTCCGCATGGAGGTCCGTCGCCAGCTTCAGCGGCACAGGCGGACGGTCGATGGGGTTTTCCTCCAGCCGGCGGAGGCGCTCCTGGGCGTTGCGGACCTTGCTGGAGGCCGCCTTCTGCCAGGTGCCGGCCTTGAAGTCGAAGCCCATTTTGTCGTTGTCGCGCTGGCGGGCGTAGCCCATCTTCCCCGCGACCGTGTCCGCCTGGAGCCGTTCGGCCGCCATCGCGTCCAGCCACCCGGTGTACTGCTGCGCCCAGCGCTGGCGTTCGGCGGCCTTCTCGTGCAGGTAGCCTTCGTAGCCGTTGCCGTAGCGGTTGACCGTCCGGCGTTCGGCGTCCACTTCGATCACGGTGGAGGCGACTTTGCGCAGCAGGACGCGGTCGTGGGAGACCACTACGACGGTGCCGCGGTGCGCGGCGAGCCGCGCCTCCAGCCAGGCCGTCCCGCTGGCATCAAGGTGGTTGGTGGGTTCGTCCAGGAGGAGGATGTCCGCGGGATCGGCCATCACGCAGGCCAGGGCCACGCGTTCCTGTTCCCCGCCGGAGAGCGAGCCCAGTGTCCTCATCCGGTCCAGCCCGCCCAGGCCCAAGCGGTCCAGCGCCGCCTCCACCCGGGATTCCGCGGCGTAGCCTTCCCTGAGCTGGTACTGCGTCTGCAGGTTCCCGTAGCGCTCCAGGTCATCCGCCTCGGCGTCGGCGAGCCCGTCCTCCAGGCGGTCCAGCTCGGCCTCCAGTTCGCGGAGGGATCCCAGTGCGGCGTCGATAGCGTTGCTCACGGTGAACGCGTCCGGCAGGCCGAGGGTCTGGGCAAGGTAGCCGACGCGGCCCCGGCGGACGGCGGTGCCCTCGTCCGGGGTCTCGAGCCCCGCCAGGATCCGGAGCAGCGTGGATTTGCCCGCGCCGTTTTCGCCGACGATCGCTACATGTTCCCCGGCGGTGATGGCCAGTTCGACGTCGGCAAACAGCTGGCGGTCCCCGTAGCCGTGGGATACGCCCGAAAGTCGGAGATGTTCGCTCAAGGAGTCCTCGCAGGTAGGTGGCGAGCCTGCCCGGCGGCGGCTTGCGTCGTCAAGTATGACACCGCAGGCTGTGACTGACCCGACTGCCGCCGTCGGGCAGCCGCTTGGGCAGGAGCCCGCGCGGGCAGGCGCCGGAACGGTGCGTGGGGCGGCGCCCGGGCGGAGGGTCAGCCGGGCACCGTCAGGCGGCGAGCGCAGCCGCTTTCCGGCGCCGGGCCATCGCCAGCCGCGTGCCGATGAGCCCCTGCCGCGGGCTGAACAGGTAGACGGCGGCGAACGCGGCCCCCTGCGTCAGGACCACCATGGCGCCGGAGGCGGTGTCGAGGTAGTAGCTGAAGTAGATGCCGGCGATGGAGCACACCGCGGAAATGACCGGTGCGATCACGAGCATGCGGGAGAACCGGTCCGTCAGCAGGTAGGCCGTGGCCCCCGGAATGATCAGCATGGCCACGACCAGCACCACGCCCACGGTCTGCAGCGCCACCACGGACGTCAGCGCCAGCAGGCCCAGCAGCAGGGCCCCGAGGCGCTTCGGGGACAGCCCGATCGCATGGGCGTGCGTGGGGTCGAAGGCGTACAGCGTCAGGTCACGGCGCTTGAGGACCAGGATCGCGAACGTGACGACACCCAGCACGAGGACCTGGATCAGGTCCGGGACGCTGACACCGAGCAGGTTGCCGAAGATGATGTGGTTGAGGTCGGTCTGGCTGGGCGTGACGGAGATAAGCACCAGGCCGAGCGCGAACAGGGAGGTGAACACGATGCCGATCGCCGCGTCCTCCTTCACCCGGCTGGTGTTGCGGACCACTCCGATCAGGGTCACCGCGATCAGCGCGAACACGAGGGCGCCCAGCGCGAAGGGGGCCCCGACGATGTAGGCGAGCACCACCCCGGGCAGCACGGCGTGCGAGACGGCGTCGCCCATCAGTGACCAGCCGATCAGCACCAGCCAGCAGCTCAGCACCGCGCAGACGACGGCCGCGAGCGCCGTGGTGACGATGGCGCGGACCATAAAGTCATAGCTCAGCGGTTCCAGCAGGAGGTCGAAGAGATCCATGGCTCAGTTCCTGCCCGGCTGGTTGGCGACGTCCGGCCGCTCGGGAACGCCCGGCTGCTCGGGAAGGTCGCGGTTGAGGACGTCGAGGCCGAAAGCCATGGCCAGGTGCTCCGGCTGCAGCACCACCTCGGGCGGGCCGTGCATCAGAACCTTGCGCATCAGCAACACGGCCTCGTCGCAGAGCTGGGGCAGGGCGTGCAGGTCATGAGTCGAGATGAGGATGGTGCAGCCGTCCGCGGCGAGTTCCTTCAGCAGGCGCGTCATCGTCGCCTCGGAGCGCTTGTCCACCCCGGCAAAGGGCTCGTCCAGGAGCATCATGGTGGCGCCCTGGGCGATCCCGCGGGCCACGAACGCGCGCTTCTTCTGCCCGCCGGAGAGCTGGCCAATCTGCCGGCTGGCGAACTCGGAGAGTTCCACCCGGTCCAGGGCGAGGTCGACGGCGTCGCGGTCCGCCCTGGACGCCCGGCGGGTGAAGCCCTGGTGCCCGTAGCGGCCCATCATCACCACGTCGCGCACGGACAGCGGGAACTGCCAGTCCACGTCCTCGCTCTGCGGGACGTAGCCGATGCCGCCCTTCTTGCGCGCCTTGGCCGGTGATTCGCCGTTGATCAGGACGCGGCCGGCGTCGGGCTTGACCATGCCCATGATCGCCTTGAACAGCGTGGACTTGCCGGAGCCGTTCATGCCCACCAGCCCGCAGATCCGGGCCGCCTCCACGGTGAGCGAGGCGGCGTCGAGCGCCAGGACCTCCCCGTAATGGACGGTGACGTTTTCCACCAGAATGGCCGGATTGCTCATGATGCCGCTCCCGTCAGGCCTTCAGTGATGAGCTTGGAATCGTGCCGGATCAGGTCCAGGTACGTGGGCACGGGGCCGTCCGCTTCGGAGAGCGAGTCCACGTACAGCACCCCCCCGAAGGTGGAGCCGGTCGCCCCGACCACCTGGCGCATCGGGGCGTCCGAAACCGTGGATTCACAGAAGACGGCCGGGACCTTGTTGGCCTTGACGAATTCGATGGCCTTGGTGATCTGCTGCGGGGTGGCCTGCTGCTCGGCGTTGACGGCCCAGATGTAGACCTCGCGGAGGCCAGCGTCGCGCGCCAGGTAGGAGAAGGCGCCCTCACACGTCACCAGCGCCCGCTGTGCCTCGGGGACGGCGGCGATCTTCTGGACCATTTCATCCTGCACGGACTGCAGCTGGGCCTTGTATGCCGCACCGTTCGCCTCGAAGGCCGCCGCGTTCTCCGGATCCAGCTTCGAGAACGCCTTCACCATGTTGTCCACGTAGATCTGGACGTTGACCGGCGACATCCAGGCGTGCGGGTTCGGTTTGCCCTGGTAGGAGTCCTCACCGATGGACAGCACCTCCACGCCCTCGCTCACCACGGCGTGCGGAACGTCCAGGCCCTCCACGAACTGGGCGAACCAGGCTTCCAGGTTCAGCCCGTTGTCCAGGATCAGGTCGGCCTTGGAGGCCTTCCGGATGTCCCCGGGCGTGGGCTCGTAGCCGTGGATTTCGGCGCCGGCCTTGGTGATGGACTCGACCTGCAGTTTGTCCCCCGCCACGTTCTGCGCGACGTCGGCCAGCACGGTGAAGGTGGTCAGCACCACGGGCTTCTCGTCCGCGGAACCCGGACCCTGCCCCGGGACGGCAGCCCCGCAGGCGGCCAGGGACAGTCCGAGCAGAACGGCGGCGACGACGGCTCCGGCAGTACGACGGCGACGTGTTCGGCCGACAACTTTGGCGGACCGAAACAAATTATTAGGCATACCGAATATTATACGGGACCCGGCCGTCCGGCCGCGGCGCTAGGCTGGTGACATGGGCACTGTTCTCCGCACACCACCGGCACCGCGGCCGGAACTTTACCGGTTCTCGCGGCTCGATTTCATCACGGCAGGCCTGTACGTGGCCGTGGCCGCGTTCTTCGCCGTGGCCGGCGGACTGCTGGTCCCGCTGCTGCTCGAACTGTCCCCGAACCCGGCGGTGGCGACCTATAGCGTCAACCTGGTCTTCTACGGCATCATCGGCATCCTGGCCCTGGCCGCCGTCCGGCACGTCGCCGCCCGGGACCTCAGGGTGCTCGCCACCAGGCCTTGGTTCACGATGCTGATGGTCCCCCTCGCCGTTGTGGCCATGATGATCCTCACCGCGGTCCTGGTCTCCATCACCGGGCCGCCGGCGACCTCCGCCAACCAGGCCGGTCTGCAGGCGCTCATGCAGCAGGTCCCGGCCTGGCTGATGGTGCCGCTGCTGGTGATCGTGGGGCCCTTCGTGGAGGAGTACATCTTCCGCCACCTGCTGATCGGCAAACTCAGTCGGCGGATCAACATCTGGCTGTGCTGCTCCCTGTCCGTGGTGCTGTTCGCGGCCCTGCACATCGTGGGCCAGGAGGAACTGAGCCTGCCGGTGCTGATGCCGTACCTCGCCATGGGCGCCGTGCTGGTGTTCGTCTACGTCTGGACCGGCAAGAACGTTATGTTCGCCTACTTCGTCCATGCCTCCAAGAACCTGCTGGCGGTCATCTTCATCTACGCCATCCCGCCGGAACTGATGGAGCAGCTCCAGCAGATGCAGGGCTGACCCAAAGTCGGGAACTTCCGCGGGCACCTTCCGCGGCGCGCGCCGACGTCGTAGTTTCTTTCCATGACACTGAACATCCAGATCGCCGTCGACTGCCGGGACCCGCACGCGCTTGCCGACTGGTGGGCCGAGACCCTCGAGTGGGCCGTGGAGCCGCAGGACGAATCCTTCATCCGTTCGATGATCGCGCAGGGCTTCGCCACGGAGGCGGAAACCACGACGCACGGCGGCAGGCTCGTGTGGGGCGCCGGGGCCGCCATCCGCCCGCCCGAGGAACTCGACGCCAAGCGGCCCGCCCGCCGCATCCTCTTCCAGACGGTCCCGGAGGAAAAGACCATCAAGAACCGGATCCACTGGGACGTCAACCTGGCCGGCGCGGACAAGGACGCGGCGCGCGCCGCCCTCGAAGCCCGCGGCGCCACGTTCCTCTGGACCGCCAGCCAGGGGCCGCATTCCTGGCACACCATGGCGGACCCGGAAGGCAACGAGTTCTGCATCAGCTGAGGCGATTACTAGACTCGGACTGTGAGCAACGAAATCCCCGCCAAGGTGTCCGACGTCTTTGACCCCACCCGCTGGCGCACAGTGTCCGGCTTCGACGACTTCCAGGACATGACCTACCACCGGCAGGTGGAGCGTTCCGAGGACGGCAGCGTGGTCAAAGACCTCCCGACCGTCCGCATCGCCTTCAACCGGCCCGAGGTGCGCAACGCCTTCCGCCCCGGCACCGTGGACGAGCTGTACCGCGCCATGGACCACGCCCGGATGAGCCCGGACGTGGCGACCGTGCTGCTCACCGGCAACGGACCCTCCGACAAGGACGGCGGCCACTCGTTCTGCTCCGGCGGGGACCAGCGGATCCGCGGCCGCGACGGCTACCGGTACGCAGAAGGGGAGACGAAGGAAACCATCGACCCCGCCCGCGCCGGGCGGCTCCACATCCTGGAAGTCCAGCGGCTGATGCGCACCATGCCCAAGGTGGTCATCGCCGTCGTGAACGGCTGGGCCGCCGGCGGCGGGCACTCGCTGCACGTCGTCTCGGACCTGACCATCGCCTCCCGCCAGCACGGCAAGTTCAAGCAGACGGACGCGACGGTCGGCAGCTTCGACGCCGGCTACGGCTCCGCGCTGCTGGCCCGCCAGATCGGCCAGAAGTCCGCCCGCGAGATCTTCTTCCTGGCCCGCGAATATTCCGCCGAGGACATGGTCCGGATGGGGGCCGTGAACGAGGCCGTGGACCATGCACGGCTCGAGGACGTGGCGCTGGAATACGCCGCCGACATCGCCCGGCAGTCCCCGCAGGCCCTCCGGATGCTCAAGTTTGCCTTCAACCTCGCCGACGACGGCCTGGCCGGCCAGCAGGTCTTCGCCGGCGAAGCCACCCGGCTGGCGTACATGACGGACGAGGCCGTGGAGGGCAAGGAAGCCTTCCTGGAGAAGCGCGATCCGGACTGGTCCAGCTTCCCGTACTACTTCTAAGGCGGCCCGATGACTTCCGGATCAGCGACTTCCCAGCCCCCGAACATCGAGCCGGCGCTCAAGGCCCTGGCGGACGCCCTCCACGGTGAGGGCCCCGCCGTCGAACTCTCCGCCGGCGAGGACGGCAACGTGGTGGTCTCCGCCGTGGACACGCCGGGTTATGAGGACGCCGCCGTCGTGGTGCGGACCTCCGGCTCCACCGGCACGCCCAAGGCGACGGTCCTGACCGTGGATGCGCTGGCGGCGTCCTCGGTGGCGACGGCGTTCGCGCTCAAGGGCGAGGGCCAGTGGCTGCTCGCGCTGCCCGTGCAGTATGTGGCCGGGGTGCAGGTCCTGGTGCGCTCGCTGTTCGCCGGCACCCGGCCGTGGGCGATGGACATGTCCAGCGGGTTCACCCCGGAGGCGTTCACCGCCGCGGCCCTGGAGCTCACGGACAAGATCCGCTTCACCTCGCTGGTGCCCACCCAACTGCAGCGGCTGCTGGACGCGCCGGCGGCCGACACGCTCGCCGTGCTGCGGCGCTTCAACGGCATCCTGCTCGGCGGCGGCCCCGCCTCGCCCGAACTGCTCGCCGCGGCGCGCGACGCCGGCGCCCGCGTGATCACCACCTACGGCTCCGCGGAGACCTGCGGCGGCTGCGTGTACGACGGTTTCCCGCTCGAGGACGTGCTGGCCCGGGTGGAGGGGGACGGCCGGATCCTGCTCGGCGGCGCCACCCTCGCCGCCGGCTACCTCGGCGACCCCGGGCTCACCGCCGGCGACTTCTTCGAGGAGGACGGCGTCCGCTGGTACCGCACCAGCGACCTCGGCACCATCGACGCCACCGGGAAGCTGACCGTCCTGGGCCGGGCCGACGACGTCGTCATCACCGGCGGCGTGAAGGTCTCCGCCGCGCACGTGCAGGCGGAGCTGGAGAAGCTCGACGGCGTGCGGGCCGCCTTTGTCGCCGGGGTCCCCTCGGCCGAATGGGGCCAGGCCCTCGCCGCCTACGTGGCGCTGGCCGACAGCTCCCCCGACAGCCTCCGGCACTTCACCGCGGGCACGGCCTGGGCGCCGGCACTGGGCACGCTAGCCCCGAAAACCGTGCTGGCCGCCGGTGACCTGCTGATGCTGCCGAACGGGAAACCGGACCGCCTGGCGATGACGGTTCGGCTCACCGAGCTGCATCAGGGAAAATAGACAGTCCGGGCACTCCCGGTTTCGCCGAACCAACACGAGGTACTGACCGTGGCAACAGCCGCTCAATGGATCCAAGGCGCCCGACTGCGCACCCTGCCGGCCGCGATCGCGCCTGTCCTGATCGGCACCGCGGCCGCGTACGAGCTGGACGCCTTCCTTCCGCTCCACGCCGTGCTGGCCGCGCTGGTGGCCCTGCTGCTGCAGGTCGGCGTGAACTACGCCAACGACTACTCCGACGGCATCCGCGGCACCGACGAGGACCGGGTGGGCCCGCTCCGGCTGGTCGGCTCCGGCGCCGCGAAGCCCGAGCACGTCAAGTACGCCGCGTTTGCCGCGTTCGGGCTGGCGATGATGTTCGGCCTGGCCCTGGTCATCCTCTCGCAGACCTGGTGGCTGATCTTGGTGGGCCTGGGCTGCGTCCTCGCGGCCTGGGGGTACACGGGCGGGAAGAACCCCTACGGCTACATGGGCCTGGGCGACTTGTTCGTCTTCGTGTTCTTCGGCCTGGTCGCCACGCTCGGCACCACCTACACGCAGGCCGGCCAGATCAGCCTCCCGGCCGTCATCGGCGCCATCGGCACCGGCCTGATCGCCTGCGCGCTGCTCATGGCCAACAACGTCCGCGACATCCCCACCGACCGGAAGGCCGGGAAGAAGACCCTGGCCGTGCGGCTCGGCGACAAGCACGCCCGGGAAGCCTACGTGCTGATGCTCGCCGTCGCGATCCTGCTGCCGATTGTGCTGGCTCCGACCCGGCCCTGGATGCTGATTGTGCTGCTGCTGATCCCGGCCAGCCTGATGCCGTCCTGGCTGATGATCTCCG
The DNA here is from genome assembly GCF_030812335.1 of Pseudarthrobacter oxydans. Taxonomy (GTDB): domain Bacteria; phylum Actinomycetota; class Actinomycetes; order Actinomycetales; family Micrococcaceae; genus Arthrobacter; species Arthrobacter oxydans_B. Next base: position 277,971 of record NZ_JAUSSN010000004.1, read on the forward strand.
GGAGGCGCCGCAAGAGCCTGATTCCGGTGCTCAAGCAGACCGGGCTGATCAACCTCGGCTACGCGGTGTTGTTCTCACTGGGCCTGGTCCTGAGCCACGGGTTCTAGGGGCGCAAATACCCGTTGCCTCCCAGGGTGACCGTGTGACAGCCTCGAAGTGATCCCGTCGCCGGGACGACGACGGGCGGCACAGGAAAGGGCACGGCATGGGACTCATCCATATCGACCTGTTCACCACGCTCGACGGCGTCGCGCAGGCGCCCGGCGGGCCGACCGAGGACACTGACGGCGGCTTCGCGTTTGGCGGCTGGCAGGCGCCGCTCCTGGATGAGGTCGTCGGCGGGCAGATCGACTCCGGGATGGCGGGGATGGACGCGCTGCTGCTGGGGCGCCGGACCTACGACATTTTCGCCGGGTACTGGCCGCACGCGCAGGGGGACATCGCGCGGCTGTTCAACCGCCTCCCCAAATATGTGGCCTCGCGCCAGACGCCGGCCCTCGAGTGGGCCAACTCCACGCTGCTCGGTCCTGATGTCGTCGCCGCCGTGCGGGAACTGCGCGACCGGCACGAGAACATCCACGTCATCGGCAGCCTCAACTTCGTGCAGACCCTGTTCGCCGAGCGGCTCTTCGACCGGCTCAACCTGTGGGTGTATCCGATCCTCCTGGGCGGCGGAAAGAAGGTCTTCGCCGGCGGGGTGGTGCCGACGAATCTCAGGCTCATCGAACCGGTCGTCGCCTCACCGAAGGGTGCGGTGCTGCAGCGCTATGCGCTCGCGGAGGGCACGCCCGGAGTCGGCGACATGTCCGCCGTCGACCAGGAGAGCTAGGTCCGAGAAGGGCCAGGCGCCGCAGTTGCGGGGTTGCGGGGCGCCCGGGCTAGCCGTGCGTCGCCCGGGAGCTACCTGTCCTGCAACCCCGCGTGCCGAGCGAAGCTAGGCGTCCTTCGGGCGGTTGTCCTTGTTGACGGTGATGTCCGGGTGCGCGTCGACCAGGCGGTCCTCGGCGTCGGCGTCGTCCACTTCCCCGGCGCTGCGCAACGGCTTGGCCTTGCCGGAGAACCGCTGGTGGAGCGAGGCGGCGGCGGCATTGCGCTGCTTCTGGAAGAAGAGGAAGCTGATCGCGAAGGCCATCATCCCCGCGCAAAGGACGGCCAGCAGCCATCCGAGCTCGAGGTAAACGAACAGTGCGAACAACGGCACGAAGAGCGCCAGCCGGATCAGGGAGTATTTCAGGAATGCCACTCTCCCAGTTTAGCCGCCGGCGGCATCCCCGGCCCACCGGGGCCCTTCTCCGGCGCCTCCGCCGGGGCACGCGCGGCACTGGGGCACGGGACTGCGACAGCGTTCACCAGGGTTGCCTCGGAGTTCCCCCCGGGCCATCGATCGGTAGAAGCCGGACACTCCCCCGGAGGCTAGACTGATTACATGCTTCGTGTAGTGGTTGTTGTCGCCGTTCTCGTCGTCTTTGTCTACGGACTCGTCGATGTGATCCGCACTGATCCTCGCCAGACCAAAGGCATCTCGAAGCCGGCCTGGATTGTGGTGCAGATCGTCCTTCCGGTGATCGGCGCCATCCTGTGGTTCCTGATTGGCCGGCCGCGCGGGACCACCCCGGTGCGCACCAATTACAGCCACCCCATCGCGCCCGACGACGACCCGGACTTCCTGCGCAACCTCGAACTCCGCCGCCGCAAGCAGGCGGAAGCTGACCGGCTCAAGAAGCTCAAGGACGAGCTGGACGCCAAGGAGCGCAAGGCCGCCGACGACAAGGGCACCCCCGATACCCACGACACCGAGTCCGGCGACGCCCGCGGCAGCGGCGACGCGCAGGGCACCGACGAGGTCAAGTAGTACCGTTCCGCTCCTGCGTCTCTCCGGGAACTTTTCGTGAAGAGTGGCGATTTATCACGGCCTCCACTGGACGTCCGTCGTTCCTCCGGAAGGCTGAACAGCCCCGCGAGCCCGGATCGATATAGTTGCGGCATGCCCGACCTGATCGCACCAACCGAACGGCTGCATGGTGCCTGGCTCCAGGCACATGCCGAGTGGGGCGATGGCCTTCGTGAGGATGGGTTCGGACTGTTGCCGACCGATGACGTCACCTCAGAAGCCGGGTTCGCCGTTTGGCTGGCGCGGTTGGCCGAAGACTCCACACATTGCACCTACCGGTGGATCATCGAAGGCGACCAGGTACTTGGCGGGATCGCACTGCGCCACGAGTTCAGCGACTTCGTGCAGCGGGCCGGGCACATCGGCTACGGTATCCGTCCCTCCGCGCGCCGACGCGGGCTGGCCACTTGGGCACTCGGCCGGATGGTGAATGAGGCGCGGGTGCTCGGCATGGACCGGTTGCTCCTTGTCTGCGCGGCCGGCAACGGCGCCTCCTCAAAGACGATCGAGCGCCAAGGCGGTATCCGCGAAAATGCTGGCGACGGCGACAACGGCGCCGCGTGGCATTACTGGATATGCACCACAGAGCCTGGCAAATAGTTCGCTGGCAGCCCTGTACCTCGCGAAACACCTCAGCCGCCGCGTTGATCGGGCACCCGACCGCGGCTCTTCTGCTTTGCCTTTAGTGCTTGCGATCTACTACCGCGCGGAATACCGTCTCGACCAGCGGTGCGAACCACAAGCGGGAGGCGTTTCATGCTGAAGCAAGTCGCTGAGGGCGTTCTCCTTCACGAGAGCGAGTTCATCCAGAGCAACTCCATTGTCGTGCAGGGCCGGACCGGTGTGTTGCTCATCGACCCAGGAATAACGAGCGGCGAAATGGCCGACCTCGCGAACGACCTTCGCGAGTTGGGCCAGCCGGTCGTGGCAGGCTTCTCGACGCATCCCGATTGGGACCACGTGCTCTGGCACGCGGCCTTCGGCGACGTGCCCCGTTTCGGTACAGCCCGCTGCGCGGCCTCCATCCACGATCTGCTGTCGCACACGGACTGGAAGGCCCGCATAGCCGGAGTGCTCCCGCCGGAGTTCGCCGACGAGATCCCGACGGATCTGCTCGGCCTCATTACCGGTCTGCCCGACGAAGCCGCGCAGATTCCTTGGGACGGCCCCAAAGTCCGGATCATCGAGCATCAGGCCCATGCCCCCGGCCACGCGGCGCTGCTGATCGAGGAACGCGGCGTCCTCGTCGCCGGCGACATGCTCTCTGACGTCCTGATGCCGTTCCTCGACCTGGACGCCGCGGATCCGATCGGGGACTACCTCGCCGCGCTGCGGCTGTTCGAGACCGTGGCTGACGACGTTGATGCCGTCATCCCCGGCCACGGCTCCGTCGGCGGAGCTGATCAGCTAAGAGCACGGATCAAACAGGATCGCGCGTACGCGGAGGCCCTGCGCGACGGCGGTGTTCCCGACGACCCGCGGGTCGGCCCATCGGCCCCGCTGGATTGGCTGCCCGACGTGCACAGATGGCAAGTACAGCGGCTCGCCCAAAGAGAGCAGGACGAGACGCCCGAATAGCGGCCCCCTTGAGGACAAAGCACCCTACGACCTGCGGTTTGGCGGAAACGGTCAGAACGGTGTTCGTAGGGCGAACCGGGTGATCTGTCCGGTGACGGTGCCCCAGGCGGCACAGCTTTTTTGCGCGGCCCCAGGCCTCACAGCTTTTTTGCCCGGCCCCAGGCCTCACAGCTTTTTTGCCCGGCCCCAGGCGGCACAGCTTTTCTTGCGCGGCCTTGTCCCGGTGAGGCGACAACTTCCCGCCGCGGACTTGCCTATGGGCACTTCTCCTCCACACTGTGGATAACCTCGGAGCCGCTGCCTGGCGAGAGCAGAATGCTCGTATGCACCTGCCCAGCGAGCTTCCGCCGCAGCTTCGAAACCAGCCTTTCACCGTGGCCGAGGCCCGTGCCGCCGGGCTGAGCCGGAGTCGGACGCGGACTCGGGATCTCGTCAAACCCTGCCACGGAGTGCGCGCCTCGGCGACCACCGAGAACAGTCTGCTGGAACGTTTGCGCGCCCTGACCGCCGTGACCGGCGCTGTTGTGAGTCACCTGTCCGCGGCAGTGCTGTGGGGCTTCCCCCTGCCGCCTGCACTAGCGAACCTGGATGTGGTCCATCTGACGGGCGATCCCGGCAAGCGGGCCGTGCGGTACAAGAATGTCGTGGGCCACCAGCAGTCACTCGAACCGGACGAGATCGTGGCCGGGGTTTGGGTGAGCTGCACGTCCCCATTGCGGACGTGGTTCGACCTCGCCGCCTTACTGAGCCTCGATGATTTGGTGATTGCCGGCGACTTTCTGCTGCGCCGGCGGAACCCGATGACCACGGTAGATGCCCTGGACGCATTCCTCGCCGGGAAACGGGGCAGGACAGGCTACCGGCGTGCCATGCGTGCCCGGGCTCTGATGCGGGCCAACACCGACTCCCCTAAAGAGACCGAGCTCCGGCTGCTCCTCATTCGCCATGGTCTGCCGGAGCCCGGAATCAACGTCCCGATCTTCGACGAGAACGGCGTGTTGATCCAGGACCCGGATCTGTCCTATGAGCGGGAGAAGATCGCGATCCAGTACGACGGCGCGCATCACGCCAATCCGGCGCAACGTCGCAGCGACATCTTTCGCGATGAGAACGCCAGGGATGGCGGATGGCGCGTTGTCGTGTTGACGCAGACAGACTTGGAACCGCTGGCACCCGGCATGGATCCGACTGCCGTGACCCGCGTGCGGGCGGCGCTCATGGAGCGCGGCTGGACCCCCGAACCGGGCCGTGGTCCCAAGCAATCCGCCCCCGCCCGGCGATCTGACACGAAGGGTCGCTAAGAAGGTTGGGATAGCGACCACTCGTGGCAAATCGATGGAGAGCATTGGCACACCAGTCACCCATCTGACACGAATGGCCGTTATGCAGGACGCCCGGCCATCCATCTGACACGAATGGCCGCCACGACGGACGGAATAGCAGCCACTCGTGGCGAATCGATGAAGGGCCTCGGCACACGAGTCACCCATCCGCCACGAATGGCCGTTATGCAGGACGCCCGGCCATCCATCTGACACGAATGGCCGCCACGACGGACGGAATAGCGACCACTTGTGGCGAATCGAGGGAGAACATTGGCACGCCCATCATCCATCTGACGCAAATGGCCGTTACCCGTGCCGCCGGGCCACCGATCTGACACGAATGGCCGTTACCCGTGCCGCCGGGCCACCCATCTGACACGAATGGCCGCTAAGCCGGGTGGCTTAGCGGCCATTCGTGACAGACGGGTGCGCGAATCGCGGAGGCTCAAGGGCCCGCGGGCTACAGCCCCGAGTAGGAGTGCAGGCCGTTGAAGAACTGGTTCACGATGGTGAAGTTGAAGACCACGCAGAGGTAGCCGACGATCGAGAGCCAGGCCGCGCGGGTTCCGGTCCAGCCACGGGTGGCGCGGGCGTGCAGGTAGCCGGCGTAGACCACCCAGATCACGAAGGTCCACACTTCCTTGGTGTCCCAGCCCCAGAACCGGCCCCAGGCCTTCTCGGCCCAGATGGCGCCGAACATGAGCGTGAAGGTCCAGCCGACAAAGGCGATGGCGTTGATCCGGTAGGACAGGTTCTCCAGGCTCAGCGCGGACGGCACGAGGCGCATGAAGCCCAGCTTGTCGGCGCCCCCGGCGGCGATGGTCTTCTGCCGGTGCGTCTGGACCAGCTGCAGCGCCGACATCGCGAAGGTCAGGGTGAACAGCGCCGAGGACAGCACGGCGATCGAGACGTGGATGATTAGCCAGTAACTCTGCAGCGCGGGAACGAGGTGCCCCACCGGCGTCCAGTACGCCACGGAGGCGGCCACGAGCATGATGATCGCCAGGCCCACCACGAAGGTGCCGAGGAAGCGCAGGTCGCGCCGGACCAGGACCAGCAGGAAGACGGCCACGGCCACGAACGCGCCGGTGGTGAGGAACTCGTACATGTTGCCCCACGGCACCCGGCCCGCGCCGATGGCCCGGGTGATGACACCGGCCGCGTGGATGGCGGCACCCAGCACGGTCAGGGCGACGGCGACCCGGGCGGGGGCGCGGCGCTCGGCGGAGTAGCGCATGGCGCCGTCGGCGGTCTGGCCGATGCCGGCGGCGTTCCCGGCGGAACCACCCGCCACGGACGACGTCGGGCGCTCGGCCCGGCCAACAGGACCGGCCACGTCCCCGTCTGCGCGGTCAACAGCACCGGCGGCGGACGAGGAGGAGGCCCCGACGCCGGCAGCCACCGGAACGCGGGCGGCCGCGGCACCGGAGAGCTCGGCGGCCTTGAGGTCCACCGCGCGCAGCGTCTTGCTGCTCTTGGCCAGGTCCCACGCAAAGGCGATGAATGCCACCGTGTAGGTGCCGGCCGCGAGGAGCATGAACAACTCGCTGTACTGGCCCATGGTTTCGTTGATGGGGAGCATTACTGTTCCTTCTGTGACTCGGAAGAGCCTGCTGTTGACTGGATGAAGTCTGCTGCGGGGTGGTCCGGGGAGTCCTGCTCGGCACCGGCACCGGCACCGGCACCGGCTCCGGCTCCGGCTCCGGCTCCGGCTCCGGGCAGCGTGGTATCCGCCCGGCCATTATCCGCTCCCCCGCTGGGAGCCGACTGGGAGCCGCCGTCGTCGAGATCCCAGGCCCCGGCGAGGAGCCTGCGGATCGCCACTGCCTCGCCGGCCAGCCGGTGGTCCTCGCCGCGGGCCAGGAGCCCGTATTCGACCATGGTGCGGCCGTCCGCGTGCGTTCCGGTCCGGACCCAGACGCGGCGGCGGTTCACGTACAGCGAGGTGACCAGGCCGGCGACCGCCAGCAGCGCGAAGATCAGGGCGTAGAGCTGGCCCGGGTTGTGGTGGATGTCGACGCCGATGTAGCGCTTCACGCCGTCGAAGCTGATGGTGCCTTTGCCCTCCGGGAGGGTGTAGGTGGCGCCCGGGGCGAGGGTGATGCCGCCGGCGTCGAGGTTGCGGGCGTTGAGCGGGGTGAGCTTCTTGACGTCGAGCTCGAAGACGTTCTGCGGGGACCCGTCGTCCAGGCCGAGGTCGCCGTAGTACGAGTTCAGGGTCAGCTGCGGGTTGAACAGCTCCGGATCGCCGCTGAAGGACACGCCTTCCTCGGTGACGAACGCGGTGGGCAGGAAGAAGCCGGCGAAGGCGAGCTGCTCCGGCTTGGCGTCGGGGACCTTGATGACCGCGGAGGAGTAGTAGTTGTCGCCCTGCAGCTTGGCCACAACCGGACCCTGCATGGCGATGTTGCCGTCGCCGTCGCGGATGGTGACGACCGGGGCGTAGCCGTTGCCGGTCAGGTACATGCTGGTGCCGCCGAGGGTGAGCGGGTCGTTGACCTTCAGCACCTCTTTCTGGGCGGGCGCGTCCGGGGATTCCCTGGTGGTGACGTCGGCCTGGAAGTCGATGGGCTGGCCGATCTTGCCTTGGGACTCCCGGTCGAACGTGATCTGGAACTTGTCCAGCTGGACGGAGTACGGCTCCAGCTGGCTGCTTTCGAAGTTGGTGCCCGGGGTGAACTGGTCGTAGCCGACGAGCGTGTTCACGAAGGTGTCGCCCTCCACGAGGATCCGCTGCCCGCTGTAGCCGAACAGCCCGCCGATCGCGACCGAGACGAGCACCCCGATCAGCGAGGTGTGGAAGACCAGGTTGCCGACCTCGCGGAGGAAGCCGCGCTCGGCACCGATCGAGGGCCGGGCGCCGTCGCGGTCGCGGACGTCGACGCGGTAGCCGCGCTTCTTCAGCAGCCCGGCGGCGTCGTCAATGGCGCGCGACGCCGGGATCCCGGCGCCGGCGGGAATCACCAGGGTGCCGTATTCGGGCAGCCGGGACAGCCGCGCGGGCGTCCGCGGCGGCTGGGAGCGCATGGCCTTGTAGTGCGCGATGGCGCGCGGGACCACGCAGCCGATCAGCGAGATGAACAGCAGGATGTAGATCGCCGAGAACCACGCCGAGGAGTACACGTCGTAGAGCTGGAGCGAGTCGAGGATTTTGCCGTAGTCCGGGTTGTCCTTGATGTACTGCGTGACGATCGAGGGGTTGGCGGGCCGCTGCGGGAACAGCGAACCGGGCACCGCACCGACCGCCAGCATCAGCAGCAGGAACAGCGCGGTGCGCATGCTGGTCAGCTGGGTCCAGGCCCAGCGGAGCATGCCCAGCGGCCCGAGCGTGGGAAGGACAGCTTCAGCCTTGGCGGCGGCCACAGGGCTGCCGCCGGACTTGCCGGGTTTCCCGCTGGGCCCGCCGCCGGACGAAGCGTCGAGTTCGGTGCCGCCGGACTTGCCGGGGGCCGGGGACTTCTTCTCTTCGTTCACTCGCTCGCTCATCAGATCGGCAATTTCACATCGGTTTGGAACCAGTACTGCAACTCGGACACCCAGGTCCCCCAAACGCCGCTGGCCATCAGCAGGCCCAGCCCCACCAGGATGCCGCCGCCGATGCGCTGGATGGCGAGCCGGTGCTTGCGGAAGAAGGACATCACGCCGATGCCGCGGCGCACGGCCAGGGCGATCAGCAGGAACGGGATGCCCAGGCCCAGGCTGTAGACGAACGCCAGGAACGCGCCCTTGGCGGCCGAGGACCCGCCGGAGAGGCTCAGCAGCTGGACCGCGGAATAGGTCGGGCCGATGCAGGGCGCCCAGCCGAGGCCGAAGGTGATGCCCAGCAGCGGCGCGCCCCACAGCCCGGCCGGCGGTTTCGACTGGATCTTGGCGTCACGCTGGAGCCAGCCGAAGCCGCCCATGAACACAACGCCCATGACGATCACGAGGAGGCCCAGGACCTGGGTGATCCAGGCGTTCTGCGAGCCGGTGATCAGGGTCCCCAGCTGCCCGAACGCGCCGCCGAGCAGCACAAAAATCACCGAGAATCCGAGGACAAAGAGCCCGATGCCGGCCAGCATGCGGCCGCGCTTCTGCTTCTGGAGGTCGACGCCGGTCAGTCCCGTGACGTAGCCCAGGTAGCCCGGCACAAGGGGCAGCACGCAGGGCGACAGGAAGGAAACGAAGCCGGCGAGCAGTGCCACGGGGATGGCAAGCAGCAGCGATCCGCTCAGGATGGCTTCGGCGAAGGGACTGTTCACGGTGGCTGGCCCGTCCGCTACTCGGCCACGGCAGCGGCGATGAGGGACTTGAGGGTCCCTCTTTGGATCTCGCCGAGGACACGGGAGGCCACGCGCCCCTGCTTGTCGAGCACGAGGGTGGTGGGCACGGCCCCCGGGGGGACCAGCCCGGACACGGCCAGCAGCACGGCGCCGTCCTTGTCGTTGAAACTCGGGTAGGTCAGGTTGAAGGACTTGTCGAACGCTTCCGCCGTGGCCTTCTCGTCGCGGAGGTTGACGCCGAAGAACTGCACACCCTGGGTCTTGAACTCCTGGTGCAGGGCCTCCAGCTCGGGCGCCTCCACCCGGCAGGGCGCGCACGCCGCGAACCAGAAGTTAAGCACGGTCACCTGGCCCTGGAAGGCCTCGGGCGTCACCGCCGTGCCGTCAAACAGCGTGCCCTTGATGGCAATGGCGCTCTTGCGGTCCGCGGCGGCGAATTCCGTCACCGAACCGTCGCCGGCCACGTAGTTCTTGTTGTCGCCGGCCTTGGCCTGCTGCGCCAGCGCGTCCTCCTGGGCGCAGCCGGAGAGGCCCAGCACGACGGCGAGGGCGGCACCGCCCGCCGTCAGGACGCTGCGGCGGGACACCGGTGATGAGTTGCCGTGGTTTCCGGTCATGCTCAGGCTCCGGGGGTGCTCGAGGCACCGGGGAGAAGGGCGGCAGCAGGCTCGCTGTACTCGACGCGCAGGAGGTTCCCGGCGTCGTCGAACACCAGGGAGGTGACCGAGGTGAGGGTGCATTCGCGTTTGCGCGGATCGTGCCACAGCGGCCGGCCCTCGGCGCTGAGCCGGGTGGCCCAGATGGGCAGCTGGTGGCTGACGAGGATGGCCTCCGCGCCCTCGCCGCCGAGCTCGATGGCGCGCAGCCGGGCATCCTGCACCGCGGCGATGACCCGGGCGGCCTGGACCTTGTAGGGCTCGCCCCAGGACGGCCGGAACGGGTTGCGCAGCATGGGCCAGTGCTTGGGCCGGAAGATCTCGCCCTTGTTGACGTGCAGGCCCTCGAAGTAGTTGGCCGCCTCGATGATCCGGTCCTCGGTGGTGATCCCGAGGTTGAGCGCCTCCGCGATGGGCTGCGCCGTTTCCTGCGCGCGGGTCAGGGGCGAGGCGACGAGGTGGACGATGTTGGCCCCCTGCGCGGCCCTCGCACTGAAGTGCTCCGCGAGCATCCGGGCCATCTCCTGGCCGAGCTCGGAGAGATGGAACTCGGGCAGCCTGCCGTACAGGACGCCGTCGGGATTGTAGACCTCGCCGTGGCGGAGCAAATGAACAGTGGCTTGGGGCATGTGTACCAGTTTCTCAAAGGGCAGGGGCAATGACGAAATCTTCTACATGAAGTAGAACTCAAGAGTTTTGCGAAATGTTCCCCGGAGTTGGAATAAAAGATGCAAATGCATGTTTATACTGGGTGAAGCAGTTAGTTGAGACTTCAACAAATGATGCTTCAACTGACGATCAGACCACCCGCAGGACCCACCCGACTCAAGGAGCAACACCATGGCACTTCCCGCTAACGTCACCACCGGCACCTGGACCCTCGACAACTCGCACAGCGAAATCGCCTTCACTGTCCGCCACGCGGGCATCAGCAAGGTCCGCGGCCAGTTCAAGGACGCGGAGGCCACGCTGGACCTCACCGAGAACGTGGCCGACTCCAAGGTCAGCGCCACGATCCAGACCGCGAGCTTCGACTCCGGCGACGTCAACCGCGACGGCCACGTCCGCGGCGAAGACTTCTTCGACGTCGAGAAGTTCCCGGAAATCTCCTTCGTCTCCCACAGCATCGTCCCCAAGGGTGACAGCTACGAGCTCCAGGGCGAGCTGACCATCAAGGGTGTTACCCGCCCGGTGGCCCTCGAGACCGAGTTCAACGGCGTTGCCGTGGACCCGTTCGGCATGACCCGCGCCGGTCTGTCCGCCGAGACCACGATCAGCCGCAAGGACTTCGGCCTGACCTGGAACGCCGTCCTCGAAGCCGGCGGCGTGCTCGTCAGCGACAAGGTTGCCGTCAACCTCGAACTGGCCTTCATCGCTCCCGCAGCCTAGTCTCCCAACGCTTGTCCGGCCGGTCCCCCAGGGATCCGGCCGGACCGCGGCCTCGAGCCGCCGGCACCCCGCTCCGTCCGCGTGACGGAGCGGGGTGTTGTGCTTAATCCGGGGGTTACCCCGGGGCCAGGGTCCGGGTCGGCGCCGGGCCGCCGCCGCCTCCGGAATTGCTTGTCCCGCGGAGGGCGAACGGGCCGCGGCTGACGGCGCCCCGACATGCCCCGCAACATGCCGGAGGTCCCTCGATACCGGCCTATCCGCGGTCTAAAGTGAGATCCATGAGCAACCCCAATGAGGTACCTCAGCCGCAGCAGCCGGGACAGCAGCCGGGCAACCCGACGCCGGGACAGCCCACACCGGGTAAACAGTCCTCGAGCCGGCCTGCGGGCCAGACGCCTGGCGGATTCCGCTTTGAGATGCCGACGGACCGGCCCCGGAACTTCAACGACGTGATGCCCCACGGCGGATTCTCCGGCATGTTCACGGTCAACTGGCTCCCGACCGAGCTTAAAGTCGCCTACTGGATCTGGCTCATCAGCGGGCTGCTGGGCCTGCTGGGCGGGGTCGTCGGCCTCTTCGGGGCGTTCGTGCTCCTGGCCGTCGTTCCGGGCCTGGGCTTCCTGGTGCTCCTGCTGGTGCTGGTGGCACTGGCCCTTTCGGGGGCACAGGTCGTCCTGTCCATGAAGATGAAGGAAGGCCACGAGTGGGCCCGCTTCGCCCTCACGATCGTCGCCGGCATCTCCCTGCTGCTGGCCATCCTCAACACCAGCGCCGCGGACGGCCGTGGCGCCGGCAGCTGGCCGAGCTTCACCATCAGCCTGGTGGCCGCCGTGCTGATGTGGCTGCCCAACTCCCAGGCCTGGTTCGCCTCTCTGCGCGGCCGCACCTGACCTGCGCCTGACCTGCGCCTTAGCAGCTTCCGGGCACATTCGGCTGCCCGCGGAACCGGCGCCTTGACCGGAGCCCGGGCACCCGGCGAGAATACCTCTCCGGAATGATCCGCGCGGGCGCCGGCCCGCGGTACGGTGGACGTAAACCATGCTGGGGGCAGGGCAGGAAGCTGTTTCCGGTATCCGAATCAGACCGCCACGCAAAGGAACGCCCATGAGCATCCCGCCAGTCCCGCCGTCGAACCCGGACTCCCCGGAGCCGGGCGAAAAGCCGGCCCCCCGCTACGGCCAGAACGCACCCCAGTACGGCGAGCAGCCGCCGTCGGCGCCGCAGTACGGCCAGAACGCGCCGCAGTACGGCGAGCAGCCGCCGTCGGCGCCGCAGTACGGCCAGACCCCGCCGTCCGCGCCCCAGTACGGTCAGGCCCCGTCCGCGCCGCCGTACGGGCAGCAGCCCCAGTACGGGCAGAACCCGCCGCAGTACAACCAGCAGCCCCCGCAGTACGGCCAGTCCCCCTACGCCCAGTTCCCCTCCGAGCAGCCGCAGTCCATGGCTGGCCCGGCAGGCATTCCCAAGCTCGTCAACACGGCCTTCTGGCTCATCGTCGCTGCCGGCGCGGTCTGGGTCCTGTCGCTCCTGATGGCGATCGGCATGGTCGACTCCCCCGAGATGCGGGAAGAGTTTGAAGCGCGGATGGCCGGGAGCGGCGCTGAAATCAGGTTTGAAGACATCAGGGGATTCCTGGTCGGCAGCATCGTGACTTTCGCCGTCATCGGCGCCGGGCTCTACGCGCTCGTGGCCTTCAACGTGCGCAAAGGCAAGAACTGGGCGCGGATCCTCGGGACGGTCTTCGCCGCCCTGTCCATCCTCAGCATCTTCCCGCTGAGCCTGGGCACCCTTGGAGTCCTCCTCGGCATCGCAGGTATTGTGATGCTGTACCTGCCGGCCACGTCGCCGTACTTCGCCAAGCGGCAGCCGTTCGCCAACCCGTACGGGCAACAGGGCGGACCGTACTAAGCGAACCGTACTAAGTCGGCGGTACCAGGCCGCAGGCACCAGCGCAGCGGGCGCGGGAGCCGGACGGGCCGACTGAATCTAGTCGGCATCCTCCGGGTCCTGCGCCCTTTGTGCGTGATAGGCGAGAATCTGCAGTTCGGTGGCCATGTCGACCTTGCGCAGGTTGACCCCGGGCGGCACCTGCAGCATCACCGGGGCGAAGCTGAGGATGCTCCGCACCCCGGCGGCAATGACCCGGTCACAGACGTCCTGCGCCACGGCGGCCGGCAGGGCCAGCACCACCATGTTGGCGCCGGTCCGCTGCAGCACCGGCTCGAGGTCGGCGGCGTCGCTGACACGCAGCCAGCCCACCTCGCTGCCCACCACCATCTGGTCCGCATCGAGGATCGCCACAATTTCGAAGCCCCGGGATTCGAATCCGCCGTACCGGGCCAGCGCCTTGCCCAGGTTGCCGGCACCGACGATGGCTACCTTCCAGTCGCGCGTCAGGCCCAGCGCCGCGGCAATATTCCGGTTGAGGTACTGAACCTCGTAGCCGACGCCGCGGGTCCCGTAGGAGCCGACGTAGGACAGGTCCTTGCGGAGGGTGGAGGAGCTGACACCGGAGGCCTCGGCCAGGGATTCGGACGAGACCCGGTCAATGCCTTCGGCAAGCAGGGTGGTGAGGGCGCGCAGATAAATGGTCAGCCGGGCCACGGCCGCGGGCGGAATCTGCTTGGCGGCAGTCCCTGCTCCCCCGGGCATCGCGTCAGGGGATGAATCCAGCGAAGTCACTATCAGCTCCATCGAGTCGCGTTGTGAGTTCCACTCTAGAGCCCCCGCAGTTCAGCGAACAAAGCAGCGGCCCCGGCGCCTCCCCGCGCCTCAGGCCTGTTGGCCCAGCGCCCGACGCAGCGTCCGCTCCAGCCGGACTTCGTCAATCTTCCAGAAGTCCCGCTGGACGCCGTCCACCAGCACCACGGGGATCTCCTCCGCAAAACGTTCGCGCAGCTCGGCGTCGTCATCTATGGACTGCTCACGCCAGCCGATCCCGAGGCCCTGGGTGACGCGCTCGACGGCGGCGCGCGCCGCCGAGCACAGATGGCAGTCAGCTTTGGTGATGAGGACGACGTCGGGGCTTGGCATGGCTCCACGGTAGCCCGGCGGCCGCTCCCCCGTCGACGCGCCCGACACGTCCGCCTCCGCCGCCGCGTCGACGCGGGCCGTGGGCGGTGACGCGGGCCGTGCCCCGACCTGTCCGCCTCCGCCGAGTGCCGCGGGCCCTGCCCGACATGTCCGCCGCCGCAGCGGGCTCCGCGACGGGAACCGGCCCCGGCGTTGACTAGACTCGTGGCATGCCCGAAAAGAAGTACGCCGTTGTGGTCACCGAGCCTGTTGCTGCACAGCCTGTTGCAGCAGCGCAGCACGGCGAAGCCGCGTTCTTCGACGTCGACAACACCCTCATGCGGGGGGCCAGCCTGTTCCACGTGGCCCGCAAGATGCACCAGCGCGGGGCCTTCACGATTCCTCAGGCGCTCGGCATTGCCTGGAAGCAATTCATGTTCGTGGTGCGCGGCGAGAAGATGGACGACGTCCACGCCGTCCGCGACACCGCCCTGGGCCTGGCCGCCGGTTTCACCGTGGAGGACATCGAGGTCCTCGGCGAAGAGGTTTATGACGAAATGATCGAATCCCGGATCTGGCCGGGGGCCAAGGCGCTGGCCGAGCAGCACCTCCGGGTGGGCCGCAGGGTCTGGCTCGTGACCGCGACGCCGATCGAGGTGGCCACGGTGATCTCCACCAGGCTGGGCCTCACCGGCGCGCTCGGCACGGTGGGCGAAATCCTGGACGGCTCCTACACCGGCCGGCTGGTCGGCGAGATCCTGCACGGCCCCGCCAAGGCAGTGGCCGTCCAAGCAATGGCCAAGGCCGAGGGGCTGGACCTGGCCCGGTGCTGGGCGTACAGCGATTCGCGCAACGACATCCCGCTGCTGAGCATGGTGGGGCACCCCGTGGCCATCAACCCGGATTCCGGGCTCCGCCGCCATGCCCGCGACAACAACTGGCCGGTCTACGACTTCCGTGCCGGACGCCGCGCGGCCACCCTCGGGCTCAAGGCGGCGACCGTCGGTGGGGCCATCTACGGCCTCTGGCGGGGGTTCTCCCGCTTCCGCGGCCCCACGGTCTAACCCCCGCGCGGCTTCTCCCCTGCGCCTCCGGTCCAGAGCCCCGCTTCGGGTCCAGCGCCACGCTGCCCGCTCGGCGCTACGCCTCCAGGCGACCGCTGCGCATCCGGTCCAGCGCTACGCGGATCCGCGTAGCGCACGTCCCAACCCGCGTCGCGTGTCCGAAAGCGCGTCCCCCGCACGACTTCTCCCATGCACTTCCGACTCCGCGCCACGCTGCCCGCTCGGCGCTACGCCTCCGGGCGACCGCTGCGCTTCGGGCTCCGCGCTACGCGGATCCGCGTAGCGCACGTCCCAACGCGCGTCGCGTGTCCAGAAGCGCGACGCCAGTCCGAACCAGGCGCGGCAATTCCAAAGAAAATGCCCGCTGCCGGGAAGGCAACGGGCATTCACATGATGCGAAGTATCTCTACTTCTTATTGCGACGCTGGTGGCGCGTCTTGCGAAGCAGCTTGCGGTGCTTCTTCTTGGCCATACGCTTGCGACGCTTCTTAATAACTGAACCCACGAAAGTTCCTTACCGGCTAGATGCAGTACCTGCCTGTTGGAAAGGGTCCGCGGGCTAAGCAGCAGACTGTACAACGGACAGGTTCTTACAATGACGTAAAACGTTCCTTAACAGGGTACCGCCTATCGGGGGCGCCCCACGACCGCAGGCACCGTGCGGGCCCGCAGATCCTTATTCCGGCCGCAGCAGACGGCGGATGCTCAGCCTGTTTCCGTGTGTCCGTCGACGACAGCACCCTTGAGGTACTGCTCGACGGCAGATTCCGGCACCCGGTAGGAGCGCCCGAAACGGACAGCCGGCATTTCGCCGGAATGAACAAGCCGGTACACGGTCATTTTCGACACGCGCATCACATCCGCGACTTCGGCCACGGTCAAGAAGCGCGCATTGGAGAAGTTAGCCTCCGAAGACATTTCCTTATTCCTTTGCTCAAGCAAACGGCAGCCCCATCTGAACGACATGGCGGTGTGCCGATGCTGAGCCATCAAACAACCATGTGTTAGATACTCTAGGGGCTGATGGTGCCAATGTGAAAGAGTTGCGCGGATCTCCAAGGCCCTGACGCGCAGAATCTGCGGCGCGGCGGGCGCTGCGGAGGCGCGGCCCGCAGTACGGCCTAGCCTCGGGTGCGGCGGACGCGCGCAGAGGCGTCCAGCTGCGCCAGGACCGAGGCCGTGACATCCCACTCCATGCAGGCGTCCGTGACGCTCTGGCCGTAGACCAGATCATCGGTTCCGGCGGCGTGCTCGGCAACGTCGAGGTTTTGCGCCCCGCCGACGAGGAAACTCTCCAGCATGACGCCGGCGATGGCCCCTGCCGAGCTACCGCCGTTCTCCAGCTGCGCGCCGATCTCCAGGGCGACTTCGGCCTGCCGGTGGTGGTTCTTGCCGCTGTTGGCGTGGCTCGCGTCAACGATCAGCCGCGGGTTGAGCTGCTTGGCGGCGAGCTTGGCGGTGGTGGCTTCCACGTCGGGGGCGGAGTAGTTCGGTCCCTTGCGTCCGCCGCGCAGGATGATGTGCGTATCGGGGTTGCCTGCGGTGGAGACCAGGGCGGCCCGTCCCTCGCCGTCGATGCCAAGGAACGCCTGGGCTGCCCCGGCGGCACTGCACGCGTCGAGCGCGACCTGCAGGTCGCCGTCGGTCCCGTTTTTGAACCCGATCGGCATGGATAGCCCGGAGGCCAGCTGGCGGTGGATCTGGCTTTCGGTGGTGCGGGCACCGACGGCGCCCCAGGAGACGAGGTCCGCCATGTACTGCGGGCTGATCGGTTCCAGGAACTCAGTGCCGGCCGGCAGTCCGAGTGCGGTGACCTGCTGCAGGAAGCGGCGCGCGGCGCGCAGTCCGGCGGCGATGTCGTGGCTGCCGTCGAGCCGGGGGTCGTTGATCAGGCCCTTCCAGCCCACCGTGGTGCGGGGCTTTTCGAAGTAGGCCCGCATCACGATCAGCAGGTCTTCCTTGTGCTTCTCGGCCTGGCTGACCAGCCGGCGGGCGTATTCGAGGCCGGCCTTGGGATCATGGATGGAGCAGGGGCCCACAATGACGAGCAGGCGGTCATCGACGCCGTCCATGATCGCGCGGACCTCGTCCCGGCCCCGGGCCACGGTCTCGGCCAGGCGGGTATCCAGCGGCAGCTCCGCGACGATCTCCTGCGGGGTGGGCAGCGGCGTGAACTCGCTGACGCGCAGGTTGGATGTTGACTGCTGGGATTCGGGGGCTGCTTCGATGCTCATGGGGTCCTGTTCCGGGGGTGCGGAGCGGGCCCTGATCAGAACCCGCCGGGAAATGGCGAAGGGCAGAGAATGATCTCTGCCCTGTTGGCTCTGAAGGAAGGTTGGATGCGTGTCAGCTAGACGCGGGCCCCTCCAGAGCCAACGAAAAATACGCATACCAACGGTTTGTCATACGCACACCGTAACTGCACGCCGCCGTCGTCGCAAAATCGCGGCAGTCACATGGCGTATCCGGATCAGCCCAGGAGCTTGCGGAGATACTGCAGCTGCCTGATCCAGTGGTGCTCCTGACCGCCCTCATGGTTGTTGAACCGGTAGACCTCGATCTCCTTGGCGGCCCCGGTGCCCGACGACGCCCCCGCCCCGGTTCCGTAGGCGTTGAAGCTGGCGAACACCGTGGAGGGCGGGCAGACATCGTCCATCAACGCCACCGAGTAGAGGGCAGGCACAGTGGCAGCCCGGGCCAGGTTGACGCCGTCAAAGTAGTTCAACACCGCCAGCATCGGCTCGTACCGGTCCCTGTGCCGGCCCAGGAAGGCCGCGATTTCCGGATAGGGGCCGCGGGGTGCGATGTCGATGGCCCTGGGAAAGTCCTGCAGGAACGGGACGTCGGGCAGCGCGGCGACGACGCCGTCGAGCCGTCCGGCCACGAGCCCGGCCACCGCCACGACAATGCCGCCGCCCTGGCTGATTCCGGCCAAAACAACGCGCGAGGCATCCACCCCGGGATGGGATTGCGCCGCCTCCACCGCACGGAACGCATCAACATATACACGCCGGTAGTAGTAATCCTCGCGGCAGCCGGCACCCCGCGTCATGAGCCCCGCATAGGCCACTTCACCCGCGGACGGGTGGGGGTCCGGAGTCTCACCGAGGACGCCCCCGTAGCCCTGGCCACGGGTGTCCATGGTGAACTGCGCGTAGCCGGCCTGGGCCCATTTCGTGTCCTGGTTGACCAGACCCCGCCCGCCCGAGTAGCCGCAGTACTGCACGACGACCGGCAGCTGCGTGCCAGCCGGCCGGTTCTTCGGCAGGTGCAGCCAGCCTTTGATCGGGGCTCCGCCGTAGCCGGCGAAGCTCACGTCGAAGGTGTCGATGACGGCCAGGTGGTTCTCCACCGGCTCGAACGTGGCCCCGAGCGGCAACGTCCGGGCTTCCTCGAGGGTGGCGTCCCAGAAGTCCTGGAGGTCGGCCGGCTGCGTGGCGTGGGACGTGTAGCCGCGGAGCTGTTCAAGGGGAAGGTCGAAGAGGGGCATGGTGCGGTCCGGTCCTGTCTCGTCTGGATAGCGTTGAAGATCCTACGTCATAGAACTGAACCTGCGGTGCCCCCCAGGGTCAGAGCTGCGAAAAGTCACAACCGGGAGAGTTGCTGGGGGGTGAACGTCTGCAGGCCGTGCGATGCCGCCACCAGACGCCGCAGATCCGTGAGCCCCCCGCTGACCTTACCGGCAGCGCGGGCCTGGACCAGGACATTGCCGACGGCGGTCGCTTCCACTGGCCCTGCCACCACTTTTTTGCCGGTGGCATCGGCCGTGAGTTGGCACAGCAGCTTGTTCTGCGAGCCGCCGCCCACGATATGGACCACGTCCACGGTGCGGCCGGCAAGGCTCTCGGCGGCGATGATGGCCTTGGCGTACCCGGCGGCCAAGCTGTCCATGATGCACCGGGTGATGGTTGCAGGGTCATCCGGCAGGAGGTCCCCGGAGTGGCGGACCGCGGCGCGGATGCGCTCGGGCATGTTGTCCGGGGCGATGAAACAGGAGTCATCCGGATCGATCTGCGGCCCGCCCGGGGGTAGAGCCGCCGCGGCTCGGAGCAGATCGGGGAACCCCAGGGTGACGTCCTCCGAGGCCCAGGTGCGCTGGCATTCGCTGAGCAGCCAGAGGCCGCCCATGTTGCGCAGGTAGCGGATGGTGCCGTCCACGCCGCGTTCGTTGGTGAAATTCGCTGCCCGGCTGGCCTCGGTCAGGACCGGATGCTTCAGCTCCAGCCCCACCAGCGACCACGTGCCGGAGGAGATGTAGGCGAAGTTCCCTTCCTGCGCGGGGACGGCAGCGACGGCGGACGCCGTGTCGTGCGAGCCGACGGCAACCACCTCGGTGCTGGCCGGCAGGCCCAGGCGGGACGCGATCTCCGGCCGCAGGGTCCCGATGGTTTCGCCGGGTTCCACCAGCGGAGGAAACAGCTTTGCGGGCAGTCCCAAGGCGCTCAGGAACTCCGTGGCCCATTCCCCTGCCACCGCACCGAACAGACCGGTGGTGGAGGCATTGGTGGATTCGGTCCGGCGCTCTCCGGTCAGGAGGAACGCGATCAGGTCCGGGATCAGCAGTGCCTGCAGACCGTCCAGGTCCGGCTCGGCGGCCAGCTGGTAGAGGGTATTGAACTGCAGGAACTGCAGCCCCGCGGTGCCGTAGAGGCGGGCCGGGTCCAGTTTCTGGTGCACGGGCGCAACGGCCGCGAGGCAGCGGTCGTCGCGGTAGCTGTACGGCTGGGCGTGAAGCTCGCCGTCGGTGTTGACCAGGCCGTAGTCCACAGCCCAGGTGTCAAGGCCGATGCTCGCGATGGTTTCGTTCCGGGCTGCCGCCACCGTGGCAGCGGCAGCGAGACCTTTGAGAACCTCGCCGAACAGGGCGTCGAAATCCCAGCGGAGGCCGCCGTCGATCTCCACCACACCGTTGGGGAACCGGTGAACCACTTCCAGCTCCACTCCAGAACTGCTCACGCGGCCCAGGATGACGCGGCCGGAGGAGGCCCCGATGTCGACGGCGGCGAATACCGCCCCGGCCGGGGCAGGAGCGGTATTCAAGGCCGTTCCGGTGGTGGTCATCGCAGGAAGGCTGCTGCCACACCGGCGTCCACGGGGATGTGGAGTCCGGTGGTGTGGGACAGTTCGGCGCTGGTGAGGACCGCGGCGGCGTTCGCCACGTTCTCCGGCAGGACCTCGCGCTTGAGCAGCGTGCGCTGGGCGTAGTACTTGCCCAGTTCCTGCTCGTCCACTCCGTAGACTGCGGCGCGCTTGGCGCCCCAGCCGCCGGCGAAGATGCCGGAGCCGCGGACCACGCCGTCGGGGTTGATGCCGTTAACACGGATGCCGTATTCGCCCAGTTCGGCCGCGAGGAGCCGGACCTGGTGCGCCTGGTCAGCCTTGGTGGCGGAGTAGGCGATGTTGTTCGGACCGGCGAAGACCGAGTTCTTGGAGGAGATGTAGACGATGTCCCCACCCATCTCCTGGTCGATCATGACCTTCGCCGCGGCCTTGGAGACCAGGAAGGAGCCCTTGGCCATGACGTTGTGCTGGAGGTCCCAGTCCTTCTCGGTGGTTTCCAGCAGCGGCTTGGAGATCGACAGGCCGGCGTTATTGACCACCAGGTCCAGTCCGCCGAAGGCGAGCACGGCAGCGTCAACGGCGGCGGCCACCTGCGCTTCGTCGGTCACGTCCGCCTGCACACCGATCGCCACGTCCGCGCCGCCGAGCTCCGCCGCGACGGCCTGGGCGTTCGCCAGGTTCAGGTCGGCAATGACTACGCAGGCGCCGTCGGACGCTAACCGGGTGGCGATGGCCTTGCCGATGCCCGACGCCGCGCCGGTGACCAGGGCGATGCGGGAGGCGTGGGACTTGGGCTTGGGCAGCCTGGCGAGCTTGGCTTCCTCGAGGGACCAGTATTCGATCCGGAACTTCTCGGCTTCCTCGATCGGGGCGTAGGCGGAGATGGCCTCGGCGCCGCGCATCACGTTGATGGCGTTGAGGTAGAACTCGCCGGCGACGCGGGCGGTCTGCTTGGTGGCGCCGTAGGAGAACATCCCCACGCCCGGGACCAGGACGATCGCCGGGTCCGCGCCGCGCAGGGCCGGTGAGTCCGGGGTCGCGTGGCGGTCGTAGTAGGCCTGGTAGTCCTCGCGGTAGGCGCTGTGGAGTTCCTTGAGCCGTGCGACGGAGTCCTCGATCGAGGCATCGGCGGGCAGGTCCAGAATCAACGGCTTGACCTTGGTTCGCAGGAAGTGGTCCGGGCAGGAGGTGCCCAGGGCGCCCAGGCGCGGGTGCTCGGTCGCTGCCAGGAAGTCCAGGACGACGGCGTCATCGCTGAAGTGCCCCAGCTGCGGCTTGTCGGTGGACGCCAGCCCCCGGATTACCGGAGCCAGTGCAGCGGCCTTGGCGCGGCGCTCTGTTTCCGGCAGGGCACCGTAGCCGGGCAGCTTCGGCCCGAACGGTTCGTTTTTGCCGTTGTCCTTGATGTACTTCTCGGCCTGTTCGATGATCCACAACGAGTTGCTCTCGGCTTCCTCACTGGTGGCGCCCCACGCTGTGATGCCGTGGCCGCCCAGGATAGTGCCTATGGCCTGCGGGTTGGCGTCCTTGATCGCGGCGATGTCCAGGCCGAGCTGGAAGCCGGGACGGCGCCAGGGAACCCAGAGGACTTTGTTGCCAAAGATTTTAGTGGTCAGGGCTTCGCCGTCCGCGGCGGTGGCAACGGCGATCCCGGAATCCGGGTGCAGGTGGTCCACGTGTGCGGCGCCCACGAGCCCGTGCATGGCGGTGTCGATCGACGGCGCGGCGCCGCCCTTGCCGTGCAGGCAGTAGTCAAAAGCAGCCACCATTTCGTCTTCGCGCTCAACACCCGGGTACACGTTCTTCAGGGCGTTCAGCCGGTCCAGGCGCAGGACAGCAAGGTTCCCGGCCGTCAGCGTGCCGAGGTCCCCGCCGGAGCCCTTGACCCACAGCAGCTGCACGTCCTCGCCGGTCACCGGGTCCTTCTCGGTGCCCTTGGCCGAGGTGTTGCCGCCGGCAAAGTTGGTGTTCCGCTTGTCCGCACCGAGGCGGTTGGAACGGGAAATCAGGTCTTCAACAGTCTTGTTAGTCATTCTCTTATGCGCCCCATCCGGCTTGCTGGCCGCCGACGCGGTCCTCATTGATCTGTTTCTGGTATCCGCTGGCCTTGAAGGCGGCCATCGGGTCCGCGGGCAGGCCGCGGGATTCACGCCAGCCGGCCAGGATGGGGCGGACGTCGGTGTAGAAGGCGTCGTTGAAGACGCCGTTGGCGGCGAGGACATCCCCCTCGCGCTGGGCCTCGCCCAGGGCTGCGGTGTCCACGAGCAAGGCGCGGGCCGTCATTTCCTGGACGTTCAGGACCGAGCGGATCTGGCCCGGGATCTTCTCTTCCAGGTTGTGGCACTGGTCGAGCATGAGGGCCACGTGTGAACTCTCTCCTGCGGACGTGCCGAAGCCGCCGCCGCGGATGACCTCGTACATGATGCGGAACAGCTGGAACGGATCGGCTGCTCCGACGATCAGGTCATCGTCCGCGTAGAAGCGCGAGTTGAAGTCGAAGGAACCGAGCTTGCCCAGGCGCAGCAGCTGCATCACGATGAATTCGATGTTGGTGCCCGGAGCGTGGTGGCCGGTATCGAGGCAGACCATTGCCTTGTCCCCCAGGGCCAGGGTCTGCGCGTAGGAGGTGCCCCAGTCCGGGACGTCGGTGTGGTAGAACGCTGGCTCGAAGAACTTGTACTCCAGCACCAGGCGCTGGTTCTCACCCAGGCCTGCGTAGATCTCCTGCAGGGACTCCGCGAGCCGGTCCTGCCGGCCGCGGAGGTCGTCCTGGCCGGGGTAGTTGGTGCCGTCCGCAAGCCACACCTTCAGATCCTGCGAGCCGGTGGCGTGCATGATCTCGATGCAGTCAAGGTGGTGCGCTATGGCCCGGCGCCGCACCGACTCGTTGGAGGAGGTCAGGGAGCCGAACTTGTACTCGTCATCCTGGAACGTGTTGGAGTTGACGGTGCCCAGGCCGACGCCGAGGCCCGCCGCGTACTCCTTCAGCGCCGCGTAGTCATCCACCTTGTCCCAAGGGATGTGCAGGGCAACGGTGGGAGCGAGCCCGGTCAGCTCGTGCACCTTGGCGGCGTCGGCGATCTTTTCCTGCACGGTCCGCGGGGTGCCCGGCGTGCCGAACACCTTAAAGCGCGTACCTGAATTTCCATAGGCCCACGAAGGGACCTCGATGGCAAGCTCTCCGAGCCTGCCCAGCGCCGTTGCTACGTCATTCATGATGGGATTCTTCCGGTCTGTGTAGCTGCGATTTGGGGTGTGGTGGTGTCGGTGCTGCGGCCCCGATGCTGGAGCCTCGGTGGATCAGCTGGCCGTGGACTCCTCCGCTGCAAGCTGATCGTCAAGATTGAAGACTTCTTCAAGGAGCTGGAACCCTTCGTCGGGTGCCCGATCCGGGTTGTCCGGGTTGTCAAAAAGCGAGGCCATCTCGGCCTGCCAGCGCGCATTCACGCCTGCCAGAGCCATCCGGGCGCGAACAGCGTCGAAATCGTCGCATTCCACGTAGCCGATGAGGAGGCCATCCTCGCCCAGGAAGAGCGAATAGTTGTTCCAGCCCGCGTCCTTCAGGGCCCGCAGCATCTCCGGCCACACGGCAGCATGCCGGCGCCGGTACTCCCCGATCAGCGCTGGTTGGACCGACGAACGGAAACACACCCTCATCTGCGACTCTCCTGAACTTTCCACTCTTTGAATCGTTTCATTGTTACGATTCAAAGTACTCTTGAATACAAGAAGGTGTCAAGCATTCCACCCAATGGACCACGGGGATTTCCTGCACCCGCAGATCAGCACGGAGAATCATGAATCGCTCAGCCAGCATCAAGGACGTCGCCAACCACGCCAGTGTTGCCGTGGGCACGGTCTCCAACGTCCTGAACTACCCCGACAGGGTGTCCCAGCGGACCAAGGAGCGCGTGCTGCGTGCCATTGATGAGCTGGGCTTTGTCCGCAACGACGCCGCCCGCCAGCTCAGGGCCGGCCACAGCAGGACCATCGGGCTGATTGTGCTCGACGTCGGCAACCCGTTCTTCACCTCCGTGGTGAGGGCCGCCGAAGACGCCGCGGCACTCCAGGGCAGTGCAGTGCTGCTGGGCGACAGCGGCCACAACGCCAGCCGTGAATCCAACTACATTGACCTTTTCCAGGAGCAGCGCGTGCAGGGCCTCCTGATCTCTCCCGTGGGTGACGTCACTGAGCGGCTGGATCTGCTCCGCGAACGCGGCATCCCCACCGTGCTGGTGGACCGGCTGGCCGACGAGAACAAGTACAGCTCAGTCTCGGTGGACGACGACGCCGGAGGTTACCTCGCTGCGCGGCACCTGCTGGACACCGGCCGCCGTCGGCTCGCCTTTGTGGGCGGCCCCACGACCATCCGCCAGGTGGCGGACCGCCTCCAGGGTGCGCAGCGGGCCGTGAAGGAAGAGCCGGATGCCACGCTGGAGGTTCTGGATTCCGCCGGGCAGACGGTGCTGGCCGGCCGCGGTGTCGGCAACCTGCTGGTGGAGCGGGGGCGCGGGGAGCTGCCGGACGGCATCTTCTGCGCCAACGACCTCCTGGCCCTGGGCGTGATGCAGTCCCTGACAATGACCCACACCCTGAGGATTCCCGAAGATATTGCGCTGATCGGTTACGACGACATCGATTTCGCCGTCTCAGCAGTGGTACCGCTCTCCTCCATTCGCCAGCCCACCGAGGCGCTGGGACGCACCGCCATCGAACTGCTGGCGGAGGAACTTGAATCGAACAACCCGGGGCACCGGGCAGTCATTTTCACTCCGGAACTGGTGGTGCGCCAGAGCACCGGTCCGGCGCGGAGCACCTCCGCCGGCTAGGTCCTGCCGCCTAATCGACTCCCGCAATTTTCTCTTGTCAGTTCATTCAAACAGTGGGAATCTGCTGGGAGGAGAGAGGTTCGTGAGTTCAGTGACACAAAGCCCTGAGATCGACGGCGTCGCCGTCGATGAACTTCAGACATCCTTTCGGGGCGACCTGGTCCGGCCGGGCGATGCTGGTTACGACGAGCACCGCAAAATATGGAACGGATCGATTGACCGCCGTCCCGCACTCATAGCGCGTTGCACCGGCGTCGCAGACGTGCAGGCTGCCATCCGGTTCGCGCGCTCGCAGGACCTGTTGGCCGCCGTGCGCGGGGGCGGACACAGCTTCCCCGGCTTGTCCGTCTGCGACGACGGCATGGTCATCGATCTCGCGCCGATGAAGGGCGTCCAGGTGGACCCCGAGACGCGGATAGCCCGTGTCCAGGCGGGCGTGCTGCTTGGCGAACTCGACCTCGAGACGCAGGCGTTCGGCTTGGCTGTCCCGTCAGGGATTGTCACCCACACCGGGGTTGCAGGGTTGACGCTGGGCGGCGGCATTGGCTGGGTCATGCGCAAATACGGACTCTCGATCGATCAGCTGCGGTCCGTGGAGGTGGTCACCGCCGACGGCGACCTGGTCAGGGCGAGCGAGAACGAGAACGCGGACCTCTTCTGGGGCGTGCGGGGTGGTGGCGGGAACTTCGGCATCGTCACCGGCTTCGAGTTCCGGCTGAATCCCGTGGGCCCGGACGTTATGGCGGGCCCCGTCTTCTGGGCGATGGAAGATGCCCCGGAAGTGCTCCGCTTTTACCGGGACTGGATCGCGGATTGCCCCGACGAGCTCATGACCATCGCGGTGCAGCGGCGGGCCCCGGCGCTGCCCATCGTCCCTCCGGACCTGGTGGGCAAGCTCGTCATCGGGGTCACCGCCTGCTACGCGGGACCGGTCGAGGACGGCGAACGGGCCCTGCGGCCACTCAAGGAATTCGGTTCGCCCGTGCTCGATTTTTGCCGGCCCAAGCCGTTCCTGGAGCATCAGAAGACGTTTGATCCGTCGTTCCCGCACGGCTGGCATTACTACGTCAGGTCCTGTGACGTCGCAGCCCTCAGCGACGAGGTCATCGACATCGTGGTGGAGCACGGCAGGCGCATCACTTCGCCCGTCACCAGCATCGCCCTATGGCAAATGGGCGGGGCGGTGGGGCGCATCGACGACGAAGCCACGGCATTCAACGGTCGCAACGCCGGGTTTACCTTCAACATCAATGGCAACAGCAAGACCGCCGAGGGTTTCGATGCTGAACGCCGGTGGGCCCGTGACTACTGGACCGCCCTGGCACCCCACCACACCAGCGTCTACGTGAACTTCCTCATGGAAGAGGGTGAGGGGCGGGTCAGGCAGGCCTACGGAGCCGCCAAATACGAGAAGCTCAAGACCCTCAAGCGCAAGTACGACCCGACCAACTTCTTCAGCCTCAACCAAAACATCAAGCCCGGCTGACGACGTCTTCATGGACCGGAGAACGTCATGCCCGGGAACCTGCGGCCCTGGCGGCAAGGACGGCAACCGGGCCGTTCCGCCGGGAATGCGACGAGTCACCGCTAGATTTTCTCCACTCTGAGGTTCCGGTAGGCCGCCTTAAGCGGAGCCATCTGCCGGAACCCGAGGCGCCCGCCGGCCAGCACACTGTCCGACTGGTCCGTCCACTCAAAAAGTGTCAGCCCGTTGATGGAGAAGGCCACCTGCGGGCCGTCCTTCACCACTGCCATCCGGTAGAAATCCAGCGCATCCTCGGTGGGCGGCAGGGGATCGGCGCCTTGGGCCACCAGTTCAAAGCCGGCGCTTTTCCGGAGGTTGCAGGTGCGGAAGGCCCGCTCGGACGCGTGCTTGTGGCGGAAGTAGGACACGTGCAGCGCATCGATGTCGCCGGGGTGATACTGCGGGTAGTAGCCCGTCCGCGCTGCGAGCCCGGGCGAAAACAGGTCACGGCCGCCCTGCCCTTCAGCCGCAAAGAACACCATGGCCAGCCCCGGCTCAGCGAGGGGCAGGAACTCCCAGCTGATCCGGATGCCGTCCGGGAACTCCACGGGACACCAGAAGGTCCAGTGCGCGTGGTCCCCGAACTCTTCGTCGTGAAGGGACCCGGACAGCTCCAATGCACCGTCGCGGCTGCCCACGTTCAACGGCCCCTCGGGCACCCAGTCCGCCACGTCCGCGGGGCCGGCGAGCGGGTTGTTGTACAGCAGCTCGCCGCCGGCGTGCGCCGCGCCCACCTAGCCCCGCACCCCCGCCGCCGTACCCGCCGCCGTCGTACGCCCCGCCGTCATGCCGTCCGGGGAGTCCGAACGGCCCGGGAAGCCCAGCCGCAGCAGCTGCGCGGCGACTTCTGCCGCCACCAGGGAGGCACCACTCTGGGAGAAGTGCGTGTTGTCCGCTAGCCCGGCCGGCCAGAAAGCGTGCTCGCCCGGGCCGAAATGGCAGAACAGGGACTTCGATTCCTCAACCCCGAGCTCCACATACCGCGCGCGCGTCCAGGAGTTAAGGTCAATGAAGGGCAGCCGCAGCTCGAGCGCGATCTCACGGACAACCTCCGGGTAGTCCTCCAGGCTCTCCTCAAGGACGCCGTGTGGGCCGGTGCCGTCCAGGAAGTGCCGGCGCTCCACCGAGGTGCAGAGCACCGGCCCGGCGCCCAGGGCACGGACCTCCGCCACCATGGTGCGCAGGTTGGCCGTGTAGCCGGTCCTGGCCGCGAGGTGGGCCTTCTTCTGGTCGTTGTGCCCGAACTGGATCAGGACGAGGTCGCCAGCCTCCGCGGTTTCCAGGAGCTGCCCCCACAGCCCCTCCGCCCGGAAGGACTCCGTGCTGGCGCCGCCCTTGGCGAAGTTGTGTACGGCCGCCCACGAGTACACATGCTGGGGCAGTTGCGCACCCCATCCACTCATGGGGTACTCGTTAGTGGGACAGTTGGCCACGGTGGAATCTCCGGCGAGCAGGATTTTCATGTTGTGCTTTCTGGTGGTCGGGGCAGCTCAGGGCGTGGATGCGGGCGGTCAGCCCTTGACGGAGCCGATGAGCATGCCTTTGGCGAAGTGTTTTTGCAGGAAGGGGTAGAAGATCAGGATGGGCAGGGTGGCGACGACGATCACCGCGAACTTGATGCCCTGTACCGGCGGGATGTAGTTCGGGTCCACGTTTCCGGTGCCGAGCAGGTCCGAGGACGCGGTGACCTGGCGCAGGTACATCTGCAGGGTCCACTTCGAGTTATCGGACAGGTACAGCAGGGGCGACATGAAGTCGTTCCAGATCCCGACGGCGTAGAAGCGGGCAAACGTTGCCAGCACGGTTTGGAGAGCGGCAGCAGGATGCGCCAGAGGATCCCCACTTCGGTGGCGCCGTCCATCTTGGCGGATTCCTCCAGCTCGACGGGGAGCTCCTGGAAGAAGTTCTTGATGATGATCAGGCTGAACGGGTTGATCGCCGCTGGAAGGATCAGCGCCCAGTAGCTGTTGAGCAGGCCCAGGTCCTTGACCAGCAGGAACGTGGGGATCATGCCGCGGTCAGGATCAGCTGCACCACGGTACCCACCACAGTGACGAGCACGGTGGTGACCAGTGCCCGGATGAACGCCGGGGTGGAGAAGATGTATTCGTAAGCGCCGAGGCTGAACTGCTCCGGCCCGACGAAGAAGGCCCGCCGGGTGATCTCCGCTTCGGTGGCGAACGAGCCCGCGAAGACGTAGACGAACGGCAGCAGGGTGATGACGCCGATCAGGCTCAGGAAAACGTAGTTGGCGGCGTCGAAGATCCGCCCGCCGGTGGTGTTGTGAATCTTCATTAGAACAGTCCGCTCTGGTTGAGTCGCTTGGCCAGGGCGTTGGTGCCGAAGATCAGCACGATGCCCACCAGTGACTTGAACAGTCCCACTGCCGTCGAGTAGCTGGTGGCGCCCTGGGTGATGCCCACGAAGTACACATAGGTATCAAAGACGTCGGCCACGGACCGGTTAAGGGCGTTGGATTTCAGGATCCACGCAGGAACGTGGACTTTCACACCGTCCGGCTAATTCCTGCAAGGAAGCTGAGAAACCGCTACCGGAGATCAGGCTAGCTCTTGGGCCCGCTCCGGTCGCGGGCTTCGGCGCAGTATTTTCGCCCTGGACTCGGTAAGCAGCCGTGCGGCCGCGCCGCGTAGGTACAGTGCCGCATTATTCACCGCGTCCTCCTCGTCGGGAGCGCCGGACTCCCATCTTGCACAGTCCAGCAGTTGGGCGGCGGCAGTCACGCCGTGCAGTGCCAACTCCTCGTCCGAAACCAGGATTCGGCCCGCCAGCACAAGAACAGGAACGCCGTGCACCCTGGCGGTGTGTGCGAGAGCGATGGGCGCTTTGCCCTCGAGCGACTGCACGTCCAAGGACCCTTCACCCGTTATTACCAGGTCGGCGTCCATGAGTTCTCTGGCCAGGCCGGTGAGCTCCGCGACCAGAGCGAAACCGCTTTCCATCGAGGCGTTGGCAAAGGTCAGGAACGGTGCCGGGAACCCGCCGGCCGCTCCGGCGCCGGGAATGTCGGTCTCGCGGTGGTCCGCCATGCCCAGCACAGCGGCCCAGTTGCGCAGCCCCGAGTCCAGCAGGCTGACGTCGCCAGGGGTGGCGCCTTTTTGAGGAGCGAAGACATGGGCGGCACCGTTTGGTCCGTGAAGCGGGTTCCGGACGTCGACAGCGAGACGAAGACTTATCCCTGCCAATCGTGAATCCAAGCCCGAGGCCTCCACGGCTGCCACTTCGGAGAGCCCGTCGCCGCCGAGGGGCACGTCGCGGCCTTTGCTATCAAGCACGCTCAGCCCGAGGGCACGTATTGCGCCCATACCTCCGTCCGTCATGGCCGATCCGCCCAGACAGACGATGACTTCTGCCGCGCCTGCGTCCAACGCGGCCGTGATCAGCTGACCGCAGCCGTAGCTGTGCGCACGCAGCGCATTCCGCGAAGACCTCGGCATGTGTTCAAGGCCCGAAGCCCGGGCGGTTTCGATCAACGCGCTGATTGCACCCGACGCGTCCTTCCGTAACGCCCACTCTGCGTTGATGGGCTCCCCGATTGGACCGACGACGGTAGTGAGCCTTTTCTCAAAGCCCGCGCGATACGCCGCCTCCAGCGTGCCCTCGCCGCCGTCGGCGATGGGCAATTCGATAATCGTCGACTCGGGGTACACGCGTCTGACGCCTTCGGCGACGGCGGAGGCCGCCTCACTCGCAGTGAGTGAACCCTTGAATTTATCGGGTGCGACCAGAACTCGCATTTCCAGCCTTCTCTCTGTCCTCGGGGGCACGACCTGCCTCGCCGCCTTCACGACCAGAGGACGTCCGGGCATCGGCAGCGTGGCACGCCGTCAAGGCACTCACGCGTACCGCGGGGCCGGGAAGTACCTCAGGCGCCCAGCCCCCGGGTGGGGAACTCCGCAGTGCCCTCTATACGTAGGGCAGCACGAGCCGTGCATATCGTTCCTTGACGGTTTCCAGGACGGTGTTGCCGTCGGCGTCCCAGATCTCCTGGTTGAAGATTTCCACTTCGATGTCGCCGGTGTAGCCGGCATCGCGGACCCAGGTGCCGATCGCCTGGAAGTCAATGACGCCGTCGCCCATGTATCCCCGGGACAGCAGGGCGTCGGCGGCGATAGGCATGTTGAAGTCACAGACCTGGTAGGAAGCGAGCCGGTGTTCGCGGCCGGCGCGCTCGATCTGTGCCTTCAGTTCCGGGTCCCACCAGACATGGAACGTATCCACCGCAACACCCACAGCCTCCGCCGCAAATGGAACAGCGAGGTCCAGAGCCTGTCCCAGGGTGGACACCAGGGCTCGGTCCGCAGCGTACATCGGGTGCAGCGGCTCGAGCACCAGCCGGACCCCGTTTTCCTCGGCGAACGGGACAAGGTCGGCGAGACGGTCGGCCACACGCCGACGGGCCGCCACGACGTCCCGCTCCCCCGGTGCAAGTCCGCCGACCACCAGGAAGAGTTCCCGGGTGTCCAGCGCCACGGCTTCGAGGATCGCCGCGCGGTTGTCCGCCAGGGCGGCTGCCTGGCCTTCGGCGTCGGGCGCGGTCAGGAAGCCTCCCCGGCAGAGCGACGAGACCCGAAGGCCAGCGTCCTTGATGAGCTTGGCTGCCTTGTCCAGGCCGGCCTCTTCAACCCGGTCCCGCCAAGGTCCGATCGCGGGGATCCCGGCGGCGACGCACCCTTCAACGGCCTGGGCCAGCGTCCACTTCTTGGTCGTGGCGCTGTTCAGTGACAAGCGCGAAAAATCGGTCATGCTCCCACTCCGTTGATGCGCAGGTAGTCGGACATCCGGAACGCGGCCAGCGCCGGGTCCTTCAACAGCCCTGCCTGGTCGGCGAGTTCGAACGTCTTGGCCAGATGGCACACGGAGCGGCCGGAGTGCAGTCCGCCCACCATCTGGAAGCCGGGCTGCCGACCGTTGAGCCAGGACATAAAGGCGATGCCGGTCTTGTAGTAGAACGTGGGGGCACTGAAGATGTGCTTGCCCAGTTCGCGGGTGGAGTCGAGGATGTCCCGCGCCTTTGCGGCGTCGCCCGCGTCGTAGTGCTGAAGGGCAACGGAGGCCGCGGGGTAGATGGCTGCGAAGATGCCCAGCAGGGCGTCGGAGTGGTGGTTTCCGTCGCCGTGAATTAGTTCCGGGTAGTTGAAGTCGTCGCCCGTGTAAAGGCGGACGCCTTCGGGGAGGGCTGCGCGGAGGGCAGTCTCATGGCTGGCATCAAGCAGCGATACCTTGACGCCGTCCACCTTGTCCGCGTTGTCGCGGATCAGTGAGAGGAACGTCCCGGTGGCCCGGGCGATGTCATCACTGCCCCAGTAGCCGGCCAGCGCAGGATCAAACATAGTGCCCAGCCAGTGCAGGATGACCGGCTGGTCCACTTCCTGGAGCAGGGTGGAGTACACCTTCAGGTAATCGTCCGGACCGTCCGCAACCCTGGCCAGCGCCCGGGAGGACATCAGGATGATTTTGGGCCCGGCTTCGCTGACGACGGCGATCTGCTCACGGTAGGCGTTGAGGACTGCCTTCAGCCCGTCCTCGCCACTGGGCAATGTCTCCATGTCCAGCTGGTCGGTTCCTGCACCGCAGGAGACAAGGTCCCGGACGGTCTTTCCGGCCGTGGCAGCGTTGCTCGAGGCGACCACAGAGGCCGCTTCCACGCCCGTGAGCTTGATCAGCTGCTGGGTAGCGGCCCAGTCAAGGCCCATGCCCCGCTGAGCCGTATCCATGGCGTCGGCAACGCCGAGACCGTAAGACCACAGTTCATGCCGGTAGGCCATGGTGGCGTCCCAGTCGAGGCGGGCCGGGGCGCCCGGTGTGTTGTCCGCCAGAACTTCGGGAATGACGTGCGCGGCGGCGTACGCGCGCCGGGATGTGAGAGGTGCGGTGGGGCGCGGCCAGCTCGTGCGGCCCTGCACCCGGTATTCCCGGGTGCCGCCGTCTTCGGTGGGAAGAATTAGCGACGTCATCAGAGCGTGATCTCCGGGATTTCGATGGTGCGGCGCTCGTCGTTGGACTGCAGGCCGAGCTCCGCGAGCTGGACACCACGGGCCGCGGAGAGCAGACCGAAGCGGTGCTCGCGGCCGGCGACGACATCGCGGAGGAATTCCTCCCACTGCAGCTTAAAGCCGTTATCCAGGTCCGCGTTCGCGGGGACTTCCTGCCACTGGCTGCGGAAGGATTCCGTGACCGGCAGGTCCGGGTTCCAGACAGGTTTGGGCGTGTGGGCGCGCTGCTGCGCGACACACTTGTTCAGGCCGGCGACGGCGGAGCCGTGCGTGCCGTCGATCTGGAATTCCACAAGTTCGTCGCGATAGACGCGCACGGCCCAGGACGAGTTGATCTGCCCGACAACCTGGTCGCCGCCTGGGGTTTCGAGTTCGAAGGTGCCGTACGAGGCGTCATCGGCGGTAGCCGCGTATTCCTTGCCAGCTTCGTCCCAGCGGGCCGGGATGTGGGTCGCAGTCTTGGCGCTGACGCTCTTGACCTTGCCGATGATGCCTTCCAGGACATAGTTCCAGTGGCAGAACATGTCGGTGGTCATTCCGCCGCCGTCCTCCTTGCGGTAATTCCAGGACGGGCGCTGGGCAGCCTGCACGTCGCCCTCGAAGACCCAGTACCCGAATTCGCCGCGGATGGACAGAATGCGGCCGAAGAACCCTTCGTCCACCAGCCGGCGAAGCTTGACCAGTCCCGGCAGGTACAGCTTGTCGTGCACAACGCCGGCCGTGACGCCGGATTCCTTGCCGATGCGCGCCAGCTCGATGGCTTCCTCCAGCGTTTCAGCAGTGGGCTTCTCGGTGAAAATGTGTTTGCCCGCCAGCATGGCCTTCTTGAGGGTGGCCGCACGCAGGCTGGTCATGGATGCATCGAAGATAACGTCGACGCTGGGATCGTTGATGACGGAATCGAGATCGGTGGTCCATTCCGCGACCTTGTGCAGCTCAGCGAGCTCACGGATCTTGGCTTCATTCCGGCCCACCAGGATGGGTTCCACCTGGACGCGGGTCCCGTCCTCCAGCGTGAATCCGCCGGCATCGCGGATGGGAAGAATCGAACGCAGCAGGTGCTGGCGGTACCCCATCCGCCCGGTAATGCCGTTCATGGCGATGCGGATCGTCTTTGTTTCGAAGCCCATGAGTCCCTCTTCAGGTGATAAGTGATTTTCGGATGCGGAAAGCGCATTCCCGTGCATTCAGCATGCCCTGAGGATGCGCAATTGGCAAGCGCTTTCCCAAACAAGTTGTGACTGGCATAATTGAGTCTTGCCGAGGCTACCCGAGGCTGAGTCCCCTGAAGAGGAGTTGTCCGTGAGTGCAAGTACCCTGTCCGAAGTGGCGAGACTGGCCGGGGTCTCCCCCGCCACCGCCTCCCGGGTACTCAATGGTTCCGCCAGGACACCGGGGCCCGAAATCGCTGAACGCGTCCGGCAGGCGGCAGCCTCACTCTCCTACGTGCCGAACGCCCAGGCGCAGGGGCTGGTGAAATCCAAATCCGGCCTCATCGGCTTGATTGTGCACGACATCGCCGACCCCTACTTCTCCGCAATCGCCCGCGGCGTGCAGGCTGCTGCCCGCGAGCAGGGCAAAATGCTCCTGCTGGCCACCACCAACGGCACGCCCGCCGAGGAGTGCGTCGCGGTGGCCGCCTTCGCCGCGCGCCGGGCTGACTCAATTGTGATTGCCGGGTCACGCTCTATCCGGCCGGAAGACAAGAACAGCAATGCGGAACTGTCCGCAGAACTCGACCGTTACTGCCGGAATGGCGGCCGGGTCGGCGTTATGGGACACCCGGTTGTCGGGGCTTCTGCGCATGAGTGTTATCACGTCGTAAACGTTCCCAACGAGGAGCTCGCCGCAGAGCTCGTCGGGAAACTGGCGAAGATCCACTCCGGGACCTTCCTGATCCTGGGTGGCCCTGAAGGCCTACTGACGTCGGACGATCGAATCCGGGGTTACCAGCGCGGTCTGAAAGCAGCCGGGCTGCCGCCGGCTGAGATCGTGCGCACCGGATTTGATCGAGCAGGCGGTTACGATGCAGGCCTCTCGCTTGCCAAACGGATCCTGGGCGGCGCACGCCATCGACATGGAGTGCCGCAGGGAGCAGAGGCCCGTCCCTGCATTCTTGCCGTCAACGATGTGATGGCCATCGGCGCCGTGGCGGCGCTTCGGTCTGAAGGATTGCGGATCCCCCGCGACACGCTGATCGCAGGCTTCGACGATATCGAGACCCTCCGGGACTTCCGTCCGGCTCTTTCCACGGTGCATCTTCCCCTTGAGGATTTTGGCAGGCTCGCGGCGCTGGGCGGCACCTCCGGAGGGTCAGCGGACAATGAAGCGGAGGCCGGCACAACTCCCGCCGGCCGAGTTATGCTGCGTCGAAGCACCGAAACACGAGCCTTGTCACAAACCTAGGGAGCCCGGCAACTCATGCGCCGTCGCCCCGCCAGCGTTTAGCTGATGCGGCATCCTTCACCTCTGCCGCCGACGGGCTAACTTGCAAGGCATTTTCTGCTTCCGGGGGCAGTCAGCCCGCGGCGTGCCTGGAGTTCCTCCACAGCAGGAAGCCAATGGCCGCTGCCGCCAGCATCGCCAAGGCCCCTGTGACTGTCAGACCCGTACGGACGCCGAACTGTTCGGTGAGCCAGCCCGCCAGCAGGCCCCCCACCGCATGACCGCCCAGCAGCAGCGGAAGGTATAGAGCCATCACCCGGCCGCGGATCTCGGGGCCGGCTTCCAGCTGGACGGCAGTGGCCGCAGTCGTCAGGAAGAGGAGCGCCATCATGCCCACCACGACGAGCATCACGGTGAAAAGAACCAGCGTGGGCATTAGGGCGGCAATCAGCTGGGAAAGCCCAAAAAGGCCCGCCGCGGCCACAATCCCCTTTCGGCCCAGATTCCCGAGCCGGGCGGCCAGCAAGGCACCGGCCAGAGCGCCAACGGCGCTCACGGTATTGAACATGCCAAAGCCGGCTACCCCGTTGTGCCAGACGCGTTCGGCGAACGCCGCCAGGACCACCGGGCCGTTCATGCCGAACGCCCCGAGCAGCCCGGCCAGCGCAATGATAAGAAGCAGCGACGGCCTGTCGCGGATGTACCGGAAGCCGGCGAGGAGCTGGCCGCGGCCCTTGGCTGCAGGGCTGTTTGCGTGCAGGAGCCCGGGCCGGATGCCAACGATCATGCCAAGCACCAGCAGGCCCAAAAAGGCGTTGGAGGCGAAAGCGGCGGCGGATCCGGCGTGGGCGATGACCACGCCGCCCAGGGCGGGCCCTGCCATGGCTCCGAGCTGGCCCATGGCGTTGTTGAGGCCGATGGCGGGGCGGAGGCCGGCGTCGCCCACTACTTCATTGACAAGCACCTGCCGGGCGGGCCCGTCAATGGCGGACGTTATGCCGAGCGCTATGCAGCTGCCATAGACGACCCACACCGTGATTCCGCCACTGGCATCCCAAGCGGCCAGGCCAATGGCCAAGATGACAATCACGGACTGGCAGACCATCATGAGGCTGCGTTTGGGGAAGATATCCACCAGCAGTCCGCTCAGGGGTCCGACGACCAGCATGGGGAGGAACTGCAGGGCGACGGCGATGCCAACGGCGGCGGGGCTGCCCGTAAGCTGCAGCACCAGCCAGTCCTGGGCCAGGCGCTGCATCCACACGCCCATGCTGCCGGTAAATGTCATGCCCAGATACAGGCGGTAGTTTTGCTGCGTCAGCGGGTGATGCCAGCGGACCGGCGGCTGAAGTGTGCGAAGGGATTCTGCGGACTGTGGGCTGTCGGAAGACACGACGGGGCTCAACTCGCTAGTGACGGAAGGGCTAGTGACGGGGGCTGGAATTGCTACGCGCGGGTGGCCCGCATCTTGACCGCAGCAGCGGCCAGGATCAGCATGCCGGGTACCACAACGAAGAGCGCGACGAGCATCCAGACAAAGACGACGGCGGCGAGCAACGCCGCGACCAGCAGGAGGGAACCGGTCCAGTCGCGGAGCGACAGCGATGTGGCGATGTTCCAGGCGTGGGCCCAGGGAACGGCGGCCGTTTTGGCTGAGCCCGTTCCGGCGCCCTTCGCCGGTCCGGGAAAGTCGGACCAGGCGGCCGTGGTGCGCAGGAGCAGGACCGCGCCGGTGGCGGCCAGGATGAGCGTGGCCGGAAGGACCACTGTGTTGCCCGGCAACTGCCCGACTGTTGCCAGCAACAAGTTCAGGATGATCACGACGGCGGCTGCCGCCGTCGTGATTCCTAGTCTCCAACTGCCCCGCAGGGCAGCACGGAAGGTGGTCCAGAGGGAACGGACGGAATCGTCGCGTCCGGAAAGGTGCCGTTCCAGGTGGGCGATCCCCGCCGCATACGCGGCGGGGATCGTGACCAGCGGTATGGACAGCGCCAGCACGACCAGCCCGGCAAGCATGGTCTCGGAGAACAGGGCAAACCCGTTGACCGGAATGCGGTCCTTCTCGCCGGATGCGGGTTTGGCGCTGTCCATCACGTTCATTTCCTCTCTCCGTCTTCAGCCATCGTCAGCCTTTGAGGCCTTGGGTGGAGACGCCCTCGACGATGTAGCGCTGGAAGACGAGGAAGAAGATCAGGACCGGGAGAAGGGCCAGGACGGACATGGCGATCATGGCTCCGTAGTCCGAGGACTGGGTTTGGTCCACGAAGAGGCGCAGGGCCAGGGGGAGCGGGTATTTTTCCGGGGTGTTGAGGTAGAGCAGCGGGCCCAGGAAGTCGTTCCAGCTCCAGATGAAGGAGAAGATCGAGGTGGAGATCAGGGCCGGTTTCATCAGCGGGAGCATGATGGCGGTGAAGATCCGTACGTGGCCGGCGCCGTCGATGCGGGCTGCTTCGTCGAGTTCGGCCGGGAGGTTGCGCATGAACTGGACCATGAGGAAGACGAAGAACGCGTCAGCGGCGAGGAACTTGCCGATCAGCAGCGGGACGTAGGTGTCGACCAGGCCCAGCTGCTGGAAGACGATGTATTGCGGGATGATCACGACGTGGAAGGGCAGGAGGAGGGTGGCGATCATCATGCCGAAGAGGATGCTCCGGCCGGGGAATTTGATCCGGGCGAAGGCGTAGGCCGAGACGCTGGCGGAGAGGATGGTGCCGATGACGGCGCCGAGCGCCAGGACCAGGGAGTTGGTGAAGAACGTCAGGGTCGAGACGCCGCCGATCCCGTCCATGGCGGTGAGGAAGTTATCGAAGCTGAAGTTGTTGGACCACAGAGAGGTGTTGGCGCCGCCGATCTCGGAGTTCGGTTTGAAGGCTGAGGCCACCATCCACAGTGCCGGGTAGAGCACCACGCAGGTCAGGGCGAGTGTCACGGCGTGGAAGATGCCGCTCTTGGTGCGTTTGGCGGCCACGGATTCTGACTTGGGGTTGTAGTCGGCCTGTTCGATGTCCGGGACCGGCCGGGTGGGGGTTGCTGTGGTTGTCATTTCGAATCACCGCTGTAGTGGACCCAGGATTTGGAGGTTTTGAAGAAGATCATGGTGATGATGCCGACGACGATCAGCAGGAGCCAGGCCATCGCCGAGGCGTAGCCCATCCGGAAGTCGCTGAAGCCCCGCAGGTACAGGTAAAGGGTGTAGAAGAGGGTGGAGCCGGCCGGGCCGCCTTCACCGTTGGAGATGATGTAGGCGGAGGCGAAGATCTGGAACGCGTGGATGGTTTCCATCAGGAGGTTGAAGAAGACCACCGGGGAGAGCATGGGCCAGGTGATGTTGAGGAACTTCCGGACCGGGCCGGCGCCGTCCATGGACGCCGCTTCATACAGGTCGGCCGGGATCTGTTTGAGGCCGGCGAGGAAGATCACCATGGGTGCGCCGAACTGCCAGACGGTCAGCAGGATCATCATGGGCATGGTCATGGTGGGGTTGCCCACCCAGCCGCCGAGGTTGATCCCGAAGAAGGACAGGCCCTGGTCCACCGGGCCGGCGTCGCCGAACATGGCCTTCCAGACGATGGCGATGGAAACGGACGCCCCGATCAGGGAGGGGGCGTAGAACGCGGAGCGGTAGAAGCCCTGGCCGCGGCGCTTGCTGTTCAGCAGCATGGCGATGGCCAGGGCCGCTGCGAGCTTGAGCGGGGTACCGAAGACCACGTAGGACAGGGTCACCCCTACCGACTGCAGGAACCGTTCGTCCTGGAAGAGGGTGATGTAGTTATCCAGCCCGATCCACTTGGGCGGTTCGAAGAGGTTGTAGTTGGTGAAGGAAAGGTACAGCGAGGAGATCATCGGGCCTACGGTCAGGGCGATGAATCCGAGCAGCCAGGGCAGCAGGAAGGTGTAGCCGGCGCGGGCGTCCGCCCCGCTCCGCTTTGATTTACGCGGAGCGGGAGCGGACGGCGACGTCGAACGCCTGCTCAGGGTTGGGCTTTGAGTCACGAGTTCAATCCGTCAGTCGGGAGCGTCGGGCAGACAATAAGCTGCTCAGGCGTTCTGCTTGATGAGGTCTTCGGCTTCCTTGAACCAGGCGTCCGTGGCACCGTCGACCGACAACTTGCCGTAGTTCAGGTCCGAACTGATGCGCTTGAACGAGGCTTCAAGGGTGCCGAAGCCAACGATGGGCGGCTCCGGAGCGTCCTTGAGGTACTTCTCGATGGATTTCTCGTAGTCAACCACCAGCTTGTCGGTGCCTTCGAAGGTGGTGCCGTCGCGCTGGGTTTTGGACGCCGGAACACCGCGGGAGGTCTTGAAGATCTGGCCCACCTCGGGATCGTTGACCATGAATTCGATGAAGCGGGCGGCAGCGTCCTTGTTCTTGGTCTTGGCGCTGGCCACCATCAGCATCGAGGGCTTGAGGAAGAGGCCCAGGTTGTCCGGGTCATCTGAGGGCACAGGCACCAGCTTGAGCTCCTTGGCGCCGCTGTCACCGAGGTAACTGGCCATGAAGTTATCCCACGTGACTTCCGATCCGGTCACGTTCGAGCCAAAGGGTGACTTCGGCGCGAGCTGGGTGAAGCGTTCCTCGGAAATGATCGCAGGGGTGCCGCGCAGGTCCGCGGTGGTGTTCCACCACTTCTTCAGGTCGTCCTTGGTGAAGCCAAGCTTGCCGTCCTCGGTGAAGGCCTCGATGTTGTTCTGACGCAGCCAAACGTTGAACATCCACCACACGGACGTGTAATCCGTGCCGCCGAAAAGCGCGCCGTTGCCCTTGGCGCCGACCTCAGCCAGGAAAGCGTTGAATTCCTTGTAGTTCCACGTGCCGTCCGGCTCCGCGATGCCCAGGGAAGCGAGCTTGGCGGGATCGTAGTAGACGGCGAACGCGTTCGTGCTGGTGGGGATGCCGTAGGTCTTGCCCTTGATCTGGCCCGAAGGCAGCAGGGACTTGTCGAAGGCGTCCGTGTTGATCTTGACGGTGCTCAGGTCCAGGAGCTGGTTCCGCTGACCGTAATCGCGGAGGTATGAGAGGTCCCACTGCATCACGTCGGGCAGGCCGCCGCCGGCAGCCTCCGTGGCCCGCTTCTGCCAGTAGCCGGCGAAGTCCGTGAAATTGCCGTTGACCTTGATATCCGGGTTCTTCGCCTCGAACAGGGCGATGGCCTTGCGGGTGCGCTCGGCACGGTCGTCGTTGCCCCACCAGGTGTAGTTGATGGTGACGGGGTTCGCTGCAGACCCCGTCTGGCTGGCTGCCGGTGCACCGCAGGCCGCCAATGCCGCGGCCGCTGCTGAACCGATCGCCACCGTAGTGAGAAAATTCCTTCTGTCGATCATAAGAGCCTCCTTGCTCAAGTTGTGCAAACCATCACTCCAGTAACTTCATCGTGAGCTGTGAGCTGGCTTACAGGCTTTCTGAAACGATACAATATCGGCATTCCCGTCATTGGGCAAGCGTTTTCCCAAGATCCTTCTTCGGGTACGTTTGATCCATCCCGCAGACAAAGGAGTCCAATGAGCTTGCAACGTAATTCCGGCCCGGCCAGCGTCTGGGACCACATTGAAGGGATCGCCTACGGCGGCGATTACAACCCGGAGCAGTGGCCGGTCAACATCCGGCTGGAAGACCTCGGGCTGATGAAGGAAGCCGGTGTCAGCTTCCTCAGTGTCGGAATCTTCTCCTGGGCTTTGCTGGAGCCCTCCGAAGGCCAGTACGACTTCGGATGGCTGGACGAAGTCATGGACAACCTCGCCGCCAACGGAATCAAGGTGGCGCTGGCAACAGCCACGGCGGCCCCGCCGGCATGGCTGGTCCGCAAGCACCCGGAAATCCTCCCCGTCACGGCTGACGGGACCGTGCTGGGACCCGGCTCGCGGCGGCACTACACACCGTCGTCGGCCGTTTACCGCCGGTACGCCGCCGGCATCACGCGCCTCATCGCCGAGCGGTATAAGAACCACCCGGCTTTGGCCCTGTGGCACGTGGACAACGAGCTTGGCTGCCATGTCTCGGAGTTCTTCGGTGAGGAAGACGCCTCAGCATTCCGGGCCTGGCTGGAGCGCCGGTACAGCACCATCGAGGCACTCAACGCCGCGTGGGGCACGGCGTTCTGGTCCCAGAACTACGGCTCTTTTGCCGGGATCCTGCCGCCCGGAGTCGCTCCTTCAACGCTGAATCCGGGCCAGCAGCTGGACTTCCAGCGGTTCAGCTCGTGGGCGCTCATCGATTACTACCGCGAGCTTGTTGCCGTGCTGCGCGAAGTCACGCCCGGCATCCCGGCCACCACCAACCTGATGGCATCCAGCGCCACCAAAGCCCTCGACTACTTCGACTGGGCCAAGGACCTGGACGTCATCGCGAACGACCACTACCTGGTCGCCGCCGATCCGGAACGGCACATCGAACTCGCGTTCAGCGCGGATCTCACCCGGGGCATCGCCGGAGGTGACCCCTGGATCCTGATGGAGCATTCGACGTCGGCCGTCAACTGGCAGCCGCGCAACCGGCCCAAGATGCCGGGCGAGCTGCTGCGCAATTCGCTGGCCCATGTGGCCCGTGGCGCGGACGCCGTGATGTTCTTCCAGTGGCGGCAGAGCTCCTCCGGGTCCGAGAAATTCCATTCGGCGATGGTCCCCCACGCCGGGCGTGAAACGCGCGTATGGCATGAGGTGGTGGGGCTCGGCTCCTCCCTGAAGCGGCTCGCGCCGGTGAAGGGCTCCCGGGTGGAATCCCGGGCGGCGATCGTGTTCGACTACGAAGCCTGGTGGGCGAGCGAAATCGACTCCAAGCCGAGCGCGGACGTGAAGTACTTGGACGTGATGAGGGCCTTCCACCGCTCGCTGTTCCTGCGCGGGATTGCGGTGGACTTTGTGCACCCGCCCGCGTCACTCGAGGGCTACGACCTGGTACTGGTGTGCACGCTGTACTCGGTCACGGACGCGGCGGCGGCTAACATCGCGGCTGCTGCGCGGGCCGGGGCCACCGTGCTGGTCACCTACTTCAGCGGGATTGTCGACGAGAATGACCATATCCGGCTGGGCGGCTACCCCGGCGCCTTCCGCGAGGTGCTGGGGATCAGGGTGGAGGAATTCCACCCGCTGCCGGCCGGCGGCGAGTTGAAGCTGAGCGACGGCGGAGTGTCCACCACCTGGAGTGAGCACGTCCATCTTGCCGGCGCTGAGGCGGTGCAGGCTTTCTCCGAGTATCCCTTGGAGGGTGTGCCGTCCCTGACGCGCCATGCCGTCGGTGCCGGTGCGGCCTGGTACTTGGCGACATTCCCGGACCGCGATGGCATCGAGTCGCTCGTGGACCGGCTGCTGGCCGAATCGGGCGTGGTCCCCGTTGCTACGGCGGACGCCGGCGTGGAGCTTGTGCGGCGCCGGGCCGCTGACGGCAGCAGCTTCCTCTTCGCCATCAACCACACCCGGTCCGCCGCCGCGGTGGAGGCAGCCGGTGTCGATCTGCTGACCGGGACCGCTTTTGCGGGGACGGTCGAGGCCGGCGCGGTTGCGGTGATCGCAGAGGACTGATCCGGGGGCCTGCCTTAACCAGCGCCGTCCCGGCCGGAACACTTAGGTTCCAGCCGGGACGGAAGGTGCCACCCGCCGTCGGACGCTTCCTGAAAAGGGTCCGGGATGTGTTGCGGCGGGGTGTGCGGCTTAGCTGATGGCGGACTTCATTTCGTCGTGGGCCTTCTTGCCGGCCTCGTCAGTGGACTGTCGGTTGAACAGCACCTCCGAGGTGTAGCGCTTGACGATTTCCTGAATGGCACCGGCGCCCTTCGGCGGCGGAGCCGGAGCCTCGCCGAGCTCATCCTTGATCTGGTCAATGAACTTGACCACCTTGATGTCGGCGGGGGTCAGCTTGGACTCAATGGCCGCCCGGACGTCGGAGTTGGGGTACACGCCGCGGTCGGCCAGCAGGGCGGCGCCGGCCTTTTCGCTGTTGGCCAGGAAGTTGATGAACTTGGCGGTTTCCTCAGGGTGCTTGGTCCGCGATGAAGCCGACCAGAACTGGGATGCCTTGTACCAGAGCTGGGCGTCGGCAGCCTTGCCCGTGGTGGAGGGGAACCGGAGGATCTGCAGGTCCGAACCGGCAGCCTTCTCCAGGGCCGGCAACTGGTTGGACCACCAGAACGCGAGCCCGTTCTTGCCGGTGGCCAGGCCGCTCTGATCAAGCGGGGCGGCCTCAGCTTCCACCACCTCAGAGGCCGAGGGCACGGCCTTCTTCTCACTGAGTTGCTTCAGGAACGCCCACCACTCGGCGATGTCACCGGGCTCGAAGCCCAGCTTGCCGTCGGACGTGTACAGGGTCTTGCCGTTCTGCCGGAGCCAGACTCCCAGCGAGGCTTCGTCTGTGCCGTAGGCGGCGGCACCGTAGGTGCCCTTCGGTGACTTGGCGGTCACTTCGGCGGAGATGCGTTCGAAGTCGTCCCAGGTCCAGGTCTTGTCGTCCGGAAGTTCAACCCCCGCGGCCTGGAAGACCGCCGGGTTGGCCAGGATGGTGGCGGCATTGATGCCGGCCGCGATGCCCGTCAGGCCCTTCTCACCCTTTCCCGCATTGAGGGCTGCCTCGTCGAGCTTGGAGGTGTCGATTTCGTACTTGGAGAGGTCCAGCAGCGCACCGCGCGTTGAGTACTCGGTGATGTATTTCTCGTCCATCTGGATGATGTCGGGGGCATCGTTGGCGGCAACCTGGGTAGCCAGCTTGTCCCAGTAGCCGCTCCAGTCACCGTATTCGGGCTTGATCTTGATGTTGGGATTCTCAGCCTCGAAGGCGGCGATGGCGGCCTGCGTTACCTGCGCCCGCTTGTCGCTCCCCCACCAGGAGAAGCGCAGCTCGACGGGGCCGCCGTCACTCTGCGGGGCGCCTCCCCCGCCGCAAGCGCTGAGGGCCATAACGACGGCGGCTGCCGCGGCAACCACGCCCGTCTTACGGATGCGGCGCCGTGCGCCAGAGGATGACGCAGCTGCCGGACTGTTGGTGCCAGCAGCGTCAGAGCGGGGAAAAAGCGGCACTGGGTACTCCGATCTTCTTTGATCTAGTGAGGATGATTCGAGTGAGAAAGCGCTTTCTCGGTCTTATGCTACAAGTTGGTGACTTGTATTACAAGAGGTTATTTGATGCCGGTGGTGGCGATGTCATACATTGCGCTCGAAACAAAATCCTGTCCTTCCCTCTTCCACCTTCATGCAGGCGGAACCACCGTCATCGTCGATGCCTCCCTTACCGGGATGCCTGCCATTCTCCACTGGGGTCCGGAGCTGGGCCCCCAGCTGGGAAGCCCTCTACTTCAACC
This sequence comes from Pseudarthrobacter oxydans, assembly GCF_030812335.1. Classification (GTDB taxonomy): domain Bacteria; phylum Actinomycetota; class Actinomycetes; order Actinomycetales; family Micrococcaceae; genus Arthrobacter; species Arthrobacter oxydans_B. Next base: position 322,246 of record NZ_JAUSSN010000004.1, read on the forward strand.
ACGAAATCCCTCGGCTGAGGGAAATAGCCGCCGCAGCGGCTGCGGGAGGAGTCGAACCACGCGGCCGGGCGCAGAGTATTTGGGCACGCCGGACTTAAAGCTTAAATGGCTTCCATAGCTTGTGAGGCAGGCGTGGGGTTCGCCACTATCCGCAACTTTCCGGCGAAAGATGACTTGGTTGAGGCCGTCTTCCTCGACCGGATGGACGCGTATGCAGACACGGTAACCGTTGCACTTGAGGACCCTGACCCCTGGCATCGATTCACCGGCTACATCGAAACGGCCTGCGCGATGCAGGCCGCGGACATAGGCTTTGCCGACGTCCTGACCATGACCCTGCCGAGCGCGAAGGCACTGGAACGGCGCCGCAATGAGGCGTACACGGACATGGTGCGACTGATCAAACGCGCTAAAACCGCAGGACGCCTGCGCTCCGACTTAGACCCCTCGGATCTCTTACTGATGCACACTACCAACGCAGGAGTCATCAACGCCGCCGGGGAGGCCGCACCCGAGGCCAGCGACGCCTCGCCGCCCCAATGATCCAATCCTTCGAAGCCCCTGCCCGCCTCCCCCGCTCACGATGCCCTCTATCAGGCCATGATGCGCGCCAGCCCCGCACCGGCACTCGGGCCTAACGCCTGACCACGGGTCATGCGTGCGGCCGGTCGCCTTCGAAGCCCATAATCCGCACACGTCCGGCAGAAAAACAACCCGGCGACTGCACACGGCTGGCATCGGTCCTGGCGGAGCCGACTGGGTTGATTCCATGTAAGGATCGCGGAAGGGTTTACAGGGGAGACTGATAGGTGAGTTCCAGGTCGCCGGCTACGGTGTGTCGCAGCCGTTTGGTTCCGTCGCGGCGGAAGCGGATGTCTTGCGCGATCCATATCGTACGGAACTCCGGACGTCGTATCGATAATTCTTCAACGAGCTCCTGCAGATTCCGGTCGTTGGGTTCACGGCCGGCTTCGGCGCGTAGCCGCCGCGGTGGCTGCGGCCCCAACGTCCCAGTCGATGAAGAACTCCCGTGAGGCTGGGTCGAGGAAGCGAAAACGCGTGAAGTTGGAGTGGCAGCGGTTTGCGGACGAACGCAGCGGACGTGGTCATGGAATCAATCAGCCGCAGGAGCCTCCACGCCAACTTCCTGGCGCGCTGGCGCCGCGCGAGCCGGCCCGGGCGGCGGCCTTGGGGACGTCTTCTGACACGCCGCTGATGTTGGTGAAGGCCGGCGTCCGATGACAGCTAGCGAGTGCGATGGGTGCCTCCGTTCGCGGTATCTCTCAGTGACAGCCGCAGGAGTTCCGGACGCGCAGCTGGGTGGGGAAGGTCCGGTGCTCCGGCTTTTCCCCGCGGCGTGCTCCGATGAGTGCCGCGACGGCGGCTTCGGCCATGGCCTGCGCGGGTTGTTCCACGGTGGTCAGAGCCGGCCAGCTGTACTCCGCTTCGGCGGAGCCGTCGAATGAGGCCAAGGCCATGTCTTCGGGCACCGACAGGCCGGCTTCCCGGAGTGCACGGAGGACGCCTATGGCCTGCATGTCCGAGCTGGCGAAAATCGCGGTCGGCCTATTGGCGGAGGCCAGCAGTCGCTGGCCTGCGGTGTAGCCGCCGTCGCGGGTGAAAAAGCTGCGCACGATAGGTCCTTCAGGTAGGCCTGCCTCAGTCAGGGCCTGCAGCCAACCCTGCTCGCGTCCGTCCATGAAGTTCCCGGTATTGATGCCCATGGCGAGGGCGATGTTCGTGTGTCCGTGGCCGATGAGATGCTCCACTGCGGATTTTGCGGCGGTGACCCGGTCCACGCCCACGCTGTTAAAACCTGGGGTGTCGGCATCATGGTCCAGGAGGACGGCTGGAATGTCGTCGAACTCAAGTTCGGCAAGGTCTGGTTCGAAAAGGACGCTGGACAGGACGACGCCGTCCACCTGACGGGCGGCGAGGTTGCGAAGGTTCCTGCGTTCCTTGGCGAGGTTCCCGTCGGAGTTAGTCAGCAAGAGAGCGTAACCGAGTTCGGCTGCTGCATCCTCCACCGCCCGGGCCAGCGACGAGAAGAAGGGGTTGCTGTTGTCCGGGATGATGAGACCGATCGTCTCGGTCGAACCCAGTTTCAGCGCACGGGCTGCGGCGTTGGGCCGGTAGCCAAGGAGTCGGATTGCCTCCTGCACTTTGGCTTCGGTGGCCGGCGCGACCCTCTTGGGGCCTTTGTTGACGACGTAGCTGACCACGGCGGTGCTCACCCCCGCGAACCGGGCAACATCCTTGCGCGTTACCTGGGTTCGGGGGGCCGGCACTGCTGAGGTAGTCATGAGGTCCATGCTAGCTAAAGTGAGGCCGGGGCATCGCCGAAGTCCCGGATGGGCAGGCGTTCGCCGTTGCGGCGGGCGGACTCGTGGGCCACGATGCCCGGAAGCGTGAACCGTGCCGCGGTCCAGGCGTTGACCGGCGGAAGCGAGCGGTTATTGACCGCCGTGACGAAGTCATCAACGAGGAAGTGATGGCTGCCTTCGTGTCCGTTCGGTGCTCCGTGGAACTCCTTTGGAAGACGGCTGCTGTCGTGGACGGGCGCCAGACCCGACACGAAGGCCTCTCGGAGCTCTGGTGCCACATTGGCTAGGGACGGATCATCAAGGGACATACTGGGCCTTGACTCCATCTGCTCCGAAATGTCGTGAACGTCGGTCTTGTCCTGCCAGACCGTGACCCTGGCCAACTGCTCGAAGCTGGCCTCCGTGCCGAAGAACCTGAAGCGTGACTCGCGGAAGTGGGACGGGTAACCCACACGGCGCATCTCGTTGGTGCGCATCACGCCGCCGTCGTTCAGTTCGAACAGGGCCGTTGCGTTTGAGAAGTCGTTGTCGAACATACTCACGTTCTTATCGAACACGCCGTCCTGCCGGTCATCTTTCACACCCACGCAACTGACGCTCACTGCGTGTGCCGGCAGTGCTCCCAGGACGCCCCCGATGGCGTGCGTCGGGTACAGCATGGGCGGGTAACTGGCGGTCTCCTTCCAGCGCTCTCCCCCGCTGTGCTGGAACGCGTCGTAGAAGCCGAGGTCCATGTCATGGACGTAGTCGCCCTCGGTGTAGAAAACACGGCCGAACCTGCCCGCTTTTTGCTGACTGCGCGCATAGACGGTCGCAGGGTTGTAATAGCTGGTCTCACCCATCATGTAGACGTTCCGGGTCTCCCGGACGGCATCGATGATGCGGGCAATCTCGTCCTCGGTGACTGCCATGGGGACGGCGGAGTAGACATGCTTCCCGGACCGGAGGGCCTGCTCCACCAGGGGGCCGTGTGTCCACCGTTGGGTGAAGATGGCGACTGCGTCGACGTCGGATGCCAGGAGATCCTCGAAGCTGCCAACGGAACCTGCCAGGCCGTAGCGTTCCATTGCTTCGGCCGCACGCTCCGGCCGTTCGTCCACGACGAACACCTCGGTTACACCCGGGTGCAGATTGAACAGATGCGCAAACTGACCGCCGAACTGGCCCACGCCCACCACACCGATGGAAAACGTCATCGTTTCTCTCCTCTACCCAGCTTCATCTTTATTCAGATTCTGCCGCTTTTGATCTACACGCGTCAACACCTTGGCGCAGAAAATAAAAACTTCCTCAATTTATGGGGCAAAGGGGTTGCTCATCGTCTTCTACTCGTATAGATTCGCTGGTGATTGTTAGTCACGTCACATATTCAGGAAGGGTCGATGATGACCACCCTTACCAAGCACCCACCGGCCGCAGCGCACAAGGCGCCCCAGCGTCCAGGCCGGGGCCGTCGCATGGCCAAACTGCGGGACGTCAGGATCGCGCTGCTGTTCATCCTCCCGGCGATGATCGGCCTCGTGGCCTTTTGCCTGGTCCCGACCATCCGCGGCGTCTACCTCAGCTTCACCGAGTACAGCATCCTCGGAGAGCCCGAATGGATCGGCGTCGACAATTACACGGCGATCTTCCAGGATGAGCTCTTCTGGAACGCGATGGCCGTGACCCTCCAGTACGTCGGTATCAACATCGGCCTGCAGACCGTCATCGCCCTGGGCCTGGCGCTTCTCATGCACCGTGTGGCGAAGTCAACCTTTGTCCGCGGCGCGCTGCTGCTGCCGTTCTTTGTCGCAAACGTGGTCGTGGCCCTGCTCTGGTTCTGGATGCTTGACTACCAGCTGGGCATTGTCAACGAGATCATCAGCTGGCTGGGACTTCCCCGCATCGCCTTCTTCGGCAGCGAGCAGTGGGCCATCCCCACCATCGCCTTCGTCAACGTCTGGAAGCACATGGGCTACACCGCCCTGCTGATCTTCGCCGGCCTCCAGGCAATCCCCCACCATGTCTACGAAGTGGCTTCCCTGGACGGAGCGTCGCACACGAGGACGTTCTGGAGCATTACGATGCCGCTGCTGCGCCCCGTCCTCGCGCTGGTCATGGTCGTCAGCGTCATCGGCTCCTTCCAGGTCTTCGATACCGTCTCGATCACCACCGGCGGCGGTCCCATCAATGCCACCCGCGTTATCCAGATGTACATATACCAAAAGGCCTTCGGCGAATCGGACTTCGGATACGCCTCGGCCCTGTCCGTCATTCTCTTCGTAATCCTCGCCCTGGTGGCCTTCATCCAGATGAAGTTCCTCAAGGGCAACGAATCGGACCTGGACTAAGGAATCCCAGCCATGACTACTCAGACCCTCACCCGCAAACCGACCAACTGGCGCCGCATCGGCGCGTGGTCGCTCGTGGTCCTTGCACTCATTGCCACGATCCTCCCGTTCCTCTGGATGTTGCGTACGGCGCTCTCCACCAATGGCTCGCTGGCCTCCAACTCTGCGAATCTCCTGCCGGCAGACTTCTCCTTGGGCGCTTTCAAACGTGTCTTCGGAATGCAGTCCACCGAGGAGGCCATCGCAGATGGCGGTTCCGGTGCCGCCATCGACTTCTGGCTGTACCTGCGCAACTCGATCCTCTTTGCCACCGTAACTACCGCAGCGCAGGTCTTCTTCAGCGCCCTTGCCGCCTACGCCTTCGCCCGGCTCCGCTGGCCCGGACGGGACAAAGTCTTCGCCCTGTTCCTGGCCACCATGATGATTCCGGGTATCTTCACCGCCCTGCCCAATTTCCTCCTCATCAAGAACCTGGGTTTGCTGAACACGTTTGCCGGAATGATGCTGCCCTTCCTGTTCATGTCCGCGTTCGCCATCTTCTTCCTGCGCCAGTTCTTCCTGAGCATGTCCCGCGAAGTGGAAGAAGCAGCAATGCTCGACGGCGCCAGGCACCTGCGCATCTTCTTCCAGATCGTTCTGCCCAACGCCGCTGCCCCCCTGGCCACCCTCGCGCTGCTGACCTTCGTGGGGCAATGGAACGAGTACTTCTGGCCACTGCTGGTTGCCACTGACGAGAACGTCCGGGTCCTCACCGTGGGCCTGAGCGTCTTCAAATCACAGTCCCCGCAGGGCGCCCCGGACTGGTCCGGCCTCATGGCCGCCACCATCGTTGCCGCACTGCCGGTCCTTATCCTGTTCATCGCCTTCGGCAAGAGAGTGATCAACTCCATCGGATTCTCCGGCATCAAATAGACCCGCCCGCCCAACCACTTCCCCAGCACACACTCCACTCCGGGCAACCTCCTGCCCTTTTCGAAAGGTCAATCATGAAAAAATTCCTCGGCGCCGTCGCTGCCGCCGCAGCCATCGCCATCTCCCTCTCCGCCTGTGGGGGTGGCGGATCCACCCCCACAACCGCCGGTGAGGCCAAGGGCGAGATCAATTATTGGCTGTGGGATTCCAATCAACTCCCGGCCTACAAAGAATGCGCTGCCAATTTCACCAAGGCCAACCCGGACATCAAGGTCAAGATCACCCAGCGGGGCTGGGGCGATTACTGGACCACGCTGACCAACGGGTTTGTCGCCGGCAATGCTCCGGACGTCTTCGCCAACCACCTTTCGAAGTACCCCGAACACGCTGCGAAGAAGCAGTTGCTGGACCTCAATGAAGCTGTCGAGAAGGACGGCATCAAGCTGGACATCTACAACGAGGGCCTCGCCGATCTTTGGATAGGCCAGGACGGCAAGCGCAACGGCCTGCCCAAGGACTGGGACACGGTTGGCCTGTTCTACAACACAGCCATGACCGACGCCGCCGGGATCACTGCCGAACAGATGGCCAGCCTGGACTGGAACCCACAGGACGGCGGCAGCTACGAAAAGACCATCGCCCACCTCAGCGTAGACAAGATGGGTGTGCGCGGCGACGAGCCGGGCTTCGATAAGAACAACGTCGCCGTCTACGGCCTCGGCCTGGAAAACTCCGGTACCGGCCAGGGACAGACGCAGTGGAGCTTCCTCACTGGGACTACCGGCTGGACTCACACCGACAAAAACCCGTGGGGCACCAAATTCAACTACGACGATTCAAAGTTCCAGGAAACGATCAAGTGGTGGGCCGGCCTCGCGAACAAGGGTTACATGCCCAAGCTTGAAACGACCGTCGGCGCCAGCGTCGCAGACAACTTCGGCGCAGGGAAGGCCGCCATCAATACCAACGGCTCGTGGATGATCGGCCAGTACTCCAGCTACAAGGGCATCAAAGCCGGCATCGCTCCCACCCCGGTAGGCCCGGAGGGCAAGCGTGCGTCCATGTTCAACGGGCTGGCCGACTCCGTCTGGGCCGGCACCAAGAACCCGGCTGCTTCCGTCAAGTGGGTCGAGTACCTCGCCTCGGCCGACTGCCAGGACGTCGTGGCCTCCAAGGGCGTTGTCTTCCCCGCCATCAAGAGTTCCTCCGAGAAGGCCGCCGCGGCCTTCGAAGCTAAGGGCATCGACGTCAGCGCATTTACCACGCACGTCACGGACGGTACGACCATCCTCTTCCCCATTACCGATAACTCGGCCAAGGTCGATGGACTCATGGGACCGGCCATGGACGCTGTGATGTCCGGCAAGAAGGACGCCGGCACCCTGAGCGAGGCCAACGAGAAGGTAAACGCCCTCTTCAAAAAGTAGGCCAGCAGCTTCATAGCTTGCGCGCCGCGGGCGATGTCTTCCCCGCGGCGCGCAACCCCACCCCTTTACTCCCACGCAGAAGGACAGCATTTCATGGAACCCCTCCACCTCCGTTCCGCCGGAACCAGCCTGGTGATCAGCTTCGACAGCGGCGAGGCTGAGGTCATCCATTGGGGCGCGGATCTTGGCAGCACGCTGCCGGACCTCGCTATCCTTACGGCCGCTATCCCGCCCTCGTCCATCGACGCCACCGTTCCCGCAGGCCTGCTGCCGCAGGCCTCATCCGCCTGGCGCGGCCGACCCGCTCTGCGCGGTCACCGCATTGCCGACGGCGTTCCCGGCTACGACTTCTCCGTACGGCTCCGCGTGGCTGAGGTGGCATCGGACGGCGCTGGCGCCGTCGTCATCATCCAGGCAGACGCCGACGCCGGGATCCGCGTATCGTCCGTCCTGACCCTGCATGACCGCGGCCTGCTGGAACTACGCCACACCATCACCAACACCGGAACGACGCCTTACCAGCTCGACGAGTTGGCCACTGTGCTCCCGGTGGCACCCGCCGCCGTCGAACTCCTTGACCTGACCGGGCGCTGGTGCCGGGAACGCCACCCGCAGCGCCGCCCCATCCAGCAGGGCACGTGGGTCCGCACCGGCCGGCACGGCCGGACCGGGCACGACTCCTCGCTGCTTTTCGCCGCCGGCACCGCCGGCTTCGGCAACGGCCACGGGCAGGTCTGGGCCACGCATCTGGCCTGGAGCGGCAACCACGAGCAGTTTGCGGACAGCATCGGCGATGGCCGCACCATGATCGGCGGCTCCGAGCTCCTCGGCCCGGCCGAAGTCATCCTCCAGCCGGGTGCCAGCTACACCACCCCTGCGCTGTTCGCCGCCTACTCCGGCCGCGGCCTGGACGGCATCAGCGAGGCCTTCTACAGCTGGTTCCGCAACCGCCCGCACCACGTGCTGCCCGCGGCCGCCACCGGCCTGCCCGCCGGAAAGCCGCGTCCGGTGGTGCTGAACACCTGGGAAGCGGTCTACTTCGACCACAACCTGTCCACCCTGATCGAACTGGCCGAGTCCGCTTCGGAGCTCGGCGTGGAACGTTTTGTGCTCGACGACGGCTGGTTCCGCGGACGCCGCGACGACCACGCCGGCCTCGGCGACTGGTACGTGGATGAAACCCTCTGGCCCAACGGGCTCACACCGCTCATCGACGCCGTGACCTCCCGCGGAATGGAGTTCGGGCTCTGGGTGGAACCCGAAATGGTTAACCTGGACTCGGACATTGTCCGTGCACATCCGGAGTGGATTGCGGGGCCCTCTGCCCAAAGCTACAAGGACGGCGGCAGACTGCCGCTTGAATGGCGGAATCAGCACATCATCAACCTGGTGAATCCGCAGGCCTGGCAGTACATCTACGACCGGATCGATGCCCTCCTGCGGGAGAATAACATCAGCTACCTCAAGTGGGACCAGAACCGCGACCTGCTGGAACACGGCCATGCCGGCCGCTCTTCGGTGCACGAACAGACCCTCGCCGCCTACCGCTTGTTCGACGAACTCCGCAAGGCGCATCCCGGGGTCGAAATTGAAAGCTGCTCCTCAGGCGGCGCCCGCGTGGACCTGGGTATCCTGGAACGCACCGACCGGATCTGGGGTTCGGACTGCAACGACGCGCTGGAACGCCAGACCATCCAGCGCTGGACCGGCGTGGTGGTTCCGCCGGAGCTGGTGGGCGGACACATCGGCCCCACGGCATCGCACACCACGGCGCGCACGCACGACCTGTCCTTCCGCGCCATCACTGCCCTGTTCGGCCACTTCGGCATGGAATGGGACGTCCGCAGCGTTCAGGGCACCGAGCGGGAGGAACTCAAGCGCTTCATTGGACTCTACAAGGAACACCGGGGGCTGATCCACAGCGGCCGGATGGTCCGCGCGGACCTGGCCGACGAGTCCCTGATGCTGCACGGTGTTGTTGCCGACACCTACGCGGCAGCCAATGTCTCAGCCGGCACCGTTGCATCTGGTGCTACGGCGGCACTGTTCGCTCTCGTGTGCACGCGGACAACGTTCGCCGAGCAGCCCGGACGGATCACAGTTCCTGGTCTGGAGGGCGGACGCGCCTACCGGGTGGAGGCGATCTTCCCGGCACCGGGCGACGCTGATTACGCACACACGTTCACGCAGGCCCAGCCGCCGGCATGGCTGGCCTCGGGAGCCGAAGCCAGCGGCAGTTTCCTTGCCGAGGTCGGGCTCCCGATGCCGGCCCTCAACCCGGAACACGCCCTGTTGTTGAAGTTCATGGCGCTCTAGCCGTCGACAAAACCAAACCGCCGACTGCCCCGGCGTTCCCCAACTCTCAGTAGTAGAGGGGACGTCGGGGTAGGCTCCGCCCCGGCAGAGAAAGGCACATGAGAATACCGGTCACAGCCCGAAGTCCCCGTGGGCGCGCGAGATGCTCCTGGTCATCGGCGGCGACAACACCCAGGACGGTACATGCCTGCGGGACTACATCCATGTGGTTGACCTCGCTGACGGCCGCATGGCACCTGAACCACTCCGTGGACCGCCTCGGAGTCTTCGGGCTGGCTGAAAGTCCTGAACTCCTTCGAAAAAGCGGGGGGCCAGCCTATCGCCTACGGCATCGCCAGACGCCGCACCGGGCGACGTTCCCGCATGCTGCCGCAGCCACGTCCCCTGGCAGGCCTCCTCTGGTCCACCACCAAGACCGTGGATCAGATGTGCGAAGACCACTGGCCCTGGCAGAAAAACCCCGGCTATGCCGGCAAGGACGGAGACTCTCATGACCAACCCGGGCACTCACCCTGCCGGTGCGTCGGAGGCGCATTCGGGCCAGTTCCGACAGGCCACAGGCATCCGGGACGTCGCTGCCGCCGCCGGTGTGTCGACCGCTACCGTCTCGCGTGCCCTGCGCGGACTCCCCCGCGTTTCACAATCGACCCGACAAAGAATTCTGACTGCCGCAGCCGACCTTGGCTACGTTGCTTCGTCCGCAGCATCGGAGCTGGCTCGGGCACGGGGCACCCGGAGGACCGCGCTGCCTAAGCAGCTGCAGCGGGTTGAGCCTCCTGCTTCGACCACCGCAAGATGCTCCCGCGCGGGGCCCTTCGAAATGTCCGATCACCCGGCGTCACCGAGCCGGGGGACCATCCTCGTTGTCAACGCCCTAACGGGTCCCGGCAGACCCGACGAGCACCTGGAACCTACCAGCGCGGAGATCGAGCAATTTATCCAGTCGGTTGCGTCGGCACACGGCTTCACCGCCTGCATGAAGTTTTGCAATGAAGCCGGCATGATGGACACTGTTCGGGCCGCCGCTGCCCAGTCAGTCGGGATTGTCATCAACACAGGCGGCTTCAGTCCCGCCTCACCCGTACTGCACAACACGTTAGCCAGCACGTCGGTTCCCACTGTCGAAATCCGCCTGAATAACATCGCTCAATTCTCCGCATTCACAGTCGCGATCTCCGGCGCTGGCATTTACGGCTACAAACTGGCCATCGACTATTTGAGCACAATCGTTCAGCCGGGGCGGGGGGTGCCAGGGTAAGGGGCAGTCCTGCGGTAAATCATCGTTGTCCCGCTAGCGACATAGCCGCCTGGCATCCCGACATCCCCGAGGGGGTCGCCCTGCCTAAGGACGAGGGCCCGGCACTTTCGGTCTCAGCCGGAGACAGACCGCTGGATGGCGACGGCAGCAGCGCCTCGCGCCCACTGGTTGAACCCGAGTGATTCCAGCCGGATGTCCACGGGCCCGGCGTCCGGGTCGCGGTCAGCCGCCACGGCTTCGCGCAGGGGCTCATCGATCAGCTTCAGCATGCCGATTCCCTCTCCGGCCAGAACGACGGTGTTCACCATGGCGAGATTCGCGACAGCGGCTATCATCCTGCCCAGACCGCGTGCCGCTGCGTTCACGATGTAGGCGGCGGCAGGCTGGCCCTCCGCAGCGAGGTTCAGCACCTCCTCATAGTCAACCGGCCTGCCTAACGCGGAAGCAGCCTGCGAACAGATGCTCTGGGTCGAAAGCAAAGCCGTGGAACAGCCCCTGTGCCCGGCCACGCAGAGGGGCCCGGCCGGGTCTAGCGGAAAGTGCCCGCCAAGTCCCAGGCCGGTGTCAGGAACGCTGATAACCCGGTTGTTGATGACAAGGCCGTAGCCAACGCCCGCGCCGATGGTAATCAGGGCAAAGCTCTCGACTCCGCGGCCCACACCGAACCACTGTTCGGCAACGGTCAGTGCGACAACGTCGTTTTCTATGACCACAGGCAGACCCAGTTCCTTCTCCAAAGCCTGCTGCAGCGGCACGTTCCGCCAGTCCAGGAATGGAGCGCGGAGCACGGTTCCGGCCGCGTCGACATGTCCGCCGATACTGATCCCGATCCCGGATACTTCAATCTGGCCGGACCGCGTCAGAGTCCGCACACTATCTGCGAGTCCATGAACGACTCCCGTCAGGCTGCGGTCGCTGAGGCGAAACTCGGAACTCGCCAGCTGTTCTGCCCTCATGTCGGTCAGCACGGAGGCAATCCCGTCGCCGGTGATCTTCGCCCCGATGAAGCGCTGGGAGTCCTGCCGAATATCGAGAAGGCGGACGGGGCGCCCCACCGTCCCATCATTCGCCAGCGGACCCTCAACCAGGAGGCCCGCATCGATCAAAGGCTTTCCAAGCCGGCTGAGGCTGGCCACAGACAAACCGAGCCGCACCGCCAGTTGCCCGCGGGACATCGGTCCGTTGACCAGGATGGTCCGGGTGAGTTCCCGCACGGATTCTTCGAGTTCCACTTCCGACTCCCTTCATCATCACGCCTGGTTTTTTTCATCGTGAAGCTAATTTACCTCAATGACGCCTCTTCAGAGGGCCGCATGGCCGACGCCCATGACCTTTGACACACTATTTTTTTTGCGGTAAAAATAAATCATGTCTTCTCATCTCTTCCACCTTCACGCAGGAGGAACCGCCGTTATCGTCGATGCCTCCCTGGCCGGAATGCCTGCCATTCTTCACTGGGGACCGGAGCTGGGCCCGCTCGGCCCCGTTGAACTGGGCTCCATGAGTACGGCGGCCAAACCGCAAAGGGTCTCTGGAGGAATCGATCACCCTGCACGGCTCACCCTCCTGCCGCAGGAAGCGCAGGGCTGGCAGTCGACCCCCGGAATCTCCGGCCACCGCTCGGGCACAGGTTTCTCGCCGGACTTTCGAGTAACGGACATCTCCGGCACCGGGTTCTCGCCCGACTTCCAAGTCACGGACATCGCTGGATCGGGCAATAGCCTCACCATCACGGCCGAGGATCCCCACACAGCACTGAGCCTGAGCAGCCGGCTCGAAGTGACGGCCTCTGGACTCTTCAAACAGCAGCACACGGTGGCCAACACAGGTGACGGTGTCTACGATCTCGACTCGCTCGCACTGTTCTTCCCGCTGCCAGCCGACGCCACTGAAGTCCTTGACACCACAGGCCGGCACCTGAAGGAACGATCGCCGCAACGCCGTGAGCTGACAGTTGGCGCACACGTGCGGGAAAGCCGGCGCGGGCGCCCCGGTGCCGACGCATCACTGCTCATGACGGCCGGGGCCAAGGGTTTCGGCTTCCGCACCGGTACGGTTCACGCCGTACATCTGGCCTGGAGCGGGAATCACCGCCTCAGTGCCGAGCGGAGCATCAACGCTCAAAACTTCCTGACCGCCTCCGAGCTCCTGCTCCCGGGTGAGGTGCGCCTGCAGCCGGGCGAGAGCTACAGCACCCCTTGGGCCATCGGCTCCTGGGGAAACGGGCTGGACGAACTGGCCTCGCGCTTCCACGAAGACCTCCGGGCACGCCCCCACCACCCACGGTCCCCGCGGCCTATCACTATGAACAGCTGGGAAGCCGTCTACTTCGACCACGACCTCCCCCAGCTGAAGGCAATAGCCACCGCAGCGGCTGCGGCGGGAGCCGAACGCTTCGTCCTCGACGACGGCTGGTTCCTCGGGCGCCGCGACGACACCGCGGGTCTTGGCGACTGGATTGTGGACAGAACCGTTTGGCCGGATGGCCTCAGCCCGATCATCGACCACGTCCGCGGCCTCGGAATGCAGTTCGGCCTTTGGTTTGAGCCCGAAATGGTCAATCCGGACAGCGAACTGGCCCGGGCCCACCCCGAGTGGATACTGCAGGTGAACGGCCGGATGCCCGTTTCGGCCCGCCAGCAACAGGTCCTGAACCTGGCCCTTCCAGCCGCGTGGGATTACATTTTCCAGGCGATGCACAGCATCTTGGATGAATACCCGATCGACTACATCAAATGGGATCACAACCGCGACCTGCTCGACGCCGCCAGCACTGCCTCGGGTCAGGCAGCGGTGCACGAAAACACCAGTGCCGTGTATCGGCTGATGGAAGCCCTCAAGGAGCATCACCCCGGCCTGGAAATCGAGTCGTGTGCCTCCGGCGGGGCACGCGTGGACCTTGCCGTGCTGGACAGGACCGACAGGATCTGGACAAGTGACTGCATAGATCCGTTGGAACGTCTCGACAATCAGGCCTACACCGGACTCCTTGTGCCCTACGAGCTGATGGGAGCTCACATCGGCGGGCCCACCTCGCACTCGACGCGGCGCAGCCACAGCCTTGACTTCCGTGCTGCCACCGCGCTCTTTGGCCACTATGGCATCGAATGGGACATCTCGGACCTCCCTCAGGAGGAACTGGCGGCGCTGCGCGGCTGGGTGGACTTCCACAAGGCCAACCGGTCCCTCTTCCACACCGGCCGCAGCGTGCATTCGGATCACCCCGACCCCTCCGTGGACCTGCGGGGCGTAGTGGCGAAGGACCAGCAGCGGGCCGTCTTCGTCTACACACAGCGCAGTGCCAGCGTCACCTACCCTTCGGGTGTATTCACGCTGCCGGGCCTGGACCCGGACACCGTGTACTCGATAGCTCTCAGCGTCCCGCTAACGGATGCGGCCAGCCCCGGCCAGTCGGCGCTGGAGTGGGCCCAAAAGCCGGTATTCCTCAGCGGCCGCGTCCTCGAGACCGTCGGATTGCAGGCACCCGTGCTCTTCCCGGAGACAGCCATCATCATCACGGCCGAATCCGCAGAGGGTCCGGCAGCTTCTCTTCCTCCGATCTCCGTGAGCACGAAGGGATAGCACATGTTCCTCCTTTTGCGAGGGCGGACCAAAGCCCTCATCGCCGCACTAGCCGCAGCGATGCTGGCCAGTTGCGCCGCGCCACCGGCAGAGAATGAAGTCACGCTGAATTTCTTCCAGTTCAAACCCGAAGCGGTACAGGAATTCTCCGCTCTCATCGACGAGTTCGAAGCCGCGAATCCCGGCATCCAGGTGGTGCAGAACAATGTCCCTGACCCGGACACCGCTATCCGGACCCTCCTTGTGAAAGACAAGACACCGGATGTGCTGACCCTCAATGGAAATGCCAGCTTTGGCCTCCTCGCGAAGGCCTGCGTGTTCGCCGACCTCAGCCAGGAACCCTCGGCAAAAGACGTTCTTCCGGCAGTGCAGGACATCCTCAACGCCAACGGCCGCTGCGAGGGCTCCGAGATTAACGGACTGCCGATGGCGAACAATGCCAGCGGGATCCTGTACAACCCGGAGATTTTCGCCAAGTACGGGGTTTCCGTGCCCCAGACCTGGGATGAGCTGATTGCTGCGGCCGAGACGTTCAAAGCCAACGGGGTCGCACCGTTTTACATGACCCTCAAAGACGCCTGGACCACCTCCCCGGCCCTGGTAAACCTGGCCGCCCAGCTGCAACCGAAAGGCTTCTTTGACCAGTTGACCGCCGCCGGTGCCAACCGGGACAACAGCCCCGTATCTTTCAGCAAGGACTACCCGGAAGTCGCCGACAAGTTGCTCAAGCTCTTCGACTACGCCCAGCCAGGCGCGATCGGCGTGGACTACGCCTCCGGCAACAAGGCTTTCGCCGACGGCAAAGCGGCAATGTACCTCAACGGCAGCTTCGCCGTGCCCGCCATCAGAGCCGCTAACCCGGACGCTAACATCGCCTCGTTTCCCTACCCCGTCACGAACGATCCGGCAAAGACCACGGTGGTATCCGGTGTCGACGTCGCGCTGGCCGTGGGCAGGGAGACGCCCCACCGGGCTGAAGCCCAGAAATTCATCAACTTCCTGATGACCAAGGAAGTGATTGACAGGTACGCCAGGAATCAGAGCGCCTTCGCCCCGCTACGGTCAGCCGCGCCGCAACAGGACCCGGCACTGCAGGGCCTGGCCCCATACTTCACCTCCGGCAAACTTGATGGCTACATGGACCACCGGCTGCCGCCCAGCATCCCACTGGTCAACATCACCCAGCAGTTCGTTCTGGACGGAGACAAAGCCCGTTTCCTGAACAGCCTGGACAACGAATGGTTCAAGATAGCCGCCCGCACGCCCAAGCGAGGTGACCAGTAAATGACGCAGTCCAGCAAGGCCTTCTACTGGATGGCGGTTCCCGCGCTGGTCCTCTTCGTGACGCTGCATACGGTCCCGGCGCTAACCGGAGTCTTCTTCAGCTTCACGGACTACGCCGGCTACGGGAAGTGGAACTTCGTCGGGCTCGAAAACTACCTCAGCCTCTTCAAGGACGACCGTGTCCTCTCCTCCTACAGCTTCACGTTCCTGTTCGCCATCACCACTACCGTTGTTGTCAACATACTGGCCCTAGGCCTTGCCCTACTGCTGAATGCCAAGATCAAATTCCAAACGGCATTCCGGGGCCTCTTCTTCATCCCGAACGTGCTGGCGATCCTCATCATCGGTTACGTCTTCAACTTCATCTTCTCTAACTCGCTCCCCCTGCTGGGCCAATGGCTAGGAATCGACTGGCTCTCGACCTCGATCCTGGCCAACGAGGACCTCGCCTGGCTGGGCATCGTCGCGGTCTCGGCTTGGCAGGCCATCGCATTCAGCGTGATCCTCTACCTCGCCGGTCTGCAGACCATCCCCGCGGAACTGTATGAGGCAGCGGGCCTGGACGGCGCCAGCTACTGGCGACAGTTCAGCTCCATCACTTTTCCGATGATCGGGGCCTTCTTCACCATCAACATGGTGCTCTCGCTGAAAGGGTTCCTGCAGGCCTTCGACCAGATAGTCGCTCTCACGAACGGCGGCCCCGGAACCGCCACCGAATCCGTCGCCATGGTCATTTACCGCGGCGGCTTCCAAGGCGGGGAGTACGGATACCAGATGGCCAATTCCGTCGTATACCTGCTGGTGATCGTGGCGGTGTCCGTGATCCAGCTCCGGACGCTCCAGCGCAAAGAGGCGGACTTCTAATGACCAGAACCACCGACACCCCGGCAACGGTCCGTCCCGTCACGGAACAACGCCGAAGCCCCCGCCGGGGCCGGCTCAGCGGCGGCGTGAACTGGCCGCTCACAGCCCTGGCAGCCGTCCTGGCATTGACCGTGCTCATCCCGCTCTACCTCACGGTGGTGACCGCACTCAAGACACCGGACCAGCTTGGCGGCTCCGGCTTCGAATGGCCCACCCGCATCCGGCTGGAGAACTTCTCCGATGCATGGAACCTGACCAACTTTCCGCGCGCCCTGCTGGTCTCCGCGATCGTCACGGTGGGTGCGGTTGTCCTGACCATCCTGTCCAACTCCCTCGTGGCCTACGCGATCGCGCGGAACCTGCATAAGCCCTTCTTCAAGTTCCTCTACTACTTCTTCGTCGCTGCGCTATTCGTCCCGTTTCCCATCATCATGTTGCCGGCCACCAAGGAAATGGCCGTCCTGGGCCTGGACAACCCGGTGGGGCTGTTCCTGCTCTACACCGTCTACGGACTCAGCTTTAACGTGTTCGTCTACACCGCTTTCATCCACTCCATCCCCCGAGAACTCGAAGAAGCGGCAACCATGGACGGAGCCTCCACCTGGGGCATCTTCCGCCGGATCATCTTCCCGCTGCTCACCCCGATGAACGCCACCGTGGGAATCCTGACCTGCCTCTGGGCCTGGAACGACTTTCTGCTGCCCCTCGTCATTCTCTCGGACCCCGCGGCGCGCACACTTCCCTTGGCGCAGTATGTGTTCCAGAGCCAGTTCAACACCAACTACACGGTCGCCTTTGCGTCCTACCTGATGGCCATGGCGCCACTGCTCCTGGTCTACCTCTTCGCGCAGCGCTGGGTGATCTCCGGCGTCATGCGCGGCTCCATCAAGTGACGTTTAACCGCCAACTCGCCAACCCTTGTCGTCATTCCGCGGACGTAGAGAAGTCAGTGGGCCAGAAGGCAGACGCAGGTGAAATTCATTCGAAAAAGGAGAATTACCAAGAATGGTCATCGAACATCACCGACGGGAAGTACACATTTCAAGCCGTAGCCAGCTCGAGGACGCGTTGAATGCCGCAGAGAGGGACTTGAGGACAGCCGCCAGCTTTGACGGAACGCATGGCATCTTGACAACGAGGCGCTGGCCGGATCTTTACGTCCTAGAACTCAGCGACCAAGTCCCTTACGGCCTCACCCATGAAAGAGAGGCCAAACAGGCGTAACAGGAGATTCAGACGTCTACCCAATTTTGGCTGCGGCCCCGTTGGCGGTGACTGCCAGGCGAAGCCGGCCAACGCGCTCACCTAGGATCCGCTGCGCTTCGCCGGGCAGGCCTTCGTCGCTGATGAGCTCGTCAGCTTCCTCCAGGCCGGCGATGGTGCTGATGCCGATGGTTCCCCACTTCGTGTGGTCGGCCAGTACCACTACGCTGCGGGAAGCCGCTATGAAGGCACGGTTCGTTTCGGCTTCCAGCAGGTTGGGCGTGGTGAACCCGGCGTCGGCGTCAACGCCGTGGACGCCGAGGAAGAGAATATCGAGGTGCAACTGTTTGAGCGCCGAGGTGGCCAGCGGACCAACCAACGCGTCCGAGGGGGTGCGTTCGCCCCCGGTGAGGATCACCGCTGACGGCGAGGTGCCCCGATGAAAGATGTCGGCGATCCGCACCGAGTTGGTGACCACCGTGATCCGTGGCCCGGTACACAGCAGCTGGGCCAGGGCCCATGTGGTGGTTCCCGCGCTGAGTCCTACGGCCATGCCCTCGCGAACCTGGGCGGCGGCCTCGTGGGCGATGGCCATTTTTTCCTTTTGCAGCTGGGTGACTTTCAGCTCAAACCCCGGCTCATGGGTGCTTACGCCGCCGGGCAGCTTAGCGCCGCCGTGGATCTTTTCCAGGGCTCCGGCCGAATCCAGCGCTTCGATGTCGCGCCGGACGGTCATGAGCGACACGCCCAGCATCTGTGCGAGGTCCGCGACGCGGACGATCCGTTCGCGCTGGACCGCCGCGATGATGGCGGAGTGGCGGGCTGGGGCTAGCATGCTGCGTCCTTCATGTGGGGCGGACAGGAGACTCGGCGGGCCATCCGATCGCGACTGCGCCGGTCTTCTTTTCCCGCCCATCCTAATCTTCCACCTGAATCCGACGATAGTCGCATTGATTCCTTATGTTCTCTATTGTTTGAAATTGTTTTTTAGTGTAAAAATAGACTATGACACGTACCACGATGACCAGGCTGGCAGATGGCCGGGAGATCCTCTACTTCGATGACGCCGGGTCTCCGCAGCGCCCTCCGGCGTCCCTGGTAGACCACCGCGAACTGCCAGCCCGCCCCGAGCCCGGCCAGTTGCGCTTCGATGCGCTCAGCGGGGACTGGGTGGCTGTCGCGGCGCACCGGCAGTCCCGGACGCACTTACCGCCGGCGGACCAGTGCCCGATCTGTCCGACGACGCCGGCCAACCAGACCGAGATTCCGGCTCCGGACTATGACGTGGCAGTCTTTGAGAACCGGTTTCCCTCGCTGGGTCCGGACACGAGCGAGATTCCTGTCGCGCCTGTCTGGGGGACCACCACTCCTGCGGTGGGACGTTGCGAAGTCGTCGCCTTCACCCCGCAGCACACCGGGTCCTTCGCCGGACTGGGCTGGCAGCGCACCCGGACGGTGATCGACGCCTGGGCCCACCGCACGGAAGCACTCAGCGCCTTGCCGGGCATCCAGCAGGTCTTCCCGTTCGAAAACCGGGGCGCGGACATCGGCGTCACACTGCACCACCCGCACGGCCAGATCTACGCCTACCCGTACGTCACGCCCCGCGCCGCGGTCCTGGCCGCCGCGGCCGGCGACTATTTCGACAGCTCGGACGGCACGGCGAGCCTGACATCCTCCCTCCTGCAATCCGAACGCAGCGATGGCAGCCGCATGGTCCTTGAGGGTGAACACTTCAGCGCCTACGTTCCCTTTGCCGCGCGCTGGCCGCTGGAAGTCCACCTCGTCCCGCACCGCCAGGTCCCGGACTTGGCGGCGTTGAACGGGGCCGAGCGCGACGAACTGGCGCAGCTCTACCCCGAACTGCTGAAGCGGTTCGACGCCCTGTATCCGACGCCGACCCCCTACATCGCGGCCTGGCACCAGGCGCCGCTCGAGCCGGCCCTGCGCCGGGCCGGTCACCTGCACCTGCAGCTGACCTCGCCCCGCCGCGCCGCGGACAAGCTCAAGTATCTTGCCGGCTCCGAGGCCGCCATGGGCGCGTTCATCAACGACACCACCCCCGAATCCGTCGCGGCCCGGCTGCGCGAAGTCGCCGTCGTCGCGACCGATGCTATCCAGAACCCGGCCACCCTGACCCCGGAAGGCGCTCCCGCATGAACACCACCGCACGCACTGACGCTCACGCCAGCGACCTCGCGTCCCGCTTCGAGGAGACCTTCGGAGCGGCCCCAGACGGCGTCTGGGCCGCCCCCGGCCGGGTCAACCTGATCGGCGAGCACACCGACTACAACGAGGGCTTCGTCCTGCCCTTCGCCATCGACAAGCGGGCGACGACGGCAATCCGGCCCCGCGGGGACTCCACCATCCGGCTGCTCTCCACCGCCGGCGCCGAAGGCATCGTGGCGGCCGACACCGCCGCGCTGGTCCCGGGCGCCGTCACCGGCTGGGCCAAATACCCTTTAGGCGTGGTCTGGGCGCTGCAGCAGCGCGGCATCGACGTCCCCGGCTTCGATCTCCTCCTCCACTCCGACGTCCCGCCTGGCGCCGGATTGTCCTCCTCGCACGCCATCGAATGCGCCGTCGTGACAGCCCTCAACGAACTCACCGGCGCCGGACTGACCGCCGAGGAGATGGTCACGCTCACCCAGCACGCAGAAAACGCCTTCGTCGGCGCACCCACCGGCATCATGGACCAGTCGGCCTCGCTGCGCGGGGCCGGCGGCCACGCCGTCTTCCTCGACTGCCGCGACCAGACCGTGCAACTGGTCCCGTTCGAAGCGCAGGACACCGGACTCGTCCTGCTCGTCATCGACACGAAGGTCGCGCATTCCCACTCCGACGGAGGATATGCCTCCCGGCGCGCGTCCTGCGAGCTCGGCGCAGCAGCCCTGGGTGTAAAAGCCCTGCGGGATGTCGCCGTCGCGGACCTCGAGGCGGCCGGGGGGCGGCTCGACCCGGTGACCTTCCGGCGGGTCCGGCACATCGTCACCGAAAACGACCGCGTGCTGCAGGTGGTGGACACGCTCCGGTCCCAGGGCCCGGCCCGCATCGGGCCCCTGCTCGATGCCAGCCACGCCTCCATGCGCGACGACTTCGAGATTTCCTGCCCCGAGCTGGACCTGGCCGTGGACACCGCCCGCAGCCACGGCGCCATCGGCGCCCGGATGACCGGCGGCGGCTTCGGCGGCTCGGCCATCGCCCTGACCCCAGTCGGGCGCGAACAGCAGGTCCGCGACGCCGTCGTCCGCGCCTTCACGCAGGCCGGGTTCACCTCACCGGACATTTTCACCGTCACCCCGGCCGCCGGCGCGGAACGCATCCGATGAGAATTCTGGTCACCGGCGGAACCGGGTACATCGGTTCGCACACCGTCCTGTCCCTGCAGGAAGCCGGCCATGAGGTCGTGGTCGTCGACAACCTGGCGAACTCCAGCGAGGAATCCCTGCACCGGGTCGCAGAGCTCAGCGGGAAGGCCGCCATGTTCCACCGTGTTGACCTCCTCGACGAGGCCGCCGTGGACGCCGTCTTCGCAGCGGACCCGGTGGACGCCGTGATCCACTTCGCCGGGCTCAAGGCCGTCGGCGAGTCCGTCCGGGAACCCCTGCGCTACTACCACAACAATCTCGTCGGCACCCTGATCCTGCTCCGCGTGATGGACCGCCACAACGTCCGCTCCATCGTCTTCAGCTCCTCCGCCACGGTCTACGGCGAGCACAACCCCAGCCCGTACCTGGAGAAGATGGAGATCGGCGCGAACAACCCCTACGGCCGGACCAAGGAACAGATCGAGGACATCCTCGCCGACCTCGGCGCCGCCGACGAACGCTGGCACATCGCGCTGCTGCGCTACTTCAACCCGGTCGGTGCGCACCCCTCCGGCCGGATCGGCGAGGACCCACAGGGCATCCCCAACAACCTCGTCCCGTTCATCGCCCAGGTCGCCGTCGGCCGGCGCGAGAAGCTCATGGTCTTCGGCGGCGACTACGACACCCCGGACGGGACCTGCCAGCGGGACTACATCCACGTCGTCGACCTCGCCGAAGGCCACGTCGCCGCACTCGGGCACATTACCGGCCGGGCCGGGGTGCGGCGCTGGAACCTCGGCTCCGGCACCGGCTCCTCCGTGCTCGAAGTGCTCCGCTCCTTCGAATTAGCCGCCGGCAAAACGATCCCGTACGAGATCACCGCCCGCCGGGCCGGGGACCTGCCCGCGTTCTGGGCCGACGCGTCCTCTGCCCTGGCCGACCTCAGCTGGTCCACCACCCGGACCGTCGATGAAATGTGCGTGGACCACTGGCGCTGGCAGAAAAACAACCCCCACGGCTACACCGCCTGAACAACGCCCTGTAACTGGTCGCAAACGACGACGGACGCGCACTCCGGCTCTCGTTGAGCATCGGCTTCGGGCGGCAGGGGACGCAGCCGCCGGACCTGAAAGCCCCGGTCCGGGCGAGCCGGCCTTCGCTTTCATTCCCGCCAAGTCCGCCTCAGTAGACCCGAACCCTTAGTGGCGCCGCCTCACCTGCTTCGGCCACAACCCCACCAATGCAAGAGACAAGGACAGGTATATGAGACGCGCTAAAATAGTGGCCACCTTCGGACCGGCAATCGCGAGCTTCGAGAACACTCTCGCCGTGCTGGAAGCCGGCGTCGACGTGGCCCGCATGAACATGAGCCACGGCGACTACGCCGTGCACGACACCACGTACGAGAACGTCCGCAAGGCTGCCGGGCAGCTCGGCAAGCCGGTGGCCATCATGGCCGACCTGCAGGGGCCGAAGATCCGCCTGGGCCGGTTCGTGGACGGGCCGCACCTGCTGGCCGTCGGTGACACGTTCACCATCACCACCGAGGACGTCCCGGGCACCAAGGACATCTGCTCCACCACGCTCAAGAGCCTCACCGAGGACGTCAAGCCCGGCGACGCGCTCCTGATCGATGACGGCAAGGTCGCCCTCCGCGCGATCGACGTCGACGACGTCAAGGTCGTCGCCCAGGTCATCGTCGGCGGTTATGTGTCGAACAACAAGGGCATCAACCTGCCCGGTGTTGCCGTCAACGTGCCGGCGTTGAGCGTCAAGGACGAGGACGATCTGCGCTGGGCCATGCGGCGCGGCGTGGACATGGTCGCCCTCTCCTTCGTCCGCGACGCCTCGGACATCAAGCGCGTCCACGAGATCATGGACGAAGAGGGCCGCCGCGTGCCGGTCATCGCCAAGATCGAGAAGCCGCAGGCTGTGGAGCAGCTCCCCGAGATCATCGACGCCTTCGACGCCATCATGGTGGCCCGTGGCGACCTCGGCGTGGAACTTCCGCTTGAGGAAGTGCCGATCGTGCAGAAGCGCGCCGTTGAACTGGCCCGCCGCTGGGCCAAGCCGGTCATCGTGGCAACCCAGGTGCTGGAATCCATGATCGACAACCCGCGCCCGACCCGCGCCGAGGCCTCCGACTGCGCCAACGCCGTGCTCGACGGCGCCGACGCAGTCATGCTCTCGGGCGAGACCAGCGTGGGCAAGTTCCCGATCGAGACCGTCAAGACCATGGCCCGGATCATCGAATCCACCGAGGTCCACGGCCTGGAGCGCGTCCCCCCGCTGGGCACCAAGCCCAAGACCCGCGGCGGCGCCATCACCCGTGCCGCCGTCGAAATCGCCGACCAGCTGGACGCGAAGTACATCTGTGCGTTCACCCAGTCCGGTGACTCCGCCCGGCGTCTGTCACGGCTGCGGCCGATCCGCCCGGTCTTCGCCTTCACCCCGGTGGAGCATGTCTGGAACCAGCTCGCGCTGACCTGGGGCATCCAGCCGGTCCTGGTCCCGATGGTGGGCCACACCGATGCGATGACTGCCCAGGTCGACCGCAGCCTGCTGAACATGGACGTCGTCGAGGACGGCGACATGGTCGTTATCGCCGCCGGGTCGCCTCCCGGAAAGGCCGGTTCCACGAACATGCTCAAGGTCCACAGGGTCGGCGACCTCGCCGACGCCGGCAGCACCGGCGACGCCGAGGTAGCCAAGGACAAGCTCGGCCCCTGGCCCGAAAAGAAGAAGCGGAACAGCCGGGTCTAGTCTTTCGGGTTCATGTAAAGCGGAGGGTTAATGGCCTCCTCCGTGAACCTCAGGCCTTGAACGTCGTGGACGCCCTCGAACGGGCTGCGTACCCACACAGCTCTCACAGAACCACAAGGCAACCCGCCCCATGGCTTCGGCACTCCCCTGCCGCGGCACGGGATGCAGCCCTGACCAGACATTTCGAGCGGTAGGGCGCCCGTGCTCGGCGGGCTGCCCGAGACCGCGGCAACACCGTAAGACGGTTCCTCATCATCGCCGCAAGGTGGATGACGGGCGTCCGCTTCAGGCTTTGCTGGGCGGAACCGCCGCAAAACAGGACGACGCCGGATGCACTGTGCATCCGGCGTCGTCCTTCCCGCATCAGGCGAGGGCGCTCTTGATCTCGTCGATCGATTTCTTGGCCGCTTCCTGCGGGGACATCCTGCTGAAGTGCACCTCGATGGCGTACCGGGTCAGGACTTCGGTGACTGAACTGGATCCGGCGGGAGGCACGGCAGGGGCCTCGCCTACTTCATCGGCAATGTCATCGATGAATTTGGCCGTCAGGGCGTCCGTGGGCGTCAGCCTCGGGGCGACGGCTGCGCGGACTTCCGAGTTGCCCGGGATGCCGCGGTCCGCCAGCCCGATTTCGCCGGCCTCGACGCTGTTGGCCAGGAAGTCGATAAACTTCTGGGTCTCCGCGGGATGCTTGGTCCGGGAACTTGCGGACCAGAACTGCGAGGCCTTGTAGAACTGCTGGGCTTTCATGGCGTCGCCCTCAACGCTCGGCGGACGGAGGATTTCCAGTGCCTGCCCTGAGGCGGTACTCAGTGGGGCAAGTTGGTTGGACCACACCCACCCCATGGCGAAGCGGTTCGTTGCCAAGCCCTGCTGATCCAGCGGCGCGCTGCTGTCTTCGGTTATCACGGAGGCCGGCGGAACAGCCTTGGCGTCACGCATGTCGGTCTGCATCTCGAAATACTTGGTGGCGTCACCCTCATCAAAGCCCAAACCGCCGTCCTCGGTGAAGAGAGACTTCCCGTGCTGGCGCATCCAGAGATTGAAGGAGGCATCACCGACGAACGGTCCGGAACCATAGACGCCGGCTTGGCTCTTGCTTGTGATGTCGGCCGCCCTATCCTTATATTCATCCCAGGTCCAGGTCGAATCATCAGGCAGGGACACCCCGCTGGCGGAGAGGAGCGACGGATTGGCCAGGACCACCAGGGCGTTCATGCCCGCAGTGACGGCATACTGCCCGCCATCAGCCTTCCCCGCACCTGCGGCGGCCAGGTCGAACTTGGACAGATCCACGTCCTTCAGTTCCAGCAGGGCACCGCGTTCGGCGTATTCAGCGAGGTACTGTGCATCCATCTGGATGATGTCCGGGGCGTCCTGGGAGGCAACCTGCGTGGCCAGTTTGTCCCAGTAGCCGGACCAGTCGCCGTACTCCCCCTTGATTTTTATGCCCGGGTTTTTCGCTTCGAAGGCATCAATCAGCTTCTGCGTCATCTTGTGGCGTGTGTCGGATCCCCACCAGCTGAACCGCAAAATCACAGGGCCATCGGACGCCGCCTGGGGTGATGCTCCACAACCTGTCAACGTTATGGATACTGCGGCAACGGCCGCGGCGATCTTTCCCGTGATTTTCTTCCGGGCAAACAGAGTCATCTGGAATCCTTTTCAGCTCAATGCAATAAACGAGAAAACGCTTTCTCACACAGTAGGAGTGATGAACGACACACGTCAAGACTAAATCGCAAATATTCGCATATTAAGTCACAAATGCGCACATTCCAGTTGCTCCGCCGATCCAAGACAGTTACACGAAAACTTGACAGTCCCGGCGGTTGTGCAGGCAGGCAGGTACTTGTGCGACCGGGCTACGTCAGAGCGAATGCAGAGCTTGGGTTGCCACTGACCCTGTCGACAGTCCCATCGCAGACATCCAAGTGGATTTGACGATTTCTTGGATGCCCGCGGGCGGCGGGGCAGGCGCCTCACCGAGCTCATCCCTGCTCTGATCGATGAACTTGACCACTGTGATGTCGGCGGCCGTCAGCTTAGGGGCGATCGCGGCGCGGACGTCCGAGTTGGGGTAAACGCCGCGATCGGCCAGGAGGGACTCGCCTACCTTGTTGCTGCTGGCCAGGAAGTCGATGGATTTGGCGGTTTTCTCGGGGTGCTTGGTGCGGGAGGATGCCGTGCACCAGAGCTGCGCGTCGGAAGAGTTGCCGGTCTTGGACGGGAACCGCAGGATCTGCAGCTCGCTGCCGGCGGCCTTCTCCACGGCGGGCAGCCGGTTGGACCGCCGTCCGAGGCTTGGAGCGACTTTCCGATCTGCCTGAGCCAAACACCCCCAACGAAACCTGATCCGTGCCGTACGCAGCGGCGTGAGTGCCCCTGGGAGACTTCGCGGTGACCTCCGCGGCTGTGCGCTCGAAGTCCTCCCACGTCCAGTTCTTGTCAATGGGATTTTCCACACCGGCTGCTTTGAAGACGGCCGGGTTGGCGAAGACGGTGGCCGCGGAGATCAGGATCAAGCCGGAGTACGGCGGCTGGAGCGGCCATTGGGAGAAGGTTTCTGGGCTTCGGAAACAGGCCCGCCCCTCCGGAGACGCCGCTGGCCCATCCGGGGACGGGCCAGCGTGTAGAGCGGGTAGCCTTTCGGACTTATTTGATGCCGGTGGTGGCGATGCCCTTGATGAGGAACCTCTGGCCGAAGAGGAACACCAGGAACACCGGCAGCAGCGACACGATGGACATCGCGAACAGCGATCCCCAGCTCGTGGCGGACTGCGAATCGACGAAGGCGCGCAGTGCTACAGGGACGGTGAACATGTCCGGGTCCGTGAGGTAGATCAGGGCGCCGAAGAAGTCGTTCCAGGTCCAGATGAAGGTGAAGATGGTGGTGGTGGCCAGGGCCGGCACCATCAGCGGCAGGATGACCCGCAGGAAGATGCGGGGGTGGCCGGCGCCGTCGATACGTGCGGCCTCGTCCAGGTCCTTGGGGATGCCGCGGATGAACTGGACCATGAGGAAGATGAAGAACGCGTCGGTGGCCAGGAGCTTGGGCACGATGAGCGGCCAGAAGGTGTTGACCCAGCCGATCTGTGAGAACAGGATGTACTGCGGCACGATCACGACGTGGAACGGCAGCATGATGGTCAGCAGCATGATGCCGAAGAACAGTTTCTTGCCGGTGAACTGCAGGCGGGCAAACGCGTACGCGGCCATCGAGCAGGAGATGAGGTTGCCCAGGATGGATCCGATGACCACGATGGCCGAGTTGAGCATGTAGTGCCCGAACGGGTGCGTCAGCGCGGACCAGCCGTCGGTGTAGTTGCTCATTTCCAGGCTGTTCAGCCAGAGGCCGGGATCGCGGAAGATCAGGTCGTTGGGCCGGAGCGAGGAGGCGATCATCCACAGCAGCGGGTAGATCATCAGGGCCCCGGCCAGGATCAGGATGGCGTGCTTGCCAAGCGCCTTGGTCCGCTGTTTCCGGCTGAAGGCCAGGGTCCCGCGGGATTCGCGGACCTTTTTGGGCTTGCGGTGGTTCGTTGGCTTGCCGGCGCCGGCGGTGTTCTTGTCCGGGGCGGGCAGCGTCTGCAGGTCAGTCGTCATAGAAAACCCAATACTTGGAGGCGATGAAGTTGATGGCGGTGAACACACCGATGATGACCAGCAGGAACCAGGCCATCGCGGAGGCGTAGCCCATGTCGAACTGGCCGAAGCCCTTCTGGTACAGGTACAGGGTGAAGAACATCGTGGAGTCTGACGGGCCGCCGTTGCCGCCCGAAACGATGAACGCCTGCGTGAAGGACTGGAAGGATCCGATGATCTGGAGCACCAGGTTGAAGAAGATGATCGGGCTGAGCATCGGCAGCGTGATCTTCCGGAACTGCTGAAGCGTGCTGGCGCCGTCCACCTTTGCGGCCTCGTAGTACATCACCGGAATCTGCCGGAGTCCGGCCAGGAAGATGATCATGGGGGCGCCGAACGTCCACACATGCAGCAGGATGATCGAACTCAGGGCCGTGCTCGGATCGGAGATCCAGCCCGGACCCTGGATGCCGAACATTGCTAGGGCCTGATTGACCAGTCCGGTGGTGCCGAAGATCTGCTTCCACAAAATCGCGATGGCCACCGAACCGCCCAGCAGGGACGGCAGGTAAAACACGGAGCGGTAGAACGGCAGGCCCCGCAGGCCCTTGTCCAGTACCAGCGCGATCAACAGGGCAACCGCGAGCTGCAGCGGCACACCCACAAACACGTACGTGAACGTCACGGCCAGCGAGTTGTGCAGCCGGGCGTCGCCGAGCATCCGGATGAAGTTATCCAGCCCGACCCATTCCGGCGGTTGCAGCAGGTTGTAGTCCGTGAAGGACAAATACAGCGACATCAGCATCGGACCGACGGTGATGGCCACCAGGCCCACCAGCCACGGCAGCAGGAAGATATACGCGGCCTTGTTATCCCGGCCGTTGGCTTTCTTCTCCGCTGCTGTCATCGGCCCCTTGCGGCCCTTGAGAGTGCTCAGTTCACTCATGGCGCTCATAGCAGCGGCTCCCTCTCGCGCAGCAGGCCCGCTGCGGCCGGCACTCCTGCCGGGCGCGGCAACTCGGTTCTGTCTCTAGCGGCCATGTGGCCTCCTTTGGTCATCGTGGCCCTCCACGTCAGGGATGATCGCACTGTACGATCGGTTTCCGCCCTCTGCGGCGGCTGGGGTTCAGCTCCC
Source organism: Pseudarthrobacter oxydans (assembly GCF_030812335.1). Taxonomy (GTDB): domain Bacteria; phylum Actinomycetota; class Actinomycetes; order Actinomycetales; family Micrococcaceae; genus Arthrobacter; species Arthrobacter oxydans_B. The sequence continues at coordinate 350,537 of NZ_JAUSSN010000004.1, forward strand.
GGATCCGGCGTTCGTCACCCGGGACGTTGAAAGCGGCTCCGTACCAAAGTAAACGGTTTCTTGACTCCTGTATAGCCCTTTGGGTAGATTTTGAGAAAGCGTTTTCTGAAACGGATTCCTCACCGGCTGATCAACACCGGTACAGATCCGACGCGCCTTCGCCATCCTCATCAACCAAACAACAGGCAGGTCAGTGAGCAAGGATTCCCGGCCGGTCCGGCCCAGTGCAATTGCAGGCTTTGAGAACTGGCCTGCCTACGTCCTGGACCGACCGCGCTTCCAGGCAGCCACCCCGGCGGCGCAGGAACTGTCGGACGCACTGGGTGTCCCGTCCATTGTCCCACCGGCGGACGTAACCGTCCGTTGCGAGGAAACGCACGGCGGCGTGACAACCTCCCGGTTGAGCTGGCAGTTGGGCTTCGGTCCCCCCACCACGGGCTGGCTTGTGCGCCCGGCCGGGAGCTCCGGCCCGCTGCCCGGCGTGCTGGCACTGCACTGCCACGGCGGAAACAAGTTCGGCGGGGCCGACCGGCTGGTCGACCTTCCCGAATCCCACCCATCCGCGGCAGCGGCCCGGACCGGACACTACGGAGGGCGCGCACTGGCCACGGACGTTGCCCGCCGGGGCTTCGCCGTCCTGGCCCATGACACCTTCTCCTGGGGCAGCCGGCGCTTCGATCTGTCCACGCCGCCGTGGAGGACGGAAGCCGCACTGGAGGCAAGGAAGTCGCAATGGCGGGAGGCCGGCATCGAACCTTCTGACGCGGACCTGTATAACGCCGCCGCCGGAATCCACGAGGACACGGCGGCCAAGGCCGCTGGCCTGCTGGGCACCAGCCTGGCGGGGATGGCGGCCCATGACGACCTTGCCGCCCTGGACATCCTTGCCGGCCTGCCCGGAGTGGACGCGGAGCGGCTGGGCTGCATCGGGTTCTCAGGCGGCGGCGGCCGTGCCCTGGCCCTGGCGGTCCTCAGCCCGCGGATCCGGAACTACGTGATCACGTGCATGATGACCACGTTCCAGTCGCTGCTGCCTGCCTACCTCGATGCCCATTCCTGGCTGCTCCAGACCCCAGGTCTGTGGGCGGTGGGCGACTGGCCGGAACTGACCGGCAGATCCGCTGCCCAAGGATTCCTGGTGCAGTACGCGCTGGCCGATGAGCTGTTCCCCGAAGAAGGAATGCGCCAGGCCCACCAGATCCTGGAATCCCTGCACGGGCGCGAAAGCTATACGGGCAGCTTCTGGCCCGGCGGCCATGTGTTTACTGCGGCGATGCAGAATGAAGCCATCAGTTACCTGTCCACGACCCTGCGCGCCGCCCGGACCACCCTTCATCCCCTACCCACCACTTAGCCACCGAGGACCTCGATGATTCCGCACCACGCTCCCACGGCACCCGCTAACCCCCCAGCGGCAGGCGAAAGCCCTGTTCCGGCGGCCCTCCCGCGCGTCGCGCTCGTCGGCGTGCACGGCTTCGGCGAACGGCATCTGTCCAACTTGGCCCGGCTTGCAGCAGCCGGCGTCCTGGACCTCGTGGCGGTGGCAGACCCTCATCCGCCGGAGGCGGGCACGCTGGGCAACTCTGTGGGGGTCTTCGACTCCTTGGACCAGTTGCTGGCATCTGAATCGGCACCCGACGTGATCATCCTGGCCACGCCCATCCAGACCCACGCGCCCCTGGCCCTGGCCGCCCTCGCTGCGGGAGCCGATGTGTACGTGGAAAAACCGCCGGTGGCCTCCATGGCGCAATTCCAGGAGGTGCTGGCAGCGGCGGAAGCCTCGGGCCGTCGTGTGCAGGTGGGGTTCCAGAGCCTGGGATCCTTGGCCCTGCCCGCGATGCGCGCGTCCATCGAATCCGGCGACATCGGAGACGTCCTGGGCCTGAGTGCAACAGGCATGTGGCTCCGCACCAAGGGCTACTTCAAGCGTTCCCGCTGGGCGGGCAAGCGCAGCCTTGACGGGACCGATGTGGTGGACGGCGTGGCTACCAACGCCCTGGCACATGCCGTGGCCACCGGGCTGCACATGGCCGGGGCACACACAATTGCCGATGTGGCCTCCGTGGAGACGGACCTCTACCGCGCCCACAACACCCAGAGCGACGACACCTCCGTGATCCGAGTTCGCACCGCTGCAGGCCAGACCCTGCTGTGCGCGCTCACGCTCTGCGCCCCCGAACAACAGCACCCTTCGGTGACGGTCCACGGCACCCGGGGGGATATCACGTTCTACTACACCCAAGACGATGTCCGCACCACAACACCGGCCGGCGAGCGCCGCGAAACCTTCGGGCGGACCGACCTGCTGGAGAACCTGCTTGCCGCCCGGACCGCCGGCGAACCCCTGCTCTGCGCCCTGGCTGATACCGGCGCGTTCACCGCCGTACTGGAGGCGATCCGAACGGCCCCGGACCCGCTGGAGATCAGCCCCGACTACACCACCTGGCATGGCGACGGCGACAACGCCCACCCTGTGGTCAACGGCATCCCTGAGCTGATAGCACGTGCAGCCAAGGCGCAGGCCACCTTCGCCGAACTGAGTGTCCCGTGGGCGCGCAGCCTGCCGCCGGCCCGGACGTTCGCCGTCGACGGCAAGCCCGTCGCCGGGTACCAGGACGGCAGCCGGATCCGCGCCTCCTGCTCGCCCCGCCCCTACCTCCACCCCGTCAGCACGCTCGGGGGCACCGTGGTCACGGACCACCAGCCCCTGGATCATGTGTGGCATCTGGGCGCCGGCGTGGCCCTCCAGGACGTGGCCGGCGTCAACTTCTGGGGCGGCCGCACTTACACGCGGGAAGCGGGCGGGTACGTCTGGCGGCCGGACCACGGCAGCATCGTGCGGACCGGCGAGGGTATCCCGGGCGAGCCATCCCAGGGCGATCCATCCCCGGGCGGCGGTGAGCTGACCGAGTCCCTGTCCTGGAACGGCCCGGACGGCGCTCCCCTCCTGACCGAGCAGCGCACGTGGACGTGGGCCGGCGTCGGACCTTCCCTCTGGCGCCTCACGCTGGACTTCGCCCTCTCCCCCGCCGGGAACCGGCCCGTGAGCCTCGGCAGCCCGGGTTCCAACGGCCGCGAGGGCGGCGGGTATGGCGGGTTCTTCTGGCGCCTCCCCGCATGTTCCGGAGCGAGGGTGTGGACCCCGGCCGGAGCCGGGGAAGCCGAGGTCCACGGCAGCGTCACGCCGTGGCTCGCCTGGTCCGGCAGCTTCACTGCAGGACCAGCCGAGGGCGGCAGTGACCCCGGCAGCGCCGCGGGCGTTGGCACCGTTGCCGGCGCCGCCACGCTGGTATTCGTCCCCGCAGCGGATTCAACAGACCCGTGGTTCGTCCGGGTGGACGGATACCCGGGGGTCGGACAGTCGCTGGCCTGGGATGAGCCGGTCATCGCCCGCCCCGGCGCCCCGGTGCACCGCACCGTGAGCGTGTATATCGCCGACGGAATCCTCAGCACCGAAGACATCCAGACACTGACCACATCACAGGGGGACGACTCATGAGCCAGACCATCACCGCCACGCCAACCGCCGGAACGCCGAGCCCCGACTCACCGAGCACCGGCAAACGCACGGCGCCGGCCTCCGCCGCGGACCGAGCCGTCAAGCGGCGTAGGGTCCTGGATATCCTGGACGCCGAGGGCCGGGACTCGTTGCTGCTGACCACCCACACGGCCCTGACCTGGTACCTGGACGGGAGCCGCGTGCACATCAGCCTGGCCGGTGACCCCATCGCCGCGCTGCTGGTGGACCGGGAGGGTGACCATCTGGTGACGTTCAACAACGAAGCCGGACGGATCGCCGCAGAGGAGCTCCCTGCCGGGGTCTCCCTGCACTCCGTTCCCTGGTACGGGAACCTGCACGAGGCAGCGGCCGCCGTCGGGCAAGCTTCCCGGGCGGGCGCGGGATCCCCGCTCGCCGAGTCCGCGGTGACCGCGGGGCTACGGGCCGCCCGGCAGCAGCTGCTCCCCGGCGAGTCCGCCCGCTATGCGCAGCTCAGCGCAGAAATGGCCGGCATCATGACCGACGTGCTCTCCGCCGCCCGGCCGGAAACTACCGAATTCGGGCTGGTCTCCGCCCTGGCCGCCCGTGTGGTCGCCGTCGGCGCGGAACCCCTGGTGCTCCTGTGCAACGGCAGCTCCCGGAGCGACTTCCGCCACCCGCTGGCCACCCACGCGCCCCTCGGCCGCCGCGCCATGGCCGTGATCTGCGCCCGCCGGGACGGCCTGGTCGCCAATCTCACCCGTTGGGTGAGGTTCGACGCCGGCACCCCGGAAGAACTCGACGCCGAGGCCCGGATCGCCGCTGTTGAGGCGGACATTTTTGACGCCACCGTTCCCGGCGCCCGGCTGGACCGGGTCTTCGACGAGATCAAGGCAGCCTACGCGCGGCACGGATTCGGCGCGGAGCAGTGGGAGCAGCATCACCAGGGCGGACCGGCCGGCTATGCGGGACGGGATCCTCGCGTCACCGCGTCCGCCACGGACTCCGTCGTAACCAACCAGCCGTTCACCTGGAACCCGTCGGGACCCGGGGTGAAGGTCGAGGACACGGTCCAGCTGACCGAGTCCGGCGTGAAGGTCCTGACACTGGACGACCGCTGGCCCGCTACAACGGTCAACGGCCTGCTGCGGCCAGTCACCCTCCAGCTGTAGGGGCGCACGCTCCCTCAGATCCTGCACCAAAACGCGAAACGCTCTCTCAGTTGTAGCCGCAGTACCGGCAACAACTGAGAGAGCGTTTCGATTAAACCCGCATCAACTGAGAGGGCGTTGCTAGGGGAGGCGGAGCTTCCCGTCCACGCGGCGCGGGATGCCCAGCGGGTTGCCGTCGCGCAGGGCCGGGTGCAGCACCGCTTCGGGAGCATCCTGGTAGGCAACGGGGCGCTGGAACCGGCGGACCGCCGTCGCCCCCACCGAGGTGAACAGGGACGTTGTGGCGGGGTACGGGCCCCCGTGCTGCTGTGCCCAGTTCACTGCGACGCCGGTAGGCCAGCCATCGAAGAGGACTCGGCCGGCCAGGCCGGAGAGCTGCTCCACGAGCTCAGCGACGTCCTCCCCCGGCTGGTGGTGGACGGTGGCGGTCAGGCTGCCGGGAACCTTGGCCAGGACAGCTGAGAGCTCTTCCTGGTCGGCGTATTCGATCAGCAGCGTCGTGGGCCCGAAACACTCCTCGAGCAGCTCGTCCGGGTGCTGCAGGACACTGGTGGCGGAGGTGGAGAACACCACGGGCGCGGCGCCGTCGCGTGTTGCGTCCTGGTCCGCGGTGCCGCTGACGATCTGCACGCCAGGCAGCGAAGCCACGCTGCGCAGTCCTTCCGGGTAGGCATCGGAGATCCGGGCGGTGAGCATGGCCGCCGCCGGCTTGTCTTTACTGGCCTCTGCCAGCTCCGCGCCGAAGCCGGTCCCGGCCGGGAGGAACACCAGTCCGGGCTTGGTGCAGAACTGCCCGGCGCCCATCGTAAACGAGGCTGCGAGTCCTGCCGCCAGCTGGCTGGACCGCTGGGCCAGTGCCGCCGCGGTGATGACCACCGGGTTCAGGCTGCCCAACTCGCCGTAGAACGGAATGGGGTCGGGCCGGGAGACCGCGAGGTCAAACAGCGCCCGGCCGCCCGGGATGGAACCGGTGAAGCCGACAGCCTTGATGGCCGGATCCTGCACCAGCGCCGTGCCCAGCTCCCGGCCGCTGACCACCGCAAACAGTCCCTCCGGGGCTCCGGCGGAACGCAGGGCCTCGGTGACAACTTCGGCTGTCCGCTCGGACAGCTTCAGGTGGCCCGAGTGTGCCTTGACGATCACCGGTGAGCCCACTGCCAGGGCGGACGCTGTATCTCCGCCTGCCACGGAAAACGCGAACGGGAAGTTGGAGGCCGAGAAGACGGCCACCGGCCCGATGGGCCGCAGGATGCGGCGCAGGTCCGGCTTGGGCGGGGTGGCGGACGGGTCCGCATGGTCAATGATTGCCTCCAGGTAGGAGCCCTCGGTGATCACCCGGGCGAAAAGCCGCAGCTGCCCGGATGTGCGGGCGACTTCGCCGGTCAGCCGGGTGGTGCCGAGACTGGTCTCCGCATCGGCGATCTCCACGAGTTCGGTCACATTGGCGTCCAAGGCGTCGGCGACGGCGGTGAGCCAGCCGGCGCGCTCGGCGTCCGAGGCCGCCCCCGCAAGGGCGGCGGCCCGGGTGGCGGCAGCCGTGAGTTCTGAGAGGGAAAGAGTTGCAGTAGTCACTGGAGTTACCTGTTCATCGTCGTGAATCGTCGTGTCTGCGGTCATCGGTTCCGCGGTGAGCCCGCTGCGGTTATCAGCTGCGGCCATCAGCACGGCGGGTTCTCCGTGAAGCGAAAACCCAAGCCCGGCTGGTCCGTGAGGGTCAGGCGGCTGTTACCAAAGCGCACCGGTGAGGGTCCTGCCAGGACGCCCAGCTGTTCGAAGGACGCATCTTCCACGTCCTCCACCAGGGTACTTTCGGCCAGCGTGAGCGCAAGCTGTCCGGACAGCTCCGGCAGCAGGTGGGGCATCACCCGGATGCTGTTGGTCCGGGCCAGCTCCACGATCCGGCGGAACGGCGTGATGCCGCCCACCCGAATGATATTGGGCTGGATGATGTCCACCGCCTCCGCTTCAATGAAATCGCGGAACCGGTAGATGGTGTGGAGGTTTTCGCCCAGGGCGATGGGCACCGGTGAATGCCTCCGCAGCCTGCGGTACGCCCAAAGGTCGTCCGCGCGGATCGGCTCTTCGAGCCATTCCAGCCCGTACACTGCGAGCGCGTCCAGGGCCTTGAACGTGGTGGGAAGGTCCCACCGTTGGTTGGCGTCAATCATCAGCTTGCGGTCCGGGCCGAGCACGGACCGAACGGCCGCCACCCGCTCGGCATCCTCGCGGATATCGGGCTTGCCCACCTTGATCTTGACCGCCCGGTGACCTGCGGCAACCCAGCGTTCGGTCTGGGCCACCAGCTCCTCCAGCGTGTAGTGCAAGTTCACCCCGGAGCCGTACACTTCGGCGGAATCCTGCCGCTGGCCCAGCAGACCTGTCACCGAAGAACCGGCCCGGCGGGCCTGCAGGTCCCAGAGGGCAAGGTCGACGCCGGCCATGGCGATCGTGGTCAGCCCCCCGCCGCCGGCCTCATGCAGCCGCTTCCACAACGTGTCCCACACGGTCTCGGGATTGGCGGGCAGTCCGGTGACGAACGACGCGATGTCGTAGTCGAGGAGCGCTTTGACAGCCTGCGGGCCGATGGTGGGGGTCCAGGAGAATCCGTGCCCCGCGCCGCCGTCGTCCGTCCGGAGCTCCGTGACGATCACGTGGTTTTCCGGCGCGTCCGCTCCCCAGCTGCGGCGCAGTGGCACTGTCAGGATGCGGGTGGTCAGGCCGGTGATGACCGGTGCAGCCCGGACGGTTTCGACGGCGGGTGCACTCATCAGCGGCCGGCCAGCTCGTGCCCCTTGGCCAGGATGGCCTTTAGCTGGACCAGCTGGTCCTCGGAGGGATCCATCAGCGGCGGCCGGACCGGGCCGACAGGAAGTCCGCCAAGCCGCAGGCCCGCCTTGACGAGCGAGACACCGAAGCCGGGCGTCTGGTCACGGAGCCGCACCAGCGGAGCGTAAAAGCCCTCCAGGAGGGCGTTGCGGCGGTCCTCGTCACCGGAAATGTAGGCGTCGTAGTAGGCCTTGGCGATCTCCGGTGCCATGGCGAACGCAGCCGATGAGTAGAGCGGGATGCCCAGCCCGCGGTAGGCGCCCTGCGTCAGTTCGGCGGTCAGCAGGCCGTTGAAGAATGCGAAATCCTCGCGTCCGGTGGCCCGGACCGCGGACACAATTTCCTGGGCCAGGCCAACATCGCCGAGCCCGTCCTTGAAGCCGATCACCTTGGGGTTGGCGGCCAGGCGGACCATGGACGCGGCAGTGAACTTGGCATTGCCGCGGTGGTAGACGATCACCGGGAGGCTGCTGGCGTCCGCCACTGCCTCGATGTAGGCCACCAGGCCGTCCGTGGGTCCGGTGACCAGGTACGGCGGGAGGACCAAGAGTGCGTCGGCACCGGCTTCGTCGGCCACGCGGGCGGCGGCAAGGGCGTGGCCCAGGGGCCCGCCGGCCCCGGCAACGACGGGTACCTTTCCGGCCACAACCTCGACGGCGGCGCTCACCACGGTGCGTACCTCGTCGATGCTCAGGGCATGGAACTCGCCGGTCCCGCAGGCGGGAAACACGCCGCCGGGTCCGAAGGGGAGCCTGGAGCCGATGTGCTCCTTGAGGAGCTCCACGTCGACGGCGCCTTCCGGCGTGAACGGGGTGACGGGGAAAAACAGGACGCCGTCGAATTTCATGATGTCTCCTTGGATCCGGCTGTGACCAGCAGGGCAGTTGTCTCGTCGTTGAGGGTGGTGCTTGTCTTCAGTTCGGTCCGCCAGGTGCGCTTGGGTTCCCAGCCGAGCAGGTCCCGGGCCTTGGTGATGGCGAAGGCCGGGCTGGAGCCGGTCAGGCCGGCGGCCACGGCCTCGCTTCCGGGCAGGAAGCGGGGCATCAGCCCGGCCAACGGGGCGGTGGCGAGGGCGTCTGCAGCTCCGACGAAGAAGGTTTCCCCGTTGGGAATGGAGTCCATCTTCTGCAGGAGCACGTCCAGGAAATCGGCAACATCGCGGGCGTCCACGTAGTTGAACAGCGCCGGTGCGGACAGGGCGGGATCGGCGAGGCGCTCGGCCACGGTGTGGCCCTGCTGTGTGGGCGCGCCGTCCCATTCCTCGGGCGAGATGACATAGCACGGTCGGAAAGCGGCGTACCTGATCTTCTCCCCCTGCGCCGCGGCAAACATCCGCACTGTCTGTTCGGCGATCAGCTTGGACAGCGCGTAGGCGTTCCACGGCTTCGGCGTGGTGCGTTCGTCCAGCGGGAAGCTGTCCGGCACCCAGCCGGCCGGCGATCCGTAGCCCAGCACCGTGGGGCTGGATGCCGTGACGATCTTGCCGACGCCCAGCTCCGTGGCGGCGCTGATGACCGCATAGGCGAGACGGGTGTTGGTGGCAAAGATGACGTCTTCCGGTGCGCTGAACGGGACGGCGATCGCGGCGAGGTGGATGACGGCGTCGGGCCTGGTCTCCTGGAGGAGGCGCAGGGCCTCGCCCGGTGCCAGCAGATCGCCGGTTACCTGCACGACGCCGGCCGGCAGCTGATCCGCCGGGATGGCGTCACGGTCCACCGAGAAGACGTTGTGGCCGGCGTCGGCGAGCCCGGCCACAACGCTGCGACCCAGCCGGCCGGAGCCGCCGGTGACAAAAATCCTGCTCATATTGGTTCCTTAAGTTTCAGAAGGGCCGCGGCCCGGCGGCCGTTAGGCGCGGCGAAGGTCGACGCCGAGATCCAGATCGTCGATACGGACAGGGAGGGAGGACTCCAGCGAGCGGTTGCCGGCGATGCCAACGGACACTGAGCGGAGGCCGTCCAGGTAGCCGGACGGCCGGCCCAGCGGGTCCTCGCCGGGGCCGTTGAAGAGGTCCGAGAGGAGGAGTGCGTCGCCGCCGCCGTGGCCGCCTTCGCCGTTGACGATCGGAACTTCATAGGCAGCTTCCCAGTGGCGCTGGACCACGAGGCGCTCACCGTTGCGGCGGATGGCGTCCTCTTCCTCGACGGGGGTGGCCGAGGGGTCCACCACCGTTTTCTTGTCCGTGCTGCTCAGGACGGCGGCGCGTTCCACCACTTCCAGTTCCGCCCGGCCTTCGGTGCCGTTGACCGCAACGCGGTAGCCCTCCCACGGGCTGTGCGCGTTCAGGGAGTAGCTCAGGCGCGGACCGTTCTGGTACTCCACCACAAGGGCAAGGTTGTCTTCGATGGTGATGCCGCCGGAGAAGACATCCTGGTCCCGGCGGTAACCGTCGTGGTGCTCGTTGTCCAGGAAGAGGGCCTTGAGCCGCTCATCGTCACGGAGGTCCAGCGCAAACGGATCCTTGTCCCCGGTGGCGGGAGCGCCGGCGTCTGGCGTTCCCCGCTCGGGGCGGGGGCCCAGCCCGCGCTCGGCCGCGTTGTGGTCGCCGTAGAACTTCAGCCCACCGGAGGCAAAAACGCGCTCCGGGACATCGCTGAGCCACCAGTTGACCAGGTCGAAGTGGTGGGATGCCTTGTGGATCAGCAGGCCGCCGGAGTTCTTCTTTTCACGGTGCCAGCGGCGGAAGTAGTCCGCGCCGTGGACCGTGTCCAGGACCCAGCTGAAGTCGATGGAGGTGACCTTGCCGATCACGCCGCTCTGGATGATTTGCTTCAGGGCGCTGTTGCGCGGTGAGTAGCGGTAGTTGAACGTGACCACGACGTTGCGGCCGGTTTCCGCCACGGCCCTGGTGATGCGGCGGCAGCCCTCGGCGTCGATGGTGAGGGGTTTTTCGACGACGACGTCCGCCCCCGCCTCCAGGGACTCCACGATGTAGTCAGCGTGGGTGTAGTCCGGAGTGGTGACGACAACGCGGTCGATGCTGTTGGCCTGGATGAAGGCGGTGAGATCGGCGGGGTCAAAGGAAGCCACCGGACCTGGGGCCCCCAGTTCCTGGATGAGTTTCTGGAAGTACTCGACCCTGCCGGGGTTAACGTCCGAGAACGCCACCAGTTCTGCGGTGTCAGCGTGGTCGCCGAAGATGGCGCGGATGTACATCTCGGAGCGTCCACCGGTGCCGATCAAGGCAATGCGTGACCTCGTGCGTTCGCCCGGCCCCGGAGCGGCTTCGGCTTCGTCGCCCGTCAGCGGAGCGGATGTGGAGGCAGCGGTAGCAGAACTCGATTCGGCTGTGTTGACCATGAGGACCCTTTCGAAGGCGTCAATACTCGGCCGGGCTGCGGCCGCTGGTGGTGCTCTGGAATGGCTTGGAACGTGGTGCTTGCAACTGCGGTGCCGTGGATGTGGAGCAGATTCCGTTCAGCACTGAGAAAGCGTTTTCTCGCAGCCGCTACATGATTTCTATCAATAGACGCGCTGTCCCGTCAAGCCTTATGCTATCTGAGAGAAAGCGTTTTCTAGCCGTGGCGCCGGATCGGTTGCGGTTCGGCCGCAGCACGGCTCGCCGGGGAAATGGAAACCGGTTTCTGAGAGCGCTGTATGCTTTCCCTCGGGCGCCGGGTCATTACGGGGGCCTGGACTGACGAAAGGCGGGCCCATGGCCAGAAAATCTGCCACTGGCAGGATCGGCATTGCGGACGTTGCCCTGAAAGCGGGCGTCTCGCACGCCACGGTTTCACGTGTAATGAACGGAAACTTCACCGTGGACCCGGAGATCGCGGCACGCGTGCGGGAGGCCGCCGTCGAACTTAAATACCAGCCCAACCCGGTCGGCCGAAGCCTCGCACTGGGCAAGACGGACACCATCGGCATCGTGGTGCCGGACCTTGCCAACCCCACGTTCCAGGCTATCCTGCGCGGGTTGAGCCGGGCTGCGGCCGAGGATGGGTACCGCGTCCTGATTGCCGATTCGTTCGAGGTCCCCAGCGAGGAAGCAATCCTGGCCGGCGAGGCCCGCCGCCGCTGCGATGGATTGGTGCTCTGCGCCCCGCGCATGACTGATGCCGAACTCGAAGAAATCGCACCGTCGCTGCACCCGCTGGTCCTGATCAACCGGACGACGGCGGCTGCCGGGGTTCCCAGCCTCGTGGTCGACTACGGGCAGGGCGTGCAGGACCTCGCCGAGCATCTGGCGGGCCTCGGCCATACGCGACTGGCCTTCCTCGCCGGCCCTGCAGGCAGTGCCTCCAACCGGCTCCGGCTCGAGGGCCTGGAGGCGTTCAGGAACAGGCATCCGCAGGTGGAGGTCAGCATGCTCGACGGCGGATCAGACTTCGATACCGGCCATGAGGCCGTGGACGCAGTCCTGGACAGCGGCGCCACCGGCATCCTGGCCTTCAATGACCTTGTGGCCATGGGCCTGATGAGCGGACTCCATGAACGCGGAGTGAGCGTTCCCGGCGACATTTCGATCACCGGCTTCGATGACATCCCCTTCGCCCGCTACACCACGCCCACCCTGACCACCGCCGCCGTGCCCATCTCCGAGCTGGGCGGCCAGGCCTGGCACCAGCTGCGGGCGCTGATCCGCAAGGAAGATCTCGAAACGGCGGACACCCGGTACCAGCCGCGCCTCGAAATCAGGGCCAGCAGCGGCCCCTCCCCCGCGGACCTCGCCCCGTGACATGACATCCCGGCGGGTCAGGCCTTCGCGTCGGGCCTGACCCCGGCCTCCGCGTAGTAGCCCTCGATATGGTCCGCGACCAGCTGCGCCGCGCGGCCGCCGTCGTGGTTGGAGATGGCCGCCAGGATGCCCCGGTGCTCGGCCCGGAGCCGCGCCGCCGTCGCATCCCAGTTTTGGAGGTTTCCGGTCAGCCGCCCGGCATAGTCCTGGATGGCTTCGCGGAGGGAGCCCATCATGGCGCTGACGACGGCGTTGCCTGCGGCTTCCGCCAGGGCCAGGTGGAAGCGGACATCCAGGGCCAGGAAAGCCTCCGTCTCGGCGCAACTGTCCATCTGCTCCAGCAGCCGGGCCGCCTCGGCCAGGGCGGGCGACTCCGGGCGCGCCCGGGAAGCGGCCCAGGATTCGAGCAGCACGCGCGTCTCCACAATGTCCTTGACCGGCAGGTGCGAGGTGGCGACGTGCAGCCGGAGCGCCGAGCCCAGCGCCGCCGTCGGGTCGGCGATCACGACGGTCCCCGCCTCCGGACCCGACCCCACGCCGGCCCGGAGCACACCCATGGCCTCCAGGACGCGGATGGCCTCACGGACCGAGGTGCGGGAGACCTGGAGCTGCTCGGCGAGGGAACGCTCGGCCGGAAGCCGTCCGCCCAGGGCCAGCTGACCGCTGGAGAGCTGGCCCTCGATCCACTGCAGGACAAGCTGGTGGGTACGCATGGGCCCATCCTACTTGATGTGGTTGGACCACACGCCTAGACTGTGGTTGGACCACACTCCCCCGGTGGCTGGGTTTTAGTTTTAGTCCGGCGGGGATCCCGACATCCAGGAACACGAGACCTGCCCGGAGGCAGCAATGACGCAGACCATCGAGCCCGGCAACCCCGAGGCGCCCACCCAGCCCGAAGACACCGGCGCGGGCACGCGCTCCGCCGCAGCCATCCCGGGGATCATTCCGGCGGCCCTCAAGCGCCGGGTCCCCAAGTACTCGGACCTCGCCCCGCTGATGCAGTTCAAGAAGCCCGAGTTCAGCCGCGCCGCCCGGCTGCGGCGCGCCAGCACCATCTGGGACCTCCGCGACCAGGCCAAGCGCCGCACCCCGCAGGCCCCGTTCGACTACACCGACGGCGCGGCCGAAGCGGAGATCACCCTGCGCCGCGCCCGCGAGGCGTTCCTGGACATCGAGTTCCGGCCCGGCATCCTCCGTAATGTCTCCAAAATAGACCTGACCACCGACATCCTCGGCAAGACGTCCCGGCTGCCGGTCGGCATCGCGCCCACCGGCTTCACCCGGATGATGCATTCCGAGGGCGAATACGCCGGTTCCCAGGCCGCCGCGGCCGCCGGCATCCCGTACACGCTCTCCACCATGGGCACAGCCTCCATCGAGGACGTCGCCGCCGCCGCACCGGACGGCCGGAACTGGTTCCAGCTCTACCTGTGGACCGACCGCGACCGCTCGCTGGAGCTGATCGAGCGCGCGGCCAGGGCCGGCAACGACACCCTGATGGTCACCGTGGACACCGCCGTCGCCGGTGCCCGGCTGCGCGACGTCCGCAACGGCATGACCATCCCGCCGGCGCTGACGATCAAGACCGTGCTGGACGCCTCCTACCGGCCGGCGTGGTGGTTCAACTTCCTCACCCACGAGCCGCTGACCTTCGCGTCGCTGTCCCGCTACACCGGAACCGTCGCGGACCTGATCAACTCGATGTTCGACCCCACCCTGACGTTCGATGACCTCGACTGGCTGCGCGAAACCTGGAAGGGCAAGCTCGTCGTCAAGGGCATCCAGACCGTGGAGGACGCCCGCCGGGTCGTGGACCACGGGGCCGACGGCGTGGTGCTCTCCAACCACGGCGGACGCCAGCTGGACCGCGCCCCGATCCCGTTCCACCTGCTCCCGGACGTGAAGGCGGCGTTCGAGGCGGACAACAGCGACGCGGCGATCATCCTGGACACCGGCATCATGAGCGGCGCGGATATCATCGCCGCGCTGGCCCTGGGGGCCGACTTCACGATGATCGGCCGCGCCTACCTCTACGGCCTGATGGCTGGCGGGCGGGCCGGCGTGGACCGGGCCATCGAGATCCTGGAGAAGGACATGCTCCGCACCATGGCCCTGCTGGGTGTCAGCCGGATCTCGGAGCTGACCCCGGATCACGTGCGGCTGCTCTCCAAGTAGCCTGCGCGGACACAACAAAGGCGGCCGTGTTCTTGAGAACGCGGCCGCCTTTGTTGTGTCCGGGCCGGGGGTAAGCCCGGGGGCGTCCCGGCGGCGCCCTGCAGCGCGGAAGTCCGGGCCTAGATCAGCCCCTGGGCGAGCATCGCGTCGGCCACCTTCACGAAGCCGCCGATGTTCGCGCCCAGCACGTAGTTCCCCGGATCCCCGTATTCGTCCGCGGTGGCCGCGCAGCGGTCGTGGATCCCGACCATGATCTTGGTGAGCCTGTCCTCGGTGTGCGCGAACGACCAGGAATCACGGCTGGCGTTCTGCTGCATCTCCAGCGCGGACGTGGCCACGCCGCCCGCGTTGGCGGCCTTGCCGGGGCCGAACAGGACGCCGGCGTCCTGGAACACCGCGACGGCCTCACGGGTCGAGGGCATGTTGGCGCCCTCCGCCACCGCGAGCAGTCCGTTGCGCACCAGCCGGGCCGCGGCGTCGCCGTCGAGCTCGTTCTGCGTGGCGCACGGCAGCGCGACGGTCGCGTCGAGGTCCCAGACGGAGCCGCCGTCCACGTAGTCGACGGCGGAGCGCCGGGCCTCGTAGTCCTTCAGCCGTCCGCGCTCGACCTCCTTGATCTGGCGCAGCAGCGCGACGTCGATCCCGGCCTCGTCCACGACGTAGCCGGAGGAATCCGAGCACGCAACGACGGTGGCGCCGAGGGACTGGGCCTTGGCAATGGCGTTGATGGCGACGTTGCCGGAGCCGGAGACCACCACGCGCTGGCCGTCGAAGGACTGGCCGCGCGTCTTGAGCATCTCCTCGGCAAAGATCACCGTGCCGTAGCCGGTCGCCTCGGGCCGCACCAGCGAGCCGCCCCAGGAAATGCCCTTGCCGGTGAGGACGCCGGATTCGTAGCGGTTGGTGATCCGCTTGTACTGCCCGAAAAGGTAGCCGATTTCCCGGCCGCCGACGCCGATGTCCCCGGCCGGGACGTCGGTGTACTCGCCGATGTGGCGATAGAGCTCGGTCATAAAGGCCTGGCAGAAGCGCATGATCTCGGCGTCCGAGCGTCCGCGCGGGTCGAAGTCGGAGCCGCCCTTGCCGCCGCCGATGGGCATGCCGGTCAGGGCATTCTTGAAGATCTGCTCGAAGCCGAGGAACTTCACGATGCCCAGGTTCACCGAGGGGTGGAAGCGCAGGCCGCCCTTGAAGGGGCCCAATGCCGAGTTGAACTCCACCCGGAAGCCTCTGTTGATCTGGAAGCGGCCGGCGTCGTCGGCCCACGGGACGCGGAAGATGATCTGCCGTTCGGGCTCGCAGAGCCGCTCGAGGACGGCGCCTTCGAGGAACTCGGGGTGGCGGTCGTGGACCGGGCCGAGGCTTTCGAAGACCTCGGTGACCGCCTGGTGGAATTCCCCTTCGCCGGGGTTGCGTGCCAGCACCGTGTCCCGGATGGCTTCAAGCCGTGCGTCCATTGCAACTCCCTAAACCCTGGCGCCCCTCATCGGGCGCAATAAACAAACCCTTCCATGGTGGCACCGGACGGGCGGGGATCTCCATTCGGGCACCGGATGGCACCGCGTGTGACTAAGACGGGGTGGCGCGGGACACAAACAGGCGGGGCGGGCAGAAACGGGCCGGCGGGCAGAACCGGGAGCGGCGGGCAGAACCGGGAGCGGCCGGCAGAACCGGGCGGGGCTACTTCTTGCGGCCGAACTTCGGCAGGCTGGCCAGGAGGTCGGCGGCCCGGGTTGCGGCCCGGCCGACGGTCCGGCCGATCTGCTGCGGCATTTTGTCCTCGCCTGCCGT
This sequence comes from Pseudarthrobacter oxydans, assembly GCF_030812335.1. Classification (GTDB taxonomy): domain Bacteria; phylum Actinomycetota; class Actinomycetes; order Actinomycetales; family Micrococcaceae; genus Arthrobacter; species Arthrobacter oxydans_B. Next base: position 366,663 of record NZ_JAUSSN010000004.1, read on the forward strand.
GCCGACCGGAAGAACGACGGCGGGGCTCAGCGGGCTTCCGGCGGGCCGTCCGGCGAGTGCGGCGGCGGGCTGCGATGCCGGGGCGGCGTGCTGCGATGCCGGTGTGGCGGGCGGGGTGGCTGTGACGGCTGCGGCGAGGGAGTCCGGCACGGGGACGGGCTGAAGCCGGGGTTCGGCCGCCCGCGCCGGCGACGGCTCCGGGGTGGCGGCAGCGCCGACGTCGAACGTCTCCAGCCAGCTGGCGATCCCGGCCAGCGGCTTGGGATTGAGTGTGTAGTAGCGCTTCTGGCCCTGGGCGCGCATGCTCACCAGGTCCGCTTCGCGGAGAACTTTCAGATGCTTGGAAATGGTGGGCTGGCTGGCCTCGAGCTCCTGGACCAGCTCCCCCACTGCTTTGTCCCCCTTGCGGAGGGACACCAGAATGTCACGCCGGGTTGCCTCAGCAATGACGGCAAATACGTCGTCTGTCACCATGCCCTCAACACTAGCGACATATACGCCGGATGGCATCCACTAATTGCGGCCCCGGGCTGTGTAGCCGCGGGGCATTGCCCCGTCCCGGAAGGCGGTGCTAGAACGGACGCACCGCCATCCCGGCAGGTGAGGCCGCAGCCTACCGACGCAGAGGAGTGGACCACCATGGGGGATTTCTTCCGGAACCAGCTGTTCAACATCATCGCAGCCGTGTTCCTAGCCCTGTTCGTGATCGTCTGGGGCAACGTGCTCTTCCAGGTCTGGGTGTTCGTCCCGGAGATTCCGGGCACCCCGCCCCGGCTGAACGGCGCCGTCGTCTGCGCCGCCGGGGCGCTGTCCACCTCGCTGAGTTCACTGACCGCGTCCGCCCTGGGTTTCACCATGGCCGAGGTCCGCCGGGAGGAGCAGAGCGGGAGCGGGAAGGCCGCCAGCCAGGCCCAGGTCGGTGTCTTCGAGGCCGGCGGGATCACCACGAAGCTCTCCGGCCGGGTCATCGCGGCGTTGATGGTGTACCTCGTGGTCGGGCTGCTGGTGCTCGGCGTGTGGCTGGTGAAAGGCACCGCCTCCACCGACCTGATCGGGGCGTTCTCGCTCTCGCTGCTGGGCTGGATCATCGGCGCGGCCGGGGTGGTGTTCCAGACCGAGAAGCCCAGCCCGCAGGCCTCCGAAGCCGGTTAGCCGTTCAAGCAGCTAACCCGCATAAGCATCTACCTCGCAGCAGGGGCCGCTTTGAGGGCCTCATAACGGCCGCAACTGCCAGCTACTTAGTCGAACCAGGGGTCCAGCCCGTAGAGCGGGAAGATCTCCTTGCGGGTGGCCATGACGGTCCGGTCCACGTCGTCGTTCGGGTCGAAGCCGACCTCCCAGGAGCGCCACCAGAGGTCGACGTCGTCGCCCATCATTTCCGGCGCGGCGACCCCGTACTTGTCCCCGTACTTTTCCTTCACGTAACTGCGCCAGTCCTCCGGCACCGGGGTACGCAGCGGGACGGGTCGCCCGGCCGCGATCGCGATCAGGTGGCTCCAGGCCCGCGGCACCACGGTGATGACGTTGTAGCCCCCGCCGCCGGTGGAGATCCAGCGGTTCTCGCAGTAGCGGGCCGCGAGGTTGCCGATCGCGGTGGCGGCCTCGCGCTGGGCGTCGACGCTGATGTTGAGGTGGGTGAGCGGGTCCAGCCGGTGGGAGTCGCAGCCGTGCTGGCTTACGACGACCTCGGGCTCGAAGGCACCCACGAGCTGCGGCACGACGGCGTGGAAGGCGCGGAGCCAGCCGCCGTCCCCGGTGCCGGCCGGCAGGGCGACGTTCACGGCGCTGCCCTGAGCATTGGGCCCGCCGATCTCGTTGGCGTAGCCGGTGCCCGGGAACAGGGTCAGCCCCGTCTCGTGCAGGGAGATCGTCAGCACGCGCGGGTCGTCCCAGAAGATGCTCTGGGTTCCGTCGCCGTGGTGCGCGTCGATGTCGATGTACACCACGCGCTGCAGGCCGCCGTCGAGCAGCCGCTGGATGGCGAGGGCCGCGTCGTTGTAGATGCAGAATCCGCTCGCGCGCTCCCGGGCCGCGTGGTGCATACCCCCGCCGAAGTTCACCGCACGGACAGCGCTGCCGTCCAGGATGGCGGCGGCGGCGAGGATGGAGCCGCCGGCAAGCCGGGCACTGGCCTCATGCATCCCGGCGAAGGCCGGGTCATCCTCGGTGCCGAGGCCGCGTTCCAGGTCCGGGGTGCCGGGGTCCGCGCTCACGCGCCGCACGGCGGCGACGAATTCGGGGCTGTGGACGGTGCACAGTTCCGCGTCGCTGGCGACGTCCGGCGCCGCGACGGTGACGTGCTCCAGGTCCAGCAGACCAAGGCTTCCGGCCAACCTGGCGGTGAGCTCCATCCGCTCCGGGGCCATCGGGTGGCTGTGGCCGAAGTTGTAGGCGGTCATGGCGGGATCCCACACCACCGTCGTTGGCAGTGCGGCCTTGGCGAGCCCGGGAAGGTATGTCATCAATCACAGGCTACCGGAGCGCGGGGCCCCGTCCCCCAGTCATTGCGGGGGGTTTAGTGGTTTACTACTGAAGGAAGCAGTTTCAAGCGAGGAAAAGCCACACATGACGCAGAGCCAGTCGAGGTCCAAGAGCCCGGCCAACTGGCAGCCCGGCACTCCGGAGCGGGAAGGCCTGTGGGTCTTCACCCGCCTCCGCGACTTCATCGACAACATTGCCAACACCACCCCGGCCCGCCTCGCCCTCACCGCGTTCGGCATGGTGGTCCTTGTCTTCACCGGCCTGTTGTCCCTTCCGGTGTCCTCCGCCACCGGTGATTTCACCCCGCTGTACCAGGCCATGTTCACCGCCGTGTCCGCCGTCTGCGTGACGGGGCTGACCGTGGTGTCCACGGCGGTGCACTGGTCCTTCTTCGGCCAGCTCGTCATCCTGGTCGGCATCTTCGTGGGCGGCCTGGGCACCCTGACGCTGGCCTCGCTGCTGGCCCTCCTGGTGAGCAAGAAGCTGGGTGTCCGCGGCAAGCTGATCGCCCAGGAGGCCATGAACACCGGCCGCCTCGGTGAAGTGGGCACCCTGCTGCGGATCGTCATCGTGACCTCGGTGGTGATCGAAGCCGCCCTGGCGCTGGCGCTGATCCCCCGGTTCCTGATGCTGGGCGAAAGCTTCGGCCAGGCGGTCTGGCACGGGGTGTTCTACGCGATTTCGTCGTTCAACAACGCCGGGTTCACCCCGCACTCGGACGGCATCGTCCCGTACGAGACCGATCTGTGGATCCTCGTCCCGCTGATGGTCGGCGTCTTCCTCGGCAGTCTGGGCTTCCCCGTGGTGATGGTGCTGCAGCAGAACGGCCTGAACTGGAAGAAATGGAACCTGCACACCAAGCTGACCATCCAGGTGTCGCTGATCCTGCTGGTGTCCGGCACGGTGCTGTGGGGGCTGATGGAGTGGGAAAACGTGAGGACCATCGGCGGCATGAACGACGCGGACAAGGTCATCCATTCGCTCTTCGCCTCGGTGATGACGCGTTCCGGCGGGTTCAACCTGGTGGACCAGAACCAGATGGATTCCACCACCATGCTGCTCACCGATGCCCTCATGTTCGCCGGCGGTGGTTCGGCGTCGACCGCCGGCGGCATCAAGGTGACCACCATCGCCGTGATGTTCCTGGCGATCATGGCTGAGGCCCGCGGCGACTCCGATGTGAAGGTCTATGGCCGCACCATCCCCGAAGGCACCATGCGGGTGGCCATCTCGGTCATTGTCGCCGGCGCCACCCTCGTCGCCGTCGCCGCCATGCTGCTGCTCCACATCAGCGGCGCATCCCTGGACCGGGTGCTCTTTGAAACCATTTCCGCCTTTGCCACGGTGGGGCTCAGCACGAACCTCAGTGCCGAGCTGCCGCCGTCGGGCGTTTACGTCCTCACCGCCCTGATGTTCGCCGGGCGCGTCGGGACCGTCACCCTCGCCGCTGCCCTGGCCCTGCGCCAGCGCAGCCAGCTGTACCACTACCCGGAAGAGAGACCCATCATTGGCTAGTTCCTCAGGCGCCGTCAACCGTCCCGCCCACAACGCCCCGGTGCTGGTGATCGGGCTGGGCCGTTTCGGCGCCTCCACCGCAGAACAGCTGGTCAAGCAGGGCCGCGAGGTGCTGGCCATCGAACGCGACCGGAACCTGGTGCAGAAGTGGTCCAGCACCCTGACCCACGTCGTCGAGGCCGACGCCACGAACATCGATGCGCTCCGCCAGCTCGGCGCGCAGGAGTTCAGCTCCGCCGTCGTGGGGGTCGGCACCTCGATCGAATCCTCGGTGCTGATCACCGTCAACCTCGTGGACCTTGGCATCGAGCACCTCTGGGTCAAGGCCATCACGCCCTCGCACGGGAAGATCCTGACCCGGATCGGCGCCAACCACGTGATCTACCCGGAGGCCGACGCCGGTGTCCGCGCCGCGCACCTGGTCTCCGGCCGCATGCTGGACTTCATCGAGTTCGACGACGACTTCGCGATCGTGAAGATGTATCCGCCGCGCGAAACCGTGGGCTTCACCCTGGACGAATCCAAGGTCCGCTCGAAGTACGGGGTCACGATCGTGGGCGTGAAGTCCCCGGGCGAGGACTTCACCTACGCCCGGCCGGAGACGAAGGTGTCCTCCCGGGACATGCTCATTGTTTCCGGGCACGTGGACCTGCTGGAGAGGTTCGCCGCCCGGCCGTAGCGGCGCCGCGACGTCCTGGACGACCGGCACAGATCGACTCCGCGGAGAAGCCTCCCGTTCACTTGGCAAGGTCCCCAGCGCGGCGGATACCGTCTGGCGACGCGCCAAAGCGCTGGCGCCGCCGTATTCCGGCAGCGCCAGCGCTTTGGCGCGTCATGAGGCGGATTGCGCGTCGCCTGAGCTACCGCCTTGTCAGGACCCGGCGGTCTTCGCAGCCTTCGCGGCGGCCTTGGCCGTCTGCTTGCTGGCCCGCACCTTGCTCAGCGACTCCGGGTCCACAATGTCAGCGACGGACAGGAAGGCGTTCTCCTGACCGTAGTGTCCGGCGGCCTCGCGCCAGCCTTCAGCCTGGAGGCCACACTGCTTTCCCAGCAGCGCCAGGAAGATCTTCGCTTTCTGCTCGCCAAATCCCGGCAATGCCTTGAGCCGGCGCAGCACCTCCGGCCCGTCGGGGTCACCCTGCGTCCAGATGGCAGTCGCGTCGCCGTTCCAGTCTTTCTGCACGGTCCCGGCAAGGGACTGGACGCGGCCGGCCATTGATCCGGGGAACCGGTGGACGGCCGGCCGTTCCTTGAACATCTCGACGAACTCTTGCGGATCGTAAGCGGCAATCGCGGCCGGATCCATGGAACCGATGCGCGTCCGGATTTTTTCCGGACCGGCGAAGGCCGATTCCATGGTCACCTGTTGGTCAAGCAGCATGCCGGTGAGCAGCGCAAACGCGTCATCGCTCAGTAGTTTGTCCGCCGCGGGATCCCCTGTGATGTGCAGTTCCATGGGTCCCATCCTGCCACCCGGTGCGGTCCGCGTCATGGGTTGCGCCTGCGTTTGCCGCTAGCCGAGCTGTTTGGTGATCTCCGCGGCGCGTTCGGCGGCGGCGCGGGCGCCGTCGGCGATGATCGCGGGCAGGCCGCGCGCGTCAAAGGTCGCGATGGCGCGCTCGGTGGTGCCGTTGGGGCTCGTGACAGCCTTGCGCAGCGCCGCCGCATCCGCGCCCGCCTCGGCCAGCATCAGGCCCGCCCCGGCGACGGTTTCCCGGGCAATCAGCAGCGACAGCTCACGGTCCAGTCCGAGTACGACGCCGGCGTCCGCCATCGCTTCGGCCAGGTAGAACGCGTACGCGGGGCCGGAGCCGCTGATCGCGGACAGCGCGTCGACCTGGTCTTCCGGGATTTCGACGACGGTGCCCGCCGAGGCCAGCAGGTCCTTGGCGAGCTGGAGCTGCGCCGGGGAACAGTGCGTGCCCGGCGACACGGAAATGACGCCCCGGCCCAGCTGCGCCGGGGTGTTGGGCATGCTCCGGATCACGGGCTGGCCGGCCGGCAGGGCCGCTTCCAGCTGCTCCAGCGACACGGCGGCGGCGACGCTGATGACGATCGTGTCCCGTGCCAGCGAGTCGCCGATCTCACGGGCCAGGTCCGCGATGCCTACGGGCTTGACGCCCAGGATCACGACGCCGGAGCCGGTGGCCGCCTGTTTGTTGTTCTCCGGCTCTTCGGCGCCGGCGATGGCTGTGATGCCGTGATGCCGTTTGGCCAGCTGGTCGGCGCGTTCGGCGCGGCGGACGGTGGCGACAATGTCCGCCGGGTCAGTGCCGCCGGCGATCAGGCCGCCCATGATGGCCTCGTTCATTGATCCACAGCCCAGGAATGCGATTCGGTTACTCATGCCCCCATCATTGCAGTCCGGCCCGATTCCCAGCCAGCTCCCATCTTCAGGTCAGGGTCTTCACAAACTCCGGAACTAACGTGGTGGTTACCTCATTGAGGGTGCGAGTGATGCGGCAGGCATGCGGATGTCTGCCCGGCACCGGTGGACTGCAGCGGGTTTCCCCCATTTTCCCGCAGCGGAACGCCGGTGCCTTTCGCCGTTAACGGGCAGCTCCGCCCGGGCCGGTTTCAGGCAGCCACGTCTCACGCAGCCGGGACTCAAGCAGCCGGGACTCAAGGAATGTCCGGTCGGCGGCGTTTCCGGCCAGCTGCAGCGCAGCGTCGTACGCGGCGACGGCCTCATCGATGCGGCCCAGCCGGGCCAGGAAGTCGGCGCGGACGGCGTGGAACGGGGAGTAGCCCTCGAGCCCGAGCGCGTCGACGAGGCGCAGGGCAGGTTCCGGGCCCTCCAGCTCGGCCAGGGCGACCGCCCGGTTGAGGGCCACGACCGGTCCGGGCGCGAGTTCGAGGAGCCGGTCGTACAGCCGGAGGATCTGGCGCCAGTCCGTAGCGCCGCCGTCGGGCGCATCGCTGTGGACCGCGCTGATGGCCGCCTGGAGCTGGTACGGTCCGGGCTGGTTCCGCCGCAGGCACTGCCGCACCAGGTCCTGGCCCTCCGCGATCAGGGCACGGTCCCACAAGCGCCGGTCCTGGTCCGCCAGGAGCACGGGGCCGCCGCCGGCTTCCCGCGCGGCGCGCCGTGACTCGGTCAGCAGCATCAGGGCCAGCAGGCCCTTCACTTCTGCTTCGTCCGGCATCAGCGCGGCCAGCAGCCGGCCCAGCCTGATCGCTTCCGCGCAGAGGTCCGCCCGGATGGGCGGACCACCGGAGCTGGAACTGTAGCCCTCGTTGAAGATGAGGTACACCACCGCAAGGACCGGCGGCAGGCGCGCCGGAAGGTCCGCCCCGTGCGGCACCCGGTACGGAATCCCGGCCTCCCGGATTTTCGCCTTGGCCCGGACCAGGCGCTGGGCCAAGGTGGTTTCCGGCACCAGGAAGGCGTGGGCGATTTCCGCCGTCGTGAGACCGCCCAGCAGCCGCAGCGTCAGAGCCACCTGGGCGTTGGTGGCGAGGGCCGGGTGGCAGCAGGTGAACATCAGCCGCAGCCTGTCATCGTCCACCGTGCCCTCCCTTGAGAGTTCAGTGATCACGAGTTCCTCGGGCGTCGGTTCTGCCGGGGACCTGGCGGCCTGCAGCTGCGCGGCCTGAAGCTGTTTGTCGCCGCGTCCGGCTTCCCGGCGCAGCCGGTCGGTCGCCCGGTTCCTGGCAGTGGTGATGATCCAGCCCGCGGGGCTTGGCGGGAGGCCGGTGGAGGGCCAGTGCCGGACGGCGAGGGTGAAGGCGTCCTGGACGGCGTCCTCGGCGGCGTCGATATCCCCGAGCACACGGGTCAGGACGGCGACGGCCCGCCCGTATTCCTTCCGGAAGACGCCGGCGATGCCCGCCTCCGCCGCGGGCGCCCCGGCGGGTCCCTGCGGCGCGGACTCGGGTGTCCCGGCGGACTCGGGCGGCGGCTCGGGCTCGAGTTGCCCGGCCTCCTCCGGTGCCCCGGCGGATTCGGGCGGCGGCCGGGACCCTGTTTCGCGGACCATTTTCTGGCGCGCCTAGTGCTGGACGGGTCGCACTTCGATGGGAAGGGTAGTGGCGCGGGCCAGCTTTTCGGCCCAGCCGAGGGCGGCGTCGAGGTCCGCGGCCTCGATGACGGTGAACCCGCCGAGGTGCTCCTTGGCTTCGGCGAAGGGACCATCAGTGATGAGCACCTCGCTGCCCTGCTGCCGCACGACGGTGGCGGCCTCGGCGGGATGCAGCCCGGCCCCGAACACCCAGGCGCCGGCTTCCTCCATCTCGCGGTTCAGGGCCTCGACGTCCCGCATGATCGGCTCCAGGAATTCCGGGGCCGGGGCGGGGCCATCGGGCTGGTAGACGCTGAGCAGGTACTGTGCCATGGTGCTGTCCTCCTTGACGATTCGGCCGGTCCTGTACCGGCCTCTCACCTACTAGACGAACGGACTGCCCCCGGATCGACACATCCCTCCCGGGACTCAGGCCTGAGGGGAAGCCGTCACCGGGCGCCGGCTGATTCGGATTTCGATGCGTCCGGCGCCTCTGAATCAGGTGACTGCGGCCTTGTGGGGTGGTCGGTCTGGGTCACATGGGGTGCGGGGTCCAGCGGCCCCTCGAAGACCAGCTGATCCAGCCGGCGGAGGATCAGGCCTTCGCGGAGTGCCCAGGGGCAGATCTCTATGCTCGGAAACTCGAACATCTCCAGGGCCGCTTCCGCCACCAGGGCCCCTGCCAGAAGCTGGGGGGCGCGGGCTTCGGAGACACCGGGCAGGCTCAGCCGGTCCTCCACCTCCATCGCCGAGATGCGCTGTGCCCATAGGCCCAGGTCCGTGGCGAACAGTTCCCGCTTGACGTAGGGGCCCGCGGCGCTGGGCGCGGCGCCGGCGACCCGGGCCAGCGAGCGGAAGGTCTTGGAGGTCCCCGCGACGTGGTTTGCCTTGCCGAGCTTCGCGAAGTCGCGCACCACCGGCTTGAGTGTGGTCCGGATATAGCGGCGGAGTTCCTTCACGCTCTTGGCCGAGGGCGGGTCCTCCTGCAGCCAGTCCCGGGTGAGCCGGCTCGCTCCGAGCGGGACGGAGGTCGCGAGTTCGGGGAGTTCATCCTCCCCGTAGGCCATCTCGAAGGAGCCGCCGCCGATGTCGAGGTTCAGGATGGGTCCGGCGCCCCAGCCGTACCAGCGGCGGACCGCGAAGAACGTCATCGAGGCCTCTTCGCTGCCGGTCAGTTCCCGCAGCGTCACGGTGGTCTCATGCTTGACCCGTGCCAGCACTTCCGGGCCGTTGGTGGCCTCGCGGATGGCGGAGGTACAGAACGCCAGCAGGTCTTCGGCCTTGTGCTTGGCCGCGAATTCCCACGCTTCGAGGACGAATTCGATCAGCTCATGCTGGCCGGCGTCGTTGATGCTGCCGTCGCTCTCGAGGAACTGCACGAGGGAGAGCGGGCGCTTGTGCGAGGCGAACGGCACAGGGCGCGCACCGGGGTGGGCATCCACGAGCAGGAGGTGGACGGTGTTTGATCCAATATCGAGGACGCCAAGACGCATAGTGTCATTATTGCCCCCGGGAACGCGGCCCGCCTAACGGGCCGGCCGCGCCCCGAACATCGGCTTAGGCCTGACCGTCCGGGCCGGACTCGTCTTCGGGCTCGTCGGCGGGCTTGAAGTCGCGCCGGATGTTCGCCACGCCTTCCGGATCGATTTCGAAGCCGAAGGCTGCGCCGGGGTTGATGACCATGCCGAGGTCATCGCCGAGGTTGCCCAGGATCGCGGCGCCCTGGGTGCCGAGCACGTTGGGGGCGGCGGCCAGGTACTGCTCGGTGACGCGGCTCGGGTGGGAGAACACGGCCAGGACAGGCTTCCCGGCGGAGTTGGCGAGCACCAGCGGCTCGACCTGGGAATCGGCGCCCTCGAGCGCGTCGGAGCTGACGATGTAGACCTCGTTGTTGAGGAAGGCCAGGATGACGTCAACGGGGTTGGCGTCGGGCTCCTCCCCCTTGGCAAGCTGCTCTTCGAGGTCGTTCAGCGGCTGGAGGTCCAAGTGATCGGGCTGTTCAGTCATGTCTCTACTCGACCACGTTTGCGGGCGGGTCCGCAATTCCTAACTCGTCCCCGCTGCCCAAACCGGAGTGATCCGGCAGCGTGCGTCTAAGCGAGGGCCCCGCCGTCAGGGTTCCCTGTCCGAGCTTGCGAGGAGAGGGGGACGGCGGGGAGGAACGAGCGAGCACGCAGAGGATTGCTCCGGTTTGGGCGGCACCCCCTACTTCTTGGCGGCAGCCTTGCGGGCCGGGGCCTTGCGCGCCGTCGTCGTGCGCTTGACCGGGCCCTTGGCGCGCTTCTCCGCGAGGAGTTCGACGGCCTGTTCCCGGGTGAGCTCCTCCAGCGAGGTGGAGCGCGGCACGGTGATGTTGGTGACGCCGTCGGTGATGTACGGGCCGAAGCGGCCTTCCTTCACCACGATGTTCTTCTCCGAGACCGGGTCCGGACCGAATTCGGCCAGCGGCGCGACGGCGGCGCGGGCGCCGCGCTGTTTGGGCTGGGAGTAAATCTCCAGGGCCTGCTCCAGCGTGATCGTGAAGATTTCCTCTTCCGAACCGATGGACCGGGAGTCCGTGCCCTTCTTCAGGTACGGGCCGAAGCGGCCGTTCTGCACCGTGATCGGGTTGCCTTCGGCGTCCTGGCCGAGCACCCGGGGCAGGCTCATCAGCTGCAGGGCCTCGTCCAGGGTGATGGTGTCCACGCTCATCGAGGCGAACAGCGAGCCGGTGCGGGGCTTGGCCTTCACCGGCTTCTTCGGCGGCTTGGGCTTGCCGTTCTTGTAGTACTCGACCGGCTGGTTGGCGATCTGTTCCTCGGTCATCTCCGGGATGACCTCGGTGACGTAGGCGCCGTAGCGGCCGTTCTTGGCGACGACGGTGTGCCCGGTGTGCGGGTCCGCGCCGAGCACCCGCTCCTCGGGGGCGGCGGTTTCCATCAGCTCGACCGCCTTGGCCGCGGTGAGCTCATCCGGGGCCAGGTCCTCAGGGACGTTGGCGCGGGCGGCCTCAACCACTTCGCCGGTCTTCGGATCGACCGTGGGGACGGAGCTCTCCAGGTACGGTCCGAACTTGCCGACCCGCAGGGTGATGCCCTCGGTGATCGGGATGGAGTTGATTTCGCGGGCGTCGATCTCGCCGAGGTTGTTGACGATGCTCAGCAGCCCGGGGTTGGAGTCCTCGCCGAAGTAGAAGTGCTTGAGCCAGGCGGGTCCCTCGGCCTGGCCGTTGGCGATCTTGTCCAGGTCCGCTTCCATGTCGGCCGTGAACTCGTAGTCCACGTAGTCGTGGAAGTGCTGTTCGAGCAGCCGGATCACGGAGAACGCGATCCAGCTCGGGACCAACGCGGAGCCCTGCTTCCGGACGTAGCCGCGGTCCTGGATGGTGGAAATGGTGGAGGCATACGTCGACGGGCGGCCGATGCCCTTCTTTTCCAGCTCGGCGGTCAGCGACGCTTCGGTGAAGCGCGGCGGCGGGGACGTCTCGTGCCCGATGGCGGCAATCTCCGAGGCGGTGAGCGCGTCGTCCTTGGCCACGTTCGGCAGCCGGCGGGCCTCGTCGGATTCGTCGTCGCCGCGGCTTTCGTCCTTGCCCTCTTCGTAGGCGGCGAGGAAGCCGGGGAAGGTGATGACGGTGCCGGAGGCCGAGAACTCGGCGTCGCGGCCGTCGGCAGCGATGGCGCCGAGGCGGATCGTGGCGGTGGAGCCCTTGGCGTCGGCCATCTGCGAGGCGACGGTGCGCTTCCAGATCAGCTCGTAGAGCCGGAACTCGTCGCCGGAGAGCTGCTTGGCCACCTGGGCCGGGGTGCGGAACGAGTCACCGGCGGGGCGGATGGCCTCGTGGGCCTCCTGCGCGTTCGCGGCCTTGCCGCTGTAGACGCGCGGGGAGGCGGGAACGTATTCCGGGCCGTACAGCTCGGAGGCCTGGCGCCGCGCGGCCGTGACGGCCTCGTTGCTCAGCGCGGAGGAGTCCGTACGCATATAGGTGATGTAGCCGTTTTCGTACAGCCGCTGCGCCACCTGCATGGTGCTCTTGGAGGAAAAGCGCAGCTTGCGGCCGGCCTCCTGCTGCAGCGTCGAGGTCGTGAACGGCGCGGCCGGGCGGCGGGTGTACGGCTTGGTGTCGACGGAGCGGACCCGGAAGTCGGCGTCCTGCAGGCCGGCGGCGAGGGAGGTGGCGAGGTCCTGGTTGAGGTGCACGGCGTTGCGGGAGGTGAGCTCGCCACTGTCGTTGAAGTCACGGCCGCTGGCGACCTTGGCGCCGTCGACCATGGCCAGTTTGGCCTTGAACGAGCCGGACCCGGCGCCGAACTGGCCGGTCAGGTCCCAGTAGGAGGCCGATTTGAAGGCCATCCGCTCACGCTCGCGGTCCACGACCATGCGGGTCACGACGGACTGCACGCGGCCGGCGGAGAGGCCTCGGGCCACCTTGCGCCACAGCACCGGGGAGATCTCGTAGCCGTAGAGGCGGTCCAGCACACGCCGGGTTTCCTGCGCGTCCACGAGGTCCTGGTCGACGTCGCGCAGGTTGTCCATGGCGCGGTGGATGGCTTCCTTGGTGATTTCACCGAAGGTCATCCGGTAGACCGGCACCTTGGGCTTGAGCACTTCGAGCAGGTGCCACGCGATGGCCTCGCCCTCGCGGTCCCCATCGGTTGCGAGATAGAGAGCGTCAGCGTCTTTGAGCTGGGCCTTGAGCTCGGCGACCTTTTTCTTCTTGTCCGGGGACACCACGTAGTACGGCTTGAAGTCGTTATCAACGTCGACGGCGAACTTGCCCACCGAGGTCTTCTTCAGCTCCGCCGGCAGTTCCGACGGCTGCGGGAGGTCGCGGATGTGACCGATGGAGGCCTCAACGATGAAGCCCTCGCCGAGGTACTTGGCGATGGTCTTGCTCTTGGCGGGAGACTCCACAATCACGAGTTTCTTACCGGTTTTGGCCTTGCTTGGCACGGTGCTCCTACAGAAAAAGGTTGCTCGGGCAGATGCGCCCATACCCGCCTAGTTCACCATATTTTGCGGATTCCCGCGCATCCAGCCCCAAACGGAGGGCCCCCGGGCACGACTTCCGGACGTAATGAACCCCCGCCAGGCAGGCCTCCGCCGGGCCCGGCCGGGGCGGGCCCGCGCCGCTGTCAGGCGGGGCTGCCGGAAGGCTTCGCCGGAGGCTTTCCGCGGTCATCCGGGATCATCGACCACAGGGTCGCCATCCGCTCGGCCCCGTCGGGGACCTGGTCCGGATCCTCCAGATCGTAGTCCCGCAGCAGCTCGAAGAGCCGGTTGTTCAGTTCCTCCCGCTGGTCCGGGGTCAGATAGAGCAGATTGCTGGCCAGCACCACGGAGGAGGGCCCGTCCACGGCCTCGCCGCGCTGGCGCTGCTCGTCCCTGGTCTTGGCGTAGGCGTTGACGCGCCGGCGGTAGGCGTCCAGTTCAAGATCCAGCACGGCGAATTCGGGGCTCGCCACCCCGCCGCCCGAGTTGATGGTGAAGTCGGTGCCCGCGGCTTTCCAGCGGCGCTCCCGCGCGTCGCCGGCGGTGGCGGCCGGGACCACGATGCCCCACTTCTGCAGCGCGCGCAGGTGGTAGCTCATGGCGCTCGGGGTGAGGCCGGTCTGCGCGGCGAGTTCGGTGGCGGTCCGGCTCACCTGGGTTGAATACAGTTCGGAGATGACTTCCAGCCGGGCGGCGTGGGCCAGCGCCCGGATCGCTTTCGGGTCGGTGATCTCCACTTTCTTCTCCGGGCGCTGCCGGCGTTTGGGCGCCGGAGGGACCGGTGACTCCGCCATTGGGGTTTCTGCATTCACACCACCAGTCTACCGAGCTCCGCCAAACTATGAAAGAAATGCTTGACACCAAAATGTACCGCAGAGTAGCTTGCTATTTATGAAACAGACGGCGCCGGGTGACGCCCCGCCCGCGCAGCCCCTCTGGCGCAACCGGGACTTCGTCCTGGCCAGCAGTGCCCGCTTCATCGCCACGGCCGGCATGGGCGCCGTCATCATCAGCGTCATGCTACACCTGCAGAACCTCGCCGCCGCCGGCCAGACGGCCATCGCCGGACCCTGGCTCGTGGCGGCCTATCTGCTCTGCTCGGCGCTCCCCCTGGTGCTGCTGGCGCCGTGGGCGGGCCGGCTGGCCGACACCCGGGATTCCAGGACGCTGGCGACGGCGTCCGCCGTGGTCAGTGCCGCCGCGGTCGCCGGGATGGGGCTGGGCATGCAGTATCTGGACAACTATCTACCCGTGCTGTTCGCCATGACGTTCCTCCTCGACACCGCCCAGGCGGTGGCCGGGCCGACCTGGCAGGCCCTGCTGCCCCGGATCGTGGGCGAGGAACGGACCCCGCGGGCGCTGGGCACCATGCAGGCCACCATCATGATCGCCAGCATGGTTGGACCGGCGGCCGGGGGGCTGCTCAGCGGCTGGGGCGGATCCGGCCTGGTGTTTGCGGTGGCCAGCGGCTGCTACCTGGCGATGGCCGCCGGTGCCATGCTGATCCGGACCCGCCGCGGCACGGCCGCCGAGCGGGTCGGCAAAGAGCCTCCGGCCCTGCTGAACGGGCTGCGCCTGATCCGGCGTGACGGCCTGGTCTGGGCCCTGGTCCTCGGCGCGCTGTTCTTTATCACCGTCGGCGAGGCGACCAACGTCCTTGAGGTGTTCCTGGCCCGCGACGAGCTCGGCGCCACCGAGACGCAGTACGGGCTGCTGGCCGCGTCGTTCGGCCTCGGGATGGCGTCCGGGGCGGGGCTGGCCAGCCGGATCACGAGCCACCCCACCCGGCTGCGCGCGCTGCTGGTCTCGATGGCCCTGACCTCGGCCTTCCTGGGGATCATGTCCCTGGTGCCGAACATGGAACTGTTGTTCATCGCCTACACCGCCATGGGGGCCAGCTGCGGGATGCTGAATGCGTGCTTCGGGGCGATCGCGATCATGCGGATCCCGGAAAGCGGCCGCGGCCAGGCCATGGCGATCATCGGCGGCATGACCCGGGCCGTGGCCATCGGGGCGCTCGCGCTGGGCGGGCTGCTCGGTGCCCTGCTCCCCATCCGGGTGAGCTTCCTGGTCGCCGGGGTGGGCGGGGTCCTGGCGGCCCTAGTCGTCACCGCGTACGTCCTGCCGCGCTACGGCAGCGAGGGCGCGGCAAGTCCCGCGGTTCCCGCCGCAGGGACTGCGCCGGCGGCGGCGTCAGGCGGGCAGCAGGAAGCCGTCGCGGACCAGGTTCCCCACCTCGGTGAGGACGCCGGCGCGGAAGGTCCCGGCGTCCCAGTCCTCGCCCCCGCCCAGGAGCGCCTCAAGGGCGCCGACGATCTGCCCGACGGACAGGTCGCCGTCGCACGCTGAGACAAAGCCGGCCAGCTCGGTGCTGAGCAGGTTGGTGCGGCGCAGGCCGGCACCCTGGCGCAGCAGGATGACGCCGGGGTGTTCGGCTCCGGGTCGCTGGTGCCGCTCCTCGGTGACGTCCTCGGCCACAAGCAGGTGCGCCGCCGCCAGATCGTGGTCCGCCAGCCAGTCGGCGCGTTCCACGGCGGCACCCAGGTGCGGGCCGACGGGCTGCTCGATCGGATAGGTGATCTCCTCGAAGCGCCGCAGCGCCGGGGTGGCGCCGTCGGCGGGCCGCCGCAGCCAGATCATCCCGAAGCCGATGGCCTCGACGCTGCGGGAGGCGAAGTCGTCCAGGTACGCGGCGTACGAGTCCTGGAAGAGCCGCCGGTCGCGGGCCTCGGAGGCGTCCTGCAGCCAGGTTTCAGCGTACTGTTCCGGGCTGACCTGCTCGCGCTGGATGAACCAGGCGTCCGCGTCCGGGCCGGCCCAGCGCTGGGGCCGCTCGTCCCAGGCCGCGCCCGCCGGGATTTCCCAGTTGCCCAGGAGCTGGGCCGTTCCGCCGGGGGTCAGGACCGAGGGGAGGTCGCGGACCAGCGCGGCGACGATGTCATCGCCCGGCAAGCCGCCGTCGCGGTAGGTGAACTGGTCGCCGGCGGCCTCCCCCAGGCTGCGCGGCGTGATCACGAACGGCGGGTTGGAGACCACCAGCTCAAACTCCTCGCCCGCCACCGGATCGAGCAGCGAGCCACGGCGCAGGCTCACCCGGGCTTCCGGATCGGAGGGGTCCAGGTGCAGCTGGCCGGCGTTGAGGAGCAGGTTGAAGCGGGTGAACGCGAGGGCGCGGTCGGAGATGTCGGTGGCCGTCACGTGCTCGGCATGGTGGAGCAGGTGGAACGTCTGGATGCCGCAGCCGGTGCCGAGGTCCAGGGCCCGGGCCACGTGCCGGCGGGCGGTGACCTGCACCAGTGTGGTGGAGGCCTGCCCGATCCCGAGGACGTGGTCGTGGCGCAGCACCCCGGGGCGCTGGTGGGCGGCGAGGTCGCTGGCCACCCAGAGCTCCGCGCCGCCGCTGACAGTTTCTTCCCTCCGGGCGTCTTCCCCCTGGGCGTCTTCCCTCCGGGCGCCTTCCCTCCGGGCGTCTTCCCCCTGGGTGTTTTCCCCGGCGGTTCCGTCCCAGCCGTAGGGCCGCAGGTCCACCTTCGCCTGGATCAGGCCGTCGGCGGACGGCTCCACGAGGCCCAGTTCCAGCAGGCCCGCCGTGCGGATGCCGGGCAGGGCGGCGTCGAGGGTGGCGGCGGGCTGCGGTTCGGCCAGCAGCCAGAAGCGGACGACGGCGGCGAGCGCCGCCGTCGTCGGCTCCCCGCGGCGGGCCGCCTCGGTGACGATCAGCGCCGGAACCAGCTGGTCCCGGCCCAGGGCGCTGTGCGCGGCCGCGCCGAGCAGTGCGGCGACGCCGTCAACGGTGTAGCCGATGCCGCGCAGGTCCGCGGCCAGGGCGTCGAGCAGGACGGGGAGGTCGCTGCGAGGGGCGTCGGGGGTGTTGCCGGCCGTGAAATGCGTTGAGGGAGTCACCGGACAAGTTTAGTCCAGGCCCCCGGGGCCGGGGCCGGGCCGGGCCCAGGCCCCCGCTGTGCGGGGGCCTGGGACGGCGTGGCGGGACGCGTCGGGTCAGAGGTTCTTCGCGACGTAGATCCGGAGGGCGTCGCGGACGAAGGCGGCCCCGGCTTCGCCGCCGTAGTTCGCGGCAAACCGCGGATCGGCAACGTACATCTCACCGAGACCGGTGACGTAGCCCTTCAGGTCGCCCTCACGGCCGGTGGCGGAGGCCGGCGTGCCGGGTATTCCGGTGAGCCATTCGACCTGCCGCCTGGCCAGCTCCTGCGCCTCGGCGCTGTCCGCGGCGGCACCGGACTCCGCCGCCGCGATCCAGTCGCTGCCCAGCTGCCGGGAGCGCTGCTTCCAGGCGTCTTTTTCGGCCGGGCCCATCCCCCGCCACCAGGAATCGCCCTGCGCGTACGCGTCCTTGCCCCAGCGCTCCTCGACCTCGTCCTTGTACTGCGTGTGGTCGAAGCCGTCGAACATTTTCTCCGCCATGATCTGTTCTCCTTCTTTCAGTGCTTCAATCGTCTGCCGGACCGAGGCGACCTGCCGTGCCAGCCGGTCCTGTTCCTGCCGGAGCCAGTCCAGGTGCCGGCCCAGGGCCTTAACGGCATCGGGCTCGTGGCCGAGGACTTCGGCGATGGCGGGGAGCCCAAGCCCCAGGTCCCGCAGGAGCAGGATGCGCTGCAGCCGCACGAGCGAGGCCTGGTTGTAGAACCGGTAGCCGTTGTCGCCGGTCCGGCTGGGTTTGAGCAGCCCGACGTCGTCGTAGTGGCGCAGTGTCCGGCTCGTGGTCCCGGCGATCCTGGCGATCTGCTGCACAGACCATTCCACGTGGCTGCCCCCCTTTCCGTTCCGGAACCGGCCCCTTCCGGGCCGGTATCCCGATGCTAGAGCTTGACGCTACGTCAAGGTCAAGGCCCTGGCCTGGGCCCGGGTTCGGGCCGGGTCGGGGTCGGGCCCGGCTCGGTGGTCGGCCGGAACGTTGGCTCTGCGGCCGGCAGCTGGAGCTTCAGCCCGGATGCGGCGGGCTGCCGTACTATTGGCGTATGCACACGCAGCAGCGATTTATCAGCCCTCGGCCGCTTTCCGGCCGCACGGGCTTCTTGTCGCGCGCGTAACTGCAGCCGCCGGGGTCCGTCCGGTGCAGTGGCCGAGGGTGCAGTTCCCCCCTCCCGCACTCCAGACCAAGGACCCCCTCATGAAGACGTATTTGACCCCCGCTGACCTGCAATCAGCCCTCGCGCTCCGCGATCTGTCCGATCCAGCCCAGGGCCCGCACGCGATGACCCTGCTGCTGGCCGAAATCACAAGGGCGCTGCAAAGCCTCTGGGGCATCGAAGTTGAGACGCACCGGCTCAGCCCCCTCGTCGCCACCGCCGACAACTACGACCGCCTGGGCTACTCCCCCGGCGACGTCACGCGCGATTCACGCTACTCCCGCCATGTCAGCCCCACGGTGATGCTGCGGAGCCACACCTCGGCGGGTGTTCCGGCCCTGCTGGACTCGCTGCGCCAGGAAATGGGCCACTACGACCGGCTGCATGCGCTGCCCGGCCTGGTGTACCGGCGGGACTCGATCGACCGCACCCATGTGGGCGCCCCGCACCAGCTGGATCTGTGGCGGCTCAAAGCGCGCGGCCTGCTGGGTCCCGCCGAGCTGGACCGGATGATGGCGGCCGTCGTGGAGGCCGTGCTGCCGGCGGCACTGCACCCGGACGTCCAGTGGCGCGCGACCCCGGCGAACCACCACTACACGGATACCGGCTGGCAGCTCGACGTGCTCGTCAGCCAGCCGGACGGCAGCCGGGAATGGCTGGAACTGGCCGAATGCGGCCTCGTCGCCGCGCAGGTCCTTCGCGGCTCCGGACTGGATCCCCGCCGCTGGGCAGGTCTCGCCCTGGGACTGGGGCTGGACCGTGCGCTGATGCTGCGCAAAGGGATCCGGGACATCCGGCTCCTGCGCGCGGAGAACTCCGAGATCCAGGTCCAGCTGCTGGACCTGGACGCCTACCGGCCCGTGTCGGTCATGCCGGAGGTCCGGCGCGATCTGTCCCTCGTGCTCGGCTCCGCGGCGGACGCCGACGTCGAACTGCTGGGTGACCGTGCACGGACGGCCCTCGGGCCGGAGTCCGAGGTGCTGGCCGCGCTGGAGATCCGGGCCGTCACCCCGGCGTCGGGGCTTCCGCCGGCCGCCGTCGAACGGCTCCGGCTCGCCCCGGGCCAGGTGAACGTGCTTTTGCGGCTGGTGCTGCAGCCGCTGGACCGGACGCTGACGGACGGGGAGGCCAACCTCCTGCGCGACCGCGTGTACCTTGCCCTGCACCGGGGCCAGGTGCTCGAGCTGATCGCCGGGTAGGGCTGCGGGGCCGCTGCGGGCCGGCAGCCGGGAAATCAGCTGCCGGCCGCAGCGGCGGTAAGTTGGAGGCATGCTCTTCCTTTTCCCCGGCCCCCGGCGTGCCCGGTCCGTCCGGCGCGCCACCCGGCCCTTCCGTCACCCGGCCTGGCCCGTCGGGCGTGCGGTGCGCGGCCTCGCGGCGGGCGCCGCCGTCGTCCTGGCCGCAGCCGCGTGCTCCTCGGCCGGTTCCATCGAGTCGGCCGATGTGCCGGCGTGGAGGGCGACGGCGCTTCCCTCCGCCGCCGGGGTAGTGGTCGAGGATGCCGGAAAGATCCTCAACCGGGACCCGATCGTCAAGACCGCACCCGGGATCGCAGCCGGCAGCTATATCCTGACCATCACCTGCGACGGCGGCGGCAAGGCCTTCTTCGACGTCTCCCTGGACGGCACCAGACTGACCGAGGCCGGCGCGGCCTGCAACGGCAGCCGCGAGACGGCACGCATCAAAATCCCCGCCGCCGGCACGCTTCAGATCGGCGCCTCCAGCGTGGATGCCCCGCTCATTTACGCCTACCACCTGGCGCCTGCGGCCTAGCAGCCTGCATCCGACACGGCAGAGAGCCGGGACTTGTGTTCAAGGCCCCCGCCGCTAGGCTCGGTGCATGTCTGCTACTGGGGGTATGCACCGGCCGGTCCGGGCCGCACTGTTGCTGGCGGTGGCCGCCGCTGCCGCGGGACTAACCGGATGTGAAGTCGCGGACGACGTCGGGCTCCCACCGGACGCAGCCGGGCCGTCCGCCCGGTCCTACCCGGCGAGGGCGCCGCTGCCCACCCGGGACCCGGAACTGGCTGCCGCCGAGGCCCGCAACCTGGTGGAGTTGGAGGCCGTGCTCGGCTCGCCGGAGGGTCTTCTCTTCGGCGGATCGGGCGGGATTGGCGGCACCGGCAGCAGCGGACTCGGGACGTCGGGCATTATCACCCGGGCCGGCCAATACAAGGTCACCGCAGCCTGCGTCGGGGCACCCGATGCGCACCTGTCCGTCACCCAGGGCGCGCGTCAGGGCGGCACGCTCCTGGAGCGCAACTTCGACTGCGGCGAGGTGACGGAAGCGTTGATCGATCTGGTTCCCGGGACTGCATCGGCTCACCTCATCCGGTATGGCAGCGGCGTCCCCGGGCCCGGAACGGGCGCCGTTGCAGGCGTCCGGATCAGCTTTGACGCGTCTGGGCAGTAGGCACCGGCGCAGCGCCTCTTTCGGCCGCCGTTGGACTCTGGCGCCTGGGCAGGGGCGGGGTTAAAGTCTGGATATGCCCACTGTTCCGGTGTCGAGCGTGGCCCGGACTCGCACGGCAACCGCCGTGGGACTCTCCTGGATGCTGGCCATGGCGATGGCACTGGCCGGCTGCGCGTACGAATACGACGACGGTTTTGCCAGCGGGACGGAATCCCCATCCGCCCCGGAGTTCACCGATGCGGCGCTGCCGCGGGACCCGTCGACGCGGTGGCCCGTCTCAGGGGCCGAGCTGGATGCGTGGCTGGCGCAGGTGCTCCCCGCCACCGAAGGCCAGGTGTTCCATACCGGTTACGGCACCCTTGAAGCGGACGAGGTACGGGAGGAGATCACCGCCCCGCTGCCAAGTGGGAGCTACTCGGTGACCCTCGCCTGCCGGAGCCCGCGGCGGGTCTCCTTCACTGTGGCTCACGAGAACAAGGAGCTGGTGGAGCTGGAACTGCGCTGCAGGACCTCACGCGTGAACGTGGTGTATCTTCCCGCGGGCTCCGTGCTCACCATCAAGGTCGAAGCCAACGCCGGAGCCAACTTCGCCTACCGGGTTAGCCGCATCTGAGGTCCCCTGGTCGGCAGCCCCAGCCGGCAGGGCCTTAGGCCGCAGGGGCTTCAAACTGCCGGGCTTCAGGGCCGCAGGGCCTTAGGCCGCGCAACCGTCCGGGCAGCGCAACGTCTCCGGGCTGGCGGCACAGTCCGAGCAGTAGAGCGTGAGCGTACGGCAGGACGAGTTGGAGCAGTTCTCGAATTTGCTCGTCGGCGCCGAGCAACGGACGCATGCGCCGATCGTCTTCGCGTCCTCGCTGAATTCAAGGTGCATGCGCTTGTCGAACACGTAGAGGGAGCCCTCCCAGAGGCCCTGGTCCTTGAAGGTTTCGCCGTAGCGTACGATCCCGCCGTCGAGCTGGTAGACCTCCTTGAAGCCGCGGTTCACCATCAGGCTGGACAGCACCTCGCAGCGGATGCCGCCGGTGCAGTACGTGACGACCGGTTTGTCCTTGAGCGCGTCGTACTTGCCGGAGTCGAGTTCCTTGATGAAGTCGTGGGTGGTGGCCACGTCCGGGACGACCGCGTCCTTGAATTTGCCGATCTGGGCCTCGAAGCCGTTGCGGCCGTCGAAGAACACGACTTCCTCGCCGGCCTCCTTCCGCGCCGCCACGAGCTCGTGCAGTTCCTCGGGCCTGAGGTGCGTGCCGCCGCCGACGACGCCGCCGGCATCGACCCTGAGCTCGCCGGGGGCGCCGAAGGACACAATCTCGTCGCGGACTTTGACGCTCAGCCGGGGGAAGTCCGCGGCGCCGCCGTCGGACCACTTCACGTCGATACCGTGGAAGCCCTTGTATTCGCGGGTGGCCTTCACGTACTGCTTGACCGCGTTCAGCTCACCGCCGACGGTCGCATTGATGCCGTCCTTGGAGATGATGATGCGGCCGGTGAGGCCGAGTTTCTCGCAGAGCGCACGCTGCCAGAGCCGGACGGCGTCCGGGTCCGGGAGCGGGGTAAAGCCGTAAAAGAGCACAATCCTGTTCAAAGCCACGTTTTAAGGGTACCGGGTGGACTGAAAGCCCCGGGCAGCGAGCCGGGGCGCAGGGAAGCCCGTTCGTGCGGACCAGCGGCAGCGGTCCAGGCCCCCGCACCGCCCACACCGGGGCCGCGGTCCGGTCACAATTACGTAAGCAAGACCGGTTACCGGACGCGGCCCCTGTTGCTTGTGGCGGGGCTGGAATACGCTCATCACATGAGTCTTGAGGCCATGGTTGAAGACACCACTCATCTGCTGGAAATCTGGGTCACCGGCTGGGCCGGCTGCCGGGGATATGAGACACGCAAGGAGGGCCGCTTCCCGGCGGCTTTCAGGGCGGACACTACCCACGAATGGGAATACTTCGCCCATGATCCCTCCGATGCGGAGTTCGCGGCGCTGGCCGCTGCCACCGTGGAGGTCCCCGCCAGGATCCTCACAGTCCTCACGAATGACGTTGCTCGATACCACTTCCTGGCCCAGCAGCAAGGGCTCAACGTCACGTCCGCCTCGCAGACGATGATGATCGTGGACATGGAGACCCAGGACGCCGAGGATCCCTGGCTTCCGGATGATGATCTCCGGTGGGTTCCGTCCCGGATCGACGGGGTCCACCATGCCGTGGTCTATGCCGGGGAAGAGGTGGCGGCCAGCGGCCGCATGTTCGTGGTGGGCCACACCGCAATCTTCGACAAGATCGTCACCGAACCCGGGTACCAACGCCGGGGCCTGGGCAGCTTCATCATGCGCGCCCTCGCCGCCCAGGCTTTCGAGCACGACGTCGAAACCGGGCTGCTGCTCGCCTCACTCGACGGGCAGAAGCTCTACTCTCACCTCGGCTGGACCACGGTCAGCCACGTGCTGATGCTCTCCGCCTCGGACGAGGGCTCG
The DNA here is from genome assembly GCF_030812335.1 of Pseudarthrobacter oxydans. GTDB lineage: Bacteria > Actinomycetota > Actinomycetes > Actinomycetales > Micrococcaceae > Arthrobacter > Arthrobacter oxydans_B. The sequence goes on from NZ_JAUSSN010000004.1 coordinate 389,598, forward strand.
GACCTGTCCGTGGGCTGAGGCCCTGGGCAGGCGGGTCACGCGCCCCGGACGATTTGAGGCCGGGTGAAAGAATGTACGAGTGAACCCACATGAGTCCCTGATTCCGTTGCTGGGCCGCGGCCCGGACCCGGAACAGCTCCGTCATGTGCGCACCATTCCCGCCCGCCAGGCCGTGCACGCGCCCTGGCCCGGCTGGACCCACCCCGATCTGGTCAACGCCTACGGTTCGCTGGGCATCCAGGAGCCCTACCGCCACCAGATCCAGGCCGCCGACCTCGCCCACGCCGGCGAGCACGTGGTGATCGCCACCGGCACCGCCTCCGGCAAGTCGCTGGCCTACCAGCTGCCGGCGCTGGACGCGATCCACCGCTCCGAACTGCGGGTCCTCGCCGATCCCGGCAAAATCCACGACGACGGCGCCGTCACCCTGTATCTCTCCCCCACCAAAGCCCTGGCAGCCGACCAGCTGGCCGCGATCCGGGCGCTGAAGCTCCCCACCGTCCGGGCCGAGACCTACGACGGCGATACCGACCCCGCCTCCCGCCGCTGGATCCGGGACCACGCAAACTTCATCCTGGCCAACCCCGACATGCTGCACTTCGGGATCCTCCCCAACCACGCCTGGTGGGCGCGGTTCTTCCGCCGGCTGCGCTACGTGGTCGTGGACGAGGCCCACAGCTACCGCGGCGTCTTCGGATCGCACGTGGCCAACCTGATGCGCCGGCTGCGCCGCATCTGCGCCTACTACAGCCCCGACGGGTCCGGACCGGTGTTCATCGCCGCCTCCGCCACGGCGTCCGAGCCCGGCACTTCCTTCGGCCGGCTCATCGGCGCCCCGGTCCGGGCCGTGTCGGAGGACTCCTCGCCCCACGGCTCCACGACCGTGGCGTTCTGGGAGCCTGCCCTGACCGAGCTCCGCGGCGAGAACGGCGCCAAGGAGCGGCGCACGGCGGTCGCGGAAACCGCGGACCTGCTGGCCAATCTGGTCTCGTCGCGGGTGCGGACCATTGCGTTCATCAAGTCCCGGCGCGGCGCCGAGACCATTGCCTCCATTACCAAGCGCCTCCTCGACGAGGTCGATCCCAGCCTGCCGCAGCGGGTCGCGGCCTACCGCTCGGGCTACCTGCCGGAGGAGCGCCGGGCCCTGGAGAAGTCGCTGCGCTCCGGCGAGCTGCTGGGCGTCTCCAGCACTTCGGCCCTGGAGCTGGGGATCGACATCTCCGGCCTCGACGCCGTGCTCGTGGCCGGCTGGCCGGGAACCCGCGCGTCGTTGTTCCAGCAGATCGGCCGGGCCGGCCGGGCCGGACAGGATGCCATTGCCGCTTTCGTCGCCAGCGATGACCCGCTGGACACCTACCTGGTGAACCACCCCGAGGCGATCTTCGACGTCTCGGTGGAGGCCACCGTTTTTGATCCTTCCAATCCCTATGTGCTCGGTCCCCACCTGTGCGCCGCAGCCGCAGAACTGCCGCTGGGTTCTGCGGAGCTGGACCTGTTCGGTGCCACGTCCGAGAAGTTGCTGGACCAGCTGGTGGCCCAGGGCTACCTGCGCCGGCGCCCCGCGGGATGGTTCTGGACCCACCCGCAAAGCGCGGCGGCCATGGTGAACCTGAGGGCCGACGGCGGCGGCCCGGTGAGCATCGTGGACGCCGACACGGGATCCCTGCTCGGGACCATGGATTCCCCGCAGACGCACTACCAGGCCCACACGGGAGCGATCTACGTCCACCAGGGCGAGAGCTACGTGGTGGAGGACCTGAACGAGGACGATCACTGCGTGATGGTGCGCCGGGCGAACCCGGACTACTACACCACCGCACGGGACGTGACCCAGATCGAGGTGCTCGAAACGCAGCGCACCACGCAGTGGGGCGACGTGGCCGTGCACTTCGGGGACGTGAAAGTCACAACGCAGGTGGTCTCCTTCCAGCGCAAGGCGCTGATTTCCAATGAGATCCTCGGCGAGGAGCCGCTGCAGCTGGGTGCCCGGGACCTGTTCACCAAGGCGGTGTGGTTTGTCATGGACAACCGCTCGCTGACCGGGGCGGGGCTGATCGAGGCGCAGTTCCCGGGTGCCCTGCACGCCGCGGAACACGCGGCCATCGGTCTCCTGCCACTGGTGGCCTCCAGCGACCGTTGGGACATCGGCGGGGTGTCCACGGCCATTCACGCCGACACCGGGGTGCCGACCATCTTTGTGTACGACGGCCACCCCGGCGGGGCAGGCTTCGCCGAGCGCGGCTACGACAAGGCCCGAGTCTGGCTTGCCGCCACCCGCGACGCGATCAAGGCCTGCGAATGCGAGTCCGGCTGCCCGTCCTGCGTGCAGTCGCCCAAATGCGGCAACAAGAACAATCCCCTCGACAAGGACGCCGCCGTGACCCTCATCGACGTGCTGCTCCAGGACGCGACAGACCAGATGCGCACCGGACTGCCGGACCACGCCGCGACACCCCTGCAGGCGTAGCCGCTGCTGCGTCCACGGCCAGGGCCACCCGCTCACGGCGGCGGCCCGGCCCTGGCCAGACCGGTGGCCGCACCCACGGGCGTGCGGACATCGAGTTCAGTCCGGACCTGGACCGTGAACCCGGCGCCCGCCGCGCAGCTCAGGACCCGGGCGCCGTTCCGGTGTGCCACCTCCACGGCGACGGCGCACGGCTCCCCCGGAGCGATTCCCCGGGCGGCGTCCGCGGCGGCGAGGGCAGCCAGGTCCGCGGCGGCCGCCGCCCGGGACGCCATCGCGGCCGACTGGGCCAGCATTGCGAGCAGGACCGCGGCGAGCACGACCAGCAGTGCCAGCCCCAGCGCCAGCACGGTGCCGGCGCCCCGTTCCCCGGATTCCCCGGGCTCCCCGGATTCCCCGAGGATCGCGGGTTCGGGGAGCCCGCCCGACGCGCCCGGACAATCCGGTGTCTCGAGCGCATGGTCCGGAAGCTTGCCCGAAGCGGCCGACTCCCCGACGTGGGGCGTGCTGCGGCGCTGAGGCCGGCTCACGCGGCCAGACCCTGTAGCTGGTGGCGCCGGGCCGCGGGGACGCGGGCAGCGGCCGAAGGCCCGGACGTTTCGCCCCGGGTCCAGGCACGGGCCGTGAGGGTCCAGGGGAGGAGCGAGCCAACGGCGCCCGGAACCTTGCCGGACACTGTGACGCTGAGCCATCCGCCGTCGGACGCCACCGCCGACGCCGCTGAGGCGCCCGCGAGCCGGCGGACAATCACGTCCACGGCGGCCGCATCCTCGCCCCGGGCCAGGGCCCGGGCACCGGCCCGGGCCGCCTCCTCCAGCCGCAGCTGGGTGACTCCCGCCGCTGAGCCGGCCAGTAGCAGGGCGAGCAGGAGCAGGACGGCGGGCAGCGCCACCGCGAATTCGGCAGTCACGACGCCGCGGCACGTGTCGCCGCCCGCGCACTGCCACCGCCGGGGGCGCCGTGCGGCTGGCGGTGTCGACGCTGCCCCCTTCATCCTCCCGGCCGGCCATCGGCAGCTCATGGCAAGGCGAGCGCCGTACGGATGAGGTTCAACAAGAATCCCCGGACTTCGTCGCTGCGCATGATGAACACGAGGATGCCGGCAAACCCCACGGCGGCGAGCGTGGCAATGGCATATTCGGCCGTCGCCATCCCTGTCTCCGAGCCAAACAGCCTCCTCAGCCATCGAGGCCTTCTGGACGTTCGCACCCTGAGCGGGTCGGCGGCGCTGGCTCCCGGATAGATTTCACGGATCTCAGCGTCCTCCGCCTCGGGATGGACTTTCAGCGCCTCGCGGGTTCCGGCGGTCGCAGCGGGATGACGTGCCATGGTTTTTCCTTTCCTTGGGTTCCGGCGGGACCGCCGGCTGTTCTAAGACTCTTCCCGCTGGGACCGCGCCCCGTAAGGCGTCCCTCCAGCCAAGTGGAAAACCGGCGGCCAACGCGGACTGTGGAGGAAGGGCGCCACTGCCATCGCCTTGTCCACCACCGGGGTCAGCCCGGCAGCAGCGCCAGCAGCACCGGCAGGACGCCCAGGCAGATGAAGGCCGGCAGTGAACACAAGCCGAGCGGCACCACGAGCCTCACGCCCAGGGCTGCGGCCTGTTTCTCCGCGGTCCGGAACCGCTCGCGCCGCAGGCGGGCCGCCTGGGCGTAAAGGATTGCCGAGGAGGGGGCGCCGGTGAGCGCGGCAAACCCCAGCGCATCGCGCACGGCAAGGAGTTCCGGCGTCCCGGCGCCGGAGCTGCCCCAGGCGGTGTCCCAGTCGGCGCCAACGGCCAGTGCCGCGACGACCGGCCGCAGCGGCCCCCGGATTTCGGGCGCCGCCAGCTCGGCGACGAGCGTCAGGGCACGGCCGAGGCCGGCCCCCGCCTCGAGCATCGCGCCGACCAGTTCCAGCAGCATTGCCGCATCTCCCAGACCGGGTCCGCCGGCTTCCCCGGCCCGCTCGCGGCTGTGTTCTGAACCCTTTCCGGCGTCCGGGGCGGGCAGCACCTGGCACCGGAGTCTCCGCCTGGCCATGCCGCGGTCCGAACACGCGGCCACGGCCGCGGCGGCCAGCACCGCCAGCACCGCAAGACCCGCGGCGTCCGCTGTCACGGCCGGGACCCCTCAGCCGTCCGGACGAGCCGCGACGACCAGATCCGGCCTGCCGCGGTGAGGGCGAGGCCCGCCGCGAGCGCCGCCCCACCCAGCGGGGTTCCCAGCAGGACCGCGACAGGGTCCACGCCCAGCAGCACGCCCAGGCCCAGACCCAGGAACGGAAGCCACGTCAGCAGCCGGACGGTCGCGCGGGGCCCGGCCAACGCCGTCTGCCGGGCGGCCTCGGCGTCGTCCTCGGCCTCAAGCTGGGCGGCGAAGCGCGTCAGCACCTCCGCCAGCGGGCAGCCGCTGGCCTCGGCAACGTCAAAGCATGCGGCGAGCTGGAACCAGATGCGGCGCGCCCGGACGCGCTCGCCGGCACCGTTTCCCCAGGCCTTCCCGGACTCCGTTCCGCCGGGCCCGGCCGCGGCGGAGCGGATCGCCGCTCCGACCGGCGACCCGCGCGCCGCCGCGGCACGGGCCGCGGCAAGTATCCGCCCGGATTCCGGGGCGAGCACCAGGCTCCGGCCGGCACCTCCTGCCCCGGACACGGTTATGGCGGGGTCGCCCGCATGCAGGATCCACAGTTCATCCCACAACCGCGCGGGAACTCGGCCGCCCTTGAGCAAAGCCGCCAGCTGCTGCACGAGCAGGGTCATCGAAACCGCCGGGGCGCTCCGTCGCCGCCACCCTGCCACGCCGCCCGCACGCGCAGGAGAGCCTGCTGCCGAGCCGTCCCGTGCGCTGGCGAGCGCCGCGCGAAGCCGGTGACGGGGGGCTCCCGCCGGGGAGAGCGCGAGGATCATGGCGAGGGCCAGCACTCCGGTAAGCAGTGCGGTCATGCCGGCTCCACCAGGGACGGGTCGACGCTGAGACGGAACGCCAGCCGCGGCCATGCCGGCCCGCCGCGGACATCACCGCCGCCAATGTTCAGCGCGGAGCCGACTACCAGGCCCGCCGGGCTGTCTTCGAGCACTCCGATGCAGGCCACGGTCCGCCCGTTGTTCATCCGTTCCACGTGGACCACGGCGTCGAGGGCGCTGGCCGCCTGCAGCCGGACGGCGTCCTGCCCCATCCCGGCCAGCGCACCCAGCGCGGTCAACCGCGCCGGCACGTCGGCCGCGGTGTTGGCGTGGATGGTCCCGCCGCCCCCGCTGTGTCCGGTGTTCATGGCAGCCAGCAGTTCACGCACTTCGGCACCCCTGCACTCCCCCACCACCAGCCGGTCCGGCCGCATCCGCAGCGACTGCCGCACCAGCTCGCCCAAATCCACGGCGCCGCCGCCTTCGAGGTTGCCGTGCCGCGCCTCCAGCGAAACGACGTGCGGGTGAACCGGGTTCAGTTCCGAGGCGTCCTCAATCAGGACCAGCCGCTCGCCGGACGGACACAGGCCGAGGAGCGTGGCGAGCAGTGTTGTTTTTCCCGACCCGGTGGCGCCGCTGATCAAAAAGCTCAGACGCCGTTCCACCATCCGCTCCAGCACGGTCTGCACCACGGCCCCGAACATTCCGTTCCGCCGCAGCTCATCCATCGAGAACACCCGTTCACGCCGGATCCTGATGCTCAGGAGCGTCCCCGCTGTGGAGATCGGCGGAAGCACGGCATGGACCCGGAACCCGCCGTCGAGCCGGACGTCCACGCAGGGCGAGCCGTCATCCAGGCGCCGCCCGCCGGCCGATACGAGCCGGGCTGCCAGTGCCCGGACCTGCGGTTCACCGGAGAACGCCACCGGCGCCCTTTCGAGTCCGCCGCCGCGGTCCAGCCAGACGGAGGCCGGTCCGTTGACAAAGATGTCTGTCACGGCCGGGTCCCGGACCAGGACCTGCAGGGGCCCGAGGCCATTCAGTTCCGCGCTGATCCCCTCAACCGCGGCCAGGGCTCCGGCGGTCCCCAGCAGGCGTCCGCTCGCCTGCACGGCGGCCGCCACCCGGGAGGGGGTCACCGGCCCGGCGTCGGACATCACGGATTCGCGGACGGACTCCAGCAGCCGTGCGTCCACGGAGGCCCGGCCCGGCGGCCGGTAGCGCCGGCCACCGGGGTCGCCGGGGCCGGCACCGGAGTCCGGGGGCCACGGTGCCGAGTGGGCGCTCATCCGGCGGCTCCGGCGCCGAAATCGAGAACCGTGCCGGCGAACCGCCGGACATTGCGCTGCCGTCCCGTATCCAGCAGGCGCCCGAGTTCCGTGGCGGCCGCGGCGCGCCTGACGTCCGGCATGATCCCGGCCAGGGGCAACCCGACGGACTCGGCAATCAGCTCTGCATCCAGCGAGGCCCCGGGCCTGCCCCGCACCACCAGCACCGTCTCCACCGCAGGGAGGTCCTGCAGGAGCCGGGCCGTGGCCACGGCCGCCCGCAGCAGCGCCGGCGCAACAACAATCATCCGGTCGCAGTCCCAGGCGAAAGTCCGCAGCGCTTCCGCACCCCGGCCAATGTCCACGAGGACCAGCTCGAACCCCCGCCGGGCGGCGTCAAGCACCCCGGCCACGACGGCCTGCTCCACGCCGCTGTGGCGTTCCTTGTTCCCGGGCCAGGACAGGAAGGGGAACCCCCCGGCCAGGGGCAGCGAGTCGGCGAGCTGGCGGGGATCGATCGTGCCGCTGGCATCCGCCAGATCCGGCCAGCGGAGCCCTGGCGTTTCCTCCGCGGCGAGCGCCAGCTCCAGGCCCCCGCCCCACGGGTCACCGTCCACCAGCAGGACACGCAGACCCTCCCGTGCGGCAGCATGGGCCAGCCACACAGCTGCCGTGCTGGCTCCGGCGCCGCCGCAACCGCCGACAATCCCGAGGACGAGTCCGCCGGATTCGGGAGCACGGGAGCGGCTGAGGTACTCGGCGAGCCAGGACGCGGCCTCGGGCAGCACAGCGACGCGTTCGGCGCCGATGGCGGCGGCCAGGTGCCACAGGCTGTCGCCGTCCCCGGTGAGGCCAATGAGCACGGCCGGTGAACGTCCCCGCGGCGGCAACTCGCGGATGTCGCTGCCGAGCAGCACCACCGCGGCACTGTCCCAGAAGGGCGCCGCTTCCCGAATGTTCGCCACCGTGCGCAGCTGCCCGCCGGACGCCGCCACGGCGCGTTCCACTTCACCGCGCAGCGCCTCGAACCCCGTCACGAGCAACGTCTCCGCCGACCCGTCCGGCACCCACGGCGCATCACCGGCCGCAGTGCCTGGCGCAGTGCCTGGCGCGGTGCGTGACGCAATGCCCGGCCCGGACCCGGGGCCCGGCAGCCGGCCTGCCCCGGGACCAGTGCCGGACCCGGGACCGAAGGTTGCCAGCTGGTGCCTGCTCATGCGCCCACTCTGCCCGGCCCCGGAACCGGCCATAACCCGCGGCGGCCGCTATGTGGACAAGCCGGGTCACCAGGGCGCGTGACCAGGCCGGGTCACCTGGGGAGGTCACCAGGGCAGGTGCACGGGGCACTCCGTACCGCAGGGCAGAATTGACCCTATGTACCTGTTGCTCGCCGCCCACGCCGACGGCGCAGCCCTGCAGGAACTCACCGCCGACGGCGCCCCGCACCCGGCCACACCGGAACCGCGGACCGTGAGCGCCGCCGAGCTGGCCGGCGTCGTGCGTGGCCTCGAAAAGCGGAGGCCGCGCTGGATCTGGCACCGCACCCAGGACTGGTACCCCGCCCTGCTCGCCGCCGGGGTCGAGCTGGAACGCTGTTACGACCTCACGTTGTGCGGCGCGATCCTGGCCCATTCGGAGTTCACCGCCCACACCGCGTATGCGCAGGACGCGGAGAAACTGGTCCAGGACGATGAGCTGCCGCCGCCGCCACGGGCGCTGCAGCCGCCTCCCCCGCCGGCTGACCAGGGCGCCCTGTTCGATGATCCCGGCCTGCGCAAGACACCCCGCCACAGCCCCGAGGACCTCCGCGCCGAATACGCCGCCCAGCAGGAGGCGCTCGGCCAGGCGGGCGGGGCCGGCGTCGAACGCCAGAGCGACAACCGCAAGCAGCGCCTCCAGCTGTTGCTCGCGGCCGAGTCCGCCGGCGCCATGATCGCGGCGGAGATGCAGCACACCGGGGTGCCGTGGCGTGAGGAACTGCATGAGCGGATTCTGGCGGACTACCTGGGCCCCCGGCCTCCGGTGGGCCACCGTCCGGCCAAGCTGGAGGCCCTCACCGCCGAGCTGCGGCAGCTGCTGAATTCCCCCGCGCTGAACCCGGACTCCCCGCAGGAGCTTATGCGGGCCCTGCACCGGAACGGCATCGAAGTGAAGACCACCCGGCAGTGGGAACTGAAGGAGTCCAGCCACCCGGCGATCGAGCCGCTGCTGGCCTTCAAGAAGCTCTCCCGCCTGCACGCCGCCAACGGCTGGGCCTGGCTGGATGCCTGGGTGAAGGACGGCCGGTTCCGGCCGGAGTACGTGGTCGGCGGCGTCGTTTCCGGGCGCTGGGCCTCCCGCGGCGGCGGCGCGCTGCAGATTCCGCGCCAGATCCGGGGCGCCGTCCACGCCGATCCGGGCCACAAGCTGATCGTCGCCGACGCCTCCCAGCTGGAGCCCCGGGTGCTCGTGGCGCTCGCGCAGGACTCCAAGATGGCCGAGGCCGCGCGGGACAAGGACCTGTACGCCGGCATCGCCGCGCAGGGCTTTGGCGGGGACCGCGCCAAAGCCAAGGTAGCGCTGCTCGGCGCGATCTACGGGGCCACCACCGGCGAGTCAGGACGCCTGATGCCGCAGCTGACCCGCACCTACCCGCGCGCCGTGGGCTTCGTGGAACAGGCTGCCCGCGAGGGCGAGGCCGGCAGGACGGTCACCTCCCGGCTGGGCCGCAGCAGCCCGCCGCCGTCCGAGCGCTGGCTGCAGAGCCAGCAGTCGACCAGCGCCGAGGAACAGCGCCGGGCGGATTCCATCGCCCGTTCGCGGGGCCGGTTCACCCGCAATTTCGTTGTCCAGGGTTCCGCGGCGGACTGGGCGGCCTGCTGGCTCGCCGAACTGCGACGCCGGCTCCGCGCCATGCGCGCGGCGGGCGGCCCCGCCGGGGAACTGGTCTTCTTCCTGCATGACGAGGTCATGGTCCACTGCCCCGAGGCCGCGGTCGCCGACTGCACCCGGGCCATCGAGGAAGCCGCGAACGCCGCCAAGGAACTGCTGTTCGGCAGGATCCCGGTGGAATTCCCGGTCAGCGTCGCTGTTGTGGATTCCTACGACAACGCCAAATAAACATCCGGAGTTGCCCGCCGTAACGTACCCGCCGGTAGCGTTGTGCACCGTGTGTGACGGCAGATACCCTCGAAGAGGCCGGTCATTGATCCGACAATCCCGGCCATGCAACGACGCATAGTTTTTTGGGGAGGCAGCACAATTGGCTGGCATTTTTGAGATCGCCGAGGCCGGCGGGAAGAAGTACTTCTTCAAGCTCACGGCACCCGACGGCACGGTGGTCGCCGTTTCACCACTGTTCAACACGATCAAGGGCGCAGCCGCGGGCATCACCGCCGTGCGGGAGAACGCCGCCACCGGGCTGGTCGTCGACAAGTCCCGGGCGCGCAGCAAGCCCGGACCCCCGAAGGCCGCCACGGGGCCCGGCATCAGACTGGCCCGCAGCTAGGTCCCGCCTCAGCCGTCGAGCCTGCTCCACGTGTCGATGTCGAGCAGGCTCGTGCGGTCCCAGGGCACCGCCCACCCCAGCTGGTCGAAGAGCTGGTTGAGGATCATCCCGGTAAAGCCCCAGACCACCACGTCGTTGACGGTAAAGGCGGGGCTCTGGAACGTCTGCCCCACCCGGGTCACCGTCGCCATCACGCGGTTGTCCGGATCCAGCAGGTCCCGGACCGGGACGCGGAAGACCTGGGCGGACTCGCCGTAGTCCACGACCCGCACGGGCGACTGGGACGCCCACCAGCCCAGGACCGGGGTGACCAGGAAGTTCCCGCGGGGAAGGGCCAGTTCCGGCATCACGCCGAGGACCTCGACGCCGGCCGGATCCAGCCCGGTTTCCTCTTCCGCTTCCCGCAGGGCGGCACCGATCACGGATTCACCCGGGTCGATGCCGCCGCCGGGGAACGCAACCTGGCCCGGATGGTCATCCAGGGTCTGGGCGCGCTGCAGCAGCAGGACATCGAGATCGGCCGGGGCGAGCTGCTTCACCGAGGCCGCGGGGACGTCATCGAGGGAGCCGAAGAGCATCAGCACCGCAGCCCGGCGGACCCGCTGGCCGGGCTCGACGACGAGTTCCCGCCAGCGCGGGTCGGCGGACGGCGCGGTGCCGGCCTCCACTGCGGCGACCAGATCGATGAGGTCCTGGCGGGCGGTCACAGCGGCCTCCTCTGGGATTCCATCCGGATTTCCGCGGCACGGTGGGTCTCCGCGAGGAGCTTGGACAGCAGTTCCTCCTGCCCGGGGGCCAGCTCGTACTTCAGCAGCTTCTTCGCCTTCTCCGGGTCCGTCTCCCCCATCCCGTAGCTCGGGCACCAGTTCGCGACCGCGCAGGCGCCGCAGGCCGGCTTGCGGGAATGGCACACACGCCGGCCGTGGAACACCACCCGGTGCGAGAGCATGGTCCAGTCCCGGGGCTCGAAGAGTTCCGCGACGTCGGACTCGATCCGCACCGGGTCATCGGACTCGGTCCAACCGAAACGCCGGGCGAGCCGGCCGAAATGGGTGTCCACGGTGATCCCGGGGACGCCGAACGCGTTGCCGAGCACCACGTTCGCGGTTTTCCGCCCGACGCCGGGAAGCGTCACCAGGTCATCCAGCCGGCCCGGCACCTCGCCGTCGTACTCATCCACGAGCCGGTTGCACAGCGCCATCAGGTTCCGGGTCTTGGCGCGGAAGAACCCGGTCGGCTTGATGATGGCCTCCAGCTCGGCCGGGTCCGCCTCCGCCATGCTCCGCGCGTCGGGGTACCGGGCGAACAGCAGCGGCGTGATCTGGTTGACCGTCACATCCGTCGTCTGCGCCGACAGCACCGTGGCCACCACCAGCTCGAACGGGCTGCGGAAGTCGAGTTCCGCATGGGCGTAGGGATACTGTTCCGCGAGCGCCTTGTTGATCCGGCGGGCGCGCCGCTTCAAGCCCAGCAGTGACTCCCCCGCAGCCCGAGCGGCTGCGCTCTTCGGGCGCCGGCCCATGGGGCCGGCGCCTTCCGTGCCCACGCCAGTGCCCGCGCCCTTGGTGCCGGGACGTTGCGGTTCCGCACCGGCGGGGTCGGCCGCGGCGCTGCCGGGCACTGGAAGGCTGGACTCGCTGGCCACGGGGACTGGCTAGCCGCGTTCGATGTTGCTGAGGTCGCGGAGCACGCCCACGCGGCCGTCGGTGTGCTGGACCAGGAATTCGTGGCCCCGGTCCTCCAGGGCGAGCACCCAGCCGCCCGGTTCGATCACGAAGGCTGCGACGCCGCTGTGCTCGTCCACGGCGGTGCGGGGCTGGGCGACGGCGAACCAGAAGGCCTCGTGGACGACCTGGGCCTCATGTTCCTCGGGGCGGCTTGCCGGGTCGACGGTGGCGCCGATCGGTTCCTGCTGGCGCACCTGCGGGTTCACCGTGGTGGGGGCACTGTGGCCTGACGTGACGGGAACCTCGGTGGCCCGGGTTTCCTCAGCCGCGGAAGCGGCATGGACATCCTTGGGCTGTCCGTCGGCAGCGGCCGCGGCGCCGGGGGCCACGACGGCGGCCTGGGTCTGCTCGGCCGCGGACGGCTTCGGCGCGGTCGCGGCGGGCACTATGCCCGCGACCTGGGTTTCCGGGGAGCTAACGACCGGGGTGGGCGCGGATGCCCGGGCCGGTGCTTCCTGGGCCGGCGATGCGGCCGCGGGGCGAACTGCCGATGCCCCGGTTGCAGCGTCTGAAGTTGCGGGGCGCGAAGTTGCCGCGCCGGCTGCTGCGGCTGCTCCCGCAGCAGTTGCGCCTGAAGCGCCTGCTGCCCCTGCCGCGCCGGACTTTCCGCCCGGCGTCATCCGCTTCGCCCAGCCGGCAACGGCGCTGGTGCCGGCGGCCTTCGGTGCGGTCTCGTTCTCGTCCTTGGCCTCTTTCGGCGCCTTGGGGGCGCGCGGCTTGCGGACGGGGACCGCCGACTCGCGGGCCACAACGTGGGCGGGGACTTCTGCGCGGTCCAGGAAGTCTCCGGCGAAGAAGGGAATCAGGCGTCCCAGCACGGTGGCCGCGAGGAGCCCGAGGGCGCCGACGAGGGCCAGCAGCATGCTGGGGACATAGGCGCCGGCGACGGCCAGGAAGAAGAACGCGACAGCGAAGGACGCCACCACGGAGGCGAACTGGTCCACCGACAGGGAGCCGATGCGGACCTTCGTTCCGGGGCTGACGCGGCGAGCCACGAACAGGGCGGTAACAACCACCGGCAGAAGGATTCCGAGGCCCAGGAAGAACAGGCTGCCCAGGTTCCACAGGTTGTAGCGGACGGCAAACATCGGGATCAGTGAGGCCACGAAAAGAATCAGCGTCGAGCCAAACACCGTGAGGTCACGGATGGTGAACGGGCCGAGGACCGCCTGGTTCTTCTTGCCGGCCGTCTTCCCGCTTGCCTTGTCCACCGTGAAACGGGGTGCTTCCCCGAAGCCGCCGGATCGGTCCGCGCCGCCGTTGCCCTGGCTTTGGGCGGGCGGCTTAAGCTGCCCGTTTGTTTGCTCGTTCATTCGGTTCTCCTTAGCATGGCGGCACTCTGGACAGCGCCGTCTAACGGCAGGCCAAGCCGGGACCGCGAGCGGTCCCGTCGCCTCCATCGGATGTCACAATTCCATCTCAGCCTAGTCAAGTGGCCCGCCGATCACTAGCTGACAAGCCGGGGACGGCGGTACGGAACCGGGCTGCGCCAGCGCCGCCGCGGGCCGCCGAACCGCCATTCGTCGCTTAACAAACACCGCTCACGGTTCACTGTGTGACGCGGCCCACGTTGGGGGCGGCTCAGGCGCTAGTGTGTATTTCGGAACAGCTCTTTGCGGTACGCCCGTGACCAGCCGACGCCCGATGACGCGCAAGCGGCGCGGCGCTGCGGCGGAACGGGTGTCCCCGCGCAGCACGGATCGATGAATGATGAGGTTCACCATGTCCCAGCAGACCCCCGGCTCCACGACGACGCAGGCTCCCCAGCGCGATGCCTTCGAAAACCTGTCGCAGGAGAACCGCAAGTTCGCCCCCTCCCCCGAGTTCGCCGCCAATTCGGTGGTCACCGCCGCGGATTACGCCGAGGCCGACGCCGACCGGCCCGCCTTCTGGGCGAAGCAGGCCCGCGAGCTGCTGACCTGGAGCAAAGACTTCAGCCAGGCCCTGGATTGGTCCACGCCGCCCTTCGCCAAATGGTTCGTCGGGGGCGAGATCAACGCCGCCTACAACGCGCTGGACCGCCACGTCGAGGCCGGCCACGGTGACCGCGTCGCCATTTACTTCGAGGGCGAACCGGGCGATACCCGCACCTACACGTACGCCCAGCTCACCGACGAGGTCAAGCGGGCCGCCAACGCCTTCGAGTCCCTCGGCGTCGCGAAGGGCGACCGCGTCGCCGTGTACCTGCCGATGATTCCCGAGGCCGTCATCACGCTGCTGGCCTGCGCCCGCATCGGCGCCATCCACTCCGTGGTGTTCGGCGGTTTCTCCGCCGAGGCGCTCCGCTCCCGGATCGACGACGCCGAGGCCAAGCTTGTCGTCACCGCGGACGGCACCTACCGGCGCGGCAAGCCCAGTGCGCTCAAGCCCGCCGTCGACGAGGCCCTCGCCCATAAGGGAGACGGTTCCGGTCACACCGTTGAGAACGTCGTCGTCGTCAAGCGCAACGGCCAGGACGTCGACTGGCACGAGGGCCGCGACCACTGGTGGGACGACACGGTCGGGACCGCCTCGCCCGAGCACACCGCCGTCGGGCACGACGCGGAGCACCCGCTCTTCATCCTGTACACCTCCGGCACCACCGGCAAACCCAAGGGCATCCTGCACACCACCGGCGGCTACCTCGCCCAGGGCGCCTACACGCACAAGGCCGTCTTCGACCTGAAGCCGGAAACGGACGTCTACTGGTGCACGGCCGACGTCGGCTGGATCACCGGACACTCGTACGTCGCCTACGCCCCGCTCATCAACGGCGCCACCCAGGTGATCTACGAGGGCACCCCGGACTCCCCGCACCAGGGCCGGTGGTGGGAGATCGTGGAGAAGTACAAGGTCTCCATCCTGTACACCGCCCCCACCGCCATCCGGACGTTCATGAAGTGGGGCAAGGAGATCCCGGCGAAGTCGGACCTCTCCTCGATCCGCGTCCTGGGCTCCGTCGGGGAACCCATCAACCCCGAGGCGTGGATGTGGTACCGCGAGGTCATCGGCGGCAACGCCGGCAAGAACGGTGAGCGCAAGGAAAACCCGGCGCCGATCGTGGACACCTGGTGGCAGACCGAAACCGGCGCGCAGATGATCGCGCCGCTGCCCGGCGTGACGGCGACCAAGCCCGGCTCCGCCCAGGTCCCGCTGCCCGGCATCGCCGTGGACGTCGTGGACGAGGCCGGGGAATCCGTGCCCAACGGCTCCGGCGGCTACCTCGTGATCCGCGAGCCGTGGCCGGCCATGCTGCGCGGCATCTGGGGCGACCCGGAGCGCTTCAAGGAAACCTACTGGTCCCGCTTCGAGACCATGTACTTCGCCGGGGACGGCGCCAAGAAGGACGAGGACGGCGACATCTGGCTGCTCGGCCGGGTCGATGACGTGATGAACATTTCCGGCCACCGGCTCTCCACCGCCGAGATCGAGTCGGCGCTGGTGTCCCACCCCGCCGTGGCGGAAGCCGCCGTCGTGGGCGCCGCGGACGAGACCACCGGTCAGGCGGTCGTCGCCTTCGTGATCCTGCGCGGGGATGCCGTGGACACCGGGGACGCGATCGTCCAGGAGCTCCGGAACCACGTCAGCAAGGAGATCGGGCCGATTGCCAAGCCCAAGACCATCCTCGTGGTGCCCGAACTGCCCAAGACCCGTTCGGGCAAGATCATGCGCCGGCTGCTCAAGGACGTCGCGGAAGGACGCGAGGTTGGCGACGCCACGACCCTGGCCGACAACACCGTGATGGCCAAGATCGCGCTCTCGCTGCGAAAGTGAGCGGGCACCCGGTCCGGGCCGGCCAGGGCAGGACGATGCAGCAATGACGGCTGCGTGTGACGTGCTGGTGGTCGGCGCCGGCCTGGCCGGGCTGCAGTGCGCCCGGGAGCTGCAGGCCGCCGGGCGCGAGGTGCAGGTGTGGGAGGCCTCCGACGACGTCGGAGGCCGGATCCGGACCGACCGGGTCGACGGCTTCCTGGTGGACCGGGGGTTTCAGGTGCTGAATCCCGCCTACCCCGCGGTCCGCCGCTGGGTCGACGTCGAGGCCTTGGCGCTGCAGTCCTTCGGCGCCGGCCTCCGGGTCCGCCGCCAGGACTCCCTCGCCGTCCTCGCCCACCCGGTGCGCGAGCCCGGCCTGATCCTGCAGACCCTGCGCAGCGGACTGCTGCACCCCCGCGCTGTCGCGGGCCTGCTGCGCTGGGCCGCCCCGGCGTTCGCCGGTCACCGGCGGCACCGCGGCAGCGACGTTCCGCTGCGGCAGGCCTTGGACCGGGCCGGATGCGCCGGCGAACTCCGCCGGGCCGTGGACCAGTTCCTCGCCGGCGTCCTGCTCGAAGACGAGGGCAGTACGTCCAACGACTTCGCGCTGCAGCTGGTGCGGGTATTTGCGACCGGCGTGCCCGGGCTGCCGCGCGACGGCATGCAGGCCCTTCCGCGGCAACTGGCGGACACCCTCACCACCCCGGTCCGCACCTCGACCCGGGTGGAGTCGATCAACCCGGACGGGGACTCGTTCCTGGTAACCGCCGCGGATTCGAGGCTCCGGGCCAGCCACGTGGTCCTCGCCGCCGATCCGGTCAACGCCGCCCGGCTGGCCGGCGGCGACGTGCCGGCCATGAAGGGGGTACTGACGCACTGGTTCGCTGCCGACACCGCCCCCAGCGCGGTGGACATGCTCCACGTCGATGCCCGCGCGCACCCGGGCGGGCCGCTGGTCAACGCGGCCGTCATTTCCAACGCGGCGCCGAGCTACGCCCCCGCCGGGCGGCACCTGATCCAGACCTCCGCGCTGCTGGGCCCGGGCCGGCCGGACCCGACCGACGACGACGTCCGCCGCCACGCCGCGGATCTGTTCAGCGCCTCCACGGCCGGCTGGGACCTCGTGGCGCGGCACGAGGTCCGGCAGGCCCTGCCCCTGCAGCCGCCGCCGCTTCGGTCCGGGCAGCCGATGGGGGGCCTGTCCGGGCTGGTCATCTGCGGGGACCACCGGGAGACGGCGTCCATTAACGGCGCACTCGTCAGCGGCCACCGCGCCGCCCTCGCCATCCTCGGACGGCCGCGGTGAGCTTCTCCGTGTCGCGCCGGATCGCCGCGCCCGCGGAGGACGTCTGGGCACTGCTCACCGATACCGGGACGTGGCCGGCCTGGGGCCCCTCGATCACCGGCGTCGAGCCGGCCGGAATCCCCGCCGGGCCACCCGCCGGGCCCGCCGGGCCACCCGCCGGGCCCGCATCCGTAACAGCAGCCGGAGGGCTGGCGCCGGGCAGCCGCGGCAGGGTCCGCACCGTCCTGGGCGCGGCGCTGCCGTACACCGTGACAGCGGTTGAGCCCGGACGCTACTGGTCCTGGTCCGTCGCCGGGATCCCGGCCACCGGCCACCGGGTCATTCCGCAGGACGGCGGCTGCCTCGTCACCTTCACAGTCCCGTGGTGGGCACCCTTCTACCTGCCGGTGTGCGCCCTGGCGCTGCGCCGGATCGAGCGGCTCGCGACCCGTTAGGGACTCACGCCTGCACTCACGCCGTCACTTATGCCGCCGCCGCTGGCAACCCGGGCCTCAGCCGCCGGAGCAGGCCGCGACCAGGACCACCTCGAAGCTCGTGGCTGCGGGGGTGGCGAATTTCGCGTTGACCAGGGCGAGAGTGTCGCCGAACAGCGCCGCCGTCGTCGGGACGTCGAAGTCCTTGCTGGTGATGACCTCCTGCACCTCACCCTTGCCCAGCGACCCGTTCAGCTCGATCCGGCTGACCTGGTTGCTGAAGTTCTGCACGGCCCAGAGCGTGTCGTCACGGACGAGGATGCCGTCCACGTTCGTCACGGCGACCGGGGTCCCGGAGGAGTCCGTGACCTTGATCAGCTTGTTCGATCCGTCGTCCGGGTCCACGGTGTAGAGGGCGCCGCGGGCAAAGTGGGCGACGATCAGCCGGTCGCCGTCGTCGGCGGCGGCGATGCCGTTGAGATTGAACCCCTCATCCACGGTGCCGGCGGGCGCGTCGAGCTCCAGGGTCCGGGCGTCGCCCGGTTTCCCGCCGCGGCTGACCGGGATCCGGTAGAGCTCACCGGCCCGGGAGTTGGTGAACCACGCGCCGTCGTCGGTCAGGGCGACGTCGTTGATGAAACTGGCACCGGCCGGAGCCAGATCGTAGACTTTCACGGTTTTCCTCGTCTCCAGGTCATAGACATAGGCCTGGCCGGTGGCTCCCCCGGCGACGAAGAGCAGGTCGTTATCCCGGTCGACCTTCATACCGACCGCTGCCCGGCCCTCCGGCGCCGTGATGAACAGTTTTGCGGTGCCTTTTTCGATGTCTCCCCGGAAGATGTTCCCGTTGAGCAGGTCGCCGGCGAAAAAAGTGTCGCCGTCCCCCGCGGCGATGCCTTCAGCGCCGGTGGCGCCGGGAAGTCTAATGACCGGGGACCGGTCATCACGGTCCGTGCCGGAAGCGGTGGCCAGGGGCGCCGGCACGAGGAACGCCGCAAGGGCGAGGATGCCCACAGCGGCCCTGCGGATTGATTTTCCTGCATGAATGTTGCGCATGATGTGCTCCGAAATCGGGCTTTCCGCGCGAGCTGACCGGTACGGGAGCTCCGCACGGTTGTCCTTTCAGTTTAAGCAGGCGGGTCGGTCCGGACCAGCGCCAGCCGGGCTGCGGCGCCCCCGGGGCGGTCATCCGGGCGCCGTTTCCGCCGTCGGCGCGGCAGCCCGCGACGCAACGCGATACATTGGCAGGCATGAGCGAAGCCACCCCCGCCGGCGCCGGCCGCGGCACCATCCTGGTCCTCAACGGACCCAACCTGAACCTGCTCGGCACCCGCGAACCCGAGAAATACGGCACCGCCACCCTGGCCGACGTCGAACAGCTCGCCAAGGACACCGGCGCGGCGCACGGACTCGACGTCGAGTGCTTCCAGTCGAACCACGAGGGTGCCCTCGTGGACGCGATCCATGCCGCGCGCGGCAGGGCCGTCGGCATCGTCATCAACGCCGGCGCCTACACGCACACCTCGGTGGCCATCCGGGACGCCATCTCCGCGGTGCAGCTGCCCGCCGTCGAGGTCCACATCACGAACGTCCACGCCCGTGAGGCTTTCCGGCACCATTCCTATCTCTCGGACATCAGCAAGGCCGTGATCGCCGGGGCCGGGATCCTGGGCTACCGGTTCGCCGTCGAGTACCTCGCCGGGCTGCAGGCCAGCCGGGACTGAGCATGTCCCCCGTTGATCCCGGCAGTACCGGTTCCCCTTCCGGGGACCTGGCCGCCGGCGAAACGCGCGGCGCGGAGTCCGCCACGGCGCAGTGGTACCGGCACTTCGGCACCGTCGACGCGCCCGGCAACTCCGACTGTTACGCCGCCTGGTCGGTGGGCATCGCGGAGGACCCGGAGCTGCTCCGGCGGATCGACGAGTGGCCGTACAACAAGCGCCAGCCGCTGCTGATGCTCGCGGCCGCCCGTTTCCTCGGCGCGCGGATCAGCCCGTACCCGGACTTCCGGGCGTTCCTGGACGCGCACTGGGAGGACGTGTCCCGGACCGTGCTCGCCCGCGCCACCCAGACCAATGAGGCCGGGCGCTGCGCCACGCTGCTGCCGTCCCTGGCGCAGATCGCCGCCGACGGCGGGCGTCCGCTGGCACTCATCGAGGTCGGGGCCTCGGCCGGGCTGGCGCTGTTCCCGGACCGCTACGGCTATGAGTACGACGCCGGTCCCGGGCTCACGCGGCTGGCCCCGGCCGGCGCCGCGGCCGGCACCTATCCAGTCCTGGGCTGCACCGTCACCGGGCCGGTCCCGCTGCCGGCGGAGCTCCCGGGGGTGGTCTGGCGGGCCGGGATCGACCTCAATCCCCTCGATGTCCGGAATCCCGACGACGTCGCGTGGCTGGAGGCGCTGATCTGGCCCGAGCAGGACTTCCGCCGCGAACGGCTGCGCCGGGCGATCGCCATCGCGCAGGCGGATCCGCCCCTCCTCGTGGCCGGGGACCTCAATGACCAGCTCTCCGCCCTGGCGGCGCGGGCGCCGTCGGACGCCACCCTGGTGGTCTTCCACAGCGCGGTCATGGCCTACCTCGACGCGGAGGCGCGCGAACGGTTCCGGGCCACCATGGCGCGGCTCGCCGTCGACCGCGGCTGCCACTGGCTGTCCAATGAAGGGCACACGGTGGTCATCCAGGCGGACGGCTCCAGTGTGGTGCCCGAGATGGACGAGTCCCGGCTCCGCGGCCGTTTCCTGCTGCTGCACAACGGCAAGCCCACGGCGATCACCGGCCCGCACGGCCAGAGCCTGGAATGGCTTTAGCGGGCCGACACCCGGACGTCGGCTGCGGCCGCTGCTGCTTCCTTCTGCACCGTTCGTTCCTGCTGCACCGTTCGTTCCGGAGGAAGCATTAGTTCTGGATGCACTGGCCCGGGGAGACAGCATCGCCCAGGCCCGCTGCCCGGGCGGCCACCGGTGCCAGATCCGTCATCGTGAGGGCATAGCCGAGCGAGGATTCGCCCGTGGCCTTCGCGAAAATCACGCCCGCCACCTGGCCGTCGGTGGTCAGCAGCGGGCCTCCCGAGTTGCCCGGCTGGACGTCCCCGGCGATCCGGTACACGTCCTCCGGCGCGGGGTTATTGCCGTAGATGTCCGGGACCAGCACCGTCGCGATGTCCTGCACGGTGGCCGGCCGGGACTGGAACGGCCCGCCGTGGGGGTAGCCGGAGAACGCGGCCGGGCTGCCGGCCGGCAGGTCGGAGCTGAGCGTCAGCGGGGCGGAGCGCAGCCCGTCCACGGCCACCACCGCGAGGTCGTGCTGGGCGTCGAAGTACACCACGCGCCCGGGCAGGGCGCCGCCGCCGGGAATCTCCACCACCGGTTCCGGCACGCCGGCGACCACGTGGGCGTTCGTGACGACCCGGCCCGGCGACACCACGAACCCGGTACCGGTCTGGTTCTGGCCGCACTGGTAGGCGGTTCCCGCGATCTTCAGGACCGACGCCGCGGCCCGGTTCAGGGCGGGCGTGTCCGTGCTGGCGTCCGGAACCGGGACCGGCTGGCCCTGCCCGATGCCCTCGAACAGCGTCGGGATGCCGTTGCCGATCACGGCGGACCGCAACTGGGCCATGGAGGTTTTCAGCGGCACGGGGGTCGCGCCGTCGATGAAGCGGATCACCTTGGACTCGGCGAGCGGCTGGGACACGAAGGGCACGCCCAGCGCCCCGATGCTGAAGGCCAGCATCGACATGACCAGGGCGGAAACGACGACGTTGACGCCGCCGCCGGCCAGCCGGTCCATGGACCGGAGCGGACGGATCCGCACGACGCTGCGGATCCGGCGCCCGATGGCGGTGCCCAGGCCGTGCCCCAGGACCATCAGCAGCACGGCGGCGGCAATGATCGCCGTGAGCCGCCAGCCGCTGTCCTCGACCAGGCCGCTGACGATGGGGACGGACACAAACGCAGCCACGGCCCCCGCGGCGAAGCCGGCAATGCCGCCGACGGTGACCAGGAAGCCGTTGCGCAGGCCGTGGAACAGGTAGGACAGCAGCGTCACGATCAACACGAGGTCCAAGATGGTCAAGCCGAACACCAATGCTCCTTACAGGCAGGTAAGCCCCAATTCTACCGGCGCCGGCTGACAGGTTTCCCGAGCGCGGGCGGCGCCCGGACCCGGCCCCCGTTCTCCCCTTTGATCTCTCCCTGTCACGACGTTTGGCGCGTTTGGGTGCCAAGTACGTCACAGACGCGCCAAAATTCTGAAACAATGGCTGAAGCGCCCCAGCCGACACAGTTTAGTCAGGAGATTTCATGGATATCGAGGTATTGCGCCGCGCACCCCTTTTCGCCACGCTCGACGACGAGGCGTTCCGTCTGCTGACGGACGAACTCACCGAGGTGGACCTCTCACGCGGAGCCTCGGTATTCCGGGAAGGCGACCAGGGCGACCAGCTCTATTTCATCGTCTCCGGCAAGGTCAAGCTCGGACGCACGTCCCCGGACGGCCGGGAGTCGCTGCTGGCCATCCTCGGCCCGGGCGAGCTCTTCGGCGAAATGGCACTGTTCGATCCGAGCCCGCGCACCGCCACGGCAACGGCCGTCTCGGAAACCCGCCTGGCCGGGCTGAAGAATGAGAGCCTCAACGCCCTGCTGCGCACCCGCCCGGAGGTGTCGGCGCAACTGCTGCAGGCCCTGGCCCGCCGCCTGCGCCGCACCAACGACTCCCTGTCCGACCTGGTCTTCTCCGACGTTCCCGGCCGCGTGGCCAAGGCGCTGCTGGACCTGGCGGACCGCTTCGGCCGCCCCGCGACCGACGGCGTCCTGGTGGCCCACGAGCTCACGCAGGAGGAACTGGCCCAGCTGGTCGGAGCCTCCCGCGAAACGGTCAACAAGGCCCTCGCCGAATTCGTGCAGCGCGGCTGGCTGCGCTTGGAGGCCCGCGCCGTCGTCATCCTCGACATGCAGCGCCTCCGCCAGCGCTCCCGTTAAGCCTGTTTGGCAGCACCCCGAAGGCCGGCCCGTGAAAACGGCGCCGGCCTTCGGTGTTTAAGCCTGCCGCACGCCCCTCCGGAGGACATGCTCTTTCCCGGTCTCCGATCCCGCGGGACATGCCCAGTCCTGGCTGCAGCGGGTGGTCACAATGCCATCATGTCCACGGGCCCGGCCCAGGAGGGGGCATGCCCAGTCGCGCGCGGATGGAGCGGGGGGCATGCTCATTCCTAATCTCGAGCCACGCGGACATGTCCAGCGGCTGGGTGGGATGTGCGGAGGGCGTGCTTATTCCTAGCTGCGAGCCCCGCGGGACATGCTCATTTTTCGCGGCAACGAGTGGGCACAATGCCAACATGTCCACCGGTCCGGGTCAGCGGAGAGCATGTCCAGCGGCGGAGCGGGACGGGCCGCGGCCGGGTCAGCGTTCGCGCTGGGGTTCGCCGGCGACGGTCTTGGCCGCCTCGACCTCGAGCATGAGCTGGCCGTCTTCCTCGACCAGCTTCGGCTGGTAGACGTGGGCCTTGCGCTTGTAGCTCAGGTAGGCGATGCAGCCGTTCGCGGCGGCCATCTTCTCGAGCATGATCTCCGAGCCGGGCACCAGCAGCTGGCCGAGGGTGCGCCCGACCGTGTTCTCCTGGCCCACCTCATCGCCGAGCGCGGGGGTGTTCCGTCCCTCGATGACCTTGCGGACGCACACCCAGCGGCCCCACACCCCCTTGCTGGCCAGCAGCGACGGCTGCTGGTTCATCGGCACCGTGGCGGCGAAATAGCGGGTGTTGAAGCGGCGGTGCGCGAAGTCCGGGCTGAGCCAGTTGACCAGGGGCTTGAGCAGGTCCGTCCGCACCGAGAGGCCGCGTTTGGCGAGCACGTCCGTGAAGGACTTCTCCTGGTCCGCGACGGCCACCCGGGCCCGCATCCATTCGGCGCTCGACGTTGCCTCCACCGTGGTGGACAGGTCCGGGCCGGCGAGCAGGACGCCGGTTTCCTCGAACAGCTCGCGGATGGCGCCCACCACATGGCGGCGGGCCAGGCCGATGTCGGCCGTCCCCATCTGCTCGGCCCAATGCTGCGGCGAGGGGCCCAGCCAGCCGACGGCGTCGTCGTCGGAGGCCTCCAGCGACCCGCCCGGAAAGGCGAGCACACCCAGCGGCGAGGACCCGGGCCGGTAGCCCAGCCAGGTCTCCAGGCCCGTGGGCGAGTCGCGCAGGAGCACCACCGAGGACGCGAACCGGGCCGCGCGGGGGGTCCGTTCGCCGTGTTCAAGCCAGCTGCGGGCCGCCCCCTCAAGATCCGGGGGAAGGGCAAACAGGCGTCGGGCTAACTGGGGCACGGGAAACTGACCTGGCCGCTAGGCGAATTCGGCGATGAGTTCGACTTCAACCGGGGAGTCGAGGGGAAGTACCGCAACGCCGACGGCGGAGCGTGCGTGCTGGCCGGCGTCGCCGAGTACCCGGCCGAGCAGTTCGGACGCGCCGTTGACGACACCGGGCTGGCCGGTGAAGGACGGGTCGGAGGAGACGAAGCCGACCACCTTGACGATCCGGGTGATGCGGTCCAGGTCCCCGATGACGCTCTTGACGGCGGCCAGGGCGTTGACCGCGCATACGGCGGCGTACTGCTTGGCCGCTTCCGGGGAGACCGTGGCCTCGTCCGAGGCGCCTTCGGTGCCGGAGGAGACCTTGCCGGTCGCTTCGAGCTTGCCGTTGATGAACGGCAGCTGGCCGGAGGTGTAGACGTGGTTGCCGGAAATCACGGCCGGGACGTAGGCGGCAACCGGGGCGGCGACCTCGGGCAGGGTCAGGCCGAGCTCGGCCAGGCGCTGTTCGACGGCGGACGGCGCGCCCGCCGCGGCGGTGCCGTCCGCCGGTGTTCCGGGGACGGCGGAGCCGCCCGCGGCGGCCGATGCGGGGGTGCTCATGGCTACTGCTTCTCCCGCTTCAGGTAGGCAACCAGGCCGTTTCCTTCGGGGCCGGGGACAACCTGGACAAGCTCCCAGCCGTCGTCACCCCACTGGTCCAAAATCTGCTTTGTGGCGTGGATAATGAGCGGAATCGTGGCGTACTCCCATTTGGTCATGAGCTAAAGCCTAGTCCTTGCCGGTAAAGTGGAAAACATGGCGACTGGTAAGAACCCTTTATTTGACACGGCCACCACCCTCGGAAAGCTCTTTCTTTTCCTGGGCGTGAGCGCCATTTGTGGCGTCCTGGTGGCGGGACTGCTGGTCCCTGCGGCCGCCGTCACCGGCAGCTCGGCCAGCGGATCGATCAAGTTTTTCGAGACGCTGCCGGCCGAACTGCAGGTCGACCCGCCGAGCCAGTCGACGTCGATCCTGGCCTCCGACGGCAGCGTGATCGCCAACCTTTACGCCGAGAACCGCACCCGGGTCTCCCTCGACCAGATGTCGCCGTACATCAAGGACGCCGTCATCGCGATCGAGGACAGCCGCTTCTACGAGCACGGCGGCGTGGACACCACCGGCATCATGCGCGCCCTCGTCAGCACCGCCCGCGGCAACCGCCAGGGCGCGTCGACCATCACCCAGCAGTATGTGAACAACGTCATCAACTCCTCCCTCGAGGCCGAGGGCAAGAGCGACCAGGTCCTGCTGAACGGTGTAAACAAGGGTGTCGGCGACAAGCTGCGGGAAATGAAGCTCGCCATCGCACTGGAGAAGAAGTTCACCAAGGAGCAGATCCTGGAGGGCTACCTCAACATCGTGTTCTTCAACCGTGACGCATACGGCATCGAGGCTGCCTCCAAGTTCTTCTTCAGCACCACCGCCAAGGACCTGACCCTGCCGCAGGCCGCGCTGCTCGCCGGCCTGGTCAACAGCCCGTCGTTCTTCGACCCGATCAACAACCCGGAGAACGCCCAGTCCCGCCGGAACCTGGTGCTCGACTCCATGCTGACCCAGGGCAAGATCACGCGGGCCGACTACGACGCCGCCGTGGCCACCCCGGTGGAAACGAAGATCACCCAGCCCCGCCAGGGCTGCGCCTACTCGTCGACAGCCCCGTACTTCTGCGACTACGTGCTGCACCTGATGCTGAACAACCCGGCCTACGGCGCCGACGCCGAGGAGCGCGAGCGGAAGGTCTTCCGCGGCGGCCTGACCATCAAAACCACCCTGGACCCGAACGCCCAGGCCGTGGCGCAGGCCCAGGTTGACGGTTCCGCCGGAGAGAACCCGGACAAGTGGGGCGCCTCGCTGGTTTCCGTGCAGCCGGGCTCCGGCAAGATCATCTCGATGGCCCAGAACACGCAGTTCCTGGAGGCCGAAGGCAAGTTCAACAACGTCATCAACTTCAACGTGGACATGCGCGACGCCCAGGGCAACGACCTCGGCGGGCTGGGCGGGTTCCAGCCCGGCTCCACGATGAAGCCGTTCACCTTCGCCGCGTGGCTCAACGAGGGCAAGTCCATGAACACGATCCTGAACGGCACCGTGCGCAAGTATCCGCTGAACTACCGCTGGAAGAACACCTGCCCCACCCGGGTTGACGGCGCCTACAACACGGCCGAGAAGCGCCTGGGCGCGGCCGATGACCTGCAGAACGCCGAAGATGGCTATTACAAGAACATGAGCGTCGTCGACGGGCTGGCGAACTCGATCAACACGATGACCTTCGCCACGGCGGCGCAGGTCGACCTCTGCGGGATCCAGAAAATCGTCGACGCCGCGGGCATCCACGCCGGCCAGACCAACGAGCCCGTTCCGATGACGCGACTGTCCAACCTGATCGGCGCCACCCAGACCTCGCCGCTGACCATGGCCAGCGCGTTCGCCACCTTCGCGAACGACGGGAAGTACTGCGAGCCGATCGCCATCGAATCGGTGACCGACACGACCGGCGCCCAGCTGCCGGCCCAAGCCACAAGCTGCCGCGACGCGATCAAACCCGAGGTTGCCCGCGGCGTGAGCTACGCGCTGCAGGAAGTCCTCAACCGCGGCTCCGGCTCGCTGATCAAGCCGCGGATCTCCACCCGGACCAGCTTCCCGATCGCCGCCAAGACCGGCACCAACGACCCCAACAACTCCACCTGGGTGGTCGGCTACACCAGCGGCCTGGCGACTGCCTCCTGGTTCGGCGACGCGCTGGGCGGCCAGGACCGGCCGGGACGCAACCTGACCCTCAACGGCAAGTTCTACGACGCCATCGACGGTTACATGATCGCGGGCCCGCAGTTCTCGAACTACATGACCCAGGTGGCGCCGACCTACGGCACCGACCCGTTCACGGCCCCGCCGTCGAACCTGGTGACCGGTCCGGCCCCGGCACCCAGGCCATCCACCCAGGCGACGCCGGCGCCGTCCGGCTCCGCGCCGCCCAGCTCCGCCCCGGCAAGCCCGGCGCCGAGTGAGCCCGCTCCGCCGGGCCAGGACAAGAAGGAAGACGAGCCCAACCCGTGACCGGGCTTGACTCGCTGGCAAGCCGCGCCCGGAGCATCGGGCGCGGCTTTGCCGTCACCGCCGCCGCCGGGGCCGTGGCTGGTGCCGCCGCCACCGGGTACGGACTGTGGGAGAAGAACAAGTTCGTGCTGCGCGAAGAGACCCTGCCGATCCTTCCGGCCGGCTTCGGCCCGATCCGGGTGCTGCACGTGAGCGACATCCACTTCGTACCCGGCCAGCACCGGAAGGCCGAATGGCTGTCCTCGCTGGCGGAGCTGAAGCCGGACCTGGTGGTGAACACCGGCGACAACCTCAGCCATGTCAAGGCCGTGGAACCCCTGCTGAAGTCGCTGCGCCCGCTGATGAAGTTCCCCGGCGTCTTCGTTCCCGGCTCCAACGACTACTTCGCGCCGCGGCTGAAGAACCCGGCGTCGTACTTCCTCGGGCCGTCCTCCAAACCCGAGGACCAGGCCCAGCTCGACTGGCCGCGGCTCCGCTCCGGCTTCGGGATGGGCGGCTGGGTGGACCTGACCAACCGCTGCCAGTCGCTCGTGATCAAGGGCCTGCGCGTGGACTTTTCCGGCGTGGACGATCCGCACCTGGGCCTCGAACGGTACGCCGGCTGGCCCAGGGGCACCAAGGGCCAGGACGCCAGACCGCACCTGCGGGTTGCCGTCATCCATGCCCCGTACCAGCGCGTCCTGGACCGTTTCACCGAGGACGGCGCCGACCTGCTGCTGGCCGGACACACCCACGGCGGCCAGATCTGCGTTCCGGGATTCGGGGCCCTCGTCGCCAACTGCGACCTCCCGACCTGGCGCGCCAAGGGCCTGCACGACTGGGAAAGCAAGGGACGCACGACGCCGGTGAACGTCTCCGGCGGCATCGGCACCTCGCGTTTCGCCCCGGTCCGGATTGCCTGCAAGCCCGAGGCCGTGCTGCTCACGCTCACCGCGCGTTCCTGAGCCTGCCCGGCTCCCCCGGCACCACGGGACATGCCCTCCCCTGGGCTCCACGGATGGGCATAGTGGGCCCATGTCCACTCCCCGCGCCCAAGACTGGACATGTCCCGCGGCGTGGGCTGGACATGTCCCCGGAGGCATGGCGCGCCGGGCGCGCATTGCGGAATGTAATTACTGGGCGAGATCCTGATGCTGTCCATTTTCATGTGAACCCGGTCACCCGATGGCCTAGGGTAGTTGCTACAGGAAACTACATCCAGTTGCGTTAGATATCCGCACGTGCACTTGAAGAAGCAGGCATGGCCAAGCAGACCTCATTTTTCTCCTCCATCAGCCGTCTCTACCCCCACGTCAAGCCGATCATTCCGCGGCTCGTCCTGGGGCTGCTCTGCGCCCTGCTCGCCAGCGTGGTGGCCCTGACCATCCCCCAGGTGCTGCGAGTGCTGGTCAACGAGTCCCTCCAGCCCGGCGGCAGCGCGGACGCCGTCTGGATCGCCTCCCTGATCATCCTTGGCCTCGGCATCGCCGAAGCCGGGCTGGTGGCGCTGCGCCGGCAGTTCGTGATCAACCCCGCCACCACCGTCGAGACGCGGATGCGGGTGTCCCTCTATGACCACCTGCAGGACCTGACGGTCTCCTTCCACGACCGCTGGGGCTCCGGGCAGCTGCTCTCCCGCGCCATGACGGACCTGAACTTCCTGCGCCGCTGGATGGCCTTCGGCGCCATCATGCTGGTGGTGACCACCCTGACCGTGGTGATCGGCGTTGTGGTCATGTTCACGATGAGCTGGCAGCTGGCGCTGATCTTCCTCGCCGCGGCCGTGCCGATCATGATCTACGGCTTCCGGTTCCGCACCCGCTTCAGCAAGGTGGCCCGCCGCAGCCAGGACCAGGCCGGCGACCTCGCCACCACGGTCGAGGAATCCGTCCACGGGATCCGCGTGCTCAAAGCCTTCGGCCGCAGCCGCGAGGCGCTGGAGAACTTCAACGAACAGGCCGAAGAGCTCCGCCAGACGGAGATCGTCAAGGCCAAGCACCTCGCGACCTTCAGCCTCGTCGTCACCCTCCTGCCCGAGCTGGCCCTCGGCGCCGGCCTCGTCGTCGGCGTCATGCTGGCCTCCACCGGCGAGCTGAGCATCGGCGCCCTCGTGGCGTTCTTCGCCACCGCCGCCGTGATCGCCACCCCGGTCGAGTTCTCCGGCATGCTGCTCGCCATGGCCCTCACCGCCAAGTCCGCCGTCGACCGGCACTTCGAGGTCATGGACGCGGCAAACACCATCACCAGCCCCGAACAGCCCCGCCGCCCCGCCGAGCTCAAGGGCGCCCTCAGCTTCAACGGCGCCAGCTTCGCCTATGAGGACGCCCCGGACAAGCCGATCCTCAAGGACATCACCCTGGACATCCGGCCCGGCGAAACCATGGCCCTGGTCGGCATCACCGGCAGCGGCAAAAGCGCGCTGCTCCAGCTGGTCCCCCGGCTCTACGACGTCACCGACGGATCCATCACCATCGACGGGGTGGACCTGCGCGAGTTCAGCGTCGAGGAGCTCCGCACCGTGGTCGCCGTCGCGTTCGAGGACACCACCCTGTTCTCCAGCTCGGTCCGCGACAATGTTCTGCTCGGCGCCCCCTCCGGCCTCCCGGCCGAGCGCCGCGAGGCCGCCCTCGAGGAGGCGCTCGACGTCGCCCAGGCCCACTTCGCCTACTCGCTCCCGGACGGTCTGGACACCTTGATCGGCGAAGAGGGACTCAGCCTCTCCGGCGGGCAACGGCAGCGCATCGCCCTGGCCCGGGCCATCGCGGCCCGGCCCAGGGTCCTGGTCCTGGACGATCCGCTCTCCGCCTTGGACGTCCACACCGAGGAACTCGTCGAGACCAGGCTGCGGGCGGTGCTCACCGACACCACGACCCTGATCGTGGCCCATCGGCCCTCCACCGTGGCGCTGGCGGACCGGGTGGCGCTGCTGGAGGAGGGCCGGATCACCGCGGTCGGCACCCACACCGAACTGCTCACGGAGAACCGGCACTACCGTTACGTGATCGCCAGCCTCGACCCGGAACCGCGGGACCTGGACTCCGACCTGCTGGACTCCGAACTGTCTGGGCTCAACGCCGAGGAGGTGTCCCGATGAGCAGCGCAACCTTCGGCACCGCGAACGAGGACAACGCGCACCTGTCCAAAAGCGAGAGCAAGACCGTCCGGCGCCGCTCCCTGGCCCTGCTGGGCTCGCTCATCCGCCCGGTCCGCCGGCGCTTCTGGCTGACCATTGCCGCCGTCGTGCTGTCCCAGGCGGCGCGGGTCGCCGGGCCCGTGCTGATCGCCTTCGGCATCGACCGGGCCCTGCCCGCCCTGACCGCCGGCGACAACCTCCCGCTGCTGCTGACCGGCGTCGCCTACCTGGCCGCCGCCGTCGCGACCGCGTCCCTCACCGCCCTGTACGTGACCTCCACGGCGCGGCTGAGCCAGGCGATGCTGCTGGACCTGCGCGTCCGGGTGTTCCGGCACACCCAGCGGCTCAGCCTGGAATTTCACGAAAAGTACACCTCCGGGCGCATCATCGCCCGGCAGACCTCGGACCTGGAGGCGCTGCGCGAACTCCTGGACTCCGGGATCAGCTCGCTGGCCTCGGGGATGCTGTTTATGGTGTTCACAGCCGTGACCGTGTTCGCCCTCGACTGGCGCAGCGGGCTCCTGGTGCTGGCCGCCGGCGTGCCGATGTACTTCCTGGCCCGCTGGTACCAGAAGCACTCCCAGATCGCGTTCCGCGAATCCCGCGTCGTCTCGGCCCGGCTGATCGTGCACTTCGTCGAAACCATGACCGGCATCCGCGCGGTCAAGGCCTTCCGCAAGGAACCCGAAAACGCCGCACGCTACGCCGACCTCTCCGAGGACTACCGCAAGGTCACGGTCCGCTCCATCAACCTCAACGGCATCTTCCAGCCCGGCCTGGTGCTGATCGGCAACGTCTGCGTCGCCGTCGTGCTGCTCTTCGGCGGCTTCCGGGTGCTCAGCGGCGAGCTCGCCGTCGGTGTGCTGCTGGCCCTGATCCTGTCCACCAAACGTTTCTTCCAGCCGGTGGACCAGATGGCCATGTTCTACAACTCCTTCCAGAGCGCCCAGGCGGCGCTGGAGAAGGTCTCCGGGCTGCTCGAGGAGGTCCCCACCGTCCGTCCGCCCAAGAATCCGGTGGCCCTGCACGATGCCAAGGGAACCATCGACTTCAGGGGTGTGGAATTCCGCTACGGCGACGGCCCGGTCATCATCCCCACCATGGACCTGCACATCCCGGCCGGCCAGACCGTGGCGCTGGTGGGCCAGACCGGCGCCGGGAAGTCCACCTTCGCGAAGCTGATCGCCCGCTTCTATGACGTCTCCGCCGGCTCCCTCACGCTCGACGGCGTGGACCTGCGGGAGCTGGCGACGGCGGATCTGCGCCGGAACGTCGTGATGGTCACCCAGGAGGCCTTCCTGTTCAGCGGCTCCGTCGCGGACAACATCGCCCTGGGCCGGCCCGGGGCCTCCCGCGAGGAGATCGAGGCCGCCGCGAAGGCCGTGGGGGCCCACGAGTTCATCCAGGAGCTCCCGGAAGGCTACGACACGGACGTCAACAAGCGCGGCGGCCGCGTCTCCGCCGGGCAGCGCCAGCTGATCAGCTTCGCCCGCGCCTTCCTGGCCCGGCCCGCCGTGCTGATCCTGGACGAGGCCACCTCCTCGCTGGACATCCCGTCCGAGCGGCTCGTGCAGGCCGGCCTCGCCAGGCTGCTGCAGGGAATCGGCGCCGACAGCGGCCGGACCGCCCTCATCATCGCGCACCGCCTGTCGACGGTGGAGACCGCCGACCGGGTCCTCGTGGTCCACGACGGGCGGGTCGTCGAGGACGGCACGCCGGAGCAGCTGATCGGCGGCGGCGGCCGCTTCGCGCAGCTGCACGGGGCCTGGAAGGACTCGCTGGTCTGAGACCTTACGGGCTGAGCGGCTTCTGATGCCGGCGCGCCGGCCGACCGATTTCGCATCCGGGGTCCTGATCGGATACTCTTGTGAAGTTGCTTTTGAAGTAACGGATCGGGATGTGGCGCAGCTTGGTAGCGCGCGTCGTTCGGGACGACGAGGTCGCAGGTTCAAATCCTGTCATCCCGACCAATCAAGAAGAGGGTCTTCCAGCTGGAAGGCCCTCTTCTTTTGCGCGCCCGGGGTTCCACCGGCCACCGCGCGGGGTTCGAAGGGCATAAAAATAGCCCCGGGACAGGGTTCGCGCCTGCCCCGGAGCTATCAAGCTACTGTCTACATCGGGTCCGGCCAGTTGCCGATGTTGGTGGAGAAGGTCATCGGGTCCGGCCAGTTGCCGATGGCTGAGAGGCTGCCCTGGGTGGAACTCATGGGATCGGGCCAGTTGCCGATCGCCAGGGTGGTGCTGCCCATCGGGTCAGGCCAGTTGCCGATGGCGCTAATTGACAGGACTGCGGGAGCCGCTGCGGAGAGAGCCAGCGCCCCCGCCAGGGCGACGGAAGCTGCAATCTTCTTGATCATGTGGGTTCCTCAATACGGGTCGGAAACGCGAGTCGGACACATTACAAAGCCAGCACGAGCCCTTGTTGACATACATTGTAAAATGGCTTGCACAGAGACTGTCAAGCATTTAGTACAAAGACTGTCCGGAATTAGGAGGTATCCGTGGGGAACGGATTCGGGGAGAAACTCCGAGCGGAAAGGCTCGAACGCGGCCTGACGCAAGCGGAATTGGGCCGGGATCTGTACTCGCCCAGCTACATCTCCCTGCTGGAGACCGGGCGCCGTGAACCAACAGCCGATGTGATCGAGGAGCTGGCCCGGCGGCTCGAACTCGCCCCCAAGGCGCTGGAGGCGTGGAGCCAGCCGGTGTCGGTCAGCGACGCCGAGTATGTTCTCGCGGGCCTCTATGCGCGTCAGGCCTGGGACCTCCGGGATTACGCGCTGGCGGCGACCCACGCCGCGGCTGCGGCCCAGATTGCCCTCGAGGCCAAGAACACCAGCGCCTGGTGGAATATGACCTACATGCAGGCCGAGTGCCTGATGAAGCAGGGCCAGCTGAAGGAATGCCAGGACCTTGTGCAGCGACTGCTGGACCACCCGATGGCCGCCGAATCGGCAGGCCTGGGGGTCCGCGCCCGTCAGATGCTCGCGGCCGTGTGCCACGGCCAGGGCCAGCTGACAGTCGCCGTCGAACACGCGCAGGAGGCCGTGCGGCTCTGCGCCGAGCTTCCCAAGGGTTCCACCCTGATCATCGGTGCGCTGCGCGCCCTCATCGGCGCGCTGGCCGAAAGCGGACGCCTCGATGAGGCCTGGGAGTATTGCCAGGCCATGAACGAGCAGATGGACGACCACTCCATGACCCAGCTCGCCGGCGAGGTCGCCTGGGTGATCGGGAATGTAGCCTTCATGCGGCATGACTACACGGAGGGCATCAAATACCACGAGCGGGCGGCCCAGCTGCTCTCCCCCGCCAACGACATCGACCTTTGGGCGCGGTTCAACAAAGCCTCGGCCGCCGTCCGCCTGTCCTCCGGAATTGTTGAGCCTGAGACCCTGACTTCGATCGAGCGTGCCGAGCTGGCGCTCTCGATCGTCGGCGGCAACCGAACGGACCAGCTTGAGGTCGCGTTCATCCGGGCCCGCTGGCTCTACCTGACCGGGGACATCGTGGCAGCGGTGCAGAAACTGCGCGAGATCCATGCCGACAAGGATGCGCTCGCCAAGCACGTCGCCGGGGAGGTGGCCCTGCTGCTCGGCAAGGCGCTCAAGGCCGCGGGCGAATCCGACGAGGCCCTCGTCTATCTCGACGAAGCCCAGAAGGAATTCAGTGCAGCCGGCGCCTCGGACCGGGTCCAGCAGGCGATGGACGCCGTGCTGGAAATCCGGCTCGCGCAGCGCCGCGCGCAGGCCGCGTCAACCGGAACCTAGGCGGCCTGCCCCGCGCTGCGTCCTGTTCCCCGCCGGGGGTCTACTCCCCGCGGCGTCCTACGCGAACGTCCGGCCGGTGAGCTTCTCGTAGGCCTCGACGTAGCGGCTGCGGGTGCGGGCGATGACGTCGGCCGGCAGCGCCGGCGGCGTCTCGTCCGAGGACTTGTCCCAGCCGGACTCGGCCGAGGTCAGCCAGTCTCGGACGTACTGCTTGTCGTAGGAGGGCTGGGCCCTGCCCGGCTCGTAGGTGGCTGCGTCCCAGAACCGTGAGGAGTCCGGGGTGAGCACCTCGTCGCCGAGCGTGATGACGCCGGTGGCGGCGTCGAAGCCGAATTCCACCTTGGTATCGGCGAGGACGATGCCGCGGCCGCGGGCGATCCCCTCGGCCTTCGTGTAGATCTCCAGCGTGAGCTCGCGCAGCCGGGACGCGATGTCCGCGCCCACGATGTCCACGACGGCGTCGTAGGTGATGTTCTCGTCGTGCTCGCCCACCTCGGCCTTCGCGGACGGGGTGAAGATGGCCTCGTCCAGCCGGGACCCGTCCACCAGGCCCTCCGGCAGGGGGATGCCGCACACGGTGCGGGACTGCTTGTACTCCAGGAGCCCCGAGCCGGTGAGGTAGCCGCGGGCAATGCACTCGACCGGGAACATGTCCAGCTTCGTGCAGATCATCGCCCGGCCCTCCACCGCGGCGGGCACACCGGCGTCGACCGTGGACGCGAGCACATGGTGCTCCACGCCGAGCTGCTCGAACCACCACAGGCTCAGCTGGGTCAGGATGCGTCCCTTGTCCGGGATCTCGCTGGCGAGGACGTGGTCATAGGCGCTGATCCGGTCGCTGGCGACGACGAGGACGCACTCCTGGCCGATGCGCTCGGTGATGGACTCGTCCGCCGGAACATAGAGGTCACGGACCTTGCCGGAGTAGATGTGCTTCCAGCCGGGCAGGTCCAGCGTCGCGGTGACCAGGCCGCCCTTGGGCGCGGACGAGGCGGCTTCCGGCACGGAGGGTTCGGGGGTGCTCATGCTCAGGCCTTCGCTTTCGGGACGGCGCCGGGGGTCGTCACTTTGATTTCGCCGCGGGCCGCTTTGCCTCCGATGTCGGTGCGGAACTGGCTGCCCTCCAAGTGGACCAGTTCGACGCCGTCGTACGCTCGTTCCCGGGCCTCCACGAGGTCGGTGCCGAGCGCCACCACGGCGAGGACCCGTCCGCCGGCGGACACCACTTTGCCTTCGTCGTCGAGCCTGGTGCCGGCGTGGATCACGTGGACGCCCTCGACGGACTCGGCTTTCTTGAGCCCCCGGATGCGGTCGCCGGTGCGGGGCGTGTCCGGGTAGTTTTCGGCGGCGACGACGACGGCGACGGCGGTTTCCTTGGACCAGCGCAGCGGCTGGACCTTGTCCAGTTCGCCCCTGGCGGCTGCCATCAGGAGCCCGCCGAGGGGGGTCTTGAGGCGGGCGAGGACGGCCTGGGTTTCCGGGTCGCCGAAGCGGACGTTGAATTCGATCACGCGGGTGCCGCGGGAGGTCAGGGCCAGGCCGACGAACAGGACACCGACGAACGGGGTGCCGCGGTGCGCCATCTGGTTGACCGTGGGCTGGGCGACCCTGTCGATGACTTCCTGGACGAGGCCTTCGGGGGCCCATTCCAGCGGGGTGTAGGCGCCCATTCCGCCGGTGTTGGGGCCCTCGTCGTTGTCGAAGATCCGCTTGAAGTCCTGGGCCGGGGAAAGCGCGACGGTGTTGCGGCCGTCGCAGAGGACGAAGACGGAGACCTCGGGGCCGTCGAGGAATTCCTCGATCACGACCGTTCCGCCGGCGTCGAAGCAGCTCTGCGCGTGCGCCAGCGCCTCGTCCCGGTTCTTGGTGACGACCACGCCCTTGCCTGCGGCGAGCCCGTCGTCCTTGACCACGTAGGGTGCGCCGAAGGTGTCGAGCGCGTCGGCGGCTTCCTCGGCGTTGCTGGCCACCCGGGCCATGGCGGTGGGGACACCGGCCTCGGCCATGACCTCCTTGGCGAAGGCCTTGGAGGCTTCGAGCTGGGCGGCGGCCTTGCTGGGGCCGAACACGGGGATGCCTGCGGCGCGGACGGCGTCGGACACTCCGGCGGCAAGCGGCGCCTCCGGGCCGACCACCACAAGATCCACCGTAAGCTTGGCGGCCAGGGCCGCGACGGCGTCGGGATCGTTCGCGTCGACGGCGTGTGTGGGGACCAGTTTGCTGATGCCGGCGTTGCCCGGGGCCGCATGGACCTCGGACACGTTCGGGTCGGCAAGCAGGGATCGGACAATGGCGTGTTCGCGGCCGCCGGGGCCGATGACAAGTACCTTCACAGTTCCCAAGAGTACTTTGTGGACCGGGCAGGCTCCTAAGCTGTGTCCACCGCTGGACATGCCCAGTCCCCGCTGCTGCCCTGGCCCGGCCCCATGGGGGACATGCCCAGTCCCCGCTGCTGCCCTGGCCCGGCCCCACGGGGGACATGCCCAGTCCTGACTCGGGCGGCCGGACATAATGCCAAGATGCCCAGCACTGCGCCCGAGGGAAGGGCATGTCCCACACTGCGCGCCCGCTCCCCCACGGGACATGTCCGGTCCTGGCCAGGACCGCCGGACATAATGCCAACATGCCCGTTCCTGCGCCCGAAGGGAGGGCATGTCCCACACTGCCGCCGCCCCGGCCGGCAATCCGCGGCCCGGACTGCTACGAAGACCCAGTATGGACAAGCCCAGCACGCAGACGCCCCGCGCGGAAGAACTCAGGATCGAGAAGCCCGCCCGGAAGCGGCCTGGGCAGCATACGGCCTCGAAGCGGCTGACCGGCCCCACCGTCCTTGCCGCCCTGGCCGGCGTCGCCGCGGCCGCCGTCGTGCTGTCCGTGGCGGAACTGATCGGGGCGTTCTTCACCGCACGGGCGACGCCGGTGATCGCCCTGGGCTCGACCTTCATCGACTTCACGCCGTCATGGCTGAAGGACTTCGCGATCGCCACCTTCGGCACCAACGACAAGGTCGCCCTGTTCGTGGGCATGGCGGTGACCATCCTGCTGCTTGCCTGCGTACTGGGCGTCGTGGCGTACCGCAAATGGGCGCTCGGCGTCGCCGGTGTGCTGCTGATGGGCGCGGTGATCGTGACGGCCGTCGTGACGCGCTCCGGGGTGAAGCCGCTGGATGCTATTCCCACGGTGATCGGCACCGTGGCCGGACTCATTGCGCTCCGCTTCCTGGTCACCAGGCTGTGGCGCATGCAGGTGTGGCCGAACCTGGACTCGGACCTGGCCGCCAAGGCTCCGGACCGTCCCGCCACGAGCCGCCGCGCCTTCTTCGCCGCGACCGGCGTCACCGCCGCCGCCTCAGCCATCGCCGCGACCGGCGGGCGCCTGCTCAGCGCCGCCCGCAGCAACGTGGCCCAGGCCCGCGAATCCCTGCAGCTCCCGACGCCGGCGAAACCGGCCCCCGCCGTCCCCGCCGGAGTGCAGTCCAAGGCGCCCGGCGTGACGCCATGGGTGACGCCCAACAACGATTTCTACCGCATTGACACCGCCCTGAGCGTGCCCGAAATCAGTGCCCAGGACTGGGAGCTGCGGGTCCACGGGCTCGTGGACCGGGAAATCCGGCTCAGTTTCCAGGACCTGCTCGACGCGAACCTGATTGAATCCCACGTTTCCCTGACCTGCGTGTCGAACCCGGTCGGCGGGAACCTGGCCGGAAACGCCAAATGGCTGGGCATGCCCATCCGCGACGTGCTCACAATGGCGGGGCCCCAGGAAGGCGCGGACATGGTGCTCTCCACCTCCATCGACGGCTTCAGCGCCTCCACTCCGCTCGAGGTCCTCCAGGACGACCGGGACGCCATGCTGGCGTTCGGCATGAACGATGAAGCCCTCCCGCTCGAACACGGGTACCCGGTGCGCATGGTCGTCCCCGGACTGTACGGCTTCGTCTCGGCCACTAAATGGGTGGTGGACCTGGAAGTCACCCGCTTCGCGGACAGCCAGGCCTACTGGACGCAGCGCGGCTGGTCCGAGCGCGGCCCCATCAAGACCATGGCCCGGGTGGAAGTCCCCAAGTCCTTCGCCAAGGTACCGGCCGGGCGGGTCGCGATCGGCGGCACCGCCTGGGCCCAGACACGCGGCATCACCAAGGTTGAAGTGCAGATCGACAACGGGCCCTGGACCGAGGCCGTGCTTTCCACCGAGGCGTCCGTCGTGACCTGGCGGCAGTGGTCCTTCGACTGGGAAGCCACGCCCGGCCCGCACTACATCAAGGCCCGCGCCACCGACGGAACCGGCGAGGTCCAGACAGACCAGCGCGCGGATCCGGTGCCCGACGGCGCCTCAGGCTGGCAGTCGCTGATGGTGACCGTGGAATAACGGGGTATCACCGGCGGGCACCATAGACTTGCTGCATGCCCCTGAATTCTCACGCCACCTTCACCGCCGAGTCCGCCGTCGAACTGGCCGTGGTTGAACGCAGCGGCTTTGTGGAGTCCCGGCACATCGGCTCCGCCGTCCTCCTTGCCGGGGACGGCACCGTCGTTACCGAACTGGGCGACATCACCACCCCGATCTACGCCAGGTCCGCGCTCAAGCCGCTGCAGGCCCTCGCGTCCATGCAGTCCGGCGTGCCCCTGCGCGGCGCGCAGGCAGCGATCGCCTGCGGCAGCCATGTCGGCTCACTGGACCACATGGACGTCGTCGAGGGAATGCTCAAGGCCGCCGGCGTCAAGGAAGAGCAACTCCAGTGCCCGACAGCCTGGCCCGAGGACGAAACCGCCCGGAACTGGCTGGTCCGCGCCGAGCGGGGCAAGTCCAAGCTCGCTTTCAACTGCTCCGGCAAGCACGCCGCGTTCCTCTGGGCCTGCACCGAAAACGGCTGGGACACCCACAGCTACCTCGAACCCAACCACCCGCTGCAGCAGCGCGTCCGCTCCGTCATCGAGGAATACTGCGGCGAAAGCATCGCCCACCTGGGCATCGACGGCTGCGGCGCGCCGGTGGCCGCCGTGTCCCTGACCGGACTGGCCCGGGCCTTCTCCAAGCTGGCCAAGGCGCCCGGGGACAAACATTCGAATGCCCGCGCCGCCACGATCGCCACGTCCATGCTCGACTACCCGTGGGCCGTGCAGGGCAAGGGCGAATGCAACACAATCGTCATGGACGACCTCGGCATCCTCGCCAAGATCGGCGCCGAGGGCGTGCTGGCGATGGCCACCCCCACGGGTGCCTCGGTCGCCATCAAGATCCTCGACGGCAACATCCGGGCCACGACGCTCGTCGGACTGACGCTGCTGGCAGCGGCCGGCGCCGTCGACGTCCCGGAAGTGGCCAGTGTCCTCGACAAAGTGGTCACCCCCGTGCTCGGCGGCGGCCGGCCGGTCGGCAAAATCCGCCTGGGCAACGCCGTCTCGGCGCTCCTCGTCTGACCGACACGGCCCGACCGGACGCTGCCCGACTGGACACTGCCCGGCACCGCCTGACGGCGGTGGTTGTCAGCTGGCGTAGGCCTGGAATTCGGCGAGCCCGACGTTTCGGGTGGTGCCGCTGACGGTGGTGACGGTCAGCCGCACGCTTGTGGTGGCGGTGTCGGGGAAGCTGATGCTGGTCGCTTGGCCGGCATTGTCCAGGGCCGGCACCGGGACGGTGGTTCCGTCAGAGAAGGTCAGGATGCCGCCGGTGATCTGGTCCTTGGCGTTCGGCCGGTCATAGAGCACGACCCGGTTCAGGGTGACAACGGCCGGGAAAGCAAGATCGAGGTAGCTCCCGGCCCTGCCGCCCATGGTGACCCATTCCCGGGTCGAGTCGACCGGGTAGCCGGCAATGACACCGTCAACGGCCTTCCTGGCAGTCTGTCCCGCAAGCTCGTTCTGGGAACTGGCCGTGACCGACGCCAGGGCCGCAATGTTCGCGGCGGTTATGGCCGGGGCCGTCACGCCGGGGTAGGCCTGAAGTTCGGCGAGTCCGACGTTCTTGGTGGTGCCGCTGACCGTGGTGACGGTCAGCCGCAGGCTCGTGGTGGCGCGGTCGGGGAAGCTGATACTGGTCGCCTGGCCGGCGTTGTCCAGCGCCGGCACCGGGACGGTGGTTCCGTCGGAGAAGGTCAGGGTGCCGCCGGTGATCTGGTCTCCGGCGTTGGGCCGGTCAAAAAGCACCACCCTGTTCAGGGTGACGGCGGCCGGGAAAGCAAGATTGAGGTAGCTTCCGGCTTTGCCGCCGACGGTCGCCCATTCCCGGGTGGCGTCGACCGGATGACCGGCAACGACACCGTCCACGGCCTTTACCGCGGTCTGGCCCGACGTCGTGTTCTGGGAGCTGGCGGTGACCGACGCCGAGCCCGCGACGTTGACGGGTTCCGTGACGGGGGCTGGCACGGGCACGACCGGCGCCGGATCCTCAGTCACGGGCACAACCGGCGCCGGATCCTCAGTCACGGGCACAACCGGCGCCGGATCCACAATCACAGGCACGACCGGTGCCGGATCCTCAGTCACAGGCGCGGTCGGTGCGGGCGCCTCGGTGCCCGGGTAGACCTGGAGTTCGGCGAGCCCAACGTTTCGGGTGGTGCCGCTGACGGTGGTGACGGTGAGCCGCACGCTGGTGGTGGCAGTGTCAGGGAAACTGACGCTGGTCGCCTGTCCGGCATTGTCCAACGCCGGCACCGCGACGCTAGTCCCGTCAGAGAAGGTCAGGGTGCCGCCGGTGATCTGGTCCTTGGCGTTCGGCCGGTCGTAAAACACCACCCGGTTCAGGGTGACGGCGGACGGGAAGGCAAGGTCGAGGTAGCTTCCGGCCCGGCCACCCACGGTCGCCCACTCCCGGGTCGAATCGACCGGGTGGCCGGCAATGACGCCGTCGACGGCCTTCACTGCAGTCTGTCCCGCGGTGTCGTTCTGGGAACTGGCCGTGACCGTCGCCAGGGCCGCAACGTTGGCGAGGTCGCCTGGAACGTTAACCGTCTCCGTGCCCGCCGCCGGCGCCACTGCAGGCGGCGTGACGGTGTAGGCCCGTGACAGCCAACTGCCGACCGAGTTCTGGGAACATGCAAGGGCCGTCGTGCAGGTCTTGGAATCGTGCTGGGCATAGGCCAGGAAGGCGTCGGTCTTGGCCGTCAGATCTGGATCGACCACATTGGACGGGCGCTGGGAGATGGGGTAGCCCTGGTAGCCGGTGATCGTGTGGGGTGTGGTGTAGAGCTGCTGCGCGGCGAGCACGAGGTAGGCGACGGCGTGGTGGTCGCTGTGGTCTCCGTCGCCGTACGTGCCGGCGAAGTCCAGCGTGGAGATCTGGTCCGGCTGGTAGCTGTTCATCAACGCCAGCAAGGTGGCCCGGAGCTCCGGGAGGGTGTACGAGGAGGACCGGTTGACGGCCGTGATCGTGCTGATCGCGCCGCTGTAGAGCTTCTGCAGGCTCTGGTAACCGTAGTCCGACCCGCCTCTTCCATCGCGGTATCCGTCCGGCAGCCGCATGAAGGCCAGCGAGAGCTGCGTTGCACCGTCCAGGGTAGCCACCGGGATCGGGTGT
The DNA here is from genome assembly GCF_030812335.1 of Pseudarthrobacter oxydans. Taxonomy (GTDB): domain Bacteria; phylum Actinomycetota; class Actinomycetes; order Actinomycetales; family Micrococcaceae; genus Arthrobacter; species Arthrobacter oxydans_B. Next base: position 430,665 of record NZ_JAUSSN010000004.1, read on the forward strand.
CCGGCGATACCGGCGTCAGCAGTCGTCCAGGAGTCGGCGACCCCGGCGAGATGGGCGTAGGCGGCCTTCACGCCGCTCTCCCGCGAGCTCCAGTAGGCCTCCGAGTCGTTGGCGTCGCCGGCCGTGAGGTAGACGGTGCGCACGCACAGCCCGTCGCGGATGGCCGAGAGGAGCCCGGGGCTCTGGAACAGCAGGTCATCATCCTGGTGAGCGACGATGTTAAGTGCCGTGCCCGCAGCGCACCCCGCGTCAGCGGAGGCGTCCGGTGCGGTCGCCATGCTCCCGGTGAGTGCCGCGACCAGCGCTAACGCCAGCAGAACCACGGACCCTCTGCGAGGCCGGGAAGACGGCATCTGGCTCATCCTTACTGTTATGACTTTGCCGTGTCGGTCATGACAACAGGCAAGGATTCCGCTGGGGCAACCCACCAAGTAAAACTACATCTATTTTACTTAATATCCAAGCTACATGCTTTTCGACATAGTTAATAGGGGTCCGGAGAACCCGGGATGCCGGGGCCGCCGCCGAAAAGGGTGGAGGGTAGGGTGGATCCAGAGGCGGCCAGATGAGCGGCTAGCCGCGAACGCTTTCGATCGGCCGGGAGGCAAAACAGTGGTGGTAGCCCGACGTCGTATCGCCCTCGACGAGGGGCGCGCGGCCCTCGCCGCCTGGCAGGCCGCCAACGCCCCAGGGCGGGACACCGCGGACGCCGCGGACACGGCCAGCCCGGGAGCCGGCACGCAGGTCCCCCGCAGCACGCTGGCGACGGCGGTGCGCTACTCCCTGGAGGAGGTCACCGCCCGGGCACCCGGGAATTCAGTGGAGGTGCGCGTCCCGCCGTTCGGCGTCACGCAGTGTGTGGAGGGCCCGCGGCATACCCGCGGCACGCCCCCGAACGTCATTGAGTGCGACGCCGCCACCTGGCTGTCGATGGTCAGCGGCCAGTTGAGCTGGGCGGACGCCGTCGGCGCCGGCCGGGTGGCGGCCTCCGGGCTGCGCGCCGACCTATCCGGCCTGCTGCCGCTCTAGACGGACGGCGTCCGGGCTATCCGCGTCCGATATACGGCATCCCGGCGGCGGTAATCACGAGGGATCCGACGCTGGCGGAGGGCGGCATCCCGGCCATCAGCAGCACCGCACGAGCGGCGTCGTCGACCGGGAAGGTTGGCTCCACGCGGCTGCTGCCGTCGGCCTGGACGGCCCCGGAGCCGACGCCGATCGTGTCCATCAGCTCGGTGGCCGTGTTGCCGATGTCGATCTGACCGCAACTGATGCCGAAGCCGCGGCCATCGAGTTCGATGCTCTTGGTCAGCCCGGTCATGGCGTGTTTCGTGACGGTGTAGGCGACCGTCCGGGGCCGGGGCGAGTGGGCGGCGATCGAGCCATTGTTGATGATCCGCCCGCCCTGGGGTGACTGCGACTTCATGGCCCGGACGGCAGCAGCGGCGCACAGCATGGAGCCGGTCAGGTTCACCGCCACGGTGGCGTCCCAGTCCGCGAGGCTGATCTCGTCCACGGAGGCCGCCGGCCCGAACACTCCGGCGTTGTTGAACAGCACGTCCACGCGGCCCCACAGCTCCAGGGCGGCAGCGAAGAGCCGCTCGACGTCGTCGGGCACGGTGACATCGCAGGCCACGGCGAGCGCCTGGGCATGTCCGGCCCCGGTCTCCAGCAGCTGCGCTTCCCGCCGGCCGGCCAGCACCACCCGGTACCCGTCCGCGAGCATGAGCCGGGCGACTGCCCGGCCGATCCCTGAGCCCGCGCCGGTGACTACGGCCACTCGGCCGGGCAGGTGATGTCGTGTCATCCGGCTAGCGTATGCCCAGATCCCGCACCATGACAGTGTTCCGCGCCAACATTGCGGCGAAGTGCCGCCTGGGATGTGCCGGTCTACCCCGCATCAGCGGGGGGCCGGCGGGAGTGCCGGCCGGCGAGGACGCCGGACCAGAAGGCGAGCGTCAACAGTCCGAGACCGACCAGCACGACGCCCGCCCATTTCTCCGCGTCCATGACCAGCAGGCCCGGGGCCGCAAAGGTCTGCCGGGACAGCGGGGCATAGGCGAACCAGCCGAACTCCTCCAGCCCCGGCAGCGACAGGAAGACCGCCCCCGCCGCCAGCAGGACCGCACCCAGAAGCGGCCCCGCGAGCCAGATCAGCCGCCGTTGCCGGGACGGCCCGGATTCCTTACCGCTGGACGGATTCATGGACACACTGTACCCGCCGGTCAAGGCGGTGGACTTGTGAGTTCACGGCCCGCGGCGGGCTCCCGGTTCAGCTATAGTGCGGACCCGGGCGGCGAGCCGTCCGATCGCGCTGTCCGCGAGATTTTCCAGCAGCGCCCGGGGGCTGGTGTAGATCTCGACGGCACCGGCGTCCCGGAGTTCCGCTTCGCTGGTGCCGCCGCATGTCAGTCCGATGGCCGGGATGTCGAGCTTCCCGGCGGCGTAGATGTCCCACACGGCGTCGCCCACGTAGACGGCATCCGATGCCTGCACGCCCACGGTGTGGAGGGCGGCGACGAGGATGTCCGGCGCCGGCTTGCTCTCCTTCGCGTCAGCCGAACTCGTGGCCGCGTCAATGAAGGCGTCGGCGCCGATCGCGGCCCGCAGCACCTCAAGGTCCCGCTGCCGGGCGGAGGAGGCGAGCGCGACGGCGAGCCCGTCCTCGTGGCATCGCGCCAGCAACTCGCGGGCGCCCTCCAGCGGACGCAGGGCCGGCCAGAAGGTGGCGAACACGCCCGCGTGCGAGGCCATGATGGTGCTGTCCTCGTTCCTGTCCCGGCCGTCCGGCAGCAGCCTGGCGAGGATCCTGTCCCCGCCCATGCCGACCGAGCGGTGAATGCTCGCCATCGGCACGTCGTAACCGGCCTGCCGGAAAGCCTGCCACCAGGCCAGGGTGTGAAGGTAGGCGGAGTCAACCAGCGTGCCGTCGACGTCGAACAGCACGGCCGCCCGGCGCGGGCCACGGGGCGGTGCGGCGGTCATGCTGACTGCGGGGCCGCGGCGGAGGGGACTGTCAGGACTTGCATCAGCGGTGTGCTCGTGCCCGTTTTCCGGCTGCCAGCGATCCGCCGGACAAGGAGGTTCCGCGGCCGGCGCCTCCGGCGGTCCTCCTCGATACCCTGGAGAGTGGTCCCGCCGGTGCGGACTGCCCGCCGGCGCTCCGGTCCCGGATGAGCCCAGTGCCGGCGATTTCGCGGGCCTGGGCGATACCGGCCACAGCTGCGCGCTTTGTGGGAAACGTGACCGAAATAGCCATCAGGCTTCCTGCTCCGTCCAGCATCCGAATCCGGTAGCCGCCGTCGGGCGCATCCACGAGCTCGAAATATCCAGCCATCGCACACTCCTTTAATCCTTACCCCCACACTAGGGTATTAGTAAGTATACTTATCTAAGGACTTGAAGAAAACCTCGGCCGGGGTAACTGAGAGCGGACTTCGGCCCGCGCGGCGCTTTGGATCAGGGCCCCGCCGACGGAGAGTCGCTGCGCCGCACGCCGTCCTCGTGCAGCTCGAGGGCGCTCATCACGAGGGCGAAATGGCTGAACGCCTGCGGCGTATTTCCCAGCTGCCGCCCGTCCTCGATGCTCCATTCCTCGCTGAGGAGTCCGACGTCGTTGCGCAGCGCGAGCAGCCGCTCGAACAGTTCCCGCGCCTCGCGGTGCCGCCCTGCCCCCAGGAGCGCCTCGACCAGCCAGAACGAACAGGCCAGGAACACTCCCTCCCCGCCCGGCAGCCCGTCGTCGCATTCTGCCGGCTTGTAGCGGCGCAGGAAGCCGTCATGGGTCAGCTCCCGCTGGACGGCATCAATCGTCCCGATCACCCGCGGGTCATCCGGGGCCAGGAACCCGACGCGCGGGATGAGCAGCAGGCTCGCATCGAGCTCCGGCCGCCCGTAGGACTGCACGAAGGTGTTTCTGTCGACGTCGAACCCCTTGGCCATGACATCGGCCCGGATCGTGTCCCGGAGCTCCTCCCAGCGGTCCGCGGGTCCGGCCAGGCCGAAGTCCCGGACGCCCTTCACCATACGGTCGGCCGCCACCCACGCCATCACCTTGGAGTGGGTGAAGTGCCGTCGGGGCCCGCGCATCTCCCAGAGCCCGTTGTCGGGCCGGTCCCAGGCCGTCTCGAGGTGTTCCATCAGGGCTAGCTGGAGGTCCCATGATTCGTCGGTGCTGGTGAGCAGCGAGTTCCGGGTCAGCGACAGGCAGTCCAGCACCTCGCCCCAGACATCGAGCTGGAGCTGCCCGGCCGCACCGTTGCCGGTCCGGACGGGAGCGGAATTCTCGTATCCCTGCAACCAGGGCAGTTCCACCTCGGGGAGGCGGCGCTCGCCATGGATGCCGTACATGATCTGCAGGTCCTTGGGGTCTCCCGCGACTGCCCGCAGCAACCAGTCACGCCAGGAGGCGGCCTCCTCCGTGTATCCGGCCGCGAGCAGCGCCTGAAGCGTCAGGGTGGCATCACGGAGCCAGCAGAACCGGTAGTCCCAGTTCCGTTCGCCACCGAGCTCCTCCGGCAGGGAAGTTGTCACCGCCGCCACGATCCCTCCGGTAGGGGCGAACGTGAGTGCCTTCAAGGTGATCAGAGATCGCTGCACGGCCGAGCGGTACGGCCCGGCGACCGTGCACTTGGCAGTCCAGAGCCGCCAGAAATCCTCAGTCGAAGCGAGCACCGGTTCCGGGTCCACGGCGCGGGGACGGTCCAGATGGCTCGGCGCCCAGGTCAGCACAAACGGGACCCGCTCCCCGGCCTTGACGGTGAAATCGCTGATGGTACGCAGGCGTTCGCCCCGGAGCGGCGCCTCGGTCACGAGATACGCGGCATCGGGACCGGCGATCGCGTGGATCCCCTGATCGTCGTGGCGGACCCACGGGACAATGTGGCCGTAGTCGAAACGCAGGACCAGCTCACCGCGCATCCTGACCGTTCCTCGGATGCCCACAACGATCCGCACGATGTCCGCTACCGCGTCACGGGGCGGCATGAAATCGATGACCCTGACCTTTCCCGAGGGCGTCTCCCATTCGGTTTCCAGGATGAGAGTGCCCTTGCGGTAGTGCCTTCGGGCGCATTCACCGCCGTCCGCCGGCGCCAGCAGCCAGCGCCCCGCCCGGGGAGTGTCCAGCAGGGCATTGAAGCAGGCCGGCGAGTCGAAGCGCGGCAGGCAGAGCCAATCAATCGAACCCTCGGTGCTGATCAGGGCCGCAGTCTGGAGATCGCCGACCAGTGCGTAATCCTCAATGCGAGCCATGGGACATACAGTGCCACACCGGTATCCCCAGGACTAGGATCCATAGATGCTGGAACGGAACTTCGGAACAACGTCCCTGCATGCCGGCGACTAGACCGGGGAAGTCTAGGCATGGCCGGCCCGGAGGCCTGCCCGGAAAGGGGATGGCGGGATGGACCACCAAGCGACCCAGCATGGACCTGTGCACATCGGCACCAGCGGCTGGAGCTATGACCACTGGGAGAACGTGCTCTACCCGCCGGGGCTGCCGGCGCGGGAGCGGCTGGCGCACTACGCGGCGCGCTTCACCACGGTGGAGCTCAACGCCAGCTTCTACCGGTGGCCCCGGGACACGTCCTTCGCCAGCTGGCGCCGTCGGCTTCCGCCGGGGTTCCTGCTGTCCGTCAAGGCCCCCCGCGGACTGACCCACGGCAAAAAGCTCTACTCCCCGGAGGTCTGGATCGAACGGATCGCCCGCTGCTGGCACGAACTCGGCGACAAACGGGCAGTGCTGCTGGTCCAACTGCCGCCGAATTTTGCCCGGGACGACGCGCGGCTGGAGTACTTCCTGGCGGCGCTGCCCGACTGGATCCGGGTCAGCGTGGAATTCCGCCACCCGAGCTGGGACGCCCCGGAGGTCTACACGCTGCTGGAACGGCATGGCGCCGCCTACTGCGTCATGAGCGGCGCCGGACTGCCGTGCATCCTCCGGGCCACCGCGGAATTCGTCTACGTCCGGCTGCACGGTCCGGACTGGGAGCACCTCTACGGCGGCTCCTATTCGGACGACGAGCTGCGCTGGTGGGCGGACCGGATCCGTGAATGGCAGGTGGCCGGCAAGGAGGTCTTTGTGTATTTCAACAACGACGGCGGCGGGAACGCCGTGCGTAACGCCACGGTGCTGAGGGATGTGCTGGGCGTCAACTGAAACGTAGCGTTTCCGGACACGGTCCGCGGCGGGACCGACCCTTGTGGGAGAGTGGAGGCATGGAATTGGCGTCACAGGAATCTCCCCGGCAGCAACCAATCACCGGCAACCGGGCGTTTCGCCTGGCGCACCTGGTCTCGGACACCGTTAACCGTGCCCGCCTGAAAGCGGCCCGGCGCTGGGACTTTGTCCCGACGACCGTTGCCTACCAAGGCTACGGATCCACCACTTGGGTCCGGGTCCTCGGCCGGGTGGTACTGACCAGCAAGCCCCACCCCGGCAGCCGGGTTGAGCAGGCAGCGCAAAACGGCAACCAGAACATCCGCGGCTGGCGGGCCTTCACGTCCGTCCCGATCCAGTACTCCGAGGTAGAGATCGAGATCGGCGGAGTGACCGCCCGGGTGCATGCGGACCGCGGCGGACTCGTGGACACCGTTGTGCAGGTGGAGCTCACCCCGGGGTGGCACACCGCGGTGCTCCGCGCCGAGGGGACCAAGCCGGCTTCGGCGAAGATCTTCGTCATTTCTCCCGACACCAAGCTCGGGATCGTCTCCGACATCGATGACACGATCATGGTCACGGCGCTCCCGAGGCCGTTCCTTGCGCTCTGGAATACTTTCGTACTCAACGAGCGCGCCCGGATGGCGACCCCCGGGATGGCCGTGCTGATGGACCGGATCATGGTGGAGTACCCGGAGGCCCCGGTCATTTACCTGTCGACCGGGCCGTGGAACGCCGCCCCCACCCTGGGGCGCTTCATCACCCGCAACATGTATCCGTCCGGCGCCCTGCTACTCACCGACTGGGGCCTCACCCACGACCGCTGGTTCCGCAGCGGCCAGGAGCACAAGCGCCGCAACCTGGACCTGCTAGCCGAGGAGTTCCCGAACATGCGCTGGTTGCTCTTCGGAGACAACGGCCAGCACGACGAAGCGATCTACTCGCACTTCGCCCAGCAGCACGGAGACCTGGTGGCCGCCATCGGCATCCGGCAGCTCTCGGCCAGCGAAGCCGTCCTGGCCGGTGGGCACTCGGAGACCGGCGACCACACAGGCTCCAACGTTCCGTGGATCTACTCCCCGGACGGTGCAGGCATGGCGAAAAGCCTACAGGAGCTCAAGATTCTCTAAGCGCCGGCCCACGCCGGCGCGTCAGCCGGTGCCAGCGTCGCCTGCCAACACGGTCCACCATTACTGTCGGTGCTTCGTGGTGATGTTTTTGTGGATCTCGGAAGAGTCTGGAGTGCGGAGAGCATGGCGGCCCTGGCGGCCGTCGCCGCGTCCGTTGCCGAGCTGGCTGCAATCAGCGGCGCCGGGGCGGACAATGCTGATCAGTCCGGCATTGTTCAGTCGGGCATTGAACAGCCGGGCATTGATCAGTCGGGCGCCGTTCGGTTCCGGGATGCCGAGTCGCTGCGGGACGCCGAGCTTGATCCTTGGGCTGATCCGTTGCGGGATCGGGCGGATGCCTGTCTGGACGGGCTCGCCGAGGCGGCGCGGGAGGAGGCCCGGTTCGCGGCGTTGAAGGTTCGCCTGACCGCGGATTACGCGGAGGCGACCCGGGCGATGGCGTCCCCGACGGCGTCCCTTCATGACCGCACCGTCCAGGAGATGGCGATGATCGCGGAGCTCGCGTGTGTCCTGACGGTGAGCGAAAACGCCGCCGGCGCCCTGCTGGATCAGAGCCAGGCCCTGACCACG
>NZ_JAUSSN010000005.1 GCF_030812335.1 Pseudarthrobacter oxydans
GGGGAGGTCCACCACCACCACCACCCCCCCAACCCCCACCACCCCCCCCCCCCACCGCCCCCCCCCCCCTTATTTCTCTTAAATTCCGGCGCCCCCCCCCCCCCCCCCCGGCGGAGGGGGAGCGGAAGGTGCCTAGTGCATCCCCAGCGCGGCCTCGATCGGGCCGATGGCGAAGAACAGCAGGAACGCCGCGGCCACAGCCCACATGAGCGGGTGCACCTCGCGTGCGCGGCCCTGGAAGGTGCGGATCAGGACGAAGGTGATGAAGCCGGCACCCAGGCCGTTGGCGATCGAGTAGGTGAACGGCATCAGCGTGAAGGTCAGGAAGGCCGGGATCGCGATGCCCAGGTCCTGCCAGTCGATCTTGCCGACCTGGGAGACCATCATGAAGCCGACGATGACCAGCGCCGGGGCGACGGCCTCGAACGGCACGAGGTTGATCAGCGGGGTGAAGAACATGGCCACGAGGAACAGCAGGCCGGTGACGACCGAGGCCAGGCCGGTCCGGGCGCCTTCGCCGATGCCGGCGCCGGATTCGACGTAGATCTGGTTCGAGGAGACCGAAGCGCCGCCGCCGATGATCGCGCCGAGCGCGTCCACCTGCAGCACGCGGTCCACGTTGGGGATGTTGCCGTCCTTGTCGATGCTGCCGGCCTCCGTGGCCAGGCCCACCATGGTGCCCATGGCATCGAAGAAGATGCTGAGCAGGATCACGAACGCCAGCAGGGTCGCGGCGACAAAGCCGAGGTGCTCAAAGGCGCCGAACGGGTTGGCCTGCCCGATCAGCGACAGGTCCGGGGCCGCCCATTCCGAGAACGCCGGCGCCACGAGGGACCAGCCCTGCGGGTTGTAGGTCGTGCCGTCGAAGCTGGGGCCGATATGCAGCGTGAATTCCAGGATCACGGACAGGATCGTCGAGGCAACGATGCCGATCAGGATCGCGCCCTTGACCTTGCGGACCACGAGGGCGATGGTCAGGATCAGGCCGAAGACGAAGACCAGCGTGGGCCAGCCCAGCAGCTTGCCGTCGAAGCCCAGGCCGACCGGCACGGTGGTGCCGGCAACATCGGGGATGCGGCGCACGAAGCCGGCGTTGACCAGGCCGATCAGGGCGATGAACAGGCCGATGCCCACCACGATGGCGGTCTTCAGCCCTTCCGGGACCGCCTTGAAGACCGCGGTCCGGAAGCCGGTGAGGACCAGGATCAGCATAGTGATGCCCGAGAGCATAACGAGGCCCATCATGTCCGGCCAGGTCAGGCCGGGGTTGGTGGCCACCGTGACGGCGACGAAGGCGTTGACGCCCAGACCCGTTGCCAGCGCGAAGGGGTGCTTGGCCCACGCGCCCATCAGGATGGTCAGGATGCCGGCCACAAAGGCGGTGACGGCGGCGACGGCAGGGAAGCCGAGGGTGGCGCCGGAGGAATCGGGACCGGAGAGGATCAGCGGGTTCAGCACCACGATGTAGCTCATGGCGAAGAACGTGGCGAAGCCTCCCCGGATCTCCCGCGACAAGTTCGACCCGCGCTCGGAGATCTTGAAGTACCGGTCGAGTGCAGAGCCCTGCTTGAGCATTAGATCTTGCATTAGTCCTCCGGGAGTGATGTGTATTGCCCTAATCCTATTTGGCGCCCGAGGGCCGACCCCGCGATTTCGCCTAGTCTGTAAGGAAGCCAACACTAGGAGCAGCTTTTCCATGCGCCTCATCCGCCAGCTTTCAAGTGCCCTCCTGGGCGCCCTGATCCTCGCCGCCGCCCTGCTCGGCGCGCTTGCCCCGGCCTCGGCCCACGATGCCGCCGAATCCACCAGCCCGGCCTCCGGGGCCACGGTGGCGGCGCCGCCGGAGCAGGTCTCGGTCACCTTCAACAAGAATCCGCTGGCGCTGGGGTCGCAGATCCTCGTGAACGATGCCGCCGGCACCAACTGGTCCGACGGCGCCGTCGAGATCGTGGACAACGTCGCCTCGCAGAAGCTCAAGGCCGGCGCCCCGGCCGGGGCCTACACGGTGGTCTGGCGCGTCGTCAGCTCGGATTCACACCCGATCGAAGGCAGCTTCACGTTCACGGCCACAACCGGAGCGGCGGGCTCGACGGCGGCCGCCGCAGTCCCCACGATGGGAACCGCCCAGCCGGGCACCACGCCGGCGCCATCGCAGCCGGTCAGTTCCGCCGAGCCGTTCCCCTGGAGCATTGTGATCTTTGTCGGAACGGCCATCGGCATCCTGGTGGTCCTGGGCCTGATGGCCAAGAGCCGGCTCAAGCCGGACTCCGGCAGCGACACGAAAAGCTGATCAGACGCAGCGCCGTTTCCCCGGCTAACTCAGTCACCACCTAACCCCGACACCGCATAACTCCGGGCGGCGAGCTGCGGCTAGGCCGGCGAGGCGAGATCGTAGTAGCCCGTGAGGGCGGCGGGAAAGCCGTCGGGGTGGACCTTGGCGGAGATCGCCTGGCCCACGACCTTCGCCTGGCGCAGCACTTCCTTCGGCGTCGGTGTGATGAGTTCGCCCACGCCCACCAGGTACATCCCGACGGCGTGCATGGCCGCCATCAGGTTTTGCCCCGCGGTCATGCCGAGCTCGGAGAGCATCCGGCGCAGCTGGCTGTGGGCGCAGCGCGTCAGGACGAGGTGGTCCGCCAGGAGGACGCCGCCGGGCGTGCGCACAGCCCACTGCTGGGCCGGGCCGGTGACGCCGGCGTCGACGTGGTCCAGCTGCAGGGCCCGGATGTTGTTCCGGACATCCAGCTTGTGGCTGGCGGCGTAGTTCCGCAGGTGCCGGAGGATCTCGTTGCGCTCCCGGAGGCTGGCGGCGTCGGCCGCGTCGCAGCGCTGCAGGGAGGAGGTGTTGGCCGGATGCCCGGCGCCCAGCAGATCGAGCCCGTCCACAATGATGGAGTCCACGCCGCGTCGCTGCAGCTCGCTGGCAACCGCCAGCCCCGACAGGCCGGTGCCGATCACGACGGCTGCGGTCCGTTCGATACCACCGGACATGGGCATGGTCGACACTGCAGGGTCCCTCCTCGAATGGTGCCAGTCGCGGGGCCGATGCCCCGGACGCTGTCCGCTGCCCGCCCGAACGCGCCTCTCACCGCAACAGCAGCAGGATTCGCGTTCTGAAACACGAGTCTCGGTTCAGCAACGCCTCGAAGACTACCTAACATTTCCGGCCTTGGATAGAGCAGCCGCCACATTGGCTCATCCGGGAATTTCCGGGCTTTTCGGGCGGCGCCGAGGGCTTTTTCCCGCGCCCTCCGGGGCCGCCGGCAGCCCTGTAAACACTGGGCAAAACCTGCGTGACGATCGCCGGTTCGGAGGCCCGGCAGCGCGCTTGCTAGTTCCCCGAAAACCGAGAATAGTTGGAAAGACCAGGGGTTCTAGCCCGCGGATTCTTCGGGCGCGTCGCCGGTGGACGCTGCACGCGGACACGTCTGGCAGAATAGCCGCAACATCAGGCAAGAATCGCGAGGAGGCGGACCCCATGGGCCGAGAACAGGTTCATCCGGATCCGGCAGGGGATACCCCCGGCGGGTCTGCGGCTCCCCGGGGGATCGTGGTCGGCGTCGACGGTTCAGACCACAGCAAGTGCGCCCTGGTCTGGGCCGCCCGCGAAGCCGAGCGCCGCAATCGTCCGCTGCACATCGTGACCGCCTATTCCGTTCCGATCTTCGCGGCCTCAGGGCTCGACGGCGGTTATGCCACCGTTGATGATTCGGTGATCCGCGAAGGCGCTGAGGCCATCCTGAAGCAGGCCGTGAACAAGGTGGCCGGGTACCTGATCGACGTCGACGCCTCCGTCGAGAACGGCGATGCCTCCGGCGTCCTGCTGGAGATGTCCGAAACCGCCGAGCTGCTGGTCTTCGGCACCCGGGGCCGGGGCGGTTTCGTCGGCCGGCTGCTGGGATCCGTCAGCAGCGCCCTCCCCGCGCATTCCAAATGCCCCACGGTCACCGTGCCCCTGATCTGCGCCGACCGCCTGGGCGAGACCACCGACGACAAGCATGTCCTCGCGGAGCGGGCGAAGTCCGGTCACGTCCCCGTCGAAAACGTGGTGGTGGTGGGGGTCGACGGCTCCGAGCAGGCCCGCGTGGCGGTGTTGGAGGCAGCAACGCAGGCCGAGCGGCTCTCGGCACCGCTGCGGGTGGTGTGCGCCGTCCCGCAGTACAGCGGTTCGCTGGCCTGGGTTCCCGCGCCGATGGACCGTGACGCGCTTTTCGCTGACATCAGGGCCCAGCTTGAGGCCGGCAGTGCCTGGATCAGGAGCCATTTTCCCCGCCTCACAGTGGAGACGCAGCTCGTTGATGGCTCGCCGGTGGACATCCTCGTCGAGGCCAGCCGGCATGTGGAACTGGTGGTCGTCGGCACCCGCGGACGCGGCGGCTTCGCCGGGATGCTGCTCGGGTCCACCTCGGACGGGATCCTGCACCACGCCAAGGGCCCCGTCATGGTGGTCCCGGACCGGGACGATCCCCGGCTGGCGGACCGGGTGAATTTCGGACCCATCCTCGGCGATTCATAGCCCTGACAAGTCCGGCCCCGGGACGGGCCCGGACCCGGCCGGGACGGAAGGCTTCCTCGCTGAAGGGAGGGCCGGCAGGTGAAGCAGCTGGTGCTCGCACTGGAACTGGCCGGCGCGGAGCTGCTGCCCGACGTCGGCGGCAAGGCGGCCAACCTCGGTGAGCTGCGGCGGGCCGGGCTGCCGGTTCCGGCCGGTTTCTGCCTGACCACGCAGGCCTACCGGCGGGCCACGGCGCCCGCCGGGCTCGAGAACATCCACGCCGGACTGGCCGAGACCGCCCCGGAGGACCTTCCGGGGCTCGCCCGGCTCGCCGCCGCCGCCCGGGCCCTGGTCCTGGCCGCTGACATCCCCGCTGACGTTGCCGAGGCCGTCCGGGCTGCCTACACGGCACTGGGACCGGACGCGCCCGTGGCGGTGCGGTCCTCCGCGACCGCCGAGGACCTGCCGTTCGCCAGCTTCGCCGGCCAGCAGGATACCTTCCTGAACGTCGTGGGCGCCGACGCGGTCCTGGCCGCCGTCCGGCAGTGCTGGGCGTCGCTCTGGACGGACCGCGCCGTGAGCTACCGCGCCACCCACGGGATCAGCCCCGCAGCGGTGTCGCTCGCCGTCGTGGTCCAGCAGATGGTGGACGCGGCCGTGGCCGGTGTCCTGTTTACCGCGAATCCGGTGACCGGACGGCGGCATGAGGCGGTCATCGACGCCAGCCCCGGGCTGGGCGAGGCCGTGGTGTCCGGGGCGGTCAACCCGGACCACTTCGTTGTCGACAGCGCCACGCGGCGGATCCTCGAGCGCCGGACCGGGAGCAAACGGATGGCCATCCGGCCACGGCCGGGCGGCGGAACCGAACGGATCGAGCAGACCGGTTCCGGGTCCCAGCCCTGCCTGGACGAAGCCCAGCTCCTGGCGCTGGAGCGCCTTGGACGGCGCGCGGAGGTGCACTTTGGCGCGCCGCAGGACCTCGAATGGGCCATTGACGGCAGCGGAGCCGCATGGCTGACACAGTCGCGGCCCATCACCACCCTCTACCCGCTGCCGGAGCCGCGGCCCGGCCGGGACGGGACACGCGTCTACCTGTGCTTCAGCCTGGCCCAGGGCCTGACCCGCCCGCTGACCTCGATGGGGCTGGCCGGCTTCCGGCTGATTGCCTCGTCCGTGGCACGGGCCGCGGGGTTCGATGTCCCCGTCCCGCACGACGGGCCGGCGCCCTACGTCCAGGCCGGCCAGCGCCTCTTCTTCGATCTGACCCCGGTGGTGCGCAGCGCCGTGGGACGGGCCATCGTGCCGCGCGTGTTCGACATCATGGAGGCCCGCTCCGCGGCCGTGCTGCGGCGGCTGTTCGCAGATCCCCGCTGGTCCGTCACCAGCAGGTCCCCCTGGCGGGTGCTGCGGCACGTCGGCCCGGTGGCGGCGCGGGCCAGGGTCCCGGAGACGTTGCTCCGCGCCCTGTTCCGGCCCGAGGCCGCGCTGCGCCGGGCGGAACGGTTCGGCGAACGGTTCAGGGCCGCCCTCGTCGTGCCGGCCGGGTCCACCCCGGTGCAGCGGCTGGACCACGTGGAACGCATCCTCGGGCAGGAGCTCTTTCCGGTGGTGCCCAACATCCTGCCGCTGCCCGCCCTGGGCTTTGCGCTCCTGGCGGCCGCCGGCCGGCTGCTGGGACCCGCGGCCGGCCCGGGAGCACTGCAGCCGGTGCTGCGCGGACTTCCCAACAACGTGACCACCGAAATGGACCTGGCACTCTGGCAGCTCGCCTCAGCCATCCGGGCCGACGCCGGATCCGCCGCGATGTTTGAGGGTGCTGTGTTCGATGAAACAGGGGTGCCGGAGCTGGTCCGCCGCTACCGGGCCCGCGAACTGCCCGCCGTCATGCAGTCCGGGCTCGCCGGCTTCCTGGGCCGCTACGGGCACCGCGCCGTGGCGGAAATAGACCTCGGGATGCCGCGCTGGTCCGACGACCCGGCCCATATCCTCGGCGTCCTGGCCAACTACCTGCGGCTGGACGACCCCGGCCAGGCCCCGGACCGGCTGTTCAGCAAAGCGGCACGTGACGCCGAGACCCAGGTGGAGCGGCTTACCGCCGCCGCGGGGGAACGGGGCAGGCTGCGAGCAGCGCTGGTCCGGGCGGCGCTGAAACGCACCAGGATGTTTGCCGGGTTGCGGGAACTGCCGAAGTACCACATCGTCGAGGCCCTGGCCGCGGTGCGCGGGCAGCTCCAGGCCATCGGGGCCGAACTCGCGGCCGCCGGCAGCATCACTGCAGCGGACGACGTCTTCTTCCTGGACCTGCCCGAGGTCCGCGAAGGCCTCGCGGGAAGGGAACTGCACGACGTCGTGGCGCAGCGCCGCGCAGCGTATGCCCAGGAACTGGGCCGCCGGCACATCCCGCGGGTACTGCTCTCGGACGGAACGGAACCTGAGGCGCTGCAGGCCGGCGCCGCCGGGGCGGAGGCCGGACCCGCGGGCCTGCTGACGGGAACTCCGGCGTCGGCGGGCACGGTCACCGCCCCAGCCCGCGTCATCCTGGAGCCGCAGGGCGCGCACCTGGAGCCGGGCGAGATCCTCGTGGCGCCGTCCACGGACCCGGGCTGGACGCCGCTGTTCCTGACCGCCGGCGGACTGGTGATGGAAATGGGCGGCCCCAACTCGCACGGCGCCGTCGTCGCCCGCGAGTACGGGATCCCGGCAGTGGTCGGGGTTCCGGACGCCACCTCGCTGATCGTCACCGGGCACAGCGTCACGGTCGACGGCGCCGCCGGCACCGTCAGACAGGACCGCCCGGACCAATCCGCCGGGGAAGGGTGAAACGGGACAATCCCGGGCGTAGTGTTGAATCATGAACTGCAAGGTTGGAGCGCGGTCACGATGACGCGCAAATGGCTGCGTTGGATGCCCGCCGCCGTGGTGCCCGCCGTGATCGCGGCCGGTGTCCTGTCCGGATCCCTTCCCGCGAGCGCCGGAGACCCGCTGCCGGAGAAAACCCCGCAGCAGGTGCTGCTGATGGTCGCCCAGCACGGCGAGAAATCCCTGTCCGGGACGCTGGAACAAACCTCCGAGATGGGCCTGCCGGCACTTCCGAAGGCCGGTGCCGGGTCCCCGGAGACCGCCTGGCTGGAACTGCTGACCGGACCGCACACCGCCCGCGTCTACCGGGACGGGCCGGAGAAGGCCCGGGTGCAGGTCATGGACCGGATGGCGGAACGGAACGCGGTCCGGAACGGTGATGAGCTCTGGTTCTACAACTCCAAGGACAACACTGCCGCCCACGCCCAGCTTCCCGCCGATGCTGACGGCCGCCACGAATCGCATCCAGGAACCGTAGCCACCCCCGAGGAGCTGGCCGACAAACTGCTCGCCAAACTCGACGCGAGCACCGACGTGACCGTCGGAGCGGATGTCCAGGTCGCCGGACGGGCAGCCTACAATCTCCAGCTGACCCCGACGTCGGAGGCCACCCTGGTGGAATCCGTCGCCATCGCGGTCGACGGCGACAGCGGACTTCCGCTTGGCGTCGAAGTGAAGGCGCGGGGACAGGCCGAGCCGGCTTTCAGCGTCGCCTACACGAGCCTCACGCTTGAGGCCCCGGATGCCGCCATCTTCAACTTCACCCCGCCGCCCGGGGCCGCCGTGGAGGAAATTCCGGTGCCGGACCACAAGGCCGCCGCCGCCGTGCCGCCGTCGGACGCCGACGCGGCGAAGGCTGCGAAGCGGCCGACCGTCACCGGCACGGGCTGGGCCTCGGTGCTCGAATTCCCGGCCGGGGCCGTGGCGCTGCCGGGCCAGGCACAGCTACAGGACGGAACCCCGGACCCTGCGACCGCCAACCCGCTGCGGCCTGGAACCTCCGACCCGGAGGGAACCGGGTCCGGCGCAGCCGCCCTGCTGGAGCAGGCCGCAGTTGCCGTCCCGGGCGGACGGCTCGTCTCGACGTCGCTGCTGAATGTGCTGATCCTCGACGACGGGCGCATCCTCGCCGGTTCCGTGCCGTTGGAGCGGCTGCAGGCCGCCGCGACGCCGCGGTGAACCACCCGCGGAACCACTCGGTGAACCGCCCGGTGTCCGCCGCGTGACCGCCGCCGCGCCGGCGACGGAACTGAGCATCGAGACGACCGGTCTCAGCAAGCGCTTCGGCCACCAGCTGGCGGTCGACAGCGTTGACCTGGCCGTGCCCAAGGGGTCCGTCTTCGGCTTCCTGGGTCCCAACGGCTCGGGAAAGACCACCACGATCCGGCTCATGCTCGGTCTCGCCGCACCCACGGGTGGCTCCGTCCGGCTCCTCGGCGAGGAAATGCCGCGGCAACTGCACGGTGTGCTGCCCCGCGTGGGTGCTTTGGTCGAGGGACCGGCTTTCTATCCTTTCCTCTCCGGCGCGGCCAACCTGCACCGGTTCGACGCCGCCGACCCGCATGTTCCCGCGGCCACGCGGAAGGCGCGGGTCCAGTCGGCGCTGGACCGGGTGGGGCTGACGCATGCCGCTGACAAAAAGGTCCGCGCCTATTCGCTGGGCATGAAGCAGAGGCTCGGCATCGCCAATGCCCTGCTCGCCCCCCGGGACCTGTTGATTCTGGACGAACCCACAAACGGGCTGGATCCGCAGGGCACGCGGGAAGTCCGCAGCCTGGTCCGCTCGCTCGCGGCCGACGGCGCCACCGTATTTGTCTCCAGCCACCTGCTGGCCGAGGTGGAGCAGATCTGCACCCACGCCGCCATCATGAGCGCGGGCCGGCTGGTGGCGCAGGGAACCCTGGAGGAACTGCGCCAGGGCGGGCAGGCACGGATCCGGGTCCTGACGCCCGACGCAGGGACCGCGGCCGACGTGCTGGCCCGGCTGGGCCTGAGCGCGGCCACAGGTTCCGGCAGCGCAGCGTACGGCGGCGCCGAGGTGCTCTACGCGCCGCTCCCCGAGGCGGCAGGGAACGGAGCCGTGGCACCCGAGGCCGTGGTGGCCGCCCTGGTGGCCGCCGGCGTCCGGGTCCGGGGCTTCGCCACCGAGCAGGTCAGCCTGGAGGACCGCTTCGTGGCGCTGACGGGGGAGGGCTTTGACGTTGTCCAGTAAAGAATCCGCGACCACGCAGCGGGGGCAGTGGGGCCGCGGTCTGCTCGCGTCCGAGCTTGGGGTGCTTTTCCGCCGCCGCCGGACCTGGGCCATGCTGTGCGCCCTGGCGGCCATTCCGATCCTGATCGCCGTGGCAGTGCGGCTGTCCTCCGCCGTGCCGCCGGGCCGGGGACCGGCGTTCCTGGACCGCATTACGCAGAACGGCTTGTTCGTGGGCGTGACCGCCATGCTGGTTTCCGTCCCGCTGTTTCTGCCGCTGACCGTGGGGGTGGTGGCCGGCGATACCGTGGCCGGCGAGGCCGGACTGGGGACGCTGCGGTACCTGCTGGTGGCGCCCGCGGGCCGGATCCGGCTGCTGCTCGTGAAATACGCCGGGGCCGTGGCCTTCGCCGTCGCTGCGCCGCTCGTGGTGGCGCTGGTCGGGGCCGGCATCGGTGCGGCGCTCTTCCCCGTGGGGCCGGTCACGCTGCTCTCCGGGGATTCGATCGGGGCCGCGGAGGCGCTGCAGCGGCTGCTGCTGATTGCCGCCTATCTTGCCGTGTCGCTGACGGGGCTGTCGGCGATCGGGCTCTTTATGTCCACACTCACGGACGTCCCCGTGGGCGCGATGGCGTCCACGGTGGTGCTCGCGGTGGTCTCGCAGGTCCTCGACGCGCTGCCGCAGCTGGAATGGCTGCACCCGTGGCTGTTCAGCCACTACTGGCTGGACTTCGCCGACCTGCTTCGCCAGCCCATTGCGTGGGATTCCTTCCTCACCAATGCACTGCTGCAGGGCGGCTACGTCGCCGTGTTCGGCGCGCTCGCCTACGGCCGGTTCGTCACCAAAGACGTGCTCTCCTGACAGGGGCCTCCGGCCAGTAATGCGGGGCCGGGCTCAGGCGTGCTGGTGGGATTCGTGCTCCGCGTGGGAGACCGGTTCCAGCTGGAAAGTGCAGTGTTCGGTGTCGAAGTGCGAGCCCAGGCAGCTGACAAGCTTGTCCAGGATCTGGTCGGCGCCGCGGGCGCCGAGGGCCGAATCCTCCACCACCACGTGGGCGGAAAACACGGGCACGCCGGAGGTGATGGTCCAGATGTGGATGTCGTGCACGGACACCACACCCTCCACGGCAAGGATGTGCTCGCGGATCATCTGCACTTCCACGCCCTTGGGGGTTGCCTCGAGCAGCACGTCCACCACGTCGCGGAGCAGGTGCCAGGCCCGCGGCAGGATCATCAGCGCGATGACGATCGAGGCGATGGTGTCCGCCGTCTGGAAGCCCGTGACCATGATGACGACGGCGGCGGCGATGACGGCGAAGGAGCCGAGCAGGTCGCCCAGGACCTCAAGGTAGGCGCCGCGGACGTTGAGGCTCTCCTTCTGGGCGCGGCGCAGGATCAGCAGGGACACGAGGTTGGCGACGGCGCCGAGGACGGCCGCGGCAAGCATGACGTCGGTCTGCACCTCGGGGGCGGAGCCAAGCCGGCGGATCGCCTCCGTGAAGATGACCACCGAGATCACAATCAGGACCAGGGCGTTGGCCAGGGCGGCCAGCACCTCGGCGCGCTGGTAGCCGTAGGTGCGCTGCTCGCTCGCCGGCCGGGCGGCGATCCAGGCGGCCAGCAGGGCGATGAAGACCCCGGCCGCGTCGGACAGCATGTGCCCGGCGTCGGCCAGCAGGGCCAGGGAGCCGGAAATCAGCGCGCCGACGATCTGGATCAGGACGACGGCGAGGGTGATGGCCAGGACGGCGACCAGGCGCTTCCGGTGCTTGGCCGTGCCGGTAAGGCCGTGTGAGTGGCTGTGGTCGTGTCCCATGCCTACAAGGCTAGCCCCAGCCGAGCTCATGCAGGCGATCGTCGCTGATGCCGAAGTGGTGTGCGATCTCGTGGACCACGGTGACCGTCACCTCGTGGATGACGTCCTCGCGTGTTTCGCAGATGTCCAGGATCGGCTGGCGGTAGATCGTGATGCGGTCCGGCAGCGAGCCGGCGTCCCACCACGAGTCCCGTTCGGTCAGGGGCACGCCCTCGTAGAGGCCCAGCAGCACGGTGTCCGGATCCTCGCCGGGCTGGGGGATGTAGTCGTCCTCGATGAAGATGGCCACGTTGTTCATGGTCTTGGCGAGGTCCGGCGGGATCCGGTCCAGGGCGTCGCTCACCGCGGCCTCGAAGTCGGTCTCGGACATCGGGAACGGCACGTGGCCGTGGCCGTTCCCGCCGTCGCCGTTCCCGCCGTCGTCCGGGTTGTCCGGAATGATCGGGAGACCTGGCGGCAGGGAGGCGGGCATAGCTGAAACTCTAGCGCCGAATCAGCGGGACCGGCGCCGCGTCAGACCCACGCCCACGAGGCAGATCGCGCCGCCGACCAGGCCCCAGATCGTGGGGATCTCGCCGAGCACCAGCCAGGAGATCAGGATTGTGGTGCCGGGCACCAGATAGGTGGTGGCGGCGAGCCGGCCGGCGTCGATCAGCGACAGGGCATAGGCCCAGGTGGTGAAGGCGATCGCGGTGGGGAAAACGCCGAGGTAGACGAGGCCCAGGGTGGCCGGCAGCGGGGCCGCCTGCAGTTCGGAGATCAGCTGGCCGCTGAAGGGCAGGCAGCAGATGGCGCCGACCATGATGCCGAACCAAGTGGCCTGGGCGGCGGGGAACTTCCGCAGCACCGGCTTCTGCACGATCACACTCACCGCGGCGAGGGCCGCCGCCAGCAGGCACAGCAGCACCCCGGCGACGTCCGCCGTCGACCGCTGGCCGGAACCCAGGGCGATTACCGCGACCCCGCCGAATGCGACGAGGCTGCCGATGATCAGCCAGCGCGGGAAGCCCTCCTTGAGGATCACGCCGGCCATGATGGCGACCAGGATCGGGTTGACGTTGATGAGCAGGGCGGCCGTGCCGGCGTCGAGGAGGTGCTCCGCCGCGTTCAGCGCCACGTTGTAGCCGCCGAACCACATAACGCCGTAGGCCAGGATGGGCCACCATTCGCGGCCCCGGGGGAGGTTGCGGGTCTTCAGAAGCTGCGGCAGCACCACCAGGCCCAGCACGACGGCGGCAATCGCCAGCCGGCCCAGGGTCAGGGAACCGGGGGAGAAGCTCGGTCCCACGGCCCGGATGCCGACAAAGGCGGACGCCCACAGCACCACGGTGACCACGACGGCGGCGATGCCCAGCCGGCTGATCTGGCCCGGCTGCAGGGTCTTGGACGGGGGAGCGGGGGCGGGAGCGCGCGGCGGCACTTCGTGGGTGCCGTCCTGGTGCGTGCTGTCCGGCTGGGGGGAGCCTGTCTGGGCGGTGGTGGCCATGCTGCCAATCTAGTCCGCGCGGCGGCCCCGGGGCTGGCGGAAATCGGCCATGTCTAGTCGAGTTCCTGCCAACCGGGACGCCGCGGCATGGTCTGTCTCACCGGAGGGGGCGGGCGGCGGCCTGGATTGCCGCTGCGACCTCCTCGAGGGCCGCCGATCCGTGCCGCCACTGCTGCCAGTGGAGCGGCACGTCGACGTGCGCGGCGGGGTCCAGGGAGACCAGCGTGCCGCGCCTCAGTTCCTCCGACACCTCGATCTCGGGGAGCAGCCCCCAGCCCATCCCCCAGCGGATCGCTTCGCCGAACTCGTGGGCCGCCGGGACATAGTGCCGGGGCGGCTGGAGTGCCTGGCGGCTCACCGACCGCAGGTACCGGTCCTGCAGGTCGTCCTTGCGGTCGAAGATGATGACCGTAGCGGCGGTGAGCGTTTCCGGCGCTGCCCCCGCGGGGAACCACCGGGCGGCGAAGTCCGGCGTGCAGACCGGCAGGTAGCGCATGACGCCCAGGCGCCGCGAGGAACAGCCCGGCGCCGCCTTGGCCGTGGTGGTGATGGCAGCGGCTGCGGCGCCGCTGCGGAGGAGCTCCAGCGAGTAATCCTGGTCCTCGCGCAGAATCTCCAACTGGACCCTGTCCGCCACGGCCGCCAGCCCGGGCAGCGCCCAGGTGTGCAGGGAATCGCTGTTGATGACCAGGGTCAGCCGGACGCTGGCGGGCTGCGCGCCGGGGTGCAGCTCTTCGGCCAGATCGGCGGAGAGCATGTCCAGCTGCCGGGCGAAGCGCACCACCGCCTGACCGGAGGAGGTGAGTTCGACGGGGCGGGTCCGTTTCAGCACCGGCCGGCCGACGGCCACTTCGAGGGCGCGGACGCGCTGGCTCACCGCCGACGCCGTGACGCGCAGGTGGCTGGCGGCGGCCTCGAAGCTTCCGTGGGCCACGATGGCCGCGAGGGTCCGGGCCTGGTCCGGATGGATGTCAATCATTAGCTCATCTTATATTGGCCAAGAATTATTAACTGGCTTCATGTTCCAACGCCCTCTAGCGTGGAACCCGTGATCCTCTCTCTCCTTTCGGGCCTGGCAAGCGGGCTGTCCCTTATCGTCGCGATCGGTGCGCAGAACGCCTTCGTGCTTCGCCAGGGCGTCCAGCGCTCGCACGTGCTGCTGGTTGTTGCCGTGTGCGCCCTCTCCGACGTCCTGCTGATCGTGCTGGGCGTGGCCGGGGTGGGCGTCCTCATCGAGCAGGCGCCCGGCGTTCTCGACGTCGTGCGCTGGGCCGGAGCCGCCTTCCTCCTGGCCTACGGCGGCATGGCTGCCGTGCGGGCCATCCGCGGAACGCAGGCGTCCCAGCCGGTGGCCGGGCAGCCGGGAACGTGGGCGGCCGCGCTGGGGACCTGCCTTGCGCTGACCTGGCTGAACCCCCACGTCTACCTGGACACGGTGCTGCTGCTGGGGTCCCTGGCCGGCACCCACGGCCCGGACGGGCGCTGGTGGTTTGCCGGCGGTGCCGGTCTGGGGAGCATCGCGTGGTTCGCGGCCCTCGGCGCCGGCGCCCGGTTCCTCGCGCCGGTGTTCGCCCGGCCGGGCAGCTGGCGCGTGCTCGACGGCGGCATCACCCTGGTTATGGTCACCCTGGCTGTCATGCTCGTAGTCTGAGCTGACCAGCCGTCCCGCACGACACATCACCATTCGACAAAGGAAGCCGCCATGTACGTCCCCTCGCACTTCGCCGCCGACCAGGACGCCATCAGTGAACTGCTCTCGGATCCGGGCGCAGCCAACCTGGTGACCTCAACGGAGCGCGGACTGCTCGCGACGCTGCTGCCGTTCGTCTATGACCCGGAGGCCGGCGACCACGGGGCTCTGCTGGGCCACCTCGCCCGGAACAACGACCAGTGGCTCTTGCCGGCGCTGGGCGAATCCCTGGTCATCATCCAGCGCCACGATGCGTACATCTCCCCGTCGTGGTACCCGTCCAAGGCCGAACACGGCCGGGTGGTGCCCACATGGAACTACACCACGGCGCACGTGTACGGCCGGCTGGTCATCCACGACGACCCGGTCTGGGTGGAAGATCTGGTCCGGCGGCTGACCACACTGCACGAAGCGTCGTCCGCAAAGCCCTGGACCGTGGACGATGCACCCGCGCGCTACGTCGCCGGGCAGCTCCGGGCGATTGTCGGCGTCGAACTTGTTATCACGAGGGTGGAGGCGAAGCGGAAGCTGAGCCAGAACCGGCCGGCTGCCGATGTGGACGGCGTCATCGCGGGACTGCGGGCCAAGGGCGACCTGGGGTCGGCCGGTGACGTGGAGCGGGCGCAGCAGGAGTCGGGCCGGCGGGACTGAGCGCCCCGGAGCGCTGCGACCGACGATTTTGGATAATCCGGGGGTCTGCCCTTATAGTTTTATAGTCCAGTTCGGAGCAACCCGAAAGGACAAAAACGACAGGCTTCGGCCCTTAATTTTTGCCCTTGTTTATATCGTGTTTATCCGAATGGCGTCCTGGCCCCCATCGTCTAGCGGCCTAGGACACCGCCCTTTCACGGCGGCGGCACGGGTTCGAATCCCGTTGGGGGTACGCAAGGAACTGGTCTAACCGGATGTGAAAGTCTGGTAGGCTAAAGGCCTTGAAAAATTGCAGTAGCGATACTGCAGAGAAGCAAGAAAATAGCAAGGCCCTGTAGCGCAGTTGGTTAGCGCGCCGCCCTGTCACGGCGGAGGTCGCGGGTTCAAGTCCCGTCAGGGTCGCTCTGATTGCCAGAAGAAATTCCGGCTCTCATGGTGACATGTCACCTAGGCTCTGTAGCTCAGTTGGTAGAGCGTTCGACTGAAAATCGAAAGGTCACCGGATCGACGCCGGTCGGAGCCACCACTGGGAAGCATCAGTTCTTCGGAACTGGTGCTTTTCTTCTTTAACCCCCATCGACTGCTCCGCAACTGCCCTTCTCGCGGGGCAAAAGGGCCGTTGCGGAGCAGTCGATGGGCCTGTGAGTGGGTCCGGCGCCCGCGGCCGCGGCGGCACGGCCTTCCTGTACTAGTCCGTCGACCTCCGCCGCTGGGACTGCATCGGCCCGCTGTTCATTGGCGACGACGCCTCCGCGGATACGGCCGCCACAGACTGGCAGGGCACCATATGTGGGAGTGCGTTGACCTGTTTCGCGCAGGGCACGGGGCGCTGGGGGACGGGACCCTGGTCCGGCCGCCGGGCGGCGAAGGAGCCCGCCCAGGGATCGGCGGCAGCGTCGATGCCACCGACGTCCCGGTTTTCTCGGCCTGCTGTTCCCCTGACATCCCCGTCGAGTGCTCCGTATCGGCCCTTTTGGGGCTTCATAACGGCCGTTGCGGAGCAGCCGATGCCCCGCCGGACGGCCGGGCAACGTATCAGGCGGCGCTGGTGACCGGCCCCACGGATGAATCCCGGGGGCCGGGATACGGTGAATTGCGCGTCGCCCGAGGGTGACATTTCACACTATCGATGCGGCATTTGACGCGGAAAATTTCCTGTGGCACGCGCGCGGATTGTGCAATGTAAGCGCTTGCACTGGTGGCGTCAAACACGGTTCTTCGGGCCTAGAATCACGGTTTGGTAAGCAGGCTTCGGCTTGCATAGCGTAGTAACCGGCACAGGAAAGGAGTCCTTTCCGAATCGCCAGACGGGGCCCTACCCAGGCCCCGTCCCTCGACACGATGGCGTCCTCGATGACGCCTGCGGTGTTGTCGGGACTGTCGGAGTTCGGGAAATGAGGGCACAAGCCCGAC
Organism: Pseudarthrobacter oxydans; assembly: GCF_030812335.1. Classification (GTDB taxonomy): domain Bacteria; phylum Actinomycetota; class Actinomycetes; order Actinomycetales; family Micrococcaceae; genus Arthrobacter; species Arthrobacter oxydans_B. Next base: position 16,602 of record NZ_JAUSSN010000005.1, read on the forward strand.
TTCCACGACTGGTCTCAACTCCGCGAGAGAAGCAAGAATGCACAAGCACCCCCATACACCCCAGATGCTGCGGTGGCGCCGGGCCTCCGCAGTACTGGTAGCCGCCTTCGTGGCCTCAGCGTTTCTGGCCGCTCCCGCGGCGCAGGCCAACGAGCCTGCGGATCCGCCGGCGGCGCAGATGCCGGAGCCGACTCCCGGCTTCCCGCTGCCGACCAAGCACAGCCAGCAGGCGTACGATCCGGCGTCGGACTTCACGTCCAAGTGGACCCGGGCCGACGCCAAGCAGATCATGGCGCAGAGTGACCCCACGGTCGCCCCTGGTGAGAACTCCATGAACCCGAACGTCACCATGCCGGAAATCCCGGAAGACTTCCCCACCATGAATGAGGACGTCTGGGTCTGGGATACCTGGTCCCTCACCGACGAGAACGCGAACCAGATCAGCTACAAGGGCTGGGACGTCGTGTTCTCCCTGGTCGCTGACCGCAACGCCGGCTACGGCTTCGACCAGCGTCACTGGAATGCCCGGATCGGCTACTTCTTCCGCAAGACCAACGCCGACCCGGCCAAGGACAAGTGGAACTACGGAGGCCACGTCTTCGCCGACGGGGCCTCGATCGGCAACACTGAATGGTCCGGTTCCACCCGCCTGATGCAGGGCAACCAGGTCAACGTGTTCTACACGGCCACCACGTTCTACGATGTGGCCGAGCGCAACACCGGCGGCGGCGGGATCGCCCCGGACGCAGCCATCGCGAAGGCCCTGGGCAAGATCCACGCCGACCAGAACGGGGTCACCTTCGACGGCTTCCAGCACACCAAGCTGCTGGAACCGGATGGCACGATGTACCAGACCAAGGCCCAGAACCCGGGCTTCGCCTTCCGCGACCCGTACACGTTTGCGGACCCGGCGCACCCCGGCAAGACCTTCATGGTCTTCGAAGGCAACACCGGCGGAACCCGCGGACAATACGAGTGCAAGCAGGAGGACCTGGGCTATCAGCCCGGTGACCCCAATGCCGAGGCCCTGAACGACGTCAACAGCAGCGGCGCCTACTTCCAGACCGCCAATGTGGGCCTGGCCGTGGCGGACAACAAGGACCTCACCAAGTGGTCCTTCCTGCCGCCGGTGCTGTCGGCGAACTGCGTCAATGACCAGACCGAGCGTCCGCAGATCTTCATCCAGAACGAGGGCGGCAAGAACAAGTACTACCTGTTCACGATCAGCCACCAGTTCACCTATGCGGCCGGCATGCGCGGCCCGGACGGTGTCTACGGCTTCGTAGGGGACGGGGTCCGTTCCGACTACCAGCCGATGAACAACAGCGGCCTGGCGCTGGCCTCACCGACCGACCTCAACCTGCCGTCAGAATCCCCGGAACGGCCCACCCCCAACCAGAACGGCCGGCAGTTCCAGGCCTACTCGCACTACGTGCAGCCCGGCGGCCTGGTGCAGTCGTTCATCGACAACGTCAACGGCGTCCGCGGCGGCTCCCTCTCGCCCACCGTGAAGATCAACTTCCGCGACGGTGTTTCAGCCGTTGACCGCACCTTCGGCCAGGACGGCCTCGGCCCGTTCGGTTACCTGCCCACCAACGTCAAAGTTGGCGGGAACGGCCTCTACAAGTAGCGCATCAATGAGGCAGTAACAGGGAGGAGGCGCCCGGGAATCCGGGCGCCTCCATCCACCGTGTGTGCGGATGCCTGTGCTGGCCCACCAAGGTGGAACCGGCCCCAACGGCGTCACGTCACCACCAGAACCAGGAATGTTGAATTGTGAGAGACCTTGTCCGCCCGCAGGTGCTGAAAAAGTTGAAGCAACTTCGACGCAAGCGACCGCCAGCCTGGCTAATCAATGCGCTGAGCCCCCGCACGATCTGGATTGGTGTGGCGGCCGCGGCCGCGGCGGTTCTCGTCGCGGTGGCGTTGGTCCCGACGACGACGGGTTCCCGTCCGGCTGCCCGCGGCCAGGTCGAGCAGGCCCTTCTGGGCATCGCCGACGCGCAGGCCGAAGCCATGGAATCCCAGGGCCGTTACGGCTCCTATTGGCTCAGCGGCGGTGACCGCACCCTCGAGAAGCTGACGCATCCGATCCGGACCGAAGGCGTGGCGGATCTGCGGAGCATCGAATGCACCAACGGGTGGGTGGCAGCCGCACGGATCGGCGATGACGTCGAGATCAGGTCCAGCGTGGAAGACCGGGTCGTTCGTGCAGGCACCGGTGAAGTCGTCCGCCCGGAGTGCATGTCTTCCGAAGCAGTTGCGTCCATGCTCTCGGATCTGGGCGTGCCGCGGCAGACGCCGCCGCTCCCGGCTTCAGCTTTCGACCGGCCCGACGGGGCATCCGAGTTCCGGCCGAGCTATCACATCACGCCCCAGAAGAACTGGATGAATGATCCGCAGCGTCCGATCCTGCTGGACGGGCTGTGGCACTACTACTACCTCTACAACGCCGGGTATCCGACGGAAAACGGCACCGAGTGGTACCACCTGACCAGCACAGACCTGGTGCACTGGAAAGACGAAGGGGTCGCGATCGCCAAGTACAAAAACGGGCTGGGCGACATCGAGACCGGAAGCGCCGTGGTGGACCATGACAACTCGGCCGGCTTTGGCAAGGGGGCCGTTATCGCGGTCATGACGCAACAGGACCAGGGCATCCAGCGGCAATCCCTGTTCTATTCCAACGACAACGGATACTCGTTCACCGAGTATGAGAACAACCCGATCATGGAAAACCCCGGCGAACCGGACTGGCGGGATCCCAAGATCATCCGCGATGAAGCCCACGGCCAGTGGGTGATGGCACTGGCCGAAGGCGAGAAGATCGGCATGTACACCTCCACGGACCTCAAGGACTGGCACTACTCTTCGGGCATCGAACGCACCGGTCTGGGCACCCTGGAATGCCCGGAACTCTTCCAGCTGGATCTCGACGGGGATCCATCCAAACGGACCTGGGTCCTGGCCGCCAGCGCCAACGGGAGCGACGAGGGGTTCACCACGGGCGTTGCCTACTGGACTGGCTCTTGGGACGGAACCCGCTTCACCGCCACGGACGACGCGCATCAGTGGCTCGACGCCGGCTCCGACTTTTATGCCGCCGTGACGTGGGATGATCCGAGGCTCACCGAAAGCCAGCGGATGTCCTCCCGGCACGCCGTCGGGTGGATGAACAACTGGACGTACGCCCGGCAGCTTCCCACCGAGGACTGGCACGGCGGTGCCGACTCCATTGTGCGCGACATCAGGCTGAAAACAATCACCGGAAAGCCGACCCTGGTGTCCAGCCCCACCGCAGCCATGAAGTCTATTGAAGGACCGGTGGCAACGGTCGGGGAACGTCGAATGACGCAGGAGGGCGCAGGGCAGCTACCGGCTCCGGAAGGCGGGGCCTACAGGCTCGATGTGACGCTTGAACGGACGGCCGGCCAGGACGGATCCGAAGCGAGGATCGAGCTTGGAAGCGACAAGGGAACGTTCGCGACGGTCGGATATGACTTCGCAAGTGAATCGGCATTCATTTCCCGCGATGCTGATGCCGCCGCCACCGGCAAGGCCGAACTCCACCCTGGCTACCGGGCATCGCGACGCACCGTCAGCCCGCCGCGGGAAGGGAAAGTCGAGCTGACAATGTTCGTCGACTATTCCTCAGTGGAGGTTTTCATCAATGGCGGGGAAAAGACCATGACGTCACTCGTGTTCCCGACCGGGGGGGCGCCGACCATCAACGCCGTCACGGCGGAGGGGTCCCTGACGCTCAAGTCCCTCAGTTACAGGCGGCTGGCCGCGACACGCTGACGTGTATGGACCCCTTTTGACCTCGTGGCCCGCCGGGAAGCGGCCACGTTGTCGGTGGCAGGTACTAGGGTGGTCACAAAGAGAAGGGGGAGTGCCTTATGGAATACCAGAATTCCCAGCCCGCAGCGGCCCCGGTGCCCGGGTTGGCCACCGACCTGCCGCTGCCCGGTGCCGGCCGCACCGTCATTTCCGAAACCGCCGTCGCGAAGGTCGCGGGCATCGCCGCCCGCTCCGTTCCCGGCGTGTACTCCCTGGGATCCGGCCCGTCCCGCGCGCTCGGCGCCTTCCGCGACGCCGTCGGCAGCTCAGACCACGCCGCCGGTGTCCGCGCCGAAGTCGGTGAAACCCAGGTCGCCGTCGACATTGACCTGGTGGCGCTGTACGGCACACCCCTGCACGCCCTGGCGGACCAGATCCGCGCCGCCGTGTACGCGGCGGTCGAGGAACTCGTCGGACTGCAGGTCATCGAAGTGAACATCGAGATCATCGACGTCTACGTGCCCGGCCCGGCGAAGCCCGGCACCCCCGCCGAGACCCGGCCGCCAAGGGAGGCAATCCAGTGAATCTGACGGTTGTGGGAATCGCGATGGGCGCCTTCGTCGCGTTCATGTCCTTCCAGTTCGGCGCATGGGGCTTCCTCGGCGCCCTGCTGTTCATGGGTATCGGAGCCCTGCTGGGCCGCGCCGCGGAAGGGAAACTGGACCTGCGCAGCGTGCTTGACGCCCTCACAGGCCGGCGTTCCTCCTCATGAGCGCGGCAGCTGGGGCGGTCCGCGCCGCCGCGATGGCTGGACACACCAGGATCAGCACGCAGGCGCTCACGAGCGTGGCCCAGGCCGCCGCGGCCGAAGCCCTCGGTGTCACGCCGCATGAGGTGCGGGCTGAATGGTCCGACGACGACGGGCTGCTGGCACTGTCCCTCGTCTCACCCATCACCCTCCCGCCGCTGGCCGTAGTCCTTCGGGAGCCCGGACGCGTCGCGGGCTTCGGCGGCTCCGTCTGGAACCGGGCTGTGGCCGCCAAGGCCGACATCCTGCGCCGCGTGACGGAGCTGAGCGGTGCCCGGCTGAGCCGGGTCGACATCCGGATCAGCGGCGCCAGCGTGAGAGAAGGAGGGCGGGTCCATTGAGCCACGCCACCGACCGTCATTCCAGCGGCGGACGCCACGTCCCGCCCGCTCCCAGCGCCGCACCGTCCGCCGGCAACCCGTCAGCTGCCGGGACGGGCGTCGAGGGTATGGAACAGATCCTCAAGCGCGAAACCCACTCCTCCAGGGCTACGGCCTCGATCATCGCCGCCGTGCTCGTCATTGCCCTTTGCGTCTACGCCCTGCTGGAAACCGCGGTCCGGGCCGTCGGCCAGCCGCCCTGGCTCGTGGATCCGCAGACCGCCGCGGAGAAGGTTGTGGCGCTCCCGGACGGGGTCCCGCCGCTCCTGCTCGGCGTCGTTGGCGCCGTGCTGGTCATGGCCGGGCTGTTCTTCTTCCTGAACGCGGTGCTGCCCGGACGCCGTGCCCGCCACGTCCTGCTGGACCGCCGCGCCGCCGTCGTGGTGGACGACGAGGTGATCGCTTCCGCGCTGGCGCGGCGGGCGCGGCTGGCTGCCAACGTGAGCCAGGAACAGGTGATGGTGACGGTGTCCCGGCAGCAGGTCGAGGTCAACGTCCGTCCCACCTCCGGTGTCCCGTTGAGCCGGAGCGCCGTGCTCACGGCCGTCCAGGACGAGCTCCGGGAGATGGGATTGACCCCGACGCCGGAAGCCCGGATCAATGTCACCTCGACGGGGGTGGTCGGCGCATGAACGGCACCCCCAGAACCCTCAACCGGATCCTGATCGGCGTCCTCGGCTTCAAGCTGCTCGCCATCGGCGTGCTGCTCATCCTGCTGGCGACTGTGCCGGCGGTCGCCGTTTGGTGGCAGGGCTGGGCCGCCGGCGTCTGGAGCCTCTGGCGGGAGCTCTTCGAGCGCACGCGCTTCCCCGGCCGCGCGGAGAGCTGGCTCTGGATCGTGGTGGTCCTGATGCTGCTCCTCGTGATCGGTGCCATGGTGGCCTGGGTTGCCCAGCAGGGCAAGGGCCGGGCCAACACGCTCCTGTCCGAAGAGGACCCCGGTGAGGTGCCCGGAAACGTCAGGATCGGCAGCGGGGTAGCCGAGCAGGCGCTCCGGGCCGCCCTGGCAGACCGTCCGGATCTGGCCGGCACGACCGTGGCCACCTACGAATTCCGCGGCGAACCGGCCCTGAGAATCAGGATCCAGCCCCGCCATGGCGTGGCCCCGCACCGGCTCGCGGCCGAGGTGTCCGCCCTTGTGGAGGCCCTCGACGTCGCGCTCGGGAAACGCACCCTGGTGCTCATTCATCTCGCCTCGGGGGCCCGGTCACGGTTTGGCCGGGCCGAACGGGTCCGCTGACCGGTGTGAGCTTTCGGCAACATCTTTTTCGGGCATGCTGCAGGCGCCCTGTGGCCGGATTCCAGTGAATCGGCGCGGGCTCACCCACAGAAAAATCTCCGGCACAAGGGTCTCCTTTCTGTAAAGGTTCCATGTAAACGCTTGCATTCCTCACCGGGTGTTGATTATCGTGATGGGCACCACACGAACGCACCGCCGTTTCTTGACCGGTACTCAGCGAGGAGCCCCCCAGTATGAAAACACCGAAGTTCTTACTTCCCGTCGCCGCAGCAGGCGTTCTAGCCTTGACTCTCTCCGCCTGTGGCGGCGGAGGAGGCGGCACGACCGCCGGCGCCGACGCCGAGCAAGGCCTCGACGGCCGCGGTCCCATCACGTACGTCCAGGGCAAGGACAACAACAACGTGGTCCGCCCGGTGATCGAAAAATGGAATGCTGCCCACCCGAACGAGAAAGTCACGTTCAAGGAGCAGACCGACCAGGCCGACCAGCAGCACGATGACCTGGTCCAGAATTTCCAGGCCAAGAACGCCAACTACGACGTCGTCAGCGTCGACGTGGTGTGGACGGCCGAGTTCGCCGCTAAGGGCTGGCTCCAGCCGCTCAAGGACAAGATGGCGCTGGACACCTCGGCGATGCTGAAGCCGACGGTGGATGCGGCATCCTACAAGGGCACTCTGTACGCGGTACCGAAGGACTCCGACGGCGGCATGCTCTACTACCGCAAGGACTTGGTCCCCACGCCACCCAAGACTTGGGACGAGATGATGAGCATGTGCTCCATCGCCAAGGAGAACAACATCGGTTGCTTCGCCGGCCAATATTCCAAGTACGAGGGCCTCACTGTGAACACCGCAGAGGCGATCAACTCGACCGGGGGGTCCGTGCTGGATGCGGACGGCAAGCCGAACCTGAACACCCCCGAAGCCAAGGCTGGCCTCGGCAACCTCGTCACGGCATATGCCAACGGCAACATCCCGAAGGAAGGCATCACCTTCCAGGAGGAGCAGGGCCGCCAGGCCTTCCAGGACGGCAAGTTGCTCTTCCACCGCAACTGGCCCTACATGTACAGCCTGGCAACGACGGAAGGGTCGTCGAAAGTCAAGGACGTCCTCGGCCTAGCGGCTCTGCCCGGCATTGACGGTCCCGGGGCATCGACGCTCGGCGGGCACAGCGTCGGCGTGAGTGTCTACTCGAAGAACAAGGCCACGGCCGTGGACTTCCTGAAGTTCATCACCACCGAGGAAACGCAGAGGTTCTACGCCACGCAGGGTTCACTCGCTCCGGTTCTCAGTGCGCTGTACGACGACCAGGAACTTGTCGCCAAGCTGCCGTACCTCCCGGTGCTGAAGACCTCCATCGAGAACGCCGTGCCGCGTCCTGTCACCCCGTTCTACCCGGCCGTCACGAAGGCCATCCAAGAAAATGCGTACGCTGCCATCAAGGGTGAGAAGACCGTTGATGCAGCCTTGTCCGACATGCAGAAGTCCATCGAGTCCGCTAGCGCGGGACAGTAGCTAGCCATGGCAACCGAATTGGGCCCGACGCCGGTCAAGGAACCGGCGTCGGGCGGTACCCCGATCCACCACGGGCCCAAGGGCGTCGGGGAGGATAACGCGATTGCGAGCCAGGGCAAGTGGGCCGCATGGCTCCTGGCTCCAACCATCGTCGCACTGGCCATCGTGATCGTTTACCCGATCATCAGCGCCATCGTGATGTCATTCCAGAAGGACGCCGGCCTTGACCCCGTCACGGGGCTCTTCACCGAAGGCGGCCCGGCTGGCCTCTCGAATTACACGAACTGGATCTTCCAGCAGTGCGCCGCCCCGGGCGGCGGAACCGTGGCCTGCCCGCCAGGAACCCTCGGCTCCCAGTTCTGGTCCGCCACGGGAACGACCTTCTACTTCACCATCGTCACGGTGACGCTGGAGACGATCCTCGGCTTCTGGATGGCCATCATCATGGCGCGTACGTTCCGCGGACGCAGCCTGGTGCGCGCGGCCGTGCTGGTGCCGTGGGCCATCCCCACCGCCGTCACTGCCCAACTGTGGCTGTTCATCTTCGCTTTTGAGGGCATTGGCAACAAGCTGTTCAACACCACAATCCTGTGGACGGGCAGCGAAAACCCGGCCCGCTGGGCCGTCATCATCGCCGACACCTGGAAAACGACGCCGTTCATGGCCCTGCTGATCCTAGCCGGGCTGCAAATGATTCCGGCCGACGTCTACGAAGCGGCCAAGGTCGACGGGGCTTCAGCGTGGCAGCGGTTCCGGATGATTACCCTGCCGCTGGTGAAGCCGGCGCTGATGGTCGCCATCCTCTTCCGGACGCTGGATGCCCTGCGGATGTTCGACCTCCCGTACATCCTGACGGAGGGCTCCAACAACACCACAACGCTCTCCATCCTGGTGGTCAACCAACTCAGGCAGGGGTTTAACTCAGCCGCTGCCTTGTCGACCATTACGTTCATCATCATCTTCATTGTGGCCTTCATCTTTGTCCGTTTCCTCGGAGCGAACGTCGTGGAGCAGCAGACCGGTGCAGGTAAGGGGAAGAAATGACCGCCGCGACCGAACTCCGTGCCAAGCAGGACCGTGGCCGCAAGGTGGCCCAGAACCGCGAGAAGTGGGCGAGCGTCCGCACCTATGTCAGTGCAGCCGTCATCCTGTTCTGGTGCCTCGCACCGGCCTACTGGATGGTGGTGACGGCGTTCCGCGAGGTGGGCTACACCTACGACACCTCACTCCTGCCCACTCACGTGACGCTCGACAACTTCAAAACAGCCTTCGATACATCGTTTGGCAACAGGTTCGGCCAGGCGCTGCTGAACAGTGTGTTCATCGGCGTAACGGTGACCGTGATCTCGCTGGTGGTTGGCGTTTTCGCAGCCTATGCGCTGGCCCGGCTGAACTTCCGGTTCAAGTACCTGGTGCTGGGCTTCATCCTGGGGGCGTCCATGTTCCCCGGGGTCGCCCTCATCACCCCGCTGTTCCAGCTGTTCACCAATATCGGCTGGATCGGCACCTATCAGGCGCTGATCATTCCGAACATCTCCTTTGTCCTCCCGTTGACGGTCTACACCATGACGTCGTTCTTCCGGGAAATGCCGTGGGAGCTTGAGGAAGCAGCCCGGGTGGACGGCTGCACCCAGGGGCAGGCGTTCCGGCGGGTGATCATGCCGCTGGCGGCACCGGCCATCTTCACGACGGCGATCCTGGCGTTCATCTCCTCGTGGAATGAGTTCCTGATTGCCAGCCAGCTCTCCAATGATGCGACCCAGCCGGTGACGGTGGCCATTGCCAACTTCGCCGGGGCCCAGCCGCAGCAGATTCCCTACACGGCCATCATGGCCGCCGGAACGATCGTCACAATTCCGCTGGTGATCCTGGTGCTGATCTTCCAGCGTAAGATCGTCGCGGGCCTCACCGCCGGCGCCGTGAAGTGACGGCTTGGCCATGAACAGCAAGCCGAGCCGCGGGCTGGTGCGCAGCCAATACCGCCACGTCCGTTCCGGGGAGGATTTCGACATCATCATCGGTCTCCTCGGGTTCTGGGGACTGGTGCTGCTGGTGATCACCGTCTGGATGGAGGTGACCGGCCAGCCAGCGCTGGGCTGGGCCCTGGGCCTGCTGGCCATGGTGTTGGCCCTGTACGGATTGATCCGGCTGCGCCGGCGCCTGCCCGAAAGGACGGCGTCCCGGCGCAAGTGAACGCGGGGTCACCTGGCGCCCATCCCGAGGGGGTTTATGGGCGGAAAGTGACCCCGCGTTGCTTAAGCGGGGCATTTGTTGCCGTGGGGGAGGCAGGCTAATGGAGTGCTTCGGAGGCCGCGAGTTGCCTCAGGAGCCAGTCGACAAGGGGACACGGTGGCAAGGACGACAGACAGGGCACAGCGCGGGGGCCACTCCGGTGTCAGCATCGAAGATGTGGCCGCCGCCGCCGGAGTATCCACCGCCACCGTGTCCCGCGCCGTCCGCGGCCTGCCCAGGGTTTCGCCGGCCACCCGGGAGAAAATCCTGGGCATCGCCGCAGACCTGGGCTACGTCGCCTCCTCCTCGGCGTCCGGGCTGGCCACCGGGCGCACCAAGACCATCGGCGTGCTGGCCCCCTTCGTCAGCCGCTGGTTCTTCTCCAAGGCCATCGAGGGTTCCGACCGTCAACTGCACGCCCGCCAGTACAATCTGTCGCTCTTCAACCTGGGCGGCCACGGCAGCAACCGCGAACGGCTCTTCAGCAAGACTATGGTCTACAAACAGATCGACGCGCTGCTGGTGCTGTGTATGGCACTGACCCACGAGGAAATCGAACACCTGCAGAAGATCGACATCCCGCTGATCGTTGTCGGCGGCCACGTCGAGGAATGCCCCTACATCGGAATCGACGACTACGCCGCCGCCGCCACGGCCGTGCGGCACCTGATCGACCTCGGCCACACGGAGATCGCACTGCTGCACGGCGATGACGAAACGGACCTCAACTTCGACGTTCCCCGAGTCAGGATCCAGGGCTTCCAGGACGTCATGGCCGAAGCCGGCCTAAACGTCCGGAAGGAATGGGACGAATGGGGGGACTTCACGGTCCGCAGCGGCCAGGACGCCTTTCACCGTCTCTGGGACAGGCCCGGACCGAAGCCCACGGCAATCTTTTGCGCCTCGGATGAGATGGCCATGGGGATCATCTTTGAGGCCACCCGGGCCGGGGTGAAGATCCCTGAGGACCTCTCCGTCATCGGGATCGACGACCACGACTTCTCCGAGGCCATGGGGCTCACCACGGTGCGGCAGCGACCGGACGAGCAGGCCGAACTGGCCACAAAAATGCTGCTGGACGAGCTCGACGGGATCGCCGGTTCAGTGCACTCCATGCTGGCCCCGCACGAGCTGATTGTCCGGACCACGACGGCGCCGCCCCGCGGCGCGGAGGCTGCAGCCCGGAAGGGCGCCGCACCGGAGACTCTCATCCCTCGGGCCGGCCGCCCGTAGCGCCAGCCGCCGCCCGAGGCCCCGGCCCGAAGCGGAGGCCGCGCACAGTGCCAGCCCCCGGCGAGCAGCCGGACGCGGCCGGCGCCCCCGTCAGGACGCGCGGGCCAGCTGCCGGATCGGGATCCAGCGGGACGCCAGCCGGCGGTAGGCGGCAGCGGCCCCGGTCATGTCCCCTTCGGCCAGGCACTCGATACCCAGCCGGACATCCATGGGCGAGTCATCCGGGTAGACCTTGTCCGCCACGGCGCCGTAGTCCAGCTCCACCATGGACTCCGGGTGGAAAAGCTCCAGCCATTCGGTGAGCTGGGTCAGGTCCTCGAGCATGTCCAGATCCGGGGCGGCCAGGGCCAGATGGGCCACGGCGTAGCGGACCCGCTCCAGGGACTCGCCGATCGTCGCGCGGATGCGCACGGTGACGATCCGCCCCTCGGATTCCACCACGTCCGTGGGGTCCGATTCCTTGAACAGGCAGAACCAGCTGAAGGGGATGCCCCAGGTGGACGCCCGGGTGTGCACGCGGCCCAGCCCGGAATGCGCCCGAACTTCATCGATGCGCTCCTGGTGCCGGTCGCGCTGCTCCTCCGGGATGAGCAGCTGGGCCAGCGGCCCGTGGATGCCCTCCATCAGGGCGTTGGCCGCCAGCCCGGCCCGCAGCACCAGCTGGCTGGGGCAGTACAGCAGCCGCTCCGGCCGCCCGGCGTCCGGAGCAACGGTGTCCGGCGCCCCGGCGTCGGAGCTCCCGGCATCGGCCGGCCCTGCCTCCTGGGCAGTGCCGCCGGGGGCGGTGCCTCCGGGGGCAGTGCCGCCGGTCCGCGGGACGGCAAGGATCCTGACCAGGTCCGTCGCCCCGGTGGGGAACGGGTCCCCGCCCGGGCGGGTGATGCGGCCGAGGGAAGCCAGCAGCTCGGCGTTTTCAACGGCGGCCCGGGAAACGCTCCGGGCCCCCGCAGTGCGCAGGGCACCCTGCTGCTCCTCCGGGAACGCCTCCAGGGGTTCGTAGACCCGCAGCGCGGAGGAGAACGGCAGCCCGGCCTGGCCGCGGTAGAGGTTTCCCGTCATCGCACCACGTCGCTTCCCTGGGCTGCGCCCATCAGTCGCTCAGCTCCACGATCACGGGGGCGTGGTCCGAGGCACCCTTGCCCTTGCGTTCCTCGCGGTCGATGGCGGCGCCCGTGACCCGGGCCGCGAGGGCGGGGGAGGCCAGGACGAAGTCGATCCGCATGCCTTCCTTTTTCGGGAAGCGCAGCTGGGTGTAGTCCCAGTACGTGTACACGCCGGGGCCGGGGGTGTGCGGGCGGACAACGTCCTGGAAGCCGGCGTTCTCAAAGGCGTGGAAGGCTTCGCGTTCCGGTTCGCTCACGTGGGTGAGGCGTTCGGCGCGGAAGTAGTCGATGTCCCAGACGTCGTCGTCCTGCGGGGCAATGTTCCAGTCGCCCATCAGGGCAATCTGCGCTGCGGGGTCCTCCCGGAGCCAGCCCTCGGCGTGGGTCCGCAGGGTGTCCAACCAGCTGAGCTTGTACGGCATGTGTTCATCGTCAAGGGCCCGGCCATTGGGAACGTAGAGGCTCCAGACCCTGATCCCGCCGCAGGTGGCGCCGATGGCTCGGGCCTCCTGCACGGCATCCTTGCCGGCCTTGCCGAAGACGGGCTGGTCCAGGAAGGTGCGTTCGACGTCGTCGAGCCCCACGCGGGAGGCGATCGCCACGCCGTTCCACTGGCTCAGGCCGAAGTGCGCCACCTCGTAGCCCAGGCTCTCGAACAACTCCCAGGGGAAGTTGTCGTCCTTGCACTTGGTTTCCTGGATGGCCAGGACATCACAGTCGGTGCGCTGAAGCCAGGCTTCAACACGGTCGGCACGGGCGCGGAGCGAGTTCACATTCCAGGTAGCTATCTTCACAATCCCTAACTTACCGAACTTGGCTGCCGGACGAAGCGGCGGTCCGGCCCCGCCCCTCTGGAATTTAGTAGGAAGTCCGAGTATATTCGGGAGCAGAGGATGGCGTGGGTCACACGGCCCGGCCGTCACTTCGGCAATCACACGGTGCAAAGGAGCATTCCATCATGGTTCGCGAACTATCCCATTACATTGACGGACAGCACGTTGAAGGCACCTCGGGGCGCTTCAGCGATGTCTACGATCCGTGCACCGGCGAGGTCCAGGCCAGGGTGCCGCTGGCCAGTACCGAGGAAGTCCGCAACGTGGTCTCCAATGCGGAAAAGGGCCAGCTCGAATGGGCGGCCATGAACCCGCAGCGCCGCGGGCGGATCCTGCTCAAGTTTGTCGATCTGGTCAACCAGAACCTCGACGAACTCGCCACTCTGCTGTCATCGGAGCACGGCAAGACCTTCCTCGACGCGAAGGGCGACATCCAGCGCGGCATCGAGGTCGTGGAATTCGCCGCCGGCGCCCCGCACCTGCTCAAGGGTGAATTCTCGGACAACGCCGGAACCGGCATCGACGTCCACTCGCTGCGCCAGCCGCTCGGCGTCGTCGCCGGGATCACGCCGTTCAACTTCCCGGCCATGATCCCGCTCTGGAAGTCCGGCCCGGCGCTCGCCGCGGGCAACTCCTTCATTCTCAAGCCGTCCGAGCGGGACCCCTCCGTGCCGCTGCGGCTCGCGGAACTCTTCACCGAGGCCGGGCTGCCCGCCGGTGTCTTCAACGTCGTCAACGGCGACAAGGAAGCGGTCGACGCGCTGCTGGAGGACCCCCGGGTCCAGGCCATCGGCTTCGTCGGCTCCACACCGATCGCGCAGTACATCTACGCCACCGCCGCCGCGAACGGCAAGCGCGCCCAGTGCTTCGGCGGGGCCAAAAACCACATGGTGATCATGCCGGATGCGGACCTGGACATGGCCGCGGACGCCCTGATGGGCGCCGGCTTCGGCTCCGCCGGCGAACGTTGCATGGCGATCTCGGTGGCCGTGCCGGTCGGCAAGGCCACAGCCGACGCGCTCGTCGCGAAGCTGGAGGAGCGGATCGCGGCCCTCAAGGTCGGCCACAGCCTCGCCAAGGACTCGGACTTCGGCCCGGTCGTGGCGGCCTCCGCCAAGCAACGGATCGAAGGCTACATCCAGGCCGGCGTCGACGAGGGCGCAACCCTGCTCACCGACGGCCGCGGCCTCAAGGTCGAGGGCTACGAGGGCGGCTTCTGGGTCGGCCCCACCCTCTTCGACAACGTCACGAAGGACATGTCGATCTACAAGGAAGAGATCTTCGGCCCGGTGCTGAGTGTGCTCCGCGCGGAGGACTACGACGAGGCGCTGCGCCTGTGCAGCGAGCACGAATTCGGCAACGGCGTGGCAATCTTCACCCGCGACGGCGACTCCGCCCGCGACTTCGCCAGCCGGGTCCAGGTGGGCATGGTGGGCATCAACGTCCCCATCCCGGTGCCGATCGCGTACTACACGTTCGGCGGCTGGAAGGCCTCCGGCTTCGGCGACCTCAACCAGCACGGCGCGGACGCCTTCCGCTTCTACACCAAGACCAAGACGGTCACCACCCGCTGGCCCTCCGGCATCCGCACCGGTGCCAGCTTCGTGATGCCGGAAGGCAGCTGATGGCGGGGAAGCATTCCTCTGACGCCACGTCGGCGGAGGTGCTGTTCGAACGGCGCGGCCGGCTGGGCGTGGTCACGCTCAACCGGCCCCAGGCCGTCAACGCGCTCACCGCGGGCATGGCCTCGGCCATGCTGGAGCAGCTCACGCTCTGGGCGGACGACGACGCCGTGGCGGCGGTGCTGGTCCACGGCGCGGGTGACCGGGGCCTGTGCGCCGGCGGCGACATCGTGGCGATCTACCGGGACATGCTCGACGGCGGCGACGCCACAGCCGACTTCTGGGCCGAGGAATACCGGATGAACGCGCTCATCGCGGGCTACCCGAAGCCGTACGTGGCGTTCATGGACGGCCTGGTCCTCGGCGGCGGAGTGGGAATCTCCGCACACGGATCGGTCCGGATCGTCACCGAACGCACCCGGATGGGGATGCCGGAGACCACCATCGGGTTCGTGCCCGACGTCGGCGGCACCCTGCTGCTCTCCCGCTCACCGGGGGAGTCCGGCACCCATGCGGCCCTCACCGGCGCGCACCTGAGCGGCGCCGACGCCCTGTTCCTGGGCCTCGCGGACCACTTCGTCCCGTCCGCGAAGCTCGCGGAACTTGCCGACGCGCTGGAGAGCGAGGCGGCGGATGACGCCGTCGCGCGCTTCGCCGAGGAGGCACCGCCCTCCGTCCTCGCAGCGCAGCAGGAATGGATTGACGCCTGCTATTCAAGCGACGACGCCGGGGAGATCGTGCGCCGGCTGCGGGCCGTGGGCGGGGAAGCCGCCGACGCCGCCGACACCATCGAGGCCAAGTCGCCGACCGCCGTGAAAGTGGCGCTGGAATCCCTCCGCCGGGTCAGGGGACTGGGCCTCGAGGAAGCCCTGGCGCAGGAATACCGGGTGGGGCTGCGGTTCCTCGCCGGGCCCGACTTCCGCGAAGGCATCCGCGCCCAGGTCGTGGACAAGGACCGCAACCCGCACTGGCAGCCCGCCACACTGGCGGAGGTCAGCCGCGGCGACGTCGAATCCTATTTTGCGCCGCTGGGCGACCGTGAACTGATGCTATCGAAGGAGCGCGACAATGTCTGAACCCTCGACGCCTGAACCCGGCCGGCCCGGGGCGCAGGCCGGCCCGGTCGCCTTCCTCGGCCTGGGCCACATGGGCGGGCCGATGGCCATCAACCTGGTCAAGGCCGGCTACACCGTGACCGGCTTCGACGTGGTGCCGGCCGCGCTGGAGACTGCCCGGGCGCACGGCATCGCCACCGCGGACACGGCGGCCGAGGCCGTGGCCGGTGCCGCCGTCGTCCTCACCATGCTGCCCAGCGGCAAACACCTGCTGGATGCCTACCGCGGCACCCCCGGCCAGCCTGGACAGTCCGGTCTCCTCGCCACCGCAGCCCCCGGCACCCTGTTCCTGGACTGCTCCACGATCAATGTGGATGAGGCCCGGGAGGCGGCTGAACTCGCCGTGGCGGCCGGGCACCGCGCCGTGGACGCACCGGTTTCCGGCGGCGTCGTGGGCGCCGAGGCGGGCACCCTGACGTTTATGGTCGGGGCGCTTCCGGAGGACTTCGAGGCCGTCAGGCCGATGCTCGAGGTGATGGGCAAGCGGGTGGTCCACTGCGGGGAACATGGTGCCGGACAGGCCGCGAAGATCTGCAACAACATGATCCTCGGCGTCTCGATGATCGCGGTCAGCGAGGCCTTTGTGCTCGGCGAGAAGCTGGGCCTGACCCACCAGGCGCTGTTCGACGTCGCCTCGGCGGCCTCGGGCCAGTGCTGGGCGCTCACCACCAACTGCCCCGTGCCGGGGCCGGTGCCCACGAGCCCCGCCAACCGCGACTACCAGCCCGGCTTCGCCGGGGCCCTGATGGCGAAGGACCTCAAGCTGGCACTCAACGCGCTCCAAAGCACCGGCGTCGCCGCGCGGCTGGGTCCGCTCGCTTCCGAAATCTACGATAGCTTTGCCGCGGAAGGCGGGGCGGGCCGGGACTTCTCCGGCATCATCACCGACATCCGGGACAGATCCGCACACTAGCCGGGTCTGAACACCGACCAGCCGAACACCAAACATTTTTGAACAGCTAAGGGGACAGGCATGAGAGAGCAGTACACAAACATTCTGGTGGAGCGCCGTGGCCGCGTGGGGCTCGTGACGCTCAACCGGCCCGAGGCGCTGAACGCCCTCAACAAGGCCACCATGGACGAACTCGTGGCCGCCGTGTCGGCCATGGACGCCGACCCCGAGGTGGGGGCGGTCGTGCTGACCGGCTCCGCCAAGGCCTTCGCGGCCGGGGCGGACATCAAGGAAATGCAGTCCAAGGGCTACATGGACATGTACGCGGCGGACTGGTTCCGCGGCTGGGAGGACTTCACCCGGCTGCGCATCCCGGTGGTCGCGGCCGTGTCCGGCTTCGCCCTGGGCGGCGGCTGTGAACTCGCGATGATGTGCGATTTCATCATTGCCGGGGACAACGCCAAGTTCGGCCAGCCGGAAATCAACCTGGGCGTGCTCCCCGGCATGGGCGGCTCGCAGCGCCTCACCCGGGCGGTGGGCAAATCCAAGGCGATGGACATGATCCTGACCGGACGCTTCATGGACGCCGAGGAAGCCGAACGCGCCGGCCTCGTGTCCCGTGTCGTGCCGGCCGCCGACGTCGTGGACGAGGCCCTGAAGGCCGCCGCGGTGATCGCCTCCAAGTCCAAGCCGGTGACGATGGTGGCCAAGGAGGCCGTCAACACCGCGTTCGAGACCGGGCTGGCCCAAGGGGTGCTGTTTGAACGGCGGGTGTTCCACTCGCTGTTCGCCACCGAGGACCAGAAGGAAGGCATGGCGGCCTTCGCCGAGAAGCGCCAGCCGGACTTCACGCACCGTTAGACCACACGGCGTCATCAGGTGAAGATGTCGGCCACGTACCTGCTGTGGGTGCGTTCCACCTCATCCATCCATGCCTCGGCCTCCGCCTTTGAGGCGCCGGTCGCCTCCTGGTAGATCAGCGCGCACGTAGCGCGGACCTTCGGCGCCATGTGCCTGCCATCGCCGCAGACGTAGACAGTGGCGCCCTGCCTGACCAGCTCGACGACGTCGGCCCGGTCTGCCCACAGCCGGTCGTGGACGTACTTCACGCCGTCCACGGGTGCGGCGGAGAAGGCCGGCCGGAGGTCCAGGTTGGCTTGGTCTGCCCACGAAGCAAGTTCCGCGTGGTAAAGGAAATCGGTGTCCGGGGCCCGGCAGCCGAAGAACAGTAGGGCGGGCGCCGGAGTCGTGTCTTCGGCCTCGGCCCGCAACGCCCGGTCCTGCACGAATCCGCGGAAGGGTGCCAGCCCGGTTCCTGCACAGACCATGATGAGCGGGACCGCCAAGGACGGTGGCGGGTGGAAGGCCGCATTCGAAGCGCGGACAGTGACTGCGACTCTTGACCCGGGCCTGGCCTGGGCGAGGAAGGTCGAAGAGGCGCCTTCGAAGACGCCGCGTCCGGACCAGGCCGGCGCCTGGATGACGGTGAAGGTCAGGGTCGCGTGGGCGGGGCTCCAGAGCGGGGACGAGGAAATGGAGTACCGCCGAGGGGTCAGCTGGGTCAGCAGTTGCAGGAACGAGGTGAACGATAGCTGGCATGACGGGTGCGTTTCCAGCAGATCCAGGACAGAGACGCGCTTGTCGAGGATCTCGGCCGCATAGCGCTCGCGGTTCTTCGCCAGGGCCTGAAGTTCCCCGCGCTGTGCCGGATCCGTTGCAACATCAGCCAGGTCCTCCAGCTGGGGGCGTGTGGCAGGAACCGCGAGCTCGACATAACTGCTCAGCAGTTCGCCAACAGCCACGGGCGCGCCGGTGGGAAGGAACGTATTTCCCCGCTCCATGCTCAACTGGACGTGCGAGTCGTAGTCGAGGTTGAAGCGGGCCAAGGCGCGCTGGACGAGTGCGCTGGGGTTCAGCGGCAGGACAGCCAGATAGTCCCCGGTCCGGTAGGTCATCCCTTCGGGCAGGGCGATCTCGACATGCCGTTTGGACCGGGCGCCGGGCTTGGCCAGATCGACCAGTTCCCGGTTCGCGACGACGGTACCGAGGGACAGCCCATTCTGGCGCAGCAACGGGTCCCGGACGTTGCCGACGAACTGAAGTTCAAGCTGGGGCTGCGCGGCCGGGGTGCTGGTCTTCTGCCCGAGGGCGGCGTCGACGGCGGGCCAGAACCCCGCGTACCACTCTTCAAAGTTGCCGAAGAAATCGCCCCGGGCGTTGGCTTCGCCCCGGACATAGATCCGTGTGGCGCCGGCAGCCTCGAGCCGTGCGTCGATGGCCTTGGGCACCTCCTGGTACGTTCGCGCCCAGTCCTTGTTGCCGTTGCCGAAGACCGTGTACCGCACTCCGGCGAGGCCGCCCGGCTGCAGGCCCTCCGTCCAGGCCACGAATTTTCGGGCGTTGTCCGGTGGCTGTCCCTCGTAGGAGGATGTCACGATCGTGACGAGCCCCTCCGCCGGCAGTCCGGCAGCCGCCTCGTCGAGCGGAACGAGGGTGGGGCTGTAGCCGCGCCGTCCGGCATCGTTGGCGATACGCTGGGCGAAGTCCTTGGACGTGCCTGCATTTGAACCGTAGAGCACACGGATCGGGACGCCGTTGGGTGCGGCGGCCGTCGCTGCCGCTTCTACCTGCCGGGCATGTTCGACGGCGACCTGGAGTCCGGCCGCGATCGTGACCTCCCGCCTGCGCACGTGGATGAAGAGCCCCTCAGGCTTCATCGTCAGCGTGTGCTTGATTTGCAGTTCGTAGCCCGGGTCCGCCGCCGTGATCTCGAAACGCTGCAGGAGCTTGGCCAGGAAGAGCATGGCCTCCTGCAGGGCAAATCCCCGGCCGATGCAGGAGCGCTGCCCGTTGCCGAAGGGCTTCCACGCATTGGCGGGGATTTCCGCAGCCCGTTCCGGGGAGAACCGGTCCGGATCGAAGATCTCGGCGTCCTCGCCCCATGCCGCCTTGTCCCGGTGCAGCAGCGGGATCACAACCAGGATGGGTTGGCCTGCCGGGACCTCGAAGCGGCCGCCGAGCGTCGTGTCCTCATACGGAGCGACGTTGTACGCCGGGGCGGTGGGCCACAGCCGGAGCGTCTCCTTGAGGATTTGGTCCAGGTACCCCAGTCGGGGCAGGTGCTCGAAGCGGGCGCTTTCAGTGCCGAGGACCTCGTCCGCCTGGGCGCGCGCCTTGGCCAGGACACCCGGATGGCGGAGCAGCTCGTAGAGCGCAAAGGACAGCAGTCCGCTGGTGGTCTCGTGCCCGGCCACCAGGAAGGTGACCATCTGATAGCGGACGTTTTCCTCGGACAACCGCTCGCCGGTCACCGGGTCCGCCGCATTGAGCATGGTGTCCAGGATGTCTTCGCTTCCGGCCGGACTCGGGTGGCGCCGACGGTCGCTGATAATCTGGTCGGCGACCTCGAACAGCAGGGCAGTGTCTTCCTCGAACTGGTGTCGTCTCCGCAGCATGATTTTGTTCTGGACCGGGAGCCTGCGCGCCCGATCCCCGGATTCGACCAGGGCTCGGACCATGGACCCGACGAAGGGATGCATCTCCTCCCGGTAAAGGCTGTTAAAACGGTAGCTGAACGAGCACAGGGCTATCGTGTCCAGGGTCAGCCGGGTGGTGTTGTCGGGAACGTCGATCCGGGCCGTGGGGCCGAGCCTCTCCCACTTGAGGAGCAGCTGCTCGGCGATGTCGTCCATACCGCTGAACATCCGCTTCAACGCGGCAGGCCCGAACGCCGGCATCAGGATCCGGTGCGCCTTTTGCCAGTTTGGTTCCTCCGTTCTTGCGGTGAATAGGCCGTCGCCGGTGAAATCCCGTACTTGTCGAAGGGAAACTCCCAGCACTTTGCCGAAACGGGACTCGTCGCACACTTCGTTGACGAGCTGCTGGGAGGAGATGGCGATGACGCTGCGGTTGAAGAACTGAATGCGCACAATGGGGCCGTACCGCTCGGCCACCTCGACTATGCCAAAGATTCCCTTGCTGGAGTCAATGTCGGGAAGGTTGCCCACCACCGGCTTCGGGGGAGGCTGCGGTATGGGGAGGCTGGGCGAAGTCATGGCCCCTCCTGGGGGATCGCCAATCGACGCTCTGTGAGCACTAATTGCTGCCTGACCGGACGGCGCTGTCCGGCTTCGAACCACGATACTCCGGTCAGATTCAGGGCAAAATAGGCTCCGCCGCTTCGGCCCGACGCTGCTGGTTAGGTCATCACGCCGCGCTGATCCCGAACAGGCCGATGATGAGGGCCATCACCATGAGGGTCACGAGTTCGTGCGCGCAGTTCAGCACCGTCAGTCCGGCCGGGCGGCCCTCGAAGGCGTCGTGGGTGATGAAGCGCGCCGCCGTGAACCCCGCCCACAGGATCAGGGCCGTGACCAGGGTGTTGGCCAGGAAATCCCCGCCGTAGAAGTGCTGCGAGATGGCGGCGGCCCCGGCCAGCACCAGGGCGCTGACGAAGCTGACGACGAGGGTGATCAGGATCGGTTTGACGGCGTCCTTGGCGTCCCCGCTCGGGGTGACCTTGGCGACGCGCATCCAGTAGTTGCCGAACACCTTCGGTGTGTACCAGACGGACCCCACCACCATGCTGGACAGGGTGGCCAGCAGTACCGCCCAGATGTTGATCTCCGGGATCATGACGCTCCTCAGGTTCAGAATTGGTTTCTTCCCGAAGTCTAGGGGACCGCCCGGGTGGTCCCGCGCTTTTCGGAACTACCTCTTTTGGGAGGTAGTTGGATGTCCACGCTTTTCGCTACGGTGAGCTAAGTCACAAAGCCGCGCATCGAGGCTGACATCAAAGGAGATTGCCATGACTTCAGTTTCACCAACTTCGCCGGCCGGGCTGCAAGCGCCGCCCAGTAAGAAGACGCTGCGCAAGGTTGCCTTCGCCAGCGCCGCCGGAACCACCATCGAGTTCTACGACTTCTTCATCTACGGCACCGCCGCCGCCCTGGTGTTCCCGGTCGTGTTCTTCCCGGCCCTGGGTGCCGCCGCCGGCACCATTGCCTCCTTCGGCACGTTTGCCGTCGCCTTCTTCGCCCGTCCCGTCGGCGCCATCATCTTCGGCCACTTCGGAGACCGGATCGGCCGGAAGAAAACCCTCATCACCACGCTGCTCATGATGGGTATCGCCACCGTGATGATCGGCCTGATACCTGACGCCAACACCATCGGCGTGGCCGCCCCCATCCTGCTGGTCGTGCTCCGCTTCGTGCAGGGACTCGCCGTTGGCGGCGAATGGGCCGGCGCCACGCTCCTCGTGGCCGAATACGCCCCCAAGGGCAAGCGCGGGCTTTTCGGCTCCTTCCCGCAGATGGGCCCGTCCGTTGCCTTCGCCCTGGCCAGCGGCACGTTCCTCATTACCAACCTCACACTCGGGGACAAGTCCGACGCCTTCATCACCATCGGCTGGCGGGTGCCGTTCATCCTCAGCGCCGTGCTGGTTCTCGTGGGCCTGTGGGTCCGGCTGAGCATCGAGGAGACCCCGGTCTTCAAGAACGCCGCCAAGGTTACGCATACCAGCACCAAGCTGCCCATCCTCGAATCCGTCAAGCGCCAGCCGCGCGAAATCCTCCTCGCCGGCGGCTCCCTGACGCTGCTGTTTGCCTTCTTCTACATTGGCACCGCCTACCTCACCAGCTTTGCCACGAGCCCCACAGGCATGGGACTGAGCCGGGTGGAAGTGCTGAGCACGGGCATGGTCTCCTCCCTGTTTGTCGCCGCCGCCACCCTGGCCTCCGGCGTCCTCTCGGACCGCTTCGGCCGCAAGAAGGTCATTGCCACCTCCTGCATCCTCGCCGTGCCGTGGTCGCTCATGCTGTTCCCGATCCTCAGCGCGAACACCGTCTTCGCCTTTGGTCTCGGCCTCACCGTCACCCTGGTGATCTTCGCCATCGCCTATGGCCCTGCCGGGGCACTGCTGCCGGAGCTCTTTGAGACCCGCTACCGCTACACCGGCGCCGGTATGGGCTACAACCTGGCCGGCGTCGTCGGCGGAGGCATTGTCCCTCTCGTGGCGGCGCAGCTCGCCGTTACGTCCGGTGCGTGGTCCATCGGGGTCCTGCTCGCCGGGATCGGCGTGTTCAGCGTGCTCTGCACCCTGGCCCTGCCCAACCGCGAAAAGCAGGGGCTGGACGACGGCGGTCCGCACGCCTCCTCGAAGCATGTGGACGACGCAGCATTTGTCGGGCCCGTCGCCGGTCCCTAGGGGTCTGCGCCGAGACAAATCCAGGCTGCGGTTCCCGGGCGTGCGGGGATCCGCAGCAAGGGGCGGGGCCGCCGGTGAACACCGGCGGCCCCGCCCTACGGGATGAGTCCCAGCCGGCGGGCCGCGGACACGGCCTCAAGCCGGTTGTGCGCGGACAATTTGGACATCGCGTTTTGCAGGTAGCTCTTGACCGTCACCGCTTTCAAGCCGAGGCGTTCAGCGGTTTCCTGGTACGAACAACCCAGCGCCACCTGCGCCAGCACATCGAGCTCGCGGCGGGCCAGCCGGGCCGTCGGATGGATCCCGACGGCGGACGGCGGCGCCAGATGGCTGCCGATAATGTCCAGCTGCCGCGCCAAATGAGGATCGGACACCGTGCCGGCGAGGGACCGCAGCTCGGCGTGGGCTTCCCGGACGTGCTCGAGCCAGCTGCGGTCCTGGACCAGGGCAGGCGCGGCCCTGGCAGTATCGATGATCGAGACCCGGCGGTCCACCTCGTCCCGGATCCGCAGTTCGGCGGCGATTTCGGCGGCCGCCTCCATCGCCTCGCACACTGTATTTTCGCCCAGCGGGGCGCTGTCCCTGCTGGCGATGTACAGCACCGCGCGCGACTGGCCCCGGACCACCACCGGCACGGCCGCCATGGACGTCAGGCGTTCCCGCCGGACCGCGAGATCGTATTCGTGGGTGATTCCCTCGGAGGCGATATAGTCCTCGACGAGGAACGGCCGCCGCTGCGTGAAGACCCGGCCGCCGAGCCCCGTGCCTGGAACCACCTGCATCTGGTGCAGGCTGGACGTGGCGGTGCCCAGGAAATCCGTCAGCTGCAGCAGCTCGCCGCTGGCCAGTCCGGCGAAGAGCACGGCGGGCCGGAACCTGCCGGAGAGCAGGCGCAGGGAGGCGCGGAGCAGCTCCCGGTCATCGGGGCGGGAATAGGCGTTCGGCTGCATGAGTCGTCTCCTGGTGCCGCGGAACCCGCCACTGCGGTGTGACGGGACGTCAGTTCTGTTGGGGCCCTCCGGCCGGGGTTAGTCGCTGAAATCGCCGGCGTCGCGGCGGAAGGTGCCCAGGATCCGGATCAGCTGGTCGACATCCTGCTCCGCGAAGCCGGACTGGGCGAAGACCTCGGAGTTCAGTGCCGCCGTCGCCCTTTTAGCCAGCGTACGCCCTTCCTGGGTGAGTTCAATCAGGGTGGTGCGCCCGTCCGTGGGGTGCGGCGAGCGGATCACCAGCCCCGCGCCCTGCAGCCGGTCGACGGCGTTCGTCACCGAGGTGGGGTGGACCTGCAGCAGCGCGCTCGCCTTGTTCATGGGCAGCGCGCCGCTGCGGGCGAAGCTCAGCAGGGCGAGCAGTTCGTAGCGGGCGAACGTCAGCCCGAACGGCTTCAGGATGCCCTCGATCCGGGCCAGCAGGATCTGCTGGGTCCGCATGATGGCGGTGATGGCCGCCATCGGTGCGGCGACGTCGGACCAGCCGTGCCGTTCCCAGTTCAGCCGGGCGTCGGCGATCGGGTCACGCGGCAGCGGCGTTGCCACGGCACCCCCAGCGTCTTGTCCTGAATTTCATACGGTTCAGCCTAGCTTTTCGGCGGGGCTTTTCAGGCCGGGGAAGTCGGCTTCGGAGTACTCCGTGCCGAGTCCGGCCGGGACGGTCCCGCCGCCGTGGCGCAGTTCCTCGCTGTGCCGCAGCTCCACACGCCGGATTTTGCCCGAGATCGTCTTGGGCAGTTCGGCGAATTCCAGCCGGCGGATCCGCTTGAACGGGGCCAGGTGGTCGCGGCAGTAGCGCAGGATGTCCTCGGCGAGTTCCGGGCCGGCCTCGTGCCCGGCGGCAAGGACCACAAACGCCTTGGGCACCGAGAGCTTGAGCGGGTCGGGGGAGGGGACGACGGCGGCCTCGGCCACCGCCGGGTGCTCGATGAGCACGCTTTCCAGCTCGAACGGGGACAGCCGGTAATCGGAGGACTTGAAGACGTCGTCGCCGCGGCCCACATAGGTGATGATGCCGCGCTCGTCCCGGCTCGCCATGTCACCGGTGTGGTAGTAGCCGTCTCGGAACGCCTCCGCCGTCTTTTCGGGATCCCCGTAGTACGCCTTCATCAGCCCGACGGGGCGGGGGTCGAGGCGCAGGCAGAGCTCGCCGTCGTCGCCCTCGTCACCCGTCGCCGGGTCCACGAGCACAACGTCGTAGCCGGGCAGCGGCTTGCCCATGGCGCCGATCTTGATCGGCTGGCCGGGGGTGTTGGCGATCTGCACCGTGGATTCGGTTTGGCCGAAGCCGTCGCGGATGGTCTGTCCCCAGGCGCGCTGGACCTGGTCGATCACCTCGGCGTTGAGCGGCTCGCCGGCGGAGACCACCTTGGTGGGCGGGTTCTTCAGCAGGGTCAGGTCGGCCTGGATGAGCATGCGCCAGACCGTGGGAGGGGCGCAGAAGCTCGTCACGGACTCGCGGTCCATCTGCTCCATGAGTGCCTTGGCGTCGAAGCGTTCGTAGTTGTAGATGAACACGCAGGCTTCGGCGATCCAGGGTGTGAAGACGTTGGACCAGGCGTGCTTGGCCCAGCCGGGCGAGGCCACGTTGAGGTGCACATCGCCGGGTTCCATCCCGATCCAGAACATGGTGGACAGGTGGCCGACCGGGTACGAGGTGTGCGTGTGCTCGACGAGCTTGGCCTTGGAGGTGGTGCCCGAGGTGAAGTAGAGCAGCAGGGTCTCGTCGGCCAGGGTCGGCGCGTCCGGGGTGAAGGCCTCCTCTGCGCCGGCGGATCCGGTGTACTGCAGGGCGGCTGTGTTTATGCCGGCGTTGGCTGTGTTTATGCCGGCGTTGTCGGCGCTGCCGGCGTCGCCGCCGATTTCGATCAGGGTGTAGTCGCCCGGGACCTCGGCGAACTTGGCTATATTGGCGCTCCCGACGGCGGCCCAGTTCGCGCCGCCGCGCTCCACCCGGTCCTTGAGGTCCGCGGGCCCCATCAGGGTGGTGGTGGGGATCATGACGATGCCGAGCTTGATGCCGGCGAGCATCAGTTCCCAGAGTTCCACCTGGTTGCCGAGCATGATGATCATCCGGTCACCGCGCCGCACCCCCTGGCTGCGGAGCCAGTTGGCCACCTGGGCCGAGCGCCGGGACAGATCCGCGTAGCTGCGCCGCGTGGCCGAGCCGTCCTGCTCGACGATGACGAGGGCCGGGTTGTTCGCCTTGGCCGGGTCCACCGCGATCTGGTCGAACCAGTCGAGGGCGAAATTGAAGTACTCAAAGCGCGGCCACTGAAATTCGCTGCGCGCCGCCTCGTAGTCCGTGCGGAGGTCAAGCATGCGGTCGCGTGCTGCGCGGAATTCCTCAGTGACTGTCATGGTGCACCTTTCGAAGTCTGGTGGCGCAGCCGTTTCAAGCCCGGCGCCGTTGCCCGGTGATCACGAGTTGCCTAGTGATCACCATCACTATGCAATATACTAGGACATCCAAGGGTTTGGAAGAGCCGACCCGGTTCATGACCGGATCACTACGAAGGGATACCTGCCCGTGCAGCCACAAGGACGTGCCAGCGGAGCGACCCTCACGGAGGAGGCCACGCAGCGGCAACCCGCCGCGTCAGCAGCGGAGAGCGCGGCCGGCATAGCGGCACCGCCGTTCCCGGACGCCGACCTGATGTACATCGTCGACCTGCTTCCCCCGGAGGAACAGTTCCGCTACCAGGAAGTCCGTGACTTCCTCCAGTCCCGGGTCCGGGCGGCCTCGATCGACTACTGGAACCGTGAGGAATTCCCGTTCGGACTGGTCGCCGAGCTCGGCAAGTACGGCCTGGGCGGCCTGCAGACGGACGGGACGTCCAAGCTGTTCAAGGGCCTGATGTACGTCGAGTTGGCCCGCGCCGATGTGTCCCTCTCGGCCCTGGTAGGGATCCACAATGAGCTGATCGTCGGGATGATCGACCAGCTCGGCTCCGAGGAACAGAAGGCGCGCTGGCTGCCGGGACTTACGGCCCTGACGCAGATCGGCGCCTTTGCCCTGACTGAGCCGGAGCACGGCTCGGACATCGCGGGCGGCCTGGCCACCACGGCACGGCTGGACGGCGGGGAATGGGTCATCAACGGCGCCAAGCGCTGGATCGGTGCCGGCACCATTGCGGACTTCGCCGTGGTGTGGGCGCGGGACGTCGCGGACCAGCAGATCAAGGGCTTCATCGTGGAGACGGACCGCCCCGGCTACACCGCCACCAAGATCGCGAACAAAATCGGGCTGCGGATCATGCAGAACGCGGATATCGTGCTCGACGAGGTCCGCATCCCGAAGGCCAACCTGCTGCCCGGGGCCACGGACTTCTCCAAGGCCAATGAGCTGCTGCGCGATTCGCGCGCCTGGGTGGGCTGGCAGGCCGCCGGCATCCAGCTGGCCGCGTTCGACGTCGCGCGGTCCTATTCGCTGGAGCGGAAGCAGTTCGGCAAGGAACTGGCGCGTTTCCAGCTGATCCAGCAGCAGCTGGCCGAGATTCTGGGCAACGCCTCCGCGTCGCTGTCGCTGATGGCGCAGCTCGCCAGGATCCAGGAGGACGGCCAGCTGGAGATGGTCCAGGCCGCAATGGCCAAGTCCACCACCACCCGGCTGGCCCGGGCGTCGGTGGCGATGGGGCGCTCGCTGATGGGCGGCAACGGGATCAGCAGCGACTACGAGATGGGCAAGCTCTTTGGTGATGCCGAGATCCTGTACACGTATGAAGGCAGCTACGAGATCAACTCACTGATCGTGGCCCGGGCTGTGACGGGCAAGTCCGCGTTCGTGTAGGGAGGGACCGGTCCCGCGGATCCCGCGGGACCGGTCAGGGCAGGAACCGGTAACCGATCCCCGCCTCGGTGATCAGGTGCCGGGGCGTGGCCTCGGGTTCCAGCTTGCGCCGGAGCTGGGCCATATAGACCCGCAAATAGTTGGTTTCTTTGGCGTAGGCCGGACCCCACACCTCGGACAGCAGCTGCTGCTGGGTGACGAGCTTCTCCGGATTCCGGACCAGCACCTCCAGCATTTTCCATTCGGTCGGAGTGAGCCGGATGTCCTGGCCGTCGCGAAGCACGCGGCGTTTACCCAGATCCACAGTGAATGCTTCGGTAGTGATGAGCGCCGGAGGCTCCGCCTCAGCGCTGCGGCGCAGAAGAGCGCGAAGCCGGGCCAGGAGTTCGTCCAGCCCGAACGGTTTGGTGAGGTAATCGTCGGCGCCGGCGTCGAGCGCTTGAACCTTGTCCTCGGAACCATGACGGGCGGAGAGGACCAGAATCGGCACTGAGCTCCAGCCGCGGAGCTTCCGGATCACCGCCGATCCGTCCATGTCAGGAAGCCCCAGGTCCAGGATCACGAGGGCGGGCGGCTGTTGCTGCGCAGCGAGCAGCGCCGAACGGCCGTCCGGTGCCGCCACGACGTCGTAGCCATGGGCCTGCAGGGTGATCCGCAGGGCCCGGAGCAGGTAGGTGTCGTCGTCGACTACCAGCACGGCGGTCATACCGGGTCCGTCCCGGACGCGAGGATAGGCGGTGCATGGTGGCGGCCGATGATCGCTGATTGCGGTTCCAGCGGCGCCTGCTCCGGCTCGGCGTGGAACGGGATGCCAGCTGACAGCGGAAGGCCGATCACCATGGTCAGGCCGCCGCCCGGCGTCGCTTCGGCGGTCAGTCTGCCGCCCATCGCTTCGGTGAATCCCTTCGCCACGGCCAAACCGAGTCCCACCCCGGTTGCCTGCGTGGCATCGTCGAGGCGTTGGAAGGGGCGGAACATGTCCACGACCCGGTCCGCCGGGATGCCCGTACCGTGGTCGATGATGCGCAGTTCACCGGCCGGGCGGCCGCTCACGGGTGCCGGGCCCAACACGCCTGCTGATCCGGTCAGGACAATGTCGGATTCGGGGGCGTACTTGACGGCGTTCTCGACAATATTCGCCAGGACACGTTCAAGCATGCCCGGGTCCGCCTCGACCTCGGGCATGTTGGCCGGGAGCTCGACGCGCACCCGGCCCGGATCGATCCCGTGCAGACCGCCGGGAATGACCTCGTACCACCGCACCGGCCGCAACAGCGGCTTGATCGAGTCGGATGTGAGCCGGGACATGTCCAGCAGGTTTCCGACCAGCACTTCCAGCCGGTCCGAACAGTCTTCGATGGTTGCCAGCAGTTCCTGCTCCTCCTCCGGGCTGTAGCGGACGCCCTCCTGCCGAAGGCCTCCCACCGCGAGCTTGATGCCGGCCAGCGGAGTTCGAAGGTCGTGCGAGACGGCGCGCAGGATCGAAGTCCGCATCGTGTTCCCCTCAGCGAGCTTGAGGACTTCGGATCGGCTGGCCAGCAGTTGCTGGCGTTCCAGCTGAGCCATCAAATGGACAGCAAAGGCGCCGAGCAGGCGTCGGTCGCTGGCCGGCAGCACCCGGCCGGTCAGCACCAGGCAGGTGGTGTCATCGATCCGTTCCACGGTGTCGCCGCGGATAGCTGCTGTTCCGGGGCTGTCCCCGGCGCCGCCGGAACCGACGTCCGGAGCTTCGCCGGCGCTGGCGATAAGCCGCCAGCTTCCACCCGGGCGGGCCACGGTTCCGGCGCCAGCCGGGAAAACGTCGTCGTCCTGGCGGCTCAGAAGGGCCGCGGCCCGGACCTGGAAGACGTCCAGGGCTTGCTCCAGCAATCCCACAACCGTATCCTCCGAACCGGCCGCCCCGCGCGAGAGGTCCGCGAGGGTGGCGGCCTCCGCCCGGGCGAGTGCCGCTTCCTTGGAACGCCGCGCGGAGAGGTCCACCACGGTGGCGACTGCTGCGGACACCCCGACAAACACCAGGAGGGCCAGCACGTTCTCTGAATCGCTGATGGTCAGGGTCCCTACCGGCGGGGTGGAGAAGTAGTTCACCAGCAGGCTGCTCCAGAGCGCCGCGAGGACCGCTGGCCACAGTCCTCCGACCAGCGCCACCGCGACGGAGCCGGTGAGCTGGACCAGGACCGTAGTCGCCAGATTCTTGTCCGGGTTGACCGCCAGCAGGAGCTGCAGCAGGGCGGGAAGCAGGACGGCCATGACAAAACCTATTGTGACGCGGGTGCGGCCCAGATTCCGCCGCCGGGGCACGTCCGGGCTTCCGCCCTCGGGCGGCTGGGACACGATGTGAACGTCGATGGCACCAGCGCCGCGGACCACCCTGGCGCCGGTGCGGCCGCCGCGAAGGCCAGCCAGTAGTCCGGCCAGCCTGCCGCGGCGTGAGATTCCGACGACGATCTGGGTGGCGTTGACACTGCGGGCGAAGTCCAGCAGCGCTGCGGCCGGATCTTCACCGGCCACCAGATGATAGCTGCCGCCAAGGTCCTGGACCAGGCGCCGCTGTGTCTCGAGCTCCTGGGGAGATTCTGCCGCCGCACTTTCCGCCGCGCGTACGTGCACCGCCAGGAGGTCGCCCCCGTTGACCCGGTTGAGGATGCGCGCGCCGCGGCGGATCAGCGTTTGACCCTCGGGGCCGCCGGGCAACCCGACGACGACCCGCTCACGGGCCGGCCAGCTGGCTTCGATGCCGTTCCCCGTCCGGTACCTTGCAAGACCCTCGTCCACCCGGTCCGCCAACCACAGCAGGGCCAGCTCACGTAGGGCTGCCAGGTTGCCCGGGCGGTAGAAGTTCGTGAGCGCAGCGTCGACCCGGTCTGCGGCGACGATTTTGCGGTCCGCAACGCGCTGCCGCAGGAGTTCCGGGGAGACATCAACGAGCTGAATCTGCCCGGTCCGCCGGGCGACCTCATCGGGCACCGTCTCCGCCGGCCGGACGTCGGTGATGGCGCTGACAACGTCGCTGAGGGATGCGAGATGCTGGATGTCAAGGGTGGACAGGACGTTGATCCCGGCCTCCAGAAGTTCATCAACATCCTGCCACCGGTGGTCGTTCCGGCTGCCCGGGGGGTTGGTGTGGGCGTAATCGTCGACGATGGCCGTGGCCGGGCCGCGACGGAGGACCGCGTTCAGGTCCAGCTCCTCGAGGAAGACCCCGCGGTACGGGACCCGCTTGGCCGGAATCAGCTCGAGCCCCGCCAACAGGGCGCGGGTGTCGCGGCGCCCCCGGTCCCGGGCGAACGCGACGACGACGTCCTCCCCGCCGTCGTGCAGCCGGTGCCCCTCCCGGAGCATCGCGTAGGTCTTCCCGACGCCAGGTGCTGATCCCAGGAAGATGCGCAGCGTTCCACGTGCCATGGGGCCATTCTTCCATTTCACGCAGCATTGGGCGGGGCAGCCCGGCGTCAAGGATTCGTCAAGATCCCCGTCCCGGCAGGGGCGCCGCGGGCGGCCGCTGCTAGTTTCGCAACTGAGAGCTGTGCGGCGCACCGCCATCTTCGACCGCGCTGTGAGGGAAGGAAACCATGACCACGCTGAGCAGGCCGCCGGCAGACCCGTCTGCCGCGCGCCCCCGTGCCAGGACCACGCTGAAGAACTGGCTGCTGTTCGGGCTGCAGGACAGCAAGGGCACCCACCAGGGCCCGGGCGGGGTGCCCACGGCCCACGAGAAGAAGCACACCTGGTGGCAGGTGATGTGCCTGACCGGCGTCGACTACTTCTCCACCCTGGGGTACCAGCCGGCGATCGCAGCGCTCGCCGCGGGCGTGATTTCGCCGCTCGCGACCCTCGTGCTCGTCGCCATCACGTTGCTGGGCGCCCTCCCCGTCTACCGGCGGGTGGCGGGCGAGAGCCACCGGGGCGAGGGCTCCATTGCAATGCTCGAGCGGCTCATGCCGCGCTGGGGCGGAAAGCTGTTCGTCCTGGTGCTGCTGGGCTTCGCCGCGACGGACTTTATGATCACCATGACGCTGTCCGCGGCAGACGCCACGGCGCACCTGATCCAGAATCCGGTAGCCCCCGGTTGGCTGCAGGGACAGGACGTGCCGGTCACCCTGTTCCTGCTGGCGATGCTGGGCGCGGTCTTCCTCCGCGGCTTCAAGGAGGCCATCGGTGTCGCGGTCCTGATAGTCGCCATCTACCTGGGACTGAACGTCGCAGTGCTAGCCGTTTCGGTCCTTGAGGTGTTCACGCACCCCGTTGCGGTGGACAACTGGTGGCAGGCAATCTCCACCTCGCACGGAAACCCGCTGCTGGCCGTCGGCTTTGCCCTGCTCGTCTTCCCGAAACTCGCACTCGGCCTGTCCGGGTTCGAGACCGGGGTCGCTGTCATGCCGCAGATCCGGGGACACGCAGGCGATACCGAGGACCATCCCGCCGGCCGCATCCAGGGGGCCAGGAAACTGCTGACGACGGCGGCGCTCATTATGAGCAGCTTCCTGATCGTCAGCAGCTTCACCACGGTGGTGCTCATCCCGGAGCAGGAATTCCAGCCCGGCGGCGAGGCGAACGGCCGCGCGCTGGCGTTCCTGGCGCATGAGTATCTGGGTGTGGGATTCGGCAGCGTCTATGACATCAGCACCATCGCGATCCTCTGGTTCGCGGGGGCCTCCGCCATGGCAGGGTTGCTGAACCTGGTGCCCCGTAACCTGCCCCGCTACGGCATGGCCCCTGGGTGGGCCCGGGCCGTCCGGCCGCTGGTGCTCGTGTTCACCCTGGTCGGGTTCCTGATCACCTGGCTGTTCGACGCCGACGTCGATGCCCAAGGCGGCGCCTACGCCACCGGCGTGCTGGTGCTGATGACCTCGGCTGCGGTGGCCGTCACTCTCTCGGTCCGCCGTCAGCGGCAGCGCAAACGCACGGTCGGGTTCGGTGTCATTACCGTTGTGTTCATCTACACGACCGTCGCGAACATCATCGAACGTCCTGAAGGCATCCGGATCGCGTCGGTCTTCATCCTGGGGATCATTGTGATATCGCTGCTGTCGCGGGTCGGACGTTCCTTTGAGCTGCACGCCACCCGGGTCCATCTGGACAGTTCGGCGCTGGAATTCATGTCCGACGAACTCGAAGGACCCATCCGGATCATCGCGCATGAACCGCTCCGGCTCAGCCGTGGGGCGTACCAGCAGAAACTGGAGTCCGCCACGGAGGTCAGCCACCTACCGCTGGACTACCGCGCACTGTTCCTTGAGGTGGTAGTCGACGACTCGTCCGACTTCGAAACAGAACTCGTGGTCCGCGGCATCACCCGGCACGGCTACCGGATCCTGGAAGTCCACGGACCCGTCGTCGCGAACACGATCGCGTCGGTCCTGCTCCACATCCGCGATGTGACGGGCCTGATGCCGCACATCTACTTCCGCTGGACCGAAGGGAACCCCATCACCAACCTCCTGCGCTTCCTGGCCTTCGGCGAGGGGGAAATTGCGCCAGTGACCCGCGAAGTGCTGCGGGAGGCGGAGCCGGACGTGACCAGGCGGCCGTGGGTCCACGTCGGCTGACACCACGGCGCCCACAACGACAGACGCCCCGTCCGAGGAATCCTCGGGCGGGGCGTCTGTGGTCTTGGGGAAAGCATGGCGGCCGGATGGCCGGTGCTGCTATCCGGAGTATTTAGAGCGGGCGGATGTTCTCGGCCTGCGGGCCCTTCGGACCCTGGGTGACGTCGAACTCGACCTTCTGGTTCTCGTCCAGCGAGCGGTAGCCGCTGCTGGCGATTGCCGAGTAGTGGGCGAAAACGTCGGCTGACCCGTCATCCGGGGCAATGAAGCCAAAACCCTTTTCGGCGTTGAACCATTTAACTGTGCCTGTAGCCATGCCATATCCTTCTGAAATGCTGCTGATCTCCGGCGGCCCGGAGGCCAACGGCTGCGGAGACATTCGTCCGCTGTTGCTCAACCTACGGGGCCGGGGGCCGCGGTGCAAGGGTCCAACGGGGGTATTTCGTCCCGTTCGCGGACTATAGTCGGGGCAATATGACAACAATCTCGGTGGTTATCCCGACCCGGAACGACGCTGACGTGCTCGCCGTCTGCCTTGCGGCACTCGCCCGGCAGACCCGTCCGGCCGATGAAATCGTCGTTATAGACAACGCCAGCACGGACAATACCGCGGAGGTCTGCGCCGCCGCCGGGGCCCGGCGGGTCGCCGTCGAACTCCCCGGGATCGCCGCGTCCACGGCATACGGATTCGACGAGGCACGCTGCGAGCTGATTGCCCGGCTGGACACGGACTCGATCCCGCCCGCGGACTGGCTCGAACGGGTTGAATCCATTCTGGAAAAGGCTGGCCCGCTGTCCGCCGTGTCCGGTCCCGGCGACTTCTACGGCGAAACCCGGTTCGCCCGGTGGGTGGGTACGAGTGTCTACATTCCCGGGTATTTCTGGGCCATCGGGTGGCTGCTGGGTCATCCTCCGCTGTTTGGCTCGAACTTCGCCCTGCGCTCGGACGTCTGGGACCGGATCCGGAATTCCGTCCATCGTGGCCTTCCGGCCGTGCACGATGATCTGGACATTTCCTACCAGATCCCGCCCGAAGCGACGGTGATCGCCGACCCCACCCTGCGCGTGCAGGTCTCCGCTCGGCCGCTGGCGAACTGGCACTCCGTCGGGCGCCGGCTGTCGATGGCGTGGACCACTTTCGGTATCGAGTTCAGGCAGGAGGGCCCGTTCCGGCGGCGCCGCCGGCGTCGTCAATGGGAACGCGACCACCCGCGCCGGGGTGTGTTGCCGTGACTAACTATCGCGACCTGACCACGGCCGAGGCCACCGCCGCCCTCCAGGAGTTCCTCGACGAGCGCGGCCCGGCACTGGCGCGGCTCAGGGATTACCTGGTGGCCGACGGCCAGGACCCGGTTGCGCTCCTTGACGGCACCCCGGAGAGTTTCGTTCCCCTGTGGCGATGGATGCTGTCCCGCCTCACCAGCATCGACGCCCCCGGCGCGACGGACCCCGCCTCCGTGCCGCGCGAGGCATGGCCGTCGTGGGAGCGGCACACCGCCGAGAAAGAACCGACCCTGTCCCTGGAGTCCCTCACGCTCCTGGACGGTCTTGTGTCCTACCTCGCCGCTGTAGTGCGGAACCGGGCGCCGCTGGCACGCTGGGAGATCGCGCGCGATCCCCACAAGCGCTACGCCTATAACAACCACCCGGTCCTGGTCAGCGGCAGGGGCGAGAACCACAACTTCCTGCCCGGGCTCTCCACGGTCGACGCACGCGCGGCCCTTCGCGGGGTACGGGAGTCGCCGGATGACACGATCGCGGTCTATGCTCGGGCGTTGATCGAACAGCTAGGCACGGCCGCGGGTGACACCGCGGAGGGGCTGGAACCAGAGCCGCCCTTCGAGATCGGGGACGTCCGCGACGAACCGGGCGGCTACGACTTCGAGATCGGCCTGGGCGACGAGATCGCCCACGAACGGTCGGCCGACGTCGACCGGGTCGTCCGCAAACTATCCCGTGAGGACGGCATCCTCGAGGTCCTCCGGGAGGACCGGGAGCTGATTCTGGTTAGGGCACCGTCGTGGAGCCTCGGCGCGCTCCAGACGTGGATCTCATAGCGACTTTGACGGCGCGTGCCGGGGGCGTCACGCGAAAATGTTGGCGGCCACAACGTGGAAGCGTCCGGCCAAGGTGACACCCTAGCCCCCGGCCGGACCTGCCCATGCGCCAAAGGAACCGGCCCCGCCGCCTCCGCGGTCGTCGTCTTTGCCGCAACGTTTGCAGCGCTTATATAAGGCGCCGTCGTCGGCGTGTTCAATATGCCACTCGTGCTGAATGTTCAGCTTGCACAGCCACGTCTTGAGCATGGTCTTCTCCGATCGAATCGAGCCGGCGGAGGTCGGTAATCCAATGATCTCCTTCGTGCCGCCGCCGCAAAAGACCTAAAAGCTGGGTTCCGTCTTTCCCTCCGGGAACGGCCTAGGCGGATTCGTAGAGCGCGATCAGGTCCCGGCTCATCTGGTGCGGCGAGGTCTCACTGGGACTGTGCCCGCCGCGGTACACCGCGATGCGCGCGCCGATGGACTGCGCTAAGCGGCGGTGCAGCGTCAGCGGCCAGAGGTCGTGTTCCCCGACGGCCACGAACTTCGGCAGCGACGCTGCCGCCAGTACCGGCCGCAGATCCGGCGTGTGCTGCATCAGTCCGACGATGTCGCGCACGGAACTCCGGCGGGTGAAACGGAACCGGTGATTCACGAACCGAATCCGGTTGGGCGGGACACGCACGACGTTGACGCGGATGCCCCAGATCATCAGCGCGGCCCCGACCCTCGGGCTGACCCAGCCGCTGAACCATCCGATGCGCTGGACGCCGCGGAAGCTCTGGCCGGGTTCGGGCGGGCAGCTGAGCAGGGTGAGGCTGCGGAATTTTTCCGGCCGCCGGGAATAGGCCACCTGGGCGACGATCGCGGCGAAGGAATACCCGACGACGTGCGCGGCCCCGTCGTCGGCGTCGAGCATGGCGAGCAGGTCGTTCGTGAACAGCTCGTAGTCGTAGTGCATGCGGGGCGGCGAGAGGTTTTCCGGTCCCGCCGCGGCGGATTCGTACTGGCCGGCGATGTCGCAGCTCAGGACGAAGTACCCGGCCGCGGCGAGCTCGGGCAGCATCAGGACAAAGTCTTCCTTGGACCCCGTGGCGCCGGGGATCAGGAGCACCCGCGGGTTGCCCGGGGTGCCCATGGAGAGCGTGGCGAGCGGGCCGCTGGGGGCCTCGAAGGTGCCCCGCACCGCGCCCTCGGGCAGGATGGTCCAGTCCACGTCGCCCAGGGCGGCGTCCCGGCGGGCGGCTTCGTCAACTAGCGCCGATCCGAATCCCTCAGGATCCCGGTCGCCCTGTGCGTTGCTGTCGGCAGACACCATGGACTAAACATAGCCCCGGGCGGCGGCGGACGGGACCCGGTCGGGCCGGAGCAGCAGTCCTCAGGCCACTTTCCGCACGAAGGCGTGCAGCCGGCGGTACACTTCCTGCGATTCCGGGTAGCGGAAGTCCTGCTGCCAGGTGTGCTCGGTGTTGGAGTTGTCCCAGTCGTAGATAAGGCTGTCCACGGGGACGGAATGTTCGCGCAGCCGGGCAATGAAGTTCATGTTGGCGGCGTAGAAGAAGTCCCGTTCCGAGGTGGTCACGAAGACCGGCGGAAAGCGCGAATCCAGCCATTCGATCGGGGAGAGGAAGCCTGCTCCCTTGCGGAGCGCCTCGATGCCGCTGGGACCGGAGCCGGAAAACCTGCTGCCAAAGCCGCCGCGCAGCCCCCCGCCGATGCCGCGGTTCCGGCCGCCGGAACGGAGGCCGGGAAGCAGCATGCGGATGAAGTTCAGGCTGAGCACGAAGCCCTTTTCGAAGAAAACGGAGAAGTCCACGACGCTGCAGTGCTGGACGAGCCCCTTGAAATCGGACGCCGGGACGGCGGGCGTGAGGCCGTGGTGCCGCGCCAGTTCCGGACGGAAACTGGCGGCGGTGAGGAGGGCCGCGATCTGGCCGCCGGCGGAGTCACCGCCCAGCACGATCCGCGATCCGTCCCCGCCATAGCCGGCAATGTTTTCCCGGACCCAGGCCAGCGCGGCGTTGGCGTCCGCCAGGACGTGGGCCATCTGGAAACGCGGAGCCTTCCGGTAGTTCACGTTGACCACCACCATGCCGCCTTCGGCCTGGCTGGCGCAGTACTTGGTCAGCGAGACCTTGTCCCCGGACGTCCAACCGCCGCCGTGGAAGTACACGTACACCGGCAACGCCCCCGGCGAGCCGGCTGGGGTGGTGCCGTCTGCTGTGGTGCCGGCGGGCACGTGGGGGGTGATGACGTCGAGGCGGTGCGCCCGGATGCCGTCGCCCACGAAGTCGATGTCGTGGAAGTAGTCGACGCCGGTGATCGGGTCGACGTTGAAGCGGGAGTTCTCGCTGGCCTTCACCGAGTGCATCAGCACCCGCCAGGTCCACACCGGAACCCGCCGTAGGACGTTCCTCGCCTTGCGGGCCAGGGCGAAGGAGTTGCCGGATGGTTGCGGCCGGTGCTGGGACAGCTGAAAGGGCGACTCGTGGTGCGTTGGCTGGTGGGCCGGTGTGGTCATCATCCAATTCTATCTGGCACACCTGTGCTACAGCTGTGAGGCAGCCTGCCCTGGTTACGGCTCCTCGCGAATGGTGCCCGCCGCGCCGTCGACGGTGACCGTCTGGCCGGTCCGCAACCGGGTGGTGGCGTCCGGGACGCCGACGACGGCCGGGATGCCGTACTCGCGGGCCACCACGGCCCCGTGGGAGATGACCCCGCCCATTTCCATGACGAGCGCGCCGGCCGTCAGGAACAGCGGCGTCCAGCCGGGGTCCGTCGAGGGGGCGACCAGGATGTCGCCAGGTTCCAGATGGGCGCCCACCGGGTCCATGATCACCCTGACCCGTCCGGTGGCGGTGCCGGCCGAGGCCGGTGTTCCGGTCACGGCCCCGGACGGCGGAGACTTCGCCATCATCGCGGCCTCGACGTCTGTGCCGTCGGAGAGCAGCAGCCGCGGGATGCGCCGGCGCCGCAGTTCAATGTCGTACAGCCGGCGGCGGTCCGCGACGATGCCGTGCAGCTCCGCGCCGCGCAGGCCCACGCGGATCTCGTCGAAGTCGAGGAAGAACACGTCCTGGGCGTCGGGGATCGTGCCGGCCGAGGCCAGGTCCGCGCCGATCCGCAGCAACTGCCGGTGCATCTCGCCGAGCACAAGCACGATGTAGAACTTGGGCAGTTCCCGCAGCCCCGCCAGTTGCCGCACGCGGCGCAGACAGAGCTCCACCGCCGTGCGCGCCAGGGGCTCCGGACCCGCGCCCGCTCCACCAGGCTGCGGATCCGGTCCTCCGCGTGCTCGGCGGCCCGGGCGAACTGCCGGTCGGGGGCCTGCTCCGGATCCTCGACGCGGAGGTAGTTGGAGATCATGCCGAGGATATGGTCGGGCTGCTCGGACCAGCGGGGCATGCCGAGGTCTATCTCCGCCACGGCGCGGTGGCCGTAGCGGGCGAGGAAGCCGCGCACCCCGGCCTGGGCCTGTGGCGGCAGTGTGCCGGCGAGATATTCGGCGGACAGCTCCTCGGGGCGTTTCGCCAGGAATTCCCCGCGCGACACCGGGTCGTCGCCGATGGAAACGGCGAGCTTCCAGAGCTCCAGGTCCATTTCGGTCGTGATGTTGTGGGGCAGGCCGCGCAGGACAGCCTCCAGCTCCCGGGGTGGGGCGATGCCGCGCAGCAGCCGCCGGGCCACGGCCAGCAAGATGTAGCCAGCGGACGGGCCCGGCAGGGTGGCGCGGATCAGCCCGTCAATCGTCCGGCCCAGGATCTGCTCGGTGAATTCGAGCCGCTGGGCGGAGCTGGCGGGTTCGGCCAGCCGGAGCTCGGCCTCGAGCCCCCTGCCGTAGTTTTTGGCCCGCCGAAGCTCAGCGGCGGGCCGCAACGCGGACCGGATCATGGCAGGAATGAGCCCCACAAAGAGGCCGAGGCTGGCCGATTTCTCGGTGCCGCCGGTGCGCCGCGGTGGTGTGGGGACGCGGCGCGCGGGCCCGCGCTTGCGCAGGCGTGCCCGGAACGGGTGCTCGATGAGGCTGAACCTGGGGTCCTCAAGCAGGGCCGGCATCACGGCACCGGATCTGCCGTCCGCCAGGGGGAGGACCCGCAGCAGGTAGGCGCGGCCGGACTTGTTGCGGGCCACCGCCGTCAGGTCAACGTACATCCGCAAGCCCGGATTGACGTACCGCCAGGGCCCCTTACTGTTGCGCATCACCTCGAGGACGGCCAGCCCCATCGGCGTGATCGGCCGGGTCAGCCCCTGGAACAGGGTGCCGCACAGGTACACCCGGGTGGGCGCCGCGGGGCCGGCGGCGACGTCTTCGGGCGCGGGCTCCGGCAGCGGGTACAGCGTGGTGATCGGACGTGACTGGGTGAGCCAGATCCTGCCGGCGGTGTCGACCGCCCATTCGATATCCTGGGGCGCCCCGAGGAGGTGCTGGACGCGGTCTCCCAGCGCCGTGAGTTCCTGCAGCCGGGAATCGCCCAGGACCGGGCCGTGACCGGGGTCCGTCCCTCCCGGCGTTCGAAGCCTGACCGCGCCGGAGGCCGTGTCCAGCACGAACTGGTCCGGGTTGACCGCTCCCGAGACCACGGCCTGCCCCGAACCCGGGCTCGCGTTGATGACCGTCTCCGTCCGGGTCCCGGTGACGGGGTTGGCGGTGAACAGCACTCCGGCCGTGGCGGCGTGGACCATGGCCTGGACGACGACGGCGAGTCCCACGTCGCGGTTGCTGATCCCGTTGGCGGACCGGTACGCCACCGCCCGGTCGCTCCAGAGGGACGCCCAGCAGCGCCGGACCGCCTCGACGACGTCGTCGGCGCCGACGACGTCGAGGTAGGAGTCCTGCTGCCCGGCGAAACTCGCGAAGGGCAGGTCCTCGGCCGTGGCGGAGGACCGGACGGCTACCGGCAGGGTTCCGCCCAGGTCCGCGTAGGCGGTGCGGACGGCGGCATCCACCGCGGGCGGAATCGGCGCTTCCTCGATCAGTGCCCTGGCCCGCCCGGCAACCGTGACGGGCGCTGCCTCGGATGCTGCTATTCCCGCCGCCGTTCGCGGCGCGTCGAGTTCGGCTGCCAGGGCGGCGAGACCGGGTGGTTCCGCCAGTTCGTAGGCGGCGGTCGTCAGGCAGAATCCGCGGGGCACCGGCAGGCCGGCCGCCAGGAGTTTGCCGAGGTTCCGGGCCTTGCCGCCCACCAGCTTGAGGGGCGCCGTGCCGGTCCCGCCGAGGTCCAGCACTAGGGGGCCTGCGGGGGAACTGCTGGCCGACGGGTCAGGACGTGCAGTATCCATTGCGGGCCCCTACTCAAGGTCCGTTGGACTGCCGGTGTCCTCCCACATCACGTCCAGGTTCCGGAACACCGGCGGCCCATCGCAAAGGGCCGCCATCCGGGCGGCGAAGTCGGAGGTCTCG
The DNA here is from genome assembly GCF_030812335.1 of Pseudarthrobacter oxydans. Lineage (GTDB taxonomy): Bacteria > Actinomycetota > Actinomycetes > Actinomycetales > Micrococcaceae > Arthrobacter > Arthrobacter oxydans_B. Next base: position 57,327 of record NZ_JAUSSN010000005.1, read on the forward strand.
GGCCGCGCCGAGTTCTCCATCGCCGAGTCGTAGGAATCGAATTCGACCAGGGTGAGATAGGTTCCGGGACGGTCGCGGTCCGCGGTGGCCAGGATCCGGCGGAACGTGGGCGGGGTGCTTCCCTCGGTTCTCGACGGCCGGCCCAGCGCCTCAATTTCCTCGATGCGGGAGGTCTGGAATTCGATGATCTGCACAAACCTGGCCATGACGGCTCCTCGACAGCGGCGGATGCTGATGCGCTCACGGTAGACCCGGTCCCCTCGGAAGAACAAGAGCCAGAACAAGAGCCGGCAAGAGGCGATCCCTTAGGGGGTCAGCAGGACCTTGATGGCCCGTCGTTCGTCCATCGCGCGGTAGGCCTCCGCGGCCTCCTCCAACGGCATAACGACGTCGAAGACGCGGCCCGGGTTGATCGTGCCGTCGAGGACGTCCGCGAGCAGTTCCGGGATGTAGGTGCGTGCCGGGGCCATGCCGCCGCCGATAGAGATGTTCGTGTCGAAGAGGTAGCGCAGCGGGACCTCGCTGCCGCCGGTGGGGACCCCGACAAAGCCCAGAGCGCCGCCCGGGCGGGTGCTGTGCAGCGCCTGGTCCATGGATTCCTTGGTCCCGACGCACTCAAGGACGGAGTCGGCCAGCACTCCACCGAGGAGTTCACGGACCTTGGCGACGCCGTCGTCCCCTCGCTCCGCCACGATGTCGGTGGCCCCAAACTCGCGGGCGATCGCCTGGCGGTCGGCGTGGCGCGACATCGCGATGATCCGTTCCGCCCCGAGCCGCTTGGCGGCCAGCACCCCGCAGAGTCCGACGGCGCCGTCGCCCACCACCACCACGGTGCGGCCCGGACCGGCTTTCGCGGCGAGGGCCGCGTGGTGGCCGGTGGCCATCACGTCGGACAGCGTGAGCAGGCTCTTCCGGAGGGCATCATCCGGTTCCGTGATGCCGGGCACCTTGACCAGGGTGGCGTCGGCCAGCGGGACGCGGACCGCCTGCCCCTGGCCGCCGTCGACGCTCAAGCCCGTGTCGTCCCTGCCTCCCCAGCCGGCCAGATGGTCACAGGCCACAGTGACCCCGTTCAGGCACTGGGGGCAGGCCCCGCAGCTGATCACGAACGGTGCGATCACGAGGTCGCCGACGGCCAGGCCGGTGATCCCGGAGCCGATGCTCTCCACGGTGCCGATGAACTCGTGGCCGATCGCGGTGGGCCGGCGGGTGGGCCGCACGCCGCGGTAGGGCCACAGGTCCGAGCCGCACACGCAGGACGCGGTGACCTTCACGACGGCGTCGGTGGGCAACTGAACCGTGGGATAGTCGCGGTCTTCAACCCGGATGTCGCCGGGGGCGTGGATGATCGTGGCGCGCATGGAAGCTCCTCGCATGGGGGCGGGCGGGTTTGGATCGAGTTTAGTCCTCCCTGCCCGCCGGCCCTTGTGTTGGCCGCTGTCCCTGCCCTTGTATTGACGCCAAGGGCACCAGCACGAACCGCATCCACCTGGCCGCTGCATCGGTGCACGCCGCTGAAAGGAATTGGCATGACCTACACGCTCCCCGCCAACATCGCGGACCGGCCCATTACCGTCGTCGGCGGCGGAACCCGGGGCCGGCGCATCGCCTTGATGCTGTCGCTCCAGGGCGCGGAAGTGCGCGTCTTCGACATCAGCCTCGCCGTGGCCAGAGCCGCACTCGAGTATGTCGCCACGCAGCGCCACCGCACCGTCGAAGAGCTCGGCGGCAGCCCGGCGGTCCGGCTCGCGGCGCGGGACAACCTCGCGGACGCCCTGCGGGATTCGTGGCTCGTGGTCGAGGCGGTGCCCGAAAAGCTGGGCCTCAAGCAGGCCATCTTCGCTGACCTTGACCAGCTGGCAGCCACGGACGCCGTGCTGGCCAGCAGCTCTTCCGCGTTCGCTTCCTCCGAATTTATCGGCGGCGTGAACAACCCGGAGCGGGTCCTGAACATGCACTTCTACATGCCGCCGGAAGTGCGTTCGGTGGAGCTGATGTCCAGCGGCCACACCGACCCGCGGATCATCGAACTGCTCATGGCCGAGCTGCCCAAGTACGCGCTGGTCCCGCATCGGGTGCGCAAGCAGAGTGCCGGTTTCATCTTCAATCGGATCTGGGCGGCGATCAAGCGCGAATCGCTGCTGGTCGTGGCCGAGGGGGTGGCGGAGCCGCGGGACGTGGACGCCTTGTTCGCCGACCTCTTCAAATCCGAGATCACCCCTTTCCGCTTCATGGACGAGGTGGGCCTGGACGTGGTCCTGGACCTCGAGAACCACTACTGCGAGCTGGCCGGGGTCGAGAACAAATCGGCCCCCATGCTGCAGGAGTACATCGCCAACGGCTGGCTGGGGGTCAAGAGCGGCCGCGGCTTCTACAACGACTACGCCTGACCCGGCCCCGCAGCGTCCCGGCCCCGCCCGACCCGGCACCGCACGAGCAACCCATCACAAGCAACGCCGGGGTCAGACACGGCCCATCAAGGCGTCCGGCACCGGCCGGATCTGACTGTGAGGATTGCGCTGGTTTCCTCAGACGGCTTCAAGCACGCTGACGTAGTTGGCGATGCCGACCCCGCCCATGTTCTGCACGGCGCCGCGGCGCGGATTCGCCAGCTGCATGGCGCCGGCGGTGCCGGTGAGCTGCATCGCGGCGATGACGTGCTGCGAGACGCCGGTCGCACCCACGGGATGGCCCTTGGCCTTGAGTCCGCCGGAGACGTTGACGGGCAGCTTGCCGTCCTTGAAGACCCAGCCTTCCTCGATGGCGCGGGAACCCTGGCCCGGTTCGGTCAGTCCCATGGCCTCGTACATGAGCAGTTCGGCGATGGTGAAGCAGTCGTGCACCTCGGCGAAGTCCAGCTCATCGAGCCCGACGCCGGCCATCCCCAGCGCGCGCTGCCAGGAGGCCCGCGTCGCGGTGAAGGCGGTGGGGTCGCGGCGCTCGGTGGGGAAAAAATCGTTGGCATGACCGAACCCGGCAAGCCGGACCGGGGCCGTGGCACCGCCGGTGGGGGAAACGCTGAGCACGACGGCGGCAGCGCCGTCGGACACGGGCGAGCAGTCGGTGCGGCGCAGCGGGTCGGCGACCATCGGGTTCTTGTCCGAGACGGTGCGGCAGAACTCCTCGCCAAGGTCCTTGCGGAGCTGGGCGTAGGGGTTGTCCACGCCGTTGCGGTGGTTCTTCGCGGCGATGGTGCCCAGGACGTCCGACAGGTTCCCTGCGCCAGCGCCATAGCGCTTCTCGTAATGCTTGGCGACCTCGGCGAAGAGACCGGTGAAGCCGGTGCTGGAGGCCTTGCCGGCCATGTCGTAGTCGGCGCCGAGCAGGGCAGCCCCGACGACGTCGGCCCCGGCGTGGGTCATCTTTTCGGCGCCGATCACGAGGACGGTCTTCGCGGTTCCGGCCAGCAGCGATTTGGTGCCCTGCTGGAAGGCGGCCGACCCGGAGGCGCAGGCGTTCTCGACCCGGGTGGACGGGACGTTGGCCAGCTGCTCCGAGACCTGCAGCGCGAGTGAGGACGGGAACGCCAGCGGCATCATGCCGGAGTTGAACTGGCCGAGGTAGATCTCGTCGATCTGGCCGGGTTCGATCCCGGCATTGCCGATCGCTTCCGTGGCGACCTGGACGATCAGGGATTCGAGGGTTTCATCGGTGAGTTTTCCGAAGCGGCTGTGGCCCCAGCCGGTCAGCAGGACGTCTTTGCCGAACTGTTCGCGCAGGCTCATGCGGTTGCTCCTTCAAGGGTGCTGGCTTCTATGGTCGGGGTGGTGTCCAGGGACGGGGCAACCTCGAACGGGGCCTCGGTCTTCCCGCGGAGTTCCTCCACGGTGACGCCCGGGGCGAGGCGGGTCAGCGTGAGCTGCCGGCCGCCGCCTGCAACGTGTTCATTCTTCACAAGGTCGAACACCGCGAGGTCGCTGATGATGCGGTCCACGCAGCTCAGCCCGGTGAGGGGCAGGGTGCATTCCTTGACGATCTTGGCGGTGCCGTCCTTGGCGTTGTGCTCGGTGAGGACCACGACGCGCGGGGTGCCGGCGACGAGGTCCATGGCCCCGCCCATGCCCTTGACCATCTTGCCGGGGATGGTCCAGTTGGCGAGGTCGCCGTCCCCGGAGACCTGCATGGCGCCCAGGATGGCGACCTTGACGTGCCCGCCGCGGATCATGCCGAAGGAGGCGGCGGAGTCGAAGATGCTGCCGCCAGGCAGGACCGTGACGGTTTGCTTGCCGGCGTTGATGAGGTCCGCGTCCTCCTCGCCCTCGTAGGGGAACGGGCCCATGCCGAGAAGGCCGTTTTCGCTCTGCAGCACGACGCGGACGCCTTCGCGCAGGTTGTTGGCGACCAGCGTGGGGATGCCGATGCCGAGGTTGACGTAGTCGCCGTCGTTGAGCTCTTCGGCCGCGATGGCAGCCATTTCATTCCGGGTCCAAGCCATGATGTTTCTCCTGAAGGAAGTAGGGGCGGGCGCTTAGGCCGGGACGGATGCGGCGGCCGCGGCGGCTGCTGCGGCCGCTTCGGCGCGGGGGCGGACCGTGCGCTGTTCGATGTCCTTGACCCGGTCGCTGGCCTGGACCAGGCGCTGGATGAAAACGCCGGGAGTGATGATGTGGTGGGGGTCCAGGACGCCGGGTTCGACGATGACCTCGGCCTCCGCGACGGTCACGGCGCCGGCAGCCGCGACGACGGGGTTGAAGTTCTGCGCGGTGTAGCGGTAGATCAGGTTGCCGTCGGTGTCGGCGGTGTGGGCGTGCACCAGGGAAACGTCGGCCTTGATGGCGCGTTCCAGGACGAACGTCTCGCCGTCGAACTCCGCAAGCGGTTTGCCTTCAGCGACGAGGGTGCCGACGCCGGTCTTGGTGTAGAACGCCGGGATGCCGGCGCCGCCGGCGCGGAGGCGCTCGGCCAGGGTGCCCTGCGGGGTGAACTCCACCTCCAGCTTGCCGGCGAGGTACTGCTCCGCGAAGAGCTTGTTCTCGCCCACATAGGAGGCGATGACCTTGCGGACCTGGCCGGCTTCAATCAGCACGCCGAGGCCCTTGCCGTCCACGCCCATGTTGTTGGACACCACGGTGAGGTCCTTGACGCCTGAGTCGCGCACCGCCTCGATCAGATCAGCCGGGATGCCGCTGAGGCCAAAGCCTCCGACAGCGAGCGTCATGCCGTCCCGCAGTACGTCCTGCAGCGCGGCGGCCGCTCCGGATTTCAGCTTTGACATTGCATCTCCTCATTGAGCTCTTGACGCAATCCACTTTGTGGACTGTTCCTCTGGTGTTGGAGCCTACGGTGCCGAAATGGGGGCTGTCAATGGATAATTTTGGCCTCAAAGGTGCCGTTATTACAGTGTGGACGGTAGGCTGTTCACCATCCACAATGTGGATAGTCTGGATGGATCCAACGCAAAGTCCGAGGAAAAAGATGTCTTCATTACCGGTCCAGGGCGCACAAGTCGTCAGCCGCGTGGCGTCCCTGCTGCGCATCGTCGGGCGGAAACCGGAGGGCTCCCCGCTTGTGGAACTCGTCAGGGAATCCGGGCTCACCCGTCCCACCGTGCACCGCCTGCTCAGTTCGCTGGCCGCCGAGGGGCTGCTGGACCAGGACCCGGCCAGCGGCAACTGGGTGCTGGGACCGGAAATCCTGCTGATGGGTTCGGTGGCCTCGGCGCGGTTCCCGCTGGAGGACATCGCCCGGCCCAGCCTCCGCCGGCTCGCCGAAGAGACCGGCGAAAGCGCATTCTTCTCCATCCGGCGCGGCGCCGAAACGGTGTGCCTGCTCCGGGAGGAGGGCAGCTTCCCGGTGCGGTCCTTCGTGCTGCACGAGGGCGTCCGTTTCCCGCTCGGGGTCGCTTCCGCCGGGACCGCCATCATGACGTTCCTGCCCGAGGCGGAGCAGGAGGAACTGCTGGCAGACTGGCCCGCGCACGCGGGCAGTTTCGCGGCAGCCCACACCGAGGCGTTGGTCCGGGCCAACCTGGCCGCGACGCGGCAGGCCGGCTACTCGGTGAATCCTGGGCTCGTGCTGGAAGGCAGCTGGGGGATGGGGGCAGCGGTGTTCGACCAGCGCGGGCGTCCGGCCTGGGCGCTGTCACTGACCGGCATCGAACCGCGCTTCAAGGGGGAACGCCAGGCGATGCTGGGCCGCCTGCTGATGGACGAGGCCCACCGTATCTCCACGCTGCTGCAGGGCACCACCCAGGCGCAGGGCACCACCTAGCTTCCGCCGTCCGGGGGCACATTGGCACGGATACGCCGGCCCCGGGCGCCGAAACCGTCCGGTCAGGGCTCAAAGTGCCCCCGGACGGCCGGACCGCTGACTATCCGGGGCCGGCTACTTCCACCAGGTGTCAAAGATGGTGACCGGGACGGTGCGCTTGTGCCGGGTGCGGAGGTATTTCTCTTCGATCAGCTGGGCCTCGGCATCGGGGATGTCTCGGCCCTCAAGGTAGTCATCGATCGTGTCGTAGCTGATGCCCAGTTCGTCCTCGTCGGTGCGTCCGGGCTGGCCGTCGAGGAGGTCGGCCGTGGGCACTTTCTCCCAGATCCGGGCCGGGGCGCCCAGCTCGGCGAGCAGGGCACGGTTCTGGCGCTTGTCCAGTCCGAACAGCGGCAGGATGTCCGCGCCGCCGTCGCCGTACTTGGTGAAGAAGCCGATGACCGATTCCGCGCCGTGGTCCGTGCCGATGACCAGGTAATTGTGCTCGCCGGCGAGGGCGTACTGCGCGATCATGCGGGTGCGGGCCTTGGTGTTGCCCTTGTGGAAGTCGGAGATGCCGTTGCCCACGGTCTTTTCGAATTCGTCCTCAAAGCCGTCCACGGCCGCGGAGATGTTGAACGTCCACTCGGTCTTCGCCTGGATGAAGTCCAGTGCGGCCTGGGCGTCGTGCTCGTCGTGCTGCACGCCATACGGGAGGCGGACGGCGACAAAGTCGGCGTCCACACCTTCGGCGGTGAGCTCGTCGACGGCGAGCTGGGCCAGACGGCCGGCGAGGGAGGAGTCCAGCCCGCCGGAGATCCCGAGGACGAATCCCTTGGTGTGGGTCGCTTTCAGGTAGTCCTTGAGGAAGGTGACGCGTTTACGCACCTCCCCGGCGGGGTCGATCCGGGGCAGCACGCCCATTTCTTCGATGATCTTCGCCTGGAGTTCACGCATGACTCAAAGCCTAGCCAGCAGTGTCAACCATGCTCAACTGTGTCCGTCCGGCTGGCGCGCCCGCCGTCACACCAGCGGAGCCGGCCCGGTGGAGCCGCGGACCGTGAGGTGCGTGGGCATTACGGACCGGTTGCGGGCACCGCCGCCGGCCAGGGGATTCAGCCGGGCGAGCAGCATGGACACGGCCACCCGGCCCGCCTGCTCGATCGGCGAGGCCATGGTGGTCAGCGGGGGGTTGCAGAAGTCGGCGCCGAAGATGTCGTCGCAGCCCACGATGCTCATGTCCTCCGGTACGCGGATGCCGCGTTCGCGGAGCCGCTGGAGCATGCCGATGGCGATGAGGTCGTTGAACGCAATGCAGGCTGTCACCCCGCTATGCACGGCGGCGTCCGCGGCTGCCGCGCCGGACTGTTTCTTGGGCGCGAACGGTCCCAGCCGGCGCACTTCCACGCCGCGCTCCTCGGCCGCCCCGGACAGGGTGGTCCAGCGCCGGGTGCTCGACTGGGACGTCAGCGGCCCGGCCATGTAGGCGATCCGGGTGTGGCCGAGCGAGATGAGGTGGTCGAGCGCCTGGCTAGTGGCGGACGGGGTGTCGATGAGGACGGCGGGGACGCCGGGAACGTCACGGTTGATGGTGACCAGGGGCATCTTGGCCGCCGCGGCCAGCAGGGCGTCGTCGCTGAGCCGGGACGCGGCAACGATGATGCCGTCGGCACTCTTTCGCAGCTGCTCCACGGTGCTGGCTTCCACTTCGTCCGATTCCTCCGTGTCCACCAGCAGCTGGGTGTAACCGGCCGCCTTCAGCTGGAGCTGGGTGCCCCGGATGAGGTCGAAGTAGAACGGGTTGGTGATGTCCGGGACAAGCACTCCCACTGCGCCTGTGCGGCCGGAGCTCAGCGCCTTGGCCTGGCTGTTGGGGATGTAGTGCAGCTGCGCCGCGGCCGCCTGGATCCGCTGGCGCGTCCTGATGTTGACACGGTCCGGTGTGGAGAGCGCCCGGGAAACGGTGGAGGCCGCCACGCCGCAGAGCGCGGCGATGTCATGGATGGTGGCAGGGCGGTCCGCTGCTGCTGGTTGCGTCGTAGCCACGGCGCTCCTCTCTGAACGTGGTGGCCGGGCCGTGCCGGCCGGGTCGATGGGACAGGCCTGTGACTGGAGACACAGATCCGCTCTGCAAAGAATGCCACAGATTGTCAAACTATGGCAACCGGTTGTCATGGTTCGCTGCGCTGGCTAAACTGAGCCGGACACCGTTTGTGAACTGCGTCACCGCGCTGGAGCCGAAGTGAGGGCTGCCCGTGCGGTGGCCTCGAAATCCAGGAGATCCGCGTGAGCGAAACAACAACCGCAGTCTGGCCGCTCTCAGGCTTCGGCGACGAAATTGATCCCGATCCCGCGGTGCAGGCCGCCGTATTGCTGGCCCTCGGCGCTGGCTACATCGAGGTGCGCAGCGCGTGGGGCACCAATGTTTCCGAGCTGGAACCGAAGCAGGTTGCCGCCCTCAAGGACATCCTCGATGAGAAAGGCCTCAAGGTCTCGGCCGTGGCCAGCCCGATCGGCAAGGTGGACGTGAGCCTGCCGGTGGAGCACGAACTGGCCCGTCTCCGCCAGATCATCTCCGTGGCCAAAGGCCTCGATACCAAATACGTCCGGATCTTCTCCTTCTACCGGGCGGACGGCCGGAGCGCCGAGAACATCCGCGACGACGTCATGGTGCGCATGGGTGCGCTGGCAGCGCTCGCTGAAGAGGCCGGCGTCGTGCTTCTGCATGAAAACGAAAAGGGCATCTTCGGCGACACTCCCGAACGCGTCCTCGACATCATGACGACCGTGGATTCCCCGGCCCTGCGGGTCGCCTGGGACAACGCCAACTTCGTCCAGGTGGGCGTCAAGCCCTATACGGACGGTTACGCCATGCTGCGCCCCTACCTCGAGTACTTCCAGGTCAAGGACGCGCTGTCCACCACCGGCGAAGTGGTGCCCGCCGGCGAGGGCGACGGCGAACTGGACGCCACCATTGCCGCACTCAAGGCGGACGGCTATTCCGGCTTCGCCTCCCTGGAGCCGCACCTGGCCAGCGCCCACGAACTGGGCGGCTTCTCGGGTCCCGTCGCTTTCGGCACTGCCGCCCGCGCCTTCGCGGCGCTCGCCGCGAAAAACGGGGTTGAACTCTCGTGAGTGCAACGGCAGCGGTCATCGGCTGCGGCGACGTTTCAGCCGTGCACTTCGAGGCGGTGGCAAAGCTCGACGGTGCCGAACTGGTGGCGGTCTGCGATTCGGATCCGCAGCGGCTGGCGGCCGCGGTGGCCGTCCACGGCGTCCCCGGCTTCGCCGACCACTTGAGCCTCCTCGAGGCGGTCCGGCCGGATGTGGTGCACATCTGCACGCCGCATGACCAGCACGCCTCGGTGGCGGCGGACTGCCTGGAGCGTGGCGTGCATGTCATTGTGGAGAAGCCGCTGGCCCACACCCTGGCCGAGGGCCGGCGGCTGGTTGAAGCCGCCTCGGCCGGCAGCACAAAGATCGCCGTGTGCTTCCAGAACAGGTACAACGCGACGTCGCAGGCCATGCACGGACTGCTGCAGTCCGGCGAGCTGGGCGCGGTGGTGGGAGCATCGGCAACGGTGATGTGGCAGCGGTCCGCGCAGTACTACCTGGACCGGCCATGGCGGGGGACCTGGGCCGGCGGCGGCGGCGGGCTGATGATGAACCAGGCCATTCACACCGTGGACCTGCTCCAATGGCTGGTGGGCGACGTCGTTGCCGTCACCGGAAATGCCTCCACGCGGTTCCTGGGCGGCACCATTGAAGTGGAAGACACGGCGGAATTCGTGGCGGAACACGCGAACGGTGCACGAAGCGCGTTCTATGCCACGCTCGCCAATGCCTTCAACGCGCCGGTGACGCTCGAAGTGGTCACCGAGAAGGCGGTCCTGAGCCTGCGGGGCGACCTCACGGTGGCCCATGGGGACGGACGGGTGGACGTCGTTCCGGAGCGCCGGAGCGACTCCGGCGGCCGGTCCTATTGGGGGGTTTCGCACGAGCTGCTGATCAACGACTTCTACGCCCGGCTGGACGAGCCGGAGCCGTTCTGGATCAGCCCGGCGGAGGCTGATAAGTCGCTGCGCATCATCAAGGACGTCTACCGCCAGAGCTACCCGGAAGCGGCTGACCTAGTCTCCTGAGCGTCCACTGATACAACCGGTTGCGACTCCGTGCCGGTCCTTTGAACGTTTCATTTCCGGGCATTGAGAGACAATAATGCAACACCATTGACAATCGGTTGCCAAAACGGGCAGCACTGCGTACTGTGAGTCTCACCAGGCAGGTGTGGCCCACGCCACACCCACCTACTCCGTAAGCCCCAAGTTCCACAGATTCAAGGAGCCAACAATGAAGTTAGGTCCCAAAGCGGCAGCAACCGCCCTCACAGTCAGTGCGGCACTAGCCCTGACCGCGTGCGGCGGCGCCGCGAACTCCGGCCCGGCGGCCGGTGCGGCTGCCACCGCACTGACGATCGGCACCATCCAGGACGTACGTTCCTGGGACCCGGCCCAGGCCCACGTGGGACACGTGCTCCAGCCTTACCAGGCTGTATATGACTCGCTGATCCTGCGCGAACCGGATGGAAAGCTCAGCCCGCTGCTGGCCACCGGCTGGAAGTACAACGACACGAACACCAAGCTCACCGTGGACCTGCGCACGGACGTCACTTTCAGCGACGGCGCCAAGTTCGACGCCGAAGCCGCCAAAGCCAATATGGACCACTTCAAGAAGGCCAACGGCCCGCAGCTGGCCCAGCTCGCCGCCGTCCAGGATGTCGCCGTGGTCGACGCGGACACCATCGACATCAACCTCGCCACGCCGGACCCGGCACTGGAGTACTTTCTCAGTCAGGCCGCCGGCCTAATGGGCAGCCCCACGGCGCTGGGAACCGAGGGGATCAAGACGGAGCCGGCCGGTTCCGGCCCCTACGTTATGGACAAGGCCGGCTCCGTCAAGGATTCGCAGACCGTGTTCAATGCTCGCCAGGACTACTGGAACAAAGACCTGCAGAAGTACCAGAAGCTCACATTCAAGATCCTGGCGGACATCACCGCCCGCACTAACGCCTTGGTTTCCGGCCAGGTTGACGCCACAATCCTGGACCCCAAGACGGGCAAGCAGGCCGAGGGTGCCAAAATGAAGCTCGCCGCCAACGAGGTGGACTGGCAGGGGCTGCTGCTGATGGACCGTGACGGCACCAAGAACGCTCCGCTGAAGGACGTCAAGGTCCGCCAAGCCATCAACTACGCGTTCGACCGCAAGACCATCCTTGACCAAGTCATGCTGGGCCAGGGCACCCCCACGTCCCAGCCGTTCGGCAAGGAAAGCGGAGCCTGGACCGAAGGGCTGGAGAATCACTACAGCTACGATCCGGCCAAGGCCAAACAGCTCCTCAAGGAAGCCGGCTACGAAAACGGCGTCACCCTGGAAATCCCGGGCATCCCGAACTTCGAAACCCAGATCTCCGTAGTGAAGCAGCAGCTGGCGGACGTGGGCATCACCCTCAACGTCGGTGCCGCGCTGACCAACACCTTCACATCCGACGTCGCAGCACAGAAGTACACCACCATGTACTTCTCCCTTTTCCAGGGCGAGCCGACGGTCGCCATCAACCAGATCATCTCCACCAAGGCGCTCTACAACCCGTTCAAGAACGCCGATCCGGAGCTGGACGCAAAGATTGAGGCCGTACGCACCGGCGGCGCCGATGCCGGCAAGCTGGCCCAGGACGTGAACAAGTACGTCGTTGACCAGGCATGGTTTGCCCCGCTGTTCCGCGTCAACCAGATGTACTACCACAACTCCAAGGTGGACGTGGTGCCGCAGATCCAGCAGGCCGTTCCTTCCATCTACAACTACTCACCGGCCAAGTAGGGCACCATGATCAGGTTCATTGCGAAAAGGCTGGGCAGCGGGCTGGCGGTGCTGTTTGTTGTCTCGGCGATCACCTTCTTCCTGCTGTATATGTCCAGCGGAAGCATCGCCCGGAACATCCTGGGCGATCAGGCCACGGCTGAGCAGGTGGCGCTGAAAGAAGCGGAACTGGGGCTGGACCAGCCCCTAGTGGCCCGCTACTTCTCTTGGGTGTTCGATGCCCTGGGCGGAAACCTGGGTGCTTCGTGGTTCACCTCGGAGCCGGTGGCCAATTCCCTAGCCAGCCGGATTCCGGTCACCATGACCATGGTTTTCGCTGCAATGATCCTGATCGCAATTTGTGCCACGCTCATCGGCGTTACTGCCGCGGTGAAGCGCGGCTGGGTGGACAGGGTGGTCCAGGTTGGCGCCATCATCGGTGACTCCATTCCGGGGTTCGTGATCGGCGTTATCCTGGTCACCGTCCTGGCCATCCAGCTGGGCCTCTTCCCGGCCACCAGCACCATTTCCCCGGAATCCGGTCCCGACGCGTGGGTCTATTCCATGTCCCTTCCGGTGATCGCCTTGCTGGTCAACGGCGTCACCGGTGGGGCGCAGCAAATCCGCAGCGCCGTCATCAAACAGCTCGAGCGGGATTATGTCCGCACCCTTCGCAGCCGCGGCATCGGCGAGCGCGAGATCCTGTTCAAACATGTACTGCGCAGTGCTGCTCCGGCCGGTCTGACCGTTCTGAGCCTGCAGCTAATCGGCATGCTTGGCGGCGTGGTGATCATCGAGCAGATCTTTGCCCTCCCGGGCATGGGTCCACTGGCGGTCACTGCCACCGGCCAGTCGGATCTTCCCGTGGTGATGGGCGTCGTGATGTACACGGTGGGCGTCGTCATCGTGGTGAACCTGCTGGTGGACGTTCTTAACGGCTGGCTCAACCCGAAGGTACGTGTGTCATGAGCGATTCAGTAGAAACTGCGGCAGTGGCCGCGCCGGCCCCCGGTACCTCCACTCAACCCGCCCCGACTCACACAGGGCAGAGCGGTACGGTGGTCCGTTCCACCGTCCTCCGGCGCCTGTTCAAGAACCCCCTTGGCATCGTTGCCATGGCGATCCTGCTGGTGATCTCGCTCCTGGCCGTCCTGGCTCCGGTCCTGGCGCCCTTCGAGGAGAACTACTCGAACATCGCCAAGACGCTGGCCGCTCCGGACTCCGTGAACATCCTCGGAACGGACAGCGCCGGGCGCGACGTCTGGAGCCGGCTGCTGTTCGGTGCGCAGCTGACCCTTCTGTCCGCTTTGCTCTGCGCGGGCGTTGCCATCGCCATCGGCCTGCCCGCCGGCCTGATCGCTGGCTACTACGCCGGAAAGTTCGAAGCGGTCTCCAACTGGGTGGTCAGCATCCTGATGAGCCTTCCCGGCCTGATCGTGCTCCTGACCATCCGGGCGGCGTTCGGCCCGTCGGTATGGATTTCCATGATCGCCTTCGGCATCCTGATCAGCCCGTCCTACTTCCGGCTGACCCGCACGGCCGTGCAGTCGGTGCGCAACGAGCTGTACGTTGACGCCGCCCGGGTGTCCGGGCTGTCCGACTGGAGCATCATCGCGCGCCACATCTTCTCCGTGGTCCGCGCCCCCATCATTATCCAGACCGCGGCCATTGCCGGCGTGGCCATCGCCATCCAGTCCGGGCTCGAGTTCCTCGGCCTGGGCGACCCCAGCAAGGCAACCTGGGGTGTGATGCTCTCCGAGGGCTTCAAGAACGTCTACCTGACCCCCACGCTGCTCTTCTGGCCCGCGCTTGCCATGGCGCTGACCATCGGCGGCCTGGTCCTGCTGGGCAACGCTATCCGTGACGCCCTGGAAGACGGCGAGAAGATCAAACACCGCAAGAAAAAGGCCACGCTGGAAGGTTCGACGGCGGCGCCCGCCGCCGCGCGCCCGTCCCGTAAGTCTGTTGCCGCCGTCGACGCCGGCACCGAGCACCACCTCGTGAAGGTGACCAATCTCGGCGTCGGCTATCCGCAGGCCGACGGCTCCATCAAGAAAGTGGTGGACGACGTCTCCTTCCACGTGGACCGCGGCGAGATCCTGGGCATCGTGGGAGAATCCGGGTCGGGCAAGTCCCAAACCGCCTTCTCCATCCTGGGACTGCTTCCGGACAACGCGCGCATCGTTGCCGGCTCCATCCAGTTCGATGGCAACTACACCGTGGCCCCCGGCGAGGAACTCGTCAGCCAGGCGCGGCTGTCCAAGCTGCGCGGCAGGCGGATCTCCTACATTCCGCAGGAACCCATGAGCAACCTGGACCCGGCCTTCACCATCGGCTACCAGTTGGTCACCCCCATGGTGCGGGTCCTCGGCATCGCCAAGGAGGAAGCCCGCAAGCGGGCCCTGAAACTCCTGACCGACGTCGGGATTACCAACCCGGAGCGGACCTTTAACGCCTACCCCCACGAGGTCTCCGGCGGCATGGCGCAGCGCGTGCTGATCGCCGGTGCCATCAGCTGCGAACCTGACCTGGTCATCGCGGACGAGCCCACCACGGCTCTGGACGTCACGGTGCAGGCGGACGTGCTGGACCTCCTGCGCGAACTCCAGCAGCGCCTGAACATCGGCGTGATCCTGGTGACCCACAACTTCGGGGTGGTGGCGGACCTCTGCGACCGGGTGGCCGTGATGCAGAACGGCCGGCTCGTGGAGGAAGGATCCGTCCGCGACATTCTCCGGAACCCCAAAGAGCCGTACACCCGGACCCTCCTGGCGTCCATGCTTGAAGGCAAAACCCCTATGTCCATGCTTGTATCCAGGCAGAAGGAGCCGGTCGCATGAGCACCACGGAGAACGACCCGGTCCCGGCAGCCCCGCTCCTGTCTGTGGACCACCTGGTGGTGGAATACCCCAGCAAGAAGTTCAGGGCCAAGCCGTTCCGGGCGCTGACGGACATCAATATCACTATCGGCCGGGGAGAAACCCTCGGCCTGGTGGGGGAGTCCGGCTCCGGCAAGACCACCCTGGGCCGGGCGGTCCTGGGCCTGGCCCCGGTGACCGGCGGAAAAATCATCTTCGAGGGCAAGGACATCAGCCACGCCACTCGCAGGCAGCGGCGCACCCTGAGCCGGGACCTGCAGGTGGTCTTCCAGGATCCGTACACCTCGCTGAATCCGGCACTGGAGATCGGCGCCATCCTCGCCGAACCCCTCGGCGTGCAGGGCATGGAACAGACGGCGGCGAAGAAACGGGTCAAGGAACTGCTGGACCAGGTGGGGCTCCCGTCGGACGCCATCCACCGCCTGCCCCGGGAGTTCAGCGGCGGCCAGCGCCAGCGCGTGGCAATCGCCCGGGCGCTCGCCCTCTCGCCGAAGCTGATCGTCTGCGACGAACCCGTCAGTGCACTCGACCTGTCCACCCAGGCGCGTGTCCTTGACCTGTTCCTGCAGATCCAGAAGGACACCGGCGTTTCGTACCTCTTCGTCTCCCACGACCTGGATGTCGTGCGGCACATCAGCCACCGGGTGGCTGTGATGTACCACGGCGAGATTGTGGAGCAGGGGCCGGCCGACGTCGTCACCCGGGACCCGGAGCACCCCTATACCCAGCGTCTCCTGCTGGCGTCCCCGGTACCTGATCCGGACCGGCAGGAACAGCGCCGGGCGGATCGCCATCGGCTGCTGGAAATCCAGCGGCATCAGAAAGAACAGGCCGGTGCAGTCGCCTAACACCCGGCAAGCACAACACCCGGCAGGCACAGCACCCGGCCAGCACAGCAAAACGGCAAAGCGGCCCTTGCGGGTCCGGAACACAACGGAGGAACACAGTGGCCAAAATTGGCGTACAGGCGATGATGCTGAAAGGCAGCTTCGCCGAACTCGGAGCATTTGAAACGCTTCGCAAGGTCAGCGCGATCGGTTACAACGCCGTCGAGATCTCCCAGATCCCGATGACACCGGAGAACGTGGCGGAACTGGACCGCTCCCGCAGTGAGCTGGGCATGGACATCGCGGCGTTGTCGGTCGCGGTGGAAGCCCCCAAAGGAATGCCCGTTGATTCCCTCAAGGACGATTTCGACAAGATCGTGGACAACGTCAAACGCCTCGACTCAACGCTCCTGCGGATCGGCATGTTGCCCTTTCCGGCCATGAAGTCGATTCATGCCGTGATGGACTTTGCCAAGCAGGCCAACGAGTACGCCGAGCGGCTGCAGGAGCAGGGAATCAGCCTCTACTACCACAACCACCACATCGAGTTTGCGAAGTTCGACGGCAAGTACATGCTGGACATCATCGCCGAGAACTCCCCGGCCATGGGTATGGAGATCGACGTCCACTGGGTGCAGCGCGGCGGCCTGGACCCGGTCCGGACGCTGGAGAGGTACGCCGGCCGCACGGCCATGGTGCACCTGAAGGACTACCGCATCGGCCAGATGCCGGAGGCGGCGTTCGGCATGTTGCAGACCGGCGATTTCCCGGGCTTCATGGCGGAGTTCAGGAACGTGGTCCAGTTCGCCGAAGTGGGCGAAGGCAACCTGGACTTCCCCGCCATCATCCCGGCCGCAGAGGCCGCCGGAGCCCAGTACATGCTGGTGGAGCAGGACGAACTTTACGGCCGCACCGTGTGGGACGCGCTTCAGACGTCCTACGACAACCTGACGGCCATGGGCCACTCGAACCTTTTCTAGACAGGAGCATCACCATATGAGCAAGAAAGTACGCCTCGGCATCATCGGCCTGGGCCAGCAGGGCGGCGCCTACGCCAGGTTCATCAGGGACGGCATGGTCCCCAACATAGAAGTCGGCGCCATCTGCGACACCGACCCCGCGAAGAAGGAACTGGCCGCGTCGCAGTACCCGGACGCACCCTTCTACGACGACTACATCACGATGTTGGAAAGCGGCGACGTCGACGCCGTCGTCACGTGCGTACCGCACTTCCTGCACCCGGAAATGGGCATCGAGACGCTCAAGCGGAACGTGCACGCCCTCGTGGAGAAGCCCGCCGGCGTGTACACCAAGCAGGTCAAGGAGCTCAACGAGTTTGCTGCGAGCAAGCCCGATCTGTCCTTCGCCATCATGTTCAACCAGCGCAACAACCCGCTGTACCGGAAGCTCAAGGAGATCGTCGACAACGGCGAAATCGGTGCCATCCGCCGCAGCAACTGGATCATCACCAACTGGTGGCGCCCGCAGGGCTACTACAACTCCAGCGAATGGCGCGCCACGTGGGGCGGCGAAGGCGGCGGAGTCCTGGTCAACCAGGCACCGCACCAGCTGGACCTGTGGCAGTGGATCTGCGGTGTGCCCAAGTCCGTCTACTCCAAGGTTGCCTACGGCTTCCGCCGCGACATCGCCGTGGAGGACGAGGTCACGGCGGTGGTGGATTACGGCAACGGCGCCACCGGCGTCTTCGTCACGGCCACGCACGACCTCACCGGCACGGACCGCTTCGAGATCCTGGGCGACCAGGGCAAGATCGTCGTCGAAGACTCCAAGACCGCCACCGTGACCCGCCTGAAGAAGCCCGAGCGCGAACTCAGCGACGCCATGGATATGGACGATGTCCGCAAGCTCTTTATGGGCGAGCTGAACCCCGAGCAGTACTACACCACCGAGGTCATCGAGTTCGAGTCCGTCTGGGGCGCCCAGCACGCCGGCGTCCTGGAGAACTTCGCGGCGAACATCCTGGACGGCACCCCGCTGCTGGCGCCGGGCTCGGACGGCATCAACGGTGTCCGCCTGGCCAACGCCATCCACCTTTCCAGCTGGACCGGAAGGGAAGTGGGACTGGACTTTGACGAGGACGAGTTCCTCGCCGAGCTCAACAAGCGCATCGCGGACGAAGGCAAGTTCCCCGAGCGCTCCTAGTCCAGCCCAACTGAGTCGCAGCTGCGGCCGTTCTGAGCGCTCAAAACGGCCACAGCTGCGAGCTAGTTAGGTTGTTTCGTCGTTAGGATGGGGCGGTGACTGAACCCAAGACGCCGGACGCTGACGCCACCAAGGCTCCGGCCAAGAAGCACGCCCGCGACGGAAAATCCAGCGCCACCATCTACGACATCGCCAAGGTAGCCGGCGTCAACCCGTCCACGGTTTCCCGGGCGCTCAGCAAACCCGGCCGGGTGAGCGCCAAGACGCAGAAACTCATCGAGGATGCCGCCGCCGAGCTCAACTACCAGGTCAACCCCTTCGCCCGTGCGTTGCCGACCGGCCGGACCAACACCTTCGGGCTGATCGTCGCGGACATCACCAACCCCACGTTCTTCGACATCATCCGGGGGGCGGAGACCACCGCGACAGCCCGGGACTACACCCTGGTGCTCGCCGAGTCGGCGGAATCCGCGATCACTGAGCTGACGGCCGCCCGGCGGATGATGGCCACCGTGGACGGCCTCATCCTGGCCAGCCCGCGCATGGACGACGACGACATCCGGGCCCTCGCCCGCGACAAGCCCGTGGTGGTCATCAACCGCGAGGTCGACGGCGTGCCGTGCGTGGTCCCCGACGTGAACAAGGGCATCAGCGAGGCGGTCCGCAGCCTGGCCGCCAACGGCCACCACAAAGTTGCCTTTGTGGCCGGACCGCCGCAGTCCTGGATGTCCGCCCGCCGCTGGGAGGGTGTGCAGGCGGCCTGCGAGTGGTCCCGGCTGGACGCCGTGCGGCTCGAATCCGGCAAACCCACGGTCGACGGCGGCCGACAGGTGGCGCGCGACGTCCGGGCCAGCGGCGCCACGGCCGTGCTGACCTACAACGACCTCCTGGCCATCGGCCTGATGCAGGAACTTCAGGCCGCCGGGGTGGTGGTCCCGGACCAGATCAGCATCGTGGGCTTCGACGATATTTTCGGGGCGGATTTCACCACGCCGCCGCTGACCACCGTGCGTTCGCCTCTCGGCGAGTGCGGCTCGGGTGCTGCCGCGTTGCTGCTGGATCTCCTGCACGGCACGGGGGAGCCGGCCGGGACCGTGCGCGTCGAAACAGAACTCGTGCTGCGGGGTTCCAGCGGACGGTTGCTGCCCGCGGGCTAGCGTTGCCGGGAGGGCGAACCGCGCAACTGAATGGCAATTTATGGCAACCGGTTGACAAGAACCTGCGGCAGGCCGGACCATTGAGCTATGTCACAGTCGATTGCCGCCAACCCTGACCGGCTCCTGCCCGCGGATCCCGGAACGCGCAGCATTGCGCGCGAACTCCTCGGCCGGGTCCAGGACCTCCCCATCATTTCTCCGCACGGGCACGTTGACGCCGCCGTCATCGAGCACAACACCCCCTTCCCGGACCCGGCAGCGCTGCTGGTCAGCCCGGACCACTACGTCACCCGGCTGATCCACGCCAGCGGCGTCCCGCTGGACCGGCTGCGGGATACCTCGGAACCGGACTCCCGCACCGTCTGGCGCGAGTTCTGCCGGGCCTGGCCCTTGTTCGAGGGCACCGCCTCCGGATACTGGCTCCGCACCCAGTTCGAAAACGTCTTCGGCCTCGAGCAGGAGATCAGCGCCGAGGCCGCAGACGCCAGTTACGATGCCATTTCCGCCAAGCTGCTGGAGCCCGGCTTCCGTCCCCGGCAGCTCTTCAAGGACTTCAATATCGAGGTCCTGGCCACCACGGACGACCCCCTGGACAGCCTGGCCAGCCACAAGTCAATCGCCCAGGACCCCACGTTCCACGGTCGCGTCCTGCCCACGTTCCGCCCGGATGCCTACCTCAACATCGCGCACTCCACGTGGTCCGCAAACGTTGACCGGCTCATCGCGGCAGCGGGCGACGGCGCCACCGGCTATGCCGGCTACCTCACCGCGCTGGAAAACCGGCGTCGTTATTTCGTGGACCACGGCGCAGTCTCCGCCGACCACGGCGTCCGCACGCCCGCAACGCTCAAGCTCGACGCCGCCGACGCAGCGAAGCTGTTTGACCGTGCGCGCTCCGGCCAGGCGACGGCGCAGGACCGCGACGACTTCGAAGCCCACATGATGTACCAGATGGCGCGGATGTCCGTGGAGGACGGCCTCGTGATGACCATCCACCCGGGGTCCTACCGCAACCACCACGGCCCCACGTTCGAAAAGTTCGGCACGGACACCGGCCACGACATCCCGTTCGCCGTGAACTACACCGAGGCCATCCGCCCGCTGCTGCAGGACTTCGGCACCGCCAAGGACTTCCACCTGGTGCTGTTCACCCTGGACGAGACGGTCTTTTCCCGCGAACTCGCGCCGCTGGCCGGCTTCTACCCGTCCGTCTACATTGGCGCCCCGTGGTGGTTCCTTGATGCTCCGGATGCCATGCTGCGCTTCCGCTCGGCCGTCACTGAAACAGCCGGCTTCTCCCGGTCCTCAGGCTTCATCGACGACACCCGGGCCTTCTGCTCCATCCCGGCACGGCACGACGCCTCCCGCCGGATCGAGGCCTCCTTCCTGGCCCGCCTCGTGGCGGAGCACCGGGTCAGCGAGGACCGCGCCCACGAACTCATCGTCGACCTCGTCGACGCCTCACCCCGAAGGGTCTTCAAACTGTGAGCATCGACCTGCAACCCGAAGCGGAACCCGCTGTGGAACTTCCCCGGCTGAACCGCCGCCTGCTGCCGGCGACCAAGTCTCCCGTGCGCATCGTGCACCTGGGGCTGGGCGCGTTCCACCGCTCGCACCAGGCCTGGTACACCCACCAGGCGGGCGACGCCGCGGACTGGGGCATCGCTGCCTTCACCGGCCGCCGCCCCGACGCGGCCCTGGCCCTGGCCGAACAGGACGGGCTCTTCACCGTGGTGGAACGTGCCGACGCCGGCGATTCCTTCACCGTGGTCAGCAGCATCGTGGAGGCAGCGGACGGCGCTGACGTGCAGCGGCTGGCGGAACTGCTCGCGGCTCCTGCCACCACCGTCGTCACCCTGACCATCACCGAAGCCGCCTACCGGCTCGGCCCCGACGGACAGCTTGACCGCACCGCGTCCGACGTCGTTGCCGACCTTGCGCTGCTGGCTTCCGGAAGCGGACATCCGACGACGCCGCTGGGCCGGCTGGTGCTGGCCCTCGCCGCCCGCCGGGCTGCCGAAGCGGGACCGCTGGCCGTGGTCTGCTGCGACAACCTCTCCAGCAACGGGACCGTGGCACATAACGCCGTGGTGGGTATGGCCGGCGCCTGGGACGAAGGCCTCGCCGACTGGATTGACGCAAACGTCAGCTTTGTCAGCACCTCCGTGGACCGCATCACGCCGCGTACCACGGAAGAGGACGTTGCGCTGGTGGAGGCTGCGTGCGGCTACCGGGACAATTCCCCCGTGGTGGCCGAACCCTTCTCTAACTGGGTGCTCAGTGGGGACTTTCCCGCGGGGCGCCCGCGCTGGGAAGACGCCGGCGCCGTGTTCGTCGCGGACATCGAGCCCTACGAAAACCGCAAACTCTGGCTGCTCAACGGCGCGCACTCGCTGCTCGCGTACGCAGGGCAGCTCCGCGGCCACACTACCGTGGCCCAGGCGCTGGCGGACCCGCTGTGCCTGCAGGCGGTTGAAGGGTTCTGGGACGAGGCCGAGGCGAACCTTGCCGGCGGTGGGACGGCGGGCGCCGACCTGCAGATCCCGGCCTACCGGGCCGCCCTGCTTGCACGCTTCAGCAACGCCCGGATCGCCCACCACCTCGCGCAGATAGCCATGGACGGCAGCACCAAGTTGCGGATGCGCGCAGTTCCGGTGCTGGAGGCTGAACGTGCCGCCGGCCGCACCGGTGCCGCTGCCGCGCTGATGATTGCGTCGTGGATGGACTACAGCTCTGCCGCCGTCGCGTTCCAGGATCCGCTGGCCGATGAGGTGGCCGCCGCCAACCTCATCAGCGGCGCCGAACGGATCCGTGCCTTGCTGGCCCTGGTGGACCCGGTCCTCGCCGCGGACGCGGCGGTTGTGGACCTGATTGAAGACTTGTGCGGAACGTTCGGGGAGCGGGCTGTCTCCCTTTAGCGTCGTCCGCGCACGCGCTGCTGCCCGGCTCCCGGATCGCGGGGGCCGGGCAGCAGTGTTTTTAATGAACTTTCAACAAAAATGTATGGCAACCGCTTGCCATTTGATTGCCACGTGACTAGAATTACATTCAGACGAAGGCGCTCCGGGACGACAACCCGGCCGCCGCCCAGACCCGCAGGCGCACCCCCGCAACGACGCGTAAGGACTCCCCAGATGCTCAAGCCCCAGGCAAATGAAACCCGTGAGCTCGTCAACCTTGACGGGCTGTACCGGTTCAAGGTGGACTTCGACCGGTCCGGCCACCGGGACGAATGGTTCAAGGCGACGCTCGACTCGCCGCTGGAAATGGGCGTCCCCGCCAGCTACAACGACGTCTTCCCGGACAAAGCCATCCGGGACCACGTCGGCTACGTCTGGTACCAGCGCGACGTGCGGGTGCCCCGCGGCTGGGCAGGGGAGCGGATCCACCTGCGCCTCGACTCCGCCACGCACGAGGGGATGGTGTGGGTGGACGATGTTCTGGTCGCCCAGCACGCCGGCGGCTACATGCCGTTCAGTGCCGACATCACGGACCACGTAACCCCCGGCCAGGCCTTCCGCCTCACCGTCTCGGTGAACAACGAGCTCACCCAGGCCACGATCCCGCCGGGCAGCATCACCGTTACCGAGGACGGCCGCCGCCAGCAGAGCTACCTGCACGATTTCTACAACTACGCCGGGCTGCACCGCAGCCTGTGGCTGTTCAGCACCCCCGCGGTGACCGTGGACGACATCACGGTCGTCACCGGCTTCGACGGGCCCACGGGCAGCGTCAGCTACTCGGTAGCCACGGCCGGCGGGACGGGCAGTGAAACGGTGACCGTTTCGCTCAGGGACGCCGACGGCGTCGAGGTGGCCCGCGCCGACACCGCCCGGGGCACGCTGTCGGTCGCCGACGTCGTGCTCTGGAAGCCCGGCGCCGCGTACCTCTACAGCCTGACGGCCGAGATCCGCGACGGCGGCACGCTGCTGGACAGCTACACGCTGCCGGTCGGCGTCCGGACGGTCGAAGTCAGCGGCAAGGAATTCCTCATCAACGGGGAGCCGTTCTACTTCACCGGCTTCGGCATGCACGAGGACCACGTCACCGTCGGCAAGGGCCACAGCAACGCCCAGATGGTCAACGACTTCCAGCTCCTGGACTGGGTGGGCGCCAACTCGTTCCGGACCTCGCACTACCCCTACGCCGAAGAGGTCATGGAGTTCGCGGACCGCCACGGGATCGTCGTGATCGACGAAACCGCCGCCGTCGGGCTGCACCTGGGCTTCGGCGCCGTCTTCGGCGGCATTGCCAAGAAGACCTACGAGGACGGCGGGGTGGACGCCAACACCGCCGCCAGCCACCGCCAGGCCATCACCGAGCTCGTGGCCCGGGACAAGAACCACCCGTCGGTGGTGATCTGGTCCATCGCCAATGAACCCAACGGTTCCGAGGAAGGCGCCCGCGAGTACTTCCAGCCGCTGGTGGAACTCACCCGCGAGCTGGACCCCACCCGTCCAGTGGGCTACGTCAACGTCATGTTCGACACCCCGGACAAGGAACTGCTCGGCGACCTCTTCGACGTCATCATGCTCAACCGCTACTACGGCTGGTACCTGAACAACGGGGACCTCGAAACCGCCGAACAGGTCCTGGAAAAGGAACTCCGGGAATGGGAAGCCAAGTACGGCAAGCCCATGATCATGACCGAATACGGGCCGGACACCATGCCCGGGTTCCACTCCATCTATGAACAGCCCTGGAGCGAGGAATACCAGGCCGCCTTCCTGGCCATGTACCACCGCGTCTTTGACCGCGTGGACGCCATGGTGGGCGAGCAGGTCTGGAACTTCGCCGACTTCCAGACGTCCAACGGCATTATGCGCGTGGACGGCAACAAGAAGGGCGTCTTCACCCGCGACCGCCGGCCCAAGCCCGCCGCGTTCGCCCTCCGGCAGCGGTGGACCGCGCTGGCCGGCACGAAGAACGGCAGCACGAAGAGCATCACCACCCCCTAGTTTTCACGATTTTGCCGGCCCCAGGGGCGGCCCCGGGTAAAGGAGCCCACACATGAAGAAGCCCAAGAAACTCAGCAAGTTAAGCATCATCGGCTATGGCGCCGGCGACGCTGCCAACAACCTCGCCTTCACCACCGCCACCATGTTCCTGCTGGTGTACTACACGGACGTGGCCGGGATTTCGGCAGCCGCGGCCGGCACCCTGCTGCTCACGGTCAGGATCTTCGACGCCTTCGCCGATGTCTTCGCCGGCCGGGTAGTGGACCGGACGTTCAGTAAGCGCTTCGGCAAGTTCCGCCCGTTCATCATGTTCGGATCCATCCCGCTGCTCCTGCTGAGCGTGGCAACGTTCTCCATCCCGGAGCTCGGTGAGTCAGGCACGCTCCTGTACGCCTACGTCACGTATGCCGCCCTCGGCCTGGCCTACAGCCTCGTCAACATCCCCTACGGTTCCCTGGCCGGCGCCATGACGCAGGATCCGGGGGAGCGGGCAAAGCTGGGCTCCGCCCGCATGATCGGTGCGCTGCTGGTGGGCTCCGCCCTCGGCATCTTCGTGGCACCGCTCATCAAGCCGGGGGCCGACCTCCAGGAAACCTTCACCACCATCACCGTGGCGTTCGTGGTGGTCGGCGCCGCCCTCTACTTCTTCACCGTCCTGACCGCCAAGGAACGGGTCCACCGCGCGGTCCCGAACGTTACCTTCAAACAGAGCATGGACACGCTCAAGGGCAACAAGCCGCTCCTGATGCTCTGCCTGAGCTCCTTCTTCTTCCTCTCCGGCTACCTCGCCCTGACCTCGGTCCAGCTGTACTACCTGCGCGACGTCCTGGGACGGCTGGACCTGTACCCGGTCCTGTCCATCATCCAGCTGGTCCTCACCTTCGTGCTGGCCGGGTTCATGCCCAGGCTGGTCCGGAATTTCGGCAAGAAGCGGGTCTACATCTACTCCTCACTGCTGACGGTCATCGGCGGCATCACGGTCTTCCTCGCCCCGGCCAGCCAGGTCTGGATCGGGTTCACGGGCCTGGTCGTGAGCCTGCTGGGCGTCCTCGCCGTCAACATCGTGGTGTGGGCACTGGAGGCCGACACTGTGGAATACGGCGAATGGAGGACCGGTGTCCGCACGGAAGGCATCACCTACGCGCTCTTCTCCTTTACCCGCAAAACCGGCCAGGCCGTGGGCGGAGCACTCGCCGCATACGCCCTGGCGCTGGGCGGCTACAAGTCCGGCGCCGTCCAGACCGCAGAAGCCGTGTTCGGAATCCAGGTCGCCGCCGGTGCCATCCCGGCCGTGCTGACCATCGTCGCCGTGGCCGTGATGTCCAAATACAAGCTCACGGACGCCCGGCATGCGGAGATCCTCGCGGAGATCCGGTCCCGCCGCGACAGCGGCGCCGACGACGCTGCCGGGGGCACGTCCGACGACGCTGCCAGCAGCAGCCCGGACGGCCCCGCCAGCGACACGAAACCCCTCGCGTCCACCACCAACTAAGCCCCTGACCCAGCCACGACTGAAGGAACAGTTAAGACCATGAAAATCATTGCTGCGGAAGTCTTTGTGACCAGTCCGTCCCGTAACTTCGTGACCCTGCGGATCACCACCGAGGACGGGGTGACCGGGATCGGGGACGCGACGCTGAACGGGCGTGAGCTTGCGGTGGCGGCGTATTTGAAGGAACACGTTGCGCAGCTGCTGATCGGGAAGGATCCGCACCGGATCGAGGACACGTGGCAGTTCCTGTACCGGTCCTCGTACTGGCGCCGGGGTCCGGTGACGATGGCCGCGATCGCGGCGGTGGATATGGCGTTGTGGGACATCAAGGGCAAGATGGCCGGGATGCCGGTCTACCAGCTCCTCGGCGGGGCGTCGCGGAACGGGCTGCGGGCCTACGGCCATGCCTCGGGCGCGGACCTTCCCTCGCTGTTTGATTCGGTCCGGGAGCACCTGGAACTGGGCTACAAGTCGGTGCGGATCCAGACCGCGGTGCCCGGGATCAAGGCCGTGTACGGGGTCGCGGCGCAGGCCCAGGCCTCCGGGGAGCGCTACGACTACGAGCCCGCGGGCCGCGGGGCGTTCCCGGCGGAGGAGGACTGGGACACCCGGGCGTACCTGCGGCACCTGCCTTCGGTGTTTGAGGCGGTGCGGAACGAGTTCGGCCCGGAGCTGCCGCTGCTCCATGACGGGCACCACCGGATGACCCCGATCCAGGCCGCGAAGCTGGGCAAGGCGCTGGAACCCTACGACCTGTTCTGGCTCGAGGACTGCACCCCGGCGGAGAACCAGGAGGCGCTGCGTCTGGTCCGCCAGCACACCACCACGCCGCTGGCGATCGGGGAGATCTTCAACACCGTCTATGACTTCCAGGCCCTGATCAAGGAACAGCTGATCGACTATGTCCGGGCCGCGTCGACGCACTTCGGCGGGATCTCGCCGCTGAAGAAGGTGATGGACTACGCCGCGCAGTACCAGATCAAGTCCGGCTTCCACGGACCGACGGACATTTCCCCGGTCGGGTTCGCCGCGCAGCTGCACGTGGGCCTGGCGATCCACAACTACGGCATCCAGGAATACATGCCGCACTCGGACGCGACGAACACGGTGTTCGAGCAGTCCATGACGTTCGTCGACGGCTACCTGCACCCGGGCGAGGCGCCCGGCATCGGGGTGGAATTCAACGAGGAAGCCGCCAACAGCTACCCCTACCAGCAGGCCTACCTGCCCTACAACCGCCTCGTCGACGGAACGGTCCACGACTGGTGACGCGCCCTACAACCGGCCCCGCCCCCGCCCGCCGCGTCGTCGTCATGGGCGTCTCCGGCTGCGGCAAGACCACCATCGGTGACCTCGTGGCCCGCGAACTGGGGGTGCCGTTCCTCGACGGCGATTCCCTGCACCCGGTCGAGAACGTCGCCAAGATGGCGGCCGGCACGCCGCTGACGGACGACGACCGCTGGCCCTGGCTCGCCACCGTGGGCAGCACCCTGGCCAACGAGGGCGACGACGGACTGGTCCTGGCCTGTTCCGCGCTCCGGCGCAGCTACCGGGACGCCATCCGCGCCCTGGCGCCCGGGACCGTGTTCCTGCACCTGCACGGCAGCAAGGAGGTCCTCGGGTCCCGGCTCGAAGGCCGTTCTGGCCATTTCATGCCGGC
Source organism: Pseudarthrobacter oxydans (assembly GCF_030812335.1). Lineage (GTDB taxonomy): Bacteria > Actinomycetota > Actinomycetes > Actinomycetales > Micrococcaceae > Arthrobacter > Arthrobacter oxydans_B. The sequence goes on from NZ_JAUSSN010000005.1 coordinate 84,508, forward strand.
CGCGCTGCTGGAATCACAGCTCGCGACGCTGGAACCCCTCGACGCCGACGAATCCGGGATCGTGGTCGACATCGCCGCCCCGGTCCACCAGGTCGTGACCGAGGCGCTGGCCGGGATAGCCGCCGTCGCCACTCCGGCCGGCAACGCCATCGGTGGGGCGGGCACCCGGCGCCGCCGGTTCGACGTCGACCTTCAGGCGGCGCCGTTCAACCTTGACGATGACGCGGTCGCGTGGGTGGATTCCACGATCGCCGGGATGAGCCTCGAGGAAAAGATCGGCCAGCTGTTCATCAACCACAACAACGACTACTCCCCGGAGTATCTGGACGGCATCCTGGAGAACTACCACGTGGGCGGGATGCGCTACCGGCCCGGCCCCTCCGCCGCGGTGCAGGACCACATCCGTTATGCGCAGTCCAAGACCCGCATCCCGCTGCTCGTGGCCTCCAACCCGGAAATGGGCGGAGCCGGAAGCTGCGACGACGGAACGTTTGTCTCGACGCACCTGCAGGCCGGCTCGCACCCGGACAAGGCCATCGCCCGGCAAATGGGGCGCGTGGCCGGTGTCGAAACCGCGGCGCTGGGCTGCAACTGGGCGTTCGCGCCGATCGTTGACATCCACTACAACTGGCGGAACACGGTCATCTCCACCCGGGCCTTCGGCAACACCCCGGAGATCGTAGTGGAGCGCGCCAAGGAGTATTTCGACGGCATCAGTGAGTCCGCCACCGTCTGCGCCATGAAGCACTTCCCGGGCGACGGCATGGACGAACGCGACCAGCACGTCGTCACGTCCTACAACACCCTCGGTTACGAGGAATGGAACCGGACCTACGGGCACGTGTACCGGGAGATGATCGGGCACGGCGTGCAGTCCATCATGATCGGGCACATCGGGGCGCCGGAACTTTCCCGGCACTTCCGCCCCGGCCTGGCGGACGGGGACATCCTGCCCGCGACCCTCGCGCGGGAACTGCTCCAGGACCTGCTCCGCGGCGAGCTCGGCTTCAACGGGCTGATCCTGACGGACGCGTCGCAAATGATCGGCCTGACGCAGGCCATGAAGCGCAAGGACCTGGTGCCGGCCACCATCGCCGCCGGCTGTGACATGTTCCTGTTCTTCCGCAACCCCGCGGAGGACTTCGAGTACATGCTGGATGGCTACAAGTCCGGCGTCATTTCCGAGGAACGCCTGCACGATGCGCTGCGCCGGATCCTGGCGCTGAAGGCCAGCCTGGGGCTGCACCGCAAACCGGCCGCGGAACTTGTCCCGCCGGCGGAAGCACTCGCGGTGATCGGAAGCGACGCCCACCGGGGCGTGGCAGCGGCGATCGCGGACAAGACCGTCACCCTGGTCAAGGACACCGCGTACAACCTGCCCATCACGCCGGAGACGCACCCGCGGATCCGCCTGTACGGCATCTCCGGCGGTGCGGACTTCACCCGCGCGGATCCGCTGGCCTACCTGGACACGGTCAAAGCCGAGCTAGAAGACGCCGGTTTCGAGGTGCACCTGTTCAAAACGGCGGACCAGCGGGAAGCGGCGGGGGAGACGGGCGTGAATTTCATGTCGGTCATCTCCGAGGAAGCCACCGGCGATTACGCAGACAAGTACGACGCCGCCTTCGTGTTCGCCAACGTCAAGGGCTTCGCCCAGGAGTCGGCCATCCGGATCAAATGGTCCACCCCCATGGCCGCGGAAATCCCCTGGTACGTCACCGAGGTCCCCACCGTCTTCGTCTCGCTCAACCAGCCCAACCACCTGATTGACGTGCCGATGGTAAAGACCGCCATTCACGCCCACGCCGGAACCCGGGAGGCCATCCGGGCCACCATCGAGAAGATCCGGGGCAAGTCGGAGTTCCAGGGCACGTTCAACGAGAACGTGTTCTGCGATTCCTTCGACACACGGCTCTGACCGGGGCCGACCTTTGTGACCTGACGCGGCGCCTCGGGATGGCCGCTACGCTCGATACCCGGCGCTGCCGTACTCCCGTAGCGCCGGGTATCGTGCGCCGCGCGAGCCCGGAACCGCAGCGCCGGTCCGGAACCGCCGCGAAAACATCTCCCGCGGCACCGTGCGCAGGCGTAGCGTATGGCCATGGAGAAGACCGGATGTGTGGTGGTCGGCGGCGGGCCGGCGGGCATGATGCTGGGACTGCTGCTGGCGCGGGCCGGCGTGCAGGTCACGGTGCTGGAGAAGCACAATGATTTCTTCCGGGACTTCCGCGGCGACACCGTCCACGCCTCCACCATCCGGCTGATCGATGAGCTGGGCCTGGGCGAGGAGTTCCGCCGGCTGCCGCAAAGCCGGCTGAGCAACGTCGCCTTCCCTGTCCCCGGCGGTCCGCCCGTGACCATGGGCAACTTCGATTCGCTGCCGCCGCCCTACAACTACGTGGCCATGATGCCGCAATGGGACTTCCTGAACTTCCTGGCCGACGCCGCCGCCCAGGAACCGTCCTTCAGCCTGCGGATGGGCCACAAGGGAACCTCGCTGGTCCGCAACGGCGGCCGGGTCACGGGGGTCCGCTACCGGACCGCTGACGGGGCCGGGGGGGAGATCCGCGCGGACGTGGTGGTGGCGACCGACGGACGCCATTCCGCCCTGCGCGCCGCGGCAGGTCTGGCCACGAAAGAGTATCCCGTGCCGTTCGACGCCTGGTGGTTCCGCCTGCCGCGCTACGCCTCCGAGCCTGGCGCCGTGGCGGGGATCGTTCCCGCGTTCGGCCGGGGTGAGGCCCTCGTCGCGCTCAACCGCACGGACTACTACCAGATGGGGTATCTGGCACCGAAGGGAACGGACGCCCGGATCCGCGCCGAGGGTATTGAGGGCTTCCGACGCCGGATCGCAGCGCTCCGCCCGGACCTCGCCGACCGGGTTGACGCCATCGCGTCACTGCAGGATCTGCGCTGGCTCGACGTGCGCCTCGACCGGCTCCGCCAATGGCACATCAACGGATTGCTCTGCATCGGCGACGCCGCCCATGCCATGTCCCCGGCAGGCGGGGTCGGGATCAACCTCGCCGTCCAAGACGCCGTGGCCGCCGCGGAGATCCTTGCCCCTGCGCTGCTCCGCGGGCAGGTGCCACGCGCCGAGCTGGCCAAGGTCCAACGGCGGCGTCAGAGGCCCACGGTGATTGTCCAGACCGTACAGCGGATCATGCACCGCCTGATTTTCGGTCCGATCATGACTGGAAAGCGGTCCGGGGCGCCGGCTGTCCTGCTGTTCCTGGGCAGGCGCATACCGGCCATCGGCAGGGTGATGCCGCGCTTTATCGCATTCGGACCGCGGCCGGAGCACGCCCCCGCGTTCGCCCGGCGCGCCCCGCAACGCCGGTAGCAAAGATGAGGAGCCGATCATGGGTCAACTGGTTGTCCAGGAATTCGTGACCGCCGACGGGTTCGCGGCCAACACCAACAACGAATTCAACACGTACGAGATGCTCCAAGGCGGCACCGCAGAGTTTGACCGCAGCCAGCTGGCATGGCTCGACACCGTGGACGCCATGGTGCTCGGGGCCGCCACCTACCGCATGTTCGTGGAATTCTGGCCCACCCCGGCCTCGGACGGGGAACTCATAGCCCCGGCGCTGAACGGTCTCCGCCGCTTCGTCTTTTCCCGCAGCCTCAGGAACGCGCCATGGGGCGACCTGCCCGCGGCAACCATCGAATCCGGCGACGCGGTCGAGGCGATCCGCCGGATCAAGCACGAGGTCGAGGGCGCCATGGTGCTGTGGGGCAGCCTGACCTTGAGCGAGGCGTTCTTCGCCGCCGGCGAAGTGGACTCCGTGCGGCTCGTTGTGATGCCGATCGCGATCGGCGCGGGCCGTGGTGTGTTCCCGGCCCGCCCGGATCCGACCCTGCTGAGCCTGCGGAGCGCGAAGACCTACGACGCAGGGTTGGTCGAGCTCGACTACGCGGTCCGCGCGGTGCGCTCCGGCGGGTAGAGCGACGACCCGGCCGCCGGCTCAGCCGTGTGTCTCGAGGTAGCCAATCAGTCCCTTTACGGTGGCCACTGCCGGGTAGTCCCGCTCCGGGATGTCGACGCCGGTGGCCGTGTCGATCGTTTCGACCAGCCGGAGGAAATCCAGCGAATCGAGCTCGAGGTCCTGCCGGAGCCGGGCGCGCCCTCGTCCACCTCGGCCAGGCCCACGTCCGGCGCCACCTTGCCCAGAGCCGCCTCCACGGCCGCCTTGGCGTCCTGTTCGTTCAGGTTCCTCCCGTTTCACAGTTGCTCCGGTGCCTGCAGCAGCTCGTCGATCCGCGCCAGGTAGCGGCCGCCGCGCAGCCCGTCGCTGACCCGGTGGTCGGCGGAGAGTGTGGCGGTTACGGCGGGCCGGACGCCGAGCATCCCGTTCAGCGCCCACGGCTGTTCCAGGACCCTGCCGAAACCAACCATCGCAACCCGCGGGGGATAGATGACGCCGAAGACACTTTCCACACCGAGGTCCCCCAGGTTCGTCACCGTGATCGTGGGATCCGCCATTTCGGCGCGCTGCAGCCGTCATAGTCCATCAGGTTCGGCCGGACCCGGAAGCTGCCGACGTCCTTGCGAATGGCGGGCCAGCGGGTCGAAGGTTCCGTTCCTGCCGTCATGGTTCCATCGCACTCCTGCCCGGCAGGGGTTCCTAGAGTACAAAGACCCGCCGCCGGATCAGGGGAGCCGGCGGGAGGCGGGGCCGACATCAAAGTGGCCGGCTGGGAATCCGGTGCCGGCCAGCCACTAAACTGGGTCCCATGACTGCCAACAGTGCCCCTGCAGCTGACACCGCTGCCGCCCGTGCCCGCCTGCTTGAACTGATCAAGGAGCTGGCCGTCGTGCGCGGCAAGGTCATCCTCTCCAGCGGCGCCGAGGCCGACTACTACATCGACCTGCGCCGGATCACGCTGCACCACGAGGCCTCCAAGCTGGTCGGCCAGGTCATGCTGTCGATGCTGGACGACGCCGGCATCGACTTCGAGTGCGCCGGCGGGCTCACCATGGGGGCCGACCCGGTGGGCACCGCCGTGATGCACGCCGCCGTCGACGCCGGACGCCCCGTGGACGCCTTCGTGGTCCGCAAGGCGCAGAAGTCCTACGGCATGGGCCGCCAGGTGGAGGGCCCCTCCGTCGAGGGCCGCAAGGTGCTGGTGCTGGAGGACACCTCCACGACCGGAGGCTCCGCGCTGGCGGCCGTCGAGGGCGTCCGCCGGGCCGGCGGCAACGTCGTCGCCGTCGCCGTGATCGTGGACCGCGACACCGGTGCCAAGGAAAAGATCGAGGCAGAGGCCGGAGTTCCCTACCTCTTCGCCTTCGGCAAGGACGAACTCGGCCTCAGCTAGGAGTTCACCCTTCAGCGGACGCGTGTGGACGGTGGATTGACCGTGAATTATCATTTTCAGATATCCACCCCACCCCTCCGGAGATCAAGCGCCATGCTCCTACCCGAAGAAGACCTCGAATCTGAGCCCCTCAGCACCGTCGACCAGATCCAGAACCTCATCCTGGACAGCGCCGATTTTGAGGAATTCCTCAACGAACTCGCTCGTTTCTCCGCCCACCAGGTCGCCGGCTCCGGCGACGACGCCCTGTGCGGCATCACCCTGCTGCGCGACCGCAAGGCCGCGACCATCGGTTGGAGCAGCGACTCCGCCCGCGAGGTCGACGAAATCCAGTACCGGCTCTCGCAGGGCCCGTGCTTGACGGCGGCGCAGGAGGAACGTGAAGTCTACGTTCCGGACCTGTTCGATGAGGACCGCTGGGGCCCGGACTATGCCGACGCCGTCGCGTCGCACGGCCTTCGTTCGGTGCTATCCGTGCCGTTCCACCTGCAGGGCGAAGCCCAGGCGGCGCTGAACCTGTACTCCGACGCGCCGCACAAGTTCGACGGCGATGTGGCCGCCCGGGCGCGCGGCTACACCCGCCAGATCTCGCAGGCGCTCCGGCTCGCGGTCCGCTTCTCCCTGCACACCGACAGCGCCACCAACCTCCGGGCCACCCTCGAATCCCGCACCGTGATCGACATCGCCATCGGGATCGTCATGGCACAAAACCGCTGCAACCAGGAGACGGCCGTCCGGATCCTCACCGACGCGTCCAGCAACGGCAACGTCAAGCTGCGCGATATCGCCGCCTCCCTGGTCCAGTCTGTGGGCGGCACCACCTCGCGTACGCACTTCGAGGAACCCGGCCGGAGACAAATCGGCTAACCGTTACCGGCGTATGACTTGTGCGCGCCTCCTGCGGCCGATACCCTGATCGAGGTTGAGCCGTCGGCCATAGACACCCTTTTTTGGAGTACCTATGGACACCTCGTTGAACGCCCACGCCAAGCTGGACATCGCCTCAGATGTCGTCCGGATCGATGTCCGGGGCAGCCTCACGCAGCACTCCCGCCCCAGCCTGATGCAGCTGATCCAGCGCGTCCGCCGGATGGGCATCACGTCCCACATCCGGGTGGACCTCGGCCAAGCCGCCTTCGTGGAGTCCTCTGCCCTGGCAGGCCTCCGCAACGACCTCAACGCCATCGACGGCGCCGCGGCGCTCGTCGACACCGCCGGAGCCCTGCCGAGCTCGGCCGGCGTGTCCCTGGAGCTGAGTCCGTCCCGGGACACCGCCGCCGCCGCGCTGCCGTCCCTCGATCTCTCGGCGGACTTCACCGCGTCCATTGACACCACCGCGACACGGCCGCTGAACGTCTTCTCCGACGCCGAACTGCTCGCCGCGAGCGACTCCGTGTTCGGCCTGCTGGACAATCCGGCGGACATGGCCCGATCGCAGCTCCTCGCGACCTACGACGAAATCGGCCTCGAAATCAACCGCCGGGAAGCCGGACCGGAAACCGTCCGCCACGACGTCGGCCTGGAAATCAGCCGCCCCGGGTTGGGCCGGGAACCGGAACCGGCCTAGGCGGCGCCAGCCGGACCGGGCTGTAACTGAGCTGTTATCCGGCACCGTTTCTGATCCGCGTTCCTCGGTGGCTACGGTAGAGATGTGCCGCGTGAGCCTGAAGTTGAGGATGTGGGCGGGGCCGGCGATGCCGACGCCCGTGTGCTCCGGCACGCCGCCGAACTCCGGCGGTTCTCCCGGCGGGGCTTGCTGATTGGTGCCGGCGCGGCCTCCGTGCTGGCGGCGGACATGCTGCTGACCCGTCGGGTGCAGGCCGAACGCCGGGTTCATAAAATCCTCACGGTGCCGGACGAGACCGCCGAGCGGTACTTTCCCAACGCCAGCTGGTTCCTCTTTCCCGGCTACAAGACGAGCTGGGAGGAAGCCCTGTGGATCCTGAACGCCCTGCGTGGCGCGCTGAACAAGCGCGGCCAGCTCGCCGCCGTCGGGTACTCCAATGTGGGCCTCGACATCGACCAGATCGTGATCGCCGTGGTTGAGCACGCGCGGGCGCATCAACTGACCACGTTCTACTTCTACGGCCACAGCTTCGGCGGCATGGTGGCCACCCAGGTCGCCGCCCGGCTCCGGGAACTGCACGGGATTGAGGTGGCGTTTATCCTGCTGGACTCCAGCCCTTACAGCAAGTACGACGTGCTGGACCAGAGCTGGTTCGAGGGGGTCGTGTTCCTCTACGAGAGCGGCTTCCGGTTCCCCTCGGTGCTGCGCGGCGGCTATGAACTTGGTGAGCGGATGATGCACAAGGACGAGCGCAGCTGGGGGCAGGTCGTGGACCAGACCCTGGAACAGCTCTCGCCGATTGCACCCTCCAGCGTGCTGATCCAGTCCGAGTCCGCCTACATCTACCACTATGACGCCACCCGCTTCGCCGGCAAGCTCGGCGGGACCCGGATGGCCTTCGTCGGCAACCCGCGGGACCGGACGGTCGACTACGAGACTGCCCGGGACTCCTGGTCGTTGATCTTCAAGGACAACATGGCCGCCGATTCACTGCGGACCGACGGCGCCCAGCCGGCGCACGCCAGCCCGGGCTGGAATCCGTTCATATACCGGCCGATCATCGAGGAGCTGCAGGACGGGATCCTCCCGCTGCCCTCCGGCGGAGGCAAGAAGACCGCCTTCTAGAGTGCTAGATCTGGTTTTTCAGGTCGGCCACGGAGTTCAGGATCTGGTTGGGCCGGAACGGGTAGGCGGCGATGTCGTCCTTGTGGGTGATGCCGCTGAGCACCAGCACCGTGTGCAGCCCCGCTTCCATCCCCGCGATGATGTCGGTGTCCATCCGGTCACCGATCATGGCCGTGGTTTCCGAGTGCGCATCGATCTGGTTCATGGCCGAGCGGAACATCATCGGGTTCGGCTTGCCCACAATGTAGGGTTCCCGGCCCGTGGCCTTCGTGATGAGCGCCGCGATCGCGCCGGTGGCCGGCATCGGGCCGTCCTTCGAGGGGCCGGTGGCGTCCGGGTTGGTGGCGATGAACCTCGCCCCGCCCAGGATCAGCCGGATGGCCATGGTGATGGCTTCAAAGGAGTAGGTGCGGGTTTCGCCGAGCACCACGAAGTCCGGGTCCTGGTCGGTGAGGATAAAGCCGGCCTCGTGCAGCGCGGTCGTCAGGCCCGCTTCGCCGATCGTGTAGGCGCGGTTGCCGGAATCCGAGCCGCGCACCTGGTCCTTGAGGAACTGGGCCGTGGCCAGTGCGGAGGTCCAGATGTTCTCTTCGGGGATTTCCAGGCCCGAGCTCTTCAGCCGGGCGGCGAGGTCCCGGGGCGTGAAGATCGAGTTGTTGGTCAGGACAAGGAAGCGCCGGGACGTGTCCACCCAGCGCTGGATGAGTTCAGCGGCGCCGGGGATGGGCTGGTTTTCGTGGACCAGGACACCGTCCATGTCGGTCAGCCAGCACTCGATCTCCTGGCCGCTGCGGTACACGGATTTGAATGAACGCACGTGGTCCGCGTCTTCCCTGTGGTCTGCCTGCTGCTCCGCCATGCTGTCCTCCGCCGATAATGTGCCGATGCCAGTCCCAGTCTAATGTTGAGGCGTGACTGAACCCGAGATCCCCAGCGAAACCCTTTCCGGCACCCCGGCGGAGCCGGAGGCAGAGGCCAAGGCGGAGGTCGGCGTCGGGCCCTGGGAAGGGGAACTGCCGGAGGGCGCTCACTGGGACCCGGACCTCCTGGCGGACGGTGACCGCCGCAACGTGGTCGATAAATACCGCTACTGGAAGCACGAGTCGATCGTCGCGGACCTGGACTCCAGGCGGCACAACTTCCACATCGCGATCGAAAACTGGCAGCACGACATGAACATCGGCACTGTCGTGCGCAGCGCCAACGCGTTCCTGGCCAAGGAAGTCCACATCATCGGGCGACGCCGGTGGAACCGCCGCGGGGCCATGGTCACGGACCGGTACCAGCACATCCGGCACCACCCCACCGTCGCGGACTTCGTGGCGTGGGCGCAGGGGGAGGGCCTGGCGATCATTGGCATCGACATCTTCCCGGACTCCGTCCCGCTGGAAACCTATGAACTGCCCAGGGACTGCGTGCTGGTGTTCGGCCAGGAGGGCCCGGGACTTTCCCCCGAGGTCCACGAAGCGGCGGTGGACACCTTGTCGATCGAACAGTTCGGCTCCACCCGCTCGATCAATGCCGCCTCCGCCGCCGCCATCGCGATGCACGCCTGGATCCGCCGGCACGTTTTCAACCAGCTCCCAGGGTAGGTGGCGGCGGGCGCGCCGCGCTCACATCGAGTTGGCATTTCGTGGCAATGTTTCACGCCAACACTGCCACGAAATGCCAACTCGATGCCCCCGGCTGCATAGGGCTGTGGATAACTCAACCGAGACGTGATCGAAGCAGGCACAATGGGCCATGCGCAGGGCACCGCTTCCGCTCCATCTCACTACCGGATCCTTTTCCCTGCGTGCCGCGGACCAGGCGGGCGTCACCCGCACGCGCACCGCGGCGCGGGACCTGGTGACGGTCTCTCGCGGCATCCGGATCTGTGCGGGCTCCGCCGCAGCCGGAGCCGCCGCGCTGCGGGCCTACACCGATCTCGACGACGAGGCCACCCTCAGCCTCGGGTCGGCGGCGCGCCTGTGGAACGCGCCCCTGCCCGGCTGGCTGGAGGAGGACTGGCGCATCCACCTCGCCCGGCGCAGGGGTCTCAGCACACCGCGTCGGGTCAACATCGTAGGGCACCAGTTGGCGCTGCTGCCGGACGAGGTGGTGGAGCTCGACGGCGTCCGGCTCACGTCGCCCGCCCGGACCTGGCTGGATCTGGCCTCGGTACTCAGCATCGACGACCTTGTCATTGCCGGCGATTCCATGGTTTGCGAGCACGGGCCGGAGTTTCCCTTTCCCCGGGAAGCCTTGTGCAGCATCGAAGACTTGCGGCGCATGCTTGAGCGGCACCGGGGAAGCCGGGGCGTGCGGAAGGCGCGGGCCGCCGTCGAGCTAATCCGGGTGGGTGCCGATTCGCCGCCCGAAACGCGGCTGCGCCTGGCGCTCGTGCGTGCCGGACTGCCCGAACCCGTCCTGAACCATGTCATCTGGAGTGAGGACCCCTGGGGCGGCCCGGGCTCTCCCGTCCTGTGGCCTGACGCCGCCTACCCGCAGTGGCGGATTGCCCTCCAATACGAAGGGGCGCAACACAATGGGGAAGACCAGTATTTGCGTGACATCCGGAGGGCAGACACTACGGCGCGTTCCGGCTGGCTCGAGGTGCGCGTATCCCGTTGGGACCTCGCAGGGGAGCGTCCGGCAGCCGTCCGCAAGGTCCGCGCCGTCCTCGAAGGCCGTATCAGGCCCGCGAGTTGACAGTTCGCGGCAATGTTTTCGCACCATACTGCCGCGAAGTGCGAAATCGATGGGCTGCCGGGACGCTGATCACGCGCGGGCGAGTATTACAGGCACGAGTGACCGGAACCACTGCCCGGGCGAAGGAATGGCTAGGATGGTTCCTAGCCGACGAGGTTCACTTCAGGGTGAGCCCAGCCCGCAGACGAAACTCACTTTAGGAGTCAGCATGCCCATTGCAACCCCAGAGATCTACTCCGAGATGATCGACCGCGCCAAGACGGGCGGCTTCGCGTTCCCCGCCGTCAACGTCACGTCCTCCCAGACCCTCAACGCGGCCCTCCGCGGCTTCGCCGAGGCCGAGTCCGACGGCATCGTCCAGGTCTCCACCGGCGGCGCCGCCTACTGGTCCGGGGCCTCCACCAAGGACATGGTGGCCGGTTCGCTCGGCTTCGCCGCGTTTGCCCGCGAAGTCGCCAAGAACTATGGCGTCAACATCGCCCTGCACACCGACCACTGCCCCAAGGACAAGCTGGAGGGCTTCGTCCTGCCGCTGCTGGCAGCCTCCGAAGCCGAGGTCAAGGCCGGCCGCAACCCGCTCTTCAGCTCCCACATGTGGGACGGCTCCGCCGAGACCCTGCCGGAAAACCTGCGCATCGCCCGTGAACTGCTGGAGCGAACCGCTGCCGCCAAGATGATCCTCGAGGTCGAAATCGGCACCGTCGGCGGCGAGGAAGACGGCGTCGAGAACGCCATCAACGACAAGCTGTACACCACGGTCGAGGACGCCCTCGCCACTATCGAGGCCCTCGGTGCCGGTGAGAACGGCCGCTACATCACGGCACTGACCTTCGGCAACGTGCACGGCGTCTACAAGCCCGGCGGCGTCAAGCTCCGCCCGGAGATCCTCAAGGACATCCAGGAGCAGGTCGGCGCCAAGATCGGCAAGGCCAACCCGTTCGACCTGGTCTTCCACGGCGGCTCCGGCTCCTCCGAGAAGGAGATCGCCGACGCCGTCTCCTACGGTGTGATCAAGATGAACATCGACACCGACACCCAGTACGCCTACACGCGCCCCGTGGCGGACCACATGTTCCGCAACTACGACGGCGTGCTGAAGGTCGACGGCGAGGTCGGCAACAAGAAGCTGTACGACCCGCGCGTCTGGGGCGCCTCCGCCGAGGCCGGCCTCGCAGCCCGTGTGGTCGAGGCCGCCCAGCAGCTCGGCTCCACCGGCAAGACGTTCTAGGCATGTCGGACGAGTTCCGCAAGAACCTGATGGGTCCCGAGCCCACGCTCCTGCCCGCCGAGACCGAGGTCTACGCGGCGCTGGACGCGGGCCAGGAAGCCCTGGACCTGGTGGAAAAGCACCCGACATCCTCGCTGCTCTGGGCCGTGCTGGCCGAGGAAGCGTGGAGCGAGGGCCGGACCATCGATTCCTACGCCTACTCCCGCGTCGGCTACCACCGCGGCCTGGATTCGTTGCGCCGCAACGGCTGGCGCGGCGTCGGGCCCATCCCGTGGGAACACGAACCGAACCGCGGCTTCCTGCGGGCCCTGTATTCGCTGGGCCGGGCCTCCGCGGCGATCGGCGAGGCCGAGGAGCCGGAACGGATCGAGAAGTTCCTCAACGACTCGGACCCCTCCGCCAAGGCAGCCATCGAAGCCGAAAAGCGCTAACCACAACGCGGGGTCACTCCCGGCCCATTCCACACCTTGGGATGGGCCGAATGTGACCCCGCGTTCTTAGTTAAAGTGCGACGGCGGGCGTCCACCAGTGTGGTGGGCGCCCGCCGTCGTTGTTGTTGCGGAGAACTAGCTGGTCTTGGCCAGACCGGTCCGGGCCATGGCGTCCGCGTAGACGGTGCCCATCTCGTCGAGGTACTGCTCCTGGCGGGCCGGGGTGCCGGCGAAGGCGCGGCCGCTGAGCGAGCGGACCTTGTAGGTCTTGAGGCCGCGGCGCCAGATCATGGGCACCTCGGTCTTGAGGAGCAGGTTCGCGAGGCGGTTGGCCTCGGTGCCGTGGGCAACAATCACCGAGGCGCGGGGCACGACGGCGAGGAACTTCAGCAGCGGCTTCAAGCCGGCGGAGATCTGGTCCGGCGTGAACTTGCCGTTGGGCTCGCCCGGGACATACCAGGGGTGGACGTTCCAGGGCATCACGTACTCGGGCCGCAGGCCGAGCTTCCACTGGACGCCGAGCAGGCGGGTGGCCGCTTCCTCGTCGCCGGCGGTGATGAAGCCCGACTCGTCCTCGGTTCCGATGTTGGAGAAGAGGCTGATGATCCGGCACTCGTCGACGTCGTGCAACGGGTCCACATACGGGACGTTCGTGCCAGCTTTGGTTGCCTGCAGCGTGTCGCACAGCTCGTTGACTGCTGCAACGCTAGGTTCGTAGCGGCGGCTCAGAAGCTGTTCGCGTGAATTTTCAGTGGCCAAGGCTGTCATATATTGCTGAGTCTCCTGCGGGATTGGTAAAGCTGCCAGACCGTACACGGCATGCCGGGCACCGGGGCATGCCAAGTACGGTGTGGTTTGAAAATGTGGTGTGGACCGATTCCTAGTCGATCCTTATTAGTCTATCAAGCCCTGCGAAATGCCGTTTCGGCCGAAGCCGGATTACCAGAGCCGCGTGGTGGCGCGGCGGGCGCCTTCCCCCAGAGATTCCAGCTTGGCGAAGGCGATTTGCGGGTGCACACGGCCGCCGAGTCCGCAGTCTGTGGAAGCAATCACATTTTCCCGGCCAACCAGTTTGGCGAAGCGTACGATCCGGTCCGCCACCAGGTCGGGGTGCTCCACGACGTTGGTGGCATGGGAGACGACGCCGGGGATGATGACCTTTCCGTCGGGGAGCCTGGTGTCCTCCCAGACGCGCCATTCGTGCTCGTGGCGGACGTTGGCGGCCTCGAAGGAGTAGCCGCCGGCATTGATCTGCAGCACGGAGCCGATGATGTCCGCGAAGGGAATGTCCGTGGTGTGCGGGCCGTGCCAGGAACCCCAGCAGACGTGCAGCCTGATCTGCTCCTGGGGGAGGCCGCGCAGGGCCCAGTTGGTGGCTTCAACCCTGAGCTGGATGAATTTGAGATAGTCCGACAGGCTCGGTTCCGGGTTGATCTGGTCCCAGCTTTCGGCCAGCGACGGATCGTCGAGCTGGACCGTGAGCCCGGCGTCGATGATGGCCTTGTACTCCTCGCGCATGGCGTCGGCGCAGGCGTAGAGGAGTTCCTCATCGGTCTTGTAGTACTCGTTGGCGACGCGGGCGCAGGAGCCGGGGGAGAGGGAAGCGACGAAGCCCTCGGCCAGCCCGGCGGCGGCCAGGCCGGTTTTGAGGTTGGCAATGTCCGAGGCCACGAGGGCCTGCCCGGTGTAGTGCAGCCGGCCGGCAATTTTCGGCTGCGTGACACTCTTGCGGTGCGCCAGGATCCCGGAGGACGGGTCGTTGTAGGCCTCGTTGAACTTCTGCCGGTCGCGCCGGTCCGGGAAGGACGTCAGCACGATGTTGCCCGGTGTGGAGCGGTGCACCGCGGCGTCGGCCCAGCGGTCGACCTCCGTCGGCTCGAGGCCGCCGAGCCGGCTGAAGGAGTAGTTCCACCACGCGCCGTAGTCCACCGAGCTGGACATCGTGTGCCCGTATTCGCCGTCGTTGGGGATGTCGATGCCGAGGTCCTTCTGGCGCTGGACGATGTCCACTACGGAGGCTTCCAGCAGATCCAGGAACTCGGGGGTGACGCCGTCTGCTTCCCTGGCCTCGTTCGCGGCAATGAGTTCGGGGGTGCGGGGCAGGGATCCGGCGTGCGTGGCGCGGATATGGTTGATTTTCTGGCGCATGGGGCGCATCCTTTCCATCGGTCCTGGCGGTAGCACCCTTCACCGGCACAAGGCTGTGTCCGGGCAGGGTTGCTGCGGCGTCAACGGTCCAGGTCCCTCGGCCGCTCGGGATGGTCAACTCTCACTTAATTCCACCCGGCCGGCCGGCGCAAGTGCGTGCGCCGAAGTTCCGCTGGCTGGACGCAGGGCCGCGGGCCGCAGCCGGCGGGAAGTCCATTGGATGGTCAAATGAGTCGCCGCCACCGCCATCCGCTAAACTTGGGTGGTAAGAGCCCCGGACTCTGGCGTTGTTAAGAGCACAGCGGTAGATTCGGGGCGTTCTCATGAACGGCGCTGAGTTCCGGTGACCACCCAGGTGAATCACGCGGACTTCGGCCCGAACGAATGGGGGAGGATCCCATGCCAGCAATCGTGATCGTCGGAGCCCAATGGGGCGACGAAGGCAAAGGCAAGGCCACTGACCTGCTTGGTGGCCGAGTCGACTACGTCGTCAAGCCCAACGGCGGCAACAATGCCGGGCACACCGTCGTCGTAGGCGGTGAGAAGTATGAGCTCAAGCTCCTTCCGGCCGGCATCCTGAGCCCCAACGCGGTTCCGATCATCGGCAACGGCTGCGTGGTGAACCTCGAGGCGCTGTTCCAGGAGATTGACGGCCTCGAAGCCCGCGGCGCCGACACCTCCAAGCTGCGTGTCTCCGCCAACGCCCACCTCGTGGCGCCCTACCACCAGGTCCTGGACAAGGTCACGGAGCGGTTCCTCGGCTCCCGCGCCATCGGCACCACCGGCCGCGGCATCGGCCCGGCGTACATGGACAAGGTGGCCCGCCTCGGCATCCGCGTCCAGGACGTCTTTGACGCCTCGATCCTGCGCCAGAAGGTCGAAGGGTCGCTGCGGCAGAAGAACGAACTCCTGGTCAAGGTCTACAACCGCCGCGACATCGAGGTGGACGAGATCGTGGAGTACTTCCTGTCCTTCGCCGAGCGGCTCCGCCCGCTGGTCATCGACAGCACGTATGTCCTGAACACCGCCCTGGACGAGGGCAAGGTGGTCCTCATGGAGGGCGGCCAGGCGACGTTCCTGGACGTTGACCACGGCACCTACCCCTTCGTGACCTCCTCGAACCCGACGGCCGGCGGCGCCTCCGTGGGCTCGGGCATTGGCCCCACCCGCATCTCGCGCTCCATCGGCATCATCAAGGCGTACACCACCCGGGTGGGCGCAGGCCCCTTCCCGACGGAGCTGTTCGACGAGATGGGCATGTACCTGCAGAAGACGGGCGGCGAGTTCGGCGTCAACACCGGCCGGCCGCGCCGCTGCGGCTGGTACGACGCCGTGCTGGCGCGCCACGCCTCGCGCGTCAACGGGTTCACCGACTACTTCGTCACCAAGCTGGACGTGCTCACGGGCATCGAGCAGATCCCGGTCTGCGTGGCCTACGACGTCGACGGCGTCCGGCACGATGAAATGCCGATGACGCAGACCGAGTTCCACCACGCCAAGCCGATCTTCGAGCACTTCGACGGCTGGACCGAGGACATCACCGGCGCCCGCACCCTGGAGGACCTCCCGGAGAACGCCAAGAACTATGTGCTGGCGCTCGAGAAGCTCTCCGGCACGCGATTCTCGGCGATCGGCGTCGGCCCGGACCGCGACCAGACGATTGTGATCAACGACCTGATCAACGACTGACACTGATTGACGCTTCAGAAGCTGACGCACGACGGCGGCGGGTCACCTGCGAGGTGACCCGCCGCCGTCGTTAACGGGCGCCCAACAAGTCCTTGACCGCGGATCGGGTCGGAGCCACCATGGGAAAAGCGCTGCACCGTCCGGCGCGGCCGATTGATCCCGGCGGGTGCCAGGAGAAGGCTGCGGCCCGGCCGCCGCGGAGCGGAACGAAAGGACGCGACATGAGCGAAACGCCAGAGGGCGAACGCCGCCACAGTGAGGCGCCGGCTGAGGGGGATCCGGACGCGGACACTTCGGAAACCAGGGTCCACTCGCAGGACCCTGCCGAAGGCCCTGATACGGAAAACGGGGACCGTGTGCCGCCGGCCGGAGGCCGGGACGAACCCAACCCGGCTAGCGCCGGTTAGCACCGCGCATCGGCGCTAACCGGCAAACTGGCAGCGGTGCCGACGGATGCGCCCGGAACGGGATTGATGACGGGGGGTTTAGATGAGCCAGAGGACGTCGGAATCCTGGGGGCAGGAACCCGACGTGTCCGCCGAGCCCGCGAGCGTCGACGTGCTGATTCCGACCTGCGACCGTCCAGCCGAGCTGGGGGTCACCCTGGCGGGCCTGGCGGCCCAGGACGAGCCGTCCTTCCGGGTGGTGATCAGCGACCAGTCGCGCGAGCAGCCGGCCTGGCAGCACCCCGCCCCGGCGGCGATGATCCGTGTCCTGCAGGCCCAGGGACGCGAAGTGGTGGCGCTGCGCCATGAACCCCGGCGCGGTCTGGCCGAGCACCGGCACTTCCTGCTGGAGCAGGCGCGGACGGGTCACTGCCTGTTCCTGGATGACGATATATGGCTGGAACCGGGCGCGCTGCACTGTATGCACGACGCACTGCGGGAGTTAGGCTGCGGCTTTGTCGGAATGGCACCCCAGGGCCTGTCCTTCCTCCAGGACCGGAGACCGCACGAGGTTGTGACCTTCGAGCGGTGGGAAGGAACCGTTTCACCGGAACGAATCCGGCCGGACGCCCCGGGATTTAGGCGCTGGCCGCCGCACAACGCAGCGAACCTCAGCCATCTGGCCGCCGACCTAAGATTGCGCCCGGGTGAGTGGGTTCCCTACCGGGTGGCGTGGCTGGGCGGCTGCGCCATGTACGACCGCGAGGCCCTGGCCGACGTCGGCGGCTTCAGTTTCTGGCATCTGCTGCCCCCGGAGCATTGCGGCGAGGACGTTGTGGCACAGTGGCGGGTAATGGAGAAGTTCGGCGGCGCGGGCATCCTGCCTTCCGGGGCCGTGCACCTGGAGTCGCCGACCACGGTCACGGACCGAAGAGTCGAGGCCTACACGGTAGTTATGCCGGAGGAATCGGACACGGCAGAGCCTTGACCCCCGCCCGCGCAGGGCGGGGGTCAAGTCAGCGCGGCTAGGCCAGGACCTGCCGCTTCGAGGAAATGACCCCCGTGTCGAAGCCGGCCAGATGCAGGCCGCCGTGGAACCGGGCATGCTCAATCTTCACGCAGCGGTCCATCACGACGTCGAGCCCGGCAGCTTCCGCTTCCTTCGCGACGTCCTCGTGCCAGGAGCCGAGCTGCAGCCAGAGCGTCTTGGCGCCGGCAGCGATGGCCTCGTCCAGGACTCCCGGCAGGTCACCGTGCTTGCGGAACACGTCCACGATGTCCGGGCTCTCGGGCAGGTCCGCGAGCGAGGCGTAGGTCTTCTCGCCCAGGATCTCCTTCACCACCGGGTTCACGAAGTACACCTTGTAGCGCGTGGAGGACTGCAGGTAGGTCGCCACAAAGTAGCTCGCACGGGACGGCTTATCCGAGGCGCCCACAATCGCGATCGATTTCGCCTGCCGCAGCAGGTTCAGCCGCTCCGGCGCCGACGGTCCGGCCCAGGTGCGCTCTTCAATGGTCATCAGTTCGCTCCGATTGTGCAGGTGTCGGCCTCCGGTGCATCCGCACGCGGCTTAGACACACCGCCTCGTTCCTCGGCGGCGCGATGCGCCGCTTCCGCGGATACACCGTCGGCCCCCATGAAAGACGCCACGTCCAGGGCCTGGTCAAGGTCCCAGAGGATGTCCTCGATGTCTTCCAGACCGATCGAAATCCGGATCAGGTCCTCGGGGATACCGGCGGATTCGAGCTGCTGCGGGCTGAGCTGCTGGTGGGTGGTGGAGCCCGGGTGGATCACCAGGGTCCGTGAGTCGCCGACGTTGGCCAGGTGCGAGGCCAGCTGCAGGGACTCGATGAACTTCTGGCCCGCGGCCCGGCCGCCCTTCACGCCGAAGGAGAACACCGATCCCGGTCCCAGCGGCAGGTACTTTTTCGCCCGCTCGAAGTGCGGGTGCGAAGGCAGGCCGGAGAAGTTCACGTAGGCCACGCGCTCGTCGGCTTCGAGCCATTCCGCCACGGCCTGGGCGTTCTTGAGGTGCTCGTCCAGGCGCTGCGGGAGGGTCTCCACGCCCTGCAGGAGCTGGAACGCGGACATCGGCGACAGCGCGGGTCCGATGTCGCGCAGCTGCTCGCAGCGGAGCTTGGTCAGGAAGCCGTACTCGCCGAAGTTCCCCCACCAGGAGACGTTGCCGTAAGACGCGACCGGCTCGGTCATGGTGGGGAACTTACCGTTGCCCCAGTCAAAGCGGCCGCTCTCGACAATGACGCCGCCGAGGGTGGTGCCGTGCCCGCCGAGGAACTTGGTGGCGGAGTGGATCACGATGTCCGCCCCGTGTTCGATCGGCCGCACGAGGTACGGGGTGCTCAGGGTGGCGTCGACGACGAGGGGGATGCCGGCGTCGCGCGCGACCTTGGCCAGCCCCTCCAGGTCCTGGACCTCCGAGGACGGGTTGGCGACCACCTCGACGAAAATTGCCTTGGTGTTCTCGCGGACCGCCGCGGCGTAGTCCGCCGGGTCGGTGCCGGGGACGAACGTGGTGTCCACTCCGAAGCGGCGCAGCGTAACGTCCAGCTGGGTCACGGTGCCGCCGTACAGCTGGGAGGCCGCGACGATGTGGTCGCCGGACTGGGTGAGCGCGGCGAAGGTGATGAACTCCGCGGCCATGCCCGAGGACGTGGCCACCGCGCCGATGCCGCCCTCCAGGGACGCAATGCGTTCCTCGAACGCGGCGACCGTGGGGTTGCCGATCCGGGAGTAGATGTTGCCGTACTTCTGCAGCGCGAAGAGGTTGGCGGCGTCCTGGGCGTCCTTGAACACGAAGGACGTGGTCTGGTAGATCGGCACGGCCCGGGCGCCGTGCTCGGCGTCGGGCGTTCCTCCGGCGTGCAGGGCGCGGGTGCGGAAACCGAACGTGCGGTCGGCCATTACGCGTTCACCAGCTCGCTGGCAGTGCCGGCCGGAGCTGCCGGAGTGCCGGACAGGTCCAGTTCCGTGCCGTTCTTCCGGGCGAGGTCGGCTTCGAGTTCGCGGACGATCGGCAGGATGTCCTGGCCGAAGGCCGCGACCTCCTCCTGGAAGTGCAGGTAGCCGGTGAGGAACAGGTTCACGCCGATCTTCTTGTACTCCACGATCCGTTCGGCGATCTGCTCCGGGGTGCCGATCAGCTGGGTCTTGAAGCCGTCGTTGTACTGGACCAGGTCCTCGAAGCTGGAGTCGGCCCACATGCCCTTGCCGTCCTTCGTGGAGGCGCCGGCTTCCTGGACCGCGGCGCGGAAACCCTCGACGGCGGGCTTGTGCGCCTTCGCGACGATCTCGCGGAGGGTGTCCCGGGCCTCCTTCTCGGAGTCGCGGGCGATGACGAAGCCGTTCAGGCCAAATTTCGGGTTGGGGAGCGCCCCGTCGGTCCCGCGGCGGGTCTCGCCGGCCGCGGCGACGACGCCGGCGATGTTCTCCTTGAAGCCTTCGAGGTCCTTGCCATTGGAGAAGTACCAGTCCGCCACGCGGCCGGCCGTGGCCTGCGCGGCGGTGGAGTTGCCGCCGAAGAAGATCTCCGGGTGCGCCCGGCCCGGCACGTCCACCGGTGCCGGGTTCAGGGTGAAATTGTTGATGTTGTAGTACTTGCCGGACTGGCTGTAGTCCTGCTCGGTCCAGAGCCCGCGGAG
Source organism: Pseudarthrobacter oxydans (assembly GCF_030812335.1). Taxonomy (GTDB): domain Bacteria; phylum Actinomycetota; class Actinomycetes; order Actinomycetales; family Micrococcaceae; genus Arthrobacter; species Arthrobacter oxydans_B. The sequence goes on from NZ_JAUSSN010000005.1 coordinate 104,758, forward strand.
GACCTTGATGAACTCCTCGGTGCGGACGTAGCGTTCGTCGTGCTCGAGCCATTCGAGGCCGAAGTTCTCGAACTCCGCCTTGAGCCAGCCGGAGACGATGTTCACGGCGGCGCGGCCGTTGGAGATGTGGTCGGCGGTGATGATGAACTTCGCCAGCACACCGGGGTGCCACATGCCCGGATGGACGGCGGAGATCACCTTAATCCGCTCGGTGGCGGCCAGCAGCGCGAGGCTGAAGGAGGTGGCCTCGTGCTGCTTGTCCGCGCCGTAGGAGGCGGCGTAGCGGGTCTGGGTCAGGGCGTACTCGAAGCCGGAGTTCTCCGCGATCCGGGCCAGTTTCTTGTTGTACTCAAAGTCCCAGCCGGTGCGCTGTTCGATGGTGGAGACCACGAGGCCGCCGGAGACATTCGGAACCCAGTAGGCGAACTTGAGCGGATCGGAAAGACGGGCGACGTTGCTGATGTCAGTCATGGATGTTCCTTACTTCTGGGGTATTTCGAGTTGGTCATTGCGTTCACGCAGGACGGTCTGGATGCCGGCGATCGACGGTTCGTTCTGCAGCGAGGTCGTGTCACCGAGCGTGGTTCCTTCGAACAGCTGGGTCAGCAGCCGGCGCATGATCTTGCCGCTGCGGGTCTTCGGCACATCCTCGACGACGACGACATCGCGCGGCTTAGCGATCGGCCCGATCTCCTTCGCGACGTGCGCCTTCAATTCGGACGCGATGTCCTCGGTAGCCGCGCATCGCGCGAGCGAGGAACGAGCGAGTGTGTCTAAGCGGCGCGAGGACATCGCGTCCGAACTCTTCAGCACCACGAACGCCACGACGGCGTGGCCGGTCTTCGGGTCTGCGACGGGGCAGACGCCGGCCTCCACGACGTCGGGGTGCGAGACGAGGGCCGATTCGATCTCGATCGTGGAGAGCAGGTGTCCGGAGACGTTCAGGGTGTCGTCCACCCGCCCGAGGATCCAGATGTCGCCGTCGTCGTCGTACTTGGCGCCGTCACCGGCGAGGAACCAGCCCTGGTCGGCGTACTGGCGCCAGTAGGAGTCGAAGTAACGCTGCGGATTGCCCCAGACGGTGCGGGCGATGGCGGGGCCGGGGGCGTCCACCACAATGAAGCCCTGGACGCCCGGCGGGACCGTGTTGCCGGCGTCGTCCACGATCCGGGTGCTGACGCCGGGCAGCGGCCGGGCGGCGCAGCCGGGCTTGAACTCGGTGTCGGTCGGCGCGGGGGAGAGGATGGTGGCGCCGGTTTCGGACTGCCACCAGGTGTCCACCACCGGAGCCGTGCCGGACCCGACGTTCTTCCGGAACCAGCGCCACGCCTCGGGGTTGACGGCTTCGCCGACCGTGCCGAGCAGGCGGATGGAGGAGAGGTCGTAGCCCGCCGGGACGCCGTCCGGGAACCAGCCCATCAGCGAGCGGATCAGGGTGGGCGCGGTGTAGTACTGCGTGACGCCGTAGCGTTCGATGATTTCGAAGTGCCGGCCCGGGTGCGGAGTGTTCGGCGTGCCCTCGAAGATCACCTGGGTGGCGCCGTTGGAGAGGGGGCCGTAGAGCTCGTAGGTGTGGGCCGTGACCCAGGCGAGGTCCGCCGTGCACCAGTGGACGTCGGCGTCGCGGAGGGCGGGGTCCGGGTTACTGAAGAGGTGCTCGAAGCTCCAGGACGCCTGGGTGAGGTAGCCGCCGGAGGTGTGGACCAGACCCTTGGGCTTGCCGGTGGTGCCGGAGGTGTACATGATGAACAGCGGCGTTTCGGCGTCGAAGGCTTCCGGCGTGTGGTCCGCGGAGGCCTGCCCGACGGCGTCATGCCACCAAACGTCGCGGCCCGCGGTCATCGGGACGGTGTCCAGTAGTTCCGGTGCGGTGGTGCGGTTGACCACCAGGACGTGCTCGACGGCGTTGTCCCCGGCGACGGCCGCGTCCGCGTTGTCCTTGACCGGCACGGCGACGCCGCGGCGGAACTGCCCGTCGGTGGTGACGAGCAGTTTGGCGCCCGTGTCCTCCACCCGGAACCTGAGTGCTTCGGCGGAGAAGCCACCGAAGACGAGCGAGTGGATGGCGCCGATGCGCGCCACGGCCAGGGTGATGATCACGGTTTCCGGGATGACCGGGAGGTAGATGACCACCCGGTCGCCCTTGGTGATGCCCAGGTCCAGCAGGGCGTTGGCGGCCCGGGAGACCTCGCGCTGCAGCCCGGCGTACGTGATGGTGCGGCGGTCCCCGGGCTCGCCCTCGAAGTGCAGGGCCGCCTTGTCCCCGCGTCCCGCCGCGACATGGCGGTCGACGCAGTTGTAGGCGACGTTGAGCCGGCCGCCGTCGAACCAGGTGATGTCCGGGCCGGTGCCGGCGCCGACGTCGGCCGGGACCCGGCGGTGGGTGGTGTGCCAGGGTTTGTCCTGACCGGGAATGTCCTCCCAGTCCAGCCGGAGGGCCGCCTCCTCCCAGAAGGCGAGGCGCTCGGCTTCCGTGGCCGGGTGGCTGGCCGGGGCTGTTTGGTGCACTGTGCGCGCGGGCGAGGAAAGGGCAGTTGTCATTGGGATACTCCATCGGTCCTGGCGGTAGCACCCTGCGATCAGGGTTGCTGCGGCGTCATGGATCCAGGTCTCTTGGCCGCTCGGGATGGTCCTTCCCAACTAAAACGGATCGGCGGCGTTTCCTCAAATTCCGAGGATTTGTCGCGTAATATTCGGCCAGATGCCCTTCGGGGCGGAAGTGTCGGTCAATTGTTCGGATTGCAGTGCCCCTCGGAAGTCCTGTCGTTGGCCGTGACCAGGCGCGGTGGCGGTTAGGCTGTGCTCATGGCCCACGTCAACGATCCGGCAGTCCTCGAAAAGCTCATGCGCACCAAGGGGCGGTGGGCCATTGTCGGACTGTCCACGAACCAGTGGCGTGCCGCCTATGACACGTCCCTGTTCATCCGGGACCGGCTCGGGATGGAGATCATTCCGGTGAATCTGCCGGCCGATCCCGTGCACGGGGAAACCGGCTACGCCGCGCTCGCCGACATTCCCGCCGAGAAGCAGCCGATCGACGTCGTCGACTGCTTTGTGAATTCCCGGAAGGTGGGGGCCGTGGTGGACCAGGCGATCGCCGTCGGCGCCAAGGCTGTCTGGATGCAGCTCGGTGTCATCGACGAAGCTGCCGCGGCCCGGGCGAAGGCCGCCGGGCTTGACGTCATCATGAACGCCTGCCCCGCGCAGGACGCCAGGCGCTTCGGCCTCTGACCGGACTCCCGCTGGAACCGGAGCGGCCGGCCGTCCCGGCAGTAATGCCTGCAGAATGTCCGGGCCGGCCAGTAGGCTCGGCACATGGATGCAGCTGAACTCCGGGGAATCTGCCTGGGCTTTCCCGGCGCCTTCGAGGACTTCCCGTTCGGGCCCGAGACATCGGTGTTCAAGGTGCGGGCCGCAGTGTCCGGCGGCGCCCGCCACGCCGCCAAGATGTTCGCCCTCTCCGCCCTGGCGGCGGCCGACCTCTCCGTCAGCCTGAAGTGCGAGCCCGCCCTGGCCGAACAGCTCCGCGCGGCGCACCCGGAGATCACCGGAGCGTGGCATATGAACAAAAAGCACTGGAACGGGGTGCGCCTGGACGGGACCCTGCCCGATGCGATGGTGCGTGACATGGTGGAGGATTCCTACGACCTCGTGGTGGCCCAGCTGAGCCGCCGCCAGCAGGAGCAGCTGGGCTGGGCGCGGCTGGCCGACGGCGGCCGGGCGTGACCGCGCGGATCGCCCGGGGCGACCTGAACTACCCCGGCATCGGATTCACCAGCGAGGGCCGGGCTCCGGAGGGCTTCGACCGGTCCCGGGCCAGCACCCACCTGGGCGAGGGCTTCGAAACCTACCGCCGCGTCGCCGACGGGATCCTCAACTGGCAGATCCAGCGCCGGTCCGGGCTGCGGGTCCGTACCGAAACCGAGGCGGTGGAGTCCGGCTCCCGGATTGTCAGCGGCTTCGGCATCGGGCCCTTCCGGATCAAGGCGCCGTGCGAGGTCGTGTGGGTCCGGCACCCGGTCTCCGGAAACACGGCGCAGTCGGCAGGGTTCGGCTACGGCACACTCCCCGGCCATCCGGAGCGCGGCGAGGAAGCGTTTGAGGTCTCCATCGACGCCGCCGGCGCCGTGACCTTCACCATCACCGCCTTCAGCAGGCACTCCAACTGGTTCTACGCCGCCGGCGGGGCAGCGGCCAAGGCCGCCCAAAGGCTCATCACTTCCCGATACATTGACAGTGCACGTCAACTGGCCGCAGGTGAGAGCCGATCAGGAGCAGGCAATGCTGAATCAAACCACGCTTGATGAACTTTGGAACTTCGAGGACCCGCAGGCCTCGGAAGCCCGCTTCCGGGCGGCAGCGGCCGATCCGGCCTACGACGCCGACGAACGCGCCGAGCTGACCACCCAGCTGGGCCGCGCGATCGGCCTGCAGGGCCGGTTCGAGGAAGCCGACGCGCTGCTGGACGCGGTCGACGGCGACGAACCCACGGTGGCGGTCCGCGTGCTGCTGGAGCGCGGCCGGGTGCTGAACTCCAGCGGGAACGCGGAGATGGCCGTGCCGCTCTTCGAACAGGCCGCCGAACTCGCGGACCACCTGGGCGAGGAATTCCTGGCCGTGGACGCGCTGCACATGCTCTCCATCGCCGATGCGGGCCACGCCGAGACGTGGACCCGCAGCGCGTTGGAATACGCGTCCGCCGTGCACGACGAGCGGACCAGACGGTGGCTCGTGGCCCTTCACAACAACCTGGGCTGGACGCTGCACGACGCCGGGCGCTGCACCGAGGCGATGGTGGAGTTCCAGCTCGCCGCGCAGTGGGCGGACCGCGTGGGCACCCCGCGGCAGCAGGCACTGGCCCGCGAGGCGATCGAGGCTTGCTGAGACCGGTCCCTCGGACTGCAAGAATGGAAGACCGTCCCGCCATACCGAAAGGCAGTTCCCATGATCTTCATTGTCGTCAAATTCAAGGTCAAGCCCGACTGGTCCGACCGCTGGCTCGGCCTCGTGCACGACTTCACCCAGGCGACCCGCCAGGAACCGGGCAATCTGTGGTTCGACTGGTCCCGCAGCGTGGAGGACCCCGACGAATTCGTTCTGGTCGAGGCCTTCAAGGACGACGCCGCCGGGGACCACGTCAACAGCGCACACTTCAAGCAGGCCATGGCGGTCATGCCCCAGGCTTTGCGGGAGACGCCGCACATCATCAGCCGCCAGTTCGACGGCGAGGGCTGGGACCGGATGGGCGAGCTCACCATCTAACCCCCGTCGGTTGCTCCGTAACCGCCCTTTTGGCACCCCAAAACGGCAGTTACGGAGCACTCGCTAGGATAAATGCATGTGGATCGGCTGGATTGAATTCGACGTCCTCCTCAGAGACGTCCACAGCCTGAAGGAGAAGCGCTCCGTGGTGCGCCCGGTGCTCGCCGAGCTCAAGCGCCGCTTCGACGTCTCCGCGACCGAGGCCGGACTGCACAATCAGTACCGCCGCACGGTGATCGGCGTCGGGCTCGTCGCGGCGGACCGGGCGCACCTCGTCGAGGTGCTGGCCGCCGTCGAACGCTTTGTCGCGGCGCGGCCGGAACTGGAACTGCTCAGCGCCCGCCAGCGCGAACTCCGCAGCGACGACTAAAACCATCGATTGCTCCATAGGTGCCCTTATGAGGTGTCATAACGGCACCTGTGGAGCAGCGGATTGGGTGGTGTGGATAACTTCTGCGGCGTTCCCGCGGTTCTGGTCTCATGAAGCCATGAAAACCGCACGCCCGCTGCCGGACGATTTCCGTGGACGCCCCTTCACCGTTGTGGAAGCCGCCGCGGCCGGAGTGTCGCCCAAGCGGCTCCGCCACCGCTCCCTCGCAGCGCTGGGGAAGGGGATTCGTTCCCAGAGCCCGACGCCGGGGATTCCGTTGAGCGTGAGGGTGCGGCCATTCATTGAGGTCAATGAGCGATGCGCCGCGTCGCACCTCACCGCGGCGGAGCTTGGTTCGCTTCCGGCGCGGCGTCAAAAGGAGGGACCGCCGATGTATCACGTGATCAGACCCGAGGGTGCAGCCCATCTCAACCGTCCGCATGTCATCGTTCACCGCATGAAGCTCTACGACGACGAGATCACGCTCCTGGACGGGATTCCCCTCACCACACCGGAGCGAACCTGGCTGGATCTCGCCGAAATGCTGACCGTGGACGAACTTGTGGTGGCCGGCGACAGCTGCGTCCGCGTCCCCCGGCTCGAGTTCGAGGGCAGGGACATGCCGTTATGCAGCCTCGCGGATCTGCAGCGGATGATCGACCGCCACAGGGGAAAGCGAGGAATCCGCAGGGCGCGGGAGGCCATAAGGCTCATACGCGTGGGCTCGGATTCGCCGCAGGAATCCATGCTGAGACTTGCCATTGTCCGGGGCGGTCTTCCGGAACCGGAACTGAACGTGCCGATCGTCGACGATGCAGGAACGCGGCACCACGAACCCGACTTGTCGTACCGGAAATACAGGATCGGCATCGAGTACGAGGGCGAGCAGCACGGCGAAGAGGGACAGATTGTCCGGGATATCGCCCGATCCGAGCGGTACACGGCCCTCGGCTGGACCGAGGTCCGGATCTCCAACCGGCATATGCACAATGACGCCAAGGCTGCCGTGGCCAAGGTCCGGGCCGCGCTGGTCCAGGCCGGCTGGCGGCCGGGCCGTTAAACCACATCGACTGCTCCGAAACCGCCGTTCTGAGGGTTCAGAAGGGCAGTTGCGGAGCAGTCGATGGTGGTGCGTGGGGCGGTGGGGGCTAGCCGAAGTACTTCGGCAGGGTGGCCTCGTGGGCTTCGCGGAGGGATTCGAGGTTCATGGTCTCGACGCCGGTGATCTCCAGCGTGCCGCCCTCAGCGTCGACGACGCCGATCCGCAGATGCGGGAAGCCGCGGGCGGTGCACATGTCCGTGAAGCGGATCTCCTCGGAGCGGGGCACAGCCACGATGGCGCGGCCCTGCGTCTCGGAGAACAGCGCTGTGAACAGGTCCACGCCGTCGCGGTCCAGGATATCCTGGAGCGCGACCCGGGCACCCACGCCGTAGCGCAGCGAGGACTCCACGAGGGCAGCCGCTAGGCCGCCTTCGGAGAGGTCGTGCGCGGAGTCCACCATGCCGTCGCGGGAGGCGTTGATCAGGATCTCACCCAGGGCGCGCTCGGCGGCGAGGTCAACCTTGGGCGGCAGGCCGCCGAGGTGTCCGCGCATGTTGGACCATTCGGAGCCGTCCAGTTCCGCCGCCGTGGTGCCGAGCAGGTAGATGGCCTGGCCGTCTTCCTTCCAGCCCGACGGCGTGCGGCGGGCGACGTCGTCGAACTTGCCGAGCACGGCCACCACGGGGGACGGGTGGATGGGGGTGGTGCCGGTCTGGTTGTACAGCGAGACGTTGCCGCCGGTGACCGGGATGCCCAGCACCATGCAGGCGTCCGACAGCCCGCGGATGGCTTCGGCCAGCTGCCACATCACGTCGGGGTCCTCGGGGGAGCCGAAGTTCAGGCAGTCGCTGACCGCCATCGGCACGGCACCGGAGGTGGCGACGTTGCGGTACGCCTCGGCCAGCGCCAGCTGCGCACCGTGGTACGGGTCGAGGTAGGTGTAGCGGCCGTTGGCGTCGGTGGCCAGGGCCACGCCCAGACCGGTTTCCTCGTCCACGCGGACCACGCCGGCGTCGTCCGGGAACGCCATGGCGGTGTTGCCGCCCACGTAGCGGTCGTACTGGTTGGTGATCCAGGACTTGTCGCACATGTTCGGTGAGGCGACGAGTTCGGTGATGGCGGCGGCCAGTTCCGCGGGGCCGGACGGGCGGCCGGCGTCCTGCACGGACCCGGTGAAGGCATCGGCCTGCACGGCGTCCTGCCACTCGGGGCGGGCGTACGGGCGGTCGTAGACCGGACCGTCGTGGGCTACGGTGCGCGGGTCGACGTCGACGATAACGTCGCCTTCCCAGGTGATGATGAGGCGGCCGGTATCCGTCACCTCGCCGAGCCAGGAGTACTCCACAGCCCACTTGTCCATGACCGCTTCAAACGCGGCGACGTTCTCCGGGGTGACCACGGCCATCATGCGTTCCTGCGACTCGGACATCAGGATTTCACCCGGGGTCAGGGTCGGGTCGCGGAGCAGGACGGAGGTCAGCTCGACTTCCATGCCGCCGTCGCCGTTGGAGGCGAGCTCGGACGTGGCGCAGGAAATGCCGGCGGCGCCGAGGTCCTGGATGCCGTCCACCAGGGAGCCCTTAAACAGCTCGAGGCAGCATTCGATCAGGACCTTCTCGGCGAAGGGGTCGCCGACCTGCACGGCGGGGCGCTTGGACGGCTTGGTGTCGTCGAAGGACTCCGAGGCCAGCACGGAGGCGCCGCCGATGCCGTCGCCGCCGGTGCGGGCGCCGAAAAGCACCACCTTGTTGCCCTTGCCGGAGGCATTGGCGAGGCGGATGTCCTCGTGCCGCATGACGCCGACGGCGAGGGCGTTGACCAGCGGGTTGCCCTGGTACACGGAGTCGAAGACCATTTCGCCGCCGATGTTCGGCAGGCCCAGGGAGTTCCCGTAGCCGCCGATGCCGGCCACGGCGCCGTGCATGACGCGGGCCGTGTCCGGGTGGTCAATGGCGCCGAAACGCAGCGGGTCCATTACAGCCACCGGGCGGGCGCCCATCGAGATGATGTCGCGGACAATGCCGCCGATGCCAGTCGCGGCGCCCTGGTAGGGCTCCACGAACGACGGCGAGTTGTGGGACTCGATCTTGAACGTCACGGCCCAGCCGTCGCCCAGGTTGGTGACACCGGCGTTTTCGCCGATGCCCACCAGCATGTCCTTCTTCATCTCGTCGGTGACCTTTTCGCCGAACTGGCGCAGGTGGTTCTTCGAGGATTTGTAGGAGCAGTGCTCGCTCCACATCACGGAGTACATGGCGAGTTCGGCGCCGGTCGGGCGGCGGCCCAGGACCTTGACGACCTCGTCGAACTCGTTCTGCTTCAGGCCGAGTTCGGCCCAGGGGAGTTCGACGTCCGGGGTCTTGGCCGCGTTCTCGACGGTGTCGATGTTGAACTTCTTGGTCTCGGTGGCGGTGCCGGCCGTCCGGCCAGTCGACGTCTCCGTCATTTGTTGTCTCCCACGATCTTGTTCAGGACAGAGGTGAAGAAGCCGAGGCCCTCGGTGCCGGAGCCGATTTCGGGCCCGAAACCGGCCTCGACGGCGTGCTCCGGGTGCGGCATGAGGCCCACCACGTTGCCCGCGGCGTTGGAAATGCCGGCGATGTCGCGGCGGGAGCCGTTCGGGTTGAAGCCGACATAGCGGAACACGACCCGGCCCTCGGCCTCCAGGGCATCGAGGGTCTTCTCGTCCGCGATGTACTGGCCGTCCTGGTTCTTCAGCGGCACAGTGATTTCCTGGCCGACGGCGTAGTCCCGGGTCCAGTCGGTGGTGTTGTTCTCCACGCGCAGGATCTGGTCGCGGCACATGAACAACAGGCCGTCGTTCTTGATCATCGAGCCGGGCAGCAGGTGCGACTCGGTGAGGATCTGGAAGCCGTTGCAGATGCCCAGGACGGGCAGCCTGGCGTCCGAGTTGGCGGCGTCGATGATCCTGGCCATGAGCGGCGCGAACCGGGAGATGGCGCCGGCACGCAAGTAATCGCCGTAGGAGAAACCGCCGGGAATCACGACGGCGTCGACGTCGCCGAGGGTGGTGTCGGCGTGCCAGAGAGGCACGGCGGCGGCGCCGGCCAGGCGGACCGCGCGGACGGCGTCGCGGTCGTCCAGGGTGCCGGGGAACGTGACAACGCCGATCCTCGCACCCGTGAGCTTGCGAACATCAGGAGCTTGATCGGCGACGGCGACGGCCTCGCCGATCAGGGGAAGTTCAGTCATCTCAGGCCTCGACGACCTCGACGTTGACGACGTCCTCGATGACCGGGTTGGACAGCAGGGTCTCGGCGGCGTTCCGGGCCTGGGCCAGGATCTCCTCCGTCACCTCGCCATCGACCGTGAGTTCAAAGCGCTTGCCCTGGCGGACAGAACTAAACGCGGTGAAGCCCAGACGAGGGAGTGCACCCACGATGGCCTTCCCCTGCGGGTCGAGAATCTCGGGCTTGGGCATGACGTCGACAACGATCCGGGGCATCCGGCAACTCCTGTGCGTGAGCATTGGGTAAGGGCGCAGCGGAGTGATGCCGTCTCACGCCGGTCCGCTGTGTGGTGAGGACTGCTTGATGAACACAGCGTGAAAGGGCGCTCCGCGAGCTTGCATGCCCATTCTACCGGCCGCGGCGCGTCCGGCCGCATTGGCGGCGGGAAGTGTGAACGAAGCTGCCCGGCCGCCCGGACAGCACTCGGGGGGACGCCCACGTCAAACGCGCGGCGGCCCGGCCTGGCCTGCGCCGATCTATGGTCACACCGGTGCGCCGTCAGTAGGATGTGCGCATGTCTGAGAAATCAAAATCCATGGTCTTGCCCGTCGTCGCTGCCGCCGTTTTCGCCGGCCTGGGCCGGATGGTGCTGCAAAAAATCAAAGCGGACCGCAAAGCCCGGGAAAGCAATGTCGCCGGGCCGCTGGATGACAAGACCCGCGAGTGGATCAGCGAAGTGGTCAGAACTCCCCGCCGGTAGCGGGCGCTGGAGTTCCCTGGCTCCCCAGTAGCGCCTCCGGAGCCCTGAGTCCGTCCCCGATCGGCCGACCCGGCAGGGCCGGCCGCGCCCCTCCGGGCGTGGCCGGTCCGCCGGGTCTTGTCGATTTGATTGACAAATTTTGATTTACCCTTTGTGGGCTATGTCATATCCGGCTCTCAGTCTGTACTGTATGAATCGGCTGGTATCCGTCGGGCCCGTGAGAGTCTCAGCTCTTTCTGTCCGGCCAGTCCGTTGACCCGGCACCACCGTCGGGACCGTTCCTTATGAAAGGTTCAACCACACGTGAAATCACCAGGAAAGAGCTTCCTTCGAAGCGGGGGACTCCGGAGGGCCATGGCACTGACCCTGGGCTTGCCGGTCCTCTTGTCAACAGTCGCGATCGCGCCCGCCACCGCGGCACCGGGATCCACCGTTGCCCAGGTTGCACAGAAGAATCTGGATCCCAGCAGCTACCCGGACGGGCGCTACATCGTCCAGCTGGCTGAGAAGCCGGCAGCGAGCTACGAAGGCAGCACGCCTGGTTTTGCGGCCACCAAGCCGGCGACAGGCAAGAAACTCGACGCCGGGAAGGCCGAGGTCAAGCAGTACCGGGCCCACCTGGAAAAGAAGCAGGCCGAGATCGCCGGACAGCAGGGCGTGCAGATCAAGCGCCAGTTCTCCGCAGCCGTCAACGGCTTCAGCGCCACGCTCACCACGGACCAGGCCCTCCAGCTCGCCAAGGATCCCAGCGTCCTGATGGTTTCCCCCGACACGGAAAACGCCCCGGATTACTCCAGCACCGATTTCCTGAAGCTCAGCGGCGAAAACGGCACCTGGAACACCAAGTTCGGCGGCCAGGACGGTGCCGGCAAGGGCGTCGTCGTCGGCGTCATCGACACCGGGTACACCCCGGGCAGCGCCTTCTTCGCCGGCGAAGAGGTCAAGCCCCTCGTCGGCAAACCCGTCGTTGGTGTGCCGTACAAGACGGCCGACGGCAAAATTGCAATGCTCAAGTCCGACGGAGAAATCTTCGCCGGTGAGTGCCAGGCGGGCGAGGACTTCGACGGTTCGGCCTGCAACTCCAAGGTCCTCAGCGCCCACTACTTCTCGGAGGACTTCGAGGCGAACGTGCCCCCGGCCAACCGTGCTCCGGAGGAGCTGTTGTCCCCGGTCGACGTCGACAGCCACGGCACCCACACCGGCAGCACCGCCGTGGGCAACGCCAACATCGAGACGTTCGTCGACGGCCGCAGCTTTGGCTTGACCAGCGGCATCGCGCCCGCCGCAAAGCTCTCCGTGTACAAGGTCTGCTGGGAAGACACCGACCCGAACACCGGCGGCTGCTACAGCTCCGCGTCCGTGGCCGCCGTCGAACAGGCCATTGAGGACGGGGTGGATGTGCTGAACTACTCCATCTCCGGCTCCGCGACGTCCGTGATCGATCCCGTTTCGGTGGCCTTCCTGAGCGCCTCCACCGCGGGAATCTTCGTCGCCGCGTCAGCCGGAAACTCCGGACCGACGGCCAGCACCGTCAACCACGGCGGCCCTTGGGTCACCACGGTTGCGGCCAGCAGTTTCTCCCAGGAGCTCCAGGGCACGGTTGAATTCGCCGACGGCGCCAAGTTCCGCGGCGCCAGCATCATGAACAAAGAGGTCAAGGACGCTGGCGTCGTGCTGGCTGCCGACGCGGCCGCAGCGTCCCCGCCGTCGTCCCCCGCGCTGTGCGGGCCCGGCACGCTGGACCCGGCGAAGGTCGCCGGCAAGGTCGTCGTCTGCGACCGTGGTGTTGTCGACCGCGTCGCCAAGAGCGCCGAGGTCGCCCGCGGCGGCGGCGTCGGGATGATCCTGGTGAACCTCAGCAGCTCCTCGCTGGACACGGACAAGCACGCCGTCCCGACCGTTCACGTGAACCCGCCGGCCACCGAGGCCATCAAGGCCAAGGTCACCGCCAACCCGGCCCTCACGGTGTCACTGGTAGCCAAGGACACCACCGGGCTGGCGCTGGAGGCTCAGCCGCAGATCGCCGGATTCTCCTCCCGCGGGCCGCTGCTGGCCACCGGCTCCGACCTGCTCAAGCCTGACGTCGCCGCCCCCGGCGTCGCCGTCCTGGCCGGCGTCTCACCGATCGGCACGGGCGGCGACGACTTCGGATTCCTGTCCGGTACGTCCATGGCCGCGCCGCATGTTGCCGGCTTCGGCGCCCTGCTCCTGGGCAAGAACCCGAACTGGTCCCCGGCCACGGTGAAGTCCGCCATGATGACCACGGCAGGCAATGTGGTCAACGCTGACGGCTCCAAGAACACCGACGTCCACGCCACCGGCGCGGGCCAGGTGGATCCGGCACGCATGGTCGATCCGGGTCTGGTCTACGACGCGAACCTCGGGGACTACCTGAAGTTCATCCAGGGCACGGGGGTCAACATTGGCCAAGCGTCCAGCACCCTTCCGCGGGATATGAACGTTCCGTCCTTCTCGCTGGGCAGCCTGACCGGAAAAATCACCGTGACCCGCACGCTGACTGCCCTGACCCCGGGCGTCTACAAGGTCCAGGCGAATGTGCCCGGCATCAAGGTCAGCGTGGCTCCGGCCTCCCTGAACTTCAAGGCCGCCGGCGAGAAGAAGACCTTCAAGGTGAGCTTCGAAAACAAGGGAGCCGCTCTGGCCCAGTTCGCTATGGGCTCCCTGAGCTGGGAGGGCGCGGGCAAGACCGTCACCTCGCCGATCGCAGTCCGTCCGCAGTCCGTCCTGGCTGCCAAGGAGGTCTCCTTCACCTCGGAGGCCGGCACCGGCTCCGGTGACATCAACGTTGTCTCCGGCACCGACAAGCCGATCTCGATGACGCTGGATGGACTCTCCAAAGCGGATTCCTCCGCAGTGGAACTGATCCCGGGTGCGTTTACCGGCCGTGCTGACGCCTCAACGTTCGTCAAGACGGTGCAGGTCCCTGCCGGTGTCCCGCTGGCCAAGTTCTCGGTCATCTCCTCTGACGAGGCCTCGGACTTCGACATGTGGGTGGTCACCCCCCGGGGTGTCGAGCAGGTCGCCACGGCGTCGGCCAGCGAGTCGCTGTCCATCCCGAACCCGGCAGCCGGCTCGTACACGATCTACGCGAACCTGTACTCCAGCCCGGGTAACCAGGCCACCAAGGCATCGGTGGACGCGGCTGTCCTCGGCGCCAATGAGAAGAATGCGACGCTCACGCCGAACCCGCTGGTGCTGCCCAACGGCGAGGCCGGCAAGGTCACGCTGAACTGGACCGGCCTTGAGCCCGGCTCCTACATCGGACGGGTCACCTTTGCCGGAACCAGTGAGCCGACGTTCGTCAGCGTCCTGGTGAATGGCGCCGGCGAGGCTGCGGTCGCGCCGACGTCGGACGGCTCGGCCGGGCTGTCCAAGTTCCTGAACCAGGAGCTGGACCGCCCGAACAACGCCATCTAGGCGGAGTCCAACCCTGATAGCAAAGGCCAATGGCCGGCGGTTTCCACCGCCGGCCATTGGCCTTTAAGCTGCCATTCAGACTTCCGGTGGGGCCAACACTGGCGTTCCGCGGGGGCGGCTCAGATCGCTCCGGTGGAGCCCGCAACTCCGCCCAGCAGCGGCGCCATGGTGCGCCAGCGGGCGATCTCGCAGCCGTCGGTGCGGCTGAACTCGCTGCTGACTTCCCGGCCCAGGAACCAGCCGGTCACCACGGCGACCTGCGGGCCGCCGTACTGCTGGGTGCACAGCTTCGGCGGGCCAGGCTTGGGGAAGAAGATGTCCTCCCCGTGCTGCGTGACTGCCGCGAGGGCGGCGGCGGAATCCGGCAGGGTGCAGCCCTCGGCGAGGGCTCCACCGCTGGCCTCCAGCCGGAAGACGTGCTCCGGGGCGCCGGGGGCCTCGGTCAGGCGGATGGTGAGATCGATCTCGTGGGCGGCGGTCATTGCTGTCCTTCCGTGCGTTCGGGAGCAGGTCCGGGGCCGGAACCCGCCGACTGGAGCAGGGGCGTGAGCTCCCGCAGCAGCCGGCGCCGCAGCTCCTGCGATTCGTCGGAGAAGGCCCGCTGGTGCTCAACGTACTCGGCCTTTCCTTCTGCCGTTTCGATCAGGATGGCGGGATATCCCCATTCCTCCAGGTCGTAGGGTGACGCCTGCATGTCCATGGCCCTGATCCGCCAGGACAGCTCGAAGCAGTCCATCACCAGGTCGCTGGGCAGCAGCGGCGCGAGTTTGTAGGCCCACTTGTACAGGTCCATGTTGGCGTGCAGGCACCCCGGCTGTTCCATGCTCCGCTGGTTCTCCCGGCTCGGCGCCAGGCTGTTCAGCGGCACGGCGTCCGGCGTGTAGAAGCGGAAGGCATCGAAGTGCGAGCAGCGGATCCGGTTCTCCTCCACCACCTCGTCGGTCCGATCGGAGCCGAGCCGCAGCTGGAGGTACTCGTGCCGGAGCTCGAATTTGTCCTGCCGGTACACCATCGCCCACTCGTGCAGCCCGAAGCAGCCGAACTGCGCCGGCCGCGCCGCCGTCCCGGCCAGGATAATTCCGGCGAACTGCAGTGCGTCCCGCCGGTCCCGGACGAACGCCTCGACGTCGACCGTGACGGCCGCGCTGCCCGGCAGCAGGCCGGCGGCGGCGAGTTCGCCGTCGTCGGGCGTGCGGTAGTACTTCCAGCCGGTGCGCTCCGCCGCGTCGGGACCGGAGAGCACGACGCCGGCACCCGGGTGCCAGCGCAGCAGCTGGCCCGGCTTCTGGGTGTAGTAGGTGAAGAGGAAGTCCTCGACCGGGTGCTTCCGCCCGGCGGACCGCCGGGCGAGGTAGGGATCCGCATAGCGCCGGACTCGCGCCTGATGAGCGGCCTGGCGCTGCAGCCAGGCTTCCTGGGGGAGGCAGTGCAGCTTAGACAGCCCCGCCGGTCGAGCCAAGGACGTCCTTGGCGGCATTCCAGGCCGCGATCTCGCAGCCGTCGCGCAGCGTGAAGGTCGCTTCGACCGCCCGGCCGTCCACCACGCCCGTGACCGTGGCCTCCTGCGGGCCGCCGTACTGCATGGTGCAGGCCTGGTCCGTTGGCCGGGGCGCGGGACTGAGCACCGCCGCGTTGTTCTTTACGGCCAGGCAGGCCGCGGCAGCATCGGGATGCTGACTCTCGGCGGCCGGGACCCCGCCCTGGCAGACAAGGGTGAAGTTCGCGGGTGTGCCCGTCTCGGACGGCTTGACCATGATCGCCAGTTCGGCGTTGCCTTCCCCGGGACCGGAGGTCACGGGTACGGCAGACGGCGAGGGGGCCGGCGTCGTCGTTTCAGTGTCCGGCGAGGGGGTGGCCGTAGCGGAGGGGCTTGCCTCCGTCGGGCCGGGGGACGTGGCCGACGGCGACGGGGTTCCGCCGCCCGGCGTGCAGGCGGCCAGTCCGGCTACCGCCATCAGAACGAGCGCCGCGTGGCTCAGTTGCTTGCGCATCAGCAGTCCTCCTGTGTTTTGCACAGTCTACCGCCGAGCCGGGCCGTTGGGACCAGCCTTCGTGGCCGCAATCAGATCCATCATGGAGGCGTGCAGCTGGCTGACCTGTTCACGGGTCAGGCCCAGCCGGTCCATCATGGTGCCGGGCACAGCGGTGGCCTGCTGCCGCAGCGCAGCTCCTTGCGGGGTCAGTCCCACGGCAAGGGTCCGTTCGTCGCCGGGCACCCGCTGGCGCGTGATGAAGCCGGCCGCTTCCAGACGGCGCAGCAGGGGCGAAATCGTTGCGGGCTCCTGGGCGAGGGCCTCGCTGATGTCGCGCACGGAGCGGGGGCTGGACTCCCAGAGGCACAGCATCACCAGGTACTGGGGGTGGGTGAGTCCGAGCCTGTCCAGCACCGGCTTGTACGCGCCGACGACGCTGCGGGATGCCACCGTGAGCGCGAAACAAAGCTGGTGCTCCAGCAGGAGGTCGTCCTGGGTTCCGTCGGTCACATCCGCCACGTGGGCCCTCCTTGAATAGTTAGTGCACTAATCATTAGCGTACACTGATGGGAACGTCTCGTTCTTAGGAGTGGATAGTGATGGCCAAGGAAAAAGCCGAAAACGCCTCGCAGAGGTTCATGCGCGCTATGGGCAAACTCCGGATGATTTTCGGACCCGCCAACCGCAGCTCCCTGGTGCACGAGATGACCGAGCAGAACCGTGAGCTGCTGGCCCGGCGCGAAGCCGAAACCCAGCAGTGGGAGACCCTGCACCGCCCCGACGGCAGCACCTACGTTGTGCCGCGCAACCCCGAGGACAAGTCGCTGCGGTAAAGCCGCTGCCGGCTGCGCCTGCGGCCGTGCTCCCGGGCCGGTCCCCGCGGATCCCGGACTCGTCCCCGCGGAGTTTCAGGAGGCGGGCACCCATGCCTTTCCCCCGGCGTCGGGCGTAAAATAAGGTCACTGGCACCAGCACTTAGCCACGGCCGTTCCCCGTGGCCGCACAGGGGAGAGGGGGTGGGAATTGTGGCACTTCCACTGAAGAAGGCTGCCCTGAGGCAGCACCTGCACCCGTCTTCATGGGCACGCTTCCTTTTCGGCCCTGCCTCACGAGGGGACTACTCGGCACCGGTCATTCACAAGCATGACGAGTTCGAGACGGCCTCCGAGGCGGAGCTCGCCGGTTTTGAAGTGGAAACCGACGCACACGGACATCACTACGCTGTCCGAAAGGAAGACCTCCCGAAAGAGCAGGTCTGAGCAGCGCCCCGCCGGGGGCATAACGAAGGGAGCGGCAGATGCCGCTCCCTTCGTCGGTTAATTCCTGGGGCTAACCCCCGGCGGGTGACTCAGCGGCCGGTACCGCCGTGCACCCTCGCCTCATCATCGCTGTCCAGGTCGAAGGCCTTGTGGATCACGCGCACGGCGTCGTCGAGCAGGTCCGCGTGCGTGACGACCGAAATCCGGATCTCCGAGGTGGAGATCATGTTGATGTTGATCCCGGCCTCGGACAGCGCCGCGAAGAACCGCGCCGAGACGCCCGGGTGGGAACGCATGCCGGCGCCGATCAGCGACAGCTTGCCGATCTTCTCGTTGTACTCGATGCTCTCGAAACCGATCCGGTCCTGCGCGGCGTGCAGGGCGGCCAGGGCGTCGGCGCCCTCGACGATCGGCAGCGTGAAGGAGATGTCGGTCCGGCCCGTTCCGTGCGTGGAAACGTTCTGGACGATCATGTCGATGTTCGAGTGCGCATCGGCGATGACCTGGAAGATCGCGGCAGCCTTGCCCGGGATGTCGGGAACCCCGACGACCGTGACCTTGGCTTCGGAACGGTCGTGTGCAACACCGGAGATGATTGGCTGCTCCAAGGCAACTCCCTCTTGGGTTGTGATTTTGTCGTCGGCGCTGGGCATGACCCAGGTGCCTTCGTTCTGGCTGAATGAAGAACGGACATGCAGCGGCACGCCGAAACGGCGGGCGTACTCGACGCAGCGCAGGTGCAGGATCTTGGCGCCGGACGCCGCCAGTTCCAGCATTTCCTCGCTGGAGATCCGGTCGATCTTGCGGGCGGAGGGCACGACCCGCGGGTCGGCGGTGTAGATCCCGTCGACGTCGGTGAAGATCTCGCACACGTCCGCGTCCAGGGCGGCGGCCAGTGCCACCGCCGTCGTGTCCGAGCCGCCGCGGCCCAGCGTGGTGATTTCGTTCGTGGTGCGGCTCATGCCCTGGAAGCCCGCGACGATCGCAATGTGGCCCTTGTCCAGGGCGGTGCGGATGCGGTGCGGGTCGACGTCGATGATCCGGGCCTTGCCGTGAATGCCGTCGGTGATCATGCCGGCCTGGGAACCGGTGAAGGACTGGGCCGACGCGCCGAACTTGTTGATGGCCATGGCGAGCAGTGCCATCGAGATGCGTTCGCCGGCGGAAAGGAGCATGTCCATTTCACGGGCGGGGGCGGAGTCGGTGACCTGGGCCGCGAGATCGAGCAGCTCATCGGTGGTGTCACCCATGGCCGAGACCACCACGACCACTTCGTCGCCGGCGTTCTGGGCATCCACGATCCGGCGGGCCACGCGCTTAATGCCCTCGGCGTCCGCCACGGAGGAACCGCCGAACTTCTTCACCACAAGGTGCTTCGTCGTGGCGGCAGCAGCGGGCAGTTCCTGTGGCTGCGGTCCGGGATGGACTTCGGTAGTGGGCAAACTCATGCGCGCACCCTCACTGGATTATCGGGTCTGGGCCAAGCAACCAAACGGCGCGACGGCGTAACTTCTCACCCCAGTTTATCGCCGGGACGCCTTGGTTGCTGAATTGTGACCGCATGCCAGACAGCCCCGCATCTGTTCCGCTGCACATGCGCTCCGCCGCGGGCATGGGGTGGGCATGTGCTCCGGCCCGTTGCGGACATGCCCTCCGGGGTGGCCGGGCGATGGGCATATTGGCCTTATGTCCATCCGTGGGCGCGGAGGCTGGGCATGTCCACGCCGGGCAGAAGGGCGACGGCGGCAGCCGCCGAGGCGATTGGCGGAGCCGCTAGCTCAGGGCGTTGCGCCGGCCTTCGAAGGCGCGGCCGAGAGTGACCTCGTCGGCGTATTCGAGGTCTCCGCCCACGGGCAGGCCCGAGGCCAGCCGGGTCACGGCGATGCCTATCGATTTGAGCATCCGCGCCAGGTAGGTCGCGGTGGCCTCGCCCTCCAGGTTGGGGTCGGTGGCGATGATGATTTCCTGGATGGCGCCGTCGTTGAGCCGGGTGAGGAGTTCCCGGATCCGGAGCTGCTCGGGGCCGATACCGGCAATGGGGTTAATCGCCCCGCCGAGCACGTGGTACCGGCCCCGGAAGGAGCGGGTACGCTCGACGGCGAGGACGTCCTTGGATTCCTCAACCACGCAGATGATCGAGGGGTCCCGGCGGGGGTCGCGGCAGATGTTGCACAGCTCCTGTTCCGTGACGTTGCCGCACACGGTGCAGAATTTGACCCGTTCCTTGACGCTGGTGATGGCGTCGACGAGCCGCTTCATGTCCTGCGGATCGGCCTCGAGGATGTGGAAGGCCAGCCGCTGGGCGGACTTGGGCCCGACTCCGGGAAGGCGTCCGAGCTCGTCGATCAGCTCTTGAACTGCACCTTCGTACACTGTGTCCTCGTTCGTTTGGGGTGGTGACGGGTGGTGGACCCGGCGGTGCGGCTAGAAGCGCGGCGGCAGCGGGCTTCCGTCCAGGGACCGCTCTTCAACAAGTTTTCCGCCCAGGATGCGCTCGACGGCGGCCCGTCCGAAGACGCCCGATTCCTCGATCGTTTCGTCATCCGCGCTGGGGATGTCCTGGACATAGGTGGTCGTGGCGGCCGTTGCCCGGGCCGGGGCTTTGGCGCGGCCTGCTTCGGCTTCCGGGCTGTTGGAGAGCCGTTGATAGAGGCTTTGCCGGCCCGTCGAAGGCGCCGCTGCCGCGGATGCGGTGGCCGCAGCCGGCGACGCGGCCGGTGACGCGGGTGCGGCCGCTGGGGCGGTGGTTGCTGAGGGCGCGGGCGCAGCCATCGGCGCGGCGTTTGTGGAGGCCGGAAGGGAGGGGGCGCCCACCGACACCAACTCCGCGGAATCTCCCCACCCGTTGGACGACGAGGTGACCGGCTCGTACGCGGCGGTAGCCGACACTGCTGCGGCGTAGTGCGGGACCTGGGCCGCCGCAGGTTCGTAGTGCGGCGGTTCCGGCTCCGGCGCCGGCTCGGGGGCCACGGGTTTCCCGGGCGCGTAGCTTCCGACGTTGGAGTCGGAGCCGATCGTCCAGATTCCGGGGGCCTGCTCGACGGCGCGGGCCCACGGGTCGTTGGCGGTGTCCGGAGCCTGCGGTGCCGGGGTGCCGGCTGGAGGGTTCGCGGCAGCGCGGGAACGCGCCGGCGAAGCGGCCCTCTTGCGGGCCGGAGCGGCGGAGGGCGGGGCGGGAGCCGGCTGGGCGGCCCGCGCCACGACTGGGGCCGCGGGGTCCCAGTCCATGGGCGGTTCCTCGTCCAGCGGCGGAGCGTCCTCGTCCCGCGGCGGGCCCCAGTCATCGTCGGGGTAGGCGTAGGAGCCGGCGGCCTCCGGGGAAGCGCTCGGAAGTTCACCTTTGGCCGGGGCTGCCGGCACAGCAGACGGCGGTTCCTCGGGGGCAACAGCTGCCGGAACGTGCGTCGGCGCCGGGGAAGGCGAGATGGATGCGGCGGCGGGTGTCTGGACCGGAGCGGCCGGTGTGACGGGACGAGATGCTGGTGTCTCTGCAGCAGGCGAAGGCTCCGACCCTGCCGGGACGGTCTCTGCTGCACCGGAAGGAGCCGGGGCGGCGGCCGGCGTCAGGCCCCAGTCCGCGTCGGTGGACGTGGCCGGGACGTCCCGGCTAACGGGTGCTTTTGGGTTTGGCTCAGAG
This sequence comes from Pseudarthrobacter oxydans, assembly GCF_030812335.1. Classification (GTDB taxonomy): domain Bacteria; phylum Actinomycetota; class Actinomycetes; order Actinomycetales; family Micrococcaceae; genus Arthrobacter; species Arthrobacter oxydans_B. The sequence continues at coordinate 125,690 of NZ_JAUSSN010000005.1, forward strand.
CTCGCTGCGCTGTTGCTTCCGCTGGCCACGGCATTGATCTGGCATTCTATGCCGATGGTCTTGTGGATCGCCTGCCGCAGGTTCTCGGAGTGATCCGCCCGGCCGAACGCGCCGGCCAGCCCTGAGGTGGTGAAGGCGAGCGTCAGGACATGGTCTTCGAAGTGGCCCACCTGGGCATTGGGTTCGACCAGGGCCCACGTGCTCCGCTTGATCTTGGTCAGCGTCTGCAGGATCTCCGGCCAGGCGCGGCGGAGCACTTCGACGTCGGGCCCGGAGCCGGTGGCCGCGGCGCGCGGGGCTGAGGGAGCCGCGGTCGCCGGCTGACTTTGGGCAGGTGCGGCTGCGGCTGCGGGCGCCGGTGAAGGAGCGGTTGGGGTCGGTGCAGCGGGGGCCGGACTGGACGGGACCGGGGCTGGGGATGCCGCAGCCGCGGCCGCCGGATGCACCGGCGCCGGCTGGGGTGCCGGGGCCCGCCCGGGCTCCGCACGGTTAACCGCGGCGGACTCGTCGACGGGCCAGTCGCCGGTGCTGACGCGCGGCGGGGTAAGTGTTTCCCTGGCCGGTTCGGCGTCGCGCCCGGGTGCGACGGAAGGCGCGGAGGCTGCCGGGGCTGCGGGGCCCGCGGCGGCCGGAGCTGCAGCTGCAGGAACCGGAGCCAGCGGGGCCGCGTCCGGGGCAGCGACGGCGGGCGCGGCTGTGGCCGGGACAGCGGAGGCGGCGTGCGGGGCGGCCGGTGCCCCGACGTCGTTGCCGGCATAATTCAGGCGGCGTTCCACCCTGTCGATCCGGGCGGCAATGCCGCGCTCGGTCTGCTCGGAGGACGGCAGCAGGATGCGGGCGCAGAGCAGCTCCAGATGGAGCCGCGGCGACGTGGCGCCGGTCATTTCGGTCAGGGCCGTGTTGGTGACGTCCGCCGCGCGCGACAGCTCGGCCGCGCCCAGGTTGTGGGCCTGGTTCTGCAAACGCGCGATCTGGTCCGCGGGCATGCCGCGGAGGATCGACTGGGCGCTTTCCGGCATAGCCTGGACGATGATGAGGTCGCGGAAGCGCTCGAGCAGGTCCTCCACGAAACGTCGGGGGTCATGCCCGGTCTGGATGACCCGGTCCACGGCCCGGAACACCGTGGCGGCGTCGGAGGCTGCCACGGCCTCGACGACGTCGTCGAGCAGGGACGCATGGGTGTAGCCGAGCAGCGCGACGGCGAGTTCGTAGTCCAGGCCGTTGGGTCCGGCGCCCGCCATGAGCTGGTCCAGGACCGAGAGCGAGTCCCGCACCGAACCGCCGCCGGCGCGGATCACGAGCGAGAGCACGCCCGGGGCCACGGCGACGTTCTCCTGCGTGCAGAGCAGTTCGAGGTACGCCATGAGCGGTTCCGGCGGCACGAGCCGGAACGGGTAGTGGTGCGTGCGGGAGCGGATGGTGCCGATGACCTTGTCCGGCTCCGTGGTGGCGAAGATGAACTTGATGTGTTCCGGCGGTTCTTCGACGATCTTGAGCAGCGCGTTGAACCCGGCGGACGTGACCATATGGGCCTCGTCGATGATGAAGATCTTGTAGCGGTCGCGGACAGGAGCGTACGTGGCCCGTTCGCGCAGGTCACGGGCGTCGTCGACACCACCGTGGCTGGCGGCGTCTATTTCAATGACGTCGAGGGATCCGGAGCCGCCGCGGGCGAGCTCCACGCAGCTGGGGCACTTGCCGCAGGGGGTGTCCGTGGGGCCCTCGGCGCAGTTCAGGCAGCGGGCCAGGATGCGCGCGGAGGTGGTCTTTCCGCAGCCGCGGGGGCCCGAGAAGAGGTAGGCGTGGTTGACGCGGTTCTTGCGCAGAGCCGTCATCAGCGGCTCGGTGACGTGTTCCTGCCCGATAACGTCCGCGAACGAATCGGGGCGGTATCTGCGGTAAAGGGCGGTTGTAACAGTCACAGATAAACCCTACCAATCGGCACAGACATAAAAGACCCCTCATGCACCCGCCAGAGCCCATTTACCCTTGCTACCTTCCGGTCCTGGGGGAGTTCAACAGGATGACGCCACATGAGGGGCCGTCAGCAAGTTTACCCGACGTTTGAGTGTGCCCCGAATCGTGCACTGCGCACCCGGAAAATCCCGCGGGACATGCCCAATTTTCGCGGCTCCGAGTGGGCATTCCGGGCTTATGTCCAGTGGCGGCGCGGGACGCGGGGCGGGGGAGCGCGCGGGTGGACATGCCCATTTCTCGCGGCTCCGAGTGGGCATTCCGGGCTTATGTCCAGTGGCGGCGCCTAACGTGGGGCATGTCCCGTGGGGCGGGGGCCGAGGGGTCAATTGGGCGATGCCGGGAAGTTCAGGTATTCTAGTATCTGCTTTTGATTCAGAAGCTACTGGAGAATTCGCCTAGCGGCCTATGGCGCACGCCTGGAACGCGTGTTGGGTTAACGCCCTCGGGGGTTCAAATCCCCCATTCTCCGCGGTTGGCCCCGGTCCCTTGGACCGGGGCCTTTTTGCGTCCCACGGAATCCCCGCAGCCGGGCGTTAGCGGGGTTAGCGGCCCAAATGTGTACGTTTTGGCCGCTGACCCCAAAATCCCGGCACTGGAAACCCGGGCGCCGGTCCGGCCTCAGGCCAGGCGGCCCAGCCTGCGCAGGCGGGCCCGGGCGGCCTGCTCGCTGGGACCGACCCGACCCAGGGCAAGATGGACGACGCCGAGCGTCACCTTTGTGGCCAGCCGCACCGGCAGCGGGATGGGGCCCAGCCGTGCCGTCCGCAGTCCCAGCAGGTCGCGGTATTTGGGCTCCAGGCTTGCCACGGCCGCCGCGAACAGCACCCGGTAGCCAGGCCTGAGCACCCGATGGAGCGGCGGATTGCGGATGAACGACACCGTCTCGGCGACCCTCTCGTCGGAACGGAGCTCGCCGGCGTCGTGCCACCGGTCCAGCTGCCGGCGCATTTCCGCCTCGCTGAGTGGCGGGGACTCCACTCCCATGAGCTGGCCGGCGTGCGCCCACTCCCGCACGTAGGCGTCGGGGCCGCCCGGAATCGGTCTGCCCCAGATCTTGTGCGCCGACAAGAATGCGTCGGTGAAGGCAATGTGCACCCAGCGGAGCAGCTCCGGATCATTCGCCGCATAGCTCCGGACGACGCCATGTCCGTCCACGTAATCCCCGCGCACCGACCCATGGAGCCGCAACACCCAGTCGGAGGCGGCCCGGGCCGCGGCGGTTGAACCGTAGGAAACCGTAAAGATCCAGCGGATCGTCCCGGCAAGCCGGCCCAGGGGGTCCTCGCGGAAGCGGGAGTGGTCGTGGACGCCGGCCAGCGCCCCGGGATGGAGCGCCTGCATGAGCAAGGCGCGAATTCCCGCCACGATCGTCGGCATGTCCCCGTGGACGGCCCAGACCGCAGATCCTGGCAAGTGGTAGCCAGGATCGTCGCCTTCCGCCAAGCGCGGGACCCAGTCCGGCACGGCGTCCCGGGTCCCGGTGAACGTCTGCTTGAGTTCTGCCTGCCATTCCCTGAGGAAGTTGCGCATACTCCATTCTCACCCACCGCTGCGGCGCCCAGTACCTGCCCCGATCCTGAGGACTACTGGTCCACCACCTGTAGTTGGAAAGGGGTAGTTAATACGGTTCCCAGGTCCCCGCGATTGTGGTCCCATAAGAGCGTGAGTCCGCAAAATTGGGGACTGGCGAACAGGATGCGGGAGTCACATCGTGGGAAAACACTGGGGAAACTCATCGAGTGAGCGGACAGTCAGAGCGCGAATCATTGCTGCGCGCTGTCTATCCGGCGGCTTCTGCCTCTCCCTGGCGGTCCTGACGTTCGGCGTCCAAGGACTCTCGGGCAGCGGCGCGGCCGTTGTGCCGTCCCCCTCTCAGGCCTATGGCGTCGTGGGACCGGGCACGCTGAATCCGGACACTCCGGGCACGGCCGGTGCCCGCACCGCCCCGGCCGCTGACGCCCTGACGTCGGCGGCCTTCACTGCGGATGCCTTGGCGCTCGTGGCCTATACCCGGTCAACGGTTGAGACGACTTCCAAGGACGGCGTCCCCGGGGAGCTCAATGTGGCGTCCGCCGGACTGAAACGGCCCGCCGAAGGCTACCTCATGGCCCCACTCGAATCCCTGCGGGAGTCCTCGTCGTTCGGGCTGCGCACCAGCCCCATCACGGGGTCATCCGGGGAATTTCACTGGGGCCAGGACTTTGCCGCGGCGTGCGGCACCCGAGTCTACTCGGCCGACGCCGGCGTGGTGCGGGCTGTCGGCTGGCATCCGTGGGGCGGCGGAAACCGCGTGGAAATCGACCACGGCAACGGGCTCATCACCACGTACAACCATCTTGAGGGGATCGCCGTCAAGAAAGGCGACTCGGTGCGGGTTGGCGAGGTCATTGCCCGGGTGGGAACGACCGGATCCTCCACCGGATGCCACCTGCATTTTGAGACCATCCTGAACGGCTCGCACAAGAATCCGCACGACTGGATACTTCTCCCGATTGTGCAGACGGACCAGCTGGGCGCCCTCGAGATGGCCAGCTACGCGCCCGACGCCGGCAAGCCCTCCAATACTTCCCTTGGCTGGGCGATCCCGGTGTCTGAAGACGGGACGCATGTAGTTGCTGGCGGCGCCGAGGAAGTGCCCGCTGCAGCGCTGCCGGGAGTGCCATACTCCTCGTCCCCCGCGCCCGAGCCCACTCCGTCCATCTGGGACGCGCTGTCGCCGACGAAGACGCGGTCTGACACGCCAACACCCGAACCGAGCCAGCCGCCGGGCGGGACCACGACGACGGCGGGCACAGCGACGCCGAGTGACACCCCGCCACCGTCGGAGCCGAGCACCGAGCCCCCGCCACCGTCGGAGCCGAGCACCGAGCCCCCGCCACCGTCGGAGCCGAGCACGGCACCACCGCCTCCCGCGGAGCCGGAGCCGAGTACGGAGCCCCCGCCGCCAACAGAAACGCCGACGCCGTCGCCGTCGCCGGAGCCCACCTCGGAACCGGCACTGCCGCCTCCGCCGCCGGTCGTGGAGCCCGCTCCTCCGCCGCCCCCGCCGCCGGCGCCCACCTCGGAACCGGCACCGCCGCCGCCGGTCGTGGAACCGGAACCTGCACCGCCGCCTCCGCCGCCTCCGCCGCCGGTCGTGGAGCCCGCTCCGCCGCCCCCTCCTCCGCCGCCGGTCGTGGAGCCCGCTCCGCCGCCCCCGGCGCCCACCGAGGAACCGCCGCCGCCCGCGCCCACCGTAACCGCTGAACCGTCGGCGACCACGGACCCGTCACTGTCCCCTGGCCCGTAGACGGCACAAACCCATACCTCCACGCGTTGGTATCGAATGACAGTCGTGACCCATTCCGGAACGCCGCTCCGGACACGAACTTCATAACCGACTTCGCGAGGAACCTTCCCATGACCTCTCTGCATAGCATTCCGCTCACCCTCATCGACGGCACGGACACCGATTTTGGCCGCTTCAAGGGGGAGGTGGTGCTGGTAGTGAATGTTGCTTCACAGTGCGGGTTCACGCCGCAGTACGCCGGCTTGGAGGCGCTGCACAACAAGTTCCGCGGGCAGGGCTTCCAGGTCCTCGGTGTGCCCTGCAACCAGTTCGCTGGCCAGGAACCCGCCGCCGACGCCGAGATCGCCGAATTCTGCGAGCGGAATTTCGGCGTGACCTTCCCGCTCACCACCAAGGCCGACGTCCGCGGCAAGAACCAGCACCCGCTCTACGCCGAGCTCACCAAATTCAAGAACAGCTTTTTGCCGGGACTGGTGAAATGGAACTTTGAGAAGTTCCTGGTGAACCGCGACGGCGAGGTGGTGGCCCGTTTTGCCCCCACCGTGGAGCCGGACTCATCGGAGATTATTGAAGCGGTCCAGTCCGCCATTAGCTGAGAGCCGGCTCCCAGAGCACAAGGGGACAACGGCCCCTATCCCTAAGTATGCTTACGGCCCTAGACTGGCCGGACCGTCGAAATCACCCGGGCACACGCACGGCGTTGACACGCGTGTGTGAGCTGGCTGTACCGCTGCCACAGGCCCGGGGACGGTGCATCAGCACGCTTCGAGAATCACAACTGGACACTCATATTGGGGTCCGTGAAACCAGGAGGAAAGCGATGACAGGGAACAAAGCCGTTGCCTACAAGGGACCGGGCAAGGTCGAACTGATCGACATTGACTACCCCAGCTTCGAGCTTAAAGACGGCCCGGGGGTCAACCCCGCCAACGTGGGCCGTTCGGTGCGCCATGGCGTAATCCTCAAAACCGTTGCCACGAACATTTGCGGCTCCGACCAGCACATGGTTCGAGGCCGCACCACAGCCCCCGCGGACCTGGTGCTGGGCCACGAAATCACTGGCGAAGTCGTGGAAGTCGGACCGGACGTGGAATTCATCAAGGTGGGGGACATCTGCTCGGTCCCCTTCAACATCGCCTGCGGCCGCTGCCGCAACTGCAAGGAGCGGAAGACGGGCATCTGCCTCAACGTCAACCCCGCACGCCCGGGTGCCGCTTACGGCTACGTGGACATGGGAGGCTGGGTCGGTGGCCAGGCCAACTATGTCCTGGTGCCGTACGCAGACTGGAACCTGCTGAAGTTCCCGGACAGGGACCAGGCCCTCGAGAAGATGATGGACCTGGCGATGCTGTCAGATATCTTCCCGACGGGCTTCCATGGCGCCGTCAGCGCCGGTGTGGGCGTGGGCTCCACGGTCTACATCGCGGGCGCCGGTCCGGTCGGACTGGCCGCGGCCACCAGCGCGCATCTGCTGGGTGCCGCCGTCGTGATTGTCGGAGACCTGAACGCCGACCGCCTGGCCCGGGCGCGCAGCTTCGGCTGCGAGACCGTTGATCTGACCGAGGGCGGGCCCGCGGAACAGATTGAACAGATCCTCGGGGTGCCCGAAGTCGACTGCGGTGTCGACGCCGTCGGTTTCGAAGCCCGGGGACACGGCCACGACGCCAAGGAAGCTCCGGCAACGGTGCTCAACTCGCTGATGGATATCACGGCCGCCGGCGGTGCGCTGGGTATTCCGGGACTTTACGTCACCGGGGACCCGGGCGGCATCGACGAGGCCGCCAAGAAGGGCGCGCTCTCGCTCAGTCTCGGCACCGGCTGGGCCAAGTCGCTGAGCTTCACCACCGGCCAGTGTCCGGTGATGAAATACAACCGCCAGCTGATGATGGCGATCCTGCATGACAAGGTCCACATCGCCCAGAACGTCAACGCGAAGGCAATCCCGCTGGAGGACGCACCGAAGGGTTACGCGGAGTTCGACGCCGGCGCTGCCACCAAGTACGTGCTGAATCCGAACGGATACCTGAGCTAAACCGCACGGAATCCGAGTAGTGATAATCCGGCGGGCACGGCCGGCCCTGACCAGGGCAGGTATGTGTCCGCCGGATTACTCGGTTATTGCCTCTTTTCGAACATGCCTACTGGTGTTTGCACATTGTTGGCCGAATGTCTGGTTGGATAGATATTACTGAGAGGGACGCTGGAGGCAACCGCTTCCACCCAACCAGGAAGGTAGCAATGGAGCTCATCGAGGCCGAGCACCCCCGGCCACGTCATTTTTTACTCCATCTGAGTGACCCCCACCTGCTGGGAGGTTCGGCGCCATTGCATGGTGTGGTCGACAGCGACGCCCTGCTCCAGCAACTCTTTGACGAAGTCCGGGCTTCCGGTGCCCGCCCCGAAGCCGTGATTTTCACCGGCGACCTCGCCGACCGGGGGGAACCCGAGGCCTATGCCAAGTTGCGGGCCATCGTGGAGCCCGCCTGCAAGGCCATGGGCGCGAAAGTCATCTGGGCGATGGGCAACCACGACAACCGCGCCCACTTCCGCACCGGTCTGCTGGACCTGCCGGCCGACGACGCCCCCGTGGACCACACGTACTACATCAACGGGCTGCGGATCATTACCCTCGACACGTCCGTCCCCGGCTTCCACCACGGAGAGCTGAGCCCGGATCAGCTGGAGTGGCTGGCGGCCGAGCTCGCCACTCCCGCCCCGGACGGGACCATCCTTGCCCTGCACCACCCGCCGGTGCCCTCGGTCCTGGACCTCGCCGTCCTGGTGGAACTTCGGAACCAGACGGCACTGGCCGGGGTTCTGCGGAACTCCGACGTCCGTTCGATTCTGGGCGGCCACCTGCACTATTCGACGACGGCGACCTTCGCTGGGATCCCGGTCTCCGTGGCGTCGGCCACCTGTTACACGCAGGACCTTAACGTGCCGGTCGGCGGAACCCGCGGACGCGACGGCGGACAGGCCTTCAACCTGGTCCACGTCTACGAGCACACGATCGTGCACTCCGTCGTCCTGCTCGGCGACACCCCGGCAGTCGGCGAACTCGTCTCGGCCGCGGAAGCCCAGCGGCGGATCACCGCGGCAGGGATTCGCATCCCGGTCAAGGCGAAGCTCGAAGACCCGGCCAGGACGCCGGGCCACCGCCGGCTGACCGCCAGCAACTAACCCCTACTTCTCCCAGGGAGCCTTGATGGGGTAGTACTTCTCCAGGAAGTCCGTCACGAGTTCGGCCCGTTCCTCGGCCGGGACCTCCGGGAAGCTGCCGTCGTTGAGGCAGAAGAAGTCCATGTTCCGCTTGGCGAGCAGCTTGGGCAGGTAGTTGAGTCCGGCCCGTGCGGTGGTGTCCACGTAGCGCACCTTGGCCGCCGTCTGGGTGACGGCGCGGCCGGTGAGCAGCGCGTAGTAGTGGTAGAACGAATTGGTCACAGAGATGTTGTCCGCCGCGCGGAACGTGCTGGCCGCCGTCTTGGCGAATTCCGCCGGAAACTCCTGCTCCATCTGGGCGACGACGCTGCGCCGCAGCGGCGCAGCCGTGTGCTCCAGATGCCGGGTGGTGATCCGGCCGAACCGGTCCCAGAGCAGCTTCCGGTTCACCCGGGCCGCGTTCTCGAACCCGCTGCGCTCCGTGTCGTTGTCTCCGAGCCCGATCCGGGTTTCCGCCTCGATGAACTTCGTGATGCCGCCAGGGGTGAAGAACATGTCCGGTCCGACGGCGCGGCCGAAGAACATGTCGTCATTTGAGTACAGGAAGTGCTCGGACAGGCCTTGGATGTGGTGCAGCTGGCACTCCACTGCCTGCGAGTTGTGGGTGGGCAGCACGGCGGGGTCGGCGAAGAACTCCTCGCTGCGGACGATCGTGACACTCGGGTGGTCCGCCAGCCAGGAGGGCGCGGGGGAGTCCGTGGCGATGAAGATGCGGCGGATCCAGGGCGCGAACATGTAAACCGAGCGCAGCGCGTACTTGAGTTCGTCGATCTGGCGGAAGCGGGCCTCGTGGTCGTCGCCTTCGCCCACGACAACGCCGGCCATCCGTGCGCGCCGCGCCGCAATGTACTCCGGGGAGCTGCCGTCCACCCAGGAAAACACGAGATCGATGTCGAAGCTGATGTCACTGGCATGGTCCGCGAACATGTTCTCGATGGTGGGCCAGGTGTGGCCGTACCGCTCAACCGTGCCGCGGACGGCGTCCTGGGCCAGCATCGTCCGGCGGGTCAGCGAGTTCTCGATCGGGAGGATCAGCTCGTCGCCTTCGAAACTCCACAGTTCCAGCTGCACGCCGGCCGAGGCTCCGAACTCGAAGCCGCCTTCCGGTTCGACCCGGGGACGGTACAGCCGGAAGATCCGCGACTGCCGGTTGGGGGAGAGTTCGCCGTCGGCAACCAGCACCGAGGACTTCTTCTTGGCGTCGACGCTCATCGAGTAGAAGGGCTCATCGTGGCAGGCCTCCACGAGCGCGTCGCGGAGTTCCTTGCGGTCCTTCCAGTCCACGGCGATGACGGGCCGGTCGTTGTTGCCGCGGACCAGGAGGTAGTCCAGCCCGGCGCCGTCCAGCACCGAGCGGATGAACATCAGGTCCTCGACCATGGCCTGGTACGGCGTGCGGTTCTCGTTGATCAGTCCGTACCGGCCCCGGCGGCGCACAACGTCCTGGCGCGCCCGGAATCTCGCGACGGCAGCCGCGGAGGTGACCTCGTCGTGGGCGTCGACCGATGCCTGGCTGCCGTAGTAGATCTCGTCCTGGACCAATGCGTCTGTAATTTCGATTCTCCGTGATTGTTTGCGTGAATGTGTCCCTACTTGCATAATAACGTCCGCCCCAAAATCGACCCGAATTTCCGCGGCTGGAACGCCGCCAGTGTGGGCCGCAAGAGGCCCCCGTCCGCCCCCGGAGCCCTCGGCCCGGGGGTTACTGCAGTCCGCCGGTTCAGCCCAGCAGTGCCTGGCGCCAGCTGTGCAGGAAAGCCGCCCCGGCGTCGTCGTGGATGACGTCCTCGCCAAGCCCCAGGTCCGCCGCGGTGAGTACGTCATACGGTTTCACCGGGATGCCGTCGGCGGGCCGGACGTCGACGTGTTTCACCGGGTGGTCGTTGTGGTGCAGCCAGTCGGCCATGGCGTAGTCGGTGCGGGAATCGCCGACCGTGCGCCAGGCCTGCGGGGTGACACCCTGCGCCGCCAGCAGCTCCACGGCCCGGCTCGCGCCGAGGTCCTTGCCGAGCCGGACCGACTCGATGTCGGTGGAGATGATGGTCGGATCCACGCGGTAGTCGATCCGGTCATCGGAATCCGGGGCGTGGTGGTCCAGCCGCACCACACCGAGGCCGTGCCGGCCCATCAGCTCCATGGCATCGGCGTCGAAGAGCTGCTGCTCGGCGCGGTAGTCGGAGTTCTCGACGGCGATGTGCTGCTCCACGGAGACCATGGCCAGCTTGGTCTCGTCGAAGAACATGTGAGCGGCGTAGTCCTCGGCCACCAGACGCCGGACGTCGTCGCCAAAGCTCCGCGGGATGGCCAGATCGTGATCGACGTGGACCGGACCGGGTCCCGCGGCGGTGTAGCTGAACCAGACGGCGCCCTTCTCGCACACGGCATGGATGAGGGTGCCGGCCGGCATTCCGGCGGCGATCATCGGTTCCATTACCTGTTCGCGGATGAAGGCCGCCGACCGGCCGGTGTTGAAGATGACCGGGATCCCCGCCGCGGCCAGCGCCAGCAGGTCCGCGATGATCACCGGCTGCACCGCACGGGTGACGGGGCTCGCCACGGGACCGTCGACGTCGAGCAACAGTGCCAGCGGGGGAGCCGACGGCGAGGGGGACGCTGAGGTCTCGGGAATTGTCATGGCCCCATTCTCCCAGCAGCCGGGCATCTTTGCATGTCTTGTGGACCGTACCGCTGTCACGGTGTTGACTGTGACAGCTCGGGCGGCACGGTATGACAAATGGTTACTGTTTGGCTACAACCTCCCGGCACCGGGAGTCGTGGATTCCTTTGGCCGTCCAAGTTCCTTAGTCTTGCAGGGTGATATTCAAAGCCGTGGGCGAGGGACGCCCGTACCCTGACCATGGTTACACCACGCCCAAGGACTGGGCAACGCTGCCGCCGCGGCCGGTCCGGCTGGATGAGCTGGTGACCACCAAGCGCACGCTCGACCTCGAGGCGCTGCTGGCCGAGGACTCGACGTTCTTCGGCGATCTGTTCCCGCACGTGGTGGAATACCGCGGCGTCCTGTACCTGGAGGACGGCCTGCACCGCGCCGTTCGGACCGCGCTGCACCAGCGGACAGCGATCCACGCGCGTGTGCTGGTGATAAATGGCTAGAAAGCCGAAGGACGTCACCGTCCTGCACGGACACCAGGTCATTACCGGCTCGGATCTGCGGGCCACTTTCGTGGAGGACGAGGAGCTTAACCACAATCCCGTCAGGAAGCGACGACGCATCCTGCACGGGGTCGTCCTGGTGCTGCTCGTCGGGCTGGTGGCCGCCGCCATTGTCGTTGCGCTGGCTATCATGAACGGCCAGATCAAGATCCCGACGGCGGAGCGCAGCCAGGCCGCCGCGTCCGTCTGCCCGGAAGCGCGCTTCGACTACACGCCGCCGGAGACGATCAACCTCAATGTCTTCAACTCGACCTCCCGCCCGGGCCTGGCCCGCTCCGTGGCCGACGAGTTCGCGGCCCGCAAGTTCATCGTCGGGGCCGTTGCCAACACGACCTCGAGCTACCGGGGGATAGCGTTGGTCGTTTCCGGCGCCGCGGGCCAGTCCGCGGCGTTCACCGTGCAGCGGAACCTGCCGGGCTCGGACTACTTCCAGGACGGCCGGACAGACCCGAGCGTGGACGTCATCCTCACCGGAGACTTCCAGCAACTGGCGAACCCGGAACTCGTCGACCAGACGCCGGGCCAACTCAGCTGCCCGCGCGAGGACCGGCGGATCGCCGACGAATCCGGGTCGCCCGTGACGCCCACCCCGCCGGCCGGGTAGCGCCGGGCCCGGACGTCAGGTGGATACACGAAGGGGTCGGCCGTCGTCGCCGAACCGGGCCCCGGCGCCGAGCTGGACGAACCGCACAGTCCGGGCAACCCGGGCCTCCGCCTCGGCGTCCTGGCCGACGCCGTCACCGCGGGCGGCGCTGGAGGACAGGGTGCCGTGGATGAGCTGCGCGAGCTGGGTGATGTCCGACTCGGGCAGGTAGCCCTGGGCGATGCCGTCCCGGAGGATGCCCTGCAGGAGCACGCTGAGTTCCCCGACGTGGTCCGCCAGCTTCGCGAACGATGCTGGCGAGAGCACGGCCCCCATCGCGGGGCCGGGCGGCAGGTGCCGCCGGCTGAGGTCCTCGACCTGGGCGCGGACGTACAGGGCCAGGCGGTCCACCGGGTTCTCCAGCGCAGCCAGGGATTCGCGCAGCTCGACCAGGAAGCGCTCGGTCTCATCCAGCGCATAGGCGATCAGAAGCTCTTCGATGTCCGCGTAGTAGTTGTACACGGCGGTGCGGCCGATCCGGGCGTGGCGTGCGACGTCGGTCATGGTCAGCCCCGGGAGCCCGTGCGTGAACAGGAGTTCGCCGAAGGCGGTCAGGATGCGGTGCTGGGTCTCGGCTCGTTGGGCGGCGTTGCTCGCGGCCGAAATCCTGGGCATACGGACACTTTAGCGCGATCTGTCAGTAAACCGGCGCTTATTGCCGGCAGCGACCCCGGGCACCAGATGACATTTCCGGCGGTAGATGAGTCAGCCATGACGCGAGAAGCATGGTGAAGGCGCTCCGAATGGTCATTGATACTCTCGGCTGTGCTGTTCCTCGCCGGCTATTCCGTCAAGCTCATTCCACAAATAAGCAAGTTGTCGCGTCACCGGTGCTCCGACCGTAGCGCTTGCTGCGCCTGGTCAGGATCCTGTGGGTCGTTCACCGCTTCAGGGCAATTGCCGTCGCGGCAGAGAGCCCGCGTTTTCGATCTTCCTTTGCGTCCTTGCCCAGCCAGAGGGTACACCTGAAGGATGAAGCCGGTCGCGGCCTCAGTGCCCGCCGAGGATCTCCACAAGGGCGAACGAGAGGCCGAATCCGAAGGCGATCGCAATGCCCGTGGCGGCGCCGGCGTCCCGAAGCCCCTCCGGCACCATGCGGGTCGTTACGTTCGTCAGGATGCCGCCGCCGGCGAAGGCCAACGCGAAGGCCACGACCTCTGGCGGGGCTGCCCGTAGCAGCACCATGAAGACGGCCACCGACGCGGCGCACAAGAACGTCATGGCCAGCCAGGCGGACATGACGTGGCGGGTGGTCATGCCGGACTTGCGCAGCGGTCCGGTGTCGGCCATGGCCTCGGGCACTCCGCAGAGGAAGACAGCGGCAAGCACCGCGCCACTAATGCCGTAGCCGCTGAGTAGCGCCCCGGTGATAACAACAGCTTCGGCGACCACGGACAGCCCGATCACAAGGAACCTGGGCTCGTGGACAGGAGGTTCGGACAGTGGCCGGCCGCGCACGGCACCCGTTACCACCCACGCCGTCGCCACGGCCCCGCCGATCAGTCCCACCCCGACATAACCGCTTCCGCCGGCCAGTCGCCCGGCCTCGGCTACGAGCTTGTAGGCGACGGCCGAGAGCAGGGCGCCGGCACCGAGCCCGGTTAGGATGCCGAGCAGGACGCTGTTGCCAACGCGCCACCGCAGGGCGAGCAGCCCACCCAGGAAGTACGAGGACCCGGCAAGAAGACCCCAGCCAAATGCCTGCAGCATCGGCGCCCCTTTCCGCTTAGGCACTAAAGCACCGCGCCTAGGCATCATCCCGAAAGGCCGCGGGGATGGCAATGGCCGCGCGCGACGCGCCGCGGGCTGGAAGCCGTGCTCAGGGCCCCGGGGAAGGGACCGGACGTTCATCGGCGCGTTGTTCGGGGGATTGGGCCATGATTGCCGTCCGCCGTTCTTTCGGGGCGGGCAACTCACGGACACCGCCGCGAGGATCGACGACGATCCCTGAACCGTGAGTTGCGTGGCCCGGGTCAGCCCGATGCGTCTCACGACAAGACAAGACGTGCTTTCCCTCGCCGCAGAGGAGCCCGGGTACGTGGCAGGAGCGTGCTTCGGTGTTACAAACCCACCCTGAGGACTCCCGACGCCGTTTCCTGCATGGTCTGTCCACAGGATGTGCTGGCCGCTGAAGACCAGGACATGGTGGAGTCCTGCGGTAATTCTCACTGACCCGGTAAATTGTTCCTCGTTGGCCCAGTAACAATCCCGGCCGGCATTGGACGCAGCAGAGTGGGGACGTTGCGGCTCTGGCCCGTGGGGCACATGGCGCTTGCGCTTCCCGGCCATAGCTACCCCCGGGAGGCGTATTCGGCTGGTGTGTGTCTGGTGGGCTTCCTAGGGGCTGAGCATCGTGGCAGGCCCGCGACCCACGATTTTCTGTCCCTATCTGCCTGGCCGTCGTTGTCTGCTCAAAACGATTGAAGCTGCCGGGCGCTGGCACTTGCCCCTGACACGGCCGCTACTCATACGCACCGCGTTCACCACTGCAAATACCGTCGATATCTTAGCCCTCGCTGAGTGGGCTCTATCTGCAATGCTGTTCAGCATGACGGTAACCTTTGAATGGCGCGGAGTGGTTCGGAACGAAGAAATCAATCAGCTGCACGCTGAGGGCTTTGATCATGCCTACGTTGAAGACGACTGGACTGATCTGCTCTCGCGCCACAGTCTGGGGTGGGTAACAGCGCGCGATGCCGAGGGTCTCGTAGGCTTCGTCAACGTTATCTGGGACGGTCAGGTGCACGCATTCGTCGAAGACACTTTGGTGGCACATCGTGCCCGCCGGCAAGGCATCGGGAAGAAACTCCTTGCCGTGGCGACGGAACACTCCAAGGGAGCGGGATGCGAGTGGCTTCATGTTGACTTCGACGATCACCTGAAGCGCTTCTACTTCGATGCATGCGGTTTCCGTCCCACCAATGCTGGACTCATCCACCTGCGCTAGCCGGGGCTACCACCGAAGCAGCGAGCGTTTTCCAACCGAGACGAATAGGGCACGCGGGATTCTGTTGATCGAAGCAACACACCATACGAGTTCCGAGCGCCCGGCCTCCTCGCAACGGTCGGCGGCCAGGCGTTCGGGTTACGGGGCGCTGTAGTGATGATGTCGATGCCGGCTCAATCAAGACAACCGCGGCGGGGTACACCAGTGAAAGGTCCGCTGAAGGTTCCCAATACGGACATGTAGAGGGAAGAGTGTGGACATTCCGTGCAGGCGACTTTGGAAACTGACATCCGGGCCACTTGGCCAACTTAATGAGAGGAACCTTAGGTCCTCTTGCCAAAACCTGCCCAGGAAGACGACTCAGTTCAGTGCTAAGACGTCAACTGGCAGCGAACTGACACCGGAAATCCGGTCCTAGGTGGTGGCGCAGCCCTCGGGGCCGCAGGCTTCCGCGGTTCCTCGGGCTTCCGCGCCGCCGGCGGCGCTGACCATTTCCAGCGGGCGGCTGTCCTGCCACGCCTGCTCGAGGGCGGCGGTGAAGGTCTCGGCGGGCTGGGCGCCGGAGAGCCCGAATTTCCGGTCGATCACGAAGAACGGGACGCCGGTGACGCCTAGGGCGCGGCCTTCCTCGAAGTCCAGCCGGACGTCGTCGGCGTATTTGTCGGTGGTGAACAGTTCCACCAGCTCGGCGGCGCCGATTCCCAGGTCCAGCCCCAGCGAGGTCAGGTAGTCACGGCTGCCGATGTCCTTGCCGTGCTCGAAGTGGTCGCTGAGCAGGCGTTCTTTTGCTGCGTCCTGCTGCCCGTGCGCGGCGGCGAGGTGGATCAGCCGGTGGGCCGTGAAGCTGTTGGCGACCACGACGTCGTCGAAACGGTAGTTGAGGCCCTCGCCCCTGGCCTGCTCCGCCACGTGCGCGAACATTCCGGCGACCTGGGCCGGCGCCAGGCCCTTGCGGGTGCTCAGGTAGTCCAGTTCGGTGCCGTCGTAGTGGTCGGGCAGCGAGGGGTCCAGCTGGTAGCTGCGCCACGTCACCTCCACAGCCTCGCGGTGCGGGAAGGCCGCCAGGGCGGTTTCAAAGCGGCGTTTGCCGATGTAGCACCAGGGGCAGGCAACGTCGGACCAGATCTCAATCTTCATGCTCGCCACAACCCCGGCGCGGCCGGCTCCATTCCCCGGCGGACTGTCGGCTTGGTCACGGGACCCGTGCGAGCGGGAGTTCCATGACGAAGTCGTGTTCCACGGTGCTGCCGAGCCGGAAGGACTTGGTGCCGACCTTTCGGAAGCCGGACTTCTCGTAGAACCGGATGGCCCGGGCGTTCTGGCTGTTCACGCCGAGCCAGAGCCCTCGGGCGCCGGCTCCCGCGGCCGCGCCGATGCTGGCGCGCATCAGTTCGGCCGCGGCGCCGAGCCCGTGGTGGTCGGGGTGGACGTAGCACTTGCTGAGTTCGGTGCACGGCAGTTCGCCCAGGACCGCGGCCACGTCCGGGTCGCTGGCTGGGCGGGCCACCAGCAGGCTGTAGCCGCGAAGGTCGCCGTCGGCGTCGATCACCAGGACGGTGACGTCCGGGTCGGCCAGATAGGTGCGGAAGTGGGCCTCGCTGAGGGTGTTGGCCAGGTGCGCCGCGATGTCCTCCGGCCGGGACTCCGGCGGACACGCGAGCGGGAAGGTGACGGCAGCCAGCGCGGCCAGCCCCCCGGCGTCGTCCGCGGTTGCCTGTCGGATTACATGCGTCACAACGGAATCTCCCGGGACAGGCTGCGAAGGAAAGCCAGGCCGCTTTCAGCCAGTTCGTCCTGGCTCGGGGCAAGCGGCCGCCAGATCGACGCGGCGACGGCAATGGCGGCATTCTCGACGGTGAAACTCTCAATGTTGAGCGGTCCCGTGTAGCCGACTTCATCCAGGACCTGCAGGAAGCCCGTCCAGTCGGTTTGGTCCCCGCCGGGAGCGCCCCGGTCGTTGCCGCAGACCTGCACATGCACCAGATGCTCTCCGGCGGCCCGGACGGCAGCGGCGACCGAACGCTCCTCGATGTGTAGGTGGTAACTGTCCAGCGCGAGGCCGACGCCGTTCCCGAGCAGCGGCCCAAGCGCCTCAAGCGCCTGATCGACCGTATTGATCAGCGATGTTTCGTACCTGTTCAGGGGTTCGATGCCCAGCACGACTCCCGCCTCCTGGGCCCGGGCCGCGACGGGCCGGATGTTTCGGCGCAGCTCCGCGTAGGCGTCCCGGCGCTCTTCGGCTGACATCCGCCACACCCCTCCGGTTTGGGCGTAGAAGGGTCCACAGACAGTCGGCGAACCGATGCTGCCGGCCATGGTGATGCAGGCGGTCAGGTAGGCCTGGGTCCTTTCTACGGAAGCCGGATCCGTAGCCACCAGGTCCCGCCCCGGCGCCATGGCCCCCACCACGAAAGGCTTCAGCCCGGTTCCCGCGAGTGTCTCCAGCACCGTTCCGGAAGAGAAGTCGCCCGCGTTTTCCAGCGGGAGTTCGACGGCGTCAAACCCCAGGGCGGCGATTTTCCCCAGCAATCCGGGGAGGCTGGTATCGGTCAAGGGGGATTCCCAGACCCAGGTGCTGATGCCGATCAGACGCGCCAAGCTGCCTTCTTTCCATCTGTTGGTCCTGCCTCCAAATCCAGAGGCGGTCCCGCGGGGTGAGGGAACTCCGGGGACCGCCGCGCCGCGTCAGGGAATCTGCCGCTGCTGCCACACCTCCGGGTAGCCGTCCAGATCCTCGCCGCCGAACTTGGCGTAGTGCCCGCCGGGCATGCCCTCGTTACGCTGCAGCCACTCGTCCAGTTCGTCTACCAGGATGGGCTCCTGCGGCAGAACCCATTCGGCCGGAATCTGTTCGCCCTTGAAGATCTTTTCCAGGGCCAGCAGCGGGGTCCGCCACTGGAAGTTGGAGTAGACCGGGGCCATCGCGTCGATCCCGGTCTGCTTCCACTTGGCCAGGAAGCTCATCTCATCCTCGCCGGTCATCACGGGCAAGGGCTTGCCGGCATCCTCGAAGGCCTCGAGGGCAGCCACCGCACCGTCGCCGGCGTCCATCCAGACGCCCTTGACGTCACCTGTGGCCAGTTCATCGGAGATGATCTTCTTGATCTCGGTGGGATCGGCCCCGGTGAAATAGTCCGTGGCCTGGATTCCCTTTTCCTCGAAGATCTTCTTGGCCGCCGCCCAGCGGTGCTCCAGCACATCGACACCCGGGAGGATGCGAAGGGCCACCACCTTGTCCCCGGACTGAAGCTTCTCACTCAGGAAAGTTGCGGTGTCGATACCCCAGGCGAATCCGCCGATCGGGTGGATGAAGGTGGTGGCGCATTTGGTCTCCACACCGCGGTCAAACACCACCACGGGCTTGCCTGTCTGGCAGGCACGTTCGACGGCCTGGGTGAGGGCCGCGGTGGAGTTGGGCGAAATAACGAACGCCCCGCAGTTGCCCTCGGCGATGAAGTAGTCGATGTCCGCTATTTGGGTGTTGTCGTTGTCTTTGGCATCCCGGGTTTCCATTTCGGAGATGACCCCGGAGCCCTGGAGTGCCTTGAGTTGCTGGTTCATGGTGATCCAGCCGGTCTGCCGCCAGGGGTTGGAGATGGAGGCGTTGGCGAAGCAGACTTTTTGCGGTCCCTGGGCCGCGAACTTGGACGTGTCCGTCATCGCGCCCGCGATGTACTGCAGGTAGGGCTGCTCCGGGTCCCCTTCGAAGGTTGCCGAGCGCTGCTGGTTCTGTGTGTCGTAGAGAGCCTGGTCAAACCAGTCCTGGCTCGCCGGGCTGCTGGCCGCCGGAGAACCGGTGCCGGCTCCCGTCGTTTCGGTGACGGACGGATCTGTAGTGGTGCATGCGGTCAGGGCCACCAGCGGCAATGCTGCGGCAAGGGCGATCGCGCGGACAGAGTTATTGCGCATCAGACTCTTTCTCCTCCTTGTTCGGTGCCCTCGGCGGGCGGTGGTGCTGCGGCCAACTGGTGCTGTTCGTCATGGGCAGCGGAACTCGCTCCTTTGCGCTTGCGCTGCCATGACTGGGATGCTGCGGCCACAGCGATGATGATGATGGCTCCCTGGACCGTGTCCCGCCACGTCGCAGGGACACCCATGAAGTTCAGGAGGGTGAACAGCGACTCGAGGGCGAATGCCCCCGCTGCGGCGGACAGGACCCAGCCGCGCCCGCCGCCCAGCACAACGCCCCCGAGAACAACGGCGGTGATCGCGGTGAACTCGTACCCGCGCCCCACCGACGGATGCACACCCGCATAGCCCACGAGCAGGATGCCAGCCACGGTGGCCGACAGCGATGAAATCATAAAGGCGCGCGTGCGCACCCACCAGACCCGGGAGCCGGCCAGTGCCGCCGCCGCAGGATTGTCTCCGACCGCGATGAGCATGCGGCCGAAGGGGCGGCGCATCAGTATGAACGCCGCGACCGCCAGGGCGGTCAGGATAAGGACCGGGTAGGGAATGATGTCCAGGACCGGAACGTCACGGATGCCGCCGCGTCCGATCTGCCGGAAGCTGTCCGCAGGGTTGCCCTGGGCCGCGCCGCCGGTCCAGTAGAGGACCAGCCCGAGCAGCGCCAGCATCATGCCCAGCGTGACAATGAAACTTGGGACCTGCAGCAGGGTGGTGATCAGCCCGTTCACCAGCCCGATGAAGGCACCCAGCACCAGCATCAGGACGAGCACGGGGATCACCTTGGAATCGTCCTGCCCGATCAGGTTGCCGGCGACGATGACCTGCATCGTCACGACGGAGCCCATCGACAGGTCGAATTCCCCGCCGACAATGACGAAGTACTGGCCGATGGCGGCGATGGCAATGGGGGCAGTCCTGCCGACGAACCGGATGAAGGAGCTCGGCTCCCCGAAGGACGGGTTCAGCACAATGATGGCGGCCAGGAGCCCGATCAGCAGGATGAAGACGGCGCCGCCGGGGGTGCGCATGGCGCGCAGGAGCCGCTCGGAACGGCTGGCACGGTTCTGCTTGAGAATCGCGCTGCGGTCGGAGTTCAGTGCCGTACTCATGGCCCCTCCACCGGCACGGGCCGGGCAGCGGGCGTCTCCGTCGAGCCTTTCGCCGGGAACCGTTCCGGTCTGCTGACGATCCGGCGCCGGGCATAAACGGCGACGGCGGCGACGATCACCACGCCCCTGACCACGTCCTTCAGGAACGGGTTGACCTGCATGACGGACATGATGTTGTCCAGCATGGCAAAGATCAGCACGCCGCCAAGGGTGCCGGTGATGGTCCCCTTGCCGCCGGAGAGCAACGTCCCGCCGAGCACAACCGCCGCGATGGAGAGCAGATCGTAGCCGCCCTGGGAACCCACGGTGGGACTGCCGACACCCAGCCGGCTGGCCAGGAGCAGTCCTGCCATCCCTGCCAGGACAGAGCAGATGACGTGCGCCGTAATCACCGGCACGTCAACGCGGATTCCGGAGGTACGGGCCACGGCGATGTCGCCGCCGACAGCGTACAGATGGTGCCCGACGCGTGTGCGGTGCAGGAGCAGCATGGCCAGGCCCGCGCAGGCCAGCATGATGATCGTGGAGATCGGGACGGGGCCGATCCCCGTGGCTCCGACGAGGCGGAACTCCAGCGGTGTCTGGCCGAAGCTGCCCTTGAAATTGGTGGCGAGGTAGCCGCTGATAATCAGGCCCACGCCCAGCGTGGCGATGAATCCGTGCACGTTCAGCCGGGCGACGATGAGCCCGTTCGCGAGTCCGATGACCGCGGCCGTCCCCAGCGTCAGCAGGACTGCGGACAGGATGTTGTTGGGGTTGTTCGCCATCACCCCGGCGGCGATGAGGCTGGCCAGGCTGGTGACATAGGGGACGGAGAGGTCCAGGCTGCCCGCCAGGATGACCAGTGTCTGCCCGATCGCGATGAAGCCCAACACGCTGGTCCCGGTCAGGATGCTCGAGATGTTCCCGGGACTGAAAAAACTCCGTCCGATCGAATTCACCAGCACAACACCCAATATGAGTGTCGCCAGCGCCACGAGGTAGACGATCTGGGTGGAGGACAGCCGCTGGAAGAAGCCTGCTCGCCGTGTCATGACTCTCCTTCGGGTGCAGTCCTGGCGCCGGTTCCCAGCTGCAGGACGGCTTCTTCTGACGTTCCGGCGGGCAGCTCACCGACGAGCCGGCCATCACGCATCACCAGGATCCGGTCCGACATGCCGATGACTTCCGGGAGTTCACTGGACACCATCAGGATGGCTTTGCCCTCCGCCGCGAGCTGGCGCATCAGCCGGTAGACGGCCACCTTGGCGCCAACGTCAATGCCGCGGGTGGGTTCGTCCAGCAGCACAAGCCGGGGACGGATTGCGAGCCATTTGGCGAGGACCACTTTTTGCTGGTTGCCGCCCGACAGGTACTGCACCTCCTGGTCCAGGTCACGGGCTATGACTTCCAGGGAGGAGAACACGCCCGGGATCTCGGTCTTGACGGCTTTTGTGCGGCCCGGGAAAACCGACCGGATCACACTGAGTGCGTTGTCCAGGATGGACTGGTTCAGGCTCAGGCCTTCCGCTTTGCGGTCCTCTGTGATCAGGGCCATCCGTGCCCGCACGCCCTGGCGGGGTGATTTGGGCAGCAGTTCCGCGCCGGCCATCTTCATCGTCCCGCGGGTGAAGGGTGCGGCGCCGAAGATGCCGTGGAGCAGTTCTGTGCGGCCGGACCCCTGAAGTCCTGCCAGACCGACTATCTCGCCCGGCCGAATGCTGAGGCTAATCCCGTCCAGCTGGCCGTTTCCGGCGCCCTGCAGCTCGAGGATCGGCTCCTCGGTAACGCCGTCGGCGGCCGCGTTCTCCCGGGGTAATTTCTCCGGGAAGAACGCCGAGATGGGCCGGCCCACCATCAGCCGGACGAGTTGGGCATCGTCCAGTTCGGACGCTGGCCGGGTGCTGACCACCTTGCCGTCTTTCAGGACGGTGATGACGTCACAGAGGTCGAACACTTCGCGGAGGCGGTGGGAGACGTAGAGGATGGCCGTTCCACGTTCACGGAGGCGTGCCACGATCCCGTAGAGAAGTTCAACCTCGGCACCCGCCAAGGCTGCCGTGGGCTCGTCCATGGAGATGATCCGCGCGTCATAGCTGACCGCCTTCGCGATCTCCACGACCTGTTGTTCAGCCACCGTCAGGCTCCGCACCTGCCCGGTGGGCCGGATGGCGGTGATCCCCAAGGATTCAAGAAGCTCCTCCGTTTTGGAGTTCATCAGGGCTTTGTTCACCAGCAGTCCGCGGCGCGGCTCCCGGCCCAGATAGATGTTCTCGGCCACCGTCCGGTCCGGCAGAAGGTTGAACTCCTGGAACACGGATGACAGCCCGGCTTCGTGGGCCTTGGTGGGGTGGCTGAAGTGAACTTCCTTGCCCTCCAGGAGGACGGTTCCGGCGTCGGGCTGGTACACGCCGGCCAGGACTTTCATCAGGGTGGACTTTCCGGCGCCGTTTTCTCCCATGAGCCCGTGCACCTGGCCGCGGTGAAGGCTTAGATGGGCGTTTTCCAGCACGGGGATCCCGAAAAAACTTTTGGTCAGTCCGCGGACTTCCAGGATTGGCGGGGGTGCCGGCTCGTCGGAATGGAGCGTCTCGGAAGCAGGCACGGCATCAGTTTCGTTGTGGTTCTCCATCGATGCGTCCTCCACGAGCTAACTGTTACAGGGGCCGTTCTGATCCGTCAAGGAATAAACGGGTGGTCACTATTGCGGGTTTACCGCCCCGTCCTTGGCGCTGAAGGCGGCGTCGAAGGCGGTGTTCGACGCCGGGAAGTCGTACTTTTTGAGGTTGGCGAGTGCTTCGGGGGCGCCGTGGAGGCGGTCCATGCCGGCGTCTTCCCATTCGACGGAGATGGGGCCGTCATAGCCGATCGCGGCCAGGGCGCGGAAGGACGATTCCCAGGGCACGTCGCCGCGGCCGGCGGAGACGAAGTCCCAGCCCCGGCGCGGGTCGCCCCAGGGCAGGTGGGAGCCCATGACGGTGTTCCGGCCGGTGGGGCGAAGCTTCGTGTCTTTGCAGTCCACGTGGTAGATCCGGTCCTTGAAGTCCCAGATAAAGGAGACCGGGTCGATGCCCTGCCACATGAAGTGGGAGGGGTCCCAGTTCAGCCCGAACGCCTCGCGGTGGCCGATCGCTTCGAGGGTGCGGACGGTGGTCCAGTAGTCGTAGGCGATCTCGGAGGGGTGGACCTCGTGGGCGAAGCGGACGCCGCATTCGTCGAAGACGTCCAGGATCGGGTTCCAGCGGTCGGCGAAGTCCTGGTAGCCGGCCTCGATCACCGACACGGGGACGGGCGGGAACATCGCGACGTACTGCCAGATGGAGGAGCCGGTGAACCCGACGACGGTGTCGACGCCGAGGGCGCGGGCGAGCCGGGCGGTGTGCTGCATTTCCTCGGCGGCGCGGGTGCGGACGCCTTCGGGGTCGCCGTCGCCCCAGACTCTGGTCCCGACGATGGCCTCGTGGCGGAAGTCGATGGGGTCATCGCAGACGGCCTGGCCCTTGAGGTGGTTGGAGATGGCCCAGACCTTGAGATTGTATTTCTCCAACACGGCGAGTTTGGACTCGACGTAGCCGGGATCGTCCCAGCGCCAGGCGTCCAGGTGGTCCCCGGAGACGGCGATTTCCAGGCCGTCGTACCCCCACCCGGAAGCCAGGCGCGCGACTTCCTCGAACGGCAGGTCGGCCCACTGGCCGGTGAACAGGGTGTACGGGCGGGCCATGTCAGGCTCCTTCGGTGGCAACGGGGGCAGCGGTAGCGGGGGAGTTGTCCAGCCGGACCATGGAGCTTCCGGCCGCGGCGCTTTCCGCGACTGCGGCGAGAATGCGCTGGACAGCCAGTCCGTCCTGGAACGACGGCGAAGGCTGGGCTCCGGTGTCAATCGCCACGAGGAAGTCCCGGATTTCGTGCGTAAAGGTGTGTTCCCAGCCGATGATGTGGCCCTGCGGCCACCAGGCAGCCATATAGGGGTGGTCCGGTTCGTTGACCGGGATGCGCCGGAACCCCTGCTCCCGGGCCGGAGCAGTGGCGTCCAGGAAGTCGAGTTCATTCAAGTTCTCAAGGTCGAAGAGGATGGCGCCTTTATCGCCGTATATTTCGATTTTGAGGGAGTTCTTCTGTCCAGTGGCCACCCGCGAGACTTCAATCGAGGCGATGGCCCCGGACGCAAGCGTCAGCGTCGCCCAGGCGGCGTCGTCGACCGTCACCTCTTCCAGCCCGCGGGCGCCCGGCCGGTGCGAGGTGAAAGTGTGCAGCCGGCCGGAAACGTCGGTGACCCGGTCTGCGAGCAGGAACAGCACCTGGTCGATGGCGTGCGAGGCGATGTCGCCCAGCGCCCCGGATCCGGCCGTGTCCTTCTGCAGCCGCCACGTCATGGGCGTTTCCGGGTTTACCAGCCAGTCTTGCAGATAGGCCGCCCGGACCTGCCGGATCGCGCCCAGCCTGCCCTCCGAGATCAGCTCTCGGGCCAGGGCCAAGGCGGGGACCCGGCGATAGTTGAAACCGACCATTGACTGGACGCCGCGGGACTGCGCCTCGCGGGCGGCCGCGGCCATGGCTTCGGCCTCGGCGAGGGTGTTGGCCAGCGGCTTCTCCACGAGCACGTGCTTGCCCGCGGCGAGGGCGGCGAGGGCGATCTCGGCATGCATATAGCCAGGGGTGCAGAGGTCCACGACGTGGATGTCGTCGCGGTCCATGACCGCTCTCCAGTCCGTGGCGGACTCCGCCCAGCCGTACTTCGTCGCGGCTGCGGCGACTCCCTCCGGGTCCCGCCCGACGATGACCCGCTGTTCGAAGGCCGGAACGTCGAAGTAGCTGGCCACATTGCGCCAGGCGTTCGAGTGGGCCTTGCCCATGAAGGCGTAGCCGATCATGGCCACACCGAGCGGGGGCCGGCCGTGCGTGGATCCCTGTGGATGCATAGTCAGCCCCTAAAGGGTGGAAAGGGTCGGATCCCAGTCCTCGGGGAGGGCCGGAATCTGGGCGACGGAGCTTTCGACCTCCACGAAGGCGCGGGTATCGATCGACTCGGAAATGGAGGCCATGGTGTCGAGGATGTGGAACGCCAGCTCACCCGGTGCCCGGTGCGGCCGGCCCGCGCGGATGGCGCGGGCCATTTCCAGCACGCCGGCGCCGCGGCTGGCGGTGGAGCCCACTGACGGGACGGTGGTCCAGTCATCCGCGCCGAGCGCGCAGATCCGGATATCGCCGTCGAAATTGTTCGGATCCGGCAGCGCGATGGTGGCGTCGGAACCAGTGATCTCCACGAAGCCGGCACGCTTGAACGGGGAATCGAAGCTGAAGATGCTCTGTCCGGACTCGCCGCCTTCAAACTCCAGGATGGAGCTGACGTGCGTCGGGACGGTGACGGCGAATTCCTCGCCGGCTTTGGGCCCGGAGCCGATGACGCGTGTTTCGCGGGATTTGGAGCCGAACGCCGCGACCCGGCGGACGCTGCCGAAGGTCTGGACGAGGGTGGTGAGGTAATACGGTCCAATGTCGAACAGGGGTCCGGCGCCGTCCTGGAACAGGAAGGCGGGGTTCGGGTGCCAGGATTCCGGACCGGGAGACTGCATCAGGGTCAGGGCGGTCAGCGGTGTGCCGATGTCGCCGCGTTCGATCATCCGGCGCGCCGTTTGCAGCCCCGCACCGAGGAAAGTGTCGGGGGCGCAGCCGAGGCGGACGCCGGCGGAATCGGCTGCCTTAAGCAGCCCGCGGCCGCTTTCCCGGTCCAGCGAGAAGGGCTTCTCGCTCCAGACGTGTTTGCCGGCGTTGACGGCCTGGGTGGCCACCTCGACATGCGCCGCCGGTATGGTCAGATTGATGACGATCTCCACTTCGGGGTTGCCGAGAACAGCGTCGACTCCGCCGTGTGTGTCAATCCCGTACTCGGCGGCGCGGGCGGCGGCGGCGGCCTCGAAGAGATCTCCGATCGCCACGACCCTGACGTCCGGGAAGCTCGTGAGGTTGTCCAGGTACTCCTTGCTGATGACTCCTGCGCCGATGATGCCGACGCCGACAGGCCCGGATCCGGAGGGGCCGAAGGCGGCTCCCGCTGCGTGGTTCATGCGGCAGCCTTTCCGGCGCTGAGGTAGTTGTAGCTGTCCCGGACGGCGTCGAACATATCGCCCTGGAAATCGTCCAGCTCGATCACGCCTGCCTCAAGGGAACCTGCTGCCTCGAGGACATCCCAGATGGGCATCCTGCCGTCGCCCACGGCGAGCTGGCTGGAGGGGTCCGCGGTGACGGGCCCATCTTTAATGTGGATGAACTTCACCCGGTCACCCAGGCGGGCCAGGAGTTCCGCAGGATTCTGGCCGCCGACGGCAGCCCAGTAGGTGTCCAGCTCGAGGACAACCGCCGGGTCCAAATAGTCAGCGAGGTGTTCCAGGGCGGTCTTGCCGTCGAGCACGGACTCAACTTCCCACCAGTGGTTGTGATACCCGACGCGGACGCCGTAGCTGGCTCCCTTGGCGGCGGCGGCGTTGAGCTGAACCGCTGTTTCCCTGATGTCTTCGATCGTGTTCCAGCGCTCGGCCGGAACGTGCGGATCGATTACCGTGCCGATGCCCAGCTGCCGGGCGGCGGCGAAAATGGCGTCCTGGTCCTCGCTGAGCAGGGGAGCGTGGCCGGACGGGGCCGTGAGGTTGTTCTCGGCCATGGCCTGCTTCAGTTCAGCGGCTTTGGCAACGAAACGGTAGGGCTCAACCATGGTGAAACCGATGCCGGCCAGGCGCCGGATGGTTCCAGCGAGATCCTCTTCCAGGGCCTTACGGACCGTGTAGAGCTGGATCGAGTACGACACTGTCTCTCCTCGTCATCGGGGTAAGCCGTTAGGCCCGCAGGGCGGTCTGTGATGGCCTACACCCAAGCTAGGACGACTTCTGCCGGGCGTCAAGCAAAAGTTGCAACCCACGTTCCGGATTGTAGGAAAGTGACACGCAGAAGTGCCTCGTGCTATCACTGATTCATGAGCACGCCCGCCGGCGCAGATCCCGCCGCCCCCGAGGCCGCCGGCAGCCTGTCCCGTGCCGGCGACCTGTTCCAGCTCCTGCGCGACGGCCAGGCCCGTACCCGCGCCGAGCTGGCCCTCACCACCGGCCTGGCCCGTTCCACCGTTGCGTCCCGCATCGATGCGCTGATGCAGGCCGGCCTGGTCGGACCGGCGGGCGAGGCCAGCTCCAGCGGCGGCCGGCCGCCGTCGCGCTTTGCCTTCAACCCCGCCGCCCGCGTCGTGCTGGCGGTCGACGTAGGGGCCACCCACCTGATCGTCGCCGTCACGGACCTCAGCGGAGCGGTGCTGGCCGAGTGCCAGCTGGCCCAGGACGTCGCCGACGGCCCGGAGGCCGTCCTGGACCGGGTGGTGGCGGAAGGCATCAAACTGCTGGGCCAGGCGGGCCGCGGCACGGACGGCCTCGCCGGCATCGGCATCGGACTGCCCGGTCCGGTGGAACATGCCACCGGGATGCCGGTAAAACCGCCGATCATGCCTGGCTGGGACGGGTTCGACGTCGTCCGGCACGTCCAGCGCTCGCTGCCGGTCCCGGTGCTGGTGGACAACGACGTGAACATCATGGCCCTGGGGGAGCGGACCGCCTACTGGCCGGAACACGACAACTTCCTTTTCATCAAGGTCGCCACGGGAATCGGCGCCGGCATCATCAGCAGCGGCGAGCTCCAGCGCGGTGCCAACGGCACGGCCGGGGACCTGGGCCACGTCCGGGTGCCGCGCGGCGACGATGTGCTCTGCCGCTGCGGGAACTACGGCTGCCTTGAGGCGCTCGCCTCCGGCCCCGCCGTCGCGCATGCCCTCACGCTGCAGGGACTGCAGGCCGACAACGGCGGCGACGTGCTGCGGCTCGTGTCCGAGGGCAACCTGCAGGCGATCCAGGCCCTGCGCCAGGCGGGCCGGGACCTGGGCGACGTGCTGGCCACCGTGGTGAACCTGCTCAATCCTTCCGTCATCGTGATCGGCGGCAGCCTCGGCCAGGCCGGCGAACACCTCATGGCCGGGGTCCGCGAGGTGGTCTACCGGCGCTCGCTGCCGCTGGCAACAACGCACCTGCGGATCGGGCTGTCCATGGCGGGGGACCAGTCCGCGATTCTGGGTGCCAGCCAGATGGTTACCCAGTATGTGCTCTCACCGGCCGTGATCGAGGCGACCCTGCAGGCAACGGGCTGACGCCGGGACTCCGCGGGTGTCATAATCGCCGGGTCCGGCTGGGGCCCGTGATAGCAATGGGACTGATGAAAGCATATTTCTGCCCGCCGGCCGAGCCGCGGCACCCATGAGCGCCAACGTCCTGGCGAACGTGCCGCGCAGCTGGATCCTGCTGGCCGCCATCGGGCTCATCGCCCTCAACATGCGCGGCCCGTTCGTGGCCGTGGCGCCGGTGGTTGGCCCGATGCAGGCGGAACTGGGCTTCTCCCCGGTGGAACTTGGTCTCCTGACCGGCATCCCCGTGCTGTGCTTCGCCCTTGCCGCGCCGCTCGCCGCATTCACCGGACGCAAGCTCGGCGCGGAAGTCGCCATCACCCTGACCCTGCTGGGTGTCCTGCTGGGCGTGATAGTGCGGTCGGCGGGCAACGGCGCCGTCGTGATGCTCGGCACGGTGATTCTCGGGGTCGCCATCACGATCGGCAACATCGTCGTGCCGCTGATCATCCGGCGCGACTTCGTCCCCGCCCGGCAGGGCACGGCGATGGGCATCTACACCGCCGCCCTGAACATCGGCTCCTTTGTCACCGCCATGGTGATGGCGCCGCTGGCCGAACTGTTTGGCTGGCGGCTGGCCCTCGCCTCCTGCGGGCTCTTCGCCGTCGCGGCCCTCGTTGCCTGGGTGCTCGCCTTCGGCAGCCGGGCGTTCCGGCCCGAACCGGTTCCCGCCCCGGAGCCGGCCCGTGCCGGGATCAAGCGGGCGTCGCGCTGGATCACGGTGGGGCTGACCGCCGGGTTCGCCGGGCAGGCGTTCTCCTACTACGGTGTGACCGCCTGGCTCCCCAGCATCCTCGCGGACGAACTCGGCATGACGGCCGCGGAGGCGGGCGCCGGGTCCTCGCTGTTCCAGATTCTCGCCATCGTGGGCGGCCTGGGCGTTCCGCTCGTGGCCCGTTTCGCCAGCACGACGACGGTGGGGCTCACCCTGGGGCTGTTGTGGGTGACCGTTCCTGTGGGCCTGCTGCTGGCGCCGGGACTGTGGTGGCTGTGGTCCTCGTTGGGCGGCATCGCCCAGGGCGGCGGCATCACGCTCATCTTCATCGCCATCATCCGGCTGGCCCGGGACCAGGCCTCGGCCGGCCGGATGTCCGCCGTCGTGCAGGGTGTGGGCTATTCCTTCGGTGCCCTGGCGCCAACCCTGCTGGGCTACGTCAACGGGGTCTCGGGATCGTGGACCGGGCCGCTGCTGATGGTGCTCGGCTCGGTCGCGATGTTCATCCTCGGGACCGCGCTGTCCCTCCGCCACGTCCCCAAGGTGCGCTGACCCGCGCTGCCTGGACTGCCGCGCCGACTGGGATGCCGGACTGCCCGTGCTGCCGCGCCGCCCAACTGCCTGGACTGCCGCGCCGAGGTGACAGTTGAGGCCCATGTTCATGGCGAACATGGGCCTTAACTGTCACCTCGACGCCGTTGTCGAGTCCCCGAGGGGGTCTTCCGTCGCTGGGCCACCGCCCCGGATCTCGGGGGTGCCTGTTGCGAAGGGCATGGCAGCCCAGCAGACGGAAATCTGTACCTTCCGGTGCGCTCCTGTATTAGGCGGGGACGAGGGCGGGATCCTCGGTGGGGAGGTCGCCGCCGTCGCGCGCTTCATGCAGGAACCGGTCGTAGGCCGGAAGTGTCAGGAAGGCCGGGAACGCCGGGGTGAGCGTGACTTCCTCGAAGATGTCCCGGGAATCGGCGAAGCGGTCGCCTTCGAAGCGTTCGAGCTTGGCGAACTCCTCGTCCAGCATGTCCTCGACCCATTCGCGGGTGATGACCTCGCCCTGGTCCGTGATGGCCCGGGAGAAGATCCACTGCCACAGCTGCGAGCGGGAGATCTCCGCGGTGGCGGCGTCCTCCATCAGGTTGTGGATGGCCACGGCGCCGTTGCCGCGGAGCCAGGACTCGATGTAGCGGATGCCGACCTCGATGTTGTTCCGGATGCCCCGTTCGGTGATGGTGCCGGTGGTAGAGGCGATGTCGAGCAGGGCGCGGTCGTCGGGGGTGACGTCCTCGCGGAGCCGGTCCAGCTGGTTCGGGCGGTCGCCGAGGACGCCGTCGAACACCTCGCGGCAGACCGGAACCAGGTCCGGGTGCGCCACCCAGGAGCCGTCGAAGCCGTCAGCGGCCTCGCGGGTCTTGTCGGCGCGGACCTTCTCGATGGCGATCGCGTTGGCTTCGGCGTCCTTGCGGTTGGGGACGGCTGCGGCCATTCCGCCGATCGCCATGGCGCCGCGCTTGTGGCAGGCCCGGACCAGCTGTTCGGTGTAGGCGCGCATGAACGGCTGGGTCATGGTCACCTGGCTGCGGTCCGGCAGGACGAAGCGCGGGCCGCGGGTGCGGAAGTTCTTGATCAGCGAGAAGATGTAGTCCCAGCGGCCGGCGTTCAGGCCCGCGGCGTGGTCGCGCAGTTCGTAGAGGATCTCCTCCATTTCGAACGCGGCCGTGATGGTCTCGATCAGCACGGTGGCGCGGATGGTGCCCTGCGGGATGCCGAGCAGGTCCTGGGCGAGGACGAAGATGTCGTTCCACAGGCGGGCCTCGAGGTGGTTCTCGATCTTCGGCAGGTAGAAGTACGGGCCCTTGCCCTGGGCGATCAGCCGGCGGGCGTTGTGGAAGAAGTACAGGCCGAAGTCGACGATGCCGCCGGCGATCGGGGTGCCGTCAATGAGCATGTGCTTTTCCGGCAGGTGCCAGCCGCGGGGACGGACCACAATCGTGGGCAGCTCCTCGGCGGAGCGGAGCTTGTATTCCTTGCCCTCGGGGGAGGTGAAGTCGATCCGGCGCTCCAGGGCGTCGGTGAGGTTGAGCTGGCCCTGGACGACGTTCCGCCACGACGGGGTGGAGGAGTCCTCCATGTCCGCGAGCCACACCTTGGCGCCGGAGTTCAGCGCGTTGATGGTCATCTTCTTGTCCACCGGGCCGGTGATCTCGACGCGGCGGTCCTCGAGGCCCGGAGCCGGGGGAGCAACGCGCCAGTTCGGGTCGTTCCGGACGGACTCGGTCTCGCGGAGGAACCGCGGGTCCTGGCCCTTGCCGATCTGCTGGCGGCGGTCCCGGCGGGCCTGCAACAGCTCCAGCCGCCGTCCCTTGGTTGCCTTGTGCAGCTTGGCAACAAATGCCAAGGCATCAGGAGTCAGGACCTCGCTCTGCCGGCAGATCGGCTGTGCGGTCAACGTAACCCCGTTGATGGTGAAGTTGTCAGTGAAGCTGTTCATGGGAGTTGCTCCTTGGATGTCCGCCGTTGCCCTATCACTTTTGGTCTCCAAAGGAGGCCGATGAGGACCAAAAGTGATAGGGCAACTGGCGGGAAAAGCTGGGGGTTTAGTGGAACTGGCCTTCTTCGGTGGATCCCACCAGAGCCAGGGTGGATGCGTTCGGGTTGAGCGCGGTAGCGATGTCGTCGAAGTAGCCGGTGCCGACTTCGCGCTGGTGCTTGGTCGCGGTGTAGCCGCGGGATTCGGAGGCGAATTCCTTCTCCTGCAGCTCGACGTAGGCGCTCATGCCTTCACGGGCGTAACCGTGGGCGAGATCGAACATCGAGTAGTTCAGGGCGTGGAACCCGGCCAGGGTGATGAACTGGAAGGTGAAGCCCATGGCGCCGAGTTCGCGCTGGAACTTGGCGATCGTGGCGTCGTCGAGGTGCTTCTTCCAGTTGAACGACGGCGAGCAGTTGTAGGAGAGCATCTGGTCCGGGAAGTCGGCCTTGACGGCTTCGGCGAACTTGCGGGCCAGTTCCAGGTCCGGGGTGCCCGTCTCCATCCAGATGAGGTCGGAGTACGGGGCGTAGGCCTTGGCACGGGCGATGCAGGGTTCGATGCCGTTGCGGACCTTGTAGAAGCCCTCAGCGGTGCGCTCGCCGGTGACGAATTCCTGGTCGCGCTCGTCGACGTCGGAGGTGATCAGGGTTGCTGCCTCGGCGTCGGTGCGGGCGATGATGACGGACGGGGTGCCCGCGACGTCGGCGGCCAGGCGGGCGGCGTTCAGAGTGCGGACGTGCTGCTGGCTGGGGATCAGGACCTTGCCGCCGAGGTGGCCGCACTTCTTTTCCGAGGCGAGCTGGTCTTCCCAGTGCACGCCCGAGGCGCCGGCCTGGATCATGGACTTCATCAGCTCGTAGGCGTTGAGGGGGCCGCCGAAACCGGCCTCGGCATCGGCGACGATCGGGACCATCCAGTCCTCGACGGTCTGGATGCCCTCGGAGAACTCGATCTGGTCGGCGCGGAGCAGGGCGTTGTTGATGCGGCGGACCACGGTCGGCACCGAGTTGGCCGGGTACAGGGACTGGTCCGGGTAGGTGTGGCCGGAGTTGTTGGCATCGGCGGCAACCTGCCAGCCCGAGAGGTAGATGGCGCGCAGGCCGGCCTTGACCTGCTGCACGGCCTGGTTGCCGGTCAGGGCACCCAAGGCGTTGGTGTACTTGCCTTCTTTTTTCTCATCGGTGAGCTGCTTCCACAGCTTCTCGGAGCCGCGGCGGGCCAGGGTGTGTTCCTCGGAGACGCGGCCGCGGAGGCGGACGACGTCGGAGGCCTTGTAGTCCCGAGTGACACCTTCCCAGCGCGGGTTGGCAGCCCACTCGAGCTCCAGTGCGGTGGCCTGCTGTTCGGGCGTCTGGGTGGGCTCAAATGCTGCAGTCATCTTTGTCTCCTTAGTGGGGCCCCGGGCCGGCCGTACTGCTTCCTCGCAGTGCGACTGGATGATCCGGTGCGGTGTAACTTTTCCGTAAGACCTACTTTTCTGTACTTTCAACCGCCTTTCTAGATGAAAAGAGTGGAAAGAAATGCACTTCTTCGCGTATTCTCAATAAATGCACCCCGCCAGTTGGAATCGTCCCGCCTCCGCCGCCTCACCCGCCGTCCCGGAGGTGGACGTCATCAGCATGGGCCGCCGCGTCCGACACCTCCGCAAGGCCGCCGGACTCACACTCGATGACCTGAGCGCCACGGTGGGAACAGCCCCCAGCCAGCTGAGCCTGATCGAGAACGGCAAACGCGAGCCCAAGCTCGGACTGCTCCAGCAACTCGCGGCGGCGCTGGGCGTCAGCATCGACGAACTGCTGGGCGCGGAGCCGCCCAACCGGCGCGCGGCTCTGGAGATTGAGCTGGAGCGCTACCAGCGCAGCCCCATCTACGAGTCCCTCAAGCTGCCCAAGATCCGCATCAGCTCACGGCTCCCGATGGATGTGCTGGAGTCCATGGTGGGGTTGCAGCACGAGCTGGAACGCCGGCTCAACGAGCAGATCGCGACGCCGGAAGAGGCCCGCCGCGCGAACGGGGAACTGCGCGCCATGATGCGCGAGCGGAACAACTACTTCCCGGAGTACGAGGCCGAAGCGCAGAAGGTCCTGGCCTCCGTCGGGCACACGAGCGGCCCGCTGTCCCATCACGTCATCGCCGACATCGCCGGGCACCTCGGGTTCACCCTCCACCACGTGGGCGACCTGCCGCACTCCACCCGTTCGGTGACCGACCTTAAGAACCGCCGGATTTATCTCACGCAGAACGCGCGCAGCGACCACGACCCGCGTTCGGTGCTGCTGCAGGCGCTGGGCCACTACGTGCTGGGGCACCAGACCCCCACGAACTACGGCGACTTCCTGATGCAGCGGGTGGCCACGAACTACTTTGCCGCCGCGCTCCTGCTGCCGGAGCAGGCCACCGTGGAATTCCTGCAGAAAGCCAAGCAGGCCAAGGAGATCGCGGTGGAGGACATCCGGGACGCCTTCGCCGTGTCGTATGAGACCGCCGCGCACCGCTTCACCAACCTCGCCACCCAGCACCTGGACCTGCGGACGCACTTCCAGAAGACCCACAAGAGCGGCATCATCTACAAGGCCTACGAGAACGACGGCGTGACGTTCCCGCAGGACCATACCGGCGCCATCGAGGGCCAGCCGTCCTGCAAGAACTGGACCTCCCGGGTGGTCTTCGACGTGCCGGACAAGTTCTCCGCGTACAACCAGTACACCGACACCCCGGCCGGAACCTTCTGGTGCACGGCCCGGACGGAGCGCTCCGCCAACGGCGAGTTCTCGCTTTCGGTCGGCGTCCCGTACGCCCAGGTGAAGTGGTTCCGCGGCCGGGACACCACGGAGCGCTCCAAGTCGACCTGCCCGGACGAAAGCTGCTGCCGGCGCCCGCCGGCGGCCCTGACGTCAGAGTGGGCCGGCAACGCCTGGCCCTCGGCACGGGCCCATTCGCACCTGCTCGCCGCGATGCCGCCCGGCGCCTTCCCCGGCGTGGACGAGACCGAGGTCTACAGCTTCCTGCAGGCCCACTCCGGCAGCTGAACAAAGCACGACGGCGGCCGGGCACCGCCGTCGGTTCCTTACGGGACTGAGGTGCGGCACCGCCGTCGTCCCTCCCCAGACGCTCTCTCACTTCCTGCGGGTTCTTGGCCAACGCCCTCTCACTCTCTTGGGGAAAGTGAGAGAGCGTTCCGGTATTTGTTGCAGGGTCTGAGAGAGGGTTTCCCCTTACCCGTGGAGTTCCCGGTAGGCAGCAGCGGCTGCCGGGTGCAACGGCAGTCCGGCAGTGTTGATCAGCGACTCCGGGCTCAGGAACTGGACCCCCAGGCTGGAGCGGGGGATCAGTTCCTCGGCATGCCCCACCAGCAGTTCGACCGTCCTCTTCACGGTTCTCCCGTCCAGGTCGTTCCGGCACAGGAGGAGATTCGCCACACCCACCGTCCAGACACCGGGAATGCCCTCGTAGCTGCCCTCAGGGATCAGCACGCGGTCGTAGTAGGGGCCATAGCGGGTCCGTACGGACGGAATCAACGCAGAGAGGTCCAGGAATGCCAGGGCGGCCACCTTGTTGCTGTCAGCGATCGCAGCCGTTGGCACGCCGCCGGACCAGAACAGGGCGTCCACCGATCCGCCCTGCAGGGCTGCCAGGCCATCGTTGAGCCCGAGGTTCAGCACGGTAACGGTCTTTTCGGTGGCCGCCGCGGAGGCAGTGCCAACAGCAGCGGAGCCGAGCCCGGCAGCCTCGATCAGGCGAGGAGTGGTCAACGAGGTCCCGGAGCCGGGCTCGCCGACAGCCACTGTCCTCCCGGCCAGTCCGGCGAGGTCGCGGATGCCGCTGCCTTTCCGCACAACGCAATGCACGTAGTTTTCGTATACCCGGCCGAGGGCCGTGACTCCGGCGGCCGACGTGCTGTGTGTTGCCAGCTGCTGGGCCGCGGCATCGGCCAGCGCGACGGCGAACGTGGCCTGCCCCGTCAGCAGTTGGCCCAGGTTATCCAGGCTGCCTCCGGTGGTCAGGGCCACCGCATGGTCTGCCACTCCATGACGCTGGAGGGACTCCGCCAGCAGCGTGGCGAACTCCAGATAGAACCCTCCCGGCTCACCCCCGGCCACGGTCACCGTGCCCGGACGGTCCTCGGGAGTGCAGGCGCTGAGGGCTGGCAAAAGCAGTCCCGCCAGCCCGGCAGCCAGCCCGGCCTTGAGAGCGGTCCGCCTCGGCGGAAGGCCTCCGGACATCATGCCGGCCATGCGAGGCGTTCCAGTCATGCCGGACCCTCCTTACTAGGCCCGGCCACGGCACGCGGAAACTCGATGCTCGCGATCAGGCCGCGCGGCGAGGCTTCCGCCAGCAGCAGGCGGCCCCCGTTGGCTCCGGCCAGTTTGTCCACGATCGTCATGCCCAGGCCGTTGCCGCGGATCTCCCGGTGTTGCGGGGAACGCCAGAACCGGCCTGTGGCAGCGGCACGTTCCGCAGCGGAAAGCCCCGGACCGTCGTCGGAGATTTCGACGGCGACCGCGTCCGGGCGGACCCTGACTGCCACCGAGATGCGGGCAGGGGCTGCGTATTTGATGGCGTTGTTGATCAGTTCCCCCACCATCTGGGCCAGTTCGGCGGCGTTGCAGGCGATGTGCACCGTCGGGTCCGGCGGACCGTCCAGCAGGATGGAAGAGCCGCTGCGCCGTGCCGCAGGTCCTGCCCGTTCGGTTTCTTCCTGCAGGACAGGGTAAGGATCAACCACCGCCTGGAGCCCGCGGGAAGGGGTCTCCAGCGGCCCTCCGGCAGAGTCTTCGAAGACCCTGTGCTCGGCCGTGGCCAGCCTCAATACGCCGTCCAGCATCTCTTCCACACGTTCCAGTTCCGCCAGTACTCTGGCTGCGGCCTTGTGTTCCCGGGCTGTGTGCAGTTCTAACTGCAGTAAGTCGACCCGCAACCGCAGGGCGCCCACGGGATTGCGCAGCTGATGGGACGTGTCGGCAATCAGCTGGCGCTGGGAGTCGATGCTGTCGCTGACCGTCCGCGCCATTCTTGTGAAGGAACGGCTCAGTTCCCGCAGTTCCGGCGGCCCGTCCTCAGGAAGCTGGCCGGTCCTCCCTATTGCCTCAAGCTCCGTAACCGCCGAATTCAGGCGGTGCACAGGACGCAGCACCCACCTGGTCACGCGGGCGGCGCCGAGGAGGAGCACTGCTGTGAGGGCGGCGGCAGCGACTCCGACAAGGAGCCACCGCTCCCGCAGCTTCTGCCGGGCGGCATCCAGGCCCACTTCCAAGACCGCCTCGCCAAGAACCTGGCTTGCGCTGCCGAAGGAGCGTGAAATCACCTCGGACCCGGTTCCGAAAGGCTGAAGCGGAGCGAGCGTGGTGTCGTTGAGGTTCAGGTTCGCCCTGGCCAGCGCACCGCGGACGTCCGCCCTCTCCTCGCTCAGGCTGCCCGAGCGCAGCGTGCCTGCCTGGAGGCGGATCAGGACCCCTTCCCCAAACAGTTCCGAGTATCTGTCCATCTCGGTCTGCAACTGTGCGGCATCTCCCCCGTCCATGGCGGTGTCGAACGCTACCTGCGCGAGGCGGTTGAGGGCGGCAGCCCGGTTGATCTGAAGTTCCTGAGTGAGCTCACGGCTGGCCGACGTCAGGATGGCGGTGGAGGCGAAGATGACGATGAGGACGGACAGGATGCTCAGGACACCGAGGACTCGCAGCTTCACGCAGGACCCGCCTCGACCCGGTAGCCCACGCCTCGGACGTTGATGATGAAGCCGGGCATCTGGAGTTTCGCCCGCAGGCCTGTCAGGTGAACGTCGAGGGACCGGGAGGAGGCAAGGAACGCATCGCCCCACAGGGCATCCAGGATCTGCTCCCGCGTGACCACCGAACCCGCGTGGCTTGCCAGGAGAGCGAGCAGGTCGAACTCAGTGGCGGTCAACGGAAGGACCCTGGGACCGATCGCGGCCACACGCCGTTCGAGGTCCACCTCGAGTTCGCCCAGCACGACGGTCCGCTGCCTGATGTCCTTTGCACGGCCTGCCCGCCGGGTGACGGCTTCGATTCGCGCGAGGAGCTCAACTAGTTTCACCGGCTTGACGAGGTAGTCATCGGCTCCGGACCGCAGGCCAAGCACCACGCTGCGCTCGTCGTGGCGGGCTGTGAGGATCAGGATCGGGACGGGTGTGACCTGGCGAAGCTTGCGCAGGACGTCGAGGCCGTCCATATCGGGAAGGCCCAGATCGAGCAGGATGACCTCAAAGCGCCGGTGTTCCAGGAGTGCGTCGGCTCCGCGGGCAACCCGGGAGGCCGTGTGTCCGGCGGAAACCACGGCTGCGTCCAGGGCGGACGCCATGGCGTCGTCGTCCTCGACGATGAGCACATCCATGGTCTGTTTCCTGTTCCGTATGAGCGGTGCTTTCTTCCCCGACCCGCCTTTGGAGATTACCCCGTCCACCGATTTTCCGCCCGCCGGGCTCTGAACCCACAAAGACGCGGTCCTGCATCCGCTAGATGCAGGGGCAAGCGCAGATCCATCACGCCAACCCCGGAGCTAAACCTAAGGAAGTGTTAGGACTTCCCCTCCTGCGTTGGCTGTGCGGTGGATCACGAATAGCTTGGATGGAGTCCCCGGCTTTCCGGGGACTGCCGATGTCGAGGAGGAACCATGAGCAATGTTGCCGTGGACAGCACGAAAGTACGCCCGGAACGGTTGCCGGTGGCGGCTTCGTCAAGGAAGGTTCAGCGATGAGCACCCAGCAAAGCGAAGTCCAGAGCGAGTCAGCCCAGACCCGCCGGGCCGTGAACAACATCCTCAAAGGCTCTGCCGGCAACCTCGTCGAGTGGTACGACCTCTACGTTTACACAGTCTTCGCGGCATATTTCCAGTCGCATTTCTTCAATTCCAAGGACGAACTCCAGGCGGGCCTTGAGGCCATGGCCGTCTTCTCAACGTCCTTCCTGATGCGCCCGGTTGGTGCCTGGTTCTTCGGCCGCTATGCCGACCGCAAGGGACGCAAGGCGGCCCTGACGCTCAGCGTGACGATCATGTCCGCCGGTTCCTTCGCCATCGCCATCCTGCCGACGACCCAGCAGATCGGCGTCTGGGCACTGATTCTGCTGATCGTGGTGCGGCTGGTCCAGGGCTTCTCCGTGGGCGGCGAATACGGCACCAGCGCCACCTACATGTCCGAGGCCGCCACGTCCAAGCGTCGCGGATTCTTCTCCAGCTTCCAGTACGTCACCCTGATCGGCGGCCAGATGCTGGCCCTGCTGGTTCTCGTCATCCTGCAGAACACCATGGACAAGGGCGCCCTGACCGAGTGGGGCTGGCGTATCCCGTTCGCGATTGGCGGCGTGGCCGCGCTCGTGGTCCTGTGGCTGCGGCGCTCGATGGAAGAAACCGTGTCCGCCGAGCAGGTCGAGGCCGCCAAGGTTCCGGCCGTGACCGGCGTTGCGCAGCCTGGCACCATGAAGCTGCTGTTCACCGAGCACTGGAAGCCGCTGCTGATCTGCATCGGCGTGACCCTCGGCGGCACCGTGGCGTTCTACACGTACACCAACTTCATCCTGAAGTTCATGAACGATACCTCCGGGATCGCCAAGACCGACACGTCCGTGATCAACTTCTGGGCGCTATTCATCTTCATGCTGCTCCAGCCGGTCTACGGGATCATCTCGGACAAGGTCGGGCGCCGGCCGCTGCTGCTCTGGTTCGGCATCACCGGTGTCCTGTTCACTTGGCCGCTGCTCTCCACCCTGGCGGGCACGAAGGATCCGTTCACGGCGTTCCTGCTCATGATGGGCGGCCTGCTGATCGTCGGCGGCTACACCTCGATCAACGCACTGGTGAAGGCCGAGCTGTTCCCGGCTTCCATCCGCGCCCTCGGCGTCGGCCTCGGCTACGCCATCGCGAACTCGCTTTTCGGCGGAACGGTTCCGCTGCTGGGTGCAGCGTTCCAGAAGGCCGAGCGCGTGGACCTGTTCTTCACCTACGTCACCGTGGCCATTGCCATCTCGCTGCTGGTCTACATCTTCGCGCTGAAGAACAAGAAGTCCACACACCTGGACCACGAACAGGGCCACGCATGGGAGCCCGCGGCGGCCCCGGCGGTGTCCGGCGACGGCCGCAAGGACGACGACAAGGACCTCGTCGACGCCTCGCGCCGCTAGCTTTTTTGGGCCGCCGAACCGGCGGTGAGGACGACGACGGCGGGTTGCCGGCTCCGGGGCTTTGGTCCGGTAGCCGGCGGCCCGCCGTCGTCGATCACGGGGTTGCCGGGTCGGTCTCCGGAAGGGGGCGGTTGGCGACGCGGAAGGCCGTGGACCGGTCAGCCGAATGACGGTAAGCGATGAGGTGGGCCAGCGCGGCGACACCCAGTGCGATCCCGGTCATTTCCAGGGATTCTTCAACCAGCGTGAGCAGGAAGAATTGCCAGGGCAGGGTATCGCCCTGGA
The DNA here is from genome assembly GCF_030812335.1 of Pseudarthrobacter oxydans. Classification (GTDB taxonomy): domain Bacteria; phylum Actinomycetota; class Actinomycetes; order Actinomycetales; family Micrococcaceae; genus Arthrobacter; species Arthrobacter oxydans_B. The sequence goes on from NZ_JAUSSN010000005.1 coordinate 165,813, forward strand.
TGAAAAGTCCGGACAGGGTTTCGACCCCGACGCCACCGGCCACAAAAATGATTCCGGCGGCCAGAAGGCCTGCCCGGGAGGTCCGGGGCAGGCCGAGGACCATCCGCAGCAGAGAGAGTCCGATCAGGCCGGCGATGAGAACGCCGGGGATGACCCAGGTGAAGCCCAGCTGCAGCGGAAGGTACCTGCCCAGCTCGCTTCCAATCACATCGAGGCGCTCATGCAGTTCCAGGGTCTCGTCGATGGAAAAGACCATGCAGACAGCGCAGAACAGTGCCCAGGAGCCGCGGTGCCGGGAAGCCCGGCGTGCGAAATATCCGGCAAGGATTCCCGCGGTTATCCAGAGCCCGGCGCTGAACCAGGTCGGCAGATTGATTTCGCGCCCGACGTCGAAAAAGTAGAACCAGAACCGGACGGTTTCGACGGACTCCGGGGGTGCCCATTGCGTGGCCAACGCCAGCGAGCCGCTGATCAGGACCAAAAGGACTACCGGAATCATGAGGTAGGTGAAAGACCGCCACAGGCTGATTCTCCGCCAGACCGTGGCATCCACCGGACCTGCCGGTACGTCGGCGCTGCCTTCGGAGGCGACGGTCGTGAGACCATCGCTGTGCCGGGCGGAACCGCTGTCCTCGGGGGAATCGGAAGCCATGCCGAAATTCTAGCGGGGCGGCGTGCCCGCAGCCGGGAGGCAGGTCCCCGCGCTCCGCAACGCCAACCACAGCCCCGGGCAACGGGTGAGAGAATGGTGGACGGTTCCGCAGCGAGATCTTCGGACCCGTCCAGTGCTAATACAGCCGGCCGCCCAGCGTGGTCCTCCCGGAGGATCCGGGCGCCGAGCGAACCACTATGAATGGAACACCCATGACTTCCGCCCAGACGTTCCCGGCCCCAGCGCCGCCCAAGTTCGCCTCAATAGGTTCCTCCTACTTCGGCATCCTGCTGGCCGTCATGGCCGTGGTGCTGATTCTGTCCAACATCGGGGCGTCGAAGGGCGTCGCCATCGGCCCGGTCATCACCGACGGCGGCTTCTTCCTCTTCCCGCTGGCCTACATCCTCGGGGACGTCATCAGCGAGGTCTATGGCTTCAGGGTGGCCCGCAAGGCCATCATCACCGCCTTCGCGCTGTCCGTGTTCGCATCGCTCTGCTACTGGATCATCATCGCCTTGCCGGGCTTCGCCGACGACTTCGGTGTTGCCAAGCAGGCCGCGCTGGAAGGCGCCCTCGGCCCGGTTCCGCAGATTGTGCTGGGCTCCCTGCTGGCGTTCCTGGCCGGGCAGACCATCAACGCGTGGATCCTCGTGAAGATGAAGGCACGCACGGGGGAGAAGTCCCTCTGGGCGCGCATCATGGGGTCCTCGGTCGCCGGCGAGTTCGTGGACACCCTGATCTTCTGCAGCATCGCCGCCTCCGTGATCGGCATTACCGACGTCGGCACGTTCGTGAACTACGTCGTCGTGGGCTTCCTCTACAAGACCCTCGTGGAGTTCCTCTTCGTCCCGGTCACCGCGGCCGCGATCGGCTGGATCAAGCAGCGCGAACCGAGCTACGGGGCGTAGGGCCGCCGCCTGCGGTTCGGCCGGCGAGGTCCAGTCAGCCGGAAACCCGGGCTGTGGTGCCGCGGACGATGAGGGCCGGCTCAATCAGCTTGCGCTCGGGCTCGAGGGTGGGGTCCTGGATCCGGGCCAGCAGCGTGTGGGCGACATCGACGCCGACGAGGTCGCTGCGGTTGTCCACGGACGACATGTCCAGGTAGCGGGACTTGGCCAGCTGGGAGTTGTCGTAGCCGACCACGGAGAGGTCCGCCGGGACGGACAGGCCGCGAGCCTTGGCGGCGGCGAGGGCACCCAGGGCCATGGTGTCATTGGCCGCGAACAGGGCTGTGGTATCGGGGTGGTGGTCGAGAATCCAGCAGGCTGCCGCGTAGCCGTCCTCCTCGGAGGTCCCCTGGGATTCGCCGGCAATCCGGACCCCGACGCCGGCCTCCACGAGGCGGCGGCGGAACCCTTCGCGCCGGTGGGCGGCGGCGCCGCCGGAGCCGGAGAGGTGCCCGATCCGCGTGTGGCCAAGCTCCAGCAGGTGGTCCGCAGCCAGGCGGCCGCCCTCGTCGTCGTCATTCGTGATGAGGCTTGCCCCGGCGGGGACCCCGCCCCGCCAGCCCGCGACGACGGCGGGAACCCAGGTTCCGGCCATCATCGACTCACTTGGCTCGGCGGCGATCACGAGGCCCTCCACATGCATGGACAGCAGGCCGTCCGTGGCCTCCGTGATGCGGTTCTCGCCCGGGCGGGAATCCGCGAGGGTGACCTGGTAGCCGTGGGGGGAGAGCGCGGATTCCAGGCCGCGTAGCAGGTCCACGAACCAGAGGTTCCGGAAGTCGTCAATGACCAGCCCGATGCTCTTGGTCTGGCTGCTGGCGAGGGTCGTGGCCGCACGGCTGGGCCGGTAGCCCAGCTCCGACATGGCCGCCCGGACTGCCGCCCGGCGCTTCTCGCTGACCTTCGACGGGTTCTGCAGCACCAGCGACACCAGCGACGGGGAGACGCCGGCACTCTTGGCGACGTCATAGATCGTCGGGCGCCGGGTTCGGGCGGGGTTCAGCGTCATCTGCAGAGCCTTTCATGTCTCATCCGAGGATAACCGGCGAACCATTGACAGGACATATTCACATAGCTACGCTTTTGTTCAGCGCCAGTTTTTGTAGCGCTCCAATTTTAGCGGACCTGGCCGGTGGCCTGGCCGAATTTCAAAGGAGAAATCGATGGCTGACAGTCTAGGAGTCGCCGTAATCGGCGCCGGCATGGCAGGCAAGGCCCACGCGGCTGCATACCGCACGGCATCGGCACTCTACAGCCCGGTCCTTCCGCCCATCCGGCTGGTTTCCATCGGCGACGTGAACGCCGAGTTCGGCTCCCTGGCGGCGAAGCGTTTTGGCTACGAACGCCATGACACCTCATGGCAGGCGATCGCCGAGGCCGAGGACATCGACGTCGTCAGCGTCGTGATCGCGAACTCCCTCCACCGCGAAGTCGTCGAAGGACTGCTAGCCGCCGGGAAGCACGTGCTGTGTGAAAAGCCGCTCAGCGACTCAATCGCGGACGCCCGCGCCATGGCAGTGGCCGCCGACAACGCCAGCTCGATCGCCCGCATCGGGTTCACCTTCCGCCGCACGCCGGGCATCGCGTACATCCGCGACCTCATCCGGTCCGGTGTCCTGGGCAACGTCCTGCACTTCAGCGGCCGCTACTGGACCGACTACGGGTTCAGCCCCTCGGCCCCCATGAGCTGGCGCTACAAGGGCGGCCCCGGCTCGGGCGCGCTGGCCGACGTCGGAAGTCACCTGACGTATGTCGCCGAATTCCTCTGCGGCGACATCAAGTCCATCAGCGGAGGCCGACTCAGCACAGTGATCGGCAAGCGCCCGCTGCCGCTCGGCGCCGTCATGGGCCATGACCACGCCGCGGTCAGCGACACGTTCGAGACCGTTGAAAATGACGACTACGCCGCCTTCTCCGCCGAATTCGAGAACGGTGCCGGCGGCTTCGAGGTCTCGCGTGTCGCGGCCGGGCACGCCAACAGCCTCATCTTCGAGGTCTTCTGCGAGAACGGCGCCGCCAGGTTCGACCAGCGCCGCCCCGCGGAGATCGAACTGTTCCTCAACGACGGACCGGCCAACGAAAACGGCTACCGCCAGGTCATCCTCGGCCCCGGACACCCCTACATCGCCGGCGGCCTGGCCATGGACGCGCCCAGCGTCGGCTTCGGCCAGAACGATGCCTTCGGATATCAGGCCCGCGCGTTCCTCGAGGAAGTCGCCGGCATCAACGAGGAATCCTCGCTGCCGCGCTGCGCCACCTTCGACGAGGGCGTGCGCAACATGGAACTCCTCGGTGCGGTCACCGAATCGGCGCTCAACAACGGAAAGAAAGTCACACTATGAAACTCGGTGTCTACAACGCCATCCTGCACGACCGGCCCCTTCCCGAGGCCCTCAAGGTCATTGCCGACCTGGGGCTGACCGGCATCGAGATCAACACGGGTGGATTCCTGCCGGCCGTCCACGTCCCCAACATGGACCAGATCCTCGAAAGCGACGCGGCCCGCGACGACTATCTCGCCATCTTCGAGGGAACCGGCGTCTCAATCGCCGGCCTGAACTGCAACGGCAACCCGCTGCACCCCAAGCGTGAGATCGGCGAGAAACATGCCGAGGACATCCGCCGCTCCATCCGGCTGGCGCACCGGCTGGGACAGGACCGCGTGGTGACCATGTCCGGCCTGCCCGGCGGGGAGCCCGGCGCCACCATGGTCAACTGGGTCGTCAACGCCTGGAACTCGGCGGCCTTGGACGTGCTCGACTACCAGTGGGGCATCGCGGCCGACTTCTGGAAGGAAACCGACCGGCTCGCGGCCGACCACGGAGTGAAGGTGGCCCTCGAGCTGCACCCGCAGAACATCGTGTTCAACACCGCCGATGTCCACAAGCTCATCGAGCTCACCGGCGCGACCCACGTCGGCGTCGAGTTGGACGCCTCGCACCTCTTCTGGCAGCAGATGGATCCGGTCGCGGTTATCCGCGAACTCGGCCCGCTGGTCTTCCAGGCGGCGGCGAAGGACGTGCGCATCAACACCGGGAACGCCGCACTCTACGGAGTCCTCGACAACAGCTTCCGCCGGCTCTCCCCGGAGGAAAACCGCACCAATCTCGGCGGCGAAGAATGGGCGAACGAATGGCCCAAGGACTCGGCGTGGGACTTCGTGGCCCTGGGGCGCGGGCACGACACCGCATACTGGACCGAGTTCCTGCGCGCGCTGTACGAGGTGGACCCGGACATGCTCGTCAACATCGAGCACGAGGACGTGTCCTTGGGCCGGATCGAGGGCCTGCAGGTGGCGGCCAAGGTCCTGCGCGACGCCGACGCGGCGCTCTCGGCGTCGCTGCACCTCACGAACTGACCGCGCGTGCGAATCGGAATCGTCGGCTACGGAGCCGGCGGCAGGTACTTCCATGCCCCCTTCATCGATGCGGCCGACGGCGTCGAACTCGCCGGAATCGTGGCCCGTTCGGCGGACAAACGCGCGGCGGCCGCCGCGGATTATCCCGGCCTTCCGGTCTACGGGAGCCTGGCGGAGATGCTCGACGCCGGGGTGGACGCCGTCACCATCACGACGCCCCCGCACACACGCCGCGAACTGGTGCTCGAGGCCGTCGAGGCCGGCGTCCACGTCGTGGCGGACAAACCGTTCGCCCCCGATGCCGCCTCAGCCCGGGAGCTTGCCGACGCCGCCCAACGGGCGGGCGTGGTCCTGAACGTCTACCACAACCGCCGCCGCGACGCGGATATCCTCACCCTCGCCGGGGTCCTCGCCTCGGGTGACATCGGGGAGGTGTGGCGGGTTCACTCGATCATGGACCAGGACGGTGCCGCCACCCTCGAGACCGGTGCCGCGGGCGGACTCCTGCGCGACCTGGGCAGCCACCTCGTGGACCAGATGCTGTGGCTGTTGGGCCCGGCAACCCACGTCTACGGCACCCTCGACTGGACCGACCGCTTCGGCGAGAGCACGGACTGCGGCTTTTTCGTGACCCTGACCCACGATTCCGGAGCCTTCTCGACGGTTTCGGCCAGCAAACTCAACCACTCCACCACGCGTGAACTGCGCGCCTACGGCAGCAATGGCAGCTACCTTGCCTCGGGCGCCGACGTCCAGGCCGAAGCCCTGGCCGCCGGCCGCCGCCCGGCCCTGGAGCCGGCCACGTGGGGGATCGACGTTCCGGAAAACTGGGGGACCCTGGCGGTCGCCGGTGGCCGGTCCCAGGTCGCCTCGAAGCAGGGTAACTACGCCGGGTTCTACACGGAGTTCGCCCGCGCGGTCCGGGACGGCGGGCCCGGACCCGTGCCGGCCGCCGAAGGGGTGCGGACCCTGGAGGTCCTCGACGCCGTCCGGCGCAGCGCGCTGGAGAACAGGGTCGTGGAGCTGGGTGGCGCCCAGGAGGTGTGAGGCCCCTAGGAGTAGTACTGCCCCAGGGTTTCGGCCTTGAACTCGAAGAAGTTGCCGGCCTCGATGGCGAGACGGGCGTCGTCGACCATCTTCACCACGAAGCGCTCGTTGTGGATCGAGATCAGTGTGGCGGAGACCATTTCCTTGGCCTTGAACAGGTGGTGGATGTAGGCCCGGGAGTAGTTCAGGCAGGCATAGCAGTCGCAGCCTTCCTGCAGCGGGCCGAAGTCGCGCTTGTACATGGCGCCGGACAGGTTGTACCGGCCGGTGGGGTGGTAGAACGCCGAATTCCTGGCGACCCGGGTCGGGGAGACACAGTCGAAGGTGTCTGCGCCGTTTTCGATCGCGGTGAAGATGTCGTCCGGCTCGGAGATGCCGAGGAGGTGCCGGGGCTTATTCTCCGGCAGTTCCTCGTTGCACCAGCGCACGATCGTGCCCAGGTTCTCCTTCTCCAGGGCTCCGCCGATGCCGAAGCCGTCGAAGTTCATCGCGCCGAGGTCGCGGCAGGCCTTGCGGCGCAGGTCCTCGTACTGGGCGCCCTGGATGACCCCGAAGAGCGCCTGGTAGGGCTTGCCGGCACGCTCGGACGTGAGCCGGAAGTGTTCGGTGATGCAGCGTTCGGCCCAGCGCCGGGTGCGCTCCAGGGATTCCTCCTGGTACCCGCGGGAGTTCTGCAGGGTGGTGAGCTCGTCGAACGCGAACATGATGTCCGCGCCGATCTGGTGCTGGACGTTCATGGAGATTTCGGGGCTGAAGCGGTGCCGGTCGCCGTTGAGGTGGCTCTTGAACCACACGCCTTCCTCGTCCACATGGGCCAGGCGTTCCTTGCCGGGCGCGACGGCGTCGTCGGGTCCGGAGTTGTCGACCGATTTCATGTCGATGACCTTCTTGAACCCCGAACCCAGGCTCATCACCTGGAATCCGCCGGAGTCCGTGAACGTAGGCCCGTGCCAGTTCATGAAGGCGCCCAGCCCGCCGGCCTCGTCCAGGATGTCCGCGCCCGGCTGCAGGTACAGGTGGTAGGCGTTGGCCAGTACGGCCTGCGCGCCCAGCTCGGCGACCGACTCCGGGAGAACCGACTTCACCGTGGCCTTGGTGCCGACCGCGATGAACGCGGGGGTCTGGATCTCGCCGTGCGGTGTGGTGATGGTGCCGGTGCGGCCGAGGAACTCCCCGCCGTTGGCGCTGACCTGGGCCGCCGACGGCGAGCAGCTTTCGCTCAGGCGTTTGCCCACGCGGAAGGAAAACTCCGACTGCTGGGCCGGCGGGAGCGGTGGCACGGGTGTTTCGGGATTGGCTGGCACCGTTCAAGTGTGCCAGCTAACAGCCGCCAACCCTTAGTGCAGCGGATCGGATGTGGGGTAGTTCTCAGCCCGCCACTTGTCCCAGTAGTTGCGGATGGACTCCAGCTGGTGCGCCCCGAGGTCATAGGTGGAGACGATGACCAGGGCTCCGCCCTGGGGACGGATGTCCTTGATGACCGGCTGGTCCGCCACGATCACCAGGCCCTCGCCGTGTTCCGCGTAGTGGTGGACCGTGAGCCCCACCTGGTGGTTGCTGCGGAACCAGACCTTGCCGGAGACTTCCTCGCCCGTGGCCAGAGTGAGCGAGTACGGTTCGCCGGGCTTGGGGACGTCGGACAGGCCCAGCTTTTCGATCGCGGACCCTTCGTTCCCGGGGACGGAGAAGAAGAAGGTCCGGCGTTTGCCGTGCGGATGCCGTTCGAGGGCGAAGCGGAGCTGCTGGAGGAAGGTCAGCCAGCCCTGCGTGATGTCCTCGTCCCAGGCCGCCCACTCGGAATTGTGGTCCACCGCCGCCCGCGTGACACTGACTTCCGTGCCGCCCGGCACCGGCTTCAAGGTGAACACGTCCCCGCCGTCGACCACCAGGGACGTGTGGTCCGCGCCTTCGATCACATTGGGGCTGAAGTAGATCGCATTGATCTCGGCCGCCTGGTCGTCGGCTTCCCAGCCGTGCCACTGGGCTACCTTGGCGGGCTCGCGCAGCATTGTCCAAACCTGCTGCGCGTCAGAGTTGATCACAACGCTCAGATTGTTCGTCATGGGGTGAATCTACAACGCCCGGCCGGAAGGGGGTAGGGGTCAAATGCCTTAGGAACGGACGGACTCGAGTTCGTTGCCGATCCGGCGGTCCAGCTCCGGGGCGCCGATGGTTTCCGAGCCGCCGTGGGCGCGCAGGAAGAGCAGCGCCTCGAGCCGCAGGAGCCGCCACTCGCGTTCCGCATCCGGGTTCGAGTTGTCCATCGAGCGGAAGATTTCCTTGTCGTACAGATTCGGTTCGTTGAGCGATCGCTGGCGGACCTTGGCGTTGATCCGGGCCTTGAACGGGTCCGTTTCCATGGCATCGGGGGCGCGCAGGAACTTCTCGTAGACAGCAGCGCGCTCCTCCTGGCCGAGCTGGCGGCAGATGTAGCTGGACAGGGCGAGGGAGGCCTCCACCGAGGCCCAGCGGCCGCGGTTGCCGTCGAAGGGCAGCACATTGAGCAGGTCCGCGACGGCGAGGGCGCTTTCGGCGTCCTTGAGGATGATGAACAGCTCCTGCGCGAGGTCGCTGAGGTCCTTGAGGCAGCTGCCGGACTTCGTGTTGATGCCCTTGGCCAGCCGTTCGCTGAGCAGCAGCACCCCCGCCGAGTTCGGGTGGGCCTCGGCCACAGCCTGCACCACGGACTCTGGCGTGCCCTCAAGGGCTGGGATCAGCGCCAGGTCCTCTTCGCTGGGGCCGCTCGCCGCCGGCGGAACCGGCGGCAGCGGAGGGACGACGACGGCGGGAGCGGCGGCTTCCTCGGGCAGGTCCTCGCCCTGGACGCCGGCCGGGAGGCTGCCGGCGACACTGCTCTGGCTGCCGGCCGCATCGGTGGCGGCATCGGCGGCCGGTTCGTGGGACGGCAGCGGGGAGCCGGCTTCCGCGGCGGTGGGTTCCTCCGTGCCGGCGGCGCCGACGATCAGGACGGTGGAGGACGCCGCGATCCGGAGTCCGCCGCCTCCCGTGAGGGTCGCCAGGACCATGGCAGGGGTGCCGAAATCGTCGGTTTCGACGTCAACGCGCTGGATTTCGGCGGAGCGGTTGCCGTCGGGCAAGAGCAGATGATCGCCGCTCTGCAGAAATCCAGCCTGCTGTTCGATGTAGTTCGGGGCGGCCGGGGGGTGGGTCATTGCAGTCCTTAGATTCTTTTGCGGTCCGCCCAACAGTCTACAAAGGCGCGCGCGGGAAGTCGGGGACGCAGCCGCCGTCGGTCGGTTCCCGCAGCCGCCGTCGGTCAGTTCCCGACGCCGGCGAAGGCCAGGGCCTGGCGGATCAGGGCGCCGCGGCCGCCGCTGAATTCCAGCTGGACATCCGAGCTCATGACTTCCTGCGGGGTCATCCAGGTCAGTTCCAGCGCGTCCTGCCGCGGCGAGCAGTCGCCGGTGACGGGGATGATGTACGCCAGGGCGACGGCGTGCTGGCGGTCGTCGGTGAATCCGGTGTGGGACGGGGACGGGAAGTATTCGGCCACCGTGAACGGCACCGGGCTGATCGGCAGCTGCGGGAAGGCCAGCGGGCCGAGGTCCTTCTCCATATGGCGCAGCAGGGCCGCGCGGATGGTCTCGCGGTACAGGACCCGGCCGGACACCAGGGAGCGGACCATCGTGCCGTCCTCGTCGGCCTGCAGGAGCGTGCCCACCTCGTTCACAAACCCGAGCGGATCCAGCCGGACCGGGACGGCCTCGACGTAGACCATGGGCAGCCGGCCGCGCGCCTCGAACAAATCTTCGTCGGAGAGCCAGCCGGGGTTCGGGTCAGGAGTGCGAACGTTCATGGTTAAGTTCTACCCCATCCCTGACCCGTTCCCCGCGCCGTCCGTCAGATCGCCAGCACCGATTCCAGCGCCTCGCCGGCTGCGATCCGGGCCAGCAACGCCGGTTCGGCGGCGTCGGAGGCCAGAGCGGCACCCAGGACATCGGCTGCCGCCTGGGGTGTCAGGACAATGACGCCGTTGTCGTCACCGAGCACCCAGTCGCCCGGATTCACCAGGATGCCGCCGCAGTGCACCGGGACGTTCACGGCGGAGCCGCCGCTGTGGGTCCGTTTTGTGGTCAGGCACGAGGTCCCGCGGGCGAAGACCGGCAGGCCGGTGGCCCGGAGCTCAAGGATGTCCGTGGCCACGCCGTCGACGACGACGGCGGCGGCGCCCTGCGCGGTTGCCGCCGCCGCTGTGACAGCACCGACGGGCGCATGCCGGTGATCGCCGGACATGTCCACCACCAGCACTGCGCCGGGGTAAAGCGCCAGCAGCGCCCGGTTCATCGCGTAAGCGTCCCGGTCCGCTATCCGGACCGTGACGGCTGGTCCCGCGACCTTGACACCGTCGAGCAGCGACCGGATGGCCGGGTCAACAAATCCGTCCGCCAGGAAGTGCCCGATCGTAGGGTAGCTGACGGCGGCGAGCCCCTCGGCTAGCCCGGCGCTCACAACGCCACCGCGTCTGCCCCGCCGGCCACGACGGCAACGCAGTCGATTTCCAGCGCCACGCCCCAAAGACTGACGCAAACGGTGGTCCGCGCCGGCCGGGCCGCGCCGAAGTACTCGGCATAGACCCGGTTGTAGTCTTCGAGCCGGCCGGGGTCGGTGAGATAGGCGTTGACCTTAACCACATGGTCCAGGCCTGATCCTGCCGCCTCCAGCACGGCGCGGAGATTGAGGATGGTCTGCCGTACCTGGTCCTCGAACGTGTCCGGCTGGTGGTCCAGCCCACTGATCGCCGGGATCTGGCCGGCGGTGAACACGAAACCGTTGGCGACAACGGCCTGGGAGAAAGGGCCGACGGCGGCTGCTCCGCCCGGGATCTCCGCGACCCGGCGGACAGCCCCGGTTACGGGAAGACCAGGTGCAGGCCCTGCGGGAAGGACTGTCACTTGGCAGCCGCCGCTTCGGCAGTCGCCTCGGCCGGGGCCATATCGACGGCGTCGATGTTGCCGTGCCGGGTTTCCGTGAGAACGAACAAGGCACACAGCGACACGAGGGCGGCGGCCATGATGTACCACGCAACGGAGGAACTCTGGCGGGTCACGCCGAGCAGCCACGTGGTGATGAACGGTGTCGCAGCACTGCCGAGCAGCCCGGAGAGCATGTAGGCGACGGACAGCCCCGAGTAGCGGACCTTGGAACCGAAGAGCTCGGCGAGGAAGGTGGCGATCGGGCCGTAGTTGGCGGCGAAGGCGGTCATCATTGCGAGATAGGCGACGAAGAGCAGCGGAACGGACTTGGTGTCCATCAGCCAGAACATGGGGAAGGCCAGGGCCGCCTCCGCGGCCACGCCGGCGTAGATGATCGGCTTGCGGCCGTATGTGTCCGAGAGCCGGCCGAAGAATGGGATCAGGACGAAGCACAGGGCGCAGGCTGCCAGGACCACCCAGAGCATGAGGGCCTCCGAGTGACCGAGTTCCTTCTTGCCGTAGGACACTCCGGAGGCCACGAGCAGCGTGAAGGTGCTTCCGGTGGACAATGTGGCGACGCCACCCAGGACAACCTGCTTCCAGTACTTGGCCATCAGGGCCGCGAAGGGCAGCTTGGCCTTGGCTCCGGCGTCTTTCACTGCCTGGAACGACGGGGTTTCCTCGATGTGCAGCCGGATGTAGATGCCCACGGCCACCAGCAGGGCGGAGGCGAGGAACGGGATGCGCCAGCCCCAGCTGAGGAGGTCCTCGGTGCTGACACTCGAGGCGACAATGAGGAACGCGACATTGGCGATCAGGGTCCCGGCGGGCACGCCCACCTGGACCAGGGAACCGTAGAACCCGCGTTTGGACGGGGGAGCATGCTCGACTGTCATCAGGACGGCGCCACCCCACTCGCCTCCCAGGGCCAGGCCCTGGATGACGCGCAGGAAGAGCAGCAGCAGCGGTGCCATGATGCCGATGCTGTTGTAGTCCGGCAACAGGCCGATGGCGAAGGTGGCGGCGCCCATGGTCAGCAGCGAAATCAGCAGCATGGATTTCCGGCCGAGCCTGTCTCCGAAGTGGCCGAAGATGATGGCACCGACCATGCGCGCGACGTAAGCGGAAGCGAAGGTTCCGAAGGCCAGCATGGTGCCGACAATGGGGTCGAAGCTGGGGAAGAAGATCTTGTTGAACACGAGCGCGGAGGCTGTGCCGAAAACGAAGAGGTCGTACCACTCGACGGTGGTGCCGATGACGCTTGCGAGGGCGATCTTGCGCATTTTGGCCAGGTCGAGCCGGGCGGCGGCGGGGGAGTTGGTTTCTACCAGTTGAGCCATCAGTATCTCCAGATGGGGTGCGGGGACGAATGTCCTGTGCAAGGTAGTAGCCAACTATTCTGTGCTGGTGATCACAGCTCAATGGCGATAATCCCACCAAAAATGGCCACGAAGTGTGCGTTCACACAACTCCTAGGCCCAGGCCACCACCAGCCGGGCTGCCTGGGCCGGAACGGTGAGGTCGATTCCGGTCAGTTCCTCGAAACGGTTGAGCCGGTTGAGGATGGTGTTCCGGTGGCAGAACAGCTGCTCGGCCGTGGCCGTGATGTTCCCGGTGGACAGGTAATGCCGCACAGTCTCGGTGAGGCGCTCGCGTTCCCCGCCTCGGCATGCCTCCAGTGCCTCCTCCAGCTGGGCGGCGAGGTCGAGGCCTGCGTCCTGGAGGTTTTGCTGGGCTAGCCGCGGCCACGCCGCATCCGCGGAGAGCGGCCCGGCGTCGGCCGGGCGAAGCAGCGCGGCGAGGCTTTCTGCCGTCCGGGCGGCAGAGGGGAGGCCGCGCAGTCCGTGCACCTCCGGGACATACCCGCACGGGATGTCCGCCAGTGACGGGGGCAACAGTTGCCCCGTGCCCCGCGATGCCCGGGTCGTGCGCGCGGACAGCGGCCAGAACAGGTACGTGTTTCCGCCTGATTCATGGAGGAATAGCCGGTGGCGTCGCTGGCCGGAGCCGAACTGGGTTGCGGCAGCTCGGAGCCGGGCGCCCGGCTCTCCGCTGGCGGCCACGAGGCCGCAGCGGGCGTCCGGCCCGATGCCCAGGGCCGAGCCGACCTGGGCGGATGTTTCGGCCGAGGGCGTGCTTTGGTTGAACAGCCGGGCGATGAATTCGCGCTGGATGCTGGATTCCTCCTGCGCCATGCGGACCCGCTCCGTCAGGTAGCTCATGTGCGTCCGGGTCGCGAATTCGTCGACGACCCGCCACACTTGGTCCACCCGGGAGGCAAGTAGTGCAGCGTCCCCTGGTGCGGCGATCTCCAGCAGGTCGGCCCACAGGATGCTGAAGTCCAGCCTTACGGCAGATGTCAGGGATTCCGGCGGAATCCCGGCCCGGGCGCGTTTGGAGCCGAGATCCGAGGCGAACTCGAGCAGTCCGTCCCGGGCCTCGTCCTCCTGGCCGCCGCGCAGCCCGTGGATGAGCCTGCGGAACGTCTCACGGGCGGTGTCCCGGATTTCCGGGACGGTCACCTGGCTGTCCCCGTATTCAGGGATTTGTCTGACCAGGGCCGTGAAGGCCTGGGCCAGGACATCCAGCCGTCCCTCCAGCTGGTCCACCAGTTCGCTCCAGCGGAGACCGTCTCCTGATGATTCAAAATTGTGCATTCTCACATCCTAAGGGCCCGGATGCGTGGCGCAATGCTAGTTATTTTGGAAAAAGCTACTGGCAGAATGGAACGAAGCGCCGGGTGAGCCTCATCACAACCCTTCGGAAGCGTCTCCGTTCCCGGGGCGTGACCGCGCCGGCAACAGCAAAGACCAGTCACATTTCTTTGGAGTAATCATGGCAAGCAGCGCAAGCAACGCCACCATCGTCAGCCCCCAGACCCCCGCAGTCGTCGACGAGACCGTCGCCAAGAAAGTCGCACTCGCGGCCCTCGTCGGAACGGCGCTGGAGTGGTACGACTTCTTTCTGTTCACCACCGCCGCGGCCCTGGTGTTCAACGCGCAGTACTTCGTGTCCCAGGACCCCTTCGTTTCGGCGATGAGCTCCTTCGCCACGCTGGCCGTGGGTTTCGTGGCCCGGCCGATTGGCGGCTTCATCTTCGGCTCACTGGGCGACAAGATCGGCCGCAAGAAGATCCTCATGGTCACGATCGTGGGCATCGGCGTCGTCACCGGCCTGATCGGTCTCCTGCCCAACTACATGACCATCGGCGTCGCGGCCCCCATCCTGCTGGTTGCGCTGCGGATCCTGCAGGGCCTGGCCGTCGGCGGCGAATGGAGCGGTGCGGTAATCATCGCCGTCGAAAACGCCCCGGTTGCCAAACGCGCCCGTTATGCGGCCTTGCCGCAACTCGGCTCCCCGATCGGCACGATCCTGTCCTCGGGCGGCTTCTTCGGCATGCTGTACCTGGTGGGCCAGGCCAACTTTGACGCCTGGGGCTGGCGCATCCCGTTCATTGCGGCGATCCCGCTGCTGGCCATCTCCATGTGGATCCGTAGCAAGCTCAGCGAGTCCCCGGAGTTCGAAGCCCTCATGGAGTCCGGCGAGACCGAGCACGCCCCCATCCGCGGTGTGCTGACGAAGAGCTGGCGCCAGATTCTGGTCGGCATGTGCTCCGCGCTGCTTGGCATTGGCGGTTTCTACCTCATCACCAGTTTCGTGGTCTTCTACGGCACCAAGGTTCTCAAAATGCCGTACGAAACCCTGCTGCTCGGCTCTCTCCTGGCTGCCGTGGTGGAGATCTTCGCCCTGATCTGGGCCGGCCGCATGGGTGAGAAGTTCGGCGCCAGCAAGGTCATTCTCTGGGGTGGCGTCGCGTCCGCCGTCATTGCCGTCCCCGTGTTCCTGGCCATCGACACCGCTAACCCCGTCCTGGTCATCCTGGCCATGATCGTCGGTGTGTCCACGCTGTCCATCCCGTACGCCGTGTCCGGAACGGCGCTCACCGCACTCTTCGCCACAAAGGTCCGCTACACGGGCGTCGCCATCACGTCGAACAGCGCCGGCGTCATCTCCGGCTTTGTGCCACTCATCGCCACGGCCCTCGTGGCCGCCAACGGCAACTCTTTCTGGCCCGGCGCCATCATCCTGTTGGTGGTTTCCGTGTTGACCGCCCTGTCCGGATTGTTCCTCCCCGCACTCAGCATCGAAGAAGAGGGAATGAAGCATTGAGCACCACAACCACGGCCGGGCACCTGATCGTCGCCCAGCTCGAACGGGCCGGCATCCAGCGCGTCTACGGCGTCCCCGGGGAAAGCTTCCTGGACGTCCTGGACGGCCTGCACGGCTCCTCCATCGAAACCGTGGTGACCCGCCACGAAGGGGGCGCCGGGTTCATGGCACTCGCCGAAGGCCGGCTCACAGAGCTTCCGGGCGTCGCCATGGTGACCCGGGGACCGGGTGCCGCCAACGCCTTCATCGCCATCCACACCGCGCACCAGGACGCCACGCCGATGATCCTGTTCGTCGGCCTCATCCCGGTCGCCGACCGCGGACGGGAGTCGTTCCAGGAATTCGACATCAATGCCTGGTTCGGCAGCACGGCCAAGAAAGTCGTAACGCTCGACGACGCCGCCTCCGCCGCCCGCGTGGTGGACGACGCCATCTTCACGGCGCTCAGCGGCCGGCCCGGCCCCGTGGTGATCGGTCTTCCCGAGGACGTGCTGGTCCACGCCATTGAATCCGGCACCGTGGAACCGCGCACCGTGCCCCGGAGCGAACCTGCCGCAGCGGACCTCGCCGACCTCGAGACGAAGCTGGCCGCGGCCAGGAAACCCCTCATCGTGGTGGGCGGCGAAGGCTGGGACCAATCGTCTTCCGACGCGCTGGCCGGCTGGGCCTCCCACCACGGGGTTCCCGTGCTCGCGGACTTCCGCGCCTATGACGCCGTCCCGCACAGCAGCGACGCCTACGCCGGCTACCTCGGCTACGCCCGCAGCGACGCCAACGCGCGCCGCCTCGACGAGGCCGATCTGCTGGTCTTTGTCGGCTGCGTCCGCGCCGATGTGCTCTCCGACGGCTACAAGTGTGGACTCGATGCCGTCACCGTGGTCGTGAACCCCGACGCCGATCTGCTCGGCCACTTTGGCCGGCTGGACCAGCACATTCCGGCCCACGTCGCGTCCTTCGCCAGGGCCCTAGCGGCCACGGCCTCGGCCGTGGAACCCGCAGCCTCCTGGTTGGCCGACGCCCGCGCGGACTACGAAAAGTTCTCCACGGCGCAGCCGGACGGCGGAACTGATGTGGACCTCGCCGTCGTGATGGAAATCCTCAAGCAGGAAATGGACCCCGACGCCATCATCACCTACGGGGCCGGGAACCACTCGCTCTGGCCGGCCCGCTACCTGAGGCACAACACGGCGAACTCACTCGCCGCACCCCGGAACGGGGCCATGGGCATGGGGATCCCGGCGGCGGTGGCTGCCTCCCTGGCCTACCCCGGCCGCCAGGTGATCTCCGTGGCCGGTGACGGCTGCTTCCTGATGAACGGGCAGGAAATGGCCACCGCCATGAGCCATGGGGGGAAGTTCATTGCGCTCGTGGTGGACAACGGCATCTTTGCGACCATCCGCGAACACCAAGAAGGCCACTACCCGGGCCGCCCCTCAGGAACCCACATGACGAACCCGGACTTTGCCGCGCTGGCCCGGTCCTACGGCGGCTACGGCGAACGCGTGGAGAAGGCCGAGGACTTCGGCGCCGCCTTCCGCCGCGCCGTCGAATCCGGACTGCCGGCGGTCCTGCACCTCCCGCAGGATCCCACCACCCGCTCACCCAAAACCGCCAGCAACTGACCGGAGCCCGCCATGATCACCCTGCACAACATCATCAACGGTGAGATCGTCCACGGGAGCGTGTCAGAGGGAACAGCCGGGGCCACCCTGCCGTTCTTCGACCCCTCCACGGGAGTCCAGCTCGGCACCGCCCCGGACAGCGACGCCGCCACCGTGGACCGCGCGTTCCAGGCCGCTCACGCCGCGTTCCGGAGTTACAAACGGACCACCCCGGCCGAACGCCAGGCGATGATGCTCAAACTCGCGGACCTCATCGAAGCCAATGTGGACCGGCTGCTGGAGGCCGAAGTGGCCTGCACCGGCAAGCCCAGGCAGATCACCCGCGAGATCGAGATCCTCCGCGGCGCCGACCAGCTCCGCTTCTTTGCCGGCGCCTGCCGGGTGGTGTCCGGGACCGCGCAGACCGAGTACGTCCGCGGCTTTTCCTCCACCGTCCGGCGGGAGCCGCTCGGGGTGGTCGCCCAGATCACTCCCTGGAACTACCCGTTCATGATGGCCATCTGGAAGATCGGTCCGGCGCTTGCCGCGGGCAACACCCTCGTGCTGAAACCGGCGGACACCACTCCCTGGTCCACCGTGGTCCTGGGCGAGCTGGCGCAGGAGGCCTACCCGGCCGGCGTCGTGAATGTCATCTGCGGCGGCCGCGGCACCGGCGCCGCCATGGTGGATCACGAGATCCCGGAAATGGTGTCCATCACCGGCTCCACCCGGGCCGGGGCGCAGGTGATGTCCGCGGCGTCGAAGACCCTCAAAGATGTCCACCTGGAGCTGGGCGGCAAGGCGCCGGCGATCGTCTTCGCCGACACCGACATTGACCTGGCGGCCCGGGAGATCGCACTCGGTGCGTTCTTCAACGCCGGACAGGACTGCACCGCGGTGACGCGGGTGCTAGTGGAGGAATCGATCCACCACGAGTTTGCGGCCGCGCTCGCCGGGGCGGCCGCCGCGCTCAAGGTCGGCGGCGACGCCGCGGACCTGGGGCCGCTGAACAGCGCCGCGCAGCTGGACCGCGTGGAGGGCTTTATGTCCCGGCTGCCAGCCAACGCCAAGGTCCTTGCCGGGGGCAAGCGGACGGGTGCAGGCTTCCACTTCGAGCCGACCGTGATCGACGGAGTGTTCCAGGCGGACGAAGTGGTGTGCGAGGAAATCTTCGGGCCCGTGGTCACCGTCCAACCCTTCGCCACGGAGGGGGAAGCCATCGAGCTCGCCAACGGGACGAAATACGCGCTGGCCTCCAGCGTCTGGTCGAACAACCACGGCGTCGTCACCCGAGTGTCCAACGAGCTGGACTTCGGCGCAGTATGGATCAACTGCCACCAAGTGATTCCCGCCGAGGCCCCGCACGGCGGCTTCAAGCACTCCGGCACCGGCAAGGACCTCTCCGTCTTTGGCCTCGAGGATTACACCCGCATCAAGTCAGTCACCACCTCCCACCGCTGAGACCCACGCTAGGTAACCCATGAAACTCGATCTGCTGCTGCGTAACGCGGACATCATCACCATGGACGGGCGCCGCCCGCAGGCCACCTCGCTGGGGGTTTGGCAGGGCCGGATTGTGGGCCTCGACGAAGACCTGGACGGACTGGACGCCGCCGAGGTCGTGGACCTTGCTGGCGCCACCGTGACCCCCGGCTTCATCGACGCCCACTGCCACACCACCTGGTTCGGGCTCGGCCTCGGTGAAGTGGACGTTTCCTCGGCGCGCGGACTGAACCAGCTCTACGCCCTGCTGGAGGCCGGCATTGCGGCAGACAGCGCCCCCGGGCCCGGGACAGTGCCCGCCCCCGGCACGGCGGCGGGTTGGCTCCTGGCCACCGGCTTCAGCCAGCAGCAGCACGGCGGCGAGTTTCCGGACATTGCCGTCCTGGACCGGGTCACCGGCAACAGGCCGCTGTTTATGCGGCACAACTCGGGCCATATGGCAGTCGTCAACACCGCAGCGCTCCGGCTCGCGCACGCTGACCAGGCGTCGTTCCCGGATCCCGACGGCGGCGTGATCGTCCGCGACGCCGGCGGCCGCCCCACCGGTCTGGTCCAGGAAACGGCGCAGCAGCTGATCCAGGAGCTGATCTTGCCCTACTCCAGCGAGGCGATCGAAGACGCACTGGACCGGGCCACGAGCTACTATGCCGCGGAGGGCATCACGAGCTTCACCGAGGCCGGGATCGGCGGCGGCTGGATCGGCCACAGCCCGGAGGAGCTGGCTGCCTACCAGCGGGCGGCGTCCGCGGGCAGGCTCCACGCACGGGCCCAGCTGATGCCGGTCCTGGACATGCTGCACCCGCTCGGCGGGCAGCACCCACCGGACACCAGGCCTGCAGGCCTGGACCTGGGCATCACCAGCGGCTTCGGCGACGACTTCCTGTCCCTGGGCCCAGCGAAGGTGTTCCTGGACGGTTCACTGCTCGGCGAAACAGCGGCGGTCAGCCAGGATTACTGCAGCCATGGACACACGGACAACACGGGCAACACAGGCTACTTCCAAGCGGAGCCGGAGGAGATCCGGGGCAAGATCGAGGCCGCCTACGCGGCGGGCTGGTCGATCGCGGCGCACGCCATCGGCGACCGCGCCGTTGACCTCGCAATAGACATCATCACCGCCTGTGCGGCGAAGTTTCCGCCCAGGGCCATGCCCAACCGGATCGAACACGCCTCGATGACCAGGCCGGAACAGCTTCAACGGTTGGCCGCCGCTCGCATAGCCGTCACCCCGCAGGCCAGCTTCTTCTCCGACGGCGGGGACGGCATGACCGCCTCCCTCGGCGCGGAACGGCTCGGCTGGGCCTACCGTGCCGCGTCGTTCCTGACCGCGGGTGTGACACTCGCCGGCAGCTCGGACCGGCCCGTGGCGGACGGAAACGTGCTCCGCGGAATGCAGGCCTTCGTGGACCGGCGCACCGCCTCCGGTGCCGTTTTCGGAAACCCGGACGAGCGGCTCACTCCGCTCCAGGCCCTGGCGGCGTACACGACGGGAGCCGCCGCAGCCACAGGTACCACGCACATCAAAGGCTCCTTGAGCCCCGGGAAACTCGCCGACTTCACCGTCCTGTCCGGGTCCCCGCTCTCCGCAGGCAGCATCGCGGAGCTCAAAGTCCTCGCTACCGCCGTCGGGGGTGCCTTTTCGTTCCAAGCGCCCGGCATCGGCTCCCGTGCCGTCGGCGATTCCGCCGCAGCCACCACCATCTTCTGCACAGCTACCAACCGTTCATAGGGGAACAGCGTGACCACTCAGACCACTTTCAGCACCCGCGACGCCGCATTCATCCGCGACTTCCACATCATGAGCGAATTCGGCGCCACCGAGAACGGCGGTGTGGAGCGGCAGGCGGCCAGCGTGCCTGACGGTCAGCAGCGGCAGTGGCTTACGGCTCTGCTCGAGGCCCGGGGCTTCACCGTACGGTTCGACCGTGCCGGCAACCAGTGGGGCCTGTACGAGGCCGTGCCGGGTGCACCGTTCGTCGTGGTGGGGTCCCACATGGATTCCCAGCCGACGGCGGGGCGTTACGACGGCGCGTACGGCGTCCTTGCCGCAGCCCACGCGGCGTTCCGGCTCGTGGAGCAGTGGGCCGCGGCCGGGCCCGCCGGGCAGCCCCGGTTCAACATCGCGGTGGTCAACTGGTTCAACGAGGAGGGCTCCCGCTTCAAGCCGTCCATGATGGGGTCCTCCGTCTATACGGGAAAGCTCGAACTCGACACGGCACTGGCCACCACGGACGCGGACGGAGTCTCGGTCCGCGAGGCGCTGGACGCGGTCGGCTGCCGGGGCAGCTACAAGGGCCCCGAAGCCGCATACTGCGCCGAAATCCACATTGAGCAGGGACGGAGCATGGAGCGCGAAGGCATCACCATCGGCCTCGTGAACTCCAACTGGGCGGCCAACAAATACGAGTTCGTGGTCCACGGCGAGCAGGCCCACACGGGGTCCACCGTCATTGCCGATCGGAAAGACGCCCTGCTGGGCGCGTCCATGATGGTCGTCGCCGCCCGCGAACTCGCCGACACCTTCCCCGGCGTGCTGCACACCTCCGTCGGGCAGCTGACCGTTTACCCCAACTCGCCCGTGGTGGTGCCGTCCCGGGTGAGTTTGCTCCTTGACCTGCGCAGCGCCGACGAAGCCGTCCTGGCCGAAGCGGACGCCCTGCTGCACCAGCGGATTGCCGCGATCGAACAGTTGGCGAATGTCACCGTGGAGCGCCACGACGCCCACTCCTGGCCCGTAACCCCGTACCAGCCCGAGGGTGTCGAGCTGGCCGCGAAGGTAGCTGCTGACCTGGGCTTGGCGAACAAGCAGGTCATGACCCTGGCCGGCCACGATTCGACGAACATGAAAGACCTCGTGCCTACGGTGATGCTCTTCGTTCCCAGCGTGGACGGGATCTCCCACAACGAGCACGAATACACCACCGATGAGGACATCGTCGCCGGGCTGACGATGCTCACCGAGGTCGTCAACCGGCTCTGCAACGGAGTGCTGGAGGACTGACGCCGGAAAGCCGGCCGGTCCCACTCACCCCGCGGACGGCGCCGCGGAAATCCAGAGTGGCGGGTGGCCGGCGGTGCCATCGGCATCGGGGTTGGCCACGTGCAGGGTGGGGATGGCGGCTTCCTCGATGACCGCGGCCTCGTTCCCGGCCTCGTTCAGACGCTCGCGGAGTGCGGCCAGGTCGCCGGCGTATTCGAAGCCCAGGCCGGCAATCCCGGTTCCGGAGCCTGCGCCGACCATCAGGATCCCGCCGTTCTTCGCCATGAAGGCCTCGGATTCGGCTGTGTTCATGTCGGCGTTGCCGACGCCTCCACTGCCCGGCAGCGGGCGGGGCTGGGCGCCGATGTCGCGCAGGGTCCGGGCCGCCGCCACGGCGTCCTCGGAGAACCAGACCCCGACGACGGCGATGCCCGGGTCCGCTTCCGCCGATCCGCCCCAGCTGCCGTCCGTGGCGCGGGTGGCCGGGTCGGCGAGGAAACTGAAGCCGTCCGCGGCCGTGATGCGGCAGGAGGGGCCGTGCTCGGCGTCGAAGAGTTCCGCGGTGGTGCCACCTTCTGCCGCGCCGGACTCCTTGGTCCTCCGCGCGAATTCCTTCAGGTCGCCGACCTCGACGCCGAGGGATGTGGTGCCGTCCTGGGCCGAGCCCTGCTCGACAAAGTGGAGGGCGAGCCGGCCGGAGCCGGCGTCGAACTCCCGCCAGGTGGGCTCGTCGACGGTCTTGACCATGCCAAGTCCGGTGAGAAGCCGCTCCCATTCATCAAGACGGGAGGTGAAGTGGATCGGGCGGACACGCAGCATCTTTGCTCCTCAGGGTCGTGACGGTTTTCGGCTCTCAGGGATATAGTCCCACCAAATCGGTGTCCGTGGTCAGTGCTGAGCGGCACAATGGTGCCATGGCTGGTGAACTTGAGGAACTGCTGGTGAAGGATGCCGCCGAGTGGCGGGCGTGGCTGGAGCGCCACCATGCGGAGAGCCCCGGTGTGTGGCTGGTGCTGCACAAGAAAGGCGGCTCGGTGACGGAGCTGGACTACGAGGCCGCCCTGCAGGAGGCCCTGTGCTTCGGCTGGATCGACGGCCAGGGCCGGCGGCGCGATGAGGAGAGCTCGTTCCAGCGGATGACCCGCCGGGGCCGGAAAAGTATGTGGTCGGCCCGGAATGTGGAGCGGATCGGTCGCCTCGAGGCCGCAGGCAGGATGGCGCCTGCCGGCCGCGCCGCCGTCGAGAGCGCCAAGGCGGACGGCCGCTGGGAAGCCGCGTACTCCGGCGCGGCGACGGCGGAGGTGCCCGAGGACCTGGCCGCGGCCATCGCCGCAGAGCCCCGGGCGCAGGCGATGTTCGATGTCCTGACCTCGGTGAACAGGTTCGCCCTGATTTACCGGACCAACGCCGTCAAGCAGGCCGCCACGAGGGCCCGGAAGATCGCGGGATTCGTCGAGATGCTCGCCCGGCACGAAACGCCCTACCCGCAGAACCAACGCCCGCCGGCCCCCTGACCGGCCCGGCCCCCGCCCTCCGGCCCGTCCTTAGAACCCGACGCCCATGGCCTGGGCGATCACCACGGCAGACGCCGAGGACCACGCCTGCGGATGGCACGACGCCGGATAGGGCACCGCGAGGCCGGACTCCTCGGCGCTAATGCCGGCGAAGAGTTCCGGGAGGCGGTGTCCGAAGGAGCCGGACGCGGCCAGCAGGCCCGCGGCGATGGTCCGGGCTTCGGCGAGGAATCCCTCGGCGAGCAGCCCCCGGACCGCGATCGCCGTGTCGTGGCTCCAGACCGAACCGCAGTGGTAGCTGAACGGCCAGAAACCGGCGGCGCGCCGGGAAATCGTGTGCACCCCGTAGCCGGAGAATAGCTCGGGGCTGAGCAGCCGGTCCGCCACCAGCCGGGCCTCCGAGGCGTCCAGGATTCCGGTGCCGAGCAGGTGCCCCATGTTGGAACCCGGGATGTCCAGCGGCTCGCCGTGCCCGTCGAGGGCCATCGCGGGGAAAGGGCCGTCGTCGTCCTCGACCCAGAAGCGCTCGCGGAAGTTCTGTTGCAGCACTTCGGCAAAGTCCCGCAGCGCCTGGGCGCCGGGCTCGCCGTAGGCGTCAAAGAGATCGGCGGTGTCCACGGCGGCCTGGTAGGCGTAGCCCTGCACCTCGGAGAGCGCGATCGGGCCGTCGGCCTGCCGGCCGTCGCGGAACTGCATGGCGTCCCCGGAGTCCTTCCAGCCCTGGTTGCTGAGCCCGTGGCCGGTGGCGTCCTGGTAGCTGAGGAACCCGCCGTTCGTGGTTCCGGGCGCACCTGCGGCGGCCAGCAGCCATTCCACCGCCCGGGCCGCGTTGGGCAGCAGTGAGCGGACCGCGGCGTCGTCCAGGCCGGCCTGGCCGAGCTCGGCCAGCAGGCACAGCCACAGCGGGGTGGAATCCACGGCGCCGTAGTAGACCGGGGGCAGGCGCAGGCCCTGGCTCTCCAGGATGAGTTCCTTGGCCCGGAGCTCGTGCAGGATCTTGCCGGGTTCCTCGGCGGCACCCGGATCGTTCTTCGTGCCCTGGAACGCCGCCAGGGCGCGCAGGGTGCCGGCGGCGAGCCCGGGATCGAGCGGCAGGAGCAGCCGGGCAGCCCAGAGTGAATCACGTCCGAACAGGGTGAAGTACCAGGGCGCCCCGGCGGCGGCGAACGGCGCGTCCGGCAGGGCGCGGGTGGCCAGGCGGAGGCCGGCGAGCTCGTCGAGCGCGTTGTCCAGCAGCAGGCCCAGGGCGCCGGACGGTTCGGCGCGGACCCGGCGCGAGGCGGGCGGCGGGGCTGCCACCACGGCGTCCTCGCTGTCGGCCAGGACGGCCTGCCATTCCACCTCGAACGGGCGGCCGCGGCCTGCCTTGCCGCGCCAGAGGAGCCGTTCGCCGGACGCGACGCTGCCGGGGGCGGCGACGGTCAGGGTCCGGGCGCCGTCGCGCCAGCGCAGCGTGGAATCGTCGGCGGCGAACGGCTCGGAGGGCTCCCGGAAGCGGCTGAGCCGGATGGCGGCCATGTCGGTGAAGTCCGCGGCGAGCTGGATCTCAATTTCCACGTCGAGCGCCTCGAGGGAGGTGCTCAGCTGCAGGGAGTGCCGGACGACGCCGGGCGTGACCGTCCAGGTCTGGAGAAGTTCGACGGCGGGGTCCTCGGTGGGTCCCGGGATGCCGCGGACCAGCCCCCGCACGCGCATTACACCGCCGGCCTCGGCCTCCACCGTGGCGGGCTCCGGCTCCAGGCCGTTCACCCGCACCTCGGCCCGGGACAGCATCCGGGTGTCCCCGTGCAGCAGGCCGGTGAACCAGCCGCCGCCGGCGGCGTCGGCGGAGCCGTGGCCGCTGGCGAGCCGCCCCTCGGCGTCGAGCCACAACTGGGTGGGGGCGGCAACGGAGCAGTGCTGGCGGTGGAGCGCTGGCTGAACAGTCATGCGCCCCACCCTATGCCGGGAGCCGGACCGGCTCAACGACGGTCCGGCCCGCGGCGGCTAAGCCGGGGGCAGGTCCTCCATCGGGAAGGCCACCGCTTCGCCGACGACACGGAGGCACAGTTCCGTGCCCGGGCGGGCGATCGAGGCGTTCCAGTGCCGGATGGTGATGATTTCTCCGCCGCCGGGGTAGCGGTGGTCCGCCACGGCTCCTTCGGCGAGGACGGGAGGGACGGCGAGCTTGAGCCGCACGGTGGTTTCGGGCCCGAAGTAATCGGTGTCCACCACAACGCCGCGGATGGGCCCGTCCTCGGCGATCCGGATCTGTTCCGGCCGCAGCATGAGCTGGACCCGCCCCTGCGCCGGGGGCCGGCGCACCGGGATGCCGCCCAGGGAACAGGTGGCGAGGGAGCCTTCCATCCAGGCGTCGAGGATGACGGCGTCGCCCAGGAATTCCGCGGTGGCGCGGTCCGCGGGGCGCGTGTAGACGATGAACGGGTTGCCGATCTGCGCGAGCCGTCCGCCGCGCATCACCGCGACCTGGTCCGCAAACGACAGCGCCTCGCCCTGGTCATGGGTGACCAGGATGGTGGTGACACCGGCGTCCTGGAGCACCTTGCCCACCGCGCGGCGGGTCGCCACTCGCAGGCCCGCGTCCAGGGCGGAGAACGGCTCGTCCAGCAGCATCAGCTCCGGCTCGCGGGCAAGGGCGCGGGCCAGGGCCACCCGCTGCTGCTGCCCGCCGGAGAGCTCGTGCGGGCGCCGCTTGGCCATGGCGGCGTCCAGGGAGACCATCTCTAGCAGCTCTGCGACGCGGGCCTTCACGCCGCGGTGCCCGCCGGGGAGCTTGCCGGCGTCGAGGCCGAAGGAGATGTTCTGCCCGACGCTCAGGTGCGGGAACAGCGCGCCGTCCTGCGCCACATAACCCACGTGGCGCTTGTGCGCGGGCACCCAGACGCCGTCGCCGGCCACCTTGGCGCCGTTGAGCAGGATGCTGCCGGTGTCCGGGTGCTCAAACCCGGCGATCAGCCGCAGCAGCGTGGTCTTGCCGGAGCCGGAGGGCCCCACGATCGCCGTTGTGCCGCCCTTGGCCACCGACAGGTTGACTCCCATGAGGACGGCCTGCGAGCCGAAGTTCTTGGTGACGGCGTCGATTTCCAGGTGGTTGTTGGTGCTGGTGGCCACGGAGGCGGCGACCCGCGGTTGCGGGAGCCGGGAAGGGCTGTACTGGGTCACTGTCCCGCTGCTTTCTTGGACTGCTGGAAGAGGAGGTAGGTCATCGGCGCCGAAATCAGGATCATCAGCAGGGCGTACGGCGCGGCGCCGGCGTAGTCGATTTCGCTGCTTTTGCTCCAGAATTCGGTGGCGAGCGTCCGGGTGCCGTTGGGGGAGAGCAGCAGCGTCGCGGTCAGTTCGTTCACGATTGCCAGGAACACCAGCGCGGCGCCGCCCGCGGCGGCCGGGGCGGTGAGCCGCAGCGTGACCCGGAGGAAGGCCAGCAGCGGCGGCTTGCCGAGCGCCTGGGCGGCCTCGTCTAGCTCCTTCGGTGCCTGGGACAGGCCGGAACGGAGGTTGACCAGGGCGCGCGGCAGGAACAGCAGCACGTAGGCCGCGATCAGCAGCGCCGAGGTCTGGTAGAGGCTGGGTGCCGCCTTGATGCTGACCGTCACGAAGGCCAGGCCCACCACGATGCCGGGCATGGAGCTTGTGATGTAGTTGGACAGCTCCAGGGCCTTGCTGAACCAGCTGGGGTGCCGCACGGCCAGGTACGCCATCGGGAACGCCACGACGGTGGTGGCCAGGGCGCCGGCGAGGCCGTACATCAGGGTCTGCAGCAGGGCCGGCAGGAACTCGTCGGCGGCCCAGATGTCCGGGCCGCCGGCGATGATCCAGCGCAGCACGAATGTCAGCGGCAGACCGAAGGCCAGCGCGGTGAGCGCGGTGAGGAACAGCTGGGCCGGGAGCTGGTAGGCGTGCAGCGGAAGGCGCAGGGCGCGGGCCTGGGCGCCGGAGCCGATCTTGGCGTAGCGGGCGCTGCCGCGGCTGCGTACTTCAACCAGCAGCAGGATCAGGCACAGGAACACCAGCACGCTGGCGAGCATGTTCCCGGCGGTGCCGTTGAAGGTGGACTGGTACTGCACCATGATCGCGGTGGTGAAGGTGTCGAACCGGATCATCGCGAAGGCGCCGTATTCGGCCAGCAGGTGCAGGGAGACGAGCAGCGCCCCGCCGGTCATCGCGATGCGCAGCTGCGGCAGCACCACCCGGAAGAAGGTGCGCCACGCGCCGAGGCCCAGGGACGCGGCGGATTGTTCGATGGCCGGGTCCAGCCGGCTGAGCGTGGCGGCGGCCGGGATGTAGACGAGCGGGAAATAGGACAGCGTGGCGATCAGCACGCCGGACCACAGGCCCTCGAGCGACGGGACCGCGGAGACCCAGGCGTAACTGTTGACGAAGGCGGGGATGGCCAGCGGGGCCGCGAGCAGCACGGCCCACCATTTGTGCCCCCTGAGCTGGGTGCGTTCCACGAGCCAGGCGCCGCCGACGCCGAGGACCAGGCACAGCGGCACGGTGACCAGCATCAGCAGCACGGTGTTGAGCAGCAGCTCACCGACGCGGGCCCGGAAGATCAGGTCCACGGCGGTGTCCCAGCCGGTGGCGGCCGTCATGACGATGACGTAGCCCAGCGGAATCAGCGCGAACAGGGCGATCAGCACGGCCAGCACGGAAACAATGGAAACGCCGAAAGGCGGGCGGGGTCGCTTGCCCCTGCCCGCCGTCGTCGTGCCCCCGGATGTTCCGGGAGCCGCCAGCTTGGTTGTCACGTGGTTAGAGCAGTCCTGCCTTGGTCATCAGCTCGGAGACCTTGGCGGAGTTCAGCTTGGCCGGGTCCACCGTCGGTGCCTGCAGTTCCGCCAGCGGGACGAGCTTTTCGTTGGCCGGGACGTCGGAGGCGATGGCGTACTCGAAGGAGGTGCCCTTCTGCAGGACTTCCTGGCCCTTCTTGCCGGTGATGAACTTGACGAAGGCCTGGGCCGCCGCCGCGTTCTTCGAGGAATTCAGCACGCCGCCGCCGGAGACGGACACGAAGGCGCCCGGGTCCTGGTTCTTGAAGTAGTACGGGGTGACGTTCTTGGAGTTCTCGCCGGTCTTGGCCTGGTCGCCGTAGTAGTAGTAGTGGTAGATCAGGGCGGCGTCGACCTCACCGGCGTTGACCGCCTTCATGGCCGTGCTGTTGCCCTTGTAGGGCTTGGAGTTCGCCTTCATGCCCTGGAGCCATTCCTCGGTGGCGGCTTCGCCCTTGAGTTCCAGCAGGGCGGAGACGATCGCCTGGAAGTCGGCACCGGACGGCGAGGCCGCCCACTTGCCCTGCCACTCCGGCTTGGCCAGGTCCAGCATGGACGTGGGCAGCTGGTCTTCGGTCAGCTTGGCCTTGTCGTACACCAGCACGGTGGAGCGGGCCGCGATGCCGGTCCATTTATTGGTGGAGGGACGGAACTCGGCAGGCACCTGATCAATGGTGGCCTGGTCGACGTCGGCGAAGAGGCCGGCGTTTTCCACCTGGGCCATGGCCGGGGAGTTTTCGGTGAGGAAGACATCGGCCGGGGAGGCCTGGCCTTCCTGGATGATCTGGTTGGACATCTCGGTGTCCGAGCCCTGCCGCATGGTGACCTTGACGCCGGTTTCCGCGGTGAACGCGTCCACCCATTCCTTGGTCAGGGACTCGTGCTGGGCGTTGTAGACCGTGATCTCACCGGAGATATTCCCGTCAGCGGCGGCGCTGCTGCTGGGGGCGGTGGCGGCGCCGGAGCCGCAGGCGGCCAGGCCGAGAGTGGCGGTGGCGGCAAGTGCGATACCTGCCAGCGCGTTCTTGCGGATCTTCATGGGGCTGCTTTCTGGAGGAAGGTCGTAGGAGCCCTAGCCCCCTGTGAGCGGGGGAAGTTAGGGCATGCTCACTACGAAAAACTGTAGGTTAGCCAAACCTAAGCAACCAAGCCGAGGGCTCGTTAAGTGATGAGGATCACATCAATTACGAAACTATGGCGTGACTTAATTCGCGGCGGCGATGGCGGCGGCCGCTTCCAGTACCATCCAGGCCTGCAGCTGGGTGGAGAGTTCGACGGCGGCGCCGGCCGGGTACGCGTCCCGCGCCGGCAGTTCGGGGCGGGCGGAGAACACGATCCGGCCGCCGTGGCGGGCGAGTGGGTCACCGGCCGGCAGCAGGTGGCGGCCCTCCCAGAAGGCGTCGGCCGTGTCGGTGACGAGCGCCGCGGCCGTCGCGCGGGTCGCGGCCGGGAGCCGCTGGTCGACCGCGGCGAGGGCCAGATACCGGGCGAGGATGCCGGTGAACAGGCCGCCGTCGCCGGCGCCCTCGCAGCGCAGCACCGCGGCGCTGCGCCCCGCCAGGGGTGCGGGGAGGGTGAGGCTGCGTGCCACCGACGCCACGAGGGAGGCGGCGCGGGCCAGGTTGGCTGCGCCGCCGAGCTCCAGCAGTGCGCCCAGGACCGGGCCCTGGTTGTAGGTGTAGATGGCGCTTTCCAGCACCACGTCGCCGCCGGGGGCAATCCGCAGGCCGTCCCGGTACAGGCCCTGTTCGGGGTCGAAAAGCCGGGCGTCCAGCCAGTCCAGCAGGGCCTGCGCCCTGGCCGCCTCGCCGGTGCGCGCGTAATAGAGGGCCACGGGCGCCGTGGCCGGGGTGTTCTTGAAATCCCGTTTCTTGCTCCAGAAGGTGCCGCCCCCGAGGTCGTCCGTGGACGCGGAATGGAACTGCAGGGTGAGGCTCTGCAGGACCCTGGCGTTGCGGCGGCGTCCGGCCTTGGTGCGGCTGTCCCTGGCAAGGTGCTCCAGCCGCAGCGTGGACAGCGCCAGCCAGGCCATGTCGTCGTAGTAGTTGTTGACGACGGTGAGGAAGTTGCGGAGCCGGATCCCGGTGACCAGCCGGGAGGCGAGCCGGCCGGCGCTGGGCCGGTCCGCGCCGTCGAACCGTGTCTCGGGCCGCCCGCCCGTGCCGAGTTCGCGGCGCCCGGTGTCCACCAGGCAGTCCACGTAGTGCGCCTGCCACCAGTAGTGCCAGGGCCGGGCCAGGTTCTTCAGCCGGCCCGAGGGCCGGACGATCGCGGCGATGTGGGTTCCCGGCAGGAAGAAGAGCCGCTGCCCGAACAACCTGGTCACCGAGCGGGCCGCTTCATTGGCCCGGAAAGACCAGTCGGGGGAAGTGGAAATGTCGGCCGGGGTCATGGGCCCAGCCTAGTAGCGGCAGGGTGAAGGTGCGGAACGCCCGCATTCCAGTTAACATTCACTAACTAATGTTCGCGGTAAATGCGTGACGCTGCCCACAGTGTCGCGGCGGGCTCGGGTTCCACATCAAGGAGGATGCATGGACATCAAAGGTACTGTTGCGCTGATTACGGGCGGAGCCTCCGGTCTGGGTGCCGCGACGGCGCGTCGCCTGTTCGACGCCGGCGCCTCGGTGGTCCTGGTGGACCTGCCAGGCTCCGCCGGTGCGGCCTTCGCCGCCGAGCTGAACGCCGGGGGCAACGAGGCTGCGGCCCCCGAATCCGGCAGCCCGACGAGTCCCGGGAACCGGGCGGTTTTCGCTCCCGCCGACGTCACCAGCGAGGCGGAGATTCAGGCCGCCGTCGACGCCGCCGTCGCCCTCGGTCCGCTGCGGATCGTGGTCAACTGTGCCGGCATCGCCACCCCCGGGAAGGTGCTGGGCCGGGAGGGCGTGCTGCCGCTGGAGAGTTTCAACCGCGTCATCCAGATCAACCTCGTGGGCACCTTCAACGTCATCCGCCTGGCGGCGGCCGCAATGGCGGCCACCGAGCCGGCCGTAACCGAGCTCGGCGGGCCGGAGCGCGGCGTCATCATCAACACCGCCTCCGTCGCCGCGTTCGACGGCCAGATCGGCCAGCCGGCCTACGCCGCCTCCAAGGGCGCGGTGCACGCGATGACACTGCCGATCGCCCGCGAACTGGCGCGCTCGCTGGTCCGGGTGGTCACCATCGCGCCGGGCATCTTCGAGACGCCCATGATGGCCGGTCTGCCGCAGGAAGCCCAGGACTCCCTCGGCCAGCAGGTGCCGCACCCGTCCCGGCTGGGCCGGCCAGCCGAATACGCACACCTCGCCGCGCACATCGTGGAGAACGCCATGCTCAACGGCGAGACCATCCGCCTCGACGGCGCCATCCGGATGGGGCCGAAATGATGCCGGCCGGGATCGCCCCTTCGCCCGCTCCCGCTGAATCCGTCGCGGGGCTGCCGACCGCCGATTTCTTCAACTTCGAGTCGATGCTCAACGCCGGTGAGCAGGCAAAGCTGGCAGAACTGCGGGTGTTCCTGGCCCGCGAGGTGGCTCCCTTCGCCGCCGCGTGGTGGAACAAGGCCGAGTTCCCCGCGCACATCCTGCCCAAACTCGCGGCCCTGGAGCTCAGTGCCCCGGCCCAGCGCGGTTACAGCAACCTGTTTGCCGGGCTGGTCATCGCCGAGATTACCCGCGTGGACACCTCGCTGGCGACGTTCTTCCTGGTTCACCACGACCTCTTCGTCGAATCGCTCTACGGTTTCGGCTCCGAGGAGCAAAAGGAGCGCCTGCTCGAGGACGCCGCCAGCCTCCGGACCACCGGCGCGTTCGCGCTGACCGAACCCGAGCATGGCTCCGACGTGGCTGGCGGCATGGAGACCGTCGCCCGGCGTGTGCCCGGCGGGGCGCCCGACGGCGGCGACAGCTGGGTGCTCAACGGCGCCAAGCGCTGGATCGGCAACGGGACGTTCTGCGACTACATGCTGGTGTGGGCCCGTGACGAGGCCGACGGCGGCATCCGCGGCTTCATCGTGGACGCCACCCTGCCGGGGGTGAGCCGGAGCCGGATCGAGAACAAGATCGCGCTGCGCACGGTGCAGAACGCGGACATAGTCTTCAAGGACGTGCAGGTGGCCGAGTCTGACCGCTTCGCCGGGATCAACAGCTTCGAGGACACCAACGAGCTGCTGCGCGGCTCGCGGATCATGGTCGCCTGGCAGGGTGTGGGCCAGCAGCTGGCGGCGTTCGACGTCGCCCGGCAGTACGCCGTCGAACGCCGGCAGTTCGGGCGGCCGCTGGCGAAATTCCAGCTGGTCCAGCAGCAGCTGGTCACGATGCTCGGCAACGCCGTGGCGAGCATGGGCATGATGGTCCGGATCGCGCAGCTGCAGGACCAGGGCGCCGCGGACATGCCGCAGGTGGCGCTGGCGAAGTCCTATGTAAGCGCGCGGATGCGGGAGACCGTGGGGATGGGCCGGTCCCTGCTGGGCGGCAACGGCATCGTCACCGACTACCGGATGGCCAAGATCTTCGCCGACGCCGAGGCGATCTACACCTACGAGGGCTCGTTCGAGATCAACACGCTGATCGTGGGCCGGGCCGTGACCGGGGTGTCCGCGATCGTCTAGACGAGATCTAGAACAGTGCGGGCTCCTTCTCGCCCGCCTCGATCCGGTAGTCCAGGCTGTTGTTTTTCACCGGCATGGGGCAGGTGCCGTACGGGGTGAAGGCGCTCGGGTAGTTGATCGCCCGGTTGAAGTCCAGGACCACGGTGCGGTTTCCCTGCGAGTCGACGCGCGGCCGGGCCGTGGAGACCTTCCGCCACTCGTCGGTTGATTCCCCGTTGGTCTCATCGTGGAAGGTGACGGTCAGCGCGCCGAGCTTTTCCTCTTCGGCCTGCAGGTGGAACTCGTGGTCCTTGCCGGGGAGCCGGAACACCAATTCGCCGACGGACCGGTGGACCCCGTCGACCAGCGGGTTGGCGGTGCCGATCGGGACCTCGACCGGCTCCGGATAGGGGTGGAAGGTGGCCTCGACCACCAGGTCCGGCCGGTAGTCAAAGGTGGGAACGCCGTCGAACCCCGTGAACACCGGCGACGTCGAATCCCGGGTGCGCACCGCGTACTTGTCGGCGCGCCTGGCGAGTTCCACCACGACCTGCCGGCCGTCCGGGCCGCCGTACTGGACCCATAGCAGCGATTCCTCATTGGCCAGCGCCGCGCTGAGCGTGCCGTCCACGGGCTCGCCGGTCTCCACCAGGGTCAATCCCTCGGCCGCCGCGGCGGTGAGGAACGCCGTCGTGCCGTCCGTGGACCAGAGGCCGGGGACGAGTTCGACTTCCGCCGGCCGTTCCTCCAGCCACTGGAAAGAGGTCAGGGTCAGCCAGCCGTACTCGCTGGCCAGGGCGGTGTTGCGGCTGTTCCGGAAGCGCCGCCAGCGGGCGAGCTGGGCGTCGGGGTCGGGTTGTGTAGTGGTCACGGGTTCCTCCCGAGGTTTGCGGACACAAGTTGTGCTGCGGTGTGGCGGGCGGCGGTGGCCGCCGCCGGGTCGGCGTCGAGCACCCCGCTGGCCAGGCCGCCGTCGAGGACCAGGGTCAGGCTGCGGGCGAGCTGGTCCGGATCCGGGGCGCCGGCCTGGACGGCGAGGTTCCGGATCCAGGCCCTGATGTGTTCCTTGTGCGCCACCGTCCGCGCGTGGATGCGGGTTCCGGAGGCGGACTCGGCGGCGGCATTGATGAAGGCGCAGCCGCGGTAGCCGTCGCGGCGGCAGGCGCTGGCCAGGGCATCGAACAGCCCCACCAACTGGGCCGCGGGATCGGGTCCGGCAGCTTCCGCCGCAGCGTGGAGCTGCCCGGTCCAGACCCCGTCGACCTCCTCCAGGTAGGCCAGGATCAGGTCATCCTTGGCCGGGAAGTACTTGTAGAACGTGGCCTTCGCGACGCCGGACTCGGCGATGATCGTATCGATGCCGGCGGCCCGGAGCCCCTGGGCGTAGAAAAGCCGGAAGGCCGTGGCCAGGATCTTGTCCCTTGCCTGCCCCGGAGGCGTGCGGGCGGCCTGTGGTGCTGCGGCTGCTGGCGGCGTCATGGCTCCATGGTACCCAGACAACTCTGTCTATGGTTGCCCTAGACAGACCTGTCTGATAGCTTCCTGCTGAGGGGTAGACGGAAGTGTCTACCCCGGGATGGCCTGACCCGGCCATTCCGTACTGAACCATCCAGAACTGAGGACGTCGTGAAGATTGCTGTACTGGGAACCGGATCCGTTGGCCCCACGATCGCCGCGGCACTGTCCGCGCTCGGGCATGACGTCGTGATCGGCACGCGGGATCCGAAGGCGACGCTGGCCCGGACCGAGCCCGGTGCGACGGGCGGCCCGGCCTTTGCCGCCTGGCACGCGGCGCACAGCCGGGTCGACGTCGCCACATTCGCGGACGCCGCCGCCCGCGCGGAGCTGGTCGTCAACGCCACCAACGGCGCGGGCTCCCTTGAGGCGCTCACCGCGGCAGGGGCGGCAAACCTGGCCGGCAAGGTGATCATGGATGTCGCGAACCCGCTGGACTTCTCCCGCGGGTTTCCGCCGTCGCTGAACCCCGTGAACACCGACAGCCTCGGCGAACAGATCCAGCGGGCCTTCCCGGAGGCCCGGGTAGTCAAGACCCTCAACACGATGACCGCCAGCGTGATGGTGGATCCGGCGAGTGTGGCCGGCGGCGACCACTCGGTCTTCGTTTCCGGCAATGACGCGGCCGCCAAGGAGATCGTGAGCGGGCTGCTTAAGGGGTTCGGGCACCGGGACATCATTGACCTGGGCGACATCACCACCGCCCGCGGCGCCGAAATGGTCCTGCCGATCTGGGTGCGGCTCTGGGGCGCGCTGGGCACCGGGGCGTTCAACTTCAAAATCGCCCGGTAGGTCTTCACCAAAAACCCACTCGCAGTTGTGGCGCCTTTTGGGTGCCCGAAAGGTGCCACAACTGCCAGTCACATGACAGACATCACGTTGCCCGGACAAGGAACCGGACACAATCTGAGACGGATTCCCCGGCGGCCGTGGCTGCGGGTAGCATCTTTAGGAAGAAAGTAACCCGGCTCACAGTATCCAGCGCAGTGTACGAGCCAAGTCTCTCGAAAGATTGTCTCCATGGCTGACACTGCAACGAATCCCGGCACCGATCTTGCCTCCGAACTGCGCGCGGACGTCCGCAGGGTCTCTACCCTCCTTGGCGAATCCCTGGTCCGCCAGCACGGGCCCGAACTCCTGGACCTGGTGGAGCAGGTGCGCCTGCTGACCAAGGAGTCCAAGGAAGCCGCCCGCGGCGGCGCGGATGCCACCGGGCCCTGGAGCTCGTACGACGTCGTCGCCCAGGTCCGGGAACTGCTCGGCTCGCTGCCCCTGGAGCAGGCGACCGACCTGGTCCGCGCCTTCGCGTTCTACTTCCACCTGGCCAACGCCGCCGAGCAGGTGCACCGGGTCCGCGGGCTGCGCACCCGGCAGGAAAAGGACGGCTGGCTGGCCAAGGCTGTCACCGACATCGCCGGCCAGGCCGGCCCCTCGGTGCTGCAGGAAGTCGTGAACGAACTCGACGTCCGGCCCATCTTCACCGCGCACCCCACCGAGGCCTCCCGCCGCTCCGTGCTGGACAAGGTCCGCCGGCTCTCCGACATCCTTGCCGAGAGCACCGCGGAGGGCACGTCCGCGCGGCGCCGCCAGGACCGCCAGCTCGCCGAGGTGATCGACCAGATGTGGCAGACGGACGAACTCCGCCAGGTCCGGCCCACCCCGGTGGACGAGGCCCGCAACGCGATCTACTACCTCACCGGCATCCTCGGCGACGCCATGCCGGAGATGCTCTCCGACCTCTCCGAGCTGCTCGCCGAACACGGTGTCAGCCTCCCCGCGGAGAAGGCGCCGATCCGGTTCGGCTCCTGGATCGGCGGCGACCGGGACGGCAACCCCAACGTCACCGCGGCCGTCACCCGCGAAATCCTGCAGATCCAGAACCAGCACGCCATCCGGATCAGCATCGGCCTGATCGACGGGCTGATCTCCATCCTGTCCAACTCGACCGCACTCGCCGGGGCGGACCAGGAGCTGCTGGACTCGATCGACGTCGACCTCAAGAACCTCCCGGGCCTGGACCGCCGCGTCCTCGAACTGAATGCCCAGGAGCCGTACCGGCTCAAACTCACCTGCATCAAGGCCAAGCTGCTCAACACGGGCCGGCGCGTCGCCGCCGGATCGACGCACGAACCGGGCCGCGACTACACCGCCACCGCGGAGCTCCTCGCCGAGCTGGGCCTGCTGGAGCGCTCGCTGCGCAACCACCACGCCGCGCTCGCCGCCGACGGCGCCCTGGCCCGGGTCCGGCGCGCCATCGCCTCCTTCGGTTTGCACCTGGCCACCCTCGACATCCGCGAACACGCCGACCACCACCACGACGCCGTAGGGCAGCTGATGGACCGCCTCGGCGGCCCCGGCGTCCGGTACGCGGAACTCAGCCGTTCCGAGCGGCTCGAGGTGCTCGGGTCCGAGCTCGCCTCCCGCCGCCCGCTGTCCGGCCACCCGATCAAGCTCGACGGCGTCGCCGACGGCACCTACGACGTCTTCCGCGAGATCCGGCGGGCCCTGCGCACCTACGGCCCGGACGTGATCGAGACGTACATCATCTCGATGACCCGCGGCGCGGACGACGTCCTGGCAGCGGCGGTGCTGGCCCGCGAGGCCGGCCTGGTCAGCCTCTTCGGCACGGCCCCGTACGCCCGAATCGGCTTCGCCCCGCTCCTGGAAACGGTGGAGGAACTGCGGGCCTCGGCCGAGATTGTGGACCAGCTGCTCTCCGATTCCTCCTACCGCGAGCTGGTCCGGCTGCGCGGCGACGTCCAGGAAATCATGCTCGGCTACTCGGACTCCAACAAGGAATCCGGGGTGATGACCAGCCAGTGGGAGATTCACAAGACCCAGCGCAAACTCCGGGACATCGCGGCGAAGCACGGGGTGCGGGTGCGCCTGTTCCACGGCCGCGGCGGGTCCGTGGGCCGCGGCGGCGGGCCGACCTACGACGCCATCATGGCCCAGCCGAACGGGGTGCTGGAAGGCGAGATCAAGTTCACCGAACAGGGTGAGGTCATCTCGGACAAGTACTCGCTGCCCGAACTCGCCCGCGAAAACCTGGAGCTCTCGCTTGCTGCGGTCATGCAGGGCTCCGCGCTGCACCGCACACCGCGCACCTCGGAGGACCAGCGCGAACGCTACGGCCACGTGATGGATACCATTTCCGATGCCGCCTTCGCCCGGTACCGGACGCTGATCGATGACCCGGACCTGCCCGCCTACTTCATGGCGTCCACGCCGGTGGAACAGCTGGGGTCACTCAACATCGGCTCCCGACCCTCCAAGCGGCCCGATTCCGGCGCGGGCCTCGAGGGCCTGCGGGCCATCCCGTGGGTCTTCGGCTGGACGCAGTCCCGCCAGATCGTCCCGGGCTGGTTCGGCGTCGGCTCAGGGCTCAAGGCCGCCCGCGAGGCCGGCCACTCGGCCCAGCTGGTGGAGATGATGGAGGGCTGGCACTTCTTCCGCTCGGTGCTCTCCAACGTGGAAATGACGCTGGCGAAGACGGACATGGACATCGCCGGCTACTACGTCTCCACCCTCGTCCCGGAGGAACTCCACCACCTGTTCCGCACTATCCGGGCCGAATACGAGCTGACCGTCACCGAGATCCAGAACCTGACGGGCGAGGACCTGCTGCTCGACGCGCAGCCCACCCTGAAGCGATCCCTGGAGATCCGGGACCAGTACCTCGATCCGATCAGCTACCTTCAGGTGGAACTGCTGCGCCGGATCCGTTCCGACGCCGCCGCGGGGAGCATGCCCAACGGCGAGATCGACGAGCGACTCCAGCGCGCCATGCTGATCACGGTCAACGGCGTGGCGGCGGGCCTGCGCAACACCGGCTAAGTCCGGCGTCCTTCACCGTCCGCCGTTTTCCCGGTGCCGCGGTTCTGCGCTCTCCCCGTAGGGGACCACGACGGTCCGGCGCGCTGTGCCGCCGTCGTCATAGGGCAGGGTCCTCACCGGAACGCCGTAGAGCTCCGTGAGTGAGGTGTCCGAGAGCAGCTCTTCCGCGGGGCCGGTCACTGTTCCGCTCCGGCTCAGGAGAACAGCGCTGTCGGCCAGGTACAGGGCGTGGTCCGGGTGGTGGGTGCTCAGGAGCAGGGCCATGCCGTCGGCCATCAACTCGCGCAGGAGTGACAGGACCCGCACCTGGTTCTTGAGATCGAGCCCGGTGGCAGGCTCGTCCAGCACCAGGACGGGACAGCCCGCGGCGATGGCCCGGGCTATCAGAATGAGTTGCTGCTCGCCGCCGCTGAGGGTAGGAAACCGCCGGTTGCGCAGTCCGGGTACGCCGACCCTGTCTATCGCGTCCAGGGCGGCGGCCCGGTCCCTGGCCCCAGGTGTCCGGAAGACCCCGACCTGCCGGGCCCGCCCCATCAGGACCATGTCCAGGGCCGTGTACCCGAACGCGCTGCCGCGGGCCTGCGGCACGTACCCGGCACCGTCGGCGCGGTGGACCGTGCCCGCCGCCGGCGCCAGCAGCCCGGCCGCGCAGCGGACCAGCGTGGTTTTGCCGCTGCCGTTCGGACCCAGCACCGCGGTGGCCGTGCCTTGCGGTACCCGGAAGCTGACGTCCCGGAAGACCCAGTCCTGCCGGGCGTAGCCGAATCCCACACCGTCCAGCTCAAGCACTTTCCCAGATCCTGTCACGGTTCCGGCGCAGCAGCAGGAAGAAAACGGGGGCGCCGATAAGGGCAGTGAGGACACCCAACGGAATTTCCCCGGCGGTAAGGGTGCGGGCCACGGTGTCGACCAGGATGATGTAGGCGCCGCCGAGAAGGAAGGACACCGGCAGGAGTACCCGATGGTCCGGGCCCACCCACATCCGCGCCAGATGCGGCACTACCAGGCCCACCCAGCTGACCGCCCCGCTGACTGCCACGGCGCCGGCGACAATCAGTGCCACCGCCACCAGCACCACCCAGCGCAGGGGGCGCGGTTTGACGCCCAGGGCGGCGGCATCCTCGTCGCCCAGTGAGAGCACGTTGATGCGCCAGCGCAGCAATAGGAGCACTGCGGTGCCGCCCAATACAGGGACCAGCGCGACGGCGACCTTGGCGTACGTCGCGGTGGACAAGCTGCCAAGCAGCCAGAAAACGATGGCTGGCAGAGTGGTGTTGGGGTCCGCGAGGTAGGTCACCAGCGCCACCAAGGCTGAAAAGAACGAACCCGTAACGACACCGCCGAGCACGATCATCAGCATCGAGGAGCCGCCGCGGCCCGATGTGATCAGGATCAGCATTACGAGGGCTGCCATGCCGAAGAAGAAAGAACCCGCGACCAGCATGAACGGCCCCAGCCCGAGCAGGAGGGCCAGCGCTCCGCCGAACGAGGCCCCCGCGGATACCCCGATGATCTCCGGGCTGACCAGGGGGTTCCGGAAGATGGCCTGCAGGGCGGCACCGCCGATCGCCAGTCCGCCGCCCACCAGCAGCCCAAGCAGGATCCGGGGAAGCCGCACGAGCAGGACGACGTTCTGCTCGGTCTCGCTGGCTTCGAGCGGGAAGGGCACGATCTGTGCGGCGAGAATTTGGACGACGTGCCACACCGGCACGTGGAACCTGCCGAGCGCCAGCGCGAGCAGTCCGGCCGCGGTCAGTACGACGGCGGCGAGGGAAACGGGCCCCAGAACGGCAAGTGTCCGGCCGCGTACTCCCGG
The DNA here is from genome assembly GCF_030812335.1 of Pseudarthrobacter oxydans. Taxonomy (GTDB): domain Bacteria; phylum Actinomycetota; class Actinomycetes; order Actinomycetales; family Micrococcaceae; genus Arthrobacter; species Arthrobacter oxydans_B. The sequence goes on from NZ_JAUSSN010000005.1 coordinate 205,023, forward strand.
CCCGGGCCGGTGGGCGGTCCGGCCGGCCCGCGGGCCACGGCGCTTCAGCCGCGCTGGACTGGCCTCATCCAGCATTGAACTGTTGGTAATTGGCTGAACCGCTGTTCTCCGTGACCCACAGAATCCGGTCCAGGGCGTCCTCCGAGGGCTCCTGGCCATAAAGGAACTGGAAGTATTCACGAACTTTGCCGCGCAGCGCTGACCGTTCCTGGGGAAAAGCGACTGCCGTGAGCCAGTGCCACATGAGCGGTGATTCCTGCCCTGGGGGGTCCCAGCGGTAGCCGCCGAGGGGAACCTTGTAGACGCGCCGCGAGCGGACAGCGGAAATGGTCTGCCACACCGGGTTCGAATAGATGTCCTGGGGCATGGCCTGGTCGAAATTGCCCAGCAGGATGACCTCGGGATCCCATCTCAGGACCTGCTCCACGTCCAGGCCCACCATGCCCGAACCGGTCAACGGGTCCTGGCCGGTGGCGGGGTTGGTGCCGCCGACAAGTTTGATGTAGAAGTCGTTGTACGTATCGGCCGCCGCGGCTTTGAGCCCGCCGGTGAACCGGTTGAAGTAGAGAATGCTGGGCCCCTCGGAGCCGCGGCCAGCCGCAAGTGACGAGATTTCTTCGAGTTCCTTGTCGCTGCGGGCCTTGATTTCGGTGGCCCGCTCGGGTTTGCCAAGCATGGCGGCGAACATCGTCACCCAGGCGTCCACGTCCTCCTGTCTGCCGGTATTTTTCAGGCCGATCACCGTCAGCCCGGCGTTCTCGAGCGGCTCGATCAGTTGGGCGTCCGACCACTGGATCACCACGTCGGGGTTCAGGGCGCGCACGCTCTCCACGTTAGGAGTGAAGTCCTGCGTCGCAATGTCGTGGGGCAGTTCCAGCGCCTGCGGAAACATGGTTCCCATGATGCCGTCACGCATCGCGACCCAGGACGCGTTATGCATGGCACCCAGATGTTCGGCACTGCGGTCGACGGCGACCAGCAGCGACGCTGCCGGCATGGGTATGGTCACTACCCTGGTGACCGGCCTGGTGAAGGTGACTGTCTTGCCGCGCTGGTCCGTGATGCTGATGCGGTCAGTTGCCGCGGAACCGGTCCCGCCGGCGGCGGGCGAGGCTGCGGGGGAGAGGCCGGATGCTCCGCACCCGGTGAGCAGGGCTGCGGATCCTCCCGCCATCAACGCCTGAAGCACCGTGCGGCGGGTTGGATCGTCGACTCGCATGGTCTGACCCCCTGAGCGTAGGTTCTTCACAGGATCGCCCCGTTGACCAAGGGTGTCAACGGGCCCGCGGTGCCGGGCCCCTTGTCGGGGTTCGGGGCCGGTGCTACTTTCAGAGGACCTTGTGCAGAAGGTGGCCAGATCATGATTCTTGACGGTGCCCAGTTGTTTGTCCGCTACGCCTACCCGCCCAATTCGAGGGGCAGCTGCGGGCCTCCCGACAGTGATGCGTTGTTGCATTACGGCCAGTCCGGTGTGACGGACCAAGGCCTCCGTGAACTGGCAAAAGGCTTCGCCGGGGCGTGGCCGTACCTGGAGCTGATTGCGGCCTCCACGGGAATCCGCGATCCCCTCGATTACCGCGTGGTGGAAGCCTACTGGGTGGGCAACAGCCTCCTGGACTCCGTCGGAATAACCAACATCGGCAACTCCATGGAGGACCGGTTCCGGGCCCGCACGGGACGGCAATTCCCGCACCTGGCGGAAGGGGTCCTGGCCGGCGGGGTTCCCCACCACAGTTTCCACGTCTTCGAGATCTACCCTTGGCTGGGCCTGCTCCACGATGACCGCCGCCACGCCACCGCCTTGAGTGTGCTCGACCGCTGCCGCATCCGTTGGGGCGAGGTGCTGGCGATCACCGGCGACGAGGCCGTGGTCCGGTCCCGGCCACTGGTGTGGGATGGAACCTCGCTGGCCGTCGGCGAATCCGTGGTCGAGTCCGCGAAATACGCGGTGAACGGATCCGGGTTCGTGGCCGGGCTGGCCGTGGGGGACGCGGTGTCGCTCCACTGGGATTGGGTCTGTGACCGGCTGTCCCCGCGTCAGCTGGAGCGGCTGAAGCACTTCACTGCGCGGCACCTGCGGATTGCCAACAGCGGCGTCGAACACCGCGGCGCCGCGATCGCGCTGGAACACTAGACGGCGGCAGGCTAGGGGGACTGCGGCGCGGCACTGTCCGGGTCCTCCGGAGGCTCGACCCCGGTGGAGTCGCGGGGCGAGGACCCGCCCGAGGGCCGACCGGCCGGCGTCGCGTCTGTTCCGGTTTCTCTCCGCCCGGGCTCCAAACCCTCCTGCTTAACCACGTCCTCCCCCCGCCGTGTGGTGCTCTCGCCGACGCCCTCGGGCGCCCTTGCCGCGTCTTCGGGGGTCTCGTCGGACCCTGGCTGTGCGGGTTCCTTGAGCGGCGGCTCGCTGCCAAAGGCGCGGGCTGTGCCGGGGGAGGTTCCCTCGGCGGGATCCTTGGCCTCGGGCGAATTAGTCGGTGACATGATGCTCTCCTTCATCTGATTTAGGTGGGGCGCGCTCTTAGTCTGGGCTAGCCGGCGTCGCTGTCGGCGTCCCTGGGCCGGCCCATCAGCTCCAGCCCGCCCATGGCCCGTTCCGCGCCCGCGGGATCCACCCGTTCCAGGGCGAAGCCCATGTGGATGAGGACCCAGGTGCCCGGCTCCAGCGGCCCCTCATCCAGCAGACCGATGTTGATCTTCCGCCGTACTCCGGCCACGTCCACGAGGGCCAACTGATTGCCGTAGCCTTCGAGCAGTTCGACGACCTGGCCCGGTATTCCAAGGCACATGATGGGCTCTCCCTTGAGTTGCGCTGGGCCCGGGCTTTGCCCGGGCGCGGGTCTAGACGGGCGTATGCTGCGCGATCAGTTCTTCGACGGCGGCCACGGCCTGCGGTACGGCCGCCGCCACCGGGCCGGTGAGGCCGATTCCCTCGCTGAGGTCGGCGGGGACGCAGCCGACGACGTAGGTCAGGGGAAGCTCACCGCCGAGCGAGCGGAGCCGCCCCAGCACGGCAACCGGGTCCATGCCGTGCGGGTCAAGGGACGCGGCGCCGTCGAGGTCTTCCGGGCGCACCCGGAGCACCCGGATGCGTCCCGGTGCCGCCTCCGGGTCCCCGCCGGAGTCCGCGCCCGGTCCTGTGCCCGAACCCGGGGGCACGGTATCCACCAGCACCAGGACGTCGACGCCGGCCAGCAGATCGTAGGCCAGGTGCATGCCGCGGATTCCGTAGTCCACCGCCAGCACGCCGGGCGCCGCCGCGCCTGTGGCCACGGCCAGCCGCCGGGCGACCTCCGGGCCGAACCCGTCGTCGCGCAGGAACATGTTCCCCACGCCTGCGACGAGGACGCGGGGTAGGCGATCCGCGGTCCCTGTGGCGGGACCGCCCGGCTGGAATGGTGACGTCACATTCGCCGCATTTTCAGGTAGCGCTGGATATCGGGGACCGACCGAATCCCGGCGTATACGGCCGCCAGTGTCAGCGCCACGAGCAGGCCGACCGTGGCCATTCCTACTGTTTTCATTGCGGGTCTTCCTCTCCATCCTCAAGCGGTTCAAGTTCTTCGGGTGCGTAGTAGAAGGACCGGCCGTAGCCTTCATGGAGGTCCGCGGCAGGGTCCTTTTCAAGCACCAGGCCCACGTGGGTGCTGCCATCGACGTCGAAGTGCACACTGGTGACCCGCCCGGTCTGCCCGGCGAAGAAGAGGTCCTGCGCATCGGCGCGCCGGCTCGGGTTCACCCTGACCCGGCTGCCGCGGGCCACCGGAACGCCGTTGATCAGAACGGCATCCAGGGACGGCTGGACGAGGGCTTCGGATTCCGGCGTCCACCAGGCGGGCGGGTCCCCTCCGCTGCCGGCGGCGCTTCCGCGGATGTCCGGGAATTCCACGGCGTGGGGATTGCGCAGGATCCCGTGCAGCTGCTGCAGTTCCTCCGGTGACATGGCCTCGCAATGGTCGATGATCGCGGCCGCGCGGGGATCGGTGGCGCGGGCCTCGGATTTTTCTTCCTCGGTCAGGGTCAGCACCCGCAAGGTGAGGATCTCGTCAATTTCGGTGGAATCATAGAGTGCCACCGGGCTTTCCGGGGCCACCGCGGGGTGGTCGTAGAGAATGATCGGCGAGACCAGCAGCACGTCCGTCTGCCCTTCGGGACCGGCGAGGACGGGCCAGCAGCGGTGCTGCGAGCAGTCCGCAACGGCGTCCTGCGCCCATCCTGGCGGGTCCAGCAGGGAGAGGAAATCCGCGTCCCGCAGGCTGAGGAGCACGTGGGCGCCGATGAAGGACGCGGCGATGGCGTCCTGCCGGTTCCCCGGCTCCGCAGCGGGCTCCGCGGTGTTGGCGACGGAAACCCGTAACCGCTGGAGGCCGCGGGTCAGGCCGGTGGAGTCCAGCGTGAGTTCCCCGCGGAGCGCGTGGCGGCGCCGCACCAACCTGCCTGCCGTCCGGCCGGTGCCGTCGCCGAGGTCCTCAATCTCCTCGCTCGCCGGGATCTCCACCGGCAGCTGCAGCGCTTCCCGGGCCAGCTCCGCCACCGGAAACGGCCCCAGGGTGATCTCCTGTTCCACCGCCTCGTCCCAGCTCAGCCAGCGGGAGGCTCCGATGGTGAGTTCCGCCACCGGGCTGAAGTTCCCGGCGTCGTCCGCTTTTTCGGCGGTGCGGGTCTGCAACTGCAGGAAGCGCAGGTGGATTTCCACATCCGCGTGCGGTCCGGGACTCAGTAGGCAGTCGGCGGACATTGCCGGTTCCTCCCCGGCGCCGGCTTCCGCGGCCCCGGGCGGCCCGAGGATTCCAAACTGCCAGCGGGCCTGGTTCTTCTGCGAGGAAGCCCGGTAGGGGTACAGCAGGTAACCCTCGTAGAGGACGGCGTCGGCGACTGCCCTGGCCAGGCTCAGGCTCATGGTCATGGGAGCCGCTCTCCGCCCACACCCGTCGCCGCAGCAGACAGCAGGGACTCCACCGTGGCCTCCCAGGACGTCAGTCCGCGCACCGCCTTGTACTGCGACAGGGCGGCCAGAGCATCCCGGTCCAGCCTGATCCAGCCCGCATTGGGGAAATACTGGTCCATCAGCCGGTGCCACGCCGCCACCGGGAGGCGGTACGAGGCTTCGAGGTGCCACGGGACCTGCTCCACCCCGAATCCTGCCGGGCCTTTCGTGAAGACGGTGCCGGAGAACAGCAGCTCCAGCGGGATTTCGCCGTCCCGGAGGGCGTGCAGGTACTTCGACGCGGCGACGTCGAAGTCGAACGTGCAGGGCAGCGGCAGGTCCGCTTCGGTGCTGTCCGTGAATCCCTGCACCATGGTGCTGCACTGCAGCCAGAGGAACGACTTAAGCGTGGTGGGCCAGCGGCCGCGCTCGCCGAACAGGTCCAGGAGCCCGCGTTCCTCCTCGTCCGCATATCCGCGGCGCTGCGGCAGGATCCGCACCTGGCAGCGCAATGCGATGGCGTGGATGGTGGCGCCGGTGGACTCGGTCAGCCGGAGCCGGGCGGTCAGTTGCGGCGCCGCGGCGTAGGGCTCCGGCTGGATGTCGACGACGGCGAACGTCAGTTCGGTCATGGGGATCCTCCCGCCAGGGATTGGCTTTTGTCCTCCGGCGCGGGCCGGCTGCGGCTGTCCAGCCGGGCGAAAAACGCGGTGAGTTGCTCGCGGGCCTCCTGTCCGCCGTCGAACCCGCGCCAGAGGCGGCGGAGCTGCCCCACGAGTTCGTAGCAGGCGTCCACGGGGACCAGATGGCAGTCGGCGCGGGATCGGTCCGGTCCGGGGCCGCGGATCAGCAGCGCCTCCGTGTCCGGTGCCGCCAGCGCAAGCGCCGGGTTTTGTGCCAGCACCGTGGCCCAGGCGCCCAGCGGAAGCTCGGACTCGGTGGCGCCGGCGGGGCCCGGGTAGAAGGCGACGGTCCGGTCCAGTTTGGAACTGTGGAAGAAGAATGCCAGTCCCACCGGAATTTCCAGCTCGTCCCACTGGCCGGGGCCCAGTTCAAAATCGGGAAAGGACAGGTACCGGTCCGGCACCGAACGGTAGCGCAGATGCGCCGTGGCGTCAGTGAACAGGAGGTAGCACGGCCGGCACGTGCACATCATGGCATGGCTCTCCAGGTCGACAATGTGCTGATGTTCCTCCGGAATGGGTTCCCCGCACATCTCGCAGCGCTCGCCGGCGGGCGGCGCGGGTGGGCGGGCCGCGATCCGGCGCAACAGGGTGACCGGCAGCCCGCCGGGGGCGGTCCGGCCCCGGCCGGTCTCGGTGCTGCCTCCGGGATTCATTCAGGCGTCCTGGCCGGAAACCATCGGCACGGCCACGGACATCACGCCGGACCGTACCAGGAGCGGCAGCGGATCCAGGTGCAGGTTCCGGTCCTCCAGGCAGCTCCCGGCCTGCCGAACGTCGAAATGGGCGCGGCAGGAGGGGCAGCGCAGCAGGCCGCCGCCCGCGGGTGCCGCGAGGGCACGCTGGAGGGTGGCGCCGGCCATCGACGCCGTGCAGCGCGGGCAGTAGTCGCGGTAGGCGTAGACGTCCTGCCCGGTCCGGCAGGCGAGCACCGGGTACCCGCCGACAAGGAAGCCGGCGACGTCGCCGGGTTCCAGCCCGGCAATCTCCGGCACGGGCTCCCAGGATCCGGCGGCATGCTCGTGCCAGCGGCCGGCATCGCCCGGGCCGTGGCCTGCCGCGCCATCGGCCGGGTGGTTCAGCCGGATTAGCAGCGCGTCCACCGGAATCACGGCCGGAACTGCCGGACGGGATTCCTCCTCGACCACCTCGATGGCCGTGACCTCCGGCGCGGCTGACTCGATCGCCTCCTCGACGGCGAACTTGAGCGTGACCGACGACGAGGGGCAGCCCTGGCAGGTGCCGAGCAGCCTCAGCCGCACGACCCCCGCGGGGCTGATGTCCAGGAGTTCCACGTTGCCGCCGTGCGAGCCGAGGTAGGGACGGACACTGTCCAGCGCGGCAGCCACCCGTGTTTCGACGTCCTGCGGGTGCAGCCCGTGGATCACCAGCAGGCTGGAGACCAGCTCGTCGGCGGTCAGCGCGTCCAGCGTCCCGCCGTCCAGTTGCCCGCGGTCATCGAGGATTTCCAGGATCCGGGCGAGCCCGGAACCGTAGAGTTCCGTCACCTGGCGGACCAGTTCCTCGGCGCGCCCGCGGGCCACCGCCCCGCCGGCTCCGAGGGCGTCGAGGAGGCTTTCGATCCGGTCGCCGGCCTGCGGCGGCCGGTCCTCGCCAGGCATGGCTGCTATTCGCCGGTCAGTGTCTGGGTGGGGGAGTGCAGCTTCTGCAGGGTCTGGCCGTTGCCCAGATACATATGCACCCCGCAGGGCAGGCAGGGGTCGAAGCTGCGGACGGTGCGCATGATGTCGATGCCCTTGAAGTGCTCGCGGTCGTTCTCCTCGAAGATCGGCTGCCCCTGGACGGCGTCCTCGTAGGGGCCGGCGGTTCCGGCGGAGTCCGTGGGGCTGGCGTTCCAGGGGGTCGGCGGGTAGGGATGGTAGTTGGCGATCTTCCCGTCGCGGATCACCATGTGGTGGGATAGGACGCCCCGCACGGCCTCTGTGAATCCGCAGCTGATGGCTTCGTCCGGAACCTCGAAGCTCTCCCACGTCTTGGTGCGCCCGGCGCGGATCTCCTCGAGTGCCTTCTCCGCGAAGTGCAGTGCGGCGGCGGCGGCGTAGGCCTGGAAGTAGGTGCGGGCCCGGTTGCGTTCCAGGGTGTTGCTCCACTGCGGGATGTTCCACTCGAAGGAAACAGGACCTTTCAGCGCGGTCTTGGGCAGGTTGATCTGGACGCTCCGGCCGGTGGCCTTGATGTAGCCGATGTCCACCAGGCCGGCGAGCGCCGTCGCCCAGAGGCGGGCCAGCGGGCCGCCGCCGGTGTCCAGTGCCAGGTTGTCCTGGCCGTCAAACCAGCGCGGCGACATCACCCAGCTGTATTTCTCTGCGAGGTCCCGCTTTTGCGGCCGCGGGTTGGTGTGCTGGTTCCAGGGATGCCGGCGGTCCACGGGATTGCCCAGCGGATCGTGGGTCACAAACATTTCCTGGCCTTCCCAGTCCTCATAGTAGGAGGAACCGAGCATGATCCGGATGCCCAGGTTGATCCGCACCAGGTCGGTAGTGACGAGTTTGCCGTCCACCACAACGCCGGGCGTGACGAACATCTTCCGGCCCCACTCGGTCATGTCCTTGTACTCGAAGTTGCAGTAGTCGGGATCCTGGAGCGAGCCCCAGCAGCCCAGCAGCGTGCGCCGCAGCCCCACCTGTTCGTAGCCCGGCAGGGCCTCGTAGAAGAAGTCGAACAGGTCGTCATGCATGGGGACGACCTTCTTCATGAACTCCACGTAGCGCATGAGCCGGGTGATGTAGTCCGTCATCAGCTGGATGGTGGCAACCGTTCCCACTCCGCCCGGGTAAAGCGTGGACGGGTGAACGTGGCGGCCCTCCATGAGGCAGAACATTTCGCGGGTTGCCCGGCTGACCTGCAGCGCCTCGCGGTAGAACTCCCCGGTGAACGGGTTGAGCGACCGCATGATGTCGGCGATGGTCCGGTAGCCGTGGTCACCCTCATGCGGTGCACGGGTGTTCTCGGCCTTGGCCAGCACCCCGGGGTTCGTCTCCGAGACCATCTTTTCGCAGTAGTCGACGCCGACGAGGTTTTCCTGGAAGATGTTGTGGTCGAACATGTACTCGGCGGCTTCGCCGAGGTTCACGATCCATTCGCCGAGGTTTGGCGGCTTGACGCCGTAGGCCATGTTCTGGGCGTAGCAGGAGCATGTGGCGTGGTTGTCCCCGCAGATCCCGCAGATCCGGCTGGTGATGAAGTGCGCGTCCCGCGGGTCCTTGCCCTTCATGAAGATGGAGTATCCGCGGAAGATCGAGGAGGTGCTCTTGCACTCCACCACCTGTTTGTTCGCAAAGTCGATCTTGGTGTAGATGCCGAGGCTGCCGACGATCCTCGTGATGGGGTCCCACGCCATCTCCACCAGATTGTTGTCACCTGTTCCGCTTCCGGAAGGCATTGGAATCGTTGAGGTCATGTTCTTCACCTGTCTGGAAGTGGGTGCTACCAGGTGCGCCGGGCACCGGTAAGGAGCTCAGTACCGGGCCGGCGCCACTTGGGCTCCTGGTCCAGGGTGTGGGTGGTGATTCCACGCAGCGCCCTGATGGCCGAACCGTACGGGCGGATGGTGTTCGTTGAGAGCTTTCCGCCGGGAGGCTCATCCATAAAGGGCATGAACTTGTCCGGGAACCCCGGCATGGTGCAGCCGATGCAGATGCCGCCGACATTCGGGCAGCCGCCGACGCCGTTCATCCAGCCGCGTTTGGGGACGTTGCACTTGACCACCGGGCCCCAGCAGCCGAGCTTGACGATGCATTTGGGGGAGCCATACTCGGTGGCGAAGTCACCCTGTTCGTAGTAGCCGGCCCGGTCACACCCCTCATGAACAGTCTGGCCGAAAAGCCACGTGGGCCGCAGTGCGTCGTCCAGCGGAATCATCGGCGCCTGGCCGGTGGCCTGATAGAGCAGGTAGGTCATTGTTTCGGAGAGATTGTCCGGCTGGATCGGGCACCCCGGAACGCAGACGATGGGGATCCCCGCCTTGGACTTCCAGTTGTAGCCGAGGTAATCCGGCACGCCCATGGCCCCGGTGGGGTTTCCCGCCATCGCGTGGATGCCGCCGTAAGTGGCGCAGGTCCCCGCCGCGATGATGGCGGTGGCCTTGGGGGCCAGGCGGTCGAGCCATTCGCTGGTCGTGATCGGCTGGCCGGTCTCGAGGTCGTTCCCGAATCCGCACCAGTAGCCGCCGGGGGCGTGGAGCTTTTCGTTGGGGATGGACCCCTCCACCACGAGGACAAACGGCTCCAGTTCGCCGCGGTCCGCCTTGCGGAACCACTCCAGGAAGTCGTCGGCCCCTTCCTGCGGTCCGCATTCGAAGTCGATCAGGGGCCAATGCATGGCAATGCGCGGCAGGCCGGGCAGGGCGCCGAGGGCTATCTCCTCGACGCTGGGCTGCGTGGCCGCCGTCAGGGCCACAGAATCGCCGTCGCAGCTGAGCCCTGCGTTGATCCACAGCACATGGATAAGGGTTTCTTCGGCCTTCAGAGAAGTTTCAGTAGGCATTGTTGCCTCTTTCGGAGGCCCTTTAGGGGCTCAGTGTGTCCGTCAAAGATCCAGTCAAAGTGGCTGACCGGGAACTGGTTCCGCCGAGCCAGTCATACCAGCCGGCGAGGCCATCGCCGGTGGTGGCCGAAAGGACCAGGAAATCGGTGCGCGGATTGAGCTGACGGGCCCTGCGCCGGAACCCGTCGACGTCGAAATCAACGTAGGGGAGCAGATCCGACTTGTTGATGATCACCAGATCGGCTGCCCTGAACATGTGCGGGTATTTCTGCGGCTTGTCATCACCTTCCGTCACGGAAACGACTACTACTTTCGCTGCTTCGCCGAGGTCAAACAGGGCGGGGCAGACCAGGTTGCCCACGTTCTCGATGAACACCGTGGACCCGGTTCCGGGATCCAGGGCGTCCAGCCCCCGCCGGAGCATGTCGGCGTCCAGATGGCAGCCGGCACCGGTGTTGATCTGGACGACGGGCCGTCCCACCGCACGGATGCGGTCCGCGTCCAGGGACGTCTCCTGATCGCCCTCGACGACGCCGGCCTGCAACCGCTCGCCCAGGTCGGCGAGGGTGCGGACCAGCAGCGTGGTCTTGCCCGCCCCCGGGGAGCTCATCACGTTCAGCGCGCGGATTCCCCGGCCTTCCAGCCAGCCCCGGTTCCTCGCCGCGAGCAGCTCGTTTTTCGCGAGCAGGCTCTGTTCCAGCGGGATGGTTTCCGGGTTGTGAACGTGCGGGTGCTCGTGGTCCGGACCGTGGTCGTGTGTGTGCCCGTGGGAATGGTCGTGCGGGTGCACGGGCAGCGGTGCGCTTGAGGATTCCTGCAGTGTGGAAACCCTGACGTTCGTTTCGTCGCCGCATCCGCATGTTGTACACACTTGCTACGCCACCTCCACCGACATCAGCATGAGTTCGCGGCCGCTGAGGATTTCGACGTCGGCGCTTCCGCAGGGACACAGCAGGATCAGGTCGGCCGGTTCGAACTCGTCGTGGCAGTTTCTGCACCGGGCCAGGCCGCGCGGTTCGTCGATCATCAACTGGGCGCCGTCCAGAGGGGTGCCCGCGGATGCGACGTCGAAGCAGAAGCGCATTGCATCCGGGAGAACACCGGACAGGGGGCCCACCTGCACGTTGACCGCAATGACTTTCCGCTCGCCGGTTCGGTCGAGGACGGCTTCAACAAGGCTCTGGGTAATAGAGAGTTCGTGCATGGCGGCACTCCTTCCTGCCAAGATAGGCGCGGGCCAGATAAAACACAACCACCCGAAGTTACGCGGGCGTATACTGCCGCTAAAGCGGCCATGCCGACGCGGCAGCGGGACCGCAAGGGGAACCCGAGGCTGGATCATGGAGCAACCGGAGGTTACGCGCCAGGGCCGAATCCGCGGCGCGCGCAGTGCCCTTTCAGGCCGGGAGTGGGCATCGGTCGGCGGAATGGTCATGTTCGTCGCTTTCCTCCACGTCCTGGGCTGGGGCGTCCTGGCCGGGGTGGCGGACCCGCGAAACGTCCCCGTCGGTTCCACCGGAGTCTTTGGCATCGGCCTCGGCGTAGCCGCCTACACGCTGGGCCTGCGCCACGCATTCGACGCCGACCACATCGCCGCGATCGACAACATCACCCGCAAGCTCCGTGCCGATGGCAAGCGCAGCATGTCCGTGGGTTTCTGGTTTTCGCTGGGCCACTCGAGCATAGTGTTCGGCCTGTGCGCGCTGCTGGCGGCCGGAATCCGCAGCCTGGCGGACCCGGCCGCCGAGGGAACGTCGGAGCTCCATTCCTTTCTGGGCCTGGTGGGCACCACAGTCTCCGGCGTGTTCCTGGTGGGCATCGGCGTCCTGAACCTGGTGGTGCTGCGGGGCATTATCCGGTCCGTAGCGCGGATGCGGAAGAGTGAAGAATCCGGGGCAGACCTGGCAGGGCAGGGGCCCCCGCCGGGTGTGCTGTACCGGGTGTTCGGCCGGGTCACACGGCTGGTGACCCGTCCGTGGCACGTGTACGGCGTCGGACTGCTGTTCGGGCTCGGCTTCGACACCGCCACCGAGGTCAGCCTCCTGATTCTGGCCGGCGGCGCCGCGGCTTCCGCACTGCCCTGGTACGCGATCATGACGCTGCCCGTGATCTTTGCCGCGGGGATGAGCCTGCTGGACTCCCTGGACGGGTGCCTCATGAACTTCGCCTACGGCTGGGCCGTGTCCCGGCCGGTCCGCCGGATCTATTACAACATCGTCATAACGGCGCTGTCGGTGGCCGTGGCACTGGGCATCGGCTCCATCGAACTGGTGTCAATCCTCGTGGAACGGGCCGGGATCAGCACGGGCCCGCTGTCCGCAATCGGCGGCATCGACCTGGACTCGGTGGGGTACACGGTTGTCGCCCTGTTCCTGGGCACCTGGGTGCTGGCCATGGGGGTGTGGCGGTTCGGCCATATTGAGGAACGCTGGACGGCTCCGGTGAGGAACCCCGACCCCGGCACTGGTGGCTAGCGGGCCCGGTCGTACCGCTTCATCTAGGGTTGTTCCATGCCGTCGTTCCAGACCAGACTGAAGATCACCGGGCTCAAGCCGGGCAACCCGCCGGAGTCCGTGATGGCCGCTGCCGTCGAAGCCCTGGAGACGCGGCACCACGTCGAGGCGAACCAGCTGGACCTGGCCGGCGGGGTTCCGCAACTGAACCTGCGCTTCCTGGTCGAGCCCACCTCGTACAGCAGCGAGAACCGCCAGGCGCTCGAGTCGGCCGCGATGATGCGCGACGCCGTCGAACGCGTGGCGGTGACCGGCCATCTGATGGTGCTCCGCCGCAACCGCGGCCGCTGGGCGCCCGTCTAGTCGGGTTCCGCCCGCTTCAGAAGTCGAGTTCCTCGTCGGGTCCGTCCACGACGGGGGAGCGGTTGCCGCGCCTGCGCGTGACGATCACGCCCAGGATGACTCCGACCAGGACCCCGACGCCGACGCCGATCAGGGAGCTCGCCCAGAACGGCAGCCCGGTGGCTGCGCCGGTGACATAGCCGAGACTGACGGACCAGACGGCCCAGAGGAGGCCGCCGAGGGCCGCGCAGAGGCTGAATCCGCGGGTGGAGACGTTGGCGATGCCGGCGGCGGCCGTTGTCGCCAGCCGTCCGCCCGGGATGAAGCGGATTCCGATGATCGCCCCGTAGGTGGTGGACCGGCCGGCTTTCGCGATGGCGGTGTGGACGGCCTGATGGAACGACCGGCCCCACCGCCAGCGGTCCAGGGTATGGCTCAGGCGCCGCTTGAAGAGCTGGAACACCAGGATGTCGCCCAGCCAGGACGCTGCGGCGGCCAGGAAAACCACCAGGAAGGCGTTGGCGCGCCCGACGGCGGACAGGGCGCCGCCGGTGATGACCACCATTTCGGAGGGGAGGGGCGGGAAAAGGGCATCGCCCATAACAACCGGGATGATCCAGAAATAGATCGCGTCCCCCCAGCCGTCTGCGCTGCCGAAGTCCATGGGCACAAGGTACCTCATTTCCGGGCTGCCGCCCGTCCGTGGCGTCGGGCTTAGCTTCCTGCGGCCGCTCAGCGGGCTTCGCTGAGCTCCAGCCCGCTGCGGTACTCCACCGGCTTGCCGGTGATCGGGTCGGCGAACCGGATCCCGCGCGCGAGCAGCTGGAGCGGTTTCGAGTAATCGTCCGGCGCCTTGTCCAGCAGCTCAGGGTAGAAGGCGTCGTTGACGATCCCCAGTCCCAGGGAGGCCATGTGCACGCGGAGCTGGTGGGTCTTGCCCGAGTGCGGCTCGAGCCGGTACAGCGCACGGCGACCGGCGGCGCCGTCGTCCCCGGTACCCGGGACCTTCCCTGGGGGAGTGTCTGGGCCGGGTCCGGGGAAGGTCTGCAGCCGTTCGATCCGGGTTTCGGCGTTGGGCTCGCCGGCGATCACCTCGGCGAGCAGGTAGCTGCGGGACTTCGTCATCCGATTCCGGACCACCACGGGGAAGTCGACGGCGGGGTGCCCGGGCGCGGGCCGGGCCGCGGCCACACACTCGTATTCCTTCTGGACCTGGCGCTTTTCGAAGAGCACCTGGTATTTGCCCCGGGTCTCGGGATTTGTGGAGAGCAGCAGGATCCCGGCGGTCATGCGGTCCAGCCGGTGCATGGGAATGAGGTCGGGCAGGTTCAGCTGGTTCCGGAGCCGCACCAGCGCGGACTCCTGGATGTAGGTGCCGCCGGGGGTGGTGGGCAGGAAGTGCGGCTTGTCCACTACAAGGAGGTGGTCGTCCTGGTGCAGGATGTTCAGTTCCACCGGGATCCGGACTTCCGGCGGCAGGGTGCGGTAGTACCAGATGAAGGTGTGGTTCCGCAGCGGGGTGGCGCGGTCCAGGGCGATGCCGGCCTCGCCCACGATCTCGCCGGCGTCGAAGCGGTCCTCGATGCCCTGGGGGTCGATATGGCCCCAGCGGTGCATCATGTAGTCCATTGCGGTGTCCCAGGGCCCCTCGTCCGGGAGGCGGAGGCGGGTCGCGTTGACGCCGTCGCGCACGGGCAGGGGGGATTGCATCACCGGTCCATTCTACTTTGCCGGCCCCGCCCCGCCCGCCGGTGGCCCGCGGCGAGATCGCCGGAAGCATTCGATTTCGCCGTAAGCCGCCGGCGAGCCAGCAGGCCTCCGGAGACCTCGGCGCACGGACCCGGCGCACCATCCCTCCGACGGTTAAAAAGTTCTTGACAAATAAAACTGTCGGTGGCCACACTGGAAGCATGTTGGACATCGAAGTGATCGAAGACCCGGCCGCGGCGGAGGCCTCGCTGGACCCGATCCGGACCCGCATCCTGATGGAGCTCGCCGAACCCGGCTCGGCCACACAGCTCGCCGCGAAAGTGGGCCTGCCGCGCCAGAAGGTCAACTACCACCTGAAGGCCCTGGAACGCCACGGGCTGGTGGAGCTCGTGGCGGAGCGCCGCAAGGGCAACGTCACGGAGCGCATCCTGCAGGCCAGCGCCGCCTCGTACCTGATTTCCCCGGCGGCGCTGGCCTCCGTGGCCCCGGACCCGCACCGGTTCTCCGACCGGTTTTCGGCCTTCTGGCTGCTGGCGCTCGCCAGCCGCATGGTCCAGGAGATGGGCCAGCTCATCACCGGCGCCGTCGCAGCCAAACAGCACCTCGCCACGTTTGCCATCGACGGCGAGATCACCTTCCGCACCGCCGCGGACCGGGCCGCGTTCGCCGAGGAACTGGGCGTCGCGGTGACCCGGCTCGTGGACAAATACCACGACGGCGTAGCGGGGGTACCGGCGGAGAGCACCACCGCGGGCGGCGGACGCAAGCACCGCCTCGTCGTCGCGCTTCACCCAACACTGAAAACGGCACCACACAAGGCGCCACCCACACACCCATCAGCTAAGGAGCAGGACAATGACTGACAAGCGCAACTTCGAAATCATCGTTGACACGGAACTGCCCGCCACCCCGGAACGCGTCTGGGAGGCGGTCACCAAGAACGAGGCCGGCTGGATGTTCCCCACCGACGAGTGGCCGGCCGTGCGGCCCGTCGAGGACTACCCCCGCCACCTGGTCTCGCGGATGGAGGGCCCGGACGGCTGGTTCAACCAGCTGGAGCATGTGCTGGAACCGCTCGACGGGGGCCGCGCCCGGCTGCACTACGTCCACAGCGGCATCTTCACCGAGAACTGGGACCAGCAGTACGACGGCGCCTCCAAGCACACCGAGTTCTACCTGCACACCCTCGGCCAGTACTTGAAGTACTTTGACGGCAAGCCGGTGGTGTTCACGGACATCCAGGCACCTGCCGCCTCGGCGGCGCCGGACGGCTTTGTGCGGCTCAGGAAGGCCCTGGGCGTGGAAGGCGCGGAGCCCGGCAGCACCGTGGAGCTGGAGCTCGACGGCGTCGGCCAGCTCGCGGGGGAGGTGGACTTCGCCAACGAGAACTTCCTCGGCCTGCGCACCGCGGACACGCTGTACCGGTTCTTCGGCCGCAATGCCTTCGGCGCCACGGTCGGCATGACCGTCCACGATTTCAGCGGCGGCGGGGATTCCGAATCCACGGCGAAGGCATGGGGCGGGTTCCTCGGGAAGGTCTACGCCTAACCCGCCCGCACCTTCTGGCGGCGGGGCGGCCTGCGGCGACACCGGAAATCCCGGGCGACACGCAAACGTGCCGGCGACGCGAGGCCTGCTCGGCGACACCCAAAACCCAGGCCGACACGCAAAAGTCCTGGCGACGCCGGAGTAAGGGCGCGCCAGGACTTTTGCGCGTCGTGGAGTAGTTTCCGCGTCGCCGGGCCCCACCAGCGCACCCACCGCGGCCCTTGGGCGGGTGCCCGGCGGCGGGTGTCAGGCGATGGCGGCCGCGGGCGGGGCTCCGAGGCTGCGCCGCAGCTGCGGGGACGCCTCCAGCTTGTCCTGGGCGGACCGCAGCGCCGCCACCGCGGTCTCGAGCTGCTCCGGCGGGAGCGTAAACGGCACCCGGAGATAGTGCTCGAAGGCGCCGCCCGTGCCGAAGCGGGGTCCGGCCGCCAGCCGGATGCCGAAGTCCGGGGCCACCACGGCGAGGGCTGTGCTGATCGGGGCCGGGAGGCGGCACCACACGGACAAGCCGCCGTCGGGCCGTTCGCTCTGCCAGCCCGGAAGCCGTCCGGCGATGAGCTCCAGCAGCGCGTCCCGGTTGTCGCGCAGGGAGGCCAGGCGTGCCGGGAGCGGTTCGGCGAGTGCGTTGACCAGATGGGCCGCCGCGAGCTGTTCCACCACCGGGCCGCCGAGGTCCATGGTGGTGCGCGCGGCGGCGAACCGCTGGATCAGCGGCTCCTCGGCCCGGATCCAGCCGGTCCGGAGCCCGGCCCAATGCGACTTGCTCAGGGAGCCGATGGAGACAACGGCGGGGCTGAAGGCGGCCAGCGGCGTGGAGTCAACGCCGTCGAGGTTCAGCTCCCGGAGCGTCTCGTCCACAACGAGCACGGTGCCGGCTGCGGCGGCGGCACGGACCAGCCGGCGCCGCTGGGAATCCGGCATCAGCCGCCCGGTGGGGTTGTGGAAGTCCGGGACCACGTAGGCCATGGCGGGCCGCTGCTGCCTCAGCGCGGTCTCGATCGCCTCCAGATCCCAGCCCGGACGGCCGCCGGAAGCCCCGGACCGGGGGTGCGGGTGGACAGCGGCGGGCATGGCCACGGGCACCAGCCGGCAGCCCGCGGCCCGGATGGCGTCGAGCGCATTCGGGTAGCTCGGATGCTCCACCAGGACCTTGTCGGACCGGCCGGCCAGGGTGCGGAGCACGATGTTCAGCGCGTGCTGCGCGCCGGACGTCACGAGAATCTGCCGCGCGGTGGTGGGCACTCCGGCTGCGGAATAGTGCCGGGCGATGGCCTCCCTCAGCGGGATCACCCCGAGCGCGTCATAGCCGAAACCGGGCAGCAGCGCCGGCAGTTCAGTCAGCGCGGAGGCGAATGCCCGGTGCACCACCTCGCCGCTGGCCGGCAGCGAGGCATAGGCGAGGTCGAGGATTCCGTCCGGAACGGCCAGGCCGGGAGCGCCGCTGAGATGCGCACCGCCGCCTCTGTGGCCGCCCGGCGGACCGGACTGCGGGATGCACGTCCGGCCCCGGCTGCCCTGGCCGCTGCTGAGGAAGCCCTGCTCGCGCAGCAGGGAATAGGCGGCGGTGACGGTCGTGCGGCTGATGCCGAGCGTCGCGGCCAGGGCCCGTTCGCTGGGCAGCGCGACATCCAGCGGCACCCGGCCGTCGAGGACCAGCAGGCGGACGACGTCGGCGAGCTCCCGGTACGCGGGGGCCGCGCCGAGGTTCCACTCGCCGAGCAATCGGGCGAGCGAACTGGGGTTCAGGGATCCAGACATAAAGCCAGTATTTCAAACTGGCTATGGAATGCAATGCCAGTTTTCGTGGAGGATGGGGTTCATGATGACCCGCAGGCTCCTCCAGCTCCTTATCGGCCTCGCCATGTACGGCATATCCCTGGCCATGTTCATCCGCGCCGGCCTCGGCCTGGACCCCTGGGACGTGTTCCACCAGGGCCTCGCGATCAAGACCGGGCTGAGCATTGGCACGGTCGTGGTGATCGTGAGTTTCCTGGTGCTGCTCCTGTGGATTCCGCTGCGGCAGTGGCCCGGCTTCGGCACCTTGTGCAACGCCGTGCTGGTGGGCGTCTTCGCCGACGTCGGGCTGGCGCTGATCCCGGAGTTCTCCCACCTTGGCGGGCAGGCCGGCATGCTCGCCGGCGCCATCGTTCTCAACGGGATCGCCTCCGCCTGCTATATCGGTGCCCGGCTGGGTCCCGGTGCGCGGGATGGCCTGATGACCGGACTCGCCCGCCGGACCGGCTGGTCGGTCCGGACGTCCCGGACCGGCATTGAGATTGTGGTCCTCGCCGCGGGCTGGCTGCTCGGCGGCTCCGTGGGCATCGGGACCGTGCTCTACGCCCTGGCCATCGGCCCGCTGGTGCAACTCCTGCTGCCGCGGTTCACCGTGCCGGAGTTGAAGAAGTCCGGGCAGCCGGCGGCGGCAGCCGATCCCGCGGTCGCGGCACCTTGGGCGCCGCACCTATAGCCGCTGCACCTTAGGGCGCCGCACCTTAGGGCGCCGCGCGCCAGGCCGCCGCAGCCTGGCGCTGCCAGCCAGGCCGCCGCGGCACGAACCGCGGAGTGGAACTAAGCGGGCCCCGGCAGCGGCTGGCATGTCGGGCACCAGTAGATGTCCCGCTCTTCGGTGCCGGTGGCTTTGGCGAGGACTCCGCGCCGCACCGGCGTCCGGCACTTCAGGCACGGCTGGTTTTCGCGCCGGTAGACCCAGTAACCGGGCAGCCCGGAACTCCGGCCGACCACAGCGCCGCGCCGATTCAGGACCGTGGTCCGGCGCCCGGCTCCCAGGTTGGCCTCCAGCAGCACCTTGGCGTCGGTGATCATGGCCGCCACGTCGGGCACTGCCGAGACGGGTGCCGCCGGGTGCACGCCGGAGAGGAAGCAGGCCTCGCAGCGGTAGATGTTGCCGATCCCGGCGAGGTTCCGCTGGTCCAGCAGTGCGACGCCGATCGGGACGTCCGGCGCCGCACGGATCCGCCGCTCCGCCTCGGCCAGGTCCCAGTCCGGACCCAGCAGATCGGGACCGAGGTGGCCGACGACGGAATCTTCCTCGGAGGTGCGGACCACCTCGAGGATGCCCAGCGAGAACCCGACGGCGTCTGCCGCCGCGGTGCGCAGCACACAACGCGCGGTGAACCCCGGCTTCCGCCAGCGGCCGCCCGGCGGGTAGACCTGCCAGGTGCCTTCCATCTTGAGGTGGGAATGGATCGTCAGGCGGTCCGGTGCCGCCGGGATGCCGCCGTCACCGGCACGGGCCGGGCCCTCGAGCCGCATGAGCAGGTGTTTGCCGCGGGGGACCACCTCCGTCACGGTCCAACCGCCCAGTTTGAGCGTGGCGAACCGGGGCACCCGGAAGTCGGAGGAGATGAGCTGCTGGCCGGCCAGCGCGGCATGCAACTGGGCGGCGGCGCGGAACACTGAATCGCCCTCAGGCACGGATCCTCAGTCCCTTCGGCGTGGAGTAGGCACCGGCGTGGGCCAGGGCGGCGGCGATGGGTGTGTCGAGAATGCCGTGGCCGTTGACCTTTTCCATGATCAGTTTGTCCACCGCGCCCCGGGTGACCACGCCGACCAGGGCGGCGCCGGCCGCGGCCAGGACCTCGGTGTCCTCGCTGAAGGCCAGCAGGGTCTTGCCGCCGCGTTCCACATAGAGGGCCAGGGCGCCGTCGACGAGCACCACCAGGGCGCCGGCCTTCCGGCCCGGACGGTGGCCGGTTCCCGCTTCGACGTTCAGTGCAGGCCAGGGAAGGGCGGCGCCGTAGGGGTTGGCGGGGTCCGTCGCGGCCAGCGCCAGGGCCACCGGCTCGGGTTTGTGGAGCTGGGTGTCCTCGGCGTAGGAGCGCAGCCGGTCCACGGTCGCGGGGACGGCGAACTGTGCCGCGCCCAGGTGCTCGATGAAGTAGCCGCGGCGGCACCGTCCGGCTTCCTCCAGCCGCGCCAGGACCTTGTACATCAGTCCGAAGCCGCCCAGGATGTTCTCGGCCATGACGGACCCGCGGGTGACCACGCCGTACCGGTCCAGCAGGAGTTCCGCGGTGGCCCGGGCGTGGATGGTGGCATCCAGTTCGGGGGCGGGCAGCGCGGACCAGCGGCCGGCGGCCAGCGGCGGAGTGGCCGCCGCGCCGCTCGCGGAACCGTACCGGCCCCCGGTCAGCCCCGGGGATCCGAGCAGACCGGTCCCGTGGGCGCGTCCCAGCCGGCTCAACCGGGGGGCCCGGGCCCGCGGGGCCCGGGAGACCTGCCGGTGCGCGGTGTGGCCGCCGGCAATCATGGCCCGGACCGGGGCGAAGGTATCGCCCGTGATCCGGCCCGCCCAGGCGAGGTCCCACAGCGCGGAGACGACGTCCTGGTCGCTGAGCACCGAATCCATACCGCCGGCAACGTCCGTCAGCTGCCGGAAGAAGTAGCCACCGCCGTTGTTGCGCAAGTGGTCCAGCAGCCGCTGCTGCGCATCGCCGGGCTCGAAGTCGATGGCCGGGTTCAGGGTCAGCTCGGCCGCATCGGCCAGGTGCAGGCTGATCCAGCCGTCGTTGCCGGGGAGCGCGCCGGCGCCGGACCAGAGCACCTCACCGGCGGCCATCAGCTCATCCAGCATGGCGGGCTGGTAGTCGGACACCCGGCTGGCGAGGACCAGCGGTTCCCACGCGGAGGCCGGAATGGGCACACCGGACAGCTGGTCGACGGCCGTGATGATCCCGTCCAGTCCCCGCAGCGCCGACTGCCCGCGCTTGCCCGGGACCCGGACGTTCTGCCAGGCCGGCAGGAAGCGGCCGTACGCGGCGGCATCCACGGGCTCGACCTCGGCGCGCAGTGCGGCGAGCGAACGGCGGCGGAGCTTGCGCAGGACTTCGGCATCGCACCATTCACTGACGCCCGCCAGCGACGGCGCCGCGGGCGCGGCGGTGCCCGGGGTCCCGGCGTCGCTGGAGCCCGCGCCGCCGCCGTCGGCTCCGGGAGCTGGCGCCGGGGCCGGAGCCGGGGATGCGGCGTGCGGGCGGAACTCGCCTTCCACCACCCGTCCGTCCGCGGCGAGCCGCTTCAGCGCGGTGCCGACGACGGCGACGCCGAGTCCCAGCCGGGCGGCGGCCTCCGAGGAGGTGAACGGGCCGTGGGTGCGGGCATAGCGTGAGACGAGGTCGCCCAGCGGATCAGCGACCGGCTCGATGAAGGCCAGCGGCACACCCATCGGCAGCGGGACGCCGAGGGCGTCGCGCAGCCGTGCGGCGTCCTCCACCGCGGCGTAGCGTTCGGCGCCGCCGATGTTGACCTTGATGGCGCGGTTGGCGCGCTGGAGCGCCACCAGATGCGTGGTGGCATCGGCGACGGGGGCCATGCTCTCGGCCGCCGGCTCCGATTCGGGAGCCCCGGCAAGCCCGGCCTCAGGGCCAAACGCTGCCTCCGGGCCGGACTCAGGCGCCGCCGTAGGCTCAGCTGCTGCGGCAAGCCCAGCCGCCGGACCAGGCCCGGCCGCCGGTTCGAGCCGGGCAGCGACGTCCTCCGGGGTCAGCGGGCCCAGCAGGCGCAGCAGATCCGCGACCCCCTCCAGCCCGCGCACCTTCCGGTCCGGCGCAAGCCGCTGCAGCTCCCGCTCGGTGGCGTCGATGACCTTGGCGTCGAGCAGTTCGCGCAGCTCCACCCGGCCGAGCAGCTCGTTGAGCAGGGTCGAATCCAGCGCCAGCGCGGCGGCCCGGCGCTCGGCGAGGGGCGAATCGCCCTCGTAGAGGAACTGCGCCACGTAGCCGAAGAGCAGGGACTTGGCGAACGGGGAGGGCTGCTGGGTGGTGGTCTGCAGGATCCGCAGCTCGCGGCGCTCGATGGACGCCGCGATGTCCTTCAGCGCCGGGAGGTCGTAGACATCCTGCAGGCATTCGCGGACGGTCTCGAGGACGATCGGGAAGGTGGGGTACTTCCGCGCGACGTCCAGCAGCTGGGCGGAGCGCTGTCGCTGCTGCCACAGGGGCTGCCGCTTACCCGGGTTCTGCCGGGGCAGCAGCAGGGCCCGGGCGGCGCACTCACGGAAACGGGAGGCGAAGAGGGCGCTGCCGCCGACCTCCGCCGTCACGATCTGTTCGAGTTCCTCCGGGTCGAACAGGAACAGTTCGGCCCCGGGCGGCTCGTCCTCCATCATGGGCACGCGCAGCACAATACCGTCGTCGGCGGCCATCGCGGAGCCGTCCATCCCGTAGCGCTGGTGCAGCCGCTGCCCTACGGCGAGGGCCCATGGCGCGTGCACCGGCATGCCGAACGGGCTGTGCAGCACCACCCGCCAGTCGCCGAGTTCGTCGTGGAAGCGCTCCACCACCAGGGTGGTGTCGCTGGGGACCACCTCGGTGGCCAGCTTCTGCTCGGCGAGGTACTGTATCAGGTTGTTGGCGGCGAAGTCGTCCAGGCCGCTGGCCTTGCAGCGTTCCGTGGCCGGCCCGACGTCGGACGCGGACAGTTCGCGCACGAACGCGCCCAGGGCGCGGCCGAGGTCCACCGGGCGGCCGAGGGAGTCGCCCTTCCAGAAAGGGAGTTTCCCCGGCTGGCCGAAGGCGGGGGTGACCAGGACCCGGTCGTGGGTGATGTCCTCGATCTTCCAGCTGGTGGCACCGAGGGCGAACACGTCACCGACCCGGGATTCGTAGACCATTTCCTCGTCGAGTTCGCCGACCCGGCGGCCGCCCTTGGCTGCCGCGGCGGCCGGACTGGCCGCCCGGCCGTCGCCGCTGGCGGAGCCCGGGGATCCGGAGGAACCGGTCCCTTCCGTCTCGGTGCCGATGATGTAGACGCCGAAGAGCCCGCGGTCCGGGATGGTGCCGCCGGAGGTGACCGCCAGCCGCTGGGCGCCGGGGCGGCCCTCGATGGTGCCCGCGTTGCGGTCCCAGATGATCCGGGGCCGCAGTTCTGCGAATTCGTCGGAGGGATAGCGGCCGGCGAGCAGGTCCAGGGTGGCCTCGAACGCGGAACGGGGGAGGGAGGCGAACGGCGCCGACCGGCGCACGGTGGAGAACCATTCCTCCACATCGATGGACCCCAGCGCCGTGGCGGCGACGGTCTGCTGGGCCAGGATGTCCAGCGGGTTCGCCGGGACGTAAAGCCGTTCGATCTTGCCGGCAAGCATCCGTTCCACGGTGATGGTGGTGTGCACCAGATCGGCGCGGTGCTTGGGGAACAGGACGCCCTGGGAGACCTCGCCGACCTGGTGACCGGCGCGGCCCACCCGCTGCAGCCCGCTGGCCACCGACGGCGGGGATTCCACCTGCACCACCAGGTCCACGGCGCCCATGTCGATGCCCAGTTCCAGGGAGGACGTGGCCACGACGCAACGCAGCCGGCCGGATTTCAGGTCATCCTCGATCAGGGCCCGCTGGTCCTTGGAGACCGAGCCGTGGTGGGCCCGGGCCAGCACCGGATCGGCCCCGGCGGTGCTGCCGGCCTGGGCCATCATGTGCGCCGGTGTCGCGGTGGAGGTCGGTGTCGCGGTGGAAGCCGGCACGGCCGGAGTGCCGCCGGCCGATGCCCCCGCCGGCACGGGCTCGAAGTCGGGTGCCCCGGCGCCAAACCCGTCCACGCCGCCGCCGCCTGCGGCCATCAGCTGCCGCTCGGCGTAGATCTCGTTGAGCCGGGCGGTCAGGCGTTCGGCGAGCCGGCGGGAATTGGCGAACACGATGGTGGACTGGTTGGCCAGCACCAGGTCCACGATCTTCTCCTCCACGTGCGGCCAGATCGACGCCTGCGGCTGCAGCCCGGACGCCGGACCGGAGTCGAACGCTCCGGCCGCGCCCTGCAGATCGGACATGTCCTCCACCGGGACGGAGACCGTCAGGTCCCAGGTCTTCTTCGAGGGCGGGGCCACGATCTCCACCGGCGCCGAGCCGGCGAGGAACTGCGCCACCAGTTCCTTGGGCTCCACGGTGGCCGAGAGCCCGATCCGCTGGGCGGGTTTCGGGAGCAGGGCGTCCAAGCGTTCCAGGGACACGGCCAGGTGGGCGCCGCGTTTGGTGCCCGCGACGGCGTGGACCTCGTCGACGATGATGGTGTCCACCTCGCTCAGCGTCTCCCGCGCCTTGGAGGTGAGCATCAGGAAGAGCGACTCGGGCGTGGTGATGAGGATGTCCGGCGGGTGGCTCAGCAGCGAGCGGCGGTCCGACGCCGGCGTGTCACCGGACCGGACGCCCACGGTGATCAGCGGTGCGGGCAGGTCCAGGCGTTTGGCGGTCTGGGTGATGCCGATCAGCGGGGCGCGCAGATTGCGTTCGACGTCGACGCCGAGCGCCTTGAGCGGCGAGATGTACAGGACCCTGGTCTTACGTTTCGGCGCCTTGCGCCGGGTGCCTTTCGCGGTGTCCAGACCGGGCAGTTCCTCGGGTTCGGCGGGGGCTGAGACTAGCAGCCGGTCAAGCGCCCAGAGGAAGGCCGCGAGCGTTTTGCCGGAACCGGTGGGGGCGACCACGAGCGCGTGCGCGCCGGAGGAAATCGCGTTCCAGGCGCCGTTCTGGGCGGGGGTGGGCGCAGCGAAGGCACCCAGGAACCAATCCCGGGTCGGCCGGCTGAACCGGTCCATGGCCTCGGCCGCAAGTGTGCCGCCGGCGAGCTCCTGCCCCTTCATTCCTCCATCATGCCTTAAGCCGCCGACAGGAAATGGCGGGCGGCAATCCGGGCGCCGGGCCTGCTTCGAGGTGATACTTCGCGCCCATGTTTCGGACGGGCATCGGCGCGAAATGTCACCTCGGCAGCTGCGGGGCTACGGTGCCCCTTCGAGGTGATACTTCGCGCCCATGTTTCGGACGGGCATCGGCGCGAAATCTCACCTCGGCGGCTGCAGGACTACTGCGCCCGGAAGACGCCGATGGTGAGCAGCCGGGTTTCGGCGTCGCTGCAGGCGTCCCGGGGCTGGGCGATGAACAGCGAGGCCGTGTCTTCGGGCGGGTAAA
Source organism: Pseudarthrobacter oxydans (assembly GCF_030812335.1). Taxonomy (GTDB): domain Bacteria; phylum Actinomycetota; class Actinomycetes; order Actinomycetales; family Micrococcaceae; genus Arthrobacter; species Arthrobacter oxydans_B. Next base: position 230,107 of record NZ_JAUSSN010000005.1, read on the forward strand.
CGCGGAACCCTGCGGCGGGGGCGATCGTGCAGTCGGGGTGGTTGGCCGCCTGGCTGTAGCGCAGCGTGGCGGCACCGGCCTGCCCCGGCGCGAGCAGGACGGCTGCGGCCGGTGTGGACTCGTCGCGGACAGCCGCGGCGCCGATCGGGGCGCCGTTGGCGTCGTCGGTGAGGGAGACGCCGGCAAAGCCCTTCAGCACGCATGGCTCGGTGCCGGAGTTTGTCAGGATCAGCGTCATGTAGACGCTGCCGGCCGCGCCGCCGCCGGTGGAATCGATGGTGCCCGTCAGTCCGGCGGCCTTGCACAGCCCGGGTGCGGCGGGCGTGGATGCCGCCGGCGCGGGGGCCGACGAGGCGGCGGACGTGGTTGCGAGGGCCGTGGCGGGCTGGCTGGCGGGGCTGGCGGGCGAGGACGCCGGGGTGCTGGAGGTCTGGGCCTGCGGCGTGCCGGTGGCGCAGCCGGTCAGGAGGAGCGCTGCCGCGGCTGCCGCCGTCGTGAATACCAGTCTTGTGTTGGTTCGCTGAGCCGTCATGGCACAACCTTCACGTCAGTTGTGGCCTGAGTCAACGACGCCACGACCGCGGGCCCGGATTGATGCCCGGATTGTGATTTCCGGGCATCAATCGAGGTCAGCTACTCCTTGGGCGTGGAGTTGGACCCTGAGGCGGGCCCGGAGGTGGGTGCCGAAACGCGGACCGGCGCCGGCTTGTTGCCCCGGCCGCGGGCCAGGGCGAGGCCGCCGAGGGCGAGGCCGCCGGCGCCGGCCACCAGCCCGGCCCAGCTGCGGGCCTGGGCGCCGTCGTCGCTCACCGCAGCGGCCCGGACCGTCTCCGTGGTGGTGTCCGCCGCGCTGGCGGCATGGGCGCCGTGACCGTCGGCCGCGGCAGCCGCCGTGACAGTCACGGACGGCGCCGGGGCCTTGAGGGAGTGCGGGTCCTGACCCTCGGCGGGGAGCTCGGACCAGTCGGTCTGACCGACCTCGCAGTTCTGCAGGGTCGGGAAGAACAGGGTCTTCCCCGCGACGTCCGGCAGTTTCACCGAGAGCACCAGGGCATCGCGGAGGGCGGGTTCCAGCGGCGCCTTGGCCGTGTAGACGATCTGGCTGGTCCGCTTGGTGATGGAGGTCCCGTCCGCGAGTTTCTTCGGTTCCGCCAGCTGTTCCGTCACTCTCGCGGCGGTCCAGTTGGGGTTGACCGTGGGCTGCGCATCGTTGACTTCGGCGGGGAGGGTGATGGTCACCTTCGTCGTGCCGGACTCCTCGCAGCCGTGCGGGATGCCGAAGGTCAGCAGGGCGTAGGAGTTCGCGGTGGTCTTGTCCGGGGTGACACCGACGTGCGCCGAGGCGCCGGTAATCCCGGCGAGCATCAGGGCCGCGGTGCCGCCGGCCACAGCGGTGGCGGTGAGGGTGCGGCGCAGGAGGGAAGTGGATGCAGTTTTCACAGGGGTTGCCTTTCAGGCGTGCGCTGCCCAGCGGCGGGCGCACAAAGTGGGGAGGGTGGCGCGGCGGATGGTCCGGGCCCCAGAGGGGGCACAGGAGGTCAGGGCACAGGGGCGGCCGCGGCCGGGAAAGGAGTCAGGAAGGGACGACGACGGCGGGCGGCCCGCGGCGGCAATCGCGCCGGAGGTTCCGCCACGGCAGCGGCACGGACTCCGCCGGCCAGCCGGTGGCTGCCGTCACCGCGACGGCGTCGGGCGTCACCGGGGCTGGGAGCCGGAGCAGCGGGCGCAGCCACGCAGCCAGGGCCCACAGGGCAGCCTCGCCCCGGGCGAGGAGGACGGCGCAGAGCAGCGTTGCGAGGGCGTGGCCGGCCAGCATCAGCAGGGAAAGTCCGGGATCGAGTCCCGACGCCGCGAGCGGGCTGTCGATGGCCGCGAACGGAACCGGCCCGGCGTGGTGCGCGAGGTCGCCTGCCGGTCCGGACACTGCGCCGGCCGGGGCGGGGGAAAGAGCGGGGGCGCTGAAGGCCGTGAAGGCCTCGTGCAGCACGAGTTGTCCCGCGCCGAGCAAGCCGGCCAGGGCCGGGAGGTTCAGCTTCAGGCGGGTGGCGGTGGTGGAAGCCAGCCCGGTCAGTGCCAGCAGTGCCAGCAGGATGCCGGGGGAGGGCAGCTGTCCGCCGGCGAGCGTGTGTGCGCCTGCCGCGAGGGACAGGACGGTCAGTCCCACCATGGCAGAGCGGAGGGCGTGGAAGGGTGCACTGGCGGCTGTGCGCACGGAACACTCCCTTCACCGGCGGCGGTCACGGTTGCACCCGCGGACGCGCTACCGGCTGCGGGCTGTCCCCTGATTCTACCGGCGAGTTCTACCGGGCTGCGAAAAGCGTCCCGGAAGGCGTCAGTCTGTCTCGGGCCCCGAGCAGAAGTGGCAGTCGTCCGGGCACGGTGCGTCGGCCGGGAAGTCCTCGAGACCGTCGCCGGTTCGTACGTCGGGCCAAAGTCCGGGGGCGCCGTTGGCCCGATCCTGCTGCAAAGTCACGTGGTGTCCTGAACGTCATTGGTGCGGAACGCTGATGGACCTTAGCTAACCGTGTGCAGGGCCGCCGCTCAATGGAGCAATTGACGGCGACACCGGGTCCGGCTTGTGCAGCCGTCCAGCGGGCGCTCGGGATTCCGGCGGCCCGGCGGCCCGGCGGCTGGCGGCGGAGGGGCTGCCGCAAGACAAAAGAGACACCCCGGTCCGAGGACCGGGGTGTCTCCGCCGACGTGGTGTCAGTTCACCGCGTCAGCTGGCAGTGCAAGTTGACCGCGTCAGCTGGCTGCCGCGCCGGCGGGGGCCGCCGTCGCGGGGGCCGCCGCGCCGGCGAGCCGGAGCCAGGTGTCCACCACGGTGTCGGGGTTCAGCGAGACGGAGTCGATGCCCTCGTCGACCAGCCATTCGGCGAAGTCCGCGTGGTCGCTGGGCCCCTGGCCGCAGATGCCCACGTACTTGCCGCGCGCCTTGCAGGCCTTGATGGCCATGCTCAGGAGCTTCTTGACGGCGGGGTCGCGCTCGTCGAAGCTGTTCGCGACGATGGCGGAGTCCCGGTCCAGGCCCAGGGTCAGCTGGGTCATGTCGTTGGAGCCGATCGAGAAGCCGTCGAAGTAGTCCAGGAACTCGTCGGCCAGCAGCGCGTTGGACGGCAGTTCGCACATCATGATGACCTCGAGGCCGTTTTCGCCGCGGCGCAGCCCGTTCTCGGCGAGCAGGTCGATGACGCCGCTGGCCTCGTCCAGGGTGCGCACGAACGGGATCATCAGCTTGACGTTGGTCAGGCCCATCTCGTTGCGGACGAAGGACAGGGCCTCGCACTCCAGGTCGAAGCAGTCCCGGAAGGACGGCTCCAGGTACCGGGAGGCGCCGCGGAAGCCGATCATCGGGTTCTCTTCGTGCGGCTCGTAGGCGGGCCCGCCGATGAGGTTGGCGTACTCGTTGGACTTGAAGTCGGACATCCGCACGATCACCGGCTCCGGCGCGAACGCCGCGGCGATGGTCGCCACGCCTTCGGCCAGGCGCTTGATGTAGTAGTCGCGCGGGCTGGCGTAGGCGGCGATCCGTTCCCGGATTTCCGCGATGACGTCGTCCGGCTGCTCGTCCAGGTTCAGCAGCGCCTTGGGGTGGATGCCGATCTGCCGGTTGATGATGAATTCCAGCCGGGCCAGGCCCACGCCGTGGTTGGGCAGCTGCGCGAACGTGAAGGCCTGTTCGGGCGTGCCGACGTTCATCATGACCTTGACCGGGGCCTCGGGCAGCTGGGTGATTTCGGTTTCCTCGACGCTGAAGTCCAGGAGGCCCTCGTAGATGACGCCGGTTTCGCCGTCGGCGCAGGAGACGGTCACCTCGAGTCCGTCGGAGAGCACGTCGGTGGCGGCGCCGGTGCCGACGACGGCGGGAATCCCGAGTTCCCGGGCGATGATCGCCGCGTGGCAGGTGCGTCCGCCGCGGTTGGTCACGATGGCGGAGGCGCGCTTCATGATCGGTTCCCAGTCCGGGTCGGTCATGTCCGCGACGAGGACGTCGCCGGTCTTGAACGCGGCCATCTGGTCAATCGAGGTGAGGATGCGGACCTTGCCGGCGCCGATGCGCTGGCCGATGGCGCGGCCCTCGACCAGGACTTTGCCGGAGCCGTTGAGGCGGAAGCGGCTCAGGCTGCCGGAGGTCCTGCGGGACTGCACGGTTTCCGGGCGGGCCTGCAGAATGTACAGGCCGCCGTCGATCCCGTCCTTGCCCCATTCGATGTCCATCGGGCGTCCGTAGTGGTTCTCGATGGCGACGGCGTGGCGGGCGAGCTGCTCGACGTCGTCGTCCGTGAGGCTGAAGCGGTTCCGCAGGGAGGCCTCCACCGGCACGAAGTCAATGGTGTGGCCGATTTCGCGGTTGCTGGTGTAGGTCATCTGGAGCGCTTTTTCGCCCAGTCCGCGCTTGAGGATGGCCGGGCGGCCTGCCTCCAGGGCGGGCTTGTAGACGTAGAACTCGTCCGGGTTGACGGCGCCCTGGACGACGGCCTCGCCGAGGCCGTAGGAGGAGGTGACGAAGACGGCGTCCTGGAACCCGGACTCGGTGTCCATGGTGAACATAACGCCGGAGGCGCCGACGTCGGAACGGACCATGCGCTGGACGCCCGCCGAGAGCGCCACTTCGGCGTGCTCGAACTTGTGGTGCACCCGGTAGGCGATGGCCCGGTCGTTGTAGAGGGACGCGAAGACGTCCTTGATGGCCACCAGGATGTTCTCGATCCCGCGGACGTTCAGGAAGGTTTCCTGCTGCCCGGCGAAGGAGGCGTCGGGGAGGTCTTCCGCCGTGGCGCTGGAGCGCACGGCCCAGGAGAGGTCCTCGGAGCCGCCGTGCTTGTCCACCAGCGTCTGGTAGGAGGCGCGGATCTGCGCTTCGAAGTCCGGCAGGAAGGGCGTCTCGCGCATCAGCGCGCGGATTTCCTTGCCCGCGGCCGCGAGGGCCGTCACGTCGTCGGTGTCCAGGCCGACCAGCCGGTCGGCGATCTTCTGGTCCAGGCCGGAATCGGCTAGGAAGGTGCGGTAGGCGTCGGCCGTCGTGGCGAAGCCGTCGGGGACCTGGACGCCGGCAGACGTCAGGTTCTGCACCATCTCGCCGAGGGAGGCGTTTTTGCCGCCCACCCGGTCCAGGTCCTTGAGACCGAGTTCTGAGAACCACAGGATGTCTGTCGTCATGGTTGCTGCTCCTTTGCAGATGATGGCATGGGGTATCGCTGCCCCGCGTGGGGCGATCGCCGGTTGATGGGCGCAAGTCTTGTCCACAGTGACAGGTCTAGGCCGGTGTTTCCACATGATGTGGTCCACGCAACACTTGTGGACCCGGTGTCCTAGTGCTTGAGGTTCATTTTTTGGAGGATGGTGGCGGCCATTTCCTCCACGGAGACGCTGGCTGAGTTGAGGTACGGGATCCCGTGGGACACGTACAGCCGCTCGGCGCTGCGCAGCTCAAAGCCGCACTGCCGCAGCGACGCGTAGGGCGAGCCCCGGCGGCGTTCGGTGCGGACCTGGCTCAGGCGCAGGGGATTGGTGGTGAGGCCGAAACACTTTGAAACAAACGGCCGCAGCGGCCTGGGGAGCCCTTCGCGTTCAAAGTCCTCGTCCACCAGGGGGAAGTTCGCGGCGAAGATGCCGTGCTGCAGCGCCAGGTACATGGTGGTGGGGGTTTTGCCGCAGCGGGACGGGGCCACCAGGATGACCTGGGCCTTTTCGAGCGCGCGCAGGCTCTGGCCGTCGTCGTGCTCCATGGCGTATTCGACGGCGGCCATCCGGGACTGGTAGCGGGCGGCGTTGCCCAGTCCGTGGGCGCGGCCCGGTTCCCCGCTGGCCTCGGTGCCCAGTGCCTGTTCCAACAGCCCGACGTGGGTTCCGATGAGGTCCACGATGATCCCGTCGCAGGTGCCCAGGGTCTGGCGGATGTCGCTGCCGACGGCGGTGGAGAAGACGATGGGCTGCAGACCGGTGGCGGCCCGGTGGTCGATCACCTTGACGACGGCCCGGGCCTGGTCGGCGGTGGTGATGAAGGGGATCGTGATGCGGTCAAACTCGGTCGCGGGGAACTGCGTCAGCAGGGTGTTGCCGAGCGTTTCAGCGGTGATGCCCGTACTGTCCGAAAGGAAGTAGACCGGGCGGGGAGCGTCATTGGTCATAAACGCATTGTGCACCAGTGCGGGCCCCGGGTTCTTCCATGACGCACCCGACGGGCGCCCCGCGCGGGCGGGGCGGCGGGGAGTAGGCTGTGTCCCACGTCACCAAAGGAGCCCAGATGAGCTACAAATACCGGACCGTCAAAGTCCGCGGCACGGACCTGGTCGGAACCATTGCCCGCAGGCACGGCGGGGCGCCCGAAATCTATGAAACCTCGAAGGATCCGAGCACGTCCGTCGTTCCCGTGTTCTTTCCGGAAACGGGGGAGATCCGCTTTTTCGACCGGACGGTGCTGGAGGACGTGGTGAGCCCGGCGGGTTAAGCGCTGCCGCGAATTTCCCAGGAGCGGGCCCGGAATTCGAAACACGTGAACGCATAAACCACTAGGGCCGAATTTTCAAGTCAATTGATGCCTATTGCCCGCTAAAGCTATGGCGTTTAGTCTTGCGTTGGGATCTGGCCCGGGCATCTTTCTGGGGAGAGACCATTTCGGTGTTCCGATCGAGTTGGATTCCGCAAAGGCTGGCTCCATGGTCTCAAAACGATGGAGCCAGCTGCAGGAATCTTCGGCCCGGGTGGGACATTTGTCTGAACCCTTCGATGGGGAGCTGCGCGCCGTTCCCGCAGCACTCACATCGGTCATCACTCGTCCAGGCGCTTCGGCGAGGGCACGACACTCAAGCGGGACTGCACCACTCCAGGCCCTGCTGTGGACGGTCGCTGTTGGGGCACTGGGAGTCACTGCACTTGGCCGGAACCGTTATAAATTTCTTCGCCCGGTCACCCAACGAGGTGGATTCCACTTTTCGGTTGATTGTTTTGGCGCCGCAGTGGTCGCACGTCCATGCATCTGGCATTTTTCCCCCCGGTCTCAATTAGAGGCAGCTGCCCCGGATTGAAAGCTTAGGGTCGCCATGGCTGGTAGGGAATGGCTGGGAGCCGGTAATCCCATAAAACTGCAGAACCTCCGTCGCGAAGATAGTGCGTGAGGTGCGGGAAACCGAACATTTCCAAAATGGCAACCGAAAATTCGCGGCAACTACAACTGCTTCCAGGCAGCAGAAGGGACCCGGAATACGGCGAGGCTGGATCACCCAGCCCCGCCGGCAGACGTGGCGGGGAGGGAGGGCCCGAATTGGCTGGGCGTAGGGTGGAAGGTAGACGAAAGGAACACTTCATGAAGAAAATCCTCATGGTACTGACCAGCGTTTCCGAGATCGGCGATACCGGAGAGAAGACAGGCTACAACGTCGCCGAAGCTGCACATCCCTGGAAGGTCTTCAAGGATTCCGGGCATTTCGTCGACTTCGCCTCCATCCAGGGCGGCCAGCCCCCGCGCGACGTGGTGGACCCGGAAGATCCCATCCAGGTCGCCTTCACGGAGGACGAGACCACGCGCGCCGGTCTCTACAACACTGCCCGCGTCGACGTCGTTGATCCCGATCAGTACGACGCCGTCTACCTCGTGGGCGGCCACGGCACGATGTGGGACTTCCCGGACAGCGAAGGCTTGCAGAATCTCGTGGCCAGCGTCTACAACGCCGGCGGCTTGGTGGGCGCGGTCTGCCACGGACCGGCCGGCCTGCTCAACGTGGAATTGGCAAACGGGTTCCGCCTCGTCGAGGGCCGGAAGGTGGCCGCCTTCACCAACGAAGAGGAGGTTGCCGCAGGGAAGGACAAGGTCATCCCGTTCTTCCTGGCAGACCGGCTTGAGGAACAGGGCGCCACCCACGTCTTCGCTGATGTCTTTGAGGAGAAGGTCGTGGTTGACGAGCGGCTGGTCACCGGCCAGAACCCGGCCTCAGCCGCCGGCGTGGCCAAGGAGATGGAGAAGCTCTTCGCACAGGTCATCCACCAGGAAAAAGCCGAGGAACAGCACGACACGGAGGCTCTGCGCGCCGAGAAGGACGCCGAGAAAAACGCCAAGAAGGCTGCCGCGGAAGCGGAGCACTAACACCAGCAGCGCACTGAAACTGGCGGCCACCCCGACGACGGGGCGGCCGCCAGTTCTCGTCTGTGCGCCGCAGGCAGACTGTGCAATGCATCGCCGGCCTGCTTCAGGTTTCGCGCTTCACGCCCGCGTCCGTGCCTGCAGCCTGCAACCATGTAGTGAGGACCCCGCAGGCGAGCTCAAGGTTTCCCATCTGGCAGTGCTGGTCGGCCCGCTCGGCTCGGGTGAACATGCGCGTCGTGACGCTGCGGGCGGCCGTGAGCGCTTGGGCCTGCGCTCGGGTCAGTGCCGGCGGTTGGAAGGCGTCGTGCTCGCCGCACATCAGCAGCACATCCTGGTTCACCCGGCCGCTGTCCAGGTGCTCGGCGTTCATGCCCAGGAACCACTCGGCGGCGTCGGCCGGATCGTCGCTGTCGAGCATGTAAAGGACCTGATTGACCACAACGCGCAGGGTCGGGAACAGCCGGGCACGGGTGCGCACGCTCCAGCGCATGAAGCGCCGGTGCCGCACCATCATGCGGACCGGGCTGCGCAGCGCGGGTGGGAGCCTGTAAAGCCAGTCGTACACCGGCGGCCAAGCCACGACACTGTGGACGCGGGGCTCACGTCCCGCGGCACGCAACGCCCAGTACCCACCCATCGAGATGCCGACCAGGGCGGCCCGATCGAGGCGGAAGTGGTCCAACACCGCCCCGACCGGCTTTTCCCAGTCGTGGTCGAACGTGAGTCCGTTCAACGTCCGCGCCCCACCCTGGCCCGGGCCCTCGAAGGCAATCACGTCGAAACCGGCGGCAGCGATACGCTGACAGATGGGGAAGAACTCTTCGATCAGGGAGTCGAACCCGCCGTGCAGCAGCACCGTGTCGCCCGTTGGTGTCCCGGCCGCCGGCAGCGAGTAGGCCGGCAGTGTCCCGCCGGCATAGGGGATCTCGTGACGGGCGATGGCAGTATCGGCGAAAGCGGTGTCGAAGAGCTCCCGATAGCGGCGGTAGCGATTCGATTTCTCCGCCGACCGTGGCGGTGTGAAGAATTCCGCGACCCTCTCATAACCCGCCGCCTGCCGGGGCCGGGCCTCGGCGGCCGCCCGGCTCGATAAGGCCTCGAACACGGTGACACAGTCAGCCATCGACCGTACGTGTGCCGCGGCGTCGACGAGCTCATGGCGGTCGGCGAAGCCCAGCGCATATGCCCGGTTGAGTTGGTAGTTGATGAAGTCCCGCCGATGGAACCGGTCGAACCCCACCGGCAGAGCCACAAGCTCGCGAGCGCCCATGTCGCCAGCGTACTCCCGGAGTGGCGGGCGCAGTTTCGGGGCAAAACAAAACCCCCACTTCCCTTGTTTTATAAGGGAAGCAGGGCCTCGCTACTTGGCGGTGACGGTGGGATTTGAACTTTCGCAGTAAGTCAGGCGACAGAGCAAAATCGTTGATCTGACGCGCTTTATGGGTTGCTGTAAGCGGTGCGGACAAGTTTGGTCGTAGGTTGAGTAGGTGCCCCAGGTTCCTAGTACGTGGAGCCCCCGGTTCTCCGATCCTCTACTGGGACGGTGCCTCGAATCAGCTAACGTCGACTGCATGGCAATGCACGATGATGAGCTACATATTGGCGAGGACGTTGCTCGCCGGCTGATAGCCACTCAGTTTCCGGAATGGCGCCATGACGCCGTCCGCCGCATCGTGACGGACGGTACGGTCAATGCCATATTCAGGATCGGTGCGGACTTCACGGCACGTTTCCCTCTCCGCTCCGCTGACCCGACTGCTATCAGGTCCGCGCTTGCTCAAGAATCCCTTGCCATGCGCGAGTTAATCGCATGCTGTCCGTTCCCCACACCGGTGCCCGTTGCCGTGGCCGATCCGGGTTATGGCTATCCATTGCCGTGGTCGGTGCAGACTTGGTTGCCAGGAGTCATTGCAACCCCCAACGGCACAGCGCACTCCGACGCGTTCGCCCAGGACCTTGCTGCCCTCATCCATTCGCTTCGTGCCGCCGACACGAGAGGACGCCAGTTCGCGGGCGTCGGCCGCGGCGGAGATCTGAAGGACTCCGACGAGTGGATGGAGGTTTGTTTCCATGAGAGTGCGGAATTGCTGCCCGTCGCTCGACTCCGCACCCTCTGGGCGTCATTTCGAAGCCTGCCCTCTGCTGGGTCGGCAGTGATGAACCACGGTGATTTGATTCCCGGTAACCTCCTCGTCGAGGGTGAGCGACTGATTGGCGTTCTGGATGGTGGAGGTTTCGCTCCTGCTGACCCTTCACTCGATCTCGTCGCCGCATGGCACCTGCTCGATGAAGAACGGCGCGTACGCTTCCGCAACGAACTCGCGTGCGATGACCTCGAGTGGTGGCGAGGAGCCGCATGGGCATTCCAGCAGGCAATGGGCCTGGTCTGGTATTACCAGGAAACAAATCCAAGGATGAGCGCCCTCGGGCAGACCACATTGGCACGCATCTTCGATGACCCAGTGTTTTCGACGCCTACCTTTGCAAACTCGGGCGCCCGTTAATCGGTCCCTCTTCATGCGGGATTACTACTAGGTGGCCAGGATCCACGACCACCTGAACGTCGTCTTCATAGAGGACATGCCCCGGGTTTGGTGAACGAAGTTCTTCCCATTGCACCCCGTAGCGGTTCAACAGATTCAGGTAGCCGGGGATCCTGTCCAGCAAGTGCACAGCGCTGGTCTTGAACCATGCTTGGGAGTGCAGATTATGAGTTCGGTCGTAGACGGTGGGGTCGACGACGTTCGGGTCGGGATAGGCGACGTCGTACCAGGCGTTCGCGTTCTGCCACCACTGGTAGTCGCCATCGCTTAGCTTTCCGTTCCTCACCAATCCATTGGCCAGGCCGAATATCCCGATGTAGATCCCCCGTGTGTTCAGCTGTGTTGCTTGGTACCTGACAAATTCGAGTGGGCCATCCATGCACTAAACCTTCATTCTTCCGTCACGCGATCGGGCACGGCGGTCTGTCCGTAAGAAGTTTCCATCCCAGACTGAATTCCGAGCCTATTTCATCGGACGGGGGACTGAGACGGGCGAATGTGTTGTCCGGGGCGGCGGGAGGCACTCGTTGCTCTGGCCCACTTTGGAGAGTGCCCGGCGAAGGAACGCCTAACGGACGGTTCCCCGAAGGAATTGGCTCGGCTGCCTTCTAGTCGTATTGGATGGCGCGATCAGTAGAGTGACTGAATGGATGAAACGCCGCGATTCCGTTCACCGCGATGGTGGCCTTGGGTCGTCGCGATCCTCCTCTTGATCACCGTGAACATAACGGTTCTGGCCTATAAACGGGGCGAGTGCGTCGGACACACAATCGAGTCTGGCGCTACGAGCGTGTGTGCTGGCGGCCCCGCGCTCAGCATGGATGGTACGTGGATTTTTGCGATGGTGAGCGTGGCCGCCGTCGTCTACTTCGCCCTGCGCCTCGTGCGTGTAGTTAGAGCCGGTAGTGACTAACCGAACACGGACAAGGTAACGAAGGCGCTGAAATAGCCCGGGCCCTCGCCAAAGCCGAACGATGCCGGGATAAACCTTTCGGCTGCGCCCAGGTTTGTCCCAATAAGAAGGTAATGATCGCCCCCCACTGGCGAGAACCCGCAATGGCCACTAGTACGGCGGTTCCCATCCTCCCCCCTGTGACCACTATGCCGGCCCCGGACAAGGCAGCAATGTAAACCCGACCCGGAGTCTTTTGGACAGGCTTGGAGCGATGGATTCGCGCCCGGGCATCGCCGAGGGCGGATTGCTGGAAGTCATTGCGACAGGCGTTGTGGCTTCGGAGTCTTCTTTTGCTGGCCTTCGCCAGAGCACGTGGAGGGTCAGCCCGAGTGGGGACCGGCTTACGGGCGATTCTCAAGAGAGAGTCGTCCCCAGTTGATCTGGAATTCGCGAGCATGGGACACGCCCGGATTGTGGGTGCGTCGGGGGCACTGGGATTTCTCTGCCCGGTTAGCCTGAGGCGCATGGCACATCTCGGACCCGTCGCCTGGCCGCCACACCCGATCAAGACCCAGCGCCTCGTGCTGCGCGAGTCCGAAGCCAGAGACCGTGCGGGTCTCATCGAGCTGTTCAGTTCACCGGAGGCGGGCACCTACGTTGGCGGAGCTCAGTCCCGCGAGGAACTCGAACGCACGGCACCGGAGACGCCCGGACAACGAGCCGGGTTCTTTGTGGTCGAGGTGGACGGAGCGATGATCGGCATGATCACGTTCGATCGGCGGGATGCGGAGCATCCGGGCCACATCAGTCCTGATGCCGGTGAGGCTGAGCTTGGCTATATGTTCCTGCCGCACGCATGGGGACGTGGATATGCTACCGAAGCGTGTGCCGCGGCACTCCAGTGGTTCACCGGCGCACTCCCCGGCGAACCGGTGGTCCTCTGCACTCAGACTGCCAACGGCCCATCAATGCGCGTCGCAGCGAAGCTCGGATTCACCGAGGCGGCACGCTTCGAGGAGTATGGCGCCGAGCAGTGGTTCGGCGTGTGGTCGGCCGCCACTGGCGCCACATGATGGGCCGCATCATGCCGAGGGCCGTCGCCAGGCACAGGATTTCCTGGAGCGCGATCGCCGCATTTTTACGCCGGTAGGCTGGCGGGATGGCTGATTTGGGGGGCAACGCAATATGAGACGCAGGGAGATCTGGGGTTCAGCCCTGCTCATGTTTTCCGCCGCCGTCTACGGTTGGGTGACCTTCTTCTTCTCGGCACATCCTCTGGCTCCCGATGGTCAGCGGCTCATCTTCTTCTGGGGGATCGAAGGGGACGCCGTCGTTGGCCTGACTTTTCTGGTCGTCGGCCTGGTCGGTTGCGCCGGGCTTCTCCTCCTGCTTCCGTCGCTGATTCGCCGCGTGCACCCCCGTTGGCTGCGAGTGACGACAGGATGGGCGGCAGCCGTTGCTGCCGTTGCCGCAGCCCCCTTCGCGGGGATGTTTCTGCTGGTAGGGCTGCTCCTCAGCTTCGGGACCAGTGTCCGTGAAGTGGCCCCGGATGGGCGTTCGATCGTCGTCTCCCAGGGTCAATTCGACGGCGATGTCGTCCATATCTACACGGAATATGATGACTTCCACTACAGGTGGTATCGGGAAGCGCCGGAGCTCTCCGGCCCGCGGATCATCACCAGTGAGAACTGCGGCCTCGAATCTTCCGGGGAAGCGCTTGTACTTAGCCGCGGCGCAGGCACGGTGACAATCCACCCGGACCAACGTCCTGTCGGCTGACGGGAGCACCCGCAACCTGGTCGGCCGACAGGCTACTCTGGGGGTTCACGATTCCTGGGGGATGGCATTGGCTCGGACACACAGCGCACCGGTTTTTCTCACGGGAGTACTCCTGCTGCCCGTCGGCTGGATGCTCCTCGTCCCGCTCGGAGGCCGGGTCGCCGACGCGGCATACCGAAGCGATGAGGACTTCTACACATTGCTCGGGCTGTGCGGGGGCCTCCTGATCCTGGGAAGCATCTTCCTGATTCTCGGCAGTATCTTCCGGGCCCTGCGCAAGATCGACAGGCTGAATTCGACCGCGGACACTGTGCCAGCCCAACAGCCGGCGTCGGACGAAGAACCAGTCGCATAGCGGTCGATGCACCGACCGTCCGGACCGATGACTGTTCATGCGGGTCGATCGGCGGCTGGCTGTCTAGAGTTCGAGCAACAGGGTGTCTGAGCCGCCGTTGCGGCTGACCTTGCGGAACCCTAAACGCTCATAAAGCAACCGCGCCCTGTTCCCGTCTTCGACGCTGAGGCTGATTGCCCGTAAGCCACGGGATGATCCTTGGCCAATCAGACGTTCCATGAGGGCCGTTCCGGCTCCGGTGCCGCGGTGGCCGGCCAGCACACCGATGGTCAGTTCAGGGATGTCCGGGGCGACGAAACCATATCCGGCGTCTTCGCTAGCGAAAATGCGGCACCAGGCCGCGCCCACAGGTGTTCCGTCTGTTGTCTCGGCCACAACGCCGAAATCTCCAGGCCGGGGCCATCCGTCGAGATAATGCAAGAGTTCGGGCGTGCTCAAGAACTGCTCAAAGGTGAAACGGACCTCGCCAGTCCAGTTCATCGCTTCCAAACCCGCAGCTGTAAGCGTGTTCAGGTCCTCGGCAGTTGCTTCGCGGATGGTAACTGCCTCATAGCCCATGGTCATCAGGCTAACCCGCGGGCCAAGCCTCGCGGGGTACCTACGTTCAGCACCTGTAATCTTGGGATTTCGCGCCCGCCCATCAAGTGGCGCAGCTTGTGTGAAGATTGGGGACTTCAAAATGGACCATCTTGCTGAACACAGGACTGTAGGCGACGCGCCTGCGGTCCTTCGAGCATCAACCTACTTCTGGCTTGCCAGTGCGCTCGTATCAGGAGTCGTACCGGCCATCGTGATGGCCGTGTGGCCGACAGACTCCGATCTGTTCGCGGTCACCATGGGACTGGTTCTCCCGGTGACGGTCCTGCAATCCTGGGCGGCATTCAGGCTTCTGCGAGGCGAACATTGGGCCAGGTTCGTTCTGTCCATCGTGGCCATCTTGTCCTTGGCAGGTGCGTTGAGTGCCGTACCAACGCCTCTGGTGGTTATCGGTTTGGTCCTGAGTATTGCCGGTGCGGTGCTGATGTGGATGCCAGCATCCAGAACGTATCTTCGACGAAGCTCGGCCGCCGGTTAAACCAATCCAGAGGAAAGAAGGCACAGCCAGGTGGAGGTCAGCAAGAGGCATCACACGGTCCCAAACTTCTAATTGAAGGGCTTCGCATCAGCAGATAAGCGACCCAGAATCGGCGCAGCCAGTCTCGACGATGGAAGACGCCTGGTGGTTCCTACCAGCGATGCGACCGTTCGGAAGAACTTCTACTCCCTGGATGGCCATCCCGACGGCTCTGACGTCTTTGAGAAGGAGCTGTCCCGTGTTGAACGCGACGCCTCGGCCGTCATCAAGAAGGCCGTGGCGGGCGCCTGGCCCCTGACCCGCGAGGATCGCGAGATCCTGGGGACCTTCCTGGCCTTCCAGTTCCTCCGGGGACCGGACACCAGGACCTCGCTGGACCAGATCAGCACAACGTTGCTGTCCAAGGTGATTTCACAGCTGGGTGCGGACGTTATCCGGGACACACTGGCCAAATCAGGCGGCAAGCCAGTGAGCGACGACATCGTGCGCCGGCTGCTGGAACAGGCCTCCCAGCCCGATGGATTGACCGCGAGAACTACTTCCGCAGGGCACATCAACCACATGCTCGAACTCGTTCCCGAATTGGTGCGGTATTTCGTTGGCCGGCCCGGGGTCCTGATCAGGTTCAGCAGCAGGAAGCTGCTGACGTGCGAAACCCCCGTGGCGCTGGTGCCGAACCCGGAATTCCAGGATGTGTATTCCGGTGTGGGTCTGATGAATGCCTGGGGAATCACTGTTCCGCTCACCAGGGAAGTCGGTCTTCTGCTGGCCAATCTCATGGCCCTGGCCGAAGAAGACCCTCAGAAGCCACCGGAGGAGCTGCTGGAGGACGTCGTCAGCGGGAAGTTTGACCACGAGCAGAATCCCTCGACCAAGATGGCTCACTTTTTCAACAACCACACGATCGGCAATGCCCGTCGCTGGATCTTTCATCACCCCGGACGACGCAGCCTTGCTGCCTGATGACCTGACTAGTCTCCAGCGAGACACCGAAACGGAATTTGAAGTGGTCTCGGGCTGATCAGTGGCCCCTTGCAGTATTTATCGTTTGTCGTTATGTTAACGACAAACGATAAGTGTCTTGGATTGGGGGATGGACCTGTGGGGAACACATTGGCTTATTTGGACCGCAAGGGTGCGTTGCTGTTTGCGATCGTCTTCGGACTGGCCGCGCTCGGCATCGCGGTCGCGGCGATCGGGGCTGTGTACTTCGGACTGGTGAGCACGCCGCTGCTGAATGTGCCGCTCACGAACCTGGTGACGCCGGCACTGGGTGAGGGCAACGGTGAAGTCATCAAAGCCGCGTATGCCACGGCCGATGTTCAGCCGGCCAGCCTCACCGCGACCGAACGCTTCTTGCTGCTCGGATCAGGACTCCTGGGCAGCCTTGCCGGCCTAGCGTCCGCGGCGACTCTGGGACTGATCAGCTGGTCTGTTTATCGCGGCACAGGCTTCGGCAGGCAGCTGGCTCGCGCCGTCGGCATCTCGGGCCTGGCTGTGATGACCTGGGGGCTCCTGGGGCCCCTGATGAATGCAATGGCCTATCACTCGGTCCTGGACCGGATCACCTTGCTTCCGCAACAGAAGACAGGAGCCTTCTTCCTCATGGAATTCGATGTGTGGCCGGTCGCGGTCGGACTTGGTGCTGCCACTCTCGCGAGCATGTTTGAGACGGGTCGGCGTCAGCAGCTGGAACTGGACGGGCTGATCTGATGGCGCCCGCGTCCGATGAAGAGCAACGGATTCATTGCAGGCTCGATGAGCTGCTCGCGGCCCGGGGCATGACTCTGACCGAGCTGAGCCAGCGGGTAGGGGTCAGCATCGTCAACCTGTCCGTGCTGAAGAATGACCGGGCGCGGGCGATCCGCTTTTCCACGCTGACCGCGATCTGCGATGTTCTCGACTGTGCGGTGGGGGAATTGCTTGTGGTGAACCCCTAGCGGCAGGGACCACAGTCGCGCGCGACGGTCCGGCGGGAGTTGGCTGCTGCTAACACAGTATCCTTACTGTTCAGCTCTGAAAGGTCATGGACTTGGAGTCGAAAAGTGACGATCCAAGAACCTACGCCCGGCGGGGGTGAGGGCCCCGGAATCGATGTCAACCGGGAGTGGAACTAAAGTCCCATACTCGTCGCGGAGGCGATCGGCGAGCCGTTGCGTGTACTTCTTCTTGGAGCCGCGCCTGAGTGGATGAACCCAGACCCATGCCAGCTTGTCGCCATTGGGTGTCCGGTGCACCTCGGCGGCTCCCGCGATGCGGAGGACACCGAGGCCGGGCGACCTCGCGTCTGTGACGACCCAGACCTCGCCCGCGTCTGCGTAGGACGGCATACCCAATAGATGAGAAATCCGTCTCTGTCTTGAACTGGCGATACGTCCCCACGACGGCGTTCCAGTCATCGCGCTCGGCGCGGAACACTGACCAGGCTTTTCGGTTCCCGTCGTTGTCTTTGATCGCCTACATCGAAATAGTCACGTCCAGCGAGTCCAGATCGACCTCCAGCTGGGTGCTCGAGCGCGGGTCATCCTCGAAAGAGTGCAACATGGTTTCCTCTCAGTTCATCGGCGGAGGCATACCGCAGCAGACGGCGCCTGCGTGCCCGGTCACGCCTTGCTGGGTTCTGGCCAGCTATCAAAAACGTGCGTGAGCGAGTCAGAACTCTAGTTCAGCCTTCACATTCAACACAGTAGATCTGGCCGTTCTTTTGGCGGGCCACTTGGGAACGGTGGCGAACCAAAAAACACGAGTAGCAGGTGAACTCGTCGTCCGCCTGGGGTATGACCTGAACGATCAGTTCCTCAGCGATGAAGTCGCCCGGAAGATCAACCCCGTCGACTGTCTCTGCTTCGTCCAGCTCCCGGCCCACGCTGCGGGCATCAGAGGTGTTCGCCGAACGCAGCGCCTCCAGGGAGTTGTGCTGGGATTCTTTGACGTCGGAGCGAAGTTCGTCGTAATCGGTTGCCACGGAGGACCGTCTCATCTCTGGGTTTTTTGGGGGTGTCTGCCAAGCAAGGTACACCACGCGCCCTAGGGACTTCCCAGCCAACTGCTGTGAGTTTTCCCGACATCGGCCTGACCAGCTGAAATGCCCGGATCATCTGTGTTCAGTCCTGCGAGGTCCCCCCAGGAGAACGCTTACCTTTGCCGGTGCGGTTCTGCATCGACAGGATAAGGAACGTGACGGCCATCGTGAAGAACGCGATCCAGGCGTTAGTGCCCAAGAAAATCATGGCGATCGCAACGGCCAAGAACACGATCGCGAGCGGCAGGAATACATTGAAACGGCTCTTCTTCGCCGGGCCGTCCGACTCCGACATGGGTTCTCCTTCATCGATCATCTGGCTGAGGCTACGTCGCTGAGTAGATAGCCGCAAACGAGTGGTGCCCGGACCTGCTGCCAGCACGCTGCTTGCTGGGCGGAGCCAGGCTGGGTGACGCGCTGCTTAGCCGCCCCAATACGCAAGGCCCGGAGCAATTATGTCCGCCGTTGTGTCACCGGATTCGCACTCGTAACGCACACGCCCGCGACACGCCCGGTCGCGCACGGGACCGGTAAATCCATGTTCCTTGGTCGATTTCATGGTTTTACCAGCCGAATAGTTCTCGACCGGCTACTGCATAAAAGCTACTGACAAAATGGCAATTTCTGCTGTAGACGTGTCAAAACGGCGTGGGGCATATCTTCTTGTTGGATACGGCACCGTCGGATTTGCCCACTAGGACGTCGGAAGGATCTGGCTGCCGGCGCATCCTTCACCGGTGATGTCGTCCGGGCCATAGGCTGCTTCGCGCCGGCGATCCGAGAGCCATCGAGTTATGGCTTGTTCGCCGTTGTCCTCTGAGCGGTTGCCCTGGCGCCAGCTGTAATCCAGGAAATGAGCCCCTCCATGCGGCCAAGGTTACTTGGGGGACTGGCTGGTGCTGGTGCCGGTCCTGGCAGCGGCAGAGAACAGAGCTCCGCGAGGATTTCGTTACCGCTGCGTTACTGCGGGGCGAGTCTTGGACAAAGCGAAAGGCCCTGCTTCCCTTTGTTTACAAGGGAAGCAGGGCCTTTCTCATTGGCGGTGACGGTGGGATTTGAACCCACGTTGGCTTTCACCAAACAACATTTCGAGTGTTGCACCTTCGGCCGCTCGGACACGTCACCAACCTGACTAGGGTACCGGAGCAAAGCACTCATCCACAAAACGGCGGCTCCGGGGCCCCGAACGCCACGATGGGCAGACCGCGACGCGCGGCGCGCCGGGGCCGCCGGCACTTCCCCGCGAAAGGGCAGGGGACTAGATTCGTCAGCAAGATGACTAACTCAGACCAACAGCCAGCACAGCACGCCACCGCCACCGCATACTGGACCGTCGGCCCCGGGAAGGGGGAGCTCCGGCGCGAGGACCTGCCCGCCCCCGGCCCCGGCGAGGCACTCGTCCGCACCCTGTTTTCGGGCATCAGCAAGGGAACCGAACTCGTCGTCCACAACGCCCGCGTTCCGGAGTGCGTGGCCGAGGAAATGGCCGCCCCGAACCAGGAAGGATCCTTCCCGTCCCCGGTGAAGTTCGGCTACCTCTCCGTCGGCGTCGTCGAGGACGGCCCGGCGGACTGGCTAGGCAAGACTGTTTTCTGCCTCTACCCGCACCAGGACCGCTATGTCGTGCCGGTGGAGAAACTCACCGTGGTTCCGGACGATGTGCCCGCCCGCCGCGCCGTGCTGACCGGCACGGTCGAGACCGCGATCAACGGGATCTGGGAGGCCGGACCCCGGCTCGGCGACCGCGTCGCCGTGATCGGCGCCGGCCTCGTCGGCGGCATGGTGGCCAAGCTCTTGGCCTCCTTTCCCCTCGGGCGGCTGCAGCTGGTCGACGTCGACCCGGCCAAGCAGGCGTTCGCCGAAACCCTCGGTGTCGAATTCAGCCACCCCGACGACGCCCTGCCGGACTGCGACATCGTGATCCACTGCTCCGCGTCGGAGGCAGGCCTGGCGCGGGCCCTGCAGCTCGCGGGCGACGACGGCGACGTCATCGAAATGTCCTGGTACGCCGACCGCAAGGTCACCGTGCCGCTCGGCGAAGACTTCCACGCCCGCCGGCTGTCCATCCGCGCCAGCCAGGTCGGCGTCGTGGCTCGCGCACGCCGCCACCGGCGCACCAACGCAGACCGGCTCCGGCTTGCCGTTTCCCTGCTGAGCGATCCCGCGTTCGACGTGTTCCTCACCGGCTCGTCCACGCTCGCCGAGCTGCCCGACGTCGTCCAGCGGCTCTCCGACGGCGCGCTGGACGCGCTCTGCCACGTCATCGAGTACCCGGCCAGCTCAGACCCTGTCCGTAATGTCACCGCCACTGAATCCGCCCCCACAGAAGCCACGAGGTAAATCCGTGTACAGCCTGACCGTCCGCCGCAACTTCATGATCGCCCACAGCCTCCCGCGCCCGGTCTTCGGCCCGGCCCAGGGGATGCACGGCGCCACCTTCGTCACGGAAGTGACCTTCCGCCGTCGGACCCTGAACGATGATGCGATCGTCCTGGACATCGGCGAGGCCGGCGAGGTGCTGGATGCGATCCTCGAAGGCCTGAACTTCAAGAACCTCGACGAGCACCCGGACTTCGCCGGCAAACTCAGCACCACCGAGGCCCTGGCCCAGTACGTCGCCGACGCCGTGGCGGCGAAGATCCGGACCGGCGCGGACGGTCGCGCGCTGGCCGGACTGGACGTCACGCTGCGTGAAACCCCCGACGCGTGGGCCAGCTACTCGCTCGATTTCGAGGTCAGCTGAGACCTCGGTGCCAGCCAGGAAGGCCGCGCCGGCCAAGAACACGGTGAAGCCGGACGGGCTCCGCCTCCGGCTCGTGGTGCCCGGCAACGTGCGCCACAACTCGGGCGGCAACGTCTACAACGCAGCCCTCGCCCGGGAGCTGGCCGCGCTGGGCGTGGAGGTGGACATCTGCCCGCTCGACGGCGGCTGGCCGGTCGGCAGCCCGGAGGACCGGCGGCGGCTGGCGACCCTCCTGTGCGACGGCGACAGCGGCGGCGCCAGCGAACATGACGCCGGCGACGACGACGACGCCGGCGCGGACGCAGCCAGCGGCGCCGCAATGCGCCGTGTCACGCTCGTCGACGGGCTCCTCGCCTGCGGGGCGCCGGAGGAACTGGCGGCCGCCGCGGCCGCCGGCCGGCCCGCTTGGATCCTGCTCCACATGCCGCTGGACGACACCGGGCACGGCGAAGCCGCGCTGGAGCGACGGGCGCTGCGGGCCGCGGCCGGGGTAATCTGCACCAGCACCTCGGCTGCGGCCGGGATCCGGGCCAGGCACGGGCTGGACGGTGTCACAACCGCCCTGCCCGGCAGCGACGCCGCCGCCCTGGCCGCCGGATCGGAGCCGCCGCACTTCCTGGCCGTGGCCGCCCTGCTGCCGAACAAGGACCAGTCCCTGCTTCTCGCGGCCCTCTCGGCCCTGACGGACCTGCCGTGGACCGCCTCCCTGGTCGGGTCCGACGCCGCGGATCCGGCCTACGCGGCGCGGCTCCGGGACACGGTGGACCGGCTGGGGCTGCAGGACCGCATCAGGATCCCCGGTGAGCTGCGCGGCGGGGCGCTGGAGGCCGAATGGTCCGCGGCCGACCTCAGCCTGCTCATCTCGCAGGCCGAGACCTTCGGGCTCGTGGTGACGGAGTCGATTGCGCGGGGTGTGCCGGTGGTGGTCCGGGCCGGCACCGGCGCCGTCGAGGCACTCGCAGCCGGCACGCCCGCACCAGCGGCACCCGCCACGCTAACCGCCGCACCCGGCGCGCCCGCGCAGCCAACCCCCGCACCATCGCCCGCGGCGGCGGACAGCGCGGCACTCCTCCCGGGAACCGCCGTCGCCCTCGGCACGGACCCGGCGCCCCTCACTGAGGTGCTGCGGCGCTGGCTGTCCGAACCCGGCCTCCGCACCCGCTGGCGGGGCGCGGCAGTTGCCGCCCGGGACCGTCTACCCGGCTGGGACGCCACGGCACGCACCGTACTGGCAGCCATCGCCCCCGAGCGGCCAGGCTCCGAGCGTCACGGCTCGAATCATCCGGCCCCGGAGCTGCCGGCCGACCGGCAGCGGGCTGCCCCGCAGGAAAAGCCGGACGCGGAAGATTCCCCTGCCGCGCAAGCTGGTGGACAATGACCCCATGACGCCGCAGCCCCTGACCACGCAGCCCCTGACAGCGAACGCGCCGCCGGCCCGGACCCTCACCCGGGAGCGGCTCCGCGCCTGGGCTTGGCACAAACAGGGCCTGGACGGCTCGCTGGCCGGCTGCACCTCGGAGCAGGTGTTCGCCCGGGCGGGCTGGGCCCGCTCCGTCGGCGGCGCCAACCCCTACCTCACGCTGTTCGCCCGCGCCGGGATCCGCCGCGAACAAGTGGACGCCGACGTCCTGGCACGCCGGATCCTCGAACTCCCGACGGCGCGCGGCTGCACCTACGTTCTGGGCCGGGACGACTTCGGCTGGGCGCTGCGGCTCGGGCTTGACGCCGCCGAGGCGACCTTCAAAGTGGTGGGCAGGCTCGGTGTGGACCGCGGCGAAATCACCCTCCTGGAGGAGCAGGTGCTGCACACGCTCGCCGAGGCCGGCGTCCCGATGGACCCGCGGCAGCTCAAGGAGGAACTCGGCGAATCCGTGCGGAACCTCGGCGAGGAAGGCAAGAAGAAGGGCGCCACCACCACGCTGCCCACCGCCCTGGGCATCCTGCAGTCCCAGGGGCGGATCCGCCGGGTCCCCGCCAACGGCCGGCTCGACCAGCAGCGCTACGCCTACGAACTGTGGAACCTGCCGCCCAGCCCCCTCGACGACGACCAGGCCCGCACCGAACTGATCCGCCGCTACCTGGGCTGGACCGGCGGGGCCACCTTCAAGCAGTCGCAGTGGTTCACGGGTTTCACCGTGTCGCAGAGCAAGGCGGCGCTGGCCGCCGTCGGCGCGGTGGAGGTTCCCACCGCCGCCGGGGAGACGCTGTGGATGCTGCCCGACAACGTCGAACAACTCACCGCCTTCCAGGAGCCGGACGAGGAGCAGATCCAGCTGCTCGCCGGAACTGACTCCCTCGCGCTGCTGCGGCGCAATGCCGCCGATCTGCTGGCCGAGGAGGACCGGCACACGAATACGCTGGGGTCGCTGGCGCTGCAGGCGGACCTCCCGGACCATCCCATCTTCGACCGGGGCCGGATCATCGGGCTGTGGCAGTACGATCCCGGCCAGGAGCGGATCGTGCCCTGGGTGTTCCACGGCCCCACCCCCGCGGTGACACGGCGGATCGCCGAGGTCGAGCACTGGATCCGCGAGGACCTGGGTGACTTCCGCGCTTTCAGCCTCGACTCACCGGCCACCCGGCAGAAGCGGATCGACAACCTGGCGGCCGCCGCAACAGGCTCCGCCGCCGTCAGCTAGCGCCGGAAGTCGGCACGGGGGAGCGGCGGTGGCCAGGGCTCAGACGCCGCGGTGGCCAGCGAAGAAGTCCTGCAGCAGCGCCGCGCACTCCTGCTCCCGGACGCCGCCATACACTTCCACCCAGTGGTTGAGCCGGCGCTCGCGGAGGATGTCGAAGACGGAGCCGGCGGCCCCGGCCTTCTCGTCCCAGGCGCCGAACACCACCCGTGGGATCCGGGCCAGCACGACCGCCCCGGCGCACATGGCGCAGGGCTCCAGGGTGACCACCAGGGTGCAGTCGGCCAGCCGCCAGCCGTCCCCGGCGCTCCCGTCCCGGGCGCTGAGTTCCTGCAGCCGAGCCGCGGCCTCGCGGATGGCCACCATCTCCGCGTGCGCAGTCGGGTCCCCGAGGGCCTCCCGTTCGTTGCGGCCGCTGCCGAGCACGGCGCCGTCAGGTCCGATGACGACCGCGCCGATCGGCACGTCCGCCGTGGCCAGCGCGGCGCGCGCCTCGGTGAGGGCAAGACCCATCCATTCGGCATGGCGGGGCTCGGGGGAAGTCATGGGTCAATGATAGTTTCGATGCTAAGCAGGCTGTGCAGCAAAGCTGCCGACGACAACAATCGGGAGATATTGTGAACACCGGGTCGGAGAGCTGGATAACGCAGCGTTGGGGCAAATGGGTGGTGCCCTACGCCGCGCTTTGGGCCACCATGCTCATCGGCGGCGGCGTCGTACTCGTCCTGGCGCTGCTGAGCGCCGAGGTTTATGACGACGTGGTGGACGACGCCGGCCTGGCGAACCTGGACAAGCCCACCCTGGGGATGATGGAACAGCTCCGCAGTCCCGGCCTCGATTCGTTCGTCACGGGGTTCACCAACATCGGGGGCGGAATCGGGATGCCCATTCTGGGCAGCCTCCTCACCGCGTGGCTCATCTGGACCAGCCGGACCTGGCGGCCGCTGATCCTGATCGGAGGCGCCGCAGCAGTCTCCGTGACCGCTACCTCGCTGGGCAAGACACTGATCGGCAGGACCCGCCCTGACCATTCCGACGCCGTCCCGCCCTACGAATCCTCGCCGTCGTTTCCAAGCGGCCACACGCTCAACACCACGGTGGTGATCGGGCTCGTGGTTTACCTCGCGTGCCTGCAGGTCCACAGCACCGCCGCCCGGGTCAGCCTAATAGTGGCCGGCGGTGCCTTCATCTTCGCGATGGGCATGAGCAGGGTCTATCTGGGCCACCACTGGATGACCGACGTGATCATCGGGTGGGTGCTGGGCCTGGCCTGGGTCGGGATCGTGATCCTGGCGCACCGGCTCTTCCACCTGATCCGGCACCGGGAACATGCCGGCCCCGCGCCCACGTTCGACCACCCGGCGCACCTGCACGACGGAGCCGCCGGCGGGAGTGCTCCGGAGGACAAGGACGACGTCGGCGCCCGCGGTCCCACGGGCGGGCCCCCGGCCGCCGGGTGATAGTTTTGACCCATGCGCACTCTCGTTGTGGACCACCCGCTGGTCGCCCATAAGCTCACCGTTCTGCGGGACAAGAACACCCCGTCCCCGGTCTTCCGCCAGCTCACCGAGGAACTCGTCACGCTCCTGGCGTACGAGGCCACGCGCGAAGTGCGCACCGAGCCGGTGACCATCGAGACGCCGGTCAGCACCACCATCGGCACCGCCTTCACCAAGCCCACCCCGCTGGTGGTCCCCATCCTCCGTGCCGGGCTCGGCATGCTCGAGGGCATGACCAAGCTGGTCCCCACGGCCGAGGTCGGGTTCCTGGGCATGGCCCGCGATGAAGAAACCCTGGACATCATCACCTACGCGGAGCGCCTGCCCGAGGACCTCACCGACCGCCAGATCTTCGTCCTGGACCCCATGCTCGCCACGGGCGGCACGCTGCGCGAAGCCATCAAGTTCCTCTTCAAGCGCGGCGCGTCCGACGTCACCTGCATCTGCCTGCTGGCCGCCCCGGAAGGCCTCGCGAAGCTGGAAGAAGAGCTCGCCGACGCCAACGTGACGATCGTGCTCGCCTCGATCGATGAGAAGCTCAACGAGAAGTCCTACATCGTGCCGGGCCTGGGCGACGCGGGCGACCGCCTCTACGGCGTGGCCGGCTGACCCAGCCGCCCGGCGTCGGCCTGGCCTCCTGGCCGGTTCCCTCGCCCCTGAGCCAGCCCCCGCAAGGGGGACTGGCCTACCGGAATGCACCGCCCGGTACTAGCCTGAGCCCCATGGACTGGAAACTAGAACTTGTCTTTGTTCCCGTGTCCGATGTGGACCGCGCGAAGGATTTCTACGTCAACAAGGTGGGCTTCAATGCCGACTTCGACGAGCGGCCCACGGACGGCATCCGATTCGTCCAGCTGACGCCGCCGGGCTCCGGCTGCTCGATCGCCATCGGCGAGGGCCTTACGGATGCCCCGCCGGGCACCGCCCCCAGCCTGCAGCTCGTGGTCAGCGACATCCAGGCCGCCCACCGGCACCTCAAGGACCACGGCGTGGACGTCAGCGACGTCGACGTGCAGGACTGGGGGCATTTTGTCTACTTCGCCGACCCGGACGGCAACAAATGGGCCGTGCAGTACATCCCGAACCGTCCCAACGGCTAGGCCACGCCGGGCCGGCTCTGCCGGGTGTTTAGTACCAGTTGTTGGCGTAGTGGAAGTTCAGGGCGCCGCACGGTGAGCCGTAGCGATCCTGGATGTACGCCAGTCCCCAGTTGATCTGGGTCCGGTAGTTTGTCCGGTAGTCCGCGCCCGCGCTGGCCATCTTCTCGGCCGGCAGTGACTGGACCACGCCGTAGGCGCCGCTGCTCGGATTCGTAGCGGTCGTCTCCCAGTCCGATTCCTTGGTCCAGAGCTTCATCAGGCACGGCATCTGGCTGGGGGCCCAGCCATAGGAGCCCAGCTGGCCGGCCGCGTACGCCTGGGCGCCGGCCGGATCATCGATGGCAACGGGGGCCGGTGCGGGGGCCGGTGCAGGTGCCGGTGCCGGTGCAGGCTCCGGAGCGGGGGCCGGGGCAGCGGGCGGGGCCGGCGCTTCGGCAGGAGCCACCGCGGCGGGCGGGGCCGGAGCGTCGGTGCGGGTGACGGCCTGGTTTTCGACCCGGACGCGTTCAAAATCAAGGTGCGTCAGCGGCTCCGCCGTGGCGGCTGCCTGCGTGGAACTGCCGGCGTCGGCATTGCGGGCGGCCGTCTCGGACGCCTGGCCTGCCGCACCGACCCCTACGAGCACCGCGCAGGCGGCGACAACAACGGCCGCCCGGCGGCCGGTCGAGCCGGCGTGGTGGGCAAGCCGGGCCAGGGCTGATGCGGGCTTGGCCGGCTCGCCGCGGTGGCGCGACAGCTTGGAGCTGGTGGAGTTTGCGGTGCCGTCAGGGCGCGTTTGTGCCTTGGATTCAGTCATGAATGCCTCTCAACGCCTGCGGAGTTAGCTGTCGGGTTCGGGTGAGGTCACCCGGCCGCACGGAAACTCACGTGTCGGCTTCACCCCAAGGGCGTGCAGAAATGCCCGGGAACTCTGGGTCCCCCGCCTCTGCCTGTCCAGCGGAATCCGGGAGGCGGCAGAGCTTGGCGTACATCCGGATATGCGGCCCTAGTGATGGCCGCACCCTAAAAACCGTACAGGAGTTGGGCGGCGAAGTCACATTTTGGTAACAGGAGCCACGACGGCGGCGGGGCGGCTTGCGCTCTGACCAGCGACGATAGTGATTCGTCAGGCCGTGGGTGGAGCCTCCGGCAGCCGAACGGTGAACTTCGTCCGGCCGGGCATCGAGGTCACGCTGACGGTCCCGCCATGGGCCTCGACAATCGACTGCACGATCGACAGTCCCAGCCCGCTGGTTCCCTCGACGGAAGCGCTCGTGGCGGGGGCAGTGGTGGTGGCGACTCCGGCCGCCGACTCGGGCGGCCGCGGCGAGTGCAGCGGCCGCCGCGGAAGGGACCCCCTGCCGGATGCCGGCGTCGTGAGGGCCACCGGATTCTTGCGGGAGGCGTCCGCGCGCGTGAAGCGTGCAAAGACCCGGTCCACGAACCCGGGGTCAATCCCGGGGCCGTTGTCCGTCACGGTCACCACGGCATATCCGTCCGCGGACCGCGTGACCCCGGTCACCACCGTCGTGCCGGGGCCCGTGTGTTTGCGCGCGTTGGAGAGCAGATTCGCCAGCACCTGATGCAGTTGGGTCGCGTCACCGCGGACCACCACAGGCTCTTCCGGGAGCTCCAGGTGCCAGACCCGGTCCGGGGCCATGACCTTCTCGTCGCTGACCGTCTCGATGGCCAGCTGGGTGAGGTCCACCTCGCTGAGCTTTAGCGGCTGGCCCTCATCCAGCCGGGCGAGCAGGAGCAGGTCCTCCACCAGGGTGGTCATGCGTTCGGACTGGCTCTGCACCCGGGCCAGGGACTTCTGGCCGTCAGGGGTGAAGTGTTCGGTCATCCGCATCAGTTCGGTGTAGCCGCGGATGGCGGTCAAGGGCGTGCGCAGCTCATGCGAGGCATCCGCGACGAACTGGCGGACCTTCATCTCGCTCTTCTGCCGGGCCTCCAGTGCATTGGAGACATTGTCCAGCATCATGTTCAGGGCATGGCCAACACTTCCCACCTCGGTGCCCGGATGCGCTGCAGACGCCGGCACGCGCACGGCAAGTCCCACCTCTCCGGCGTCGAGCGGCAGCCGGGAGACCTGCGTCGCGACCTCGGAGAGCTGATCGAGCGGCTTCATGGTCCGGCGGATCAGCGCCGTCCCGGCGAGGCCGATGACCAGGAGTCCGCCCGTGGACACGAGCACCATGGTCCAGACCATGGTGGCCAGCGTGTTCTGCTTCTCTGCGAGCGGCAGGCCGGTCACGATCACGTCGCCGTCGGGGGCCTTGGCGGCCACGAGCCGGTAGGCTCCGGCGGACAGGGTCCGGTCCACCGGCAGGTTCCACGGGCTGAGTTCCAGGAGCACCTCGTCGTCGTCGTCGGTGAGGGATTCCCGGGTGGCGTCCTCGGAGAGGAACCCGGCGCTGCGGACCGAGTCGTCATCGATTCGCGCGGTCAGGGTGCCGATGGCCTGTCCCCGCGCCTCCAGGGGATCGGAACGGCCGGAGCGGCCAAAGTCGCGGGCACGGACCGCTGCCTGCTCCAGCTGGGTGTCGAGCTGTTTGGTCAGGAAGAAGTCCATCGAGGCATAGCTGACGATACCGACGGCCCCGCAGATCGCAACCAGCAGGGCCATGGCGACGAGGACAAGCCGGGTGCGCAGGTGCCAGGTGGACGGGTTGCGCCAGTTGAGCCCAGAGGGGCGGTTCTTGGCGGGGCGTTCGGGCACGGATCAGTCCGCCGGTTTCAGGACGTAGCCGGCGCCGCGCACCGTGTGGATCATGGGCGGGTGGTTGGCGTCGACCTTCTTGCGGAGGTAGGAAATGTAGAGCTCCACGATGTTGGCCTGCCCGCCGAAGTCGTAGTCCCAGACCCGGTCCAGGATCTGGGCCTTGCTGACGACCCGTTTCGGGTTCTCCATGAGGTAGCGCAGCAATTCGAACTGGGTGGCCGTGAGGTGCAGTTCCTCGCCTGCGCGCCGGACCTCCCTCGTGTCGATGTTCAGGACGAGGTCCCCGACGACGAGTTCGGCGGTGTCCATCGCAGCCACTCCGGACCGCTGGACCAGCCGGTGCAGCCGCAGCAGCACTTCCTCCATGCTGAAGGGCTTGGTCACGTAGTCATCCCCGCCCGCTGCCAGCCCGGTAATACGGTCCTGCACGGCGTCCTTGGCTGTCAGGAACAAGGCAGGGACCTCCGGCGCGAAGGCGCGGATCCTGCCGAGCAGCTCAACGCCGTCGAATCCGGGAAGCATCACATCGAGCACTAGCACGTCGGGGCGGAACTCCTTGGCAAGTTTCACCGCTTCGGGGCCGTCGGCGGCGACGGCAACAGACCATCCCGCCATGCGCAGCCCCATGCTCATGAGCTCGGAGAGACTGGGTTCATCGTCCACGACCAGGGCGCGGATGGGCGTTCCATCCGGATGGGTGAGCTGGGGGAGGTTATTGGTCATGGAGTGCGAAGTGGCCATGGGACAACTCTCCGATCTGCCGGTTAAGTGCGGCTTTGGGGATCCTGTGTGGCGCCTGTGAATCCCAGCCTAGCGAGCTGGACATCCGGGGGACTGCCGGCGGACCGCGCATTTTTTCCTGTCCAGGGGTGACCACTCTGTGGAACTCTGGACTTCCAATGCTAAGTAGGCGAAGGGTTTTCGGGTTTCGGCTTACAGTGAATGATTCCGGGCATTCGGCGGGGTTGATCGAATTAAGTGCGGCGATGGGCGCGAATGAGGCATCTGTTGACCAAAACGATTGTTATTTTATTGACGGCGGAGAATTGTGATCTGCACTACATTCTCGTGTTCTGTCTCATATCGTGGACTTTCGCGTCCATTGTTACTTGCAAGTTTTCATTGTTACGTTGCACACTTCAATTGTGAACAAGAACTCAACAGCACCTGCAGCCGCAGTTTTTTGGATCAGCGCACCCGCTGGTACCGAGAAGCACTGTTGTCGAATGCACGCCTAACTTTTACACCCCAAAGGTTTCTAGGCATTCGCCCCCAGCCCAGCGTCGGGCGCCCTCCCCAAGTATTCATTGCGGGAAATTAGCATTCGAGCCGCGATGACGGCCATTCACATTGAGGTAAGCAATCCATGTCAGTTGCATCCGGATACGTCCACATCTCCGTCCGTAACGCCAGCAAGGCCGGCCAGGCCTCCGGGATCCGCCAGGGCTTCGGCGGCCGGGCATCCTTCGCCCCCGCCGGATCCGGCAACAGCTTCCCCGCCCCCGGCTATGCCCCGCAGGGCTACAACCCCAACTCCTACGGACAGCTCCGCGCTGTTCCGCCGGCACCGGCCACAGCCCCGACTCCTGTGATTGTTCCGGGCGACGGCAGCCCCGTCCGTCCCGTCCCGAATGACAACGTCGCCCGCGGTTTCGTCCTCTACATGGGGATCGACGAGGAAACCGCCGCGGCGGCCGGGACCTCCATTGCCAAGCTGGCCCAGGAAATCCGGACCTACGCCCAGTCGTTGGTCTCCGGCGCCGAAAGCTACGCTGCCGTCGCCGTCGCCCCGGCCAGCACCCCGGGGTCCGCGCTCGACGTCGTCCGTTCCACCTTTGGTGACCCCACGGTCGGCGCCCGCCAGCGGTCCGAGAGCGCCCGCCTGCAGCAGCCGCAGGACCCGCGTCCTTCCGGCGTGCTGATCGATCTGGCCCGCCGCGAGGTGGCGCTCGACGGCGAATCCCTGAATCTCACGTTCAAGGAGTTCGAACTGCTCAACTACCTCGTCGAGAACGGCACCCGCACCGTGGGCCGCGACGAGCTGCTCGAGGGCCTGTGGCGCAATGCCGAAGAGGTGCCCAACGAGCGGACCATCGACGTGCACATCCGCCGCCTGCGCTCCAAGCTTGGCCGCCTCGCCAACACCGTGCGCACGGTCCGCGGCCAGGGCTACCGCTTTTACGAGCACCCGGAAGTTGTTGTCTGGGCCGCTCCGGAATACTCGATCTAGGCTTCGCCTGCGCAAAGCGCCCGTCCCTGAACTGGGGCGGGCGCTTTTGTGTCTCCGGAGGCGAAGCGGCTTTTGGACCCTGTTGCGTTTCCTCCCTTCGGCGTAGTCTCGGACCCGTTGAGCCGACTATTGGGAGGAAGACATGTCTGTTGCACGGATTACTACCCTGAGCGCGAACTCCAAGACCTCGTTTGATGCTGCCATCAAGGAGGGCATCGACCGGGCGAACAAGACCCTGCGCAATGTCACGGGGGCGTGGGTGAAGGAACAGAAGGTTGAAATCAGCGACGGCGCCGTCGTGGCCTGGCACGTTGTGCTGGAAGTGACCTTTGTCCTTGACGACTGAGCGGCCGCTGGTGGGATGCGTGCTCGGCGATCAGCCGCCGCACTAGGATTGATCCATGAGCGCGCATCACATCAAACGGCTGGTGATCATGCGGCATGCCAAGTCGGATTGGCCCGGCGGCGTCGCTGACCACGACCGGCCGCTCGAAGAGCGCGGCCACCGCGATGCCCCGCAGGCCGGAAAATGGCTGCTGAAGCATGACGTGGTCCCCGATTTCATCCTCTGCTCCAGCGCCCTGCGCACCCGGCAGACGTGCACTTGGGTGTGCAACGAACTCGGCGACAAGGCTCCGACACCGAAACTCGAGGACGGTCTCTACGCGGCCTCGGCGAAGCGGATGCTGACCGTCATCAACCACGTCCCGGACACCGTGACCACCCTCATGGTGATCTCGCACATGCCCGGGGTGCAGGACCTCGCCATGCACCTTGCCTCCCGCGATTCCAATCACGACGCCTACATGGATGCCGCCACGCGGTGGCCCACGAGCGCGCTGACCGTCATGGAAACAGAGAAGTCCTGGGACGAACTCGACGGCCAGGACGCGAGGCTCACACACTTCAAGGTACCCCGGGCCAAATAGCGCCGGACCCGGCGCGCCCTGCCCGATTCCCGGATGCATAGTCATGCAGGTGATTCTGCGGTTTACTGATGCTGTTTACTCGTGGACTTATGGCGATCGAGAGAAAAGGCGGAATCATCGTGGACTCAGGACAGCTCATAGGGATCATCATCGGCGTCGTTGTCGTGATAGCGATCGTCGTGGTGGTAACCATGCTCAGCCGCAAGCGCAAGGTGGAGGCGAACCGCAACAAGGCGGTCGAAATGCGTGAACAGGCCAGGACCGAAGAGATCGGCGCCAGGGAGCGCGAGGCGCAGGCTGCCCGGGCCGAAGCCGACGCCAAGCAGGCTGAGGTCGAGGCCGAACGGCTCAGGGAGGAAGCCAGCGCACGGCAGCAAGAGGCCGAGAAGGTCCGCTCCGGCGCGCAGGAACAGCTGCGAAAGGCTGACGAGCTGGACCCCGACGTCGTCACCACCGAACGCGACGCGCAGAGCCGGGACCAGGCACCCCGGGAAACCACCGGCACCGACGAGCTGCGCCGGGACCGCAGTGACCGGAACCCCTCCACCGCCGAACAGGCCGCCACTCCGGGCCGCACCACCGGCGGCACCACGGGCGGCAGCCAGGCCCCCGGCAGCCAGGTTCCACCCGAGCCCGCACCCCGCGAACCGGGCCGCACCGACGAGCCCCGCGGTGACAACCCCCGGAACCTCTGACCATTCACGCACCGCTTAATCTCCGGCACATGGGCCCGATCCGGCCGCGGCGCCCGGCCGGAACCGGCATAGTGGCAGGGTGAACCCTCGTCATTCCGCCCTGGCCCTGCTCGTCGCTGTCCTGTGGGGCGTCAACTTCGTCGCGATCGACCTTGGCCTGCACCCCGACGGAGCGGAGATGCCGCCGCTGCTGTTCGTGGCCATGCGGTTCACCCTGGTGGTCCTTCCCTGCATCTTCTTCATCCGCAAGCCCGAGGTGAGCTGGAAGGCGATCATCGGCGTCGGGCTGTTCATGAGCGCCGGACAGTTCGGCCTCCTGTACCTGGCCATGGCCCTGGGCATGCCCGCGGGCCTGGCCTCGCTGGTCCTGCAGGCGCAGGTGCTGCTGACCGTGCTCCTGGCCGCCGGTTTCCTCGGCGAGCGGCCGAGCCGGCGGCAGTTCGCCGGTGTTGTGCTGGGCGTGGCCGGACTCGCCGTGGTGGCCGTCGGCCGCAGCCTCGTCGCCCCGGTGCTGCCGCTGATGATCGTGCTAGCCGCGGCGCTGTCCTGGGCCGCCGGCAACATCGTGGCCCGCCAGGCGAAGGCGGCGTCCGGACTGGGACTCGTGGTGTGGTCAGGAGCCGTGGTGCCGCTGCCCCTGCTGGGGCTGTCCCTGCTGGTGGACGGACCCGCGGCGGTGTCGACGGCCCTGCTCGAAGTCCAGCCCGTCACCCTGGTGAGCGCCCTCTACACGGCCGTCTTCGGTTCCCTGGTGGGCTACGGCATCTGGAACAGGCTGCTGGGGCTGTACCCGTCCTCCGCGGTGGTGCCGTTCACCCTCCTGGTTCCGGTGGTCGGGATGACGACGGCGTGGCTCGTCCTGGGCGAGGTGCCGACCCCCGCCGAGGTGACCGGCGGGCTCCTGCTGCTTGCCGGCGTGGCGACAGCCGTGCTGCGCCCCTGGAAGTTCCGACGGCGGGATTCGCGTCCGCGCGCTCAGCGGCGGGGCGAGGTCCGCGCCGAGGGCCGCGCGGAGGATGCGGCTGGGGACTTGGCGGGGGACTTGGCAGCGGTCCCCCCGGCCGGGGACGCGGGCCGCTTGAGGCCGGAGGATGCCGCCCGCGGGGCAGGAACCCGGTCCGACTGAGGCTTGGCGGTCTTAGTCGTCTGGGCCCTCGTTCCGGCCGCGGACCTGGACGCCGGACGCGGCGTGGCGGTCCGGGACGGTGCGGTCCGTGACGGTGCGCGCCGGGCGGCCGTTGGCCGGGATGCAGGACCCCTCGCGCCCGACGCCGTTCGCCGCCGGTGGGCATGTCCAGCGCCGCGCGGACGCCGGCCCCTGCCTGGCAGGACGGACCCGGCCACCAGCAGCAGCAGCGTGGCGGCCCCGGCCGCGGCGGCGAGGTAGAAGTACAGGTCCGGATGTTCGGAATCCACCGCGGTCGACATTGCGTCCGGATCGGCGTTGAAGGCCAGCCCCCACTGCCGCAGGAACGCGATGCCGAACGCAATGAACAGGATGCTCCCGATCCCGCTGGCTGCCAGGGTCCGGTGCCGGCGTCGGATAATCACCTCGGAGACGCAGGCGACATAGGCTGCCGCGCAGGCCGCCAGGAACCACAGGAACACCGTTTCGTGCAGGGTGATGCCGGCCAGCGCCAACAGCGCCAGCGCGGCGAAAAACGCGGCGATGGCAATCTTGGTGTTGTTACCCATGTGACCCATGTGGTTAATCATCCCCGAGAGGGACTACTTCCTGACGTAGCCGCGCATGGACGCCATGATCGCGGTGACACTTTGCTCGCGGGTCCGCTCCGGGTTGTAGGTCTGCCGGTCCAGGCCCACCACAAAGCAGGCGCCGAAGATGGCAGTCTCCAGGCTGCCCCGGGACACCGCCGGATCCACCGGGTAGGCGGCGGCCACCGCATCGATGGCCGCGCGGACCACGGTGAGCAGCCGTTCCCGGAGCTCGGTGAAGGTGTCCTGCCACTCGCTGGGGGTCCGCCAGTTCTCGCTGACCCACAGCCGGGCAAAGGACGGGTACTCGTCCATGAAGTCCATTGCCTGGCCGATCATCTCGTCCATTGCCGCCAGCGGGTCGGCCGAATCGTCCCTGACGCTCAGCAGGCGGGCCAGCAGGATGTCCACCCCGTGGCGCAGCAGCTGGGCGATCAGGTCCGACTTGCTGCCGAAGTTGTAGTAGACGGTGCCCTTGGAGACCCCGGCCGCCGCCGCGATCTCATCGACGGTCACCCCGGCCACGCCGCGTTCGCCAATCAGGTCCATCGAGGCCTCGAACAGCTTCTGCCTGGTCGCATTGGTGCGGGCCGGCCGGAGCTTCTTCGCCGTCCCCGTGCTGTCCGCGGGACCCGCGGGCGTCACCGCACCGCCGGAAGACGCCTTGCTGCTGTCCGTGCGGCTGCTCATACGGTGATCTCCGGTTTCAGGGTCTTCAGGGTCCAGTACTTGTGCTTCCGGACAGCCAGGGTGGACAGGGCTGTCCCCAGCAAAGTGTAGCCAAGCAGCCCCAGCATCGTGGGCAGGACGACGGCCAGGTCAGCGCCGTAGATCAGGTGCCGCATACCGTTGACGACGTACCCCATCGGCAGCAGCTGGTGCACCACGTGGAGCGGCTGGGGCGTGGTCTGCCAGGGAAAGGTGCCCCCCGAGGAGACCAGCTGCAGCACCAGCAGGATGAGCACCACGAGCTTGCCGGGGGAGCCGAGCAACGCCACGACGCCCTGGATGATCGCGCTGAACGCCATCGCGGCAGCAAGCATCAGGAACCACATCAGCCAGGGGTGGGCGGGGCTCAGGCCCAGCCCCACATCGACCACAAGGGTCAGCAGGCTCGCCTGGACGGCCGAGACAGCCAGGAAGGGAAGCCAGCCGCCGACGGCGATTTTCCACGCCGCGGCGTTCGACGCGAGCGCCCGCTGGGTAACCGGCCGCATCGCCTGGATCAGCATAAAGACGCCGATCCACAGTGCCAGGGTGAGGAAGAACGGTGCGAGGCCCGCACCGTAGGAGCCGGCCTTGGCCTGCGAGACGTTGCTGACGGCGACCGGGTCGGCCATCACCTTGGCGAGGCTGTCCTTCTGGGTGTCATTGGGGTGGGGGACCTGGCCGGCGCCCCCGGCGAGTTCGGCCGCGAGGGTCCCGGCGCCGTCGGAGGCCGTGGCCGCCCCGCTTTCCAGCTTCGCCGCGCCGTCGTCGAGCTTTTCCGCGCCCTCGGCGAGCTTCGCGGCACCGTCCAGGGCGCCCTGCTGCCCGGCGGCGAGGGTGGCAGCGCCGCCGGCCAGTTGGTCCGCCCCGGTGGACGCCTGGGTGATGGCGCCGCCGAGCGCGGGGGTGGCCGCCGCCAGCTTCTCCGCCCCCGCACTGACGGCAGCGGACCCGTCCGCCAGCCGCTGGATTTGCGCTGCCGCGGCCGTGAGCGTCGCCGCAGGCCCCGCGGGCCCCGCGGATGCCGGCGGGGCCGGGTGGGCGTCGAAGTCCGCGAGGATGGTCTCCGCCTGGGCCGGGGTCAGGACCCCCGCCGCGACGAGCCGGCTGTTGGACGCGGCCACCCGGCTGCGCTGCGCCTCGGCGGTTGCCTGGGCGGCCGCCTGTTCGGAGGCGGCCAGCTGGCCGGCCAGGCCCTGCACCCTGGTGCCGAGCGCGGCGTTGCCGGCCGCCACCTGGGCGGCGCCGTCCGCGAGTGCCCGGGAATCGGCGGGCAGCGTGGCGGTTTTGTCCTTGAGCTGGGACAGTCCGCCGCTGAGCTGGGCTGCCCCCGTGCTGAGGCTGTTGGCGCCGTCCCGGAGCTTGAGCTGGCCGGCTTGGAGCTCGGCCGTGCCGGTCCTGAGGTCGCCTGTGCCCTGGTGGAGGGAGACGGCCCCGTCGTGCAGGCCGGCGGCACCGTCGGCGAGCTGCCCGGCGCCGTCGGAGGCTTTGAGCATCTGGGAGTGGATGGTCCCGAAACCGGTGAGGAGCTGGTTGGCGGTTTCCTCGCCGACCTCGGTGGCCACCGTGGTGTGGACGGCGGTGGTGAGCTT
The DNA here is from genome assembly GCF_030812335.1 of Pseudarthrobacter oxydans. GTDB lineage: Bacteria > Actinomycetota > Actinomycetes > Actinomycetales > Micrococcaceae > Arthrobacter > Arthrobacter oxydans_B. Next base: position 266,411 of record NZ_JAUSSN010000005.1, read on the forward strand.
GTCCACGATGGTGCTCAGCAGGTAGTTGTTCGCGTCGTTGGTGGTGACGTTGAGCATGGCCTGGTTGGCTGCGTCGAAGCTGCCGGGGGAGACCAGGTTAGCCGAGAAGTCCCGGGGGATCTTCAGGGCGAAGGCGTATTTGCCGGTGCTCACGCCCTGGTCCGCCTCCTCCGGCCCGGAGACGGTCTGCCAGTTGAAGACGTGCCCGTCGGTGAGGCTCTCGGCGACCTTCCGGCCGGCCTCGAGCCGGGTGCCGTCGGCGGACGTGGCACCGGTGTCCTCCACGACCAGGGCCGCATCGATCTGGTTCAGGTTTCCGTAGGGATCCCAGTTGGCGTAGAGGTAGACGGCACCATAGAGCAGCGGCACCATGGTCAGCGCCAGGATGGTGAGTTTCGGCAGCAGGCCGCCGGTCATGCGCTTGAGTTCGGAGCGGGCCAGCCGCAGCACAGTCACCGTGCGTCCTCCAGTTCGAGGGTGCCGGACATTTCGAGCGTGCCGGCTGCGGCCGCGACGTCCAGGGAAGGGGCCCCGGCGGCGGCAGTACCCGCGTTGCCGATCGCGGCGGCCGGACCGGTCCAGCCGTCGGGGACGCGCATGACGGCGGCGACGACGGCGAGCGGACGCCCGGCGTCGTAGGCCAGCTCCTCCAGCCGCGGCAGCCACTCCTCCGGATCTCCGTGGCGGTCCGGGGAATCCACCACGAGCAGATCGGTGTGCGGGTTCGCCAGGGCCAGGGCCGTGAGCAGCCCGATCCTTCGGGCCGGAGGCAGCTGCTCGGTCCACAGCCCGGCGATGTCCTCGAATCGGTTGACCTTGAGCCAGGGCTTGCTGAGCAGTGACCCCCTGTAACGGCGCGGCACCAGGGCCAGGTCCTCCGTGACGAGGTCGCGGACGCTGAGGTGCTGCTCGGGTTCGTTCACCCCGGGGGAGTCCACCACGGCGCTCGCCTGCCGCAGGGTCCTGATCCGGGCGCCGCCGTCCCACTCCGCGCCGTCCCAATCAAAGTGGCCGTCGGAGGGCTTGAGCCGGCCGGTCAGGGCCAGCGCCAGGGCGGTGCGCTGGTCCTGGCGGGGGCCAGAGACCAACAGGAGTTCGCCGCGCCGGACCTGAAGGGACGTGGCCGGCAGCAGCACGTCCCTTCTGCCGTTCACGGAGAGTTGTCGCACGCGGAGCAAGAGGAGCCTTTCGCAGAAGATTGTCTACGCCAAGGCTAACTAAACTGACCGGTCAGTTCAAATAAGAGGGGGGGAATGTGACCAACCAGACCGTGCCCGGCCGGCGGGCGGCTCCGCCGAGGTCAGACTTCGCGCCCATGTCCGGGCACAACATCGGCGCGAAGTGACACCTCGGCGGTCCACGGCGCGAAGTGACACCTCGGCGGTCCACGGCGCGAAGTGACACCTCGGCGGCTCAGCGCGTAGTGACAGCTCGGCGGCTCAGAGGCCGTATTCCTCGAGCAGCCGCAGCCAGACCTCGCTGATCGTGGGGTAGGCCGGCACGGCATGCCACAGCCGGTCCAGCGGGACTTCGCCGACGACGGCGATCGTCGCGGCGTGCAGCAGCTCGGCCACATCGGGGCCGGCAAAGGTGGCGCCCAGCAGCACCTTCCGGTCCTCGTCGACCACCAGCTGCGCCCAGCCCTCGTACCGTTCGGCGTGCAGCGAGGACCCGGCCACCTGGATGGGCAGTTCCACGGAGGAGACGCTAAAGCCGTCCCGTTCCGCCTGCTGCACGGTCCGCCCCACGCTGGCCAGTTCCGGATCAGTGAACACCACGTTGGGCACCGCGTGGTCGTCCGCGGTCCGGGCGTACCGGCTCCACGGCGCGGCCTCGCCGCCGAGCTCGCCCCTGGCCCGGGCGGCGATGGCGTCGCCCGTGGCCCGCGCACCGTACTTGCCCTGATGGGTCAGCATGACCCTCCCGGCGGCGTCCCCGGCGGCGTACAGCCACGGCTCGACGTCGTTCCCGGTGCCGCCCGACACCAGGCCGGTGGAGTCCGTGCTGAGCCGAAGTTCCCTGCCATCCGCGGCGGCGAGCCCGACGCTCTCCAGGCCGATCCCTTCGAGGGCGGGATGCCGTCCGGTGGTGACCAGGAGCTTGTCCGCCGTCACGGCGCCGCCGCCCGCCAGCTCAAGGGTGAGGGAGCCGTCGTCGTTCTCGCGGATGCTGTCGGTTCCGGTGTGCAGGTGGAGGCTGACGCCGTCCGCCCGCAGCCCGGCGGCGACCAGCGCGGCTGCCTCCTCCGGGAAGGCGCCCAGCAGGCCGCGGCGGGCCACTAGGGTCACCGAGGCGCCCAGCCGGGCGAAGGCCTGGGCGAGTTCGGTCCCGGCGACGCCGCCGCCCAGCACCGCCAGCCGGGGCGGGCTCTCGTGCGCGGAGGTCGCCTCCCGGGTGGTCCAGTAGTCCACGTCGGACAAGCCTTCAACGGGCGGCACCGTGGGCGAGGACCCGGTGGCCACCACGACGGCGTGCCGTGCCGAGAGCGCGTAGCTGTTGCCGTCCAGCCCCGCGACTTCAACCTTCCGGGTGTCCGTGATCCAGCCGTGCCCGCGGATCAGCTCGATGCCGGTGTCCTGGAGCCACTTGACCTGGCTGTCGTCCTGCCAGTTGGACGTGAAGTAGTCGCGGCGTTTCAGGACGGCGGCTGTGTCCAGGGTCCGGGTGACGGCCTCTGCGGCACCGGGCACGGTCTGGGCGCCGTGAAGGGCGGTGCCGGGGCGCAGCAGCGCCTTGGAGGGCATGCAGGCCCAGTAGGAACACTCGCCGCCCACCAGTTCGGCCTCAATAAGCACGGCGGTCAGCCCGCCCTGTACGACGCGGTCCGCCACGTTTTCGCCGACGGCGCCGGCGCCGATCACGATGACATCGAATTCCCGTTCAAGCTGTGCCGTCATGGCAGAAGCCTACGCCCGGTGCCGGTCCGGAGGCCCTCACCAACACCCTTTGCAGGACGTGGGACCACCGCTACTGTTGGGAACATATTTGGGGGAGGGCAGGGCCATGACAGACAGCAACGTGACCGCCGGCGGTGCGAGCCGGGCCGAAGGCACTGGAACGGGCAGCCCGCGCAGCCTGGGCGGAGGGGGCGTGACCGGTGCCGGGCCCATGCCGCCGGCAAGGTTCAGCGCGCAAGCCAGGCTCAGGGCCTTGCAGGCGGACATTATGGAACTGATCCTGGAGCGTGAGCTGGATGCCGGGGATCCGCTGCCGACCGAACACGAGCTTGCCGCCGCGCTGGGCGTTGGCCGGAACACCCTGCGGGAATCGCTGAAGGTACTCCAGGCCCTCGGCGTGATTGAGATCCGCCACGGTTTCGGCATGTTCGTGGCGCCGAGTAATTTTGACGCCCTCACCGACGGCCTCACGTTCCGCGGCCGGTTGTCGCTGCGGCATCACGGGCAGGAGGCCCTGCAATTGGTGGACGTCCGGCAGGCCCTCGAGGCCGGGCTGATTGCGGCCGCCATGGACCTGATGACCCCGGAACACCTGTCGGCCGTCGAGGAAGCCGTGCTCCGGATGGAGGAGCTGGCCGGCGCCGGCGCGAACTTTATCGAAGCGGACGCTGACTTCCACCGCCGGTTGTTCGAACCCCTCAACAACGCGCTGCTGGTCAATCTGCTCGGTGTCTTCTGGCAGGTGTACCGGCGGCTCCACGTGGAGCTGGGCGGAGTCGAGGACGCCGATCTCCTCGAAACAGCGGCCCTGCACCGGGGGATCTACGACGCCGTCTCGACCGGCGACAAGGTTCTCGCGGCGCAGCGGCTCAACGGCCACTTCGATGGCATCCGGCTCCGGATCAGCCAGGCCGTCGCCCCGTAGCGGCCCGGCCCTGAGCTGCGCGCGTCCCGGAAGTTGACGGGGGAGGGCGGCGATGCGCTGGTAAATGCGATCCGGCGCCGGGACAACATGCACGTCTGTCCGGAACCTGAGTCGAACTGGTGATGAGGGAATGCCGGCAAGGGCCTGGAGATGGGTTCGGTCCCGCAGGGATGATTCCGGACCGCGCCGAAATAGTCCCCGTGTTTCCGGGCGGAGCGGCGGTGATGCGACACCCCGCTGCGGCCGACGAGGAGAGAGATTGCTGACGTGCACGTTTGTGCAGAACGCTTGAACATATTTGCGCCGTACTCGAAGAATGAAAGGGAAGGCGCCGCAGGGCGCAGAGAAAAGCTGCAAGGGAGCAACTTTGAGCAAGCACGAATCCACTCGTGACCACAGCCCGGCCCCGACCCGCACGAGTGTCGAGGGGCTGCGCGAGCGCCCCCGGGCGAAGGTGCTGATCATCGGCGGCGGCATCAACGGAGTCGGCACTTTCCGGGACCTGGCCCTCCAGGGCGTGGATGTTGCTCTGGTGGAACGCGGGGACTACTGCCAGGGTGCGAGCGGCGCCTCGTCCCACATGATCCACGGCGGGATCCGCTATCTGGAAAACGGGGAATTCCGCCTTGTCAGGGAATCGGTCACCGAGCGCAACCGGCTCCTCAGGCTCGCCCCGCACTATGTCAAACCGCTGAAGACTACGATTCCGATCTTCAGCACCTTCTCCGGAGTGCTGGCCGCCCCGCTGCGGTTCCTGACCCACAAACAGCACGGAACCCCCAAGGTACGGGGGGCCTTCCTGATCAAACTCGGACTCAGCCTGTACGATTCCTTCTCCCGCGACGGCGGCACCGTCCCGCGGCATGAGTTCAAGGGACGCGCCGAGGCGCTGAGGGAACTCCCCGACCTGAATCCAGGCGTCAAGTTCACGGCCACATACTTCGACGCGTCCGTGCACAACCCGGAACGGCTCACCCTGGATGTCCTCCAGGACGGGCAAAGGGCCGCCTTCGGCACGGACACGGCCCGCGCCGCCAATTACGTCGCCGTCACGGGTATCGGCGACGAAGGCGTCCAACTCCGCGACGAACTCACTGGGGAGACCTTCTCCTTCACCGCGGACGTGATCGTGAACACGACCGGGGCCTGGGTCGACCTGACCAATGCGGCGCTGGGCTCGCCGTCCCTGTTTATGGGAGGGACCAAGGGATCCCACATCGTGCTGGATCACCCGTCCCTGCTCAACGCCTGCCAAGGGAGCGAAATCTTCTTTGAACACACGGACGGAAGGATCGTCCTGATTTACCCCATGGGGGACCGTGTCCTGGTCGGCACCACGGACATCCGCGCGGACATGGCGGCGGATGCCGTCTGCACCGACGGGGAGATCACCTACTTTTTCGACCTGATCAAACACGTCTTTCCGGACATCGCGATCACCCGTGAAAACATCGTGTACAGCTTCGCCGGCGTCCGCCCGCTGCCGCGTGACGATGCCGAGAACCCCGGGTTCGTTTCCCGCGATTACCGCATTGAACGCAACGAACAGGTCATCTTCGGCACCAACGTCCCGGTCCTGAGCCTTGTCGGGGGCAAATGGACCACCTTCCGGGCCCTGTCCGAGCATATGACCAACGATGTTCTGGCCATCCTTGGCCGTAACCGCAAAGTTTCCACCGCCAAGCTTCCGATCGGCGGCGGAACTGACTTCCCGGCCACAGGGCGCGATGAAGAGGCCTGGATCGCCCGGCATGTTTCCGGTGACTTGGACGCGGCACGTGTCAAAGGACTGCTTACCCGCTACGGCACCCGCGCAACCCAGGTCATGGCCTACCTCGCGGACGGTGAGGACCGCCTCCTGCACTCGACCCCTGAGCTGAGCCTGCGCGAAGTCCAGTTCATGGTCCGACACGAGCAGATCGGCCACCTGGTCGATGTCCTCATCCGGCGCACATCCCTTGCCTTCCGGGGCCTGGTCACCGCCGCACTCCTCACCGAACTGGCCCAGGCCCTGGCAGGACCGCTGGGCTGGGATAACGCACGGGAGATCCAGGAAATCACGCATGCACAGGACGTGCTGCAGCGTTTCCATGCGGTCCCGCTGGAGACCCAGATTTCCTGACCCACAGCAAGCGACAACCCGGGCCGCACCTCAGCTTTGCCGCGGTCCGGGCCGGCCCCGAAAGGGTCGCTGAACCGGACACGGGGCAGCCCGTGACCAGCCCCGTCCTCCGCGGCCGCCGGCGCGCCCGGTCCTGGCGCCGCACCGCAGCACTCGCGCACCCGACCACCGTCATCACCTAAGACAAGGACGTCATGATGAAACAGTATGTAATGGCAATCGACCAGGGCACCACCAGCAGTCGGGCCATCGTTTTTGACCGCAACGGCAATATCGTCTCCAGCAGTCAGAAGGAACACGAACAGATCTTTCCCCGGGCCGGCTGGGTCGAACACGACCCGGTCGAAATCTGGGACAACGTCCGCGAGGTCATCGGCTCAGCGTTGTCCAAGTCAAACCTGACCAGCCACGATATCGCCACGGTGGGCATTACCAACCAGCGTGAGACTGCCGTGGTCTGGGACAGGACGACGGGGCGTCCGGTGTACAACGCCATCGTGTGGCAGGACACCCGCACCCAGGACATCGTGGACGAGCTGGCAAGGTACGGCGGTGTCGACCGCTTCAAGAAGCAGGTCGGGCTGCCTCTGGCCACCTACTTCTCCGGGACCAAGATCAAATGGATTCTGGACAACGTCGAGGGCGCGCGGACAAAGGCCGACGCCGGGGACCTGATCTTCGGCACCACTGATTCCTGGGTGGTCTGGAACTTGACCGGGGGCAGCGCCGACGACGGCATCCACGTCACGGACGTCACCAATGCGTCCCGGACCCTGTTCATGGACCTGGAAACACTGCAATGGGACAACAACATCCTTGAGGACTTTGGCGTGCCCAGGTCCATGATGCCCGAAATCAGGTCCTCTTCCGAGGTCTATGGCGCTGTCCACCACTCCCAGTTGCTGCGCGGAGTTCCCGTTGCCGGCATCCTTGGGGACCAGCAGGCTGCCACCTTCGGTCAGGCTGCGTTTGGCAAGGGCGAGGCCAAGAACACCTACGGCACCGGGTGCTTTCTGATCTTCAACACGGGAGAAGAGATTGTTCATTCCAGCAACGGCCTGCTGACCACACTCGCCTACAAGCTGGGCGATGAGAAGCCGCATTACGCTCTGGAAGGATCCATTGCCGTCACTGGATCGCTGATCCAGTGGCTGCGGGACAACCTGGGCCTGATCGATTCCGCCCCGGAGGTTGAAGCCCTGGCGGCTTCCGTGCCGGACAACGGCGGTGCCTACTTCGTCCCCGCCTTCTCAGGTCTCTTCGCACCATACTGGCGTCCGGATGCCCGGGGCGCCCTGGTTGGGCTGACCCGTTTCGTCACCAGGGCACACATCGCCCGGGCGGCGCTGGAAGCGACGGCGTTCCAGACCCGCGAGGTGCTGGAGGCCGTCAACGCCGACAGCGGGGTGTCGCTGACTGAGCTCAAGGTTGACGGCGGCATGGTCGCCAACGACGCCCTCATGCAGTTCCAGGCCGACATCCTCGGTGTTGCCGTGGTCCGGCCAAGGATAGTTGAAACCACGGCGCTCGGTGCCGCCTATGCCGCCGGCCTGGCCATCGGCTTCTGGAAGGACCTCGGAGAGCTCACCGCCAACTGGGGCGAGGACAAGCGCTGGGCGCCGCAAATGGACGACGCCGAGCGCTTCCGTCAGCTCCGGCTGTGGAAGAAGGCCGTTACGAAGTCCATGGACTGGATCGACGAGGACGTGAAATAGGGTCCATCGCAGGCTCCTCAACCGGGGCGCACGCTGACGGCCCGCCGACAACAGATACATGGTCCACGACCAGCGGCAGTACGTTGTCCACGCGACCCGTGGAACGCAGGCCATCACCGAGGAGGAAGGCCCTTTACGTCCATCCGCTAAGCGGCACTCCGTATACGGCAGTGTGGAACTGGAGTCGGATGAATCAGCTGCAAAGAGGCGGCAGAATTGGCCCGGGTCGCGGGCCCCGGGGGTCTTTTTGCCTCGATTGTCCACAGGCGAGGTACCGGTCGCTGAAGACCAAGACACCGGGCGCCATCCGTGTTCGTTTTGCGGGCCTGGACCCGGAGAACGACTTCGAGGTCACCAGGAGTAGACAAGGACAGCAACCGCGTCCTGACCGAGTCCCAGAGAACCAAGCTCCCCATCGCCCGCGGTTAAGCCTGCTTCCACGCGCCCCGCCCACCGAACCCTCTGCAAGAGGAGCAACACCATGACTGAAAACAACACGTGTGCAATCCCCGGGGGGCGTCCCGCAGTCGGGCGTTAAATAAATGATCCGCACCGGCGGACCGGTGCGGATCATTTTCTCTGTGCGCCCAGAGGGATTCGAACCCCCGGCCTCCTGTTCCGTAGACAGGCGCTCTATCCAGCTGAGCTATGGGCGCATCTTTTGGTTCTTGGAACTTCTTGCTCCCCGAACCTCGAATTACTTTACGCGAGGTGGGGCCGTAGAGACAAATCGAAACAGGTGTAATCTGGCCGACTAGACCGGTCTACGTGACCTTGGTCACAAAATAGGGCCACTTCGTACCGTCTATTCCTTGAATTTCTGCGGATTTTGATTTCCGGGCCCCCGGACATCCCACATCTTGGCCCGATTTCGGGGGGTGATCTAGCCCTACATTTAGGACACACGACTGAACCCGAGGAAGGGAACCGTAATGGGAGATCTGGCGCGACTGCCTTTGCTTGAAAAAGCACCCACCACACATGCCGGCCTGCTGGCATGGGTTGAAGAGGTAGCTGAACTGACCCAGCCGGACCGGATCCACTGGGTCGACGGCTCCGAAGAAGAGAACACCCGGCTCACGGATGAACTCGTCGCCGCGGGCACGCTGACCCGCCTGAACGAGGAGCTGTTCCCCAAGTCTTTCGCGGCATTCTCCGACCCCGCCGATGTGGCCCGCGTCGAAGAGCAGACCTTCATCTGCTCCGAGAAGGAACGCGATGCCGGCTTCACCAACAACTGGATGGCTCCGGCGGAGATGAAGGAGAAGCTGCGCGGCCTGTTCCGCGGCTCCATGCGCGGCCGCACCCTGTACGTCATCCCGTTCGTCATGGGCCACCTTGACGCCGAGGATCCCAAATTTGGCGTGGAGATTACGGACAGCGCCTACGTTGTCGCCTCCATGCGCATCATGGCCACGATCGGCACCGAGGTCCTGGACAAGATCACCGCCACCAACGCCTTCTTCGTCCCCGCCCTGCACTCCCTGGGCGCACCGCTGGCCCCCGGCCAGGCCGACGTCGTCTGGCCCTGCAACCCGGACAAGTGGATCGTGCACTTCCCCGAAGAGCGCTCCATCTGGTCCTTCGGCTCCGGCTACGGCGGCAACGCCCTGCTGGGCAAGAAGTGCTACGCCCTGCGTATCGCGTCCGTGATGGCCCGGGACGAGGGCTGGCTCGCGGAGCACATGCTCATCCTGAAGCTGACCTCCCCGGAGAAGAAGAACTACTACATCTCCGCTGCCTTCCCGTCGGCCTGCGGCAAGACCAACCTCGCCCTGCTGGATCCGACCATCGAAGGCTGGAAGGTTGAAACCCTCGGCGACGACATCACCTGGATGCGGATCGGCAAGGAAGGCGAACTGCGCGCCACCAACCCGGAGGCCGGCCTGTTCGGTGTAGCCCCGGGCACCGGCTGGGGCACCAACCCCAACGCCATGCGCGCCATCGCCAAGGGCCACAGCATCTTCACCAATGTCGCACTCACGGACGACGGCGGCGTCTGGTGGGAGGGCATGACCGAAGAGGTTCCGGCGCACCTGACCGACTGGCAGGGCAACTCCTGGACTCCTGATTCGGATCAGCCCGCAGCCCACCCGAACTCCCGCTTCTGCACCCCGATCTCGCAGGTCGACATGCTGGCCGAGGAATACTTCAACCCGGACGGCGTGGAGCTTTCCGCGATCCTCTTTGGCGGCCGCCGCAAGACGACGGTTCCGCTGGTCACCCAGGCCCGCAGCTGGACCAACGGCATCTTCATGGGCTCCACGCTCTCCTCCGAGACCACGGCTGCTGCCGCCGGCCAGGTCGGCGTGCTGCGCCGCGACCCGATGGCCATGCTGCCGTTCATCGGCTACGACGCGGGCGACTACCTGAAGCACTGGATCAGTGTCTCCGGCAAGGCCAACCCGGAACGCCTGCCGCACATCTTCCTGGTCAACTGGTTCCGGCGCACGGCCGACGGCGACTTCGCCTGGCCCGGCTTCGGCGACAACGCACGCGTCCTGAAGTGGGCCATTGAGCGCATCGAAGGCAAGGCGGACGCCGTCGAGACCCCCATCGGCTTCGTGCCGGCCGGTCACTCGCTGGACCTTACCGGCCTGGACCTGACGCAGGCCCACGTGGAAGACGCCGTCCGCGTGGACCGCGAGGAGTGGGATACCGAGCTCGCTTCAATCGAGGAGTGGTACGCCAAGTTCGGTGACTCCCTGCCCGATGCCCTGCGCTCCGAGCTTGAGGGCCTGAAGGAACGCATGGCTGAGCACTAACAGCCGGCAGACCCCCGGTCGGGCATAACGGCGGCCCCGCACCTTGCGCAAGGTGCGGGGCCGCCGTCGTCGGATCACGCCAACCCGTGCGGAGCGCCTCGCGGGACGGCACGGGGCACGCGCGGGCAGATCAGGGCGGTTGGCGGACCCGTATGCGCCCTTATCTGCCCACCGGGCGGGCTGCGAAGTGCCATTCCCGCCGTGGGTTTCTTCCAGGGGGCCGGGCGCGAGGGACTTAGGTCCCTAGACCGCAGCCGGCGGGGACCCTAGGCTGAAACGCATTCATCAGCCGGGCCGTCCGCCGATTGGAGAGGGTGCTGGGGTCATTCCACGCGTGCGCTGCCGTGCCCCCAACCTGCTCGCCGCGCGCGAGCGCACAGGAGCCCGCCATGCTTGTCACCGACGACATCCACGCCCTGTCCACGGCTGTCAGCGGCCCGGTCGTGTTGCCCGACAGCCCCGAATTCGAGGCCGAGACGCGCGCCTTCAATGCCGCCACAGTCCACCGGCCCGACGTCGTCCTGGGGGCCGAGAACGCACAGGACGTCGCGGCCGGGGTGAAATGGGCGGCAGAACGCCGGCTCCCGGTGGCGGTCCAGTCCACCGGGCACGGCGCTGACTCGGTCGTGGAGGGTGGCCTCCTCATCAACACGCGCCGCCTGCAGGAACTGCAGATCGATCCGGTCGAGCGCACCGCACGCGTCGGGGCCGGCGTGAAGTGGCGCAGCGTCCTGGAAGCGAGCGTGCCGCTCGGGCTGATCGGACTCCACGGCTCAAGCACCGACGTCGGCGTCGTGGGCTACACCCTCGGCGGCGGGCTGCCCGTGCTGGGCCGCGCCCACGGGTTTGCGGCGGACCATGTCCGCAGCATGGAGGTCGTGACCGCCGACGGCGCGCTGCGCCGGATCAACGCCGAGGCCGAAGCCGAGCTGTTCGCGCTGATGCGTGGCGGCAAGGGCAACCTCGGGATCGTGACTGAACTCGAGTTCAGCCTCTTTCCGCTGGGTGAGTTCTACGGCGGCGGGGTCATCTATCCCGGGGCGGATGCGGCCCAGATCCTGGCCGCATTCCGGGAGTGGCTGCCCGCACTGCCGGACATCGCCTCGCCCTCAATCTCCCTGCTCCGGCTTCCGGAGATGGACTTCGTCCCCGCGCCGCTGCGGGGCCAGTTCGTGGTGCACCTGCGCTTCGCCTTCCTGGGGACCCGTGAGGACGGCGACGCACTGCTTGCCCCGATGCGGGCGGTCTCGAGGCCGTTGATGGACACGGCCGGGCCCATGAGCTACCTCGACGTTGACCAGATCCACATGGACCCGGCGGATCCGCTCCCGTTCACCGCCGGCGGGACGCTCCTTAAGGACCTCGGCGAGGAGACCGCCGCGGACCTGCTGAAACTCACCGGCGAGGGCTCGGACTGTCCATTGCTCCTCGTTGAGATCCGGCCGCTCGGCGGGGCCCTGGCCCGGGCCGGGGCGCTGCCGGACGCCGTGTCCGGGCGTGACGCGGCGTTCCTGCTGTTCCTGCTCGGATTCAACGCGCCGCCGGTCGCCGAAGCCGTCACCGCCTCCATCCGCGCGGTCCTGGCTGAAATGGCTCCGCACTCCACCGGATACACGCTGGTCAACTTCCACGGCGAGCCCGGCGATGAGGCTGACCGGGCGAGGGCCTGGTCGCCCGCCGTCTACGAGCGGATGAGGGCCGCAAAGGCCAGCTACGACCCGGGCAACCTCCTGCGCTTCGGCCACACGATCACCGGAGTGCCGTCCGCGACCTGACGCCCTGTGCGGGGTCGTTCCCGCGGCACAGGTCACGGCGGCGGCCCCGCACCTGCGAAAGGTGCGGGGCCGCCGTCGAACCCTCATCGACTGTTCCGGAACTGCCCTTTTCACCCCTCAAAAGGGCCGTTGCGGAGCAATCGATGGGGAGGTTAGCTGGCGAGCCAGATGTCCGGGCCGAAGACCTCGTAGTGGATCTTCGTGGCCGGGATGCCGGCGTTGATGGCCTCGTTGCGGATGCTCTTCATGAACGGCAGCGGACCGCACAGGTAGAGCGAGGCGTTGGCCGGGAGGTCCACTTCGCGCAGCGACATAAAGCCCTCCTTGGTTCCGGCGACCGGCTGCTCGAGCCAGAGCTGGAGGTCGGCGCCGTCGAGGCGCTCGACGTCGTCCGTCATCTGGGAGCGCAGCGCCCAGGACTCCAGATCGCTTTCCGCGTGCAGGACCAGGACCTGGCGGTCCGTGCCGGCGTCGGCCAGGGAGCGCAGGATGGACGCGGTCGGGGTGCAGCCGATGCCGGCGGAGGCCAGGATCACCGGGCCGTCGCCTTCCTTGAGGGTGATTTCACCGTAGGGGTTGGAGATCTCGAGGACGTCGCCCACCTGGACGGTGTCGTGCAGGACGGGGGAGACCTCGCCGCCGTCGTCCTTCTTGGTGGTGAAGGTGCGGCTCGTGCCGGCGTCGCCGGAGAGCGAGTACTGGCGGACCTGGCGCAGTCCGTCCGGAACGGTGACCTTGACGCTCACGTACTGGCCCGGCAGGGCGGGGGTGATCGGGGTGTCGTCGGCCGGTTCCAGGGTGAAGGTGATCGATCCGGTGCCGGCGGGCGTCTTGGCGGCGACCCGCCACGGGCTCCACATCACGCTGTTGGCCTGTGCGGCGTAGAGGCCCTTTTCGAGCTTGATCAGGGCGTCCGCCATGAGCCAGTAGACCTCGGTCCAGGCTTCGGCGATTTCCGGGGTGATGACCTCGGCCAGGTCCTCGGCGATGGCGGCGAAGAGGTGCTCGTAGACCACCTGGTACTGCGGTTCGGTGATGCCGAGGGAGGTGTGGCGGTGGGCGATGCGGGCGAGCACGGTCTCCGGCAGGGTGCCGGGGTTGTTCACCAGGTGGGTGGCGAAAGCGGCGATGCTTCCGGCCAGGGCCTGCTGCTGGTTGCCGTTGCGCTGGTTGGAGCGGCTGAAGAGCCCGTCCAGCAGTTCCGGGTGCGCCGCGAAGAGGCGGGCGTAGAACTTGGGGGTGATTTCACCGATCCGGGAACCGACCAGCGGGAGGGTGGCCTCGATGACCGGGAAGGACTTGTCCGAGAGCATGTTGACTCCTGAGATAGTGGCCCGGGGTCTGCAACCGGACCGTCGAAAATACCCGTATCTGAAATGCAAGTATTTGTACCTCAGTTCTACAGGGCGTAGAAAGCATCTACAAATCGGGGGGATTCCCGGGCGTGGCGTAGTGCGTACCGGGCGACGCAACCTGGATAAGGCAGCCTCGGCGGTGCTACTTGAGCGGCGCGGCCTGGACAGGCGGGTCTCCGCTCAGAGGCCGGGACGCAGGCCGATTGCCTGGAAGACCGGCGCCATCTGCCGGGACGTCGGCAGGGATGCGACGACAAGGTCGTCCAGTTCGCGGTAGAAAGCCTCGCGGGCCCGGGAGAGGGCTCCGCGGAGCCGGCATTCGTTGATGAGCGGACACGCCCCGCCGTTGGCGACGCAGTCGGCCGGGTCGGTGCGGGTGTCCAGCCGGCGCAGCAGCTGGCCCACAGTGGCGGCGCGGCCGGCGCTGCTGAGCCGGGAGCCGCCGTGCCGCCCGCGTTCGACGTCGATCATGCCCAGCTCGCGCAGCTTCGCCATCGCCTTGCTGACATGGTTGTAGGGCGTCGCGACGGCGTCGGCGATGCTCTGCGTGGTGAGCAGGGCGCCGTCGGGGGCGGCTGCGAGCACCATCATGGCGCGCAGGCTCACATCCGCGAAGGCGTTGATCTTCATAACACCAGCTTACGGGCGGTCTAGTCCACCCAGACGCCGGGCTCGTTCGTATCCGCCGCGAGCTCGCCGAATTCCAGCTCACGGGTTGCGGGGTTCGCGGCGTACGGCAGGACCGCGGCGAAGAGGGAACCGTCCCGGTGCTCCGCAGCCACATGGATCGCGTCCGACGCTTCCTCCAGCAGGGTGATGTCACACACGACGGCGGCCGCGCGGAACTCGTCCCGGTGCTGGCGCAGCAGTTCGGTGAGGTCGCTGATCATCGAGTCCGCGTCGAAATCCGCGTCAGTTCCCTCGGCCGCGTCGGCGGGGGTGACGGCCACCAGCCGGACCTCGCCGTCGTTCTCGACCACCAGGGCGAACGGCAGGAACCCGCCGTTGCGCTCCAGCTGCTCCTGCGCGGCGCCGACTCCGGTGCCGAGCAGGTTCTCCAGATCGGTGGCGCTGGACTCCGGGACGCTGCCGCGCCAGGACCCGGCGGCGGTCTCGGCAGCGGTCTCAGCGGCGGGTTCCGCCGGCCGTTCCGACACGGTGCTAGCCCCGGACCAGTGCCAGGACGCGGTCGCGGACACGCTCCATGGTGGCCCGGTCCGTGGCCTCGACGTTCAGGCGGAGGAACGGCTCGGTGTTGGAGGGCCGCAGGTTGAACCAGTAGCTGCCGTCCGTGGCGATGAAGGTGCTGCCGTCCAGGTAGTCCACCTCGACGTCCTCGGCATGGAAGTCGTGCCGGACCCGTTCCACGGCGCCGGCCTTGTCTTCGATTTCCGAGTTGATCTCGCCGGAGGACATGTACGGCTCGTATTCGCGGCCGAGTTCGGAGAGCGGGCCGTCCTGTTCGCCGAGGGCGGCCAGGACGTGCATGGCGGCGAGCATGCCGGTGTCTGCGTTCCAGAAGTCGCGGAAGTAGAAGTGGGCGGAGTGTTCGCCGCCGAAGATGGCGCCCTCTGCGGCCATCACGGCCTTGATGAAGGAGTGTCCCACCCGGGTGCGCACGGCACGGCCGCCGTGCCGCTCCACCAGTTCGGGGACGGCACGGGAGGTCAGCAGGTTGTGGATGACGGTGGGGTTGGCTTCGCCGAGCCCCTGCGCGCGGCCGATCTCGCGGCGGGCCACCATGCCGGTGATCGCGGACGGCGAGACGGGTTCGCCCTTTTCGTCGATGACGAAGCAGCGGTCGGCGTCGCCGTCGAACGCCAGCCCGATGTCCGCCCCGTGCTCGACGACGGCGGCCTGCAGGTCGCGCAGGTTCTCCGGTTCCAGCGGGTTGGCGGGGTGGTTCGGGAAGGAGCCGTCGAGCTCGAAGTACAGCGGGATGATCTCGAGGGGGAGCTTGGGCAGCAGGGCGTCGCCGAGCACGGCGGGGGTGGTGAGGCCGGCCATGCCGTTGCCGGCGTCCACGACGACCTTCAGCGGGCGGGTGCCGCGGAGGTCCACGAGGCTGCGGAGGTACTCGGAGTAGCCCTTCAGGACGTCGTGCACGCCGATCAGGCCGCGCACGGGGGCGGCGGGGATGGACCCGGAGTTGAGGTATTCCTCGGCGCGGGCCTGGATTTCCTTGAGCCCGGATTCGGAGGAGATCGGCTCGGCGCCGGCCTTGGCCATCTTGATGCCGTTGTACTCCGCCGGGTTGTGGCTGGCGGTGAAGGTGGCGCCGGCCGCGTTGAGCGAGCCGCAGGCGTAGTAGAGCTCATCGGTGGAGATGAGATCGAGCAGCTGGACGTTGGCGCCGCGCCGTGCGGCACCGTTTGCGAAGGCCTTGCTGAACTCGGGCGAGGACGGGCGCATGTCGCCGCCGACCAGCACCGTCTTGCCC
The DNA here is from genome assembly GCF_030812335.1 of Pseudarthrobacter oxydans. Classification (GTDB taxonomy): domain Bacteria; phylum Actinomycetota; class Actinomycetes; order Actinomycetales; family Micrococcaceae; genus Arthrobacter; species Arthrobacter oxydans_B. The sequence goes on from NZ_JAUSSN010000005.1 coordinate 282,405, forward strand.
TCCAGCGCCAGGACGTCGACGAATGCCGCGCCCACCGCCTCGACGATTTCGGCGGTGATTGATTCGCCGACAATGCCGCGCACGTCGTAGGCCTTGAAGGAGGCCGAGAGGTCAAAAGTCTTTGTCTGGTCCATAGTCACGCGTCTTATCTTACGTTGACGGCCGAATCTTACGTGGACCGCCGGATCGTGCCGCGACGGCGCGGCCGTGGGGCTTCCCGGCGCCGGACCGCGGGCGGATCCGCTGTGATTGTCCACATAGCGGCGCCCCCGGCTTCGCTGCTGTCGGAGGGGGCTGGGATACTGAGGCAATGGCCAATAACCAGAACGCTGCAGTCCTTTCCGCCTCCGCCGACCCCGCCGGAGGCGCCGGTTCCGCCGCGGGCGCCTCGGGTGCCGGGACCCGGGAGCAGGCCCAGGAAGTGCTGCGCGAGCTGGTCGGGCACCCGGCCGCGGAGTTCCACGACGGCCAGTTTGAGGCCATCGAGGCCCTCGTCGACGGCGGCCGCCGGGCCCTCGTCGTGCAGCGCACCGGCTGGGGAAAGTCGGCGGTGTACTTTGTCTCGTCCCTGCTGCTCCGGCGCCGCGGCGCCGGGCCCACCCTGATCGTCTCCCCGCTGCTGGCCCTCATGCGTGACCAGGTCGCCGCCGCGGCACGGGCCGGCGTCCGGGCCGTGGCCATCAACTCCGCCAACCAGCTGGAATGGGACACTGTCCGCGAACAGCTCGCGGCCGATGAGGTCGACGTCCTGCTGGTCTCGCCCGAGCGGCTCACCAATCCCTCGTTCCGGGAGAACCAGCTCCCCGAGCTGATCCGCCGCACCGGGCTGCTGGTTATCGATGAAGCCCACTGCATCTCGGACTGGGGCCACGACTTCCGTCCCGACTACCGGCGCATCGCGGACCTGATCACCCAGCTGCCGGAGTCGGTTCCGGTGCTGGCCACCACCGCCACCGCCAACTCCCGGGTGGTCCACGACATCGAGGAGCAGCTGGGCGCCGGCGTGCTGACCATCCGCGGCGCCCTGGGCCGTGAATCGCTGCGGCTCGGCGTGCTGCGCCTGCCGGACTCCCGCGACCGGCTCGGCTGGCTGCTCACGCACCTGAAGGACCTGCCCGGCAGCGGCATCATCTACACCCTGACGGTCTCCGCCGCCGAGGACACCGCCCGGCTCCTCGCCGAAGCCGGGCACGAGGTGCTCGCCTACACCGGACGGACCGACCCCGCGGACCGGGAACGCGCCGAGCAGCTGCTCAAGGACAACCAGGTCAAGGCCCTCGTGGCCACATCCGCCCTCGGCATGGGCTTTGACAAGCCGGATCTCGGGTTCGTCGTGCACCTTGGGGCGCCGTCCTCGCCCGTGGCCTACTACCAGCAGGTCGGCCGTGCCGGCCGTGGGGCCGCCAACGCCGACGTGCTGCTGCTGCCAGGGTCCGAGGACCGGGACATCTGGCAGTACTTCGCCACCGCGTCCATGCCGTCGGAGGAGAAGGCCGGAGCGGTGCTGACCGCCCTCGCCGACGCGGGGGCCGCCGTGTCCACGGTCGCGCTGGAGGCCCGGGTCGATCTGCGCCGGACCCCGCTGGAGCTGCTCTTGAAGGTCCTGGCGGTCGACGGCGCCGTGGAGCGGGTAGGCGGCGGCTGGCGCTCCACCGGCCAGCCGTGGACCTACGACGCCGAGCGGTACGGCCGGATCGCGGAGGCCCGGGTGGACGAGCAGGACTCCATGGTGATCTACCAGGACACCGCCGGCTGCCGGATGGAATACATCACCTCGGTCCTGGACGACGAGACCGCCCGCGCCTGCGGCCGCTGCGACAACTGCGCCGGACAGTGGTTCCCGGCGGACATTGCCGCCGCGGCCACCGAAGCCGCGGGTCAGACGCTGAGCCGCGCCGGTGTGCCGCTGGAGCCCCGGCTGCAGTGGCCCAGCGGCATGGACCGGCTGGGCGTGCCCGTCAAGGGCAAGATCAAGCCCGAGGAAAGCGTCGCGGCCGGCCGTGCGCTGGCCCGGCTCACGGACCTGGGCTGGGGCGGCGCCCTGCGCGAGGCCTTCGCCGCCGGAGCCCCCGACCGCACCGTGGACCCCGGCATGCTGCAGGCCTGCGTCCAGGTGCTGCGCGAGTGGGGCGCCGGTGACCCCCGCACGCCCGGCTGGAGCGGGGCAGGCCGGCCCGCCGCCATCATCAGCATCCCGTCCCGCGGGAAGCCCGCCCTGGTGGACTCGCTGGCCCGGGGCATCTCGGAGATCGGCCGGATCCCCTACCTGGGCCAGCTGCAGCTCGAGCACGGCGGCCCGACCGGCGGGCGCGGCGGCAACAGCGCCTACCGGCTTGCCGGGGTCTGGGACCGCCTCGTGGTGGGGCCGGAACTGGAAGCTGCCCTGGCCGGGATCCAGGGCCAAAGCGTGATGCTGATCGACGACCTCGTCGACAGCCGCTGGACCGTGACCGTCGCCGGCCGGGCCCTCAGGCGCGCCGGCGCCGGCGCGGTCCTGCCGCTGGTGCTTGGCCAGGCCGGCTGACCTCGGCCCCGGCGTGGCGCGGCAGCGTCAGGCTGTCCAGGGTGCTCAGGAGCATGACCACGGCAAGCACCAGGAACGCCGCCCGGTACGGTGCCACCGGATCCCCGGCACCGGCCCCCGCCCCGCCCAGCAGCGGGCCGCCGGCCTCGTACACCCGGATCAGCAGGGCCCCGATGGCGATCCCGGCCGCCGTCGCGAGCTGCACGAGCGTGGCGGAGACGGCGTTGGCGGACGGCAGCTGGGCGGGAACGACGTCGGCGTACTGCACCGAGGCATAGGCCGAGAAACCGATGGACCGGAAGGCTCCGCTGGCCACGAGCAGCCCGAAGATCAGCGGCTCCGGGGTGCCGGCGTCGAGCAGGGCGCACAGCGCGAAGGTCGCCGCCGAGGCCAGCGACGCGAAGACCAGCACCGGCTTGAAGCCGAAGCGCCGGATGAGCGGGGTCGTGGCGGGCTTGATCCCGATATTGCCTACAAACACCGCCGCGACGAGGACCCCGGCGCGCAGCGGATCCCAGCCGAAGCCGTTCTGGAACATCAGCGGCAGCAGGAAGGGTACGGCGCTGATGGTGAGGCGGTAGATGAAGCCGCCGGTCGCCGTGGCGCGGAACGTCCGGGCGGAAAAGACCCCGAGGTCGAACAGCGGGGAGCGGGCCCGCCGCATCCACCAGGCCGCCGTGACCAGGAACAGCAGCCCGGCGGTGATGCTGAGGGCTGCCAGGCGTCCGGCCTCGCGGCCGCCGGCCAGCTCCAGGCCCACCACAACGCACCCCACGCCCAGGGTTGTGAGGGCCAGACCCAGCCAGTCCAGGCGCCGTGTCCGGTCACCCGCGGCGGCGGGGACCAGCCGCAGGGCCGCGAGGAACGCCGCGAGCCCCAGCGGGAGGTTGATCAGGAAGATCCAGTGCCAGGACAGGAACGTGGTGAGCGCCCCTCCCACCAGCGGGGCGAGGACCGGCGCCAGCAGCCCCGGCCACACCAGGTAGGCCGTGGCGCGGAGCAGGTCCTTTTTTGCCGTCCCGCGGAGCACCACGAGGGTGCCCACCGGGACCATCATGGCGCCGCCCGCGCCCTGCAGCACCCGGCTCAGGGTCAGCATGGTCAGGTCCTGGCTGAGCGCGCACAGCAGCGACGCCACCGTGAACGTCGCAATGGCCAGGCAGAACACCCGCCGCGCCCCGAAACGTTCGGCCAGCCAGCCGCTGAGCGGGATCCCCATCGCCACCGTCAGGAGGTAGGCGGTCATGGTGATGCTCACGTCCGCCGAGGGCACGGAGAAGTCCGCCGCGATGCTGGGGATCGCGGTGGTCAGGACGGTGCCGTCCAGGAACTCCATAAAAAAAGTCGCAGCGACGAGCAGGGCCAGGCGTGGACTCCACTGCTCCGCCGCTGGGCCGGCGGACGGTGCGGGCCGGCTCATGCACGGACCGCCGCGGCGCCAGGTTCAGCCCTGCGGAGCACGGCCGGAGTCCCGCGGGCCGGAGCCCGGCGACCCGGACTCCAGGGACCCGGACTCCAGCACCGCCATGGCCGCATTGTGCCCGCCGATGGCGCTGACGGCACCGCCGCGCCGGGCCCCGGAGCCGCAGAGCAGCAGCTGCGGGTCATCCGTCGCGACGCCCCAGCGCTGCGCCGGGGTCTCCAGCGGTGCGTTGTCCTCGACGAAGGGCCAGTCCAAGCCCCCGTGGAAGATGTTGCCCCGCGGCATGCCGACCGCGCGTTCAATGTCCAGGGTGGTCTTGGTTTCGATGCAGGGCTGCCCGTCCGGACCGGCCAGCAGCAGCTCCTCGATGGGTTCGGCCAGGACCGAGTTCAGGGACTTCAGGACCGCGGCCTGCAGCTCCGCCCGGCGCCGGTCATTGTTCTCCGCGGTGATCAGCCGGTCCGGGACGTGCAGGCCGAACACGGTGAGGGTCTGCGCCCCGGAGGCCTGCAGTTCCGGGGACAGGATGCTGGGGTCCGTGAGGGAATGGCAGTAGATCTCGCAGGGCAGCGGGTCCGGCACGGTTCCGGCCGCGGCGGCGAGGTAGGCGCCGTCGAGCTGCGACCAGGTCTCGTTGATGTGGAAAGTCCCGCCGAAGGCCGCTTCCGGGCTGACATCCGGGTCCAGCAGCCGGGGGAGCCGTTTCAGCAGCAGGTTCACCTTGACCTGGGCGCCCTCCCGGAGGTGGTTCGGGTTCCGGGTGGAGTGCGGGGCGCTGCCGCCGGCAGCCCCGGAACTCCTGAGCCGGTCCAGCACCACCGGTGCCACGTTGGCGAGGACCCAGGAGGCGGTGGCAGTGTGCTCTGCCCCGTCATGCCGGTAGCTGACCACACCGCCCGGGCGGACGGCCGTGACCTCCGCGGACGTCAGGATCGCCGCCCCGGCCTCCCGGGCGGAGCGTTCCAGCTCCCCGGACACCGCGCCCATCCCGCCCACGGGAACGTCCCAGTCGCCCGTCCCGCCGCCGACCAGGTGGTACAGGAAACAGATGTTCTGCTGCAGATCCTCGTCGCCGGCCCGGGCAAAGGTGCCGATCAGGGCGTCGGTCAGCACTACGCCGCGGACCAGGTCGTGCTGCAGCGACCGGGCGATGGAATCCCCGAGGGGCCGTTCGATCATGGCATCCCACACCTCCGCCGCCCCGGCCCCGGCCGCGAGGGCCCTGGCCTCGGAACGGGTCGGCAGCGGCGCCGTCATGGTCGGCCAGAGGGCCTCGGTGAGGCGGCGGCAGCCGGCGTAGAACTCGGTGAAGGCGCGGAATTCGCCGGCGGGAGCCCCGACGGCGGCAAAGGACGCCGCAGTGGCCGCGGCATCGCCGTTGTCGATCAGCAGGGCACGCCGGCCGTCGTGCGGGTCCGGGGTGTAGGACGAATACCGGCGCCGGGCCAGCCGGATGCGCAGGCCCAGATCGTCGATGACCTGCTGCGGGAGCAGGCTCACCAGGTAGGAATACCGCGAGAGGCGCGCGTCGACGCCGTCGAACGCCTGGGCGGACACCGCGGCACCCCCGGGGTGTTCCAGCTTCTCCAGCAGCAGGACCTTCCGGCCGGCTTTGGACAGATATGCGGCCGCGGCCAGGCCGTTGTGGCCGCCGCCTACGATGATCGCGTCAAACGCGCTGTTGCTCGACATGGGCTAATCCTGCCACCCGGGCCGGGGTAAGGCGTCCCGTGTCCGGCCCCCGGACGTGCCCGGGGACGCAAAAGGCCCCGGTCCAGGGACCGGGGCCAAACGCGGAGACGGGGGGATTTGAACCCCCGGTGGAGTTGTGCCCCACACTTCATTAGCAGTGAAGCCCATTCGGCCGCTCTGGCACGTCTCCAATTGCTATTAACTAGCCAACCAAGGATACGCAGAAGGTGCCATGCAGTGCAAAACGAGCACCGCGGAGCCACTTCCGGCCCATGTTGGGCTGCGCATGGGCGCGGAGTGGCCCCGCGCTGCTCTTCGGGGGGACTGCTCAGGCGCCGCGGCCGGCCAGCGCCCGCCAGAGGAAGTGCTGGCTGCGGCTCTGCAGCGCCGCAGCCTGCCGGTTGTCCGACGCGCCGGCATGGCCGCCTTCCAGCGCCTCGTGGAACCAGACGTTGGGGATGCCCATCGCCTGCATGCGGGCGGCCATCTTCCGCGCCTGGACCGGGCCCACGCGGTCGTCCGAGGTGGCCGTCCAGATGAACGTCTCCGGGTAGTCCACCCCGTCCCTGAGCAGATGGTACGGGGAGAACGTCCTAATGAAGTCCCACTGTTCGGGAACGTCGGGATCGCCGTATTCGGCAATCCAGGAGTACCCGGCGGACAGCTTGGAGTAGCGGCGCATGTCCAGCAGCGGGACCCCGCAGGAGACCGCCCCGAAGAGCTCCGGATACGTGGTGAGCATGTTCCCCACCAGCAGCCCGCCGTTGGATCCGCCGACACAGCCGAGCCGCTCGCGGGAGGTCACGCCGCGGGAGATCAGGTCTGCGGCCACGGCGGCGAAATCCTCATAGGCCCGGTGCCGTTTCTCCTGCAGCGCCGCGCGGTGCCACGCGGGGCCGTATTCGCCGCCGCCGCGGATGTTGGCCACAACGTAGACGCCGCCGCGGGTGTGCGGGGCATCCCCCTCGTGCCCGGCGGATTCCGGGGTGCGGCGTTCCAGCCAGGCCCGGCCGACCGCGCCGCTGTAGGCGGGGGTCCGGGAGATCTCGAAGCCGCCGTAGCCCGACAGCTGTGTGGGGTTCTGGCCATCCAGCACGAGGTCCCTGGACGCCACCTGGAAATACGGCACGCGGGTGCCGTCCTTGGACACGGCGAAGTGCTGCTGGACCTCGTAGGCGTCTTCGTTGAAGAACGACGGCGAGGTCCGGATCACTTCGTGCGTGCTGTCCACGCCGCCCCGGGCGGTGCGCCTGAGCGTGCCGCGGGTGAGGGTGCTGGGCGTGGTGAATCCGGTGGCCACGAGCCAGAAGTCGTTCCCCGCGCCGGGAGCCTCCTCCTCGGCGACCGGTGCGGCGCCGTCGGTACCGTCATCGTCCGTGTCGTCGTCCGTGCCGCGGGCGTCGTCCTCGTCGTCGACGGCGTAGGCGTTGACGTCGTGCAGCGGCGGGCAGGCATCCAGCACGGTGGAGGCCCAGGTTGTGTCCGTCCCGGGCATCTGCGGGTCGAGGACCCGGATCTCCGAGGAGACGTCGCGGAGCAGGTTCAGCAGCAGGAAGTCCCGCGTCCAGCTCCAGGACTGCAGGGAGGTGTGCTCATCCGGCTCGAACAGCACGGACAGTTCCCGGCTGCCGGCCAGGAAATCCTCGAAGCCGGCGGCGAGCAGCGATCCTGCCGGGTGGGTCGTTGCGCCGACGGTCCAGTCCTTTTGCGGCCGGAACAGCAGCCAGCCGCGGTGCGCGCTGAGGTTGACGTCCGGGGGGACGTCGAGCTGGACCCACCGGCCGTCGCGCAGCACCGAGGTGGTCCGCTCGAAGAAGCTGATCCAGTCCACGGCAAAGGTCCGCTCGAACCCCGGGGTGGAGTCGTGCGCCACGAGGGCCATCATGTGGTCCTCGGGGATTTCGAACAGCCGTTCCGCCGTGGCCAGGGTTCCGCCGCGGCGCAGCTTGACGCCGGTCCGGGCGTAGGAGGACGTGGTGGCGGGCAGCCCCTCGGCCGTGGAGGAGACCAGCAGGGTGTCGGCGTCCAGCCAGGAGGCGTTGCCCTTCGCGGTCGGCAGGTCGAAGCCGCCGGCGGCCGGATCCACGAAGTGGCGGGACTCGACGTCGAACTCGCGGTAGCGGTTCGCGTCGCCGCCGTCGGGGGAGAGCGCCAGCAGCGCCAGCCGGTGCGGTTCACCCGCGGCCGGGCGCAGGAAGTTGGCGCCGTGGAAGACCCACTCCTCGCCTTCCGCCGCGGCCAGCGCGTCCACATCCAGCAGGACGTCCCACTCCGGAGCCCCGCCGCGGTAGCTGTCCCAGCTGGTCCGGCGCCACAGGCCCTTCGGGTTGACCCGGTCCTTCCAGAAGTTGTAGTACCAGTCGCCGTGCTTGCCCACCATGGCGATCCGGTCGGTGGAGTCCAGCACCTCCAGAATGCTGCCTTCCAGCGCGGCGTATTCCGCGTCCTCCAGCAGCTCCTCGGTCCGGGCGTTCTGCTCCCGCACCCAGGCCAGCTGTTCCTCGCCGTAGATCTCCTCAAGCCAGATGTTCTCGTCAACGGGTTCGGGCGCGGTGCCCTCGGCGGTGTCCGCGGCGGGACGGTCGGACTCGGGCGGGGGAGCAGCTTCGGCGGTGGTCATTTTTCCATCCAAGCAACATCGGCGCGCCAGTAGCAAGTCAAGCCGAAGCGCCGCGGAACCCGTGCCGGGGACATCAGGCAGGTCGGGGCCGTGTGCCGGTAGCGGATACGCTGGATGCCGTGGGCATATCGCAGAGCATCCGGACGGCACTGATTGGCGCCGGCCCCCGGGGCACCAGCGCGCTGGAGCGGCTGCTGGCCAACTGGGTGCCCGCCGGACCGGACGCCACCTTGCACATTGATGTCATCGACCCCTATCCCGCGGGACCCGGACACGTCTGGCAGCCCGGGCAGTCCCGGCTGTACCTGATGAACACGCAGTCGTTCTATCCCACGGTCATCCCCGAGGACCCCGACCTCGCGCGGCCGCTCGCCGGCCACACCTTCGACCGCTGGCGTGAACTGCAGCAGCACCAGCCCCACCCCTCCCTCACCGCCGAGGACCGCGCCGAACTCTCCGGGCTGGGCTCCGCGGACTTCCCCAGCCGGGCCCTGTACGGGCGCTACCTGCGCTGCACCCTGGAGGAGCTGCTGTCCCGCCTCCCGGCCGGCGCCACGGTGGACTTCCACAACACGACGGCGACCTCCGTCCGCCACGCCGCCGCGCCCGGGCCGGGCGACGACGGCCGCGTGCGGTTCGACGTCGGACTGGCCGACGGCGCGGTCCTCACCGTCGATTCCGTGGTCCTGGCCCTCGGCCACCTGGAATCGCGGCTCAACCCCGAACAGCGCGACCTCAAGGCGGCGGCGGAGGAGCTCGGGCTGCTGTACCTGCCTCCCGCAGCCCCGGCCGACGTCGACTGGTCGCTGGTGCCGGCAGTCAAGCCGGTGCTGGTGCGCGGCATGGGCCTGAACTTCTTCGATGCGATGGGCCAGCTGACCGAAGGCCGCGGCGGACAGTTCCTGCCCGGCGAGAACGGCGGACTCAGCTACCTTCCCTCCGGCCGCGAACCGCTCATCATCGCGGCCTCCCGGCGCGGCACGCCGTACCGGGCCAAGGCGACCCTCGCCGGCTATTACCCCGAGGCCGTGACGCTGCGGTACTGCACCGAAAGCGCCGTGGCGAAATTCGCGGAGGCGGGCATCCGGCCCGCCTTCGACCATGACCTCTGGCCGCTCCTGCACCGCGACGCCCTCTGGGCCTACTATTCGACGCTGGCGCGCTCGCAGCCCGGCGCCGTCCTGACGGAACCGAAGGAGTTCCTGAGGGCGCTGGAGGAGGCCCTGCATCCGCACGCGCACTCCGCCGCGAAATGGGACGATCTGGTCGACGACGTGCTGGAAATCCACGTCCGCCCGGCCCACCGGCTTAACCTGCTGGGACTCGCCGCACCGCTGGCCGGGAGATCGTTCACCACCCGCGCGGAACTCGACAACGCCGTCGTCGACTATCTGCTCGACGACGCCCGGCGTTCCGCCCTGGGCGAGGACGACCCGGTGAAGATGACCATCGGCGCCCTGCACCACGGCCGGGCCGTGCTGAAGACCGCCGTCGCGGACGGCGGGATCACCGATGAATCGTGGGTCGCGGGCCTGCGCGGCTGGTTCGAGTCCTTTGTGGAAGGCCTGGCCAGCGGTCCGCCGGCGCTGCGGTCCGAACAGCTCGCCGCCCTGGTGAGTGCCGGCGTCGTCCGGTTCGTCGGCCCGGACCCGAAGTTCGGCGTGGACCGCAAGACGGGGACCTTCACGGCGGTCTCGCCCTGGGTGGGAAACAGCGCGGAGGACGTCCCCGGGGAAGTCGTCCAGGCCGTGGCCATGGTCGAGGCGCTGGCACCGGCCAACAAGGTCCCGGTCAACAAGTCGCCGCTGCTGGAGCAACTGCTCGCCGAAGGCCTGGTCCGCCCACGGCTCATGATGACGGTGGAAGGGACGCCGGTGCCGACGTCCGGGCTCGACGTGGCGCCGCACCCCTACCGGCCGCTGGGCGCCAACGGCTCGGTGACCGAGGGCCTGTTCGTGCTGGGACTGCAGCTCTCCGCCGTGCAGTGGGGAACCGCCATCGCGGCCGAGGCCCGGCAGAAGAGCGGACCCGTGTACCGCAGCGGCCAGCGCACCCTTCGGGACGCCGACGAGATTGCCCGGGCCATCCTCGGACGCTGACTAAGCAGCCCGCGCCCGCCCGAAAAATGAGCATGCCCTCCGTCCGGGTGGCCGAAACGTGCCCGAAAAATGGGCATGCCCCCGTTCGGGTCCCCGACAAATGAGCATGCCCCCGCCGGGTCCCCATTAATGAGCACGCCCTCAGGTCGCATTCACGAAAAATGAGCATGCCCTCCGTCCGGGCCGAGCACTGGACATATGGGCTATATGTCCAGTGCTGCAGCCCGGGGGAGGGCATGCTCACTGGTGCGGGGGTGCGGGCTGGCTAGCCCTTGAGGCAGTGGCGGTAGGCCGCCATCGCCTTGCCGTACGCAACCTGGCCCACGATGTCCGCGGACCGCTTCGGCTTGACCGGGGCGGTGCACGCCGGCGGGACCGGAACGCTGGCCGCGACCAGGACGGCCGTCCTCACCACGGTTCCGGACTCGACGGCGGTGAGCACCAGGGTGCCCGTGCCGGCCGCGGCGCCGGCGGGAACCGCCACCTCAACCGTGGCGGCGCCGGCGGAAACCGGCACCGTGCCCAGGGCGGTGACGGTGCCGTCCGCATCCGTGAACTCGGCGCGCAGCGAGGTGTTCACCGGGCTGCCCAGCGAGGTGAGATCGAGCTTGGAGACGGCCAGGGTGATGGCCTCCCCGCCCTTGACCTCGGCGGCCGTGGTGTTCACCACGGCAACGGAGCGGCGGGCGAAGTCCGGCGAGACCGGGCTTTGGGCCTGCAGGTACTTGATCCACGCGTCGCGGTCCACCAGTCCGGAGTCCTTGGTGTTGGCGCCGGACGTGAAGATGCGGAAGTTGTCGCCGCCCGTTGCCAGGAAGCTGAACGTTCCGATCCGGTAGGACTGCGCCGGGTCGATCAGCGCGCCGTTGACACGGATCGAGGTGATCCGGTCACCGGCGGCGCGGGCGGCGTCGTAGGTGTAGTTGACGTTCTGGGACAGGCCGAGCTGCTGGTAGGCGCGGCTGGGAACCGTACCGTCCGGGTTCGTCTGCCACTGCTGTTCCAGGAGCGTCTTGAACTGTTCGCCGGTCAGCGAGGTGGTCCACAGGTTGTTCACGAACGGCAGGACCGCGTTGGCCTCGGCGTAGGTGATGGTCCCGTCCGGCGCGTAGTACAGCTCGTTGCGCAGGCCGCCCGGGTTGACGACGCCGATCTCGGCGCCGCCCAGTTCCGGGGCCCTGAGTGAATCCACCAGGGAATCCGCGACCAGGTTGCCCAGGGTGGACTCGCTGGCACGGTCATCGCGTGTTGCCGGGGTGGTGGCGGTGGCCGGGGTGAATGCGGTGGTGATATCCGCGGTCACCGAGCCGACCGGCTGGTTGCCGACCACTGCTGCGTCGGCCAGGGCCTTGTCAACGATGGTCTTGACGGCGGCGACCCGCGGGTAGTTGGCCACGAGGTCGGCCGCCGGCTGGTCTGCCGAGGTGGTGCGCTTGACGTTGCCGGCCGTGTAGCCGGTGACTGCCATGGTTGCCGTGTCGATGGTCAGCCGGATCTGGCCGATGAACTCGCCGTAGTTGCCGGTCTGGACGATCGGGCGGGTCTTGCCCTCGACGCCCGGGATAGGGGCATCCCACGCGTACTGCTTGTGGGTGTGGCCGTTGAAGATCGCGGCGACATCCGGGGTGACCTCGGTGACCATCCTGGCGAAGGGGCCGCCGGCGGCGACTTCCTGCTCCAGGGTGGAGCCTTCGGGCACGCCGGACCCGGCGCCGTCGTGGTTTTCCACGATGATCACATCGGCCAGGTTGTCCGCCTTGATCTTCGCGGCGACGCGGTTGATGGCGTCGACGGGGTTGCCGAACTCAAGGTCGGCGACGCCGGCAGGGGAGACCAGCGACGGCGTTTCCTGGGTGACCGTGCCGATCACGGCAACCCTGACGCCGTTCATGTCCAGCACGGTGTACTCCGGCAGGACCGGCTCGGTGGTGCCCTTCCGGTAGACGTTGGCGCCCAGGTAGGGGAACTTGGCGTTGCTGCCGCCCGCGATGACGCGGTCGCGCAGGTCGGCAAAGCCGCCGTCGAACTCGTGGTTGCCCACGGCGGAGGTCCGCAGTTCCAGGGCGTTCAGCACGTCGATGGTCGGCTGGTCCTTGGCAACGGCCGAGGCGAACAGCGAGGCGCCGATGTTGTCGCCGGCGGAGAGGAATGCCGTGGCGCCGGGGGCAGCCGCGGCGCGCAGCTTCTCGATGGTTCCCGCAAAGAACACGGTGTTGGAATCGATCCGGCCGTGGAAGTCGTTGATGCCCAGGAAGTTCAGCTCAACGCTGGCGGGAATGGAGGGCAGGTCGAGGCCCACGACCACCGGATCGTGGTCGCTGGCCCGGAACTGGTCCGGAGCGTAGTAGTCGGTCACGTTGTTGTTGTACCGGCTGTACTCCAGGGCCACGGACTCCACGGAGTTGATGTTCCAGATGTCGGCGCCGGTGACGATGGCGTTGGCGCCCGGCGAGGCGAGGATGTGGTCCAGCGAGCCCACCAGGCCGCCGAAGAGGTAGGAGTGCTTGGCGGAACCATCGGCGTTCCTGGCTTTTTCGTCCTGGTTGACGTAGCCCGCGGCCGTGAAGACGTTGATCGGGTCTTCCTTGGCGTAGGCGTTGAAGTCGCCGATCAGGAAGACCTTGTCGGTGCCCTTGGCGGTCTGCAGCTCGTTGGAGAACGCGAGGAGGGACCGGGCCTGCGCGGTGCGGGCGAGGTTCGAGGCGCCCTGGCCCTTGTCGGTGTCCTCCGGGGTGGCGGCTGAGCCCTTGGATTTGAAATGGTTGGCGATTGCGATGAACTTCTTGTCATCGGCGGCGCCGACCGGCTTGAAGACCTGCGCCAGCGGCTTGCGGGCATTCGCGAAAGCGACGGTGTCGTTGTGGATGATGGATTCGCCCACCGGCTCCGCTGCGGACTTCTTGAAGATGAAGGCGGTGCGGATCATGTCCTCGTCGGCCAGCGGGGGTGCGTTGGCGGGTGTGCGGACGTAGTCCCAGATCCCCGGCGTGGCGATGTTCAGGGCATCGACCAGCTTGGCCAGGGCGTCGTCACGGTTCTTGCCGAACTGTGCTGAGTTCTCGATTTCCATGAGGGACACGACGTCGGCGCCGGACTTGGTGATGGCGGCGACGATCTTGTCCTGCTGGCGCTGGAGGTTGTCGGCGTTGGCCGCCCCGCGGGCGTCGCAGCCGCCGCGGACGGTGATCGGGTTGCCGGCGCGGTCCGTGTAGTAGGTGCATCCGGTGAGCTGGTCACCTGTGGTGGGGAAGTAGTTAAGCACGTTGAACGAGGCGATCTTGAGGTTGCCTCCCACGGCCGCCGGGGCCGCCGTGCGGGTGGTCGCGCCGAAGCTGACGGGCTGGACGGCCTCCGCGTTGGCGGGGGTCAGGTGGGTCAGCGGCTGGAACTTCCAGGAGCCGTTCGCGAAGTTGAGCACCACGTTGGTCTTGAAGTTCACCGGAGCCCCCACGCGGACGGGGTCCACCGTGGTCAGGTACGGCAATTCCAGGGCCTTGGTGCCGGCGTCCTTGAGGAAGTTGGTGGTGGCGCCGTCGTCGAGCTTGATGCCGCGGGCGGAATTGGCGGCGACGGTGGCGGTGTATTCGGCGGAGCCGAAGGGCGCGACGGCGGTGGGCTGCTCCAGCGGGGTGGTGCCTCCGGCCAGGCCGATTTCGCCGTACTGGTTCAGCGAGTAGTTGTCAGTGACCGTGACGGGTCCCTGCGGGGTCAGCAGCATGCCTTCGAGCGCTTCGCGGAAGGCCTCTTCGGCCGGAAGGGCAAAGCCGGTGGCCTTGACCTCGGGGACGGCCTCGGTGAGCTTCTTCAGGTCCGCCGCGGCGGAAACCGTCACCTGGGTCATGCCGAAGTATTCGCTGACCGCGCCGGTCACCTCGACGTAGTCGCCGATCTGCACGGAATCGGCCGTGGCGGCCGAGAAGACGAAGAGGGCGTCCGACGCCGAGTGGTTGGCTGGGGTGAGGTCGCCGCCGGTGCCGGGGGTCTGGATGTAGTAGCCGGCGAAGCCGCCGGTCGGGAAGGCCGCGGTGACCTTGCCGCGGGTGACGACCGAGGTCCCGACGAGCGGGCTCGCGGCGCCGTCGCCCTGGATTTCGGCGATGGTCCTGGCTGCCGGGGGAGTGACGGGACCGGGATCGACCGGGGGATCGACCGGGGCCGCTGCACCGTTGGGTGCCTTGGGGGTGATCGTGGCGTTGAGGCTGAAATCGGCGGAGTTGTTGTTGCTGTCCACGCCGTTGCTGCGGTTGAGGCTCTTCACGTCACCGGTGCCGGCCGGGGCCTTGGCTGCCACGGTTTCGAAGGTCAGTGAGCTGCCGTAGCCGAGGAGGTCGGCCACGTTGGCCGGTTCGACGACGGAGCCGGTGGCGAGATCCGCTACCGCCGTCGTCTGCTTGGCCAGCACGATGGTTCCGCCTGCAACGGCAGGATTGAAACCGCCGGCCGAGGCGTCAGCGGCGGGCAGGTCCAGCCCGACCGTCCCGTTGCTCCCGCCCTTGAGCAGATAGTGGCCCTTGGCCGCGATCGTGCCGGTGAGGGGAACGACAGTGCTCGGGAGACCGGTACCGGGCGCGTTGCGGTACTGGAGGGACCAGCCGTCCAGCGGGACCAGGGCGTCGGAGGTGTTGTACAGCTCGACGAACTTGTTCTTGAAGGCGGCTCCGGCGCTGCCGCCGCTGAGGTACGCCTCGTTGATGATCACTGGCGAGCTGCCAGCCGCTGCCGGGGAGGCCTCCACGGCGAACGCCGGCACGGCCGCCAGCGGGGCTGCGATGAGCCCCGCCGACAGCGCCGTGCCCAGCGCGGTCTTCCAAGGTATGTGTTTCATCCGCTCTAACTCTCATTAGGTGCCCGGGTAAGGGCTGGGTGGAAGGTGCCCGCGTGATGCCGCGGACCGCCGGTCGCTGCTCCTGGTCAAGCAGGTCCCGGCACATCAAAACAGGGGTGAATGAACACGGCGTGTCTTGCATGTGCATTCGGCGAGACGTCCCCCAGCGGAACGCGTCACAGCCGTCACGGGCCACCAACGGTGCGCCCCAGCGACGGAGTTGGTGAAGCTGCTGACCTGCGTCAGTTTGAGCATGCCCGGCGCCGAGGCGGCGGGCATGGCAAAAAGAATACCGGCCAGTAACCGCCTTTGAAGCGGCTGGCCGGTATTCCCGGGGGCATTTTTACGGAAGGATTTCCCGAGGATTTTCCTCAGTTATTCCTGAGGTCAACGGGACACTCAGACGCCCTCCGGCCGGGCATCAGCACCGGCCTGCGCGGTTTCCGCAATGACCTTGAACATGGCTCCAGTGGGGTCAGTCAGCGTGGCCAGCCGCCCGAACGGGCTGTCCTCCGGCCCGTCGATCACCCGGGCGCCCATGGACACGGCCTTCTCGACGGTGGCGTCCGCGTCCGCAACCGCGAAGTAGACCTGCCAGTTGGAAGGGACCTCGGCAGGGAGGTAGCGGGCGGCGTCCATGATCCCGGCCTTGGCGGCATCTCCGGCGCCCAGGGTGGTGTACCGGAAATCAGGGGTGTCACTCATGACGTCGGTGTCCCAGCCGAACACGTCCTGGTAGAACTTCACCGCGGTGCCGTAGTCCTTGGTGTGGAGTTCATGCCAGGCAGGCGTGCCCGGTTCGGCCGCGACTCCGTAGCCCTTCATCTCACCGGGCTGCCACACGCCGATGGATGCCCCGGTGGCATCCGCGATCAACGCCATGCGCCCCTGGTCAGGAACGTCCATGGGCTCCACATAGACCTGTCCGCCGTGCCGGGCCGCGGCTTGCGTGGTGGCTGCCGCGTCATCCGAGCGCAGGTACGTGCTCCACACGTCCGGCATGCCCGCCATGGCGTCATCCTTTTGCATCATGCCGGCAACCGGCTTGCCGTCCCTCGCCGCCATGATGTACCCGCCGTATTTCTCCTGGTCTCCCGTCTCGAAGGTCCAGCCAAACAGCTCCCCGTAGAAGGCCTTGGCTTTTCCGGTGTCGGAGGTCATCAGATCGATCCAGCATGGCGCACCGTTGGTGTGGTCCGGTGTAGGCATGGTGGGCTCCTTCTCTGCTCTGCGGCCCGGGGTCGTGCGGCGGGCCGACGGATTCGTGCGGGTGGTGAAGACACAGAGAGACTATTCCCGGGCACCGACGGTTTCAATGGTTCCGCGGCTCCCGGCGCTGGCCCCCGGCCGTGAGGTGTCCGTCGGTGCCCCGTGGGCAGATCAGGGCGCATTCGCTGCCCGCATCCGCCCTGATCTGCCCACGCCTGGCGACGGGCACCCGTCCGCGCTGCGCATCCGGCTGCCAACACATGCCAGCACCTACCTGCACCCGCAGCCACCTCCGGCGCGCCGATGCCATCCGACCGGTTCCACGCCCCCAGCCCCCGCGCCGGGGCTGTGGATAACCCGACGCGGCCCGCGCCGCGTTGTGGCCTAATGGGCCCATGGCAACAGCAAAACCGCTGCCGGAGGAACTAGCGGCACGGTCCTTCACTATCAGTGAGGGCAGGCTGAGCGGCATTTCCCCGTGGCGGGCCAAGGCGAAGGACATCCATGTGCCGAGCCGCGGCATCCGTGTGCCGGTCGGACCGCAGCAGTCGTTGCTGGAAAGGGTGCGG
This sequence comes from Pseudarthrobacter oxydans, assembly GCF_030812335.1. Taxonomy (GTDB): domain Bacteria; phylum Actinomycetota; class Actinomycetes; order Actinomycetales; family Micrococcaceae; genus Arthrobacter; species Arthrobacter oxydans_B. The sequence goes on from NZ_JAUSSN010000005.1 coordinate 299,366, forward strand.
CCATACACGGAACTGGGGACGCCCGACACTGTCAGCTACTACTCCGCGGCCGCCGTCCACGCCTTCAAGCTCCCGGGCAGCCTGGCGGAAGGGCGTTCCACGACAAGGTCAGGCCTGCTGGACCTGACCAGGGCGGGGTCCGCCGCTCCCCGCCGGAAGGGCGTTGTCGGTCACCGCGCCATGCTGGAGCCCGCCGATATTGTCATCGTGCAGGGCGTCCCGGTCACCTCAATTTTCCGGACACTGCTGGACCTCGCCGGGACGGGCGCGCTGACGCTCGAGGACCTCGTTGTCATCGCGGACGACCTCGTTTGCGAGCATGTGCGCTACCTGCACCCGCGGACCGCGCGCATGACGTTGGAGGAGCTTCAGCGCTATGCCGGGAGCCGCCGCCCGGTGGCGGGTCTTCGCCTGCTGAGGAAGTCGCTCGGGCTGGTCCGCGTAGGCGTCGACTCGCCCCCGGAGACCAGGCTCCGCCTGCTCTTTGGGCGCTCCGGGCTCCCGGCGTTTGAGCCGAACTACGTGCTGCTGGATGAACAGGGCACTCCGCTGTGGATCGACCTGGCCTGCCCTGAATTCCGACTCGCGGTGGAGTACGACGGCGGCCATCACCTTACGCCTGAGCAGCAGCTCGCCGATGCGTTGCGTAACGAACGCACCGTCGGCGCGGGCTGGCGGCAGCTGGTAATCAACAAACTCGACGTCCGGAGTGGTGACGACTGGGTGCTGACGCGGGTGCGGCGGGCCCTCCGGGGTCAGGGATGGTCCGGATAGTCACGCCCAGCGGATGATCACCCATCGCACCGCGGGGGCAGATCGGGGCGCATCCGCGCTGCGCATCCGCCCTGATCTGCCCACTGCCCGGCTACGTGCCCCCGTCCGCGCTGCGCATCCGCCCTGATCTGCCCACTGCCCGGCTACGTGCCCCCGTCCGCGCTGCGCATCCGCCCTGATCTGCCCACGGCCCGGCTACGTGCCCCCGTCGGCGCCCCACAGGCGTCCGCTCTGTACCGCCCGCCGGCCCGGCACGCAAAAATGCCCCCGGTTCCGCCGTAACAGCGGAACCAGGGGCATTATTCGCGGAAGGTAAGAGATTCGAACTCTTGGTACGGGGTTACCGCACACTGGTTTTCAAGACCAGCTCCATCGGCCGCTCGGACAACCTTCCCTAACGAGTAGTGTTTCATAGGCAGTCGGCAGCAACAAAAAATGCGGTTGCGCTCGCGGACACGGATATCTCCCGCGCCTACTCTGGGAGAATGCTCTTCGGGTGTGGGGTGCCAGGTGCGTCCCTGCATGGAGTTGCAGCAAGTTTATTTACGAATCGGGAGTTGTCCATGAAGGCCGTCTACATTTCAGAGCCGGGCGGACCCGAGGCCCTGGTGGTCCGGGAGGTCCCGTCCCCCGTGCCCGGCACCGGCGAGGTGCTGATCGACGTCGTCGCCGCGGGGCTCAACCGCGCCGACGTCCAGCAGCGCAAGGGACACTACCCGCCCCCGCCCGGGGCCTCGGACATTCCCGGACTGGAAGTCTCGGGCCGGATCGCCGGCTTCGGACCCGGCGTGACCAAGCCGTTCTCCGTGGGGGATAAGGTCGTCGCCCTGCTGGCCGGCGGCGGCTACGCCAAGCAGGTGGCCGTTCCGGCCGGCCAGGTCCTGCGGGTCCCCGACGGCATCGACCTTGTCACCGCCGCATCGTTGCCGGAAGTGGCCGCGACGGTCTATTCCAACCTGATCATGACGGCGCAGCTGCAGCCGGGCGAGACTGTCCTCATCCACGGGGCAACCGGCGGCATCGGCACGATGGCCATCCAGCTCGCGAAGGCCTTCGGCGCCGTCGTCGCCACCACGGCAGGAACGGCGGAGAAGGTCGGCACCGCCAAGGCCTTCCTTGGTGCCGACATTGCCATCAACTACGCCGAGGAGGACTTTCCGGAGAGCCTGCGTGCGCAGAACGGGGGCAAGGGCGCCGACGTCATCCTCGACGTCGTCGGGGCCAAGTACCTCACGCGGAACGTGGACGCGCTGGCGGACTACGGCCGGCTGGTGGTGATCGGGCTGCAGGGCGGGGCCAAGGGTGAACTGGACCTGGGCAAGCTGCTGAGCAAGCGCGCCGCGATCATCGCCACGGCGCTGCGCCCGCGGCCGGTGGAGGAGAAGGCCGTGATCATGGACGCGGTCCGCGACGCGGTCTGGCCGCTGCTGACCGACGGTAGGATCCGGCCGCTGGTGGCAAAGACCTTTCCGCTGGAGCAGGTTGTTGCCGCGCACCGGTACTTCGACTCCGGTGACCATGTGGGAAAGATCCTGCTGGTCCTCTAGGAGATATTCCGGTTATGGCATATCCCGAATTGCTTCGACGTTGCGAATCACTGTAGTGTAATTCCATACGCGGTATACACGCGTCTTGGGGCGCGTGTATGCTTCGTCCCGCTACCCTCCGGGAGCAACATGTCCATCCGTCACAGCCTCCTGGCCCTCCTGCAGGACCGGCCACGCTACGGCTACCAGCTGCGGATCGAATTCGAGGACCGCACCGGATCCACCTGGCCCCTCAACATCGGGCAGGTCTACACCACCCTCGACCGCCTGGAGCGCGACGGCCTTGTCCGCAAGGAAGGCGCCGACGGCGAGGGCCACGTCGTCTACACCATCACCCCCGAGGGACGCGCCGAAGTCCGCGCCTGGTTCACCTCGCCGGTTCCGCGGACCAGCCCTCCCCGGAACGAACTGGCCATCAAGCTCGCCCTCGGGCTGACGCTGCCCGGCGTCGACGTCGGCGCCGCCATCCATGCCCAGCGTGCCGTGTCCATCCGGGCCCTGCAGGACTACACCAAGGCCCGCCGCGATATGGCATCCCAGCACCGGTCCACGGACACCGCCCTGGTGCTGGATTCGCTGATCTTCCAGACCGAGGCCGAGGTGCGGTGGCTTGACCTCTGCGAGGCCAGGCTCATGCAGCTGGCCGGCCCGTCCTCCTGAGGTCCGCCCGTCCCAGATACCTGCGGGTAACACCCGGCGGTAACAGCCCCGCCGTTCGGCGCGTTGGCCCGACCGTTCGCCGCGTCCTGGGGGCCGTCTAGCGCAAAGCCGTATCCATGGATCGCCGGGGTTGGTAGGGTGCCTTGGGGCACATCTGTCGAGTGGATTTGCCCGGTTTGGGTTTCTCAAGGAGGAGACATGGGCACAATGCCAGATGGCACGTCAAAAAACTTACTGGTCGATGACGGCATAACGCCGGATCCGGCCTTGCCGCCCACAGCCGTGGACGAGTCCGTGCGCGAGGCCGAAGAGCGCAAATGGACGCCGACCAAGATTGCCATCTGGGCGGCAATCTCCCTGCTGGGCGCCGTGGCATGGTTCATGCTCGCGATTGTCCGCGGTGAAACGGTCAACGCCATCTGGTTCGTGTTCGCGGCAGTGTGTACGTACCTGATCGGCTACCGCTTCTACTCCAAGGTGATCGAGCGCTTCCTGCTCAAGCCCAACGACCGCCGGGCCACCCCCGCGGAGTACAAGGCCGACGGCAAGGACTATGTCCGTACGGACCGCAACGTCCTGTTCGGCCACCACTTCGCCGCGATCGCCGGCGCCGGGCCCCTCGTAGGCCCGATCCTCGCTGCCCAGATGGGCTACCTCCCCGGCACCATCTGGATCATCATCGGTGTCGTGTTCGCCGGAGCAGTCCAGGACTACGTCGTGATGTTCTTCTCCATGCGCCGCGGCGGACGCTCCCTGGGCCAGATGGCCCGCGAGGAACTCGGCGTCATCGGCGGCACCGCCGCGCTGATCGCCACCCTGCTGATCATGGTGATCATCGTCGCCATCCTGGCCCTCGTCGTCGTCAACGCCCTGGCCGAGAGCCCGTGGGGTGTCTTCTCCGTCGGCATGACCATCCCGATCGCCCTCTTCATGGGCGTCTACCTGCGCTTCATCCGCCCCGGCAGGATCATGGAAGTGTCGCTGATCGGCTTCGTGCTGCTCATGGCCGCCATCATCGGCGGCGGCGTCGTCGCCGCCACCGAATGGGGCGACGCCCTCTTCACGCTGGACAAGGTCACCATCGCCTGGGCCATCATCATCTACGGCTTCATCGCCGCCATCCTGCCGGTCTGGCTCCTCCTGGCGCCGCGTGACTACCTCTCCACCTTCATGAAGATCGGCGTCATCGTGATGCTGGCCTTGGCCGTCATCGTGGTCCGCCCGGAAATCACCGTCCCGGCCTTCAGCGAATACGCCAGCCGCGACAACGGTCCCGTCTTCCCGGGCTCCCTGTTCCCGTTCCTCTTCGTCACCATCGCCTGCGGCGCGCTCTCGGGATTCCACGCCCTGATCGCCTCCGGCACCACACCGAAGCTGATCGAAAAGGAACGCCAGACCCGCTACATCGGGTACGGCGGCATGCTGATGGAGTCCTTCGTGGCCGTCATGGCCCTCGTCGCGGCGATCTCCATTGACCGCGGGCTCTACTTCGCAATGAACTCCCCGGCAGCCCTCACCGGCGGCACCGTGGAAACCGCGGCCGCCTGGGTCAACAGCCTCGGACTGTCCGGCGTCAACATCAGCCCGAACATGCTCGCCGAGACGGCTGCCAACGTCGGTGAGGACAGCATCGTCTCCCGCACCGGCGGAGCCCCGACACTGGCCGTGGGCCTTGCCCACATCATGCAGCAGTTCATCGGCGGCACCGCCATGATGAGCTTCTGGTACCACTTCGCCATTATGTTCGAGGCGCTGTTCATCCTCACCGCGGTCGACGCCGGCACGCGCGTTGCCCGCTTCATGCTCCAGGACTCGATCGGCAACTTCGTGCCGAAGTTCAAGGAGCACTCCTGGCGTCCCGGCGCCTGGCTCTGCACCCTAGTCATGGTCGGTGCCTGGGGCGCCGTGCTGCTGATGGGCGTCACGGACCCGCTGGGCGGCATCAATACGCTGTTCCCGCTGTTCGGCATCGCCAACCAGCTGCTGGCTGCTATTGCACTGTCCGTCTGCCTGGCCATCGCGGCGAAGAAGGGTTCCTTCAAGTACCTCTGGATCGTGGCGATCCCGATGGCCTTCGCAGCCGTCGTGACCATCACAGCCAGCTACCTGAAGATCTTCTCCTCCACTCCGGCAGTCGGCTACTTCGCCAACAACGCCGCCTTCTCCAAGGCACTCGAGGAGGGCAAAACCTCCTTCGGCACGGCCAAGACCGTCCCGGCGATGGAAGCCGTGATCCGCAACACCGCGATCCAGGGCTGGCTCTCGGTCATCTTCGTGGTGCTCAGCATCATTGTCATTACGGCGGCCCTGGTTGCCACGTCCAAGGCATTCCGCAATGCCAAGGCCGGCCTGGCCACCACTAGCAACGAGGATCCGGCGCTGCCGTCGCGTGTCTTCGCCCCGGCCGGCCCGGTTCCCACGGAATCCGAGCGGGCGCTCGTGGCCCAGTGGAACCAGCTGCCGGCGGACAAACGGACCGAGAAGTCCGCCCACCACTGATGCGGAGGAACAGATGAACGCTTTAGTTGCAGGTTTCCGGGGATTCGCCCGGTACCTGGGCGGTGTCATGGGTGCGGATGCGTACACGAAGTATCTGGCGCACCATGCCGAGGCCGGCCACGGCACCCAGCCGATGACCGAGCGGGAGTTCTGGCGTGACCAGACGGACCGTCAGGACACCAATCCGCAGGGCCGGTGCTGCTGACCGGTTTCGGCTGAGCGGCGTCGCCGCTGTCTGAGGGCGCCGCCGGGCACATTAGTGCCCGGCGGCGCCCTCAACCGTTTGTTGCGCCGTTTGTTGCGCTGTTCATTGGGTCTGCGTCGGAGCCCGGCGGCTGCCCCGCCCCGCGGCCCGGGCTCGTGAGAGTATGAAGCCATGAGCGATCCGCACGACACTCAGCCCGGCGGCGGGACCCCCCTTGAGGGCGCCACCCTGGACCCCCGGCCGGACAGCGACGACGGAAAAGGGGCCCGGGATCAGCCGCTGGAGCCCGGACAGCCCGGGGGACTGCGGGGCCAGGGACAATCCGTCCAGGCCGGGGCGCCCGCGGGGGGACGTCCCAAGACCAGCCAGCTTCAGGACCTCGTTGACGAACCCGCGAAGGTAATGCGGATCGGCACCATGATGAAGCAACTGCTGGACGAAGTGAGGTCCGCCCCGCTCGACGACGCGGCGCGGGTCCGGCTGGCAGAAATCCATGAACGCTCCATCAAGGAACTGGAAGACGGCCTGGCGCCGGAACTGGTCGAGGAGCTGGAGCGCATCACCCTTCCCTTCCCCGCGGACGGAACCCCCTCGGATGCGGAACTGCGGATTGCCCAGGCCCAGCTGGTCGGCTGGCTGGAGGGCCTCTTCCACGGCATCCAGACCGCCCTCGCGGCCCAGCACGCGGCCCGGGACCACGCCGTAGCGCAGGCACAGCTCCGGCAGTTGCCGCCCGGAACTGTGATTGCGCCCGGAGTCGTTATCGGCGAGAACGGGGAACCCCAACGCGCCGCGGCACCCAGGCCCGGCGCGGATCACCCGCAGCCTGTCGTCCCCGTGGACCCGGACCACGGTCCCGGCCAGTACCTTTAAGGCACCCTTGGGATTCTTCAGCGCCGCTCGGCAGGGGCGGAAAGACGACGTCGAACTCGGTAAGGGCCTCTGGCGCCGCGCCCATGACCGGTTCACCCGCGGCCTCGACCGCTACCACCAGGTTCTCGCCGGGGTGGAGGACGATGCCCTCTATGACGAACTCCTGGAGATCGCCAACGAACTCACGGCGCTCTCCGGGCGGGTCCGGCAAATCTGCGTGGAGGCCCAGCGGCGTTCACCCAGCGAAGGACTCGACATTCCCGGGAGCCTGGCCGGAGTCCACCGCGCCCTGTCCACTGCCGGCAACTCCCTGGCGACCACGGCCGAGGCAGCCGCGATGCTCCGGCTCGCCGTCGGCCCCGTCCCCGCCGGTGCGGTGTCGGTGCGGCGCCGCGCCGAATCGGTGCTGGAACAGGTCAACGACGCCGAACGCCAGCTCGCGGAGGCGGCCGCCACCGACTGAGGGCTCCGAACTGACCCTGGCTAGGGCGGAAAATTCCCGGTTAAGCGCCTAGCTTAGCTACGCCCTTTAAGCTGGCGGTATGCCGAGGACGTTGGCAGGATGGCGGGATGACTTTTTCACCGGTACTGACTTTCAATGATGGCAACACCATTCCCCAGCTTGGCTACGGAGTGTGGCAGGTTGAAGACGACGTCGCCGAGAAGGTGGTTGTCCAGGCCTTCGAGGCAGGCTTCCGCCACATCGACACCGCCAAGATCTATGGCAACGAAGCAGGCGTGGGCCGGGCGATCGAGCGCTCAGGCCTCAAGCCCGAGGAAATCTTCATCACCACCAAGCTGTGGAACGCGGACCAGGGCTACGAGTCCACGCTGCAGGCCTTCGAGGAATCCATGGACCGCCTCGGCCTGGAGACCCTGGATATGTACCTGATCCACTGGATGCAGCCCAAGCAGGACAAGTACGTGGACACCTGGAAGGCACTCATCGAGCTGCAGAAGCAGGGCCGCGTCAAGACCATTGGTGTCTCGAACTTCACCAAGGAGGGTCTGCAGCGTCTGATCGACGAGACCGGCGTTGTGCCGGCCATCAACCAGATCGAACTGCACCCCTTCTTCAACCAGTCCGAGCTGCGTGAATTCAACGCCTCCAAGGGCATCCTCACCCAGGCCTGGTCGCCGCTGGGCCAGGGCGGCGAGCTGCTGGAGAGCGCTGTCATCGGCCAGATCGCGGCCAAGCATGACGCCACGCCGGCGCAGGTTGTCATCGCCTGGCACCTTGCCATCGGCAACGTGGTCATCCCCAAGTCCGTGACCGAATCCCGCATCCGCGAGAACTACGCCGCGCTGGACGTCAGCCTGGACGAGACCGATGTGCAGGCCATCAACGGCATGGACAACTCGGCCGAGGGCGCCGGCCGCATCGGCGCCGACCCGGCAGTCTCCGACTTCGCCTAAGGCCTAGACGGAGGAACAGCCGGCAGACCCGGCGTGAACCGCAGCAGGGCCCTCACCCGCACCGGGTGGGGGCCTTTCTGCTGCCCGTTACCTCCGCGGTCCCGGGCTGGCGGCGTCGGGTTATAGCCGGCTCACACTCTGGCGAACCCTGAGCCAAGGTCGTGAAGGATCACGGTCCCGCCCAGCAGCTGCGTCTTGGCCGTGAGCTGTTCCAAAACTGCCTCGGTGACTGCACCGAAGATTTCAACGGTCAGAAGTTTGACGAGAGGCGCAATCGGCGGGAACAGCGGGCCAGCTACCTTCATGTGAAATTCGAGCGACGCTACGTCCTTGTGGATGTGAAGGACACTCATCCGGCTGCCGTCGCCCGAGAAGTAAACGTTGTAGGCGCTGATCCGCGGCTCATTGGCTTCGACGAAGCTGGCAAGGTGCGCCATTTTGACCTTAAGTGTGCCAAGCTCCCCGGGGCGCACCTCGGAGGTATCGAGATACACAACGAAATCACTCATGTTGCCCTCCGCTGGGCCAGGCCCGAGGCGCCCTGAGAAGACGTCCCGGTACCATTATTCGCCGGGCTCAAACCTCTGTCGAGGCACCCCTGACGACCAGGCCCGGCTCCAGCAGCAACCGCTCAGCACGCTAGGCGGCCCTGCGGCCTTCCTGCACCGGCACCGCGTCAATGATGGCCCAGCCGTGCTCGTCGGCCACCCGGCGGCTGGCGAAGCGTTCGGCGTCGGAAACGTCGTCGAAGGTCTCGGTGCGGATGCGGCCGCAGTCCGTATCCAGGTACGTGACTTCAAAGTACTGGTTGGTTTCCATGCATTAAGTGTGGCGCCGGCCTCCGACACTTTCCGGTCATCAGTGCGGTGTGTTGCCCAGCCGCAGCACCCGTTCCCGGGCAAGGTCCTCGGTGCGCCGCGTCTTCGCCGCCGCCCGTGCGGCCTGCTGCGCCCGGGCGGCGGCCAGTTCCCGCCGCTTCCTGGCAGCCTTGAGCTCCTGCTCGCGCTCGGCGAGCTGTTTCCGCAGCGTATCCACCGCGTCGGCGAGGCCTGCGGCCAGGGCCGCGGACTCGGCCAGCTCCTCCTGTTGCTGCCGGGATTCCTGCGCGGCCGCTGCGGCGGCATCTTCGGCATCCTTGAGCAACGCCCGTGCCCGTTCCAGCGCGGAGGGTGTGGACCGCCGAGGTTCCTGCCGGACAGCGCGCAAGCGGGGTTGCTCCGCCGCTTTCCCGGCTGCAGTCCCGATGCGGGCCGCGGTTCCGGCCCGAACCGCCTCCCCGGCTGAACCGGCGGGGACCGGTTCGGCCTCCGCGGGAAGCACCAGGCCGGGCAGTGCGACGGCGCCTGAGAGATCCACCACGTCCACGCCGTCGGCGGACAGCCCCCGGAGCAGGCGGCCGGACTGCACGGCGGCCGCGGCCCCCGCATCCGCTGTCGCCGCGCGCAGGGTCGCCTCCACCTCCGCCGCGATCGCACCGCTGATCTTCCGCCCCTGCTGCTCGGCGACCTCCCTCGCTGCCTTCACCGCGCTGCCCAGCAGTTGACGCCGTTCCTGTCCCAGCCGTCGGAGTTCCGGGGCGTCGAGCGACAACTGCGCCGCACGCATGGACGTGCCCAGCCCGGCGAGTTGCCGGAGGGTCTCCGGCCGGCGGGCAGCGAGCATGTTCACCGTCCACGCCGCCACGGACGGTTTCGGCAGGGACCGCAGCTCCGCGGCGAGGGTCGGCTGCTCCTTCGCGGCAGCCGCGTCCTTGGCAGCAGCTGTCCGGGCGGCGACAAAATCGTCGAACGGGAGGGCATAGAGCCGTGCCGCAACGTCCGCCAGCGTCTGCTCTCCCATGCAAGAATCATAGAAGCCCGGTCCGAGGCTACGCCGCCGCCACCGGGCGGTTCTGACGGATAGGGGCACACAATTGAGTGAACCACTTAGCGGTGTCGCGCCTGACACGTCGCCGCGCAGTCTTTCCATCCCGGCCGCGGGGGCCCCCGCCGGGGCCCTCCCGTGGCACCTCCGCCGCGCCCTCGAGGCCCTGGACACGCTCGAGGTCAGCCCGGAGACCGGGCTGGACTCGGACGAGGCGGATCGGCGCCTGGCACTCTACGGCGCCAATGAACTCCGTTCCGCACCTCCGGTGCCGCTGTGGCGGAAGATCCTCCGGCAGTTCCAGGACCCGCTGATTTACCTGTTGCTGGCTGCCATCGCCATCTCGGTTGTTGCCTGGGCGGTGGAAGGTGCCGCCGGTGTGCCGGTTGACGCCCTCGTGATCGGGGCCGTGGTCCTGTTCAACGGCGTCCTGGGCTTCGTGCAGGAAAACAAGGCCGAGAGCGCGGTCGCGGCGCTTCGCATGATGACGGCAGCGAACTCCACGGTGCTGCGGGACGGCCAACTAAAAACCGTGCCGTCCGCGGAACTGGTGCGCGGTGACATCCTGGTCCTCAACGAAGGGGACTCCGTCGGTGCCGACGCCCGGCTGATCACGGCAAGTTCCCTGGGCGTTGCCGAGTCCTCGCTGACCGGCGAAAGCGCCCCCGTCTTCAAGAGCCCCAGGGTCCTCAGCGGTGACGTCCCCCTCGGCGACCGGCTGAACATGGTTTACAAGGGGACGGCCGTGGCGCAGGGCGTGGGCCGGGCCGTGGTGACCGGAACCGCGATGGACACCGAGGTCGGCGCGATCGCGGGAATGCTGGCCGCCGCCGAGGACGCCCCCACGCCACTGCAGCGCGAAATCGCCGGCGTCAGCAAGCTGCTCGGCATCACCGTGATCGCGATCGCCGTCGTCGTGATGGCCACGATCATCATCGTCAACGGGGTGTCGTCGCTGAGCGGGCTCGTCACCGTCCTGCTGCTGGGGGTCTCGCTCGCCGTGGCCGCCGTGCCCGAAGGTCTGCCCGCCATCCTGTCCGTGGTGCTCGCCATCGGCGTCCAGAACCTGGCCAAACGCAACGCCGTGGTCAAGGAGCTGCACTCGGTGGAAACCCTTGGCTCCGCCTCGGTCATCGCCTCGGACAAAACCGGAACGCTGACCCGCAACGAGATGACCATCTGCAGGATCACCACCGCGTCCGGCCAGGTCGAGCTCACCGGCGTCGGGTACCGGCCGGAGGGCGGTGTGCTCCACCACGGCCACGAAGTCCGTGATCCGGCCCTGCTCCGCGAGGCACGCATGGTGCTGGCCGGGGGCTCCTTCGCCAACAACGCGCAGCTGCTGGAGCGCGGCGGTGAATGGGAGATCCAGGGCGACCCGACGGAAGCGGCGTTCCTCGTCGCGGCCCGCAAGCTTGAAGGGGTCACGGACACGACCGGGGAGTTCGAGCGCCTTGGCGAAATTCCCTTCACCTCCGAGCGGAAACTGATGTCCGCGCTGGCCCACCACCGCGAGGCCGACACGCTGTCCCTCGTCACCAAGGGTGCCCCGGACGTCCTGCTGAAACGCTGCACCGGGCTGCAGCTCGGAGCGGAAGTTGTTCCGATGGACGCGGACCGCCGGGCCCGGGCGCTCCGCGACGTCGAGGAGCTCTCGTCCCAGGCCTTCCGCACGCTCGGCGTGGCCTACCGCCGATACACCGAAGCGGACCGTCACGAAGCGGACATCCTCGACGAGGAGGACGAGAGCACGCTGGTGTACGTCGGCGTCGTCGGAATCCTGGACCCGCCCCGGGCCGAGGCGGCCTCCGCGGTGGCCGAGGCACGGCGGGCGGGCATCCGCGTCGTGATGATCACCGGGGACCACCCGCTCAGCGCCGCCCGGATCGCCCGGGACCTCGGGATCGCCAGACCGGGGGAGCAGGCGGTGACGGGCGCGGAGCTGGACGAACTGGACGACGACGGGCTGCGCGAGCTCACCCGGGACACGTCGGTGTACGCGCGGGTGGCACCGCAGAACAAACTGCAGATCATCACTGCCCTGCAGGCCCAGGGCAACGTAGTGGCGATGACCGGGGACGGTGTCAATGACGCGCCGGCCCTGAAAACCGCGGACATCGGCATCGCCATGGGCGTCACGGGCACCGAGGTCACCAAAGAGGCCTCGAACATGATCCTCGGCGACGACAACTTCGCCACGATCGTCTCCGCGGTGCGCCAAGGCCGGGTCATCTTCGAGAACATCGAAAAGTTCCTGCGCTACCTGCTCTCCTCAAATATGGGCGAAGTGTTCACGGTCTTCCTTGGCGTCGTGTTCGCCGGGGCCATGGGCCTGGCCGGAGCGAGCCCCGGCGAAGTCGCGGTGCCGCTGCTGGCGACGCAAATCCTGTGGATCAACCTTGTGACCGACTCCGGCCCCGCCCTGGCGATGGGCGTGGACCCGGAAATTGACGACGTCATGGCGCGCCGGCCCAGGCAGCGCGGCGACCGGATCCTCGGCACACGAATGTGGCTGGGTATCCTGAGCATCGGCCTGGTCATGGGTGTTGCGTCGCTGCTGACCATCGATATCTTCCTGCCCGGCGGGCTGGTCCCGGGCGGCAGCGACTCACTCGACGTCGCACGGACCGCCGGCTTCACCACCCTCGTGTTCGCCCAGCTGTTCAACGCCTTCAACTCCCGTTCGGAGACGACGTCGGCCTTCCGCCGGCTCTTCGTGAACAAATGGCTCTGGGGGTCGGTGCTGCTGGCTACGGTGCTTCAGGTGGCGGTCGTCGAGCTGCCCTTCCTGCAGCGGGCCTTCGGGACGGCGTCCCTGGACCCCGGCCACTGGGCGGTCTGCGTTGCGATGGCCTCGACCGTGTTGTGGTTCGATGAGCTTCGCAAGATCGTCCTGCGGGCGGCCGGGCGGCGCCGGGAGGCGCGCACCGGCGGGTGAGGATCGACGCCGGTACCCGCTGCTAAGCGGGCTTGCGGATACTCAGGAACGCCCATACCGCGACCAGCAGACCGCCGAACGCCAGCAGGATCGCGCCGGGCAAGCCGCGGCCGTCCCGGCCGGAGGCCTGCGTCGCTATGGCGGCAGGATCCGCCGTCGGTGTTGGCATTGGTGCGCCGCCGGAGGGGGAGGCCGGTGCAACTTCCGCTGGCGGGAGGGCACCGGGTTCGGCGGCCGGTGTTCCCTCCGGCGTAGCTGCCGGGGCTCGGGCTTCGGAAATCCGCGGCCCAGGGACGGTGACGGACGGGATCGACGGGGATGCCGGCACGGCAGCGGCGCTGGCTGTCGGGACAGGTGCCGGGACGGGACGGTTCGGGGGCGTCGGGCAGTCGCGCGCCGGAACGCTGACTCCCTTGGGATCGCAGGGGGCGGCGGTGGCCGGCAGGGCGAGGATCAGCTGGGGTAAGGCCAGCATCAGCGCAGCCGTGACGGTGTAGCCTGCCCCCTTTGTGGTCTTCACCCGATCCATCCTAGGGGTGCGGAAGCCGTCACCCTGACCCTGGCGGGGGACGACGGCGCCAGGGTGCAAGTGTAAGCCGCATCAGCGCGGGAGCCGCCCAAGGTCGCGGACAACGAACCGCTGGGCAGGTGTCTCAAACTCGGTGACGACCCCGTACTCGGTGTCAACGAACGCCGACCCGGTGAAACTGGGGTCTTCCATGTGGACGAGGGACAGGCGGACTCCCGTGGCGTCCGCCTCGGCTCCCACCACCCGGAAGTTGTCCTGCAGGCCTCCCCAGATGGGCATGGACAGGGGGAAGAACGGCACGATTTCCTCCGGCAGATAATCGTCTCTGTCACGGGGGATCCGCTGGACATCGCCTGCGCGGCTTTGGATGGTGCCGCCGCCTGAGGGCGTGAACGAATAGGCGTTCAGCCCGTCCGTGAAACTCCAGGTCATGTCACCGTAGTGGACCTCCGCCTGGGCGGACCGGCTGCCCCCTGCCCGGTCTTCGATGTGAACGCTGCCAGCGCACGGCGGCCGCAGCCGGGAGCTCCGCACGGCGGCCAGAATCAACAGCAGGGCATTGAAGGATTCATCCACGGCGACGTCCTCTACCTGGGGAACAGCGGGCAGGCCACTTGGTGCCAACCTATCCGAAGAAAGCGCTTGGCGCTGATCCGTTGCCGAGGTCCCGGACGTGCTCGGAGAACGACAGAACCCCCGGAAATCATTGATTTCCGGGGGTTCTTCTCGAGCTTCCTGCCAGAATCGAACTGGCGACCTTCTCATTACGAGTGAGACGCTCTACCAACTGAGCTAAGGAAGCAACAGCCTAGAGTGTCCGGGCGGTGGCCCGGGCGCTTCATGCCAGAGACAACTGTAGTAGAGTCCTCCGGCCCGGGTCAAAATGAGTGCCTGACGCCTCAGCAGACCGTGTTGTCTGCCGGAGTCTTGCCGTCGACCAGGTAACCGTCCACGGCATTGCCGACGCAGTCGTTGGAGCGGCCGTAGGCCGTGTGGCCCTCGCCCTGCCACGTCAGCAGCGAGGCCTTACCCAGCTGCTTGCGCAGCTCGCTCGCCCATTCCACCGGGGTCGCCGGGTCGCCGGTGGTGCCGATCACCAGGATGTCGTTCGAGCCTTTGTATTCCACCGGCGCCGGCGTGCGGACGTTCTGGTACGGCCACTCCTTGCAGCTGGTGCCGCCGTAGGCGAAGTACTTGCCGAACGTGGGCGAATCCAGCCGGAGTTGCTGGTCGTCCGCGCGCATCCCCGCAGTGTCCGTAACCATCGGGTGGTCCAGGCAGTTGATGGCGCTGAAGGCAAAGGTGCTGTTCGACGAATAGCTGCCGTTGGGTTCACGTTCGGCATTGAAGTCGGCCAGCCGCAGGAACGGCGAGGCGTCATTCTTCAGGGCCGCGCCGAGGGCCTGCGTGAGCAACGGCCAGTTGTCGTCGTTGTACAGCGGGACGATCATGCCGGTGACCAGGGTGGACGCCGAGACCATCCTGCCGTCCTTGGCGCGCATCGGATTCGCCTCCACCGCCGCGATCAGGTCCCGGATCTGCTCGATCCCGTTGTCAACCCCGCCGCTGAGCGGGCAGCCATCGGACTGGAGGCATTTTTCGACGTAGGCGCGGAGGGCTTTTTCAAAGGCCTTGGCCTGACCGCTGGTGAGTTCCTCATAGCTGAGGGAGGGGTCCATCGCGCCGTCCAGGACCATCGAGCCGACGTTGTCGGGGAACAGCGAGGCGTACGTCGAGCCGAGGAATGTCCCGTAGGAGAACCCCATGTAGTTCAGCTTCGTGTCGTTCAGGGCAGCACGCAGGATGTCGAGGTCCCTGGCGGAGTTCTCGGTGTCGACCTCGCCCAGGACGGCCCCGGTCTTTTCCTCGCACTTGGCGGCGATCGCCTGGTTGTCCGCCAGGGTTTCGGCCAGGCCGGCGTCGGTGTCCAGGTCGTAGATCTTCGCGCGGGAGGCGTCGCGTTCCGGATCCGTCAGGCAGGTGACCGGGGCGGAGCGCTTCACACCGCGCGGGTCGAAGCCCACGATGTCAAAGTTGGCGCGGAGCTTCTCCGAGAAGTGCGTGGCTCCGGCGTCCTTGACGAAGTCGTAGCCGGAGCCGCCGGGTCCGCCCGGGTTGATGAGCAGGCTGCCCTTGCTGTTGCCCTTCGTGGAGAGCTTGATCGCCGCGATCTCGATGCTGTCGCCGTCGGGATTGCTGTAGTCCAGCGGCACCTTGATCTTGGCGCACTGGAGGTCCGACTCGCAGGCGGTCCAGTCGGCCTTCTGCGCGTAGTAGCTGCGGAGTTCGGCGGGCGCGGAGGCCGCGATCTCGGGATTGGGGGTGCTGGCGCTGTTGGCCCCGCCGTCGCCGGCTCCGAAC
The DNA here is from genome assembly GCF_030812335.1 of Pseudarthrobacter oxydans. Classification (GTDB taxonomy): domain Bacteria; phylum Actinomycetota; class Actinomycetes; order Actinomycetales; family Micrococcaceae; genus Arthrobacter; species Arthrobacter oxydans_B. The sequence continues at coordinate 315,031 of NZ_JAUSSN010000005.1, forward strand.
AGGGTGCACGAGGAGAGCACCACGGCCAGGGCCATGGCGCCGGCTGCCCGCATGCCGATCGCAAGGGATCGGGATCTGGCGGGCACTGCTCGTGCAGACTTCATGCGGTTCTCCTTGGAGGATCGGAACGGAGGGGGCTGGCACTTCACACCGGACCGGTGCTGGGGGCTGGGCTGATGGTCGGTTCACCGGGGACGGTTACTCTATGATCCCTCAGATGAGGCTTGCGGCCATCGACTCGATGGCCAGCAGCGGTGCCACGTTGGAAGTCGTGATCCGTTTGCGGGCCTTGTTGATGGCGTCCATGCGGGCAAGTGTTGTTTCGGCGGAGGACTGGCGGGCGAACTCCACGAGTTCGCTCCTGAGTTCAACGTTGACCAGCTCGACGGCGTTCCCCATCTGGATGATCAGCACGTCCCGGTAGAAGGACAGCAGATCGGTCAGGGTGCGGTCGAGGGAGTCGGTCACCGAACGCTTGGCGCGGCGCTTCTGGTCGTCCTCGAGCTGCTTGACCTGCCCGCGCATGGCCGGCGGCAGCGTGCCGCTCTCGGGCGCGCCGAGGGTGGCGAGCAGCGCGGCTTTTTCCGCCGCGTCGCGCTCGTCGTTGGAGCTGTTGGCTTCCTCGGTGGCGATCTTGACGAGCTTTTCCGCCATCAGCACCGCGGCGGTGACGCCCCGGAGGCCCAGCGGGAACCGCACGGTTTCGAGCCGCCGCTCGCGGGCTTCGGGATCCCGTGCCAGCCGGCGGGCGATCCCGACATGGCTTTGCGCCGCCCGGGCCGCACGTTCGGCGACGGCGGGGTCGACACCGTCGCGCTTGACCAGCAGGGCCGCGACGTCGGCCGCGGGCGGGAGCCGCAACGCCACCGCCCGGCACCGGGAGCGGATGGTGACCAGCACGTCGGCCGGGGAGGGCGCGCACAGCATCCAGATGGTGCGGGGGGTCGGTTCCTCGATCGCCTTCAGGAGCACGTTGGTGGTGCGTTCCGCCATGCGGTCCGCGTCCTCCACGACGATGATGCGCCAGCGCGCCGAGGACGGCCGGTTCCCGGCTGTGGAAACCAGCTCGCGGGCCTCGTCGATGGTGATGGTGACTTTCTCGGTGCGCACGAACGCGACGTCGGAGTGGGTTTCCCCCAGGATGGTCAGGCAGGCCGCGCATTCGCCGCAGCCGCGCCGGCTGACATCGTCCTGGTCGCAGTTCAAGGCGGCGGCGAAGGCCTTCGCCGCGTTGGACCGCCCGGAACCCGGCGGGCCGGTGAAAAGCCACGCATGGGTCAGGCCGTCGCCCCCGGCAGCCTGGCGCAGTTGGGCCACGACGGCGGGCTGGCCCTGGAGGTCGTCCCAGACGCTCATGCGGTCACGCCCCGGGGGAGCGCCAGCAGCGACTCGACCCGTTCGAGGATCCGCACCGCCAGCTGCTCGACCGGGAGGCGGGCGGGAAGGACGAGATACTGCTCGGGCCGGGCGGCGGCGAGGGCGAGGAACGCGGTGCGGATCCTGGCGTGGAACTCGTCCGCCTCTGATTCCAGCCGGTCTTCGGCCGCGTCGCCCGCGGTGCGGCGGCGCCGGCCGACCTCGGGGTCAACGTCGAGCAGCACGGTGAGGTCCGGGAGCAGGCCCGAGGTGGCCCACTCGTTGATGTCGCGGACGGCATCCGTGCCCAGATCCCGGCCGGCGCCCTGGTAGGCGACGGAGGAATCGATATAGCGGTCGGTGAGGACGATCTCGCCTCGTTCCAGGGCCGGGCGGATGACCTGGCTGGCGTGGGCGGCGCGGGAGGCCGCGAAGATCAGGGCTTCGGTGTGCGCGTCGATGTGTCCGTGGCCGTGGTCCAGGACCAGGGAACGGAGCTTTTCGCCGATCGGAGTGCCGCCCGGTTCCCTGGTCCGCAGCACCTTGAGGCCGCGCGATTCAAGGGCCGACGCCAGCTCGGCTGCCTGCGTGGACTTGCCGGCGCCGTCGCCGCCTTCGAAGGCGATAAACAGTCCGGGATTATGGGTAGTCACTGCTCTAGCGTACCGACAATCCCTGACAGCCACGTGCCTGCCCGTAACGCCTTGGGCGCCCTGCGGGGCGCCGAAGTACCCTGTGACCATGAGTCTTTCCGATGCACAGGCAGCCTCCCTCTCCGCAGAAACGGTTGTGGTGGCGGCGGGCCGCCCGCCGCGTGAACGCGACCAACCGGTCAACCCCCCGCTGGTGCTCTCCTCGACCTATTACGGCACGGGACCGCTGGGCGACGGCGACCGCGGCTACGGCCGGTATTCCAACCCCACCTGGGACCCCTTCGAGGAAGCCCTCGCCCAGCTGGAGGGCGCCGAGCTCCCCGGCCTGCTCTATGCGTCCGGCCTCGCCGCCGTCAGCTCCGCACTGTCCCTGGTTCCTGCCGGGGGAGTGCTGGTCATGCCGTCCCACAGCTACGCCGGATCCCTGGTGATGGCCACGGAACTGGCCGCGAAGGGGTTCCTGGAACTGCGCACCGTGGACATCGCGGACACCGACGCGGTCCTGGCGCAGCTCGCCCCGGCGGACGGGCGCCCGGCCAGCATGCTCTGGCTGGAGAGCCCCACCAACCCGATGCTGGGCGTCGCGGACATCCGCGCCCTCACAACCGCCGCGCACGCGGCGGGCGCCGTCGTCGTCACGGACAACACCTTCTCCACCCCGCTCGTGCAGCAGCCGCTGGCGCTGGGCTCCGACGTCGTCCTGCACTCGGTGACGAAATACCTCTCCGGCCACTCCGACGTTGTGCTGGGCGCCCTGGTGACGTCCGACGCCGGATTGCGCGCCGCGCTGCTGCACCAGCGCACCATCCACGGCGGGATTGCCGGGCCCTTCGAGGCCTGGCTGGCGCTGCGGGGGCTGCGTACCCTGGCCCTGCGGGTCGAGCGTTCGCAGGCCTCGGCGGCGGTGCTGGCCGGGCGGCTGAGCACGCACCGCAGGGTCGGCAGCATCCGGTTCCCGGGACTTCCCTCGGACCCGGGCCACGAACGGGCCAGGAGCCAGATGAAGGGCTTCGGCTCCGTGCTGTGCATTGAAATGGCCCCGATCGCCAGCGGCGACGGCGGTCACGAAGGCGGCCTCAGCGGGGCCGATGCCGCGGACAAGATGATCCGGGCCCTGAAGCTGTGGCTGCCGGCCACCTCCCTGGGCGGGGTGGAGTCGCTGATCGAACGGCGGCGCCGGCACACGGCCGAGCCGGCCAGCGTGCCAGACAACCTGGTCCGGATGAGCGTGGGCATCGAAAACGTCGAGGACCTTTGGGCCGATTTGGAGCAGGCCTTGGCCGGCTTGGACGGCTAGGCTGGGGGCATGGATGGACGAGCGCTTATTTACTATGTCGAGACCGGGATCTACTTTCTCCTGGCCCTCGTAGCCCTGGCCCTAGAGGTTTGGGCTTTCTTCGATTGCCTGCGGCACAAGGCGAACGCATTTGAAGCCGTCTCCAAGCGCACGAAAACTTTCTGGCTGGCCGTCACCGGCGGCGCCATGGCCGTGGGCCTGCTCTCCCTGTTGGGCGGCGGAGGCGGAGGCCTCCTGGGGCCGCTGGGACTGTTCGGCCTCGCCGCCGTGACGGCGGCCTCCGTTTACCTCGCCGACGTCCGCCCCGCCGTCAAGGACGCGGGCCGCGGCGGGAGCCGCAACACGGGGCCCTACGGCCCCTGGTAATCCCCGCCGGCCCCCTAAGCTCGCAAGCTCGCCCAGGGAACCCTGCCGGCGTGGGCCCACCACCGGACCCTAAGGCCCCGGCGCGACGGCGTCCCAGCTCACCGTCAGTTCGCCCAGCCGCCACCGGGCCGGACCATCCTGAACCGGCCAGCCGGCGTCGAGCAGTGCCCGGCACATCGCCGTCCAGCGCTGCCGGTGCCCGAACGACGCCAGCGGCGCGGCCCCCAGCCAGGCCTGGTCCATCGCCTGCAGGAAAGCTCGGACCCGCTCGCCCGGCACGTTGCGGTGGATCAGGGCCTTCGGGAGCCGCTCAGCCACCTCCGAAGGCAGAGCAAAACTGCCGAACCGCATGGACAGGCTCAGGCTCAGCGGCCGCTCGGCGTCCAGTGCCACCCACGTGACCCGGCGGCCGATCTCGTCGCAGGTGCCGTCGATGAACAGCCCGCCCGGGGCCAGCCGCCCCTGCACCAGACGCCAGATCGCGGCGACGTCGGCCTCCTCGTACTGCCGGAGCACGTTGAACGCCCGCACCAGGACGGGCCGGCCGGCCACCGGCAGTTCGAAGCCGCCCAGCCGGAAGCTCAGCCCGGGCCGTTCCAGTGCCCGGGCCAGCCGGACACGCTCGGGCTCGATTTCGACGCCGACCACCCGCACGTCGGGACGGACCGCGGAGAGCCGTTCAAAGAGTTCGACGGCGGTGGCCGGGGAAGCGCCGTAGCCCAGATCGACGGCGAGGGGATCAGCCGCCGCCCGCAGCCGCCAGGCTTGCGGGCCGGTCAGCCAGCGGTCCAGCCGCCGCATCCGGTTGGGGTTGGTGGTGCCGCGGGTAATGTTGCCCACCGGCCGGCCCGCCCGGGGTCCGCTTTTCGCCACGCCGCGTTTTTCCATGCCGCCTTTGCCCATGTCGCCTTTTCCCACGACATGGGGTTGCGGGGACGCCACCCGCTCAGCCTTCTGCACCACCAGCCCACCCTATCCTCCACCGCGATCCTGCCCGCGCGGGGTCAGTTCCGGCCGCCGCGGCGCCCCTGCACGGGCGCGGAGTGACCACGTGTTGCCGCGTGGCGCGGGCGTTGTAACGCGCGGCACTGCCCGGGGCCGCTCAGCTAGGATGAAAACCATGACTTATAAGCTGATTTTGTTGCGCCACGGCCACAGCGAATGGAACGCCAAGAACCTGTTCACCGGCTGGGTGGATGTTGACCTCAACGACCAGGGCCGGGCCGAGGCGATCCGCGGCGGCGAGCTTCTCGTGGAGCACAACATCCTCCCGGACATCCTGTACACCTCGCTGCTGAAGCGGGCCATCAACACCGCCAATATGACCCTCGACAAGGCCGACCGCGGCTGGATCCCGGTCAAGCGGGACTGGCGGCTCAACGAGCGCCACTACGGCGCCCTGCAGGGCAAGGATAAGGCCCAGACCCTCGCCGAATACGGCGAGGAGCAGTTCATGACCTGGCGCCGGTCCTACGACACCCCGCCGCCGCCCCTGGACGACGACTCCGAGTTCTCCCAGGCGCACGATCCGCGCTACGCGGACCTCGGCGACGCATTGCCCCGCACCGAATGCCTCAAGGACGTCCTGGTCCGCCTGCTGCCCTACTGGGAATCGGACATCAAGGAAGACCTCAAGGCCGGCAAAACCGTGCTGGTCACGGCCCACGGCAACTCGCTGCGCGCCCTCGTCAAGCACCTGGACGGCATCAGCGACGAGGCCATCGCCGGACTCAACATCCCCACGGGCATCCCGCTGGTCTACGAACTGGACGAGAACTTCAAGCCGCTGAACCCGGGCGGCACCTACCTCGATCCCGAGGCTGCGGCCGAGGCGATCCAGGCGGTCGCCAACCAGGGCAAGAAGTAGCGCCCCTCCGCACCACGACGGAAACGTACGACGCCGGCCGGTCACCTCGCAAGGTGACCGGCCGGCGTCGTTGTGTCTGCGGCGGTGCTGTCCGGCGCTCCTGTCCGGACGCTGCCGTCCCGAACTTGGGAGGGCTAGCTGTGCTCGATGCCGTTCGGCTGCCAGGCGCCGGTGACCAGGTAGGTGACCTTCTGCGCCACGGACACGCCGTGGTCCGCGAAGCGCTCGAAGTAGCGGCTGGCGAGGGCGACGTCGACCGTCGTGGCGGGGGACTCGTGCCAGTCGCTGCGGGCGATCGCCTGGAAGACGCTCAGGTGCAGGTCGTTCACGGCGGTGTTGGCCTTCATGATGTCCCGGGCCACTTCAAGGTCGCGGGTTTCCAGCAGGACCGTGAGCTTCCGGGCGATCAGCAGGTCGTACTCGGCGAAGCTTTTGAACGTCTCACGCAGTTGGGCGGGCACCACGGTGGCGGGGTAGCGGAGCCGGGCCAGCTGGGCGAGGTGGCGGGCGAGGTCGCCCATCCGCTCCAGGGACGCGCTCATCCGGAGGGACCCCACGATCATCCTCAGGTCGCTGGCCACGGGGCCCTGCAGGGCGAGGATGTCGATGGCGCGCTCGTCCAGGCTGTTCTGCAGGAAGTCGATCCGTGCATCGGCCGCGATGACGTCCTCGGCCAGGTCGATGTCGGCGCCGTCGAAGGCCGTCGTGGCCTTATCAATGGCTTCACTGACCAGCTTTGAGATTTCGACGAGCTGATCCCCGACCTGGGCGAGCTCTTCCTGAAAAACCTTGCGCACGTGTGCGTCCTTTCCTTGGAAATATTGCCGGCCACCACAGTGGCGGGCCCATTTCGGTTCACCTCGCGGCGCTTCAACTGTCCAGTGTTCCAGCGTCCGGTGAACTGTTACGCCCCAATAGATGAACGTTAGCTGAACCGGAGTGGGAATAGCGGGAGATTACAGTTTCCGACGCGGGGCAGAGCATAAGCTGGAGCCGTGGACCCAATGCTTATCGGCGTGATCGCCGGCCTGATCGGCCTCTCGCTTGGCGTCTTCGGCGTGCTCGCCTTCCGGGTCAGCGAGCAGCAGCGCAAGCTCGTGGACGTTGAGTTTGAGGATCCCTCACTTCCCGAGGGCGCCGCCGAGGTGCTGGCCGCCGTCGGCCGGGCGTTTGTGGTGGTGGACGCGATCGACGGCGTCGTCCGCGCCAGCCCCGCCGCGTACGCCTACGGGCTGGTGCGCGGCCATACCCTGGTCCATGAGCAGCTGCTGGAGATGACCGCGAAGGTGCGCCGCGACGGCGTCATCCTCGAACGGCTCCTCGAACTGCCGCGGGGACCGCTGGGCCAGGGAACCATCGTGGTCCAGGTGCGGGCGGCGGTGATCGCGGAGGAATACATCCTGCTGCTGGCCGATGACCGGACCGAGGTGACCCGCACCGAGGAAGTCCGCAACGACTTCGTCGCCAACGTCTCCCACGAACTCAAGACGCCGGTCGGCGCCATCTCGCTGCTGGCCGAGGCGCTTGAGTCCTCCGCCGATGACCCGGAAGCCGTGCGCCGTTTCGCCCAACGCACGCACAAGGAGTCCGCCCGCCTGGCGGCCCTGGTGCAGGACATCATCGAGCTCTCCCGGCTGCAGGGCTCCAACGTCGCAAAGCAGGGCCGGGCCGTGGACATCAACACCGTCGTCACCGAAGCGGTGGACCGGTCCCAGCTGCCGGCGGAAAACAAGAACATCGACCTCGTCGTGGGCGGCCACACGGATGCCATGGTCTACGGCGACCAGGACCAGCTCGTGACGGCGCTGCGGAACCTGATCGACAACGCCATCCGCTACTCCCCGGAAAACACCCGGGTCGGCATCGGCATCCGGGCCAAAGACGGCCTCGTGGCCGTCTCCGTCACGGACCAGGGCGAGGGGCTCAGCCCCGAGGACCAGGAACGCGTCTTCGAGCGCTTCTACCGCGTGGACGCCGCCCGGTCGCGCCATACCGGCGGCACCGGCCTGGGCCTGAGCATCGTCAAGCACGTGGTCGCCAACCATGGCGGCGAGGTGACACTCTGGTCCAAGCCCGGGCAGGGCTCCACCTTCACCATCCGGCTTCCGGAGCTGGAAGGCCAGGACCTCGACGGCGTTGCCGACGCGGGCGAACCCGCGGACCGGGCGGTCGCCCGGATCGCGGCCAACGGCCCGACCCAGCACCCCAGACCAACCCGACGGGACGCCGCCGGCGCCCATGAGCAAGGAGCTACCGCTTGAGCAGGATTCTGATTGTCGAGGACGAAGAGTCGTTCAGCGACCCGCTGTCCTACCTACTGGGCAAGGAAGGATTCGAGGTGGAGGTGGTGGACAACGGACTGGATGCCATCACCGAGTTCGACCGCAACGGCGCCGACCTGGTGCTGCTGGACCTGCAGCTGCCCGGCCAGTCGGGCACCGAGGTCTGCCGGCAGCTGAGGCAGCGCTCGTCCGTCCCGGTCATCATGCTGACGGCGAAGGACGCGGAGATCGACAAGGTCGTCGGGCTGGAACTCGGCGCCGACGACTACGTCACCAAGCCCTACTCGTCGCGGGAGCTGGTGGCCCGGGTCCGGGCCGTGCTGCGCCGCCAGGGCGAGCCCGAGGACCTGGTGCCCAGCACCGTGCAGGCGGGACCGGTCCGGATGGATATCGAGCGGCACGTCGTGACGGTCAGCAGCGAACAGGTGTCCCTGCCGCTGAAGGAATTTGAACTGCTGGAAATGCTGCTGCGGAACTCCGGCCGGGTGCTGACCCGCGGACAGCTGATCGACCGGGTCTGGGGGTCGGACTATGTGGGGGACACCAAGACCCTCGATGTCCACGTCAAGCGGCTCCGCAGCAAGATCGAACCGGATCCCTCAGCGCCGCGGCACCTCATCACGGTCCGCGGCCTGGGCTACAAGTTCGAGCCCTGAGCCCGGCGGACCGCTGGCCCGGACCGGGCCGAACCCACAGAGCAAACAGAGCACACAGATAAGGAGGGGCGCCCGGTGACCGGGCGCCCCTCCTTATGGGTGTGGAAACTAGTGGTTCGCGCTGCTCGTCGGCGACGGGGTCGGCGTGGCCGAGCCGGTGGGCTCGCTGCCGGCCGGCAGGTACTGCTTGTAGTCCGTGATGGTTCCGTCCAGCACCGGCACCTTGAACGTGGCCTTCTGGTTGGTGCCGTCCTCGCTGATGCCGACCTCAACGAGGGAACCCGGGATGCCGCCGGTGGTGCTCAGGATGGCCTCGTCGGTGGAGTCGTTGAGCAGCGTGTAGGAGTTCTGCTTGACCGGGACCTCGGTCTGGGAACCGCCGGCACCGGCGATGGTCAGCGTCACGTCCTCGGAGGAGGAGTTGTACACGGCGCCGATCACACGGCCGGGCTTGTCCTCGCCGGCGGAGATGATCATCATGTTGCGCAGCTGAAGCGCGCCAACGTTGGCCTGCGTTCCGTCCGAGGCCGCGTACTCCGCGGCGGTCGCCTGGGGGTTGGTGTAGCCGCAGCCTGTTACGGACAGCAGGCCGATGCCCAGAGCAGCCGTTGCCATTGCCAGCTTGCCGCGCTGGCCCCGGTTCGTCGCAGTGAAACCCACGTCTCGCACTCCTTGAGAGTCTTGGAACATTATTCAGCCATAGCCTATCGGCAATCCCCGCCAAACGATGATTCGGGCCGTACACAATCCCGTCGCTCCGTGGCCGCCCGGGCGCCGGCGGGGGATGGCGGGCGACCTTGGCAGGGGCGGGACAATGCACTAATATCCGCTTTCGTCAAGGGGTCTGACGGTGCCGTTTAAGGCCATTTTCCCCGTATTTACGCGGTTCTTGGGTGCGTTCCATGGCAGTCGTATGCCTTAAACGTGATAAACTGGTCTGCGGGAAAGGGGAATGTCCACATGGTTTTTGAGGTCGGCGAGACAGTAGTTTACCCTCACCACGGTGCAGCCAAAATTGAAGAAATCAAGATGCGCACTGTCAAGGGCGAAGAGAAGATGTATCTCAAGCTCAAGGTGGCTCAGGGTGATCTGACCATTGAAGTTCCAGCAGAAAACGTTGACCTTGTTGGGGTCCGGGACGTAGTGGGCAAAGAAGGTCTGGAGCACGTGTTTGAAGTGCTGCGGGCCGAGTTCACTGAAGAACCCACCAACTGGTCACGTCGATACAAGGCAAACCTGGAGAAGCTTGCTTCCGGTGACGTCATCAAGGTGGCAGAGGTCGTCCGCGACCTGTGGCGCCGCGATCACGATCGGGGTCTCTCCGCAGGGGAGAAGCGCATGCTGGCCAAGGCACGCCAGATTCTGATTTCAGAACTGGCGCTGGCTGAAAAGACTGATGAAGAGAAGGCCGCAAGCGTTCTCGACGAGGTCCTGGCTTCCTAAGCAAGTCGAACAGACAAGAATCGAACCCCGGTAGCCTAACGGCTGCCGGGGTTTCTTTTTGCCCTTTTCCGGCGTTGAGCTGTCAGCTCTGGCGGTTCACAACGCCCCGGAAGCACCAGGACTGATAGCTCAGTGGGATGCGCGCGGGGCGCCGGGACGTAGTCTTGTGCGCATGGACTCAGCACCGACCAACACGTCAGCGGACGGCCCCGTCACCGCAGTCATCGTCGTGGCTGCCGGCTCCGGCCAGCGCCTGGGCTACGGCATGCCAAAAGCCAAGGTTCCGCTGGGCGGGGATAGCATCCTCACGCACGCCCTCCGGGGTGTCGCCGCGGCCGGGATCGCGCAGCAGATCTGCGTCGCCATCCCTCCCGGCGATACGGAACTCCACGCCCTTTGTGAGGCCTTCACCAAGGAGCTCAAGGCGGAGCGCCGGAGCACGCCCGCCGCGGGCCAGGGCGTGCAGCTCCCGGTCGTGACGATTGTCGACGGCGGCGCCACCCGCGCCGCGTCGGTCCGCGCCGCGCTGGCCGCACTCCTCCCGGCCACCGAGGCCGTCCTGGTCCACGACGCCGCCCGCGCCCTGACCCCGGAGGCTGTCTTCCACCGGGTGTCGCAGGCCCTGGCGGCCGGCGCAGTGGCCGTCATCCCGGTCATGCCCGTGGTGGACACGGTCAAGACGGTGGAACCGACCACGGGCGACGGCGCCGCCATCGCCCCGGAGCTCGTCACCGGCACCGCGGCGCGGGAGACCCTCCGGGCCGTGCAGACCCCGCAGGGCTTCGAGCTCGGCACCCTCCGGCGGGCCCACGAAACGGCGGCCTCCCTCGACGCCGGCCAGGCGGCCGCCGTCACCGACGACGCCATGCTGGTGGAACTCCTCGGCGTCCCGGTCCATGCGGTGCGCGGCGCCAGCCAATCGCTGAAGATCACCACCCCGCTGGACCTGATCATCGCCGAGGGTCTCCTCGAAGGCCCGCTGGGCGTCCGCTGGGTGGAAGGCTGAGCATGTCCGAGAACCAGAACGCCCTGCTGCCCGTCATCCCGCGGACCGGAATCGGCATCGACGTCCACGCCTACGCGCCCGAGGACGCGCCCCAGCCGCTCTGGCTCGGCGGCCTGTTCTGGGACGGGGAGCGCGGGCTGTCCGGCCACTCCGACGGCGACCCCGTCGCGCATGCAGCCGCCGACGCCCTGTTTTCCGCCTCCGGCGTCGGGGACCTCGGCACGCACTTCGGCACCGACCGCCCGGAGTATGCCGGGGCGTCCGGCGTGACCCTGCTGGCCGAGGCTGCCCGGATCGTCCGCGCGGCGGGCTTCGAGATCGGGAACATCGCCGTGCAGTTCGTGGCCAACAGGCCCAAGTTCGGCCCCCGCCGGGAGGAGTCCCAGCGGGTCCTTAGCGAAGCCGCGGGCGCCCCGGTCAGTGTCTCGGCCACCACGAGCGACGGCCTGGGCTTCACCGGCCGCGGCGAGGGCATTTCGGCCACGGCGACGGCCCTCGTCTACCGCACCGGCTCGGCGTCTGCGGAGTCCGTCGCCTAGGCTTGACGGATCGCCCCTTCCCGCAACATCAGGAGACCCCCTGTGAAAAAGCTGCTGCCCGCCGTCGTCCTGCTGGCCGGACTCATGCTGACCGGGTGCGCCGCGACGCCGAAGATGAGCGTTCCGGAAAGCTGCGCGTTCCTCAACCAGGACACCTTCGTCCCCACCGGCAACCAGCAGCAGCAGGCGGAGCAGATCTCCAAGCATTACCAGGAGGTCGCGGACAAGGTCGCGCCCGAGGTGGCCGATCCGATCCAGAAGATGGCGGACATCATGAAGCAGGTGGCCGGCACCTCACTCGGGGCCAGGAGTGATGAGCAGACCAAGCAGCTCACTGAACAGAACAACAGGATCGGCGAGTACTGCAAGTAGGACGCGGTAAGCCGGGGAAGCGGTCCCCACGCCGGGGCCGGATCGCCATCGGCTAATCTGGAGCGGTGACCCTGCGCTTCTATGACACTGCATCCGCCGAAGTCCGCGACTTCGTCCCCCTGGTTCCGGGCAAAGTGAGCCTCTATTATTGCGGCGCCACGGTGCAGGGCATGCCGCACGTCGGGCACATCCGCTCCGCCATCGCCTTCGACCAGCTGACCCGCTGGCTGCAGTACCGGGACTTCCGGGTCACCGTGGTCCGCAACGTCACCGACATCGACGACAAGATCCTCGCGAAGTCCGCCGCCTCCTTCGGCCCCGACTTCGAGGACGAGCCCGGCGCCCTCCGGAATGAGGAATGGTGGGCGCTGGCCTACCGCTACGAGCAGGAATTCCTCAAGGCCTACGACACCCTGGGCGTCTCCCGCCCCACCTACGAACCGCGCGCCACCGGCCACATCCCCGAAATGCACGCCCTGATCCAGCAGCTGATCGACCGCGGCCACGCCTACCCGGCCCCGGACGGCTCGGGCGACGTCTACTTCGACGTGCGCTCCTGGAACAAGTACGGCTCGCTGACCCGGCAGAAGGTCGATGACATGCAGGGCGCCCCCGACGTGGAGGCCCAGTTCAGCAGTAGGAAGAAGGATCCGCGCGACTTCGCGCTCTGGAAGGGCCACAAGGACGGGGAGCCGACGACGGCGAGCTGGGCCTCGCCGTGGGGCGCCGGACGCCCGGGCTGGCACCTCGAATGCTCCGCGATGGTCACCAAGTACCTCGGCGCCGAGTTCGACATCCACGGCGGCGGACTGGACCTCAGGTTCCCGCACCATGAGAACGAGATGGCCCAGTCGCAGGCCGCCGGCCACGGTTTCGCCAACTTCTGGATGCACAACGGCATGGTCACCTACGCCGGCGAGAAGATGTCCAAGTCCATCGGCAACACCGTCAGCCCCGCCGAGATGCTGGAGCTGGCCCCGCCGCGCGTGGTCCGCTACTACCTCGGCCAGGCCCAGTACCGTTCGGTGCTGGACTACCAGCCGTCCTCGCTGCAGGAAGCCGCCGCCGCGGTGGAACGGGTCGACGGGTTCGTCAGCCGCGCTGCCCGGGCCCTGGCCACGGCGGACGGGGACTTCGTCTCCGGCAGCCACGGGGCCGTTCCCGATGCTTTCGCGGCCGCGATGGACGATGACCTCAACGTCCCGCAGGCCCTGGCAGTGCTCCACGAAACCGTCCGCACCGGCAACACCGCCCTCACCGCCGGGGAACTCGACGCCGCCCGGCAGGCACTGCTCAGCGTCACCGACATGCTGCGTGTCCTTGGTCTCAACGACACCGCGGGGCCCGCCGTGGACGAACAGAGCACCACCGCCCTCGGCGTCCTCGTCGAAGCGCAGCTCGCGGCCCGCGCCCGGGCCCGCGCCAGCAAGGACTGGGCCGCCTCCGACGCCATCCGCGACACCCTCGCCGCCGCCGGCGTCGTCGTCGAGGACGGTCCGGACGGCGCAAACTGGAGCCTCAAGCGCGGCTGAACCGGCCCGGTTCCCGGCGCTGCGCCGGGGTCCGGCCATGCCCTGCGGTCGAGGATTTAACTCGAGTCAGTAGACTGGAGTTCAGACTTGTCAACGAATCGCGTATTTAAAAGGGTGGAACTCATGGCCAACAACGGTCGCCGGTCGGTCAAACTGAAGAAGGGCCCCTCCGTCGGAACCGGCGGTCACGGCCGCAAGGCTCTTGAGGGCAAGGGGCCGACGCCCAAGGCGGAGGACCGCCCGTACCACAAGGCCCACAAGAACAAGCAGCTCGCGGAACGCTCCGCGGCCAAGCGCCCGGGAGCCCCGCGCAACCCCGGTGCCCGTTCCGGCCCCAAGGGCCGCGCCACCGAGGAAGTCGTCACCGGGCGCAACTCCGTCGTGGAGGCACTGCGCGCCGGCATTCCGGCCAAGGCCCTGCACGTGGCCATCCGCATCGAGATGGATGACCGCGTCAAGGAGTCCCTCAAGCTGGCGGCCGAGCGCGGCATCCCGCTGCTCGAAACCGGCAAGCCCGAGCTGGACCGGATGACCGACGACGCCATCCACCAGGGCCTCGTGCTGCAGATCCCGCCGTACGAATACCAGGACGCCTACGAGCTGGCCGAGGAAACCCTCGCGAGCTGGAAGAAGGGCCACGTCTCCAACGCGCCGCTCTTCGTCGCACTGGACGGCATCACCGATCCGCGCAACCTTGGCGCGATCATCCGCTCGGTCTCGGCCTTCAGCGGCCACGGCGTCATCGTCCCGGAGCGCCGCTCCGTCGGCGTCACCGCCTCGGCATGGAAGACCAGCGCCGGTGCAGCCGTCCGCGTCCCCGTGGCACGCGCGGCCAACCTGAACAACACGCTGAAGGCGTTCAAGAACATGGGCATCTATGTTCTGGGACTCGACGGCGACGGCGACGTGTCGCTGCCCGATCTCGCCCTGGCCACCGAGCCGGTCTGCATCGTCGTGGGTTCCGAGGGCAAGGGCCTCAGCCGCCTGGTCCGCGAAAACTGCGACCAGATCGTCTCCATCCCGATCGACTCCGCGATGGAGTCGCTGAACGCCTCCATGGCCGTGGGCATCTCCCTCTACGAGATCTCCCGCCAGCGCGCCGTCAAGTAGCCTTCACTGGTTGCTGCGGTTGGCTCCGCCGTTGCCGGAGTTTTGCCGTCGCTTGGCGGGAAGCCCCTTCCCAAACTTCGCAAGCTCAGTTCGGGGCCCGCGGGGCTTCCCTTCCTCCCGACGACGCCTCCGGCCGCAGGCGGCCTCGCTACGCTCTGGTCGGCGATGCGCTCCTTAGCAAACCTCCGGAAACGGCTCTGACGCTTCCGCACCTTTGGCGGCAGATAGGGAAACGCTCCCGCACCTTTGGCGGAAAGTCAGGAAACGCTCTCTCACGTCTCGTGAGGGAGCGTTTCCCGTTAAGCCGCCAAAGGTGAGGGAGCGTTCTATTGCTGACGTAGTCCGGCGGGTGGCGACCCGGGTTCGAGCTGGCGCCGGGACAGGCACGCCGTTCTTCCTGCGACGCGCCGTTCCTCCTGCGACGCGCAGATGTCTTCCCGCTACCCGAATACCCGTAGCGCCAGCGCGTTGGCGGCTCGCCAGGCTGAATGCGCAGCGTCAGATCATCAGCGGCGCCGGGGTCTGGCCAGCGACGAACAGTGACGCGCCTTCCTTCATGCGACGCGCCGTTCCTCCTGCGACGCTCAGATGTCTTCCCGCTACCCGAATACCCGTAGCGCTAGCGCGTTGGCGGCTCGCCAGGCTGAATGCGCAGCGTCAGATCATCAGCGGCGCCGGGGTCCGCGGAAGGTGACCACACGAAGGTGACCCCCGCAGCGGAAGCTAGAACTTGTGGCGGTTGGCGAGGACCGGGAGTTTGGCTCGGGCTTCTTTGACGACGGCGGGGTCCAGGTCTGCGAACAGCAGGCCGGGGGCGCCGTCGAGCTCTTCGAGGACTTCACCCAGCGGGGAGACGACGACGGAGTGCCCGACGCCGGTGGGCGCCGCACCCTTGGGCTCGACTCCCTGGCTGGCCGGGTCGCCCTGGCCGCAGGCGAGGACCACAGTGGTGGAATCCAGGGCGCGGGCCCGGGCCAGGAGCTTCCATTGTTCCGCTTTGCCGGGGCCGGATCCCCAGGAGGCGCAGACAATGTTCACCTCGGCCCCGCGGTCCGCGTTCTCGGTGAAGAGATCCGGGAACCGGATGTCGTAGCAGGTCGCCAGGCCGAAGCTCACGCCGTCGAACTCGAAGGTGACGGGCTCGGTGCCGGCGTCGACGGTGTCCGATTCCGCGAAGCCGAAGGCATCGAAGAGGTGGATCTTGTCGTAGCTGGCCTCGATGCCGCGGCCGGTGACCAGGAGCGTGTTGCGCACCTTGCCGCCGTCGTCCGCTGTCCCCGGGGTGAACATCCCGGCGACGATCACGATGCCGTGTTCCGCCGCGATGCTGCGCACCCGCGATGCCCACGGGCCGTCCAGCGGTTCGGCGATGTCCAGCAGCGAGTTCCCGAAGGCGCGCATGGTGGCTTCGGGGAACACCACGAGCTCTGCCCCGCCGGCTTTGGCGCGGGCCGCGTAGTCCTCCACGAGGGCCAGATTTTCGGCAAGATCGCGTCCGGTAATGATCTGAGCGAGTGCAATCCGCACTATTACCTCCAGTTTTAGGCGCTTGTTCAAGTATGCAACGCAGCTTTTCCGTAAACTGCACTTCGTCAGGAAATCAGAAACCGGGTCTATTTGTTCCGCCCCGCTAAACTTTAAGCAATGGTTATGACCTACGTAGACACAGCTTCCACGGTAGACGCCTCACGGGCGTTTCCGCTGGGAATCAGCGTTCCGAGCACCGGTTCGCCGGTAACGGACGATCCTCGGAGTGCCTTCGCGAATGTGGCGGTCTACGCGCCCGGCGTGGCCACCCTGGAAATCGCCTATCAGGCGCCCGGCGGCACCTGGCAGCTCAAGACACTGCCGAACGTGACCGACGGTGTGCACCACGGCATCGTCGAGGGCATTCCGGCCGGTTCGCGCTACGGCTTCCGGGCCACCCCCGATCACGAGGCACTCCCGTTGTCCATGCCGGCGACGGATTTCGACAGCAGCGGCGAGCAGCCGCTGCTGCTGGACCCCTATGGCCGGGCCGTGGACGAGCGCGAGGATTTCATCACGAGCGTCCGGATGGACAGTGACTTCGACTGGGGCAACGACCGCGGCCCCAGGACCCCGTGGCGCAACACGATCATCTACGAGGCGCACGTCCGCGGCCAGACCAAACTGCACCCCGACGTCCCCGAGGACCTCCAGGGCACGTACGCCGGGCTGGCGCACCCGGCCATGGTCGAGCACCTCATCGCGCTGGGGATCACCGCCGTCCAGCTCCTTCCGGTGCACTTCCACGTGGACGAACCGCACCTGCAGAATCTCGGGATGCCGAACTACTGGGGCTACAACACGGCCGCATTCTTCGCCCCGCACCCCGGCTATGCCACCGAGGCCGCGCAGGCAGCGGGCCCGAAGGCCGTCCAGGACGAGTTCAAAGGCATGGTCAAGCTGCTGCACGCCGCCGGCCTCGAGGTCATCCTCGACGTCGTCTACAACCACACGGCCGAGGGCGGCAGGGACGGCCGGACCCTCAGCTTCCGCGGCCTGGGGGAGATGACCTACTACCGCAACGACGGCCACGGCAGGTACGTGGACACCACCGGCTGCGGCAACTCCCTGAACTTCGGCGAGCCCCGCGTGGTCCAGCTGGTGCTGGATTCGCTGCGTTACTGGGTGACCGAGTTCCACATCGACGGCTTCCGCTTTGACCTTGCCGTGACGCTGGCCCGCAACGCCGCCAACGAGTTCGATCCCCGGCACCCGTTCCTGGTGGCGATCGGGGCCGACCCCGTGCTGTCCGCCGCCAAGCTCATCGCCGAACCCTGGGACATCGGCTACGGCGGCTGGCAGACCGGCCGCTTCCCGCCCGGCTGGGTGGACTGGAACGACCACTTCCGCGACGCCGTCCGCAGCTTCTGGCTCGCTGACCGCGCCGCGATCGACGCCGGCGGGCAGGGTGGCTCGGTGGCCCGGCTCGCGGACGCGCTCTCGGGCTCCGCGAGCCTGTTTGAACCGTCCGGCCGGTCCCGGCTCGCCTCGGTCAACCTCGTCACCGCCCATGACGGCTTCACCCTGGCCGACCTCGTGTCCTACGACCGCAAACACAACGAGGCCAACGGTGAACAGAACCGGGACGGCCACGGGGACAACCGCAGCTACAACCACGGCTTCGAGGGCCCCACGGAGGACGAGGACATCCTCGCCCGGCGTGAGCAGTCCAGCCGCAACCTGATGGCGTCGCTGATGATTTCCCAGGGCGTGCCCATGATCACCGCCGGCGACGAGATCGCCCGCACCCAGCAGGGCAACAACAACGCCTACTGCCAGGACAACCCCATTGCCTGGATCGACTGGACCAGCACACCCGAATCCCACTCGATGCTGCGCACCACCAAGCGGGTGATCCGGCTTCGCAAGGAATTCCTGGCCGGGCAGCCGCATGACTACCCGACCCGCGAAAAACAGTCGTACTTCCACTGGTTCGACGAGCACGGCGAGCCGATGGCCGGGGAGCGCTGGCAGGATCCGGGGCACCGGGTGGTGCAGCTGCTGCTCGGGTCCGACGACGGCCACGTGGACGGACTCGTCGTGGTCAACGGCGGCGCCAAGGACATCAAGGTCACGCTGCCGCTGCTCAGCAATGAGGAGGGGACCGGCAACCGGCTCTTCGAGCTGCGCCTGACCACCTCCGGACTCCACGACCGGCGCCAGGGCGTCCGGGTCGCTTCCGGGGAGCGGGACGTTGTGCAGGCCAATTCCATCAACATCTACCGCACGTAGCCCGGCCCCCGAACCAGGCATAAGGAAAACTACGCATGAAGGTCCAGCGGCTGACGGCCCTGCTCGTCCTGCTGCTCGGACTCGCGGTGCTGGCGTTCGTGCTGGCAGGGGTTCCGGGGACCGGCACGGCGCCGTCCGGCGCCGGCACCACGGCGCCGTCCAGCACCGCCGACCCCGCGGCTCCAACGGCTGCGCCGCCTGCCCTCGCGAACCCGTCCGGGCTGCCGGAAGTGAAAGCCTCGGAGCTTCCCGCCGAAGCGGGCCAAACACTCGCGCTCATCGCCAGGGGAGGGCCGTTTCCCTACAGCAGGGACGCCGCCACGTTCGGCAATTTCGAGCGCATCCTTCCGCGGAAATCCTCCGGCTATTACAAGGAATACACGGTCCGGACCCCGCGTGAATCCGACCGCGGAGCCCGCCGGATCGTGGCCGGGCAGGCCGGCGAGAAGTACTACACGCCGGACCATTACAACTCGTTCAGATTCATCATCGAAGGCAAATAACCCATGAAGATTTACTCCGCAGACACCTGGACCATCGAGGAGCTGCAGGCCCTGGTGGCGGACGCCGGGCGGCGAGCCGTGCTGATTCCGGCCGCCGATACCAAACGGACGGTCCTTGAGACGTTCGCCGAGGCCCTGGACTTCCCGGCGGACTACGGCGTGAACCTCGACGCGCTCAACGACTCCCTGCACGACTTCGCCGACGCAGTCGCCGACGACGGCCAGTCCCCGATCACCTTCATCTGGGAGGTCCCGGCGGCCTTCCGCTCGGACCGTTCATTCGGTGTCATCTGCGAAATCCTGCAGGACGCCGAACGCTATGCCGGCAGGAACCTGGCCGTCATCGCCGTCTGCCTCTAGGCCCGCCATAGACAACAGCGCCGCCTCCCGGGCCTCCGGGGTGCGGCGCTGTTGTTGTCAGGCAGCGGGCTCAGGCGTTGACGATCAGGCCCAGTTCCGCCTTCGACGCGAGGGCCTCGTGCTTCGGGAGCACCCGGACGGTGTAGCCGAACGAACCGGACCGGTCGATCACGAGGGTTCCGCTGAAGAGGTGACGGCCCTTGCCGAGGTCTTCCACCGCCTTCAGCTCCGCCACCGTGACGTCGGCCAGCTCGTCGCTGTCTTCCGCCTTGCCGTAGGCGACCTCGACCGAAACATCATCCGGGCTGAGGTCGTGCAGGGCCACGTAGGCATTGACCTGGAGGATGTCGCCGATCTGCGGGTCCTCCGAGACGCCCACCGAGTCCACATGCTCCACCTGGAGCTGCGGCCAGGCAGCCCGGACCCGGGAAATCCAGGCCGCGAGGGCCTTGGCCTCGGCAAAATTGTCCGCGCCGGCCCGGCGGCCCGCGTCGGCGGCCGGCCGGTACAGGACGTTGACGTAGTCCTTGAGCATCCGGTCCGCGGAGACTGCCGGACCCAGGTGGGACATGGTGTGCTTGATCATCGAGACCCAGTGCGTCGGGACCGCCTGCGGTCCGGACTGCGAGGGCCCGGCAGCGCCGGCGCCGTCGGACACCGTGAGTCCGTAGAAGCGGGGGGCCACCTGCGTCTCGAGCAGCTCGTACAGGGCCGCCGCCTCGATGTCATCGCGTTCCTCGGGGGCCGCGTCGTTGTTGGCGGTCGGAATCGCCCAGCCGTTCTCGCCGTCGTACATCTCGTCCCACCAGCCGTCCAGCACCGAGAGGTTGAGCGAGCCGTTCAGGGCCGCCTTCATGCCGGAGGTGCCGCACGCCTCGAGCGGACGCAGCGGGTTGTTCAGCCACACGTCGCACCCCGGGAACAGGGTCCGGGCCATGGCGATGTCGTAGTTGGGCAGGAACGCGATCCGGTGCCGCACCGCCGGGTCGTCGGTGAACCGGACGAGGTCCTGGATCATCTTCTTGCCCGCGTCATCGGCAGGGTGGGACTTGCCCGCAATGACCAGCTGGATCGGGTGAGTCTTGTGCAGCAGCAGGGCCTTGAGCCGCTCGGGCTCGCGCAGCATCAGCGTGAGCCGTTTGTAGGTCGGCACACGCCGGGCGAAGCCGATGGTCAGGATGTCCGGGTCCAGCACCGAATCCGTCCACGCTAGCTCGGCGTCGGCCGCCCCGCGCTTCTTCCAGGCGGCCCGCAGGCGGCGCCGGACGTCCTCCACGAGCGACACCCGCATTTCGCGGCGGAGGGCCCAGACGTCCTCGTCACTGACGTTGTAGGCGAGGTCCCAGCGGCCCTGGGCTTCCGCCTCGGCGCCGAACTGGTCACGCGCCAGCTGGGACACCCGCGGGTCCACCCATGTGGGCACGTGCACACCGTTGGTGACCGAGGTGATGGGCACCTCGGAGTGGTCGAAGCCCGGCCACAGCGCGGAGAACATGCCGCGGGACACGACGCCGTGCAGCTTGGCCACGCCGTTGGCACGCTGGGCCAGGCGCAGGCCCATCACGGCCATGTTGAACACGAACGGGTTCCCGTCCGTGTAGTCCTCGCGGCCCAAGTTCAGGATCTTGGACACCGGCACGTTCGGAGCCAGCCCGGCGTCGAAGAAGTGCTGGATCTGCGAGACCTCGAAGCGGTCAATGCCGGCCGGGACCGGGGTGTGGGTGGTGAACACGGTGGAGGCGCGGCCGGCGGCCAGCGCCTCGTCCCAGCTCAGCGGTTCCGCGGCGGACATCATTTCCTGGATCCGTTCGACGCCCAGGAAGCCGGCATGGCCCTCGTTGGTGTGGAACACCTCCGGTGCTGGGCTGCCGGTCAGCTTCTGGAAGGCGCGCAGGGCCTTAACCCCGCCCATGCCCAGCAGGAGCTCCTGCTGGAGGCGGTGGTCACCGCCGCCGCCGTACAGGCGGTCGGTGATGCCGCGGGCGGCATCGTCGTTGCCCGGGACGTTGGAGTCCAGCAGCAGCAGCGGGACACGCCCGACGTCGGCGCGCCACACGTGCGCCAGCAGCCGGCGGCCGTGGGGGAGCGGCAGGGAGATCTGGATGGGCCTGCCGTTGCCGTCGGCGGAGGCCTCGCGCAGCAGGGTCAGCGGCAGCCCGTCCGGATCCAGGACCGGATAGGTTTCCTGCTGCCACGCGTCGCGGGACAGCGACTGCTTGAAATAGCCCGCCTGGTACAGCAGGCCGACGCCGATCAGCGGCACGCCCAGGTCCGAGGCGGCCTTCAGGTGGTCGCCGGCGAGGATGCCGAGGCCGCCGGAGTACTGCGGCAGCACCTCGGTGATGCCGAACTCGGGGGAGAAGTAGGCGATGCACGCCGGTGCGTCGTCGCCGAGGCTCTGGTACCACCGGGGCTGTTCGAGGTACCGGTCGAGGTCCTCGGCAGCCGCGTGGACCCGCCGCACCACGTCCAGATCCGCGGCAAGGCGCTGCAGCTCTTCCCGGCTGACCAGGCCGAGGAAGGTCACAGGATCGTGGTCGCTCGCGGCCCATACCTTCGGGTTCAGGCTCTCGAAAAGCTCCCGCGTGGGCCTGTGCCAGGACCACCGGAGGTTGGTGGCCAGCCGGGCCAGCGGCCGGATCGACTCGGGAAGAACGGTTCGGACGGTAAATCTGCGGATTGCCTTCACCTGCGAAACACTAACGGACAAGTTGGGGGCCCGGAACCGGTTTAAGTTTCTTTTGCATAAATGACGGTCCGCCTCCCGGAAAACGCCGGAAAAAAGTGAGCAGCCTTAGCAATCTGGCCGTTTTGTCGATAACGTCGAGGCTGTGACAACTAACTCGCGAACCAGTGCCGTGTCCAAGCAAAAGCCGAAGGCCCTGATTATGGAGGGCCTTCGCTTTGGCCGTTTTCCAATCACCGCCGTGCAGCCTGCAGTCGAAGGCGGCAAATTCCCCGCCAAGGCCGTAGTTGGCGAAACCCTGGTGGTGGGTGCCACCTCCTTCCGTGAGGGCCACGACCGGCTCGGCGTCAGCGCCGTCCTGCTCGACCCCCGGGGGAAGGAACGCCAGCGCGTCCGCCTCGCCCCGCCCCGCGGCCCGCGCGGTATGGGCACCGACCGGTGGGAAGGGCTCCTGACCCCCTCCGGCACCGGCAACTGGTCCTTTGTGATCGAGGCCTGGCATGACAGCTACGGCACGTGGCACCACAACGCCGAGGTGAAGGTGGAAGCCGGAATCGACGTCGAGCTGATGCTCGCCGAGGGCGCCGCGCTGCTCGCCGTCGCCGCCGAGGACTCCGCCCGCCCGTCCGCCGACCGGCGGACCCTGCGGATGGCCGTCGTCGGGCTCAACGACACCAACAAGACCGCCGAGGAACGCCTCGCCGCCGGATTCAGCGCTGACGTGACGGACATCATCAACCGCCAGCCGATCCGCGAGCAGGTCACCGTCTCCGAGCAGTACCCCCTGCTGGTGGAGCGCGAGCTCGCCGGCCGGGGCGCCTGGTATGAGTTCTTCCCCCGGTCCGAGGGCGCCGTCCGCAACCACGACACCGGCGAGTGGACCTCCGGCACCTTCCGCACCGCCGCCCGGCGGCTCGACGCCGTCGCGGCCATGGGCTTCGACATCATCTACATGCCGCCGATCCACCCGATCGGCATCCAGCACCGCAAGGGCCCGAACAACACCCTGCTCGCCGGACCGCATGATCCCGGCTCCCCCTGGGCCATCGGGGCCAAGGAGGGCGGCCACGACGCCATCCACCCGGACCTGGGCACCTTTGAGGACTTCGATGCCTTCGTGGCGCGGGCCGGGGAGCTGGGGCTGGAAGTGGCCCTGGACCTTGCGCTGCAGGCCGCCCCGGACCACCCCTGGGTCGAAAGCCACCCCGAGTGGTTCACCACCCGCGTAGACGGCAGCATTGCCTACGCGGAGAACCCGCCGAAGAAGTACCAGGACATTTTCCCGCTCAACTTCGACAACGATCCCGCGGGCCTGTCCAACGAGATCCTGCGCATTGTCTTCCTCTGGGTGAGCCACGGCGTCAAGATCTTCCGCGTCGACAACCCGCACACCAAGCCGGTGTGGTTCTGGGAATGGCTGATCGCCAAGGTCAACAAGAAGCACCCCGAGGTCGTCTTCCTCGCCGAGGCCTTCACCCGCCCGGCCATGATGCACGCGCTGGGCCGCGCCGGCTTCCAGCAGTCCTACACGTACTTCACCTGGCGGAACACCAAGGAGGAGCTGGAGGAGTACTTCCAGGAGGTCAGCCACGAATCACCGGCCTACTTCCGGCCGAACTTCTTCGTCAACACCCCGGATATCCTGACCGAGTACCTGCAGTACGGCGGCCCGCCCGCATTCAAGATCCGGGCGGCGCTGGCGGCCACCGCGAGCCCCATCTGGGGCGTCTACGCGGGCTTCGAGCTCTACGAGCACGTGGCCCGTCCCGGCGCCGAGGAGTACATCGACAACGAGAAGTTCGAGTACAAGGACCGTGACTGGGACGCGGCGGCTGAGTCCGGCCGGACGCTGGCCCCGTACCTGACCCGGCTGAACGCGATCCGCCGCGCCCACCCTGCCCTGGGGGACCTGCAGAACCTGACCGTGCACGAAAGTACGGACAACGCCACCGTCGTCTACTCGAAGCACAAGACCCTCCCCGACGGCACCAAGGACACCCTGATCATCATCGTCAACGTGGATCCGCACGGCATCCGCGAGAGCACGGTGACCCTGGATCTGGCGGCGCTGGAGCTGGACGCGGACGACCTGACGCACAATGGCCGGTTCATGGTGGATGATCTGTTGACCGGCGAGAGCTGGGAATGGGGGGAGTACAACTACGTTCGGCTGGACGCCCATGTCGAGCCGGCGCACATTCTTAGCATCCGGAGGCACCACCAGTGAGTTTCAGCCCGTCAAACCCCAACCAGCACTACAGCTCGAAGGGATCTTTTGAACTGAACGCGCCGGGGCTCCAGCACGATCCGCACTGGTACCGCAAGGCGGTCTTCTACGAAGTGCTGGTCCGGGGATTTGCCGACGGAAACGGCGACGGCTCCGGGGACTTCCACGGGCTGATCGAGAAGCTGGACTACCTCCAGTGGCTCGGCGTCGACTGCCTGTGGCTCCCGCCGTTCTTCCAGTCCCCGCTCCGTGACGGCGGCTACGACATCTCGGACTACAACTCCGTGCTCGACGAGTTCGGCACCATCAGCGATTTCAAGCGCCTCGTCGCGGAAGCCCACGCCCGCGGCGTCCGCGTGATCATTGACCTCCCGCTGAACCACACCTCCGACCAGCACCCCTGGTTCCAGGAGTCCCGCAAGGATCCCGACGGACCGTTCGGGGACTTCTACGTCTGGAGCGACACGGACGAGAAGTACGAAGACGCCCGCATCATCTTCGTCGACACCGAGGAATCCAACTGGACCTTCGACCCGATCCGGCGCCAGTTCTTCTGGCACCGCTTCTTCGGCCACCAGCCGGACCTCAACTTCGAGAACCCCAAGGTCATCGACGCGCTCTTCGACGTCGTGCGGTTCTGGCTCGACCAGGGCATTGACGGTTTCCGCGCGGACGCCATCCCTTACCTCTTCGAGGAAGAGGGCACCAACTGCGAGAACCTGCCGCAGACCCACGAGTTCCTGCGCAAGCTGCGCAAAATGGTCGACGAAAGCTACCCGGGACGCGTGATCATCGCCGAGGCCAACCAGCCGCCGGCTGAAGTCGTGGAGTACTTCGGCACCGACGCGGAACCGGAATGCCACATGGCGTTCCACTTCCCGATCATGCCGCGGCTCTACTACGCGCTGCGGGACCAGAAGGCCGCGCCCATCATCGAGACGATGAAGGACACCCCGAACATCCCCGAAGGCGCCCAGTGGGGCACCTTCCTGCGGAACCACGATGAGCTGACCCTGGAAATGGTCACCGCCGACGAGCGGGCGGCCATGCTCGGCTGGTACGCACCGGACCCGCGCATGCGCGCCAACATCGGGATCCGTCGCCGGCTGGCGCCGCTGCTGGACAACTCCCGCTCGGAGATCGAGCTCATCAACGCCCTGCTGCTGTCCCTGCCAGGCTCCCCGTTCCTGTACTACGGGGACGAGATCGGCATGGGGGACAACATCTGGCTCGAGGACCGCGACGCCGTCCGCACCCCGATGCAATGGAACCCTGACCGCAACGCCGGGTTCTCCAGCGCCGACCCCGGCAAGCTGTACCTTCCGGTGATCCAGTCGCTGGTCTACAACTACAGCATGGCCAACGTCGAGGCCGAGGCAGCCCACTCGGGTTCGCTGCTGCGCTGGACGCGCCAGATCCTCAGCGTCCGGAAGAACCACCCCGCCTTCGGGCTGGGCGGTTTTGAGCACGTGGAGGCCGACCACGACGTGGTCCTGGCCTACCTCCGCGAACTGCCGGAAGGCAACGCGGCCGGCGAGGACGGTGAAACCATCCTCTGCGCCTTCAACCTGTCCCAGCATCCGGTGGCCACCACGCTGCGGGTGCCGAGGTTCGCGGGACGCGGCCTCCGGGACGTGTTCGGCGGCCAGGCGTTCCCGGGGATCTCCGACGACGGCACCCTGACGCTGACCCTGGGCAGCCACGACTTCTTCTGGCTGCGGATCCGTTCCGCTGCCTCCAACCCGTCATCGCCCTACACCCAGGCCATGCCGATCCTTTCAATCGAAGGCTGACATGACCCGACCCACCCTTACCCCGGCCCTGAGCGGACTGCTCGGCGGCTGGCTTCCGCGCCAGCGCTGGTTCCCCGTCAAGAGCGCCGCGTTCAGCTTCGAATCCGCCGGGGGACTGCGCCTTGCCGGCGGTCCCGGCGGCGCTGCAGCCGGCGCCGAACTCGAGGTGCTGCTGCTGGCCGTGAGCTACCCGACGCCGGACGGCTCGCGTACCAACGTCGTGCAGGTCCCGCTCAGCATCCGCCGCGAGCCCCTGCCGGGGGCGGACGCAGCGCTCATCGGGCAGCTGTCCGAACCCGTCCCCGCCGGTGCTGCGGCCGACGACGCCGGAGCTCCCGGCTCCCTGTGGGTGTACGACGGCATCCACGACGCCGAGTTCATCGCGGCGTGGCTGGAACTCATGCGCCACGGCGGCGCCACCCCGGACGGGACCGCCACCGGCCACCTGGTGGAGTCCGGTTACGTCCTGCCCCGCGCCACCGGCGTGGTCAAGGTCCTCACCGGGGAGCAGTCCAACAGTTCCGTGATCGTCGACGACGGCGAGTCGGCCGCGATCCTGAAGTTCTTCCGGGTGCTCTCCGAAGGCCAGAACCCCGAGGTCGAAATCGGCGCCGCCCTGACCGCGGAGCGGACCGTCGAAGTGCCGGCCACCCTCGGCTGGGTGACCGCGGAGTGGGCGGAGGCACCCGCCGGAGCGCTGGAGGCCCGCCCCGCGCGCGGCGAACTGGCCGTGGCGCACGAGTTCCTCGCCGGCGGACTGGATGCCTGGCGGCTCGCGGTCAACGCGGCGAGCGAGGGCCGGGACTTCACCCCCGAGGCCCACGCCCTGGGCGCCGCAACTGCCACGGTGCACCGCCGCCTGGCGCATGCCCTGGGCGTCGCGTCCGAATCGGTCCCGGGAAGTGACATCGCGCCCGGCGTAGCCCGGCGGGTGCGGGAGTCCTGGGCACAGGCCGGGACCGCCGTCGGCCCTTACGACGAGGCGCTGGACCGGCTCCTGGAGCGCCTCGAGGGCAGCGGCGCCGGGACCCTGCAGCGGATTCACGGTGACCTCCACCTGGGCCAGATCCTGCAGGTACCGGGCGGCGCCGGGAAGGCGCCGCGCTGGGCCATCCTCGACTTCGAAGGGGAACCCCTCCGGCCCATCTCGGAACGCAATTTCCCGGACGTTCCGCTGCGCGACGTTGTCGGCATGCTGCGGTCCTTCGACTACGCCGCCGGCGCGGCCGTCCGCGAGCACCCGGAAGCGGACGTCCCGGAGAACTGGGTGGACGACTGCGCCGAGGCCTTCCTGGCCGGGTACGCCGAAGTCATCCCCGGCGGCATCGACCGCGATTCCCCGCTCTTCGTCGCGCTGTGGCTCGACAAAGCCCTTTACGAAGTCATCTACGAACTACGCAACAGGCCCGACTGGCTCTCCATTCCGGTCCACGCATCACGTCGTCTCCTCGGTAGTACAGGCTCCGGCGTTCCTGCCGAAGCCGCAGCGGAAGGTATCAAAATGACAGGCTCAGCACGTATCGATCGTCCCGGAAGTCCACTGCCCGTGGACGCCAACACCCTGGCGAGGGTCGCCGCCGGCGAACACCACGCGCCGCACTCGGTCCTGGGGGCGCACCTCGATGACCACGGCCACGTCACCATCCGAACGGTCAAGCACCTCGCCGAAGCCGTCTCCGTCGTGACCGCGACCGGCACCTTCCCGATGACGCACGAGTCCGGCGGAGTGTGGGTTGCCGTACTGGAACCGCTGGAAACCGGCCACGTGCCCGACTACCGGCTGGAAGTCAGCTACAAGGGTCAGGCGCCACAGCCCACCGACGACCCGTACCGGTACCTGCCCACCATTGGCGAGCTCGACCTGCACCTGATCGGCGAAGGCCGCCACGAGCGTCTCTGGGATGTGCTCGGCGCGCACGTCCAGCACTACAAGTCCGCCATGGGCGACGTCGACGGCGTCTCCTTCGCCGTGTGGGCGCCGAACGCCCAGGCGGTCCGCGTCAAGGGCGATTTCAACGGCTGGGACGGCCGTCAGCACTCGATGCGGTCCCTCGGCTCCTCCGGGGTCTGGGAACTCTTTATCCCCGGCGTTTTAGCTGGGGCGTGCTACAAATTCGAGATCCGGACTAAAGACGGTTACTGGGTGGAGAAGGCGGATCCGATGGCCTTCGGCACGGAGGTTCCGCCGCTGACGGCTTCGCGTGTTGTGGAGCCCTCCTACGCGTTCAAGGATGCCGAGTGGATGGAAGCCCGCACCGCCCGGGATCCGCACAACTCGCCAATGAGTGTCTACGAAGTTCACCTGGGCTCCTGGCGGGTCGGGCTCAGCTACCGGGAACTGGCCAAGGAACTGGTCGAATACGTCAAGTGGCTCGGCTTCTCGCATGTGGAGCTCATGCCAGTGGCAGAGCACCCCTTCGGCGGATCCTGGGGTTACCAGGTCACGTCCTACTTCGCCCCGACATCTCGCTTCGGCCACCCCGACGAGTTCCGGTACCTTGTGGATGAACTCCACCAGGCCGGCATCGGCGTGCTGCTGGACTGGGTGCCGGCGCACTTCCCCAAGGACGAATGGGCGCTGGCCCGGTTCGACGGCGAAGCGCTGTACGAGCACTCCGACCCCAACCTGGGCGAGCACCCGGACTGGGGAACGCTCATCTTTGACTTCGGCCGCAGCGAAGTGCGCAACTTCCTGGTCGCGAACGCGCTCTACTGGCTTGACGAATTCCACATCGACGGCCTGCGCGTGGATGCGGTCGCCTCGATGCTCTACCTGGACTACTCCCGCGAGGAGGGGCAGTGGCAGCCGAACCGCTTCGGCGGACGGGAAAACCTCGAGGCCATCTCCTTCCTGCAGGAAGTCAACGCCACGGTCTACAAGACGCACCCCGGTGCGGTCATGATCGCCGAGGAATCCACCGCTTTTCCGGGTGTCACGGCACCCACGAGCCACGGCGGCCTGGGCTTCGGGATCAAGTGGAACATGGGCTGGATGCATGACTCGCTCAAGTACATGTCCGAGGATCCGTTCAACCGCCGGTGGCACCACGGGACCATCACGTTCTCCATGGTCTACGCCTACACGGAGAACTTCCTCCTGCCGATCAGCCATGACGAGGTTGTGCACGGCAAGGGGTCGATGCTGCGGAAGATGCCGGGGGACCGCTGGCAGCAGCTGGCGAACCTGCGTGCCTTCCTGGGCTACCAGTGGGCCCACCCGGGCAAGAAGCTGATCTTCATGGGGACCGAATTCGGCCAGGAAGCCGAATGGTCCGAGCAGCACGGCCTGGACTGGTGGCTGGCGGAAATTCCGGCGCACCGGGGGATACAGCTCCTGGCCAAGGATCTCAACGAGCTGTACCGCGCCACCCCGGCGCTCTACGAACGGGACAACGACCCCGCCGGCTTCCAGTGGATCAATGGCGGGGACTCCAACCGCAATGTCCTGACCTTCATCCGCCGGGACGCCGCGGGTAACCCGCTAGTGTGCGCCTTCAACTTCTCGGGAGCCCCGCACGTGGACTTCCACCTGGGGGTCCCCGCGGTGGGGCAGTGGCAGGAAGTGCTGAACACCGACGCCGCCGCGTACGGCGGGTCCGGTGTCCTGAACGAGGGCACGCTCACGGCCCCGGACCTGGCCATCGACGGCCAGCCCGCGACCCTGATTGTCACGCTGCCCCCGCTGGGTGCCGCGTACTTCAAGCCGGTGGGCTGACTCCGGACTGCCGCCCCTTAACGGTCCGGCGTAGCGTCGTCGAAGCGCCCGGAATCCCCGTGATTCCGGGCTTTTTGGTGCCCTGCCGCAGCCCGCTCGGACGCCCCTTTGTCAGCGGGGCGAAGTGGTGGTAGAGTTTATTTCCGCGCTGCTCCCCGGAGTTGAACGGCCACCACGACCCAGATGCCTCACGGCAAGACTGAGTCGGGACGCCGAATTGACAAGGGTGAAGCGGCCCGGTAAGTTAGTAAAGTTGCTCCGGAGCGATCCACGGCTGAGGTTGTGGTGGTGCCGGGTGTGTCTGTTGTTTGAGAACTCAATAGTGTGCCAAGTTTGTTGATACCA